>CAWAHP010000001.1:0-177909 GCA_963781875.1 uncultured Alphaproteobacteria bacterium
ATTAGGCACCCGACGATCCGTGAATTGAGCCTTAAGGAACGCAGCGTCCTCTTGGCAAAATCTGGGATCAATTTCATTGAAGCATCTGATCGACAGCGTCCAATGTTTAGCGGCTTCGAGGTAGGTGGTGCGAGCGTCCCTGGAAACATGCCACCTCCGGGAACTAGCCTCTCGTTGGTAGTAACGCTCTGCTGGTCTGCGGTTATTAGCTTGCTCTTTGGAGGTTGCCCACCGAACATTACCCACCTCGTAGTGTCCGTTTGAGTCGATGCGATCCAAAGGTCGAGATCCTGGCGGGTGCTCTCCGATTGCGTGAAACAGTTCGGCAACCGATAAGAAGCGAAATTCAATGCCCCTCCCGCCATAGTTAGGATAATCGGGATGCTTAGGGCTCTCGCACCGACGTTTCGCTTCGCGGTAAGACGTATAAATCGGAGTTCGAGACAGCCCGTGTGTCGGAGGTCTACCGCGACCGCGTTTGTTTGAGGTGTCTGATTTATTTGTATCAGGTGTTATTATGTTACGTGGATCGCCCTCCGCGAATAATTCAGTTGGGATTTTTTCAGGCACTTCTGTGGAGTTCTCTACGCGACGGGACTAGGTCCAGAAGTGGTCCGAGGCACGTTAAAAGAGCTGACGTCGGAGATGGGAGGCCGATATAGCAGTTCTTGAGCGAATACTTTGACGTCGCACGCGGGTAAGCGACCAGACAGAGACTTGGTCATTGGTTGGCTCCCCATTCGATTAAATAACTGGTTGCTACCCTGGTGGCGGCGACCCTGCTATGACGCGATCCTGCGCGGCACCGCCGGAGTAGAAACGGGCTTCCAGGGCCGGAACCGGGGTCCGTACTTCGTATCCTCGACAGTTAGCGTGGCAGCAGCGCCGATTGTTGCGCGCAGGCATTCTGTTTCTGACCCGGCATGACGCATCACCAGCGTGGCGCTCGGGTCAAAGCCCAAATCGATGAGCCTGCGAGCGGCATCAAGGAATGGCTTCGTGGACACGCAAAGCTGCCGGCCCTTTTCCCCGAGCCGAGCCTCATACGGCCAGTTGCGGCGTGAGGTAGGCACTACAATAACCGTAATTTCTGGCCCTCTACGACGCGTCTGGGGCGCACTATCGCTGGCACTTTGAGCGGTTAGGAAGATCCGATCCAAGATTTGGATTTTTCATGGCTGCACCGCCCGTGGCAATTGAGCGACCTCGGACGTGTGCCGTCGCTTCTGACCCGCGACCCAGATTTCCAAATCGCCGAGGTCATAGGCGACCCTCCGGCCGATTTTCAGATAGACGGGCCCCGTGCCAAGCAGCCTCGTCTTGTCCAAGAAGCTCTTTGAAATTCCGAGGTACGCGGCGGCTTCCCGCACTGAAATCTTACGATTGGCGAAAACAGCGTTATCCGCAGCACCAACTCCAGTGCTCGGTTCTGCCGACTTAGCTAAATGGAATTCACGCATGGCGATCTCCCGGATGCGAAGGTGCACCGCCGGAAACCGCTCCCATAGAAAAGGAGGGTGGCCAGCAGCCACCCTCCTTGGTGTACCAGCGTGCTCCGCTGGCGCTTTGGTCTACGTATCACACTAGAAATCTCAGTCAATCAGAATCTTACTGTGGAGCGCGTTTCCTCGTAAAGTTCGCCGCGGTCGACCGGTTTACGCGCGGCTTACGCGGATTAGACCTAATTCATGAGCTGTCAATCGCGGTGATGCTTCGCCGAGTGCCGTCGTGAGCTGTCTCGCCAATTCGATTGGTCGCAATCTTGAGCGGATGGTGGTCGACATGAGCGTAGCGGTTCGTCGTCTCCAGATTGCGATGCCCTAGCAGCTTTCCAATTACAGGCAATCCCATGCCACTTCCGGCACCGGTCGCGGCGAACGAATGCCGCAGATCGTGCAGTCGAACTCCCTTGAGCCCTGCGCGCTTCGAAAGCGCTTGCCACGGACGCTGAAGATCATGCCGGGGCCGGAACAAGTTATCTCCCGGAACGACATACCTGCCGACACGCGGCAGCGCCTCGAGAACCGCAAGTGCGGCCGACGAAAGAATCACAGGCTTTCGACCGGTCTTGCTGTCCGGCAGAAACAGCATTTCGCGCTCAAAATCCACGAAGCTCCATTGCAAATGCAAGATTTCGCGTAGGCGGCAGCCGGTAAACAGAAGCAGCCGGATCGCGGCGGTGGTGGACAAAGGCAACTTTACACGCCTGTTCTCCGGCTTCGGCGCGTGCTTGGCCGTCGCCTTGCTGTCGTCGACATCCCAGGGCAGACCGACGGTCTCGGCTTCCCTCAGCGCATCGCCAAGGCGGCCAAGCTCATCAAGCGTGAGATAGCGTTCTCGGCCCTCTTCCCGATATTTGGATATTCCCGTCGCGGGCTTGCAGTCTTCTGGCACCTGCCCTGCATTCGAGGCCCACGAAAAAAGACCGGACAGCAACATCACCACCCGATTGGCAGTCACTGGTGCGGTCGATCCGATATTACGGTGGAGTTTGGTTATATCGCCGCGTGTTACGTCGATTGCACGCCTTGTCGCCAATTCCGGCAAGATGTGACGGCGGAGGTAGTTATCGTACAGAGCGGCAGTGCTTGCCTTTCGCGTCGGTCGAATTTCCTCGCACATGTATTTTTCGGCGAGTTCGCCGACTGTCGGCGCCGCTCGGCGGGCAGCCTTGGCACCGGCCACGTCCTCGCCAAGGCGAACGCGTGCGAGGATATCTTTCGCGGCACGACGAGCGGAGTCCGGCGGTAACGTCGTAATCGCCCCAAGTGTGACGCGCCTCTTCGCAACGCGCCTTCCCCCACCATGCGGACGATATTCCACGATCCAGCTTTTCGCGCCCGTCGGTGTCACGCGGCATCCGAACCCCGAAAGGTCGCTATCGTAGGCGATGTACGATTTCATCCGCGTCGGCAACGTGTCGATTGTTCGCTTGCTCAATTTGAAAGTCGGCATGGGACTATCTCGTGTCGCCACCGTGTCGCCACGGCGAGGGGAAATCGAGGCACACTTGGGGAACACACGTAGGGAAAGAAAAATTGAGATCGCAAGCAAATCCGCTGCATTTGAAACGTGGTGACACTCAGTGCGGCGAATGATTTGAGACTGGGGGACTGGGGGTCGTGGGTTCAAATCCCGCCGCCCCGACCAGAAACACCCACAAATCTAGTGCAGTGCGCGTTGAGGTATTTGACGAGATCCGTATGTCGAAGGCCAATAATCGTCAGAAACTGCAAACCGCGTTTTCGTTACACCAAAGTGGAAACCTCGACGAAGCCGCCAATATTTACCGGCAACTTATAAAAAGCGACCCGAATAATTTCCACGCGCTGCATTTTCTGGGTGTCATCGAGGCCGGCGCCGGCAATTACGAGCAAGCTAAAACTCTCATGGCGCGCTCATTATCGATCCAGCCGCCCAATATCCAATTCATAGAAAACTATGCGGGCATATTATTTCAGGCGGCCGACTACAAATCCGCGCTTCAGCTTTGCAAGCAGGGGCTTCAACTCAACGATAACAACGTCTCGCTGCTATATGTGAGCGCGATTTCATTGTTCAAACTGAATCAATTGCAGGACTCGCTGGCGCAATTTGAGCGGGTTCTGATGTATCAGCCAAATCATATTGCCGCGCTCAATGAGCGCGGTTCCGTCCTCGCGGAAATGAAGACTATGATGCCGCGCTGGCAACTATCGACAAAGCACTCGCGCTTAATCCGCAATACGCCGAAGCCCATCTTAATAAAGGCAACCTCTATGGCGAATTGGAACGCTATGACCAAGCCATCGCTGCCTATGACAAAGCGCTGACATTAAGGCCCGATCTTGCCGACGCCTGGTATGGTCGAGGGAATGTTTTTCGCAAACTCACGCGACACAACGAAGCGCTTGCGGCCTTTGACAAGGCGCTGGCGCTCAGGCCCGACATGGCTAACGCATGGCTTGGCCGCGGGAATGTTTTTTCCGACACTCAAGCGTCACGACGAAGCGCTTGCCGCTTACGACAAGGCGCTGGCACTAAAGCCCGATCTGGCCGAGGCCTGGCTTGGTCGCGGGAATATTTTTTCGGAACTCAAGCGTCACGACGACGCCCTTGCCGCTTACGACAAGGCCCTGGCACTGAAGCCTGATTTGGCCGAAGCTTGGCTTGGCCGCGGACATGTTTTTCGGAATTTCAAACGTAATGACGACGCTTTGGCCGCCTATGACAAGGCGCTGGTACTAAAACCTGATTTTGCCGAGGCCTGGCTTAGCCGCGGACATGTTTTGTCGGACCTCAGGCGTTACGACGACGCTTTTGCCGCTTTTGACAAGGCACTGCCGCGGCTACCCGACCTTGCCGAAGCGGCTCGCATGCATGCTAAGATGCACATCTGCGACTGGAGTAATTTTGATACCGAGTGCGAACATCTTATGTCATCGGTGAGGAATGGGCTGGCGAGCTCGCCGTTTCCGCTGCTGGCAATTGCGTCATCGCCTGCCGATCTGCTCAAAAGCGCACATCAACATTGCGCAAGGGATTTCCCACCGTCCGACAAGCCGATCTGGCGGGGCGAGCGATACAGCCACGATCGAATTCGCGTTGCCTATCTTTCAGCCGATTTTTATCGCCATCCGGTTGCTTATCTCATTGCGGGAGTATTTGAGCAGCATGACAAATCCCGGTTTGAGATCACGGGGATATCGATTGGTCCCGACGACAATTCCGAAATTCGCCAGCGCATCAAGACCTCTCTTGAGCATTTTATCGATGCCGCGGCGCAGACGACGAGCAAATTGCCGAACTCATTAAGGCTATGGAAATCGACGTTCTGGTGGATTTGCAAGGCTTTACAGCCGGCGCACGAACAAGCGTTTTTTCCAAGCGTCCGGCACCAATTCAGGTAAATTATCTTGGCTATCTAGGAACGATGGGCTCGCAATATATCGACTACATTATTGCTGATCGAATTTTGATTCCAAACAATCAATATGAGTTCTATTCGGAAAAGGTCGTCGTTCTGCCCAATAGTTTTCAACCCACCGATCGAGAGCGCCGCATAGCCAATAAGATTTTTACGCGCGCGGAGGTCGGTCTGCCACAAGAGGGCTTTGTCTTCTGCTGTTTTAACAACAATTACAAGATTACACCCGACGTATACGATATTTGGATGCGGATCCTCAAGCAGGTCGATGGAAGCGTAATGTGGCTGGTCGGCGGAAGTCCGGCGATGGAGCGCAATTTGAAGCGCGAGGCCAACGCAAGAGGTGTTGCCGCCGAGCGTTTAATTTTTTCGCCGCGGCTGCCATTGCCGGAATATCAGGCGCGACTTCGTTTAGGAAATTTGTTTCTTGACACTTTGCCCTATAACGCAGGCGCAACTGCCAGCGATGCTCTCTGGGCAGGGCTGCCTGTCTTGACCCGCATTGGTAATACCTTCGTGGGGCGGATGGCTGCAAGTCTATTGAACGCAATAGGCTTGGCTGAGCTTATTACGACGACGTCGCGGGAATATGAAACAGTTGCAGTTAGGCTCGCGACGCACCCAGACCAGTTAGCGAAAATCACGCAGAAACTTGCTGACAATCGACTCACGACACTTTTGTTCGATACCAGCCTTTACACGAAACATATTGAAGCGGCTTGGACGGCAATGCATGAACGCCAGCAGGCTGGCTTAGCGCCAGACCACATTTATATTTCGGGCTGAGGAATCCACCGCGCTCCTCACACAATATCTCAATATTAACGATCTCCATCGCATCACGCGTTATATCGAAGCCGCTTAAACGATGGTGTGGGAACGGCAGCAACGCGGAGAGGCGCCGCAAAGTTTCGCGGTCGACCCGATCGATTAGAATTTCTCAGGAATTGATCTTGCGCCAGCTGTCCGGCTCGGCGTGGATGATTTCCTTCGAATGCCCGGGGCGGCGATCGATATAGATGTCGCCCTCCTTCATCACCAGTTGGATGCGCTTGCGCTCCTGCAGCATCCTGATGTCGGCGAGCGGATCGCCGTCGACCGCGACGATGTCGGCGAGCTTGCCGGCCTCCATCGTGCCGAGATCCTTGTCCGTCTTGAGCGCCTTGGCAGCGTTGCGCGTGGCGGTCAGGATCGCGTCCATCGGCTTCATGCCGAGCCCGACATAGGTTTCCAGTTCGAAGGCGTTCGAGCCCATGCCGGGTTCGAAGCCCATGTCGGTGCCCATCGCGATATTGACGCCCGCCTTGTAGAACCGCTGGAACGTCTTGTAGCAGTGCGGCTGGATCGTCTTCATCTTCTTCAGCGTGAATTCCGGCGTGCCGATCTCGCGGCGGATTTCGATGGCATGATCGGTACGGTGCGCCAGCGTCGGCGTCATCCACATTCCCGCTTCGAGAATTTTCTCCATCGAGTCATCGTCGTGGAACACCATGTGCTCGATGGTATCGCAGCCGGCCTTGAGCGCCATCCGGTGCGCGCCTGGAGTGAAGCAATGCACGGCCGCCTGCTTGTGCAGCGCGTGCGCCTCGTCGACCATCGCATCGAGCTCTTCTTGCGTGTGATTGCGAACGTCCGGCTCTTCCTTGTCGGTGCCGCCGCCGCCGGAGGCGCAGGTCTTGATCACGTCGCAGCCGGCGCGCAGATTGGTGCGCGCGAGCTTGCGCAGTTCCCACGGGCCGTCGGCGTTCTGAAATCCGTGCCGTTCGGCGGCGCGCGGGAAGATCAACTCAAGGTGCGATCCGGTCATGTAGGTGAAGGCGCCGACCACCAGCCGCGGTCCCGCCAAGACGCCGGCATCGATCGCGTCGCGCACCGCGCACATCGATTCGGTCATCAGGCCGCGCGTGCTCTGCTGGCCGAGATCGCGCAGCGTGGTGAAGCCCATTTCGAAGCAGAGCTGCGAATGGAAATAGGCATACATCTGCTGCAGATGCGGCGTGACCTCCCATTGCGCCACGCGATAATTCTTGAACGTGCGGTTGTTGAACATGCACAGATGGATGTGCAGGTCCATCATCCCCGGCATCAACGTGCAGTGGCTGGCGTCCACGACCTCGACGCCGTGCGGAATCTTGACCTTGTCCTTCGACCCCACTTCCGCGATCCGGCTGCCCTCGAGCAGGATGACCGGGTCCGCGACCACCGGCCCGCCATTGCCATCGATGAGCGTCTTGCCCTTGATCGCAAGCTGTTTCGCTTTCGCCATGTGAATAAGCTTTCAGCTGGTTGCCAGTTCGGATTTCGAACGTAGTCGGCGGGGCAACAAAGGGTCAATAGTGGCTGGAACGTACCTCGCTGCATTCCGAATCTTTGCGCGCAAGCAGCGCGGCCGGTCGCGCGCGGCGATCAATCCGGCGTCAGCAGCGACGACGCCAAGCCGCGCGCGGCGACGCAGCCAGGTGCGACGCGCGATATTTCGGATCGAGCGTGATAGCATGCATGCCGTCGAGCACCGCCAGCACGCGGCGCCCGCCCAGCGTGTCGCCGAGCGCGAGCGGGCCTTTCGGATAGTTGAGGCCGAGCTCGACCGCGGTGTCGATGTCGGCGGGCGCGGCGATGCGCAGTTCCGCAATGCGCGTGCCGATATTGACAATCATGGCGAGCAGCCGCTGCACCACGAAGCCCGGGCTGTCGTTGATCACGGTGACCGGCGCCGCTTGCTGACAGACGCGGCGACTGCCGCGCCCAGCGTTTCCGGCGTGGTGAGCGGCGTCTTCATCACCGTGCGCCGGCCTTTGAAGCCGCCCAGCATATCGACGGCGACGGTTCGCACCGGATCGAGCTTGAGCCGCACCGTCGCGCTCGATGCGTCCTCGCCCAGCGGCGTCACGAAACAGACCTCACCCGCGCCGGGCTTGCCGCCAAGCTTCGTTTTCACGCCCGCGCCTTTCAGCAAATCCGCGAGATCACTGCCGCCCTCTTCGTCCGCGACCCAGGCCGATGCCGGCACCGGCTGCGAAGGAACCGTCACCGTCGGCGCACTCGCGGCCGCCGGGCCGTCATAATTGTAGAAGCCCTGCTTGGTCTTGCGGCCGAGCAATCCGCCGGCGACGCGCACTGCCATTTGCGCCGACGGCTGATACATCGGCTCGCCGAAATACTGATTGTGGATGCTCACCATCACCGCATGCGCGACGTCGGCGCCGACCAGATCGAGCAGCTCGAACGGCCCCATGCGGAAGCCGGCGGCCTCCTTCATCAGCAGATCGACTTCGCGCGGGGTGGCGATCCCCTGGGCGACGATGCGGAGCGCTTCGGGGCCGTAAGCGCGGCCGGCGTGATTGACCACAAAGCCCGGCGTATCGGTGGCGATCACCGGGTGCTTGTTGATGCGTTTCACAAAGCCGACCAGCGCGGCGACCAATGCCGGCTCGGTGCGCAAGCCGCCGATCACCTCGACCAGCCGCATCAGCGGCGGCGGATTGAAGAAATGCAGGCCGGCGACGCGCTCAGGCCTAGCGCAGCCGGCGGCGATCTCGGTGACCGACAGCGAGGAGGTGTTGGTGGCGAGCACCGCGTCGCCCGCGAGGCGCTTTTCCAACTCGCGGAACAGGTCGCGCTTGGCGTCCGAGGTCTTCCACGATGGCTTCGATCACCACGCCCGCCGCTTTGGCGTCATCGAACGACCCGATGGGCCGCAGGCGGCCGAGCACGCCCTGCTTTTCGTCCGGCGTCATGCGGCCCTTGGACACAACGCCTTCGAGCCCCTTATCGATTGCGGCGATTGCCTCCTTCACCGCGCCATCGCGGGAATCGAACAGCAATGTGGTCAGGCCGGCCTGCGCGCACACCTGCGCGATGCCGCGCCCCATGGTGCCGGCGCCGAACACCGCGACGATCAGATCGGGAGCGGCAAGATCCTTCGCCACGCTCACTTACCCTCGAACTTGGCTTTTCGCTTTTCCATGAAGGCCCGCATGCCTTCCTTCTGATCGCTGGTGGCGAACTGCAACTGAAATGCTTTGCGTTCCAGCATCAGCGCGGTGTCGAGCGGGGCGTTCAACCCCGCATTGACGATTTCCTTAATCTGCATGACCGAGATTGGCGGCATGGCCGCAATCTCTTTAGCGATCTCGATCGCGCGCGCCAGCGCTTGTCCGGTGGGCGCAACCTCGCTGACAACGCCCATGCTGAGCGCCTCGGCGGCGCTGAACATCCGGCCGGTCATCAGCAACAGCATGGCGCGCTTAGCCCCGACCAGCCGCGCCAGTTTCTGGGTGCCGCCGCCGCCGGGAAGGATGCCGACCTTGACCTCGGGCAAGCCAAGCTTGGCGCCCTCGCCGGCCACGATGATGTCGGCGCACAATGCCAATTCAAGCCCACCGCCGAGCGCGAAGCCCTCGACCGCCGCGATCATTGGTTTCGGACAGTCGGTGATGGCGCGCCAGTATTTCTGCACGTTGCGCGCCATGACCTCGACCGGACCGGCCTCCGCCATTTCGCCAATGTCGGCGCCGGCCGCGAAGGCCGCATCCGAGCCGGTGATGATCAGGCAGCGGATCGCCGCATCGGCGGCAAGGCGCGTGACTTCGTCGGCGAGCCGCACGCGCACATCGAGATTGAGCGCGTTGCGCACCTGTGGCCGATTGATCCTGAACACGACGATATCGTTCGACGGACGTTCGATCAGCAGGGTGTCCGGCACGGTCATGGCGTCTCATCCATCGGAATGGCGGGTGAATGGCCTATCATGCGGGTGCCGGCAAAGCCAAACATACATCCCTGCCCTACTCCGGTGCCGGCTAGCGGAACTTGCTGGCGGCGGCGACGAATTGGCGGAACGCTTCCGGATTGATCCCTTGCGCGCTTGGTACGATCTCCAGTGACAGCGCGTCGAGCGTGCGTTCGATCTGTGCGCGTGACACATCACGCGTGATAAACACGATGCGTGAGCGGCGGTCATCGTCCGGCCACGCGGGCAGTTCGCTCAGCGGATGAAACATGTGCTGCACCGCCTGAATCACGATCGGGCGGCCATCGATATTCACGATGCCTTTGATCCGCAACAGGCTGGGCCCGCGCACCTCGCCCAGCAGTCCCATCCAAACCTCCAGTCCCGAATAGGTGACCGGCTGCTCGCGGATCACCGCGAACGACTGGATGCCGGGATGCGGGTCGGGCGCATGATCGTGATGGTGGTGATGGCCGTTTTCGGCGCTGTCCACCTTCTCCACCAGGCTATGAAAGTCACGCGTGCGCGCCTGCCCCGGCGCGGCAAAATTGAACAGCCAGTCCGGATCGATGTCGCCCTGAACCACCGCGCGGGCTTCCGCGATCGGATTGAGACGACGCAGCCGGGCGCGCAGCGCTGTGACCATTTCCGCGTCGGCGGTGTCGGTCTTGGTCAACAGAACGATGTCGGCAACGCAAGCCTGCTTGACCGACTCCGGGTTGGCGTCGAACTGGCCCAGGCCATGCACGGCATCGACGGTGGTGATAACCCGCTCGACATGGAACACCTGCGACAGTTGCTCGTCCGCGGTCACCGTGAGAAGCACCGGCGCCGGATCGGCAAGGCCCGTCGTTTCCACCAGCACGCGGTCGAATTCGGGGATCTCGCCGCGCGCCCTTTCGGCGTAGAGGCTTGCGAGCGTGTTGACGAGATCGCCGCGCAGACTGCAGCACAGGCAGCCGGAGGACAACAGCACCACGTCCTCGCGCGGCGCCGTCACCAATAAGTGGTCAAGACCGACCTCGCCAAACTCATTGATAATGACGGCGGCTTTCGCCATGCGCGGGTCCGTCAGCAGGCGCGACAGCAAGGTGGTCTTGCCGCTGCCGAGAAAACCGGTGATCACGCTCACGGGAATTGTGGGCGGCGCGCGGTCGCTGCTGTCAGACGCCATGCGAGACCTTCATTGACGCATTACTTGCGGGACAAACGCCCGTCCTTCACATCGCGGTAAAGGATAGCGTCGCAGCGGCAAAGTCAATGTCAGCTAGTTGGGAAGCGAATTAACTGCGCTGAGCGCGTCGATGACGCCGGCGCCAACATCGTTTCGTTTACCGCCGGTGGCATGCGCCGAGCGGATCAGCAGCCGGCGCACCTCCTCGGGCTTGAGCCCCGGCTTGCGCGCGAGCAGTAGCGCCGCCACCCCGCTGGCGTGAGCGGCGGCGACCGAAGTGCCGGAAGTGACCTGGTAGGTGCCGCCCGGCGCCGCGGCCAGGATGTCGACCCCCGGAGCCGCCACCGCAACCTGCGGCCCGCGATTGGCCTGCGGCAGCAACTTGTCCTCGGCATCCGTCGCGGTCACGCCGATGACATGGGAATCCGCCGCCGGGAACAGCGGCGGCGAGCGCGGTCCGGCATTGCCGACGGCCGCGATCAGCACAATGTTACGCGCGCTAGCCTTGCCCAGCATATCGCGGACCATGGGGTCGGGCGGACCCGCAAAGCTCATATTGATGATGCGCGCGTTCTGGCCCGCCGCCCAGTCGATCGCTTTGAGGATGTTGAAGGTCGTGCTTTGCGCGCTTTCGCCCTCGCCGGCGAATGCGCGCACCGCCAGCAACCGCACCTTTGGCGCAACGCCGATCAATTTGCTGTGGGCTGCGATCGCGCCCGCCATGCCGGTGCCATGGGGATGCGGCGGCCCGGCTGTGCCAACAACGTCATATTCGCCTGCGATCACGCCGGCGAGATCTGGATGGCTGGTGTCGATTTTGGAATCGATCACCGCCACCAGCACGTCGTCGCCGTTGCGTGATGCGATGCGCGTCGACGAGATGCAGCTTGGAGACGACATATTGCGCGGCGCTTGGGTCTTGTGATGCGGCCGGCTGCTGATGCAGGTGGTAAATGAAATTCGGTTGCAGGACGGTAAAGATGGAGTAGCGCGACATCGCGCGCAGCGTCGTCGCCACCGACCGGTTGCCGCCGATGCGCCAACGTTGCAGCCTGCGGCCGGTGAGCGCGAAGGTCTGCGTCTCCAGTGGGGTCAATTGAAGTTGGTTTGCGATCTGCTCGATCAGCTGGGGTGATGCGCCCGCCGCGAGTTGGGTCACCACCTCGTTGGCCACGAAGGTCGTCGCACCCGCCGGCGGGATGCTGATGTTGCGTCCTTGCGTCGGCCGCGCGCTACGTGACGAAGAAATTCTTGTCGTCGGATTCCGTCCGCTGACCTTGTCCGGAAAATAGACGTTGCCAAGCCACCATCCAACCGGCCCGAGGAAACTGGTAAGCGTCGAGCGGTAGACCTCTTCGGCCGTCATTTCGCGGCCGAGCACGATGGTGCCGATGATTGGCGCTGCGGCGGCGGTAAACATCCCACCCATGACAAATCCGCCGAGCGGCGTTATGGCCGCGCCTCGAGTTGCCGCTGGAATACTTTGGCTTGGGTTTGGAGTTGCGGTTGCCGGTTGTGGTTGTGGTTGTGGTGTGAGTGTCGGTATCAGTATCGGTCCCGGGTTAAATGTCGACTGCGCCAGCGTCGGCGTGAGGGCGCCAAAACTCGTCGCGATCGCCAATATCGCAGCCGTCGCGATCCGCCGCATACGCCACCCATTGCCCGCGCCGTGGGAACCGGCACAAGTATTGCCAATTGCCGCGCCGGAAGAACCGGCACGGGCATTCTACACTGTGGTTAGTCTGGCACCACGCGCAATTGGTTCAATCGCGCGTGATTTCGACAGGCAGGCTACTCGCCGCGTGCGACCGCGGCCTCGATCAGCTTGCGGCATTCAGCAAGCTCGTGCAGCACGGCATGCAGTTTTCGCAAGTCATCGCGGGCGAAACCGCCGCCCGGAGCGGGCGATGACGGGCGAATCGGCGGCCGGGCGATGTCCGGCGCCGCCATCGGCGGAACCGGCGCAGCCACGCCATGGATGGCGCGATCACTCGGCTCGATGCGCGGCATCGGCGCACTTTTCAGCGGCGGCTCGCGGCGCGCTTCGGCAACGTCCTGGCGCTCACCGAGATCGTGACCGATAAAGGAGCCGAGCCGGCCGCGCAGGCCGCGGCCTTCCTCCGCGGCCTCGACATCAGGCGACACCGTGTCCTCGATCATATCCTCGTCGTCGCTTGCGACATGCGGCGGCTGCGGCGCGCCTTCCTGCCACACCGCCTGCACGAACGCGGGGCCCTGATCGCGCAATATGCGCTGCACGCCGCGGATGGTGTAGCCCTCGCCGTACAGCAGATGGCGAATTCCGCGCAGCAGATCGACGTCGTCGGGACGATAGTAGCGCCGCCCGCCGCCGCGCTTCATCGGCTTGATCTCGCGGAAACGGGTCTCCCAGAAACGCAATACGTGTTGCGGCAGATCGAGTTCATCCGCCACTTCACTGATGGTGCGAAATGCGTCCGGCGCCTTGTGATCCAAAGCGGCTTCACTCCGTGCTGGATTAAACGCGGTTACCCAAACGAACGCGGCGGTCTTTGTCTGCGCGTGATCTTTTCCGAAAACCGGTCCGCACTTTTCGGAATCACGCGTTACTCGGCGTGGCCGTTGATGCGCTGCTTGAGGATCGCCGACGGCTTGAACACCATCACGCGGCGCGGCGAAATCGGAACTTCCTTGCCGGTCTTCGGATTGCGGCCGATACGCTGGCCTTTTTTTCGCACGACGAACGAGCCGAACGAGGAAAGCTTCACGGTTTCACCACGCTCGAGGCAGTCGGTGATCTCCTTGAGTACCAACTCGACGAGCGAGGCAAACTCCGTGCGTGAAAGGCCCACTTTTTGATAGACCGCTTCACACAGGTCCGCCCGCGTCACTGTTTTATCGGTCATCGCCTGCCCTGCCCCCGGCGAAGATATCCCGCTGAATTATCGACGATATTAGCATCGTAGCGACGGGTCAACGGGGCGATGCAAAATGTGAAGGCGCGGCCGGTTCAAACACTGTCCCGCCCATCCATGGAGCGGCGCGTGCCGCCCTGCGACGCCAACCCGGCTGGCGGTGCGTCCGGCGACAGCAAACCGCCACCCGCGGAGCGGTCCGGCGGCACTCACCAACGCAGCAGCGCCGAGCCCCAGGTGAAGCCCCCGCCCATGGCTTCCAGGAGAATGAGATTGCCGCGCTTGATGCGCCGGTCGGCGACCGCGTCGGCGAGCGCCAGGGGAATCGAGGCCGCCGAGGTATTGCCGTGGCGATCGACGGTGATGACCACCTTTTCCGGCGCGATGCCGAGCTTATGGGCAGAGCCGTCGATGATCCGCTTGTTGGCCTGGTGCGGCACGAACCAGTCGATATCGGCGGCGGTCGTGCCGGTGGCCTTGAAGGCGTCCTCGATCACGTCGGTGATCATCGCCACCGCGTGTTTGAACACCTCACGGCCTTCCATGCGCAGATGGCCGACGGTCTGGGTCGAGGATGGCCCGCCGTCCACGTAAAGCTTGGCTCTGTGGCGGCCGTCCGAGCGCAGGTGGGTGGTGAGAATGCCGCGGTCGGCGCTGGTGCCGGGTTGCGGCTGCGCCTCCAGCACCAGGGCGCCGGCGCCGTCGCCGAACAGCACGCAGGTGGTGCGGTCGTTCCAATCGAGAATGCGCGAGAAGGTCTCCGCGCCGATCACCAGCGCGCGCTTGTAGCTGCCGGTCTTGAGCAGGGCATCGACCACCGACAGCGCATAGACGAAGCCAGAGCAGACCGCCTGCAGATCGAAGGCGGCGCCGCGGGTGATGCCGAGGCCGGCCTGCACCGAGACCGCGGTGGCGGGGAAGGTCTGGTCCGGCGTCGAGGTTGCCAGCACGATCAGATCGATCGAATCCGCCTCGATCCGGGCATTGGCGAGCGCCGCGCGGGCGGCATGGAGCGCCAGATCGGAGGTGAGTTCGCCGGCGGCCGCGATATGCCGTTCGCGGATGCCGGTGCGCTGCACAATCCATTCGTCGGTGGTTTCCACCGAACGCGCCAGTTCGTCATTGCTGAGAATGCGCGCGGGCAGATAGCTGCCGCAGCCGAGCACCACCGAACGCAATTGGGTCACGAGGCTGCTCCGCTCGCCTGGCGCGCCGTTGCCAGCCGGTCGCGCGCCATCGACTGCGCCGATCTTGGCGAGCAATTCGTAGCGGACCATGTCGTAGCCCATGTCGATGGCCGCGGCGAAGCCTTCGGCGTCGGTGCCGCCATGGCTTTTGATCACGACGCCGTTGAGGCCGAGAAAGACGCCGCCATTGGACTTGCTGCGGGTCCATCTTGTCACGCAGCGTGCGGAATGCCTGCCGCGCCAGCAGATAGCCGAGGCGCGCGCTCCAGGTCCGGTTCATGGCCGCGCGCAGATACTGGCCGAACTGGCGCGCGGTGCCTTCCGCGGTCTTGAGCGCGATATTGCCGGCAAAGCCTTCGGTGACGACCACATCCACCACGCCCTTGCCGATATCGTCGCCTTCGACGAAGCCGTGATAGTCGAAATGCGGGAATTGACCTTCGCGCAGAATGCGGCCGGCCTCGCGCACCTGCTCGAGACCCTTGACCTCCTCGACTCCGATATTGAGCAGGCCGACGGTCGGCCGCTCGATGTCGAACAGCACGCGCGCCATGGCGCTGCCCATGACGGCGAGATTGACCAAATGCGCCTCGTCGGCGCCGATCGAGGCGCCGACATCGAGCACCACCAACTCGCCCTTGAGCGTCGGCCAGAGCGCGGCGATCGCCGGCCGCTCGATGCCCTCGATCATCTTGAGATTGAAGCGCGCCATCGCCATCAGCGCGCCGGTATTGCCGGCCGAGACCGCGACATCGGCATCGCCTTTTTTCACCGCATCGATGGCCAGCCACATCGACGACTTCCAGCGCCCATAGCGCAGCGCCTGGCTCGGCTTGTCGTCCATCCGGATCGAAATTTCGGTATGCACGACCTTCGACTTGGCCTTGAGCCGCGGCAGACCCTCGAGCAAAGGCTCCAGCACCGCGCGGTTGCCGAACAGCAGATATTCGATATCGGGATGGCGGGTGAGCGAGATATCGGCGCCCGGCAAGATGACCGACGCACCATGGTCGCCGCCCATGGCGTCAAGCGCGATGCGAACCTTATCGGGCATGGATCGACCTTGGCGGCGATTGGACGGCCTTGGGAGCGCCGGCAACGCGGTCATCTGGAATCGACGCACGGGGGCGACCATAACGGCTCGGCCGCCGCAGACAAGCCGGTTCGGGGCCGCTTTCATGCCTTCCGCATCGCTCACGATTGGCCGCCTCCGAGTCGCTTTTTCAGCGCTTCCAGGGCGGCGAAGGGTGTGCGCCGTCATTATCCGCCTTGGGCGGGGAAAATTGCGCGCCGGCTTTGCGCGGATAGGGATCGATGCCAAGGATCAGGAATTCGGTGGCGATTGCGCCGAGATCGACGATGCCGCCGACCAGCGGTTCCGGCGGATCCTCGTCGCGTTTTGGACCGGTGCCCCCGATTTCCGGTTCAGCTTTCGTGCCATCGGCAGGAAGCGGCGCGAACAGCAGGTCGACCGTCTCTTCGACGTCGTTCTCGATCGGCTCAAGGCTCACCACGCAGGTCTGGCCGACCCGGGCGCTGACCTGGCCGGCGACATGAACACCCGCCCCCCGCCGGGTCAGATCGAACACGGCCGACAGCTCGCGGCAGCTCGCGCACGGCGGCAAGCTTCGGCCACATCGGCACGGGTCGTCGGCCGGGGCGTCGATCTCGATATGCAGGCCGGTGTCCGGGATATCCTCCACGGCCACCGGCACGCTCCAGGGTGACTGCCTGTTTTTTCCATTGAAATCAGGCTCTTATCCTGTGGTCGCAGGGATCGCGGCTGGGTCCGGGAAGTGCAGCCTGCCGGCCGCCAAGGCAGGCGCTGTCCTGCGCCTTCAGATCACGTACCGCTTCCCGCATATAGGCCGCAAGACGGGGTGCCGCAGCCGGCTCGGCAGGCGATCCGCCATAGATATTGCGCGCGATGGTCTCGACCAGCGTCTGGCCGTCGCCGGCCGCCAAGCGCGGCCTGATAGGCCTGCGCACGGCCATAGAACGCCTCGCCCATGCGCTGCATCTCCTTCGGCACCTTCAGGTCGCCAATGCCCATTTCCCGCAAATTATGGTCCATATCCTGGCAAAACCGGTCGAAAACGCCCTTGTCCGAGCTCGCACAGCGCGGGGTCCTGCGTCAGGCGATCGAGCACCAGCGCCAGATGCAGCACGATCAGGTCGAAACGCCCGTTAACCGTGTCGGCGACGGCGTAGTCGCGGTAAAAACAGGGCAATCGCGCCTGCGCCACGATCATGCCATACAGGGCGGAAATGGTGTCGGGCCGCGCGCTCGCGGCGAAAACGGGGAAATATCATCGTGCTGGTTCGGGGGCTGACGGCGGCTTGAGCCAGCGCGGTTACGTCAACGCCTGCACCGATGCAAGACCGAAATGAGGATACCGGGTTTGGGGAGCAAGCATCACGCATCGCCGAAATCCGCGCCGCCGGCTTGGCGCTTGCCTGCGCGCTCGCGCTCGCCGGCTGCGGCAGCATGACAGAGACGCTGCAGCGCGGCTATGTGTTGCCGGAAGGCGCGCTCGAGCAGATTCCGGTCGGCGCCAGCCAGGAGCAGGTGCTGATCGTGCTCGGAACGCCCTCCACCGTCGCCACCGTGAACGGCGAAGCGTTCTATTACATCTCGCAGAAGGCGCAGCGCGAGGCGGCCTTCATGCCGCACGAGGTCGTCGATCAACGGGTGGTCGCGGTTTATTTCGACAAGGAACGCCGGGTCGAGCGGCTGGCCAATTACGGGCTCAAGGACGGCAAGGTCTTCGACTTCGTGTCGAACACGACGCCGACCGGCGGCCAGGAACTCAGTTATGTGCGCAACATCTTCAAGAACATGAAGGTGTTCTGACCGAGCCCGGCAACCCGCCGAACTTCTGATGCAAAAGGGCCCGCGCGGAACGCGGGCCCTTTGTCGTTTTGGATTTGCACTATGGTTTAGTGCGCCAGCACCGCCAGCAGCAACAGCGCCACGATGTTGGTGATCTTGATCATCGGATTCACCGCCGGGCCCGCCGTGTCCTTGTAGGGATCGCCGACGGTGTCGCCGGTCACCGCGGCCTTATGGGCTTCCGAGCCCTTGCCGCCGTAGTGGCCGTCCTCGATGTATTTCTTGGCGTTGTCCCAGGCGCCGCCGCCGGAGGTCATCGAGATCGCGACGAACAATCCGGTGACGATGACGCCGAGCAGCATGGCGCCGACCGCCGAGAACCCGGCCGACTTGCCGATCGCGCCGCCGCCCGCGATGAAATAGATCGCGAAGTAGCAGACGATCGGCGAGAGCACCGGCAGCAGTGACGGCACGATCATTTCCTTGATCGCGGCCTTGGTGAGCATGTCGACCGCGCGGCCGTAGTCGGGCTTGTCCTTGCCCTTCATGATGCCGGGCTTCTGCCGGAATTGCCGGCGCACCTCTTCGACGATGGCGCCGGCTGCCCTTCCGACCGCGGTCATGCCCATGGACGCGAACAGATAGGGCAGCAGGCCGCCGAACAACAGACCGACCACGACGTAGGGGTTGGTCAGCGCGAAATCGAGCTTGATGCCCTGGAAGTACGGATGCGCCGCCGCGTTCTTGGTGAAGAACAACAGGTCCTGGTTATAGGCGGCGAACAGCACCAGCGCGCCCAGGCCGGCCGAGCCGATGGCATAGCCCTTGGTGATCGCCTTGGTGGTGTTGCCGACCGCATCGAGCGCGTCGGTGAACTTGCGCACGTTCTTGGGCAGCCCGGCCATCTCGGCAATGCCGCCGGCATTGTCGGTCACCGGCCCGAAGGCGTCGAGCGCAACCACCATGCCGGCGAGCGCCAGCATCGCGGTCACCGCGATGGCGATGCCGAACAAACCGGCATAGCCGAATGCGACCAGAATTCCGGCAATGATCACGAGCGCCGGAAGCGCGGTGGATTCGAGCGAGATCGCCAGCCCCTGGATGACGTTGGTGCCGTGGCCGGTCACCGACGCCGCCGCGATCGACTTCACCGGGCGGAAATTGGTGCCGGTGTAGTATTCGGTGATCCAGATGATCAGCCCGGTAACCACCAGACCCACCACGGCGCAGACGAACAGATCCTTGCCGGTGAACGGCACGCCGGGGATGGCGCCGAAACCGATCAGATAATCGGTCAGATACCAGATGGCGCCGAGCGACAACACCGCCGAGACGATGAAGCCCTTGTAGAGCGCGCCCATGATCGACTTGCTGCGGCCGAGCCGCACGAAGAACGTGCCGATGATCGACGTAATAATGCAGGCGCCGCCGATGGCGAGCGGATAGGTCATCATGTTGAGCAGCGCCGGTGTGCCGGCGAAGAAGATCGAGGCCAGCACCATGGTGGCGACGACGGTCACCGCATAGGTCTCGAACAGATCGGCGGCCATGCCGGCGCAGTCGCCGACATTGTCGCCGACGTTGTCGGCGATGGTCGCGGGGTTGCGCGGATCGTCTTCCGGAATGCCGGCTTCCACCTTGCCGACCAGATCGCCGCCGACGTCGGCGCCCTTGGTGAAGATGCCGCCGCCGAGACGGGCGAAGATCGAGATCAGTGAGGCGCCGAAGCCGAGCGCAACCAGCGCGTCGATCACGGTGCGGTCGTTGGCGGCATAGTGCAGCGTGCCGGTGAGGAAGCCGAAATAGAGCGTGACGCCGAGCAGCGCCAGGCCCGCCACCAGCATGCCGGTGATGGCGCCGGCCTTGAAGGCCAGTTGCAGCCCGCCGGCGAGCGACTTGGTCGCGGCTTGCGCGACCCGCACATTGGCGCGCACCGACACGTTCATGCCGATGAAGCCGGTGGCGCCGGACAACAGCGCGCCGACCGCAAAGCCGATCGCGACCAGCCAGCCGAGCGTGTAGCCGATGATGAAGAAGATCACCACGCCGACAATGGCGATGGTGGTGTATTGGCGCTTGAGATAGGCCTGCGCGCCTTCGCGCACCGCGGCGGAAATCTCCTGCATCTTTTTGCTGCCCGGATCGGCATTCATCACCGATCTGGTCGCCCAGACGCCATAGAGGATCGCGAGCACGCCACAGCCGACGATCATCCACAATGTATTCATGGTGGCTTCAACCTCTATTGAAATGGCTGGCGGGAGAAACGCTCCCGCCGGTGCCAGGAGCGTCGAGGATGGCCGCTTTATAAGGGCGCTTCACCCCGACCGGAAAGCGCGCGGATATAGCCAAAAAGCAAGCGCCAATGCAATGTCTCTTTGCTGTCATGGCCGGGCTCGACCCGACCATCCCGATCAGCGACGCAGTGCCTTCCTAAGCGGGATCACCGGGACAAGCCCGGTGATGACAAGCTGCGGCCAAGCATCAGCGCCCGTATTCTTTGCGGCGCCGGGTACGCCGTCTCGCCATTTTCTCCTCCCGGCAAAAAGCCGAGGGGATGGAGCACCGAGCGGCGCACCAGTCTTCCGTCTTGCCGCGTTCCCTTTTGGAGAACGCGGGCGCCTCTCGGCGCTCCATCGCGGCGATTTCTGTCCCCGGGTGCGCGTTTCCAGATCCACGTCACTTCTATCTCGGGGTCTTCGGCACGCAGGCTCATCGTCTGAACGCGCTCCGGGCCGGAAGAGGCCAGAAACGACCCTGTCCAGCGAGCTCCCTCGCGGAGGGGTCATAGTGCCCCCGATCCGGGTCCGGGACCTCCCGAGCGCGTGGCTGCGAACCACGCCCGCGGGCGCCGCATCCGATCCCACTTCCATGACGCCTCATGACAGCGCCCTCGGCGGACCGGACGCGACAATCGTAATCGCGCGCCGGCGCGCGGGGATAAGTTCTCACGCGATTGTGATTATAGTCCTAACAACCAGTCATCGGCCGGGAGTCAACCGAAAAGCCCTTCGCACAGGATGACCACGCCGAACGTCAACCCGGTCATGATCGCGATCGTGACCATCGAGCCGACGTCTGAATTTGTGACGAGCGGATTCACTTTGCCTTTGCGCGGCAGCAAATACCAGAACACCGCGCTTGATGCGAACACCAAGACCGCGCCGCTAATGATGGAAAACATATCGAGTGCCTCGTCCCTTTGTGGACCGTGCCAGTTGTAGTCGATGCCAGCGCCTCTGCCGCGTAAAATTTGGCTAAATTTACCAAGCGTCTTCACCCCCCTCAAACCGCCGCCCGCTTGCCCGCGGCAAGCCAGTGCAGCAGCGCGCCCGCCACGAAGATGGTGGGGAAGATCACTTCGTTGATCGTCTGCCAGCCGAAATTCGCCCGATGCAAGCGGGCTATGACGGCGCTCGCCGCCCGGCTACCATTACTCTCGATACAGGTCAGGACGCACGATAAGGCGAACCTGTCCGACGTTGGCCCCCTCCCATACGAATAATTCTTTCTCACACAAGACACATACGAAGGGGCTTGGGTTCTTGACGTGACCTTTGGTTTCGATCACCTCGTGGACGCCGCCACAATCGCACACAATTTTAACGCCGGGCTTGGCACATATGGGCATAGGCGTAACTATGCGCTTGTTCGCGCGAGGCCGCTAGGGCCGAAATTAGAACTTAAATCCAAAGCAACATAATCGATCCGATCGGAATGAAGTTTGGGCGCAACTTATTTTTTAATAAGCTATGTCGGGTAGCCGACTTGCGCGCCTTAAATCTGAGATTGCAGCGCGTTAAACGGCCCTACCCTCAGCGCGCTTCCCCGCTGCATACCAAACCAGCAGCGCGCCCGCCACGAAGATGGTGGGGAAGATCACTTCGTTGATCGTCTGCCAGCCGAAATTCGCCAGCAATCAGGCCGGACGAGAACGAGGCGATCGCCATGCTGCCGAAGATCAGGAAGTCGTTGAACGCCTGCACCTTGTTGCGTTCCTCCGGCCGGTGGCATTGGGTGACCATGGTGGTGGCGCCGATAAAGGCGAAGTTCCAGCCAAGGCCGAGCAGCACCAGCCCGGTCCAGAAATGCGCCACTGTGATGCCGCCGATGCCGACCACCGCGGCCAATGCGATCAGGCCCAGGCCGATACCGGTGATGCGCTCGACGCCGAAGCGCGCGATCAGGCTGCCGGTCACGAAGCTCGGCGCATACATCGCCAGCACGTGCCACTGAATGCCGAGCGTGGCGTCGGTCACGGAATGTCCGCAGCCGACCATGGCGAGCGGCGCCGAGGTCATGACCATGTTCATCATCGCGTAGCTCGCCACCCCGCAGGCGACGGCGACAATGAAGCGCGGCGCGCGCACGATCTCGGCGAGCGGCCGGGCGTTTTCAACTGCGCTTGGCGGCGATCGGCGGCATCTTCACGAGCATCAGCACCAGCGCGGCGATGCACCGCGCAGACCGACTGGCCGAGATAGCTCGCCGCGAACATATAGGGCGGCAGCAGATCCTTGGTGAAGATGACGAGCTGCGGGCCGATCACGGCCGCAAATACGCCGCCGGCCAGCACCCAGGACACGACTTTCGGCCGGTAGGCCTCGCTCGCGGTGTCGGCCGCGGCGAAGCGATAGGACTGGTGCGCGGCGGCATAAAGTCCGCCGCAAAAGGTGCCGACCAGCAGCAGCCAGAACTGTCCGTTCATCACCGCGGTATAGGAAATCAGCCCCGACAGAATGCCGAACGCCGATCCCGTCTGCAGCGCGAAACGGCGGCCGAAGCGCTTGCGCGAGCAAGCCGACCGGCAGCGTGCCGAGCCATATGCCGATCACCATGCAGGTGATCGGCAGGGTCGCGAGCCCTTTGTCGGGCGCCAGCACCGCGCCGACGATGCTGGCGGTGGAGACGATCACGGTGTTGTTGCCGCCGGCGAGCGCCTGCGCCACCGCCAGCACCATGGCGTTGCGGCGCGCCAGGTTGTCGTCGCTCGATGCGTGCAGGATGGGTTCGGCGACCGCCGACATGATGCGATTCCCGGTAAAAGCGTTCTCTCTTTAGCGGGCGCCGCACAATATCGCTACTACCGGCAATGCAGGGCTGCGTTGTTATTCATTGTCATTCCGGGGCGCGAGCAAAGCGAGCGAGCCCGGAATCCATACTCCGCAGCGCTGGGTTTATGGATTCCGGGCCCGGCGCTAAAGCGCCGTCCCGGAATGACGAAGAACTAAAACTTAATCGCCCCCGGATGCAGGATGGTGGCCTGCCCGCGCTTCGGCCGGCGAGCGGGCGCCGATCTGGCCGAGGGACGCGCGCAATTCATCGATATAGAGATCGATCAGGTGCGCCGGGCCGTCGTCGCCAATGGCCGCGACCGCCCACAGGAACGATTTGCCGGCAAAGGCCGCGTCGGCGCCGAGCGCGAGCGCGCGCATCACGTCCTGCCCGCTGCGGATGCCGCTGTCGAGCAGGATGGTCGCCTTCTTGCCGACCGCCGAGACAATCCCCGGCAGGCAGTCGATCGACGGCGCCAGCGCTTCGATCTGCCGCCCGCCGTGGTTCGACAGCCAGATGCCTTCGACGCCGAGCGATACCGCCTTTTCCGCGTCTTGCGGATGCAGGATGCCCTTCACCGCCATCGGACCCTTCCACTTGTCGCGATAGCGCGCGACTTCTTCCCAGGAAAACGCGCCGCCCATCTTGCTGCGCGCGAAGGCGATGATCTCGTTGGTGCCGGCGCCCTTGCGGGCATAATCGCTGATGGTGGCGAAGCGCGGATAGCCGTTGCGCAACAGCGCCAGCAGCCATCTCGGCCGGATGATCATCTCGTAGATCATGCGCAGGTTCGGGCGAAACTCGTCGGCAAGCCCGGCATAGGTCTCGCGCGAGCGCGTGGTGCGCACCGGCACGTCGAGCGTCAGCGTCAGCACCTTGGCATCGACCGCTTGCGCGCGCCGCACCAGATCGAAACCGATTTTGTGGTCGTCGTGCCAGAAACGATAAAGCTGCAGCCAGAACACATCGGGCGCGGCCGCCGCCGCTTCCTCGATGGTCAGTGCCGCCGGCGATGCTCAGCGTGTAGGGAACACGCGCCCGTTGCGCGGCCTTCGCCAACAGCAGATCCGCACCCGGCCATACCAGTGACGGCCCGCCCATGGGCGCAACGCCGATCGGCGCCGCATAGCGGCGGCCGAACAACTCGACCTCGACCGGCGGCAGCGTCGGCATCACGCCGTAGTGCGGAACGATTTTGATGGCGTCGAGCGCCGCCCAGTTGTGCTCGATGCCGACATCGTTGCCGGCGCCGGTATCGCCATATTCGAATGCGAACAGCGGGACGTTGCGCGGCGCCTGCCGGCGCAGCCAGGCGGTGGTCGGAAATCGCCGGTGGTACTTTGCAAAGTTCGGATGTTGTGCAACCGGCGCCAGGGCCGCTTTTTTTGCCGTCATGTCATGCATGGACTTTCACTCCCAACTATCTCTTTTATACCCGCTCCAGCGATTTCAGAAGTGGCTGAAGGAGGCGCGTTTGAAGGAAAGCGCCTTGCCATCGGCGCCAAGAAAGCGGGCGCCCTCGCCTGCCGCAATTTGCCCGATTTCGCGTGACCGGCACATTCACCGCCTGCGCCGCCTTGCGAAAGCTTTCGGCCTTGGCCGCCGGCACGGTGCAGACGATCTCATAGTCGTCGCCGCCGGTCAGCGCCGTCTCGATCATCGCCGGCGCGGCCGCAAACACGGCCTTGGCCGCATCGGAAAATGGCACGCGCGCCACCTCGATGTCGGCCGCCACGCTGCGAGGCCCGGCACAGCTTGGCGAAGTCGCCGGCAAGGCCATCCGACACATCCATCGCCGCCGAGGCGTGCGTTCGCACGGCTTCGGCCAGCGCATTGCGCGGCTGCGGCAGCAGATAGCGCGACAGCAGATGCTGGCGTTGCGCGTCGTTAAGCTTCCAGTCGGTTCCGCCGCCGTTGCGCAAGGCCAAGCCCAGCGCCGCGTCGCCGATCGTGCCGCTCACGAACACGCGGTCGCCGGGCTTGGCGCCGGCGCGGCGCACCATGGTGCCTTCCGGCACGCTGCCGAACATGGCGATGGAGATCGTCACCGGGCCGGGTGTGCGGTCGGTGTCGCCGCCGAACAGCGGACAGCCGAACAACACGGCATCGCCGCGCAATCCGTTGGCAAAATCGGCGAGCCAGTCGTCGCCGATGGTCTTAGGAATCGCCAGCGACAGCAGAAAGCCGAGCGGGCGCGCGCCCTTGGCGGCCAAGTCAGACAAATTCACCCGCAGCGCCTTGCTCGCGACCGTATGCGCGGCATCGTCGGCAAAGAAATGCACGCCGCCGATGATCGCGTCAGTCTTGAGTACCAGATCGCAACCCGGCGGCGGTTTGATGAAAGCGGCATCGTCGGCGAGGCCGAGTGCGCCCGGATGGGTCGCGAGCGGCGCAAAGAAGCGCGCGATCAGACGATCCTCGGCCGACAGTTTGTCATTCTCAGAACTCATCGCTTCGCCCTGTCTCTTCCTTTACCTCCCCCTGAAAGGGGGAGGTCGAACCGCGAAGCGGTTCGGGTGGGGGTCAATAGCGATGTCCAGAAGACCCCTACCCCAACCCTCCCCCTTTCAGGGGGAGGGAGTCTGCGCCGTGAATTCGGCCGCGCGCAATGTCCGCGCCAACTGGTCGAGCACGGCATTGACCATGCCGGTCTCGTCGCGCTCCACGAAAGCGGCCGCGACATCGGCATATTCCGACACCACCACCCGCGCCGGCACGTCGCGGCGATGATCGAGCTCGTAGGCGCCGGCCCGCAACGCCGCGCGCAGCACCGTTTCGATGCGCTTGAGCGGCCAGCTTTTCGCCAGCGCCTCGTCGATCAGCGGGTCGAGCCGGCGCTGCTCGCGCACCACGCCCGATACGATGTCGCGGAAGAACGCCGCCTCGGCCGGCAGGTATTGCGCGCCCTCGACTTCGCGGCCGAGCCAATGGCTCTCGAACTCGGCGAGAATCTCGTTCAAGCCGGTGCCGGCCAGATCCATCTGGTAGAGCGCCTGCACAGCCGCGAGCCTGGCCGCGCCGCGCTTGTTGGCCTTGCGCGCGTCCTTGTCGAGGGGCAGGTCGCGGGCCATCAGTGCTCCGCTAACGTGCGTTTGAGCGCAACCATGGTCAGTGCCGCGCGTGCTGCGGCAGCGCCTTTATTATGTTCGTCGGCACCGGCGCGAGCGAGTGCCTGCGCTTCGGTATCGACCGTGAGAATGCCGTTGCCGATTGGCAACTTCTGGCTCACGCCAAGGTCCATCAGCGCGCGCGCCGATTGGCCGGCGACGATTTCGAAGTGATAGGTTTCGCCGCGGATGACGCAACCGAGCGCGACCACGCCGTCATAAGGAGTACGTTTGCGGCGCGCGGCGTCGACGGCCATAGCGATCGCCGCGGGAATTTCGAGCGCGCCCGGCACCGTGATGCGGTCGTATTGCGCGCCGGCCTGATCGAGCGCGCGGGTGGCGCCGCGCAGCAGCGCATCGGAAATGTCGTCGTAGAAGCGCGCCTCCACGATCAGCAGGCGCAGTCTGTCGCGCCGCTCGCTGCGCTTGGCTCTGCCGCGCCGTTTACTAGCCATGGCCGCAATGTTCCTAATTCAGCGGCGTGGTAGCAAGCGGCCGTGGCCCTAACAAGGGCGTTACCGGGCCTCGACAAGACGCGCCGCGTAGCGGGCCATGGTGTCGATTTCCAGGTTGACCTCGTCGCCCTTGGCGAGCGCGCCGAACGTCGTCACCTGCAAGGTGTGCGGGATGATCAGCACGGAAAACGTGTCGCCTTCGACCGCGTTGACGGTCAGCGAGATGCCGTCGAGCGTGACCGAACCCTTCGGCGCGATGAAGCGGGCAAGCGCGGCAGGCGCGCGCAAGCTGAAGCGCGCCATGTCGGTCATGTCCTCGCGCGCGACGACGGTGGCGATGCCATCGACGTGACCGGCCACCAGATGCCCGCCCAATTCGTCTCCCAGTTTGAGCGCACGTTCCAGATTGACGCGCCCGCCATGCCGCCAGCGGCCGGCGGTGGTGACGCGCAAGGTCTCGTCCGCCGCATCGACCCCGAACCAGGTGCGGCCGTCTTCCTCGCCGGCCTCCACCAGTGTCAGGCAGACGCCGGAACAGGCGATCGATGCGCCTTCGCTGAGTTCGGCGCGCGGGTAACGGCAGAAGATGGTGATGCGGTGCAGATTGTCGGCGCGCGGCTTGACCGAACGCACCTCGCCCATGTCGGTGACGATGCCAGTGAACATGTCACTTCCGCCCAAAGGTTTCGACTGTGTCAGGCCCAAGCTTCTCGCTGCCGCGCGACTGCATTTTTTTGGTAATCGCGGTCAGCGCCATTCCATCCAGCGCGTCGATGCCGTCGGCGCCGATGGTCTTGTCCGCGCGCAGCAGCACCGCTTCGTCCACTAGCTTGGCGGCCACAAACGAAGCGGCAACGGTCGGGCCGCCCTCCACCATCAACCGCGTGATGCCCTGCTCGGCCAAGACTTTAAGCACAGCGCCGAGATCGAGTTGGCCCTTTTTATCGGCGACGCGAAATACCTTGCAGCCCTTCTGTTGCAGGATTTCCTCGGAAAGGCCCGAGGCGCTGCGCGAGGTGAACACCCAGGTCGGTGTCTCGCGCACCGTCGCCACCACCGACGTCGCCAATGGCAGCCGCAGCTTGGCATCGAGCACCACGCGCACCGGCGAGCGTTCGAACAGGCCCGGCAGGCGGCATGTCAGCGCCGGGTTGTCCGACAACACGGTGCCGATGCCGACCAGGATGGCGTCGTGCTGGCTGCGCATCTGGAACACGCGGGTGCGCGCAGGTTCGCTACTCAGTGTGACCGGCTTGCGGCCCGCAAGCCCCGCCTTGCCATCGGCCGACACGGCGAGCTTGAGCGTCACATAGGGCCGCGCTTTTTTAACGCGCATGATGTGACCGGCATGAACGCGGCGCGCCTCGTCGGCACCGAGACCGATATCGACCACAATGCCTTTCGCGCGCAATCGCTCATGACCCTGCCCTGCGACTTCCGGATTGGGGTCCTCCAGCGCAGAAACCACGCGCGCAATGCCGGCCTTGACGATGGCGTCGGCGCAAGGCGGCGACTTGCCCTGATGCGAGCACGGCTCGAGCGTCACATACATGGTGGCGCCCGGCGCGGACTTCTTGGCGCGGCGCAACGCCTCGATCTCGGCATGCGGGCGACCGCCGCTTTGCGTCCAGCCGCGGCCGAGAATGACGCCGTCCTTCACGATCACCGCGCCGACCGCCGGATTGGGCCAGGTGTTGCCCAGCCCGCGGCGGCCGAGCGCGAACGCAAGCGCCATGAAGCGCGCGTCGTCGGCGGTCGTCTCGGAATGGCTCGGCGCTGATCGGTCGCTCATTTGCGCGCGGTGGTCGCGGGCCGCCCGTCGTCCTCGCTCGATAATTCGTCGAGCGCGGCGCGGAAATCCTTGGCCTCGCGGAAATTGCGATAGACAGAGGCAAAACGCACATAGGCGACGTCATCGATCTCGCGCAGATGCGCCATCACGATCTCGCCGATCGCCTCGGACGAGACTTCGTTCTCGCCACCGCTTTCGAGCTCGCGCACGATCTTGGAGACCATCTGCTCGATGCGCTCCGGCTCGACCGCGCGCTTGCGCAGCGCGATCTGCACCGAGCGCATTAATTTATCGCGATCGAACGGCACGCGCCGGCCGGCGCGCTTGATGACGGTTAGCTCGCGCAACTGCACGCGCTCGAAGGTGGTGAAGCGGAAATTGCAGGTCAGGCATACGCGCCGGCGGCGGATCACCGCGGAATCCTCGGTCGGCCGGGAATCCTTGACCTGGGTATCGAGGCTTCCGCAACTCGGGCAACGCATGACGCCCCCTCTGGCCCCTCAGGGTTGATAGATCGGAAAACGCAAAATCAATGTCTTCACTTTGGCGCGCACCGCGCTTTCAACCAGCGAATCCTCGTCGACGCCCTTTTGCGACAGCACGTCGAGCACCTCGACAATCATCTCGCCCACGGTACGGAATTCCGCGATGCCGAAGCCGCGCGTGGTGCAGGCCGGCGTGCCAAGCCGGATGCCGGAGGTGATCGTCGGCTTTTCCGGATCGAACGGGATGCCGTTCTTGTTGCAGGTGATGTGGGCGCGGCCGAGCGCCAGTTCCGCCACCTTGCCGGTCAGCCGTTTCGGGCGCAGATCGACCAGCATCAGATGGGTGTCGGTGCCGCCGGACACGATGTCGAGCCCGTGCGACTTCAGCGTCTCAGCCAGCGCCTTGGCGTTCTCCACCACGTTGCGCGCATAGGCGCGGAAGCTCGGCCGCAGCGCCTCGCCGAAGGCCACCGCCTTGGCGGCGATCACATGCATCAGCGGTCCGCCCTGCATGCCGGGGAACACCGCCGAGTTGAGCTTCTTGGCGATCATCTTCGTCGTCGGAGAGGATCACGCCGCCGCGCGGGCCGCGCAGCGTCTTGTGCGTGGTCGTCGTCACCACATGCGCGTGCGGGAACGGCGAGGGATGCACGCCGCCGGCGACGAGACCCGCGAAATGCGCCATGTCGACCATCAGCAGCGCGCCGACGCTGTCGCAGATTTCGCGGAAAGCGCGGAAGTCGATGATGCGCGGATAGGCCGAGCCGCCAGCAATGATCAATTTCGGTTTATGCTCTTTGGCAAGCCGCTCGACCTCGTCCATGTCGATGCGCTGGTCGTCGCGGCGCACGCCGTAGGGCACCGGCTTGAACCACTTGCCCGACATGTTGACCGGCGAGCCGTGGGTAAGATGGCCGCCGGCGGCGAGATTGAGCCCCATGAAAACATCGCCGGGCTGCAGCAGCGCGTAGAATACTTCCGCGTTTGCCGACGCGCCGGAATGCGGCTGCACATTGGCGAACTTGCAGCCGAACAGTTTGGTCACCCGTTCGATCGCCAGCCGCTCGGCGATGTCCACGAACTGGCAGCCGCCGTAATAGCGCTTGCCCGGCAGACCTTCGGCGTATTTGTTGGTGAGCACCGAGCCTTGCGCTTCCAGCACCGCGCGCGAGACGATGTTTTCCGACGCGATCAGCTCGATCTCATCGCGCTGGCGGCCGAGTTCGAGACCGATCGCGTCGGCAATTTCGGGATCGACCTCGCGCAATGTGGCCGAAAACAGAGCTTCCACATCGCCAATGGGTTTGGGGCTCGACTTCGCCGACATCACGATCTCCTGGCGCCGGGGACGAGGCCGGCGCCGACTAATGGGCAATCTCCTGGATTAGGGTCGGAAATAGCATATTGGCCGCAAACCGCCAAGCTTTGGCATGTGGATGGGCGCCGAGCCGCAATATCTAGGGACTAGCCGCTACCCGGCCAAACGACAAAACCCCGGCCGCAAGCGGCCGGGGCAAGTCTTCGCCAGTACGCGACTTTTACAGTCGGTAGAGGATCTGGTCGGTCCAGAAGCGCTCGAGCCGATGCAGCGACTTGTTGAGCGTCGAGAACTCGTCGGCATTGATGCCGCCGACCTGCTCTACCGTGCGCACATGCTTCTGGTAGAGCGTCTCGACGATGTCGCGCACCTCGCGGCCCTTGTCGGTCAGCTTGATGCGCACCGAGCGGCGGTCGACGCGGCTGCGCTGATGATCGAGGAAGCTCATCTCGACCAGCTTCTTGAGATTGTAGGAGACGTTGGAGCCGAGATAGTAGCCGCGCGTGCGCAGCTCGCCGGCCGTCAGCTCCTTGTCGCCGATGTTGTACAGCAGCAGCGCCTGCACCGAATTGATGTCGGAGCGGCCGCGGCGATCGAATTCGTCCTTGATCACGTCGAGCAGGCGGCGATGCAGCCGCTCCACCAAGGTCAGAGCCTCCAGATAAAGAGGCCGGATATGGTCGAAACGCGCCTCACGCTCGGCGGGTTCGACCGTCTTCGCGACGGCTTTCATGTTCAACGCCCCTTACGTTTTATTTCTTCGTAACGTCACCGGTAACGAGGCCCTGTCTTCCCCGTTCCAGATGTCGCACCCTATTAGGGGCAGTCTAAAATCGGCTTAAATAACACCATAAAGATTAGGTTTATTTGCAACGGTGAACGCTTCATTGAACGTGCAATTGAATCGAATGCCGTTACTTTTCATTCACCCTACGGAGCCGCGTCATCCTCGAATAAAGCGAATGATACCGGAAAAATCGCGGCCGGCTTCCCCGCTCTCGACATATGCCGAATAAATCCTTGCCGCGTCGGCGCCGAGTTGCGTCTTTGTACGGCTGGCCTTGGCGGCATCCTGCGACAGTTTTAAGTCTTTCAGCATCATGGCGGCGGTGAAGCCGGCCTGATAGTCGCGGTTGGCGGGCGAGGTCGGCACCGGTCCCGGCACCGGGCAATAGGTCGTCATCGACCAGCACTGGCCCGACGACTTGGACGAAATGTCGAACAGCTTCTGGTGGTCGAGACCGAGTTTCTCTGCCAGCACGAAGGCTTCCGACACCGCGATCATCGACACGCCGAGGATCATGTTGTTGCAGATCTTGGCGGCCTGGCCGTTGCCGGCGCCGCCGGCATGCACGATTGTTCGGCCCATCTTTTGCAAAATCGACTCTGCGCGCGTAAAAGCTTGCGCGCTGCCGCCGACCATGAAGGTGAGCGTCGCAGCCGTTGCGCCGCCGACGCCGCCGGAGACCGGCGCATCCAACATCAACAGACCTTTCTTCTCCGCGCTAGCTGCGACCGCGCGCGCGGTCTCCACGTCGATGGTCGAGCAGTCGATCAGCATCGTGCCGGCATTGGCATTCTCGATGATGCCGCTTGCGCCCAGATAGACCTCGCGCACCTCCTTGCCGGACGGCAGCATGGTGATGACGACATCGGCGCGCGCGGCCGCGATCTTGGACGTTTCGGCGCTGGCGCCGCCGGCGCTTTTGAGTTTCGCGACTGCGGCCGGATTGACGTCCACGCCCTCGACCTGATGACCGGCCTTGATCAGGTTCTGCGCCATCGGCAGACCCATATTGCCGAGCCCGATAAATCCTATGCGCGCCATCTAACCCCTCCCCGACTTCCAGAAACTCTCACGGCGGCTGTTCCTGCGCCGATTTCAACGCCAGCCACAGATAGACCACAAGCAGCCCGCCTTCCACCAATCCGATCGGCAGGCCGGCGTCGAATATCTGCGGGAAAAATATTTCCACCGCCAGCATCGAGGCCACGGCGGTGAGCCATATTACCGCGCCCCAGGCGGCCGCGAGCCACAGGCCGACGGCCGCAACCAGGTCGATCACCGCGAAGAACACGGTGGCGGTCTGCCACGCGACCGAATGGTATTCGAACAATTCATTGTCCGAAACGCCGATGCCGCAGACCCGGGCCCAGTGATAGAGTCCCTTCAGCATCGATGCGGCGGCCATCACGCGCAGGAACAGCACCAGCCGCCAGGTCCAACGGCCGATGTCGGGCTCGCCGGTGTGCTCTTGCACCGGTTCGAGGGCTTCGACATCGTCGCGCGCGGCCGGCTCTCTCATGGCAGCACCAGTTCACCGCTGCCCAGCGGAGCGAAATGCCGCTCGACCTCCGCCTCGCTTACATCGGGCAGCGTTGTCGGCAGCCAACGCGGTTTGTTGTCCTTGTCGACGATCACGGCGCGCACGCCCTCATAGAAATCGTGGCCCTTGATGACCCGCGACACTATGCGGAATTCGGCGCGCATGCACGTCTCGAAATCGAAAGCCTTACCGCGCCGCACCTGCGCCAGCGCCAGTTTGAGGCTGAGCGGCGATTTGGTGCGCATAATTGCAGCGGTCTTGGCGGCCCAATCCGCATCGGCGCCGTGCGAGGCCGCTTCACTGTCGAGCGCAACCAGAATGTCTTCGACCCGTTCACGAGCGAACATCCGGTCGATCGCCGCGCGCCGCGCCATGATTGGGCCCTCGCCGGCCGGTTCGGAAAAGGCGGCAAGCACCGCGTCCACCGAAACCGTGCCGGCCAGTCCGTCGAGCAGCGCGCCAAAGCGCGCCGACGCAATGCGATGGGTGGCGAGCCTCGCCGCGCATGCGTCGGCAATGCCGAGGCGCTCGCCGGTGAGCGCGCAATAGCTGCCGATCTCGCCCGGCATGCGCGGCAGGAACCATGTGGCGCCGACGTCGGGGAAGAAACCGATGCCGACTTCCGGCATGGCGAACTGGAAGCGGTCGAAGGCGACCCGGTGCGAGCCGTGCACCGACACGCCGACGCCGCCGCCCATCACGATGCCGTCGATCAGCGCGATATAGGGCTTCCGGAAATTCTTGATCGCCGCATTGAGCGGATATTCGTCGCGCCAGAATTGCAGCGCCTCGTCGTGCCGGCCGGCTTTGCCCAAATCGTAAAGCGCGCGGATATCGCCGCCGGCGGAGAACGCGCGCTCACCCGCCGCCGTGATCACCACGCGCGTCACCGCCGGATCGTCGGCCCAGCGGGTCAGCTGCGCACGCAACGAGCGCACCATGCCGTGGGTGACGGCATTGAGCGCCTTCGGCCGGTTGAGCGTGACGATGCCGGCAGCGCCGCGCCGCTCGAACAGGATGTCATCCGCCATCGCGTGTTCGCCACGTTTTACCCTCCCCGCGCGAAGCGGCGGGGAGGGTCGCTTTGCATCGCGCCAGCGATGCGAACCGGGGTCGGGGGTGCTTCGATGTATTGGTCGACTTCTTGGCTCTCGTCACTTCACGCCCCCCCACCCCTAACCCCTCCCCGCCACTCGCAAGTGCTCGTGTGGGGAGGGGAACGGAAAGCGCTCAAGCGTCCTGCGGCGACCAAACGCTGGCGTCCACCAGGGTCTTCATCACCTGATCGGTGAATTCTGCGCGCGGGCCGTCGCCGCCGATCACGAACATCAGGATCGATTCCGCTTCCGGGTCGCCCTTGCTGACGTTCTCGAAGCGGCGGATCATACCGGGCGGGAACGACACCACGTCGAGCGGCCCGAGATCGACAAACTCGACCTCGCCCTTCTCGTCCTCCCAGCTGGCGCGCCAGGTACCGGTCATCGGAATGAAGGTCTCATTGGTGTCGTGATTGTGCATCATCGGCCCGTGGCCGGGCTTAGCCTTGCAGTAGCCAAGATTGAAACCTTCGCTGATCTTGATGGCGGCGAGCCGCGCCGCTTCGTCGCCCACCGGCGAGGTCACCGCCCCGCCCGAGCCTTGCGGCGGCTGGAAGCCGATAACGTTGAAAAGCGTGCGCTCGCTGCCCGGCATCTTGCTGTCCGGCAGACCGCCGTCGGAGCCTTTAAGATCCTTGAAGCGGGCGACCCGCTTCATCATCTCGGCGCGCGAGAGATAAATTCGCGGAAGCTGTTCCATGGGTTCCTCCGTATTTTCTAATTCCCCAGCATAGCGCGGCTGACGATCAGCCGCATGATCTCGTTGGTGCCTTCCAGGATCTGGTGCACGCGCACGTCGCGCAACACCCGCTCGATCGGATGGTCGCGCAGATAGCCGTAGCCGCCATGCAATTGCAGGCAGCCATTGACCACCTCGAAACCCGCGTCGGTGGCAAGCAGCTTCGCCTGCGCCGCCAGCCGCGTGGCCGCAGGCTCCCCCTCGCCGACCGCGACCGCGGCGCGATGCAGCAGCAAGCGCGCGGCTTCAAGCTCCGTCGCATAATCCGCGATGCGAAACTGCAGCGCTTGGAAATCGGCGAGCCGCGAGCCGAACTGCTTGCGCTCCTTCATGTATGCGATAGTGCGGTCGAGACAGAATTGCGCGCCGCCGATCGAGCAGGCGCCGATATTCAATCGTCCGCCGTCGAGCCCGGCCATGGCGATCTTGAATCCCTGCCCTTCCGCGCCGATACGATTTGAAACCGGTACACGGCAGTTCTCGAACATCACCATCGCGGTCGGCTGCGTCTTCCAGCCGAGCTTCTTCTCGCGCGCGCCGAACGACAGCCCGGCCGTGCCCTTCTCCACCACGATGCAGGAAATGCCGCGCGGGCCGGCCTCACCGGTGCGCGCCATCACCACATAGATATCGGAGACGCCGCCGCCGGAGATGAACGCCTTGACGCCGTCGAGCACGTAATGTTCAGCCTCGCGGCGCGCGCGGGTGGTGAGGCTGGCGGCATCGGAACCGGCGCCCGGCTCGGTCAGGCAGTAGCTGGCGAAATGCGCCATGGTGCACAGCTTGGGCAGAAATTTCCGGCGCGCCTCGGTGCCGCCGAAACCGTCGATCATCCACGCCGCCATGTTGTGGATCGAGATATAGGCGGCGGTGGAGGTGCAGCCTTGCGCCAGTTCCTCGAAGATCAGCGCGGCGTCGAGCCGGCTGAGCGCGGAGCCGCCGACATCTTCCTTCACGTAAATGCCGCCGAAGCCGAGCGCCGCCGCCTTGCGCAGCGCCTCGACCGGGAACACCTCGCCCTCGTCCCAGTCGCGCGCATGCGGCATCATTTCATCGCGCGCAAATTGCCGCGCGGTGGCTTGAAACGCCCGCTGCTCTTCGTTGAGGTCGAAATCCACGCCAATCTCCAGCCTGCGGCTTAGCAAGGCCGGCCGCCGTGGCGCAACCGCGGCGTCCGCCTCACAAGCCGTTCAGGCCGGGTGTCGGCAAACGATGAAGGCTTAAGTCTAACCGCGACTAGCGTCTAAACAAGCCATGGGTGACGCCGCCAAAAAAACGACCGACAGGATTCGCGCCGCCGCCGCCACCCCCGCGGCTTGTCCTGTGCGAGTGCCTGCCGAAGTCGGAATCGGAGTTCAGAAGTCGTCCTCCTTCGAGGCGGTTTTCGGCAATGCCTCTTGCTTCAGCGCGTCGAGTTGAAGCTTGTTCAAGAAGCCGCTTTGCGGATAGCCGCGGGCCGATTGCCAGCTGTTGATCGCGTGGCGCGTTTCCTCGGTGAACTTGCCAGTGACCGGCGTTTCAAAGCCGAGCGCCTTCAGCCGCTTCTGCACGAGACGGCGGGTACTGCGGTCAAGACTGAGATCGTCTTCGGTTTGGGTCGTGGCGTCGGCGGTGTGGACAGCCGGATCGACTTCGATCTGAGGTGTCGACCGCGTGGCGGCCGCGTTCGGATTGTCCTTGGCCGCCTGTAGTTCGGCGATGCGCGCCCGCGCGAGCGACTCAAACGACCCGCCCGGATAGCGGGTGATATAGGCGTTGAGTTCTTCCGGCTTGTTCGAATTCTTCACCGAACGCCAGAATTCCAACTCCATATCGGTCGCGGTTGCGTTGGTCGGAGCCGCCGCGCCCTGTTTCGGGTCGAGCGCCGCGGTCTTGGTGTTGGCTTCCGGTTTGCCGACAGTCGTGGCATTGCCGGCCGCCGTCGGGTTCATGAAGAAGAACCCGGTCAGGTTGGTGTTTTCCCACGGCAACTGCTGCTTCTTGGTCAATTCGGCGACCTCGGCGCGAACTTGAGTCAATGCGAGACGAATCTCCATGCCTGGCGCAGCGAGATTGTCCAGTAGCGCTCGGGTGAACGGGCTGTTCTTGCCGTCGCCGTCAAGCGCGACCTGGCCCGGGCCGGTGGCGAATGCCAGTAGCGTGCCTTCGCCGGATTTCATTTCCGACAGGCCGGAGGCGACGGTGACCGAGCGCGAGCGCGCCGAGCGCGAAATTGCCGCCACGAAGGGATTGTCGCGGCAGGCGTCGAGCAGCACGAGCTTGACCTTGGCGGTGCCCATGGTCTGCTGCAGCATCACTTCGACATCGATCGGCCCGCCGAGCTTGACATCGATCTCGGATTTCAAGTTGGCATCGATCGGCAGCAGATAATTCTTGCCCTCAAGCGACATGCCGTGACCGGCGTAGAAGAACAAGGCGACATCGGCACCATCGGCCGCGGTCGCGAACTTGCTCATGCTGGTGCCCATGCCGTCGCGGTTCAAATTCGTTCCGGTGACGACCTCGAAGCCGAGGCTGCGCAAAAGCGCCGATATCGCCGTGGCATCCCGAGGCGGATTGGGCAGCTGCGGAACGTTCTTGTAGGCGCCATTACCGATGACCAAGGCCACCCGGCGCTCGGCCTGGGATGCCGTGGACCACGTGGCGGCAACCGCCAGCAAAGCGCAAAATAGGTAACGAGCGAAAAGTTGCATCTTGGCGCCCCCTTCTGGCTGAAAGGCAATAACGAAGCTTCCGATTTGCTGTCAAATTACCATATATTGCGGCCAGCCGCGATACCCGGTAGGCCATTTTCGGCGGGATAAAAGTCCTGGGCCGGCTGGGCCAGGGGGTAACTAACGGCCGCCAGGAGATAGCTGAATGGCCATCAAATACGGCCGTCCGATCGAAGCCCGCCACCACTTTACGCCGGTCGAAACCGGCGCGCCGGCTGGCGAACGCTTGGAACTCGCCACCCGCCTGCGCCGCAACCGGCGGACGGACTGGGCGCGCCGCATGGTGCGCGAGAATGTGCTGACCACCGACGACCTGATCTGGCCGCTGTTCATCATGGACGGCCAGAACGAGCGCGCCCCGGTTCCCTCGATGCCCGGGCGTCGAGCGGCTGTCGGTCGACCAGGCGGTGCGCGAAGCCGAACGCGCGGCCAAGCTCAACATCCCCTGCCTTGCGCTGTTCCCCTATACCGATCCCAAGCTGCGCGACGAGACGGGCAGCGAGGCGCTCAACCCCGACAATCTGGTCTGCCGCGCCATTGCGCGCGATCAAGAAGGCGGTGCCGGAGATCGGCGTGCTGTGCGACGTCGCGCTCGATCCCTTCACCAGCCACGGCCATGACGGCCTGCTGCGCGACGGCGATGATCCTCAACGACGAGACCGTCGCGGTGCTGGTCAAGCAGGCGCTGGTCCAGGCGCAAGCCGGCTGCGACATCATCGCGCCCTCCGACATGATGGACGGGCGCGTCGGCGCCATCCGCAAGGCGCTCGACGCGGCGAATTTCACCAACGTGTCGATCATGTCCTATGCGGCGAAATACGCCTCGGCGTTCTACGGCCCGTTCCGCGACGCGGTCGGCTCGGCCAAGACGCTCACCGGCGACAAGCGCACCTATCAGATGGACCCGGCCAATACCGACGAGGCGCTGCGCGAGGTCGCGCTCGACATCGCGGAAGGCGCCGACATGGTGATGGTCAAGCCCGGCCTGCCCTATCTCGATATCGTGCGGCGGGTGAAGGACACTTTCGCCATGCCGACCTTCGCCTACCAGGTGTCGGGCGAATACGCGATGATCATGGCGGCCGCGCAGAACGGCTGGCTCGACGGCGAGCGCGCCATGTGGGAAAGCCTGATCGCCTTCAAGCGCGCGGGCGCCGACGGCGTGCTGACTTATTTCGCGCCGCGCGTGGCGGAAAAACTGAAGCAAGGCTGAACGCGCAAGGGCTGCTTCCTTCCTCGTCACTGCGCCCGGTGATCAACAGGCAGATCGTTTCAATGGGTGAATTTGCAATCGGTCAAGGCGTCTCGCGCTTCGAGGATCCGCGCCTGATCCGCGGCGGCGGGCACTACGTCGACGACATCAAGCTTCCCGGCATGGCCATCGGCGTGGTGCTGCGTTCGCCGCATGCGCACGCCAAGATCAAGTCGATCGACACCGCCGCCGCCAAGGCCGCGCCCGGCGTGCTGGCGGTGCTCACCGAGCGCCGACGTGAAGGCGTCCGGCTTCGGCGACCTGCCGGTTCCCGGCGGCCTCAAGCGGCGCGACGGCTCGCCGATGTACAAGCCGCGCTATCCGATCCTGGCGGAAGACCGCGTGCGCTGGGTCGGCGACTGCGTCGCGTTCGTGGTGGCCGAGACCGTCGCGCAGGCGCTCGACGCCGCCGAATTGATCCAGGTCGATTTCGAGCAGCTGCCGGCGGTCACCTCGACCGCCGAAGCGCTGAAGCCGGGCGCGCCGCGCGTGTGGGACGACTGCCCCGACAATATCTGCTTCGTCGAACTGCTCGGCGACAAGGCCGCGGTCGACGCCGCCTTCGCGCGCGCCGACCATGTGGTCAAGCACCGCTTCGTCATCAACCGCGTCACCGCCGCCGCCATGGAGCCGCGCGGCGCGGTCGGCGACTACAATGCGGCCGACGGCCGCTACACCATCTACACGCCGATCCAGCGCGCGCATCCGACTCCGCACCGAATTCGCCAAGCTGCTGAAGGTGCCGGAGAGCAAGCTGCGCATTGTCACCGGCGACATCGGCGGCAGCTTCGGCATGAAGTCGCCGATCTTCAACGAAAGCGCCGCTGGTGCTGTTGGCCTCCAAAATCACCGGCCGTCCGGTGAAATGGATCAGCACGCGCTCGGAAGCTTTTCTGAGCGACGCGCAGGCGCGCGACAACGTCACCGAGGCCGAACTCGCGCTCGACAAGGACGGCATTTTCCTGGCGATGCGGGTGAAGACCTTCGCCGCCATCGGCGCCTATCTGCAGCCCGGCATGACGCCTTCGTGCTCAACGCCGGAACGCTGGCCGGCTGCTACCGCACGCCGGCGATCCACGCCGATATCACCGCCGTGTTCACCAACACCAATCCGGTGCGGCCCTATCGCGGCAACGGACGCCCGGAAGCCGGCTTACGTGATCGAACGCATGGTCGATCTCGCCGCCGCCGAAATGGGAATCGATCCGGCCGAACTGCGCCGGCGCAATTACATTGCGCCCGGCGCCATGCCGTTCAAGACCGGGCTGACGTTCACCTATGACAGCGGCGAGTTCGAAAAGAACATGGACCTGGCGCTCGAGCTTGCCGACGTCAAAGGCTTCAAGGCGCGAAAGAGCGAGGCGCGCAAGCGCGGCAAGCTGCTCGGCTTCGGCATCTCCAACACCATCGAGCGCGCCGGCGCCCCCAGCCTGGAAGGCGCCGAAGTGCGCTTCGACCGCGCCGGCAGCGTGACGCTGTTTTCCGGCTCGATCAGCCAAGGCCAGGGCCACGAAACGGTGTTCAAGCAGCTGGTCTGCGACAAGCTCGGGCTCGATCCGAACGAGTGCTATTACGTGCAGGGCGACACCGATCAGGTGTTCTTCGGCGAAGGCACCGGCGGCTCGCGCTCGGCAACGCTCGCCGGCTCCGCCTTCCACCAGGCAACCGAAAAGGTCGTGCACAAGGCGCGCGCGATCGCAGCCAACATGCTCAAGGTGGACGGCAGCGATCTGAAATTCGAAGACGGCGTGTTCTCGACCTCCAAGACCAACCGCACGCTCTCGGTCAAGGAAATCGCCATCGCGTCGCTCGATCCCGCCAACGTGCCGAAGGGCATGGAGCCGGGATTGTCCGCGACCGCGGTCTACACCGCGCCGGTCAATAATTACCCGAACGGCTGCCATATCTGCGAACTCGAGATCGACCAGGAGACCGGCAAGGTCGATATCGTGCGCTACAGCGTGGTGGACGATGTCGGCACCGTGCTCAATCCGCTGCTGCTGCACGGACAGATCCATGGCGGCATCGCGCAAGGCGCCGGACAGGCGCTGATGGAGGACATTCATTTCGACGCCGGCGGCCAGCTCGTCACCGGCTCGTTCATGGACTACGCCATGCCGCGCGCGCACGACCTCTGCGCCATGGAGGTCGAAAGCAATCCGGTGCCGACCAAGACCAACCCGCTCGGCGTCAAAGGCGCGGGCGAGGCCGGCTGCGTCGGCGCGCTGCCGGCGGTGGCCAATGCGTTGGTCGATGCACTCGCGGAATTCGGTGTTCGCCACATCGAGATGCCGGCGACGCCCGAGCGCGTCTGGCGCGCGATGCAGAGATAAATCTATTCCATCGCCGCGCCGGTCTCGATCCGGATTGGCTGATAGCCGTCACCGGCGAGCGCCGTCATGATCTCGTCGGCGTGCGCGGCGTCGCGCGTCTCAATCGTCACGTCGAGCCTGGTGCCCTTGGCCGGCACATCGAGGAACAGGCGGCGGTGATCGACCTCGAGAATATTGGCACCAAGTTCGCCCAGCCTGGTGGCGATGGTGCCGAGCACACCGGGGCGGTCCGGTGCAGTAAGGCGGAACGAGACGATGCGGGTCTCGCGCTCGAGTTCCCGCACCATGATCGACGCCAATATGCGCGGATCGATATTGCCGCCGCACAGGATCAAACCAACGCGCTTGCCGCGGAAACGGTTCGGTTTGGCAAACATGGCGGCGAGCCCGGCCGCGCCCGCCCCTTCCGCCATGGTCTTCTGCGATGTGAGGTAGGCGTTGACGGCGCGCTCGAGCTGCGCCTCGTCGACCAGAATGATTTCCGATACCAATTCGCGGATCACCGGCAATGTCAGCTTGCCGACATTCTTGACCGCGATACCCTCGGCCAGCGTCGGACCGCCGATCGGCCGGCTTTCACCTTTGAGCGCATTCCACACCGAGGGATAAAGCGCGGCCTCGGCGCCGACGATCTCGGTTTTCGAATTAGCCGCGCAAGCCGCAATCGCATTGCCGGCGATCAGCCCGCCGCCGCCGACCGGGATCACCAGCACATCGAGATCGTTCACCTCCTCCAGCATTTCGAGCGCGATGGTGCCCTGCCCGGCAATGATGCGCGGATCATCGTAAGGATGCACCAGCGTGAGGCCGCGCTCGGCTTGCATCTTTTCGCAGCGCTTCTCAGCCTCCGCCACGGTCTCGCCGTCGAGTACCACTTCGGCGCCATGCGAGCGCGTCGCCGCCACCTTCACGAACGGCGTCGTCACCGGCATCACGATGGTCGCCGGAATCCGCAAGCGCGCGGCGTGATAGGCCACCGCCTGGGCGTGGTTGCCGGCCGACATGGTAATGACGCCGCGCTTGCGCTCGGCCTCACTAAGCGAGGCGAGCTTGACCAGCGCGCCGCGGTCCTTGAACGAATTGGTGACCTGGAGGTTTTCGTATTTGACGTAGATTTCGGCGCCGGTGAGCGCCGACAGCCGGGGCGCCGCCAGCATGGGGGTGCGCAGCACGGAGCCCTTGATCACGCGGCGGGCCGCTTCGATGTCCGAAATCGTGACGCGCAACGCTCTGCCTCCGGGCCGGCCGCTTCACAATGCCGCAATGGCGGCAAACGTTCCAGCCGCCATGATTATCCGCCGGCAGGCCTATAGCCCCTCTTGCGCGGAGGCGATTCTTTCTCCATCTCGATGGCGACGGACGGGGCAACGTTTATGCCCGCGCCCGGATCACAAAAAGGCACGGTGCCATGTCGATCGACATCAAACCCCACGCCTATGACCCCGCTACCAGCCCGGAACTGTTCGAGGGCGTCTTGCCGCGCCGGGTGGTCGCTTTTGTCATCGATTTTCTCATCATCGCGATCCCGGTGGTGATGGCGGCGATGTTCATATTCGCGTTCGGCATTGTCACTTTGGGGCTCGGCTGGGCGCTCTATTGGCTGCTGCCGGCGGCCTCGATGATCTGGGCCATCGTCTATTTCGGGTTCACCCTCGGCGGCCCAAACTCGGCAACCATCGGCATGCGGGTCATGGACCTGGAAATGCGCACCTGGTACGGGGCGCCCGCCTATTTCGTGCTCGGCGCCGTGCACGCCATCGTGTTCTGGCTCACGATCTCGACGCTGACGCCGTTCATCCTGCTGGTGTGCTTCTTCAACCAGCGGCGGCGGCTGTTGCACGACATCGTGCTCGGCACCGTAGTTATCAACAATGCGCCGCGCGCGGCGGCATTGCGTTCCGGGCTTGCTCCGGCACGGGCCGGCTAACGGGCTTTGACGAGAGCCCTGCGGCGCGCGATGCTATGCGGGAATCTCCAGGCGCCATCGAAATAACGGTTTGACGAGTGACCCAGCATTCCCGCGACACGCCGCAATTCTATCTGACCGCACCTTCGCCCTGCCCCTATCTCGAGGGCCAGGAGGAGCGCAAAGTCTTCACGCATCTGGTCGGCGAGCGCGCGGCTGAGCTCAACGATCTGCTCACCCATGGCGGCTTCCGCCGCAGCCAGTCGATCGCCTATCGGCCGGCCTGCGAAAGCTGCCGCGCCTGCGTGTCGGTGCGCGTGGTGGCGGCGGATTTCCAGCCGTCACGCAGCATGCGCCGCATCGCCGAGAACAATACCGACGTGATCGGGCATTTGCGTTCAGCCACGCCGACGTCCGAGCAATATTCGGTGTTCCGCGCCTATCTCGACGCCCGCCACCGCGACGGCGGCATGGCCGACATGACCGTGCTCGACTACGCCATGATGATCGAGGACAGCCACGTCAACACGCGCCTGCTCGAATATCGCCGGCGCGGGCCCGACAGCGGCATCAATGGCCGCGGCGCCGGGCAATTGCTGGCGGTCGCGCTCACCGACGTGCTCAGCGACGGATTGTCGATGGTCTATTCGTTCTTCGATCCGGACGCCGGCGAGCGCTCGCTCGGCACCCTGATGATCCTCGACCATATCGAGCGCGCGCGGCGCATGGGGCTGCAGTACGTCTATCTCGGCTATTGGGTGCCGGGCTCGCGCAAGATGGACTACAAGGGCCGCTTCCTGCCGCAGGAACGGCTGATGCCGTCGGGCTGGAGCCGGGTCGAAGAAGTAACCGGCTAGCCGAGCCACCTGATCGTAAATCAGCTTGAAATTGAGCACGATCAGCAGCAGCGCGGTGAGCGCCGCCAGCACGGTGACCCAGATCGGCGCCGCCAGCGCTCCCATCTTGCGCCGGTCGGCGGTGAACATCACCAGCGGCACAATGGAAAACGGCAGCGCCAGGCCGAGCACCACCTGGCTGAGGATCAGCAGCTTCGCCGTTCCGGCCCCGCCATACCAGATCGTCACGGCTGCGGCCGGGATGATGGCGATCGAGCGCGTGACCAGCCGCCGCGCCCAGGCCGGCAGGCGGATATCGATAAAGCCTTCCATCACGATCTGACCCGACAAAGTCGCGGTGACCGTGGAGTTCATGCCGCAACAGAGCAGCGCGATGCCGAACAGCGTCGGCGCCATCGCCGAGCCGAGCAGCGGCGCCAGGAAGGCGTGCGCCTGATCGAGTTCGGCGACGTCGATTTTTCCCACCTTGTTGAACGTGGCGGCGGCGAGGATGAGGATCGAGGCGTTGATCAGCAGCGCGAAGCTCAGTGCGATGGTGGAATCGATGGTCGCGAGATTGATCGCCTCGCGCTTGTCGGCTTCGGTATCGCCGAAGCGGCGCGTCTGCACCACGCCGGAATGCAGATAGAGATTATGCGGCATGACGGTCGCGCCGATGATGCCGATGGCGATATAAAGCATGTCGGGGTTGCGCACGATTTCGGTCGTCGGCGCAAAGCCGCGGATCACCGCTCCCCAATCAGGATTGGCCAGCGCGATCTGGATGACAAAGCAGATCGCGATGACCCCGAGCAGCGTGACGATGAACGCCTCGACCCAGCGGAAGCCGAGGTTTTGCAGCCACAGGATCAGGAACACGTCGAGCGCCGTGATCAGCACGCCGATCTCGAGTGGAATGCCGAACAGCAGATTGAGCCCGATCGCGGTGCCGATGACTTCCGCGAGATCGGTCGCGCAAATCGCGATCTCGGTCAGCACCCACAATGGCCACGACAGCGCACGCGGGAAGGCGTCGCGGCAGGCTTGCGCCAGATCGCGGCCGGCGCCGATGCCGAGCCGCGCGCACAGCGCCTGCAACAGGATCGCCATCAGATTGGACAGCAGCGCGACCGTGAGCAGCGCGTAACCGAACTTGGAGCCGCCGGCGAGCGAGGTCGCCCAGTTGCCGGGGTCCATGTAGCCGACGGCGACCAGATAGCCGGGCCCGAGAAACGTGACGAGTTTTCGCCAGAACGACCCGGTCGGCCGCGTGGCGATGGTGCCAAACACTTCCGCCAAAGCTGGCCGGCCGCGTTCGCGCCGCCAGCCGGCAGGCAGCCACCTCAGATCTGGCCGTCGGGGTCGGCGTCGTATCCAATCAAACCCTCACCCGGAAAATCGTCCGTATTTCAAAGCAATATATGTTTGTTGCGAATAATTTGCAATTGCATTTTGAATGGAACTTAGCCGGTTCCATTGGGTTGTCGGAAGCTTGAGCGTTGCGAACAGGGGCACCCTATCTTCCAAAGAGCGACAATTGCTTTCGGCGCCGCCTCAAGCGATGGCCGAGGCGCGCCAAGCACCATGCCCACCGTTCGCGCGTGGCTGCCGTGGCTCGTGCTGCTGGCGGCCCTTGCACTGGCGGCCGGGCCGGCATTTGCCGCCGGGGAAGCGCCGAAAGGCCCCTCCGACGTCATTTTCATCGCGCAAATTCTGGCGCTGTTGATCGTCGGCCGGCTGCTCGGCGAAGCCATGCAGCGCATCGGCCAGCCGGCCGTCATGGGGCAGTTGATCGCCGGGCTGCTGCTCGGCCCGTCATTGTTCGGGCTGCTGTTGCCCGACATGCAACATGCGTTGTTTCCCAAGAGCCCCGAACAGAAGGCGATGATCGACGCGATCTCGCAGTTCGGCATCCTGCTTCTGCTGCTGCTGACCGGCATGGAAACCGACCTCAAGATGGTGCGCCAGACCGGCCGCGCCGCGGTGTTCGCCTCGCTCATGGGCATCCTTGTCCCCTTCGCCTGCGGCGTCGCGCTCGGCTTGATGCTGCCGGACTCGATGTTGCCCGATCCGGGCAAGCGCCTGATCACCGCGCTGTTCCTTGGCACGGCGCTGTCAATCGCCTCGGTGAAAATCGTGGCGATGGTGGTGCGCGAAATGAATTTCATGCGGCGGGTGGTCGGGCAAGTGATCCTCGCCTCCGCCATCATCGACGACAGCATCGGCTGGATCATCGTTTCGATCATCTTCAGTCTGGCACTGCACGGCGCGGTCGATGCGATGTCGCTGGCGCAAAGCGTGATCGGCACGCTTGTCTTCATGGCGGTGAGCCTGACGATCGGCCGGCGGATCGTGTTTTTCATCATCCGCTGGGTCAACGATACGTTTCTCAGCGAATTCGCCGTGATCACCGCGATCCTCGTCATCATGGGCGGAATGGCGATGATCACCCACCTGATCGGCGTGCACACCGTGCTTGGCGCCTTTGTCGCCGGCATTCTGATCGGCGAAGTCTCCAATCCTCACCCGGCACATTGACGAACAGTTGCGTGGCCTGATCACGGCGTTGTTCGCGCCGGTGTTTTTCGGCATTGCCGGACTGAGCGCCGACCTCACCATTTTCGCCGATCCGAAGGTCGCGCTGCTGACCATCGGGCTTATCCTGATCGCCAGCATCGGCAAATTCGGCGGCGCATTCATCGGCGGCGCGCTCGGCGGCCTCACGCGGCGCGAGGGCTTTGCACTGGCCTGCGGCATGAATGCGCGCGGCTCGACTGAAGTCATCATCGCCACGGTCGGCTTGTCGATGGGCGCACTCAACCAGAACCTTTTCACCATGATCGTCGCCATGGCGGTGTTGACCACCCTGGCGATGCCGCCGACGCTGCGCTGGGCGCTCGCGCGCATCCCGATGCGCAAAGAGGAAAAGCAGCGGCTCGAACGCGAGGAGATCGAGGAAAAGGGCTTCGTTGCGAATCTCGAGCGTCTGCTGATCGCCGTCGACGACAGCCCGAACGGAAAATTCGCCTCGCGCGTGGCCGGAATGCTGGCCGGCACCCACGGCATGCCGACCACCGTGCTGCACATCACCGATGCCGCCAAGATCGAAGAGAAAAAGCCGGAGGGCAAGGAGTCGGCCGCCAAGGACGCCCTGAAAAACGGCGACGACAAAAAATCCGATGCCAAGCATGAGGACAACGGCAAGCCATCCGCCAAGGATGACAAGGCCGATAAGCAAAAGGAAAAGGCGGAAGAAAAGAAAGCGGAAAAGGCCGGCGATACCGTTAAGGAAGCGGCCGCCCAGATCAAGAGCAAGCAGACCAAGGAAGAGAAGGTCGACACGCCGGTGGAGGTCACCACCATCGTGCACGAAGCGCCGGGCCCAGACGTCATCGCCGAGGAAGCCGAGAAGGGTTACGACCTTCTGGTCATCGGGCTGGAGAAGACTTCGCACCGCGGCAAGGACTTCCATGAGAGCGTGACAGCCATCGCGCAGGGCTTCAGCGGCCCGCTGGCGATCACGGCGGTGCGCGGCGATTTGGCCGAAAAGCCCGACGGCAAACTCAGCATTCTGGTGCCGGTGAATGGCACCGAGCCGTCACGCCGCGCGGCGGAGGTTGCGATCACCATGGCACGCGCGACCAGGGCGCAGCTCACGGTGCTTTATGTCGCCGTCCGCACCGACGGCAAGCGCGGCGACCGCCGCGGCATGCGCACCCGCCGCCACGAAGAAGCCATCCTCAAGGACATCGTGGCGATCGCCGACGGCTACAACATGAGCATCCGCACCGCGGTGCTGGCCGACAAGGCCGCGGACGAGGCCATTCTCGGCGAGGTCGCGCGCCGCAAGCACAATCTGGTCGTTATGGGTGTCGCCCGCCGCCCCGGCGAAAAGCTGTTTTTCGGCGATACCGCGGCAGCCCTGCTGGAGAAGTCGGAACGCTCGCTGCTGTTCGTGGCGAGCTAGGCCGCCGTCACAGCGGATCGATCTTGCTGATCCGCATCACGATCGGCGCGTGGTGGTGGGCGGTGTGTTCGCCGAACGGACTGCCATGCACGACCACGTTCTTGCCGACGAAACGCTTCAGCCGTTGAAAAAGCGGCGCTTCGAACGCAAAGACGTGAATCCGGTCGGTCTTTTCGACCTTATCGTAGAGATCCTCGCTGCCGTCGAGGCAGGCCGGCTCTTTCAATTGCAGAATGTAGGCGTGCTCGGTGCGCTCATAGGCCTCGTCGACAACGCGGACAGAGGTCAGCCGCCCCTGCGCGACCTGATCGTCGGTATTGGCCTTCAAACACGCCGCCGAGGCCGCGTTGGTGCCAACTAGACCCAGCACGATGGCGCACGCCGCTCTCATTTCGCCTCGGTCCCTTTGCCCTGCTGCGGCAGCGAACCGAATTTGTTGTTGGCGAGGAAGCGATCGGGCCGGATGCGGCCGGCGTCGCCACGGTTGCCGCGCCAGTTGGCGAGCTCCTTAAGCGTCAGCGTGAAGCTGCGGCCGCCGGCATCGATCCAGGTCAAGCCGTCGGAGCCCTTGAACGTCTTGACGTCGGAGAGCCCCATCTCCTTGTAGCGCTGCAGCCGCACGCCGCGCCCGCGCGCCATCTCCGGCACATCGGCAAGCTTGAAGATCACCATCTTGCGGTTCTCGCCGATGACCGCCAGCAATTCGCCATCGACCGTGGTCATCGCCGCCGCCTTGTCGGGCGCCTTGAGGTTGAGCACCTGCTTGCCCTTGCGCGTGGTGCCGAGCACTTCATCTTCCGCCACCACAAAACCGTTCCCCATCGAACTCGCCACCAGGAATTTGCGGCCGCCCTGGTAGGCCAGCGCCGCCACCACATCGGCCTCCTGCTCCAGATCGAAATACAGCCGCACCGGCTCGCCGTGCCCGCGGCCACCGGGAAGCTTCGAGGCCTCGATGGTGTAGAACTTGCCGTTGCTGGCGAAGATCAGGATCTTGGCGGTGGTCTCGGTCGGGAAGGCGAATTTCAGCGCGTCGTCGGACTTGAAGGTGACGCCCGACAGATCGCTGACGTGTCCGCGCAGCGCGCGGATCCAGCCCTTGTCCGACACCACGACGGTGATCGGCTCGCGCACCGCCATCGCCTCTTCGATCGCGGCCATGTCGTGCTCCGGCGCCTGGCCGAAGGTCGTGCGGCGCTTGCCGAGAGCGGTCTTCGGCCCGAAGGTCACCTTCAATTCCTTGATCTGAGCCGCAATGGTCTTCCACTGCTGTTGCGGCGAGCCGATCAGCGATTTCAGTTTCGTTCGCTCCTCGCGCAGCGCCTTTTCCTCGGCGCGGATCTCCATTTCCTCGAGCCTGCGCAAGTTGCGCAGGCGCATATTGAGAATGGCGTCGGCCTGCACGTCGGAAAGCTTGAACGCCTTCATCAACACCGGCTTCGGCTCGTCCTCGCGCCGGATGATCTTGATCACCTTGTCGAGGTTGAGATACGCGACCAGATAGCCGCCGAGCACTTCCAGCCGGTGATTGATCTCCGCCAGCCGGTGCTTGGAACGGCGCACCAGCACGTCGCGCCGGTGATCGAGCCATTCGCGCAACACCTCGGCGAGACCGAGCACCTGCGGAATTCGCCCCTTCACCAGCACGTTCATGTTGAGCGGAATGCGGTTCTCGAGCTCGGTGAGCTTGAACAGCGACTCCATCAGCAATTCGGCGTCGACCGAACGCGACTTCGGCTCGATCACCAGCCGCACATCCTCGGCCGATTCATCGCGCACATCGGCGACCAGCGGCAGCTTCTTGTCGTTGAGCAGTTCGGCGAGCTTCTCGACCAGGCGCGACTTCTGCACCAGCCACGGCATTTCGGTAATGACGATCACATAGGTGCCGCGGCCGGTTTCTTCCTGCTTCCAGCGCGCGCGCACGCGAAACGAGCCGCGTCCGGTGGTATAGGCCTCGGCGATCTCCGCGGGCGCATCGACGACCACGCCGCCGGTCGGAAAATCCGGTCCTTTGACGTATTTGAGCAGCGTGCGGCTGCGCGCTTTCGGATTGTCGATCAGGAACAGCGCGGCGTCGCAAAGCTCGGCCGCGTTGTGCGGCGGGATCGAGGTCGCCATGCCGACCGCGATGCCTTGCGAGCCGTTGGCGAGCAGATTGGGAAACGCCGCCGGCAGCACCACCGGTTCTTCGCCGGTGCCGTCATAGCTCGGGCGGAAATCGACCGCGTCCTCGTCGATGCCATCAAGCAGAAGGCGCGCGACCTCGGTCAGCCGCGCCTCGGTGTAGCGCATGGCCGCGGCATTATCGCCGTCGATGTTGCCGAAATTGCCCTGCCCGTCCACCAGCGGATAGCGCTGCGCGAAGTCCTGCGACAGCCGCACCAGCGCGTCGTAGATCGCCTGGTCGCCGTGCGGGTGGAAATTGCCCATCACGTCGCCGACCACCTTGGCCGATTTCTTGAACGCGGCGCCGGGGTCGAGCCGCAATGTGCGCATAACGTGGAGGATGCGGCGGTGCACCGGCTTGAGACCGTCGCGCGCATCCGGCAGCGCGCGGTTCATGATGGTCGACAACGCGTAGGCGAGATAGCGCTCCTCGAGCGCCTCGCGCAGCGCGACCTCTTCGATATCGCCCTTGTCGGGGGGAATCAGCCGTTTGCCCATAGTTGATAGCTACTGTGTCATTCCGTCTTGAACAAGCGATGAACATCACAGAGATTGGTCCCGGTGCAGAGAGGCCCTTGTGATGATCAAACTCCGAAAAAACCTGCAGGTGGCGATTGCCGCGCTCGGCGCTGCAATTATGGCTTCCTCAGCCGCCGCGCAAGACGCCGATCCGCCGCGGCTCGACACCAACGAGGCCTATATAGCCGAGGTTACGCGCACGTATACGCTCGCGATCGACGATCCGATGGCGGTCTTTGCCTATGTGCATCGCAGCCTGCCTGAGCGGGTTAAGGTCTATCCGACCGAAAACCACTATTACTTCGTGTTCGTCCACAACGGTACCCGCTATGCCGGCAACATCAAGATCGACGCGGGCCTGCGTGAGGAAGGCAAGGTGACATTCGTCTATTACGAAGAGCGGGGAACCTGGCTGGACGACACGACAGGCACAGCTCTGATCCTCGACGCGTCACGTGGAGTGACGGTGGAGAAAGTCACGCCGCTGGCCTACCGGTTGACGTACGGCGAAAAAAGCGTCGTCTTTGAGCTTAACGATCTGTCGCAGGTCAAACCTCCGGCGGAGGCGCTTGCACCAGACGAGCAATTCATCGGTCCGATCTTCGACGAATCTGCGGTGAGGTTCTTCCTCGTGTTCAACGCGAAGTTGAAGCTGTTTCACTACCTTCTCGATGAAACGGTTAATCGAGCCGATGTGTTCGAACCGCTTGCCGCGAGCAACGGCCGCATCCTCATCGGCAAGCGCACCGGTTTTGCGGTTTATCGCGACCAACGCCGCGACCGAAAAATCCTGATCGGCGTCTACGTGGGCAATGTGTTGGCGAACAATTACTTCGATGGTCCGTTCGACCAGATGCCTGACAATTTCATTGAGGGGGATTCATTTCGCCAGGCTATTCTCGCGGTCCAGCCGGAGCTCAAAGGCCGGATCAACCGGTATGGCAGCTTTGCCGACGGTGCGCGCTACGCGGTGGAACCCTACATGGAATATCGCAGCCCGAAGGACCTTGAAATCTTCGATCGCTGTGCAACCAGCCGGCGCATTCCAGCGGAGTGGTACAATGCATGCTTCGCGCTTCCGCTGGAAGGGAGCCATGACGCAAACGCGCGGCCGCTGGCCATGCAGCACCACGCCCGATGACGCGCATGGCGATCGCGTGGGTCAGGGAGGGGCCGGGTCGCCGCCTAAGCAAGCGGGCCGCAAGCTTGCAGCCTGCGGCCCGTGACGTATCCTATACGAGCCCTATCAGTCGCATCTCGTCCACCTGCGCGAACGTTCCCCGTGGACCGTGTAGCAACGACGGCGACGATAACGATACTGTATCTTATCGATCGGCGACATCGCCTTGAGCGCCGAGCCATTCGCTGGAGCCGCTTGCAAGACCGGCATGCTGAAGAGGCCAAAGAGCAAAGCCATCAGCGTCGCTACTAGGATTCTTTGCATCAGATCCGTCTCCCTTTCTTACAAAGCTCAAGTTGGGACGAATGCTACCTTACGGTTAGCTTGCATAGCAAGCTTAACGTTCGCGTGACCGGCTCATTCATCCTGCATTCATAAACCGCGATCCCGCTTCGAAGTATTTATCGATACAATAGTTTTGCGGGGTTACACATGGCGCAACACTATCACCCAAACAACCCACCATAACACCGTTGACGCGGCCATTGCGGCCGGTCCGCCATTACGTCGCCGACGAGTTGTTCAGTCGGTTTCGTCGCGCGAACGAGCCATAGACTCATAATAAACCTTTATAAATGGCGATAAGACCCTGTAGACGGCGTTCTTTGCAACCAGCGTGTCGTGCAACGCCAGATAGTCGATGCCGGTGTAGATGAAGCAGTCCATCGCGTCCTGCGGCGTTTCGACGATGGGCGCGCCCTTGATATTGAACGACGTGTTGACCAGGACCGGAACGCCGGTCAGCTTCTCGAATTCCGTTAGCAGGTCATAAATCCGTTCGTTATGCTCCCGCCGGACCGTCTGGACGCGGGCGGTGCCGTCGACGTGAACGATCGCCGGAATGCGATCCTTCCATTCCGGGCGTACATGCTTGGCACGCAGCATGAACGGTGATTCGTCCTCGCCGACGAAAATATCCTTTGCCCTTTCATAGGTCACGATCGGCGCAAACGGACGGAAGGCTTGCCTGAACTTCACCCGCTTGTTCAAAATGTCCTTCATCTCGGCGCGACGGGGATCGCCCAGGATGCTCCGGTTGCCGAGCGCGCGCGGCCCGAATTCCGAGCGGCCCTGGAACCAGCCGAACACATTGCCCTCCGACAGCAGCTTCGCCGCTTCACGGCAAATGCTCTGGCCGGGCCCGTTGAACGTCTTGCGATTGAGCAACAGCGGATTGCCGGCGCGCCGCGCGACGTCATCCGTGTACTCGACGCCGAGCGTCGCGTGCTTCATCACGAATGCGCGCGGCTTTTTTTGTCATGGCCAGATGGCCATAATAGGCGCAGCCGATCGCGATCCCGTTGTCGCCGGCGGCGGGCTGAATCCAGACATTTTCGAATCCCGCCTCGCGCACAATTCGACCGTTAGCGACGCAGTTCAGCGCCACGCCGCCGGCGAGGCACAGATTCTTGGCACCCGTCGTCTCACGCAGCCATCGCGCGCGTTCGAGCAGCACCTCCTCGGAGTCGTGCTGAACACGCCACGCCATGTCTTCCCAATGCCTCATGGCCGAACCCACTTCCCACTTCTTTTTTCCGTCCGGCATCCAAGGCTGGTTGAAGTCCGCATCCCACTCGGGAACGTGCAGCTCGCCGTCTTTGAGCTCGAGCAGCGGCCTGATGCTGTTGGGACGGCCGTAGGGCGCGAGGCCCATTACTTCGCCGCACTTGTTCCAGTCGGCGAAGATGTAGCTCGAGACCCGGCTGTAGAGCGCTCCGAGACCGTCCATGTTGAAGAATTCGTCGCTTAGAAGTCCACGGCACGGCTGCAGCCACACCTTCTTCAGCGTTTCGAGCTTGCTGCCCTTGAACTTGTAGTAGCTCTCAGATTCGCGTGCGAGCGGATTGACGCCCTCGGTGAGTTGACCCGGCTCCTTGATGTCCGAGCTGTAGCTGCCGACACCGTCCACGATCATGATAACGCCCTCGTCGAACGGGCAGACGGCGAACGCGCTGTAGGCATGCGCGAGATGGTGAGAGACCGTCATCACCTTGTTCAACTTAGAAAGAAAGAGCGGGCTTTTTGCCGCCTGGGCTCGTTCATGCTCGTTCATGTCGCCCTGGTAAATCAGACGCTTTTCCAGATCGTCGACCGGCAGGACGTAGCAATTGCGCACCACCAGATCGACATCGTCGATCGTGATGTCCTCGGCGTTCAGACAATAGTCGACTACTTCCTGAAAAAAGCCGTTAGCGTGCTTTTTGCGCGTTATCCGCTCCTTCTCGATCGCGTAGGCGATCTCGCCGTCGCGTAGCAGGCATGCGCTGACGTCGTGGTCGTAGGCGTTTATGCCAAGGACGTAGGTGTGATTCTTAGGCATTGGGCCGGTGGCGCTGGCAGGTTCTGGCAGGCGCGATGCCATTCGCTTCGGTCAATTTTCCGCTCGAAGCGTCGCGGGGTTCCATCAAGTCAATGTGCATCATGTCGCGCGATATTTGCAACTATGGCCTGGGGATTGCCCGGCCCGCGCCTATGGCGCAACTCCGATGACAGACCTAATATAGCCATCGAAGATGAGGGCCAGGCGCCGGCGCCATGAAAGCGGTGAAACGCATTGTCCCCGATCGTTGCTGTGGTGTGATCGTCGACCTCCAGAGCTACTTCCTGTCGCAGGTGGACAAACGCCTTCGATCCAGAATCAAGACGAATACCAGCAACCTTGTCCGCTTACTTGGCCATTTCCGAATCCCGATCGTCGTAACGCTCGAGCGGCCAGTCGATCGCAAGGGATCCTTGCCGAAAGAGATCGGTAAGCACTTGCACGATCACGCTCGAACTTTCGAAAAAAACTTCTTCGACTTGTGCAAGGAAGAGGACATAAAGACCCACCTTGGGTACCTGAAAAGACAACAGGTGATCGTGGCTGGTTGCGAGACCGATGTCTGTGTCCTGCAGTCGTGCCTCGGCCTTCTCAGCCTCGGCTATGAGGTCTACGTGATGGAGGAGCTTATATTTTCCTCATCACGCAATGTTGACGCCGCGATTGCACGCATGAAAGCCGAAGGTGTCATTTTCTCGACGTACAAGAGCCTCTATTACGAGCTGATTGAGGCCGTGGAGGGCGACCGACATACAGAGAAATTCCTTGAGGCTTTTGGACCATTCCCCGAGGACCTTCCTGATTCGGCGGTTCGATAAATCTTCTACAAAAGCGAGATGGAGAAGTTTGCTAGCTTGCGTAGTGCTGCTATTTCCGCCACGCCGCCATGAATAAAGTTGAATAAGCAGTAGTTGTCAGACCGACAACGCGCTGCGCGGTCCGCGCAAGATCGCCGCGATGAAATGCGCGCGTTCGTCGGTGAGCGTTATCCCGCGCGGCTCCAGCACGTGACGCGCCAGAAAAAAGCCGGTGAGCGCAAAGCCGTCGGCGAGATCGCTGCCGGCCGGTGCCGCTTGGCGGTCGCGCAGAAAGGCCGGCAAGCGCAGCATCTTGTCGGCGTAAGGAGCGCCGGCCGCGCGCGACACCGCCCGCGCGGATTTCGGCGAGACATAGATGAGTTCGCCGGTTGCGCCGGTCGCCGCGCATTGCTCGAGGTCGAGCCCGAAGCCGAGCTCGGACAACAACTGCAATTCGAAACGCACCACCATCGGCGCGGCCCACACCGGATCGGCAAGCCGGTCGAGAATCTCTTCGAACATCGCGTAAAGCCCCGCATGCGGATCGCGCTCGGGCAGAAGCCGCATCAGCGCGGCAAGATGCGTAACGCCATAGATCGCGTGCGGCTCCGCGAAGAAACTCGACGCGCGCAGCCGCAAGCCCTCCACCGTGAAATTTCCGAGGTGCTCGTCAAGCCGCGCCCGCCAGCTCGCGCTCACGCTGTTGCCGGTCTGCAAAACCGGTTTCAGGCGCGAGCCAAAGCCGCCGCGCACCAATCCGAGATGGCGGCCATGCTCGCGCGTCATCAGTTCGAGGATGCCGCTGGCCTCCCCGTGCCGCTTGACGCCGATCACGATGCCTTCATCGGTCCATTGCATGACGTTATTCGGACTCACGTGCTGGTCCGGCTAGTTCTACGTCACTCCTTCGGAAACTCCAGCCCCATGGCGCGGTAGCGCTCGGGGTCGTCGCCCCAGCCTTCGCGCACCTTCACGAACAGGAACAGGTGCACCTTCACCTCCACGATGCCGGCGATGTCCTTGCGCGCCGCCTCGCCGATCGACTTGATGGTCTGGCCGCCCTTGCCGAGAACGATCTTGCGCTGGCTCTCGCGCTCCACAAAGATCGTCTGCTCGATGCGGATATCGCCGGCCCGCAACTCCTTCCAGGTCTCGGTCTCGACCGTCGCGTGATACGGCAGTTCCTGGTGCAGCCGCTCGAACAGCTTTTCGCGCGTGATCTCAGCCGCGAGCTGGCGCAGCGGCGCGTCCGACATCTGGTCGGGCGGATAGAGCCACGGGCTTGGCGGCATGCGCGTAGCGAGCCAGGTCTTGAGATCGGCGACGCCGTCGCCGGTCAGCGCCGAGATCATGAAGGTCGCCTCGAACTTCGCCTTGTCGTTGGCGGTCTTGGACAGCGACAGCAGCGTTGGTCGCGGCACCACGTCGATCTTGTTGAGGATCAGAATTTTCGGACGCGTCACCTCGGCGAGACGGCTGAGGATCTGCTCCGCCTCCTCGTCGAGACCTTTACGCGCATCGATCAGCACGCCGACCAGATCGGCCTCGTGGGCGCCGCTCCAGGCGGTCGTCACCATGGCGCGGTCGAGCCGGCGGCGCGGCGCGAAGATTCCCGGCGTGTCGACGAAGATAAGCTGCGAATTGCCTTCAATGGTGATGCCGCGGATCAGCGCGCGGGTGGTCTGTACCTTGTGCGAAACGATGGTGACCTTCGACCCGACCAGCGCGTTGAGCAGCGTCGATTTGCCGGCATTGGGTGCGCCGATCAAGGCGACAAAGCCGCAACGCGTATCGCCAACGTTTTTGGTTAAGATTTGCGGCTTCAGGTCAACCATCAAGCTTGTCCACCGACACGCCGACGCGCGTGAGCATGGCGGCGGCGGCGGCCTGTTCGGCGGCGCGCTTGGACGAGCCCATCCCCTCGGCCGGCGGCCGGTCGGGAAGCACCACGGCGACGCGGAATTCCGGATCGTGATGCGGGCCGGTGCGCGCCAGCTCACGATAGGCGGGGGTCGGCAAGCCCCGCGCCTGCGCCCATTCCTGCAACATGGTCTTCGGATCGCGCAGCGGCCGCAGCGGCTTGAGCATGCGCTCCTTCCAGAACCGCGCGATCAACGCGTCGGCCGCTTCGTAGCCGCCGTCGATGAACACTGCCCCGACCAGTCCCTCGCAGGCATCCGCCAGAATGGTGGTGCGCAAGCGCCCGCCGGCATGCGATTCCGAATTGCCGAGCTTGAGCGCGGGGCCCAGGTCCATCGCACGCGCCACTTCGGCGCAAGTCTCCTTGCGCACCAGATCGGCGAGCCGGCGCGACAGCTCGCCCTCGTTGGCTTTCGGAAAGGCGCGATAGAGCATGTCGGAGATCACCAGGCCGAGCACGTGGTCGCCGAGGAATTCCAGGCGCTGGTAGCTGGCGGCGCGGTTTTGCGGGCCGCCGGACAGCGCCGAAATATGGGTGAGCGCGCGCTCAAGCAATGCCTTGTCGGCGAACTTGAAGCCGATCCGGTCCTCGAGCGCCGTCCGGTCCTTGGCCTTGCGGCTCATCGCACGATCGTGAACAGCCTGTGCCAGCGCACCGAGACCGGCCAGCGCCAGAATTGCCAGGCGCGCTCGCCTTCATAGACCGAGAAGAAGATGATCTGCGCGCGGCCGACGATGTTCTCGAACGGCACCGTGCCGACTTGGCTGAAACGGCTGTCGGTCGAATTGTCGCGATTGTCGCCCATCATGAAGTAATGATCGGGCGGAACGGTGTAGATCTGGGTGTTGTCGGCAAAGCCGTTATCCACCAGATCGAGCGAGTAGTAGCTCACCCCGTTCGGCAGCGTTTCCTTCCAGCGCTTGACCGGCGCGTCGCGCGTGCCCTCCTCGGTCTCGACGAAGTCGGGCGCACGTTCGCGCTTGACCGGCACGCCATTGATGTTGACGACGCCGTCGATCACCTGGATGCGGTCGCCGGGCAGCCCGATCACGCGCTTGATGTAATCGACCGAGGTGTCCTTGGGCAGGCGGAACACCACGACGTCGCCGCGTTCCGGCAGACTGCCGCGCGGGATGCGGCCGGAAAACAGCGGCGGCGACAAAGGCAGCGAGTAGTCGCTGTAGCCATAGGAATATTTCGACACGAACAGGTAGTCGCCGACCAGCAGCGTCGCCTTCATCGAGCCGGAGGGAATATTGAACGGCTGAAACAGAAAGGTTCGGATCACCAATGCGATGATCAGCGCGTGAAAAATCACGCGGATTGTTTCGGAATAGCCGCTTTCTTTCCGTTTTGTCCCGGATGTCACGCTCATCGGCCTCTTGTCCTGCCAGTCGGCATGCGCGCCCCGGCGACCTTGTAGCGGCTGGACCCCCAGCGCGCAATGAAGAATGCCCAAACCACTGGATAAGCAATTGGTTGCACTAAGGTTCCTGATTTCACGCCGAACGCTCCGGCCTACCTAGAGGCACCGCCGAAATGATGACAATGGCCTGGGCGGTCGGGCCTTCGTCGGTGAGTGACACGTCGATCTTGGCCTCGCAGCCGGGCGGCGTGATCGCCTGCAATCGCGTCAAGGCGCCGCCGGTGAGCTGCATGGTGGGCCGCCCGGACGACAAATTGACCACGCCCATGTCGCGCCAGAACACGCCGCGGCGAAAGCCGGTGCCGAGCGCCTTGGCGCAGGCTTCCTTGGCGGCGAACCGCTTGGCATAGGTTTCCGCCGGTTTGGCGCGGCCTTCGGCCTTGGCGCGTTCGGCCGGCGTGAAGATGCGGTCGAGGAAACGCTCGCCGTGGCGATCGAGCACCTGCTCGATGCGCCGCACGTCGCACGAGGTCGGAGCCAAGACCGATGATCATGACGCGCCTCTCCTGCGCATGATCTTGTCCGAAAACCGGTCCCCACTTTTCGGGATCATGCGCCCGCCTTCTTGCGGCCGCGATCCATCGCCGCGCGCATGAACTTGACGGTCTCGGCCAGCCCTTCGAACACCGCCTCGCCGACCAGGAAGTGCCCGATATTGAGCTCGACGATCTGCGGCAGCGCCGCGATGGTTTCCGCGGTCGCGTAGTCGAGACCGTGGCCGGCATGCACTTCCAGGCCCGAAGCTCTTGCGCCAGCAACGCGCCGGCGCGGATCAGCTGCCATTCGGCGTCGGCCTCGGCCGTTCGCTCTTGGGCGAGCGCGTCGCACCAGGAGCCGGTGTGGATCTCGATCACCGGCGCACCCAGCGCGGCCGCCGCCTCGATCTGCGCCGGCTGCGCGCCGATGAACAGCGAGACCCGGATGCCGGCGGCTTTAAGCTCGTGGATCACCGGCGCAAGCTGCGCGCGCTGCTTGACCGCATCGAGCCCGCCCTCGGTGGTGCGCTCGGTGCGCTTTTCCGGCACCAGGCAGACCGCGTGCGGCTTGACCTTGAGCGCGATGCCGACCATCTCGGCGGTCGCCGCCATTTCGAAATTGAGCGGCTTGTCGATTTCCGCCTTCAGCCGCGCAATGTCGTCGTCGCGGATATGGCGGCGGTCCTCGCGCAGATGCGCGGTGATGCCGTCGCAGCCGGCCGCGATCGCGAGCTTGGCCGCGCGCACCGGATCGGGATGGCGCCCGCCGCGCGCGTTGCGGATGGTGGCGACGTGATCGACATTGACGCCGAGGCGCAGACAGACGGGCTCATGCGTTACCCGTTCACCCGTTCCGCCTTCGCCACCATCGGCTTGGCGCGCAATTGCGCGATGATGGCGGTGAGATGCTTGAGGTCGTAGACCTCCAGATCGATCTGCACGTCGGTGAAGTCGGGCGCCCGCCGCGTCATGCGGATATTGTCGATATTGCCGTCGTGTTCGGCGATCACTTGCGCGATCTGCGCGAGCGAGCCGGGCTCGTTCACCGATTGCACCTCGATGCGCGCCGGGAAACGCCGCGGCGTGTTTTCCTCCTCGTCCCAGCGCACGTCCAGCCAGCGCTCCGGCTTGTCCTCGAACTTGCTCAAGGCGGCGGACTGGATCGGGTAGATGGTGATGCCCTCGCCCGGCGTGAGGATGCCGACGATGCGGTCGCCCGGCACCGCGCCGCCATCGGGCGCAAAGCTTACCGGCAGGTCGCCATTGATGCCGCGGATCGGGATCGCCGTGCCTGGCGCGCCGGCATCCGGCACCTTGAATTTGACCGAGGTGAGCTTCTTCAGGCCGAACCAGCCGCTCTCGGATTTCGGCTTCACCGCCATGGCGGCGGCGCGCTCTTCCTTGTAGTCCGGATACATGGCGCGGGCGACGTCGGAGGCCTTCAGTTCGCTGCGGCCGACCGCCGCCATCACCTCTTCGACCGAGGCGCGCGCCAGCCGCGGCAGCGCGCCGGTGAGCTTCTCGTCGGAATAGGCGATCTTGGCGCGCTGGAACAGGCGCTCGACGATGCGGCGGCCGAGCCCGGCATATTGCAGGCGCACCGCGACGCGCGTCGCGCGCCGGATCGCCGCACGCGCCTTGCCGGTGACCACGATCGATTCCCAGGCGGCGGGCGGCGCCGTTTGCGCCTTCGAGATGATGATCTCGACCTCGTCGCCATTGACGAGTTCGGAGGTGAGCGGCGCGATCTGGCCGTTGATCTTGCAGCCGACCGCCGTGTTGCCGACGTCGGTGTGCACCGCATAGGCGAAGTCGATCGGCGTCGCGTTGCGCGGCAGCGCGATCAGCTTGCCCTTGGGCGAGAAGCAGAACACCTGGTCGTGGAACAGCTCGAGCTTGGTGTGCTCGAGGAACTCCTCCGGGTTGGAGCCCTCCGCCAGCAGTTCGATGGTCCGGCGCAGCCAGGCATAGGCGGTCGATTCGCGCGACAGCATTTCGGTCGGCGAGCCGGCATCGTCCTTGTAGAGCGCGTGCGCGGCGATGCCGTATTCGGCGATCTCGTGCATCTCGATGGTGCGGATCTGCAATTCGACGCGTTGCTTGCTCGGGCCGATCACCGTGGTGTGGATCGAGCGGTAGTCGTTCTGCTTCGGCGTCGAGATGTAATCCTTGAAGCGTCCCGGCACCACCGGCCAGGTGGTGTGCACGATGCCGAGCGCCTGGTAGCAATCGGCCAGCGTCTTCACGATTACGCGGAAGCCGAAGATGTCGGACAGCTGCTCGAAGCCGACCGATTTGCGCTCCATCTTGCGCCAGATCGAATAGGCGCGCTTGCGCCGCCCGGTGACCCGCGCCTCGATGCCGCGGTCGGCGAGCTTTTTGGTGAGCTGCTTTTCGATTTCCGAAATCAGCAGCTTGTGGCGGTCGGCAAGCGCGTTGAGCCGTCCGCTGACCACCTCGTAGGCCTCCGGATAGAGTTCGCGGAACGACAGGTCATCGAGCTCCTCGCGCATCTCATGCATGCCCATGCGGCCGGCGAGCGGCGCATAGATTTCCTGCGTCTCCTCGGCGGCGCGCCGGCGCGCTTCAGGCGGCATGTGGGCAAGCGTGCGCATGTTGTGCAGCCGGTCGGCAAGCTTGACCAGAAGCACGCGCACGTCGTCGGCGATCGCCAGCAGCAGCTTGCGCAGGTTCTCCGCCTGCTTTGCCTCCTTGGTGACCAGATCGAGCTTCTTGAGTTTGGTCAGGCCCTCGACCAGCGCACCGATGTCGGGCCCGAACAGGCCGTCGATCTCGGCGCGGGTGGTGGCGGTATCCTCAATGGTGTCATGCAACAGCGCGGCGGCAATGGTCGAATCGTCGAGCTTGAGGCCGGTGAGAATCGCCGCCACCTCGATCGGGTGGGAAAAATAGGGATCGCCCGATGCGCGCCGCTGCTCGCCATGGGCCTTCATGGCGTAGACATAGGCGCGGTTGAGCAGCGCCTCATTGGTGTTGGGATTGTAGCGGCGCACCCGCTCGATCAGGTCGTATTGCCGCATCATCGGCGGCTTTTTGGATTGGGCCGGCTTTTCAGGAACTTGCCGGGCGGCAACGGTCCGCTCCAGCGGCGCCCGGATCGGGGACTGCTTTTGCATGCGCGGAAGATCAGTGCGCGTGCGCGCCATTCAGGTGCCTCGGAACCGCCCATCCAGCGCAAAAACCGCGCGCGGCGGCTCATCTTGCCAAAGATATCACGTCATTTCGTTGCGGTCGCAAGGGTTTGCCGGCCTCGTTAACAAAAAGGCCCGGCGCAGGGGCCGGGCCAATCCACGAATTCGATGCGAAAGCGGCGGTGAAAGCCTATTCGGCGTCGTCTTCCGGCACTTCTTCCGGCGGCGCCAGGCCTTCGAGACCCTTGAGCAGCTCTTCTTCGGTCATCCGGTCGGCCGTTACCTCCGTGTCGTCGGAATCGACACCGGCGCCGGCACCGGAACCGATCAGCGGCACCTCGGGTTCCGGCTCATCCACCTCGACATATTTCTGCAAGGTGTGGATCAGGTCTTCCTTCAGGTCGCCCGGCGACACCGTGGTTTCGGCGATCTCGCGCAGCGCCACCACCGGATTCTTGTCGTTGTCGCGCTCGACGGTAATTTGCGAGCCGGACGAGATCATCCGCGCCCGGTGGCTCGCCAGCAGGACGAGATCGAAGCGGTTTTCAACCTTATCGATGCAATCTTCTACGGTGACACGGGCCATCGGCTCGCCACTCCTTGGGGGGAACTATGTCCTGATATCAACCGCTAGGTATCCTCTGGCGGACCAAAGTTCAAGTATTTTTGTCTTGGTTTAGCCGCAGGGCTCTGTTAGTCGGGTTACCGCAGACCGCAACCAGGCCGAATCCGGCTGAATATTATCGGTAACGGTGTGATTGCGCGGGTGCCAACTGAATTGATCGAAGGTGCCGACTACGTTCTGTTAACGCCGATACAATGCTGCGCCTCCCACGCATCTCGCGCGCGGGGCGTGCGCACGATCTGCCAATTAGGTTTGTATTGCGAGGATTGTGAGAGAGATCCCCATGACCGTACCCGGTGAAAAAATCGCGTTGTTCATTGATGGAGCCAATCTTTACGCCACCGCCAAATCGCTCGGTTTCGACATCGACTACAAGAAGCTGCTGAAGGAATTCCAATCGCGCGGTTACCTGCTGCGCGCGTTCTATTACACCGCCGTGATCGAGGATCAGGAATATTCCTCGATCCGCCCGCTGATCGACTGGCTCGACTACAACGGCTATTCCGTCGTCACCAAGGCGACCAAGGAATTCGTCGACCAGACCGGCCGCCGCAAGATCAAGGGCAACATGGACATCGAACTCGCGGTCGATGCCATGGAGATCGCCGGCACCATCGACCACATGGTGCTGTTCTCCGGCGACGGCGATTTCCGCTCGCTGGTGGAAGCCGTGCAGCGCAAGGGCGTGCGCGTCACCGTGATTTCGACCATCTCGACGCAGCCGCCGATGATCGCCGACGAACTGCGCCGTCAGGCCGACATCTTCACCGACATCGTCACGCTGCAGACCAAGATCGGCCGCGATCCGGCCGAACGCGCCGCCCGCGAAGCGGCGCGCGGTCCGCGCGACGACCACGCGCCTCAGCACACGCCGCAATTCCTGCAACGCCCGCCGGTCCCGCAGAAGGCGGGCGCGGCCGCCGGCGCTGACGACGATGACGAATTCATAGACTAGCGCACGCATGATCCCGAAAAGTGGGAACCGGTTTCCCGCCTTCGCGAAGCCCGCTTCGGCGGGCGAAGGAAGGTCGGAAAAGATCATGCGCAAAGAAAAGTGTTAAGTCCGGCCATGCCGGAGGCGGGTGACAAGCCGGGGCGCGATTGCCCGCGTTGCCCGCGGCTGGCGGCGTTCCGCAAAAAATGGCGCGCCAGCGAGCCGGCCTGGTTCAACGCGCCGGTGCCCTCGTTCGGGCCGCTCGATGCGCGCCTGCTGATCGTGGGTCTTGCGCCCGGCCTGCAAGGCGCCAACCGGACCGGCCGGCCGTTCACCGGCGATTATGCCGGCGTGCTGCTCTACGAAACGCTTGGCCACTACGGCTTCGCGCGCGGCCAATACGGCGCGCATCCCGATGACGGACTGACGCTGATCGATTGCCGCATCACCAATGCGGTGCGCTGCGTGCCGCCCGAGAACAAGCCGACCACCGGCGGAAATCACGACTTGCCGCGACTTTCTCAAGCCAACCATTGCCGAAATGCCGAAGCTGCGCGCCATCGTCGCGCTCGGGCGCATCGCGCATGACAGCGTGGTGACGACGTTCGGCGCGAAAAAATCAACGGCCCCGTTCAAGCATGGCGGCAGGAATACACTGGGCAACTTCGCGCTGTTCAGCAGCTATCATTGCTCGCGCTACAACACCAATACCGGCGTGCTCACGCCGGAAATGTTTCGCGACGTGTTTGAAAAGCGTGCGCGCTTATTTAGCTTGAAGCCAGGCGATCACGACTTCCGCATTCTTGTCGGGCGGAAACACCGGGTAGAACGCCTTCGTAATCACGCCGTCATCGATGACCAGCGCCATGCGCTTGAGCAGCGTCATGCCGGCGGCCGTGAAGGTCGGCAGCTTGAGCGCCTTGGTCAGCGCCAAGCTTTTCGTCCGAGAGGATCGCAAACGGCAGATGCAGGCGCGTTGCCGCTTCCTTCTGGTAGGCGGTGTCCTGCGTCGAAAGTCCGTAGAGCTGCGCCACGCCCAGCCGCTTGAGCTCGCCGAAATGATCGCGGAACGAACAAGACTGCGGCGTGCAGCCGCGCGCGCCCGGGATCTGGTCCCAGCCCTCCGGCGGATCGACGCCCGGCACGCCGGTGCGCGGATAGATATAGACGACCGTGCGGCCCTTGAGCTTCGACAGATTGACTGGCTTGCCGTCGGTTGCCGGCAGCACCAAATCGGGAAGCTTCATGCCGGCGAGATGGCGGGCGGCGCCGTCGTCCTGCGGCACCGGGATGTTGGGCGGGAGAAACTGCGGATTATGCGTGCCTGGCGCTTCGCTCATTTGCCGCCTCCATTATTTCACTTGCGCATGATCTTGTCCGAAAACCGGTGCCCACTTATCGGGATCATGCGCTGTAAGACATGAACTCCATCAGCGAGCCGTCGGGATCGCGGAAATAGACCGATGTGCCCGCACCCTTGGCGCCGAAACGTTGCATCGGTCCGCGCTCGACCGCAATGCCATGCGTCTTCAGATGGGCGATCGCGCCTTCGATCGGCCCCTGCCATTCGAAGCAGAGATCGCTATTGCCGGGCTGCACCGGCAGCCGAGCTACTTCCGCCGGCTTCACGCCGGGCCCATGCACGTTGAGCTGCTTGTCGCCGAAGCGGTAGGCAAAGCCGACCGGACGCGCCACCAGCTCGGCGCCCATCACTTGCGTATAGAATTTGTTCGAGCGCTCCCACTCCGAGACATGGATGACGCAGTGATCGAGTTTTGTCGGCACCATGAAGTCTATCCCTTCTGCCGCATCAGCCGCCCGCGCTCGCGTTCCCAGGAGCGCTTCTTCAGCGTCTCGCGCTTGTCGTGCAGCTTCTTGCCTTTGCCGAGCGCGATCTCGATCTTGGCGCGGCCCTTGTCGTTAAAATAGAGCTTCAGCGGCACGATGGTCATGCCCTCGCGCTCGACCGCGCCGGCCAGCTTGTTGATCTGGCGCTGGTGCAGCAGCAGCTTGCGCGGCCGCTTGGGCAAGTGATTGAAACGAGCCGCCTGCAGATATTCGGGAATATTGGCGTTGATCAGCCAGATCTCGCCATTGCGCGCATCGGCATAGGATTCGGCGATGGTGGCCTTGCCGGCGCGCAGCGATTTCACCTCGCTGCCGGTGAGCACGATGCCGGCCTCGACGACGTCGCCGATCTCGTAGTTGAAGCGCGCCTTGCGGTTGTCGGCGACCACCTTGAAGCGGCGCGCGGGTTTTTCGGCCATGGCTTTTTATACAGAGATTCAGCGCGACTTCAGCAAATCACGGGATTTAGTCAGCAACTGTTCCTGCCTCGACGGCGGCGGGACCTTCTCGGCTTCCTTAGCGACCAGCCGGCCGATGACGCGAATCGCCATGAACAGCACAAAGGCGATGATCATGAAGTTAATGATGATGGTGAGAAAGAGCCCTTAAGCTCTTACCAAACCATGCTGTTTTTACCTCAACGAATGTCGGCTGCGGCGCTACCGCCACTAGTTGATCAGCCCGGCGTGCACCATGGCTTCGCGCACGGCCTTTTGCGCCTTTTCGCTCGCCGGCACCATCGGCAGCCGCACCGTGTTGGCGCACTTGCCGATCAGCGACATCGCATACTTGATCGGCGCCGGGCTGGTCTCGACGAACAGGTTGATGTGCAGCGGCGCGAGCTTGTCCTGCAGCTTGAGCGCGGTGGCGTAGTCGCCCTTCAGACAGGCGCCTTGGAATTCGGCGCACAGCCGCGGCGCCACGTTCGAGGTGACCGAGATGCAGCCGTGGCCGCCATGCGCCATGAAGCCGAGCGCGGTGATGTCCTCGCCGGAGAGCTGGTTGAAGTCCTCGCCCATCGCCATGCGCTGCTGCGTGACGCGCGACATATTGGCGGTGGCGTCCTTCACGCCGGCGATGTTCTTCAGCTCATACAGCCGCTTCATGGTGTCGACCGACATGTCGACGATCGAGCGGCCGGGAATGTTGTAGATCAGGATCGGAATGCCGATGGCGTCGTTGATCGCCTTGTAGTGCTGGTAGAGCCCTTCCTGCGTCGGCTTGTTGTAATAGGGCGTCACGATCAGCACGGCGTCGGCGCCCGCCTCTTCGGCGTGCCGCGACAGTTCGATCGCTTCGGCGGTCGAGTTCGAGCCGGCGCCGGCGACCACCGGCACCCGGCCGTCGACCTGATCGACGCACCATTCCACCACCTGCTTGTGCTCGTCATGGGACAGCGTCGGGCTCTCGCCGGTGGTGCCGACCGGAACCAGGCCCTTGGTGCCCTCGGCGATCTGCCAATCCACCAGGTCGCGGAACGCCTTCTCGTCGAGCGAGCCGTTTTTGAACGGCGTGACGAGCGCGGTGAAGGAGCCTCGGAAGCTCGTCTTGGCGGTCATGGCACGAGTTCTCCACAGGGGTACTGGCCGGCCCCATTGATATCGGGTCGCCCGCACCGATGAAAGCCCTTCCAACCTGCATAAATTAACGGTTTTGCCCCGCTTTCGCCCCTGTCTGCGCTTAGGGGGTCACAAGCTGCGGATTTCGGGCTATCCCTTCATCAACGATATTGGCTTAATGGGAGGCTCCGGGCGCCCTTTCGAGTCGGCGCTTGGGACCGGGCAAGAGAAATGGACGCGATTAAACGGAACCGGCTGGGTATGGTCCTGGCGCTTTCGGCGGCCGCCGCTTTGGCCGCGGAAACTGCCATGGCGGAGCTCAAGAAAGTTCCCATACCGCGCCCGCGGCCGGCGCATCCATGCCGCCCCCCTCGCCCAAGCTGCCAAAGGACTTGCTGCAAAAGGACTTGCCGCCAAAGAACCTGCTGCCAAGGCGCCGGCCGCCCGCAATGTCGCGCTGCCGTCCAATAAACACCTGCCGGCCGCCGGCCTGTCGGCCTTCGCGCAGGCCAACGTCGGCTTGCGCGGCGCGCTGTTCGCCAGCCGCGCCACCTTCAAGCCGCTGGTGCGCCCGACCGCGGGGCCGTTTGCCGCCGCGCCCACGACCACCACCTCGGCCGCGGACATCGCGCTCGTCAAGGAAGTGATCGCTTCCACCCGCAAGGGCAAGGAGGCGGCAGCCGATACCGCGCTGAACCTCATCGTCGATCCGGTTGCGCGCAAGCTCGGCGAATGGATTTTCCTGCGCAGCGACAACACCAATCCCAAGTTCCAGCGCTACGCCACCTTCCTTGCCGCCAATCCGAGCTGGCCGCATTCGCCGCTGTTCCGCCGGCGCGCCGAGAACGCGCTGTGGAACGACAAGCTCGACGAACTCGGTGGTGAATGCCTTCTTCGGCAAGAGCAAACCGACCACCGCCAAGGGACGCTACATTCTGGCGCGCACCTTGCTCGCCCGCGGCGATCGCGCCGGAGCGGCCGCGCTGGTGCGCGAGGCCTGGCGCACGGGTGAAGCCAGCGCCGACGTCGAGAAACAAGTCATAGCGATGTTCGGCGACATGCTCACCCACGCCGACCATAAATGGCGCATGAACCAGCGGTTTTATGCGGACGATGTTGCGGCGGGCTTACGCGCGGCCGAACGCCTCGGCGGCAACTACGTCGCGATCGGGCGCGCGCGCGCCGCCGTGCTCGCCAAGCAGGCCAATGCCAAGGCGCTGCTCGATTCGGTGCCGGCGGGCGCGCGTGATGATCCCGGCTACATCTTCGCGCGCGTGCAGTGGCTGCGCAAAGACAACAAACCGGAAGAAGCCAGCAAGCTGATCCTCACCGCGCCGAAGGACCCCGACGAACTGGTCGATCTCGACCAATGGTGGCTGGAACGCCGCCTGCTGGTGCGCAAGCTGCTCGACGACAACGACGCGCAGACCGCCTATCGCGTGGCGCGCGACGCCGCGCCGCCGATGCACGGCAATTACCGCGTCGACGCGTATTTCACCGCCGGCTGGATCGCGCTGCGTTACCTGCACGATGCGGCGGCCGCCGCCGGACATTTCGCGCATATCCCCGAGGGTACCGATAGTCCGCACGCGCTTGCGCGCGGCGGCTATTGGCAGGGCCGCGCGGCCGAGGCCATGGGTCAGCGCGCGCAGGCCAAGGCCTTCTATGAAACTGCGGCCCAGCACACCGCCACCTATTACGGCCAGATCGCGCGCGCGCGGCTGGGGCTCACCGATCTCGGCCTGCGGGGACCGCCGGCGTTCACGCCGCAGGAGCAGCAGTCGCTCAGCAATCTGGAAATCGCTCGGGCGGTGGAAATTCTCTATGCGCTGAACGAGCGCGACATGCTGGTGTCGATCTTTGCCGAGCTCGGCGAAAGCGGCACCGACGTCGCCGGCATGTCAGTGCTGGGAGAAATCGCCGGCAAACACGGCGATGGCCGCACCATGGTCCACCTCGGCCAGGGCGCGTACGCGCGCGGACTGCCGCTCGATTATTACGCTTTCCCGACCGTCGGCCTGCCGGACTACAAGCCGATCGCCCCGCCGATCGAGCCGGCAGTGACCTATTCGATCGCCCGGCAGGAGAGCCACTTCAACATGAAGGTGGTCTCGAGCGCGCAAGCCATGGGCTTCATGCAGGTGACGCCGGAGGCCGCGCAAGATACCGCCGCGAAATTCAAGGTGCCCTACAATCGCGGCCGCCTGCTCAGCGATCCGGAATACAACATGCAAATGGGCGCGGGCGAGCTCTCCAACCTGCTCACCGGCTATAACGGCTCGTATATTCTCACCTTCGCCGGCTACAATGCCGGGCGCGGACGGGTGCGGCAGTGGATCGCCGCTTATGGCGATCCGCGCGATCCCAAGGTCGATCCCATCGACTGGGCCGAGCGCATCCCGATCGCCGAGACGCGCAATTACGTGCAGCGGGTCATGGAAAATCTGCAGGTCTATCGCGCGCGCTTCGGCGGCGGCACCAAGCTGTTGATCGAGGCCGATCTCAAGCGCGGCGGGACCAATTGATTTTCCGCTGCTTTATTGATCACCATGGCAGATCTGATCACGGCCAATAGCGGCACGAGCACTTTCATTTCCGCCTCCGACGGCCTGCGGCTGCATGCATATTGCCATGGCCGGCGTAGCGCGCCCGCGTTGCCGGTGGTCTGCCTGCCAGGCCTCGCCCGCACGGTGGCCGATTTCGATGCTTTGGCCGGCGCCTTGGCCAGCCACCCCGGCCATCCCCGCCGGGTCGTCGCGCTCGACTATCGCGGCCGCGGCCAATCCGAATACGACCGCAACCCGGCCAATTACTCGTTCCAGACCGAGCTTGCCGACGTCTTGGCGGTGGCCACGGCACTTGATTGCCTGCCGGCAATTTTGGTCGGCACCTCGCGCGGCGGCATTCTCGCCATGCTGCTCGCCGCCATACGGCCGACCGCGATCGCCGGCGTCGTGCTCAACGATATTGGCCCGGTGATCGATCCGAAGGGGCTGATGCGGATCAAGGGCTATATCGGCAAATTGCCGCAGCCGCGAACCTACGAGGAAGGCGCCGAGATCCTGCGCCGCCTGTTCAGCGCGCAATTTCCCAAGCTGACGCTCGCCGACTGGCTGGCCAGTGCGCACCGCACCTTCAAGCAGGAGGACGGACGGCTCGTGCCGACCTACGACGTCAATCTGGCCAAGACCATGGAAGGCATCGATTTGGAACGGCCGCTGCCGCCACTCTGGAATGAATTCGACGCGCTCCGCAATGTGCCGGTCATGGTGATCCGCGGCGCCAATTCCGACCTGCTGACGGCAGCCACCGTCGCGGCGATGCGCGCGCGTCATCCGGAAATGGAGGCGATCGAAGTGCCCGACCAGGGCCACGCGCCGCTGCTGGCGGAGGCCGACGTGATCGCGCGCATCGCGGATTTTGCCGGCCGCTGCGACGCGGCCGAGAGCCGCCGCCATGCGCATAGCCAGTAGAAATAGTAGTGTTAAATCAATATGTTATTATAGGTTTTTGAATGTTCGCTTCAACGTAGCGATGGATCTGACATGAACCGGAAAGAGCGGCGGGCCGCTCTCAAACGCGGCAAAGCCAGTGCCGTTGCTCCGTCGCCCGGCGGCAAATCCGACCCCGTGGACAGCGGTGAATTTCTCGCCGCGGCGCGGGCGCACTACCAACATCGCCAGTTCGCGCAAGCTGATACCATTTGCCAGCGAATTCTCGCGCGCGAGCCAGCGCAGGTCCACGCCCTCAATCTGCTCGGCGTGATCGCCCAGACGACCGGCCGCCACGACCTTGCGATCAAATGTTTTCCAAGGCGATCTGGGTTGGACGAATTGAATTCCGCTTATCAATTATAACATCGCCTCCTCGTATCAGGCTCTTGAATCGCCCGCAAGAGGCGATGCGCTGGCCGGTACCGTGAAACTTCTGTCTGCAACCGTGCAGGAGCACCTGATCCTTACCATCCCCGCAGATATGCGCGTGTCCTGAAAAAGCAATGAGACGCTGCTGCGATTTCTGACTGGAACCGCCCTCTCGACAGCTGAACGAGTCGAGACGCTTTCCTCTGGAGCACCGACCGTCACCAGATCATGCGTGGCAGGCCTTTCGAGACTCGGCCGAGCTAAACACCTCCACAATATTGTATGTCTTCGCGGTTCGTCGCCGCCGTCTGGGCGACTGATACCAGGCATGCCAGCAATTGGTTCGTCATGCGCCACGTGCTCGTTCATCGCGAAGTCGCGTTCGCGTATACGGACCAACCCGGCCATGACGATGAGACAGAGCCCGTAAACGCCCACATCCGCATAACAAGTCTGTGCCGATGGCCCATAAAAGCGAAAACCCCCGGCGGTTTCCCGTCGGGGGCTCTTTAACTAACTAACCTTGATCAACCGATCAGGGATAGAAGTCACGATGCACGCGGAAGCGCACCGACCAGACGCCCTCGGTCGCCGACGGTGCAAGGGTTCACAGCAACTGGTGACCGAGCAGACGGTCGTGGCGGGCGCCACAGTGGCGGCGCTGCCGGCAGCGGAAGTCGGTATCAGTTGAGCCCGGCGAGCCCGGCGTTTGCCGTGCCCACCTGTGTGTACGCAACGTCGAGACCCAGATAGGTGTCAGGCGTTATGTTCCACTGGGTGCGCGTTCCGACACTCCAAGCGTTCCAGTTGTTGCCGCAGCCAGCGACCTGCCGCAGCGTTCCTGCAGCCGCAAGACCCAGTACGTATTGCCCTCCATCTGGCAAAGGAGTCGCGTTTGCGCTGGCTGTTGTAGCTCGCTGCGATGTAGCCACCGTGAAGCGACGTGCGCCACCTCGGGTTCCAGAAGTGCTCGTACGCCGCGTTGACGCCCCAGCCGGTCGTCAGATTGAGGCCGGTTATTCGTATTGAGCGCACCGTCAGTTCCGCAGACAGCATCGCTGTTCACGCCGTACGCGGCGGTGCCACCATGCTGGATGTACGGGTTGGTGTTACCCGAGATCCAAACGGTACTTGCAGCGCACCTTGGGTGTAGTTCACCTGCCCCTGGAAGTAGTCGCCCGCTCCGATCACCGGAGCGTTCATCTTCAGACCAGCGCCGAGCGCGAAGCCCCACTTATCGGACGGGAACGCCGCTGTTCTCAAAGAGCGAGATGGCCGCCGGCACCGCCATCGTACGATGCATTGACCTGGTGCAGGGCGCCCATCACCTGAGCAGAACCCCAAGCCTGATCGATACGCAGGTTGGCGACGACGTCAGGCATCTGGAACCCACCGTATCCGTTCGGAACTGCGAAGGAAGTGCCACCCACAATGGATGGCACTGCCGCAGTGCCTGAGGCCGCGACGGTCGTTGGCAATAGCCGCCCGCCGTAGCCACGTCCGAGTTCACGATCTGCGTCGAGCGACGCATTTCGGCGGCGATCGTCGCAGAGAGGCCGTTGCCGAGCTGCGCGGTGTAACCGCACACCTTCCAGCCCGCGTCACCGGTATCCGAGTAGAAGCTCCGGGATATAGCCGTCGCCGGGAAGTTGTAGAAGTCGATAGAACGACTGCGCCATACCGAACGTGAACCCAGCGAACTGGATGAACGCGCGGTTGGCGTCGAATACGGCGCTCGGCAGGGCGGTGCCCAGAGTTGCGGCGCTGCCATTGACGTCGCTGCCGGACACGCCGACCGCGATATAGCTGCGGATCGTGCCGTACTCGGACTGGTTACGCGCATCGGCCGTGATGTAGCCGCGGGCGCGCATCATCGAGTTGTTGCGTAGTGCGGTTGTTAACGTCGCCGTCAACTGATCGGCCCGCCGAGGCTACCGTTCATGCCTAAGCATACTCGGCGCGAACCCAGCCACCGACTTTCAAGCACATATCAGTGCCCGGGATGTAATAGAACCCCGCACCATACAGACTGCAAATCTTCACGTACTGGACCGGCTTGGCCTTGACGGGAAGATCGGCGGCCTGTGCCCCGGCGATCGCAACGAGACCCGCTGCGGTACCGAGGAGAAGGCTTTTCACCATCTTCATCTTGAACCTCCAAAACATTTGTTTGTCGTGAGAGGGTTCCGTATCCGCCTAGTGCGACAGGCACCGATGGAACTTCCCCTTGCTCCCCGCTATCCGGAGAAACTTTTTACACCACGCGATCGACCCAATTCCGACCGTCAAACCTGGGCTTAGCACTCGGTGTAATCCGTCACCCCAAACAACGCGACACGGGGATGCCCCCCTCCGTCGCAGCTAGCACATTAACTGATGACACCCCCGGTGCAACGAAGAAGCGGTCTTCCCACAGGCTCTTGGGATGGTTTTCGAACGAGTGTTGCGTAAACAACACGCATAATAAAACGGCCCGAGGACTGTCCCAGGACGCCGCTTGCCTTCGCTGGTTACGCTTGATTTTCTCATGCAAATTCAATACGTTACATATAGTCACTTGGGCAGCCTAACGTCGATTCAAATCGTTACACCGCAACTTTATATCACCGCGGCCGGTGAATTTTAAGGAATTCCGGCCTAATTTCAGCCCGGCTGCACGCCGGGAGCGCCCATTTGCGAGGCAGGCCGAGCTGCCGCGGGAAACTTTTTACGAGTTCGATCGGCTGGCCGTCGAACTGCAATGGGGATTCGAGGCGCTCGGCACCCTGCCGAGACCATGTGCGCTACGAACTCGGGACCAAGATATGATCTGGCGGCAAGCCGGAATGATGTCGTTCGTACATTGTCGCATAACTTGCTTCGATATGCCGGGTGAAAAGCTCGGTATCGAACAAAGGCGCCGACAGACGATGGTCCGCCAACTTTCTTTTGATATCCGATAATTTTTCTGGATTGCTCGAAAGCTCGATCGCCATTTGCTCATACGATTCGAGAGTCGCCGTTATCAGTTCCGGCAGACGCACCGCGTCCAGCAGGCTACCAGCAACTCTGCCCGCAAACGTTTCTCCAAGACAGGTCAGCACCGGCAAGCCCGCCCACAACGCATCGCTTGCCGTCGTATGCGCATTGCAGGGAAGCGTATCCAAAAAAAGATCTGCGGCCCGATGCCTTGCCAAGTGCTCGGATAGCGGCATGCGCTTCGCGAAAATTAATCGCTCTGCATTCACGCCTCTGGCCCGCAGCTTCCTTCTTCAAATTGCTGGCCGCCGACGCATTGTCCTCAAGCAGCCAGAGCACACTGCCATCAACGCGCTTGAGTAATCGCATCCAACAATCGAACATGCGCGGCGTGATTTTATAATTATTGTTGAAGCAACAAAACACGAAGCCCGCCGGCGGCAGTCCCAACTCGGAACGCGTGAATGCTCGCTCTGCGATCGTTCGCTTGGCATCGTTGACTTGATAGCTGTTGGGCAGACAGACGATTTTTTCCGCGTAGCAATCGCGCTGATTTTCCGGGATCACAATTCGATCGGCGACAATGTAGTCGATGTAGTTTGCGCCCATCGTTCCCGGAAAGCCGAGGTAGTTGACCTGGATCGGCGCCGGCCGCCGGGCCAGAATGCTGGTCCTTGAATTCGTCGTAAACCCTTTTAAATCAACCAAAATATCGATTTCCGACTCTCTGATGAGTTTGTCAATCCGATCGTCGCTGTCGGCTCCGGCATCGATAAAATGCTCATTCGATGCCTGCAATCGCGCGCGCATTTCCGTCGGATCGGCGGGTCCGTATGATATCGCCGTTATCTCAAAACGTGCCTTGTCATGGCATTCAAACATGCCGGCGATAAGATACGACGTCGCGTGCTGATGAAAATCGGCCGAGAGGTACGCAACACGGATTCGATCGTGATTGTATTTCTCACCCCGCCAGATCGGTTCACTGGCGACGGGAAATTTTCGGGCGACCCAATGTTTAGCGCATTGCAGCCGGTCTTCGGATGAGGACGGGATGATGAGGAATGGAAATGGACTCGTACTTACATGTCCGTTTCTGACCGACGCAATCAGATGCGCGGCCTCGGCTTCGAGATTGCTCCAGTCGCAAATATTCATTTTCGCAAAAAGACGGGATCCTTCGACGCTGATGAGATCGGGTTTCAGCGCTAACGCGCGGTCGAAAGCGGGGAAGGCTTTGTCATAGCGCTTGAGATCGACGAAAACATTGCCGCAGCCAAGCCACGCTTCAGCGAGACCAGGTTTTAGCGCCAGCACTTTTTCATAAGCCGCAAGATCGTTGCCGGCCAAAGCAGGATCATGGCGGAGGGTTTATCGCAAACTTGGCGGAGACGGAGGGATTCGAACCCTCGATACGCCTTTGGAGCGTATAACGGTTTAGCAAACCGCCGCCTTCAGCCACTCGGCCACGTCTCCGGTAATGGAAATGCCTACAGATTCTGCTTTCCGCGGTCAAACCGCCAGTTGAGATTCCGGCGAACTCATGGGACCAGAGCGGATGGACCATAGTCCCGCCGGCGCTACGACCGACCAATTGTTTGCGGAGGCGGTGCGCTGCCAGCAGCAGAACCAGCTGCGCGAAGCGGCCGGCCTGTACCAGCGGGTGCTGGCGCTCAAGCCCGATCATGCCGAGGCCAGCAACAATCTCGGCGTCGTCCTGCACGCGCAGGGCAAATCGAGCGAAGCCTCCGCCTGTTTTGCGCAAGCACTCACGCTGATGCCGCAACTGTTCGACCAGTACAGCGGCATTTGCGGCACGCTGGTCGCGCTGTTACCGCCGATCGGCGAAGCGATCCGGCGCACGATGGCGGCTTGGCCGAACCGGCTGACGATCGATCAACTGCTCGGCAGCGCCGGGCTTGCCGCAATCGCATCCGATCCAATGCTGCTCTGCATCCTGCAGTCGGTCCCGGCCCGCCACGTCGCGCTCGAGCGTGTGCTCACCGCGCTGCGCGCTTCGCTGCTTGCGGCCGCCGAAGCGAGCAAACCGGTCACCGACGCCGACCTCGCATTCTATTGCGCGCTCGCCAAGCAATGCTTCATCAATGAATATGTGTTTGCGACCACGCCGGACGAGGATGCGCAAGTCGATCGGCTGAGCGCTGCCATTGGGCATGCGATCGTCGCGGGCGACGCGATCGCACCCATCCAGATCGCGGCCATTGCGATGTATCAGCCGCTGCATGCGCTGCCCAATGGGCAAGCCCTGCTCGATCGGAGCGCGCCGCCGGCGGTCGATGAGGTGCTCACTCAGCAACTGCGCGAGCCGGCGCAGGAACGAGAACTGCGCGCGTCGATCCCCCGGCTGACGCCGATCGAGGACGATGTCTCGCGGCGGGTGCGCCAGCAATACGAAGAAAACCCCTACCCGCGCTGGGTCAATCTCGCAGGCCACGTCGAGCCGGTCGCGTTCGAGCAGCACCTGCGCGACATGTTCCCTGCCGCAGCGATCACGCCGTTGGCCAAGACCGATGCGCTCGACGTGCTGGTCACCGGCTGCGGCACCGGCTGGCACGCCATTGCAACCGCGCAGAAATACCAGGGCACCCGCGTCACCGCCGTCGATCTCAGCTTGAGCAGTCTTTGCTACGCCAAGCGCAAGACGCCGACGACGCTCGCCGAGCGCATCTCCTACGCCCAAGCCGACATCCTCAAGCTCGGCGGACTAGGGCGCAGCTTCGATATGATCGACGCCAGCGGCGTGCTGCATCACATGGCCAATCCGACCGAAGGCTGGCGCATATTGCTCAACATTCTGCGGCCCGGCGGCGTCATGCATATCAGTCTTTACAGCGAGCTTGGCCGCCGCGACGTGGTGGCGGCGCGCGACTTCATCGCAACGCGCGGCTATAAACCCACGCCCGCCGACATTCGCCGCTGCCGGCAGGACCTGCTCGAAACGCCGTTGCGGACCGTTGTGCGGTTCACCGATTTTTTCAGCACCAGCGAGTGCCGCGACCTGCTGTTCCACGTGCAGGAAAGCCGCACCAGCATTCCGGCCATCAAGGCGTTTGTCGCCGAACACGGGCTGACATTCATCGGCTTCGAATTCGAGCGCGCCACGCTGCAAAAATACCGCGCGCTGTTCGCCGGCGCCGGCTGGCCGATAAGCGATCTCGACCGCTGGCATGCGGTCGAAACCCAGTACCCCGATACCTTTTCCAGCATGTACCAATTTTGGCTACAAAAAAATTGATTACAACGGTGACGCGCCTGCTGAAAATTTGCGCCGTCGCGAACTAAAGTGGATCGCTGGGGGTTATCTCGCGCAAACAGAGGACAGACGCCATGAAGACAACAACCTCAGTTTTATTTCTCGCCCTTCTCGGACTGCTCGCCCTCGCCCCGCCTGCGAGCGCGCAGATCTATTATCCCTGGTGCGCGCAATACAGCGGCGGCGGCATGGGCGGCGGCGGCACCAATTGCGGATTCTCCACGCTGGCGCAGTGCCAGGCGACCGTCTCCGGCATCGGCGGATTTTGCGTGCGGAATTCGTTCTATACCGGAAATGGCAATGGGCCCGTCAGGCACGCGCGCAAACGCCACCGCGATTAAATTTCGGTCAGGCGCCCTCACCATGGACGTAAGCACTCGTTGGGAGACATGCCATGCGCAGATTGTGGTTCGGCCTGCTCGGCGTAACGGCGCTCGCGGCGAGCCTGCTGCTTGCGCCAACCATCAGCATCGCTCAGACTTATCCGTGGTGCGCGGTCTATGGCGGCGAAGATGGCGGCGGCACCAATTGCGGCTTTGTCACGCTCGAGCAGTGCCGGGCGACCATCATGGGCATGGGCGGCTTCTGCGCGCCCAATCAGTTCTATACCGGCCCCACTGCGAAACCGGGCCGGCGCGCGCGCAAGCGCAATCGCGACTAGATTGACTGGCTTTCCCGGTCGTGCGCAATTGCGCCGCCGTGCAGCCACGGCCATTCGACATCGCGCAAACCATGCAAAAAGCAGTCAGCCTGCACCGCCAGGGCCGGCTGCGCGAGGCCGAGAAGCTTTACGCCCGCGTGCTGAAGGCGGCACCCGATCATTTCGATGCGCTGCATCTGCTGGGGTCGGCCAAGGCGCAGGCCGGGAAGTTCGGCGAAGCGTTCCGACTGATCTCGGCGGCGGTCAAAATAAATCCGCGCAGTCCCGATGCGCTGGTCAATCTCGCCAACGTGCTGCACGCGCTCAAGCGCCCCGCCGACGCGCTCGATTATCTCGACAAGGCGCTGGCGATCAATCCGGGCGACCTGCAAGCGCTGCAAAATCGCGGCTCCGCCCTGCTCATATTGAATCGGCCGCAGGAGGCACTTGCCAGTTTCGAACAGATCGCGCAGCGCGAGCCGCGCAATGGCGAAGTCTTGCTCAATCGCGGCGTCGCCAAGGCCACCCTCGGCCGCGATGCCGAGGCGCTCGCCGATTTCGATGCCGCACTTACGCTGGCGCCCGGGCATCCGGACGTCCTCTACAATCGCGGCAATGCACTGTTGCAGTTGAACCGCCCCGCTGAGGCCGTCGCCGCTTTCGATGGAGTGCTGGCGGCGGTACCTGCGCATGTGCGCGCCTGGAACAATCGCGGCCGCGCGCTGCAGGCGCTCAATCGGCACGAGGAGGCGGTCGCGAGCTTCGGCAAGGCGATCGACCTGCAAAAGGACTACGCCGACGCCCATTTCAATCAGGCGCTTTCGCTGCTCACTTTGGGCGATCTGCGCCGCGGCTTTGCGCAATACGAATGGCGCTGGACGCGCAGCGGCATCACCGACACCCGCCGCAACTATCGCCGCCCGCTCTGGCTCGGCGAATATCCGCTCGGACATAAGACGATCCTGCTGCACGCCGAGCAGGGCCTGGGCGACACCATCCAGTTCGCCCGCTATGTGCCGCTGCTGGCGCGCGCCGGCGCGACCGTGGTGCTGGAAGTGCAGCCCGAATTGAAGGCGCTGCTCGGCGGTCTTGCGGGCGTTGCATCGTGTCATGCACACGGCGAGCCGCTACCTGCCTTCGACGTGCATTGCCCGCTCGCCAGCGTGGCGCTGGCGTTGCAGACCGAGCCGGCGAATATTCCCGCCGAAATTCCTTATCTGCATGCGGACGAACAACGCATCGCCAAATGGCGGCCGGCGATCGAGGCGCTGCCGGGAAAACGCGTCGCATTCGCCTGGGCCGGGCAGGTCCGGCATGCCAATGACCGCAACCGCTCGATCGATCTTGCATCGCTCGCGCCGCTGTTCGCGCTTGATGGCTTTTCGTTCGTGAGCATCCAGCGCGAATTGCGCGAGGCCGATGCCGCCTGGCTGGCGCGCCATCGCAACGTCACCCATCTCGGCGGCGAGCTTGCCGACATGGCCGACACCGCCGCGGTTACGGCGCTGGTCGATCTGGTGGTCGCGGTGGATACCTCGGTGGTGCATCTTGCCGGGGCGATGGGCCGGCCGACCTGGGTGATGCTGCCGTTCGCGCCGGATTGGCGCTGGACACTTACCAGCGAGCGCAGCCCCTGGTATCCGCAGACGCGGCTGTTCCGTCAGCCGGCGATCGGCGATTGGGCAAGCGTCATCGCGACGGTTCGCGACGCGCTTGCAGGCTTCGCCAGATGATCGGCGGCGTCAGGCGGCGACGCGGATTTCCGTGGCCGGTGCCGGCGCCTGCGGATGCGCCTTCAGCCAATCGCGCGCGGCGCGCTGGGCGCAGCCGATTTCGGCGTCAGCCATCTGCTCGGCGATTTCGCGCCGCAGCGCCGCTGCGTCCTTGTGGCCGCGCATGGCCGCGATGTTGAACCACTTGTGCGCCTGCACCAGGTCAACGCTTACGCCCGCCCCCGACGAATAGATCATGCCGAGACTGAAGCAGCCCTCGGCATCGGTCGGCTCTTCGGCGGGAATCGCCGGCGCCATCTCGTTGTCAGCCATCTTAAGCCCCCCATTTTTCGCGATCGGTCCGGCCCCCGCCGGCCGATCGTTTAGTCCCCGTTGCCCGGCGAAAAATTTCCGCACGAGCATCGCGATCTAAGGAGGAAAATTTGAATGACAGTTTAAGCGTTGCGATGAATCGATGATGAAGACGCCGCTCCGGCGCTACCGGCTAAGCGTCAAAAACACCGTAATACCGTTGTAAACAAGCAGTTCCGCCAAAGTGGTGACAAAATGCTAACCGAGCTCGTTCAGCCGGAACTAACCACCGGGCGACATCGCGATTTCGCCGCGTGAATGCGCAGCGAAATTCAGCCCGCCCGCGCGCGCTGACCGAACAGCACCGCCTGCACCTTCGGATCCTTCATGTCGATGCCCTGGCGCAGCTCCAGGCCGAGCGTCATGCCGCGCTTGACCGCGGCCCGCGCCTTCACGGTTTCCAGCCAGCGCTTGAGGTTCGGGAACTGGTTGATGTCCTGGCCCTGCCGCTCCCACATATTGGCCCAGCCGACGCAGGCCATGTCGGCGATCGAATATTTGCCGGCGAGGAATTCGCGATCCTTCAGCCTTATGTTCATCACGCCGTACAGGCGATTGACCTCGTTGACGTAGCGGTTGATCGCGTAGGTCAAGGTCTCCACCGCGTAGTTCTTGAAGTGGTGGACCTGCCCCGCCATCGGCCCCAGTCCGCCCATTTGCCAGAACAGCCACTGATCGACCTCGACGCGCGCGCGCTCCTCGCTCGGATAGAACTTGCCGGTCTTGCGGCCGAGATATTGCAGGATCGCGCCCGACTCGAAGATCGAGATGGGCTTGCCGCCCGGGCCATCGGGATCGACGATCGCCGGCATGCGGTTGTTGGGGGAGATTTTCAGGAAATCCGGCTTGAACTGATCACCCCTGGAAATGGCCACCGGAATCATGGTGTACGGCAGGCCGCACTCTTCCAGCATGATCGAAATCTTGAAGCCGTTCGGCGTCGGCCAATAGTAGAGCTCGATCGGCCGCAGCCGCGGCCTGGCTTGCGATCCGGTCTTGGCCGAGCGTTTCGCTTTGCCTTTAGTCTTAGCCTTCTTCTTGGCCGTCTTCTTGGCGCGCGCCATGCATCACTCCCTCGGGCTGACGAGATCACTAAGTCCGTTGCGCGGTCGGCACAACAGCCATCGCGCAGTGGACGGCCACGCTGCGGACACATATCGTCAGCGGCGGCGCTACCTTGCATGCAAGCAGGGCCGCGTAAATGGGGACGGGAGGAGTAATCATGTTCAGGTTTGTATTAGCCGCGCTGCTGGCGGCATCGCTGATCGGCGCATCGTCCTTTAGCGTTGCGCAAGCGCAGCCCGCCACGACGCAGGATGCGAAGGCGAAAGCCAAGGCCGACAAGGCCGCGCCGCCGCCGCCGCCAAGCAAGCCAAGGCGAAGGCCAAGGCCGAAAGGCCGCAGCCGCAGCCAAGGCCAAGGCCGACAAGGCCGCGGCCGCCGCCGCCGCAAGCAAGCCAAGGCGAAGGCCAAGGCCGATAAGGCCGCGGCAGCGCAAGCCGCCAAGGAAGCCAAGGCAAAAGCGAAAGCCGAGAAAGCCGCAGCCGCAGCCAAAGCCAAGGCCGATAAAGCCGCGGCAGCAGCCGCCGCCAAGCAAGCCAAGGCGAAGGCCAAGGCCGACAAGAGTAAAAAGAACTGACGCCGCCGTCTAACGCGGCCTTGAAAAAAACCGGCGCGCGCTTTCAACGCACGGTCAGCAAAAAACACTGAGGGCGTCGGCGAGACCTGAAGTCTCGCCGACGCCCTCTGTTGTCACCCGGTACCGGCGCGCCCGCGGAGCAACCGCGTTGCGCTCGTCACTCCATGGCGCGCACCGGCCGGTATGACGCAATCTTCGACACGCGATGGCCGAAGATCAAGCAGTGGCGTTCAGACTAGAGCCTCTTCTTCCGGCGTTTCGCCTTCTTCGCGCCCTTCACTGCTTTCTTTCTGCGTTTAGCCATTTGCTGCCCTCCTAGCCATGTGAACATGGCGGGTGTCGCATATCAGTACGGTCGGGGATCGACGCGCACTGCATTCCGTTTACACCAGCGCAATAAAAAAAACAGTTACTCCACTTAACGAAGTGGATACGCGACGCGCAAAACGTTATCTGCGCGCCTTCGACGACGCATTCATCGCGCGCGACTTTGCATGACGCGAACGCGCGAGCGCGCTGCGTGCGCATCTCGTCGACATTGCAAAAAGCGCGATAAAATAAGGACTTTTTGCAGCGATGGTAATTCGCTGAAAGCATCGTGCACAAAAATAAATCGCGCGCATGTGCGCTGAATTTTGTGTCGATGTCGATCGCAATGCGACACAAGTGCACCGCAAAATAATTTTGCACAGTTTGCCTTGCGCAAAGCGCGCGACGAGCCCGAATCGATCAAAAATGAGCGAATCAGTGCCAAGTGATTCGCGGCGCGCGGCGTCATCGGCGCGCAAATTTTTCACTAATGCGTCCGCCGATTCCGTTTCTTGCCGGAATTTTTGCCGGCACAATCGCATATGCGGAGAATTTTTGTGTGCGTACAGCAGCCGCACGATGACGCGAGTGTTAACGCGATCGGCGTCAGAGACCGAGTTTCTTTTTCAGCAGATCGTTGACCGCTGCCGGGCTCGCTTTGCCGCCGGACGATTTCATAATTTGACCTACGAACCAGCCGATCAGTTTCGGATTGCTCTTAGCCTGCACGACCTTGTCGGGATTTTGCGCGATGATGTCGTCGACCAGCGTCTCGATTGCGCCGAGATCGGTCACTTGCGTCATTCCGCGGGCGGTCACGATGGCGCGCGGATCGCCGCCTTCGGTCCAGACGATCTCGAATAAGTCCTTGGCGATCTTGCCGGAAATCGTGCCGTCGGCGATCAGATCGAGCATGCTGCCGAGCTGCGCGGCACTGACCGGTGCAGAGGCGATGTCGTTGCCCTGCTTGTTCAGCCGTCCGAACAATTCGTTGATCACCCAGTTGGCCGCGGCTTTGGGATCGCGCCCTTTCGCCACCGCTTCGAAGTAATCCGCCGTCTCGCGCTCCGCCACCAGCACACCGGCATCGTAAGCCGAGAGCACAAAGTCGCGCATGAAGCGCGCCTTCTTCTCGTCCGGGAGTTCCGGCAGGTGCTTTTTAAGTTCCTCGACGAAACTTTGCGTCACATCCAGCGGCAGCAAATCGGGATCGGGGAAATAACGGTAGTCATGCGCCTCTTCCTTGGAGCGCATCGAGCGCGTCTCGCCGCGCCCCGCATCGAACAGCCGCGTTTCCTGCTCGATGCTGCCGCCGTCCTCGATGATCTCGATCTGCCGGCGCGCTTCGTGCTCGATCGCCTGGCCGATGAAGCGGATCGAGTTGACGTTCTTGATTTCGCAGCGCGTGCCCAGGGCTGCGCCCGGCTTGCGCACCGAGACATTGACGTCGGCGCGCAGCGAGCCCTTCTCCATGTCGCCGTCGCAGGTGCCGAGATAACGCAGGATCGAGCGCAGCTTGCCGATGAAGGCTTTCGCCTCCTCGGCCGAGCGCAGATCGGGTTTCGAGACGATTTCCATCAGCGCCACGCCCGAGCGGTTGAGATCGACATAAGACAGCGTGGGATGCCGGTCGTGCAGACTTTTGCCGGCGTCCTGCTCGAGATGCAGCCGCTCGATGCCAACGGTGACGGTCTCAGCCCCTTCGAGATCGACAGTGACCTCGCCCTCGCCCACGATCGGCTGCTTGTACTGGCTGATCTGATAGCCCTGCGGCAGATCGGGGTAGAAATAATTCTTCCGGTCGAACACCGATTTCAGATTGATCTTGGCCTTGAGCCCCAGGCCGGTGCGGATCGCCTGCTCGCACGCATTCCTCGTTGATCACCGGCAGCATGCCTGGCATCGCGGCATCGACCAGCGAGACGTGGCTGTTGGGCGCGCCGCCGAATTCGGTCGAGGCGCCGGAAAACAGCTTCGACTTCGAGGTGACCTGGGCATGCACCTCCATGCCGATGACGACTTCCCAGTCGCCGGTCGCGCCTTTTAAGAACTTTTTAGCGTTGGCGTGAACGGCCATTTCGACTCTGTTCCAAGCAGCGGCTTGCCACGCACCCGGTGTTCGCCTGTCGTAGCCGTTCGCATAGGCCGGCCGCAAGACGTGACGGAACGAAATGCGCCGACGCGAGTTTATGTTTTCGAAATTTTTTCGCAGGGGAGTAAGGATCATGGGCGACGAGCACGGCTATGCACCGCTAGGTTTCCTTCTCGAAGTCCTCGTTGCGACCGTTCTCATCGGAACATTCGTCGTCTATGGAACCCCCGGTACTACCGCCAACCCGGCCGCCGCGCCGGGCGAAATGGCGATCCTCAATATTCCGAAATGAACATAGCTGCCCTGCCGCCGACGTCGCGTTGTTTCGCCGGGCCAATCATTTCTTCAATATTTCCACGGAAAATTTACCTGCGGAATTTCGCCGCGCGTGCGGTCTACCGCAGGCCAATCACGAAATGGCCCAAATTATGCATCGGTTTTCGCCAGAATCCGGGCGCACATCGCGCCGCAGGAACCGCGGTTACACAGCGGACGTTTGGAACAACGTCATGAAAACAGAGAACGGAACTTTCGGAATTATTATCGGCGGCATCGTCGCCTTGGCGGCGGCGATCTTCATCTTCAGCGGCGGCGAACTGGGCGGCAAGAAGACCGTCGAGGGCGACCAGGACCTGCCGCCGATCGCGGCAGCGTCGGATAACTAGCCTCACCACCACGCCGCAGGCGTAAATCGCCCGGCCGCCTGCTCGATCACTTGCGCCGCCGAAAACAGCGTCTCCTCGTCGAACGGGCGGCCGATCAATTGCAAACCCAGCGGCAGGCCCTGCGCGTCCAGGCCCGCCGGCACCACGATGGCGGGCAAGCCCGCCATGTTCACCGTCACCGTGAACACGTCGTTCAAATACATCTCGACCGGATCGGCCTGGCCTTTTTCGCCGACGCCGAACGCCGCCGACGGCGTCGCCGGCGTCAGCATGGCGTGCACGCCCGGCCTTGAAGCAGTCCTCGAAGTCGCGCTTGATCAGCGTGCGCACTTTCTGCGCGCGTAGGTAATAGGCGTCGTAATAGCCGGCCGACAACACGTAGGTGCCGATCATCACCCGGCGGCGCACTTCCGGCGCCGAAACCTTCCGCGCGCGTCTTCTCATACATGTCGATGACGTCGCGCCCAGGCACGCGCAACCCGTAGCGCACGCCGTCGTAGCGCGCGAGATTGGACGAGGCCTCGGCCGGGTTGACGATGTAATAGGCCGGCAGCGCGTATTTGGTATGCGGCAGCGAGACCTCGACCAGTTCGGCGCCTGCCGCCTTCAGCCAGGCGCGTCCCTGCTCCCAGATTTTTTCAATTTCCGCCGGCATGCCGTCGAGCCGATATTCCTTCGGAATGCCGATGCGCAGACCCTTGATGGATTTGCCGACCGCGGCTTCGTAATCCGGCACCGGCAGATCGGCGCAGGTGGTGTCCTTGGGATCGTGCCCGGCCATGGAGCGCAGCAGGATCGCCGCGTCGCGCACGGTGCGCGCGAACGGTCCGGCCTGGTCGAGCGAGGACGCGAACGCCACGATGCCCCAGCGCGAGCAGCGGCCATAAGTCGGCTTGATGCCGACGGTGCCGGTGAACGCCGCCGGCTGCCTGATCGAGCCACCAGTGTCGGTGCCGGTGGCGCCCAAGCACAATTGCGCCGCCACCGCCGCGGCCGAGCCGCCGGATGAGCCGCCCGGCACCAGCGGCGTATTGGAACCCTTGCGCCGCCACGGCGAGGTGACCGGGCCGAAATGCGAGGTCTCGTTCGACGAGCCCATGGCGAATTCGTCATTGTTGGTCTTGCCGAGCAGCACCGCGCCGTCGCGCCACAGCTGCGCGGTCACGGTCGAGTTATAGGTCGGCACGAAATTGTCGAGGATGTGCGAGCAGGCGGTGGAGCGCACGCCTTCAGTGCAGAACATGTCTTTCACCGCGAGCGGAATGCCTTCCAACGGACCGGCCTTGCCCGCCGCAATGCGCGCGTCGGAGGCTTTTGCCATCGCGCTCGCGCGCTCGGGCGTCTCCAGCACATAAGCGTTGAGCGCGCGCGCCTTCTCCATGGCGGCAAGATGCGCGTCGGCCAATTCGACGGCGGAGAAACTTTTCTTCTTCAGCCCGTCGCGCGCTTCCGCCAAGTTCAGCGAATTCAAGTCACTCACGGCTTGCGCTCATCCGCGGCTGGCTGCACGGCGGGTTGCGGCTCGGCTTCGGGCACGTCGCAGGCAAATGGCGCGGCCTGCTCGTCGGGCGACAGCGCCGCGCTCCGGCGGCGGCTGGCTCGATCGCGATCCAGAAACCCATTTCACAGGCGATGCACATTTTACTCGAAGACCTTTACTCGACCACTTTGGGAACCAGGTAAAAATTATCTTCGCTCTGCGGCGCGTTCTTCAGCACCGCCTCGGCGTCGTTGCCGTCGGTGACGACGTCGGCCCGCTTCTTCATCGCCATCGGCGTCACCGAGGTCATCGGCTCGACGCCCTCGACGTTCACCTCCTGCAGCTGCTCGACAAAGGCGAGCATGGCGTTGAGCTCACCCTTCAAGTGCTCGACCTCGTCCTCAGCCACCGCGATGCGGGCGAGATGCGCGATGCGGCGGACGGTATCGGCGTCGACGGACATGGGGCGTTCCTGAAAACCAGTCGCTTGGCTGCAACGAGCCTATAGCAGAGCGGCTTTCAGGGCGACAACCCGGGCTACCCCGCCATCCGCTTCATCAGCGCCTGCGTTTCCTCGGCAAGCTTCAAGGTCAACTCCCGCGCCGGCAGTTCGCGGCCGAGAGAAGCCGCCTGCCCAGCCCACATCGAGGAGAAATCGCCAGACCCAAGGGCCTGCGCCTTGGCGTGCAAGGGCGCCAGCGCGCCGGCGGCGAGCGGGAATTCCGGCGCGATGTCGCTGATCGGTCCCAGCTCGCGCATGACGCGATTGATGATGCCGCGCGCCGGCCGGCCCGTCATCACATTGGTCAGGAGGGTGCCATCGTCGCGCGCCGATTTGAGCGCGGCGCGGTGCGGGGCCAAAATCTTGGACTCCGGGCAGAACAGGAACGCCGTGCCGATCTGCACGGCGGACGCACCCAACGCCAAGGCCGCCGTGATGGCGCGGGCGTCGCCGATGCCGCCGGTGGCGATCACCGGCACCCGCACCGCGTCCACAATCTGCGGCACCAGCGCGAAGGTGCCGATCTGCGTCGCCAGATTATCGGTCAGGAACATGGCGCGATGCCCGCCGGCCTCATAGCCTTGCGCGATCACCGCGTCGCAGCCGTTCGCTTCCAGCCAGCGCGCCTCGGCAACCGTGGTGGCCGAACTTATCACCTTGCAGCCAGCGGCCTTTACCCGTTTGACCAGCGCGGCCTCCGGCAGTCCGTAGTGGAAGCTCACCACCTCGGGCTTGAGTTCCTCCACGGCCGCACAGAAATTCGCATCGAACGGCGTGCGGTTGCTCGATGGCACGGGTGCTGCCGGATCGATGCCGAATTCGACGTAATAAGTTTTCAGCTTTTCGCGCCAGGCGTGCTCGCGCGCATTATTGAGTTCGGGCGGCTTGTGCACGAAGAAGTTCAGATTGACCGGCTTGGTCGTAGCGGCGCGAAATTTATCCAATCTGCGTTCGCATCCGCGGCTCGTCGAGCATGGCGACCGGCAGCGAGCCGAGCCCGCCGGCGTCTGCCACGGCGATTGCAAGCTCGGCATCCATCGCGCCCGCCATCGGCGCCAGCACGATCGGGTGATTTATTCCGAACAGGTCCAGCAAGCGTCGGTCCGGCCACATGATGCGCGATCCCTGCTTTCCACCGAGCCCGGCACAACCTTAGCGCAGATGTGAGCGCCGACGAATTCGTATGCAATGAACCGAGCGTTCGCGCGGCAGCGAGGCTGCACGGCAAAAGCCGCGACGGTCAATGTCATGCCCCAATGACAATTGGCCCGCCGGAGGTAAGATCAAACATGCCCCCCGCCCGCACCCACGACCGCTACCCCTACTCGCCCATCACCGAACGCCCGCTCTACGACTGGCCGGGCGGAAAGCGGCTGGCGGTCTATATCGGGCTCAATCTCGAATGGTTCTCGTTCGGCGAAGGCCTCGGCGCCGAGCTGGCGCCGGCCGCACATCAGCCGGACGTGCTCAATTACAGCTGGCGCGACTACGGCAACCGTGTCGGCGTGTTCCGGCTGGCGGAATTGTTCGCCGAATTGAAATGGCCGGTGTCGCTGCTGGTCAATGCGCAGATGCTCGCGCACGCGCCGCAGGCGATCGCGGCATTTCCCGGCGCCGAAATCGTCGGCCATGGCCGCAGCAATTCCGAGCGGCAGGGCGCGCTGAGCGAGATGCAAGAACGCGCGCTGATCGCGGAGGCCACGAGCGCGATCGAGAAGCATTCAGGCCAGCGCCCGCGCGGCTGGCTCGGCCCCTGGATCTCGCAATCGCATGTGACGCCCGATCTGTTGCAGGAGGCCGGCTACAGCTATTTGCTCGACTGGTGCCACGACGACCAGCCGGTCTGGATGAAGACGCGCAAGGGACGCATCCTGTCGGTGCCCTACCCGCAGGAGCTCAACGACATTCCGCAGATCGTGGCGCGCAAGCGCGAGGGCGCTGACTTCGCCGACATGATCGTGGATGCCTTCGATGTGATGCATGAAGAATGCGCCAAGCGCCCGCTGGTGATGGGCATCGCGCTGCATCCCTATCTGGTCGGCTGGCCGCATCGCTTCAAGCATCTCAAGCGCGCGCTCAATCACATCGCCCGACGCGCCGACGAGCAAGTGTGGTTCACCACCGCGGGCGAGATCGCCGCGCACGCGGCGGCGCTACCGGCTGGCACGGTCGCCCTAGATCATTCCGACGGGGCCGCAGATTTCCAAAGCGTGCCAATGATAAATCCACCGACAAGCCCCATCGGGTAAAACCAAAGCTCGTGCGGATCCCCGAGATAACGCAACAAAACAAAAACGACGCTGGCCGCGATCGCCCATGCGGACGCGCCCAAAACCCTATGCTCGCCCTGCTCGGATTCTTGAACATTGAACCCCAGCAGCAAGCCGATCAAAACACCCAGCCATAATGACCCGAAAAGGACGAGCAGGTCCGCAAAGCTGCGGATAGCCACGGTCAGCAAGACGACCAGATTGATCACATACAGGGCAACGACGGCCCACAGGATGTATTTGGCGTATGTCTTCGCCCCGTGCCCGAACAGCCAACCAAGCTGCGATTTTTTATCGGCCATGAATTCCTCCCCAACCTGACAGCGGAACAATCATAACGACCGCCTTTTTGGCCATCAATACGCCGAATCCCCGCCGCGCATTCACATCTGCTTGCCCATGCCGCGAATGCGCCGCGCCAGCACGCCCATGATGTAGGTGGCGAAATTCGGCACCTCGTCCACCATGAAGCGGAAGATGCGGCCGTCGATCAGCGTCAACTCGCAGGCCTCGCGGGCGCGGGCGGTCGAGGAGCGCGGCTGATCGTCGATCATCGACATGAAGCCGAGCGCCTCGTTCGGGCCGATGGTCTCGATCACCTTGTCGCCGATCATCATGTCGATCACGCCCGACTGAATGATATACATGCATTCGCCGGTGTCGCCCTTGTTGAAGACGATGCCGCCGGCCGGCACTTTGACGGTGGCGCCTGCGCCTTTGGCGAACACCCGCATGTCGATATCGGCGCGCTGCCGCTTGCCGCTGCTCACGTTCATCGCTTCCCCCGATAGCAATCCGGCGCCAAAACCCGCCTCCTATGTGAGATCGAATTTTCCCCCGATGCAAGTATTTCCAGCGCGTGCTACCGGTCGCGGCCATGGCTGTTATATTGCCGCTGGTCGAAGCCGCCGAACATCTCAAGGAGCGCGGGTCGTTGATCGGGCTCGATCTCGGAGCCAAGACCATCGGCGTCGCGTCAAGCGATCCCGACCGCAAACTGGCGACCGGGGTGACCACCATCGCGCGGACCAATTTCACCGCCGACGCGCGCGCCGTGCTGGCGCTTGCCGCCGAGCGCTCCGCCGCCGGCTTCGTGCTGGGCCTGCCGATCAACATGGACGGCACCGAGGGCCCGCGCGCGCAATCGACCCGCGCCTTCGCGCGCAATTTCGCCAAGCTGACCGATTTGCCGATCGCGCTGTGGGACGAGCGGCTGTCCACTGCCGCGGTCGAGCGCGAGCTGATCGCGGCCGACGTCAGCCGCAAAAAGCGCGCGGCGGTGATCGACCAGCACGCCGCCGCTTACATCTTGCAAGGCGCGCTCGACCGTCTTGCCGGATTGAAACGGTAAGTTGAAATGAAAAGGGCGGGCTCATGGCCCGCCCTCGCGCAGATTTCATGCGATCCGCGTTACATCAGTAGCACGGCCAACAATTGTTGTAGTTGTAGCCGGCGTCACTGCGGCCACTGTAGCCGCCGTGGTAATAGCGCGGTGCCGGCGCGATATAGACCGGCGCCGGCTCATAAGCGTATGGATCGGCGTAGTAGCCCGGAGCGTAGCCGTAGCTCGGAGCGTAGTAGTAGCCGTTGTACGCAGAGCTCGCGACCGCCGCGCCGACCAGCGCGCCGACCCCAAAACCTATCGCCGCGGCGGCATTGCGCCCGCCACGCGCTTCACTCGGCGTCGCCACTGCCAGCGCAAGCGCGCCCGCCAAAGTTACGGCTGTCGCATATTTGAACATCGTCTTCATGATGATGCCTCCTTTTGCCCGGTATCCGGGCGTTCGGAGCGTTAACAAGGGAACGCCCGCAATAGTTCCAGGCCACGCAATACGCGCCTCACGACGGCGTGCAGACTGTGGATCGGCGGGCGGCACCCTTGCCGGAGGCCGAACTTGCGCCTATAGCACTGCCTTTAATGACCATTGCGCCGAAATCCTCATTCGTCCTCAGCCGGCGGCATCTGTTGGGGATCGAAGGGCTTTCCGCCGCGGACATTTCCGGCCTGCTCGACCTCGCCGAGGAATTCGTCGAACTCAATCGGCAAATCGAGAAGAAGCGCACCTCGCTGCGCGGCCGCACCCAGATCAATCTGTTCTTCGAGGCCTCCACCCGCACCCAGTCGTCGTTCGAGTTGGCGGGCAAGCGGCTGGGCGCCGATGTGATGAACATGTCGGTCGGCCAATCCGCCATGCGCAAGGGCGAGACGCTGATCGATACCGCGATCACGCTCAACGCCATGCACCCCGATATATTGGTGGTTCGCCACCATGCCTCCGGCGCGGTCGAACTGCTGGCCAGCAAGCTCGACTGCTCGGTGATCAATGCCGGCGACGGCTCGCACGAGCACCCGACCCAGGCGCTGCTCGATGCCCTCACCATCCGCCGCAACAAGGGCCGCCTCGAAGGCCTGCTGGTGGCAATCTGCGGCGACATCCTGCATTCGCGCGTCGCCCGCTCCAATATCATCCTGCTCAACGCCATGGGTGCGCGCGTGCGCGTGGTCGCCCCGTCTACCCTGCTCCCGCCCGGGATCGAACGCTTCGGTGTGGAAGTCGCGCGCGATATGCGCGAGGGGCTCAATGGCGCCGATATCGTGATGATGCTGCGGCTGCAGCGCGAGCGCATGAACGGTTCTTACGTGCCGTCGGTGTCGGAATATTTCCACTACTTCGGGCTCGACGAGAAAAAGCTGTCCTACGCCAAGCCCGACGCCATGGTGATGCATCCGGGTCCGATGAATCGCGGCGTCGAGATCGACTCGATCGTCGCCGACGGCGTGCATTCGCTGATCCGCGAACAGGTGGAAATGGGAGTGGCGGTGCGCATGGCGGTGCTGGAAGCACTGTCGCGCAATTTGCCGAACGCGTGACATGATGTTGTCAGACCGCCGCCCGATCCTGTTCACCAACGCCCGGATCGTCGATCCGTCGCGCGATCTCGACATTGTCGGCGATCTGCTGATCGCCGACGGCGTGATCCGCGAAGCCAAGAAGGGCATCGGCGCCGCCGGCGTGCCGGAAGGCACCGACCTGGTCGATTGCCGCGGCAAGCTGATCGCGCCCGGGCTGATCGATATGCGCGCCTTCATCGGCGAGCCCGGCGCCGGCCATCGCGAGACGCTCGCCTCCGCAAGCCAGGCGGCGGCCGCCGGCGGGGTCACCACCATCATCTGCCAGCCCGACACCTCGCCGGTGATCGACGACCCGGCGACCGTCGATTTCGTGCTTCGCCGCGCCCGCGACACCGCGATCGTGCATGTCCACCCGATGGCCGCGATCACCAAGGGCCTCGAAGGCAAGGAGATGACCGAGATCGGCCTGCTCAAGGCCGCCGGCGCGGTCGCCTTCAGCGACGGGACAAAAAGCGTCACCAATGCGCAAGTCATGCGCCGGGCGCTGACCTATGCGCGCGATTTCGACGCACTGATCGTGCATCAGACCGAGGATCCCGACCTGATCGGCGACGGCGTGATGAACGAAGGCGAATTCGCCGCCCGGCTCGGTCTCTTGGGAATTCCCAAAGCCGCCGAGACGGTAATCCTCGAGCGCGACATCTGTCTCGTCGCGCTGTCGGGCGGGCGCTATCACGCGGCCTCGGTCACCTGCGCGGAATCGCTCGGCGTACTGCGGCGCGCCAAGGACGATGGCCTGTTCGTCACCGCCTCCGCCTCGATCAACCATATCGCGCTCAACGAAAACGACATCGGGCCCTATCGCACCTTCCTCAAGGTCTCGCCGCCGCTGCGGGCGGAATACGACCGCAAGGCGCTGGTCGAGGCGGTCGGCGCCGGCCTGATCGACGTGGTGATGTCGGACCACAATCCGCAGGACGTGGAAACCAAACGCCTGCCATTTGCCGAGGCGGCGGCCGGCGCCATCGGGCTGGAAACCATGCTCGCCGCCGGTTTGCGGCTGGTGCACAACGGCGAGATCGAGCTGATGACGCTGCTGCGCGCGATGTCGACGCGGCCGGCGGAATTGCTCGGCATCGCGGGCGGCACGCTCAAGAGCGGCGCGCCGGCGGATGTGATCGTGGTCGATATGGACGTGCCCTGGGTGGTCGATCCGACCGAACTCAAATCGAAGTGCAAGAACACGCCGTTCGATGAAGCGCGCATGACGGGCCGCGTGGTGCGCACGATCGTCGCCGGGCGCACCGTTTACGAATACGTATGATCCCCTTGCTCGCCTTCGCGTTCGGTTATCTGCTCGGCTCGATTCCGTTTGGGCTGATCCTGACGCGCGCCGCCGGCGGCCGCGACATTCGCGCCATCGGTTCCGGCAATATCGGCGCCACCAATGTGCTGCGCACCGGCCGCAAGGACATCGCGGCGGCAACGCTGCTGTGCGACATGCTCAAGGGCACGGCCGCGGTGCTGGTGGCCGCGCATTATGCCGGTGCCGAGCACTATGCCGCGCTCGCCGCAGCGCTCGGCGCCTTTCTCGGTCATCTGTTTCCGGTGTGGCTGAAGTTCAGGGGCGGCAAAGGCGTCGCCACCTATATCGGGGTGCTGCTTGGCCTCGCTTGGCCCGCCGCGCTGATTTTCGGCGCGATCTGGCTCGTGGTCGCGGCGGCGTTCCGCTATTCCTCGCTCGCCGGATTGGTCGCCAGCGCGTTCACGCCGCTTGCACTTTGGCTGCTCGATCGGCCCGCCGCCGCTGCGCTGTTCTTAGGCCTCACCGCGCTGTTATGGATTATGCACCGCGGCAATATCGCGCGCCTGCTTAACGGCAGCGAAGGCAAGATCGGCGCTTAGACCACGTCTCACTCCTGGTTGCATCCCGCCAAGGCCGGCTGTCGCGCACCTCGCCCGCGATCGTGCGGACCGTGCTGCTGGAACTCGAAATCGCCGGCCGGCTGGAGCGCCACGGCGCAGGGTTGGTATCGCTGCTGTAACATGCGATACGAATCGTCACGAAACGGAATCTCCGCATGATTTCCCGCCTTGCCGCATTCGCTATCGTTCTCGCCTTTCTTTGCGCGCCCGCGCAGGCGCAGGACGCATCCTTTGTCAAGTTCGTGGCCGAGCTTTGGCCAGATGCGCAGGCCAAGGGCGTTACGCGCACCAGTTTCGATCTCGCCATGAAAGGCGTGACGCCCGATCCGAAGGTGATCGCGGCCACCAAGCGGCAGCCGGAATACGGCAAACCGGTCGGCAACTATGTGAATTCGATCGTGTCGGCCGGCAACATTTCGCAAGGAAAGCGCAAAGCGGCGGAATGGGCGAAAACGTTCGACGCGGTGGAGCAGAAATTCGGGGTTGAGCGCTGGATTCTTATTTCGTTGTGGGGAATGGAATCGTCCTACGGCGCCGAGAAGGATCGATGGGACGTATTTCGGTCGCTCGCAACGTTGGCCTATGTGCGCTACCGCCATCCCTATTTTCGCAACGAATTGATCGTCGCGATGAACATCATGCAGCGCGACCACATCGCGCGCGAGCGCATGGTCAGTTCATGGGCCGGCGCGATGGGACAGACCCAGTTCATGCCGTCGAATTACGTGGACTTCGCCATCGATTTTTCCGGCGACGGCCGCCCCGACATCTGGACCAATGTGCCGGACGTGCTCGGTTCCACCGCCAACTATTTGAAGAAGTGGAACTGGAAGGTCGGCCTGCCCTGGGGCTTTGAAGTCACGATCCCGAAAGGCTTCGACTATATGCGCAGCCGCGGCACTTTCTCGGACTGGCACAAGCTCGGACTTGCCCGCGCCGACGGCAAGCCGTTTCCAGCGGCCGGCCAAGGCATCCTGTTCTTTCCCAGCGGCGCCAATGGGCCCGCTTTCCTGGTGACGGAAAATTTCGACGTGCTCAAGGAGTACAACAACTCCGATGCGTATGCGATCGCGGTCGGCCATCTTGCCGACCGCATGAATGGCGGAGCGCCGATCAAGGCCGTATGGCCAACCGACGACCGCCCGCTGTCGCGCGATGCGCGCATCGCTTTGCAGAAAAAACTGGCCGAGCTTGGCTACAAGGTGCGCGACTTTGAAGGTCACGTCGATTTCGATCTGCGCGACAACATTCGCACCGAACAGGCCAAATACGGAATGGTCCCCGATGGCAATCCGACCGCGGCATTTCTGGAAAAACTCGGCCTGAAGGGGCCGTAACTAACGCCTGCTATTCGGACCGTTGGATTGGCGCTTCGCGCTTTCGGCTTCGAGCCGCACCATTTCGAGCAGATAGCCGAGCGTATCGAGGCCGGTACGGCGCGCCATCCCGGCAAGATCGGCCGACATCTTTGCGACATAACTGGCTACCGCGGTGCGTCCGCCGGCTTCGATAGATTCTGGTTGATCGGCCATTCCAGTCCCGTGCCGGCAGGCGCCGGCGAAGAGTTACGCGCCGCCCCGCCTGCAAAAATACACAGTCCATTTCGAATAGGCATCTTATTAATGGAGACTTTAGTTAAATACAGCTTTAGGTTGAAATCGAACCTTGAGCCGTCTCTTTCATGCCCTAATTGGCGTTTCTTAAAGGTCTTCCGAGCTACCCTGATTTGACAGTGAAGGTCACCTTCCCCATGTTCCGGGCCAAACGCGCCGCTGATTCCGCCTCGATTCGGCATGGTCCCGGCGCATAACCCATTGGATTTGCATGAAAGTTGTCGTTGTCGAGTTGCCTTCCAAGGCGAAGACGATCAATAAATATCTTGGCCCCGGCTACGAGGTTCTGGCCTCGTTTGGGCATATCCGTGACCTGCCGGCCAAGGATGGATCGGTCGACCCCGACGCCGACTTTAAAATGCTCTGGGAAATCGACCCCCAGTCGCAAAAGCGCGTGAACGACATCGCCCGCGCCCTGAAGGACGCTGACACCCTCATCCTGGCCACCGACCCGGACCGCGAGGGCGAGGCGATTTCCTGGCACGTGCTCGAAGCCCTCAACGAAAAGCATGCGTTGAAGGACCGCGCGATCGAGCGCGTGGTCTTTAACGCGATCACCAAGCAGTCGGTGACCGAGGCGATGAAGCATCCGCGCGCCATCGATGCCGCGCTGGTCGACGCCTATCTCGCCCGCCGCGCGCTCGACTATCTGGTCGGCTTCACGCTCTCGCCGGTGCTGTGGCGCAAGCTGCCCGGCGCACGCTCGGCCGGCCGGGTGCAGTCGGTGGCGCTGCGGCTGGTCTGCGACCGCGAACTGGAAATCGAGAAATTCGTCGCCAAGGAATACTGGTCGATCGCAGCCACGCTGGCGACGCCGCGCCAGGAGACGTTCGAGGCTCGCCTGGTCGGCGCCGACGGCCAGAAGATTCAGCGGCTCGATATCGGCTCCGGCGCGGACGCGGAAGCCTTCACCCGCGACCTCGAGACTGCGACGTTCACGGCGACCTCGGTCGAGGCGAAGCCCGCGCGCCGCAACCCGCCGCCGCCGTTCACCACCTCGACCATGCAGCAGGAGGCGAGCCGCAAGCTCGGCTTCTCGCCCGCGCACACCATGCGGCTGGCGCAGCGGCTGTATGAAGGCATCGATATCGGCGGCGAGACCGTCGGCCTCATCACCTATATGCGCACCGACGGCATCGAAATCGCCGCGGAAGCGATCGGCGGCATTCGCAGCATGATCGGCAAGGATTACGGCGCCAAATACGTACCGGACGCGCCGCGCACCTATCAGCAAAAATCCAAGACCGCGCAGGAAGCGCACGAAGCGGTGCGCCCGACCGATCCCAACCGCTCGCCGAAAGACGTCGCGAAATCCGTCGATCGCGATCAAGCCCGCCTCTACGAGTTGATCTGGAACCGCGCGGTCGCGAGCCAGATGCAATCGGCGGAACTGGAGCGCACCACCGTCGACATCACCGCCAAGGCCGGCGCCCGCAATCTTGAGCTGCGCGCCACCGGCCAGGTGGTCAAATTCGACGGCTTCCTCACGCTCTATCAGGAAGGCCACGACGAGCCCGACGAGGACGATGAATCGCGCCGTCTGCCGGTGATCAACCAAGGCGAGTTGTTGGCGAAGCAGGCAATCAATTCGTCGCAGCATTTCACCGAGCCGCCGCCGCGCTATTCGGAAGCCTCCCTGGTCAAGCGCATGGAAGAGCTCGGCATCGGCCGGCCTTCGACCTATGCCGCCGTTCTGCAAGTGCTGCAGGATCGCGGCTATGTGCGCATCGACAAGAAGCGGCTGATGCCGGAAGACAAAGGCCGCGTCGTGGTCGGCTTCCTGGAAAGCTTCTTTGCCCGCTACGTGGAATACGATTTCACCGCCAACTTGGAAGAACAGCTCGACCGCGTCGCCAACAACGAGATCAACTGGAAGCAGGTGCTGCAGGAGTTCTGGGTCGGCTTCATCGGCGCGGTCAACGAGATCAAGGACCTGCGCGTCACCCAGGTGCTCGACGCGCTCAACGATCTGCTGGCGCCGCACATCTTCCCGCCGCCCGCCAACGGCGGCGAGCCGCGGCAGTGCCCGCAATGCGCCACCGGAAGGCTATCGCTCAAGCTCGGCCGGTTCGGCGCCTTCATCGGTTGCTCGAATTATCCGGACTGCCGCTTCACGCGGCAAATGACGCCGGGCGCGGAAGGCTCGCTCAACGGCACCAAAGTTCTCGGTGAAGATCCGGTCACGGGTCTGGAAGTTTCGCTGCGCAGCGGGCGCTTCGGCCCCTATTTGCAACTTGGCGAAGCCTCCAAGGAAAAGGATGCCGATAAGCCCAAACGCGCCGGACTGCCGAAGGGTCTTTCGCCGGAGGACGTCGATCTCGAGCGCGGGCTGGCGCTGCTGGCGCTGCCGCGCGAAATCGGCATTCATCCGGAGGACGGCGAGCCGATCATCGCCGGCGTCGGCCGCTTCGGGCCTTACGTCAAGCACGGCAAGACTTACGCCAATCTGGAAACCGGCGACGACGTGCTCGCCATCGGGCTCAACCGCGCGGTCACCTTGATCGCCGAGAAGAAGCTCAAGCCCGGCGGCGGGCGACGCTTCGGCGGCGATCCCGGCAAGAGCTTGGGCGAACATCCCGACAAGGGCGGCCCGATCATGGTGAAGAACGGCCGTTATGGGCCTTACGTCAGCCATGCCGGCATCAATGCGACGCTGCCGGGCGACAAGACGCCGGAAACCGTTACGCTCGAAGAAGCCGTAGGCCTGCTCGAGGCCCGCATCGCCAAGGGCGGCGGTGTGCCGAAGGGCCGCCGCGCCGCCGGTCGCAAACAGCCATCGGGCAAGAAGGCCGCTTCACCCGCGGCCAAGCCGAAAAAAGCCGCGGCGGCCAAGACAAAGGCCCCGCGCGAAGCCAAGGCCGCCGAATAGCTGGCGCAGCTGACTTTCGATTATTACATTCCCTCTTAATCGCGCCGATTTGGCGCAGGACAATCTATTTTGAACAAACCATCCAAAAAAACACCCTCCCTCCCCTCCAAGGCCGACATTCTCGCCTTCATCGGTAACCAGCCCGGCAAAGTCGGCACCCGCGAAATCGCCCGCGCCTTTGGCCTCAAGAACGCCATGCGCGCCGAACTCAAGCGCATGCTGCGCGACCTGGCCTCCGAAGGCTCGGTCGAGAAGCGGCGCAAGAAGCTGCATCATCCCGGAACGCTGCCCTCCACCGTGCTCGCCGACGTGGTCGCGCGCGACCGCGACGGCGATTTGCTCGCCACGCCCGACGAATGGGACGAGGAAGCGCATGGGCAAGCGCCGAAAATTCGCATCCACATTCCTCGTAAAGCACGCCCCACTGAGGCCGCCGGCATCGGCGACCGCGTTCTGTTGCGGGTCGAGGAAACCGATGAAGACGCGGGCATCCGCCATCGCGGCCGCGTCATCAAGATCATCGACCATCCCAAGCAGCGCGTGCTGGGGATTTTCCGCAAAGCTCCACACGGCGGTGGCCGGCTGGAGCCGGTTGACAAGAAGATGCTGGGCAAAGAACTCAGCATTCCCGCGGGCTCAACCGGCGAGGCGCAAGACGGCGACCTGGTCGCGGTCGAAACCACCCGTGCGCCGCGACTGGGCTTGCCCAGCGGCCGCGTCGTGGAACGGCTCGGTTCGCTGGCGAGCGAGCGCGCGGTCAGCCTGATCGCCATCCATGCCCACGGCATTCCCCACGTCTTCCGCCGCGATACCGAAAACGAAGCCGAAGCCGCGAAGCCGGCAACGCTCGCCGGCCGCGAGGACTGGCGGCAGGTACCCTTGGTGACCATCGATCCGCCCGACGCCAAGGATCACGACGACGCCGTGCACGCCGAGCCCGACACAGCCGGCAACAACCATGGCGGCTTCATCGTCAGCGTCGCCATCGCCGACGTCGCCCACTACGTGAAGCCCAATTCCGCGCTCGACCGCGAAGCGCTCGTTCGCGGCAATTCGGTCTATTTCCCCGACCGCGTGGTGCCGATGCTGCCCGAGCGCATTTCCAACGATCTGTGCTCGCTGCGCCCGCGCGAGGATCGCGCCGCCTTGGCGGTGCGCATGGTTGATCGGCGCCGACGGCCGCAAGCGCTCGCACACATTCCACCGCATCATGATGCGGTCGGCTGCAAAACTTTCTTATGAGCAAACCCAGCTCGCCATCGGCGGCCGCACGGATGAAGACACCGCGCCGCTGATGACGCAGGTGCTGGAGCCGCTCTACGCCGCCTATGAAGCGCTCAAGCGCGCGCGCGGCGAGCGGCAGCCGCTCGATCTCGACTTGCCGGAGCGCAAAATCCTGCTCAAACACGATGGCACCGTCGATCGCGTGGTCACGCCGGAACGGCTGGAAGCCAACAGACTGATCGAGGAATTCATGATCCTCGCCAACGTCGCCGCCGCCGAGACATTGGAAAAGGCGCGCGTGCCGCTGATCTACCGCGTGCATGACGAGCCGGCGATCGAGAAGGTCAATGCGCTGCGCGAATTCCTCGCCACCCTCGACATCCCGTTCGCGAAGGCCGGCGCGCTGCGGCCGGAAAACTTCAACCGCATCCTCGCCCAGGCCAAGGGCCGCGACGCCGAGCAACTGGTCAACGAGGTGGTACTGCGCAGCCAGGCGCAGGCCGAATACGCGGCGGAGAATTACGGCCATTTCGGCCTCAACCTGCGCCGCTACGCGCATTTCACCTCGCCGATCCGCCGCTATGCCGATCTGATCGTGCATCGCGGGCTGATCCGCGCGCTCAAGCTGGGCGCTGACGGTCTGCCCGAGGCCGCCGACGTCAAGGCATTGGCCGAGATTTCCGCGCAAATCTCCGCTACCGAACGTCGCGCCATGGTGGCCGAACGCGAAACCAAGGACCGCCTGATCGCGCATTTCCTTTCCGACCGCATCGGCGCCACCTTCGAAGGCCGCGTATCGGGCGTGCACCGCGCCGGCCTGTTCGTGAAATTGAACGACACCGGCGCCGACGGCTTCGTGCCCGCCCGTACCATCGGCGATGAATATTTCCGCTATGACGAGGCCGGCCACGCCATGGTCGGCTCGCGTTCGGGCGAGACCTACCGGCTTGGCGACCGCGTCACCGTCAAGCTGATCGAAGCGGCACCGGTTGCCGGCGCGCTGCGCTTCGAGCTTCTGTCCGAAGGGCGCGCCGGCCGACCGCAGCGCCGCCCACAGCATGAGCGCGGCGGCCGGAGCACCGCAAGCCGAACCGGTATCGCGGCCAGAAACAACGAAAGTCGCGATGACGCAGGATCTCGCCAAAGTCTGGGCCGAGCGCATGACCAAGGTGGAACGCGACCAGTCGTTCCCCGACAGCGAGCCGCGCGATGCGGCGACGCTGATGCTGATCGACCGCTCCGGGCGCAAAGCCGAAAGTGCTGCTCGGACGCCGCCATCAGAGCCACAAATTCATGCCGGGCAAGTTCGTGTTCCCGGGCGGGCGCATCGAGCCGCTCGACCGCGTCATGCCGGCGGCAAGCGAGCTGCATCCGGACACGCAGAAGAAGCTGCTGGAGCGTGTTGCCGATCCGAGCGTAGCGCTGGCGCGCGCCTTTGCGCTGGCCGCGGTGCGCGAACTGGCGGAGGAAACCGGCCTGCTGCTCGGGGTCAAGCGCGACATTGCCCCTGATAGTGCCGGGCGAGATCTGGGCCGACTTCGCCAAGGCGCACGTCCATCCCGACCTCGCGCAAATCCATTTCATTGCCCGCGCGGTGACGCCGCCGCGGCGGCCGCGCCGCTTCGACACGCGCTTCTTCACGGCGGACGCCTCCGCGATCGCCTTCAAGATCGAAGGCGTGGTGGGACCGGAGTCCGAACTGGTCGAGCTCACCTGGGTGCCGATCGAGGAAGCGACCCACCTCGACATGCCGACGATTACCGGCGTGGTGCTGGAAGAGCTGGCGGCGCGGGTTAAGGCCGGCATGGGGCACGGCCTGCCGGTGCCGTTTTATTTCATGATCGAGCAGCAATTTTTTCGGGAGCTGCTATAACCACGCTAGAATCGGGCTTTCTTGACATTTGGCGTGCTGCCGCTAGGTTCCGCGCACTCAGCCACCCACAGTTCCGTTTCAAGGGATAATTCCATGGCCAAAGCCGCCAGTCTAAAGATCAAACTCGTGTCGAGCGCGGGCACCGGCCACTACTATGTGACCAAGAAGAACTCGCGCACCCAGACCGACAAGCTCACCAAGAAGAAATACGATCCGGTCGCCAAGAAGCACGTCGAGTATCGCGAATCCAAGATCAAGTAGATCTAGCGTCATGCTTCGCGCCGTCTTTGCCGCCGTCCTGCTGCTGCCGCTCGCCTTCGCGCCGGCCAACGCGGCCGAGAAGCACAGGCTCGCGCTGCAGATCAGCGACAACGATCCGGTCAAGATGAATGCGGTGCTCAACGTCGCCGCCAATGTGTCGAAATATTATTCCGACAAGGGCGACGAGATCGACATCCAGATCGTCGCCTTCAATGCCGGCCTGCACATGCTGCGCGACGACACCTCGCCGGTGAAGCCGCGGCTGCAGTCGTTCAAGCAGGGCATGCCCAATGTCTCGTTCATGGCCTGCGAGAACACGCTCGCCGCCATGACCAAAACGGAAGGCAAGGAGCCGCCGCTGGTCGAGAATGCCCAGCGCGTTCCGGCCGGCGTGGTGACGCTGATCGAGCTTGGCGAAAAGGGCTGGACGATCGTGCGGCCGTAGGCGCATCTGCTGGCCAGCCAAAAGGTGGCCGGCCGGAAGCGGCGACATGAGGAGGCCACTCGCACCGCTCCAGGCCGGCCGAACCCCGCAGGACCCAGGAGATGCGGCGGACCTGAGCACTCCGCAGGGTATTTGAAAGGCTTCGCGGGCGCGCACCGGGCACGCCGAATCAAAAGCCGTCATCGGCCGAGGCTAGACCAGCCGGCTCAAGCGGCCAAACTTGCTTTTCAACAGATTGGAAACGCCGCGAAATTCCGTCTAAGCCGCGTCCGGCACCACCCGGTTGCGGCCGTCGCGCTTGGCGCGATAGAGCGCCTGGTCGGCGCGCTTGAGGATCGCCGCCGCATTGTCGTCCGGCGCGCCCATCGCGGCGATGCCGATCGAGATCGTCACCTCCAGCTTGCGCGCACCCTGCTGGATCGCGAACGGCTCGTGGCGATGCGCCGGCGCATGCCGCTCGGCCACCATGGTCGCCACCGCCATGTCGGTTTCCGGCATCACGATGACGAATTCCTCGCCGCCATAGCGGCAGGCGAGATCGATGTTGCGGATCGCCTTGCGGATGCGCAGCGCGAATTCGCGCAACACGTCGTCGCCGGCATCGTGGCCGTGGCTGTCGTTGACCGACTTGAAATAGTCGATGTCGACGATCAGCACCGCGATCGGCTTGCCGCGCGCGGCCGCCTGCTCGACCAGCGTCGCCAGATGCGTCTCCATGTAGCGGCGGTTGTACAGGCCGGTGAGCGCGTCGGTGATCGCCATTTCGATCGACATCTGCACGTTGTCGCGCAGCCGCTCGGTGTAGCGCTTCTTCTTGATCTGGGTGCGCACGCGCGCCAGCATTTCGTTCTTGTCGATCGGGCGGATCAGATAATCGTTGACGCCGATTTCCAGGCCGCGCACCAGCCGCGCATTGTTGTCGGCTTCCGCCACCGCCAGGATCGGCACGTTGCGGGTGCGCTCGAGCGAGCGCATCTGGCTGCACAGCCGCAGGCCGTCGAAATTCTGCAAGCCGAGCGACACGATCAGCAGATCGTAATTGCCTTCGGCGGCATGGAACAACGCCTCGTTCGGATCGGCTTCCACGTCGACCGTGTGTTCGGCCGACAGGGTCGCGACGATGCGCTCGTAGGAATTCTTGCGGTCGTCGACGATGAGAATGCGGCCGTTGCGGCCGGTCTCGGTCACCGCTTCGCGTTCCGGGCTCTGGATGCCGATTTCCTTGGACGGTGAGCGCGCGCATGCGCAGCTCGTCGGTCACCATCTTGAGCCGCGCCAGCGAGCGCACGCGCGAGACCAGCGCCACGTCGGTCACCGGCTTGGTGAGGAAATCGTCGGCGCCGGCTTCCAGCCCGCGCACGCGGTCGGACGGCTGATCGAGCGCGGTCACCATCACCACCGGAATATGATGGGTCGCGGGATTCGACTTGAGCTTGCGGCAGACCTCGAAGCCGTCCATGTCCGGCATCATCACGTCGAGCAGCACGATGTCGCATTCGGCGCGCTCGCACAGCGCCAGCGCCTCGGCGCCGCTATAGGCGGTGGCGACGTCGAAATATTCCGCCGACAGCCGCGCTTCCAGCAGCTTCACATTGGCCGGGACGTCGTCGACGACAAGAACGCGGGCGGTCATCGCTGCACCATCAGGCGGGCCCGAGGAAATGACGGATGGTCTCGATGAATTTTCCCACCGAGATCGGCTTCGACAGATAGGCCTCGCAGCCGCCCTCGCGGATGCGCTCCTCGTCGCCCTTCATGGCGAAGGCGGTGACCGCGACCACCGGAATCGCCTTGAGTTCGGGATCGTCCTTGAGCCATTTGGTCACTTCGAGGCCGGAGACTTCCGGCAGTTGGATATCCATCAGGATCAGATCGGGCCGGTGCTTGCGCGCGAGATCGAGCGCCTCGATCCCGTTGCGGGTGCCGACGGTCTGGTAGCCATGCGCTTCCAGGAGGTCGTGGAAGAGCTTCATATTCAGCTCGTTGTCCTCCACGATCAGGACGGTCTTCGGCATTTCCCCGCCCCATTTGTCCCCAACGCACCTCTGCCCGGCGCATGCGGCGTCGCCAGGCCGCGCGCGGTCGGGCATGATCGGCCACGGTAGTGCCGATTTGTTACGGAAAGGCAAATTTGACCGATGAAAGACGCGCCGTGCCGATGACGCCGGAAGCGGCAGAAGGGCTTGCGATTCAGGCGCTTACCTTCATTGCCGGGGATGCCGAGCGGCTCGGGCGCTTCCTGGCCGTGACCGGCATCGGCCCGGCCGAGATTCGCGCCGCCAGCCGCGAGCCGCGGCTTCCTGGCCGGCGTGCTGGAGTACCTCGTCTCCGACGAGCGGCTGGCCGCCGCATTTGCCGCCGAGGCCGGCTGCGAGCCGGCCGATATCGGCCAAGGCCCACATCGCGCTCGGCGGCGAGCCCTGGGAGCGGGAAATCCCGTGAGCTTCTGCCGCGATTGCCTGGCCGATCGCGCCGGACAAGGCGGCGCGCTGCCCGCCATGCGGCTCGCCGCGCCTCGCGCGCCATCGCCGAGCTCGATACGCTCACCATCGCGCATGTCGACTGCGACGCCTTCTACGCCACGATCGAGAAACGCGACGATCCCTCGCTGATCGACAAGCCGGTGATCGTCGGCGGCGGCAAGCGCGGCGTGGTCGCCGCCTGCTGCTACGTGGCGCGCACCTATGGCATCCGCTCCGCCATGCCGATGTTCGAGGCGCTGCGCCGCTGCCCGCACGCGGTGGTGGTCCGGCCGAACATGGCGAAATACGTCAAAGCCGGCCGCGAGGTGCGCAAGGCGATGTTCGCGCTCACGCCGCTGGTCGAGCCGCTGTCGATCGACGAGGCCTTTCTCGATCTCACCGGCACCGAACGGCTGCATGGCATGAGCGCCGCCAAGGTGCTGGCGCGCTTTGCGAGTCGAGATCGAGCGCGATCATCGGCATCACGGTTTCGATCGGGCTGTCGGCCAACAAGTTCCTCGCCAAGATCGCCTCCGACATGGACAAGCCGCGCGGCTTTGCCGTGCTCGGCCAGGCCGAGGCCGCGGCATTTCTCGCGCCCAAGCCGGTCGGCTTCATCTACGGCGTCGGCGCGGTCAGCGCCGCCAAGCTCGCCACCGACGGCTTTCGGCTGATCGCCGACCTGCAGCGGGCCGACGAACACGATCTGATGCGCCGCTATGGCGAGGAAGGCGCCAGGCTCTGGCGGCTGGCGCGCGGCATCGACGCGCGCACCGTCAGCGCCGAGCGCGAGACCAAGAGCATTTCGGCGGAAACCACCTTCGAGCGCGACATCGGCGAATTTCGTCCGCTCGAACAGCATCTGTGGGATCTGACCGAACGGGTGTCGACGCGGCTCAAGGCCAATGCGCTCGCCGGCTCGACCGTGACGCTGAAGCTCAAGAGCGCCGATTTCAAGATCCGCACGCGCGCGCGCTCGCTTGGGGATCCCACGCAACTCGCCGCGCGCATCTTCGCCGCCGGCCGCGATCTGCTCCAGCACGAAGTCGGCCAAACGCGCTTCCGCCTGATCGGGATCGGCGTCAGCCATCTGGAGGACGCCGACCGGCGACGATCTCTCCGACCTGATCGACCGCCGCGCCGCCGAGGCCGAACACGCGGTCGACAAATTGCGCGCGAAATTCGGCCACGATGCGGTGGTGAAAGGCCTGGCGCTGGACGACGACTAGCGCATGGTCCCGAAAAGCTTGTCCTCGACTTGATCGGGGATGGGTACCGGCTTCGGATAAGATCATGCGCGAAATCAAACGTGCCCCTTACGGGCACGGCTTGTTCTTCTTCATCTCCAGCGAGGTCATCTCGCCGGTGATGGTGAAATCGGTGTAGTCGAGCACGAGCGCGCGCGAGATGCCGTTCTCGTAGAGCTCGAACGAGATCGAATAGACCGGCGTCTGCTCGCCGGCCTGCTCGGCCTTCTCGCCCTTTTGGTCGAAATAGCTGATGGTCACCGGCCAGCGCGTCAGCTTGGCAAGCTCGGGCATCTTCGCGGCGGCATCGGCCGGCGGCTTTTCGCCCGGGCGCGATCGCGCGGCCGATCACGGTCAGCGTGTTGTAGAGCTTCTCGCCGGTTTCCGAGCCGTCATAGACCGGAAATTCCAGGATGGTCTTGCCTTCGCGCGCGGCGACAATGATGCGGCGCATGTGCTCGGTCGGAAACACCGCGCCGACCGGAACGGCGAAATTCTTTTCCTTCGGCTTGCTCAAGCTGACCGCGACGGTTGCGGCATTGCGTTCGGCATGGCCGTCGACCGCGTCGGTTGTCTGGTCGTTGAGCATATTTTCCGAGTTGAAGCGAAATTTCTTGGCGGCGCCGTCTTCCCAGGTGGTGGAGCGCAGATCGCTGAGCGCGGCCTTGCCCTCGCCGGAATCGAGCTCCGACACCTGACGGAATTGCAGGTCGTAGCCCTCGCAGGCATTGCCGGAAAAATCATACAGGATGCGTCCGCGCACCGCCTGGATGCCGCGGCTGCCGCGCGATTTCGAAAGCTTGAGGTCGTAGACCGCCCGATGCGGCGCCAGCAGCACCTCGTCGGCAGGCGGCGCGGCCACCGCCGGATGATGGGCCGCAGCGGCGGCAAGACCGATGGCCAAAAGCGGACGGAATCAGCCGTTTGGCATTGACGCGCATGTTCATGGATACGGGCCTCTCCGCGGCAGCATTGGAGCCGTCGTTCGGGAGAAGAAAGATGCGAAGATAGCGGCAAGATAGAGGCCGCTGCGGCTTCCGGCAACTAGCATGCGCCATGCGCTTGCGCATCGCCGCCCGATCAGCCAAGAGAACGCACAAGACAAATGCGCCGCATCGGGGAGGACTTCATGGCCGGAATGGTTGAAAAGACGCTCGCAAATCTCGGCATCACCCTGCCGAGCCCGGCAAGCCCGATCGCCAACTACGTGGCCTGCGTGCGCAGCGGCAACCTGCTCGTGGTGTCCGGCCAACTCTGCTTCGGCGCCGACGGCAAGCTGGTCGCCAAAGGCCAGCTGGGCGGCGGCGTCTCGATCGAGGACGGGCAGAAGGCCGCGCGCGCCTGCGCCATCAACCTGCTGGCGCAGATCAAGGCCGCGCTCGGCGATCTCGACAAGGTGACCCGCGTGGTGCGGCTCGGCGGCTTCATCAATTCGGCGCCCGGCTTCACCGACGGACCGAAGGTGATGAACGGCGCCTCCGATCTGATGGTCGAGGTGTTCGGCGACAAAGGCCGCCATGCCCGCACCACGGTCGGCGTCTCGGCCCTGCCGGCCGATGCGGCCGTCGAAGTCGAAGGCATGTTCGAGGTGTCATGACACTTAGATGCCCGGCCTCGACTGGCTCACCGCGCGACCCGATCGCGCATCGCGGCCTGCACGACGCCGCGCCGGCGTGATCGAGAATACCGCGTCGGCATTCACCGCGGCCATCGCCGGCGGCTACGGCATCGAGACCGATCTCCAGATCAGCGCCGACGGCGAGGCCATGGTGCATCACGACGATGCGCTCGGCCGCCTGACCGAGGGCAGCGGCCGGCTCGCCGACATGACCGCGGCCGAGATCAAGGCGGTCCGCTTCAAGGCGAGCGCCGACCGCATCCTGACGCTCGGCGAACTGTGCGAACTGGTCGGTGGCCGCGCGACGCTGGTGCTGGAGCTCAAAAGCCGTTTCGACGGCGACCGGCGGCTGGTGCAGCGCGCCGCCGAGGTGCTGGCGAGCTATGCCGGGCCGGTGGCGGTGATGTCGTTCGACCCGGCTCTGATCGAAGCGGCACGACACATCGCGCCCGGCCTGACGCGCGGCATCGTCGCCGAGCGCCATTACGCGCACCACGAATGGGACCGGCATGCCGCCGTCCGAGAAGCGGCGCATGGCGTATCTGCTGCACGCCAATCGGACGCGCCCGCAATTCGTCGCCTATTCGATCAAGGACCTGCCGGCGGCGGCGCCGCTGATCGCGCGCTCGGTTTTCGGCCTGCCGCTGCTGACCTGGACGGTGCGCAGCGAGGACGACCGCCGGCGCGCGGCGCGCTGGGCCGACCAGATCATTTTCGAGGGCATCCGCCCGTAATGGCCGAACGGATGATCAACTTCGAACGATTTCGGGCATAAAGTCGGGCTAGGAACGCCTTGCCGCCCGATGACCGACATCGAACTCCGCATCCGCATCGCCCAATCGCTCGCCGAGGTCCCGGCCGCGGCCTGGGACGCCTGCGCTGGCAACGGCGCAGCAGCGGCAACCGATCGATAGCGCGAAGTTAAACTAACACATGAGGATAACTCGTCCCCGCAGTTATCCACACGAGGACAAGTCAATAACCCATTTGTTTCACATGCTTTTCTGTCATCGCTTGAGAGCGTCGGGCTCGGTCGGCGGCCGCACCGGCTGGCAGCCGCGCCACCTGCTGGCGGAGGACGCCGAACGGCACTCTGCTGGGCGCCGCGCCCTGCTACGTGAAGACCCATTCGCAGGGCGAATATGTCTTCGACCACGGCTGGGCCGAGGCCTTCGAGCGCGCCGGCGGCGACTATTACCCCAAGCTCCAGGTGGCGGTGCCGTTCACGCCGGTGACCGGCCCGCGCCTGCTGGCCCGCCCCGGTCCGCTGGCCGAAGCGGTGCGCGGCGCGCTCGCGCGATGCGCTGGCCGAGATCACCACCGCCAGCGAGCTGTCCTCGGCCCATGTCACCTTCCTGACCGAGGCGGAATGGCACGTGCTCGGCGAGCGCGGCTTCCTGCAACGCACCGACCAGCAATTCCATTGGGAGAATGCCGGCTACGCGACGCTTCGACGATTTCCTGGGCCGCCTCGCCTCGCGCAAGCGCAAGACCATCCGCCGCGAGCGCAAGGACGCGCTTGCCCCCGGCATCGAGGTGCGTCTGGCTCACCGGCTCCGACCTGACCGAAGCGATCTGGGACGCCTTCTTCGCCTTCTACATGGACACCGGCTCGCGCAAATGGGGCCGGCCCTATCTCACCCGCGAATTCTTCTCGATCGTCGGCGAAACGATGCGCGACCGCATCCTGCTGGTGATGGCCAAACGCGCCGGGCCGCTGGATCGCCGGCGCCATCAACTTCATCGGCGCCGACACGCTCTATGGCCGCAACTGGGGCGCGATCGAGCACCATCCGTTTCTGCATTTCGAGCTCTGCTACTATCAGGCCATCGACTACGCGATCGCCCACAAGCTCAAACGGGTCGAGGCCGGCGCCCAGGGCGAGCACAAGCTGGCGCGCGGCTACCTGCCGCACACCACCTATTCCGCCCATTTCATCGCCAATCCGGCCTTGCGCCGGGCGGTCGCCGAGTATCTGGCGCGCGAACGCGCTTATGTACAGGCGGCCGGCGAGGAGCTTGCGGCGGCCGCGCCATTCCGCAAGGATTTGGTCGAGCAAGATTGAGCTGAGTCGGGGGAACGACGATGCCGAGCTACGATCCGAACAACATCTTCGCCAAGATCCTGCGCGGCGAACTGCCCTGCTACAAGGTCTACGAGGACGACAAGGCGCTCGCCTTCCTCGACATCATGCCGCGCGCGCCCGGCCATACGCTGGTGCTGCCGAAGGCGCCGGCCCGCAATATCCTCGACATATCGGCGCCGCCGATCTCGCGCATGTGATGACGGTGGCGCAAAAGGTCGCCAAAGCCGCCATGACGGCGTTCGGCGCCGACGGCATCACCATCCAGCAGTTCAACGAAGGCGCCGGCGGACAGGTGGTGTTCCACCTGCACGTCCACGTCATCCCGCGCAAAGCCGGCGCGCCGATGAAACCGCCGGCGAGCGAGAAGGAAAAGCCGGACGTCCTGGCCGAGCAGGCCAAGAAGCTCGCCGCGGCGATCGCGGCCGGCTGACTAGATTATTTGCGCATGATCTTTTCCGAAAACCGGTTCCCGCTTTTCGGGATCATGCGCTAATGCGCGAACAAAAATCCGCCCAGCAGCAGGACCGCTTCGCCGACGGCGACGCCGGCGAACACCGAACGCCTCACCACCAGAAAGGCCAGAAATCCGCACACCGCCGCCGTCACCCGCACCGGCAGCGGAATGGTGGCCAGCGCGCCGGAGGAGAACAGGATCAGCTTGGCGATGACGCCGGCCAGGATCGCGGTCGCCACCGCGCGCGACCAGATCACGATCTCGGAATCCTCGTTGAGCCCGCGCGCCAGCACCAGACCGAGCACGCGCCAGATCTCGTTCGGCAGATAGCCGACCAGGACCAGCACCAGATAAGGCCACAGTTCGGCCAGCGACGGCGTTCATGTCGCGGCCTCGCGCAAGCGATGCACGAGATAGGCGAGCGTGCCGCCGACCACGCCGGTCCACATCAGATCGAGTTCGACATGCATGGCGGTCAGCACCGGTCCGAGCACGAGACCCGAGCACCAGCGCCAGCTTGTCCACCATCATGCGGGCATTGCGCGCGGTCGAAATCAGGAACGACATCGGCGTGAGGAACAGCAGCGTGCCGGCGAACAGCGGCGGCAGCCCGGCGGCGAGATAAAAGCCGACAAAGCCGAAGGTCACCGCGGTGCCCATGTAGCCGACCGACAGGCCGTTGCAGAACGCGATGCGCCGCTCGTGCGGCGATCGCCGGCAACAGCCGCAGCGATTCCACCCACATGCTCACCGAGGTGAAATGCGTCGGCAGCAGCAGATCGCGCAGGCGCGTGCCCTGCCCGCGCAGCAGCGGCAGCAGCGCCACCACCATGGGAAACAGCCGGATCGCGCTCAAGCTCACCGCGATCGCGACCTCGAACAGCGCCGCGCCGGCGCCGAGCGCCGAGATCAGGATCACCTGCGCCGGCGCCGCCCACACCAGCATCGGTCGACAGCGCCAGCCACCATGAGCTCAAGCCGAAATCATGGGCGAGCGCGCCGATGCCGATATAGGTGCCCATCAGCACCAGGAAGAACACCGAAATAATCGCCGATTTCACGCCGCCAAAGAAGGCGGCGGCATTGGATTTGAAGGTGTCAGGCGCGGACATGGCTACGGTCCACCTGTCTCATAGGGCCAGCTGATCGCAACCAGCCACGCATACTTCGCGCGCATGAGAGGTCGGCAAAATCCGACGCCTATTGTAGGATAGCGGCCGATCGCGCCGGGAAACGACCGCATGAATTCGCCGCAGCCATATTTGACCGTGGCCAGCATCCTGACCGGTTTCTGCATCTCGGTTTTCATGTTTCGCATTCAACGCGAACTGAGCGTTCGCGACCGGCATCCGGATTGGCCCAACTGGCTGGCCTGGGCGGACTACCTCATTATCGCGACCATGGTGCTGTCGGTCGTGCTGGTCATTTTGCCGCTGGTCGCGGCGCCCGCGCCCGGCCGCGTCATCTATTCCATCGCCGCCGGCAGCTGCGCGGCGGCCTCGCTGCTGTTGCTCGCCTATCCCTTCGCCATTCTCGATCATTATCGGATCGAGATCGGCACATGGCGCACCAAACAAGGCGAGAGCCCGCATGAACGCCACAAGGGCGAGCCGATCGAGCGGATCATCGTGGTGACGGCAGGCATCGTCGCGGCGTTGGTCTTCGCCGCGATCGTGGTTGTCTGGAATAGCTGACGCCAGCCCGGCCGATTCAGGCCTTGATCAGCGGCACCTTCGGCACCGAGCCGCGCTTGCCGTCGCCTTTCGGCTTCGGCCGCGGCGAGCACGGCGTTTGGCCTTGGGCCGCACGCGACCGGCAGCTTTTCCGGCTTCGGCGTGATCGGCCCGTCGAGATACTCGAAGCCGAGCTTGTCGCGGCCCTGCTCGTCCTTGTCGACGACCACGCGCACATGGCCGCCGTTCTTCAGGTGTCCGAACAGCACTTCGTCGGCCAGCGGCTTCTTGATGTGCTCCTGGATCACGCGCGCCATCGGGCGGGCGCCCATCAATTCGTCGTAGCCGTTGGCGATCAGCCAGCGCGTGGCCTCTTCCGACAGCTCGATGGTGACGTTGCGGTCGCCGAGCTGCGCTTCGAGCTGCAGCACGAATTTCTCGACCACCTTGGCGATCACCTCCTGCGACAGATGCGCGAAGGTGATGGTGGCGTCGAGCCGGTTGCGGAATTCCGGCGCGAACATCTTGCTGATCGCTTCCTGGTCGTCGCCCTCGCGCTTGGTGCGGGTGAAGCCATAGGCCTGCTTGGCGAGATCGGCGGCGCCCGCGTTGGTGGTCATGATCAGGATCACGTTGCGGAAATCGACCTGCTTGCCGTTGTGGTCGGTGAGCTTGCCGTGATCCATGATCTGCAGCAGCACGTTGAACAGGTCGGGATGCGCCTTCTCGATCTCGTCGAGCAGCAGCACGCAATGCGGATGCTGGTCGACGCCGTCGGTGAGCAGCCCGCCCTGGTCGAAACCGACATAGCCGGGCGGCGCGCCGATCAGGCGCGACACCGTGTGCCGCTCCATGTATTCCGACATGTCGAAGCGGATCAGTTCGACGCCAAGCGAGAGCGCAAGCTGCTTGGCGACTTCGGTCTTGCCGACGCCGGTCGGCCCGGAGAACAGATAGCAGCCGATCGGCTTTTCCGGCTCGCGCAAGCCCGCGCGCGCCAGCTTGATCGAGGCCGACAGCGCATCGATCGCCTTGTCCTGGCCGTAGACCACGGTCTTGAGCGTCTGCTCGAGATGCCGGAGCACCTCGGCATCGTCCTTCGACACGGTCTTGGGCGGAATCCGCGCCATGGTGGAGATCGTGGTCTCGATCTCCTTGATGCCGATGGTCTTCTTGCGGCGGCTTTCCGGCAGCAGCATCTGCGCCGCGCCCGACTCGTCGATCACGTCGATCGCCTTGTCCGGCAGCTTGCGGTCATGGATGTAGCGCGCCGACAGTTCGACCGCCGCCTTGATGGCTTCGTTGGTGTATTTGAGCTTGTGGTATTCCTCGAAATAGGGCTTCAGCCCTTTGAGGATTTCGATCGTATCCGGAACCGACGGCTCGTTGACGTCGATCTTCTGGAACCGGCGCACCAGCGCGCGATCCTTCTCGAAATACTGGCGGTATTCCTTGTAGGTGGTCGAGCCGATGCAGCGGATCGTGCCCGACGCCAGCGCCGGCTTGAGCAGGTTGGACGCATCCATGGCGCCGCCCGAGGTGGCGCCGGCGCCGATCACGGTGTGGATCTCGTCGATGAACATGATCGCGCCCGGATAGGCCTCGATCTCCTTGATCACCTGCTTGAGCCGTTCCTCGAAATCGCCGCGATAGCGCGTGCCGGCGAGCAGCGTGCCCATGTCGAGCGCGAACACGGTGGCGCCCTTGAGCACATCCGGCACTTCGCCATGCACGATCCGGCGCGCCAGACCTTCGGCGATCGCGGTCTTGCCGACGCCGGCATCGCCGACGAACAGCGGATTGTTCTTCTGCCGGCGGCAGAGCACCTGGATCGTTCGGTTGATCTCGGCGTCGCGGCCGATCAGCGGATCGATCTTGCCGTCCTTGGCCTTCTTGTTGAGGTTGACGCAATAGGCTTCGAGCGCATCGCCCTTCTTCTTCGGCTCGTCGCCGCTCTTGGTGTCGGTCTCTTCCTCGACGCCGCGCACCGGGCGCGACTTCGGACAGCCCCGGCCGCTTGGCGATGCCGTGGCTGATGTAGTTGACCGCGTCGTAGCGCGTCATGTCCTGCTCTTGCAGGAAATAGGCGGCATGGCTCTCGCGTTCGGCGAAGATCGCCACCAGCACGTTGGCGCCGGTGACTTCCTCGCGGCCGGACGACTGCACGTGGATGACCGCGCGCTGGATCACGCGCTGGAAGCCGGCGGTCGGCTTGGAATCCTCGGCGCCGTCGGTGATCAGGTTTTCCAGCTCGGATTCGAGATAGGCGACCAGGCTGCGGCGCAGCTTGTCGAGATCGACATTGCAGGCGCGCATCACCGCGGAGGCGTCCTGATCGTCGATCAGCGCCAGCAGCAGATGTTCAAGCGTCGCATATTCATGGTGCCGCTCATTGGCGAGGGCGAGCGCCCGGTGGAGCGATTGTTCGAGGCTGCGCGAGAACGTTGGCATCAGATTTCCATTTTCATTTGTATTGGGCGCTTCCCGAATCTCACTTCTTTTCCATCACGCATTGCAAAGGATGCTGATGTTTTCGGGCAAAGTCCATCACCTGCGTCACTTTGGTCTCCGCCACTTCGTAAGTATAGATCCCGCATTCGCCGATTCCGTGATGATGCACATGCAACATAATTCGGGTCGCTGCTTCGTGATCCTTGCCGAAGAAGCGTTCCAGCACATGCACGACGAATTCCATCGGCGTGTAGTCGTCGTTGAGGATCAGCACGCGGTACAGATTCGGCCGCTTGGTCTGCGGCTTGGTCTTGGTGATGACCGCGGTGCCCGGCCCGCCCGGCTCGCCTTTGCGCTTGCGGTCGTCGTCCGCCATGCGCGGCGCGCCGTCATGCCGCGGCAAGGCGGCTAACGGCATATGGGCGGGGGAACGTTTGCTGGCAATGGACGTCATGATGTGGCCGAGGCAAGCAGCATTGAAGGTTGCACCCATGGCCGCGCCGGCACGTGGCCTGGCACCATCATAATGACCCCGCCCCCGCCATTCCAAGCCGGCAATTTGCCCATTTCAAGGTTGCCCCGTTCCGGGACAGAGGCCGGGAATCGGCCGTTCCGGCCACATCCGATCAGATAGCCATTGGTTACCCGATCACAACCCGTTTGCGGACGATCCGAGGTGAATTTTCCCCAAATTCGCGCAGCACTTCTCACGATATTTCAAGACCAGACCGCCATGTTGGGAACTCTACGGATAGGCATTTTCCGCATAGCAGGGTGAGCGTTCCATGTTGACCCAATTCCTGAAAAACTGCCGGGGCGGCGTCGCCCCGATGCTGGCTATGGCCGCGATTCCGCTCATGGGAGCGGTCGGCGTGGCAGTCGATTACACCCGCGCCAACGCAACCCGCACGGCATTCCAAGCCGCGCTTGATTCGACCGCGCTGACGCTCTCGAAGACCGCGGCAACCGATTCGGCGAACAACCTGCAGACCACGGCGAGCAACTATCTTCAACGCCTTGTTCACCCGCCCCGAAGCCAGGAACGTTACGATTACCGCCACCTATTCTTCGAGCAACGGGTCGCATGTGATGCTCAACGGCAGCGCCACCATCGACACGAATTTTCTCAGAATGCTTGGCTTCAACCAGATCGACATTACAGCTTCGACGACATCGACCTGGGGCAACACCCGGCTGCGGGTCGCGCTCGTGCTCGACAATACCGGATCGATGTCGCAAAGCGGCAAGATGACCGCGCTGAAGACCGCGTCGCAAAATCTTCTCACCCAGCTCAAGGACGCGGCCGTGCACGATGGCGACGTCTATGTGTCGATCATCCCGTTCAGCAAGGACGTGAATGTCGGCGCGTCGAACTCCAATCAATCCTGGATCGACTGGAGCGATTGGAACGCCGACAACGGCACCTGCAGCAATACGAACTATCACAACGCAAAGCAGTTGCACGTCGCACAACAAGATCTGGACGCCCGACAACCACAGCACCTGGAACGGCTGCGTCACCGACCGCGACCAGAATTTCGATACCACCAACGATGCGCCGGTTGCCGGCGGCACGCTGTATCCGGCCGAGCAGTATTCTTCCTGCCCGGTTCAGCTGATGGGGCTGAGCTACGACTGGACTTCGCTCACCGCCAAGATCAACGCCATGCAGCCGAACGGCAATACCAACCAGGCGATCGGATTGCAGATGGGCTGGCAGTCGTTGACCGCCGCGCCCTTCACCGTTCCGGCCATGGATCCGAACTACAAGTATCAGCAGGTCATCATTCTGCTGACCGACGGCCTGAACACCCAGGACCGCTGGTACACCAGCCAGTCGTCGATCGACACGCGGCAGCAGAAGACCTGCGACAATATCAAGGCCGCCGGCATCACGCTCTATACCGTGCAGGTCAACACCGGCAGCGATCCGACATCGACGCTGCTGCAGAATTGCGCGAGCGATGCCGGCAAGTTCTTCCTGCTGACGTCATCGACCGAGATCGTCACGACGTTCAATCAGATCGGCACCGCCTTATCCAATCTGCGGCTCGCGATGTAACAATCTCAGCGCGCGGCCGTGGCGGTTTACAAATCGTTAGCCATCGCCGGACTGGCCGCCGCGCCCGCACGGCGCCGGAACACGGAGCGTCTGCCGCCGCACCAACCGGGCATTAACGACATCCGATAAGAACTAGTCGGCATTCGCGGCATCAAAGGCAGACAGCGTTAACCATCGAAATCATTGGCCGAGCGTGGATAAACGGCCGATTGGCGCGCTCGAGGACTTACCGCCGACGTCGGAATCTAGCCGCCTACCCATACACCGAGCCTTTTAACACTAGGGTTTATGACGGCAGCCGAATTCAACCGTATTTCGGTGGACCGTCATGATGACCGTTTGGACGAAAGCTAACCAGCTTTCTCGGCGACTTCCGCAAAGCTTGCGCTGGCAACGTCGCCATCACCTTCGCGCTCGCCACGCTGCCGATCATCGGCACCGTCGGCTTTGCCGTCGACTACAGCCACGCCAACTCGGTCAAGGCGGCGATGCAGGCCGCGCTCAATTCCACCGCGCTGATGCTGTCGAAGGAAGCCGGCCACCGACACCAGCGGCCAGTTGCAGACCAACGCGCTCAAAATATTTCAACGCGCTGTTCACCCGGCCGGAAGCCACGAGCGTCACAATCACCGCCACTTACACGACGAGCGGCGGCTCGCAGGTCGTGGTCAACGGATCCGCCAATGTCCCGACCAAGTTTCTCGGCATGATCGGCTACCAGAACATCACCGTGAACGGCGCTCTCGACCGCCAAATGGGGCTCGTCGCGGCTGCGCGTCGCGCTGGTGCTCGACAACACCGGATCGATGGCCGACGACGGCAAGATCGACCGCGCTGAAGACGCGCGACCAAGGGCCTGCTGACCCAGTTGCAGAACGCCGCCAGCACCAACGGCGACGTCTATGTGTCGATCATTCCGTTCAGCAAGGACGTCAATGTCGGCTCCAGCAACTACAACGCCAACTGGATCGATTGGAACGATTGGGAAGACAACAACGGCATGACACGTCGACACGACCGTGTACGACGCAGCAAACCGGCAAGAACGGTCGCAGCCGACAAGAACCGCTGCACGACCACCACGACGTGGGTGCCGGCCAACCACAACACCTGGAACGGCTGCATCACCGATCGCGATCAGGACTACGATCAGAACCGTCACTGCGCTAAACCCGACCGACGAAGCCTTCCAGCGGACAAGCTTCGACGCTTTATCCGGCCGAGCAGTACGGCAATCTGCCCGCTGGCGATGATGGGGCTGAGCTACAACTGGACCGCGATGAACAGCCTGGTCGACCAGATGTATCCGAACGGCAATACCAATCAGCCGATCGGCCTGGTCTGGGGCTGGCTGTCGCTGGTCGGCGGCGGCCCGCTCACCGCGCCGGCGAAGGATTCAAACTACACAGTACCAGACGTCATCATCCTGATGTCGGACGGCTTGAACACGGAGGACCGCTGGTCTACACGCAGCCAAACGCCGATCGACAACCGCATGTACCAGACTCGGCAAAACGGCTCCGGCACCTGCGCCAACATCAAGGCCGCCGGCATCACGATCTACACCATCCAGGTCAACACCGGCGGCGACCCGATGTCGACGCTGCTGCAGAATTGCGCCAGCGTCCCGGACAAGTTCTGCATGGTGACGTCGTCGAGCGGACTCGGGACCGTGTTCAACACGATCGGCACCAACCTGACCAAGCTGCGGGTGGCCAAGTAACGTCGACAAGTAGCGACGGCAAGCGGGCAGGACGTCATCTTGCCCGCTTGTTGCTCATGCTCCGTGCGAATCCGGCTACTTTCCGCGATCGCTGCAAACCGACCGTTAAGGTCACTCCACAGAAAGTGAGCGGTATTTGCGTTATTCGCCGCCGATCGCTTTAACCATCTAAACCACCGCTGCGGCTGCCAAACCAGATCGGCGACGGGCCCAGGCTTACCGGCGACCCCTGCATTTTCGGCAATCGGCAAAACATAACTTTTAGGACGGCGGCGTAACACGGCAAACGAGAGCAACCGTTTGTGGGAAAGCCGTGATGCGTACCGCCTTGTTGCAAATCTACAACCTGGCTCGCGCCTGGCGCTGCTTCGCGTCTGCGCGCGGCGGCAACGTTGCCATCACGTTCGCACTCACATTGATCCCGATTATGGGCATGGTCGGCGCGGCCGTCGACTACAGCCATGCCAATTCGGTTAAGGCGGCGATGCAGGCAGCACTCGACTTTGCCGCGCTCATGTTGTCGAAGGAGGCAACAAGCGATACCAGCAGCCAGTTGCAAACGAATGCGCAAAAATATTTCAACGCGCTGTTCACCAAGCCGGAAGCCACGGGCGTAACGGTCAGCGCCACCTACACGTCGAGCGGCGGCTCCCAGGTCCTGGTCAGCGGCTCCGCCAATGTGCCGACTAGCTTCCTCGGCGTAATCGGGTACCACGACATCGCCGTGAATGCCACGTCCACCGCCAAGTGGGGCTCGTCGCGGCTGCGCGTGGCGCTGGTGCTCGATAATACTGGATCGATGGCCGACGCTGGCAAGATCGGCGCATTGAAGACGGCAACTAACAACCTGCTATCGCAGCTGCAAACCGCTGCCTCCACTAACGGCGACGTTTATGTCTCAATCATTCCGTTCGTGAAGGACGTCAACCTCGACGGCGCCAACTACACTTCGAATTGGATTTACTGGGGAACGTTGGCGCAAGATTCGACGCTTTCCGACAACACATCTTGGGATGCAATCAACGGGACCTGTAGCCTTTCGGGTTACTCGCCTCGCAGCCAATGCGTCTCGAAGTCGTCCTGCTCGATATCGGGCTACACGACCCAGAGCAGTTGCACGGCTGCGGGCACCTGCTCGCTATCCGGCAACTCGACCCAAAGCAGCTGCACCAGTGCGGGAACCTGTTCGATAGGGGGCTACACGACCCAAAGCAGTTGCACGGCGGGCAGCTGCTCGATATCGGGCCACTCGACCCAGAGCAGCTGCACCTCCGCGGGCATCTGTTCAAATCCTGGCGAAACAACGCAAAGCAGTTGCACGGGCAATAAAGCCTGCACTAAATCGCAGTACACGTCGAAAAATCCTTGCCAGACCAACAACGGAACCTGGGGTTTCGGGACCTGGACTACCGGCACATGGACGGCCGGTGGGACCTGGACAACAGGGACATGGACGACTGGAGTTTGGACTCAGGCCACGTGGACACCCGATAACCACAACACCTGGAACGGCTGCGTCGTCGACCGCGGTGATCCGGGCGCGCCGAATTCGAGCAACTATGACACCAACGTAGTGGCGCCAAGCACCACTATCCCGGCAACGCTGTATGCGGCCGAGCAAAGCCCCTACTGCTCTACACTGCAACCCGTTATGGGCTTGAATTACAACTGGTCGGCGATGAACACGCTGGTCAACAACATGTCGCCGAATGGCAGCACCAACCAGGCGATTGGATTGCAGCTTGGCTGGATGTCGCTTGTCGGTGGCGGACCGTTCAGCGTGCCGGCGATGGATCCGAACTACACCTATCAGCAGACCATCATCTTGCTGACGGACGGATTGAACACGCAGGACCGCTGGTACGGCAACGGCTCCAGTCTCGGCACGTCGGACGACGCCAAGATCGACGCGCGCCAGCAGCTGACATGCAACAACATCAAGGCCGCCAACATCACGCTTTATACGATCCAGGTGAATACCGGCGGCGATCCGACCTCTACCCTGCTACAGAACTGCGCCAGCAATTCGACAAAGTTCTTCCTGCTGACCTCGGCGAACGAGATCGTGACCACCTTCAACGCAATCGGCACCAACCTGACTAAGCTGCGGGTGGCCCAGGTAACGGCGGCGAACAGCAAAAAGCCCGGCCACAACAGCCGGGCTTTCATTTGCTTTACGCTTACGAAACTTTACGCGACGCTTGTACGCAACGCTTTACGCTACGCGACTTACTTCGCCTTCGTCATCAGGGTTTCGAACGGCTTGTAGCTCTCCTTGGCGAGATCGGCATAGAGCTCGCCGATCTTGGAGGCCTTGGCCACGAAGCCCTCATAGGCGACCTTGGCAAATTCGGTCTGCACTTCGATGGCCTTCTCGAACGACTTGACGCCGAACAGCTTCTCCAGCGCCGCGGTGCCGTCCTCAAAGGACTTCTTCTGGTAGTCCGCAACCTCGACCGCAATCGCCTGGGCGCCCTTCGACAGCGCACCCATGGATTTCATCGCGACATCGACGTTCTCTTTGCCGACCTGTTGCAGGTCCTCTAAATTCTTGACCATTGTGATTTCCTTCCCGGCCCGCGTGACGCGGCGCCATAATGTGCTATTCCCTAGACCCGGCCTACCCGGGATTGATTAACCTTATACTGCACTGCACAATAAAGTCAAGCCTTATATTGCAGTGCGAAAAAAGCCATAAAATCTAGGGGATTGGCTTAAGAATTTGTAAACTGCGTTATCCTAGCGTTGTAATTTATGGCGCCGCAGGGCTGCTATAAAATTGCCTAGATGGCGGTTTAGCACCGCCCAAGAACGGGGTTGGGGAGAGACGTCAATGTTGCGTCCGGGAGGCCTATTCCGACGCGGTCTCCGTTGTGGCGCCTTCGGCCTGCTGGCCGTGACGGCCGTCTGCGCGATCGCCAGTGACGCCGACGCCCGCGGCCGCCGTCATCACCAATCGGCGGGCAGCGACGAAACCTACAATCCCCCCTATGCCTCCATCGTGGTCGACGTCAATTCCGGCGTCGTGATGCAGGCGACCGAAGCCGACAGCCCGCGCCATCCCGCCTCGCTCACCAAGGTCATGACGCTGTTCCTGTTGTTCGAGCAGCTCGAGTCCGGCAAGATCAAGATGTCGACCGAATTGCCGGCGTCCGCGCATGCCGCGGCCCAGGCGCCATCCAAGCTGGACTTGAAGCCCGGGGAAACGATCAAGGTCGAAACCGCGATCCGCGCCATCGTCACCAAATCAGCCAACGACGTGGCGGTGATCATCGCGGAGGCTCTCGGCGGCGACGAAATCAACTTCGCCAAGCTGATGAACGCCAAGGCGCGCGCGCTCGGCATGAAGCACACGACCTATCAAAACGCATCCGGCCTGCCGGACGAGAAGCAGATCTCCACCGCACGCGACCAGGCCATTCTCGGCCGCGCCATCCAGGATCGCTTCCCGAACTATTATCGTTATTTCTCCACCCAGAATTTCGAATTCCGCGGCAAGGAGATGCGCAACCACAATCATCTGCTGGGCAGCATCGAAGGCGTCGACGGAATCAAGACCGGATACGTTCGCGAATCCGGGTTCAACATCGTCACCTCGGTTCGCCGCGCCAATCGCCATATCGTCGCAGTGGTGTTCGGCGGCCGCTCCGCCGAGGCGCGCGACGCGCGCATGCGCGCCTTGATCGACAACAACATCAATGTTGCCGCGGTCAAACGCACCGCGCCGCCGATGGTCGAAGGTCTGGAGATGGCGGCAGCGCACGCAAAGGAACCCAAGGTCAAGGAACAGACGGCCGCAATACCATTGCCGAAGGCTGCGCCGGTCTTGGCGCCGGCATTGGCCCCGGCTCCGGCCGCCGCCCCAGTCGTGGCCGAAGCGCCGGCGCTCGGCTCCACCGATCCGATCAAGCCCAACGCGGTAAAGACCTTCACGGTCCAGCCCGGCACAACGCACATTGCCTCGCTGTCGCCGCTGCCGCCGGATAGCCGCAAGCTCATGCCCGCGCCGGCCACCGCCACCCCGGCCAGCGTGACCACAATCGCCATCGCCCAGAGCGCGGCTGCGCCAGACACCACTGCCAGCCCGGCCAGCGTCACCACGGTCGCCAGCGCCAAGAGCGCGCCTGCGCCGGCCGCGATCGCCAACCCCGCCAGCGTTCCCGCCGTCACCACGGTCAAGAACGAGCCGCTGCCGCCTCCACTACCAGCGCGGCTGACTGCAAATCCGGCCGCGCCCGCCGCACCGCAATTCAAGGTCGCGTCGGCCGGCGACAGCGTGCCGGTCACCGCCGCTACGCCCGAAGCTGCCGCCAAGTCGCGCGGCGGCTGGATGATCCAGGTCGGCGCTTTCCCCGACGTGAAAGAGGCGCAGCAGCGCCTCGAGGTGGCGCAAAGCAAGGCCAAGGAACAGCTCGGCCAAGCCGCCCCGTTCACCGAGCCGGTGGAAAAGGGCGACAAGACGCTCTACCGCGCGCGCTTCGCCGGCCTCGACAAGGATCAGGCGGAGGCCGCCTGCAAGAATCTCAAGCGCAGCGAAATCCCGTGCATGCTGCTGAAAAATTGACCGGCTAACGCTCGATCCGGTAAACCGGCAAACGGTTTTTTAGAAAAGATCCTGCACAATAAAAAGAAACGATAACGGGGACGCGTCGATACCCAGGAGCCGCTGATGGTCTTGTCAGGAGTACCTCAGCGATGGCGGCGAAGAAGGATTTCCTTAGCTTCATTGATGCGAGCCGCAAGATACGTCGACCCCCCTTGGTCGGGATGGAATTTCTTCATCAGCGTGCGGTGGGCGTGGCCGATGGCGTCGGCGCTCGCACCGGCTTCCAGGCCAAGGATCTGATAGGCCTCCTGTTCCGACATTTTGCCGCTGGACGCCGCGCCCCGCCCCGCTGCCGCGTCAGCTTGCGCGTATTCACTCCAGCGGGGATCCCGGCGGTCAAGATACGCGACCAATAGCGCCCGGCTCTCCTCGTCGATCTCGTTGAGCATGGCGACCAGCGTCTTGACGTCGAGGCGTTCGAGCGCGGCGCCCTGATGGCGGCCGGCGACGATCGTCCCGCGCATATCGCCGCTGTCGTGGTCGAGCTCCATTTCGAAATAGGCCGAGCGCACGCGCGAGGTCTGGCCGCTGCTCTTCTGGGTGCGGGCGGAAAAACCCGCCGGCCCGAACGGCAGCCAGCCGAGCAGCCCGAGCCCGAAGGCGCCGAGCGGGATGGCAATGTTGATTTCCCCGCGCATTCCGAGAAAGACGGCAAAGCCGATGGCGAGCAGACCGCCGCCGGCCTTGAGCGAGCGCGCGGCGATCTTGGGATTGATCTTGGAAAAGGCGTTGAGCGCCCACAACACGAGCACCAGCACCAGGAAGCCGAAGATGATCGTCGGCATCGTTATTTAAGCTGCGCCAGCAACAGTCGCGCGCCGCTCGACTTGCGCGCCGACAGGTCGCTCAGCGCCTTGATCCCGCCGGCGGCATAGGCCGCGACCGCGCGCAACAGCTCGCCGAGTTCATGCGCCGCGCCGGTATCGAAGCGGCAATAGGCGCCGCGCGAGAGCCGGGCGATTTCGCGATAGGCGCTCTCTGCCACCGGGTCGCTGCCTTCCTGAAACATGAACACCGGCACACCGAGCAGACCGAGTTCTCCGGCCGCCTTGCACAAATCGTCGACCGCCTCCTCCATGGCATCGCCGACATACACCATCGCCTGCACCCGCTGCTTGGCGTGTTCCTGGCGGGCATGGGCGAGCACCTTGCCGATCTGGGTGTGGCCGCCGCGGCAATCGATGCGCGACATCAGATCGGCGAGCCGCTCGCTGCCCGCGACCCAGCCCGAAGCGCGGCATTCGCCCAAGCCCCGAAAATAAACCAGCTGAATATCCAGCCCGCCGACGCTTGCGGCTTCGCGGAACATGTCGGCCTGCAACGCGCAGGCGGAATCCCAAGTCGGCTGCCGGCTCATGGTGGCATCGAGCGCGAAGATCAGCCGCCCGCGCTTGCCTTGCGTGGGTGCCGGCCCGAGCGCGCGCACGCGATCGATGAAAGCTTCGATCTCGGGCCGCGAGGCGGCCGGCGCCGGCGTCTGCTGGGAGGGGTCCTTGCTCATGGCGGCAGTCTACACCGATTCAAAATCGATCGCTTAGGTGGCGATGCCGGACGGTCGGAACAAGACGGCCAACGCCGCCATGCCCGCCCTTTCCCGCCGATGATAAAAGAAAAACTAGGCTGGGAGCCGTTTAGCCGAAGACGTCGTGGACCTGCAGCGGCTCGTCCATGACCGAGTACCATTCCGCGCGGGCGGCCGCGCGCCGCTTGCCGTTTTCCGATATCGGCAAATGCAGCGTATTGAGCAGCGCGACCACTTCCTCGCGCGCCGTCAAATGCGACATGTTGGGCTTGGTGCCGAGCGTGTCCTCGTCGAGATCGTCGAGCGCGGTCAGTCCGCGCGGGAAGAATTCACGATAGACCACGCGTTCGGCGAAACCGTCCACGCTGCGGAAGCCCATGCGCTTCGACAACTCGTTGATCCCGTCGCCCACCAGGCGCTTGTTGCGCGAGCCGATCGCCGACATGCGGTTGCGCACCACGATCCAGTCGGTGAGCCGGCCGTCGACCAGCCGGCGCTGGCGGCGCGCCTCGCGCACCATCTCGGCATAGTGGCTTTCGCCGGTGACGGTGAAATTGGTCGGATCGAGCGAGGCGAGCACGTCGAAATCGAGGAAGCTGTCGTTGAGCGGCGTCACCAGCGTGTCCGCCATCGAATGCGCGAGCCGCATCAGATAGGTGTCGGAGCCGGGTGTATCGATGACCACCACGTCGTGGGTGTGCTCGATCGCGCTGATCGCCGCGGAGAAACTGGCGAATTCCTGCGCCTCGTTGGCCTCCATCGAATTGGTCTCGGCGCGCGCCACGCAGTAATGCGTCGGCTGCTCGAGATCGACGCGCGCGCGTTCGGCCCAGGCGCGGCGGTTCTCGATGTAATGGGTGAAGCTTTGCTGGCGCGAGTCGAGATCGATGGTGGCGACGCGCTGGCCGGCCTTGAGCAGGGCGACCGCGATGTGCAGCGCGGTTGTGGATTTCCCGGAGCCGCCCTTTTCGTTGCCGAGCACGACCACGTGCGCAGACTGCGGGATCTCTTCGATCGACTGGACCAACATGACGCGTCCTTTACTGCGCCAATTCTCGAAGAATTCCGGCCCTTTAGTCAAGTTTAACACAATTTAACCATTAATCCACATGGCCGGATTCACCTTACTTTGCTAAGGCCTAGCCCAGTTTTACGACGGTTTTCCGACAAGGCCGCAACCCGATGGCAAAAAGCCCGAAAGTGGCGCGCACGGTTGCCTCGTTGCGCCGCGCCATGACCCCCTTGCGGGGGGCTGGGGGGCGGATCGCGCTGGTGCCGACCATGGGCGCCCTGCACCGCGGCCACCTGGCGCTGGTGCGCGAGGCACACCGCCGGGCCCGCCGGGTGGTGGTATCGATCTTCGTTAACCCGACGCAATTCGCGCCGCATGAGGATTTCGCCAGCTATCCCCGCAGGTTCGCGACCGACATGGCGGCGCTGACCGAGGCCAAGGTCGATCTGGTGTGGGCGCCGTCCGCCGCGGTCATGTATCCGGCCGGCTTTGCCACTCGTATCGCGCCGGAAGGCGCCGCCACGGCCGGCCTAGAGGATAAGTTCCGCCCGCATTTCTTCGGCGGCGTCGCCACCGTGGTGGCCAAGCTGTTCACGCAAGTTGCGCCCGATTTCGCGCTGTTCGGCCAGAAGGACTATCAGCAGCTCCGCGTCGTCACCCAGATGGCGAAGGATCTCGATCTGCCGCTGAAGGTGATCGGCGTGCCGACGGTGCGCGAGCGCGACGGCCTCGCGCTGTCGTCGCGCAACGTCTATTTGTCGGTGGCCGAGCGCGCGGTCGCGCCGATCCTTTTTCGCGTGCTCAAAGCAAGCGCCGCGCGCATCAAAAACGGCGAGAAGATCGAGCACGTGCTCGACGTTGGACGAATTGAGATCGGGGTCGCCGGATTTGCGCTCGACTATCTGGAAGCGCGCCATGCGCTCACGCTGGCACCCATTGCCTCGCGCAAGGACGGGCCGGTCAGGCTGCTGGTGGCGGCGCGAGATCGGGAAGACGCGGCTGATCGATAATATCGGCGTTTGACGCGCGCGCATTCGCGACCAAATTATAGCCAAGCGCCATTGCCCGTATTCTTTGCGGCGCCGGGTACGCCGTCGTCCCCTTATCTCCCCCTCGGAAAATGCCGAGGGGATGGAGCGCCGAGCGGCGCTGCCGGTATCCTGTCGTACCGCGCTCCATTGTCGGGAGCGCGGGCGCCTTTCGGCGCTCCATCGCGGCTATTTCTGTCCCCGGGGCCGTGCTTCCGGGCGCGGACGGGGGCCTTACGCCCACTCCTTATCCGGACAGCTTTCGCCGCCCTTCGTCCGCGCCGCGTCCAGCCATTGAAGGCAGTCCCTCTTAGTGGGGACGGACGGCGACCCGAGGCCTCCCGGTGCCGCGGTGACGAACCGCAGCAGCAGGCGCCGCTACCCAAGCTCCATCCTCGAAACGTCTCGCGAAGACGCCCTCAGCCGAGCCAGGCACGCGCAAGATAAACGCTCCAGCGTGAGCGGGGATAAGTTCCCGACAGAAATTTCGCGGCGTGTGTCGTCAGCGCCACAGGCAAGCGAGCGACTCGCTGAGTTTTCCCCGCTACGCACCGGGAACTTTTTGCAACGAAATCAATTTGCAAAATTTTCAAACTGAAATTTTTTTCCACGGAACCATACGCCGCTCCTCCAGTTCTTGAACGAAGAAATATTTGCATGGAGCGGCGTCGATGCCAAAATTTTTCGTTCGTGTTGCGGCACTTCAATTCGGGCTGGCGGCTGCGGCCGTCCAACCAGTCTCGACGTCGACGACAATCAAGTCGCTGTCACTCGCCGAACTGAACAAGATCGGCGAGATCATGGCGATAAATGCCGCCAACCCGCCGGTTCCCGTTGGAACTTCGCGCGCTCCCGCCGCCATTTTGCCGCCGGACGTCACGCTTCGGGGATTGCCGATGAATCTAGTCGCGGGCGTTTACGCGGAATCGGGCATCGCGTCCCGCTATTCCGGCGGCCGGACTGCGAATGGTGAGTCCGTGAAAGACCGCGACATGACCGCCGCGCACCGTTCCCTGCCGTTTGGAACCAGGGTTCGCGTGACGCACGGGATCAACGGGAACTCCGTGGTGGTTCGGATAAACGACCGTGGCCCATTCATCGCGGGCCGCATTATCGATCTCACAGCTGCCGCAGCAGCGGCATTGGGCTTGTCAGGACTGGCGCCCGTTACGCTTGCGCTGGCCGGTAATGGACTATGATTGCGCAAGGCGGCGCGGGGATAAGTTTTTTTCAAAATGCATCGCGTGTGTCGCCGCCGCCACAGCCAGCGAGTCGCTCGCGTTATTCCCGCCGCGCGCCGGGCTATTTTTGCACTTGGATCAACTTGCCGATCTGTTCGCGCAGCTCCGGACTATCCTTGTGGCCATGCACCGCGACGGCGTGCTGGGTTGCGGCGTCGACCAATTCTTTCTTCGTGTCGGCGGCAATCGAAACCGTGCAGTTGTTGTCGCTCGGATATTGACGGCAGTCGATGAACATCCTCGCCATGATAGTCCTCCCGCTGAAGCCGTGAGGCGCGGCTCAAATGCAGCTGACGCCATAATAACAACGCGCACGGTTCATGAACAGGTCATGCCTGCGCGCGGCCTGGCGGCCGCGCATCAGCGTCGATTGTCATGGGGAAGTCTGCTGGGCCCTCAAAAGCCGGAAGGCGCGCCCGGTTGCGTGGGCGCGCCTCCAAATTCAGCCTCGTGGTCCGAGCGCCAGGGCGCCGCGGCCAGGCTCAGAACGCGTTCCAATCCTGCACCGGCAGCTTCGACACGTCGGCATTCAGATGCATGGCGATCGGAGAAATCGTCCCGGCTTCCATCTTCGAGCCGGCCGGCATGGAGGCTTCCGCGGAGATCAAGGCGAAGGCGCTGAGCAGCACGATCGCTACGGTGCTGACGAGTTCGAGTCCGAAAACGGTGCTCTGGATCTTGGTCATTTTAACTTCTCCCCTGGCTGTCCTGCGCGGCCGAACCGGCAGGTGGCTGATGGCGCGAAGCGGTGTGTCCGCGCTTGCCTAGGAGACGACCGTGTTGGGCTTATTCCGGCTGCGGGGCGGCCGGATATATTTTGCGTTTGCCGCGCCGGAATGGCGGCGGCGTCGCCGTGCGGCCTGCATGATCGGCACGGTTCCGCGGGTCGCCCGTGCTGCGGCCGTAAGCTATTGAAAAAGCAGACGGAACTCGCTGGAACTCGGACTGTCCCGTTTTGGGCAAGCCGCGCACCCGGCATAGGGCCAAGAAAGCCGGACGGCTAGCGGCGCATTTATAGCCGTATTGTTCCCGTTTCAGGACTGCGGTTTCGATGGCGAAAGATGGGCCGTGACCTATAATCGCGGCACCTTAACCGGGTTGTTGGGGGAGGCGGCGCGTTGCGTTGTGCAAGTGCTGGCTGTGTTTTATTGGCGGCGGTCATTCTCGTACCGGCCGTTGCGTTGGCGCAGGTCATTCCGCCCAGCGCACAGCCCGGTCGTGAACGCGAACAAGTCGCGCCGCAGCCGCCGGTGCCGCGCGCGCAGCCAGGCGCTCCTAGCATCGGGCTTCCGAGCACCGAAGCCCCGCCCGGCGCCGAGAAAGTCAGGATCGTCATCCGCGGCGTGCACGTCGTCGGCTCGACCGTCTACAGCGCGGATGCGCTGAGGGCGCTCTACGCCGACCTGCTCGCGCAACCGACGACGCTCAAGACCGTCTACGAGATCGCCCGCCGGATCACCGCCAAATACGGCAGCGACGGCTACGTGCTGTCGCGCGCGGTCGTTCCGCCGCAGCAATTCAATCCGAAAGGCGCCAACGTCCGCATCCAGGTGGTCGAGGGCTGGGTCAACAAGGTCGTATGGCCGCAGAAACTCTCGCGCTATCGCGATTTCTTTTCCGATTACACCGCCAGGATCATCGCCGACCGGCCGGCGAATGTCAGGACGCTGGAGCGCTATCTGCTGCTGGCGAACGATTTGCCGGGGCTGAAATTCAGCACCAGCCTGCGGCCATCCCCGAACCAGCCCGGCGCATCCACATTGGTCATCGATGTCGTCGAGAAGCCGCTCGACATGCTCGGGCGCGTCGATAACCGCGGCACCCCTTCGCGCGGCCCGAATCAGTTCCTGACCTCGGCGACGCTCAACAACATTCTCGGCGCGCACGAGGCACTGACGATTTCCTACGCCGGCGTCTGGCCGCTCAAGGAGCTGCAATACATTGCCGGCGCCTACAAGCAGGTGCTGAACAGCGAAGGGCTCACCGCTTTCGTCGACGGCAGCTACAGCTGGGGCAAGCCGGGAACGGCGGAGCTCGAAATGCTCGATTACGCCACCCGCAGCACGGTGGGCGAAGCCGGCGCCTACTTCCCGCTTGTGCGCACCCGGGAGCGCAATCTGACGCTCACCGGCCTTGCGTTCATGAGCGACAACTACGCCGATATTCTTGGGGCACCGTTCAACGTCGATCGTCTGCGCGGATTGCGGGCGAAGGCCGACGCCGATATTGCCGACCCCCTGCAAGGCGTCAATCAGTTCAACGTCACGTACAGCCAAGGCATCCACGGGCTCGGCAGCACCGATAACGGCAATCCGCTGGCCTCGCGCCTGGCCGGACGCGTCGATTTCGACAAGTTCGAAGGCACCATCGCCCGCACGCAGCCGCTGCCGGCGAACTTCTCGGCTTACGCCAGCCTGTATGGCCAATATGCCGGCACGTCGCTGCTGGCGTCGGAGCAATGCGGCTATGGCGGCCGCTTCTTCGGCCGCGCCTTCGATCCCTCGCAGATTCTCGGCGATCAGCTGCTGGCAGGCGCTCGGCGAGCTTCGCTACGACTTGCCGACCACACCGCTGATCACGAAGATACAATTCTACGGCTTCACCGACTACGGCAAGGTCTACACCAGAGAGCCGGCCGTCGGCACCGATGCCACCGCGCATGGCGCGTCGGCCGGCGGCGGGCTGCGCATGGCCCTGTTGGAAAATCTCTACGCCGATCTACAGGTCGCGAAAGCGATCAGCTTCGGGCAAAACAATTTCAATGCCGACCTCCAAACCGCGACGGCAACGACCGGCGTGCGCAACGGTTGGCGGTTCTTCTACGCCGTCACGGCCAAGTACTAGGGACGCAAGTGATGTTCGGCCGACTGCACAAACTTCCGCTAACCGCCGCCGCCCTGGTGGCGCTCGGGCTTGCGCCCGCGAGCGCCAACCCGCAAGGGCCGCAGGTGGTCGGCGGAGCGGCGAGCGTGCAGGGCCAGGGCACCTCGACCGTCACCGTCACGCAGACGACCGACCGGGCGATCATCAACTGGAACACGTTCAATATCGGGACCGGCGAGCGAACACAAGCTCTTCCTGCCGAGTACAGGTTCAGTGCAGCTCGACCGCGTGACCGGCGGGCTCGGTCCCTCGCAGATCCTCGGCTCGCTGTGGTCGAACGGGCGCATCTTCCTGGTCAATCCCGACGGCATTTTGTTCGGGCCGGGCTCGAGCGTCGACACCGCCGGATTCCTCGCGACCACCATCGACATCAAGAACGCCGACTTCATGGCCGGCCGCTACAACTTCTCGATCCCCGGCCGCTCGGATGCATCGATCGTCAATCAGGGCACGATCACGGCGCGCAATGCCGGCTTCGCCGCGCTGGTCGCGCCCGGCGTGCGCAATTCCGGCACCATCTCGGCCAGGATGGGCACGGTCGGTCTCGCCGCCGGCAACGGTTTCTCGCTCGACATGTACGGCGACAACCTCATTACGCTCGCCATCAACGATTCAATCGCGGCGACGGTCAAGGATGTCGCGACCGGGCAGCCGCTCAATGCGCTGGTCAAGAACGACGGCACGCTCAGGGCCAATGGCGGGCGCGTGGAATTGACCGCGGCGGCGGCGCGCCAGGTGGTCGAACTCGGTGATCAACAACACCGGCGTGATCGAGGCCAACACGATCGGCACACGCAACGGCATGATCGTGCTGAGCGCGGCGACGGCGGCGAGCAAGCCCGCCGGCGCCCCGACGCAGACGGTGAAGATCGGCGGCACACTTTCGGCGGCCGGCAACAAGACTGGCGAGACCGGCGGCAAGATCCAGATCACCGGCGAATTGATTGCACTTACCGGCGCGCATATCGATGCCAGCGGCGCGGCCGGCGGCGGCACGGTGCTGATCGGCGGCGATACCGGCGGCGGTCACCCGAGCTCGGCGGTCGCAGCCATTACGCGGCGCAACTGCAACCCTATGCGATCCCACGCTTCCAACGTCACGGTCGACGCGGCCACGACGATCAACGCATCCGCCACGGGACAGCGGCAACGGCGGCACGGTCGTGGTGTGGTCGGACGGATCAACGTCGTTCAATGGATCGATTTCGGCGCGCGGCGGAGCGAACGGCGGCAACGGCGGGTTTGTCGAGACCTCGGGCCACACGCTCGACTTTACCGGCGCGCGCGTGGACACGTCGGCTCCAAAAGGACGGACCGGATTGTGGCTGCTTGATCCTTATGACTTGACGATAAACTTCAGACGCCGCGGGACCATCGCATCAAATCTCGCAATCGGACGAATGATCACTGTACAAACGACCGTCGGTGCTCGGGCTCCGTGTACCCATCAACAACGGCGACATCTTTGTTGATTCAGGCATTTCGTGGAACAGCACCTACAGCCTGACGCTCAGCGCCTATCGACAACATCGAGGTCAATGCCGGCATCACCAATGCCGGCAGCGGCAACTTAACGCTGCGAGCGCGATAACACCGGCATCGGCGATCGGGCACAGTCAATTCGGAATTCGGGCATCAGCACGAGCGCGTCGGTCGCAAGGTGTCGATCTCTCACAATGCACGTTGTGCAACGGCGCGATTTTCGTATCAATCCAGACAGCTATACGTAGCCCGACAGATTCACTGCGAATGGCGATCAACGTCTCCGGCTGCCAGACGCGGCTCACGGCGTACATGCTTGGTCAACACGTCACCGACCTGCAGAACATCGGCACGAACTCGAAGTCCCGTCGCTGGCAACCTATCGACGCTCGGCGGGAACGTCGAGTTGGAATGGTGGCGCCGGCTTCAATGCCGATCGGACAACGGAGCAGCCATTCACCGGCACAGCTCGACGGCGCAGACTCAATGACCATCGACAATCTGACGATCGCGCCGACTGCGAACAACGTCGGTCGAGATCGGTTTGTTCGGCGTGATCGGCGCCGCCGGCGTGGTCCAAAACCTGAACTTGACCAATGTGAACATCACGGCCAACCCAAATTTGGGGACGACAGGCTTCCAAAACATCGGCGCGCTCGCCGGCACGAACTATGGACTGGTCGACCAACGTCCACGCGACGAGCGGAACGATCAACGGCGGCAGCTCCGTCAGCGGCGTGTTCGCCGGCGGGCTGGTCGGCCAGAATGGATGGTTCAACGGTGGTGACGTAATCACCGCCGGAACGATCCAGAATTCGAGCGCGGCGGTCGACGTCACGCTCGGCAATGGCGTCGGTTGTAGCGGCTTCTGACTGCAACAATGCACGAGTCAACATTGCCGGCGGTCTGGTCGGCGACAATGGCGGAACGATCAGGAATTCGTCGGCGAGCGGCAATATCATCGTGGGCTCCAACGCGGAGGCCGGTGGGCTGGCCGGCAGCAACGATCGGTTCAACGGTACTAACGCTGTTTCGGGCAGCACTAATCGACCAGTCGTTACGCCATCGGCAACGTCAGCAGCGCGGGCATCAACGTGCAGCTCGGCGGACTGGTCGGTTTCAACTTCGCCGGCGCACTGATTACTTCGTCCTATGCGACCGGGACCGTAACGGCGACCGCGAGCCATCACTTCAAACGGTGGAGCGGACTGCTCGACAATTGGCAATTGCCAGTACGAAAGCGTCGGCGGGCTCGTCGGTCAGAACAGCGGAACAATCCAGGGCGCCGCCGTTCCGTCCGTTGCTTGGACTCAGCCGTGCGTGGACCGGCTAGACCTGCGCGAGCGGCGCGGTCAGCGTCGGCTCCGATGGGAACGGCGGCGGGCTGGTCGGCTTTAACGACGGCATCATTATAAATGCGTTTGCGACCGGCACGGTCACCGGCGCGGCGGGCCTTACCGGCCTTGGCAACCATGGCGGCTCGACCAATCTCGGCGGCCTCGCCGGTTCGAACTCAGGGCCTCATCGCGGATTCGCATGCGACCGGAAATGTCGGGACGCTCAACGTCGCGAATCTCCAGGTCGGCGGCCTGGTGTCGGACAACACCGGCACGATCAATAATTCCTATGCGACCGGCAATGTCCGCGCCGGCGACAACAGCGCCGCCGGCGGGCTGACCAGCAACAACGGATCTGGAACAATTTCTCCTGCGGCAGCGGCTGCACTCCCGGCGATGGCTTCCGCTCTACTTCAACACCGCCTCATCTACAACAATTCCTATGCGACCGGCAATGTCACCGTCGGCAATGCGAGTGTCGCGGGCGGGTTAGTCGGCATCTGAGCGACGGCACGATCAACAATACCTCCGCGACCGGCGCGGTCAGCGGCGGCGACAACAGCATTCTGGGCGGGCTGGTTGGCGTAACCGACATCAGCTCCATCGATCGCAAATTCCACGACGGCTGTCCGGCTCAACGGTCACCAGCACCGGCCCGAACAGCTGGGTCGGCGGGTTCGTCGGCGGCAACGGCGGAACGATCATCTTGTCGAGCGCGTTCGGGCCGGTCACCGGCACATCGGACAGCTTGCTCGGCGGGTTCGCCGGCATCAACTTCGGCCTCATCCAGGACTCCATGCGACGAACGCAGCCGCAACGGTCACCGTCACCGGCGCGAACAATTTCGCCGGCGGCTTCGTCGGGGTGAATTTCGGCACTATCGACCCGTCCACGTCGGCCGGCAATGTGACGGGCGGCACCAACAACTTCGTCGGCAGTTTCGCCGGGGCGAACGCCAACCTCACCGACATCCCCTCCGGGCTGATCCCGGGGTCCAGCTTCCCGGACGGGACGATTTCAGCCAGATTCCGTCGGCCACCGGCACGGTCACAGGCGGCACGCGGCAGCACGGCCGGCACGCAGATCGGAACAAACAACCCGACATCGTTGCCGACCGTTCCGTCCGTTATCGCAGGCCTGCGACAACGGCGCGCTGTGTGCGATATTTCAATGGCCGGCCTAAAGTTGGCACCGACCGACACAGCACGACACTCGGGACACGATGCTGATCGCGACAGACCACACGCCAGACCACGTCCGTTGCGCAACACGCAGATCACGCAGATCACGCAGCTCACGCAGGACGACGATCGTTAAAACCACGGACCCGGTTTTCACCAGCCTCACCCCACCGTCGAACCCGACCGGGTCGCCGCCGATCCGGTGACCCGTCGACCAATATCCCGGGCCATTCGGGTTTCACCCCGCCGCCGCTGCCGCAGCGGTCTGTCATTGGCCCGAATGGCGAAGCGCTTCAGCTTCATGCCGCCGATCGGCGAAACCCGCTTGTTCAGCGACCGATTGGTCTTGCAGTTTGGCAATCTGTCGCCCGCGGAAATTCAGCATCTTGCGCAATCGCTCGGGTTGCGGATCATCGCATCCGAGACGGTCATGGGTCGCACACTGTTCACGGTTCTACTGCCCAACGGTCGGAATGTGCGGGACGTGATCGCGACCCTGGACAACAATCCAAATGTTTCCGCGGCGCCGATCTACAGGTTCGTCCTGAGCCAGGGCGCCGGCGCATTGAGCAAGGGCGATCCGGCGCAATACACGGTGGGCCAGATGCATCTGGACAAGGTGCACGCGATCGCCTCCGGCAAGGGCGTCACCGTCGCCGTGATCGAACTCGGAGGTCGACAAGCGGCACAGCGAGCTGCGAGGCGCGATCACCGAGCGAGCTCGACACGCTTGACGTGAAGGAGCCGCCGCATTCGCACGGCACCGCGATGGCGGCCGCGATCGTTTCACGCGACCGGCTGCTGGGCGTCGCACCCGATGCCAAGCTGCTGGCGGTGCGGGCCTTCGGCCAGTCGAACAATACGGCCGAGGGCACGACGCTGAGCATCCTCAAGGGCATCGAATGGGCGATCAGCCAGGGCGCCCAAGTCATCAACATGAGCTTCGCCGGTCCGCGCGATCCCTTGCTCGAACGCGCGCTCAAGGCCGCGCACGACAAGGGTATCGTGCTGGTCGCGGCCGCCGGCAACGCCGGGCCGAAATCGCCGCCGCTTTATCCCGGCGCCGACCCGAGCGTGATCGCGGTCACCGCCACCAACGACCACAACCAGCTCTTCCGCGGCGCCAACCAGGGCCTGCAGATCTCGGTGGCCGCGCCGGGCGTCGACATCCTCGCGGCCGCGCCGGACGAGACCTACGCGATGTCCACCGGCACCTCGATCGCGACCGCCCATGTCAGCGGCGTGGTGGCGTTGATGCTGGAGCGCGATCCGACGCTGAAGCCGGACGAGGTGCGCAGGATCCTGGAGGCGACGGCGATCGATCTCGGACCGAAGGGCAAGGACAACCAGTACGGCTGGGGCCTGGTCAATCCAGAGAAGGCGCTGGAGGTGGTCGCCACGCAGCTCAAGACCGGCGCCGCGTCACCGAACAACCGCTAGACAATCGATCGCTTGAAACGTTCGTGAAACTCGTCCTGTTCCAGACCACGCCGAACGCCGAGGTCCTGCCCGGCGTGCTCACCGAACGCGGCGTGGTCGATATTTCCGGCGCGGTTCAAAAGAGCTATACGCCGCAACTCACCATGCAGGGCATCATCGATGGTTTCGATGGCTTGCGCCCGGCGCTGGAAAAGCTCGCCAGAGACGGCAATGCCGTTGCGCTCGATCGCGTGCGCCTGCGGGCGCCGCTGCCGCGGCCGGGCAAGATTCTCGCCTGCATCGCCAATTACTGGGAACATGCCCAACGCGAGGCGCGCCCGCTCAACATGTTCATGAAAAATCCCGACGCGGTGATCGGGCCCGGCGACACCATCATGCTGCCGGAATTCACCGTGCCGTGGATCTTCATGCACGAGGCCGAGCTGGCGCTGGTGATGAAGGGGCCGGCCAAGATGGTGAAGGCCAAGGACTGGCAGAGCGCCGTGTTCGGCTACACCGCGATGATCGACGTCTCGGCGCGCGAGCAAGGCCGCCGCACCTGGCCGGCGAGCCCGCTCACCAGCTGGCTCGGCAAGTCGTTCGACACCTTCGCGCCGATCGGCCCCTGCATCGCCACCGCCGACGAAATCGAGGACCCGAACGACCTGATCGTGCGGTTCTGGAACGACGGACAGCTGCGCCACAACTACAATACCGACGACATGGAGCATCGCGTTCCGGAGCTGGTCGAATTCGCCACCACGGTCATGACCATGAACTCGGGCGATCTGATCGCCTGCGGCACCAATCACGAGGGCCTCGGCGCGCTGCAGGATGGCGAGACCGTCGAGATCGAAATCCAGAACATCGGCAAGATGACGTTGAAGGTGTCCGATCCGCTCAAGCGCACCTGGGAGCGCGGCATCTATATGGGCGCGGATTCGACCAATCCCGGACGCGGTCAAACGTCACCGGCCGCAATGAAAAGCGAAATCCGCGACGGCATGCAGATCGATTGGGACGTTGCCGATCCCGATGGACGACGGCGTGGTCATGCGCGCCGACGTTTTCCGGCCCGTCGGCGCCGGCAAATATCCGGTCATTCTGAGCTACGGCCCCTATGCCAAGGGACTGTCGTTCCAGGAGGGCTACAAGAGCCAATGGTCGCGTGTGATCAAATCGGCGCCCGAGGTGCTGCAAGGCTCGAGCAACAAATATCAGAACTGGGAACTGGTGGACCCGGAGAAATGGGTGCCGGACGGCTATGCCTGCGTGCGCGTCGATTCACGCGGCGCCGGCCGCTCGCCGGGCTATCTCGACGTCTGGTCGGCGCGCGAGGCGCAGGATCTTTACGCTTGCGTCGAATGGGCCGGCACGCAAGGCTGGAGCAACGGCAAGGTCGGCATCAACGGCATCTCCTATTACGCCATGAACCAATGGCAGGTGGGCGCGCTGAAGCCGCCGCACCTGGCCGCGCTGTGCATCTGGGAAGGCTCGTCCGACTATTACCGCGAGCTGTGCCGGCACGGCGGCATCTTGAGCGATTTCCTCAACAGCTGGCATCCGCGCCAGGTGGCGAGCGTGCAGCATGGCGTCGGCGCACGCGGTGCCAAGAGTGTGGTGACCGGCGAGCCGGTCGCCGGACCCGATACGCTATCGAAAGAAGAACTCGCCAAGAACTGCGCCGACACGCCGGGCGAAGCCAAGCGGCGCCGGTTTTCCGACGACTACTACGCCGCGCGCACCGCCGATTTCGCGCAGATCGAGGCGCCGCTGCTGTCGGCCGGCAATTGGGGCGGCATGGGCCTGCACACGCGCGGCAATTTCGAAGGCTGGCTGCGCGCCGGCTCCCAACAGAAATGGCTGGAAGTGCACGGCGACACCCACTTCACGCATTTCTACAGCAACTACGGCGAGGCGCTGCAGAAGCGTTTCTTCGGCCACTTTCTCAAAGGCGAGGATACCGGCTGGGACAAGCAGCCGCGCGTCTCGCTCAACATCCGCCACCCGAACGAAAAATTCGTGCTGCGCGCCGAGAACGAATGGCCGCTCGCGCGCACGCGCTGGACGAAATATTTTCTGCAGCCCGATGGACTTGGGCTTTCGACCGATGCGCCCACGGCCGAGACGACGCTGAGTTACGAGACCACCGGCGATGGCCTGACGTTTCGCACGCCGCCGCTGACGGCGCCGCTTGAGATCACCGGCCCGGTCGCGGCCAAGCTGTGGGTGTCGTCGGAGACCACCGACGCCGATCTGTTCCTGGTGCTGCGCCTGTTCGATCCCGCCGGCAAGGAAGTCACCTTCATCGGCGCCAACGATCCGCGCGTGCCGGTCGGACTGGGCTGGCTGCGCGCCTCGCATCGCAAGCTCGATCCGAAAATGTCGCGGCCGTACCGGCCCTGGCACAGCCACGACGAGGAATGGCCGCTGAAACCCGGCGAGCCGGTCGAGCTCGACATCGAGATCTGGCCGACCTGCATCGTGGTGCCGCCGGGCTTTCCGCTCGCGCTCACCGTGCGGGGCAAGGACTACGAAGTCGACGGCAGCGACGCGGCGCTTCCCAACGCGCCCTATCCGATGAAAGGCGTCGGCCCGTTCCTGCATATCGACCGGGACGACCGGCCGCCCAAGGTTTTCGCCGGCCGCAACACGCTGCATTTTGCCGCCGGCCGGCAGCCTTACCTCTTGTTGCCGATCATTCCCGCGGCGTAAGCTTTGCAAAAAACAGGTTCGATTTGGGAGGAGCCTATGACGAGGCGCATCGCTGCCGTTGCTCTGGCCGTTCTTGGCCTCTCTGTCTTCGCGGCGCCGGTTCCGGCGCAGCAATATCCGAGCCGCAACGTCACCATCATCGTGCCCTATCCGGCCGGCGGACCGACCGACGAGACCGCGCGCCACGTCGCCAATTTCCTGACGAAGAAATTGGGACAGAATTTCATCGTCGAGAACGTCACCGGCGGCAGCACGATCATCGCCACCAACCGCGTCGCGCGCGCGACGCCGGACGGCTACACGCTGCTGCTGCACAATCTGCAGATCACGGCGAACGTCACGCTGTTCAAGAATTTGCCTTTCGACACGGTGAAAGACATCGCACCGGTCATGCTGATCAATAACAATCCGCTGGTGCTGGTCGGTCGTCCCGGCCTTGCGCCGAACAACCTCAAGGATCTGATCGCCTTGATGAAGAAGGAGCGTTTGAAGGAAGCGCTGCCGGGCTTTGGCACCACCGGGCATCTCACCTCGGCGCTGTTCGCGCAGGAAGCCAAGGTGCAGATCGACTTCATCCCCTATCGCGGCGCGGCGCCGGCGATGAACGATCTTCTCGGCGACCACGTCGATCTGTTCGTCGGCACGCCGCAGTCGATCATGGCGCAGGTCGAGGCCGGGAAATTGAAGGCCTATGCGATCACCTCAAAGGAAAAGTCGCCGCGGCTGCCGACCGCCGAAAGCCTGGTGGACGCGCTCGGGCCGAAGTTCGAGATCGTTTATTGGCAAGCCATGTTCGCGCCGGCCGGAACGCCGGAGGCGGTGATCAAGACGCTCAACGCCGCGCTGCAGGAAGCGGTATCCGATCCGACGATCGTCAAGACCTGGGAGGACGAGGGCTTCGCGCCGTTTCCGAAGGATCAGCGCTCGCCGGCGGCGGCAGGCGCGATGATGACGAGCGAGATCGCGCGCTGGGGGCAGGTCATTCGCGACAATAATATTCAGGTCACGCAGTGAATTATTTCTTGTGCATGATCTATTCCGAAAACCGGTTCCCACTTTTCGGGATCATGCACTACCGCGCCGGCTGCAACACCTGTTCGAGCCAGTCCCACATATAGGCCGAACAGATGCTCTGATTGTCGATCTGGCAGTGGTGGTAGCCGCCCTCCTCGCGCGTGAATATTTTCATGGTCTTTTGCTTGGAGCCGACGGCGTCGAAGCATTTCTGCGCCTCGCTCAGCGGAATTTGCTCGTCGCCCTCGCCGTGCAGCATCAGGAACGGACAGGTTATCTTCTGCACCACGCCGTCGAGCTTGAATGGCGCCAGCCGTTTGAGCGCTTCCTCCTGTGACTTGGCGTTGACCACCCACAGGATGTGCTGCGAGGCGACCGACAGCGCCGGCGTCACCGCACGCGCCAGCCGTTCGAAGCGATCTAGCCCAGATTTTCTGGTAGTCCCATTGCGCGCCCCAGGCGAGGCAGCAGGCGATAGCGCTGCTCGAACGCCGCCGCCCGCGGCGCGTAGTAGCCGCCCAGGCTGATCGCCATGACGCCGATGCGCTTGGCATCGATCTCCGGCCGCGCCGCCAGATATTCGTAAGCCGGCGTCGCGTAGCGCTCGGTTTCGTGGTGCAGATAGAGCTCGCGAAAACGGATGCTTTCGCCATTGCCCGGGCCGTCGACGATCAGGCAGGCAATGCCACGGGCGGCCAGATCGGCGACACCCTTGAAGTATTGAATCTCCTTGGTGACATCGAGGCCGTCGAAGAACACCACGGCCGGCAGTTTGCCGCCGCGATTGGCCGGCTCGGCATGCACATAGATCGCCGGCAGCGTCGTGCCTTCATAGGGAATGTCCACATGCTCCAGCCGCGGCCGTTTGATGTGCTTGGCCGCGTCGCGCAGGCAATTCACGCCGCGCATATAGGCGTCGAGGCCCGCCTTGCTCTTCGGTTGCAGGAAGCGCTCGCCGACGTGGTAATAGGCGCTGGCGCGTTGCAGATATTGCGCGCCGCTGATCGTGTGGCCGCCGGCGATGCGTTCACGGCCACGGTCCTCGACGGTGCGTGCTTCGCGCGCCCATTCGCGGAACCAGGCATCATCGTCGCCGACGCTTTTCTTGAGCCGAAGCCCGATGCGATTGACCTCGCCGATTTCCGCGCCGCCCCAAGGCGCCATGTTCAGCCCAATCAGCAGCCCATGCGACCAGCGGTAATTCTCCGGGAAATAGGTGAAAGACAATTCTTCTTGGCTGCCGTCCATTCGACACCCTTCGGAAGCGCAATGATTTGCGTGCGGCGAGGTTCGCCCGCGCTCGCGCCTACTGGACGCTCATATGGGCTTCCGTGACGACGCGGGCCCATTTGCCGATTTCGGTCTTGATGTATTCGCCGAACTCGGCCGTGCTCATCTCGACCGTCACGGCGCCTTCGCGCGCGAATTGCGCTTGCAGTTCGGGCGCCTTCAGCGCCGCCTGCGTCGCCGTGTAGACCTTTTCGACCATCGGCGCCGGCAGGCCGGCGGGCGCCGCAATGCCCCACCAGTTGTCGGCCACGTAGCCGGGGACGCCGGCTTCCGCGATCGTCGGCACGTCCGGCAGAACCGCACTGCGCTTGGCGCCCCCCGTCCCCAGCGCCTTGAGCTGGCCGGATTGAATAAAGGGCGTGGTCTGGATCAGCGAACTGAACATGATCTTCACGTGCCCGCTGATCACGTCCTGCATCGCCGGGCCGCCGCCCTTGTACGGCACGTGCACGATGTCGACCCCGGCCATGAGCTTGAACAATTCAGCGCCGAGATGCTGGAAGCTGCCGACGCCGGCCGAGGCGTAGTTGAGTTCGCCGGGCTTCTGCTTGGCCAGCGCGATCAGTTCCTTCACCGACTTGACCGGCAGCGTCGGATTGATCGCGAGCACGTTCGGCCCGGTCGCCAGAATGGCAATCGGCGTGAAGGATTTGATCGGATCGAAATTGAGCTTTTGATGCAGCGCCGGATTGACCGCGTGCGCGATCGATACGATGCAGAGCGTGTAGCCGTCCGGCGCCGCGGTGGCGCAGGCCTCGGTCCCGATCAGGCCGCCGGCCCCGCCGCGATTGTCGACGAAGACCTGCTGGCCCAGTTTCAGGCTGAGCTGGGCGGCGACCATGCGGCCGACGACATCGTTGCTGCCGCCCGGCGGGAACGGAATGATCAGCCGCACCGGCCGGTTCGGATAGTCGGCGGCAGTGGCGGCGGATGCGAGCGCCAGCAGCAAGGCCGCGGCCTTGGTCAATCGCGACAGCAAGTTCGACATGAGTTTCCTCCGGAGAAAACGTTCAGTGCCAGTACGGCGGATAATCCGTGTTCTTCTGCTCGGCTTCAAGCAGGCGCAGCATGGCGGGCCATTCCAGCACGCCATAAGGGCGCCGCGTGCCCGGCTGATAAAGATGCGCGGTATGCGCCAGCACGTTCTCGCCCGGCATGGTGAGTTCGGTGCGCGCCGCCATGGTATCGACCTGCGAGCGGCACGACAGCTCGAGTTGATACATGGTGTTGAACGCCTGCTGAATGGTCGGCCCGCAGGTGAGCAGGCCGTGATTGTACATGATCATGGCATCGTGCGGCCCGAGATCGCGCACCAGCCGTTCGCGCTCGTCGAGTTCGACCGCCGGCCCTTCGTAGTCATGATAGCCGATGTGGCCGACGAAGCGGATCGCGGTCTGCGATAAGGGCAAGAGCCCGCATTTCATGGCCGCGACGGCCATGCCGGCGCGGGTATGGGTGTGCAAGACGCAGGCGACGTCGGGACGCGCCTTGTGAATCGCCCCGTGGATCACGTAGCCGGATTTGTTGATGCCGTAGTCAGTGTCGGGCTTCCAGATGATGTCGCCCTCCACGCTGATTTTCACCAGGCTCGAGGCGGTGATTTCCTTGTAGAGCAGACCATAGAGATTGAGCAGCAGATGATCCTTGCTGCCGGGGATGCGCGCGGTGATGTGGTTGTAGATCAGATCGGTCATTCCGTATTTGTCGACCAGCCGGTAGCAGGCGGCGAGATCGAGGCGCGTCTGCCATTCCTGCGCTGAGACCTGGTCCTTGATCGACTTGAAATCGGTCGAGTAGTTCATGGGGTTGTCATCCTTCACCGGGGCCCATGCCGCGCTTGGCAGGCCACTTTAGCAAACCATGATCGCGCGCGTCACCTTGAAATCGAATATCTACGGCGCTGCCCGCGGCCGCACGCAAAAAACGCGGATACTTGACGGCTAATATCAGAGTGCGCAATTCCTACGGCCGCGCGGTTGCCCGCAAGGCCAATCCAGCTCGTCACCGCATCAGGAAGAGGCAGAGGAACCGTGGCGGAATTCAAGCATCAGATACCGATCAATACCACGCCCGACAAAGTCTATGCCGCGCTGGCGACCGAGAAAGGTCTTAAAGGCTGGTGGACCGCCGACACGCGCGCCGACGAAAAAGCCGGCGGCAAGGCCGAGTTCGGCTTCGAAAAGCGCGGCATGACGTTTCGCATGAAAATCGACGAACTGGTGCCGGGCAAGCGCGTGGTGTGGAGCTGCTATGGCGACCACCCGGAATGGGATGGTACGCGGCTCACTTGGACGATCGCGGAAGAGAACGGCGCGTCGGTGCTTCGTTTCACCCACGGCGGCTGGAAATCGTACAGCGATTTCTGCGCGTCCTGCAATTCGACCTGGGGCGAGCTAATGTACCGGATGAAGGATTATCTGGAAGGCAAGAACCCCGGGCCGCGCTGGCGGGAATAGCCGCCGCAACAGGGATGCGTCGCAGAATCAGTAGCTGCTGCCATAGCTGAACCTGTTGTCGGGCTGTGCCGCAGCGTCGCTTCTTCGTGCCATGGACCGAGCGCGGTATACGGTAATCTTATGCGATCCGGCCGGACGTTCGAACCTAGAGCAGCCCCAGCTCACGCAATTCGCGCCGCATCTGCTCCGGCATGCGCGCGGCGCCAGGTGCTGCGCGTGACAGATCGCGCGGCGCCTCACGGTCCTCGAGATAGCGCCAGCCCTGGAACGCGCTGCGCGGGCGCGGCTCGACCAGCACGCATTTCGGGTCGAGCACCAGCCGGCAACGGTGGATGCCGTCCTTGTCGGTGAACGGCCGGATGTCGAGGATGCGCTCGCGGCACATGATCTGGCCGCGGATCACCCAAAAGATCGAGCCGCCGGAGGTCAACTCCTCGGCGCGCTTCGGCACCATGCGGGTGGTGTGGATGCGCTCGGGCTTCTTGCCGCGCTTCTTCTGCGCTTTCAGCTTCTGCTGGATCCAATCCTCGAGGTCGGCGACGGACTCGGTTCCGACGGATAGCTTGATTAAATGCAAAGGCATTGCTTATTTCCATTTGCGCATGATCTTGTCCGAAAACCGGTTCCCACTTTTCGGGATCATGCGCGTCCAACTTACTCTTTCGTTTGTTCGATCAGCATCACCTTGGCGCCCTCGGCCACCTGCGCGTCCTTGGCCACCGCGATTTCGGCGACCAGTCCCATCGATCGGCGCCACCAGCGTGTGTTCCATCTTCATCGCCTCGATGATGGCGAGACGCTGGCCGCGCGTCACGCGTGCCCCCTTCGCCACCAGCAGCGCCAACACCTTGCCATGCATCGGCGCGCGCACAAGCCCGCCAGCGCCATCATCCCCAGCCTCGTCGAGCGCGAGATCGCGCAGCGAAACCTTGGTCTGGCGGCCGCGGCGCAGCACATAGACCGCATCCGCCGTCTCGACCGCCACCGCGTCGTTGGCGGGCGCAGTGCCATCGACCGACACCGCCGGCCCGCCCGGCCCCTGCACCGACCTCCGCCACCACATTTTCGCCGTCGGCGAGGATCGGCAGCGCCAGCCGGCGCGCGCCGGACAATTGGTAGGCGTCGGCGGCGTCCCAGGGCGAGGCTGCCTCGTCCGGTTCGCGCTCGATTGCCGCAGCGATGCGCGCGCTTTCGCGCGCCAGCAATCGTTGCGCAGCCAAGCGCGACGGCGGCGCGGTCGAGGCCCTGCGGTGCGGCGCCGAGGCCAGCGAGATTGCGGTCGATGAAGCCGGTGTCGAAATCGCCATCGCGGAAGGCGGGCGCGCGGCAGAGCGCGGCCAGAAAGCCGGCATTGCTGCGCGGGCCGATGACGATTGTTTTGTCGAGCGCGTCCGCGAGCCGATCGAGCGCTGCCTCGCGCGTTTTGCCGTGGGCGATCAGCTTGGCAATCATCGGATCGTAGAACGGCGTGACCTCGTCGCCGGCTTCGACGCCGGTATCGACGCGTATCCCCTCGCCCGCCGGTAATTCCAGCGCGATCAGTCTGCCGGTCGACGGCAAAAATCCGCGCTCGGGATCTTCGGCATAAAGCCGCGCCTCCACCGCGTGGCCATTGAGCGGCACCTGCGCCTGCGTGAGCGGCAGCTTTTCGCCCGCAGCGATGCGGAATTGCCATTCCACCAGATCGAGGCCGGTGACCGCTTCGGTGACCGGATGCTCGACCTGCAGCCGCGTGTTCATCTCCATGAACCAGAACGCGCCTTCTTTGAGACCGTTGGCGCCGTCGGCGATGAATTCAACCGTACCGGCGCCGACATAGCCCGCGGCTTTCGCAGCCGCGACCGCGGCTTCGCCCATGGTCGCGCGCAGCGGCGCGCTCATGCCCGGCGCAGGCGCTTCCTCGATCACCTTCTGGTGGCGGCGCTGCAGCGAACAATCGCGCTCGTTGAGATGGATGGCGTTGCCGTGGCTGTCGGCGAAAATCTGCATCTCGATATGGCGCGGGCAGTTGACATATTTCTCGATCAGCACGCGCTCGTCGCCGAACGCCGATTTTGCCTCGCGCATCGCCGCCGCCAGCGCCGCATCGAAATCGGCATGGCGATCCACTTTCCGCATGCCCTTGCCGCCGCCGCCAGCCATCGCCTTGATCAGCAGCGGATAGCCGATCTCGTAGGCTTTGCGTTGCAGGAATTTCGGGTCCTGCAGGTCGCCGTGATAGCCCGGCACCACCGGAACGCCGGCCTTTTCCATCAGCGCCTTGGCGCGGTCCTTCAGGCCCATGGCGCGGATCGCGGCCGGCGGCGGGCCGACGAAGGCAATGCCGGCGCTGAGACAGGCTTGCGCGAAGTCGGCGTTCTCCGAGAGAAAGCCGTAGCCGGGATGGATGCAGTCCGCGCGTGACGCGCGTGCGGCGGCGATCAGTTTTTCGATCGACAAATAACTAAGCGCCGCCGGCGCAGGCCCGATGCCAAGCGCCTCGTCGCACAGCCGCACATGCAACGCGGTGCTGTCGGCGTCGGAATAGACCGCGATGGTGCGCAGGCCGAGCCGCTTGGCGGTGCGGGCGATGCGGCAGGCGATCTCGCCGCGATTGGCGATCAGGACGGATGCGAACATGGCGGAACCGATATTACCGCGCCGGCGGGGTGGCCGCCTGAGATTGCGGACGTTTGGGCGGCACCGGAACCTTAGGCGGAGGCGCCGCCGCCTCAGCGCCAGGGGCCGCGTCCGCGTCGGCGGCCGGATCCTTCGGCAGCGGCGGCTCGGCATTCATGATGCTCACCGGCGGGATCGACGCGGACGAGGGGAAATCGTAGCGGCTCGAGACCGGCTGTTTGGCGGTGGCCGGCAGCGGCGCGCTGGCGACCGGCGCCGGGGCCGCGGCGGCCGGCTTTTTCTCGGCCACCGGTTCGGATTTGTTCCAGGCATTCGCATAGCGCGCGACGTAAGTGTCGAACGCATGCACCCGCAAATTGGCCTTGACCACCCCGCTGTCGCGCAGCAGTGCGAAGGCGGCGCAGCGCTCGGCGGTGCAGCCGTCGCGAAAGGCCAGCACATGGGCGGCGATGCCGAAGCGGTCGAGTTCGATGGCGCGGCGGCCGGCGGCAAACGCCTCGATCAGCTCGCCATCGCCGCGCTGCGCGAATTCGACGGCGTCCCTGAGCAGCACTGAGCCGCGCGCCGATATAGGCGACCGCGGCGGCGGCACTTTGCGGATCCGCGAACACCGCCTTCTCGCAGGCATTCTCGATGGTCTCGCCGGCGCCGCCGTCGAGACAGGCCAGCATCGAGCCGGGCGCGACCGCGCTGCGATTGAGCTCGGCGTTGCGTTGCAGCAGCGCGCGCCGCTCCGCCGCCCGGTCATCAAGCGCGAGACGATTGAGCACGCCGACAACCGCCAGCACACCGATCACCAGTGCCCCGACCGGCAGCAACAGACGCGGCATCCCGCCGGCGCGGCGCAGCGCCAACACCGCGAGCACGATGAACAACGCCACCAGCGCGCCGGCAACCGAAGCCGGCAACATCAGCGGCGTGGACAGCAGCCCGTTTATCGACGAGCCATCGATAGTCGGCATAGGCCTCCGATTATTGCACCTTCGCGCCCGAGACCTTCACCACTTCGGCCCACTTCTCGATGTCCTTGCGCAAATAGGCGTCGAACTCCTCCGGCGTCTTCACCAGCGGAATGGCGCCCTGCTTGAGCCAGGCCTCCTTCACGTCGGGAAGGTTGATCACCTTGTTGATCGAGGTGTTGAGGAAGGTGATCACGTCCTTCGGCGTGCCCTTCGGCGCCATCACGCCGAGCCAGATGGTCGCCTCATAGCCGGGGACGGTCTCGGCGATGGTCGGCAGATCGGGCGTGAGTTCCGAACGCTTCGACGCCGGTGGTGCCGAGCGCGCGCACCTGCCCGGCCTTGGCGAGCTCCGACATGGTGGTGACGGCGTCGAACATCATCTGCACGGTGCCGGACAGCACGCTGTTGCGCGCGTCGCCCGAGGCCTTGTGCGGAACATGCACGATGTCGGTGCCGCTCATGGCTTTGAACAGCTCGCCGGCCATGTGATAGGGCGTGCCCGGACCGGACGAGGCGTAATTGAGCTTGCCCGGATCCTTCTTCGCCAGATCGATGAATTCCTTCACGGTCTTGGCCGGGACCGCGGGTGCACCACCATCAGCAGGTCGGAATAGTTGATGGTCGCCACCGGCACGAAGTCGCGCATCAGCTGGAACGGCTTGTTCGGCAGCAGCGACTCGTTGGTGGTGTGGGTGTTCGACATCACCAGCAGCGTGTAGCCGTCGGGCGCGGATTTCGCGACCGCGTCGGTGCCGATGATCGAGCCGGCGCCCGGGCGATCCTCGACCACGAAGGACTGCTTGGTTTCCTCCGACAGATGCTGGGCGAGCACGCGGGCATAGACGTCGGCCGGACCGCCGGCGCCGAACGGAACGATCATTTTGACGGTGCGGCTCGGATAGGTCTGCGCCGAGGCCGGCAGCGCCAGCAGCAGCGGCAACAGCGAATGCAAACAAACGCAGGAATTTGAGCATGAATCCTCCCAAGATGCTTTTGTTCAGGCTGATGCTAACGCTGCGACGCTCTTGTTTATTCCTTGCTGCCTTCGCTCACGCGCCTCCGGCCGACTTGAAGCCGGGCGCCAGATCGCTCGCCGCGGCGAAGGCGCCCTTGGCCTCCACCGAGGTCATCGCCACGGTGGTCTTCAGATCGGTGACGCCGCCGCCGCTGCCGGCCGCCAGCAGCACCGCGGCCATCTGGGTGTCGTTCGGCACTTCGGCGATGGAGAGGAAATCGTATTCGCCGAAGGTGAGATAGTAGCCGATCAGCCGGCCGCCGGCCTTCGACAGCAGGCGCGAGACCGCGTCGGCGCGGTCCTCCGGCTTGATGATCATGCCCTTGATGGCGTCCCGGGTGTAGCGGCCCTGGGTGATGTAGATCGGCATGCGCTCCTCCCACACGGCAATTCGCCGCGCGCATCATAGTCGATGGCGGAGATGAAATCGCGCCGGGTGAGCGGAGATACCCTGCTCTTTTGCGTGCGCATGATATTTCCCGAAAACCGGTACCCAGCCCGGATCAAGTCCGGGGCAGGCTTTTTCGGGATCACGCGCTCAGTCTTGTCGAGCTGGCTTTCCTTGGCCACGCGCTCGAAGGCCTCGCCGGAACTCTTGATCCGGTACTGGTAGTCGTCGCCTTCCGACGGCAGCAGCTTGACCACGGTATAGCTGCCGGTGGCGGCGGCGCGGCCGAAGGTCGGCGAGGTGTAATAGACCACCTCGCCGACCTGGTATTTGTGGGTCTTGATCGGGATTTCGTGCGCGCGCCATCGGCTGCATCGGCGGGCTCGCGGTGCGGATCATCTTCGACGATCACCTTGGACGCCGCACTCGGCGCCCGCAGCGGCGCGCACGCGCGCGGTACGGGTCGCCTTGCCGACCGGGTTGCGCGCCGATTTGGCCGCCTTTTTGTCGGCGTTACGAGCGCTCTTGGCGACGTCTTGGCGCTCTTTTTGACGGTTCGCCGGGCGGTTTTGGTGGACCGCCGGGCGGTTTTTGCTGAATGTCTGCTCATGGCCTCAATATAGCAGCAAATTTTATCTGCGGGCGAAGTTTTTTAGGGCGGAACACTTAGTCTTTTCAATAGGTTATAATACTGGCTTCGGACCTTGCCGGCGGTCGTGACAGTGCTGCCCAGAGCACGCCCGCCGGACGCCAAAATGCTGCCGCCATGCTGTCGGCATGCGTGGAACCTTACCTGCAATAGCCGCGTTCTGATGCGGGGAACGTGGAGGTTCATCATGCGAGTCCTGCTTGGAATCATTCTCGGCGCCTTTCTGACCGTCGGCGCCGCCTATCTCTACGACTCCCACAACGCGCTCGATGCCGTGAACGCCCCGGCGAGCGCGCAACGGCCGCTGGTCAATTGGGATATCGTCAGCGTCAAGTGGGAGCACCTCACCGAGCGCGCCCGCTCCGAATGGAACCGCCTGGCCGGCTGACGCCGCTGCGAGGCATTTGAGCCCGGACCGGCCGATCACTCGGCCGGCTGCCTCCTGACATCCGCATTGTGCGATCTATCGAGCGCGCGAGCTTGGATTCCAAGTCCGGCACCCGATTTCCCTAGCGCTGCAGCATGCTATCGTGCCACCTCGAGACCGGGGGGTGGCGCATGCGAGCGGCCTATTACGAGCGCAACGGCTCGGCGCGCGAGGTGCTGCGCGTCGGCGAGGTCGACACGCCGCAAGCCGGCCCCGGCGAGGTGCGCGTCAAGCTCGCCGCCTCCGGCGTCAACCCGTCCGACGTCAAATCGCGCCAAGGCGCCACCCGCAAGATCGCCTGGCCGCGCGTGATCCCGCACAGCGACGGCGCCGGCGTGATCGATCAGGTCGGCGACGGCGTGGCCAAGTCGCGCATCGGCGAGCGGGTCTGGGTCTGGAACGGCCAGTGGAAGCGCGCCTTCGGCACGGCCGCCGAATACATCGCGCTGCCCGCCGCGCAGGCGGTGAAGCTGCCGGACAAAGTGAGCTTCGAGGCCGGCGCCTGCCTCGGCATCCCGGCCATGACCGCGTTCCACGCCGTCACGCTCGCCCATGCGGCCAAGGGCACCACCTTGCTGGTTGCCGGCGGCGCCGGCGCCGTCAGCCAATACGTCATCCAGTTCGCCAAGGCGCAGGGCGCGACCGTCATCACCACCGTTTCCTCGCCCGACAAGGCCAAGGCCGCGCGCGAGGCCGGCGCCGACCACACCATCGACTACAAACGCGAGAATGTCGGCGAGCGGGTGATGGAAATCACGGACAAGCGCGGCGTCGACGCGGTGATCGAGATGGATCTCGCCGCCAACGCCAAATTGCTGCCGACGGTGCTGCGGCCGAAAGGCAGCGTCATCATCTACGGCACCGGCGCGGCGGAAGCGACGCTGCCGGCTTTTTTCTGCCTGACCAATTCGATCCGGCTGCAATTCTTCCTGGTCTACGAGCTCGATGCCGCCGAGCGCGAACGCGCCGTCACCGCGATCAATCGCGCGCTCGAACAGGGCGCGCTGAGCCACCGGGTCGCGCAGCCGACTTATCCCCTGGCCGACACCGTCGCCGCCCACGAGGCGGTGGAAAAAGGCACCATCGGCAATGTGATCGTGACAATCTGAGGGACCAACGATGAGCGCCGTATCGCACCGCTTCGCCTGGTATCTCGCGGCCCTCCAGCTGTTCTTCACGCTGTGCTGGACAGTCTATGCGATCTATTTGCCCAAGCTCGCCGCCAGCGCAGGCCTCGCCCCCCGGGCGGTGATCCTGCTGCTGATGCTCGATCAGGCGATCTTCACGGTCTGCGATTTCGCGACCGGCATCGCCGCCGACAAGGTGACGCGCGTGCTCGGCCGGCTCGGCGTCTGGGTGGCGGCCGCGACCGCATTGTCCTGCGCCGCGTTCATCGCGCTGCCCTTCGTGGCGGCGGCGGGCGCGCCGCTGCTGATCGGCATGACCCTTATATGGACCATCACCTCGTCGGCATTGCGCGCGCCGCCGCTGATGCTGCTCGGTAAATATGCCGCCAAGCCGTCGATCCCCTATCTGTCGAGCCTGGCGATGCTGGGTTACGGCATCGCGGGCGCCATGGCCCCCTATCTCGCCATCACTCTGCGCGACGTCGATCCGCGTGTGCCGTTCGCGGTCGCCAGCATCGTGCTGGTGCTCACCACCCTCGGCATGATCTCCGCCGAACGCATGCTGGCGAAAGCGCCGCATCCTAAGCCCGCAGAGCCCGCCGGTGCGCAGCTTCGGCACCATGACGACGCCGGCGATCGTGTTCGCGCTCGGCATGATCGTGCTCGCACTCGGCTATCAGATGCATTTTGCGCTCGACAGCGCGCCGTTGTTCCTGCGCTTCGCCAAGCCGGACGAACTGCAATGGCTGATGCCGGTGTTCTGGATTGGCTTCAACATTTCGATGTTCCCGGCCAGCGTGATCACCAACCGCCTCGGCGGCTATACGGTGATGGGCGCCGCTGGACTGATCGGTGCGCTCGCCATTCTCGGCGCCCATGCCGCGCAAGGCCTCGGGCTGCTGGTGGTGGCGCAAGGCTTCGCCGGCGCCGCCTGGGGCGCCATCCTGATGAGCGCGTTCACGGTCGCATTTGCGATCGGCGAGAACGGCGGCGAAGGCCGCATGTCCGGGCTGCTGTTCTCCGCGCTGGCGCTGGCGACGTTTGCGCGCATGGCAACGGTGGCGACCGGGATCAGCGGCGACGCGGCGTTCAAGGCGGCGTTGCAATGGACGCCAACGCTGTGCTGGGCGCTGGCGGGCGCGGCCCTGCTCTATCTTGCAGTAGCGGGCATTCGGCGCTGGACGGCGCGCACGAGTTAGGCGGGCGGCGCCACTTCGGCGTCTTTGAAACCGGCGCGGTCGAGCGCGCGCCGCACCAGACCGGATTTCTTGGCGTCTTCAATCAGGCCACTCACAATCTTGAGCGCCGCCGGCCGGTTCTTCGGCACCGCCACCGCGATGCCGGTCTGCTGGAAATTCCCTGCCAGCACGCGCGCACCCGGCAGCTTCGGCAAGAGGCCGGCGAACGAGTCATGCGACAGCGCGAAGGCGTCGCCCTTTCCCGTGCGCGCCATCTCGGTCATCTGCTCGACGCTCGGCACTTCCTCGACCGCGGCATTGGGCGCGGTGCGCTGCGCGCTGCGCACGGTGGTGGTGTTGGAGATGGCGACGATGCGCACGCCCGGCCGGTTGACCTCGTCGATGCTTTGGATCTTGGAGCCGGCCGGCACCAGATAGGTGCTCGCAATGAAATAATAGGCCGGGCCGAAATCGACTTTCTTCGCCCGCTCGGCGTCGTGCGGCATGAAGGCGACATCGCAGTCGCCTTTGGCGACCGCATCGGTCACCTGGCCGGAATTGTCGTAGACCTGCAGCGCCAGCGGCAGCTTCAGCGTCTCGGCAAAGCCGCGCACCAGATCGACGGTGACGCCGCGCACCTCGCCCTTGCCGTCCTTGATGGCGAAAAAGGCGGAGGCCGCCGGCGAGACAACGACGCCGCCGCGCAGTTTTCCGGTGGGTGCGAGCTGTTTGAGATCGTCCGGGCTGGTCATGCGGGTCGCATTTAGCACGCAGCGGTCAGCCGTGTCACCGCAGCGCGCAAGCGCGGACGTTAGGCCAACAGGTTCACGGACGGCTGCTGAACATCGGCGCCGGCGGGCTGGGACGCGCTGGCCGCGGTGACGGTGTTTGCGCTCGAAAGCTGCTTGAGCGCGCCGTCGAGCACGGTCACCGGCTGCTGGTCGATGCCGGAGGTCTTATCGGTCTTGCTGGATGTGCCGGGCGGCGATCCGGGCGGAGCGCTCGGGTCCTTGCCCTTCTTCGCCGACTTCCACGTCGCATGAACTGTTGCAGACGTAGCCGTTGACGACGGAAATCATGACGCACACGCCCCCACGCGCGGCAAACTAGGGGCGAACGGTAAACCGACTATGAATCGAGCCATCACAGCCGCGTTATTTCCGCGGCGCAAAGTTCTGGTTGGGGAAGCCGCCCTGCGCCGGCCGCTGGATGACGACGAAGCCGTTGTCGGTCGCCTGATGACAGGCATTGCAGGTCTCGGTGAGCTTGCCGTAGCCGGCGGAGAATTTCGCGAAATCCTTGGCGTCGACCGCCTTCTCGAGTTCGGCGATCGCCCCGGTGATGACCGCGTCGAGCATCTGCGCGAGCGGAAGGTTCTTGAAGGTCGGCACGAAGTCCTGCACGTCCGACATCACTTCCTTGATCTCGCCAAGTTGGTAGGCGGCCAGCTCCCAGTTGCGCGCCGACCCGGCGTACCAGAGCTTGGCGTGCTCGTTCTGGATCACACTCATGAATTGCTCGAGGCCGGGGACGTAGGTCTTGGGCGCGGCCGCGGCTGCGGCACGGCGGCCGATGCAGGCGGCGTGGCGGGCGCTTGCGCCTGGCTCGCGAGCGGCCACGACAGACAAACGAGCGCGGCGGCGATGGTTCGACAGTGCATGGCGGGCCTCGCTTTGCGCGCGTGTAAAGAGCGGCGGCGCGCTGCTTAAATCCCTGTCACCGCGCGCGGCGCAATGCAAGACACGGAAACAACATTGGAATTGGTCTAATTTCGGCGGCCGGCGGCGGCAAAAGCCCGCGTCACCATCAGGCTCACCCTCGCCAAAAGCGAGCGCTTGGTATTGCCGCCGCCGGGCATCGCCGAAGCACAATTAGCCGAAACACAATATAAGACTATATTGGCGCGGCGGGAGACCCCGCTGCGATTCGGGAGGCACTTTATGCATTTCATTGCAGGCATGATCGTTGGCGCGGCGCTGCTGCTCGGCTCCGCCTATGTGCACGACAAAAACTGGGTGCGCTTCGGCCCGCCGCAGGCGTTCGTGAACTGGGACACGGTCACCGGCATGCTCGGGCGGTGAGCCCAGCCTAGAACTTCTCCACCCACGGCCGCAGCTCGAGTTCCTGCGGTCCAGGCGCTGCGCGGCTGCTGCAGCACATGCAGGTAGCTCTGCGGCGATGGCCGTCGGGATCGAGCAGCGAATCCGGGCTAGTCAGGCGGCTCGGCGCGGCGCGCGCTCCTGATGCCGCCGTCGATCACAAAATGCGCGACGTGGATGCCCTGCGGCGACAATTCGCGCGCCATGCTCTGCGCCAGGCCGCGCAGCGCGAACTTGGCCATGGCGAACGGCGCCGACTGCGCATAGCCCTTCACGCTGGCCGACGCCCCGGTGAACAGGATCGCGCCATGGCTACGCGGCAGCATGCGCCGCACCGCCGCCTGCGCCACCAGGAAGCCGCCGAAGGCCGAGACCTCGATCGACTTTTGCCACCTCGGCCGGATCGAGATCGATCAGCGGCCCGCGCGTGCGGTAGCTGGCGTTGTAGACCACGACATCGGGCGCGCCTCGCTGCATCGAGATCGGTGAACAGCTTTTCGACCTGGGCGCGCTGGGTCGCGTCGCAGGGATAGGTTTTGGCGCCCGTTTCCTTCGCCAGCTCGGCAAGCTTGTCGGTCGAGCGCGCGGCCAGCGCGACGCTCATGCCGGCCTTGGCGAAAGCGCGCGCCAGCGAAGCCGAGAGCCCGGAGCCTGCGCCGACAATGAGGGCGGATTTGTAATTCATTCCGATCGATCCGGCCCCGTCACTTCTTGCACGGCCCGATCCATTTCGAATCGACGGTCTTGTTGGCGGTCATGGCTTTGCCGGCGAGGATCACTGTCGATTTCATCGTGCCGGTGTAATGCCGGCGGTCGAGGAAGGTGTAGGTGCCGCTCAGATCGATCGACATTTCCTTCGGGTCGCCGCATTGCATCTCGATCGACACGACGTTGCCGTTTTCCTTGACGTCGAGCTTCTTGCATTGTGCCGCCGGTGTCCTTCATCACCGACAGCGACTTCACCGGATCCTTGGCCTCCTCCGGCGTCATGCAGTCGGTGGTGACTTCGGGCTTCACCGGCTTGCCGTCTTCCTGCCGGTTTCGGTGTCCTGCCACATCCCCGGATCGAGCTCGATGGCGGCGCGGGCGGGCGACGCGGCCAATACGCAACGAGGATCGCAACCGCAAAGACGCGAGACGCTGTCATGGTATTGCCTATCGGCGGCCCTCGAATGGCCAGATCATAATTCCGACCGCGGTTGACAATATCACGGACGGACAGCCTTCACATCCTGAACACCCCGAACTTCGTCTCCGGCACCGGCGCATTGAGCGCCGCGCTGAAACGCCAACGCCAGCACGCGGCGCGTCTCGCGACGGCGCGATGATGCCGTCGTCCCACAGCCGCGCGGTGGCGTAATAGGGATTGCCCTCGGTCTCGAACTGCTCGCGCAGCGGCGCCTTGAATTCCTCCTCCTCGACCTCCGACCACTTGGCGCCGCCGGCTTCGATATTGTCGCGCTTGACGGTGGCGAGCACGGAGGCCGCCTGCTCGCCGCCCATCACCGAGATGCGCGCGTTCGGCCACATGAACAGGAAGCGCGGCCCGTAGGCGCGCCCGCACATGCCGTAATTGCCGGCGCCGTAGGAGCCGCCGACGATCACGGTGATCTTCGGCACCTGCGCGCAGGCCACCGCCGTCACCATCTTGGCGCCGTCCTTGGCGATGCCGCCGGCCTCGACTTGCCGCCCGACCATGAAGCCGACGATGTTCTGCAGAAACAGCAGCGGGATGCGGCGCTGGCAGCACAGTTCGATGAAATGCGCGGCCTTGAGCGCGCTTTCCGAAAACAGAATGCCGTTATTGCCGAGGATGCCGACCGGCATGCCGTGGATGTGCGCAAAGCCGGTGACCAGCGTGGTGCCATAGAGCGCCTTGAACTCGTCGAACTCGGAGGCGTCGACCAGGCGCGCGATCACCTCGCGCACGTCGTATTGCTTCTTCAGGTCCACCGGCACGATGCCGTCGAGCTCGGCGGTGTCGAGCGCCGGCTCGCGCGACGCGATCAGCGGAATGTCCACGGTCTTCTTGGTGTTCAGGTTGGCGACGATGCGGCGCGCGATGCTCAGGGCGTGATGATCGTCCTGCGCGTAGTGATCGGCGACGCCGGACTTGCGCGCATGCACGTCGGCGCCGCCCAGATCCTCGGCGCTCACCACCTCGCCGGTCGCCGCCTTCACCAGCGGCGGGCCGCCGAGAAAGATGGTGCCCTGGTTCTTCACGATGATGGTCTCGTCCGACATCGCCGGCACGTAGGCGCCGCCGGCGGTGCAGGAGCCCATCACCACGGCGATCTGCGGAATACGCAGGCTCGAGAGCGTCGCCTGGTTGTAGAAGATGCGGCCGAAATGCTCGCGGTCGGGAAACACTTCGGTCTGGTGCGGCAGATTGGCGCCGCCGCTATCGACCAGATAGATGCAGGGCAGCCGGTTCTCGCGCGCGATCTCCTGCGCGCGCAGATGCTTCTTCACCGTCATCGGATAGTAGCTGCCGCCCTTGATGGTGGCGTCGTTGGCGACAATCACGCATTCGCGCCCTTCGATGCGGCCGATGCCGGTGATGATGCCGGCGGCGTGGATGTCGTCGTCATACATGCCGTTGGCGGCGAGCGGCGACAGTTCCAGGAACGGCGAGCCGGGATCGATCAGGTTCATCACTCGTTCGCGGGGAAGAAGCTTGCCGCGCGCCACATGCCGTTCGCGCGCCTTCTCCGACCCGCCCAACGCAGCCTCGGCGCGGCGCGCCTGCAATTCGGCGGTCAGCGCGCGCATGCGCTCGGCATTGGCGCGAAATTCGGCCGAATTCTTGTCGATGGACGATGCGAGAATCGCCAAGGTCGCCTCCCCTGGCGCGGCGAGGGTGCCTTGGCGGAATGCGGAAGGCAATGGCGCGGGAACTTTGAAGCAAGTCCCACATGGATTGCGGAACAGACGCGGCCCGCCGGCGTTTCCTTCCTGTAAACGACAAACGTAAGCGTCGGGGGGTATCCAGAGGAGATACCCATGAGGAACGTACGATTGTTATCGACCGACGGCGGCCGTGGTGCTGCTAGGCACTGCCGCCGCGTCCGCTCAAGACCTGAAGAAAGAACGAGGCGCCGGCGCGCGCTCCGGCGGCGCAGCAAAGCGCGCCGGCCGAAAAAGTGGCGCCGGCCATGAAGCCCGGCGAACACAAGGCCGACGCGAAGAAGCTGCCGGAGACGACCGGTCAGGCGCCGAAGGCGTCGGATGCCGATAAGCCGCGGGCAACCGACAAGGGCTCGATGGATAAGGACCCGCGGCGAAGGCCTCACCCGACGCCAACGGTGGCGGCAAGTCGAGCCAGTCCAGCCACCGCAAAAAACGGCAGCACCACCGGCCAGGGCGCGGCCGCGGGCTCGGCCAAGCTCTCCACCGAGCAGCGCAGCAAGATCACCACCATCATCAAGCAGCAGAAGGTGGAGCCGGCGCAGCTGAATGTCTCGGTGCGCGTCGGAACCCGCGTTCCCGACAGCGTCCATTTCTACCCGCTGCCGCAGGAAGTGATCGTGATCTATCCGGAATGGCGCGGCTACGACTACATCCTGGTCGGTGACGAGATCGTCGTCATCGATCCGCGCACGCACGAGATCGTCGCGATCCTCGAAGCCTGACGCGTTTGCAGCACTAACGGCACGGCCGTGGCGGAAAACCGCCGCGGCCGTGCCGCATTGCCGCCATGTTCCGGAATTTTTTCCAAAACTGCGTGAGTTCCCGGAACATAGTTCCGCGCGCCTCCGTTGTTCGTCGGTGCCGCCACGCGGCATTCATCCTCCAAGGAGGCGAATAATGAAGACGCTTACCACACTTACCGCCGTCGCGGCGCTGATCGCCGGCCTATCGATTGCCAGCGCGCAGAGCCCGATGAGCCAGGACAAAGCCAGCTCGATGAGTAAGCACCTCGACGCAGGCGACCGGCACCGGCAAGTTCTGCATCACCAGCGCTTCCGGCGGCGCGTTGAACTGCAAGTATGCGAGCCTGGCGGCCTGCGAAAGGACGCCAAGCACGAGTTCGCAGACCTGTTCGCCGAATCCGAACCAGGGCACGACCGGCTCGAAGCAATAACGCGACGGTGACGTTACGATAGCCCCGTGCCGGAGCGTTTCCGGCGCGGGGCTTCTCGCTGTGCCGCGCGCACGAGCTGTTTGCATATCTAGCACATCATGTTACGCATGGAACGCTCGCGGACGGTCGAACGTTGATATTGTCGATCCCCACAACAATCACCATGAGGACATTCAAAATGAACAAAGATCGCATTCAAGGCAGCGTCGAGCAGGCGAAGGGCAAAATGAAGGAAGTCGCCGGCAAGGCGACCGGCGATACCAAGCTCGAAACCGAAGGCAAGGCCCAGCAGATCGCCGGCAAGGTGCAGAACGCTATTGGCGGCTTCAAGGACGCGGTGAAGGAAGCCGTCAACGATTAACGGCGGTTGGACCACGCCACCGCTGAAACTGGAAAACCCGGCGCCTGCGCCGGGTTTTCGTTATGGGCGTTTTCGGTTCTTCACCTGGACTATGTCGGCGTACTAGGCTTTGCGCCGGCAGGAGGAAGAGCCATGGACGCCAAACTCAGCCGACTACAAGGACCTGAAACTCAAGCTCGACGGCCTGGTGCCGCCCGGCCACGGCTTCCACCGCAATCTGCTGTTCGATGCGCTCTACAGCTCGCTGCCGCGCGACCCGCAGGTGAAGGTGCAGATCTACAATGCCGAGATCGTGCCGGGCGGCTACACCAACTGGCATTGCCATAACGGCGCGGCGTTTTTCGTGGCGTTGCAGGGCCTGTTCGAGGCGCATTTCCAGGAAGGCGTGCTGGTCAAGGCCAAGGCCGGCGACTGCTATTCCGAGCCGATCGCCAAATTCCACCGCGGGCATAACCCGCATCCCGACCTGCCCTATCTGTGCGTCGGCGTCTGCTTCACCTCGCCCGACCGCGAGCACGTGACCAATTCGGTCGAGCGGCCGTGGTGAGGCGGCCGGTGGCTTCGGGTTCAGGCCCGAGCAGATTCAGAATGTCGCACCGATCCGAGGTCAGCGCCGGCATCCTCGCCTTTCGCCGCAAGCGCGGCCTGGCGCTGCTGCTGGCCCATCCCGGCGGGCCCTATTGGCGCACCAAAGACGCAGGTGCCTGGTCGATCCCCAAGGGTGCGGTGGAATCCGGCGATCTGCTCGCTTGCGCCAAGCGCGAGTTCAACGAGGAAACCGGGCTGACCGCGAGCGGCGACTTCATCCCGCTCACGCCGGTCCGGCAAAAGAGCGGGAAGACCGTGCATGCTTTCGCGCTCGAGCACGATTTCGATCTGACGGGATTTTCCAGCAATGAATTCGAGATGGAATGGCCGCCCCGTTCCGGCAAGCGGAAAAGCTTTCCCGAGGTCGACCGCATTGCCTATTTCAAAGTCGCGACGGCACGGCGCAAAATCCTGCCGGCGCAGCGGCCGTTCATCGAGGAGCTGGTCGAAGCGGCTTCGCAAAGGCCCTCATCCTGAGGGCGCGCACCACCACCCGCTTGCAAGAAAATCAGACGCCGCGCACCAGCGGCCAGTCCGGCTCGTTGCCCTTCATCACCCACGGCTCCTTGAGCGCAGCTGCGCGCCACTCGCTCCAGGCCGGCAGCGCCATCACCGCGTCCATATAGGCGTGCGACACCGGGCCGACTTCGAGACAATACGAGTGCAGGCGCGCGACCACCGGCGCGTACATGGCGTCGGCCGCGCCGAAGGCGCCGAACAGGAATGGCCCATCTTTGCCGAAGCGCGCGCGGCAGTCACTCCATAACGCATCGATGCGCCGCACATCGCCCATCACCTCATCCGGCTGCGGACGCTGCTTCGGCGGCAGCCACAGGTTCATCGGACAATTCCGCCGCAGCGGCTGGAAGCCGGCGTGCATTTCGGCCGCCACCGCGCGCGCATGGCTGCGCGCACGAGCGTCCGCCGGCCAGAGGCCCGCTTTGGGAAATTTCTCCGCCAGATGTTCGAGAATGGCGAGCGATTCCCAGATGTGCTGATCGCCGTCGATCAGCACCGGCACTTTGCCGGTCGGCGAATATTTCAGCACCTGTTCGCGGCTGCCGGGCTCGTAGAGCGGGATCACTTTCTCGTCGAAGGCGATGCCGGCGACCTTCATGGCGATCCATGGCCGCAGCGACCAGGACGAATAGTTCTTGTTGCCGATGATCAGCGTCAGCGCCATGCGAACGGCTCAAGCCTTCTTCGGCTCGCCCGGCTTGGCTTCCGGCGCCTCGACCGGGCCGCCGGATTTCTTCCAGGCGCCGAAGCCGCCCTGGATATGGGCGACGGGCTTGAGCCCCATGCGGTGCGCGGTCTGCGCCGCCAGCGCCGAGCGCCAGCCCGCGGCGCAGAAGAACACGAAGCGTCTTGTCCTAACGCGAACACCGGCTTGTGATAGGGGCTCTGCGGATCGATCCAGAATTCCAGCATGCCGCGCGGACAGTGAAAGGCGCCCGGCACTTTGCCCTCGCGCTGCAATTCGCGCACGTCGCGGATATCGACCAGCACGGTGTCGTCGCGGCCGGCGAGCTTGATCGCGTCCTCGATCGGCAGCGTCTCGATCTCGCGTTCGGCGGCGTCCACCAGCGCTTTGTATCCGGTGGTGATGGTCTGCGGCATGGCTTCTCCTAGCGCATGATCCCGACCTTCGCAAAGCCCGCTCCGGCGGGCGAAGCAGCCCGGAAAAGATCAAAGCGCTAAGCAATAAGCTTTAAGCCATCCCCATCAAGACGGCGACAACCGCCACGATCAGCACCGCGATGCTGACGGCAACCGCGGTGACAACCCGCTCGCTCCAGTTCGCGCGTAACCCGATGTGCTGATAACCGGCCGGCTCTGCGGGCGAGGCGGAATGCAAGTCGAGCGACATGGGCGAATCCTCCCTAAAGAGCATCGCTTGAATGGTGCGCGAGCACGCCGACGCGAACTCGGGCGCACGAATCGCCCTTGACCGGCCAAGGTTACCTTCGCCGCGGAATTTCAACAATCTGAAGGTGACGCCCGCTCGGCTCGCGCCGCGGCTCAAGGGCCAGACGCCGGGCCCGGCAGTAATTCGCTGGTCCATCCCATCAGCCAATAGGCGATGAGACCGATCCATTCGTGGGTGGCGAAATCGAATTGCGTGAGCCCGCCACCGAAAACAGCCCCGGGCATCAGGCTGCCCCGCAAACGGGTGCGCCACGCCACCGGATAGGCCTCCACGGGAAATCCGATACGCCGGAAGCAGCCGACGGCGCGCGGCATATGTTGCGCCGAGGTCACCAGCAGCCAGCGTTCGCCCGGTTTCGGCTTCACGAGCTCCTTCGTGAAAACCGCGTTCTCAACGGTGTTGCGGGAGCGCGATTCCAGCACGACGCGCGTGCGCGGGATGCCGAAACTGTCGAGCAGCGGGTACAGGAAGTCCGCCTCGGCCGTTTCGTTTGCAAACAGGCTGGCGTCGCCGCTGGAATAGACGATACGCGCATTCGGAAAAGCGCGCGCAAGCTTGGCAATCGCGAGCACACGTCCTGCATCTCTACCGACCACCGGCTCACCGTAATCGCGCGAGAGCCCCGGTAAGATGGCGCCGCCCAGCACGACAATGCCGTCCGGCGGTCCGCGGGTCGCATCCCAGGGCGGGAAGCGGCTCTCCAGCATATGGGCGAGCACGCCGCCGATCGGCGAAAAACCTGCGACCGCCAGTAGAACAAGACTTGAAATCACCATCCGCCTGCCGGCGCGCTTGAACCGCGTGGCCATCAGCGCGGCGCCCGCGACACAGAGCAAGAACAACAAATTCGACGGCAGCGCCAGAAATGCAACGATCTTGTAGAGAGTGAAGAACATCAACGCTTCTTCTTCCAGTCCTCGTAGCGCTTCTTGTTCTCGTCATTGGGCGGATAGAGCCCGGGAAGCTTCGCCCCCTTCTCCACTTCCTGCACCAGCCAGCTTTCCAGCAGTTCATGCTCGGCGCCTTCGCTCGCGACGAAATCGGCCAGCGCCTGCGGGATCACCACCGCGCCGTCGTCGTCGGCGACGATGATGTCGCCGGGAAAGATCGCGCAGCCGCCGCAGCCGATCGGCTCGTTCCAGCCGACGAAGGTGAGCTGGTTGACCGAGGCCGGCGCCGCCACGCCGGCGCACCAGACCGGCAGGCCGGTGGCAAGAACGCCGTGCTTGTCGCGCATCACGCCGTCGGTGATCAGCGCGGTGACGCCGCGCTTGACCATGCGCATGCACAGGATGTCGCCGAAGATGCCGGCGCCGGTCACGCCCATGGCGTCGGCGACCACGACGCAGTTGTCCGGCATGGCTTCGATGGCGCCGCGGGTGGAGATCGGCTTCGACCAGCTCTCCGGCGTCGCCAGATCCTCGCGCACCGGCACGAAGCGCAGCGTGAAGGCCGGCCCCACCACGCGCTTGCCGGAGAAGCCGAGCGGCATCGCGCCCGCCATCCAGGAGCGGCGGATGCCCTTCTTCAGCAGCATGGTGGTGATGGTGCCGGTGGTGACGTTGTGCAAGCGTCTCGATCGTGGAGGTCATCGATGTCCCCATTGGCCGATGTTACGCGGCTTTCAGGCCGAGCCGCTCGTCGCGGCGGCGAAGATAGGCGACGAACGGAATGGCGAGCAGCACCATCCAGAGCTTGCCGACAATCTGGCCGAGCAGGAATTCGAGCGAGCCGAAGGCGAGCCACAGGAACACGATCGAGTCCACGACCAACCCGACCAGGCTCGACGCCACCACCGCCAGCACCAGGCGGCGGCGGGCGAGCGGCGTATAGACCGCGAAATCGGCGAATTCCGACAGCAGGAAGGCGGCCGCCGAGGCGATCACCAGCGACGCCGGCGCAAGCGCCGCCGACAGCGCGGCGCCGGCGACGATCGCGCCGATGCCGAATTCGACGCCCAGACGCCGTTGCACCAGGTCGCGCAGCACCAGAGCCGCGCCGATCATCAGCACGCCGGACGGCGCCATGATGCCGGGCGCCACCGGCAGCAGGCAGGGGCCATTGGGAACGCAAACGGTGCCGACATGGCCGATCATCCAGTTGGCCAGCGGAATGGTCAGGCAGAACAGGACCAGAAATAGCCAGCCTTCGATGTTCTTCCGTTTCTCTATTTCGTTCATTGTCTCTTGCTCTTCTGTCGTTCCATGAATTTGGCAAACCCCTGCGCCCGCAATTGGCAGGCCGGGCACGCGCCGCAGCCATAGCCCCAGTCGTGCCGCTTGCTGCGGTCGCCCAGATAACAGCTATGGGTGTCCTCGACAATGAGGTCGAGCAGCTCACTGCCGCCGATCTCCTCGGCCATGGCGAAAGTGTCGGCCTTGTCGATCCACATCAGCGGGGTATGGATGGTGACGCGCTTGTCGAGGCCGAGCGTGAGCGCGACCTGCATGGCTTTCACGGTGTCGTCGCGGCAATCGGGATAGCCGGAATAGTCGGTCTCGCACATGCCGGCGACGATGTGGCGGGCGCCGCGGCGATAGGCGAGCGCGCCGGCAAAGCAGAAGAAGATCAGATTGCGCCCGGGCACGAAGGTGGTCGGCAATCCGCTGTCGGCGATTTCGATCGCCGTTTCGCGGGTGAGCGCGGTGTCGGAAATGGCCGCGAGCGCGTCGAGCTTGACCATGTGATCTTCGCCCAGCCGCGCTTTCCAGTCCGCGTTCAACGCCGCCAAGCGTTCGCGCAAGCGCGGACGCACAGTCGAGCTCGACCACATGGCGCTGGCCGTAGTCGAAGCCGACGGTCTCCACGTGCGCGAAGCGCTCCAGCGCCCAGGCCAGGCAGACGGTGGAGTCCTGCCCGCCGGAGAACAGGACGAGGGCGCGATCGGAGCTAAGGTCGGATGCCACCGTTCAATCCCACTTCGGCGACCAGGTCCAGTCGACGATGCGGCCGCCGCGGCGCGCAAGGCCAGCAATCTCCTTCATTTCCGCATCCGACAATTCAAAATCCAGAATAGCGAAATTCTCCTTCAGCCGTTCGACCTTGCTGGTGCGCGGGATCACCACGATGCCCTGCTGCGTGAGCCAGCGCAGGCACACCTGCGCCGCGGTCTTGCCATGGGCCTTGCCGATGCGCTCCAGCAGCTTGTCGCCCTTCGCCCCGCCGCGCGCGATCGGACTATAGGCCACCACCGCCATGCCGGCCTTCCGGCAGGCCGCGATCACCTTGTCCTGATCGAGATAGGGATGGCATTCGATCTGATTGCAGACCAGCGGCTCGCTCGTGACCTTATTCGCCTCGGCGAGCAGCGCCACCGTGAAGTTCGACACGCCGATCTGCTTGGTGAAGCCCTCGCGCTTCATCTTGGCCATGGCGCCGAGCGTCTCGGCCAGCGGCACGCGCGGGTTCGGCCAGTGGATCAGCAATAAGTCGATCGCGTCGAGCCGCAGCCGCGCCAGACTTTCCTTCACCGAGCGTTCGAGGTCATGCGGCGCCAGCAGCGTCGGCTGCACCTTGGTGGTGACCATCACCTCGGCGCGCATGCCCGAAGCGCGCACGCCCTCGCCCACTTCGGCCTCGTTGTCGTACATCTGCGCGGTGTCGATGTGGCGATAGCCGATGCGGATCGCCTGTTCGACCAGCCGCGCGCAATCGCGCCCGCGCAGCGCCCAGGTGCCGAGACCGACGATCGGAATCCGGAAGCCCTTGGCCTCGACCACGTTCATCGCAAACCGCGGCCTTTCATTTTCTTTCTGCGACGTCATTGGCGAAGCCGAGCAGGAACAATGCCTGCATCCCGGTCGCGCGGCTCATGCACGCCGCGATCATCGGGTTCGCCATGCTGCCTTGGAAATAGTCGTAGATGAAGCCACAGGTGCGGTCGCGCGATGTGATCCAGGCGCGCTGCATGTCGCGAAGTTTGCGCGTTTGCTCGTCATCAAGCGCTTCGCGCAAGCGGCGGAAGCTGTCGTTGAGGATGTCGTCCCACACCGCCTGCTCGCGCGCGTAGCAGGCGATGACTTGCGACGGCGCCATCGAAGCTTCGTCTTTCGAGCAGACTTCCGAAATGATGCCGATGCAATGCTCCCAATTCCAATTGGCGCCGGTCTTGGCCTTGATGCAGTCCTGGATGGCGGCGGAATCCTTCGCGGCCGGCTTGTCCTGGGCGACCGCCGGTGACACCGGCAGGAAGGCGAGCAAAGCGAGAGCGAGCGCGGCGCGGATCAAGGCGTGTCCCACTCCGGCGCGTGCGGCGGATTGACCACGCGCATATTGGTGGCGTTGAGCTTCTTGAGTTCGGCCATCTCGGCATCCGACAGCTTGAAATCGAACACGTCGAGATTTTCCTTCAGGTGCGCGGGGGTCGCCGTGCGCGGGATTGCGCAGCAGCCGAGCTGCACCAGATAGCGCAGCGACACCTGCGCCGCGCTCTTGCCATGCGCCTTGCCGATGCGTTCGAGCGCGTCGGCGCCCGGCACCTTGCCGCGCGCGATCGGAACATAGGCGACCACCGCCATGCCCTTTTTCTTCGATGCCGCGAGCACCTTGTCCTGGTTGATGAACGGATGCACTTCGATCTGGTTGCAGACCAGCGGCTCGCTGGTCACCGCCCAGGCCTCGTCCAGCATGCTGGTGGTGAAATTGCAGACGCCGACATGCTTGGTCTTGCCGTCTTTCTTGGCCTTACACAGCGCGCCGATGCTGAGCTTGAACGGGATGTCCTTGTTGTTCCAGTGGATCAGCAAGAGGTCGACATAGGGCAGTTTCAGGTTCACCAGGCTCTGGTCGATCACTTTGACGAAATCGTCCGGCATCAGGTCTTCCTGCCGGACCTTGGTGCAGATCAACACCTCCTCGCGCTTGACGCCGGATTGGCGCAGGCCCTCGCCGTTCTCCACTTCGTTGCCGTAGAAGGCGGCGGTATCGAGATGGCGGTAGCCAAGCTGGAGCGCGGTCTTCACCGCCTGCACGCAGACGTCCCCCTTCAAGGTCATGGTGCCAAGACCGATTTGCGGAATACGGGCGCCATGGGCTTCAACGAATTGCATCACAATCTCCTTCACATCGGCGGATGGAACCGGGGCTGGCGGGCGGGGCCTGAAGAATGCCCGCTCGCCGCCGCGCTGCCAACCGGGTGCGCTCAATGGCGGTATCCGGGTTGCATGGGGCCGCTCAGGCGCTGCGACGAAAGATCACGCGATTTTTTTGAGCCAGCGCAAAGCGCGACAATACTTGGGGCCTCAAGCTATTGGCTCTCGTTCTTACATTGGAATAATTCGAGACTAGAAAATAGCTATTGCATCAATGGCTTTTAATGCTTTTGTGAGGGCCAATCTCTAGTGTGGAAACCGCATGCGTAGCCTTTTTATGCTTCTCGGCCTCGTGGCCCTGGTGAGCCGTCACGCCCGCCGCAACGCGCGCGGACGACCTGACCCTTACCATCAAGGACCACCGTTTCACGCCGGAGGAGATCAAGGTGCCGGCCAACCAACGGGTGGTGATCACGGTGATCAACGACGACACGACGCCGGAGGAATTCGATAGCAAAGCGCTGAAGGTCGAAAAAGTGATCCCCGGCAAATCCAAGGGCGTGGTGCGGATCGGCCCGCTCAAGCCCGGGCGCTATCCGTTCATCGGCGAATTTCATGAAGCCACCGCCAAGGGCGTGGTGATCGCGGAATAATCCATGCTCGGCGCACTCATCATCGTCTTTCGCGAAGTCATCGAGGCCGGCCTGATCATCGGCATCGTGATGGCGGCCACGCGCGGCGTCGCCGGCCGCGGACGCTGGTCACCTTCGGCGTCGCTGCCGGCGTGATCGGCGCCAGCATCGTCGCGGTATTTGCCGGCGCGATCTCGCAAGCCTTCGAAGGCGCCGGCCAGGAACTGTTCAATGCCAGCGTGCTCGGCGTCGCCGTGGTCATGCTGATGTGGCACAACGCCTGGATGGCGCGGCACGGCCGCGAGATCGCCGAGGAGATGCGCTCGATCGGCACCGCGGTGAGCGAAGGCGCCAAGCCGCTCACCGCGCTCGCGATCGTGGTCGGCTTGGCGGTGCTGCGCGAAGGCTCGGAAGTGGTGCTGTTCCTCTATGGCATCATGGCCTCGGGCACCTCAGGATCGGCGCTGCTGGCGGGCGGCGTGCTCGGCATCGCCGCCGGCGCGGCGTTCACGGCGCTGACCTATTTCGGGCTGCTGGCGATCCCGTCCCGCTACATCTTCTCGGTCACCAGCTGGCTGATCGCGCTGCTCGCCGCCGGCATGGCGGCGCAGTCGGTGCAGTTCCTCAACAACGGCGGAATCTTCGTCGTGCTCGACCGCACGATCTGGGATACGTCATGGGTCTTGTCGGAGGGCAGCCTGTTCGGCCGCCTGCTGCATACGCTGATCGGTTATACCGAGCGGCCGACCGAATTGCAGCTCACGGTCTATATCGGCACGCTGATTGCGATGGGCCTGCTGATGCGGCTCGCGCGCTACCGGCCGCAAGAGCGCGTCGCGGTCTAGCGCCGTCGTCCACCAAGCGCGGCGAAGGCCGCATCGGGCGCCTTGTCGATCAGCTTGAGCAGCGCGCGCGCCGGCCCGCGCGGGCTGCGCTTGCCCTGCTCCCAGTTGCGCACGGTCTCGATCGGCACTTCGATCTTTTCGGCGAAGGCGGCTTGCGTCAGCCCGCAACGCGCCCGCACCTGGCGCACGAACGCCGCCGGGTCGTTGTGATCGACGGTGTTCTCGCTGCCGTCGGGCAGGATTTCGACGATCCGCCCGTCGGCCTTCAGCCGCACCCGCATCATGGCCGTTATCCCCATGCTCGATGATGTCGGCCAATGCACTATCTGATTCGCGGCCTGCAAACGTTAATGTGGGGCAGCTGGCGTCTTAATTGCGCATGGTCTTTCCCGAAAACCGGTTTTCATCCCCGATCAAGTCGAAGACATGCTTTTCGGGATCATGCGCTACCTTGTCTTCTCGAAAATCTCGCGGCCGATCAGCATGCGCCTGATCTCGCTGGTGCCCGCCCCGATCTCGTAGAGCTTGGCGTCGCGCAGCAAGCGGCCGGTGGAGAAATCGTTGATATAGCCGTTGCCGCCCAGGCACTGGATCGCTTCCAGCGCCATCCAGGTGGCGCGTTCGGAGGCATAGAGGATGGCGCCGGCGGCATCCTCTCTCGTGGTGCGGCCCTCGTCGCAGGCGCGCGCCACCGCGTACACATAGGACTTGGCGGCGTTCATGGTCACATACATGTCGGCGAGCTTGGCCTGCACCAATTGAAACCGCCCGATCGGCTGGCCGAACTGCTGGCGGTCGTGCACGTAGGGGATCACCACGTCCATGCAGGCCTGCATGATCCCCAAGGGTCCCGCCGCCAGCACCACGCGCTCGTAGTCGAGGCCCGACATCAGCACGTTGACGCCGTTGCCGACAGCGCCAAGCACATTCTCCTCCGGCACCTCGCAATCCGTGAACACGAGTTCGCTTGTATCGGAGCCGCGCATGCCGAGCTTGTCGAGCTTCTGCGCGGGCTGAAATCCCTTCATGTCCTTCTCGATGATGAAGGCGGTGATGCCGCGCGCCCCGGCGGTGCGGTCGGTCTTGGCATAGACCACCAGCGTGTCGGCGACCGGCCCGTTGGTGATCCACATTTTCGAACCGTTGAGAATGTAGCGATCGCCTTTCTTGTCGGCGCGGGTGCGCATCGACACCACATCCGATCCGGCGCCCGGCTCCGACATCGCCAGCGCGCCGACATGCTCGCCGGAAATCAGCTTGGGCAAAAATTCACGCCGCTGCACATCGGTGCCGTTGCGGCGGAGCTGGTTGACGCAGAGATTGGAATGCGCGCCGTAGGAAAGACCGACCGCGGCGCTCGCGCGGGACACTTCCTCCATCGCCACGCAATGCTCGAGATAGCCGAGGCCGGAGCCGCCATACTCCTCCTCTACGGTAATGCCGTGCAGGCCGAGCGCGCCCATCTCCGGCCACAGATCGCGCGGAAATTCGTTCTTGCGGTCGATCTCGTCGGCGCGCGGCGCGATGCGGTCCTGCGCAAAGCCGCTCACCGACTTGCGCAACATGTCGACATCGGAGCCGAGGCCGAAATCGAAGCCCGCCCAGGCATTGGGGATCATCGTGTGGTCTCCGATAGATCGGAACCCACTCTATAGGCTTGCGGTCACGCTGTCAGCGCGCGGGCGGCGCCCGACTTGCTCTGCGCCAGCAGCCGGTCGATCGCCTTGGCCGGCGCCGGCCTGGCAAACAGATAGCCCTGCATCTCGTCGCAGCCGGCCAACCGCAGCAATACGCGCTGCTGCTCGGTCTCCACCCCTTCCACCAGCACCGACAGGCCGAGCGCGCGACCGAGCGCCACGATCGCCTGGATGATCACCCCGCCATTGGCGGAGCTGCCGAGCGCGGCGACGAAGCTCTTGTCGATCTTGAGCTTGTCGAGCGGAAAGCGCTGCAAATAGCCGAGATTGGAATAGCCGGAACCGAAATCGTCGAGCGCGATGCGCACACCGAGCGCATGCAGGTCCGCGATGCGCTTGACCATTTCCTCCGGATTGTCGATCAGCACGCCTTCGGTTATTTCGAGCATCAGCCGCGCCGGCGCGACCGAGCTTTCGGCCAACGTCGTGCGCACCAGATCGACAATGGCGCGGTCGCGCACCTGCAGCGGCGACAGGTTCACCGCCACATAAAGATCGGGCCAGCGCTTGGCTTCGTTGAGCGCACGGCGCAGCACGAAGGCGCCGAGCGTATCCATCAGACCCATCTGCTCGGCGACCGGGATGAAGGTCGCCGGCGGGATCGCCCCGCGCGTCGCATGGGTCCAGCGCAGCAATGCCTCGACGCCGACCACGCGCCCGCCATTGGCCGCGACGATCGGCTGGTAGTGCAGTTCCAGCTCATTGGCGGCGAGCGCGCGCGGCAGTTCGCGGTGGATGAAGCGCTGATCGGTGGAGACGGTGTCGATCTCGATTTCGAAAGCGACCAGGGTGCCGGGGCCCTTCTTGGCCGCGGCCCGCAGTGCGAGCTCGGCCCGGCGCGTCAGCTCGCCGCGGGTGGTGGCGTGGCGCGGCGCTTGCGCGAAGCCGGCATGCGCGCTCAGCCGCACCACCGTATCGATCCAATGCGGCCGCGCGATCGCATCAAGGGCTGTGCGGATGACGGCCCCGGCATCGACGTCGCCGCCGGCCGTGAGCGTCACTGCGAACTCGTCGCTACCGATCCGGCCGCAGGCGGCATGCGCCGGCAGCGCTTCCTTCAGCGCCTTGGCGACGGCGACGATCAGCTCGTCGCCGCCGAGCACGCCGAGATGCGCATTCACATCCGCCATGCCGTCGAGCTCGATCAGCGCGAACGTCGTCACGTGGTCGCCGGCGCGTTCGGCCAAAGCAAGATCGAGCAATTCGAGCGTCTTGGCGTGATTGGGCAGCCCGGTGAGCTTGTCCACGTCGGCGGCGCGCGCCGCCTGCTCCTCGCTCGCCTTGAGTTCGCGCCGCGCGCGCCTGAGCTGGCGCAGGGAAAATCCGGCGAAACCCACCAGCAAAACGGCGACGCCGAATATCACCGGCATCAGCCGGTTCATCGCCAGCGTCATCGGGTGCGCCCTGTCCCAGGTGAAAAAGCCGGCGATGCGGCCATGCGCATCCATCACCGGCTGCATCTCGCGCTCGCTTGGCCCCGGATCGATCTCGAATTGGAGACCCTTCAGCCCGGTGGTCTGCTCGACCATGCGCACGAAGCGCGGATCGATCTCCTGCGACGGCCCGAATAGCGTGCGGAATTCGCTAATGGCGTTGCGCAGCGAGGCGCGCTGCTCGGCCCACAGCCGTTCGTCGCTCTGCTGCGCCAGCCCATAGCCGATGCCGGCGCTCAGCATGGTCACGCCCATGGCGAGGACGGCAAGCAGCACGATCAGCCGCGAGGCCGAGAACAGGCGCCGGGTATGCGCCCGCGACGCGCCGGTGCTTGCGGCCGGGCGGCGGCGTCTGGCCCACGCCAGCAGCGAGCGGCCCGGGCGCTCGCCCGTCGCTCCGGTAATGACCTCGCCGTCCACGTAAAACTCCCCGCGCTACGCTGCGGTACCCAGGAATTACGCTAGGGATTTAGCCTTAATGGCCGGTCAGCAAATAAGGTGAATGAAGGGTAACCGCGTCGATGACCGGGCTTGTCGCGCGTAAACCTTGGTTTCATCGCGGCCTTGCCGGTCGCCGACCATTGCGGTCAATTGCCTCAACCCGGGCCGACCCATGATCCGCATTCTTGCCATCGCGGTTGCCGCGGCCATTGTTCCATTGGCCGCTGTGGCAGAGCCCTGCCCCGGCAATCCGCAAGCGCTCGGCACCGAGCGAGTGATCGAGGTCGATGCCAAGACCACGCCACGGGTCGGACGCAAGCACTTCCCCAGCACGTTGCCGCTACACAGCAAGGAGCTGGTGCTTACTTTCGACGATGGGCCATGGCCTGCCACCACCTCGAAAATTCTCGACGCCCTCAAGCACGAATGCGTGCGCGCCACGTTTTTCCTGCTCGGCCGGCACGTCGAGGCGTTCCCTGACCTCGCTCGGCGCGAGCTGGCCGAGGGCCACACCGTCGGCCATCACACTTTTTCGCACCCGTTGCTCAGCCACATGCCGCTCGCCCGGGCGGAGGCCGAGATCAACCGCGGCATCGGGGAAGACGAATCCGCGGTCTACGGCCAGCGCCGCACCAATCCGGCCACGCCGTTTTTCCGATTTCCCGGTTTCGCCTCGAACCGGGGACTACTCGACCGCATGGGAGAGCGCGGCCTGGTGGTGTTCGGCGCCGACGTCTGGGCGAGCGACTGGAACCGGATGTCGCCGGCCCAGGAATTGCGGCTGATTCTCTCCCGCATCGAGGAGGTCGACCGTGGCATCGTGCTGTTCCACGACACCAAGGCGCACACCGCCCAGATGCTTCCCGCCCTTCTGCGTGAACTCAAACGGCGCGGATTCCACATCGTGCACGTGGTCCCAGCCGCGAGCCCGGGCTGAGAAGCGTTCCTTTTTTGCCGCAGGTCGGGGAAAATCGTGGAAAAACAAGCCTGTGGACCGTTCATAACGGTTAATATTCGGTTAATGTGCGAATCCGTAGTTTCGGACGACCTCGCCATTTTGGGGAGCGCGCCAAGAGGCGCGCACCGGCGAGGTGGGGGGTCATATTATGCGGATTGTGATTGTTATCTTTTGCTTCTTCGCCGTCGGTGTTGCCGCGGCACTGACAAAATTCGCGATCTCACAAAACACGGCTTCGGTAAAGCCCACATCCCAGACGCAAACCATGGCTTCGGCGGAGCCCAGCAGCCCCGGCACAGTCCCCAGCCGCGGCGCAATCTACGGCCTCGACCGAACCCGCAGCCCCAGCCGAATCCACGGCCTCGACCGAATCTACAGCCCCGGCTGAAGCCGTGGCCCCGGCGCAGCCCTCGCCCGTGGCGCAGGCATGCCCGGGCAATCCGGACGCGCTCGGCACCAGCCGCACCATCACCGTCGATCCGGCCGTGCTCCCGCGCGTCGGCACCATCCAGTATCACGACACCGTGCCGCTCAAAGACCACGAGGTGGTGCTCACCTTCGACGACGGCCCGATCCCGCCTTACACCACCCGCATTCTCGAAATACTTGCCGAGCAATGCGTGAAGGTGACCTATTTCCTGGTCGGCGAGATGGCCCGCGAGCGTCCTTACCTCGTGCGGCGCATTTACAACGAGGGGCACTCGATCGGCACGCACAGTCAAAATCATCCGAGGGCGTTCCAGTCCTTGTCGACGCAGCGGGTGGCCTTCCAGGTGGATGGTGGCATCGAGTCCGTCGACAATGCGCTCGGCGATCCGAAGGCGCTTTCGCCGTTCTTCCGGATTCCCGGCCTCGGCCGCACCAATGCGATCGAGCAATTCCTGGAGAGCAAAGGGCTGATGACCTGGAGCGTCGATATCGACACCTTCGACTGGCGGCGCGGCAGCAGTCCGAGCGCGATTGTCCAGCGCGCCATGCGCCAGCTGAGTGCAAAGGGCAAAGGCATCATCCTGATGCACGACATCCACCCGGCCACCGTGCTGGCGCTGCCGATGCTGCTCAAAGAGCTCAAGACGAATGGCTATCGCATCGTGCACGCGGAGGTAGCCGGCGAGCGGCCGAAATCGCTGCCCGACCTGCCCGCGCCTGCCGCCGCCGACAATGGCAACTGGCCGCGGGTGGTGAAGACCAAGGTCGCGAGCGACGACGACAAGCCGAGCAAGTCGCTGCGCCACCGCACGCGGCACGCCCACAAAGCGAGCGATCCGGATCAAACCGCCAGCGTCAGCCGCAAGCGGCATGGCCCCCGCGTGCGCGATCCGGAAATCAGCGCCACCGTGGCGAAGAAGAAGCGCAACGCGCAGACCGCCCAGCAGCAGGCCTCCGACTGGGGTTTGACCCAGCGCTAGCGTCCGGCTCCGGCGATTGTCAGGTTTGGTGCGGCCAAGAGAAGTGGGACAGATAAGCAATTTCAGTTAGTTGGACAAAGGTGAGGGCGAAAAGGAACCTTTGAAGCGCAAAGGTTATTTTCAGCGGCGCCCTCACCTTCTCCGGATCGCTAGACCAATCCCGCGCCTTAGCAGTCAACTTTTTATCCGACGAATCCGGTCGGCTGCACCAAGCCTGAAAAGCAGAACCGAAGTCCTTCCTCTGGCGCAGCGGGTCAATCAGACGCATGCTTCGGATGTCCGCTTTTGGCGAGTAGCGGACAAATCTTGATTTTAGCCAGCGACGGTTTGTCCGCTAATGACCCATAACAGACATTGGGCGCAATCATAGGAATGCCTCTAAGGCTACTGGCATCATCGGCAAATCTGCCGCAGCCGGCATCGGCTGAACAAATCGCAAAGCATGCGCTGCTCACATTTTGCCGACGGAGATCCTAATGGCATATCCAAACCAGCTCCAGGAGCGCTTGGCTTGCAGAGCGATGGCGCGCAAGCAGGACGGAGATCTGAACTGGTATCGCAAAGAGGCTGCATCCGGCCGTCCACGCACTGACAGAAGCAGCGCGCATGACCAAGGGTAGTCACCATCAGCGTGATCGGCAGAATGACCGCGAGTGCAAAGACCTTCGGGGTGGCTTTGGCCATGCGCGCGACTGTAACATACGGAGGGTCGCTAGTTTCATTCATTGGGGTGGAGCAGACGTGGCTCTATCGGCGCGCATCGTCTCAGGATGGGACTTAGCGGACAATCCAACCGCGCCCGCGCTTGTCCGCTATTGGGGTAACAGCGGACATAGGTACTGCCTTTCAAACCTTAGTGAAGAATAGCGGGAAGCAGGAGCTTAGATTAACGCGGCAGCTAGCTGGGGCGGTGCTATGCGCGCGGACCTGTGCCGGGGTCGCCGATCTTTCCCGCAGATACCAGACGGTGCCAGATGAACAGGACTACCAGCGCGCCGACGGTCGCGGTGATGAAGCCCGCGCCCTGATCGGGGCGATACCAGCCGATGGTCTGCCCGATAAAGGTTGCGAGGAATGCGCCGGCGATCCCGAGCACGATGGTGAGGATGAAGCCGCCGGGATTGTTGGGCCCGGGCGCGAGCAAGCGCGCGATGACGCCAGCAACCAATCCAACGAACAGAATCCAGAGCATGTCGTCCCTCCTGTGACCCGCCGAGACCGACGGCTTACGGTGTGTGCCTGAGCCTAGACACCGCGGGCGTGCCCCGCAATCGGCAACGCGCAACTGCCTTGCCATCGTCATAAAGCGGCGCGATCATCTTTTCTTTAGCGTAATAAAGGGAGGCGACCATGGGATTGCTCGACGTCCTCAACGGCATGCAGAACGGTCCGCGCGGCCAGACAGATCCGAACGCCAAAGGCGGCATGTCGCCTGTCACCATGGCGGTTCTGGCATTGCTCGCCTACAAGGGCATCAAGCACCTGACCGCTAATCCGACGCCCGGTGCGGCGCCGGCACCACAAGGCGGGGGCAGCCTTAGCGATCTGCTTAAAGGCGGACTGGGTGGCGACTTGGGCGGCCTGCTCGCCGGTGGGGCAGCCGGCAGCATTTTGAGCGGAGGCCTCGGCAGCTTGCTCAACCAATTTCAGCAGAGCGGCCTCGGTGACGTCGCAAAATCTTGGGTCGGCACCGGACCAAACCAGCAAATCTCGCTGAGCGATCTTGCGAAAGCAATCAACCCCGGTGAACTCGACGCGATCCTTCAGTACACTGGCCTAACGCGCGACCAGTTGCTCTCGGCGTTGCAGCAGGAATTGCCGAAAGCGGTCGACGAGCTGACGCCGAACGGACGTGTGCCGACCGGGGCGGAGCTGTCGCAACGAATGTGAAGCCCGCAGCTGCGTTAACTGTTATCGCTCGCTCGGCAATAGTCCGCAGAACTCAGGTCTTGATGTCGCTGGGTAGTTTACCGCCATTGGCGGCGAGCTTCCCCATGATCGGCTTATGCAACACTTCTTTGGGTCCACAGGGTTATGTCGCCCATGGCATATTGCGTCATTTCGTTGCGCTGAAAAAATTGGTCGCTATTGGCACTTAGCGGTCAATCCAGCCGCAGCCGCGTCTGTCCGCTATTGGAGTAACAGCGGACATTGGTCGACATTGGCCTTGAATGTGTCGGTCGCGGCGTCTCTTCATCCGATTGATCATTTGCCTGCGACCTCGTTCAACACCTCACGCATCTCGGCATCGATCTCGGCGACATCGTATGCTGACCTTATTTGGGTTCCGTTTTTGTCTGCAATTCTTTCACTAGAGCAACGGCGGCTGTTAAAACTAGGTCGTTAGGTTTTAACCTGCAATAATTATCCAACCATGCGTACAGTCCGGAGCTGTCGGGGCGAGAAGCCAGAAAATCAGGAACTCCGACGCCTGCAACACTATAGCCTGCCAAAAACCCGTCTATCCAAGCCTGCACCTGATTACTACTCGCCAGCAGTTGCGCGTCCTTATTCTGCTCAGAGGAACGAACCTGTAGCCATTCCCCACACGTAACCGTACCCGCTCCGTAAGTTGTTTGCGCGGAGACATCGCTCGCCCCTGCAATGGTGATGGAAAGCCCTAGCAACACGATGCGGATCATGTGTTAGCCCTCCTGATTTCTGACTACGGTCACCACGTCACGCGGCTTACCAAAGCATCGGCTTTGTCGGCTTCCACTCGCGTGTCAGCTTCGGCACTTTCGCGATCTGCGCTGGAGTCATATCCTGTGCGATAGTGGGGCTTCTGGAATGAGCAGTAGGTGTGAACGGATCATACCAATAAAATAGATGTCCACTTCTGGCACTTAGCGGACAATCCACCAGCACCCGCGTTTGTCCGCTATTAGACCATAGCGAAGAAAGTTGGATTCTTGACTGCGATAGTTTGTCCGCTAATGACCCTTATCAGAGATAGTTTGGCCCCTCTTAAAACGCCTGCACGGGGGATACATAGCGGCGAGCTCTTTGCCCTCGAGATAAATCACTCTTGAGGTAAGCCCGCCATGCTTGGTAATCCAGCGGCGGATTTCCTCAGGATAGAATAACCAAAAAACGGCCGTGCCGAGAGGGTCCCATATCTGGCGTGTACCAAATCCCATCCACGCCGTATGAAACCCGAGCCGTGCTTCATTGGTAAAGCATCGCCGCTCCTTCGCCAGCAGACCTAGCGCCAACGTACAGGCAGAGAGGCAGTCCCCGTCGAATACGACACGCTCACCGCGCAGTTGCAGATACAAATATTTGGCGATGTATTGGGGGATATTACCGCCACCATCATTTTTGATGAGTACTTCGCTTTTGGCTTGCTCCGCGCTGCAGGAAATACCCACAAACACAAGAGAAATTAACAATGCCCACCTTGTGGCTCGCATGAGGGTAACCTGACGGCCTTTTTGAACCAGCGCGATGAAGAGATTATTGCATTTGGGTGGTCTTATCCGGTTTTTTTGCAAAAATTTTTGGCATTTTGTGTAAAAGGGTGCCTACGAGAAGGAAAATTTCTCACGGGACTCCTATTCTAATAGCGCTAGGGTGGGGAATTCCGGACCCAGTTTCAGATTTACCCTCGACCATTCACGCCATGGCCATTTGTTTCTATCAGACGCTCGCTCGCAAGCCGGTAGCGGAACCTGAACCATAGCCAACCGCGCAGCCTTGACAGAGGCCTAGCAGAGTCTCGAGGCTATCATGTGAAGTCAGGCACGGAGGTTTTGTATGGTACCACCGGGTCAGAATGCCGCGATGATTGCTGTCGCAGACGCTCGGGCGCTAGCATAGCGGGAATACACGGACGGCACGCCGGGAGCGGCTCTCGCGGGTCGCATCAGTTGGGCAAGACCCCAATTTGGCCGCTCTCGACGCGCACCTTGCCAATCTTCCAAAGTCTCAATCAGTCTCCGCATCATTCCATCTTTGGGTCCACAGGGTTATGTCGCCCATGGCATATTGCGTCATTTCGTTGCGCTGAAAAAATTGGTCGCTAATGGCACTTTGTGGACAATCCAACCGCACCGGCGTTTGCCCGCTATTGGGGCAACAGCGGACATTGGCCAGCAGCAACCCAAACTCGATTTATGAGTACACTTCCTTATCAGCCAGGGCGCCTTATTCAAACTAACTATTCCCGGCATCGGAACCTTTTGTTCATGCCGCAGTTCACTTCATTAGCGGCGCCCCGGCAGGGGAAAGCCCCTAGTGAACAATAACCGGGACGCCCGGAGAGTCCGGTTGTCCCCAACTGGGGCTCTCTCTTGATGGGCATAGGATCGGTGTCCCCTATTATTTTGGACTTTGTCTCGGTAAAGGCGCAGCTTAAAAACAATCGAAACGCCAACTCAAAGTGTTCGATTTTTTAATCCAATCTTTCAACCGGGACCCTTTTCGAGCGTTCCGTTCCTCGCTCCGAAGCGTGTCGGGCGAAAGGAAATCAAATGCGCACCCTCGTCGAGCCGCCGCCCTCGTCGCGTTGCGACCTCTGTGGTGCCGAGTTGCGACTAAAGCTGATTGAGTTAGCCAACCGTGCCCTTCGTGGACCGGCAGATATTCGTCTGCGCGGAGTGCGGCCGTGAGCAGTCGTGTGCTGTGACCCCTTAACCACACCGTGCGTCATACGCCGGACCCCAAGGCGACTAGCCGAACATTACGTTCATCGCGCCCCTACCAGGTCGATAGGCTACACCGCGCAGCGGGCCACCTTCGCTGAATTGCAGTTTCCATGACGCCCAGACACCGGGTTCCAACCCGGCGAGGTTTGTCTTAAATGGTGGAGAGACGTCCGAAGAAATATAATCGCCCTCTGTCCGCTTTTGGCACTTAGCGGACAATCCAGCCGCACTCGCGTTTGTCCGCTATTGGAGTAACAGCGGACATTCGTCGGCACTGGCGCGGAATAGGTCGGTCGCGAATTACAAAAACGGACAACGCAAATTCAATACTATCGAAACATTGTTAGTAAAACCCACGCTAAGACAAGCGCAACCGCGTTAGCTATCCCGAAATTCAACGGGCGGCAGGGGCGTTCGGTCGACCTGCAGGTGAAAAATATCAGGACGTGCGTAGTGACCGGTCACATCGAGAGAACGGCGGGATCGCGGAGCCGCTGATGGGTCGATGTCGCAGTAGAGCACCGTCTTGTCCCGGTTGCGCGGACCAGCATCGACCTTGCCGAACGGCCGAACGATTAAGGCTCCTCCATCGCATAACCATTCGTCGTCGTCAGTAAAGAGACGATCTCGGCCTGGAAAAGTCTTGGGTATGTGGCCTGCTTGAATGGCCGTGCCTGTGGCGACGACCCAGCAGCCGCCTTCGCGCGCGATGCCCGGCGTACTTGGCGATCCATTCCTCGCCGCAGTCCCACGTCGGCGCGACAAGAATTTCCAAATTCTGCGCGTACAAAGCGTCAGCGTGAGCGGCATGTAATTTTCCCAGCAGATCAGACATCCGATGCGACCAACAGGCGTATCGACGACACGCAGGCCCCGAGCATCTCCGCGTCCCCACACCATACGTTCGGGATTTTGGTAGGCAAGAGCTTACGATGACAATTTAGAATTTCGCCGTCGGGGCCGATGACAACAACGCTATTGAACAGCGTCGTGCCACTAAATTCGAAGTATCATTCGTGCAGCCCGCAGACAACAGTGAGCCCGTATTTTTTGGCCGCCTCAGTCAGCGGCTTGAGGTCGCCACGCGCGATATCGACCGCCTGTTCGCGCAGCTGCGCGTGTATTTCACCGGCGAGCGCCATGTCGGCGCCCGGCTTGAGCCGCCAGATCCAGGTTGGATAACCTGGGATATAGGCTTCCGGAAAGACAACAAGCTTAGCGCCGGCCGCCGCCACGTCGGACATATGTTGCAGCATGCAGGAAACTGGTCGCGGCTCGGTCGAGCAAAATCGGAGGCGCCTGCACCACATGCGGCTTTGACGGACATGCAAGCCTCCCGCAAGGTTGAAATCGAAAAATCAACACTAGCATGATCGCAGCAAAGCGCAGTCATGCTGTAACAGGACGACGACCGACTTCCAACCGCGAAGGAGCAACCCTGGGTCTGGCTATTTCCGCTATTGGCACTTAGCGGACAATCTCGGCACCGCAACATTTTGTCCGCTATTGGACAAGAGCGGACAAACGTGAAGTTTTGGCCCGCGATGCTTTG
>CAWAHP010000002.1:0-306110 GCA_963781875.1 uncultured Alphaproteobacteria bacterium
AAGAGAGCGGCGTAGAGGGCGTCTAATGATCGGTACTTTGCCTTGCTCAGCGTCTTAGCGGGGGCGTTCATTATTCGGCGCAATTTTCGCAACGACGGTCAGCGCAGGGTCAATCGCCGTGACAGCCCGCTGACGGCAAATTGGCGATGTCAGCAGCTTTGCCCTGTGGCGTTCGCCTTCTCACCGGGGTGGTGTTTTGCGGTTGGGCTCCTACTGTTCATATTGGAGGAGCAGAGCTTTACACGGGCAACGATGTTCTCGTCATGGCTTGGGCAAGCGGCAGAGTGAAGACGCGCGCCCTGTTGTTAGATTGGGTTCTGGCGTTGCCCGGAAATTACTCCGGCGCGATCCTGACCGCAGGGCTGATGTTCTACGCTACGCGATACACGTTCGGCGGCGGCGCGGTCGGACTGGCGGCGTCGAGCACAGCAAATGCGGAAAGCTGCGCTGGCCTTTGCTCCCGGCCTGATCGCTTCGGCTTCGTAGTGTAATGCGCTGGGTGTTTGGCGGTGATGATGTGTCCGGTGCGCGGACCGACTTGTTGATCGGGTCTATGATGGTATCCCCCCAATACACTCGTTCGTGGCAGCCGGTTTTGAGCATAGCATCTTCTTAATGTCTATTTCATTCCGATGGGCTTGTTTCTGTATCAAAGCCGGAGCACCGGTCGTCTTTCTGGAGCGGCGTTGGTAAACGGGCAGCGGATTTCCCGGTAATTGACCTGGGGCAATTTTCTTTTCGGCAATCTGATTCCCGTGACAATCGGCAATATCATCGGCGGGTCGATTTTAGTTGCCGCGTCTATTGGTTTGTCTATCTGCGAAAGAAGATTGCATAGGGACGGTAAACGAATTGGTGACGTCGGCTAAAGGTCAAAAATGGAAATTGCTTGTCCCGCCATCGTCGATGTAGGCGTGAGCGGCATTGTTAAATTTACTAAGAATTGCTTCATAGGATAATGTCCCGGTCGCGCACCAGCGTTTCCTATTCACTCGTTTCCTAATCACTGCCAAGAAGACATGCATCGATTGCCACAAGGGTATCGCGCACAATCTGCCCGACATGCGGGGCGTGCCCGGTTGGCAATAGCAGCGAACGTCCGCTTCGGGTCATTCGCGACCAATCCATTCAGCGCCAGGGGCGAACAATGTCCGCTATTACTCCAATGGCGGACAAAAGCGGGCGCAACGGAGTTGTCCGCTAAGTGCCAACAGCGGATATGACTGCGTCAGCGCTATTTAGCGATCAAACACCACAACTCCACGCAGGTTCTTGCCAGCCTCGAGGTCGGCATAACCGCGATTTATATCGTCGAGGCGATAGGTTTGAGTGATCAGTTCGCGCAGCTTCAACGCGCCTTTGCGATATAGTGCAAGAAGCTCGGGGATTTGCAGCCGCGGGCTGGCAAAACCGTAAACTGCGCCCATGATCGCCTTCTGGGTCACGAAAAGCTCGAGCGGCGGAATCTTGATCTCCGTCACAGAGTCTGGCGTGAGCGCGGTCACCACCACGTTGCCGCCCTTGGTAGTGGCACGGAAGGCCGGCAGCAGCGTCTCCGGCGGATTGATGCAGACGAAGGCGTGATCGACTCCGATCCCATCGGTGAGCTCCAGTACCGCACGCGTTAGCTCTTCGCCACTGTGCGTTGACTGCGTGAGTAGCGCCGAACTCTCTTGCCCAATCAAGCTTTGCCGGCACGATATCGGCGGCGATGATCTTCGAGGCGCCGCACAGATGCGCGCCCTGAACTACATTCATTCCATCCCCGCCGCAGCCCACCACGAGTACGCTTTCACCCGCCTTGACCCGCGCCCGGTGACGCGCGGCTCCGACACCCGCTGGCACGCCACAGGCAACGAGGCTGGCGAGATCGAGCGGGATGTCCCTATCGATCACGATGACCGAGGCCTGATCCACCACAGTGCGTTCGGCAAAAGCGCCAATCATGCAGAAGGCACCGACGACAACACCCTCCCGGTCACGCCGGCGGTACGTGCCGTCGAGCTGCGGTCCCTGGGTGATGCGCGGACCTTCAGCGCAGAGATGATGCAACCCCTGACGACACCACCGGCAAATTCCACAGGCAGGGATAAAGGTTAGTACCACGTGGTCGCCGGGCTTAATTCCGCCGACCGCGGCGCCAATTTCTTCAACCACGCCGGCAGCCTCATGACCGAGCACCATCGGCCGCATTGCCACGCGCCGCTCGCCGCGCATCACGTGATAGTCGGTGCGGCACAGGCCTACGGCGGCGACGCGCACCAATACCTCGGTGGGCCCCGGTGGATCGAGTGTGATGCGCTCGATCGACATCGGTGCGCCGACGTCGCGAAATACAGCAGCAAGGGAATCCATAAACCTACAGTACACTCACACCCGCTTACCTACCAATGAACTTGCTCGCGCAAGAGCTTGTAAACACGCTGGTGGACGTGAGCCCGCTCTGGGTCATTCGCTACCGACCTTTTTCGTGCCGGTGCCGATCATTGTCCATTGTTACCCCAATAGCGGACAAACGGGGGCGCGGTTGCGATGTCCGTTAAGTGCCAGTTTCGGACTCTCGCACTGCAAAAAGTCGCGGGAACTCAACGACAGTATTCTTGTCGTTGCCGACGTACAGCATCATCTCCTTTGTATGACGATCCGCGCGCAAATCAGTTCCGGCGACGTGCTGGACAGCGCCTATGAGCGGCTGTATCGGCGGCGATTTTAGTTGATCAGCGATAGAGATCGGCGCGGGACAGCGGCACGCCGGAGGCGCCGCGCCGCCGCTTCGAGGCAAGCGTCTGGAAGATGCCCACCCGGCCACGCTCGAAGCCGATCGAGACGCCGGCTAGATGGGATCGAGCCACAGGCGGGTCGTCACTGCGCCGACCTCGCGCTCGGCGGCGGCCTGGTTCGCCAGCAGGCGATCCTGCCACAGGCGCGTGGTGCGCGCGTAATGCTCGCGCCAGCCCTCGACGTCATGAACCTCGAAGCCATGCCGCTCCAGGTTGGAGGCCGACATTCCGATGTGATCGAGTTCGCCGCCGGGAAAGATGTAACGGGCGACCGCATGGGCTTCCTTGCTATGCTTGCGGATGAATTCGCGATCGGTGCGCTTCGCCGGCCGCGCGATGGCGTGATGCAGATAGAGTCCGCCGGGCTTGAGCAGCCGATGGATGGTCTTGAAATAGAGCGGGTAGTTTCCGCTGCCGACGTGCTCGAACATGCCGACCGATGCGATCTTGTCGAACTCGCCGTCGAGCCGCGAATAGTCCTTGAATTCGATGGTCACTCGGTCCTGCAATCCGAGCCGCGCGATTTTCTCCTTGGCATAGGTGTATTGCTGGTCGGCGAGGGTGACGCCATGCGCGCGAACGCCGTAGTGCCGGGCTGCGTGAATGGGGAGCGCGCCCCAGCCGCAGCCGATGTCGAGAAAGGTCTCGTCCGGCTTGAGCCGCAGCTTGCGGCAGATCATGTCGAGCTTGTCGCGCTGGCTGCTCTCGCGATGTCATCGTGCGGCTCGGTGAAAAAGGCGCAGCTGTAGACCATTTCGGGATCGAGAAAGAGCGCGTAGAACTCGTTCGAAAGATCGTAGTGGTATTGAATGTTCTCTCGATTGGCCGCCTCACTTCCGTCCCGCTGCGCCAGGTCGCCGCGCACCGCTTCGAGTGGCCATGGTCCGCCGCGCGGGACGAACAGGAAGCGCGCCGCGGTCTTGAGCGCTAGCGTCTTGTCCACCGCCTTGAGCGCGTGCTTCGGCCGCACGCGCGGCCGCTGCGCCATCAGGTCGAAGATCGTTCCGTTGCGAAGGTCCAGACGCGCCGAAACGACCAGATTGAGCAGCGTGTCGAGGTTAGGCGCCGGATTAGCGCGGCGATCGCGCCTTCGTCGGCGATCACGATTGCAAGCGCGCTGGGCGAGAAATCAGCCGGGATGGTCGAACCGTCCCACAGCACGAAGCCCATTTCGAGCCCCAGGCGCTCGCGCGCATGCGCGAGCAGGTCCCGTATGGCTCGGAGGCGCTTCTCAGCCGCGGTCATGCCATTGGCACTCGTGTTGGCGGGAATGCACCCCTGGTTCTAGTAAATCCGATCATGGTCTAGAGCCGCGCAGGTCGGCGCCGGTGGGTTCGGGCCTTGCCGGGTAGCGGCGGTGTTGGGCTCTCGACTTCGAACAAATCGAACTGTCCGGGTGCAGGCTGACGGTCGGCACCGTTGAATTTCTCCACCAGCACTGGCGACGGGAGCGCGACGTTCTTGGCAAGACCGAGCAGCATCAAGAGCCGAATGATCATCCAGGTGGTGTCAATCTCCCTCCGCGCGTGACCATGCCGTGCCGAACGCGGGTCGGCATGATGATTGTTGTGCCAGCCTTCGCCGCTCGACAGCAACGCTACGAGCGCGTTGTTGCGGCTCACGTCGGGCGTTTCGTAGTTCCGATAACCCCAGACATGGGTCACGGAATTGATCGACCATGTAATGTGCCACACCACCACCGTGCGCAGCACTGCACCCCAGACGAACAGGCTTAAGCCGAATTGCGTCGCGTCGGACAGAGCGCCGCCCGAGAAGCCGACGTATGCAAAGCCGATGATGAAATACGCAATCCACGAGAGGAGCGCGACCTTGAGCCAGCTGTGGCGTCGCTCCAGCCATGCGTAGAACGGATCCCTCATGATGTCTTTGGCGTAGCGCTCGATCAGCGGGCCGCGCTTCATGCTCTCCATTCGCACCAGCAGCCAACCCATATGAGCCCAGAAAAAGCTCACAAGCGGGCTGTGCGGATCGTGTTCGTCGTCGGCATAGTGGTGGTGCTTGCGATGGACTGCAACCCAATGCGGCGGCGAGTCCTGCACGCAGCACACCCAGGAACGCGAAGCTACGCTCGAGCCAGAGCGGGCAGGCGAGACCGCGATGCGTGAGAAGCCGATGGAAGCAGAGATTAATTCCCAGCACGCCGAAGACGTAAACTCCGGCGAGCAGAAGAACGGCCCCTGTCCAACTGAAGAACCAGGGGACAACGGCGAGTGCGGCGATCAGGTGAATGGCGAGGAAGCCGTAGACGTTGTCCTTCTTCCATCTCACCAAACGCGGGTTGACCGCGACCAACCTGCTGAACATGCTATGCAACCCCGCTCGGCTCACCGCCGCTGACGCGAACGGTGTCAACGGAACCTTATAAGTCCCAATAATTCAGTCTAGCCGGGAGGCGGCCGCGCCCATTGCACGACTATCAGCTTTCGAGCCCGATGGGAACTTGCTTGTTCTCGCTTTGCAGACCCCGCTTGCGCAGCCGCGCCGACGAGGGATGGAGCAAGGAGGTCGCCGCATGTCTCTTGTGGGTCATTCGCGACCGATCAGTTCAGCGTCCGGGCCGACCTTTGTCCGCTATTACTCCAATAGCGAACATTCGAGGGTGCGTTCGGAATGTCCGCTAAGTTCCAAATGCAGACATTAAATAAAGAAAGAGGCCGCCAACTGAGGCGCCCTCCATAACGTAATTAGTATTTCTTAGTGATCGAACGACGCGAGACTAATACTCACCCTCGACGAAGAATTGCCGCGATTTGCTCGTTTTGAGGCGGATCCCGTCAACCTCCTTCTGAGCGGGCGACGCATACCAGGCTTTTAGTTTTTCCATGCTGTCGAAGCCGATCACGATAAACCGCTCTGGCCGCGTTCCGTCAGCTGCGGTGATATCCTTGGTACGTATAACATAGCGACCTCCAAATGCTTCAGCGGCCACAGGCCCCTTAGTTATAATTTGATTGTAAGCATCAGGTTTATACAGTTCGTTGATTTCAATGACAGCGTAAGCGCCCGACTTACCTTGCGCATGAGTCTATCTACCGCTGCAGCGCCTAACGCGGCACCCGCAAGTATCGCTAATCCCAGTTCAAAATATTGCTTCATGGCGTTCCTCTTATAATATTTGACGGCGCATAGCAGGCGGGAGACCTTGAAATCTTTCGGTCACCGCCACATGTACGTTCAGTTTTTCAAAGTCTTGGTGCCGACCGACGGCAGTAGGCTACCAATTTAAAGAAGCGGCGATTTCGGTATGTCGCCGTTTTGGGGCAGTTCTCAGCCAAGCAATGCGCTTGCCGATATTTGGACGCTACACTGCTTCGGGTCAAACATCTAATGTCGCTGCCAGGTCATTAGCGACCGACACATTCATTGTTACCGCCGACCATTGTCCGCTGTCGCTCCAATCGCGGACAAACGTAGGTGCGGTTGGATTGTCCGCTAAGTGCCAAAAGCGGACATCAGCCAAGCGTCGTTTTTTGATGCTTGAGCACAAAGAAAGACCACCGCGAGGCGGTCTCTCCGAATTCAATCAGCTGTCTTGATCAGGCGGCTCGCTTGAACGCATCCCTCGCTGCCTGATTGGCACGATCGAAGGCCGCGCGCGTTTCCGTCAGGGCAGCCATTAGTGCGGACCATGACTGGGCCCCTGCCTGGTTCAGCTTCTGGAGTTTTTCCTCCGCTGCGGTGGCATCGGTGTTCATGCGCTTCACGGCCGCGTCGATTTCGCCCCGACGTTCGGCTGCAAATTCTTTGGCAGAGCTATTAAGTTTGTTGGCCGCTTCGCGCCACGCTTTTAGTTGGGCAGCGGATTGAAGCTTGAAAATCGCCTGTTGTTGCTCGATTTGATTGCCGAAGCTCTCGACGTATTTTTTGACTTCCGCCTCGAAGACGTTCCACTCAAACTCTAGTTTTGTCTTGGCGCTGATCCAAGCTGCCTCGTTAGCTTCCGACTGCTTCTTGACGGTGCCCCGGAAGTCATCACGCTTCTTGCGCAAGTCAGCGAGAACTTTGTTAGCCTTGTCGCGGGCGTCGGCTTGCACCCCACCAACTTTGCCTTCAAGCGATGTCAGTGTGGCGTCCATTTCATCGAGACGCCCTTTGGCCCAATTTACAAAAAAGTGAATTTTGCTTTGCGTAGTCATTTACTTATCTCCATGAATTTCCAACGGCACGAGCGTCCGTAGCATCGTTGTGTCTCTCTGCTTGTTTGTCGAATTGTTTTACATAAGCGCGACAAGTCGAAAATGTAATGTGCCTAAAATGTTTATTCGGCTTTCATGTCAGTAAAGCTGACGCTTCGCTGTTAGTCCAATAGTGGTCAAACGCGGATAAGTCTGGATTGTCCCCTAAGTGCAAAAAAAGCGACATTAGCTACTGAGTTTGTAGCTAATCGGCAGTTTTTCCGACGTAGATTGATGTGGGTCAATGCAGTCAGTGTATTGCAGGTCACGGATCATTTATGGCCCAAGTTCATCCATTGCCAGACAAATGGTTGCCAATTTCAATCGCGCCATCCGGGGTGGACCTTGAGCTTTGCGTGATGGACTCTCTGGGAATCCACGCGCTCGTGTTCCCGTGCCACAAGAACGGAAATGCTTGGGTAGATGCTTCGACGAAAAAACGCATCGACATCGAGCCGACGCATTGGCGAACCTGGAACGAAAACCGAAAAGCCTAAGCTTTCTTTTCCTCTCGCTCGAGCACTTGCTTTGCCGCCTCCTCGGCAAGAAGACGAATTATCATCGCCCGCTTGGTGGGATCGGTTGTGGTTTCTAGCAATAAGTTGAACCTATCAATATTTGCTTGAATGATTTTGCGCGTGGCAAATTCCCGAGTCGATAGGACAATTCTGCGCATATCAAACTCCCTCTCCGGCAGACTGTGCTGACCGGTTTAACCGCTCTAGTGTTTGAGGCGGGAGTGCGCGTGCCACTCTAACGCGGTGGCAATCGTGTCTCTCAAGCGTTAGCGCCCATTGACGCAGCTAACGATAAATAACGCTATCAGATAGCAAAATGTCAGTCGAGAGACTGACTGCCATCTAAGCTTCCGGGCGCTATGGTAACCTCTCACCATGCACGGCCATCAGTCGCTGGATGTTCGCTTTGGGTCATTAGCGACCGAGCCATCTCGCGCCAAAATCCATCAATATCCGCCTTGCGCCGAAAGCAACCAAAATGCTGCAGCGCTGCGAACGCAGCGATGTGCCATTAGCGACCAAATGCACTGCAAAAAGAATAAACCGCTAGCGCGGCGGCCTCTCCGAAATCCGATCAGTGTTTTGATCAAGTGGCAGCGTTAGATTCCTGAAGATTTGGTTGTCAGTCGCTTTCGCTTGCGCACAGACATCCTATCTTGCGTGTCAATCATGCGGATAAACATGAGCCGCTTACTGACACACGCGGATCCATTGTGGCCCGTCAGGTGTCTGCACTAGCTGCCAGCACGTATCAGCAATGATGACACCGTTCGCGCCGTAGTACCAATGACCGCCGCGGTAGGCATTGGGATTGGCTACCAAGTTGGGACCACCGCGGCCACCATGCCAGCCACCATGATCGACCACCATGCCAGCCCTGGTGACCGCCGTGGCCAATACCGCCATGACCAGCCAAGGTAGTGCTGGTTAGGGCCAAGGACATTGCCGAGGCTATGAAAATTTGTTTCATGACTACCGTCCCCCATGCAGCTGATTATTGTTACTTGGGTTGCCGTCAGTGAGAAGCCGTGGTGTTAAGTTTTCGCAATTCCACCTAATCATGCGAGAATAGCTGGTGTTTGTGCAGGTTCAATTCTGTTTCAAAATTAGCGTAAGCAAGCAACGTTAATGGCTCGCCCTCGTCTAGCTATCCACACACCACAATAGGTCAGCGACAATCTGAGTTATGATTCAGATCGATTCGCGGGGGGCCCACCTATGCTTGGTAAATCGCGCTACTTACTCAACGGCGCCCCGCGCAATTGCGCATATTGTAGCGAGCCACTCAAGAAAGAAGCTTACCGGAGAGGCGAGCGGTATTTCTGCAATGAGCTGTGTGGAGACGCTGCAAGAGAGCCGGTAAGGCTTACGGCCATCCAAAACACAAGCTCCGCCGCTTAGATGAGACTTGTACCTAATAATAATCCAGTTCTTTGCCGCCCTCTCCTTTCTTAAGCACATAAAAAGACCGCTGTGCAGCGGCCCTTTGGAATCAGGATGAGGCGGGTGGTTAGGCACTATTGAGAAGAAATAAGATGGTGCGCGTCGGGAGCGGCCTAATTGGGCCATGCGTCCGGATGTACGTACGTACAAAGGAACGCGCGCGTATCCCGGCGTTGTGAACGTCAGCGCCACATGCTCTTCAATCGGGCGGTGATATCGATGCTGGGCCCGCTTTTTCGCTCGGCAATGTCACGCACCGCTGCGCCTTTCGGCCAATACTGTCGATCAAAATACTGTTGAATGCTGGCTGGAATAAATCGGCTGATCCGTGCCGATCTCCGTACCGCGATTGTTTGTAATGTTGACATGCGGCGCTACCCCAAAATGAGCGCCCGCTAGCACCTTGTATCTACAAAAATTTATTGTCAGGAAGTGGTGGGCGCAACAGGGCTCGAACCTGTGACCCGCTGATTAAGAATCAGATCGTTTCCGTTAGATATCAATGGCTTAGCTGCAAACTAAATACATTCCATGCCATTAAAGGGTTATGGGTAAATTGCAAACCGCGCCCGTGCGGACCAATGTCCGTTGTTACCTCAATAGCGGACAAACGCGGGTGCGGTTGGATTGTCCGCTAAGTGCCAATAGCGGACATCCGACAAACGGTCGGCCCAAATAAGAAATATCGCTTCGTGACGGTCATTTTTAAGCCGATGAATTCGGCCTATGCGACATTGTGGATGCCACAAGAGAACGCCATATATGCTGAGTCCTCGAATTTCCTCATAGGAGAATGAATGAGCAGCTTTAGAAGCCCCGACCTTCTTGAGCGTCGGAATAATGCTGCCACTGTCAAAAAAGGGATGCTCGAAAAGTTTCGTTCAACTCGACAAGACCCCATTTTCGAACAGCAGCGCCTTAAAAGGATCGGCTGTAAGTGAGGCGCGCGCCGCCCGCGTTGCGGAGCGCGAAATCGCGAAGAAGCGACGTGAGGCTGAATCAGCCGCGCAAACGGCGCGTGGTGCCGAACTCGCCGCCCAGGCGCAACGCGAGGCCGAGAAATCCGAGGCACTCGCTAAGGCTGAAGCGGCCGAACGCGATGCAGCGCTGGCCACGAAGCAAAAAGCCGAGCGCGATGCCCGCTATGCGGCACGCAAGGCCGCAAAAAAGTTCAGGCGGCGCGGATACTAGCGCCGTATGAATCCGGCAGTCGCCAGCTTTGGCCAACACATTTGAGCATTGTAACATAAGATCCCCGCTTCCGAAGCCCGTATCTGGCTGAAAACCCTCAATAGCTATAGAGCCATCTTTCTTCGAGATCGCGGCAGCGGCTCGTCAGCAGTGGCGATTGCCAGTCTCTGCGGTTGCGCAAGTAACTCGGCTAAGCGCTGTCCGATCGAAGGTCGTCAACAACGCTTAGTGCAATAGAGCGAGGTTAACCTCGAAAGACTACTTCGCTTGCAGGCGATAGACGTACTCAGTCAACGCAAGGATGCGAGCACGCACGACGGCTTCGAGATCGGCGCCAAAATCGTCGCCTCTTCTTGCAGCCTCAATTCTGAATTGACGACCCCAGATGGGCATGCCAACCGAGCCGTGCGCCCGTACCTCCTTGCGCCCATCAATAATTTCATGCACCTGCTCGAACGGAAACACGCCGCCATTCTTTTTTGAAAGCGATGTAAGACTGGGAATAGGTTTGTTTAGATAGCTCGAATAAGGTCCGTCACCTGCTCCAGTCTTGCCGGTGTTGTTCGCGAACGGCCAGCGACGCAGAAGCGCGAGAGATTGGTCTGGGCGACGTCTGGCTTATGGAAGACCTAATTGGCAAGGGCCACCACACTCGTGTCACAAGCGACGAGGATTTTAAGGCGCTCATCGTTCAGTACGACTAGGCCAGATGTCCGAGACGGGTCATAAGCAGACATTACGATCCGAGTTTGAAATGTTTCCTCTTACCCCATAAGCAGACATTCGCCAGCGCGATCGGCATGTCCGCTAAGTGCCATTAGCAGACATGCTAAGAACAATGTTAGCTGAGCCTCACCGTATAAAACAGCATCCAGCCTTTTAAGGAAATGCCATGACGCTTTCGGACTGGGCAAATATCGGGCAAGTCGTCGCAGCACTTGCGGTCGTGGCTTCACTGCTATTTGTTGGATTGCAAGTTCGTCAAAATACAAAGAGCAATCAAGCTACGGCTTTGCAGCTCAATGCTGATTACTGGCTAAATTATATCACAACCATCGCGGACCCTAATTTCAGCAAAGTTTACGTGATGGGCGCTTCCGGCCGGGGCAAGCTAAATCAACAGCAATTCGTCCAGTTTTTCTTGTTGTGCAGGGCGACTTTTATGGGATGCGAAAATCAGCACTACCAATATCGAGCGGGGTTTCTGGATAGAGATGCCTATGCCGGATATGAGACCACCATTAAAGAGCAGATCGCCGCTTTCCCGGGAATTCGGGCGATGTGGCAGCTGGTGCGGCACAGTTATAGCAAAGACTTCGTGGCCTTCATGGACGAAAAAATCTCAGCCTTACCGGCTCATGAGCCACAGTCTGCGTTTGAAAAATGGCGGGCGCTTGTCGAAAATCAAAGCCGCAAAATGAAACGTGCAGAATAAATATGAACTCGTCCTTCCAGCGGCCTCCGTTCGCGGCTTGATGTCCGCTTTGGGTCATAAGCGGACAAACCATCGCGGGCCAAAATCCAATCTTGTCCGCTGTTACTCCAAAAGCGGACATTAATCGGCTAGGTGGTGGTGCCGTGCCACTCGATTTCAATTGGTTCCTACTCATTTTTATCCATGATCCATAAAAATTTGATGCTGAGCAATACCTCCGCGCTCAGCACGCAGTGCAGCGAGCCCGACTGTCTGGGCAATCAGGCACTCCAGCAACAGTCGTTCGCCTTCGATAACGGATCTGATAATCGCTTTAGTAATGACTGAAAGTGCGAAATAGATTGCGATGATTTTTTGCTCCTGCGCTACGATATTTTGTCTGAAGGATTAGAACATGGTTGTTATCTCTATGTATCAGATCACAACCTAAGTCATTGCTAGCATCGACTATGTCTAACTCTAGGTTTTCATCCGAAATTTCAGCTCCAACGCGATTTTGAATTTCCTTAATGTAAAAGTGCGTCAGCGCAAATGACTGTTGAACGGAATTCAGTTTTCCGACTTTTTCATGAAGAAATTCCTCTGCAAAGTGTATAAATTCGTCTCGAGCTTTCAATTTTTTCGACTTGGGGATTTTTATAAGCGTGACCCTCTTGATCTTCCTTTTGTATTGAGTGCGGGTCGTTCGTGGGCTAGATAGATCTTTTCGTGGAGAGAGCGTTCCGGAATGTTTTATTACAGATCGCAGCAAACGCTTTTACCATAACGATTAGTAGTCTGCTCGCTTACGTCAAAGACAATCCGATAGCGATCCAACCGCATGACAATTGCGGCTGCCTACACGACCGACGATCAATCGCTATTTTTCGAGGTTAAAAGCTCCTTTCCAAGCCATTCTCTCACAACGCCTGGTTCAAAAAAGCCAGATCAGGTCAATTAGCGGCTGCAAGCCCGCGAAGATCCGGTACCGTTTCGAGGTCCCAGACGATGACGTGGGCTGGCATGGCTGGAGCCTTATTTTGCATCGCTGCAAGATGATGATTTCACTATGAGATCTTGCCCGCAATGGGCATGGGATCGCGGCAAACCCAAAGCATCACTTTTTGGACACGAATCACTGCGAATCCCCACCCGCCTGATTTGTTTCAGCCAGACTCCTCCTAGTCGGCGATCCAAATGCAGGAGCGTAAGTTGCGTAAGTAGCGTCGGTTTGTTGCGTCAGTCGGTAGCGTAAGTAGTTGCATAAAAAGATAAGAACAGGCAGGCGCTGGGGAGCGATGCGTTGTGTAGCTGTCGCTCCCCTGCCCTAATGCTGGCGATATCGAACGGACACAGAAATTTCGGTGTCAGCGCCACCCGCTTGCGAGATCGGGGCAGACCCTCATACCAGTGGCGATTGCCAGTTCCAGCGGATGCCCAAAATAGATTAGCTAGCGTCTACCCCAGATCATCACGATGGTGGGCGTTTACCCCAGACCATCGCAATTACCAGTAACACGAATAAGCAGACCGCGACTAACTCGCCAATAACAATTATTTGGTTGTAATCCGTCATCGCTACGCTGCTCGTTTATGCAGCCACCGTCTTCGCTTCTGATTTCTCAGACAGCTCGACTGGCGTCCGCGTTCTCGCCTTTGCATCGTATATTTTGACTTGGATTTGTGGATATTTCTTCTTGAGCTCCGAGCCTGCTTTCATCGCCTGCTCTGAGGTCTCGTATTCCGATTTGAATTTTCCATCGACCTCGAGGACAAAGCCCTCAGACGGCAGAATATTGGCTGACGGATTTTTGGGTCTCGTCGCTCCGTTGCTCACAGATTGTTCAGCTGTTTTTTCTTTCACTCCGAGCAATGGCTTCTTCTCATTCATGCGGATTCTCCTTTGTTTGAGTTTTATCGAAGACGAAAGTCGTGATGTGGATACGCCAGCAACGGCTCATACAAGCGGTGATTTGCTCGCGCTTTCAATCGCTCAATTTCCTCAAGGATCTGATCGACTCCCGCACGGGGGATACATAGCGGCGAGCTCTTTGCCCTCGAGATAAATTACTCTTGGAGTAAGCCCGCCATGTCTGCTAATCCAGCGGCGGATTTTCGCGGGATAAACCGACCAAAAAAAGGCAGTGCCGAGAGGGTCGCCCCTTATCCAGGGCTTACCAACTCCTATCCACGTCGCATGAAAGCCGAGCCGTGCTTCATTGGTAAAGCATCGCTGCCCCTTCGACAACAGACCAAGCGCTAGCGTACAGGAAGAGAGGCAGTCCCCGTCAATTACGACTCGCTCACCGCGCGCCCGCAGATACAGGTATCTGGCGACGTATTGATGGATATCACCACCGCCGTCATTTTTGATGAGTACGTCGCTTTTGGCTTGCGCCGCGTTGCAGGCAATACCCGCAAACACCAGAGAAATTAACAATACCCAGTTTGTAGCCCGCATGCGAATGACCTTACGGATTTTTTTGTACCAGCAGATGAGAGATTACTGCAACGCGTGATCCCATCCAACCGCATGACAATTGCGGCTGCCTACACGACCGACGATCAATCGCTATTGTTAGACGTGAAGCCTGATCAAGAAGAAGGGATAACGGGACCTTTCAACGCATCCCCCGCTGCTTTCGTCGCCGTCTCGCCGAGCTCTTTTGCTTGCTCGGTCAAAGATTTCAATTGCGTTTGAAAGAACTCTGTTTGGACACGCACCATATCTTGTAAATCATTGGCTTGGGTTAGCTTTTGTGCAAACCCAAACGTTGCCTCGACATTTTGCTGAGCGAACTCTGTCACCTTTTTATAAAACTCTGTCCCCGCCCAGGGTGACGTTGACATACTATTTTGAAAAAACTTCAGATAGTTCTCCATTGCTCCACGAGCTTGATCTATAGTCTGCGTCGCCGCTGCACTGATGTCTTCAGAAAGCTTGTCACTTTTTTCCATGATCCTCTCCCCTTACCGAATTAATACGCGCAACCATTTCACCTGATGGATTTTTTTTACCGGCAGAAGAGAGAATACTACAACGCGTGATCCCACCCAACCGCATAACCACTGCGGCAGTCTGCACGACCGACGATCAATCGCTATTGTTCGACGTCCGAAACAATTTCCGCGAGGCAAAAACTGCGCAGAAAAAGTTTATACCTGTTTATACCTTTTTTCGAAATCGATTCAAAAATCGATTTCTCTGTAAGCTGTTGATTTATCAGATGTTTTGGTGGGCGCAACAGGGCTCGAACCTGTGACCCGCTGATTAAGAGTCAGCTGCTCTACCAACTGAGCTATGCGCCCGGATTGCCGTCGGCGGGAGCCCCGCCAGGCGCGCGTGACTTAGCAAAGGCTTGTCCTACTGTCCAGCCGCGAGGCTCAGCGCAAGTGTCTCACAGCAAAGCAAAAGCCGCCGGGCTGACCCGGCGGCTTCCTGGGCGGCGGCAAAGCGTCGGGGAGAGCGCATTGGCCGCCGACCGCTACTCGCTAGCGCACCTTACTGCGGCTGCGGGCCGCCTTCGGGCCCACGCGGGCCGCGATGCTGCCAGCCACCCATTCCGTGGTGACCGCGCTCGCCGCCGAATTGACGTCCGCCGAGATGGGCGAGCATGGCGAAGCGGCGCTTCTGGCCCTCGTCCAGGCTCTTGTAGAGCGGACCGGCCGCGTCGGCGAGCTTCTTGAGCGCGGCGCCGCGCTGCGTCATCACGTCGGCGCGCAAGGTCAGCCGCTCGAGCGGATCGGTCGGACGGTCGGCGCTGGCGCGCGCGGCGAAGCGCTCGGAGCGCTGTTTGGCGAGATCGCGCAGCGCGCTTTCCACTGCCGGCCAATTCTTCTCCTGCTCGGCGGTGAGCTTGAGCCCGGCGTGAACAGCCGCGATGCGCGCGTCACCGAACGCAGTAATGTCTTCCGCGCTCGGCCGCCAGCCTCGCGCGCGATCGGGTCCACCCGGACCCTGCTGCGCGTAGACCAGCGAAGTGCCGGCGATCGCAAGCGCGGTCGTGCCGGCAAGAACAGTCTTCCACATGGCATTCCTCCAATGGCGTTTCAGATGACACCAATAGAGGAGCGCCGCGTTGCCTTATCAAGTTAAAGTTTGGACAGAGATTACGTGCGCGCAATGTTCATTTATATTCGTTCATTGCAGATCTTAACTTCTTTACAGCATCCCCAGCACGCGCGGCAGCCAGAGCGACAGTTCCGGGACGTAGGTCACGATCGCCAGGAAAACCAGCATGGTGGCGAGCCATGGCAAGGTCGCGATCGTGAGTTCGGTGATGCCCATCTTGGCGATGCCGGAAGCGACGTAAAGATTGAGTCCGACCGGCGGATGGCACAGACCGACCTCCATGTTAACGGTCATCAGGATGCCGAGATGCACCGGGTGGATGCCAAGACGGATCGCGATCGGGAACAGAATCGGCGCGGTGATCAGCACGATCGAGGTCGGCTCCATCACATTGCCGGCGACCAGCAGCAGAACGTTCACAAACAGCAGGAATTCGATCCAGGTGATGCCGCTGCCGGCGATCCAAGCTCGTCATCGCCTGCGGAATCTGCTCGCTCGTCATCAGGAACGAGAACAGCACCGCGTTGGTGATGATGTAGAGGATCATCGCGCTCATGCTGGCGGAGCCGAGCAGCACGCGCGGGACATCCGCAAGCTTCATGTCCTTGTAGACGAAAACCGCGATGAAGAAGGCATAGACCGCGCTCATCGCCGCCGCTTCCGTCGGCGTGAAGATGCCGGCGTAGATGCCGCCCATCACGATGATGACGAGCAGCAGCCCCCACACCGATTCGCGAAACGCCTGCAGGCTTTCGCCCCAGGTCGCTTTCTGCATGCGCGGATAGTTGTTCTTCCACGCGCGATAGAACGTGGTGAGGCCCAGCATGGTGGCCAGCATGATCCCGGGGACGACGCCGGCCATGAACAACTGGCCGACCGAGGCGGACAGCACGCGCTTGCCTTCGGGATCGAACGCCACGCTGCCGCCGGTCGCGACCGCGAATATGACCATCACGATCGAGGGCGGGATCAGAATGCCGAGCGCGCCCGAGGTGGCGATGACGCCGGCGCCGAAGCGCTTGGGAAAGCCCTGCTTCACCATTGCCGGCATGATGATCGAGCCGATGGCGACCACGGTCGCGGGCGAGGAGCCGGATACCGCGGCGAACAGCGCGCAGGCCATGACGCCGGCCAGCCCGAGGCCGCCGTACCAGTGGCCGATCAAGCTGGTGGCGAATCTGATCATGCGGCGGGCGACGCCACCATGGGTGAGGAAATTGCCGGCCACGATGAAGAACGGGATTGCCATGATCTCGAAATTGTCGATTCCGCTAAACAATTTTAGCGCGACCGCTTCGATCGGCACCTGCGTCATCGTGTACATGAAGGTGAGCACGGTGAGCCCGAGCGCGATCGAGACCGGCATGCCGGTCAGCATCAGCGCGATCAGCAGGCCGAAAATAAAGGCTGAGCTCATCAGGCGAGCTCCTTCGCGACTGCGTCCTTATCGACGCCCTCGACGTGGCCCGGGATCATGATGCGGCAATTCGCCGGTCCGCCAGAAAGTCCAGGCGACCTGCAGGAAGCGGAAGCACATGAGGTAGGAGCCGAGCGGGATGCACAGGTAGACGATCCAGCTCGGGATTTCCAAGTCGGGCGAAGTCTGGTCGGTCGGGTAAAGCCCAATGACGAAACTGGCGCCCATGGTACCGACGACGCCGGTAAACAGCGCGCCGCAGAACAGACTGAACAGCACCACCGGCTTGCGGTATGTCGGAGTTAGCTGGTTGACCAGCACGTCCACGCCGACATGGATGCCGGTGCGCACACCGTAAGCGGCGCCGAATTTCGCCACCCATATGATCATGTAGATGCTCAGTTCCTGCGCCCAGGAAATGTGGAATCCGATCAGGTATGGGTAGAACAGGGGAATGCCGGTGCCGTAGCGGTGAACAACGGCCACGAAGACCAGAAGCGTCGCCGCCGCCAGCAGCGACCCGATCAAAATCTCCTCGAGACGATCGAGGATACGCAGCATATTCCCCCCAGATACTTCAGCTGGCGATCAGATTGTGCTTTGCTGGTTTTGCGCAACGCCCCATTTCGCGGTCACCTATGGCGTGGCCGCGAAGCCCCCAGGGCAGTTGCGAGCCCTTGCGCTCAAACGCGCAAGAGCTCGCTTGCATTTGTTTTAGTTAGTGGCCCCTTGGGTTTCCTTAAGGACGTCGTCGATCAGCTTCTTTCCGACGCGCGATGCAACGTCGTTGTAGACCGGCTCCATGGCCTTACGCATCGCCGCGGTCTGCGCCGCGGTCGGCGTGATGAGCTGGGTCTTGCCGGACTTCCTGATCTCATCGAGCGATTCGGAGTTTTCCGTCTCCGAGATGCCATTCGAATAGGCCGTGGCCTCTTTCATGGCTTTCGTCGAGCTGGCCGCGAATGTCGGCCGGCAGCCCATCCCAGAACTTCTTGTTCACGACCACGACATAACCGATATAGCCGTGGTTGGTCAGCGTCGTGTACTTCTGCACTTCGTGGAATTTCATGGTGTACATGTTCGACGGCGTGTTTTCCTGGCCGTCGACCACGCCGGTCTGCAGCGCCTGATAGACTTCCGAGAACGCCATCACCTGCGGAATTGCACCCAGCTCGCGAAACTGCGCCTCCAGGACTTTCGACGACTGGATGCGGAATTTCAGGCCCTTGTAGTCATCCGGCACATTGAGCGGCTTGTTGGCGCTCATCTCCTTGAAGCCGTTGTCCCAATAGGCGAGGCCGACCATGCCCTTGGGCTCCAGCAGTTTGAGCAGCCTCTCGCCAATCGGACCGTCGGTGACTTTCCGCAGCGCGGCCTTGTTGGGAAGGATGTAGGGGAGATCGAATACTTCGAACTCCTTGATGCCGATCGGGCCGAACTTCGAGTTCGACGGCGCCAGCATCTGCACGGCGCCGAGCTGCAGCGCCTCGAGCTCTTCCTTGTCCTTGTACAGCGACGAGTTCGGGTACACTTCAACCTTGACCTTGCCGTCGGTGTACTTCTCGGCGAGTTCCTTGAATTTCTCGGCACCCTTGCCCTTGGGCGTGTTGGGCGCCACCACGTGGCTGAACTTGATGATGATCGGCGCCTGCGCCATGCCGGCGCCGGGAGCCGCAATAATGGCGGCCGCAGCCGCCGCGAGAAGCCATTTGCGCATGGACATGATTTCCTCCAGGTTTTTTGCGTGCCGGCCAGCTTTTCCCAAGCTTTTCTGCCGGTTAGAGTGTGCCACTAAACCGGTTTTCCGACCACTGCTTTGATATGCATCAAGCGGGTTTTTCCGACAAGTAGGCCCAAAGCCAGCATTGGCCGGGCCGATCGTCAAGCCGAAAATGGCGGCGGAATCCGCCGCCTCCCGGGTCAATTCAGCGCAGCCACCACCCGACCCAAACCCATTTCCTGCGCCAGGCCGCTCGCCACACGCTTCTGATCATCGCTAAGCGAAGCGATCAGCGGCCGCACGGCAACCGCCAGTCGTTCGATCGCCGCGCTGTTGAGCACGATCGACACCACGCGATTGCTGATCCGGCGCACGAAGCCCGCGGGCTCCGCGTGCGCCTGCTGGCGGGCGATATCGCGCAGCGCGGCTTCGACCGCCGGCCAGTAGCGCTCCTGCTCGGCTGTCAGCCTGAGCACGCTTCTGATGCGCCCGATATTGATCTGGCGTCTGCTGCGCGGCCTCGGCGGCAAATTCATTGGCGCGGCCGGCCGGAAGATCCGACAACAATCCAATCGTCGCGAGCGCGAAAGCGCCCGCGTAAATAGTCATCTTCATTACAAGAGTTCCCCAATGTGTGAAGTGGGTTGCGCGACGGCGGATAACGTCCAATTCCGCCACAAGCGCGCGCAAATTGCGGAGGAAATGTGATTTTTGGGTTCCACGTGGAACCAATTGCCGAAACGGAAAATGCCGCGCCCTTGCGGGCGCGGCATATCAATACCGTGTTGGAACTCAGCCGACGTCGGTGGAGTGGATCCGGTTCTCGACCCCCGGCATCCTGTTGCGCTTGCTGATGAGCTTGTTGAGCGCGCCGAGATAGGCCTTGGCGGACGCCACCAACGTGTCGGGGTCAGCGCCCTTGGCGGTGAACGAGCGGCCGTTCTGCGACAGACGCACCGACACTTCCGCCTGCGCATCGGTACCCTCGGTCACCGCATGCACTTGGTAGAGCTCAAGCTTGGCCTCGTGTGGAACCAGTTCGCGGATCGCCTTGAAGATCGCGTCCACCGGACCGTTGCCGGTCGCTTGCGTGGTGAGGTGTTTGCCCTCGATGTCGAGCGAGAGCGTGGCCGATTGCGGGCCCATGGTGCCGGCGATCACGGTCAAGGAAATGATCTTGATGCGGTCGTGGGCGTGAGCGATCTCCTCGTCCACCAGCGCCTCGATGTCCTCGTCGTAGATCTGCTTCTTCTTGTCGGCCAGCGCCTTGAAGCGCACGAAGGCGTCCTCGAGCTGATTGCCGGCCAATTGATAGCCGAGCTCTTCCAGCTTGTGCACGAAGGCATGGCGGCCGGAATGCTTGCCCATGACCAGCGAGGTCTGTTTCACGCCGACGCTCTCCGGCGTCATGATCTCGTAGGTCTGCGCGTTCTTGAGCATGCCGTCCTGATGGATGCCGCTTTCATGCGCGAAGGCGTTACGGCCGACGATCGCCTTGTTGTACTGCACCGGGAACGAGGTCGCCGCCGCCACCAGCTTGGATGCGCGCGTGAGCAAGGTGGCATCGATGCCGGTCCAGAACGGCAACACGTCGTTGCGCGTGCGGATCGCCATCACGACTTCCTCGAGCGCGGTGTTGCCCGCCCGCTCGCCAATGCCGTTGATGGTGCATTCAATCTGACGCGCGCCGGCGCGCACGCCGGCGAGCGAATTGGCCACCGACATGCCGAGATCGTCATGGCAGTGCACCGAGAAAACGGCCTTGTCGGAATTCGGCACCCGCTCGCGCACCGTCTTGAACAGATTGTAGTGCTCGTCCGGCACCGTGTAGCCGACGGTGTCGGGGATGTTGATGGTGGTGGCGCCGGCATTGATCGCGGCCTCCACGCAACGGCAGAGGAAGTCGATCTCCGTGCGGGTGCCGTCCTCGGCCGACCATTCCACGTCGTCGGTATGGCCGCGCGCGCGGGTGACCTGGCCGATGACCATTTCGTAGACCTCGTGCGGCTCCTTCTGCAGCTTGTATTTCATGTGCACCGGCGAGGTGGAGAGGAAGGTGTGGATGCGCTTGCGCTTGGCCGGCTTGATGGCTTCCGCGCAGCGGTCGATATCCTTGGGCGAGGCGCGTGAGAGGCCGCAGATCACGGCGTTCTTGGCGCGCTTGGCGATTTCGTGCACGGCCGCGAAATCGCCGTCCGAGGCGATCGGGAAGCCGGCCTCGATGATATCGACGCCCATGGTGTCGAGCAGCTCGGCGACCGCGAGCTTCTCTTCATGGGTCATGGTCGCGCCGGGACACTGTTCGCCGTCGCGCAAGGTCGTGTCGAAGATGACGACGCGGTCCTTGTCGGACTTTGCCTGGGTGGTCATGGAATTGATCCTTCTCGTCGAATGCGCCGCTCAAGGGCGCTCTATGGGGTGCTGTCTCTTGCCGTCATTCCCCCGAGTGCCCAGGCGCAAATGCCCAGCCGGCCCTCAGGGGCGGATAAGGAGAAGGAGCGTGCCCAGAATGAGGGTGGCCGCGAGGCCGGCCTGGCTGTCCTGGCCGGCCGCCCGTCCGATCGCGCAGTTGGTCTGCCGCGTCGACATTGCCACTTAATCCCTCGTCTTCGACCGTAGGGTCGCGGAAAAGCTTTAAGTCCGCGTTAACCCTGACTGAAGGGCTCCTTTTTAGCGGATTGGCGCGCCGCGGCGCAAGGGCTCAGCGGCCACCTTCGGCCTTCAGCGCCTTGCGGACCTTTGTGCAGCTCCTTGAGCGCTTTGCCCGTGACCTTGGGAAAATCGAGGTCGAGCGCCTGCAATTCCTGCACGATCGCGCCCGCCACCACCAGCCGCGTGAACCATTTGTGGTCGGCGGGCACCACGAACCAGGGCGCCTCCGGCCGGCTGGTCTGCCGGATCAGGTCTTCATAGGCGGCCATGTATTTGTCCCAGCGATTGCGCTCGGCGATGTCGCCCATGGAAAATTTCCAGCGCTTGGCCGGCTCCTCGATGCGGTCGAGGAAACGCTTGCGCTGCTCCTCCTTCGATACGTTGAGAAAAAACTTCAGGATCAGCGTGCCGTTGCGCGCGAGATGCCGTTCGAATGCGCGGATGTCGTCGAAGCGCTGTTGCCAGATGTCCTTACCGACGCATTCCTTCGGCAGCCGCTGCCGCTCCAACAATTCCTGATGCAACCGCACGGTCAGCACTTCCTCGTAGTGCGAGCGGTTGAAAATGCCGATGCGTCCGTTCGCCGGCAGGCGCTGCGCGACGCGCCAGAGGAAATCGTGTTGCAGCTCCTCCTCGCTCGGCGGCCTAAAAGAGTGCACCTCGCAGCCTTGCGGATTGACCCCACTCATGACGTGCTTGATGATGCTGTCTTTGCCAGCGGCATCCATCGCCTGCAACACGATCAGCACCGACCAGCGGCCGTCGGCATATAGGCGCTCCTGCAATTCAGTCAGCCGCTCGATACCCTCGGCGAGCATGACCTTGGCCTCGTGCTTGTCGACAGTAAGACCGTAGCACTCGGCGGGATCGTGGCCGGACAGGTGGAATTTCTCCGGCTTGTCGATGCGAAAGCGTTTGGCGATGCTGTAGAGTTTCATGGCGGGCTCTCCGGCAAAGCGGCGCAGCGTCGAACACTACTCTCCGGCAAAGCGCTGCGCCAGGAATGCCGTGACAAAGCCCGGCATCGCCGCATTGAAATCGGCGGGGCTGCGCACGATGACGATATCGGAGAGTTCCGGCTGGCGCTCGCGCGCGAGTTGCGCAAGGATGCGCGTCCGCAGCGTCTCGGCGTTCTCGGCCGACCGCAACACCTTGATCGCCACGATTAGCTCGCCATCGACGACAATCGTCCATCCCGGCTCGGCGGTAAAATCCGCCATTTCAAGCCCGGTCTCCTCCTTGAGCTCGCGCCGCACGCTGTAATCGAGATCGACCTTGCCGTTCACGATGTCGTCGGGGTCGGGCGTGCCGCACGGAAAATAGATTTGGCCGGCATTGAATGTGTGCGCAGCCCATGACGCCCAGCAGACATGCATCGTCGGCGGTGACGATCGCCGCCGCGCCGAAACCGTCGTGTACCCCCGCCGGTGGTGTGCCCCAATGGTGCCAGGCGGCAAAGCTCGCATAGTCGGTTTCCAGGTAAGCGCCGCGGAGGACGCCGTCTTTGAGAATCTGGTGGTGCAACAGCAGCACGCGGCCGTTCCACACATCGGGCTTTTCCCGTTGCAAATCGGCGAAAAATGCATCGATTTCGGCGCGGCGCCCGGTCGCGAAGGCCCAAGGCTTCGGCTCGTAACGCAGCTCCAGCCGATCGACGCGATACACCGACGGGGAGCGGTTCATGCGCCGATCTTTTCCACGTCGAACATTCGGCTGGGCGTGACGATCTCATCCTGCGCGGCAATGAGCTGCATCTCGGGCATTCCCGCTTGCGCGGTCTTGGCCAGCACGCCGAAGATGCTTGAGGCCGCGCGCGCGAGCGCGTCATCGACGCGGCCGGCACGCAGATAATGCGCGAAGAACAGCGCGGCGATGGCATCGCCCGCCCCGTTCACGGCGAGCGGCAGTTTCGGCGTGCGCAGGCGAAAGCAGCCGCTCTCGTCCGACGCCAGCAGGTCGATCGAATCCTTGGGCGTCTCCGCGGTGTGCAGCGAGGTGACAAGAATGGCGCGCGGCCCGAGATCGTGCACGGCCTTGACCGCGTCGCGCGCGTCTCTAAGCGTCCTGGTCGCGCGTCCGGCCAGATAGTCCAATTCGAACTGGTTGGGCGTGACGATGTCGGCGACCGGCACCGCCTTGGTTTTCATGAACTCCGGAATGCCGCGCGATACGAATATGCCGCGGCCGACATCGCCGATCACCGGATCGCAGCAGTAATGCGCGGCCGGATTGGCGCGTTTGACGGTCGCGACGCAATCGAGGATGGCCACGCCGATATCGGCCCCGCCCATATAACCTGACAGCACGCCGTCGCATTCGCCCAGCACGCCGCGCTGCTCGATGCCCTGAACCACCTCTTTGATCATGCCGGCGTCGAACACGCGGCCCTGCGAGCTGCCATAGCCGGTGTGGTTGGAAAACTGTACGGTGTGCACCGGCCACACCTCCACGCCGATGCGCTGCAACGGAAACACCGCGGCGGCATTGCCGACATGGCCATACGCGACGTGGGATTGGATGGAGAGGATATTCATGCCGCGCGAGCCTCTCTGCTCGTCATGCCCGGCCTTGTGCCCGGCATCCGTCTTAATCCATATCGAAAAACGTGGATGGCCGAGACAAGCCCGGCCATGACGTAGAATTTGTGAAACTGCCGGGAAGCGCCCTATTACATTCCCTTACCGACCGCCTCGACATATTTGTTGGTGTAGGTCTTCGACAGGTCGATGTTCGCCTTTGCCACGTCGGGCGAGGACTGGCTGAACACGGCGAGCACCGCGGATGCGCCCTTCGGGTCCATGCGGCCGGTTTCCGAATACATCGGAATCGTGTTCTTGAGCGCGGCAAGGTAGAGCGCCGGGTCCTTGCCGACCATTTCCGGCGGCATCTTGGCCATGATCTCTTCCGGCGTATGCGAGTGGATCCACTTCAGCGTGGCCACGATCGCCGTAGTCATGCCCTGCACTTCCTTCTCGTGGGCGGCGATCCAGTCGGCCTTGGTGTAGAGCGCGCCGCCCGGATATTCGCCGCCGAACACCGAAAGCGTGTCTTTCTGCGTGCGGGTGTCGCTGAGGATTTTCAGATCCGCGTTCTTGCCTTTCAGCAGCGTCACCGCCGGGTCGAGCATGATGGCGGCATCGATCTGGCCCTGCTCCATCGCCGCCACCGCGGTGGCGCCAAGGCCGACGCCGATCACGGCGACCGAGTTCGGATCGACGCCGTTCTTGCTCAGCATGTATTTGAGGAAGAAGTCGGTCGAGGAGCCGGGCGCGCTCACACCGACTTTCTTGTTGGCGAGATCCTTGATCGAATTGATTTCCGAACTGTGCTTGCGGCGACACCACCAGCGCGAAGCCGGGATAGCGGTCATAGACCACGAACGACTGCAGCGACTGACCCTTGGCGGCGAGATTGACGCAGTGATCGAAATAGCCGGACACCACGTCGGCGCTGCCGCCGATGACCGCCTTGAGCGACTCCGAGCCGCCCTTGAAGTCCACGACTTCGACGGTGACCCCGGCCTTCTCGAACTCGCCGAGTTGCTTGGCCAAGATGGTCGGCAGATAGCACAGACAACTGCCGCCGCCGACGGCAAGCGTGACCTTGGACTGCGCGAGCGCGAGACCGCTCGACAGCACGAGCGCGGCGAGCATGGTGACAAGCCGCCGGATGATTGTTGCGGGCATGATGTCCTCCCTTTATCAGTGGCCTTTGAGCAGGCCATTTCGGCGGAAACGATAAGCCAGCGCGGCGCTCATGCCTAGGGCCTCAATCTGACCCGCCGGCTACCAAATCGTAGCGCCGCTATCCACCACCATGATCTGGCCGGTCGTTATCTCCGCCTCGTCCGATGCGAGATAGACCGCCATGTTAGCCATGTGAATCGGAAGTCCAAGTCCGAGCAAATGGGTCGACGCCAGCCTCGTAATATCCTTGGAGCCTTCCATCAATTTCTTGACCCGATCGGACAGCGTGACCGACGGGGCGATCGCATTAACGCGAATCTTGTGCGGCGCGTACTCCACCGCCATGGAACGGGTCATTGACGCGATCGCGCCTTTGGCAGCGGTGTAGCAGTCGCGTCCCGGGACGGCGTTGAGCGCCAGCGTCGACGTCATGTTGATGACCGAGCCGCCGCCCGATTTGATGATGGCGGGAATCCCGACCTTGCAGCAGAGAAATGTGCCGTACAGGTCGACCTTGATCACACGCCAGAACTCGTCTTCGGACACCTCGGTAACGGGACCATCATTTGGCGAGGACCCGCCCGCATTGTTGTGAAGGATATCCAGCCTTCCAAAGCGCTTCACCGTTTCTGCGATCGCGGCTTCGACGCTTGTCCTGTCGGTTACGTCGCAATGCACGAAGTGGGCATCGCCGCCATTTTTGCTGCCACGCGCGCGTGCGGTCTGGGCGGCGGCCTCGCCGGAGTCATCTTTGATCTCGGCAATCACGACCTTGGCACCCTCTTCGGCGAATCTTTCGGCGGTCGCTCGGCCGATGCCGTTTCCGCCGCCGGTAATGAAAGCAACTTTTCCAGCCAATCGCGGCATGCTCATCCCTCCGTCACGGCCGCGCGTCGCTCGCCAACGGCCGCCACACCAGCAGGCGCTTCTCGACCAGGCTGACGATGGTGTCGATCACGATCACAAAAGCGGCGAGCACGAACATGCCCGCGAAGACGCCGGCGACGTCGAAGATGCCCTCGGCCTGCTGGATCAGATAGCCGAGGCCGGCCGCGGAACCGAGATATTCGCCGACCACCGCGCCGACCACGGCAAAGCCAACCGAGGTGTGCAGCGAGGAAAACATCCAGGACAGCGCCGAGGGCCAGTAGACGTGGCGCATCAATTGCCGCTCGCTCATGCCCAGCATGCGCGCGTTCGCCAGCACGGTGGGGCTGACTTCCTTGACGCCCTGATAGACGTTGAAAAACACGATGAAGAACACCAGCGTGACGCCGAGCGCGACCTTCGACCAGATGCCCAACCCAAGCCAGAGCGTGAAGATCGGCGCCAGCACCACGCGCGGCAGCGCGTTGACCATCTTCACGTAAGGATCGAACACGGCGGCGGTGCGCGGCTGGCGCGCGAACCAGAAGCCGACCAGCACGCCGCCGATCGATCCGATCACGAACGCCAGGATCGCCTCGATCAGCGTCACCCAGAGATGCTTCCAGATCACGCCGGAAACGAACCAGGCGACGATCTGCTGCGCCACGTCGAGCGGATTGGAGAAGAAGAACGGCGGCAGCAGCATCCTGCCGAACACCGGAAAAGTGGTGAGCGCGTACCAGAGCGCGATTGCGACGATCGCGACCAGCACCTGCAACAGCAGGAGCTTGACGTTGGACATAAGATCAAACTCCTTCCTGCTGCATCGTTCTCAATCGCGTTGCCTGCACGCGACTTACTGTCTCTTGTACAGCGCGACGATAGCGGCGCCGCGCTTGTTGTGACCCTTGAGCTTGGCAAACAGTTCATCGCGGGTCAGACCCGGCGGCAGTTCCTTGGGGTCCAGGTCGGTCGCGATCAGCTGGAATACGTAATGCAGATACCCCAAATTGGGCGGCGGGCACGGTCCGATAAAGATGTTCAGGCCGGCGCCGCCTTTGCCGGCGACGAACTTATCGGACGGCTTGCTGGCTTCGCCTTCGGCGATCTCCGTCACCGATGCGGGAATGCCATAGGCGACCCAGTGCACATTGCCGAGACCGGCTTGTCCTTCCGTATTGGTCATCACGATGGCGAAGCTTTTGGTGCCTTCCGGCGGATTGGCCCACGCCAAGGGCGGCGACACATTTTCGCCGATGCAGTTCGGATTGGCCTTGTTGGCGCCGGCATTTTTGAGCTGGAGCAGGCCGCCGTCCTTGAACGCGGGCGAGGTGAGTACGAACGGCTCGGCCGCGTAGGCGGTCCCGGCCAACAGCAGAATGCCGGCCGCGGCCGTGAGTAATTGACGTAGTTCCAACATTGCATTCCTCCCGTTTGTTTTTTCGCCGATATTCTCGCTAACAATGCTAGCGCATTAAAATTCCACTAGCATTAGCCTCCTTCGGTCTGCGCATAGCCCTTGATCACCTCGGCCTTGAGCATGTGCCAGATTTCGCGGTGCAACTCGTGGAACTTGGGATCGAGTTTCACCTCGGAAATGTCGCGCGGACGCGTCAGCGGCACCCGCCAGTCGCCGATGATGCGCGCCGCCGGTCCCGCCGACATGATGACAACGCGGTCGCTGAGCGCGATTGCCTCTTCCAGGTCGTGGGTGACGAACAGCACCGCCTTGCGGTCGGCGCTCCAAAGATCGAGCAGCAGGTTGCCCATGATCTGCCGGGTCTGCGCATCGAGCGGACCGAACGGCTCGTCCATCAGCAAAATTTTCGGATCGCGGATCAGCACCTGGGCGAGACCCACGCGCTTGCGCTGGCCGCCGGAGAGCATGTGCGGATAGCGGTCGCCGAACGAGCCCAAACCAACGCGCGTCAGCCAGCTTTGCGCGCGCCCCCGCGCTTCGCTCGAAGCCATGCCCGCCGTCTCCAGGCCGATGGCGACGTTCTCCAGCGCGGTCTTCCAGGGAAACAGCGCGTCGGCCTGGAACAGGTAGCCGGCCTGGCGATTGAGTGCTGACAGTGCGCTTGCCGAATATATCGACGCCGCCGGACGACGGCGGCATCAGGCCGGCGGCGACATTGAGCAGCGTGGATTTGCCGCAGCCGGTCGGCCCCACGATGGCGACGAATTCGCCGTCCGCGACATTGAGGCTGGCGCGCTCGACCGCGGTGTAGCTGCCGCCGCCAGCGAGACGGAAGACGACCGAAACATCGTCGAGCGCGACGGCGGCTATCTGCGTTATCCGCTGCGCGGTCGCTGTCGCGCCGTCCGCCATACGTTTCCCCTGCGGCATTTGTCTGTTGGGCGGAAACTAACTGGACCGCTGCGGCTTGCAAAGCCCGCGGCCCTAAAGCCCCTTGATTAGGCCGGCCTCGATCAGCAGCCGGTTGAAACGCCGCGCCTCCGCGCCTTCGGCGCAGCGATAGAACATTCCCTGGCAGCGTTGCAGGATCTTCTTCTGTTCAGCAAACGTCGCATCGAGCGGCACGCCGGCGGCTTCCTGCACGACCAACGGGAGGAACGGCGCGTCGAGCGTATTGAGCGCGGACGTCAGATCGACCGGCGTGAAGTTCACCGTGTCGATGGCATAATAGGTGGTGAAGTAGCGGGGATCGTAGCTCATGATCCGCGATGCCCGCGCAACCGGATCAAGACCGGGCTCCAGGATTTTCGACGAGATCGCCGGCTGGTGGTCGCCGAACCGCACCAGCAGAAATGACTCGCCGGGGAAATCCGTCTGCAAGCGCGCGATGAAATTCGCATAGTCGCTCGCGCTCATGGTCTGGCGGCGGATATATTCGTCGACCTCGGCGCCGTTGCCGGGTTCGGTCCAGCCCGGGGTCAGATCCGGACGGAACCGCCAGTTCCAGGGGAAGTGATTGACGGTGACATAGACGAAGGCGAATAGCGGACCGGCGGCGTGCTCGCGCGCGATCAACTGCCGGGCGAAATCAAAATAGAAGCTGTCGGGCTGAAGATCGTTCGGCGCGCCCATCGCCTTGAGATCGAAGAACTGGTCGATGCCGGCCGTGGTCTGGAAACGGCGCGCGCTCAGAAACGCGCCATACGCGGGATAATGGCTGAAGGTGCGGTAGCCGCAGCGTTTCAGCGCCAGCGGGAGGCCGCGCGCGACTCGGTCGGCAGCGATGCGCGTGACATTGAACATAAAGCGGCCGTAGGAGCGCACCGACAGCCCCGTTAATACATTGTACTCGGCATACCAGGTCGGACCGCCGGTGGATTCCATCACCAGCGAGCGCGCCTTGCCGTCGAACGAGCGGAAATGGTCGCGGTAGCCGTCCGGCACCTTGATGCCCGGCGCCGCCGTGATGTCGAAGCTCGACTCGTCCAGCAGCATGAGGATGTGCGGCAGCTTGGCCGGCGGCGGACACGGCGCGTCGACCACCGGCGGCAGATGCCCCGCCGCCTTGGCCGATTCCAGCCAGCCATGGATGCCCAGTTCCGACAGCGCCAGCACCGCGGAGCGGGTGAAATTGGAGACGTGATTGACGCCGCCGAACGGCTCCCACGGCTGTTCCGGAACCGCGGTCGACAGCGCGACCACCCCGGTGAGACAAACGGCGGCCCCCGCCGCCGACCAGCGCGGGCGCACCCGGTACGGATCGAGCCGCCACAACAGCACCGTCAGCGGAATCACCACGACCACAGCCGATCAATAGCGCGGTGCGCAGACCCGGGTAGATCGACAGCAGAAACGTCAGCGTATCGGGGTCGATGATCAGCACGTCGAGAAACGACGCGGTCATCTCCATGACGCCGAACTTGAATTGCGACACCACGATCAGGCCGGAGATCGTTGCCAGCGACACCGCCGCCGAAAGCGCCGGACCGCGCAGCACCATCAGCAGGACGAAGTTCAGCAGCCCCCAGATCAGCAGCGCCAGGATCTCGGCAAAATAGCCGTATTCGGTGCGATAAAGTATGATCGCGGCGGAGAGATGCAGCGCCGCGATGGCGGCGAACGCCATGCGCTTCGATGCCAACATCCTGGCCAGACGCGCGGATCGGGATATCCAGCCAAGTCCAGCCACGCTCATGGGGTTACAGCCCCTTGATCATCCCGGCTTCGATCAGCAGCCGGTTGAAACGCCGCGCCTCCGCGCCGCCGGCGCAGCGATAGAACAACCCATGGCAGCGTTGCAGAATTTTCTTCTGTTCGGCGAAGGACGGCTCGAGCGGCAGCCCGGCGGCCTCCTGGATGACCAGCGGCAGATACGGCGCCTCCAGCGTGTCGAGCGCCGAAGAGACGTCGACCGGTTTGAAGTTGACGGCGTCGATGGCGTAATAGGTGGTGTAATAGCGTGGATCGAGCGCTTCCAGGCGCATCGCGACGTCGTCTTCTTTCAACGACGGATCGATGATGCGCTCGGCAAAATCCGGCTGATGATCCCCGAAGCGCACCAGCAAAAACGATTCACGTCGGGAAATCGCGACGCAGACGCGCGAGAAAAGCGGCATAGTCCCGCTCGCTCAGGCTTTGCCGCCGCAGATATTCCTCGATCAAGGGCGGGTTGCCGAGATTGCGCCAATCCGGCGTCAAATCCGGCCGGAAGCTGTGGTCCCATGGAAAATGATTGGCGGAAAGATAGGTGAAAATAAACAGCGGGCCGGTGTTGCGCTCGCGCTCGACCAACTGCGCGGCCTGGTCATAGTAAAACGAGTCGGTCTCAACACCGCGGGCGCGCATGTCAGTGCGGTCGAGAAACTTCTCGACGCCGGCGGTCTTCTGGAAACCGCGCGCACTCATGAACGCGCCGCGCGCCGGATAAAGCGTAAACGTCCGGTAACCGCAGCGTTTCAGCGCGTGCGGCAGGCCGCGCTCGACGCGGCCGGCGGCGATGCGGGTGACGAAATAGGCAAAGCGTCCGAATGAGCGTGCGGACAGGCCGGTCAAGACGCTGTATTCTGAAAACCAGGTCGGACCGCCGGCGCCTTCGACGATGAATGATCGCGTCTTGTCGTCGAACGAGCGGAAGTGACGGCCGTAACCCGCGGGAACCTTGATGCCGGGGGCGACGGTAATGTCGAAGCTCGAACTCGTCGAGAACCAAAATAATATGCGGCGGCTTGACCGCCGGTCGGCAGGATCCGGCAATCGCAAATTTGAAATGATCGGCAACGGTCGCGTCGGAGTCCATGTAGCCGCGCGTGGCGTATTCCAAAATCGCGTCGGCGCCGGAATTGATGAATTTCGAGACGTAGCCGCGGCCGTAGAAGGCCTCATGCGGCTCCATCGGCGATGCGATCGAGATCGCCACGGCCCCGACCAGGCAGAGCGAACTGCCGGCAGCCGCGACGCGCAGCCGGATCCGGTAGGGATCGAGCCACCAAACCAACGTCAGAACGGGAATTGCGACCAGCGCCGCAATGACCAACTTCTGCAAGAGATCAGGATAGATGCCCAGGAAAAACGCAATCGTATCGGAATCGAAAATCATCACGTCGACGAAATTCACCGTCATCAGCAACTTGTCGTACTTGAATTGCGAGAGCTGGATCAACGCGAGGATCAGCGCCAGCGACAGCGCCGCAGCGATCGCCGGCCGCCGCAGCACCGCAAGCCAGAAAAAATTGAGCAGGCCCCAGGTGAAAAGATAAATCGACGTAGGCACCAGACCGTCTTCGGTCTGCACCATGACGATGAGAGCGGTGAGATGAAATGCCGCCACCAGGGCGGCCTTTAAGGCGCCACGCCGCCCGGCGGCGTCCTGCACCCCGAAACGGCTCGCCAGCAATGAAATCGACGGCGGCATGGCCTGCGGACGGCCATGCCCGGCAATGAGTACGCTTTACTCCAGCGCACGGCCCCGCTGTCATAAGACTGTAATCAAATCGTCATTGCAAGATGGCGGCGGGGGTGAAGTGCGCTATTTTTGCGATCCGGGCCAAGGAGTTGGGCCGGATCAAGGGGGCGGCAATTGCGGGTTCCGCGCCGCTCTCACGCATGCCATCATCGTCCGCGATGACCATCGACGCTCGCCTGGCCGAAGCGTTGGCGCGGCTGCCGGATTACCTCGGCAGCCACGTGCTGGTGAGCCTCACCGCGCTGGCCTTGGGGCTGGGCATCAGCCTGCCGGTTGCGGTCGCGTCCAGGCGCAGGCCAGTGCTGCGCGCCACCCTGCTCGGCTTCGCCAGCGTGGTGCAGACCATCCCGGGCTTGGCACTGCTGGCGCTATTTTATCCGCTGCTGCTCGCGCTTTCCGCCCTGTCCGAGCGGGCCTTCGGCAAGGGCTTCTCGGCGCTCGGCTTCCTGCCCTCGGTGCTGGCGCTGGCGCTCTATTCGATGCTGCCGGTGCTGCGCAATACGGTGACCGGCCTGAACGCCGTCGATCCGCGGCTGCGCGAGGCCGGCCGCATCATCGGCATGACGCCCGGGCGGCTTTTGACGCGACATCGAACTGCCACTGGCGATGCCGGTGATCATGGCCGGCATCCGCACCGCCGCGGTCTGGGTGATCGGCACGGCGACGCTGGCGACGCCGATCGGCCAGGAGAGCCTCGGCAATTACATCTTCACTGGATTGCAAACGCAGAACTGGGTGTTCGTGGCGTTCGGCTGCGTCGCCGCCGCCGCGCTGGCGCTCGTGGTCGATCAATTGCTGGCGCTGATGCAGGCAGGCGTAAGCCGGCGCAGCGGCACGCGGCTGGCGCTGGGCACGCTCGGCATTGCCGCGGTCGCACTGACCGCGTTCATCCCCGGCCTGCTGCGGCCGCAGGCGACCTACGTCATCGGCGCCAAGACCTTCACCGAGCAATACGTGCTGGCGGCGCTGGTCAAGCAGCGGCTGGAGACGGCCGGCCTCACCGCATCGCGGCGGCAGGGCCTCGGCTCCAATGTGCTGTTCGATGCGCTGGCCGCAAACGAGATCGACGTCGCGGTGGATTATTCCGGCACGATCTGGACCAACCGCATGCAGCGCAGCGATGTGCCGCCGCGCGCCGACGCGCTCGCCGAAATGGCGCGCTGGCTGCAGACCACGCACGGCATTCGCATGCTGGGCGGGCTCGGATTCGAGAACGCCTATGCACTGGCGATGGCGCGCAGCAAGGCCGAGGCGCTTGGCATCCGCTCGATCGCGGATCTCGCGCGCCATTCCGGCGCAGCTCTCGATTGCCGGCGACTATGAATTCTTCGCGCGGCCGGAATGGGCGGCGCTGCAAAAAGCCTATGGGCTCGCCTTCCGCACGCAGCGGCAGATGCAGCCGGAGTTCATGTATCCAGGCGGCGGCGGCCGGCGAGGTCGACGTGATCTCGGCCTATACCAGCGACGGCCAGATCGCGAAATTCGATCTGCTCGTGCTGGACGATCTTAAGCACGCCATCCCGCCCTATGACGCTATCCTGCTGCTGTCGCCACGCCGCGCCCACGACGAGACGCTGATCGAAGCGATCAAGCCACTGGTGGATGCCATTCCGGTCGCGACCATGCGCGCAGCCAATGCCCGCGCATCCAACGGCGACACTTCGGCCGACGAGGTCGCGCGGTGGCTGGCGGGTGAAATCACGAAAGCCCGAAAAGGCGCGCCAAGCGGCTAGTGCCGTTCGGTCTTGCTCTCGAGCTCCAGCGCACGGGTTTGCGTCAGATCCTTCATGCAGTAGCCGGCCTCGATGCTGGAGATCGTGCCGGGCCCAAGATCGTAGTACTCGCAATTGGCATCGCGGAACTGGGTCCACAGCCGTTGCGCCTCGACAAGTTTTTCGCGCTGCTTCCCCTCGGCGTCTTCGAGCGCCTGCTTGTAGGCGGCGTCCACGCGCTTTTGAAATTCCGCCGTTTTCGCGATCAGACATTCCACGATTTCACGGGTGTTGCCGTCGCAACGTTTTTCGGACTCGTCTTCCGCGCGCGTCGGCGCCGCCACCAGCAGGCCGGCGATGAGGATCAGGATGAAACGGATGACGATGCGGGTCAGTTCATCCTCCTGTCATCAACGATTTCTATCGACCTCATGGTGAGGAGCCGTGCATAGCACGGCGGCTCGAACCATGGGGCCGCCTCATCCTTCGAGACGCGCTCTTCGAGCGCTCCTCAGGATGAGGCGGAGGGCTAGTTCCGGTCTTCCTTACCTTCGAGTTCGCGCGCGCGGGCTTCCGTCATGCTGCGCAGGCATTCACCGGCCTCGACGCGGGCGATGGTGCCCTCGCCCAGCCCGTAATAGAGACAATTGGCGTCGCGGTATTGAATCCACAGCCGCTGCGCCACCCGTAGCTGATCGCGCTGCTTCGGCTCAAGCGTCTTGAGCGTCTGCTGGTAGGCGATGGTCATGCGCTTGTCCCAATACGCGGTCTTGGCCTTGAGACACTCCACCATTTCGTAAGTGCTGCCGTCGCAGGTCGCGTCGGGATCGCCCGGGTCGCCGGCGAAAGCAAATGCCGCCGCCCCGAGCAGGACGGCCGCGGCTATGCCGACGATACGCATGTGGGCATTCAGTTTCGGCTGCGGTCCACCAATGCGCGTTGCTTGATCCACGGCATCATCTCGCGCAGCTTGGCGCCGACCTGCTCGATCGGGTGCTCGGCCAGCTTGGCGCGCGTGGCCTTGAACGAGGTCTGGTTGACCTTGTTCTCCAGCATCCAGTCGCGGGTGAAGCGGCCGGAGGTGATGTCGGCCAAGATGCGCTTCATCTCGGCCTTGGTCTCGGCATTGACCACGCGCGGGCCGGAAACATATTCGCCGTATTCGGCGGTGTTCGACACCGAGTAGTTCATGTTGGCGATGCCGCCCTCGTAAATGAGGTCGACGATCAGCTTCACCTCGTGCACGCATTCGAAATAAGCCATCTCGGGCGCGTAGCCGGCCTCGACCAGCGTCTCGTAACCGGCCTTCATCAGCTCCACGAGACCGCCGCACAGCACGGTCTGTTCGCCGAACAGGTCGGTCTCGCATTCCTCCTTGAACGTTGTCTCGATGATACCGGCGCGGCCGCCGCCGATCGCCGAGGCGTACTGACAAGCCGAGATCGTGGGCATTGCCGGAGGCGTCCTTGTGGATCGCCACCAGGCACGGCACGCCGGCGCCGCGCTGATATTCCGAGCGCACGGTGTGGCCGGGGCCTTTCGGCGCGATCATCAGCACGTCGAGATCGGCGCGCGGCTCGATCAGGTTGAAATGCACGTTGAGCCCGTGCGCGAACATCAGCGCCGCGCCCTGCTTCATGTTGGCGTGCAGGTGGTCGCGATAGATGTCGCCCTGCAATTCGTCGGGCGTGAGCATCATCATCACGTCGGCCCATTTGGCGGCCTCGGCGACTTCCTTCACCGGAAGCTTCTCGCCTTCGGCCTTCTTGACGCCCGGCGGAAGTCTTGCGCAGCGCAACCGTGACCTCCTTGACGCCGGAATCGCGCAGATTGAGCGCGTGGGCGTGGCCCTGGCTGCCGTAGCCGACAATGGCGACCTTCTTGCCCTTGATCAGGTTCAGGTCGGCGTCGCGATCGTAGTAAACACGCATGATTGTTACCCCTACATCGGCCGTGTGAGCGGGCCGTTGGTTCTTCCCGCGCTGCTTCTAGATTTTATAGCTCGCCGGGACAAGCCCGACGCCGAATATCACTTCATTTAGGCCGCTTTCGCGGCGAAGCGTTTCACCTTGATACGCTTTGTACGCTTTCGGACTTGAGCAGCGTCATATGCCGCCTGAATACGCAACATCATATCGACCTTGGGTCCAAAAGCTTTTTCGATCCGGAGCGCTAGGTCAGGCGAAAGAGCTGCTCTGCCGTTTACGACCGCGGATAAAGTCGCACGTCGAACACCCAGCGCCCGGGCAGCTTCTGCAACGCTGATATCAAGCGGTTCGAGAACACCCCAATAGAACACATCGCCCGGATGGGAAGGATTTTTCATTGCCATGGTCATTCGTCCTTAATGGTAGTCCTCGAAATCGACTTCACTCACGACCGAACGTTCGACCCTGAATGTGAGCCGGTAGTTACGGGTAACAGTCAAACTCCAAACGCCCTTTCGATCGCCCTTTAACGGATGAAGCCGCCAGCCAGGGATTGTTTCGAGTTCTGCAACATTTTCCGACTCTGCGAGCGCCGTCAACATGGCGCGAAGCTTCGCTTCATGTTGCCGCGCCACACCTCGCGCCTCGCCGCGCCGCCATAATCGTTCAATGTCTTTATGCCGGATACCAACGATGCGCATGACTTAGCGTACGGCATAACCGTACGCTAAGTCAACGCGCCGCCATCCCCTCCGGGCCGCGCGCGATCGCCGCGATGCCGGTGCGGGCGACCTCGACCAGCCCGAGCGGCAGCATCAGCGCCACGAACTGCTCGATCTTGTCGCTCTTGCCGGTGATCTCGAACACGAAGCTTTCGGTGGTGGCGTCGATCACGCGGGCGCGGAAGGCGTCTGCCAGGCGCAGCGCCTCGACCCGTTGCTCGCCCTTGCCGCGCACCTTCACCATCGCCAGTTCGCGCTCGATCGAGCGGCCGGTCAGCGTCATGTCGACCACGCGGTGAACCGGCACCAGCCGGTCGAGCTGGTTCTTGATCTGCTCGATCACCATCGGCGTGCCGGTGGTCACCACCGTGATCAGCGACAGGTGCTTGGCGTGCTCGGTCTCCGACACCGTCAGCAACTCGATATTGTAGCCGCGGCCGGAAAACAGGCCGATGACGCGCGCGAGCACGCCGGGCTCGTTGTCGACCAGCACCGACAGCGTGTGGCTCTCCGACTTCTGCGCCGTCGGCGCCGCCGGATAGTGGCTTGTGGTGGGAGCGTTCATGATGTTGGTCCCTAGCGTCTAACCAATGCAAAAGCCCAATCGCGGCCGAGCCCGCGCTTGAGCGCGAGATCGATCCACAGCATGGCGTGCGGCTCGAGCAGGCGCGCGTTGCGCAACGGCCCGGCGTCCACCACTTCGAAACCGAGCTGGCCGACCAGATCGATCACCTTCGGCTTATTGGCCGCGTCGTCGCCGGCGACGAACATCACCGACTTCACGCCTTTGAACATCGGGTTCGCCATGTTGCCGAAGCCGGTGGTATTGAGCGTCTTGAAGACCGAGGCGCCCGCCGCCCAGCCTTGCACCTTCTCGCCGGCGGAAATGCCATGCCCGATCTCGAGTCCGATGCCGTCCGGCCCCATCGCCAGCGGATTGGTGGAATCGAGCAGGATCTTTCCCTTCAGACTACCCATGGAGCGGATCGCCGCTTCCGCCGCCGGCCACGGCGTCGCCAGCACGACGATGTCCGCGGGAGCCGCCGCTTCGGCGGGCGTGCCGGCGCGCGCCTTGGAACCGATCGCGCGCAGCAAGCCCTGCGTCTTGTCGGACTTGGGGTCCCTGACGCCGAAGAAAATCTCGTGGCCGGCCTTCTGTGCCCAGGCGGTGCCGAGCGCGCCGCCGACATTGCCGGCGCCGATGATGGCGAGTTTCATCACACCATCACCTTGCCTTCCTCGGTGATCTGCGACTTCGAGCGTTTCCGCCGCGTCGCCGAGGATCATTTCATTGTGCGCGCGTCCCGACGGGATCATCGGGAAGCAGTTCTCCTTCGGATCGACCACGCAGTCGAACAGCACCGGCTTGTCGACGTCGATCATCTCGCGGATGGCGTGGTCGAGATCGCCGGGCTTATCGCAGCGGATGCCGACCGCGTGATAGGCCTCGGCCAGCTTGACGAAATCCGGCAGCGCCTCGGAATAGCTCTCGGCGTAGCGGCCGCCGTGCAGCAGCTCCTGCCACTGCCGCACCATGCCCATGTACTGGTTGTTGAGGATGAAGATCTTGACCGGCAGCCGGTACTGCACCGCGGTCGAGATCTCCTGCATGGTCATCAGCACCGAGGCCTCGCCGGCGATGTCGATCACCAGCGATTTCGGATGCGCGAGCTGCACGCCGACCGAGGCCGGCAGGCCATAGCCCATGGTGCCGAGGCCGCCGGAGGTCATCCAGCGGTTCGGCTCCTGGAAGGCGTAGAACTGCGCCGCCCACATCTGATGCTGGCCGACTTCGGTGGTGATGTAGGTGTCGCGGTCCTTGGTCAGCTCATAGAGCCGCTGGATGGCGTATTGCGGCTTGATCACCTCGTTGGAAGGCCGGTAGGCGAGCGATTTGCGCGCCCGCCATTTATCGATCTGTTTCCACCAGTCGGCGAGCGTTTTCTTGTCGGGATGGATCGCGCTGGTGCGCCACAGCCGGATCATGTCCTCCAGCACATGCGCGCAGTCGCCGACGATCGGCACGTCGACCTTGACGTTCTTGTTGATCGATGACGGGTCGATGTCGACGTGAATTTTCTTCGAGCCGGGCGAGAACGCGTCCAGCCGGCCGGTGATGCGGTCGTCGAAGCGCGCGCCGATGCAGATCATCACGTCGCAATCGTGCATCGCCATGTTGGCTTCCAGCGTGCCGTGCATGCCGAGCATGCCCATCCATTGCGGATCGGCGGCCGGAAACGCGCCTAGCCCCATCAGCGTCGAGGTGATCGGATAGCCGGTGAGCTTGACCAGCTCGCGCAGCAGGTCGCTCGCCGGCTTGCCGGAATTGACCACGCCGCCGCCGGTGTAGAACAGCGGGCGCTTGGCATGCGCCATCAGTTCGACCGCCTGTTTGATCTTCTCGATGTCGCCCTTGAGCTTGGGCTTGTAGCCGGTGTGCGGAAAATCCTTCGGCTTGGAATAGACGCCCTTGGCGAACTGAACGTCCTTCGGGATGTCGACCACCACCGGACCGGGCCGGCCGCTCGATGCGATGTGAAACGCTTCATGTAGCACGCGTGGCAAATCCTCAATGCGCTTGACCAGGTAATTGTGCTTGGTGCATGGCCGGGTGATACCGACGGTGTCGCATTCCTGGAACGCGTCGTTGCCGATCAAATGCGTCGGCACCTGCCCGGTGATGCAGACGATCGGGATCGAGTCACATAATGCATCAGTGAGGCCGGTCACCGCATTGGTAGCGCCGGGGCCGGAGGTGACCAGCACACAGCCGACCTTGCCAGTCGAGCGCGCATAGCCTTCCGCCGCGTGCACTGCGCCCTGCTCGTGCCGTACCAGGATGTGCTGCACTTTGTCTTGCGCGAAGATGGCGTCGTAGATCGGCAGCACCGCGCCGCCCGGATAGCCGAACAGATGCTTCACGCCCTGGTCGGCGAGCGCTGCCAGGACCATTTCGGCGCCGGTCATTTCGCGTGTCATGGTCGTCATCCTTGCCTGTCTTTCGTGCCTAGTCTCGATTCGTCATCCGGCCAATAAAAAAGGCCCGCAAAGGGCCAAGTCCGGACGCTTCCTTCGGGAGCCGTGCGTCAGGGCTCCCCAGGTCGCGTCCGGACTTGTACGACGAGAGTAATAATATTGCGCAACATTGGGTTCGCCTGTACTTTCATTGCGCGGATTTATAGTAGCGGCTCAAGCCCCGGTCAAGCGCATTTTGGAGGCGCGAAGGCAGTTTAGTGGCCCGCAAACTGACTTTCGAGGGCTTTTAGCGCCTCCTCCGGGGCCGCCCAGGGCCAGTCCTTCATCTGATTGCGAAACCAAGTGAGCTGGCGCTTGGCGTAGCGGCGGGTGTCCATGATGGCGCCGGCCGCGGCCTCGTCGAGCGAAATCTCGCCATTGAGATGCCGGATCAGCCAAGGCACGCCATGCGCCTTCATCGCCGGCAGCGCGGGATCGAGCTTACGGGCAGCGAGCGCCCGCACCTCGTCCAACGCGCCAGCCGCGAGCATGGCCGCAAAGCGCGTCTCGATGCGCGCCACCAGCTGCTTGCGCTCGCAGGTGAGGAAGATTTTTGCCGCGCGCTTAGGATCGACCAGCGCCGGCAGTCCCTCGCGGTGCCAATCGCTAAGCGAGCGCCCAGTCGCCAGCACCACTTCCAGCGCGCGCGAAATGCGCGAACGGTCGTTCACCATCAGCCGCTGCGCGGTCACGGGATCGAGGCGTCCGAGCTCGGCATGCAGCGCGGCGGCGCCTTCGCTTGCCAAGCGGCCGCGCACGCGCTCGCGAATATCGGCCGGGATCGGCGGCACTGCCGCCAGACCGCTGGTCAGCGCCTTGAAATACAAGCCGGTGCCGCCGACCAGGATCGCAACACGCCCCTGCGCGTCGATTTCCGCCAGCGCCGCGCCGACGTCGCGGCACCATCGCCCGACCGAATAATTCTCACGTGCATCCACATGGCCATAGAGCCGGTGCGGCACGCGCGCTTCCTCTCGCGGCGAAGGCCGCGCGGTGATGATGCGCAAATCGCGATAGACCTGCATGGAATCGGCATTGACGATCGTGCTGCCGAGCTTTTCGGCCAACGCCAGCGCCAGCGCCGACTTGCCGCTGGCGGTCGGCCCTGCGATCAAGATGGCGTTCGGTCTGTCCATGGCGGTTGAGGCGGGCGGCCTAACTTTGCCGCCGCTAGTTCAAACGCCGCGACGAGGGCTGCGACATGGGCTCCTCGACCAGCGCGGCGATCGGGCTGGCCTGATGGTGAGTCATCCGCCACGCGCCATTGACGCGCTTGAACAAGTTGGTCACGGCCAGCGCCGTCCCGCCGACAAATTCCACGCAAAGCACGCGAGCTTCGTTATCCGAGACCATCACGGTCTCGTTGCGAGCTTCGATTCGCTCCTGGTTCGGATTGCGCAGAATTTGGCCGTAGGATTCCAGGACCGCCTGCCGGCCGATCAAAGCGGGCCATCCCGGGTGGATGCAGGATGCGTTGTCATCCGCCCAGATGCGGCTCATCTCGGCGAAATCGGCACTCTCGAAAGCACGGTAATAGGCCGCATTGGCGGCCAAAATTGCAGCCTCGTCGCTCATGCCCTGTGAGGTGCAGGAATTGCCGGCCGAAAGCAATCGGGAAAACCGGCGGCGCTGGCCGCGCGCTTGCCGCTGGCGGTCGGCCCTGCGATAAGCGCCGCATCCCCTGCCGCCCCGGAGATAGTCTTGCCGCTCATTAAACCCTTTCGCGCATTGCGTCCCGCGCCCGGCCGCGCCGCGGAAGTGCTGGCGCCGCCCTATGACGTGCTCTCGAGCGCAGAAGCGCGCGAACGCGCCAAGGGCAAGCCGTGGAGTTTCCTGCACATCTCAAAGCCCGAGATCGATCTCGATCCGGCGACCGATCCTTACGACAAGGCGGTCTACGCCAAGGCGGCGGAAAACCTCAAGCGCATGATTGAAAGTGGCGTCCTGATGCGCGACGCTAAGCCTTGCTACTACGTCTACCGACTCACCTGGCGCGACCGCACGCAGACCGGACTTGCGTGCACGGCCTCGCTCGCCGACTACGCGACCAACCGCATCCGCAAGCACGAGCACACCACGCCGGTGAAGGAAGACGACCGCGTCCGCCAGATCGAGGCGGTCAACGCCCAGACCGGCCCGGTGATGATCGGCTACCCGAACGCGCCCGCGATCGACGCGCTGCTGGCGCAGGCGGCCGCGGGCAAACCTGACGTGGATGTCACAGCCGACGACGGCGTGCGTCATCAGCTCTGGGTGATCGCCGACGACGCACAGATCGACAAGCTGACCCGCGCCTTCGATGCCCTGCCTGCGATCTACATCGCCGACGGCCATCACCGCTCGGCGGCGGCCGCGCGTGTTGCCGCCGCCCGCAAGGGCGAAGGTTCTCATAGCTACTTCCTGTCGGTGATTTTCCCCGAACGCGAAATGACCATCCTCGACTACAACCGGGTGGTGAAGGATTTGAACGGCCGCAGCGCGGAGGCGTTTCTCGCCGAACTGCGCAAGAGCTTCACGGTTGCCCCGTCCGATGCACCCGTTCGCCCCGCATCCTCGCATGACTATGGGATGTATCTGGCCGGCCGCTGGTATCGCCTGACCATCCGTCCCGATCTGGTTCCGAAGAACGATCCGATCGGCCGACTTCCGATCACGGTTCTCACCCGCAACGTGATCGAACCGCTGCTCGGCATCAAGGACCCGCGCACCGACAAGCGCATCGACTTCATCGGCGGCGCGCGCGGCCTGGCCGGGCTCGAGACGCCGCGTGAAATCCGGCGAGATGGCGGTGGCGTTCGCGCTCTACCCGACCCAGATGCACGATCTGATGGCGGTGGCCGATGCCGGCGGCATCATGCCGCCGAAGTCCACCTGGTTCGAGCCCAAGCTCGCCGACGGCATGGTCAATCACGTGCTCGATTAGGGCGCGACCTCATCAATCGACGTTGATGGGTATCACTGGCCAATGTCCGCTGCGAGCGGTTATGCTCGCTTACGTCTTAATACCGGAACACAATGAGGGTGAGCGGGTGAGCGGGCGTCGCAACGGCAATTGATGCGGTCTGAGCGGACTGGCGTGCATCGTCGGTGGCGTGTGCATCGCTGCGTTCGTGCTGGTGCATCCTTGGGACCAGTTGGTTGGTTCGGAAATTGCCCGGACATGGCGGTGGCAGACCGCGCACACGTTGCACTTCATTGGCGCGTTGTTCGCGCTGTTGGGGCTGCTCGGGATTTACGCCCGCCAACGCGATCAGCTCGGATCGCTGGGCGTGGTCGGGTTCGTTTTGAGCTTCATCGGCAATGCCATGTTTCTCGGCACCGGCATGATCACGGCCTTCATCTGGCCCATGCTCGCGGTTCACGCGCCTGCCGCCGTCGAGCTTGACGGCGCGATTTTTCATGCGCCGGTCAGCGCGTTCGCCTTCTTGCTGACCGCAGTGATCATGATCGTCGGATACATGCTGTTCGGCATCGCCATGCTGAGAGCACGAGTGTTCCCGCGCTGGAGCATCATCACTTTAATGGCTGGCTCGGTGCTGGGCATGCTGCCGCCGCACCCCGCGACCCCGTTTCCCTGGGCAGGCCTGGTTCTTGGCGGCGTGCTTTATGGCGCAGCCATGGTCTGGCTGGGGTCTATTCTGTGGATGGAGAACCGCGCGGCGGCGTCAAAAAACTCAAGCCGCGCGAGAGCTGGCACGCGTGCGAAGCGATTGCGTGCCGGCAAAAAATAACAGCGCCAGGCCGGCAACGCCGAAGCCGCCGAACCATAACCAAGCCGAGGGCGCACGCATGTCGAACAAGTTCGCGTGCAGCATCGAAGCGGCCAGCACACCGAGAGCGAACACCAGCGTGCCGAGAACAGCGATGCGGACCTCGCTCCATGCCTGCTGTCGCGCGGCATAGAGACTGCCTAGTCCATAGGCGAGGAACGGCGCACCGTAGATTTGCGCCGCCAGCACCGGGATGGCCCAGGGCCATACCGTCGTCATGAACCGCGGCGCAACCAGCAGGCAGAGCGCGAGCGCGATGAAAATACCGCCTTGAATAATCAGGTAAGCCCGCAATGCTTGGGATATTGCTCCGCGCGCGGGATGCGCGGTCTCATGGCGTTGGCACCACGCAACCCACAACGCGATCAGTGGAAAGCCGAAATAGGCGAGGAACCAGAACCAGGTCGGCCCGCGTGACCAGTCAAAGGCGGGGAGATTGAGGATGGACACGAACCCCAGCATTCCGGTCCACACCGCCAGGATCACAGTGACCACCCGCGCCTCGTGCCACTGCTTGGCGAGCATGCCGAGCAACATAAAGACGGATCCCGAGAGATATATTGCGCCCAGGAAGCGGGCGTGCAGCGGCGCCACCGTGATCGGAAGGTAGCTGCCGATCTGCGCAGGAAAAAATAGTCCCCAGAACGCGACCCAGGCGGCGAAGGCCAGCACGAGGCCGAACAGGACGCGCTGATAGGCGCCGACTTGCGCGAAAGGCGGAGCCGCTTCCCGGAACACGAGGACGACAATAACGGCAAGCAACAACATGCTCACCGGCGTCAGGGTCGGGTCGACGTTGTGTACGAAGGCGGACAAATCCATGATCGCCTTGACGGCCACGACGACGAGGGTCGCCCAGAGCGCCCAGGGTTTGCGCAGCCACAGGCCGACGATCGTCAGCAGTGTGAAGAGCGCGACCGCCACGGCGAAGACGCGCAGCCCGATTGCACTCTCGGCGAAGGCATAGCGTGGAAATAGGCCGAAAATGCCGATGAGTTGCGGCAGCAGCAGGACGATGATCGCCGTAACCGCCCAAGATCGGCGCGATGATGTTGATAACCCCGCTGCGGCCATGACTGTCCCCGATCCGACCAGTCAGCGACCGAGCTTGATTATTGCAAGCTCAGCGCCACGAAGCTCGGGTCGCCGTCGGGCGACACCACCAGCAGCACCACCGCCTTCTTGCCGTCCTTCTTGAGCTTGTCGATGCGCGTCTGCAATTCGGCGGCGCTCGCCACCGGCTGCTGCTGCACTTCGGCGATCACCATGCCGGGCGAGAGCCGCTTTTCGGCCGCCGGCGAATTCGGATCGACGCCGGTGATCAGCACGCCCTTCACCTTGTCCTTGATCTTGTGCTTCTTGCGCAGCTCGTCGGTGAGGTTGGCGAGGTCGAGGCCGAGCGCCTTCTTCACCACCGTCTTTTCTTCCACGTCGTCCTTCTTGCTGACGGCGGCGACCTTCGCCTCGTCGGCGAGCCGGTCGAGCTTGACCGTCTTCTTTTCTTCCTTGCCCTTGCGGATGATCACCACCTCGACGTCCTTGCCGACCGGCGTTTCGGCGACGATCTTGGGCAGGTCGCGCATTTCCTTGACGTCCTTGCCGTCGAACTTGACGACGACGTCGCCGGGCTCGATGCCGGCGGGCTTGGCCGGTCCCTTGTCGTCGATGCCGGCGATCAGCGCGCCGCGCGCCGGCTTGATGCTCAGGCTTTCGGCGATTTCGTCGGTCACCTGCTGGATGCGAACGCCGAGCCAGCCGCGCCGCACTTCCTTGAACTCGCGCAGCTGATCGATGACGCCAATGACGGTCTTCGACGGCACCGCGAAGCCGATGCCGATCGAGCCGCCGGACGGCGAGATGATCGCGGTGTTGACGCCGATCACCTCGCCATTGAGGTTGAACAGCGGTCCGCCGGAATTGCCGCGATTGATGGCGGCGTCGGTCTGGATGTAGTTGTCGTAAGGCCCGGAATTGATGTCGCGGTTGCGCGCCGACACGATGCCGGCGGTCACCGTGCCGCCGAGGCTGAACGGATTGCCGATCGCGATCACCCATTCGCCCAGCCGCAATTTGTCCCAGTCGCCGAACTTCACCGCCTTGAGCGGCTTAGTCGGCTTGACGCGCAGCAGCGCGAGATCGGTCTTCTGATCGCGGCCGACAATGTCGGCCTTCAGCGTGGTGCCGTCGTTGAGGATGACGCTGACCTCGTCGGCGTCGGCGATGACGTGGTTGTTGGTGACCACCAGACCGGACGAATCGATGATGAATCCGGAGCCGAGCGAATTGACCCGCCGCGGCGTCGGCGTGCCGTTGCGGCCCGTTTGGTCCGCCCTGCCCGCGCCGGTTCTTGAAGAACTCCTCGAAGAATTCCTCGAACGGCGAGCCCGGCGGCAGCTGCGGCATGGCGCCATTGGCGATGTCTACCGTCTGCTTGGTCGAGATGTTGACGACGGCGTCGATCACCTGCTCCGCCACGTCGGCGATGTCGTCCGGCCCGCGCGCCAAGGCTGGGCCCGTCAACACCGGCCAAGCGATTGCGGCAGCGGCGAAAATCGCCAAACCTGCGCGGCCGAAAGGTGTCGTCATGCGATTGAAGAGTGCGCCCATGGGCGTCAATTCTCCTGAGAAAAGGCGTTGAGTTACGACAGTGCCGTTCGTCTTCAAGGCTATTCAAGGGCATCGGCCATCAACACCATGCGAGGCCGATTCGCCCGTAAAAGCCGTGCCCTAACTTCGCACCAGCCATACCACGATCAGGCCGATGACGGCCGAGCCGATGCCGATCGCGCGCAAGGAGGCGTCCGGCGTTTCCAGCACGCTCGCCATCGCCCGCTTGGCCTGCGCCGGAAAGGCGGCAAACACCAGGCCTTCGATCACGAAGACCAGTCCGACCGCGGCCAGGAAATCCGACATGCCGACCGCGCTCTCTTGTTACTACCGGGCCGGCGCCGCCGGCGGCGCGCCGGCCGGCGTGCTTGCCGGACGGATCGTTGAAATAGCGGAAGAAGTTGGTGTCGGGCTTGAGCAGGAAGCCGCGTGTCGTTGTGCTCTGAGGCCGGCCTCGTAGGCCTGCATCGAGCGGTAGAAGGCGAAGAAATCCGGATCCTTGTTGAACGCGTCGGCAAAGATCTGGTTGCGGGTGGCGTCGCCCTCGCCGCGGATCTGCTCGGATTGCGAGGTCGCTTCGGCGACCAGCACGGTCACCTCGCGGTCGGCGCGCGAGCGGATTTCCTGCGCACGCTGGGCGCCTTGCGCGCGGAATTCCGCCGCCTCGCGTTGACGCTCGGTCTGCATGCGCTGATAGACCGCCTGGCTGTTCTGCTCCGGCAGGTCGGCGCGCCGGATACGCACGTCGACCACCTGGATGCCGTAGGACGTCGCCTCATGATCGACCAGTTCGCGGATGCGCGCCATCAGTTCGGCGCGCTGGTCGCGCACGACATGGGTGAAGGTCACCTCGCCGAGCACGCGGCGCAGCGCCGAATTGAGCAGAATGGCGAGCTGCGAATTGGCGCCCTGGATCGAGCCGAGCGTCTGATAGAAGCGCAGCGGATCCTGGATGCGGTAGCGCGCGAAGGCGTCGACCACCAGCCGCTTCTGGTCGGAGGCGATCACTTCCTGCGCCGGCGCTTCCAGATCGAGGATGCGCTTGTCGATATAGACCACGGTGTCGATGAACGGCGCCTTGACGTTGCAGGCCGGGCTCGGTGATCGGCGGACGCGGCTGACCGAGGCGGAGCACCAGCGCCTGCTGGGTCTGATAGATGGTGAACAGCGAGCTGTAGGCGACGATCAGCGCGGCGACGGCCAGAACGGCGATGACGCCGCCGATGAAATTGAGCTTCATGGCCGGCCTCCCGGCTGCGCGGGTGCGCGGGCTGCGCCGGGCGGGCGAGTTCATTGAGCGGCAGATAAGGCACCACGCCGGAGCCGTCCTGCCGCCGGAATCCAGGATGATCTTGTCGGCGCCGCCGAGCACGCGCTCCATGGTTTCCAGATACATGCGCTCGCGGGTGACGTCGGGCGCCTTCTTGTATTGATCGTAGATCTTCAGGAAGCGCGAGGTCTGGCCGGTCGCTTCCGCCACCGTCTGCTGGCGATAGGCTTCGGCGGCTTGCGTGATCTGCGCCACGCGGCCGCGCGCTTCCGGCACCACGCGGTTGGCATAAGTCTGCGACTTCGTTGACCGCGCGCTCGAGATCGGCGCGCGCGGCCTGCACGTCGCGGAAGGAATCGATCACCTGCGTCGGCGGATCGACCTTCTGCAACTGCACCTGCTGCACGAAAATGCCGGCGCCGTAATGGTCGAGCGTCTTCTGCATCAGATCCTGCACGGCGGTCTCGATGGTCTGCCGCGCGCCGGTGAGGATCGGCTGGATCTCGGAGCGGCCGACCACCTCGCGCATGGCGCTTTCGGCCACCGCCTTCACGGTGCCTTCCGGATTCTGGATGTTGAACAGATATTCGCCGACGCCGGTCGGCTTGACCTTCCACAGCACCGAGAAGTCGACGTCGACGATGTTCTCGTCGCCGGTCAGCATCAGGCTCTCCTCCGGCACGTCGCGCGCGGTGGAGCCGCGGCGGATGTCGTCGACCACGCGCATGCCGATGTCGATCTTGTTGACGCGCAGCGCCTTGGGCGTGAGCACGGTCTCGACCGGATAAGGCAGATGGTAATTCAGTCCGGGCTGCACTTCGCGCACGTCCTGGCCGAAGCGCAGCACCACGCCGAGTTCATCGGGCTCGACCCGGAAGAAGCCGGAGAAGCCCCACAGCGCGATCGCCGCCAGCCCGAGGATCGCGAAGCCCTTGCCGCCGAGATTGCCGCCCGGCAGGAAGCGGCGCAATTTGTCCTGGCCGCGGCGGAGGATTTCCTCCAGATCCGGCGGCGTCGGTCCCGACGATTGCGGTCCGGAGCCCCAGGGGCCCTTGCCGCCCGAGCCCCACGGGCCGCCACCGCCGCCACCCCGCCGCCCTGATTGCTCCATGGCATGAATTATCTCCCAGCGCCAGGGCTTCATGCCCGGCAAGCCTATATTGGGAGGGGTTATAGGGGACGCAAGGCCCCGGTTACAACGCGCGTTCATGCCGCGCCTAATGCCTCGTTAAAGCCGCAGTCTAGCGCCTTAAATAGGTCGCGACCGTGAAGCCGGCATCGTCGTCCGGGCCGGCGGCATGCTTCTCGCGCGCGGCTTCGCGCCAGACCTGGGGATCGATCGGCGGAAAATCAGCAGTCGCCTTCCGGGCTGGCATGCACATGGGTGATTTCCAGCCGAGTCGGCCTTCGGCATCGCGGCGGCGAAGACGTCGCTGCCGCCGATCACCATGATCTCGTCGACGCCGCGCTTCTCGGCGTCCTGCCGCGCGAAAGCGAGCGCCGCATCCAGGCTGGTCGCCAGCACCGCGCCGGGCGCCACCAATCCGAGATCGCTGGTCAGCACGATGTTGGTGCGGTCCTTGAGCGGCTTGCCGATCGAGACATAGGTCTTGCGCCCCATGATCACCGGCCGGTTGAGCGTCACCTGGCGGAAATGCTTCAGGTCGGATTTCAGCCGCCACGGCAGCGCGCCGTCACGGCCGATGACGTTGTTTTCGCCGATCGCGGCGACCAGGACGATCTTCATCGCGCGGCTCCCTCGCCCGCGAAAGCCTGCAAGGCCTTGCCGGTAAGCCGGCAGATTTTCCACTCGTCCATCACTTGCGCGCCGATCGATCGATAGAACGCGATTCGACGGCGCGTTCCAGTCCAGCACCGCCCATTCGAAACGCGCCCAACCTTCTTCAACGCAACGCCGCGCCAACCGTTGCATCAGCGCCTTGCCGATGCCGTTGCCGCGGAATGCCGGCCGCACGAACAGGTCCTCGACATAAATGCCGTGGCGGCCGCGGAAGGTCGAGAAGTTGAGGAACCAGACCGAAAAGCCCGCCGGCTCGCCGTTCCATTCGGCGATGTCGCAGAACAGGCGCGGCTGCGTTCGCAAACAACGCGGCGGCAAGCGCCTCCGGCGTCGCCGCCACGTCCGACCTGAAGCTTCTCGTAGTCGGCGAGTTCGCACACCAGCGCGAAGATCAATGTCGCATCCGCCTGGCCCGCCGCGCGGATCGAGAGGCTCACACCGCCACCTCGGCCTTGATGTGCGGATGCGGGTCGTAGTCCTTCGACGGTGAAATCCTCGAAGCGGAAGCCGAAAATATCCTTCACCGCCGGATTGAGCCGCATCGCCGGCAAGCGCTTGGGCGCGCGCGAGAGCTGCAGCCGCGCCTGCTCCAGGTGATTGAGATAAAGATGCGCGTCGCCGAAGGTGTGGATGAATTCGCCCGGCTTTAAAGCCGGTCACCTGCGCCACCATCAGCGTGAGCAGCGCGTAGGACGCGATGTTGAACGGCACGCCGAGGAACACGTCGGCCGAGCGCTGGTAGAGCTGGCACGACAGCCTGCCCGTCCGCGACATAGAACTGGAACAGGCAGTGGCACGGCGGCAGCGCCATCTTGTCGACGTCGGCCGGATTCCAGGCGGTGACGATCAGCCGGCGCGAATCCGGATTGCGCTTGATCATCTCGATCACATGGCTCATCTGGTCGATGGTCTGGCCGTCCTGCGCCGGCCATGAGCGCCATTGCTGGCCATAGACCGGCCCGAGGTCGCCGCGCTCGTCGGCCCATTCGTCCCAGATGCGCACGCCGTGTTCGTTGAGATATTTGATGTTGGTGTCGCCGGCCAGGAACCACAGCAATTCGTGCACGATCGATTTCAGATGCAGCTTCTTGGTGGTGAGCATCGGGAAGCCGTCGTCGAGCGCAAAGCGCATCTGATGGCCGAACACCGAAAGCGTGCCGGTGCCGGTGCGGTCGTGCTTTTCCACGCCGTGCTTGAGGATATGTTCCATCAGATCGAGGTATTGGCGCAAAGTTGCCTCGCGGCGGTTGAAGCGACTCGGGGAAGCCCAGGCAGATAATACGCCGTCCGTTCGGTTCCAACCTGAATTATGGCGCGGCGCGGGCGGTGTGGGAAAACCCGTAATCGATAAAGCGGGAACCGAGCCAGTGCTCACTATTGTCCCCTGATTGCCAAGTCCGTTCGCCGAACGTGCCGGTATCGTTCCGGCGCGGGTTAACGCGGCTGGCTAATGTTCTCCTGCAAGGCGCAAAGCAAAATGCCGCGCCGACATTAGCACGCGATTCACACCTTAACGCTTGCCGCAGCAATCAAGCCAGAGCGGGTAGGTCTTACCGCCCGGCATTTTTTGCTATGATCGGCCGGCAATTAACAGAGGCAACATCATGAGCATCGCCTTCGATCACATTCTCCTCGCCCGCATCCTGTTCACCCTGATGACCGCCGGCTGGGCCTTCGCCACGGTGATCGCCGACTTCAACAAGACCCACGCCACCAATCCGAAATGGACGCCGCATGCGCGCTTCCATGTGGTCTGGCAGATTTCGAGCTATGTCGGCTTCGGCCTGCTGGCGCTGGCGCTGATCTGGTGGCCCGGCCCGCTCGCGCTCGAGCGGCTCTATCTGGTCGCCGTCATGGGCGCCATCGTCTATGCCGCGTTCTTCGTGGCGGTGCTCGCGATGCCGATCTATGGCGGCGCGGCCTATGACACGAACGGCTACAAGCCGTTCAAGGCGCCGGTGCCGCTGATCGCGAAGAAATGGGACGTCAACATCACCATCTTCTGCGTCCAGGTGGTGATCCTGGCGGCGCGGCATCGTGGCGGTGACGCGCTGAAGCTCCGGCACGCCTAAAACACCAAGGCCGGCGATGCGCCGGCCTCGGATTATCCTCATGCGATAAACGCTTAGCGCTATTCGACGAACACTTCTTCGCGCCGCTTGCGGATCATCGGCAGCATCGCCAGCACCAGCAGGAACGCCGCGACCGCGAGCAGCCCGGCCGAGATCGGCCGGGTCAGGAACACGGTGGCGTCGCCGCGCGCGATCAGCATGGCGCGGCGCAGATTTTCCTCCATCAGCGGCCCGAGCACGAAGGCCAGCACCAGCGGCGCCGGCTCGAAGTCGTGCTTGACCAGCCAATAGCCGAACAGGCCGAAGATCGCCGCGATCACCACGTCGGTCGGCGAGTTGTTGATCGAGTAGATGCCGATGCAGCAGAACACGATGATCGACGGATAAAGCAGCCGGTACGGCACCCGCAGCAGGCTCACCCAGACGCCGACCAGCGGCAGGTTGATGATGATCAGCATCAGGTTGCCGAGCCACATCGAGGCGATCATGCCCCAGAACAGCTCGGGCTGCTTGGTCATCACCTGCGGACCCGGCACGATGCCGTGGATGGTCATGGCGCCGACCATCAGCGCCATCACCGCATTGGGCGGAATGCCGAGCGTGAGCAGCGGAATGAACGAGGTCTGCGCCGCGGCATTGTTGGCGCTTTCCGGCGCCGCCACGCCCTGGATGGCGCCGCGGCCGAAGCGCTCCGGATGTTTCGAGATGCGCTTCTCGAAGGTGTAGGCCGCGAACGAGGCCACCACCGCGCCGCCGCCGGGCAGGATGCCGAGGATCGAACCGAGAATGGTGCCGCGCGCGATCGCGCCGGAGGAATCGATCAGGTCCTGCCGCGTCGGCATCAGGCCGGAAATCTTGGCCTTCACGATGTCGCGGCTCTCCTGCGACATTTCCAGGTTGCGGATGATCTCGGCGAAGCCGAACAGGCCCATCGCCACGTTGGTGAAGCCGATGCCGTCGGACAGTTCCGCGATATCGAAGGTCATGCGGCCGGCGCCGGTTTCCAGGTCGGAGCCGACCATCGACAGCAGCAGGCCGGTGAGGACCATGGCGATCGACTTGAGCACCGAGCCTTTCGCCAGCACCACCGCGAAGATCAGGCCGAGCACCATCAGCGAGAAATATTCCGCCGGACCGAACAGCAGCGCGAGCGAGGTCAGCGGCGCGCCGAGCGCCGCGACCAGCACGGTGGAGACGCAGCCGGCAAAGAACGAACCGATGGCGGAGATCGAGAGCGCGGCGCCGGCGCGGCCTTGCCGCGCCATCTGGTGGCCGTCGAGACAGGTCACCACCGAGGTGGCCTCGCCCGGAATGTTGACCAGGATCGAGGTGGTCGAGCCGCCATATTGCGCGCCGTAATAGATGCCGGCGAGCATGATCAGCGCGCCGACCGGCGGCAGTCCGAATGTGATCGGCAGCAGCATGGCGACCGTCGCCACCGTGCCGATGCCGGGCAGCACGCCGACCAGCGTGCCGACCAGCGCGCCGAGCAGGCAGAAGCCGATGTTGTAGGGATTGCGCGGCGACCTGAGAAGCCGAGCGCGAGATTGGCGAGAAGGTCAGTCATGACGATGCGATCCGATCAGTACCGGCCAGAGCTGGAACGGCAGCTGGAGCAGATAGACGAACAGACCGACGCAGAACGCGGTCATCGCCGCGGCGGCGATCAGGCTTTCCATCCAGCGAAACTCGCTCGATCCCATGATCGAGATCATGAAGGCAAAGAAGGTGGAAATCACCAGCCCGAGCGACGGGATGGTCAAGGGAATTCCGATGACGTCCAGGTTGACGCCGCGGATCATGCCGGCGAAAACGAGGATCCCGACCAGCACATAGGCCGGACCGCGGATGGCGAAGTTGTCGATCGGCGGCCCGTCGATTAACAGGCCGGTCAGCGCCACGATCGCGCCGACGATGGCGAGCAGGGTCGCGAACATGCGCGGCGCGGTGCCCGGTCCGAAGGCGAAGCCGTGCTGGCCGGGCAATTCGCCGGTGGCCAGGATCGCGATGATCGCCAGGGCGATCAGCGCCAGGCCGCCGTAAAAATCGCGCGGACCGCGAACCTTGAATTGAAATCCGCTTCCGCCCGTTCGGGAGCATTATCCTCCCCCTCTGATCATCTTGCCCCTCCTGAATCTTCCTTAGCACATGATCCCGCCCAGCCGGAAGCGCTGATGTCTAGGCAGCATCCTTGTCTGCGGCGCATGATCTTGCCGAAAGCCGGACCCATCCCCGATCAAGTCGAGGACATGCTTTTCGGGATCATGCGCTACAAGCCAGCCGCTCAGGCCCAGCAGACCGCCGGCGGCGAAAAGCCACAGCGGGTTGATGCGCGTGGCGAAAGCCGACCACGGCGGTGACCGCGGTTATAGCGCCGGCATAGACATTATGATCGGCGGTGCGCGCCAGCACGAAGGCGCTCGCCCCGATCAGCCCGAGCGAGACCGGCACCAGGCCGGCCTGGATCGCGATCCGCCAGTGCGCGTCCTTGAAGCGGTCCCAGGTGCGGGCGACGAAAAAGGCCAGCAGGCAGGTCGGCCCGCACATCGCCGCGGTCGCCACCGCCGGCGCCGGCAAAGCCGGCGACGTGGTAGCCGATCAAGGTGACGATGATGACGTTCGGCCCGGGCGAGACCTGCGCAATCGCGAACATGTCGGCGAACTGCCGGTCGCTCATCCAATGCATCACGTCGACCGCGATGCGGTGCATTTCCGGGATCGCCGCATTGGCGCCGCCGACCGCGAACAGCGACAGCAGCGCGAAATAGCCGGCGAGCGTGATCAGCGGGGAGTCGTTCATCGCTTGAACCACGCGAAGGCCACGCTGATCGGCGCCAGACCCACGAACACCCACGGCAGCGGCCAATGCATGATGGCGACGCCGATGAAGGCCAGGATCGCGATCACCGGGCCCGAATTCCATCGCTTGACGAACATCGGCGCCGCCATCTTGGCGACCACCGCGATCAACAGCCCGACGGCGGCGGCGGTGACGCCGACGAGGATGCGGCTGAGCGTTTCAAGATCGCCGAACTGCGCGTACAGGATCGCCAGCACCATCACGATCACGAGCGGCGGCCCCATCAGGCCGGCGAGCGCGACCGCGGCGCCGGCCGCGCCGCCGAAGCGCGAGCCGAACACCACCGAGAAATTCACCACGTTCGGGCCGGGCAGGAATTGCGAGAGCGCGAAGGCCTCGTTGAATTCCTCCGTGGTCATCCAGCGCTTCTGCTCGACGATCATGCGCCGCGCCCACGGCAGCGCGCCGCCAAAGCCGGACAGCGAGACGATGGCGAAGGCGCGGAACAGTTCGGAGAGCGAGGGGCGGGAGGCGGTGGGGGATGGAGACGCGGCGGGGTCGGACATTTGCGCAAAGCATTACATCGCTACGGAGCAGACGGCCAGACACTCCCGAGGCAAACTCCCAATGATCGCTCCCAATATCGCTTTGTGGCAGAAAATATGTCTAACTCCGTTCACTCAGTGCCCAGTAAAACGTCTCGCGAGGCCCCCTTGAGTGCATCGAGACCGACTGTCGCCGTCTTGGCGACAATGAATACCAAGGGCAAAGAAGCGCGCTTCGTCGCAGACGCACTCGCGCGCGCGGGCGTGCTGCCGTGGATCGTCGATTTATCCTTGAAATCTGCACGACGCTGATGATGCCGATATGGCGGGCGCGAACGTGGCTGCAGCGGCCGGCGCATCCTGGCAAACGCTGAACGAGCGCACGCGCCAGGACGCCGCCGCGGTGATGATCGAAGGCGGCACCAAGATGCTGCTGGAGAAATTCGTCAAAGGTGAGGTTACAGGCGCTATCGGGCTCGGTGGGGCGAACGGCACCAACCTCGTCTGTTCGATCCTTCGCGCGTTGCCCTACCTGGTGCCCAAGGTGATGATCAGCACGGTCGCCGGTACGGCGGCGGTGCAGTGGTACGTCGCGGAGAGCGACATCGCCATGTACCCCTCGATCGGCGACGTTTCGCTCAATCGCATCACCAAATCGGTCATGGAGGACGCCGCGCTGGCGGTGGCGGCGGCAGTCAAGAACCGGGCCGCGAAACGGACAACCAAGATAAAAAAAACGCCGCTGGTCGCGGTCTCGTCATTTGGCGGCACCGCCGCTTGCGTCGAGCGCGTGACCGAACGCCTCGAATCCCTCGGCTACGAAGTCATCCTGTTCCACGCCTCCGGGCGTCGGCGGCAAATCGCTCGAACGCCTGGCGGCGTCGGGCGAACTCATGGGCGTCATCGACGTCACCACGCATGAACTCGCCGACCTGATCGTTGACGGCGTGTATTCCGCCGGCAACAAGCGGCTCACTGGCGCCGGCACGGCCGGTCTGCCACAGGTGGTCGTGCCGGGAGCGATCGACCACGCCAATTTCTGGGTGGGCCAGGTGCCAGAGCGTTACCAGGCGCGCGAATTTTTCCGCTACAACGCGCAGAACCTGCTGATGCGGACCAATGCCGAGGAGTTCGAGAAACTGGGCTGCGAAATTGGCAACCGGCTCAATACGGCCAAAGGGCCGGTTCGCGTGCTCGTGCCGCTCGAAGGTTTCAGCGAGCACACCAAGCGCCGCGCGACCGATCTTGCCGGCAACGACAAGGGCCCGTGGAAGCGGCCCGAGGAATATCAACTTTTCATGGACTCCCTGAAAGCGCATCTGAAGGCCGCACCGATCGAGGAACACGCGCTGCACGTCAACGACGCCGTCTTTGCCGATGCCTGCGTGGACGCATTCGTTGAAATCGCAAAGACCTGACCCATGCCCCCTCGCCTCGACATTCCCGTCAAGCGTCACCAAACCGACGTGCTGATCGTCGGCGGCGGCGCCGCCGGCACCATGGCCGCGTTTGAATGCGCGGATGCGGGCGTTGCCGTCATCCAGGCGACCAAAGGCCGCGCCACCAGCGGCACGACCACGGTGGCGCGCGGCGGTTTCGCGGCCGCCATGGGCAAGGACGACAGCCCCGAGCTGCATCTGCAAGACATCCTCAAATATGGCGGCGAACTGATCGATCCCGAGCTCGCGCGTGTCTGGGTCTACGACATCATCGACGTGGTGCACGATCTCGAATCCTGGGGCGCGGAGTTCATCCGCGGGGCCGACGGTCAGCTCGACCTCAAAATGTTTCCCAGCCACTCCAGAGCCAGGGCCTGCCATCACTACGACACCACCGGCAACATGATCACCAAGGTGTTGTCCAAGAAGCTGCGCGCCGACGCCCGCATCGAAAAACATTCAATCACGGCCATCGTCGATCTCATCAAACAGGATGGCCGCGTCGTCGGCGCCTGGGGCGTGGACTATCAGAACGGCGCCCTCGTCATCTATCATGCGCAGCAAATCATCTTGTGCACCGGCGGCGGCAGCGGGCTGTTCTACGTCAACGACAACCCGCCGCAGGTGACGGGCGACGGCTACGTGCTGGGGTTCCGCGCCGGCGTACCGCTGCTCGGCATCGAGATGATCGACTTTCAGGCGATGTGCTGCTCGCCCAAGGAGCTGTTTGGTTTTGCGCCGCATCCCACCGGCTTCATCAACGCCGGCGCGGTGTTCAGAAATCAGGACGGCGAGGAATTCCTCAAGCGCTATTTCCCCGACACCGCGGAAGAATCGACCCGTTCCGAAGTCATCCTCGCCATGGCCAAGGAAATCCACGCCGGGCGCGCGACCTCCACCGGCGGCATCTTCATGGATGCGACCAAGGTTCCCATGGCGATCATCCAGAAGCAGATCCCGCACGTCTACAAGACTTGCCTGCACCGCGGCATCGACATCAGCAAGACGCCGCTGGAGGTGGCGCCGGGAAGCCATACCTGGCTCGGCGGCCTCAAGGTCGACGTCGACGGCAAGACCCCGGTCGACGGCCTGTTCGCCGCCGGCGAGACGGCGGGCGGCATCCACGGCGGCAACCGCATCGGCGGCTCGGCACTATCGGCCTCGCTGGTGTTCGGCCGCCGCGCCGGCAGGAAAGCAGCGGCGCTGGTCAAGCAGGAGCGCGTCGATCTGGCCGGCGCGGACGACGGCGCCATCCCCGAATCCGAACGCGCCTGGCTTGCGAGCCTGATGAGCCGCGACAGCGGTCCCTTGCAATCCGATGTGCGTGACGCCTGCCGCATGCTGGCGCACAACAAGCTGGGTCCGATCCGCGAACAACGCGACGCTGAAAGAGGCGCTCGTCGAATATGAGAGCTTCGACCGTGACGCTGTTCCCGCCATGCGGCTGGACGAAAGCGCGCACCGCTCGGACCAGGTGCGGGGCGCGGAGCTGGAGAGCGCGCTGTCGGTGCGCAATCTTGCGCTGCTCGGGCGCATTCTCGCCAGCGCCGCGCTCGCGCGCACGGAAAGTCGCGGCGCGCATTTTCGGCTCGATTTTCCAAACACCGACGATAAGCGCTGGCGCCTGGTGACACGCGTTCAATCGGGCATCAATGGCGAGCCTGAATTTCACACCGACCCGGTCAAGCAACCGGCTGCCTCCGGCGCAAGCAGCGAGCGCGTGGCTGCGAAATAGCGCGCGGCAAGGTCCGGCATCGGCTTATTTCGCAAGCGCCGCTTGACAGGGAGCGGCGCGCTTGTTCGGCTTCGCCGGCATGCAGATCGACGATTTTGCGTTTGCCCGCGCCCTGCACGTGCTCGCGCTGGTGCACTGGATCGGCGGCGTGGCGATGGTGACCACCATCGTGCTGCCGCGCGCCCGCGCCTTGACCGACGCGCGCGCGGCGCTCGCCGCCTTCGAGGCGTTCGAAGGCCGCTTCGCCGCGCAGGCGCGTGTCTCGATTTTGCTCGCCGGCCTGTCCGGCTTCTACATGCTGGACAAATTGCAGGCTTGGGCGCGGCTGCTTGATCCGGCGTTCTGGTGGCTCGCGCTCATGGTCGCGGTCTGGGCGGTGTTTGCGCTGATGGTGTACGTGCTCGAGCCGCTTTTCGTGCACCGCTTGTTTCATGATTACGCCCTGCGCGACAAGGAGCCCGCCTTCGCGCTGGCGATCCGGCTGCATGCGGTGGCGCTCGCGTTCTCGATGGTTGCGATCGCCGCCGGCGTGCTCGGCGCCCATGGCGCCTTGCCGTGAAGCGTTCGGCGGGATCAAGCGTCTTCCGCAACCGTTCGCATGTTTGATTTTTCCGCATCATCGAAGTTATGCTGTGGCACGCCTGACCGCTTTTGCGTTTGGCTTTGGAGATCACTGATGCACGGTTTACGAAGATTGATGGCAGCAGCGGGCGTTATGATCATTGCAACCGTCGCCAGCGTGTCGGCGCGACCGGTCGACGCGGCGGTGAATGCGAGACTGGACGCGTTCGCGCAAGCAGAGAAGCCGGCCATGACCACTCGGGTCAAGACCTGGACGCGAGCGCGGTTGGAGGCGGCAAAAAAGCGCTGGGCCGACGATCAGCAGAAATTCTCCGATTGCCAGAGACAGCTCGACGAGCAGCAGAAAACGAAACGGCTCTCGCTGCACAAACAAGGGGATTTCCTGCAGCGCTGTATGATTCGGAAGCCGTAGTTGAATTCGGTCGCAAGCCCGGCAATGAGCGGGATCGGGCACATGTCCGGCCTGGCGCCGGTCACTTTCAGCCATGGACTTTTCGGCTGATGCGGTCTTGCGATCGCGCCGTCACGGGAACCAATTCCGCCGCACGCGCTTGATTTGTTCACTGACAACCCGGCGTCACCCGCCTATATGATGATATTTGATATTGCCAAGGATATTTTATGAGTCTTCGCCGCCGGCTCTCCGTGCTTGTCGCGATCGCCCTGGCACCGTCATTGCTGCTTACGGGATATAACGCCGTCCGCTGGAAAATATTTCTCGAGGACGAAGCCCACACCAGCGCGCTTTCGGCGGCGCGGTTTACATCGTCCGAATTCGAGCAAATCATCGAGAACAGTCGTCAGCTGATGACGGCCATGACCAAATATTCCGTTGACCCCGAGCACGACGAGCAATGCACCGCCTATTTCAAATCCATCATCGCCGACATTCCAATCTATCGTGAAGCCGCGATTATCGACACGAACGGCAAGTTTCACTGTTCGACGATCCCGATCCCGATAGCGCTCAATGTGACGGACCGGCTTTATTTTTATGAGCCGTTGAAAACCGGAAAACTCACGGTCGGCACGATCACGCAAGGCCGCGTCACGAATTCCACATCAATTCACGTGTCCATGCCGTACAAGGACGCCGCTGGCGCGGTCAAAGGCGTGATTGTCCTGATATTGAATCCGGAGAAGCTGGCCGAAAATCTTCCGGCCTATCCCTGGCGATCGGACCACCGGCTGATCGTTCTGGATCGCGAGGGATCGCTGGTGCTCACACTTCCCGCCAATGATTTCGAAACCGTGCGGGACTTTTCCAAAGCGATTTTTCCGAACATTGCCCACGCGCCTTCCGGAACGATCAACGTCAATGACCTCAACAACCGCGCGCAGATCATCGGATTTGTTCCGCTCAATGAGGCGTCGAACGGACTGTTCACGGCGGTCGCCATCGATCACGACGCCGCCTTGGCCGACGCCTCCATTATCAACGCTCGCGCTATCATGCTTGATCTGGTTGCCATCGTGATTGCCGTGATCGGCGTCTGGCTGGCGGTTTATCTGATGATCGATCGTCCGATCCGCGCGATCATCAGGAGCGCAGCGCAAACGGGAGGCGGGAAACACCTCGGCGCCGTTTCCAAAACTACGGTTCTCGACTGAATTCGGGCAGCTGAGCGCGGCTTTGTCCAGAATGTCGGATCGGATTGACGAACTGCTGAAGCAGAAAGATCTGCTGTTGCGCGAGCTGCAACACCGCGTGATGAACAGCCTCAATTTGCTGTCGAGCCTGTTGGAAATGCAAAGACGGCATGTGAGCGACTCCACGACGAAAGAGCACCTCGCCAATGCGCGCGATCGCATTATCTCGATGGGGACCGTTTATCGTTATCTCTATCAGTCGCAAACCTTGGAATATGTCGAGTTCAGCGAATTCTTGAACACCATTTGCAACAGAAGCGAGGCCGCCTATGTCGGGACCAAAAACTTCTCCATCGAGGTCGAGGCCGAGTCGCTCAAGCTTTCAGGCGCGCATGCGATATCGCTTGGCATGCTGACGCACGAGCTCATCACCAACGCGCTCAAGCATGCCTATGCGGAAAACGCGCCGGGGGTCATCAAGATCACGTTGAAACATAGAGACGACGGCAGCATCGATTTTCGGATTGCCGACAGCGGACGCGGGCTGCCGGACGACTTTCAGATCGCGACCAACTCTTCCTTGGGGATGACGGTCGTCTCCTCGACGGTGCGCCAGCTTGGCGGCACGCTCGAAGTCAACCGGCTGGAACCGGGCACCGAATTCTTGATTCACCTGCCCGCCAGCATCGAGGAAAAAACCTAAAATTTCCGACGACAATTCGACGAGCAGCAGAAACCGAAACGGATCTCGCTGCGCAAACAAGAAGATTTTCTGCAGCGCTGTATGATTCGGAAGCCGTAGTTGAATTCGGCCGCAAGTTCGTCAAAATTAATTGCGCCGAACCGGTTCTGGCTTAATCGGCGGCGCAGACTTTTTTATTTCGGGCTTTGGTAAAGGCATATAGCGTTGTGCCTCACAGTGATCGAAAACAATCGCCAACCTGAAATCGACAACCTTATTCTCACTAATTAAAAAAACGAAGTAATTAGTGTTCTTACTGCCAGAATTGCGAAGACATATTGCCGAGTCCGCCGGCGTACCGAGAGCGTCATTCCTGTGCAAAGAAGAAATTTCAGGTGCGCCATTCATCTTCAGGCTATCTAAATTGGAATTAATGTATCTGAGGATCTCCTCCCATTCATTCATATTCGGACCATAGGGCTGCGATGCAACCGCAGTTGGTGCGCATTCAATCAGGATGAAGATTGCAAGGGCGGCCCAGATTGAACGCATTAGGTTGCCTGTGGCCGCAAACCTGCATTCTATGTTGCGATATCCCGCCGCGAATGGTGCGGCCGATTGCGGCATTACAAATAATAGCCCGAATAGTAGCCGATCCCGGAGTGTGCGTCGCTAGTGGTCTCAAAAACATTTGCAAAGAGGCACAATCGTATGTGAGCGACCGCCACAGCTGCTTGGTGGAAAAGTTATCCGGCGACAGCCGCCATCGATCGAGATGAGAATGCGGCTTTTTCAATTTTGCCCGCCCTGGCTGGCGGCTTCTCTCCTCAGTTCTGGCCACAGGCGCGATGTCGACTTGTGGCACAGGGCGAACGTTTGCGAACCGCAGCTCAATGTCTGCTTTCGGGGCAACAGCAGACGTCGCGATCAGCGAGCTTCACGTCGGCTTCTGACCCAAAGCGGACATTCGGAACATGCGTTGCATTGCGTGATCAGAACCGTATCAAGCCAGGCACCTGGCCCAATCAAATTTTGTAGTGAGAGCCAATACCGCCCTATTAAGCCCCATCCGCGAGCGCTCCGCCTCTTGCGGTCGTATGCGTCGCGCCCGTTAAATTTCGGCCCAGCCCGCCGCTTTGGTGCAGTGCACAAAACCTTTTTCGATATCGATAAAAAAATTTTGCGCAGTTCGCCGGATTGGGGGGCTCTCCGCCGTATATTGGTTTAAGGGGGAAGTACAATTGTAATTTTCCAGCCAAGGGGGGCCAAAATGCACCTTTTCGCTCGTTACCTGTTTTGCGCTTTGCTGGCAGTCGCCGCCACGTGGTCCACGGCATCCCAGGCCGAGCGCCGGGTGGCCTTGGTCATCGGTAATGGCGCTTACAAAAACGTTCCGCAGCTGCCCAATCCTCCTCGGGATGCCACGGCGATCTCGGCGCTGTTGCGCAGCCTCGGCTTCGAGGTCGTCACCGGAACGAATTTGAACCGCGACGGCATGGGCACCAGCATGAGCAAGTTCGCGACCGCGGCCGATGGCGCCGATGTCGCCTTGTTCTTCTACGCCGGTCACGGCATGTCGCTCGAGGGCAAGAATTATCTGCTGCCGATCGATGCCAACTTGAAATCCGAGATCGATGTCAAGCTCGGCGGGCCGATCGATGTCGAGGTGATGCTGCAGCAGACCATGGGCACCGCCAAGGTCAAGCTCGTGCTGCTCGACGCCTGCCGCGACAATCCCTTCGTGGCGGCAATTTCGCGCTCGGCGCGCTCGCGCTCGGTCACCGTCGCCTCCGGCCTGTCGGAAATGAAATCCGGCGAAGGCACGCTGCTGGCATTCGCTACCGGCCCGGGCCAGGTCGCGCTCGATGGTAACAGCAAGAACAGCCCGTTCACCACAGCGCTGCTGAATAATCTCGCGGCGCCAGGCATGGAAATTCGTCTCGCCTTGACTAAAGTTCGCGCCGAGGTCGCCGAATTGACCAAGAAGCAGCAGTTGCCGTGGGAAAACACCAACCTCACGGGCTTCTTCTTCATGAACCCGACGGCGGCCGGCAATGCCACGACTGTCGGCAAACCGGAAGCCAACACCAAGACCGCGGCGCTCGACCCGAAACAGGGCGCGGCGGCTCCGACCAACGCAACCGCGACCGATATGGAGCTGGAATTCTGGCGTTCGGTGAAGAATTCGAACAAGCCGGAAGAACTCAACGCCTATATCGCCCGCTATCCGGGCGGGTCGTTTGAGTCGCTTGCGCGGGCGCGCATTGCCGAACTGCAGGCCGCCAAGGACAATCCGAACGCGGCCGCCACGCGGTCGACACCTCAGATCGAAGTCGATCCGGCTGTCCACACCGCCGACGCCACGACCCAAACCGAAGACGATCTCAGTCTTGACCGCAGTACCCGCCGTCTCGTGCAGAAGCGGCTGAAGGCGCTCGGCTTTGAGACGCCGGTCAGTGGCAAGTTCACCGAGGAAACGCGCCACGCGATCAACAGCTGGCAATCGGCGCGCGGCTATCCGCAAAGCGGCTTCTTGAACAAGCTCCAGCTCACCGCGCTGAAGCAGGACGAGGCACCGAAAACGGCCGCGAAGGAAGACGAGCAACAAGATGAATCCACGAAGTCGACGCACCGAGCCAGGGGCCGTGTCGTCGTGAATCCAGTCGGTAGGCTTTTCCGCGGTGTGTTTAGACGCTAGGGAGAAAGGTCATGATCTCAGCTTTGCGAAGGTCTACACTTCATTGCCTCGTCGCGATGGCGGCATCGGTCGCTGGCGGCCTTATGTTGGGCAGCACCGCCATGGCGGAGGAACAGGACCGGACTTGGTGCTACGGTGAAAACAGCAATCCCGATCATACGATCGCCGGGTGCACCGCCCTCATCAAGTCCGGCCGCGATCTTCTGGCCACCGATTACTACAACCGCGGCATTGCCTGGCGTCGTAAGGGCGACATCGACCGCTCCATCGCCGACTATACCGAGGCGATCCGGATCGATCCCAACCATACCGGTGCCTATAAAAACCGCGGCCGTGCGAATTTTTTCGCCGGCAATTATGATGCGGCAGCGTCTGATCTTGCGCGCGGTGTGCAGGAGGCGCCGGATGATGCCTATGCCGTGGTGTGGCTCTATCTCGCGCGGGCGCGTTCGGGGAGCAAAGACGCCGCCGCGGAGCTTGAAACCAACGCAGCCAAACTCAGTAAGCAGTCGAATTGGCCCTATCCAGTCGCCGAATTATTTCTCGGGCGGCGTCCGCCTGAAGCAACTCTGAGTGCACCAAGCACTCAGGACGATCGCTGCGAGGCTCACTTCTATGTTGGCGAATGGCATTTGCTGCAGGGAAATCCGGCGACGGCCGCGGCGATTTTAAAAATAGCTGCGGACAGCTGTCCGAAAAATTTCATCGAGTACACCGGTGCGCAAGCGGAGTTAAATCGACTGAAGCCGTACAGCTTGGAAAATCCAGTCGTCACTTCTCCGGAAAGCACCAAGGCAGCGTCAGCGCAGCAGCCTTCGGTCAAGACGGACGATGACGCCCTTCCAGCCCGTCATGAACCTCACGCTGGCAGCATTCATCGCGGATCGAAAAGCATTTGGCGATATGTTCGCGCCGCGCACTGGCTTCACTAGTGCATGGCTGCAAGCCGAACGACGCATTCTTCGCCGACGATCCGAGATCGGAGATTTGAGGCCGCCTCAGTGGGCGGCCTCATTCGTCTTTTTGAACCATAGGCGCAATGTCGGCTTATGGCACAAAGCGGACGTGCCAACTGATTCGACGTCAATCTGTTATGCGTGAATGAATCGACCCGGCGAAGGCGAACGGGAAAGGCCAACCCATGGCGAAGAAAGTTCTCGCTGCATTCATCCTGGCGCTTTGCATGAGCGCCGCGGCTTCTGCTGCCACCGGCGGCCAGAATTGGCGCCCTGCGGTGGGCAAATCGCATTACGTGTGGCGCGATCCGGAAAAACCGGACCTGAAATGTGAAATCGTTTCCGGCCAAACGAAGCGCATCGAGGATCCCTGCAAGCTGATCTATTTGCAGTGCGGCGAACGATGGCGCGTCAAGATTTGCGGCCTCATGACAGGCCCGGTCTTTTAGCGCCGCCGGTCAGGCGCGCGAGTGGAGCCTGTAGCCGGACGGCGCGAAGCGCACCTGAGGATAACAACCTCTTCGCCCCGCGCCGAACACATGGCTCAGACGAACATCGGGCTCTGCCAGATCAGGGCGCACTTCGGCGCCAGAGGAGCGCAGATGTTTGCAAACGTCCCCCGCCTCCGAGGCTGTTCGGCGCAACCGCCCGCAAACGCCGCGCGTCATGTCGTGTGCGCATGGCGGGGAAAGCCGGCCGTCCCGCAGGTTTAATCCCCGCGCCGCCGATAGGAATTGTTTCCCGTGAAACACGAATTTGCGCGCTCTATTTTTATCAACCATTAGCGCCTATATTCATCGGTGCCGGGGCAACCCGGCTATGGCGATAAACGGCCGTCGTAATAAACCTTTCGGACCCGGGGGCAGTACCCGGCGCCTCCACCCAAGCCCAGCGGGCCTGGTTTTCGGCGGGGGCGAAATAGGATCGACGAGGGCGTAAAGGACGGACTTTTGCTCGGCATGGTACCGCCGTTATCGGGCCGTCTCATAGTTGCAAACGACAACTATGCTCCGGTTGCTCAGGCCGCGTAAGCGGTTTGAATAACCAAGCCTACAAGCCCTAGCCGTCTTAGCAGCGGTTAGGCGGGGTTCGGAGGCACCTGGCAACAGAAGCCTCCACTTTCATTTTCCCTTGAAGACGGCGGCGCGCTAGCATCCGGCCCGAATCTATGAGAATGCAGATCCCGACCGGCATGACCGACCATATCCGCTACGATCTCCTGACCCAGCAGGCGCTGCGCGGCGTGGTGCGGAGCGTGCTCGCCGACACCGCCAAAAAGGGCCTGCCCGGCGATCATCATTTTTTCATTTCGTTCGATACCCGCGCCGATGGCGTGCGCATGTCGGAGCGGCTGCGCGCGCAATACCCGGAACAGATGACCATCATCCTGCAGCACCAGTTCTGGGATTTGACGGTGAACGAGCAGGCTTTCGAGGTCGGCCTGTCGTTCGGCGGCATCACCGAAAAGCTGCATGTGCCGTTCGAGGCGATCAGCGGTTTCTTCGACCCCTCGGTGCAGTTCGGCCTGCAATTCGAGGAAGTCACCGAGGGCGAAGCGCAACAGGCGGCGCCGGCCAATGCGCAACAGGCTAATACCCAGGAAAAGTCCGCCAAGAAGAAACGTGGGCCCACCAGCGTGCCGTCGGTGGCCGCGCCCGAGGCTGCGCCGGAAAAGCCCGAAGCCTCGCCGGCAAAACCTGTGGCAGCCGCAGCGGCGCCCGACCGCAAGGGCGAAAAGCCCAAGAGCGGCGGCGGCGAAGTCGTCCGCCTCGATCGTTTCCGCAAGAAATAGTCCGGTCGCGCCCGCCCCGCTTGTCCCCGCGGCTAATCGGCATAGGCTTCCGCCATGGCCAAGAAGCCCGGCAAAACCCGTCAAAAGACCCGCATCGAGAGCGACGCCTTCGGGCCGCTGAAAATCCCCGCCGACAAGCTTTGGGGCGCACAGACCGAGCGCTCGCTGCACAATTTCCGCATCGGCAGCGAACGCATGCCGATCGAAATCGTGCATGCGCTCGGGCTGATCAAGCGCGCGGCGGCCGAGGTCAATCGCGATCTCGGCAGTCTCGATACGGCAAGCGCGCCAGGGCCATCATCGCGGTGGCGCGGGAGATCGCCGGCGGCGAGCTGGATGAGCATTTTCCGCTGCTGGTGTGGCAGACCGGCTCCGGCACCCAGACCAATATGAACGTCAATGAGGTGATCGCGAACCGGGCGAATTTGGCGCTCGGCGGCAAGCTCGGCGCCAAGTCGCCGGTGCATCCGAACGATCACGTCAATATGAGCCAGTCGTCCAATGACAGCATCCCGACCGCCATGCATATCGCCGCCGCGATGCAGATTACGCGGCAGCTGTTACCGGCGCTGACGCGATTGCACGCCGCGCTCGACAAGAAGGCCAGGCAATTCGGCATGATCGTGAAGATCGGCCGCACCCACACCATGGATGCGACCCCGATCACCTTGGGGCAGGAATTTTCCGGCTATGCCGCGCAGGTGAAATCCGCGATCGCGCGGCTAACGAGTGCGCAACGCGAACTTTATCCCCTCGCCCAGGGCGGCACCGCCGTCGGTACCGGGCTGAATTCCAAGCCGGCATTCGCCAAGGCATTCGCGCGCCGCATGGCTCGACTGACCAAACTCCCGTTTACTAGCGCCCCGAACAAGTTCGAGCACATGGCCGCCCACGATGCCTATGTGTATGTGCACGGCGCGATCAATGCCGCCGCCACCGCTCTCTTCAAGATCGCCAACGACATCCGCCTGCTCGGCTCCGGCCCGCGCTCAGGGCTCGGCGAATTGATCCTGCCCAGCAACGAGCTTGGCTCTTCGATCATGCCGGGCAAGACCAATCCGACCCAGAGCGAGGCGCTGACCATGGTTTGCTGCCAGGTGTTCGGCAATAACACCACCATCACGGTGGCCGGCAGCCAGGGGCATTTCGAGCTTAACGTCTACAAGCCGGTGCTCGCCTACTGCATGCTGCAATCGATCCGCTTGCTCGGCGACGCGGTGAATTCATTCACCGACAATTGCGTAGTTGGCATTCGCGCCAACGAGCCGCGGATTGCCGAGCTGATGCAACGCTCGCTGATGCTGGTGACCGCGCTCGCTCCACGCATCGGCTACGACAAGGCCGCGCAAGTCGCCAAAGCCGCGCACGCCAATGGAACGACGCTGCGCGAGGAAGCGGTGCGGCTCGGTTTTGTCAGCGGCTCTGAGTTCGACCGGCTGGTGCGCCCAGACAAAATGACACACCCGCGATAAATCAAAGATTTTCTTCGATGGCGCCGGTATCCGAATAGGCCGCCGTTTTGCACAGGCTCGCGCGAACTCATCTATCTGCCGCAACGAGAGGTGGCAGCAGCCTACGCGAAATCCGCCGGTTGAACTGTATTGTCCGGTATCGCGCATACGTATCGCGGTACGGTTCTACTGAACTTCATTGGCAATTTTCATAATGCGATAACTTGCCGTAGGGTTTGTCGAGTGTCAGTTTCATGTTCTCGACAGTAAATCTTTTGGAACTACCAAATATACATTCGAGAGCGCCTTGTTACCGCGGCATATATACGGCTCTCTTCTAATGGTATTCGCTAGCAGTCACTTAATGATCTATTGCGATCAACTAACCGTGTATTGAAACTCAATGGCAATCGCACGCAAAGTAGCTGGTGCAATCTTACGGAGTCACCCGCCAAAAAAATAATTAGGCGGACTTCCGCCAACGTGTCGGCGTATTTGGCGGCGATGCACGGGGTCAAATCCGGACCCGAGCAAACACGTATCCGGCTACCTTAGAGAACGAGGAATGGCTGAACTGGTCAATCTTCGAACCGCTCGCAAGCAAGCCAAACGGCAGCAGGACGATCAGCGTGCCCACGCTAATCGACTTGCCCACGGTCGGCCCAAGCGCCTGCGCACGCTCGAAGCCACCCAGCAGGCGAAAGCCAGCCGCGATCTCGATCGGCACCGGATCGAACCAGGAGACGGCCGATGAAATCGCCGGTTGTCAAACGCTCGATCGTCATTGCGGGTCACAAGACCAGCGTCAGTCTCGAAGATGAGTTCTGGAAAGGACTGAAGGAAATCGCAAGCGGCCGGGATCTGACCCTGTCGGATATGGTTGCTTCGATCGACACCGATCGCCGCCACGGCAATCTGTCGTCCGCGATCCGCTTGTTCGTTCTCGACCACTACCGCGCCCAAATCAGCGACGATCGCAGCGCGAAAGGTGTGTCCCGCGAGAGCAAGCATTACGCGCGCTACACCTTCAGTTCTGCGGGCCGACTGACGCCGCCGGCTGACGGCTGCCTTTCGGCGCGGGCACCGGTCTGATATCGACCGGTGCCGGCAAGGCAGGCGCCAGTTCGCTTTTCGGCTTTGGCTTTGGCTTCGGTGTCTGCCGCGCCGGTTGCGGCGATGCGCCCTCGATCGCCTGCAATCGCTTCGCCTGGTTTTCGACCGCCCGCAACGTCAGCCATCCGGTCAGCGCGGACACGTCGATGCTGCGCGACGGCGCCGCCACCGGTCCCTTCAATGCCATAAAAATATCCGGCCGAGCGCCGCCAGCCTCGCCCGATCCCAACAGCAGAAGCCGCGCATCGATCGAACCGTCGGTGAGATCGACGCTGCCGGCGATCGACAAGGCGGCGTCCTTGCCCTCGGCGGTCAAATTGTTAAGCCGCACTTGTCCGGCGCTAACGGCGATTGTGCCTTCGGCGCGTTTGATCGAAAGCTGACCGCTCTCCAATGCTTTGCTCACCACGTCGGATATGCGCCCGGCGTCGATCGCCAATCCCTGGTCCACCGCGCGGGTCACCACATCGAAGGCGCGCGGATCGAGGCCAGCGAATTGGGCATCGGCGAGCGTGATTTTCCCGGAGCCCTGCAACGAACCGATCAGTGCGACCGGGCTCAAGCCGGTCCCTTCCACTTCGGCTGAAAGGCCGAGCGATCCGGTGACCGGCGGCCGTGCGGCTTGCGGAAGCAAAGTGGCGGCATCGGCACCGGTGAGTTCGACCTTGCCATGCGCCGTCATCCCGTCCGCAGCGGCACGGAACGATAGCCGGCCCGCGAGACGTCCGCCGCCGACATCGCCGGCCATGTCATCGAATGTGAATTCGTCCTTGCCGAGGCGCAACGTCGCGCGGAATTCCCGCACCGTCAGCCGCGGCAACACGTCGAGGCGCCGCGCCTTGAGCGCAACCTGGCCGGCGAACTCGCCAAGCGCGCCGTCGGCGAACGGCTCGCTCGACCAGACCCAGGCCGCATTGTTGTTACCGGACCGGCGCCGGCATGCCGATCGCACGAGCGGTCAGCGCGGCGGCATCGATCGCATCGGCTTCCAGCGCGCCGTCGATCTGCCGCGGGGACCCGCCATCGACGACAAGGCGGCCGCGAACGTTAGAGCCGCCGAGCTTCGCATCGATGTCATCGAAGCTCACGCGGCTGCCTGCGATGGCGACGCGTGACACCATACTTAATGGCAAGCGGTCGGCAGTGCCCGCCGCGCCGGCTGGACGCAATGGCCGAACGTCCGCCATTGGTACTTGTAGCGAACCGTTCATCGTGGCGCCCTGCTCGATCGACATTCGTCCGCGCAAGCCGCTTTGCGCCAACAGACCGTCGCCGGTAAGCCGCAGATCGACAGTCAGTTCGCGGTCGGCCGGCCCTGTCACCAGCAGCTTGAATTGGCCCGAGCCTTTGCCGGCCGCCACGATCCGATCGAGCCCCAAGAGCTTGACCAGCGTCGCGCCATCCGGCGCATCGATGGTGCCGTCGACACGGACATCGGCGGCGGACGGGTTCGCCCAATCGCCGGTCATGCGCGCGCGCGCGTCGAGGCGCATCGCATCGAAGTCGCCAGTGATCGCCAGCTGTGCGACGGTCATGCCATCGGCCTTCGCGTCGGCAACGTCGAGCGTGGCATGCAATTTCGTGTGACTGACGCGGTCGAGCAGGCCGGTGGCGGGGCTCGCCGTCTTGAGCGTGAATTTCGTGACCAGCGCGGCGATGGCGGCGGTCTGCCGGGTTTCGAAGTCGAGCGCGAGCGCGCCGCGCGGCGCGCGCCCGCCGGTGGCGATCCGCCCGCTTGCCGAAAAGGCCCCGCCGCCGAGATCGGCGATCGACAGCCGGTCGATCTGCAATCCGCCGGCATCGACCTTCAGCCTTGCGCTGGCATTGCGTCCCTCAATGCCGGCGATGGTGGCGCGGCCGATATCGGCGGCGATGGTCATGTCGTGCGGCCGCTCAATCTTGGAGCCGGCAAGCAGCGCATTGCCAAAACCGAGCGCGGCGTCGATATCGAGTTCGGCTGCATTCAGTTCGGCGTCGAGTTTCGCAGGCCGATCCCCGGCGGCGAAGCTATAGGCGAGCCGGCCGGCGATGGTCTTGCGATCAAACTCGGCCTTGAGGCGCTCGATTGCAAACTTTCCGCTGGCGAGCATCACATCGCCGCGCAAGCTCAACGGACGCGCGTCGCCTTGCGCGGTGTCCGCCCGCCCCTCCAGCCACGCAGTCAAAGCTTTCGGATCGCCGGCGTCGACCTCGGCCGGCCCGGTGAAGGCGACATCGTCGGCTCCGACCGCGAGATGACCGCTCAGCCGCACCTGGGTAAACCCCGGAGCGCGAAATTCGAAACGATCCAGAATTCCACCCCTGGGAGTCGGTGCTGATGTCGCCACGCAAATTCTGCACGGTATTGCCGCCGAGCGCGATCTGGTCGATGCCGATGCCGATCTTGATCGGGATGGCGGGGCGGAAGGCGCCGCCGCCCAATCCGACAAGCTCGCGGATGGCGGCGGCCGGCAGCGGCCGGCTGCCGTCGCCGGCGGCCAGCACGCGATCGAGATCGATTTGCCGGCCCGACAACACGCCATCGAAGCGCGGACGTTTGCCGAATTTGAAATCGGCGACGCCGGTGAGCTTGAGCGCCTGGTCCTCCGAACCGTACTGAAATTCCACATTGTCCATCAGCGCCGATGCGGCGCTGGCCTTGATCTTGCCGCTCATGCGCCAAGGCTGCGTCAGTTTCCCCGCGCTGCGCGAGGCGATGCCGACCGGCCGCGCCAGGCTCAAACTGCCGTCGAAGCGCGGTGCGCCGCCAGCGAGCGCCAGTGTGCCGTCGGCTTCAATGCTCAGCGGGACATTGATTGGATCGACGTTGACATGAAACTTGAGCGCGCCGTCGTCGCCATAGCGGCCTGAGGAAATCCGGAATGGATAAAGTTCGCCGGCAATGGTGGCGGCGCCCTCGCCTTTGAACGGGCCGATGAGCGAGCGCGCCTCGCCGTTGAACCACAGCCGCTCGAGCGTGGCGCTTGAGCCGTTTGCCGCATCGGAGAGGATCAGCTTGCCGTCCTCGATGCTCAGCTGGTCGATCGCCAGTCCGTCGGGATTGAAGTTGACTGCGATTTTCGGCGCCTGCAGGTGGCCGGAGGCGTCGAGACCGAGACTGATCTGCGGCCCGGCGAGATGAACTTCGCTCGCTCGCCACTCGCCGCGCATCAGCGGCCCGAGCGCAAATTCAATGCCGAGCGATCGGGCGCGGATCTTGTCGTCGCTGCCGCCGATTTCGATGTCGTGCAGTGTGAGCCGCGGCGAGGGCAACAGGCGCGCCTCGATCTCGCCGGTCACGCGCACATCGACGCCGATCAGACGGCTCGCTTCGACCTCGAACAGCGAGCGATGGCCGCTCCAATCGATCAACAGCGGACCGACCAGCGCCGCCAGCAGCGCCAGAATGATCGCGATCGCCAATCCAAGCAGAGTGGTTTGCAATGCAAAACTCCAGCGCCGATCCGCGCACCGAAACGCACTCGCGCTTAATAATATGAAATGTACGCTATTTTTGCCGACTCTTGGCGGCAAATCTATGTCGGCGGCTTTATGAGAGCGCGACGATCTTGCCCGGATTCATGATGTTTTGCGGGTCGAGCGCGCGCTTGATCGAGGCCATGACGGCAAGCGCCGCGGCGCCGTGCTCGGCCAGGAGATATTTCATCTTGCCCTGCCCCACGCCGTGCTCGCCGGTGCAGGTGCCATCCATGGACAGCGCCAGTTCGACCAGCCGCTCCATCAGTATCTTGGCGCGCCGGACCTCGTCGGCGTCGTCCATGTCCACCAGCAGCGTGAGATGGAAGTTGCCGTCGCCGACATGGCCGAGGATGGGCGCGACCAGCTTGAGCTCGACGATTTCGCGCTGGGTCGCGGTGACGCATTCGGCCAGCCGCGAAATCGGCACGCAGACATCGGTGGCGAAGGCGGAGGCGCCCGGCCGCAAATGGCGGCCCGCCCAGTAGCCATCGTGGCGCGCCTGCCAGAGCCGGCTGCGATCCTCCGGCTTGGTCGCCCAGTCGAACGGGCCGCCGCCAAGGTCCGCGACGATTTCGCCGAAGCGCTGCGACTGCTCGGCGACGCTCGCGTCGGTGCCGTGAAATTCCACGAATAGCGTCGGCACTTCCGGCAGGGTGAGCTTGGAATAGGCATTGCTGGCCTTGATCTGTAGCGCGTCGAGCAATTCGATGCGCGCCACCGGAATGCCGCTCTGGATCGTGAGGATCGTCGCCTTGCAGGCGGCGTCCACGGACGGAAACGGGCAGACGCCGGACGCGATAGCCTCGGGGATTCCGGACAGCTTGAGCGTGAGCTCGGTGATGACGCCGAGCGTGCCCTCCGAACCGACGATCAAGCGGGTAAGGTCGTAGCCCGACGCGGACTTCTTCGCGCGCCGCGACGTGCTCATCAGCTCGCCGTTCGCCAGCACGACTTTCATCGCCAGCACATTGTCCTTCATGGTGCCGTAGCGAACCGCGTTGGTGCCGGAGCAGCGGGTCGCGGCCATGCCGCCGAGCGAGGCATCGGCGCCGGGATCGATCGGGAAGAACAGTCCTTGGTCGCGCAAATTCTCGTTGAGCGCCTTGCGCGTGATGCCGGGCTCAATCACGCAGTCGAGATCCTCGGCGTGCACCGCCAACACCTTGTTCATGTCGCGGACATCAATCGACACGCCGCCGAGCGGTGCATTGATATGGCCTTCGAGCGAGGTGCCGGTGCCGAACGGGATCACCGGCACGCCGCGCGCGGCACAGATGCGCACGATCTGCTGCACGTCTTGCGTTGTCTGCGGGAACACCACCGCATCGGGCGGCTGGTTGGGCACCCATGTGAGCGTATTGCCGTGCTGCTCGCGCACGGCCTGCGAGGTGACGACGCGGTTGCCGAAGGCGGCGGTCAGCGCGGCAATGACGGCCGCAATCGCTGCCGGATCGCGGGCTTGTACTGGTGCTTTCGTGCTTGGTGCCGTCGCTGCCATCGGATTTTGCCTGCTGCGTTGGCAGCGACCGTGGCGGGGATGATGGGTGAGGTCAAGCGCCCCGGCTGCGAGGCTGATGCGCGCTTAATCAGCGCGGCGTCGCGTCAGGAATACATGCGATCCACAGGCAGGTCGGTGTCCGGAGCCGCCGGGCCGCCCTTGCCGGCCGACAAGACCCATGCCGCGATCATCACCGCGAGAATGAACAGAACCGCCACCCGGGCCAATTTACTCAGCATTGCCCCGCCTCCCCTGATTATTGTCAGGATAGCCGAGGGATACCGCCGGGTCCGGGCATCGTTAATTTTTGGTTAACGGGCGTGACGCGGCCAGAAAATAGGCGCGGATTTCCTACTGTTCGTTGGCGGGCTTACGCCCGAACAAATTCTCGATCAGCGAAGAGAACATCCCCGGCACCTCGTGCGGCTGGAAAGGCACCGGCCGACACATACCCATGGTGATGAGGCCGATGCGGGCCATGCGCTGGCCCGCGTACATCGATTCCGCAGTGGTGGCGGCGAGCCGTTCGGCGACAGCGCCGCCTAAATGCTGGGTCAGCGTCATGCCGGCAAGATCGACGGCGCCGAGTCGTCCAGCCTCGACCACCAGCCGACGCAGGAGATGCGTGGTAGCCGCCGCGGTCGGCCGGTGGCCGTAGCAGGCGGCGATGCCGCGCACCATCCGCACGCTCATTGCGATGAAGAATACGGCGTCGGTGATTGCGGTCGGCGAGACCGCGGTGATCCCGAAGGCACGCGCGGCGGCGCGGCGCACGATCGTCTCGGCGCGGCGATCGAGCGGCGCCATCACCGTCTGCGACAGCAATTCCAATTGCTGCGCCGGCGTGTGATGCGGCTGCGCCTGGCGCTGATAGGCCTCGATCGCGGCTTCGCTTTCGCGGTCCTTCGGAATGACAGCCAGCACTTCGCGGATCGCCTCAACCATGTCGGCCGCGCGGAGTTCGACGTCGCCGGCGAGCAGCCGTTGATTGGCCTCCACACTTTTGAATGCGAAGAAGCTTTTCAGTTCGCGCCCGATCACCAGACCGGCGCCAGCCAAGCCGGCCGCCACCACCGCCGTCGCCACGGTGCCGAGCGCGGCACTGCTGGCGAACGCGTTGGATATCCAGAGATACGCGTCAATACCGAGCCAGCCGGCAAACGCGACGCCCACGCCGTAAAGGCCGAGCCGCACCCAGCGATCCAGCCGGCGCGTCGTCGCAAGCATGGCGCGCGGCGGCAGCGTCACTGGGCTGCGTTCGCGCGGCACGACGCGTTCCACCTCCTCGGTCGCGAATACCGTCGGGACCGGCGCGGTCGCAACCGTCCGCCCCGCATCGCGCGCCAAGTCCTCATGAATGACACGCGGCCGGGAAAAGCCGTCGCGCGGTTGAGTGCGGTCGTTCATCGTAGTCGGTCTCCGATCAGGAATTCGAGCGCCAGATCGAGATTGATGTGCGGGATGCCATCGACCGGCGCCGGATCGATCAAGGGCGGCTCGAACACCGGGATATTGAGGAACGGCGTGCCCCAGCTTTCCGGTCGCGGCGGACGGATCGGCACTTGGCCGCCGAAGAACTTCGCTTGCGTGGTGCCGCCGACCGGACGGCCGACAACCACCTGCACGCGCTGACCGTCGATATCTTGCGTGCCTTCCACGGTCGAGGCCACTGAGGCCAGCGTCGCGACGTCGATATCGGCGTTGCTGCCGCGCACCTCTAGTGCTGGCAAGGCGGCCATGTTGCGCAGCAGGGCGCTCAGATGATCGCGTTGCAGGTCGGGGATATGATCGGCCTTGGTGGCGGCGAACAGCACCTTTTCCACGCGGGCACTGCCGAGCAGTTTCGAAAGGATGTTGCGCTGACCGTAGCGAAAGCTCTCCAGAATGGCTTCGGTAGCGAGCCGGGTGTCCTCGAACGCCACGCGGCCGGCCAGCAGCGCCCCGAGCACATCGACCAGCACAATCTGCCGCGCATAGTTGCGGAAGTAGTTTTCGTAGAACTTGGCGACGACTTCTTTCTTATAGACTTCGAACCGCTCCTCCATCAGCGCGCCCAGCGAACCGGGGCCGAGGCGCTCGGTGCCGTGCGGCACGTCGAGCGGCGCGAACCAGAGATATGGCACCTCGCCAAGCGAACCGGGGCAAACGAAGCGGCCGGGTTGCAGATAGCTCAAGCCATGCTTGTCGCGTGCGGTGACCAGCAGCGCGCGGTACAGATCGTGCGCCTGCTTGGCGACCGCTTCGCTGGACGCCTCGCTTGAAGAATGATCGGCGAGGAAGGCAAGGAATTCACGGCCGATATCGGCGCGCAAGCCGCGCCGCCAAAGTAGCAGGGTCGTGCGCGACCATTCGAGATAGCTCTGCGACAACAGCGGCAGATCGAGCAGCCATTCGCCGGGATAGTCGACGACCTTGAGCTTGAGGGTGGCGGCGTCGCCGCTGATTTGGCCGAGCAGTCGACCAAATAATCCGGTCGGCACGAAGCGGATATCGATGCCGATCTCGCTGATGTCGACGGTGCGCTCCGGCCAGCCGGCATTGGCCATCTGTTCGATATTGTCGGCGTAGGGAAAGCGCGGCAGCCGGTACGCCTTGGCGCCTTCGAGCTTGGCGGCGAGCAGCCGTCCCTCGCCGACCACCTTCAACAGCGGCATGCGGTTCGGGTTGTGCAGTGCGCTCAAGAGATTGTGGATCAGGCTGGTAATGAACACCGTCTTGCCGGCGCGACTGAGGCCCGTCACCGCCAGCCAGACGGTCGAACCCTTGGCCAATTCTGTCAGGTTGGCGGCGTCTGCCAGCCAATCCGGCAAGGCGCCGAGAGCGGGGAGCTTCAACATTCGGCAAGTCTCGCGGCGCTCATATGAAGTGCCATCTCGTCATAGGCTTTCATAGCGCCATATGTAGGCATCTTTAGGCGTTTCGCAGCGACGAAAAGTAGACGCCGGCACAGGCCCTGTCGTAGGTAGTTGCCTTGTTCCCATTGTCTTGAATTCGGAGTGTGCAATGGCCGGCCCTGTGATCGCTGTCACCGATAGCGTGTTTCCGTCCCTCGATCCGGCGAAAGCGGCGCTGGCGAAGCTCAACCCGACTTTTCGCATGTCGAAAAGCGCCAATGCCGACGACATCCTCGCCGTCGCCAAGGACGCCGATGCCATTCTGGTGACCTATGCCAAGCTCACGCGCGAGATCCTCACGCAGCTCACCAAATGCAAGGCGATCGGCCGCTTCGGGCTGGGCGTCGACAATATCGATCTCCCTGCCGCCAAGGAGAAAGGCATCGCGGTCAATTACGTGCCGGACTACTGCATCCGCGAGGTCTCCGACCACGCCATGGCGCTGCTGCTCGCCCTGATCCGCAAGATTCCGCTGTCCAACAAGCTGGTGCAGAGCGGCCGCTGGGAAATGCCGGCGGTGGTGCCGATCCGGCGCATCGAGGGGACGGTGCTCGGCCTCGTCGGTTTCGGCAATATTCCGCGGCTGGTGGCGCCGAAGGCGCAGGCCTTCGGCATCAAGGTCATCGCCTATGACCCTTACGCCAAGCCGGAGGTGTTCAAGGTCGCGCGCGTCGAGAGCGTCGATTTCGACACGCTCTTGAAGACGTCCGATTACATCTCGGTGCATGCGCCGCTGCTGCCGGCAACGCGCGGACTGATGAATGCGGCCGCTTTCGCCAAGATGAAAAAAGGCGCCACCATCGTGAACACGGCGCGCGGGCCGCTGATCGACGAGCCGGCGCTGATCGCGGCGCTCGACTCTGGCCAGGTCGGCGGCGCCGGGCTCGACGTGGTGGCGGCGGAACCGCTCGCCAAGGATTCACCGCTGCTCGGCCGCGACAATGTGATCATCTCGCCGCACACGGGGTTTTATTCGATCGAGGCGCTCAACGAATTGCAGACCAAATGCGCCACCGACGTCGCGCGCGTGCTCAGCGGCGAAAAGGCAGTCTACCCGATTTCGGCGTAACGATATGCTCGACCGCACCGAATCCCGAACCGGTTTTCTTCGCGCCGTTCGTCTCGTCGCTGATGCGGGTCGAGCCGCAATGGATCGACTATAACGGCCATCTCAACATGGCCTATTACAATGTGCTGTTCGATCGCGCGGTGGACGAAGCCTACGAGCTGCATCGGCATCGGCATCGACTATCTCAAGCAGCACAACCACTCGACCTTCACCGCCGAAGCGCATATCCGCTATCTGCGCGAGCTGCATGACGGCGATCCGGTGCGGGTGACGTTCCAGCTGCTCGACTACGACGCCAAGCGCATCCATTATTTCGAGCAGTTGCTGCACGCCACCGAAGACTGGGTGTCGGCCACCTCCGAGAACATGACCCTGCATGTCGACATGGCGACGAAGAAGGTCGTGCCGTTTGCCGAGAGCGCGTTGCGCTCGCTGGCGCGCATGAAGGCCGCGCATGCGCATTTGCCGCGGCCGGACGGCGCCGGACGCAGCGTCAAGATGCCGGGTAAGAATTAACGGCTAGTCGATCCGTCCACCCGAAAATCTTCGCCCCGGCACCGTCAGGAAATATCCGACCGCCTGACCGCCGTCGGCGCCGACCACGCTGCCGGTGGTGTAGCGCGCATCGTCCGAGGCCAGGAAGATCGCCGGCCCCGCGATGTCCTCGCCCGAGCCGACGCGCCCCATCGGCACGCCCTTGCGGCGGCCCTCGTAGATTTCCGGATCGGCATACATCGCCTCGGTGCCGGGCGTGCGGATATAGCCGGGCGTGATGGCGTTGGCGCGGATGCCGTAGGGCGCCCATTCCATGGCTTGCAGCTTGGTCAGCATGATCAATCCGGCCTTCACCACGCTGTAGGCGCCGGCCCAGTTGTACGGAAACAGGCCGGCGATCGAGGCGATGTTGACGATGCAGCCGGATTTCTGCGCGATCATGTGTTTGGCCGCTGCCTGGCTCACCAGGAACGCACCTTTGAGGCCGATATTCATGGTGGTGTCCCAGGCCGCTTCGGGTAAAGCCTCCAGCTTGCCGGGCACGATCTTCATGGCGTTGTTGACGACGATATCGACACGGCCGCGTTCGGCGATGACGGTATCGATCAGCCGCGTAATATCCGCTGACTTGGCGACATCGGCGACCACGGCCAGGCTTTTGCTGCCGAGCTTGGCGGCGTCCTTGGCGGTGGCTTCAGCGGTGACGGGATCGACATCGTTGATCACCACATGGGCGCCCTCTTTTGCGTAGGCGAGAGCGATATCGCGGCCGATGCCACGGCCGCCGCCGGTCACGACCGCCACTTTGTCTTTCAGTCGCACGGGCTTTCTCCCCAAATTGCCGTTTTTCTTCGGAAATTAAACGCTAAAGCGGTGGGAAGTTGGCGACAAGGGCGCCCCGCGCCCCTCGAATTTGCTACGCACGAGTGCCATCTTTGGCGTGAAGGAATCGCAGACCAGAATGGCCGAGCCAAAAAATCAGCCTCATCGCAACGACTTGGCCGCGCCACCAGCCGGCGGCATCGCCGCGCGCGCCATGGCGCGCCAGGACCGCCAAGCCGCCTATCTGGCCGACCTCAATCCCGAGCAGCGCGAGGCGGTGGAGACGCTGGACGGGCCGGTGCTGGTGTTGGCGGGCGCGGGCACCGGCAAGACGCGCGTTCTGACCACGCGCATCGCCCATATCCTGAACCTCGGCCATGCACGGCCGCAGGAAATCCTGTCGGTGACTTTCACCAACAAGGCCGCGCGCGAGATGAAGGAGCGCGTCGGCAAGATGGTCGGGCAGATCGTCGAGGGCATGCCGTGGCTTGGCACCTTCCATTCGATCGGCGTGAAGATTTTGCGCCGGCACGCGGAACTGGTCGGATTGAAGATCGAATTTCACGATTCTGGACGTCGACGACCAGATCCGGCTGATCAAACAGCTCTTAGAAGCCGAGAAGCTCGACGAAAAAAGATGGCCGGCGCGGGTGTTCGCCATGATCCTCGACGGCTGGAAGAACCGCGGCTTGACGCCCGACCAGGTTCCGGCCGGCGAAGCGGCCAGCTTCGCCAACGGCAAGGGCAAGAAGCTCTACATCGCCTATCAGGCGCGGCTGAAGACGCTGAACGCCGCCGACTTCGGCGATCTGCTGCTGGAGAGCATCCGTCTGTTCCGACAGAACCCGGATGTTCTGCGGCAGTACCAGCAGCGCTTCAAATACATCCTGGTCGACGAATATCAGGACACCAACGTGGCGCAGTATTTGTGGCTGCGGTTGCTGGCGCAGCCGAGCCCTCGTACCTCTCCCCGCGTGCGGGGAGAGGTCGGCGCGTCCGAGCCTGGCGAGGACGCGTCGGGTGAGGGGGCGCATCGAGACGCTCAGGCCGCGGATACGCCCCCTCACCCTACCGCCTCTCACCGTAAACGGGGAGAGGGAGAAGAAAAACATCTGCTGCGTCGGCGATGACGACCAGTCGATCTATGGCTGGCGCGGCGCCGAGGTCGATAACATTCTGCGCTTCGATCATGATTTTCCCGGCGCCAAAGTAATCAGGCTGGAACGAAATTACCGCAGCACCGGACATATCCTCGCCGCCGCTTCGCACATCATCGCCCACAACGAAGGCCGGCTCGGCAAGACGCTGCGCACCGAGGACGTGCTCGGCGAAAAAGTCACCGTCACCGGCGCCTGGGACTCGCGAGGAGGAAGCCCGCGCGATCGGCGAGGAGATCGAGCAGCTGCAGCGCGACGCGCGCGAGCAGGGCCTCGACCATCCGCTCGACGAGATCGCCATTCTGGTGCGCGCCTCGTTCCAGATGCGCGAATTCGAGGACCGCTTCATCCAGCTCGGCCTGCCCTATCGCGTCATCGGCGGGCCCGCGCTTCTACGAGCGCGCCGAAATCCGCGACGCGCTCGCCTATCTGCGCGTGATCGCGCAGCCGGCCGACGATCTGGCCTTCGAGCGCATCGTCAATGTGCCCAAGCGCGGCCTCGGCGACGCCACGCTGCAGATGCTGCACGACCACGCCCGCAAGCAGCGCATTCCGCTCACCGAAGCGGCCGCCGCGCTGTCGCGCCACCGACGAGATGAAGCCGAAACCGCGCATGGCGTTGCGCGACCTGATGGCGTCGCTTCGAGCGCTGGCGCGCGAAGAAAGATTCCATGCCGCACACCGAGCTGGCCGAGATCGTGCTCGACGAGTAGCGGCTACACCGAGATGTGGCAGAACGACAAAAGCGCCGACGCCGCCGGCCGGCTGGAAAACCTCAAGGAGCTGGTGCGCTCGATGGAGGAATTCGAGAACCTGCAGGGCTTCCTCGAGCACATCTCGCTGGTGATGGACCGCGACAGCGGCGAGGCCGAGCAGGCGGTCAACATCATGACGCTGCATTCCGCCAAGGGGCTGGAATTCGACACCGTGTTCCTGCCCGGCTGGGAGGAAGGCCTGTTCCCGCATCAACGCTCGCTCGACGAGAGCGGCCGCAACGGGCTGGAGGAGGAGCGCCGCCTCGCCCATGTCGGCCTCACGCGCGCGCGCAAGCGCGCCAAGATCTATTTCGCCACCAACCGGCGCATCCACGGCATGTGGACCACGACGGTGCCCTCGCGCTTTCTCGACGAGCTGCCGGAGGCGCATGTCGAGGTGACGGAGGCGGCCGGCGGCACCGGCGGCTTCGGCATGTCGGGCTACGGCCCTTCGCGCTTCGACGAGATGAATTCGTTCGGCTCCAACTACACCACGCCCGGCTGGCAGCGCGCGCAGGGGCGCAAGGGCAAGGGCGGCTTTACCGAAGACGGGCAACCGCGTTACGTGCCGGATGGCGTATTTGACGAGAAGCCTGACGCAGACTCGCGATCACCTCTCCCCGGACGGCGTGTTCACCTCCGCCCTTGACGGGGGAGGTCGCCCGCCGGAGCCCACGGCGAAGGCGGGCGGGTGGGGCGGTGCCCTCTCCGGCAAAACCGCAAAGCGTCCTTTGACCATCGAAGGCGAACTGGTGGCCAAATCCACCGGCACCACCTCGTCCTTCGCCGTCGGCGCCCGCGTGTTCCACCAGAAATTCGGCAACGGCAACGTCACCGCCGTGGACGGCAACAAGCTGACCATCAAGTTCGACAAGGCCGGCGAAAAGCGCGTGGTGGATAGTTTTGTGGAGAGGGTGTGAGCTAGCTAATTCCACGCAGCCCTGAGCGCACTAATTTTAGCGTTCGTACGCATCTGCCGACCGCCAGGCTTTACTACGCACCGTGCGGCAGGCTGGACCGCCGCTATTTCTTCTCCAACAACAACTGCCCCTTCTGCCCGATCACCCGCTGCGCGGCTTGCGCGAACTTCGCCAGCAGCCACGGCAGCGTGACCTCCAGCCGCACCGCCTGCTCGGACACGTCGATAAAGCCCGCGGCGCGCTGGCCCAGCGCCGACACGCGGAAGGCCAGGCGGTCGCCGCTCCAGGTCGTCGTCCTCGAACGTGAGCAGGCTGCGCGAATTCGCCGTCGCGCGCGGCCGAGCCCGTCCTTGATGCGGCGCAGCGCCTCGGCCTTGCCGAGGCGGTGGGGAATGGTGACGACGAGCGGCTCCGGCATGGGGCGTTCCTTGGCGGCGTTTGTCCCGGTTTGTGGCCGACAGCGCATGTAGGGATGGCGGCGGCACGGGGAAAGGGCTTTGCGATTGGGGTTCGGCGCTAAGTTCCGAGCTTGTCATGCGCGGGCTTGGCGCCGCGCATCCCGCTTAGGATGGCACGGCCGTGCGTCCGCTTATCGGGATGGCCGGGTCAAGCCCGGCCATGACAATCGAGAGGCGGCGCCCTGGTGCGTTCAGAAAAACTTCGACCGGCGCGCCGGCGATCACCGGGATCGCCACCATCAGCACGACGCCGATCACGAAGCCGAGCAGCCGCGCGTTCATCATCAGGAACGCGCCCGGGGCGTTGCGCCCGAGCAGGTAGACGCCCGCCGTCGAACAGGCCGACCGCGATCAGCACCCAGAAATACGGCTTGATGAAAAAATCCTGCGACGCCGGGACGGCGACCAGGATCGCGCCGGCGGCGAGGCCGACCAGCGCCATGTAGCCGAAAAAGATCCGATCGATCGTCATGGCGCGATGCCGATTGCTTGTCCCTCTCCCCGTTTCCGGGGAGAGGGTTGGGGCGAGCGGGCACTTCGATTAGCTCAGACTCGCGGATACGCGCCCTCACCCGGTCCGCCTCCGCTACGCTCCGGCGAACCGACCTCCAGCCGAAGTCGGATGTTTCCGACTTCGGCCAATGATTACGTGTCCGAACTCGGGTAAACGCCGAGTTCGGATGCACGCGGGGCGAGGTAAGGAACTACAGCCGCCCGCCGCGCCGCACCAGCCGGACGATCAGCAGCAGCAGGATGGCGCCGATGGTGGCGGCAATGATCTCGCGCGACAATGCCCGGTGCCGAGACGAAGTCCGAGCTGCGGAAACAGCCAGCTGGCGATGAACGCGCCGACGATGCCAACGACGATGTCGCCAAGCAACCCAAAGCCGGTGCCCTACACGATCTGGCCGGCCAGCCAGCCGGCAACCGCGCCAACCAACAAAATGACAAGCAGACTTTCAGCCGACATATGCATGACGGTTTCCTCCAGTTGCCCCGAAGGCGGCATGATCGCGCGTTGGCGCGGCCGGCGCAATACACGGCCAGATATACGGCCAAGCCGTGCTAGGCTGCCGCCGCCATGATGAAGCGCGAGAATTTCCCGGTCGCCAATATCTACGTGCCGGTCAAGCGGCGCGCCACGCTCGATCCCAAGCGCGTCGACGAGATCGCGCAAAGCATGCTGAAGGACGGCCAGCAGACGCCGATCCTGGTGCGCGCGGACGGCGCGCGCTTCGTGCTGATCGAGGGCCTGCACCGGCTGGAGGCCGCCAAGGCGCTGGGCGAGGCCACCATCATCGGCTTCCGGGTGGACGCGAGGAAGCATTAGGCCGCCGATTTAAGGCCAGAAACCGGCGCAAAAGCCCATCCAAAAAATCCTCGGTCCGCCACAATCGCGCCATTGGGCGTGCTATGCTTTGTAAGTTGGTATCCGGGCTGGGGTTGTCCATGCGTCTCCGCCGCCTTGGTTTCCTGCTCGCCGCCGCGATCGCGGCGCTGGCGTTCGCCGTCGCCGTCGCGCGCCGAAATCCTCATCAACATCGACAAGCAAGCGCAGCAGATGACCGTCACGGTCGACGGCGCGCCGCGCTACATCTGGCCGGTGTCCACCGGCAAGGGCCGCTACGACACGCCGGCCGGCGAATTCCAGCCGTTCCGCATGGAGCGTCATCACTTCTCGCGCGAGTGGGACGACGCGCCGATGCCGCATTCGATCTTCTTTACCAAGATCGGCCACGCCATCCACGGCAGCTACGACGTCAAGCACCTCGGCCACGCCCGCCTCGCATGGCTGCGTGCGGCTGTCGCCGCAGAACGCCGCCACGCTGTTCGAACTGGTGAAGGCGCAAGGCGTCAAGAACACGCACGTGTCGCTCAGCGGCAATCTTCCCACCGCCAACGAGCTGGTGGCGCGGCGCGGCAGCGGCAGCGAGCAGCCCGTTCGCGACCAGCGTATCTATCGCGACGAGCGCGCCAACGGCGACACTTCGCGCTCCTACCAGACCGGTGACGATGACGACGTCACCGCCGCATTGCCGCCGCCGCCACGCTACGCGCGCGACTGGCGCGACTATCACGACGGGCCGCGCTACTATTATTACCGCCCGCGGCCGTATTTCTTCGCCCGCCGCTATTACGGCCGCCGTTATTACGGCTACGCGCCGCTGCCGTACGGCCGCTGGTGATCCGCAAGCTCGCCAAAGGCAAGTACCGGCTTTATTCTCGGAAAATAAATCCTAAGACCGGCAAGCGCCGCAACCTCGGCACCTTCCCCAGCAAGCAGGCCGCGCAACAGCACGAGCGCGACATCCAATATTTCAAGCGGCATTGATGTCCGCTATCGGGGCGAAAGCGGACATCGCGCGGAATTGTTGTCATGTCCGCTTTTGATCCAAAGCGGACATCGGCCAGCTATTCAATGAGCTGTGGTCCCAGTCGTGCCGCCTCTTCCAAAGGCCTAGCTTCAACCGTTACAATGCCGTCTCCGGCGCCTTGGATAGGGCGTTCGGCGGCCGAACACTGCCGGGAATGGAATCACATAATGAAGTTCAAATATGTGCTGCAGGCTGGAATCTTGGCGCCAGGTCTGTTGATTCTCGCAACCCCGACGCTCGCAGCTCCGGGCTCGGAAATGGTCGTGGCGCAGAATTGTCCGCCGCCGAATAAAATGATCAACGGCAAATGCGTGCCTCCGCCGGCCGCAAAGCCTGCGCCGCCCCCCGCCGCAAAGCCTGCGCCTCCGCGTCCTCCGGCAGCAAGGCCAGCGCCGCCGCCACCTCCGGCCGCAAGGCCAGCGCCGCCGCCACCACCGGCCGCAAGACCCGCGCCGCCGCCTCCACCGGCCGCAAGACCTGCGCCGCCGCCGCCACCGGCTGCAAGACCTGCGCCGCCACCTCCCGCGGCCGCACGGCCTGCGCCGCCTCCACCTCCGGCCGCGGCCAGACCAGCCGCTCCACCGCCTCCGGCCGCAGCGCGACCGGTGCAACGCGAACAATTTCGCCGACCGCCCACCGGGCAGCCGCCGGCAGCGCCGCAGCAGCCGGCGCAACAGACAACGCCGCCTGCTCAGAACCAGATAAGGCCAGTCCAGACGCCGCCAGCCGTCCGGCCGCCGGGACAGCCGCCGATCCAACAAGTGGCTCCGCACATTGCACCGGGCCCCACCGCGACTCCGGCCAACGTGCGCAAACTCGACGACTTCCGCAGTCAGCGGCACGAAACCCGGCAGGGCAACAGCGTCATTGTCCAGGAGCCCGGACGGACGATCATCCGCGATAGCGGCCGGCTCGTGATTCAGCGCAACGAGACGCCCGACCGGTTCCGTTTCAATGCGAGCAACGTGAAGACCGAGCGCCAGGGCGCCAATGTTGCGACCATCATCGAACGTCAAAATGGCGCGCGCATCGTCAACCTGACCGACAGCAATGGCCGGCTGTTGCGGCGGAGCCGGCGTGACGCAAGCGGACGCGAGTTCGTGCTGATCGACAACACGCGCCATCACGAGTCGATCGCCGGCGCGGTCGCGATTGGTGCGGCCGCCGCCGTCGCCGGGCTCGTCATCCTCAACATGGCGGCAGCCGGTCATTGGCATTCCGCGCGACCGCTACATCGTCGACGCCGACGGGCGCCGACCCGGCGCTTGATCTACGACACGCTGATGGCGCCGCCGGTCGAAGTCCTTGATCGCGACTATTCGCTCGACGAGATCCGCTACAACGTCGCCTTGCGCGACCGGATGCCGCGCATCGACATCGACACGATCACGTTCGACACCGGCTCATGGGAGGTGACCCCCGACCAGGCGCAGCGGCTTGCAATTCATCGCCGACGGGCATTCAGCGGGCGATCCAGCAGAATCCGAACGAAGTATTCCTGATCGAGGGCCACACCGACGCGGTCGGCTCGGATGTCGACAATCTTTCATTGTCCGACCGCCGGGCGGAATCGGTCGCGCAGGTATTGACCGAACAATTCGGCATTCCGCCGGAAAATCTCACGACGCAGGGCTACGGCGAGCAATATCTCAAGATACCGACGCCCGAACCCGAGCGGCGAAACCGCCGCGTCACGATCCGCAGGATCACGCCGCTGCTGAATGGCCCGGTCGCGCAAAATCGCTGACGGATGGAAAGGCTTACGGCAAGAAATCATTCCGGACGGAAGAAGCCTTCTCCGACAAGAAGAATTGTTCCGCGACCTTGGGCATAACGTTTTCCGTCGGGAGCGGTCAGGCTGAATTACCTGTCGAGCTGCTGTTGTCGCGCTTCGGTGGCGGCAGCTACATCGTCGACGATGTCCGGTTGGTCCAATTACGGCCCTGAGCATGGTTTTGCGCCAAGTTGACCTGTCGCTGATCAGGAATTGAGATGCTCGGCATGCGCGTGCTAATTTTATGGAATTCCGCCAGCAAAGACCGCTAATATTCGCGCTGGATTGGGATTCAACCGGAGTCTTGGTGATGACCATCATGCGACTGGTGCTTGCGGCCACCGCCCTGGTGGCAACCTTATGCTTCGATGTTCCGGCGAGCCGGGCCTATGGCGACGGTCCTTGGTGCGCGGTGGTGTCAATCGGCAAAGGCGGACTGCAAACCGATTGCCACTATCGCTCGATCGAGGAGTGCATCCCGAATGTGGTCGCCGGCAACCGGGGCTTCTGCAACCAGAACCCGCACTGGAACGGCGTGCAGGCATCGAAAGTTCATCGGAAACGTCACGCCCGGCGGAACTAAGCGCTTGAGCGCGCCGCTGCATGTCAGCTTTGATGCGCGACGCCGAGCGCCTCCTCGCCGCGGTCGAGGATCAGCGGCACGATCAGATCCTCCTCGTCGTCGAGATGCCGGATCAGCCCCTTGATCAGCGCGCCGCTCGCCTGCGCGTAGTCGTCGCCGCAGCGCGCGAGCAGCGTCGGTGTTGCCGGCCAGCGCGCGCAACAGCGCGTTGGCGGTCTCGGCGGTCGCCGCCATGTCGGCGTGGATGGCGTGGTGGTCGCCTTCCAGCACGTCGAAGCCGCGCGCCAGCCGCTCCTCGGCGGCGCGAAAAATCGGAAAATAATGCAGGTCCTCGATCTGGTGATGCACGTTGAGCTGCGACAGCAGGAATTGCAGCCGCGGCACCAGCTGGCGCGGGAAGTCCGCCGCCGGCACGTCGCCGTTGCGGAATTGCGCGGCGACGTCGCTCGATATCGCCGGACAGTTCGCGGAACATGTCGTGGCGCGACAGCCAGAAACGCGCCATCTCGCCGAGATTGGCGTGGCCCTCCCATTGCTCGCGCGGAAAGCGCGCAATCAGCACGCGCAGATCCTCCGGCCAGCCGCTGCGGCGGGCCAGGTCGAGGGTTTCGGTGTCGGCCGTGCTGGGGCGTTTCGATGGTCATGGGTGCTTAGATAGCGATTGACGGGCCATTCACCAACCGTTGTCATCCTGCGCGCATGGATGCTCCCACCACCGTCGCCCGCCTGCTCTGCGATGAGCCGACCGCCCGCCGGCTCGCGAGCCTATCTCGCGAGTGCCTCGACCCCGACGACACCGCCTGCGCCGCCTTCGAGGGCGACGACGGGCACTGGCAAGTGGCGATCCATTTCCGCGAACCGCCGGACGACGCCGCGCTTGCGCGCGCAGATCGCGATCGCGGCCGGCGACGCCGCGGCGGACGCGCTCACCATCGAGCCGGTCGCGGCCGCCGATTGGGTGGCGCAAAGCCTGAGCGGCTTGAAGCCGGTGCGCGCCGGCCGCTTCATCGTGCATGGCGCGCATGACCGCGCCCGCGTGCGGCCCAACGACATCGGCATCGAGATCGAGGCCGCGCTCGCCTTCGGCACCGGCCATCACGGCACCACGCGCGGCTGTCTGCTGGCGCTCGATGATCTGGCGAAGCGGCGGCGCATGCGGCGCGTGCTCGACATCGGCACCGGATCCGGCGTGCTGGCGATCGCGGCGGCGAAAATTCTCCGCACGCACGTCATCGCCAGCGACATCGACCGCGTCGCGGTCGATCGGCGCGCAAAGCCAATGCGCGGCAAAACCGCGCGGCGCCGGCGATCACGTTTGTGCACGCCGCCGGCGCGCAGCGCGCGCGCCATCACGGCGCACGCGCCCTACGATCTGATCTTCGCCAATATTCTGCTGGGACCACTGATGCGGCTGGCGGTGCCGATCCGCCGGCTCGCGGCGCCGGGCGCACGCATCGTGCTGTCCGGCTTGCTGCCAGCTCATGCCAATGCCGCGCTCGCCATCTATCGCGCGCAAGGTTTGGTGCTCGAGCGGCGCATTCCGCTCGATGGCTGGGTCACGCTGGTGCTGCGGCGCGCCTAGTTTTTAATTTGCGCATGACTTTTCCGAAAACCGGTTCCCACTTTTCGGGATCATGCGCGAAACAAAACCGCCCCGGGCGGGGATCGCCGGGGCGGCTTCGCTGGCGAAAAGCTAACGATTACCAACCGCCAAACGGCAACTTGTCGCCAGTCGGCGACCACAAATCGCGCGGTTAGTTCGAAATCGTGCGGCAGCAGATGACGATGGCGCGCGAGCTCACGCTCGGCCCGCTTCATCTGCGAATCGGCGATCGCGTCGAATACGCGCGCGAAAAAGCTCTTGCTCCTCTTGCCGGCCTTGGTGTCGGCAACGGCGGGCGCGGCAACGCGGGCAACGCCATATGTGACAGCAACCATGGTGTTTCTCCTTCTCGAATCGAAGCGTCAGCGAATGCTCCTGCTTACGCTCCGTAACTATTGCGACGCAACATAAGCTATCTCGCGATTGCGAACTATCGTATGACAATGCATAGAAGCCCTGTAATCACGGCATGATTTGATTAATCAACGCGTAAGATCAGTGTCATCATTGCGGCAAATTTAATGCATTGCACAAAATTGAGTCAGGCAGCCGATTCATTGCCGCAATGATCGCCAGCACGACACAAAATTTTCGCAAGGTTGCCTCTGATGTGACACACATGCCTTGCCCGGCGCGCCGCGCATGCCTGCGTTGCTACGCCCGGCGACGAGCGTTAGAGTGCCGCGCCATGTTCGAAGCCCGTTTCCAGTCATTCGACGATTCGAGCGAGCGCGCGGAAAGCGCGCGCCGCGTCGCTGCCCTGCGCGCCGAGCTCAAGCGCCGCGGGCTCGACGGCTTCGTGGTGCCGCGCGCCGACCGCCAGCAGAACGAATATCTGCCGGCGAGCGAGGAGCGGCTGGCCTGGCTCACCGGCTTCACCGGTTCGGCCGGCGTTGCGATCGTGCTCGCCGAGCGCGCGGCGTTGTTCGTGGATGGCCGCTACACCGTGCAGGCGGCGCGCAGGTCGATGCGAGCGTATTTTCCATCGAGCATCTGGTGGACAACCCGCCCGAGCAATGGCTCGAGCAGAATCTCAAAAGCGGCGCCAAGCTCGGCTACGATCCGTGGCTGCACACAGCCGACAATGCCGAGAAGCTGCGAAAGGCCTGCGCCAATGCCGGCGCCACGCTGGTGCCGGTCGACGACAATCCGATCGACGCGCTGTGGACCGACCGCCCTGCGCCGCCCGCCGGGGCGGTGGTGCTGCGCGATCTCAAGCTCGCCGGCGAAAGCGCCACCGACAAACTCAAACGCATCCGCGCTGAGATCGGCCAAGCTGCGCGCCGATCTGCTGGTGGTGTCCGATCCGCAGAACGTCGCCTGGGCATTCAACATCCGCGGCGCCGACGTGGCGCATACGCCGCTGGCGCTCGCCTTCGCGATTGTGCCGAAGGACGGGCGGCCGGCGCTCTATGTGGAGGCAAAGAAGCTCGACAATACAGTGCGCCACGCGCTGGAGGAATTCGCCGACGTGCGCGCGCCGGATGACCTTGCCCGCGACTTGAGCACGCTCAAGGACAAGACCGTGCGGCTCGACCAGGCGAGCGCGGCCGATGCGCTGACGCGCCTGGTGACGGACAGCGGCGGCAAGCCGGTGCGCGGCGCCGATCCGATCGCGCTGATGAAAGCGGTGAAAAACCAGGCCGAGATCGCAGGCTCGCGCGCCGCGCACAAGCGCGACGGCGTGGCGATGGTGCGGTTCCTGGCCTGGTTCGATCACGAGGCGGCGTCGGGCAAGCTGACCGAGATCGACGCGGTGGCGGCGCTGGAAAGCTTCCGCCGCGACACCGGCGTGCTCAAGGACATTTCGTTCCCGACCATCGCCGGCTAGCGGACCGAACGGCGCGATCGTGCATTACCGCGTCACCAAGCGCTCCAACCGGACCATCGGCAAGAACGAACTGTTCCTGGTCGATTCCGGCGCGCAATACGAGGACGGCACCACCGACATTACGCGAACTGTCGTGGTCGGCGCACCAAGCGACGAGATGCGCGACCGTTTCACCCGCGTGCTCAAGGGCCACATCGCCATCGCCACCGCGGTGTTCCCGGAGGACACCAGCGGCGCCCAGCTCGATCCGCTGGCGCGCATGGCGCTGTGGCAGGCCGGGCTCGATTTCGACCACGGCACCGGCCACGGCGTCGGCAGCTATCTGTCGGTGCACGAGGGCCCGGCGCGCATTTCCAAGCTCGGCACGGTCGCGCTCAGCCGCGGCATGATCCTGTCGAACGAGCCGGGCTACTACAAGACCGGCGCCTACGGCATCCGCATCGAGAACCTGGTGCTGGTGATCGCCGCGCCCGAGCCGGTGGGCGCCGAGAAGCCGCTCAATGCCTTCGAGACGCTGACGCTGGCGCCGATCGATCGGCGGCTGATCGACACCCGCATGCTGACGGCCAAGGAACGCGCCTGGATCGACAGCTATCACGCCCGCGTTGATGAAGTGCTCGGGCCGCTGCTCGATGCGCCGACGAAAGCCTGGCTCGACGCCGCGACAAGGCCGCTTGGGAAAGCTTGATGGACGCCCAGACGTCGCGTCCCGAAACACAGGGCAAGCAGGCCACGCCCTGGCGTCTGTTGGCGCTGCTGATGGCGATGACCGCCATCGGCCCGGCCACGCTCAACATCCTGGTGCCGGCGCTGCCGGGTCTGATCACGCGGCTCGCCACCGACGCCGGCACCGTGCAGCTCACGCTGTCGCTCTTCTGTTGAGCCTTGCCACCGCCCAGCTTCTGCTCGGGCCGCTGTCCGACCGCTTCGGCCGACGGCCGGTGGTGCTGGCCGGGCTCACGCTGGCCGTGCTCGCCTCGCTCGCGGCCATCGCCACGTCCTCGATCGGCGCGCTGATCGGCGCGCGCGTCGTGCAGGCGATCGGCGCCTCGACCGGCGTGGTGATCGGGCGCGCCATCATCCGCGATCTGTACGAGCGCGACCGCGCCGCCGCCATGATCGGACTGGTCACCACCGCCATGGTGATCGCGCCGATGATCTCGCCGCTGATCGGCGGCATTCTCGACACCGCCTTCGGCTGGGAGGCGATCTTCCTGTTCATCGCGGTGTTCAGCGCCGCGGTGCTGCTGTGGGCGGCGGCGGTGCTGCCGGAGACGCGGCCGGCGAGCGTGGCGCAGACGCCGGCGACCCTAGGCCAGGAAACGCGCGCGCTGCTCGGCAACGCGAAATTCCATGGCTATGTGCTGTGCGGCGCGCTCGGCTCGGCGCCGTTCTTCACGTTTCTCGGCGGCGGGCCGCATGTGGTGGTGACGCTGATGGGCCGCACCTCGGCCGAATACGGGTTGTGGTTCGCGGTCACTTCGCTCGGCTATATGAGCGGCAACTTCACCGCCTCGCGGCTGTCGCAGCGCTTCGGCGTCGATGCGATGATCATGGCCGGCATCGTGTTCGAGCTGATCGGCGCAAGCCTCACCGCGGTTCTGGTCGCCACCATGCCGGAGGCCGGACCGGCGATCATTTTCCTGCCGCAGCTGGTGATCTCCTACGGCAACGGCTTGCTGCTGCCGAACGCGATTGCCGGCGCGGTCAGCGTGCGGCCGCAAGCGGCCGGCACCGCCTCCGGCGTGACCGGCTTCACGCAGATGGCGATCGGCGCGGCATCGACGCAGGTGATTTCAATGCTGCTCGCAGGCAGCAGCACCGCCATGCCGATGGCCTGGATGCTTATGATCATGGTGGTGGCGACCGGCGTGGCGTATGCAGCGCTGGTGCGGCGGTAGCTAACCGGCCACCAACTTCAGCCACTCGTCCTCGCTGAGCACCTTGACGCCGTGCTTCTTCGCCTCGGCGAGCTTGGAGCCGGCGCCGGGACCGGCGACCACGAAATCGGTCTTCTTCGACACCGAGCCGGCGGCCTTGGCGCCCAGGCGTTCGGCCGTGGCCTTGGCCTCCTCGCGCGTCATCTTCTCCAGGCTGCCTGTAAACACCACGGTCTTGCCGGCAATGGCCGAGTCTGTTTTCGGTTTCTCGGCGTCGAGGATTTTCACTTCCTTGGTCAGCCGCTCGACGATGCCGCGGTTGTGGCTTTCGCCGAAATAGGCCTTCACGCTCTCGATTACGGTTTCGCCGATCTGGTCGAGCGCATCCATCTCGGCAATGGCCTCCTCGTCGCCTTTGGCGACTTCGAGGGCGGCGTCGTGGAACGCTTTCCAGGCGCCATAGCCGCGCGCCAGCGCCAGCGCCGTGGTCTCGCCCACGTGGCGGATGCCGAGCGAGTAGATGAAGCGGTCGAGCGAAATCTCTCGGCGCTGCTCAATCGCGTCGAACAGATTGCGCACCGAGGTCTCGCCGTAGCCTTCCTGCTCCTCAAGCTTGATCTGCTTGTTGCGGGCCTGCAGCGTGAAGATGTCGGCCGGTTCCTTGACCCAGCCCTGCTCGAAGAAGAATTCGATCTGCTTTTCGCCGAAGCCCTCGATGTCGAAGGCGCGGCGTGAGGCGAACAATTTGAGATGCTCGATCTTCTGGTACGGGCAGGCGAACTCGCCGGTACAGCGCGCGCGCGCGCCCTCCTCGCCGGTGGCGGTTTCCTCGCGCACGATGTCGGTGTGCAGATGGCAGGGGCATTTTTTCGGAAAATGATAGGCCTTGGCGTCTTTCGGCCGCTTCTCCAGCACCACGTCGACAACCTGCGGGATGACGTCGCCGGCGCGCTGGATGATGACGGTATCGCCGATGCGGATATCGCGGCCGTCGCGCAATTGTTCGCCGTCGCCGCCGATGCCCTTGATGTAGTCCTCGTTGTGCAGCGTGACGTTCTGCACGATCACGCCGCCGACGCCGACCGGCTCGAGCTTGCCGACCGGCGTGAGCGCGCCGGTGCGGCCGACCTGGATCTCGATGTCCTTGAGCACGGTGACGGCACGCTCGGCCGGAAACTTGTGCGCGATCGCCCAGCGCGGACTACGCGAGACGAAGCCGAGCCGCTCCTGCCAGTCGAGGCGATCGATTTTGTAGACCACGCCGTCGATGTCGTAGTCGAGCTTGGCGCGGCGCTGTTCGATCTCGCGATGGAAGGCCAGCAAGTCCTCTGTCGAACGGCATAGCTGGGTGAGTGGATTGGTCTTGAAGCCGCAGGACTCGATCCATTTGATCATGCCGCTCTGGCTGTCCGCGGGCATCTCGCTCATCTCGCCCCAGGCATAAGCGAAGAAACCGAGCGGACGCGACGCCGTCACCGCCGGGTCCTTCTGGCGCAATGATCCGGCCGCGGAATTGCGCGGATTGGCGAAGATCGGCTCATCCGCTTCCTGTTGCCGCTTGTTGAGCTTGAGGAAATCCGCCTTGGTCATATAGACCTCGCCGCGTACCTCGCACACCTTCGGCACGTGCTTGCCCTTGAGCTTTTGCGGCACGTCCTTCAGCGTCTTGATGTTGGCGGTGACGTCCTCGCCTTCGGCGCCGTCGCCGCGGGTGGCGGCGGTGACAAGCTCGCCGTCCTCATAGCGCAGCGACATCGACAGCCCGTCGATCTTGGGCTCGGCGCTGAACGCGATGGTCTCGTCGTCGCCGAGTTTCAGGAAACGTCGGATGCGGGCGACAAAATCCACCACGTCCTGCTGTTCGAACGCGTTGTCGAGCGAGAGCATCGCCACCGCGTGGCGGACTTTCTTGAATTTGCCGGTGGGCGCCGCGCCGACCTTCCGCGATGGCGAATCCGCGCGCACCAGGTTCGGAAATCGCTTTTCGATCGCCGCGTTGCGGTCGCGCAGCGCATCGTATTCGGCGTCGCTGACGCTCGGCTTGTCTTCCTGGTAGTAGCGCTTGTCGTGCGCGGCGATCTCGGCCGCCAGCCGCTTCAGCTCGGCCTTGGCCTGCGCTTGCGTCAGGTCGGCGGGCGAAATATTGGAAGAATTTTGTGCAGCCATCTGTTTCCGTCATGGCCGGGCTTGTCCCGGCCATCCACGTCTCGGTGCCCGAAATCTAAAGACGTGGATGCCCGGCACAAGGCCGGGCATGACAATTGTGGCTCACCCCGCCGCCTTGATCAGCCGTTCGGCGGCGGCGCGGGCCTCGTTGGTGATCTCGGCGCCGGCCAGCATGCGGGCGATCTCCTCGCGCCGGCGCTCCTCGGCCACCTCGTTGACGCGGGTGGCGACCCGCTTGCCCTTTTCCAGCGCGTCCTTGCTGATGACATAATGCCGGTCGGCGCGCGCCGCCACCTGCGGCGCGTGCGTCACCGCCAGCACCTGCACGCCGGAGGCCAGCTGCGCCAGCCGCACCCCGATCGCGTCCGCCACCGCGCCGCCCACGCCGGTATCGATCTCGTCGAAAACCAGCGTCGGCGCCGAGCCGCGGTCGGCCAGCACCACCTTGAGCGCCAGCAGGAAGCGCGCCAGTTCGCCGCCGGAGGCGACCTTCATCAGCGGCCCGGCCCGCGTGCCGGGATTGGTCTGCACCCAGAACTCGACGCGGTCGATGCCGTTCGGTCCGGCCGCGGCGGCATCGCTGACGATTTCGGTGGAGAATTTCGCGCGCTCGAGCTTGAGCGGGTTGAGTTCGCCGTTCACCGCCTTGTCGAGCGAGATCGCCGCCTTGGCGCGCGCCTTGGACAGGGCATCGGCAGTGGCGCGATAGTCGTCCTCGGCTTGGGCAGCCGCCGCCTCCAGGCCTTTGAGCTTTTCCTCGCCGGCATCGATCAGCGTGATGTCGGCCTTGTACTTGCGCGCCAGCGCCGCCAGTTCGTCGACCGGCACATTGTATTTGCGCCCCGCCGCGCGCAGCGCGAACAGCCGCTCCTCGTTGCGTTCCAGTTCGGCCGGATCGAAATCGGCGGTGCGCAACGCCTGCTCGAGGTGGCCGCGGGTCTCCTCCAGCGCGGTCAGCGCCGCATCGAGCGCCTTCACCGCCGGCTCGACCAGCGTCGGCGCCTGCGGCGCTGCGCCGCTCCAGCCGGCGGATGACGCCGGACAGCGCCGGCACGCTGAGAATTGGCGCCGGCGATCACCTCATGGGCGTCGCGCAGATCTTCCGCCACCTTCTCCGACTGCATCATGACGGTGCGGCGGGTGGCGAGCGTGGTTTCCTCGCCGGTCTGCGGCTTGAGCTTGTCGAGTTCCTCGACCGCGTGGCGCAGCCAGTCGCTTTCGCGCTTGGCGCGCTCGACCTCGGCGCGATGAGCATCCGCCGCGTCCTGCGCCGCGCGGCGCGCCTCCCACAGCGTCTCGACCTTGGCCGCGTCGGCTTCGAGCGCGCCATAGGCGTCGAGCAGGCGGCGATGGGTGCCGGCATCGACCAGCGCGCGGTCGTCGTGCTGGCCGTGGATCTCGACCAGCGCGGTGCCGAGCTGCTTCATCACCTGCACGCTCACCGGCTGATCGTTGACGAAGGCGCGCGTCCGCCCATCCGAGAACTGGACGCGGCGCAGGATCAGTTCGTCCTCGGCGGCGATATCGTTGGCCTTGAGCAGCGCGCGCGCCGGATGGTCGCGGGCGACCTCGAACACGGCGATCACCTGGCCCTGCTCCAGCCCCTGCCGCACCAGCGTCTGGTCGCCGCGGGCGCCGAGCGCCAGCGCGAAGGCGTCGAGCAGGATCGACTTGCCGGCGCCGGTCTCGCCGGTGAGCACGGCAAGCCCCTCGGCAAAATCGATGTCGAGCCGGTCGATCAGGACGATATCGCGGATCGAAAGTCGGGAAAGCATGAGCCGGGCAAATCCAAGAGACTCGTCATGCCCAGCCTTGTGCCGGGCATCCACGTCTAACAAATTCTGCCATCATCAAAGACGTGGATGGCCGGCACAAGCCCGGCCATGACGATGTGGGTAACTAGGCGTTCGGATTAAACAATTCGAGCCAACCCGATCTTGTTAGCCCAGCCCCATCTTCTTGAAAGCCTTGCTGATCCAGGAGCCCTGGTTCTCGGACGGCTCGAGCGCCGCCGGTCTTCACCAGCGTCATAGGCGTGGCGGTACCATTCGCTGTCGGGGAAATTGTGCCCGAGCACGGCGGCCGCGGTCTGCGCCTCTTCCACGATGCCGAGCGCCATATAGGCTTCGGTCAGCCGCATCAGCGCCTCTTCGACGTGACGCGTGGTCTGGTAGCGGGTGACGACGACTTTGAAGCGGTTGATGGCGCCGGTGTAGTCCTTCTTTTCCAGATAGTAGCGGCCGATCTGCATTTCCTTGCCGGCGAGCTGGTCGCGCGCGACCTCCATTTTCTGCTTGGCGCTGACGGCGTATTCGCTGGCCGGATATTTCCGGACCACCTCGTCGAGCGCGGCGAGCGCCTTGTCGGTGCGCGCCTGGTCGCGGGTGATGTCCGGGATTTCGTCGAAATAGGACGAGCCGATGAGATACTGCGCGTAGGCGGCGTCCGCGCTGCCGGGGTGGAGCGAGATATAGCGCTTGGCCGCGGTGACGCATTCGTCGTAGGCGCCGGCCTCGTAATAGGCATAGGACGACATGATCAGCGACTTGCGCGCCCATTCCGAATAGGGGTGCTGGCGGTCGACCTCTTCGAACTTCTTGACCGCCTCCTTCGGATCCTTCTTTTGGAATTGAGAAGGTAGAGGCCCTCATTGTAGAGCCGGTCGGCGGGCTCGTCGGGCGGCGTGTCGTCCTTGCCGAACAGGCTGCTGCAGGCGCCAAGGCTCACCGCCAGCAGCATCACCGCCGCCGTGCGCGCAAACCGCAGCCGGCGCAGGCCGGCGCGAGCCGGCCTCGCTGGCGGCACGGTCATGGTGCAGGCCTTGAAGTGCCAAGCTTAGGTGCGATTTCCATCGGTACGATTTCCACGAATAACTTGGGCACAAACTCATCGACGCGTTCGTGTCCGATCCCCCAAAAGGGCGGCTCGCAAAGCCTCGCGGCAGCCCCCTCGTCCGCGCTGATGTAAACGAAAAAACGCGGTCACGCCAAGCGATTAAGCGGACATTCGGCCGGTATTAAGGCGGAGGGTTAAGCCGAATTATCCTGAGGCTTTTCAGGACACTTCCGGCGCCATAGGCCGGGGCCACCAGCCCGGCGGCAGATATCGGCATGGCCGCGCCTGCGGCGGGCCGGTTCGGCCGCCTCGACCGCCTCGACCACCCGCCAGGCGGACTCGGGTCGGCCATCAGCGCCGACAGCACCGCGTGGTTGAGCTTGTGGCCGCCGCGGACGGTACGGTAGGCGGCGAGCAACGGCTGGCCGGCAAGCGCCAGATCGCCGACGGCATCGAGCACCTTGTGGCGCACGAACTCGTCGGCAAAGCGCAGGCCTTCCGGATTGAGAACGCGGTCCTCGCTGATCACCAGCGTGTTGTCGAACGATGGCGCCCAGCGCATAACCGGCGCTCCACAATTTGGCGACGTCGCGCATGAAGCCGAAGGTGCGGGCGCGCGCGATCTCGCGGCGGAAGGTGTTCGGCTCGATGTCGAGCGCGAGCTGCCTGCTTGCCGATCAGCGGATGGTCGAATTCGATTTCGGCCTCGACCCGGAAGCCGTGGCTGTAGGGCCGCAGTTCGCCGAAGGCGCCGTCCTTGGCGACACGCGCACCGGCTTGATCACTTCGATATAGCGGCGCGGCTGCGCGCGCGCGGTCAGGCCGGCCTGATCGATCGCATCGACGAAGGCCGCGGCACTGCCGTCCATGATCGGCACTTCCGGCCCGTCGATCTCGACGACCACATTGTCCACGTGGAGCCCGCGCAGCGCCGCCAGCAGATGCTCGGCGGTCGAGCAGAGCGGACCGGAGGCAGTCGCCCAGCACGGTGGCAAATTCGGTGGCGGTGACAGCGCGCACGTCGGCGCGGATTTCGCGCTCGATCGAACCGTCGGCGGACACGCGCCGGAAAACGATGCCTTCGTCGTCGCCGGCCGGATTCAAGGTGAGCGTGACGGGAAGTCCGGAATGGACGCCAACGCCGGAGACGGCAACCTGGTCGCGTAGCGTTGTCTGCTTAGCGCCCTTCATCGACCTCTTTTCCGCCAGCTCGCACGCGAGCCGCGCGGCCCCATCCCAAGGCCCCATGCGGGGCCACATTTTTGCCGTCAACTCAGAACCGCCCGTAAACTATCGGCGGCTAACCCCCAGGGACCGAAAAGTCCCTTTCGCGCTGAAACTTAGGCCATGTCCCGCGGCCTTCTCCAACTCACGCTTTCTTACCGACTGTTACTCTTTTTCGCCGCAATTTAGCGCGGCGGCCCGACCTATCCGATGATCGGATTTACGTTACCGTGGTAGAACATTGCGGCCTGCGGAGGCTTGCGGACAGATCGCCAGACACGGACTGTTGGCGAATTTACGATAAAATTATTTAAATTCAATGAGCTTAGCAATACGCTCTCGGTACGCGACAGGCAACGGGCAGCCCCGCTCCAAGTCGGTGGAGCGGGGCTGCCCTCGAGCTTCGCGGCCGGTCAGTTGGCCTGGCGGCGCAGGAAGGCCGGGATATCGAGTTGGTCCTCCTCGCCCGAATTATGCACAGGCGCCGGCCGCCCATGCGGGTCGAGACCCTGCGGAGCGGCGCGACGGGCATATTCCGACACCGGCTCAGCAGCAGGTCGGCCTTCCGGATGGCGGGCGCTCGGCCGCTGCGGCGGACGCTCGAATTGCGGCATCGGCCGCGCGGTGCGCGGCGCCGGCGGCGCCTCGGCCTCCTCCGCCGCGCCGGCCAAGGCCGACCGAGGCCAGCCGCTGCATCAGCGACATAGCGGCGCTTTTCCGGATGATCGTCGGCAAGCTCGCCGCGCTGCGCCCGCATTTCGTTCTGCGCCGGCAGCGGCAATTCGTCGATGCGCGGCATGCGCGGCGTGCGCGCCGTGCGTTCCGGCGCCGGCGGGATGAAGGTCGCCGGCGTCGGCAGTTCGGCCTGCGGCGCTTCGCCGACCGGCTCGAACAGCGACGGCTTCATCGGCATCGGCCGGATCGAGACGTCCTCGATCGCGGTCGGCGGCAGGATGGCGGCGGCAACCGCGGCATGAGCGGCGGATTCCACCGACGCGGCACTGGCGGTGGCCGGCGTCGTGCTGCGCTCGATCCGATCGGCGATGCGGCGGCTATCGCTGCGCAGCTTGCCGGCGAGTTCCTTGAGCGCGGTTTCGGCCGGCTGCTGCTGGCGCGGCGCGTTGGCATGGTCGATGCCGGTCGCCACCACCGAAACGCGGATGATGCCTTCCAGGCTTTCGTCGAAGGTGGCGCCGACGATGATGTTGGCGTCCTGGTCGACTTCCTCGCGGATGCGGGTGGCGGCTTCGTCGACCTCGTACAGCGTCAGGTCCTTGCCGCCGGTGATCGAGATCAGCAGACCGCTGGCGCCCTTCATGGAGGCGTCGTCGATCAGCGGATTGGAGATCGCCGCCTCGGCGGCGGTGAGCGCGCGCTTCTCGCCGGAGGCTTCGCCGGTGCCCATCATCGCCTTGCCCATCTCGCGCATGACGGCGCGCACGTCGGCGAAGTCGAGATTGATCAGGCCTTCCTTGACCATCAGGTCGGTGATGCAGGCAACGCCCGAATAGAGCACCTGGTCGGCCATGGCGAAGGCGTCGGCGAAGGTGGTCTTCTCGTTGGCCACCCGGAACAGGTTCTGGTTCGGGATGATCAGCAGCGTGTCGACCACCTTCTGCAATTCCACGATGCCGGCTTCGGCAAAGCGCATGCGGCGGGCGCCCTCGAAGTGGAACGGCTTGGTGACCACGCCGACGGTGAGAATGCCGAGTTCGCGCGCGGTCTTGGCGATCACGGGGCGGCACCGGTGCCGGTGCCGCCGCCCATGCCGGCGGTGACGAACACCATATGCGCGCCGGTGAGATGATCGCGGATCTCGTCGATCACCTCTTCCGCCGCGGCGCGGCCGACCTCGGGCTGCGATCCGGCGCCGAGACCTTCGGTCACCTGCGTGCCCATCTGGATGATGCGCTCGGCCTTGGACATGGTGAGCGCCTGCGCGTCGGTATTGGCGACGACGAAGTCGACGCCCTGCAGCCCGGCCGTGATCATGTTGTTGACGGCATTGCCGCCGGCGCCGCCGACGCCGAACACGGTAATTCGCGGTTTCATCTCGCGAATGTCGGGGATCTTCAGATTGATGGTCATGAGTTTGCCTCTTTAATGCACGGGCAGCAGGCTTGAGCGTTGCGCGACCTGCGCCAACGCCATTGCACGCCGCCGAACAGGCCGGTCCGCCACCGGCCCCTTCGTGGGTTGAGTGATGTGGGTCAGAAGCTTTCGCGCAGCCATTGTCCGACCCGTGCCATGTAACCGCCCGTTCCTGTCATCAATTGCCGCGTTCGCCGCGGTTCGAAGTGTTCAAGATGTGCCGCTTGCGGGTAGACCAGCAGGCCTGCCGCCACGGCGAATGCCGGACCCTTGGCCGCCTCGGGCAAGCCCGGCCAAGTCCGAGCGGACGCCCGATGCGCACCGGCCGGCGCAGGATGCGCGCGGCCAAATCGGCGATGCCGGCCAGTTGGCTGGCGCCGCCGGTCAACACCACGCGCGCGCGCGGCTCGGCCGCAAACGGCGACGCGCGCAAGACGATCGCGCACCATTTCCAGAATTTCCTCGACCCGCGGCTTGATGATGCGCACCAGCGCCGCGCGCGAGACAAATTGCGGCGGCTCGCGCTCGTCATCGCCGACCGGAGGTACCGTGATCATGTCGCGTTCATCCGATCCACCTGACAAAACACTGCCATAAATCGCTTTGATTCGCTCAGCATCCGCGATGCGGGTGTTGAGACCGCGGGCCAGATCCATGGTGACGTGGTGGCCGCCGAGGGCGAAACCGTCGGCGTGCACGAAGCGGCCGCCGGAAAAGACCGCCAGGGTGGTGGTTCCGGCGCCCAGATCGATGCGGCAGCGCCCAGATCGGCTTCGTCGTCGGCCAGCACCGCCAGACCCGCCATATAGGGCGAGGCCACCATGGCCTCGACCGTCAGGTGGCTGCGCTCGACCGTGAGCATCAGGTTGCGCACGGTCGCCACGTCGGCGGTGACCATGTGCATGTCGACGCCGAAGCGGTGGCCCGAGCATGCCGCGCGGCTCGCGGATGCCGGTGGCGGCGTCGAGCGCATAACCGATCGGCAGCGAATGCAGACACGGCGCGCCCGTCGCGCACCGAATGGCGGCTCGGCCGCCGCCAGCACGCGGCGCGATGTCGCCGTCGGTCACCGCGCCGCCGGCAAGCTCGATATTGGCGACGAAGCGCTCGCTGCCGAGGCGGCCGCCGGACAGCGACACCACCACGGATTCAAGCTGAACGCCGGCCATGCTTTCGGCGATGTCGATCGCCTGGCGGACCATCTCCTCGGCCTCCACCAGATCGACCACGGAGCCGGCCTTCATGCCGCTCGCCGCGGTATGGGCGAAGCCGAGAATGCGCACGCCATGGCTGCGGCGGCGCAGCACGTCCTGCGGCGCCTGCGGCTCGAGCCGCGCGATCATGCAGACGATCTTGCTGGTGCCGATATCGAGACCGGCGACCACGGCCGCGCGCTTGGGCGACACCGGCTTCATCTTCGGGGTCAGGCCGAAGCGCAGCACGGTCATGCGTCGCTCCCCTTGCTCTTCGTGCTTTTGCCTTCTTGTCCTTCTCGGCCGCTTTGAGCGCCTCGTCGCGCGCCGCCGCGGCGGCGTCCGACTGCCGCACCGTGACGCGGTCGGCGAGCCGCAGATCGACCGCGACGATGTCGCGCGACAGCAGCTTCTTGCTCTGCGCTCGAGATCGGTGAGCGTCGTCAGCGCGCGCTCCGGTTCGCGTTCCGGCAGCAGCACCTCGACGCCGCCTTTCAGATGCAGGTTCCAGCGCCGCTCGGCCACCAGCACCGAGGCTTCGACCAGGCGCGCGATCGTCCGGATAGCGCGCGAGCAGCGCCGAGAAAATCCTCCGCCGCATGTTCGGCGCCCTTGCCCACCACCTGCGGCAGCGCGGCGAAGCGCCGCGGCACGGCGGGTTCCAGCACGGTGCCGTCGGCGGCGATCAGCGAGACGCGGCCGTCCTTCTGCCAGAGCGCGAAGGCCTTGCGCTCCGTGATCTCGATGCGCAGCCGGCCGGGATAGAGCTTGAGCACGGTGGCCTCGGCGATCCACGGATTGGTCATCAGCCGGGCGCGCATGCGCGCGGCGTCGAGGAACAGCAGCGAGGAACGGCCGGTGATGCCGGCCAGCGCCAGGATGTCGTCGCGGGCGACTTCATGCTCGCCGGCGAGCGCGATTTCGGAAATGCCGAAGCCGGCGCTGTTGGCGGCGCTGTCGCAGATGTCCTGCACCTGCGCGACGATGTCCGGCACATGACCGCCCTTGACCGCGCCGTAGCTGGCGCTGGCGAGCAGCAGCAAAGCGGCGGCCGAGGAGCCGGCGCCGCGCGGCACCTTGCAAGTCGAGGATCGCCGCGCCCCAGCGGCGCGCCAGGCGCCGCCAGCCCGACGCCGATGCCGGCCAGGCATGCGACGCGCAGCCGCGCCGCGGCGTCGCGTCGTTGATCTTTGGCTTCAGCGATTGAGCGAGGCGTCCTCGATCATCCATCGCGACCGGCTCTTTAAAACGTTATGCCCCGAATGGGCCGCAAGCTCTGGCACGAACGAGGTTTCGCTCGTGCCCGATTGCGTGTTCACGCGTCGTCGTAGCGGCACATTCGCACGCGCGCCGTGGCCGAGCGCGCGAAACGCCGCCAATGCCTAGTCTTCGGGCTTTTTGGTAAACGATTAGTAAAGTTTTAGGGATTTGGGCGAGAGGTCGGTAACTTAGGCCGGGCGTGTGCAATCCATCACGCTTTTGGCCCCGCATCACCGATCGAGCGAGGCGTCCTCGACCATCCAGCGCACCAACTCCTCGAAACTCGATGCCGGCATGAGCGGCGAGTTCGGGCACCAGCGAGGTTTCGGTCATGCCGGGCTGGGTGTTCACCTCCAGGCAGGCGAGACCCTTGGGGCCGCAGGCTGTCGTCGTAGCGGAAGTCGGAGCGCGTGACGCCGCGGCAGCCGAGCGCGCGATGCGCGGCCAGCGACAAGCCGCCGGCATTCCTCGTAAATTTCGGGCGACGACCGGCGCCGGCAGCAGATGCTTGGAGCCGCCGGGCGCGTATTTGGCTTCGTAGTCGTAGAATTTGGTGGCGGCGACGATCTCGATGACGCCGAGCGCCTTGTCGCCCATCACCGCGCAGGTCAGCTCCTTGCCGGGGATATAGGGCTCGACCAGCACGCGGTCGCCGAATGTCCAGTCGGCGCGCGTCAGTTCCTGCGGCGGATGCTTGTGGTCCTCGCGCACGATGAACACGCCGACGCTGGAGCCTTCCGCCACCGGCTTGATCACATAAGGCGGCGGCAGCAGATGTTTCTTGGCCGCCTCGGCGCGCGACACCACCACGCCGCCCGGCACCGGCACGTTGGCGGCCTTGAGCACGGTCTTGGCGATGTCCTTCTGCATGGCGACCGCGGAGGCCATCACGCCGGAATGCGTATAGGGAATGCCGAGGATTTCCAGCAGGCCTTGCAGCGTGCCGTCCTCGCCGGGACGGCCGTGCAGCACATTGAGCGCGGCAATCGGGCTTGAGCGCGCGCAAGGTGGCGGCGATGTCGCGGGTCGACGTCGATGCGGCTGACGCGATAGCGCGCCGGTCCGCTCCAGCGCATCGGCGCAGGCCTTGCCGGAGCGCAACGAAACTTCGCGCTCGGCCGACCAGCCGCCCATCAGAACTGCGACGTGTTTCATGCAAACCTTTCCGCCGTCATGCCGGGCTTGTGCCGGGCATCCACGCCTTGTTTGGATGAGCTTCGCTGCAAGCGCTTGATCTTACGCTGGAATTGGAACCGTTGCATTATGCCGCGCTCGCCGGCAAAGGGATATCTGACGCAGCAGGCAAGGACGAAGCGCAAATCGCGCTAGAAAGGCGCTGGTGATCAATCCGTGGCTGAAAGAACGAAACCTCATCGTACAGAGTCCGATCGAAAAAATTAATGTGCCTGCTACTTCACCCCAATCCTCTTAATTTCCCATTCCAGCTCGACGCCGGAATGCGCCTTCACGCGCTCGCGCACGGTTTCGCCCAGCGTTTCGATATCGGCGGCGCTGGCGCCGTCGAGATTGATCAGAAAATTGCTGTGCAGCTCGGAGACCTGCGCCTGGCCGACTTTCAGCCCGCGGCAACCGGCCTCGTCCACCAGTTTCCAGGCGCTGTGGCCCGGCGGATTCTTGAAGGTCGAGCCGCCGGTGCGATTGCGCGGCTGGCTTGCCTCGCGCTTGCGCCTTGATCTCGGCCATCTCGGCGGCGATCGCGTCCGCATCGCCGGCGCGGCCCTGGAACATCGCGCTGGTGAAGATGACATCGTCGGGCACGCCGCAATGGCGATAGGAAAATCCCATCTCGGCATTGCTGAAGGTGCGGAGATTGCCCTGCCGGTCGACGCCGCGCGCCTCGATCAGAACGTCCTTGGTCTCGCCGCCATAGGCGCCGCCATTCATGCGCAGCGCGCCGCCGATGGTGCCGGGAATGCCGCTGAGAAACGCCAGCCCCGCGATGCCGGCCGCCTGCGCCGCGCGCGCCACCATGACGTCGAGCATCGCGGTGCCGGCGACGACGCGATGATTGTCCTCGATCTGATCTCGTTGAAGCCGCGGCCGAGCCGGATCACCACGCCCGGCACGCCGCCGTCGCGCACGATCAGATTGGAGCCGGCGCCGATCACGGTGACCGGAATCTCGGCCGGCACGTTGCGCAACAAATAAGCCAGATCGTCTTCGTCCTCCGGCATGAAGAACGCCTGCGCCGGACCGCCGACGCGAAACCAGGTGAATTCGCCGAGCGGCTGGTTGGCCAGCAGCCGCCCGCGCAGTTCCGGCATCTGCGCTTTCAAGTCCGGGCACGATGTCGGGAAAGCTCATAGCGCCTTCAACTCCGCCGGCAGCGCATAGGCCCATTGCGTGATCGAGCCGGCGCCGAGGCAGACCACGTAGTCGCCCGGCTTCGCCAGACCCTTGATGAGGCCGGCGAGCTTCTCCGGGCCGTCGAGCGGGATCGCCTGGCGGTGGCCGTGCGCGCGCAAGGCCTGCGACCAGCGCGTCGCGGTCGGCGCCTGCGATCGGCGCCTCGCCGGCCGGATAGACCGGCGCAACGATCACCGCGTCGGCATCGTTGAAGCAGGAGCAGAATTGCTCGAACAGCGCCGACAGCCGCGTATAGCGGTGCGGCTGCATCACCGCGATCACCTGGCCCTTGGCGCTTTCGCGCGCGGCGCGCAGCACGGCCGCGATCTCCACCGGATGATGGCCGTAGTCGTCGATGATGACGGCGCCGTTCCACTCGCCGACTTTGGTGAAGCGCCGCTTGACGCCGCCGAAGGCGGCGAGCGCCTTGCGGATGACATCGTCCTTGATGCCGAGCTCATGCGCGACCGCGATCGCGGCGGTGGCATTGAGCGCGTTGTGGCGGCCCGGCATCGGCAGCGTGAGCTTGTCGATTGCGTGGGTGGTCTTGCCCTCGCGGTCGCGGAACAGCACCGTGAAGCGCGACTGGCCATTGTGATGATCGAGATCGACGAGCCGAACGTCGGCCTGCGGATTTTCGCCGTAGGTGAGAATGCGCCGGTCTTCCAGTTTGCCGACCAGCGTCTGCACCACCGGATGATCGGTGCACATCACCGCGAAGCCGTAGAACGGAATATTCTCGACGAAAGCGCGGAAGGCGTCCTGCACCGCCTCGAAAGTGTGGAAGTGATCGAGATGCTCGGGATCGACATTGGTGACGATGGCGATGTCGGCCGGCAGCTTGAGGAAGGTGCCGTCGGATTCGTCGGCCTCCACCACCATCCAGTCGCCGGCGCCCAGCCGCGCATTGGTGCCATAGGCGTTGATGATGCCGCCATTGATCACGGTCGGGTCGAGCCCGCCGGCATCGAGCAGCGCGGCGACCAGCGAGGTGGTCGTGGTCTTGCCGTGGGTGCCGGCGATCGCGACGCAGCTTTTCAGCCGCATCAGCTCGGCCAGCATCTCGGCGCGCCGCACCACCGGCAGCCGCTTGGCGCGCGCGGCGACGAGTTCGGGATTGTCGCGCTTGATGGCGGAGGAGACCACCACCACGTCGGCGCCGTCGAGGTTGTCGGCCTTGTGGCCGATGGCGACCTTGATGCCCTTGTCGCGCAGCCGCTTGACGTTGGCGCTGTCGGAAACGTCGGAGCCGGTGACGGTGTAGCCGAGATTGGCCAGCACCTCGGCGATGCCGCTCATGCCGATGCCGCCGATGCCGACGAAATGCACCGGACCGATGTCGCGCGGCAGTTTCATGGGGTCGCCCTCAGTTTCCTGCGTGCTTATTGCAAGACATGGAAGGCCGAAACAAGACCGGCCATGCCGGAATGCTTAAATTCCCGCCACCTCTTGCACAAATCGCGCCACTTCATTTATGCGGCAGCCGTCTTCAGCCTGGGTATCTTCCTGATCTCGTGGGCGAGTTCGCGCTCTGCGCGCCAAGTGTCGTAGGCGCCCTGCATCCGCACCCAGACTCCCGGCCCGTCGCCAAACAACTTGCCGAGCCGGACCGCGACGGCTGGAGACACCGGCTTGCGCTGCGCCAGGATGTCGTAAAGATGCTGGCGGGAAATGCCCAGCAGCGCGGCGATTTCGGTCTTGCTCTTGCCGGTCGCCGGGATCACCTCGCCCAACAACTCGCCGGGATGTGTCGGACAGCGGTTCGGATCGCGTTTGGCGTCTATATTCGGCCATGCTTTGGCTCCTCAATGGTATTGCTCGAAATCGACCCGGAGAGCGTCGCCGGAATCAAACTCGAAAGTGATGCACCACGGCCCGTTGACATGGACCGAGTAGCGGGTCGGGACGAAGCCTTTCAAGGCGTGGAAATCAAACCCGGGAAGGTTCATCTGCGCCGGTGCAGTCGCGGCATTTAGCCGATCGAGGCGGATCAGGATGCGCTGACGTAACTTGGCGTCGATCTTGGCCGTGCGGCCTTTCGCCCACAGCTCGGCCAACGCCTTGCTCCTGAACGTCCTGATCACGGCGCAATGTAAGCTAATCGCTTACATGTGTCAATGGATTGCTTACAGGCTATGTCCGCGCGCCTGCGACCGTCATCACCAGGTCGGCCAACCGGTCGGCGGCGTCGATGGTGCCGGCCGACTTGGCGGCCTGGGCCATTCGCGCCAGGGCGTTCGGATCGGCGGCGAGCCGCGCCAATCTCCAATGCCAGGCGTTCGGGGGTGAAGTCGCGCTGCTCGATCCGGATCGCGCCGCCCGCAGCCTCCAGCACGCCGGCATTGGCGAACTGGTCCTGATCCAGCGCATGCGGCAGCGGCACCAATATGGCGGGCCGCCCGATGGCCGAAAGCTCGGCCACCGTGGAAGCGCCGGAGCGGGAGATCACCAGATGCGCCGCCGCCATGCGGGCCGGCAAATCGGGAAAGAACGCGCCGACTTCGGCTTCGACGCCGAGCCGGGCGTAAGTTGTGCGCACCGCGTCGAGGTCTTCCGCCCGCGCCTGCTGCGTGACGACCAGGCGCGTAGCCGCATCCGAGGCCAAACGTTCAATGGCCGCCGGCACGATCTCGGACATGACACGCGCGCCCTGGCTGCCGCCGAAGACAAGCAAACGTAGTTTCCCACTCGGCGCGGCGTAGGGTGTCTTAGCGGCGTCGATCACCTGCGGTCGGACCGGGTTGCCGGTGAAGGCGATTTTTCCCTGCAAGCGCGGATCGAGCCGCGACAGCGTCGGAAAGCTGGTGGCAATACTGGTGACGCGCGGCGCCAGCAGGCGGTTGGCGCGGCCCATGACGCCGTTCTGCTCGTGCAGCACCGTCGGCACCCCGCGCCACGTTGCCGCCAGCAGCGGCGGTACGGTCGGATAGCCGCCGAAGCCGACGACAACGGACGGGCGGATTTTCCCGATCAACGCCCACGCCTTGGCGGTGCCGAGCGCGAGCAGCGCAGCCGTGCGCGCGAGCGCGACCGGATTGCGGGCGCGCAAGGTGGCGCTCGGAATGAGATGCACGGCGCGGGCGGGAAATTTGAAATGCGCCGCGCGCGTGTCGGTGGCGAGATCGATGGTAGCGCCGCGTTTTTCGAGAACGACCGCGAGCGCCTCGGCCGGAAACAGATGGCCGCCGGTGCCGCCGGCCGCAAGCAGCACGAGCGGCTTCGCCCCGGCGGGCATCAGATTCTGCTCCCAGCCGCCGCAAGCCCGGGCGCGAACATCGCCGCGCGCGGCTGCTCGCGGGTCAACGCCAGCAACATCCCCATCGCATACGCCATCGAGAGCATCGACGAGCCGCCATAAGAGATGAACGGCAGCGTCATGCCCTTGGCCGGAATGAGATGCAAATTGACCGCCATGTTGATCGCCGACTGCGTGGCAAACAGCATGGTGAGGCCGGCGGCCGCAAAGCGCGTGAACGGATCGTTGTTGCGCATGGCGCGCAGCAGCGCGCGGATAACGATGAAGGCGAACAGCGCCACCAGCACCAGGCAGAGCGCGACGCCGAATTCCTCGGCCGCCACCGCGAACACGAAGTCGGTGTGGCTCTCCGGCAGCAGCCGCTTGACCGTGCCCTCGCCCGGGCCTTTGCCGAACCAGCCGCCGCGCATGAAGGATTCGGTCGCGATGTCGATATTGAAAGTGTCGCCCGATGCCGGATCGAGGAAGCGCTGGATGCGGCGCGCCACATGCGGAACCGTGTAATAGGCGCTCATCAGGCCGATGCCGGCGACGCCGGCAAGCCCGAACACCCAAACCAGCCGCATGCCGGCCATGAAGAACAGCGCGCTCCACACCAGCGCGATCAGCATGGTCTGGCCGAAATCCGGCTGCACCACCAGGAGCGCGACCACCGTGAGCAGCATGGCGAGCGAGAGCGCATTCGACGGCATGTCGGGATGCTTGGCCGATTCGCCGAACAGCCAGGCGATCAGGATGACGAAGGCCGGCTTGACGAATTCCGACGGCTGGATGTTGACGCCGAGCAGCACCAGCCAGCGCCGCGCGCCCTTGATCTCGACGCCGTAGATCGGCGTCGCCGCCACCATGACGATGCTGACCGCGAACACCACCAGCGCGAGCCGGCGGATCTGGCGCGGATTGAGAAACGACACCGCCAGCATGATGGCGACGGTCGGGATCAGATAGAGGATGTGGCGGTTGACGAAATAGAACGGGTCGAGGCCGAGCCGTGCCGCCACCGGCGGGCTCGCCGCCAGCGAGAGCACCACGCCGGCCAGCATCAGCGCGCCGATGGCGGCGAGCGTGAGCCGGTCGACCGTCCACCACCATTCGCCGAAAGGCGTGCGTTGCGCGCGCGAGACCATCCCAATTCCCCGTGCCGCTGGCGCGGCGCATTAGTCCTGCCGCCTCACGGTTTACGAAGCATTAAAGGCCCAAACACGGCGTGCTATGGCGAGCCGACAACCCCCGGAATCGCCAGCACGAGGTCGTGGAAGGCTTTTCCGCGCACCTCGAAGTTCGGGTACTGGTCGAACGAGGCGCAGGCGGGCGAGAGCAGCACCACCGGTTCCTTGAGGCCCGCGGCTTCCGCATCGCGCGCCGCGGCATCGATGGCCGCGGACAGGATGCCGGAAATCTCATACGGCACCTTGCCTTCCAGCGTCTTGGCGAAATCGTTCGCTGCTTCGCCGATCAGATAAGCCTTGCGGATGCGCGGAAAGAATTCGGCGAGGCTGCTAATGCCGCCGGTCTTCGGCTTGCCGCCGGCGATCCAGAAAATATCGCTAAAGCTCGCCAGCGCCTTGGCGGCGCAATCGGCATTGGTGGCTTTCGAAGTCGTTGACGAACAGAATGTTGCCCTTACGGCCGATCTGCTGCATGCGATGGGCGAGGCCGGGAAAGCTCACCAGCCCTTTCTGGATCGCCGGCAGATCGAGCCCGAGCGCGACGCAGGTCGCGACCGCGGCGCCTGCGTTCTGCGCATTGTGCACCCCGCGCAAGCTACCGATGCCGGCGAGTTGCGCTACGGGAAAGGCCTTGCCGCCGGCCGCGCGCACGATGCGGCTGCCCTCGGCGTAGTAGCCGTCGCGCAACGGCGCCACCACCGACACGCGCACGACCGTCTTGCCGGCGCGTTCGATGCGGTCGGCGGCCGCGCGCGTGTAGCGGTCGTCGACGCCGATCACGGCGGTGCCGCCAGGCTCCACGCTCGCGACCAGCAGCGTCTTGATCGCGGCATAGTTCTCCATGCTGCCGTGGCGATCGAGATGGTCTTCCGAAATGTTCAACAGGATGCCGACGGTTGGTTTCAGCGATGGCGCCAGATCGATCTGATAGGACGAGACCTCGAGCACGTAAACGCGCCCGGGCGCGAATGCCGCAAGCGCCAGCACCGGCACGCCGATATTGCCGCCCATCTGCGCGTCGCGGCCGGCGCTGTTGATGAGATGCGCGATCAGCGCCGTGGTGGTCGATTTGCCGTTGGTGCCGGTGATGGCGATCAGCGGACAATTGGCGCCCGACTTCGCGCGCTCGCGGCAGAACAATTCGATGTCGCCGATGATCTCGACATCGGCCTTGCTGGCGAGGCTCGCCGTCCAATGCGGGATCGGATGGGTCAGCGGCACGCCGGGCGTCAGCACCAGTGCCGCGACGGTCGACCAATCGAGCTCGCGCAAATCCTGCGTCTTGAGGCCGGCCGATTGCGCATCGGCGACCTTCTTTCGGTCGTCGTCGAAGGCGATGACCTCGGCGCCGCCTTCATGCAGCGCGCGCGCCGACAGCAGGCCGGATGACCCAAGGCCGAAGACCGCGACCCGCTTTCCGGCGAACGTGGTGACGGGGATCATGATGTTTTCCGTCATTCCGGGGCGCGCCGAAGGCGCGAACCCGGAATCCAGAGCAATGCATCACCTCAACTTCAGGGTCGCCAGCCCGCGAGCGCCAGCACCACGGCGACGATCCAGAACCGGATCACGATCTGCGGCTCGGTCCAGCCCATCTGCTCGTAGTGATGATGGATCGGCGCCATCTTGAACACGCGCTTGCCCGTGAGCTTGAACGAGACCACCTGCACGATCACCGACACCGCTTCCAGCACGAACAGGCCGCCGACGATGGCGAGCACGATCTCGTGCTTGATCGCGACCGCGACGGTGCCGAGCAGGCCGCCGAGCGACAGCGAACCGGTATCGCCCATGAAGATCGAGGCCGGCGGCGCGTTGAACCAGAGGAAGCCGAGGCCCGCCCCGATCACCGCTCCGCACAGCACCGACAATTCGCCGGTGCCGGCGACGTAATGGATTTGCAGATATTCGGCGAACAGCGCGTTGCCGACCAGATACGCGATCAGGCCGAAGCTCGCCGCCGCGATCATCACCGGCACGATGGCCAAGCCGTCGAGCCCGTCGGTCAGATTGACCGCGTTGCCCGCGCCGACGATCACGAAGGCGCCGAGCAGCACGAAGGCCCAGCCGAGATTGATCACCAGATCCTTGAAGAACGGAAACACCAGCGAGGTCGCGATCGGCGGTTTTCCCAGATGCGCGAGCGCCACGCAGGCGACCACCGCAATCACCGCCTCCACCGCCATCCGGGTGCGGCCGGCAAAGCCGGCATGGGTCTGCTTGGTGATCTTGAGATAGTCGTCATAAAAGCCGATCACGCCGAAGCTCAGTGTCACTCCGAGCACGATCCAAACATAGGGATTGACCGGGTTCGCCCACAGCAGGGTCGAGACCAGCAGCCCGGAGAGGATCATCAGCCCGCCCATGGTCGGCGTGCCGATCTTGGTGACTAAGTGAGATTGCGGACCGTCCTTGCGGATCGGCTGGCCCTTGCCTTGCTTGACGCGCAGCAGGTCGATGATCGGGCCGCCGAACAGGAACACGAACACCAGCGCGGTGACGATCGGAGCCGCCGGTACGGAAGGTGATGTAGCGGAAGACGTTGAGGAACGAGACTTTGTCGGAAAGTTCGGTCAGCAAATAAAACATCGGGTCGAACCCTTGCTACTTAACTCTGTGCCGGCGCCTGCTCGAGCGCGGCCTGCCTTGGAAATTGACGTTCCAGCGCCTTGACGATCGGGCCCATTTTCGAGCCCAGCGAGCCCTTCACCATGACCGCGTCGCCGTCGCGGATGGCGTCGAGCACGGCCGGTTGCAGCCCCGCCGCCGTCTCGGCATAGCCGCCCCGGCGCTCGGAGGGAAGAGCCTCCCAGAGCGAATGCATCAGCGGCCCCGAACAGAACACCAGATCGACCGCCGCCGCCTCGATCGGCTCGGCGAGACTGCGGTGCAGGTTGGCGCCTTGCGCGCCCAGCTCCAGCATGTCGCCCAGCACCGCGATGCGGCGGCCGTGCTTGCCGACAGGGGCCTGCCCGAGCAGCGCGATCGCAGCAGCCATGGAGGCGGGATTGGCATTGTAGCTTTCGTCGATCAGCAACGCGCTGCCGCCGGGCACCTTCAGGGTGGTGCGCGCCCCGCGCCCGGTGGCGGCTTTGAGCTTGTTGAGCGCGAGCGCACCGAGCGCCAGATCGGCGCCCGACCAGCGCAACCGCCGCCAGGACGCCGAGCGAATTGAGCACGAGATGCTTGCCCGGCGCGCCCAGCTTGTAGGTCACGTCGGCGCCCAGGATACGCGCCTGCACGGTCGAGCAGTCGGCTTGCAGGGAATGCCGCAACAGCCGCGCATCGGCGTCGGCGTGCTCGCCGAACGAGACGACGCGGGCATCGGCGGCCTTGGCGGCGACGGCAAGCCGCGCGTACTGGCCGTTGTCGCGGTTGAGCACGGCGGCGCCGCCCGGCTCGATGCCGGCGAAAATCTCCGCCTTGGCGTCGGCGATTTTTTCCATCGAGCCCAGATATTCCAGATGCACCGGCTCGATCGTGGTGACGATGGCGACTTGCGGACGCACGAGCTTAGTGAGCGGCGTGATCTCGCCGGCATGGTTCATGCCGATCTCGAACACCGCGTATTTCGCGCTCGCGGGCAAACGCGCGAGCGACAGCGGAACGCCCCAATGGTTATTGTAGGAGGCCGCCGATGCATGGGTTTCGCCATCGGCCGAAAGCGCGAGCCGCAAGGCTTCCTTGGTGCCGGTCTTGCCGACCGAGCCGGTGACGCCGATGACTTTGGCGTGCGAGCGCGCGCGCGCGGCGCGGGCGAGATCGCGCAAACCTTCGAGCACATCATTGACCGCGAGCAGTGGCGCGTCAGCGGCAAATCGCTCGCGCTTGTCGCGCGCGACCACCGCGACGCCGGCGCCGGCTTTCAGCGCGGCCTCGACGAAGTCATGGCCGTCGCGGTTGTCGCCCTGGATGGCGAAGAAGGCCTCGCCCTTGCCGATGCTGCGGCTGTCGATGGAAATTCCCGACACGTCGGCCGGCAGCGCACCGGAACGCTCGGCGCGCATCGCCTTGGCCATGTCGTCGAGGCTCCACAGCGCGCTCATGCGACCTTGCCCTGCAAGACCGCGGCGACGGCATCATGGTCGGAAAACGGCAAAATCCGGTCACCGATGATTTGTCCGACCTCATGGCCCTTGCCGGCGATCAGCAGCACGTCGCCGGCTTTCAGCTCGGCGATGCCGGCGCGGATTGCCTCGGCGCGGTCGCCGATTTCGGCCGCGCCTGTCGCCGCGGCCAGAATGGCGGCGCGGATCGCGGCCGCCTTCTCGCTGCGTGGATTGTCGTCGGTGACGATGACGCGGTCGGCATTCTCAGCTGCGATCCGGCCCATGATCGGGCGTTTTCCGGCATCGCGGTCGCCGCCGGCGCCGAACACCACCACCAGCTTTCCGCTGGCATAGGGCCGCAGCGCCGCGAGCGCTTTCGCCAGCGCGTCCGGCTTGTGCGCATAGTCGATGAAAATCGGTGCGCCGTTCCGGGTGCCGACCAGTTCCAGCCGCCCCTTGGCGCCGGTGAGGTGTGAGAGCGCGGCAAACACGCGCGCGGGATCGGCGCCAGTCGCAATTGCAAGGCCGGCCGCGACGCTTGCATTCTGCACCTGGAAGGCGCCGACCAGCGGCAGCTTGACCTTATAGGTCTTGCCGCCGTGCGCGATGCTGACGACTTGCGCAAAGCCGTCGATTGCGCCGCCGACAAGTTTGATGTCATCGCCATGTTCGCCGACCGTCATGATCTTCAGGCCGCGCTTCCTGGCGGCCTCGATCACCTGCCCCGCATAGCAGTCATCGACGCCGATCACTGCCGTGCCGTTTGGCGCGATCAGAGAATCGAAAAGTCGCAGCTTGGCGGCAAGGTAATCTTCGATGGTCGTATGATAATCGAGATGGTCGCGCGAGAGGTTGGTGAAGGCGCCCGCCGCAATGCGCACGCCGTCGAGCCGGTGCTGGTCGAGGCCGTGCGAGGAGGCTTCCAGCGCCAGATGCGTGACGCCTTCGCCCGCCAGTTGATCGAGCGTGCGATGCAGCTCCACCGGATCGGGCGTGGTGAGCGAGCCGTATTTTTCGCCTTTGGGCGAGACTAGGCCGACGGTGCCGATGCTCGCCGCCTGCAACCCGAGCGCGGTCCAGATCTGCCGCGTGAAAGCGGCGACCGAGGTCTTGCCGCTGGTGCCGGTAACCGCCGCGATGGTGGCCGGTTGGCGGGAAAAGAACTTCGCCGCCGCCAGTGCCAAGGCGCGGCGCGCGTTCTTCACCTGGATGAAAGCGACGGTCGCCGGCAGCCCGTCAGGCCTCTGTTCCGCCGCGACCGCGACCGCGCCGGCGGCAACAGCCTGTTTGGCGAAATGCGCGCCGTCGGCCTTGGCGCCGGCAATGGCGACGAACAGAAAGCCCGGCTTGACCTTGCGGCTGTCGGACGTAATGCCGGCGATTTCGATCGCGGGAGCTTCGGGCAGAAGATCGCGTAAGTTCACCGCGCAGCCCTCGCGCTGACCAGCAGCATTTGGTCGGCCTTGGGCAGGTCGAAGCGCGGCGGGATGCCGAGCAGCGGCGCCACGCGTTCGATCACCTTGGCGCCGACCGGCACCGCGTTAAAGCCCGAGGTGGTCTGGCCTTTGGTTTCCGGAAGACCTTGCGGTTCGTCGAGCATGATCAGCAACAGATAGCGCGGACTGTCCGCGGGCAGGATGGCAGTGAAACTGGTCAAGACTTTGGTCTTGGAATAGCGGCCGCCGACCACTTTGTCCGAGGTGCCGGTCTTGCCGCCGACATAATAGCCCGAGACGTCGGCGCGTGTCGCGGTGCCCTTTTCCACATTGAGGCGCATCAGATAGCGCATTTTTTCCGACGTGTCGGGCTTGATTACACGCGTGGCGAGGCGCTCGGCTTCCGCCCCATCGCGCTTGAGGAAGGTTGGCGGGATCAGGCGGCCGCCGTTCACCAGCGCGGAAATGCCCATCACCGCCTGCAGCGGCGCGACTGACAGGCCGTGCCCGAAGGCGATGGTCACGGTGTTGAGCTCGCCCCAATGCCTGGGGATCAGCGGCTCGGCGCTTTCCGGCAATTCGGTGCGCAAGCGGTCGAGCTGGCCGAGCTTCTTCAGGAACGCCTGGTGGTAGTCGATGCCGAGCGAGAGCGCCATGCGCGCGGTGCCGATATTGGAGGAGTAGGTGAAGATCTCCGGCACCGTGAGCATTCTTTTCTGCCCGTGGAAATCGTTGATCTCGAATTTGCCGTAGCGCAGCGGCACGCGCGCATCGAAGGTCGATGAAAGCGAGATGCGCCCGCTGTCGAGCGCCATCGCCAGCGTGAGCGCCTTGAAGGTCGAGCCCATCTCGTAGACGCCGGTGGTGAGCCGGTTGATGCGGGTCGGATCGTTCGCCTCGCGCGGATTGTTGGGGTCGTAATCCGGCTCCGACGCCAGGGCGACGATCTCGCCGGTATTGACGTCGGCGATGACGCCGGCGGTCGCCATGGCCTTGATATTTCTCGCGCGCGGCGACGAGTTCTTCGCGCAGCGCAAATTGCACGCGCAGATCGAGCGCGAGCTTGACCGGCCGCTGCAGGCGGTCGGTGGCGAGCCCCGCCATGTGCAGCGCGGCGAGCCCCTGCCCGTCGAGCCACTTCTCGATGCCGGCGATGCCCTGGTTGTCGATATTGACGTGGCCGATCTCGTGCGAGACCACCGGGCCGTTGGGATAGACGCGCTTGTTCTCGGTGAGGAAGCCGATGCCGGGAATGCCGAGCCGGTGAATCTCCTGCTGCTGCTTCGGCGTGATCTCGCGCTTGAGCCAGACGAAGGCGCGCTTCGACGACAGGCGCTCGCGCAATTCGGTTGCGTCGAGGTCGGGCATCACCGCGGTGAGCAGTTCCACCGCCTCGTCGACGTCGATGATCTTGCGCGGCTCGCCGAACAGCGACGGAGTCTTCACGTCGGTCGCGAGGATTTCTCCGTTGCGGTCGAGGATGTCGGGCCGGGCGGTCGCGACCGCGTCCTGGCCGACGCTGCGGCGGGCGCCGTGATCCTCGCTCACCTGCGCGAACATCACCAGCCGAAACGCGATGACGCCATAGATTCCGGCGAACGCCAGGATGGCGAGGCCGAGCCGCGCCTTGGCCTTGACGTTGCGATCGACGTCGTGGCCATAGAGCAGCGAGCGCAAGGCGCGCTGCCAGCGGGTCTCGGCCGATTTTCGTGGCGGCGCGTGCATGCGGGTCACCGCCGCCCCGGCGACGCTGCCGGTCGCATCGGGCGCGGACGGCGCGATCATGGCGCCGATCGGATCGTCGTGCGGCGGCGCCACCACGACAGGCGGGCGATCGGGCAGCCGGTCGAGACTGTCGAATTGCGTCGGGACAATCGGGCGCAGCGCCAGATGGCGGTCGGCAAGGCCCTGGATGCGCGACGGCGTGTCGAGCTTCGCCCATTCCGCGCGCAGGATGGCGATGGCGTTGCGCTCGCGCCGCAATTCGCCGGCGAGCTTTGCCACCCGCTCGGCCTGCAGCGTGGAATCGAACTTGATCTTGTAGACGAAGGACGCCGCCAGGATCAGCGCGCCGATCACCAGGATGTTGAGAAGGCGCATGGCTTAGCGCCCCTTCATGACGTCGGCGAGCGCCGGCAGCCGCGGCAGCAGATCGGAAGGCGCGTCGGCGCGCGCCGGCGCATCGGTGCGCTCGGCCGCGCGCAGCTTGGCCGATCGGGCGCGCGGATTGCGCGCAATTTCGTCGTCATCGGCAATCACCGGCCGTTTGGTGAGCACGCGGAAGCTCGGCGCCGGGCGCTTGCGCTCGGGCGCGTGGCGCGAGCCGCCGCGGGTTTCGCTGCGGCCGGCGAGAAACGACTTGACGATGCGGTCCTCGAGCGAATGAAACGATACCGCCACCAGCCGGCCGCCGGCTTTGAGAATGCGCTCGGCGGCCTCGAGCGCGGCGACAAGTTCGCCCAGTTCGTCGTTCACGAAGATTCGCAGCGCCTGGAACGTGCGCGTCGCCGGATGGATTTCGCCCGGGCGCGAACGCACCACCGCGCTGACGATATCGGCCAGCGCACGGGTGGTGAGGATCGGCGCTTGTGCGCGTGCCTTGACGATGGCGCGGGCGACGGCGCGCGAATGCCGCTCCTCGCCCAGAAGGAAGATGATGTTGGCGAGATCGCGCTCGCCGGCGGCGGCGACGACATCGGCCGCGCTCGGGCCCTCGCCGCCCATGCGCATATCGAGCGGCCCGTCGAGGCGAAAGGAAAATCCGCGCTCTGCCGTGTCGAGCTGCATGGAGGAGACGCCGAGATCGAGCACCACGCCGTCGACGGCTTCGAAGCCGCAATCGCGCGCGACCGTGATCGAGATTGGAAAAGCGATCCTCGGTCAGCGTCAGCCGGCCATTCGCCTGCTGCACCAGATCGACGCCAAGCGCGATCGCATGCTGATCGCGGTCGATGCCGATGACTTTTGTCCCCGCGTGCTCAAGAATCGCGCGGCGTATATCCGCCGGCGCCGAAAGTGCCGTCAATATAGACGCCGCCGTCACGAACATTGAGGAATTCGACCGCGGGGCGGCCGAGCACGGGAATGTGGAGGGCTGGTCCGCCAGCGACAGCCGCAAAGCCGTCGCCGCCCGCCGTCATTCCCGTGCTCCGAGCGCATTGCGCGCCGCCACCTGGGAGCCAAGCTGGCCTTTGAGCGCGCGCACCTTTTGGGTGGCCTCCGCGAGCTCGCTCTGGAAACGGCCGGGCTCCCAGATCTGAAACTTGTGACCGAGACCGACAAATGCGACCTGGTCGGTGATCCCGGCATGACGCTTCAAGCCGTCGCTCAACACCACCCGCCCCTCGCCGTCGATCTTCAGCGTTTCGCTGGTGCCGTAGAGCGCCAGCGCGAACTGCTCGCGCTGTTCCGAAAACGGGGCATAGCGCGCGATCAACGCCTCGATCTCCGACATCAGCGCGTTCCCTCCGGCATCGATCGCAGGACGGTCGAGCGCCGGATAGCAATAGAGGCCGTCGAAGCCGTCGCGGCTGAGCACCGAGCGGAAGGAAGCGGGAATTGAAACACGCCCCTTGGAGTCGAGCCGCAACGTCGTGTTCGACACGAAGCGGTCCATATCCCGCACTCCACACCGACCGGACGCAACGCCCGCGAGCCGCTCGGACTAGGGCTCCCGGATTTGCGGGGCCGGCTTGTCGCTCCCCCTGGCGCTCGCCGTCGGGGCGGCCCGCAATCCTCATTGAGAAATCGTGGGATATCATGGGATATTATGGGCGTCAATGGAATGACCCTGCCCCGGAACCCATTCTCCAGGCCCCGGCGCACATGACCGTCGGAACCTCATTAACGGCCCTTAAACTTAAGGATTTGTTGCCGCAGCCGGCCCTTTTCCGGGGCCCGGCACACGGCCGCCCGAACAATTGGTTATGATCCGGCCCATGCCGTCTTTTCCCCCGGATACCTTCCTCGTCTCCGACGTCGTGCCCTCGCCCAATCACGACGAGCGCAAGGACGGCCGCGCGCCCAACATGATCCTGCTGCACTACACTGGCATGCAAACCGGCGAGGCGGCGCTGCAACGGCTCACCACGGCGGCGAGCAAGGTGTCCTCCCATTACGTGGTGTTCGAGAACGGCCGCATCGTGCAATGCGTTCCGGAGACGCGGCGCGCCTGGCATGCCGGCGAGTCGTTCTGGGCCGGCGAGACCGACATCAATTCGTGCTCGATCGGCATCGAGATCGTCAATCCGGGGCACGAATTCGGTTATCGCGATTTTCCGTTGCGGCAGATCGCGGCGGTGATCTCGCTCTGCAAAACGATCAACACCCGCCGCGGGCCGATTCTGCCCGAGCGCATCCTTGCCCATTCCGACGTGGCGCCTTCGCGCAAACGGGACCCGGGCGAGAAGTTTCCCTGGGGGCTGCTGAGCGACTCCGACGTCGGCCTCTGGGTGCGCCCAGCCCCGCTCGATCTTGACGGCGTCGCGCTTAAAATGGGCGACCACGGCGAGGCGGTGGCGCAGTTGCAGCACGCGCTGCGCCGTTACGGCTACGGCATCGAGGAAACCGGCGGCTATGACGACGCCACCCGCGACGTCGTCACCGCCTTCCAGCGGCATTTCCGCACCGCGCGGGTGGACGGCATCGCCGATCAGTCGACGCTGGTCACGCTGCGCGCGCTGGTCGAGACGCGGCCGGCGCCGCTCACCGCGTCCGGGGCGGTCTGACGGCGCAACGGTGGGTTCAGGCTCTTTTTTGCAAACCATAACCGCTCGATGCCCTTGACGGGGAAGCCCCGCCACCCCATGGCTATCCCCGTCAGTCGGCCGGACGGCCGCTCCGCGCCAATGCCGAAAGGCGGCCGGGGAGGAAAGTCCGGGCTCCATGGACGAACGGTGCCGGATAACGTCCGGCGGGGTGGGTCCCCGCTTTCGCGGGGATAAACCTCAGGGACAGTGCCACAGAGAACAGACCGCCGCGGCTGCGTAGCGTTTTGGCCGAGGCAAGGGTGAAACGGTGCGGTAAGAGCGCACCGCGCTGCCGGCAACGGCAGCGGCACGGCAAACCCCACCGGGAGCAAGACCGAATAGGAATGACGTTGAGGCGCAAGCCTCGGGTCCGTCCGGGCCAGTCATTCGGGTAGGTTGCTTGACGCGCCGGGCAACCGGCGTGCGAGAGGAATGGCCGTCACGTATGGGGCTCGCGCCCCATGCCATACAGAACCCGGCTTACAGGCCGGCTGATACGTTGTAAGGGGGCTCGGCGGAAAAACCCGCCGGGCCCCCGCCAATTTTTGCATGGCGGCCGGCGCCAAGGTCTACCGCCATGTGATCTAGATCATATGGCGGTCATCCCACGAGGTTATGTTTCAGCCCGGCTCGACGCCTTTGGCCTTGAGGATGGGCTTTCGCGGCCGGCGCGGTGAGGAACTTGATCAGCGCCTTGGCCGCCTCCGGTTCCTTGGCGGACGCACTTAGCCCGGCGGCAAAACCGATTTTCGTTTGTAGTTCCTCCGGGATTGGACCGACCACGTCGACGCCTGGAACATCGACGATGCGCGTCGCCACCACCACGACCATGTCGGCCTCCCCGCGCGCCACCACCTCAACGGTGTCTTCCGCCTGCATCGGCCGCAGCTTTGGCTTCATCTCGGCGGCTATTCCTAAGCGATCGAGCAGGCTAACGAAATAAATGCCGCTGGCGCCCTTGCCCGGAAAAGCCACGGCTTTGGTCGAAAGTAGCGCGTGCTTGAAGGACTCGACCGATGCGATGTCGGGCTTGGGCGCGCCTGAGCGCACCGCAACTCCCAGACCGGCGCGGCCGATATCGACGCGCGGACTGACCACCGTGCCGTCCTTGATCAAAGCGTCGACGATCGGCGGATTCCCGATGACGACATCGAAGCTCTCGCCGGCTTCGATCTTGTTTTTGACCTCGACGTTCACCCCGAAGCGCAAATCGATTTTGTTACCGGTGGCGCGCTCGAACTGCGCGCACAGATCGCGCACCGCGGCCCTGGGGCCGTTGCCGCTGAGGACTTTCAGGTCGGCGGCCCGCGCGGCCGCAGACGTGAGCAGCAGCGCGGCCATCAGCGCAAACAACCTGTTCATGGCGTCACCACATAATTTTCCGCAACAAGCCTAGCAGGCTTGTGTTGCCCCCGACAGGGCGGACATAGTGCGCCGTTCTGCGTCCACGCCCGAAAGCCATGCCAGCAAAAACTTCAGCGCAACTTTGGGACTTCTGGATCGACCGCGGCGGCACTTTCACCGACGTGGTGGGGCGGCGTCCCGACGGCACGCTGGTTCCGCACAAGCTGCTGTCCGAGAATCCAGAAGCCTATACCGACGCCGCTGTGCAGGGCATTCGCGATCTGCTCGGCTTGAAGGCCGGCGAGCCAATCCCGGCCGGCCGCGTCGGCGCGGTGAAAATGGGCACGACGGTCGCAACCAACGCGCTGCTCGAGCGCAAGGGCGACCGCACGCTGCTGCTGATCACCAAAGGTTTCCGCGATGCGCTCAAGATCGGCTACCAGGCGCGGCCGAAGATTTTCGCCCGCCACATCATCAAGCCCGAACTGCTCTACGAGCGCGTGGCGGAGGTGGACGAGCGCGTGCGCGCCGACGGCACGGTCGAGCGCGCGCCCGATCTGGCGCCAAGTGCGCGCCGATCTTGAAGCGGCCAAGGCCGACGGCATCGATGCAGTCGCCATCGTGTTCATGCACGCCTACCGGTTTCCCGAGCATGAGCAGCGCGTGGCGGCGCTCGCGCGCGAGCTGGGCTTCGCGCAGGTCTCGGTCAGCCACGAGGTCTCGCCGCTGATCAAGCTGGTCGGCCGCGGCGACACCACGGTGGTCGATGCGTATCTCTCGCCGATCCTGCGGCGCTATGTGGCGCAGGTGGACAAGGATCTCGACGCCAAGCGATCCGCCGCGCGCTTGATGTTCATGATGTCGTCGGGCGGGCTCACCGCCGCCGAACTGTTCCAGGGCAAGGATGCGATCCTGTCGGGCCCGGCCGGCGGCGTGGTCGGCATGGCCGAGACCGGGCGCGCCGCCGGCTTCGATCGGCTTATTGGTTTTGATATGGGCGGCACATCGACCGACGTGTCGCATTTCGACGGCGAATACGAGCGCGCGTTCGAGACCGAAGTCGCCGGCGTGCGCATGCGCGCGCCGATGATGCTCATTCACACGGTGGCGGCGGGCGGCGGCTCGATCCTGCATTTCGACGGCGCGCGCTTCCGCGTCGGACCGGATTCAGGCCGGCGCCAATCCGGGACCGAAATGCTACCGGCGCGGCGGGCCGCTGGCGGTGACCGACGCCAATGTGATGGTCGGCAAGCTGATCCCGGATTTCTTCCCGAAGATTTTCGGGGCCGCGACAGAACCTGCCGCTCGACGCCGATGCGGTGAAGCATGGCTTCAACAATCTGGCGCAGAAGATCGGCGGCAAGACGCCGGAGGAAATCGCCGACGGCTTCATCAAGATCGCGGTCGAGAACATGGCGAACGCGATCAAGAAGATTTCCGTGCAGCGCGGCTATGACGTGACGCGCTACGCGCTCAACTGCTTCGGCGGCGCCGGCGGGCAGCATGCCTGCCTGGTCGCCGACGCGCTCGGCATGACGCGGGTGTTGATCCATCCGTTTTCGTCGTTGCTCTCGGCCTACGGCATGGGATTGGCCGACATCCGCGCCACCCGCGAGCAGGCGATCGAACTCGCGTTTGGCCCCAAGTCGCTCGCCGCGATCAAGCGCATCGGCGCGAGCCTCGGCAAGGCCGTAAAAAAAGAAGTGGCCGGCCAGGGCGTGCCGGCGGGCAAGATCAAGGTGTTCGTGCGCGCGCATATCCGCTACGCCGGCACCGACACTGCGCTGGTGGTGGCGGCGGGCGCGCTGCCTGCGATGAAGCGCGCGTTCGAGAAGGCGCATAAGGCGCGTTTCGGCTTCATCGATCGCTCCAAGCAAATGGTGGTCGAAGCGGTGTCGGTGGAAGCGGTCGGCGGCGGCGCCAAGTTCAGCGAGAAGGCGATCAAGCGCGCACGCGGAAAGCTGCCGGCGCCGGCGCGGCGCACGCAATTCTTTTCCGGCGGGGCATGGCACAATGCGAACGTCTATACCCGCGATCAGCTCAAGCCGGGATCACGCGTGAAAGGCGCCGCCATCATCATCGAGCCGCACCAGACCATCGTGGTCGAGCCCGGCTGGCAGGCCGAGACTCACGCGCAAGAATCATCTCGTGCTGACCCGCGCGAAAAAACTCAAGCGCACCCACGCCATCGGCACCCATGCCGATCCGGTGATGCTGGAAGTGTTCAACAATCTCTTCATGTCGATCGCCGAACAGATGGGCGTGTCGCTGCAGAACACCGCCTATTCGGTCAACATCAAGGAGCGGCTCGATTTCTCCTGCGCGGTGTTCGCGCATGACGGCACGCTGGTCGCCAATGCGCCGCACATGCCGGTGCATCTCGGCTCGATGGACCGCTCGGTCGAGACCATCATCCGCGACAACAAGGGAAAGATCAGCGCCCGGCGACGTCTATGCCATCAACGCGCCCTATAACGGCGGCACGCATTTGCCCGACATCACCGTCTGCACGCCGGTGTTCGACGACAAGAAGACGCAACATCCTGTTCTGGGTCGCCTCGCGCGGCCATCACGCCGATGTCGGCGGCATTTCGCCCGGCTCGATGTCGCCGAACGCCACCACCATCGAGCAGGAAGGCGTCTACATGGACAACTTCAAGCTGGTGGACCGCGGCCGCTTCCGCGAGAAGGAGCTGATGGCGGCGCTGACCGGCGCCAAATATCCGGCGCGCAATCCGATGCAGAACATCAACGACATCAAGGCGCAGATCGCCGCCAACGAAAAGGGCGTGGCCGAGCTGCGCAAGATGGTGACGCTGTTCACCATGCCGGTGGTGAAGGCCTATATGCAGCACGTGCAGGACAACGCCGCCGAAAGCGTGCGGCGCGTGATCGACCGCCTGCACGACGCGGAATTTTCCTACGAGATGGACCAGGGCACCGTGATCAAGGTGAAGATCACGGTCGACAAGGAGAAGCGCGAGGCCACCGTCGATTTCACCGGCACCTCGCCGCAGCAGCCGACCAATTTCAACGCGCCCGAGCCGGTCACGCGCGCCGCTGTGCTCTATGTGTTCCGCGTGATGGTGGACGACGACATCCCGATGAATGCCGGCTGCCTGCGGCCGATCAATATCGTGATTCCGAAAAAATCGATGCTGACGCCGGAATATCCGGCCGCCGTGGTCGCCGGCAATGTGGAGACGTCGCAGGCGGTGACCAATTGCCTGTTCGGCGCGCTCGGCGCGCTGGCCGCCGCGCAAGGCACCATGAACAATCTCAATTTCGGCAACGCCAAATATCAGTATTACGAGACGATCTGCTCCGGCTCGCCGGCCGGCCCCGGCTTCAACGGCACCGATGCCGTGCACACGCATATGACCAATACGCGGCTGACCGATCCGGAGGTGCTGGAATTCCGCTATCCGGTGGTGCTGGAGGACTTTCCACATTCGCATCGGCTCCGGCGGCAAAGGCAAATGGCACGCCGGCGACGGCATCCGCCGCACCATCCGCTTTCTGGAAAAGATGGAATGCACGATTCTGTCCGGCCACCGCCGGGTGCGGCCATTTGGTCTCGCGGGCGGCGAAGCGGGTCAGGTCGGCGAGAACTGGGTGCGCCGCAAGGACGGCCGCATGGAACGCCTGCAAGGCTGCGACGCCACCGTGATCGACGCCAATGAGGCGATCATTATCCAGTCGCCGACGGCGGGGGGATATGGCAAGGCATAACCTTCGTTAATTGAAGTAAATTGCCATGCCAATTGTTAAGCATCCGCCGCGCTTGCGCTTGATTTTGCGGCTGCCCGGGCCGAACCTCACGTCATGCGCAAAACGATTCTGTCCGCGATTGCTCTTGACCGCGCTCGCCGCGCCGGCGTTGGCTGCCGGCGGCTATCCGGTGTCCGGCAAATGGGGCCAGAGCGCCGACACGAACAAAGGCCGGATCGATTGCGGCGACAAGCGCGTGATCGACTTCAAGGGCGACACGCGCACCGACAGCAAGGGCGGCGTGCCGGCCTATCGCATCAAGTCGATCACGACCGAAGGCTCGTCGCGCTATCGCGTGGTGGATGAGTTCACCACCGGCCAGATCCGCAACGGCAGCACCAGCTACACGCTGCATCAGATCGACGCCGATCACATCGAGCTCAACATGCAGCAAGGCGGCATGCTGAAGCTGCAGCGCTGCAAATAATCTAATTTGTCGTCCCCGCGAAGGCGGGGACCCAGCACACACAATCGATGATGGCGATTACTGGATCGTCCGCCTTCGCGGGCGATGACGGACTGTGGATTAATTCCTGGCGATGATCTCGCGCTCGCCGCGATGCACCGGCGTGGCGTCGGTGAGCTTGCCCGCCTTGCGGCGCAACGGCATCGACGGCCGGCGGCGCTTGATCGCATTGCGGCGGCGCCGGCGCGGGCGTGGCGCGCTCGACGCGCACGCTGCCCCATGCGCGCGAACGGCTCGCGCAAGGCGCCGTCATCTTCGAACCAGCAACGGCAGACCCAGCACGTTGGCCCCAGGTGCGCCATTCGGCAAAGGCCTCGTCGGCCTCGGCCGAGACGAACAGCGGCAGCGCGAGCGCGGGATCCTTGTGTTCGAGAACGACGGAGACGGTGGCCGGGCTTCGCCCTCGCCCGGCATCAGCCGGATGGCGACGCCGGCAAAGGCCGAGACCGGCATATTGAGCGCCATGCGCATGCCGGCGAGCGAGCGCCGCACCACCACGCGCTCGCGATAAAGCTCCACATGCCGCACCCGCTCGTCGGCCGCGGCATCGCTCGCCGCAAAACGCACCGGCAAGGCGAACGGGTCGAGCCGCAATGCGCGGCCCGACCCGGCGGGACATCCGCCACTTCGCATTTGACGCCTCGAAACTCTCCCACGCCGGGCTTATGGGCCCGGTCGTTGCAGCGATCATGGCGGAAAGGCGTCGGAATTCGCTTAATGTTCGCGGTTAATTGGCGTTAACGACGGCCCGCTTCGCGCTCCATGATTGACGCCGCGTTGCGAAGCATGATTGACGAGGTGTTGCTATACGATCCGCAAATTGTTCGGATCGGCCGTTGCACCGGCCGTTTCCAGCGCCATTTGAAAGAACATCATGCTCGCCCCCGCCGCCTCCCTGTTCGACCAGAGCGCCCTCACCGACCGCGCCGAGCGGCTGGTGAAGGCCGCGCCGCGCCGCCGGCGCCGACGCCGCCGACGCGGTGGCGGTGCGCTCGATGTCGCTGTCGATCGAGGTGCGCGACGGCGCGGTGGAGGAATCCGAGAGCGCCGAAGGCGACGATCTCGGCCTGCGCGTGCTGGTCGGCCGCCGCCAGGCGGTGGTCTCGACCAACGATATGACCAGCGACGGCAGCGCGGCGCTGGCCGAGCGGGCGGTGGCGATGGCGCGCGCCGCGCCGGAGGACAAGTTTGCCGGCCTCGCCGACGAGAAACTGCTGGCGCACGATTTTCCCGATCTCGATCTGATCGACCGCGATCTGCCGACGGTCAAGCAGCTCGAGGCCATGGCGCGCGCCGCCGAGCAGGCGGGTCTCGCGGTCAAGGGCGTCTCCAAGTCGGGCGGCGCCTCGGCCTCGGCCGGCATCGGCGGCATGGTGCTGGTCACCAGCCACGGCTTTCGCGGCGCCTATCTCGGCTCGCGCCACGGCGTCTCGATGACCGCGATTGCCGGCGACGGCACCGGCATGGAGCGCGACTACGATTATTCCTCGGCGCTGCACGCTGTCCGATCTGGAGAGCCCGGAGAAAATCGGCCGCACCGCCGGCGAGCGCGCGGTCGAGCGGCTCAATCCGCGCAAGGTCTCGACCCGCAAGGTGCCGGTGGTGTTCGATCCGCGCGTCGCCGGCTCGCTGGTCTCGCATCTCGCCAGCGCCGCCAATGGCGCCTCGGTCGCGCGCAAGACCAGCTTCCTGCAAGGACAAGATGGGCGAGAAACTGTTCGCCGACGGCATCCGCATCATCGACGATCCGCTGCGCAAGCGCGGCCTGCGCTCGCGCCCGTTCGACGGCGAAGGCGTCGCCGGCAAGAAGCTGGCGCTGGTCGAGGACGGCGTGTTGCGCTCCTGGCTGCTCGATAGCGCGACCGCGCGCGAGCTCGGCCTCGTCACCACCGGCCACGCCCAGCGCGGCGTCTCCTCGGCGCCCTCGCCGGGCGCTACCAATCTGCATCTGGAAGCCGGCACGCTCAGCCCCGAGGCGCTGATCGCCGACATCGCCGACGGCTTCTACGTCACCGACCTGATCGGCATGGGCGTCAACATGGTGACCGGCGACTACAGCCGCGGCGCCTCCGGCTTCTGGATCGAGAACGGCAAGCGCACCTATCCGGTGAGCGAGGTCACCATCGCCGGCCATCTGCTCGACATCTTCCGCACGCTGACGCCGGCCAACGATCTCGAATTCCGCTACGGCACCAATGCGCCGACCGTGCGGCTGGAGGGCCTCACCGTTGCCGGCCAGTAAGCTCGCAGCTGCGCGACACTCGAAGCCGTGATGCGCGAGGCCGGCGAACTGGCGCGCGCCACCTCGCGCGGGCCGTTCAAGCGCTGGACCAAGGGCGACGACAATTCGCCGGTGAGCGACGGCGATATCGCGGTCAACGATCTGCTGCGCACGCGGCTCGACGCGCTCGCGCCCGATGCCGGCTGGCTGTCGGAGGAAACCGAAGACCATCTGCCCGGCCGCGCGATGGCGCATCGACCTGGATCGTCGATCCGATCGACGGCACCCGCGCCTATATCTCCGGCCGCGCCGACTGGACGATTTCGGTGGCGCTGGTCGAGGACGGCCGCCCGCGTGCTGGCCGCGCTCTATGCGCCGGTGACCGACGAGATGTTCCTCGCCGTCGCGCGGCAAGGGCGCGACGCTGCAACGGCGCCGCCATCACGGCGAGCCGCGGCGACACGCTCGCCGGCGCCAAGCTCGCCGGACCCAAACGCTATCTCGACCGGCTCGCAGGCCTCGCCCCGAACATTCTCGCCCAGCCCAAGGTGCATTCGCTCGCCCTGCGGCTCACCCGCGTCGCGCATGGCGGAACTCGATGCCGCCTTCGCCTCGCCCGGCAGCCATGACTGGGACCTTGCGGCGGCCGATCTTTTGGTGCACGAAGCCGGCGGCGTGATGACCGATTTTGCCGGCACAGCCGCTGCGCTACAATCGATCCGCACGTCGGTGCATGGCGCGCTGATTGCCGCCGGTCCCGCCCGCCATGCTACGCTCATCGATCTGGTGCGCGACCGCCAGCCCGAGTTCGCATAAACTCGCCTCCTGCCGCTAAATCTACCTCGCCCGCATCCGCTTAATGGCCGTCGCCGGGGCTTCTTCGAAGGATCAAGCCATGTCCGAAAAGCGCCCCGGAAAACAATTGCTCCATCTCGTGCTCGGCGGCGAACTCACCGAACTCGGCAGCACCGAATTCAAGGATCTCGACAAGGTCGAGATGGTCGGCGTCTACCCGAATTACGCCAGCGCCTATGTCGCCTGGAAGGCGAAGGCGCAGCAGACCGTCGACAACGCCCATATGCGCTATTTCATCGTCCACCTGCACCGCCTGCTCGACCCCGACAGCGCGGCGCCGGCGCTGAATACGAAACGCCGATGCCATCATTCAAGCGGATCGTCACATCGCCCGCCTTCCAGAAGCGCCGTCGGAACGGCTGGCGGCGTGGTATCTGCGGCTGGTCTGGCACACCAGCCGCGTGACCTTCGAGCCGGCGGACGCTCTATGACACGGTGCAGATGCCGGCGATCATCGCGATGTGGCACGGCCAGCATTTCCTGACGCCGTTCATCAAGCGCGACGACGAGCAGCATCGCGCCAAGGTGCTGATCTCGCGCCACCGCGACGGCGAGATCAACGCGCGCGCCGCCGAGCGGCTCGGCATCGGCACCATTCGCGGCTCCGGCGCGCATAACGGCGAGTTCCACCGCAAGGGCGGCGCCGCCGCCTTCACCGAAATGCTCGAGGCGCTCGAAGCAGGGCTACAATGTCGCGCTCACCGCCGACGTGCCGAAGGTCGCGCGCGTCGCCGGCCTCGGCGTCGTCAAGCTGGCGCAGCATTCCGGCCGGCCGATCTACCCGGTGGCGATCGCGACCAGCCGCCGCATCGAACTCGACAATTGGGACCGCACCGCGATCAATCTGCCGTTCGGCCGGATCGCGCTGGTGGCGAGCGAAGCGATCTACGTGCCGCGCGACGCCGACGACGCGACGCTGGAAGCCGCGCGCCAACGGTCGAGAGCGAGCTCAACCGGGCGACCGCGCGCGCCTACGACATCGCCGACCGCAACGGGGAGCGCGCAGCCGTGAGCGAAAAGCTCCCCGCCGCGCTGCGCGCCTACCGGCTGTTGTCGGCGGCGGCGACGCCGCTCGCGCCGCTGCTGCTGGCGCGCCGTCTCAGCGCGGCAAGGAGCATCGCGCGCGGCTCGCCGAGCGGCGCGGCGACGCCGGCATCGCGCGGCCGCAGGGCCCGCTGGTCTGGCTGCACGGCGCCAGCGTCGGCGAACTGGCGAGCGTGCTGCCGCTGATCGAGCGCATCCGCGCGCGCGGCGTCAACATGCTGGTGACCACCGGCACCGTCACCTCGGGCGGGCTCGCCGAGCAGCGGCTGCCGCGCGGCGTCATCCATCAATTCGTGCCGGTCGACGTGCCGCGCTTCGTGCGCCGCTTCCTCGATCACTGGCAGCCCGATCTGGCGCTGTTCGTGGAATCCGATCTGTGGCCGAACATGATGATCGAGACCTCGGCGCGCGCGTGCCGATGATCCTGGTCAACGGCCGGCTGTCGGAAAACTCGTTCCAGCGCTGGCGCTATTTGCCGGACACGATCGCCAATCTGCTGCGGCGGTTCGATCTTTGCCTCGCGCGCACGCCGGGCGATGCCGAACGCTTCGAGCGAACTGGGCGCGCCGCGCGTCGTCACCACCGGCAATCTCAAGCTCGACGTGCCGGCGCCGCCCGCCGATGGCGCCAAGCTCGCGGCCTTGGCAGACGCGATCGCCGGCCGGCCGGTGATCGCGGCGGCCTCCACCCATGCCGGCGAGGAAGCCATCGATGATCGAGGCGCACCGGCGCCTGCGCGCGAATTTTCCCGGGCCTGCTGACGCTGATCGCGCCGCGCCATCCCGAGCGCGGGCCGGGCGTGGTCGAGATCGCCGCGGCCGCCGGCCTGAAGGCGGCGCAGCGCTCGCGCGGCGAGACTGCCGAACGCCGCGACCGACATCTATGTCGCCGACACGATGGGCGAGCTCGGCCTGATCTATCGGCTGGCGCCGGTCGTGTTCATCGGCGGCTCGCTGGTCCGCCATGGCGGGCAGAATCCGATCGAGGCCGCCAAACTCGGCGCCGCCATCCTGCACGGCCCGCATGTCTGGAATTTCGCCGAGATCTACGCCGCGCTCGATGCCGCGCACGGCGCCGAGCTGGTCACCGACGCCGACCGGCTCACCGCCGGCCTCGGCGCCTGGCTCGGCGATCCGGCCGCGCGCGCGCGCGTCGCCGACGCCGCGCGCACGACGGTGGAGGCGCTCGGCGGCGCGCTCGAGCGCACGCTGCAATCGCTCGAGCCCTATCTGATGCAGCTGCAACTGCGCCAGCGAGCCGGCCATGCGTGAGCCGGCATTCTGGTGGCGCAGAGCGGGGCTCGCCGCGGGCCTGCTGGCGCCGCTCGCCGCCGGCTATGGCGCCATCGCCGCGCGGCGGATGGCCGGCCCGGCGCGCGCGCCGGCCTGCCGGTGCTGTGCGTGGGAAATTTCACGCTCGGCGGCGCCGGCAAGACGCCGACCGTGATGGCGCTGGCGAAGATGCTGCAGGACGGCCGGCGAGCGGCCCTGTTGTCTCAGCCGCGGCTATGGCGGCAGCCTCGCCGGCCCCAAGCTGGTCGACGCTCATGCCGATCGCGCCGCGCAAGTCGGCGACGAGGCGCTGCTGCTGGCGCGCGTGGCGCCGACCATCGTCGCGCGCGACCGCGTCGCCGGCGCGCAGGCCGCCGCAGCCGCCGGCGCCAGCGTCGTCGTCATGGACGACGGCTTGCAGAACGCCTCGCTCGCCAAGGATTTCACGCATCGCGGTGGTCGACGGCCGGCGCGGCATCGGCAATGGCATGCGTGTTTCCGGCCGGTCCGTTGCGCGCGCCGCTCGAGGCGCAGCTCGCGCGCAGCGATGCGCTGCTGGTGGTCGGCGACGATAGCGGCGCCCGCGACGTCGTCGCCGCCGCGCGCGACTTGCCGGTTTTTCACGGCCGGCTGGTGCCCGATCCGGCCGCGGTGGCGGCGCTCAAAGCGCGCAAGGTTTTGGCCTTCGCCGGCATCGGCGATCCGGAGAAGTTTTTCGCCACCGTCGACGCAGGCCGGCATCGCCATCGCGCAGCGCAGAGCCTTCGCCGATCATCACCGCTATACGGCCGAGGAAGCCGCCGAGCTGATCATGCAGGCCGAGCACGACGGGCTTGCGCTGCTGACCACCGAGAAGGATCACGCCCGCATGGCGGGCGAGCCGGCGCTGGCGGCGCTCGCCGCGCGCGCGCAGGTGCTGCCGGTGACGCTGGTGGTGGATGAGGCGGATGAATTGCGCGCGCTGGTGCTGGCGAAGCTGCGGCGCTAGCTATTTGCGCGCGCTGCGCCTGATGGCGCTGCAGCACCGCCTCCGGCGAGGCATAGGCCTCCTGCAGATCGACGCTCCAGTATTTGAGCTCCTCGAGCGGGATCGGCACGCCGGTGACCGCGCAGCGCACGAAGGCGCCCGGACGCGTGCACGCGGAAATCGCCATCGAGGTATTTGACCTCGGCCTCGCCGTTCATCGGCGAGGAGCGATCGTAGCGATTGAGCAAGAGCGGCCTCCGTCGTCGGCCGGCGCGGGGCTGGATCCGTCCAAAGATAGTCGTTCGGCCGCCGCAAACGAAACCCTCGGATCGTCTGTTCATGCCCGGTTTATGTGCTTAGGCGTGCTAGTTTGACCCTGGTCCGGAGCCTTCGCGTCATGCGGAACCTGCCCGTTTCGATCGCCGCCGCCTTGATTCTGGCGTTGGGCTCCGCCGCGGCCGCCGAGCAGGTCGAAATCCCGTCGGGCGACGTGAAATTGCGGGCAATGCTGTTCCGCCCCGAGCGGCGCCGGCCCATTTCCGGCGATCGTGGCCCTGCATACCTGCGACGGCCTGGGCGACGGCGAATCGCCGATCGATCAGCGCTACCGGGAATGGGGCGAGCACCTGAAGGCCGCCGGTTTCGCCGTGCTGTTTCCCGACAGTTTCGGCTCGCGCGGGCTGGCCTCGCAATGCCGCCTGCGCCAGCGCGCCGTGCGCGCCTCGCGCACGCGCATCAACGACGCCATCGCCGCCCGCCATTGGCTGCAGGCGCAGCCCTGGGTGATCGCCGACCGGGTGTCGCTGCTCGGCTGGTCGCATGGCGCCACCACCGCGTTGTGGACGGTGCGCCGCCACGCCGGCGCCGCGCGCGACAAGACGCCGGATTTCCGCTCGGCGGTGGCGCTCTATCCGAACTGCCAGCGCTCCGGCAACTTGGCCTGGAGCGCGCGCATCCCGACCCTGATCCTGATCGGGCGCGCCGACGACTGGACGCCGGCCGCGACCTGCGAGCAGATGGTCGCCGGCGCGCGCGGACGCAGCGCCGGCGCGCTGATCGTGGTCTATCCGGGCGCCTATCACGATTTCGACCGTCGCCGATCTGGCGCTGCACGAGCGCACCGGCATCGCCAATACGCCGAGCCCGGCCGGCCGCGTGCATATCGGCACCGACGCGGACGCGCGCGCCGACGCCTTCAAGCGCGTGCCGGAGTGGTTCGCGCGCTGATCCGTAAATCTCAGAGCAGCGTGCCCTGCCCGCCCGGTCTCGCCGCCGCGCGGGCGCGGCTTGGGCGCAGGCTTGGCGGCTGCAGGCTGCGCCCTCGCCGTCGGCAGTCGCGCCGACGCGGCCGTCGGAAAATTCGATCTCCAGTCGCATGCCGCTGGTGACGGCGCGGCCGAGCGCAACGGATGGCCGTCGCCGTCGCGCACCAGCGCAAAGCCGCGCGCCAGCACGCCGCGGTAGGAAAACGCCTTGAGCAATTGCTCGGCGCTGCGCACGCGATCCCAACGCCGCTGCAGATAGTTCTCGCGCGCGAGCTTGCCGCGCTGTGCCGAGCGCGACGACGATTTCGCTGGAGCGCGCCAGCCGCAGCTTCAGCAGCCGCGGCGACAGCCGCGCCGCCGCGCGCGTCAGATTGCGTGCGATGCAGCTGCGCATTGGCGCGCAGCGCGCGCGGCAGCCGTTCCGCGCAGGCGTCGAGCCGCTGGCGCGGCATCGGCCAGCAATTCGTCGCGCGCCGGCAGCGCGCGCGACAGCCGCGCGCAGTTCGGTGCGCCGCCGCTCCATGCCGCGCTGCCACGAGGCGATCTGACGCGCGGTCGAGCGCGGCGATCTGCGCCAGCAGCTCGGCGCGCACCGGCACCGCCATTTCGGCGGCGGCGGTCGGCGTCGGCGCGCGCCGGTCGGAGGCGAAATCGATCAGCGTGATGTCGGTCTCGTGGCCGACCGCGGAGATCAGCGGGATCATGCTGTCGGCCGCCGCGCGCACCACGATCTCCTCGTTGAACGACCACAGGTCCTCGAGCGAGCCGCCGCCGCGCGCGACGATGATCAGATCCGGCCGCGGCAGCGCGCCGCGCTCGGGCAGCGCGTTGAAGCCTCGATCGCGTTGGCGACCTCGGCGGCCGAGCTCTCGCCCTGCACGCGCACCGGCCACACCAGCACGCGGCGCGGAAAGCGGTCGGCCAGCCGATGCAGGATGTCGCGGATCACGGCGCCGGTCGGCGAGGTCACCACGCCGATCACGTCCGGCAGGAACGGAATGAGCTGCTTGCGCGCCTCGTCGAACAGGCCTTCGGCGGCGAGCTTCTTCTTGCGCTCCTCCAGCAGCTTCATCAGCGCGCCGACGCCGGCCGGCTCCAGCGTGTCGATCACGATCTGGTATTTCGACGAGCCGGCGAAGGTGGTGAGCTTGCCGGAGACGATGACGTCGAGGCCCTCTTCGGGCTTGACCCGCATGCGGCCCCAGACGCCCTTCCAGATCACGCCTTCGAGCACCGCCTTGTCGTCCTTGAGGCGGAAATAGACAGTGGCCGGAGGGCGACGGGCCCTTGAAGCCGGACACCTCGCCGCGCACCCGCACAAAGCCATAGGCGTCCTCGACGGTGCGCTTGAGCGCCGCCGAGAGCTCGGAGACGGTCCATTCCACAACGTTGTTGACGTGCGGCTTCAGGCATTCGGGGCCGAATCTCTTGCGGGGCTAAGGGACCATGCTACACCAACTCGCGACCACTCCCTAAAGGCCTCCCTCGTCGCCCATGAACATCCTGATCCTCGGTTCCGGCGGACGCGAGCACGCGCTGGCCTGGAAGATCGCCGGCAGCCCGCTCGCCGACAAGCTCTATTGCGCGCCCGGCAATGCCGGCATCGCGCACGAGGCCGAGTGCGTCGCGCTCGATATCGCCGACCACGCGGCGGTGATCGCCTTCTGCAAGGCGAACAAGATCGATCTGGTCGTGGTCGGGCCCGAAGTGCCGCTGTGCGCCGGCATCGTCGACGATCTGGAAAAGGCCGGCATCAAGGCCTTCGGCCCGAGCAAATGGGCGGCGCGGCTGGAAGGCTCCAAGGGCTTCACCAAGGACCTGTGCAAGGCCAACAAGATTCCGACCGCGGCCTATGAGCGCTTCAAGGGCGCGGCCGCGGCCAAGGACTATGTGCGCAAGCAAGGCGCGCCGATCGTGGTGAAGGCCGACGGGCTCGCCGCCGGCAAAGGCGTGGTGGTCGCGGAGACGGTCGCAGAAGCCGAAGCCGCCATCGACATGATGTTCGGCGGCGGCCTGGGCGCGCCCGCCTGGGAAATCGTGATCGAGGATTGTCTGGTCGGCGAGGAAGCCTCGTTCTTCGCGCTGTGCGACGGCGAGACCGCGATCGCGCTGGCCTCGGCGCAGGACCACAAGCGCGTCGGCGACGGCGACAAGGGGCCGAACACCGGCGGCATGGGCGCCTATTCGCCGGCGCCGGTGATGACGGCGGAGATGAACAAGCGCGTGATGGACGAGATCATTCAGCCCACCGTGCGCGCGATGAAGGCGATGGGCGCGCCCTACAAGGGCGTGCTGTTCGCCGGCCTGATGATCACCAAGACCGGCCCGCAGCTGATCGAATACAATGTCCGCTTCGGCGATCCGGAAACGCAGGTGCTGATGCTGCGGCTGATGTCGGACCTGGTGCCGGCGCTGATGGCCGCGCGCGACGGACAATTGAAGAATTTCGATCTGCGCTGGTACCCGGACGCCGCGCTCACCGTGGTGATGGCGGCGAAAGGCTATCCCGGCAACTACGCGAAAGGTTCCGTCGATCGAAGGCCTCGACGAGGCCGCGCAAGTCGAAGGCGTGGAAATCTTTCATGCCGGCACCAAGGCCGAGGGAACACGCATTCTCGCCAATGGCGGGCGCGTGCTGAATGTCTGCGCACGCGGCAAGACCGTGCGCGAAGCGCAGACAGCGCGCCTATGCGGCGGTCGATAAAATCAAATGGCCGGACGGTTTCTGCCGCCGCGACATCGGCTGGCGCGCGATCGCGCGCGAATAAAAACTGCGCAAATGAAAAGCATCACGCTGAAATTGTGGGCCACTGCGGCAAAAGCGCGTTTATTCCGTTCGCTTAGACTAATTGCCAAGCAAAGTTTCGAATGCCGCCCATGCATCGCCGCCGGTACCGCGTCGCGCAAATAAATATTATCCGTTGCGTGCTGGGGTGATGATTAAGGAGATGAGAACGATGAAGAAACTTATGACGGCTTTGGCATTGGCGACGCTGGCGGCTTCCCCGGCGCTCGCGAAGACCACCCATAAGCACGTGTTGACTGCCGACACCGCGCTATAGCGTTCGCGATCCGAATGTGGTGGTCGCCTATGGCCAGATCGTCGGCCGCGATCCCGATCTGAACATCCGCTTCCAGCTGATGCGGGACCCGGGGCTGCTCGCCGACTAAGCCCGCAACATTCACGCATCGTCGTTGCAAAGCCCGGCCCTCACGCCGGGCTTTGTTTTTGCACGGGCGAACGATCTCGCTTCCCGCTCTCCCTTTGTGGGAGAGGGTTAAGTAAAGTGAGCGCATGCCCGATCTCGCCGACCTGTTCCCCGGCTTTGCCTCGCACGCGATCGACACCTCGGCCGGAAAGATTTTCGCGCGCACCGGCGGCAGCGGGCCGCCGCTGTTGCTGCTGCACGGCTACACGCAAACCAATGTGATGTGGCACCGCGTGGCGCCGGTGCTGGCGCAGCGCTTCTCGCTGGTGATCCCGGACCTGCCCGGCTACGGCTGGTCGTCCGATTCCCGAAGCGGACGCCAGGCACGCGCCCTACGACAAGCGCTCGATGGCAAAAGCGATGATCGAGGCTTATGGACAAGCTCGGCCACGCGCGCTTTCGGCTCGCCGGCCACGACCGCGGCGGCCGCGTCGCCTATCGCCTGGCGCTCGATCATGGCGCCCGCGTCGAGCGCATGGCGACGCTCGACATCGTGCCGACCTACGACATGTGGCACGGCATGGACCGCAACATGGCGATGAAGGTGTGGCACTGGCCGTTCCTGGCGCAACCGGCGCCGCTGCCGGAAATGCTGATCGAGAAAGCGCCGGTCGAATATCTGGAATGGAAGATGGCGAGCTGGACCAAGGCCAAGAATCTGTCCGCCTTCGATCCACGCGCGCTCGATCATTACCGCGCGGCGTTTTCCGAGCCGACGCGTATCCACGCCCATTGCGAGGACTACCGCGCCGGCCGTTACGCCGATCTTGAGCAACGACGAGGCCGACCGCGCAGCGGGCAAGACGATTGCCTGCCCGCTGCTGGCGTTGTGGGGCGGCGTCGGCATCGCCAACGAGACCGGCGGGCCGCTCAAGATCTGGCAGCAATGGGCGCCGCAGGCCAAGGGCCAGCCGATCGACTCCGGCCATTTCCTCACCGAGGAAAATCCCGACGCCACCGCCAAGGCCTTGCTAGAGTTCTTCACGGCCGCCTGACGGAGACCCGCAAGAATGCATCCCGTGCTTCGGCTTTACGAAGATGTCCTCTCCAGCGCCGAGAATGTCGAGTTCCGGCTGGCGCCGCTGCCGCGTTTCATCTTCGTGGTGCATGGCTCGGCCACCATCGACGGCAAGACGGTGAACGAAGGCGAGGCCTGGCAGGGCGAAGGCGGCACCATCGTGAAGCCGGGCGCTGCCGGCGTCACCTGCTGGCGCTGGGAACTGGCGCGCGGCGACCAGGGCAGCACGGTCGCCTGCGCGCCCGGCATGATCACGCACGAGCAAGCTTTCCGCCTATCTCGAAACGCTGCCGAAGGGCGAATTGCTGATGCGCGGCGACAGCGTCGCCTTCCCGCCCGGCGGCTGCGCCTACTTGCACTGCCACCAGGGTCCCGGCATCCGTTGCCTGGTCGAGGGCGGCATCCGCATCGACACCCACGGCCGCTCGACCTCGTACGGACCGGGCGGCGCCTGGTACGAATCCGGACCCGACCCGGTGTTCGCGCAGGCGGCGAGCGACAAGCCCAGCCGCTTCATCCGCGTGATGATCCTGCCGCGCGCGCTCATCGGCAAAAGCTCGATCCAGTACGTGAACGAAGACGACAAGGCGAAGTCGAAAACGCAGAGCTACAAGATCTATGCCGACGCGCCGATTAGTTTTGAGGCGAAAAAGTGAGCAGTCTCGTCATTCCGGGACGCGCCGAAGGCGCGGGCCCGGAATCCAGAGCCACACATGGTGGACTCTGCCCTGGATTCCGGGCTCGCTCGCTCCGCTCGCGCCCCGGAATGACGGTGTGAAATGATCTCCATCGACCGTCAGCAGGCTTTTTCCGGCACCAAGGAGGCGGCGCCCGCGCTGCGTCTCGATGCGGCGCGGCTTGCAGCCTATCTCGCACAGCATGTGAAAGGCTTCGCCGGCCCGCTGACGATCAAGCAATTCAAAGGCGGCCAGTCGAACCCGACTTATCTGCTGGAGACGCCGGCGCGGCGTTACGTCTTGCGCCGCAAGCCGCCGGGCAAGCTGTTGCCGTCGGCGCATGCGGTCGACCGCGAATATCGCGCGATCCGCGCATTGCACGCGTCAAGGCTTTCCGGTCGCCGAGCCGCTTTGTCTTTGCGAGGACGAAAGCGTCGCCGGCACGCCGTTTTATCTGATGAGCTTCGTCGACGGCCGCGTGTTCTGGGAGCCGCAGATGTCCGGCTCGAACGCGGCCGAGCGCGCCGCGGTCTACGACGCCATGAACGAAACGATTGCGCGCCTGCATTCTTTCGACCCGGGCAAGATCGGTCTCGCCGATTTCGGCAAGGGCGAGAACTACGTCGCCCGCCAGGTCGACCGCTGGTCGAAACAGTATCGCGCCTCGCAGACCGAGACCATCGAGCCCATGGAGCGGCTGATCGAATGGCTGCCGTCGCATATTCCGCCAGGCGCGCCGCCGCGGCTGGTGCATGGCGACTACCGGCTCGACAATCTGATCGTGGCGGCGAACGAACCGAAGATCGTCGCGGTGCTCGATTGGGAATTGTCCACGCTCGGCGATCCGCTCGCCGATTTCAGCTATCACCTGATGGCCTGGCACATGCCGCATTCCGACAGCGCGGCCGGCACCGCCTCGCTGGTCGGGCACGACCTCGCCCGCCTCGGCATTCCGTCGATGGCGGATTATGTGGCGGCTTACGTCGCGCGCACCGGGCTCGATCCGCGGCCAGCTTTGCCGGTTTATCTCGCGTATAATTTCTTCCGCATCGCCGCCATTTTGCAGGGCATCATCGGCCGCGTGCGCGACGGCACCGCGACAAGCGAATTCGCGCCGGCCAAGGCCGAGATGATCCGCCCGCTCGCCGACAAAGCGTGGGAGTTTGCGCAAGCCGCCGGCACGCGCTGACGCTTACGGTCAACAAATCCTTTCGCGCGTTGTCTCAAATTGCGCGCGTTCGGCTTGCGCAAAATTGACGCCTGCCCGCTACGGTGCAGCGTCATAGAAGGCCGCATTCATGAGCGTCAGCAGTATTGGCATCCAGGTCATCATGCCGAAGACCGGAACATCGCCGCAGTCGGCGCCACAGCAGCAGTCCAACGACCGCGACGTCGACAACGCGCCCGCGGCCAAGCAGGCCCCGCCGCCGCCTGGCATGGGCAAGCTGGTCGACAAGACGGCCTAGGCCGTTGACTGTCATGCCCCGCGAAAGCGGGCATCCAGTACTCCCCGACGTTTGCGATTACTGGATCGCCCGACAGAGCTTACCATCGGGCCGCGCTTTGCGCGGACCCGTTGGCGGGCGATGACAATTACGTACGCCGCGCCTGGAAGAACTCCTTCAGCAACGCCGCGCATTCGCTTTCATTGATGCCGCCATAGACCTCCGGCCGGTGATGGCAGGTCGCCGCCGAGAAAAAGCGAACGCCGTTCTCCACCGCCCCGCCCTTCGGATCGGCAGCGCCGAAATACAGCCGGCGGATGCGCGCGAACGACATCGCGGCGGCGCACATGGCGCAAGGCTCCAGCGTCACATAGAGATCGCAATCGGCGAGCCGTTCGCTTCCCAGCGCCGATGCCGCGGCGCGAATGGCGAGCAGTTCGGCGTGTCCGGTCGGGTCGCGGTCGGCAATCGTGCGGTTGCCGGCGCGCGCGATCACCTCGCCGTCGCGCACGATCACGCAGCCGACCGGCACCTCGCCGCGCGCCGCCGCGGCGCGGGCTTCGTCGAGGGCAAGTTGCATAAAAGAGGGCGAAGGCATCCGGCGGTATTCCAATCGTCATGCCCGGCACCCGGGTCCGGCCTTCGGCCGGCCCGAGCATAAGCCTTGTGCCGGGCATCCACGTCTTTATACACGGTCCGCAAGCAAGACGTGGATGGCCGGGATAAGCCCGGCCATGACGCAGAAAGTGGATATGGCCGGCAAACCTCCGTCTGAAATCCCCGGCGAGCGCATCGCCAAGGTGATGGCGCGGGCGGGTCTGGCGTCGCGGCGCGAGGCGGAAACCTGGATTGCCGCCGGGCGCGTCGCCGTCAACGGCGCGGTGATCAATTCGCCCGCGCTCAACGTCACGCCGTCGGACCGCATCGCCGTGGACGGCCAGCCGCTGCCGCGGCGCGAGCGCACGCGGCTGTTCATCTACCACAAGCCGCGCGGGCTGGTGACCACCCACTCCGACCCGGAAGGCCGGCCGACCATCTTCCGCGCGCTGCCGAAGGACCTGCCGCGGCTGATCAGCGTCGGCCGGCTCGACATCAACACCGAAGGCCTGCTGCTGCTCACCAATGACGGCGGGCTGGCGCGCGTGCTGGAGCTGCCGGCGACCGGCTGGCTGCGCCGCTATCGCGTGCGTGCGCTCGGCCGCGTCACACAAGAATTGCTCGATCGGCTGCGCGGCGGCATTACGGTTGACGGCATGCGCTACGGGCCGATCGAGGCGAGCCTCGACCGCGAACAGGGCGCCAATGTCTGGCTCACCATCGGCATTCGCGAGGGCAAGAACCGCGAGGTGCGCAAGGTTCTGGAAACGCTCGATCTGCAAGTGAACCGGCTCATTCGCGTTGCGTTCGGACCGTTCCAATTGGGCGAACTGGCCGAGGGCGCGGTGAAGGAAATCGAGTCGCAAGCGCTGCGCGCGGAACTCGGCGAAAAGATCGTCGGCGAGGCGAACGCGGATTTTGACGCGCCGCTGCTTGAAAGGGCCGAAGACAAGCCAGCCAGAAGTCGCCCCTCACCCTCCGCGCCGCTTCGCGGCGCTCCTCCCTCTCCCCGCAAGCGGGGAGAGGGTGGCGAGCGGCAAGGCCGCGAGCCGGGTGAGGGGCAGTACCGGCGCGACGACAAGAAGGAATCGAGCAGCTCGCGCAATTTCAAGAAACGATTCCAAAAACGCCGCGACCGCAGCGGCGGCCCGCGGCCGTCGAGGCCGAGGTAGCGCATGATCCCGAAAAGTGGGAACCGGTTTTCGGAAAAGATCATGCGCCAGGAAAAACTCTAATGCGCGTGGTCGGCGGACGCCTGCGCTCGCGCCCGCTCGCCGGGCCGAAATCGGACGGTTTACGTCCGACCGCCGACCGGCTGCGCGAGGCGCTGTTCAATATCCTCATTCACGGCTACGGCGATCCGGTGACCAATGCGCGCGTGCTCGATCTGTTCGCCGGCACCGGCGCGCTCGGCATCGAAGCCATTTCGCGCGGCGCCGCTTACGCGCTGTTCGTCGACGACGGCGTGGAGGCGCGCGCGCTGCTGCGCGACAATGTCGAGCAGCTTGGCCTCGGCGGCGTCACCCGCATTTTCCGCCGCGACGCCACCAAGCTCGGCCCGGCGCATCCGCTCGAGCCGTTCTCGCTCGCCTTCCTCGATCCGCCCTACCGCAAGGGCCTGGCCGAGAAAGCACTCACTGCCGCGCGGGAGGGCGGTTGGCTTACGCCGAACGCGCTGGTGGTGGTCGAGGAAGCTGTGGACGCAGGCTTCATCGCGCCGGCGGGATTCACCGAGTTGGAACGGCGCAAATACGACGATACGGAATTTGTGTTTTTGCGAAACCTCTAGCAGTCATCCCCGCGAAAGCGGGTGATCCAGTAAACACCGACGTCAGCATATAAGACGACGCGCCGGGGTACTGGATGCCCCGCCTACGCGGGGCATGACAGCGGAGGTTTACCTTCTCCCGAACAGCCGCTCGATGTCGGTGAGTTTCAGTTCCACATAAGTCGGCCGGCCGTGATTGCACTGGCCGGAATTGGGCACCGCTTCCATCTCGCGCAACAGGGCGTTCATTTCCTCGGGCTTGAGCCTGCGCCCGGCGCGCACCGAACCGTGACAAGCCATGGTCGACGACACGTGCATTAGCCGCCGCTCCAATGGAAGCGAGTCATCCCATTCCGCCATGTGCTCCGCGAGGTCACAAACCAACCCCCGCACATTGACCTCGCCAAGCAAAGAAGGCGTCTCGCGCACCGCCACCGCGCCCGGCCCGAATGGCTCGATCACCAGGCCGAAACGCGCCAGTTCTTGCGCGCGTGCGGAAATCCGCGCGGCGTCGGCCTCGTCGAGTTCCACGATCTCCGGAATCAGCAGGATCTGCCGCGCCACGCCGGCCTTCTCGATCGCCGCCTTCATGCGCTCGTAGACGATGCGCTCATGCGCGGCATGCTGATCGACAATCACAAGTCCGTCGCGCGTCTGCGACACGATGTAAGTCTCGTGCAGTTGCGCGCGCGCCGCACCCAGCGGCCGCTCGATCAGGTCGGCCGCCGGCTCGAAGCTTACGACCGCGGCATCGGCCGCCGGTTCGCCGACATCGAAGGCTACCTGCGCGGCCTCCGCGAAGCCGAGCGCGGCGCCGCCGCGCGATGGTACAAAGCCGCGCGGATCGGGCCGCGACGGCGAACGCCGCCAGTCGTAAGCCCCGCGCCGCGGGCCGCCAAGCGGCCGGAACGCCGCGATGGTGGCGCTGCCGCCGGTGGTCGAAGCGCGGTTGCCTTCGCGCGCCAGCGATTCTTTCAGCGCGCGCACGATCAGCCCGCGCACCAGCGCGCCGTCGCGGAAGCGCACCTCGGTCTTGGCCGGATGCACGTTGACGTCGACCTCGCGCGCATCGAGCGCGACGAACAACGCGAGCAGTGGATGGCGGTCGCGCGGCAGATAGTCGGCATAGGCCGCGCGCACCGCGCCAACCAGCAGTTTGTCGCGCACCGGACGCCCGTTGACGAACAGATATTGCCCGAGCGTGTTGGCGCGCGACAGCGTCGGCAAACCAGCGAAGCCTTCGACGCGCACGCCCTCGCGCTCGGCGTCGATGCGAATCGCGTTTTTGCGGAAGTCCAGCCCCAGCACGTCGCCGAGCCGCGCCAGGCGGTCGCCGTCCGCGGCCGGCGCCCAGGTCACCGGTGCGCGCTCCTCGCCGGCGAGCGTGAAGGCAACGTCCGGCCGGCTCATGGCCAGCCGCCGCACCACCTCGCGCACCGCTTCCGCCTCGCTGCGGTCAGTCTTCAAGAATTTCAGCCGCGCCGGCGTGGCATAGAACAGGTCGCGCACCTCGACCGTGGTGCCGTGCCCAAGCGCGGCGGGCTTTGCCTCCGATTTCGTCCCGGCATCGACCTCGACGGTCCAGGCATGCGGCTCAGCTTTATGGCGCGAGGTGATGGTCGAGCCGCGCCACCGCGCCGATCGAGGGCAGCGCCTCGCCGCGAAAGCCGAGGGTGTGGATCGCCAGCAGGTCGTCGCCGGGAAGCTTGGAGGTGGCGTGGCGATCGACGCTGAGTTCGAGATCGGCGCGCGTCATGCCTTCGCCGTCGTCGGTGACGCGGATCAGCCGGCGGCCGCCGCCGTCGGTGAGCACGTCGATGCGGCGCGCGCCGGCATCGAGCGCGTTCTCGACCAGTTCCTTGACCACGCTCGCCGGCCGCTCGACCACCTCGCCGGCGGCGATGCGGTTGACGATGGCCTCGGACAATTGTCGGACGGGCATTGGAGCGGCCTGATTCGGGTTCGCCCAACTCTACTGGCGCAAGCCGTCAGCCGCGAGGCAAAGGCGGCAGCTTCCCCCGCTATTCAAACGACGATTTACCGCCGCGCAGGCTTTTGATGCCGGAACGGTGCTTCTTGGCCTCCAGACGCTTGCGTTTCGCGGCCCTGGGCACCTTGGTGGCGCGGCGCGGCACCGGCCTGACCGCCGCCTGGCGGATCAGATCGAACAGCCGCTCACGCGCGTCGGCACGGTTGCGCTCCTGGGTGCGGTGCTGCTGCGCGATGATGACGATCACGCCGTCTTTGGTCAGCCGCTTGCCCGCGAGCCGCATCAACCGCAGCGCCACGTCGTTGGGCAGCGACGGCGACTGCCGCACGTCGAAGCGCAGCTGCACCGCCGACGACACCTTGTTGACGTTCTGCCCGCCCGGCCCGGACGAGCGCACGAAGCTTTCCGACAATTCGGAGTCGTCGATCGAGATGGTGTCGGTGACGCGGTGCATCGGCCGCTAGCCGCCCGTCAAATATTTCTTCGCCAGCACCTTGCCCTCTTCCACCGCCGGCTGATCGAAGGCGTCCACGCCCAAGAGTTGCGCGGCGATGATGGTCTCCAGCATGAAATGCATCAGCAATTCGCCGAGGCTCGCCTCGTCGAGGCGGGCAATGTGAAGCGTGCGCACCGGGCAGCCGTTCTTGGCGAGCGTCTCGGCGGTGGCGCGCGCTTCCGCCGCCACCAGATCGCCGATGGTTTTTCCGCCGAGGCCGGGCTCGCCGGCGAGCTTGGCGAGTTCGCCGTCGATGCGGGGCCCGGCGCCTGCGCCGGCAACGGTGACGATCGTGATCAGTTTGTCGCGCGGGCCCGAGATGAACAATTGCAATTGGCTGTGCTGATCGACCGGCCCGAGCGCCGCGAGCGGCGTCGTCCCCTTGCCGTTCTTGCCGAGGCTTTCGGCCCACAACTGCACATACCAGTGCGTGAAGCGTTGCAGCCGGTCGGCATAGGCCATCATCACGCTGATGCTCTTGCCCTTGCTCTCGGCCAGCGCAACGCTAAGCGCGGCGCCGAGCGCGGCCGGCACCTCGGCCGCGGGCTTTTTCGCCAGCACCGGCGCCAGAGCCGCCGCGGCGCCTTTACGGATGGCGGCAATGTCGAGGCCGAGCACGGCCGCAGGCCAGCAGGCCGACATTGCTGAGCACCGCGAAGCGGCCGCCGACTCCCGGATCGTGATCGAGCATCGGCACCTGATGCTTGGCCAGCAGATCGCGCAAGCCGTTGCGTTTTCCCGCCTTGACCGGCTCGCTGATGCCGAGGAAGCCGTTGCGCGCGTCAAGCCCGGCCTGCTTGAGCGCCGACAACGCGGCGATGGTCTGCATCAAGGTTTCGGCGGTGCCGCCGGATTTCGAGATCGCCACAAAGCGTGTGGTGGCGAGCGGCAGCTTTGCCAGCATGGTCTCGAAGCTCAGCGGATCGAGGTTGTCGATAAAATGCATGCGCGGGGCGGCGCGCAAGCTGCCGACGCCCGGCACCGCGTAGCCGGCAAGCTGCGCCAGCGTCTGCCCGCCGAGGCTGGAGCCGCCGGTGCCGAGGATGACGATGTCGCTCGCGCCGGCGGCGATCCGGCGCGCGGATTCGGCGATGCCGGCGATATCGTCCTGCTTTTCCGGCAGCCGCAACAGCGGCAGGCCGCCGTCGGCATGGCGCGCGCGCAAAGCCTCGAGCGCGGATTGCGCGCGCGCCGAGCGCCGCGCTCAGGACATCGGCGGCAACGCCGTGCGGCCCGATGCGTTTTTCAAGGGCATTCTCGATGGATTGAATGACGGCCATTGAAGAACCTTACGGGCTGTCATCGTCCGCGCAAGCGGACGATCCAGTATTCGCCGGCATGCGCATTTGGCACGGCGAATCATGTTCTAGAGCGGTGGCTACTGGATGCCCCGCTTTCGCGGGGCATGACAAGTCAGGGGATGTCGAAACAACGCCAGCGCCGGTTACTCGGGCGCGCTGGAGGTCACGCCCGTCGGCCGGCCGGCGACGGTCACCAGCATGCCGCCGCCATAGAGGCGCTTGGCGACCCGCTTGGCATCCTCGATGCTGACCGCGTCGATCATGGCGCCGCGGCGCTGGATATAGTCGATGCCGAGATTGTCGAGCTGGATCTGGGTGAGCTGGGCGGCGATCTTGCCCGAGGTGTCGAGCGAGAGCGCGTAGGAGCCCTTGAGAAACGACTTGGCGGCCGCCAGCTCGTCGGCGGTCGGGCCATCCTCGGCCATGCGCTTGGTCTCGTGTTCGATGATCGCCAGCGCGTCGCCGGTGCGGTCGGCGCGGGTGGCGGTGCCGCCGATCACGACCGCCGCGCTCCTGAACCAGACCAGACTGTCGGAGACGCCGTAGGCAAGCCCGCGCTTTTCGCGAACTTCCTTGTAGAGGCGCGAGGAGAAGCTGCCGCCGCCCAGGATATGATTGACGATATAGGCGGACATGAAATCGGGATCGTTGCGCGCAATCCCCTGGCCGCCGAAGGTGACCACCGCCTGCGGCACGTCGAGATTGATGACGATGCGGCGGCCGAGGCCGCGCGGGCGCGCATTGGCGACCGGCTTGAGATCGTTCTTCGCCGGAAGCGCGCCGAAGGCGCGGTCGATCAGTTCGCCGGCGGTCTTGGCGTCGACGTCGCCGACGATCGAGACGGTCAGCCCGTTGCGCGCGAACACGCGGCGCACATAGTCGCGCATGTCGTCGGCGGTGATGCGCGGCATCGACTCCAGCGTGCCCTTGCTTTCGCGGCCGTAAGGATGATCCGGGAAAGCGGTCTGCCACCAGCTGCGGCTGGCGAGATCGTTCGGATTGGTGGTGTCGCGCCGCAGCTCTGAGAGCTCCTGCCCGCGCACCCGCTCTATTGCCTCGGCTTCGAAGCGCGGCACCGTGAGCGCGAGCCGAAGCAGGTCGAACGCCTCGTCGCGGTGCTCGTTGAGCGCGCGCAGCGAACCGCGGAATTCGTCGCGGCCGACGCTGAAGCTGAGCTCGATGGCGTGGTTTTCCAGCCGCTGGTGGTAGGTCTTGCTGTCGAGATCGCCGGCGCCCTCGTCGAGCAAATCGGCGGCGACGTGGGCGGCGCCCGCCTTGTCCGCCTCGTCCTGGCTGGAGCCGCCATGAAAGGCGTAATTGAGCGTGACCAGCGGGACGGTCTGTTCGCGCACCAGCCAGGCCTCGATGCCGGCGGGGCTGACGATCTTCTCGATCGTCATCGCCGAGGCGGCGGATGCGCCCGCAAGCAATGCAAGCGTGACGAACGCGATCGGTGCCATAAGCCGGGTCATGAACGCTTCTCCGCCTGCGGGCTCGTGTCCTTGATCAGGTAGCCGGTGACCGAGCGCCGCTTGTCGAGCCATTGGCGGGCGGCGTCCTGCACTTGCGCCGCGGTGACCGCGCGGATGCGGTCCGGCCAGCGGCGCACGTCGTCGACGGTGGCGCCGGTCATCAGCGCGGTTCCATACCAGCGCGCCATGCTCGCCTGGTTGTCCAGCGCATAGATCGCATTGGCGATCAGGCGCGACTTGGCGCGTTCCAGCTCCTCGGCGGTCACGCCCTGTTCGATCACCTGGGCGATCACGGCGTCGGCTTCGGCCTCGAACTGCGGAAGCGTGACGCCCGGGAGCGGCGAACCAAAGACGCCGAATTTCGACATGTCGAGCGCGGCGCTGTCGTAGCCCGCCCCCGCCATCACCGCGACCGGCTTGTCGACCACCAGGGCGCGGTAGAGCCGGCTGTTGGATCCGCTCCCGAGAATATGCGCGAGCACTTCCAGCGCTTCCGATTCACCGCGCTTGGCGGTGGCGAAGGACGGCACCAGATAGATGCGCTGCATCATCGGCTGCTCGACGCGCGCATCCGCGAGCGTGAGCGAGCGCGCCGCCACCGGCGGCGGCTCCTGCGGCCGCTTGCGCGGCAGGATCGCGTCGTTGCGCTTGACCTTGCCGTAGGTTTCCTCGGCAAGCTTGCGCGCCTCGGCCGGCTCGATGTCGCCGGCGATCACCACCACCGCGCCGTTCGGACCGTAGAAGCGGCGATAGAAGCCGATGGCGTCGTCGCGCGACAGCTGCTCCATCTCGTGCCGCCAGCCGATCACCGGCTTGCCGTAGGGGTGATTGAGGAACAGCGCGGCATCGATCTGCTCGCCGAGCCGCGCGCGCGGATTGTTGGCGACGCGCTGGTTCTGCTCCTCGAGGATGACGTCGCGTTCCGGCAGCACGACCTGGTCGGTGAGCTGCAGGCCGGTCATGCGGTCGGCTTCGAATTCCATCACCGTCTTGAGCTTCTCGCTCGGCACGCGCTGGAAATAGCCGGTGTAGTCGCTCGACGTGAACGCGTTTTCCTGGCCGCCCATGCGCGCAACGACTTGCGAGAACATGCCCGTCGGATTTTTCGCCGTGCCCTTGAACATCAGATGTTCGAGGAAATGCGCCAAGCCCGATTTGCCCGGTGTCTCGTCGGCGGCGCCGACCTTGTACCAGATCATGTGGGTGACGACCGGCGCGCGGTGGTCCGGAATGACCACCAATTCGAGCCCGTTCGAGAGCGTGAAGTCGGTGACCTTGGCGCCGATCTGTTCAGCGGCAAGCGCGGGTGCAGCGAGCGCTGCGGCGAGCGCCGCGATCGCAGCGAGAGAAGTCATTGGTTTTGTAGAGCACGATGGCGACCTTGAAGCCTTGTGTTTGGCCCCGCGGCCCCAGTTCATGCCGCGATCACGCACAATAAAATTCAAATCGGTTCGACGAACCGACGATTGAGAAGCTTAGCGCGACCCCTCGGGCTCGACGTGCGTGGTATAGTAATCCTTCGGCTTCGCGGGTGCGGCTTTGCCGACGCCGTAGGGCTGGTCCGGCGACGGCGTCTGGTAACCTTGCGGCGGCGCGGTCAGCGAGGTGCGCGGCGGCTCGCCGGTGAACTTGCCGACCTGTTCGTCATCATCCATTTTGAATATATTACTGAATATACTCTTGCCGGACGGCGGCGACGGATTGCTGCTGCCATTAGGCGACGCTTGGTAACCGTCGTTCCGACCCGGTTTCTTCTTGGGACCGGGACCCGGCGTGAGCTGATCCTCGCGTAGCACGTTCTGCTCGCGCTCGCGCTCATCGCTAATGTTGCGATTGCGCTCCATATCAGCTGCAGCCTTGCGCCCGGTCGCGTCCGGATCTTTCGGCCAAGCCGGATTTTTGGCAAGCAACCCGTTGGATTTTTCCGGCGGCGGCAAATCGCGGGCCGGCGGGATCACCAGCGGCGCGCGCTCCCGGTAGTTGATCGCCTCGCCGTCCCGTTTGAGACCGAGACCCTCCATGAAGCTGCGGAAAATCTTAGTGTCGAGCGGCAAGTCATTTTCTTGCGCGCGAGCTGGCACGGATATCACCAGCATAGTGGCGACGAGCGCCAAGCTTAACGCCGCGCTCCCGAGCAACTTGGTGGTCAGACGTGTTGGGCCGTGCTGTCATCCGAAACTGGCCTCTAGCCCCTCGAATTCCAAAGAAATTCGCTCTACAGCCTGGGTTATTACCGTGGATCAGGGCGCTTTTGCGGCGCGGTCCCCGACCAGGGATTCATACAACAAGCCGATCACACCGGCAACGATGGCTACATCAGCTAGGTTAAAAACATACCAGTTGAACTGCCAATTTGCTGTGGAAACGTGAAAAAACACGAAGTCGACGACCCAGCCATAGGCCAGACGGTCGATGGCATTGCCCACCGCCCCGCCGACGATGAGGCCGAGCGAGAGCGCGGTTAGGCGGTCTTGCGCCCGCGCCAGCCACACCCATAGCACCACCACCGCCAGCGCCTTAAAGCCGAACAGCACCCCTTGGCCGAGTGCGCCCTCGGTCTGGAACATGCCGTAGCTGATGCCGGTGTTGCGGGTGAGCACGAAATCGAACAACGGGCCGAGCCGCACCGGACCATGGGCGGCGAGATCGAACACGAACAGCAGGTAAAGCTTGCTCGCCTGATCGAGCAGGCAGACGATGCCCGCGACCGCCAGGCCGAAATTCGTGAGCGGACCGCGCAGGTAGGACGATAAATTCATTCGTTATTCCGCCGCCTTGCGCATGGCTTCCCATTCGCGCAGCGCCTTGGCGTCGCGCGGCGAGACATCCGGAAACTGCGGATCGGCGCCGATGGTGGTGAGAATTTTCCACGAGCGCGCGCATTTGGTGCCTTCGGCGAGATTGGGCACAACAGCTACGCCGGTCACGTCCGGCAGCCGGAACGCGTCGCCAGAACTGGCGTCATCCTTCACCAACGTCGCCGCAGAGGTGATGCATATTTCGGCCAGATCAACATCCACTACGGCCGAGAACAAGTCTTCGTCTGAAACGTGGATGATGGGGTGGGCTTCGAGCGAGGAGCCGATGCGTTTTTGCGCGCGCTCGATTTCCAAGGCGCCGGTGACGACGCGGCGCACGCTGCGCACCTGGCGCCATTTCTCCGCCAACGCGTCGTTGCGCCACGCCGCCGGCACGTCGGGGAAGTTCTGCAAGTGCACCGACGGTGCATCGGCGCCGTAACGCGAAGCCCATGACTCCTCGGCCGTGAAACAGAGCATGGGCGCGAGCCACGTCACCGTGCAGCGGAACAGATGATCGATCACGGTGAGGCAGGCCTTGCGCGTCAGCGACGAATAGGGATCGCAATAGAGCGCGTCCTTGCGGATGTCGAAATAGAACGCGGACAGGTCGGAGGTCATGAAGCTCGAAAGTGCTGCAAAGATGCGCTTGGTGTCGAAATCGGCGTAAGCCTGCCGCACCAACGCGTCGAGCTCGGTGAGCCGATGCAGCATCAGCCGCTCCAGCTCCGGCATCTGCTCGAGCTTGACGCGCTCGTCCTCGTGGAAATGCGCGAGGTTGCCGAGCATCCAGCGGATGGTGTTGCGCAGCTTGCGATAGGTCTCGACCGTGGTTTTCAGAATCTCCGGGCCGATGCGCAGGTCGTCGGCGTAATCGGACGCGCACACCCACATGCGCAGAATGTCGGCGCCGGATTGCTTGATCACGTCCTGCGGCGCGGTGACGTTGCCGAGCGACTTCGACATTTTGCGGCCCTGCTCGTCGAGCACGAAGCCGTGGGTGAGCACCACGTCGTAGGGCGCGCGCCCGCGCGTGCCGCAACTCTCCAGCAGCGAGGAGTGGAACCAGCCGCGGTGCTGGTCGCTGCCTTCCAGATACATCACCGTGTCCTTGCCGCCGTCCACTTTGCGCTTGATGCCGGCGAGCGTCGGGAAATGCTGCGGGTCCTCCAACACGAAAGCGTGCGTCGAGCCGGAATCGAACCAGACGTCGAGAATGTCGTCGACCTTCTTCCAGCCATCGTTGGCAAGTTTGCCGAGGAACCGCTCGCGCGCGCCCGGCTTGTACCAGGCGTCGGCGCCTTCGGCTTCGAAGGCCTCGACGATGCGCACGCTGACCTCCGGATCGTCGAGGATCTCGACCGAGCCGTCGGGCTTCTCCTTGATGAACACGGCGATCGGCACGCCCCAGGCGCGCTGGCGCGAGATCACCCAGTCGGGGCGCGACTCGATCATGCCGGTGATGCGGTTCTCGCCCTGCTCCGGCACCCAGCGCGTGACTTTGATCGCGGTGAGCGCGCGGTGACGCAACGTGTCGCCTTTCTTGTCGATGTCCTTGTCCATCGCGATGAACCACTGCGGCGTGTTGCGGAAGATGATCGGCTTCTTCGAGCGCCAGGAATGCGGATACTGATGCTTAAGTCGCCCTTTCGCGATCAACATCCCGGCGTGCGATGAGCGCCGCGATCACCGCCTCGTTGGCGTCGCCCTTCTCGCCCTTGTCATTGATGACGCGCTTGCCGGTGAAGCCCGGTGCCTGTTCGGTGAATGCGCCGTTCTCGTCGACGGTGTAGGGAATGGCTGGATTGATGCCGCGCGCTTCCAGCGCCACGCGGTTGGCGGTCCACACCTCGAAGTCCTCGCGGCCGTGACCGGGCGCGGTGTGCACAAAGCCCGTGCCGGCGTCGTCAGTGACGTGGTCGCCGGCGAGCAATCGGCACGTCGAAATCGTAGCCTATGACCGCGCAAGCGGATGCGCGCAAACAGATCGTAGCGCTCAGCCAATTTCGGACCTGAGAATCGTCCGCAAGGACCGATCTTTCATGAAGCTCGTGACAGCTTGTCTGCACAGATCAAACGTCGCTCTAGCCGAGCTTCTCCACGAAGCTTCGAGCGTATCGATCAAGTCTTCGTCCCAATTCTCGGGCGGACACGATCGCACGACCTCTTGCAAAGTCACGGCGTAGTTCAATTTCAGGACGAGAACGAGTATTGCGCGGTTATCCGGGAATGTGTCCATGGCGTCGTCGTCCAGACAGCGACCGAGCGCGTTGTCCGATACGATTCTAACATCCTTCCGACCTCTGGAAGGCTCTTCCGCATTGCTACCAGAACCGGAAACTTCACCCACACCGTATCGCTGGTGTAGTCCTCGTACTCCACCTCCGCTTCCGCCAGCGCGGTCTTCTCCACCACGCTCCACATCACCGGCTTGCTGCCGCGATACAAGCGTGCCGTTGGCGGCGAACTTCATCAGCTCGCGCGCGATCTGCGCCTCGGCGAAGAAATCCATGGTCGTGTAGGGATGCGCCCAGTCGCCCTCGACGCCGAGGCGCTTGAACTCGGTCCTCTGCACGTCGATCCAATGCTGCGCGAAGGCGCGGCATTCCTGGCGGAATTCCACCAGCGCGGCGGGATTGGATAAGTCCGGCTTCGGCTTGTTCTTGGAGCGGTAATTCTCCTCCTCGATCTTCCATTCGATCGGCAGGCCGTGGCAGTCCCAGCCCGGCACGTAGTTGCTGTCGCGCCCGAGCATCTGCTGGCTGCGCGTCACCACGTCTTTCAGGATCTTGTTGAGCGCGTGGCCGATATGAATGTTGCCGTTGGCGTAAGGCGGGCCGTCATGCAGGATGAATTTCTCGCGGCCCTTGGCCGCCTGACGCAATTGCTTATAGAGGCCGGCCTTCTCCCAGCGCGCCAGGATCTCCGGCTCCTTCTGCGGCAGCCCGGCGCGCATCGGGAAATCCGTCTGCGGCAGGAACAGCGTCTCGGAATAATCGCGCTGCGGGCTTCTCATGGCGGGCTGTTTAGCAGGCGGATTCCGCGGCGGAAAGGCCGCTTTAAATCTCCCCCAGCATCGGGAAACGCCTTGCCGGCGCGCTTGAGCGCGTCGCGGGCCTGGCTGGCGTCGGCCATCATCTGGCGCTTGAGGGTCTCGACCGACTCGAATTTCTGCTCGTGGCGGATCCAGCCGATGAAGGCGACGTCGATGGTCTGCCCGTAGAGGTCGCCGTCGAAGTCGAACAGGAACACTTCCAGCAGCGGCGCGCCGTTGTCGAAGATCGGGCGCACGGCCGAAATTCGCCACGCCGTCATGGCGCATGCCGCCGATGCCGACGCGCACCGCATAGATGCCGTGCTTGAGGCCGCAGGACGGATCGAGCCTGAGATTGGCGGTGGGAAAGCCGAGCTCGCGCCCGCGCTTGTCGCCGTGGATCACCTCGCCCGACACGAACCAGGGCGCGCCGAGCAGTTCGGCCGCCTCCACCACTTTGCCCTGGCTCAGCGCCGCGCGCACCGCGCCCGAGGACACCGGCCGGCCTTCGTCCTCGAGCGGGGCTACGATGTCGACCGCAAAGCCGAGCCGCGCGCCCTGTTCGGCCAGATAGGCCGGCGAGCCGCCGCGGTTCTGCCCGAAATGGAAATCGAAGCCGATCGCCGCGCCGCCGATGCCGAAGCGTCCGACCAGGATGCGCTCGATGAAATCGGCCGCCGAGGTGGCGGCAAGCGCGGCATCGAAGGTCATGACCACGGCGCCGTCGAGCCCGGTCGCCGCCAGCAGGCGCAGCTTGTCGCGCTCGCTCGAGAGCTGGAACAGCGTGTCCTGCGGCCGCAGGAACAGCCGCGGATGCGGCGCGAAGGTCAAGGCCGCCGCCTTGCGCCCGAGTCTCGCGGGCGCGCGCGAGGGCGGCGCCGATCACGGCGCGGTGGCCGCGATGCACGCCGTCGAAATTGCCGATCGCCACCACGGCGCCGTGCAGCGGCCCGATATCGACCGCGCGCGTCGCGCGACATGGAAGGCTTTCGCCGGCTGGCCGGGCTTGTTCATGGGACGACCGGGCTATGGCAGGAGATATCGGCCAAGGACGTGCTCATTTTCTAATTCGGCGGGGCGTTTGGGCGTGGCTACGGTTACCGCGCCGTTAACAAAGTTTCAAATTAACGGGTTATTCAAGCGCCGTTGCTAGGTTTCGCCATCATTCTTGGGGAGCGCCCTAGCACGGGCGATGTGTCATGGCTGTCGATCTGTCGATGCCGGTTCTGATCGTGGACGATTACAACACGATGGTCCGCATCATCCGCAATCTGCTCCGGCAGCTCGGCTTCGAGAATATCGACGACGCCAACGACGGCTCGCAGGCGCTCGCCAAGATGCACGAGCGCAAATACGGCCTGGTGATCTCCGACTGGAACATGGAGCCGATGACCGGCTACGACCTGTTGCAGCAGGTGCGCTCCGACTCCGGACCTCGCCGCGACCCCGTTCATCATGGTGACGGCGGAATCCAAGACCGAGAACGTGATCGCGGCCAAGAAGGCCGGCGTGTCGAACTATATCGTCAAGCCGTTCAACGCGCAGACGCTCAAGAGCAAGATCGACTCGGTGTTCCCGGACGTCGCTTAGACGTCTGCAGCCTAATCGGAATATAGTGCGCGCGGATTCGCGCTTCCCTCTCCCCTTGTGGGAGAGGGAAAGAAAGAGACCTCACCACACCAACTGCCGCATCACCGCCTTCGGCATTTCGCCGGCGGCGGCGAACGTCGCCTTGAGCGCCTTCGCTGTCGGGCCGCTCGCGCCCGCCCAGTTCCTCGGCGTGAATGCCTGAGGTCACGAACAGGAAATCGACGCCGATCGCGCGCGCGCCTTTCAGATCGGTGCGCACGGAATCGCCGATCGCCAGCACGCGCTCGAGCGGCGCCTTGCGGCCGGCCGCGGCTTCCGCCTTCGCCAGCGCCAGGTCGTAGATCGGCCGGTAGGGCTTGCCGGCATAGAGCACCTCGCCGCCCATGGTGGCGTAGAGATCGGCGATCGAGCCGGCGCAATAGACCAGCTTGTCGCCGCGCTCGACCACCACGTCGGGATTGCCGCAGACCATGAACAGCTTGCGCTTGAGCATGGTCTCGAGCCGGGCGCGATAGTCGTCCGGCGTCTCGATGTCGTCGTCGTCCAGGCCGGAGCAGACCACGATAGTCCGCGCTCTCCAGCGGCGCGAAATGCGCATTGAGCCCGGTAAAGATCGAGCGGTCGCGCTCCGGGCCGATGATGGAACATGCTCTGCCCGGCGCGCTGCCTCGATCACGCTGCGGGTGACGTCGCCGGAGGAGACGATGGCGTCGTAGGCCTCGCGCGGCACATGCAGCTTGTCGAGCTGGCGCGCCACCACCTCGCTCGGGCGCGGCGCATTGGTGATGAACACCACCGTCGCCGCTGCGCGCGCGCGCGCATCAGCGCGTCGCAGGCGTGCGGAAAGGCGGCGAGGCCGTTATGCACCACGCCCCAGACGTCGCACAGCAGCACGTCGTAGTCGGGCGCGAGCGTGGAGAAATGCGGGATCAAGGGCGGCAAGGCGGCGCTCATTCAGGACGACCGAGGCGCGCGCCCCGCAATGACGACGATACATCAGGGCGCGGCACCGGCGACGGCGAATTCGCTTAGAGCATCGCCCGCTGCGGCTTGTCGGCCTCGCCGGCGGATGCCTTGCAGCGCCTCGGCCCGCACCGGCCGCGGCGCCGAGAACAGGAAGCCCTGGCCGAAGCGCACGTCGTATTCGAGCAGATCGACCACCATGTTCTCGTTTTCGATGCGCTCGGCGATCAGATCGATGCCGGAGCGCGCCAGCAGGTCGGCGAGATCTTCCGGATGGATGTCGCTCTGCGCGTTCGCGGCGCGGTTGAGCAGCAGCTTGGCCGGCACCTTCAGGAAACGGAACGAGCGGTCGGCCAGTTCCTTCGGCTCCATGCGCAGATCGGCGACATGGTCCATGGAGAAGCGGAAGCCGCGCTCGGCCAGCGCCGCCAGGCTTTCGTGCTCGATCGGACCGAAGGCGCGATAGGCGCTTTGGGTGAATTCGAACATCAGCGCGGCGCTGAGCGCGCGATTGGCGTCCATGAAATCGAGGAACTGCTTGAAGAACGTCGCGTCGGTCAGCGTCGACGCGCTGATATTGCAGAACAGGCCGACGTCGCGGCTCTTCAGTTGCAGGCGGCGCGTCACCTGCACGCAGCGGAACACCAGCAGATTGTCGATCTTCGGCATCAGGCCGAAGCTTTCGGCGTATTCGATGAAGTCGCCGGCCGGAATGATGTCGCCTTCCTCGGTGCGCAGCCGCGACATCGCCTCGTAGTAGCGCACCTTGCGCTGCGGCAGCGTGACGATCGGCTGCAGATAAAGATCGATGCGGTTGGCGTCGACCGCCTTGCCGATCAACTCGCCGATGCCCTCGCGGCTCATGCCCCGGAAGCGGCGCGCGCCGGTGACCGCGTCGCTCTCGCTCAAGGTCAGCGTGCCATCGGGCACGGGCTGCGGCATGGCCGCGGCGCCGGTTTTCGGCGCCGCAGGCGCGGGCCGCGCCGGCATGACGCCACCGCTCTTCAACGCGGTCTCATGCGCCGCCACGGTGTCGGCGATCTGCCGGACCAGGCCGCCCAGTTCGCCGATCTCGGCGGCCAGCGGATCGACCGCGCCGCGCGCGCGGTTGACGGTCGATTCGACGCGGGTTTCCATGGTGTTGAGCCGGCGGGAAATCTCGGCCACCTGGCGGGCGAGGTCGGCGGTGCCGCGCGACAGATCGGCGATCTGGTCGCCGAGGTCGCCGCGGTCGCGCAGGCGGTTGCTGATGGTATTGTACAGCGCCATGCCGGTGAGCGCGGCCAGCGCCACGATCGCGGAGGTCGGCGCGTCCAGCCTGAAGGCCAAGATAGAGCACGGCGCCGATCGAGCCGGCGATGAGCACCATGCAGACCGCGATGAAGATGGCGCTGATACGACGCATCCGGTTAATCCTGGGCGGGGCTACAACTTGATCAGTTTAATCAGTTTCTTTTGCGGCAAGCGATTCGCGTATTCTCGCCCCAATGTTCATGAGGCGGCGGGTCCGCGCAACCTCGAACTCCTGCTATGGTAACGACTATTCGGCCCTTTTTCTCAGGATATTGAAATTGGCTGAAATTGGAACCTAGGCGATGGCGGCCCCCCGCAATTTTCCCTTGCTCGACCGGATTGCGGCCTCGCCGGGGCGAGCCTTCGCCACCGTCATGCTGCTGCATGCCGCGGTCTGGACCGCGTTGCCGGCGCTGCTCTACCCCAATCTGCCGCTCGACCTGATCGAGGCGCTGATCTACGGCCGCGAATGGCAGCTCGGCTATGACAAGCTGCCGCCGCTGCCCTGGTGGCTGGTCGAGATCGTCTACCTGACCATCGGTCATGACTTCGCCTATTACCTGCTGGCCCAGGTGGCGGTGGTGGCGGCCTTGGCCTGCGTCTGGGCGATGGCGCGGCCGCTCGTCGGCGCCGCTCGGCGCGCTGGTCGCCGTGCTCATTGTCGACGGCCTGCATTACCTCAACTACACCGCCGCCAAGTTCAACCACGACGTCATCCAGCTGCCGTTCTGGGCGCTCGCCGGCTTTGCCTTTCATCGCGCCTTGCGCGGCGGCGAAATCCGGCATTGGCTGCTGCTGGGCCTCGAGCGTCGGCCTGTCGCTGTGGGCGAAATATTTCGTCCTGGTGCTGGCGCTGCCGCTCGCGCTTGTTCCTCGTCATCGACCGCGACGCGCGCAAATCTCTGGCGACACCGGGGCCCTATTTGGCGCTCGCGGCCGCGCTCGTGGTTATGGCGCCGCATCTGGTCTGGCTGGTGCAAAACGACTTCCTGCCGTTTGCCTATGCCGAGCACCGGGCGCTGCCGTCGCGCGGGCTGATCGACCATGTCTGGCATCCGCTGCAATTCGGCTTAAGCCAATTGTTCTTCCTGATCCCGTCGCTGCTGATCGCACTGCCGTTGTTCTATCCGCGTCGAAGCGCAAGCGAGCCGACCGCGTTGGCCGCCGACGCCTTCGACTACCGCATCGTGACCTGGCTCGCGTTCGGGCCGATGGCGACGGTGCTGGCGCTCTCCGCGTTGAGCGGCCGCGGCACGGTGGCGATGTGGGGCTATCCGCTCTGGCTGTTCCTCGGCGTCTGGCTGGTGCTGATCGCGCGCCGCGCGCTCGATGCGTTGCGGCTTGGCCGCGTGCTGCTCAACTGGGCGATCGTATTCGCCGGGCTCGCCATCGCCTTCATCGGCAATTACGGCGTGCTGCCGTATTACGATCATCGCTACCGCGCGGTGTTCTTTCCCGGCGGCGATATGGGCCGCGAATTGTCGCAACGCTATCGCGCCGTCACCGGAAAGCCGATCGTCTACGTGATCGGCAGCATGTGGGACGGCGGCAATGTCGCGCATTATGCGCCCGAGCATCCGCGCGTGCTGATCGACGGCAAACCCGAACGCGCGCCCTGGATCGATCTCGCCGATCTGAGAGCGCATGGCGCCGTGGTGGTGTGGACCGTCGGCGATCTCCACGCAGTGCCGGTGGAGTTGCGGACGATCGCCGCCGATGCCGCGGTGCAGCCGCCATTCCTGCTGCACTACCGGCGCGGGACCTCGAGCCTTTACGTCGGCTGGGCGATTCTTCTGCCGCGGCCGTCTTACGCAGGCGGCACGAACCGCTGACTCTCCACTGTCGTCCCGGCCAAGCGAGCGTCAGCGAGCGCGAGCTGGGACCCAGTAACCCCGGCAGGAATGATGCGGACAGACAGGGGTTACTGGGTCCCCGCTTTCGCGGGGACGACAGTAAGTTCACGCCACCTGCTTGATGATCTTTCCGAGCTTGTCGAACATCTCGCCGATCTGCGCCTCGGTCACGATCAGCGGCGGGCTCAAGGCAAGCGTGTCGCCGACCGCGCGGAACATGATGTCGTGCTCGAAGAAGCCCGCTTCCAGCGCCTCCATGCCGCGCTTGCCGACCGCGTCGGGTTTTGCGGCGAGATCGATGCCGACGGTCAGGCCGACGGGCCGGATGTCGAGCACGTTCGGCAGGCCTTTCAGCCCCATCGCGGCTTGCGCCCACGGCGCTTCCAGCTTGCGCGCGCGCTCGAACAGGCCCTCCTCGCGATAAAGGTCGAGCGTGGCGAGGCCGGCCGCGCAGGCGAGCGGATGCGCCGAATAGGTGTAGCCGTGGAACAGCTCGATGACGTGCTCGGGGCCACGCATGAAGGCGTCGTAGATCCCCTTGCGCACCAGCACGCCGCCCATCGGCACGCTACCTGAGGTGATGCCCTTGGCGAAGGTGATCATGTCGGGCACCACGCCGTAGCGTTCGGCGGCGAAGGCATAGCCCATGCGGCCAAAGCCGGTGATCACCTCGTCGAAGATCAAGCAGAATGCCATGCTTGTCGCAGATCGCGCGCAGGCGCGGCAGATAGCCCTTCGGCGCCGGCAGCACGCCGGTCGACGCCGCCAGCGGCTCGACGATGACGGCCGCGATGGTCGAAGCATCGTGCAGCGCGACCAGACGGTCGAGCTCGTCGGCCAGATGCGCGCCCCATTCCGGCTCGCCGATGGTGAACGCCTGTTTTTCCCGATTATACGTCATCGGCAGATGATCGACGCCGGCGAGCAGCGCACCGAACTGCTTGCGGTTGTTGACGATGCCGCCGACCGCGATGCCGCCGAAGCCGACGCCGTGATAGCCGCGCTCGCGGCCGATCAACCGCACGCGCGAGGCGTTGCCGCGCACATTGTGATAGGCGAGCGCGATCTTGAGCGCGGTGTCGACCGCTTCCGAGCCGGAATTGCAGAAGAACACATGATCGAGATCGCCGGGCGCCAGCGCGGCGACGCGGGCGGCCAGTTCGAACGCCTTGGGATGCGCAAACTGAAACGCCGGCGCGTAATCGAGTTCGGCGGCCTGCGCCTGGATCGCGGCCACGATCGGGTCGCGGTTATGGCCGGCATTGGTGCACCAAAGACCTGCGGCGCCGTCGATGAGCTTGCGCCCGTCCGGCGTGACGTAATGCATGTCCTTGGCGGAGGCGACCATCCGCGGGCGCGCCTTGAAGGCGCGGTTGGCCGTGAACGGCATCCAATAGGGTTCGAGATCGTTGGGGATACCGACTTTTGCCTGTGTCTGGGCTTTTGCCATGACCTGCCACCGTTTGGAGCTGTCACGCCCGGCACTCGGGTCCGGCCTTCGGCCGGCCCGAGTATAAACCTTGTTGCCGGGCATCCACGTCTTCCTTACCACGACTCATAAAGACGTGGATGGCCGGGACAAGCCCGGCCATGACGGTCTTAATGCCAAGACCAACCGATCCCCGTCTGATATGTAAGCCGCCGATGGCCGACAAACCCGCCAAGCCAAGCAAACTCAAAGCACGCCTGCCGCGCGGCCTCGCCGACCGCGGGCCGGCCGAGATCGCCGCCACCCGTCACATGGTGGAGGCGATTCGCCTGGTGTTCGAGCGCTACGGCTTCGAGCCGGTGGAGACGCCGGCGATCGAATACACCGACGCGCTCGGCAAATTCCTGCCCGACCAGGATCGCCCGAACGAGGGCGTGTTCTCGTTCCAGGACGACGACGAGCAATGGCTCAGCCTGCGCTACGACCTGACCGCGCCGCTGGCGCGCTATGTGGCGGAGAATTTCGAGGCGCTGCGCCAAGCCCTATCGCTCCTATCGCTACGGCTGGGTGTTCCGCAACGAGAAGCCGGGCCCGGGCCGCTTCCGCCAGTTCATGCAATTTGATGCCGACACGGTGGGCGCGGCGAGCGATGGCGGCCGATGCCGAGATGTGCATGCTGGCGGCGGACACCATGGAAGCGCTGGGCATCCCGCGCGGAAGTTATGTGGTGAAGGTATGGAATCGCAAATGTCTAGATGGAGTCCAAGAAGCCTCTGGGGTTTCGCCGAGAAAAAAGCCTGTCGGTATTACGATCGATCGATAAAAAAGACCGTGTCGGACTTTTCGGCGTGCAGCAGCTATTAGATAAAGGCCGCAAAGACGAAAGCGGTGATTTTACAAAGGGCGCCGGACTTACTATCGCGTCAAATAATTCCATTACCTTCAGCCTAACACCAATGGGTATTGGCTACAGAACCGATACGCTATTTTCTCATGACGAACTGGCTTCGGCGGAAGCAACGCCGCGGAAACCATTTGATTTCGAGGAATTCCGCTCGCGAATGAATGTGATTTTGAATGGTCGACCGTTTCCGAAAGTTTTGGATGATGGCTTGAACGATCTCAGCGATATTCAAAAATTAGTTATGGCTGCAGGCTACAAGGATCGAATTAAAATAGACGAGACCGTCGTCCGCGGTCTCGAATATTACACCGGCCCCGTCTACGAGGTCGAACTCACCTTCGAGATCAAGGACGACAAAGGCCGCCCGGTGCGCTTCGGCTCGGTCGGCGGCGGCGGCCGCTATGACGGGCTGGTGTCGCGCTTCCGCGGCGAGCCGGTGCCGGCCACCGGCTTCTCCATCGGCGTCTCGCGCCTGCAGGCGGCGCTGACCGCGCTCGGCAAGCTCGGCGCAAAGCCCGAGCCCGGCCCGGTGGTGGTCACCGTGTTCGACCGCGACCGCGTCGCCGACTACCAGAAGATGGTCGCGAGCTTGCGCGCGGCCAACATCCGCGCCGAGCTTTATCTCGGCAATCCGAAGAACAATCTCGGCACCCAGCTCAAATATGCCGACAAGCGCGGCCGCCCTTGCGCCATCATCCAGGGCGGCGACGAGAAGGCCAAAGGCGAAGTGCAGATCAAGGATCTGATCATCGGCGCCGAAATCGCCGGCCTGTCGAAGGAGCGCGACGACTACCTGAAGAAACAGGCCGAGGCGCAGTTCGCGGTCAAGGAAGGCGAACTGGTCGACGCCGTGCGCAAATTGCTCGCGCGCCACGGCATCAAGACGACCTGACTTATCCTATGGCCGCTTCGGCGGCGCGGTGCCGAATTTCGGCAGGTCGAGCACGTTCATCTTCATGCCGTTCGACATCATGACGTCGCCCGGCCGCTGCCCGGCCTCGCAAGCGCCCAGCCATTTCGCCTCGATCGTCATGTGGGTCTCGGCGCCCGGCGTGGTGCCCGGCAGCGGCGGGCCGCCCGATCCGCGTCGAGGCGACCTTCATCGTATAGGCGCTGTCGAAACTGCCGGTGACGACCGCATGCGAGGTGGTGGTGGTCGGCGCCGAACGTGCAGACCGAGTCGACGGTGATGACGCCGCCGCTGTTCTGCATGTCCTGCTTCGAGCATTCTGCCAGCGCCGACCCGCCGAAATTGGCGTTCATCTTCTTGTCGGTGGCGGCATCGATGCATTGCCGCATCGTCGTCGCCGGCAGATTGCGGCCCTCGAAAATCATCTTGACCTCCCACAGGCCGGCCTTGCGCGTCGGCATGTCGAGCGCGACCGCGGGCGCGGTGACGACAAGACCGATGGCGGTCATGACGAGCAAGGCGACGCATGGCAATCTCCATCGCGGATTTCATGCGCGATGATATCACGCCGTTCGCATTGGGAAATCACATCGGCGTTAGCCGGAGCAGCTGCTCAAACTGCGATCAGGTCGCCTTCAACCGGCGGATGGCGGCTGTCGTGCACGGCAATCGCACGGCCGAGCACCTGTTCAACCGCGTCGAAGGTATCGAGCAGCGAGACATTTTCGACCACCTTGCCGTCACGGAAGCGGATGAAGTTTGCAACCCGGTAGCTGATCACCCGGCCGTCGGCGGTGCGCCTCGCCGACTGGCGATTGAGCATCGCCACCTGGTCGCCGTCGATCAAAATCGCGTCCGGCACAAAACTGAAGGTGCGCAGCACCTGCGGAATTTGCCGCTTGATCAAATCAAGCACGTCCGCCTTGCCGCGGTGAGTGCCGCAGAACGGCAAAAAATCGACCGGGCCGCTGATGGTCCATTTCACGTCGTCGTCGAGAAATTCCGCGATCTTATCGGCGTCACGCGCGGCGTAGACCTTGTAGAAGGCCTCGACCACGGAACGCGGTACTGGATTGGTCATCGACAAAGCCTCCACCCAACCCGCAGTCAACGCCGGTTGTGTTGAAATTGTCTTACTCGCGCATGGGGTTGCCGCCGTGCGGGGCAGCCGAAATGGTGGGCGGCTGCCCTCGCCGCGATAAAATTTATTAACGACGCCAAAGATTTGGCGGCGAGTTCCGTTAAGGCCACCGCGCGATCGGCGTCGAATCCTTAAGCCCAGCGTGCTAAAGGGCCGCGGAACCCCCAGCGCATGACCCCGAAAAGTGGGAGCCGGTTTTCGGAAAAGGTCATGCGCCGCGCAAGATTCGGGCCGATTTTTTGGAACGATGATGGACGCGAGTGTCACAATCGAAGTGAAAGGGCCCGACGCGCGGGCGGAGGCGCTGGTCGCCTCCTATGAGCGCGCCGGCTACGCCCGCGTCACGCCCGCCATCCTGCAGCCGGCGGAGCCGTTCCTCGACCTGTCGGGCGAGGACATCCGCAAGCGCATGTATCTGACCACCGCACCCGGCGGCGGCGAATTCTGCCTGCGCCCCGACCTCACCATTCCGGTGTCGCGCGACTACCTCGCCTCGCCGCTGGCCGGCAAGCCGGCGGGCTTCTGCTATCTCGGCCCGGTCTTCCGCCACCGCAGCGACAGCGCCGCCGAATTCCTGCAAGCCGGCATCGAATCCTTCGGCCGTCCCGACAAGGCGGCGGCCGACGCCGAAATGCTGTCGCTCGGGCTGGACGCCACCGCGCGGTTACGGGCTCGGCCGCGCCCGACATCCGCACCGGCGACGTCGCGCTGTTCGCAGCCTGATCGCCGGGCTCGAACTGCCGCCGGCCTGGAAGCGGCGGCTGATCAAGGATTTCAACCGCAAGACCAATCTGGCGCAGGACCTCGACCGCCTGGTGCTCGGCGGCAACAATGCGCGGCCCGAGTATCAGGGCGTGCTGGCGGCGCTGGCCGGCTCCGATCCGAAGGGCGCGCACGCGCTGGTCACTGATCTGTTGTCGATCGCCGGCATCAATGCGGTCGGCGGCCGTTCGGTCGCCGAGATCGCCGAGCGTTTTCTCGAACAGTCCGCGCTCGGCGCCAGCGCCAAACTGCCGCGCGAGGTGCGCGCCCTGATCGAACGCTTTCTCGCCATTCAGCGGCGACCCCGACGAAGCCGCCGCCGAGCTGCGCGCGCTCGCGACCGAAGCCAATATGCTGCCGGCGCTGGCGCCGCGCGCTCGACCTGTTCGAAAGCCGCACCGGCTTCCTGGCCGCGCGCGGCATCGACTTGAAGCGCGTGCGCTTCTCGACCAGCTTCGGGCGCGGCTTCGACTATTACACCGGCTTCGTGTTCGAATTGACCGATCCTGCGCGCACCGGCGATCCGCTGGTCGCCGGCGGGCGCTACGACGGCCTGCTGGCGCGGCTCGGCAGCACGGAGCCGATCGCGGCGGTCGGCTTCGCGGTCTGGATCGAGCGGCTGGCGGCTTACGGAGGCGCGTCATGACTGCGCCGCTGGTGCTGGCCGTGCCGGCGAAAGGCCGGCTGCAGGAAAACGCCGAAGCCTTCTTCGCGCGCGCGGGGCTTTCGCTGATCAAGCCGCGCGGCGCGCGCGACTATCGCGGCGCCATCGCCGGCCTCGACGGCGTCGAGGTCGCTTATCTGTCGGCGGCGGAAATCACGACGCAGCTCGCCGCCGGCGCCGTGCATCTCGGCGTCACCGGCGAGGATCTGGTGCGCGAAGTGATCCCGGATGCCGACAAGCGCGTGGTGCTGATCGAAGGTCTCGGCTTCGGCTTTGCCAATGTCGTGGTGGCGGTGCCGCAGGCCTGGATCGACGTGCGCACCATGGCCGACATCGACGACGTCGCCGCCGCCTTCCGCCATCACCACGACCGCAAGCTGCGGGTGGCGACCAAATACATCAATCTGACGCGCGACTTCTTCTCCGCGCACGGCATCGTCGACTATCGCATCGTCGAGAGCTCGGGCGCGACCGAAGGCGCGCCGGCCGCCGGCAGCGCCGAGATGATCGTCGACATCACCACCACCGGCGCGACGCTCGCCGCCAACGGGCTCAAGGTGGTCGACGACGGCATCATCCTGCGCTCGCAGGCCAATCTGGTGGCCGCGCGCGGCGCCAATGGGGCGCCGAGCGAACGCGAGACCGCGCGCGTCATCCTCGATCGGGTGGCGGCGCAGGCGCGCGCACGGGCATTACCGCGAGGTGCGCGCGCGCTTTGCCGCCGGCACCGAGATGCTGGTCGAAAACGCCAAGCAGAAATTCGGCGTCGAGACGCCGTTCGGCGGGCCGACCTCGTCGGGCATGCTGACGCTGCATTGCCCGCCCGAGCAGGTCTACGCGCTCACCAGCTTCCTGCGCGAGAACGGCGCCGAGGCGGTGGCGGTGGCCGATCTCGACTACGTGTTCTCGAAGGACAATCCGCTCTACGCGAAGTTGGAAGCGGGGTTGTGATTCTCGCTGTCGTCCCCGCGAAAGCGGGACCCAGCAACCACGGTCTCTCCGCACAATTGCTGCCGGGGTTACGGCCCGGCTCGCGCTCGCTAACGCTCGCTTGGCCGGGACGACAGCAGAGTTTCACAACGTCGCGTAATCGATCGGCTTATGCCGGTCGAGCTTGCGCTCGATCTTCGGCAGCGGATATTTCAGGCCGCTGGCGCAGTTGAACAGCATCACCTGTTCGGTGCGCTTGAACCGCGCCCGTCCTTGAGGCTCTGCTTATAGGCGGCGTAAGTCGCAGCACCTTCCGGGCACAACAGAAAGCCCTCCTCGCGCGCCATCTCGTCGAGCGCGGCCGTGATCGCGTCGTCGTCGACCGCGATCGCAAAACCTTTGCTCTCGCGCACGGCGCGCAGAATGAGAAAATCGCCGATCGCCTGCGGCACCCGGATGCCGGAGGCGATGGTGTGCGCATTCTCCCAGCGCGGCGCGTGCTCCTCGCCGTCCTCGAAGGCGCTCACCATCGGCGCGCAGCCGGCGGCCTGCACCGCGATCATGCGCGGGCGCTTGGCTGCCGATAAAGCCGATCGCTTCCAGCTCGGCGAACGCCTTCCACATGCCAATCAGACCTGTGCCGCCGCCGGTCGGATAGAAGATCGCGTCCGGCACCTGCCAGCCGAGTTGTTCGGCCAGCTCCAGCCCCATGGTCTTCTTGCCTTCGATCCGGTACGGCTCCTTCAAGGTCGAGGTGTCGAACCAGCCGACTTTGGCCTTGCCTTCGCCGACGATCTTGCCGCAGTCGTCGATCAAGCCCGTTGACGCGATAGACAGTGGCGCCCTGCAGCGCGATCTCGCTGACATTCACCTCCGGCGTGTCCTCCGGGCAGAAGATCGTGCTCTTGATGCCGGCGCGCGAGGCGTAGGCCGCGAGCGCGGCGCCGGCATTGCCGTTGGTCGGCATCGCCATGTGCTTGATGCCGAGCGCCTTGGCCATCGACACCGCCATCACCAGGCCGCGCGCCTTGAACGAGCCGGTCGGCAGCCGGCCTTCGTCCTTCACCAGGATGTCGCCGCCGCCGAGCTTGGCCGACAGTTTCGGCATGCGCACGATCGGCGTGATCGTCTCGCCCAGGCTGACGATGTGTTCGGCTTTTCGAACCGGCAGCAATTCGCGATAGCGCCACAGATCGGGCGGGCGCTGAGCCAGCGCGTCCTTGCTCAGCGCCTTGCGCACGCCGGCAAGATCGTAGCGCACCAGCAGCGGCTTGCCGGCGCGGGAGAGATTGTGAATCGTGTCGGCGTCGTGTTTTTCGCCGGTCATCGCGCATTCGAGATGGGTGACGAAGCTTTCCCGCTGCGCCGTCAGATTGTCGTCGTACTTCATCACTACTCCACCTCGAGTCCCGCGGCCGTCAATGGGCATCGCCGCGCGGCCGGCGCGCCTTGAATACCACGAAATGCGAGAGCGAGAAGTTGACCACGAAGCTCACCAGGATCGACATCAGCTTGGCCAGCAGCACCGGCACGACATAGGACAGCGCAAACAGCGTCGCGGTGCTGCCCACCATGCCGGCGACGCCGGAGGCGGCGAAGGTGGCATAGTCGCGCCAGCGCAGGATGCGCCCCGATTCCGGTCCGAAGGTGATGAAGGAATTCAACATGTAGGAAAACGTCACCGCCACCAGCCAGGCCAGCACGTTGGCGGGCACCAGCGGCCATTGCAGATATGTGGCCGCGGTCCAAAAAACGCTGAAATCGATGAGCGTATTGATGACGCCGACAAAGGCGAAGCTGACCGCCTTGAGCGCGATCGCGCGCTCATGCCAGGCCACGGTCAGACGGTCGAGAATGCTTTGCAGGGGCCCCGGAATCATCGCCCGTTCATAGCATTTTGAGGCGGGCGCGACAGGACCGCGTCCATGCGGTATAGATCGCGCCGAAACCTAAGGAGCGACAGGTTAACGAGATGCCGCTGAAACCGACCAAATCAGGCGCCCGCGCGAAGCCGTCGTCGGCGCCCGGATTGTCGATCGTGATTCCGCTGTTCAACGAGGCCAAGGGGCTTCCCCGACTGCACGAGGGCATTGCCGAGGTCGCGCGTTATCTGAAAGCCAAGCGCGGCCTTCGCCTGGAAGTCGTCTATGTGGACGACGGCAGCAGCGATGACACCAACCGCGTCGCCAAATCCTTGCCGGCCGTGCCGCTCGACATCCAGGTGGTCAGCCTGTCGCGCAATTTCGGCAAGGAGGCCGCCCTGCTCGCCGGCCTCGATCATGCCCGGCTCGGCGCGGTGCTGTTCATGGACGGCGACGGCCAGCATCCGCCGGCTCTGATCGAAACGCTGGTGTCACGCTGGCTGGATGACGACTACGACGTGGTCTACACCGCCAAGGCGCATCGCGAGAACGAGTCCTGGATCAGGCGTGCCGGCGTCAAATGGTTTTACGCGCTGATCAATTGGCGCGCGCGCCACAAGATCCCGGAAGATGCCGGCGACTTCCGCCTGCTGTCGCCGCGCGCGGCGGAGGCGCTGCGCCAGCTGCCGGAACGCAACCGCTTCTTCAAGGGGCTGGCGAGCTGGATCGGCTTCCGCCAGGTGCGCGTCGACTACGAGCCGGCTGAGCGCGAGCACGGCGAGACGACCTGGAATGTCTGGACGCTGATCGGCCTGTCGATCGAAGGGCTCACGTCGTTTTCGGTGGCGCCGCTGCGGGTCGCGAGCCTGCTGGGTTTGCTGCTGGCGGTGACCGCGCTGTTCTTCGGCGGCTGGATCCTGATGGAAACCATCCTGTTCGGCAAGGACGTGCCCGGCTATCCCTCGCTGGTGGTCAGCGTCATGGTGATCGGCGGCGTGCAGCTGCTCATGATCGGCGTGCTGGGCGAATATGTCGGCAAGATGCTGTCCGAGATCAAAGCCCGCCCGGTCTATTTCGTCGCCGAACACAACGTGAAGAACGCCGACGAATCCGCCAAGGAAAGCAACAAGGCGCGACCGGCCGTCTCGCGCGCGGCCGAGTAAAACTTTGCGAAGCATGCACACGGCACCGCGCCGCATCTGGCTGTGCGCCGACGATTACGGCATGTCCCCCGGCGTGAACGCCGCCATCCGCGAATTGATCATGCGCGGACGCCTCAATGCCACCTCGGTGATGATGGCGGCGCGGCATCTCAATGAAGACGAAGCAGCCGCGCTCGAACTGCTCAATTCCGGACAAAAGCGCGCGGCGATCGGCCTGCATGTGACGCTCACCGCGCCGTTTCAGCCGATGAGCGACGGATTTCGCGCCGCTGCGCAAAGGATCGTTCTTGTCGTACGGCAGAATGCTTGGCGCGGCGCTCCGCCTCGATCACGAGCGGCTCGTGATCGAGATCGCCACGCAATTGCGCGCCTTCCTGGACGCCTTCGGCCACCCGCCCGACTTCATCGACGGTCACCAGCACGTGCAACTGTTTCCGCAGGTGCGCGCCGCCTTTCTGAAAGTGGTGGCGGAGGCGGCGCCCAACGCCTGGGTCAGACAATGCGGCCGCGCGCAGTCGTTCCGGCGGCTGCATGACCGCAAGGCATTGACCCTCGATGTCTTGAGCCTGGGATTTCGCAGCCAGGCGGAGCGGCTCGGGCTCGCCACCAATCCGGCCTTTGCCGGCGCTTATAATTTCAAGGCCAAGCCCGATTTCGCGAAGATTTTCCCGCGCTTCCTGGCCGGGTTGCCGGATGGCGGCCTGATCATGTGTCATCCGGGCTTCGTCGACGACGAGCTGAAAAGCGTCGATTCGCTGACCGAAATGCGCGAGCGCGAATTTGCCTATTTCAATTCCGATGATTTTCCGCAGATGCTGGCGCATCACGGCGTCGCGCTGGCGCAGCCCGATAGCGAAGCAGCCTGAGCGCCTCGCTGTCATGCCCGGCCTTGTGCCGGGCATCCACGTCTTTCGTTCAGCAAAGCAAGGCGTGGATGGCCGGGACAAGCCCGGCCATGACGGCAACCTTATTGCACGACGACCTTGGTGCCGATCTTCACGCGGCCGTAGAGGTCGATGACATCCACATTGCGCATGCGGATGCAGCCGGACGAGACGTTCTTGCCGATCGTCCAGGGCTCATTCGAGCCGTGGATGCGGTAGAGCGTCGAGCCGAGATAAAGCGCGCGCGCGCCGAGCGGATTGTTCGGACCGCCGGCCATGTAATGCGGCAGGTTGGGCTGGCGCTTGAGCATCTCGTCGGGCGGCGTCCAGTCCGGCCATTCCTTCTTCACCGTGACCGAATGCACACCGGACCAGGTGAAGCCGGGGCGGCCGACGCCGATGCCGTAACGCATCGCTTTGCCATCGGGCTCGACCAGATAGAGGAAGTGCTTCGGGGTATCGATGACGACGGTGCCGGGCGCTTCCTTGCCGTCATACGCGACCTCCTGGCGCAGGAAGCGCGGATCGATCGGAGGTCCGGGCGGCTCCAGCATGGGATCGACGGCCGGATCGGTATTGGCGTAGATCGGCCGCGGGTCTGGCGCGGCATTGGGATAGCTGTCCGGCACCGGCATCACCTGCGGCTGCGGCCCGCGCTCGCCGAACAGGAATTCGATGAACCCGCCGCCGAGATTGCGCCGCATCGCCGGCTGCGCCGGCACCATCACCACCATCGGCGGCGTCGCCGGCATGACTTGGGGCGGGAAGCCCTGGCCGGGCGACGCGAACGACGCTGGCTGCGCCGAGGCAATGGGGCTCGCGAACAAGCCGACGACCAGGATTGGGAAAATCGAACGCTGCATACGCACACTATTGCTTGCGCATGATCTTTTCCGAAAACCGGTACCCACTTTTCGGGATCATGCGACGAACGCGTCTTCCGGACGCATGCAGTACAGATCGAAACCAACACCGATTAGTTAACCATGCGCGCGGCGCCGCATCATTGCCGCACGTTGGCGCGCGCTTCGTCGCGTTAGAGTTTATTTTGCGTAAAACGCGATCGCGCATGGTTAATGCTTGGTTCGCGTCGTTATTGGCGCATGACCTTTTCCGAAAACCGGTTCCCACTTTTCGGGATCATGCGCTGGCCGCCGCAACCCAGCGTTAATCGCCGCTGCGATAAAACCTCAGCGTTGGGGATACCTGGGGGGACGTGACGTGCAGCGAAAGGTTTTTCGCGTCGAGCAGATGTTTGCCGGTGGCCGCGCGGCCGCAGCTGCGCCGGATCTCGCGAACGAGCGTCACGTCGTCGACGAACTCAAGGCGCTGCGCGCGCTCGCCGAACGGCGCGACGAGAACGGCGCCGAGGCGGTGGGCATGCTCAATCGCGAGCTCGCGCTCGTCCGCGACACCATCACCCGCAACAAGCGCGACCTGGCGGCCTTGATCGGCGACGGCAAACATCGCGGGATTGCGCGCGCGGCCGACGATCTCGCGCGCCGCGGTCGACGGCATGGAAAAAGCCACACAGAAGATTCTGATGTCCGCCGAGGTGGTCGACGACAGCGCCAAGGCGCTCACCGCCACGCTGAAGGACGATTATAAGCGCGGCCTCGCCCAGGACATCCAGGACCACGTGGTGCAAATCTACGAAGCCTGCAATTTCCAGGATCTCGCCGGCCAGCGCATCGGCAATGTCGTCGCCACCATGGCGATGCTCGAGGACGCAGGTGTCGGCCATGCTCGACCGCTGCGAAGCCAGCGGCAATAACCTCGCCGGGCCGGCCAAGGCGTCGCGCCGGCCCCGATCTGCTCAACGGTCCCAAGCTCGACGGCGACGCCGGCCACGCCAGCCAGGGCGACATCGACAAGATGTTTGGTTAGACCGGCCGCCGGATCGCGATAAAGCAGACCAGCGCGGCCGCGGCGAACAGGGCGGCGAGCGCAAGCGCCGCCGGGTCGGATGTGCGCTCCAGCACGAACGCCATGACCAGCGGCGCCGCCGCCTGCATTAGCAGAAACGGACCGGCGAGCCGCCCGATCAGCCGGCCATAGCCGGAGGCCCCGAATAGCGCCAGCGGCACCGCGCCGCGCGTGATGGTGACGAGCCCGTTGGCGCCGCCGAACATCAGCGCAAACGCCGCCGCCACCGGCGTCGATATGCCGAAGCACCGCCAGCATCACGAAGGCACACAGCAGCACGCTGAGCGCGAAGCGCACCACCCACAGCGGATGCAGATCGCGGCCGAAGGAAAATTCGATCAGCCGGGCGCCGACCTGCGCCGGCCCGAACAGCGCGCCGATCCAGACCACCGTTCCGGCATCGATGCCGGAGCGCGCGAAGATCGCCAGCAGATGCGCGGACAGGCCGGAGGGAACGAAGGCATAGGCCGCGAATGCCGACGCCACCAGAATGAACGGCAGTCCGTGCGGCGGCAGCACCTTGGCCGGCGCCGGCGTCTCGCCGCTTGCCGGCACATCCACTTCGGCGCGGCCGCGCGGCAGCGCCAAGGCATGCAACGGCGCGCAGATGCAGGCCAGCAGAGCGGCATAGACCAGATAGGTGCCGCGCCAGCCGACCGCCTCGATCAGCACATGCGTCGCCGGCCAGCTCACGGTCGAGGCAAAGCCGCCGGCCAGCGTCAGCGCGGTGATCGGCCGGCGCGCAGCCGGCGCCGAAGATGCGGCCGAGCGTGGCGAAGGCGGAATCGTACAGGCTCGCCGACATGGCGATGCCGAGCACCATCCACACCGCGAGATAGGCGATGCGGTCCTCGGCATAGACGATGAGCACCAGCCCGAGCGCGCCGAGCAGCGAGCCGAGCGTCATGGTCATATGGCCGCCGAAGCGATCGATCGAGCGTCCGACATAGGGCGCGCTCAGGCCGGCGAGCAGCAGGCCCACCGAAAAGCCGCCCATGGCGAACGATATCGACCAGCCGCGCTCGGCCGCGATCAACGGCACGATCAGCACCGGCGTGTAGAAGATCGAGCCCCACGCCAGAATCTGGGTGACGCCGAGAACCGGCACGGCGCGCCAAGGGCCGACGATGAAGTCGCGGAGAGCGGTCATAGCGGCCGATTGCGAAGCAATCGTCACTGCGCCGGCTTTGGTTGCTGGATCGGCGGCTGTTTGGGCTTGGCCTTCGGCTTGGCGGCGCGTTTTTCGCCCTCCGGGCCGCAGCGCACATAGACCATGGTGCCGTAGCGGCCCTGCACTTCCGAATCCATCCAGCGCAGGATCAGCACGCGGCCGTCGAACGACACCACCAGCCGGTCCTGGGCGCCGCCGGCGCTCGCCGTCGGGGCCGATATAGGTCTTGTTACCCGGCGCGCCTTTCAGGCGCAGCTCTTCGGGCTTGGCCTGGTCGGCGAGATGCATCATCACCCCGCCGGTCGGCCCCAGCGTGATGATGTAGGGCTGCTTGCATTGACCGGCCGCGGCCACCTCGATGCGCGCCCGGTCTTCGTCCTTGTGATAGGCGGCAAGCCCCCAGCGCCCGACGATATCCTGCGGCGGGAAGGCCGGCGGCAGCGCGGGGCCCGGTGCCGGTGGCGGCGGCGGCTGTTCGGACTGCGTGGTGGCGCAGCAGGCTAAGCCCAGCGCGAGCAACGCCAGAACCAGGGCGGTCGGCAGGCCGGGTCGGGAGGGCGGGCTCATTCGGGCTCCTGCGGGCGCGCGGTAAAGGACTTTGCGGGGGAATCGGCGGGTAGCGCAAGCGCAGCCTGCGGCCACCAGGCCCGCAGGCCGATTAACGCTGCCAGCGGTCGTCCTGGCCTGAACGGACAGCGCCAGCTTGACACCCCAGCGTGGAGGCAATATGTCCCGGTCAGCCGTTGGCACTCTCCGTTACTGAGTGCTAAGGGCTTATAAAATCGACAGTTTCTGTCACCAGCGCGCGCTGATTTTGTTTGCGCATGATCTGGTCCGAAAACCGGTTCCCACTTTTCGGGATCATGCGCTAGCACCACGAGGAAGCCATGGCCAAGACCAAGTTTCGTCCCCTGCACGACCGCGTGGTCGTGCGCCGCATCGACCGCCCAAGAGAAGACCAAGGGCGGCATCATCATCCCCGACACCGCCCAGGAGAAGCCGCAGGAAGGCGAGGTCATCGCCGTCGGCCCCGGCGGCCGCGACGAGAGCGGCAAGCTGATCCCGATCGACGTCAAGGCCGGCAACCGCGTGCTGTTCGGCAAGTGGTCCGGCACCGAGGTCAAGCTCGACGGCGAGGAGCTCCTGATCATGAAGGAGTCCGACATCATGGGCGTGATCGCCTGAGTTCGCTCCTCAGATTGAGGTTCGAAGCACAAAATCCAACGGAGTAATTCGAAATGGCTGCCAAGGACGTGAAATTTGCCGGCGATGCCCGCGACCGCATGCTGCGCGGCGTCGACATCCTCGCCAATGCGGTGAAGGTGACGCTCGGCCCCAAGGGCCGCAACGTCGTGCTCGACAAGAGCTTCGGCGCCCCGCGCATCACCAAGGACGGCGTCACCGTCGCCAAGGAGATCGAGCTCGAGGACAAGTTCGAGAACATGGGCGCGCAGATGGTGCGCGAGGTCGCGCAGAAGACCAACGACATGGCCGGCGACGGCACCACCACCGCGACGGTGCTGGCGCAGGCGATCGTGAAGGAAGGCGCCAAGTCGGTCGCCGCCGGCATGAACCCGATGGACCTGAAGCGCGGCATCGACATCGCGGTCACCGCCGTGGTCAAGGACATCGAGAAGCGCGCCAAGAAAGTCGGCTCCTCCGCCGAGGTCGCCCAGGTCGGCACCATCTCGTCGAACGGCGATGCCACCATCGGCAAGATGATCGCGCAGGCGATGCAGAAGGTCGGCAACGAAGGCGTCATCACGGTCGAGGAAGCCAAAGCGCTCGACACCGAGGTCGAGATCGTCGAAGGCATGCAGTTCGACCGCGGCTACATCTCGCCCTATTTCGTCACCAATGCCGAGAAGATGCTGGCCGAGCTCGAGGACGCCTACATCCTGCTGCACGAGAAGAAGCTCTCCGGCCTGCAGTCGATGCTGCCGCTGCTCGAATCGGTGGTGCAGAGCGGCAAGCCGCTGGTGATCGTGGCCGAGGACGTCGAGGGCGAGGCCATCGCCACGCTCGTGGTCAACAAGTTGCGCGGCGGCCTGAAAGTGGCGGCGGTGAAAGCCCCCGGCTTCGGCGACCGCCGCAAGGCCATGCTGGAGGACATCGCGATCCTCACCGGCGGCCAGCTGATCTCCGAGGATCTCGGCATCAAGCTGGAAAACGTGACACTCGCCATGCTCGGCCGCGCCAAGAAGGTCGTGATCGAGAAAGAGAAGACCACCATCATTCACGGCGCCGGCAAGAAGGCCGAGATCGAGGCGCGCGTTCAGCAGATCAAGACACAGATCGAGGAAACCACCTCCGACTACGACAAGGAGAAGCTGCAGGAACGGCTGGCCAAGCTCGCCGGCGGCGTCGCGGTGATCCGGGTCGGCGGCGCCTCCGAGGTCGAGGTGAAGGAAAAGAAGGACCGCGTCGAGGACGCGCTCAACGCCACCCGCGCCGCGGTCGAGGAAGGCATCGTGCCGGGCGGCGGCGTCGCACTGCTGCGCGCCAAGAAGGCGGTCGGCAGGCTCACCGACGATAACCCCGACGTGCAGGCCGGCATCAACATCGTGCTCAAGGCGCTGGAATCGCCGGTCCGCCAGATCGCCGAGAATTCCGGCGTGGAAGGCTCGATCGTGGTCGGCAAGATCATGGAAGACAAATCGGAGACCTTCGGCTTCGACGCCCAGGACGAGAAATACGTTGATATGGTCGAAGCCGGCATCATCGACCCGGCCAAGGTCGTGCGCACCGCGCTGCAGGACGCGGCGTCGATCGCAGGCCTGCTGATCACCACCGAGGCGATGGTGGCCGAACTGCCGAAGGAGCCGGCCCCGGCGATGCCTGGTGGCGGCGGCGGAATGGGCGGCGGCGGGATGGGGTTCTAAGCCAACCACTGCAATCGAAATGACAAAGGGCGCGGTCTCGGCCGCGCCCTTTTTCGTGATGTAATGCGTTCATAAAACACCGCTCTGCGGCACGTCAGCATTAGCCCCGAGAACAGACGTCCGTGACATAGGCTGGCACGTCTGTTCAGTGCCAAAGCCGGAAACGGGCGTCTTTCTTATTCTCACGCCCTGGGACGTGCGGTACCCTGTTCGTCAGTCCGCCCCGATCGGGCGGGTCATATTGGCCGACCATCAATGCGGCCAACATGATGGCAGGACCAGGCTACCCAGCATTCTGAAAGGGAACGCCATGAAGTTTCCACGCCGTCAATTTCTGCGTCTGTTGGGCGCAGCAGTCGCTCTCCCGACCGTCTCACGTATCGCGATGGCGCAAACCTACCCAACGCGGCCGGTGCGCTTGATCATCGGCTATCCGCCCGGCGGCTCGGCCGACATCACCGCGCGTCTGATCACTCAATGGCTCTCGGAGCGGCTCGGCCAGCCATTCGTCATCGAAAACCGGCCAGGCGCGGGCACCAATATCGCCACCGAAGCGGCCGTGCGGGCGGCCCCGGACGGTTACACGCTCTTCCTCGTCGCCCCGGCGAACGCGGTCAACGCGACTCTCTATGAAAAGCTGAATTACAACTTTCTCCGCGACATCGCTCCGGTCGCGGGCATCATCCGTTTTCCCAACGTGATCGTGGTCAACCCGCAGCTCCCGGTAAAGACGGTTCCCGAATTGATTGCTTATGCCAAAGCCAATCCTGGCAAGCTCAACATGGCGTCGGCCGGCAACGGGTCCACGATCCATATGTCCGGCGAGCTGTTCAAGATGATGACCGGCATCAACATGATTCACGTGCCTTATCGTGGCGGAGCGCCCGCGATGACCGACCTCATCGGCGGGCAAGTGCAGGTGATGTTCGACAACCTGCCGACGTCGGCCGAGTACGTCAAAACCGGCAAGCTGCGCGGGCTGGCGGTGACCAGCGCCACACGTTCGGACGTGCTGCCGGAGCTCCCGACCGTGAGTGAATTCGTGCCGGGCTACGAGGCGAGCGCTTGGTACGGCATCGGCGCGCCCAAGGACACAGCCGCCTGAGATCATCGACACGATCAATAAGGCGGTCAATGCGATCCTCGCCGATCCCAAGGCGAAGGCGCGGTTTGCCGAACTCGGCGCATCGCTGCTGCCGGGCTCGCCCGCCGATTTCGGAAAGCTGGTCGCCGACGAAACCGAGAAGTGGGGCAAGGTGGTCAAGTTCTGCGGCGCCAAGGCGGACTGATCCGCTTAACCCCCACCTGGATGCCCCATAGTTTACGTTACGCGAATCCCGCCAGCTCCGCGCTAGTGATCGCTCGGCCGAAATTTCAGCGTCATCGGCCCGACCAGCACGAGCGAACTGCCCTGCTTTCGCCACGCGGTCACCTGCGCGAGCGCGGCGAGCATGTCCTCATCGGCCTGCATGCGGCCGGGCGAGCACTGGCCGTCGCTCATCATCTCCGGCAAGGCTTCAGGCAATGGGCCGGGCTCGATCTTGACGGTCGCGTCGGATATTTCCATGCGCGCCTGCACCGTCTTGCACCACAAGTCGATGGTGGCATTGCCGTCCGGCGCCACGGTGAGGATCGGCATGCGCTTGGCCGGACGCATCGGCGCGGCCTCTAGCAGAAGCTCCTGGTCGAACGGGAAGCGGTCCGCCGCCACGCCGATCCCGGACGCGAGCAGCAGCAGGAAAATTCCGAGAATGCCGCGGGCAAAGCAATGCCGGCCTGCAATCAGGCGAATGAACGTCATCAATGGTCTCCGAACCGGCTGCCGCGGACGCGGCGCCATCGAGGCATTTGAAATGACGGCTGGCGAAGTCACAGTCAAGCTGGTTTTGTGGGCACGCCGGTGCTAGTCCGCTTCGGCCACGCCCGCGATCAATGCGCGCGCGGTCCGCAACAGCCGATCGTCCCGCCCCGGCGCGCCGACAAGCTGAACGCCGATCGGCAGCCCTTCCGAGTTTGCCAGCAGCGGCAGATTGAGCGACGGCAACCCGGTCAAGGTCCAAAGCGTGCAGAACACCGGATCGCCGGTTGAGTTGAGCCCTTGCGGTGCGACGCCTTTGGCCGACAGCGTGATGATGGCGTCGGAGAGTTGCTCGAATATTGCCGACATTCTTTCGGCAAAACGCCGCGCGTCGCGCGCCGCCGCCAAATATTCGACCGCCGTGACCTTGCGGCCTTCGGTTATGAGGTCGCGGAACGCTTTGCTGACCTCGCCACCCTTGTCGACCAACGCGCCAAGATTGTCGGCCATGTCGGCGGCCATGATTGCCCGCAGCGCGGGCCAGGCGGCGCGATAATCGTCCGGCAGATCGACTTCGCTTGCCCCAAGCTCCTTGGCGAGATCTTCAAGCGCGTCGCGCGCCTCGGCGTCGGCCTTGTCCCACATCGGCGTGCGCACAAAAGAGTATCTCGGCGGCAGCGGTGGCGGTTCGGCAGCAGCGGCGCGGAAATTCGGAGCGGCATAAGGCCGGGTATCGGGATCGGCGGGATCCTGGCCGGCGAGGACGTCGAGGATCAGAGCCAGGTCTTCGATCGAGCGCGCAAACGCGCCGACATGGTCGAGCTTGCGCGAGAGCGTGAGCGCGCCGGCGCGCGAGATCAGGCCGTGGCTGGGCTTGACGCCGAACACCCCGCAGAACGCGGCCGGGCGGATCATCGAGCCGTTGGTCTGCGACCCGATCGCCAGCGGCACCATGCCGGCGGCCACCGCCGCGGCCGAGCCTGAGGACGAGCCGCCCGGCGTGCGCTTCACATCGCGCGGATTTCGCGTCTTGCCCGGGTGGAAATAGGCGAACTCGGTGGTCACCGTCTTGCCGATGATGACCGCGCCCGCCTCGCGCAGCTTAGCGACCGCGGCGGCATCGGCCTCCGGCCGGCGGCCGGCGAGGATCGGCGAGCCGCATTCGGTCGGATAATCCGCGGTATCGAAGATATCCTTGATCCCGACCGGAACGCCGTGCAGCGGGCCGATTCGCCCGCCTTCGGCTTTGTGGCGGTCGAGCGCGCGCGCCTGCGCCAGCGCATGCTCGGGATCGAGATGGGCGAAGGCCTGGACGTCGCTTTCGGCCGTCGCGATCCGGTCAAGACAGGCGCGGGTATACTCCTCAGCCGAGATCACGCCGCGCGCGATCTCGGCTGCGGCTTGCGTCGCCGTAAGTTCGATCAGGTCGGAACGAGGCAAATTGCAGCTTTCCTATGGAAAAAGCGCGCCGATGAAACCATCCCCGGCGCGTTTAGTCCATTGTCGGCCCCGTCTCAACCGGCGCCGTAGAGATAGTTCGGCAGCCACAGCGTCATGCCGGGCCAGAAATACATGATCACCATGCAGATGACCACGATGATCATGTACGGCATCATGCCGGCAAAGATCTGATTGAGGGTGACGTGCTTGGGCGCGACGCCCTTGAGATAGAACGCCGACATCGCCACCGGCGGCGACAGGAACGCCGCCTGCAGGTTCACAAACACCAGCGTGCCCCACAGGACCGGATCGATGTTGAAGTGCTTGAGCATCGGCAGGAAGATCGGCACGAAGATGATGATGATCTCGGTCCACTCCAGCGGCCAGCCGAGCACGAAGATGATCGCCTGCGACAGCAGCATGAACGTTATCGGCGACATATTGAGCGACGAGCACCCAATGCTCGAGCAGCGCCTGCCCGCCGAGAATCGCGAACACGCCTGAGAACAGTGCCGAGCCGACGAACAGCCAGCACACCATGGCGGTGGTTTTTGCCGTCAGGAACACCGCCTGCTTGGTGCGGTCCCAATCGAGCGTGCGGGCTTGCACCGCCAGTAGGAACGCGCCGAAAGCGCCGACGGCGGCGGACTCGGTCGCGGTGCAGATTCCGAACAGGATCACGGCGAGCACGACGACGGTGAGAATGCCCAGCGGCATCGTCGACGAGGTCAGCAGTTTCACAATCGAGAGCCGCTCGGCGTTGAACTTCCAATAGTAACGGACCTGCATTAACGCGCAGAAGGCGGTAATGCCCCAGAACCAGAGGTAGAATTGGAGTCCTGGCCCCAGTTCGGCGGGCGTGGCCTCGGACTTGACCATCTCTGGCGTGCCCAGTTGCTGCACGCCGGTTACCGCGAGTTCGATGGTAGCTTGCTGATGGATGACGACGTACCACCAGATGGTCGCCATCGTGCCGGCGACGAACATAAACGGCACCAGCGCGTAACCCAGACTTGAGACCAGCGTCCAGTAGCTGACGGGACGGCCTTCCTTGTCGATCTGTCTAGCCTTCGACGGCGCGAGCAGCCCCTTGAACAGCGAGATCAGGATCGATTGCGAACGATAGGCGTCCTCGAATTTCGCCAGCCATGGCGGCACCGGCACCTTCGTTTGCTCTTCCGCCAATGGCGGGGCAATCTTGGGATTGATCATCGCCCAGCCGATTATGTAGATCAGGTACAAGAACGACAGGAAAAAGCCGGGGAACATCGCCGCCGCATAGAGCTTCACGATCGACTGACCGGCGACCGCCGCGTAGACGATGATCATGACCGACGGCGGAATCAGAATGCCGAGCGTGCCGCCCGCCGTGATGACGCCGGAGGCGAGTTTCACGTCGTATCCCGCCTTGAGCATAGGATTAAACGCGATGACGCCCATCAGCACCACCACCGCGCCCACCAGGCCGCTGGCGATGCCCCAGAACGTGCAAACGATCAGCGTGGCGACGGCGAGCGAGGCCGGCACTTTTCGGAACGCGAGCTGGATCGAGTAGAACATCTTGTCGACCAGCGCACCGCGCTCCATCACGTAACCCATAAGCACGAATAACGGGATCGAGATCAGCACGTCGTTGGTCATGGCGCCGTAGGCGCGCTCGACCATCAAATCGAAGACGCGGTTGTCGTGCCAGGCAGCGCCTGGAACGTAAAACGCGATGTAGCCAAAAAAAATGCCAAGGCCCATCAGCGTGAACGCTGTCGGGAAGCCCATCATGATCACGACCACGATGAGCGTGAGCATCAAGAGCCCGAGTGCCGGATCGCTCATGTGTTCAGGTCCCCGCCCATGCCGCGCTGGCGCGCGGTCTCGTCGATTTCATGCGCCCGCTCGATCGCGATCTTGCGCGAGTCCTCGTCGACATATTCGCTATGTGCGAGCTGCTGCTCGATGACGTCGATTTCGGCGACATCTTTCAACCGGCTCGGCCATTCGCCGGTCTTGAGGCAGACGACGCAGCGCACGATCTCGGCGACGCCCTGCAGCATGATCAGCGCGCCAGCCAGCGGGATCATCGATTTGAAGTGGTAGATTGGCGGCCCGTCCGCCGTCACATTCGAATGCTCCCCGATCCGCCACGAGTTGGAGGCATAGTCAAAGCCCGCGTAGATGAGGGCGGCGATTCCAGGAATAAAAAACACCATATACAGCACGATGTCGAGCGAGGCCTGCATGCGCGGCCGCATCGAGCTGTAGAGAAAGTCGCCGCGGACATGGGCGTTCTGCGCCAACGTATAGGCCCCGCAGAGCATGAACGCCGTGCCGTACAGCATGTTATCGAGATCGAAGATCCACGCCGTCGGCATGTTCATGATGTAGCGCTTGAAGACCTCGACGCAAACGACACTCATCAGCACTATGATGAGCCATGCCGCAGTCTTACCGGCCCATGTGCTTATTTCGTCAATGATAAGCAAAAATTTTTGGACCGTCATGCGTCGCCGCCGATTCTTCCAGGGAAAGGTTGGAATGACAAAGCACCATCCGGTCGCCGTCCCGAACGGTGCTTTGCCGGTTCGAGTGTGCCGTCAGGTTTTCTTCAAGGTCCCTTTCGGCCCGAAGTAGTGATCGAACGCCATCTTGCGGCTGACAATGTAGTCCTGTTCCCATTGCGTCGCCCGCCTGGCAAACGCGATCTGCGATTCGACGATTTCCTTGAACAGCGGATTTACCGCCGAGTACTTATTCAGGAGCGTCATCGAAGATCTTGAGCTGTGCTTGCAGGACGGAATCCGGCGTTTTATAGAATTTCACCTTGTCCTTGGTCTGCAGCTCAATGTAGTCTTGCGAGTTTCGATCGATCGCCTTCCATTGCATCTCTTGTGAAGCGGCACTGACTGCATTGGCAATGATCGCCTTCATCTTGTCCGGCAGCGCCTCGTACTTGGTCTTGTTGAAGGTGATCTCGAGCTGCTCGGCGTTTTGGTGGTAGCTCTGCAGCATGCAGACCTTGGAGACGTCGGCAAAGCCGAGAACGCGGTCCGACGTGGCGTTATTGAACTCGGCCGCGTCGAGCAGGCCGCGATCGATTGCCGACACAATTTCGCCGCCGGGCAGCGCGTTCACCGCGGCACCCATGGCGGTGAACATGTCGATCGAGATGCCTACGGTGCGGTATTTCATGCCCTTGAAGTCGTCGACGCTGGTGATCGGTTTCTTGAACCAACCGAGCGGCTGAGTATAGAGCGGCGCATACGGGAACGAGACGACGTTCAGGCCGAGCGATCGCATAAAGCTTCTGCAGAAGCTCCTTGCCGCCGCCCCACCTGTGCCAGGCCAGCAGCATGTTGGCGTCCATGGCGAAGCCCGGACCCGAGCCCCACAGCGCCAGCGCGTTTTGCTTGCCGTAGTGATAGACCAGCACGCCGTGGCCGCCGTCGAGCGTGCCCTTTGACACCGCATCGATCAGCCCGAATGCCGGCACCACGGCGCCGGCGGGCAGCACTTCGATCTTGAGATCGCCGCCGGTCATGTCGTTGACCGTCTTGGCGTAAGTCGAGTGCGTATTCGTGGAAGATGTCCTTCGATGGCCACGTGCTTTGCCACCGCATAGTGATCGGCCCCTGCGCCTTGACGACGCTCGGAGCAACCACCGACGCCACGCCGGCGACAGCGGCACCGCCGAGAAACTTGCGGCGGGTCGCAGTCGTAGACTTTCTATCCTTGGTCATTTTGCCCTCCCTTGGATTGTTATCCCGTGAACATTTATTGCCGGGTTTTATTCCGTGACCCGGTTTAGCCAGCCTATATGCCATAATCGTAAGGCGTGTGGCGGCCGGACGCAACATTGGGGAGCTTGGGCGCGCCCTCGATATGCCCCTTTTATAAGCGAATTCGTGCAAAAATATATCGGATTCCGCAGCCCCCTTAGCCATTAGTCAATAGTGTAGCGCGCACCACGCTGTTTTTCCGTCCCGACAGGAGACCGCCCGTGAGAGGCATCATCTCGACACTCGCCACCGTCTGGCGAATTGCCAGCCCCTATTTCCGCTCGGAGGATCGCTGGCCGGGCCGCCTGTTACTGGCGGCGGTGATCGCGATCGAACTGTCGATCGTCGCCATCACGGTGCTGCTCAATACCTGGAATGCCGCCTTCTACAACGCGCTGCAGGACAAGAACTGGGATGCCTTCGTCTACCAGCTTGGATATTTCTGCGTGCTGGCGGCAGCCTTCATTCTGCTCGCCGTCTATCAGCTCTATCTCAATCAATGGCTACAGATCCGCTGGCGGCGCTGGCTGACCGCCACCTATCTCGATCATTGGCTCGCCGACTCAAACCATTACCGCATGCAGCTTCTGGGCGACGCCGCCGACAACCCCGACCAGCGCATCGCCGAGGATATCGCGCAGTTCATCTCGTTGACGCTGACCATCGGCCTGCAATTGCTCAGTTCCTGCGTCACGCTCGCCTCCTTCATGGTCATCCTGTGGTCGCTGTCGGCGGCGGCGCCGCTGCATATATTCGGGATCAGCTACGATATTCCGGGCTACCTGTTATGGGCGGCGCTGATTTACGCCTGCATCGGCACCACGTTCACCCATCTGATCGGCCGCGCGCTGATCGCGCTCAATTTCCAGCAGCAACGCTACGAGGCCGATTTCCGTTTCAGTCTCGTGCGGGTTCGCGAGAACTCCGAGCAGATCGCCTTGCTCGACGGCGAGCGCGCCGAGCGTGACCGGCTGCTGATGCGGTTCGGCAACGTCGTCGCCAACTGGCTCGCGATCATGGCGCGGCAGAAGAAGCTCACCTTCTTCACCGCCGGCTATGCGCAGGCATCCGTCGTGTTTCCGTTCATCATGGTGAGCCCGGCCTATTTCGCTGGCGCGATCCAGCTCGGCGGCCTCATGCAGACGGCCAATGCGTTCGGCCGCGTGCAGGACGCGCTGTCGGTGTTCGTCACGCTCTACCGGAGTCTGGCGGAATGGCGCGCGGTGATCGAGCGCCTCGCCGGTTTCGATGCGTCGGTCGCGGCCGCCCGCGCGGTCGCGGTGACGCCGCCGGTGATCGCGGTGGCGCCGGGCGATGGGGCCGCCGTCACGTTCAAGGATCTGGCGGTCGCCCTGCCGAACGGCGTGCCGCTGGTCAATGCCAGCGACATCACCATTAGCCTGGGCGACAAGGTGCTGGTCAGCGGCCCGTCCGGGTCCGGCAAGTCCACGCTATTCCGCGCCCTGGCCGGTATTTGGCCATTCGGCTCGGGGACGGTCGTGGTCCCGAAGAATGCCAGGGTGATGATGCTGCCGCAGCGCCCCTATTTCCCGATCGCGCCGCTCGCCGCCGCGGTCGCCTATCCGGCCGAGCCCGGCAGCTTCGATGCCGCCCGCGTCGCCGAGCTGATCGCCGCGGTCGGCCTGCCGGGCTTGGCCTCCCGCATCGAGGAGGAGGCGCATTGGAACCGGATGCTGTCGCTCGGCGAGCAGCAGCGTCTGGGGATCGCGCGAGCCATTCTGCAGGCGCCGGACTATCTGTTCCTCGACGAGGCCACGGCCTCGCTCGACGAGCCGGCCGAGGCCGCGCTTTACCACCTGCTCGAGCAGCGGCTGGGCGGAGCGACCATCGTGTCGATCGGCCACCGTTCGACACTCGCCGCGTTCCACCGCCGCCGGCTCGCCTTCATGCGCGAAGGCGACCGCTATTGGCTGCGCGAGGGCAGCCTGACGCCGGCCGGATAGAGTTTCCGCGCGGCGCGCCACAATAAAAAGGGCGGCAGCCGATCGCGGCCGCCGCCCCAAGGGCAGACTTCAAGTTCGAGCTTACTTCAGGCTGCCGAGCGTCAGGTCAGCCGAAAGCTTGGCGATGAACCGCGCGCCGCACCAGTTCGAGCCAAGACCGCTCGGATTGATCGGTGTGACGTTGGTAGTTCCACTCGCCGTGAAATCGCTCGTGAACGCGTTGCAATTACCCTTGCTGAGGTTGGTGTCCGAGTAGCGCAGATCGAGGGTGAACACCTTCCAGGTGAAGCCGAGGCCGACGTTCCACGTATTGTAGTCGGCGTAGTTAATGCCATTGGCAAAGATGCCCGACGTGAAACCACCGGTCGCGATCGGGGTTCCAGCCGCGATGCCGTAGAACGCGTCGGAGGTGCCAAGCCACTGGCGGCCGAATTCGCCGGACACGTACCAGCCGATGTCCTTGGCAATCGCCATGCTGGCCGGCGCCGTGTACTTGATCGTGCCGGAGAGGTATTCGCCTTTCGCGCCCGAGTTCAGGAACGACGGCGAGTAGTAGAAATTCACGCCGAACGCCCAGTCGCCCGCGGTATAGACGCCCTTGCCGTAGAGTTCTTAGAAGCTCAAGTTGCGTTTGATGACATTGCCGCCGAATCCGTTGATCGTCGACGGAATGACTCCCGTGCCGGCGCTATTGAACAAGCAGTCAGCGCCAAATTGGGCGGTGTTGAAGCATTGGCCGCCCGGGTAATAGTAATACCAGCCGCCGAAATCGAGCGCGAGCGGACCAAAGGTCGGCCGCACGCCGCCGTAGAAATCGATCTCGGAGGCCGCGTGATTCGGGAACGAGATGCTCTCACCGGAGACGCCGGCGTAGAGTTGCCAATTGGCATTGATGTTGAAGCGCGGCTCGAAGTAGGCCGCGACCGAACCCTTGTGATTGGATTGCGTGACGCCGCGGAAAACATAATCGGTCATGAGCGCGCTGCCGAACGCGATATCCCATGGACTTGGCGGCGGAGCCGGAGCCACCACCTTGGCTTTCTTGGCTTTTACATCCACGTCCCCTGCGAATGCAGGCGCAGCAGTAACCGCAAGCGCCGCAATCACAGACACAGACAACACAATCTTCTTCATTGACCCTGCCCCTTATTCGGTTCGATCGACTTCCAGCCGATACAAATCGCCCGTCACTCTTGCGTACAAGAAACCGTAAACACCCCGGCTGCGATCGACCCGTACGCAACAGGACGCGCATTAACGGATAACTTACACCTGTGGCAACGGATAGCGGCAAGGCGAAAACGGCGGCAATTGCTGCCTTTTTGGGCGATTCAGGCCGTTACCGATAGAAAGAATCGGACTGTTGCGCCGATGTCACATTTTCGAGGCAAAACACGGTATTTCGCTGCCGCAGTAACTCGAAAATCGGGGCTATCGGGCCGGCTCGCTGGGTGGCCTGTGGATACTTTGCTGGCGTTTTGACCGGCCGGAATGGGCTCGCGGCGCCCTCGGCGGCCAGCCGGTCAATCGCGGGAATCGGCCGAGGTCAGGCAGCCGCCTTCTTGCGGTTGGCCTCGAGGCGGGAATCGACCAGCGCGACCTGGGCGTCGATCGCGGGGTGGCTGAGACCCTTCTGCCTGGCGATCAACTGCACCAGCTTGTCGGCGCGCTCGATGTATTGCGCGCCGTTCTGCAACGCGCGGGCGGCGGAAGCCGGGCGCGTGAGGCTCTGCGCCGCGGCGGCATATTTCTCGAACGGCACCAGATCGCTGGGCGCGGCGCCGAGCTTGACGCAAAGGTCGAACACGAAATTGTAGACCGAGCGCGCCTCCTCGAGATTGGAATGCACCGCTTCTTGCGCGGTGCGCATGCCGTCCTTGGTGATGCAGCGGTAATTGCCGGCGAGCAGCATCGACCACTTGGCCAGCGGCACGAAGATCGAGTCGTACACGCGCAGTTTGACCGGCAGTTCGATCTTGGCGCCGTCGCCCGGATCGAAGCGCACCGCGTCGATGTCCTTCTCGAGTTGGCGCAGGATCGCCGTCGACTTGTCGCTGTCGAATTTCGCCACCTTGAAGTTGGTCGGCAGCGTGACCATCAGCACGTTGACCTTCTCGTCCGGCGGGCGGATCGCCTGCGGGTCGGGGCTGCACAGCGTCAACGCGCCGGGATCGAAATTGTCCCACACGGTCGGATCGGTGTAGGCGGGCTTGAGTGCCTCGTAGTCGAGGCCAGGGATGCGCTTCACATAAGGCAGCGGCGGCATGTTCATGATCGACATGCAGGGCACGCGCGACTTCGCCACCGCGTCGAGCAGTTCGCGCACGCCGGGCGAGCGGTACTGCGGCTCCTGCATCGCAAGGCCGATCAGGTCATAATCCTTCGGATTAACGCCGGCCGCGCCGCCAGCAGTCACCTTGCCGGGAAGCTTGCGTGAATTGAGCACGACCGGATCCTTGCGGCCCTTCACCGGCAGGCGGACGCGGAAGCCCTCGGCGTTGATCAGGTCGGCCTCCGCGGGCAGGCACACATGGTGGATCTTGTGCCCGCCGAACAGCATTTTGGAGGCCAGAAGCGACCCGTAGGCCGCGCCCAAAATCAGGATGTTGTACGCCATGACCCGACCTGCTCCGTGTTGATTGAGCGGACGAAGGATTAAAGAGCCGGTTTTTTCGGCCATCCTTCTCTGATTACTGATGTTATTCGGCCCGCCAGCGCGATGCAATGCGCCTTGGCGGCTTTCCGGTTCGCGACCGAAAAAAGCTTCGCTGCCCGCATTCTTTGCGGACGCCGGGTGGACGCTTAAGGGACGGGGATTTACGCCTGCTCGCCGTCGGCCAGCCGCGGCGCGCGTTTCGGAAACAACGCGACCATGGCGCCGAAGGCGCGACCGATCGGCGAGAGGAATTCGCCGGTGATGGTGTGGGCGTCGGCGTAAGCCGGCTCGACGCCGAAGGTCAGCTTCTCGCGGCTCTTGCTTGGGACGTGCAAGGTTCCGAACAGCCAATCCCAGATCGCCAAGCAGCTTCCCAGGTTCTTGTTGAAGTGGACCGGATTGGTCGAATGGTGGACCTGATGATGCGCGGGGCTGATGAAGATGCGGCCGAGCCAGCCGCGGAACGATATCCAGAGATGGGTGTGCTGCAGGTGGACATAGACGTGGATGAAGATCACCAGGATGATGTTGGTGCCGGACAGCGCGTATTGATAGGTGGTGTCGCCGAACAGGTAGCTGGCGACGCCGTTGGCGAGCGCGGCGGTCACCGCCAGGATGTTGCCGAAGATCCACGTGTCGAATGGGTGCATGCGAAACGAAGTGAGCGGGCTCAAGACTTCGGCGGTGTGATGCACCTTGTGCAGTTCCCACAGCACCGGAACCCGATGTTTAAGATAGTGGTCGATCCAGTAGCCCAGCTCATAGGCCAGGAACAGCATCACCGTGATCGCGGAGCGGGTGACGAACACCGGCAGGCCCGAGGGCGACGGCTCGCCGATGACAAACACCAGGCCGCCGATCACCGCATTGGTGAGGAACTGGTAGGACACCGCCGCCATGCCGAAGATGCCGCCATAGACGAAGGTGTTGAACAGGAAATAACCGAAGTCGGTGACGCTCGACGGGCTCTTCAGGATGCGGCGGGGAAACAACGCGCGCATCAGCACGCGCAGCCGGATGCGCCGGCCTTTGTGCATGCGCCGGTAGATCAGAAAAGCGGATGCGATCAGGAACGCGCTGGCGAGCGAGGTCAGCGACAGTTGCGAGCCGACCGAGAACAGCACGTCATAGAGGTGCTGAAGATTTCGCAGCAGCCCGCTGACAATGACGTCCACCTGGAACTCCCGCGGTTTGCCGAGAACCGGGAAATCCTAGCGAGCCCACGGTAACTATTTCCTTACGCAGACCGGCCGCACAGGCTTAAGGACGCGTTAAGCTTGGCGCGTGGGCACGGCCGCAAAGCACAACATGTGCGTGAACGGCAAACGAAATGACGCGGCGGATGTTCGTCCGCCGTGTCTAAAATTCATCAGTCCGGGCGACCGGCTCGTCCGTCTTAATGAGTGTCGTTGTTGCGTCCGCCGCCGAACCCGCCGCCGAATGGATTTGTCGGCGGCGACGTTGTGGGCGATGACGACGGCGACGATGGCGGCGAAGACATCGGTGCCGGCCTCGGCGGAGCCATTGGAGCGGGCGCTGGCCGCGGCGGCGCCATCGGCGCCGGCCTTGGCGCGGCCATCGGCGCCGGCTTCTTCGCTACCGCCTTCTTCTTCGCCGTTTTCTTCTTCGCCGCCTTCTTCATCCCCTTCTTCTTGCGCGCCGGGGCGGCGCGTTTCGCCTTCTTGGATTTCTTCGCCTTCGATTTCTTTTTCCGCTTCGCCATGATCGTTCTCCTGATCGGTTCAACCAAAACTTTGCCCACACTTGAGGCCCCGGTCCCTCACCGCAGCCCGAATTCCCTAGCCCGCCGCCGCGGCCGCAGGCTCCAGGCCCGCCAACTCCGCCAGCTGTTCCGGCACCGGGCCGCCGGTCGCCCAGTCGAGCAACTCGACCGTATGGACGACCGGGATGGCGGTGCCGCCCGCAATCTGCGTGATGCAGCCGATATTGCCGGCCGCGATCACATCCGGCTGAAGCGGTTCGATGTTAGCGACCTTGCGGGCCAGTAACCTCTCCGCCAGCTCCGGCTGGAGGATGTTGTAGGTGCCCGCCGAGCCGCAACACAAATGCCCCTCCGGCACATCTTTGACCACGAAGCCGAACTTTAAAAGCAATTCTTTCGGCTCCCGCACCACCTTTTGCCCGTGTTGCAGCGAACAGGCCGAATGATAGGCCACCGTAAGACGGGCGGGCGGAGGCCCTGCCTTCAAATTGAGCTTTGTCAGGTACTCGGTCACGTCCTTGGCGAGGGCGGAAATGCGTGCTGCTTTCGTGGCATAGGCCGAATCCGTACGCAGCATAAACCCATAATCCTTGACCGTAGTTCCACAGCCGGAAACCGTGGTCAGGATGGCGTCAAGCCCGCCACCCCCGATTTCGGCGTTCCAGGCGTCGATATTGTTGCGGGCCTGGGCCAGCGCCTGGTCCTCACGGCCCATATGGTGGAGCAGCGAGCCGCAGCAGGCCTCCCCTTGGGCGACCACCACCTCGACGCCATGCCGGTTGAGCAGGCGGATCGCCGCCTCGTCGGTGGCGGGCGAAATCACCGGATTGATGCAGCCTGACAGCAGCGCCACCCGGCCGCGGCGGACACCAAGCGCCGGGTAGACCTTGCCGGTACGCTCGGCCGGCGGGGCCGGTTTGCGGCCGGGCGTGAGCGCCAGCATAGCCGCCATCCGGCGCAGGCCGAAGGCGCGCAGCACCGGCGCCAGCGGCTTGGCGATCAGCCCCATCACCACCGCCAGCCGAAACAGCGCCGGATCGGGCAGCACGCGCGCGAGCAGCGCGCGCAAAGCCCGGTCGAACAGCGGACGCTTATAGGTCTTCTCGATGTGCTCGCGGGCGTGATCGACCAGATGCATGTAATGCACGCCGGAGGGACAGGTGGTCATGCAGGCCAGGCACGACAGGCAGCGGTCGATATGCTTGACCACCTCACGCGTCGCCGGCTGGCTGTGCTCGAGCATCTCCTTGATCAGGTAGATGCGCCCGCGCGGACCATCGAGCTCGTCGCCGAGCAGCATATAAGTCGGGCAGGTGGCGTTGCAGAAACCGCAATGCACGCAGGCGCGCAGGATTTTCTCCGAGGAGGCGTTCTGCGGATCGGCGAGTGCGGCGATGGAGAACGAGGTTTGCATGCTGCTCACACCCCCGCCCACATGCGGCCGGGATTGAGCACGCCCTTGGGATCGAAGCCCTCCTTCACGCGCTTGCTCAAACCGGCCAAACCCGCCTCCTCCGGCTCGAACACATCGACCGAGGCGCGCACCGCGGCGGGCGCGCGCACCAGCGTGGCGTGGCCGCCAAGGCTCTTGACCGCGCCGCGGATCGAGGCCGCATCCGGCTCGTCGACAAACGGCATCGCCAACCAAAGCAGCCCGCCGGCCCAGTCGTAGAACATCTGCGCCGCCGGCGTGATCTGCGCCGCGATCGCATGACCCATGCTGGGCGCGGCCGAGATCCGCCATAGCGGCCGCTCGCGCGCCGCGTCCACGGCGAATGGCTTGACCTGGCGAACGCCGCGCCAGAGCGCACGCGAGTCTTTTTCATCGAGCAGCGCCACCGGGCCGAACGCCTTCATCAGCGCTGCGAGTGTCTCCTTGCGGTGTTTGACCGACGGCGCGAAGCCTTCCAGCCGGAGAATGGTGCTGGCTTCCGGCTTGGGCAGGCCATCGAACCAGGACGCGACATGGTCGGGCAGATGGGCGGCGGCGGAGACATCGAAAGCCGAGCCCATGGCGGCGGCCATCGCGGCGGTCGCGCGCGCGTCGTCGAGGCCCGTGACGATCACGGTCGCTTCCGTCTCCGCTTTGGGCAGCACTTTCACGGTCACGTCGGTCATGGCGGCGAGCGTACCCCAGGAGCCGGCGATCACCTTGCACATGTCGTAGCCGGTGACGTTCTTCACCACGCGGCCGCCGGACTTGATGGTCTCGCCGCGGCCGGTGACCGCGGTGACGCCCAAGAAATGGTCGCGCGCGGCGCCAGCCTTGATGCGGCGCGGGCCGGACAGATTGGCCGCGATCACGCCGCCGATGGTGCCTTTGCCGGCTTCGAGGCCAAACAGCGGACCATAATCCATCGGCTCGAAGGCGAGCTCCTGGTTGTTCTTGGCAAGCAGCGCCTCGATCTCGGCGAGCGGCGTGCCGGCTTTGGCCGAGAGCACCAGTTCCGCCGGCTCGTACAGCGTGACGCCGGACAAGCCCGACAGGTCGAGCGTCAAATCGGTCTGGCTCGGCCGGCCGATGGCGCGCTTGGTGCCCTGCCCAGCCAGTTCCAACGCCTTGTCGTTGCCGAGCGCCCAGCGCACGGCGTCCTCGACCTCCTTGGCGTCGCGGGGTTTCAGGATGTCGGTCACAAGTTTTCCCAGGGCTCTTTCCGCGCACCATGCACGACGCGAAGCACGACTACTTCGTCAGCGAAGATTTTATAGAAGACGAGAAGCTCGAATGAAAGCCGAGCGCCTCGGCCTCGACATTGAAGTCAAGATAGTCACGAAAGCCCTGGCCGGTTTCCGGACCAAGCTCGCCGCTGTCGACTTTTGGAGAACAGAACAGACCGAACCGCATAATTACTCTTTATTGCTTGAGCATAATCTTATCCGAAAACCGCTTCACACTTTTCGGGATCATGCTCAGAACCTCGGAATATCCGGGAACGGCAGCTTGCCGCCGGAAATGTGCATGCGGCCGAGCTCGGCGCAGCGGTGCAGCTTGGGGAACACCTTGCCGGGATTGAGCAGGCCCTTCTCGTCGAAGGCGCATTTAACCCGCTGCTGCGCGTCGAGATCGATCTCGGAGAACATCACGCCCATCAGGTCGCGCTTCTCGACGCCGACGCCATGCTCGCCGGTGAGCACGCCGCCGACCTCGACGCAGAGTTTCAGGATTTCCGCGCCGAACTGTTCGGCGGTTTCGACCTCGCCGGGCTTGTTGGCAGTCGTAGAGGATCAGCGGATGCAGATTGCCGTCGCCGGCATGGAACACATTGGCGACGCGTAGACCGTATTTCTGCGACATTTCCTTCATGCGCTTGAGCACCAGCGGCAACTTGGCGCGCGGGATGGTGCCGTCCATGCAGAAGTAATCCGGCGAAATGCGCCCCATTGCGCCGAATGCCGCCTTGCGGCCGGACCAGAACAGCAGCCGCTCCTCTTCAGTTGTCGAGGCCTTGCACGATACCGCGTGGCATTTCTCTGCAATCCACTCAATTTGCCCAATCAGGTGATCGACCTCGGCTTGCGGCCCATCGACCTCGACGATCAGCAGCGCCTCGACGTCGAGCGGATAGCCGGCATGGACGAATTGCTCCACCGCATGGATCGCAGGCTTGTCCATCAACTCCATGCCGCCGGGGATGATGCCGGCGCCGATGATTTGCGATACGCATTCGCCGGCATCTTCCGATGAAGGAAATCCGACCAACACGACGCGCGCGCATTCGGCTTTTTGCAGGATTCGCACAGTCACTTCCGTGACCACGCCGAGCAGACCTTCCGAGCCGTTGATCAGCCCGAGCAGGTCAAGGCCTCCGGCATCGAGATGCTTGCCGCCGATGCGCAACACCTCGCCATTCATCAGCACCAGTTCGCAGCCAAGCACGTTGTTGGTGGTCATGCCGTATTTCAGGCAATGCACGCCGCCGGAATTCTCCGCCACGTTGCCGCCGATGGTGCAGGCGATCTGCGAGGACGGATCGGGCGCGTAATAGAAGCCAGCATGGGCGACCGCGTTGCTGACCGCGAGATTGGTGACGCCCGGCTCCACCACCACGACGCGGTTGTCGAAGTCGATGTCGCGGATGCGATTGAACTTGGCCATGCCGAGCAGCACGCCGTCCTCGAGCGGCAGCGCGCCGCCGGAGAGCGAGGTACCGGCCCCGCGCGGCACCACCTTGATGCCCTCGGCGTGGCAATAGCGCAGCACTTCCGCTACCTGCTGGGTCGTGTCCGGCAAGACCACCACCATGGGAAGCTGGCGGTAGGCTGTCAGGCCGTCGCTTTCGAACGGGCGCATCTCGCGCTCGCTGGCGATCACGCCCTCGCCCGGTACGATGGTGCGCAAGGCGGCGACAATACGCTCGCGCCGCGCCAGCACCGCGCCGTCCGCCTCGGGCATCCGCACCGACATTTGCAACTCCCAGCCGTTCGTGTCCGACCCGTTCAGGCTGAAGCAGAGTTCTGCCTAACATTTTGCTCGCGCATGATCTTATCCGAAAACCGGTACCCACTTTTCGGGATCATGCGCTGCGACGATACCAGCCATTTGACGTATGACACATAGGGCTGCGCAAAAGCCTTCGGAACCGGGCCATGCCGGGGGCATTAGTCCGTGGGCGGCGACGAAACGTCACAAGGGGAGCTAACGGATGAAATCGATACTGGCGGCGGCGGTGGCTTTGGCCGCGATGATACAGACGGCACAAGCGCAGGACGTGGCCGCGGGCGAGCAATCGTTCAAGAAGTGCTTCCCCTGCCATGCCATCGGCGAAGGGGCGAAGAACAAGGTGGGGCCCATGCTCAACGGCCTCGACGGCCGTCATTCCGGCTCCGTTGCGGACTACAGCTATTCCGACGCCAACAAGAATTCCGGCATCACTTGGGGCGAGGCGGCGTTCAAGGACTACATCAAGGACCCGCGCGCCAAGATCCCGAACACCAAGATGATCTTCCCCGGCATCAAGAACGAGAAGGAAGCCGGCGATCTTTGGGCCTATCTCAAGCAGTTCGGCCCAGACGGCAATAAGAAGTGAGCGCTTTGGCACAATTGCCGGTTTAACGGCGGAACGAAGAGGCACGATCAGGCTTTTGACCTTGGTCAAGGCCGCGTCGGCGGTGGCTGGCATCATGGGATGGTCGAGCTATTCTGTGCGCATGATCTTATCCGAAAACCGGTTCCCACTTTTCGGGATCATGCGCTAGCTCATTCAGGAGATTTGCAGTCATGATCAAGGATATTGTCGTCAACCTCGGGCTGGGCGCCCACGATCCGGCCGGCGATTTCGCGGTGTCGGTGGCGGACACCTTCAAAGCGCATGTGCTTGGTGTCGCCTTCGCCTATGAGCCGATCATCCCCGGCACCGTGATGGGCGGCATACCGCCGGAAATCATCGAATCCCAAATCGCGGAATCAAATAAAAAAGCGCGCACCGCGACCGCCCGCTTTGAGCAGGCCGCCAAGCGCGCCGGCGTCTCGGCGGAGAGCCTCATCATGACCACCAGCATTTCCGGCGCCGCCGACCGGCTCGGCCGTCTGGGACGGCGCTTCGACCTGGTCGTGGTCGGGCAGGCCGGGCGGCAAAAGTCGCTCCCCGACGAGGTGGTGGACGAAGGCGTGCTGTTTGAATCCGGCCGGCCGGTGATCTTCGTGCCATTCATCCAGAAAGCGGGCTTGAAGCTCGATCGCGTCATGCTGTGCTGGGACGGCAGCCGCGCCGCCACCCGCGCCATTGCTGACGCCCTGCCGTTCCTGAAAAAGGCCAAGCAGGTGGAGATCGTCATGGTGTCCGCCGGCAAGCCCAAGAGCGACGAAATTGCCGGCGCCGATCTCGGCCAGCATCTCGCTCGCCACGGGCTGAAGGTGGACGTCAAGCGCATCACCTCGCCGGACATCGATGTGCCTTCCACCATCCTGTCTTACGCGGCGGATTCGAGCGCCGATATGATCGTCATGGGCGGCTACGGTCATTCGCGTTTGCGCGAATTCGTGCTCGGCGGCGTCACCCGCGGCCTGCTCGAGTCGATGACGGTGCCGGTGCTGATGTCGCATTAACCGGTCACCACACCCGCCCATTCCGGCGTAAGCGAAGATCCAGCTAAAATGGCCGCGATTGTAAAATTGCTTGGCTCTGGGTCCCCGCTTTCGCGGGAACGAGCGGACAGAGGCAACGGCATGCACGAACGCCAAGTCGAATTGCGCGATGGAGCGCAGGTGCTGCTGCGTCCGCTCAAGGTCGAGGATGCCGCGCTCTATCCGGATTTTCTGGCCGAGGTGACGCGCGAGGATCTGCGGCTGCGCTTCTTTGCGCCGATGCGCGAGGTGAGCCACGAGCTGATCGACAAGCTCATCCACTACGATCCCGCCCATGCGATGGCGTTCATCGCCATCGAGCAGGCAAGCGGGCGCATGCTCGGCGTGGTGCGGCTGCATGACGACCCCGGCGGCGAGAGCAGCGAATTCGCAATTCTGGTGCGCTCTCACCTCAAGGGCCACGGCCTCGGCTGGTTGCTGATGAAGCACATGATCACCTACGCCAAGCAGAAGGGGCTCAAGACCGTGCATGGGCAGGTACTGGCGGAAAATGCCACCATGCTTCAGATGTGCGCCGAGCTTGGCTTCCACAGCAGCGATGATGCTGGCGAGCGCGGCGTCAAGCGGGTGACGCTGCCGCTCGCCGAGGTGCCGGCGCTCACGTCCTGAAATTTCGGCAAGCGTTACGACGTTTTTTCCATCAGCGGCAGCACGCATTGCGCCACCAGGCCGCGGGCGCGCGCATCGACCACGCCGAGCGCGCGCAGCGCCAGTAGCGTCGCGGTCTGCACCGCTTCGCGACTGCCTGCCGCGTCATCGTCATGCGGCGGCGCCAGCGGTCCGATCAGCCCTTCCATCAGCGCGCCGACGATAGCCGGGGCTGCGATGCGCGCGTCTTGCTCGGGCAGATGGTTGCCCTCGATCGCGGTCTTGATGCGCGTCTCCAGTTCGGCGGCGAGCGACTGGCGGAAATCGAGCCGCATGGCGTCGACCGCCGCGTCGACCGGCTCGGCGATCACCGCCCAGGCGAGCCGCCGTTCGTTGAGCGCGCGGGCGGCGAAGGTGGCGATGCAGGCGGCCAGCGCCGACAGCGGCCCGGGCGCGGTATCCGCCGCGGCCTTCATGGCATCGAGCTCGCGGCCGGCGACGGCGGCAACCAGCTCGGCAACCAGATCGGTCTTGGACGGGAAGTAGCGATAGACGGTACCGGCGGCGATTCCGGCGTGCCCGGCGACCGCGGCGATTTGCACCGCCCCCATGCCGCCCGTGGCGGCGATGGCCGCGGCGGCATCGAGGATCGCCTGCTCGCGCTCGGCCAGCCGGCGAACCACGTTGTCAGTGCGGCGATAAGGCACGGGAACGAGTGAATGGTGATTCACTCAAAAATTGCAAGTGCTACGCAGCAGCCGCAATGACTAGCGGGAATCAACCACGGTGCGTGCCCGTCTTGCCGCCGCCGGCGAGCGCCTTGTCGCGGATGCCGGTGAGCGTCGCGCCCGGCGTGATCGCTTCCGGATCGATCTTGAGATGGATGATCGAGGGCTTGCCGCTCGCCTGCGCCGCGGCGAAAGCGGCGGGGAAATCGGCGGTCTTCTCCACCAGCGCGCCGTAGCCGCCGAACGCCAAGGCGTAGGCGACGAAGTCCGGATTCCGCAGTTCGGTCGCGACCACGCGGCCGGGATAGTCGCGCTCCTGGTGCATGCGGATGGTGCCGTAAAGACCGTTGTCGGCGATGACAACGATCACCGGCAATTTGTATTGGACCGCGGTGGCGAAATCTTGGCCCGTCATCAGGAAATCGCCGTCGCCGGCGATGCACACCACCGCGCGTTCGGGGTGCAGGATCTTCATCGCCAGCGCCGCCGGAAAGCCGTAGCCCATGGAGCCGGAAGTCGCGCCCACCAGGCCGCCAAACTTGCGCACGTAGTAGAAGCGGTGAACCCAGGCGGAGAAATTGCCGGCCCCCTGGGTCAGGATCGCATCCGGTGGCAAATTCTCACGCAGCCACACCATGATCTCGCCGAGATTGACCGCGCCCGGCTGCGGCGTTGCCTTCCCGGTCCACGCAAGATAGTCGGCGTGCGCGGTATCGCTCTCGCCGCGCCACGCAATTTCGTTCGGCGGCTGCAAACCTTCCAGCGCCGAGCAGAACGCGGTCGGCGCGGCATGGATCGCGAGAGCGGGATGATAGACGCGGCCGAGTTCCTCCGCGCCCGGGTGCACATGCACCAGCGTCATCTGCGGCTCGGGGATGTCGAACAGCGTGTAGCTCTGCGATGGCATTTCGCTGAGACGGCTTCCGATCAGCAGCACCAGATCGGCGCCTTTCACGCGCGCCAGCAGCTTGGGATTCGGCCCGATGCCGAGATCGCCGGCATAACAGGGGTGCAGCGCGTCGAACAAATGTCCGCGGCGGAAGGTGGTGGCCACGGGCAGCACGAAGCGCTCGGCAAAGCGCATCAGCGCGGCGCAAGCTGCTTCCGACCAGCGGCTGCCGCCGACGAGCACGACCGGGCGTTTTGCGGCCCACAACAGTTTTTGCAGGCGGCTCATGTCGGTGAGGCCCGGCCAGGTCTCCACCGGTTCGAACGCTGAAGCGTCCGGCACCACCGCGCGTTCGCTGAGCATGTCCTCAGGGACCGCAATCACCACCGGCCCGGGGCGCCCGTTGCAGGCGGTGTGGAAGGCGCGCGACACCAGTTCCGGGATGCGCGCAGGATCGTCGATTTCCGTCGCCCATTTGGCCATGGTGCCGAACACCGCGCGGTAGTCGAGTTCCTGGAACGCCTCGCGATCGCGCATCGCCCGCCCGACCTGGCCGACGAACACGATCATCGGCGAGGAATCCTGGCGCGCGATATGGATGCCGGCACTGGCATTGGTGGCGCCCGGCCCGCGCGTGACGAAACAGATGCCGGGGCGCCCGGTCGCCTTACCGAACGCCTCGGCCATGATCGCGGCCGCGCTCTCGTGCCGGCAGACGGTGAGCGCGATGTCGCAGTCATGGAAAGCGTCGAGCGCGGCAAGATAGCTTTCGCCCGGCACACAGAAGGCGTGGCGCACGCCGTGGATCGCCAACTGGTCGACCAGGATTTCGCCGCCGGTCCGTGTGCCGTCGTTGCCGCGCATCGATCTGCCCCGCTTCAGCTCAGCGCACGATTTTCGGCATCGGAATCTTCGGCGCGAATGGCGCAGGCGTCATCAGGCTGGTGGTCTGCTCGACGACATTGCCGGCCTTGGCATTCTCGCTGAGAAAAACCTTCCAGTCCGGATCCTGCATCATCTTGGCGCGCTTTTGCTCGCGGTCGGCCGCGCTCTCATAGACCCAGGCATGCACCAGTGTGTTGAGCGCGCCGCTTTCGGCAACCAAATAACAAAGCGGCTCGCCCATGTAGCGGAGCTGCACCGGATAGGCGAGCTTGCTGTAGAGGTCGAGCTGCGCAGGCACCCGGCCCGGCAGAATGCGATAGGTACGATGGTCGATGAGCACTGAGCTCCTCCCCTGGGAATGGCCGCTTGGGTTGCGGCGATGCGCGCACTCTTCCGGCCTGCGGCGTGGCGGTCAATAGACTTCCAGCGCAAGGATGCTGTGCGGACGGCGCGGGAGCCGCTTCAGGTCGCGGGCTCGACCGAGGCGACCTGGTAGGTGTGCATCTCGCCATCTTCGTTGCGGATAGAGACATATTCGCCCGGGCGGAACGCGTGCGCGCCGAAGCGATAGCCGCTCTCGTCGTCGTCCTCGGCGGTCTGGTCGTAATCGAACACCCAGCGCGCGTGCTCGGGTCCGCCCGGCTTGTGCACCAGGACGCCGATCTCGTCGTCCTCGCCGGCCCAGAACCGGCGCACGCGGCAATGCTCGCGATTGCTTTGCCAGAGCTTCACGTCGATATGGCCGTTGCCGTCGAGCGGGGCGACGAATTCGTAACCATGCTTCGCCGAGCCCTGCGGGAACTCCTTGGAGCGGGCGAGATTCATCCTGATGCGCTTGAAGGTATGCGGCAGCGTGGTCACGGAAGGGTCTCCCTCGTAGGGCTCGATTGACGCGAGCTATCATAGCCGTATCCGGCCGAGGCGCGTATTGATCTGGATCAGCCCGGCGATGTCTTAGCACACCGATGATGACGCACCCATGAGCCCAGCCGAGACCTCGCAACAGGCGGTGATCGATTTTCTTGGACAGCCTGCGAGCCATGCCGGCGCGCCGGTGAAGCGGATCGATACCCACGCCGCGACGGTATTCCTGGCGGGCGAGCGCGCCTTCAAGATCAAGCGCGCGGTGCGCTTTCCGTTTCTCGATTATTCGACCTTGGCGAAACGCAAGGCTGCCTGCGCGGCCGAGATCGAGGTCAACCGCGCCTATGCGCCGGCAATCTACCGGCGCGTGGTGGCGATCACGCGGGCGCCCGACGGCCGTCTCGCGATCGGCGGCGCCGGTGAGCCGGTGGAATGGGCGGTCGAGATGCGGCGTTTCGACGAGACGCAGACACTCGACCATCTGGCCGAGGCCGGGCGGATTGACGACGCGCTCGCCGATGCACTGGCGCGCGCGGTGGCGCGGGCGCATGCGGTAGCGCCGGTGGTCACAGCCGCCGGCTTTATCGACGAACTCGCCGAGATCATCGCGCAGAACGATGTGGAGCTGCGCGCATCACCCGAACTGTTTCCGCCGCAAGCGGTCGCCGCGCTTACCGCGGCGACGCGTGCCGCGCTCGAACGGGCGCGCTCGCTGCTGGCGGCACGCGAACGCACAGGGCTGGTGCGGCGATGCCACGGCGATCTGCACCTCGGCAATATCGTGCTGCTCGACGGCCAGCCTACGCTGTTCGACGCCATCGAATTCGACCCGGCGATCGCCACCGGCGACGTGCTGTACGATCTCGCCTTCCTGCTGATGGACCTGATCGAGCGCGGCTTAAGACCTGCGGCCAATATCGTGCTCAATTGCTATCTCAATGAGACGCGGCGCGCGGCGGATCTCGATGCGCTGGCCGCGCTGCCGCTGTTCCTGTCATTGCGCGCGGCGATCCGCGCCAAGGTCAGCGCGGCGAGGCGGACGCGCGACGACGCGCGCAACAAGACCGAGCAGAGCGCGCGCGACTATTTCGCGCTCGCGCAAAAGCTCTTGCTGCCCGCCAAGCCGGTGCTGGTGGCGGTCGGCGGCTTGTCGGGAACCGGCAAGTCGCTGCTCGCGCGCGCGCTTGCCCCCGACCTTCTCCCCGAACCGGGCGCGGTGATTTTGCGCAGCGACATCGAGCGCAAAGCCTTGTTCGGCGTGCCTGAGACCAACCGCCTGCCGGAATCCGCCTACGGTCCCGGCGTCACCGCGCAGGTCTATGTTGCGCTCGGCGAGAGGGCGCGCCGCGTGCTCGCCGCCGGCCATTCGGCGATCGTCGACGCGGTGTTTGCCAACGCGGATGAACGCACGGCGATCGCGCAAGCGGCCTCCGGCGCCGCATTCCACGGGCTGTTCCTGACCGCGGATCTGGCAAGGCGCCTCGCCCGCGTCGGCACGCGCAAGGGCGACGCTTCCGATGCCGGCACCGCGGTCGCCATGGCGCAGGAACAATACGATCTGGGCGCGATCGATTGGCTTGCAGTCGACGCTTCCGGCGAGCCCGGCCGACACCCTGCGCCGCGCCAGGGCTGGCGCTCGGAACTCGATAAGGCAGCCATGCATCCGGCGACCCGCTGCTCCGCCGCCCGCCCCCTTGGCGGCCACCGCAAAACCAATGCATTTTGCTTGCGCATGATCTTTTCCGAAAACCGGTGACAGCCGTGACCAGCCGAAATTTCGCCGTGCGCCGGCTGGCGGTCGGGCTTGCCGGCTATTGCGCCTTCATCAATCTTTATTCGCCGCAGGCGATCCTGCCGTTGCTGTCGGCGGAATTCGGCGCCGGCGCCGCGGAAATTTCCACCATCATGACCGCCGGCACGCTGGCCGTGGCGCTGACCGCGCCGTTCACCGGCACCGTGGCCGACGTGCTCGGCCGCAAGCGCGTCATCGTCACCGCCATGCTGGTGCTGGCGGTGCCGACCATCATGGCGGCGATGGCGCCGACGCTGTCGGCGCTGATCTTCTGGCGTTTCGTGCAGGGGCTGGTGCTGCCGCCGATCTTCGCCGTCACCATCGCCTATATCGGCGAGGAATGGCCGCCGCACGAGGCGACGGCGGCGGTCGGCGCCTATACCTCAGGCGCAAGCCTCGGCGGCTTCAGCGGACGTTTCGTCACCGGCATCCTCTCCGACGTCATTGGCTGGCGTTACGCCTTCGTCGCGCTCGCGCTGACAACAGTCGCCGGCGCGCTCGCGATATCGGTGCTGCTGCCGCGCGAGCGAAGATTCGTGCGCTCGGAAGGATTGATCGCATCGGGCAAGCAGATGCTGCGGCATTTCCGTAACCCACAATTGATCGCGACCTACGCCGTCGGCTTCGGCGTGCTGTTCAACTTCATCGCCACCTTCACCTATGTCAGCTTTCGGCTTGCGGCCGAACCGTACAATCTTTCGCCCAGCGCGCTCGGCACGATCTTCGTGGTCTATCTGGTCGGCACCGCACTCACGCCGATGACCGGATGGGTTGTCGGCCGCATTGGCCGCCGGCACTTCATGATCGGCAGTATCGGCGTGTGGATTTTGGGAATTGCGCTGACGCTATTGGGGCCGCTGTGGGCGATCCTGCTCGGCTTGACGATCTGCGCCGGCTGCGGGCTGCTGTGCCAGGCGGTGTCGACCGGCTATGTCACCATCACTGCGCAAGCCGGACGCTCGTCCGCGGTTGGATTGTATGTGACGAGCTTCTATCTCGGCGGCAGCTTCGGCGCCGCCTTGGGCGGCATTGCCTGGACGCTCGCCGGCTGGCCGGCCTGCGTCGCGATGGTCGTCGTCATGCTGGCGATCATGGCCACCATCGTCGCCACCGCCTGGACGCGCACCACCAAGACGGTGCCGCCGAGCCCGATCGAGCCGGCGTAGAGCATTTTTATTTAAGCATGATCTTTTCCGAAAACCGGTTCCCACTTTTCGGGATCATGCTCTTTACCGCGCGCTCGGGTGCCAGAGCGGCGGGAAGCCTTTGGCCAGCACGGCAAGCATCGACGGCGGCGTGAGCACATCGGCCGTGATCCCGCGCGGGCGCGGCGTCGCGTCCGCGTAGCCCGACGGCGTCCAGCGCAGCAGGCTTTTTCCCCGCACGGCGAAGACATCATCGCGAAGCGCGATCATGGCGCCGTCGGGAAGCGTGTCGATCATGCGCCGGTGACTGCGCTTGGCCTTGCCGTCGAGCCGCTCGGCGTGCAGCACTTTGTCCATCGCGGCGGCGCGGGCGCGGCGCGTCTTGCCGGAAAACAGCGCGGCGAAATTCTCCGCATCCTTGCGCCGGCATTCGAAGCAGGGGCGATGGCCGGCGGCCAACGCCGTCACCTCGTCGAGGAAGAACAGTTCGGAATAGCCGTCGCCCCACACATCGCGATGGCGGTCGTTGAACTCAAGCTTGCAGCAAATCCAGGCGCGCGAGACCCAGCGCCGAGCCGTCAACTTGCGGTGCTCGTCGTGCAACCGCCCGCCGCGATTGCCCATCAGCAATCCGCGCGCGGGATTTACGAACAATTCTCCGAACGGATCGACGCGATTTTGCAGGGGCATGGCGAGAGATTAGCACACGGCCTCTCTCGGCCTGATGCTGAGGAGCGCTCCCAGAGCGCGTCTCGAAGCATGGGGCCGCCCCATCCTTCGAGACGCCCGCTACGCGGGCTCCTCAGGATGAGGCGGATTAAGAGGCGCGCGGACGTTACGGTTTGCGAATGGCCCGGACGCGGACCAATGCCGCCACTCTCGCCTCGCCGGCAAGCGCGCAGCGGCGCAATGTCTCGGCGGCCGCGAGGCCGAACAGCAGCTTCGACACCAGGCTCACCGAATAGGGCACCAGATGCACGAAGGCCGAGCTGATCGCCGGCAGAACCACAAAGAAGTTGATGGCCCACACCGCGGCAAGCGCCGCGAGCGCTACCGCATAAAGGCTGCCCGCGCGCTGTGTTGGCGCCAGCGCCTGCCACAGACCGGCCAGCGCAACACCAAGCATGACCGCAAGCATCATGTGAACGGCGATCCCCATCGTGACGGGCGACGCCGGCAGCAGCGCGGTCACGCCGGCGGCCGTGGTCACGCCGCGCGCCAAGATCGCGGCATTGCCGCCGGTGACGGCTGCATACAAGGAAACCCAGGCGATTTCGGCGAAGCCCGCCGGCTACGCCGGCAAGAATGCCGCGTCTGATCGTTTCGCCGATGTCTCGTTGGCCTAGCGACATTGGATCGCTCCATTAAAGGACGCCCACGACATCAACAAACCCCAAGCCGACCACCGGCACATTGATCGAGATCAAAATGAAAACGCCCGCCACCAGGGCGGGCGTTCGCTAGAAATGATGGAAAACTTAGCCCTGCGGCTGGGGCGCGACTTCGCCGGTCGGCGCGTCGGGGCGCGGGCGCGGCTTGCCGGCCGGCGGCACAGCCGACGAGCGCGGCGTGGTCGGCTCGATCACCGACTCGCGCACCGGCCGTTTGCCGTTGATCAGATCCTTGATCTCGTCGCCGGTCAGCATTTCGAACTCGAGCAGGCCCTTGGCCAGAATTTCGAGATCGGCGCGCTTGTCGGTGAGGATTTGCGTGGCCTCGGCATAGCCGGCCTCGACCAGCTTGCGGACCTCGGCGTCGATCGTCTGCGCGGTCGCTTCCGAGATGTTCTGCTGGCGCGACACCTGATAGCCGAGGAACACTTCGTCCTGGTTCTCGCCATAGGCCACGGTGCCGAGCGCGTCGGACAGGCCCCAGCGCGTGACCATCATGCGGGCGAGCTTGGTCGCCTGCTCGATGTCGGAGGCCGCACCGCGAGGTGACCTTCTCGCGGCCGAACACCATTTCCTCGGCGACGCGTCCGCCCATCATGATGGCGAGGCGCGAGGTCATCTGCTCGCGGCTCATCGACAGCTTGTCGCGCTCGGGCAACTGCATGACCATGCCGAGCGCGCGGCCGCGCGGAATGATGGTGGCCTTGTGCACCGGATCGGTGGCCTTGACGTTGAGCGCGACGATGGCGTGGCCGCCTTCGTGATAGGCGGTCAGCATCTTTTCTTCGTCGGTCATCACCAGCGACTTGCGCTCGGCGCCCATCATCACCTTGTCCTTGGCGTCCTCGAACTCGGCCTGCGTCACCATGCGCTTGTTGCGGCGCGCCGCCATCAGGGCGGCTTCGTTGACGAGGTTCATCAGGTCGGCGCCGGAGAAGCCGGGCGTGCCGCGCGCGATGGTTTTCAGGTTCACGTCGGGCGAGAGCGGAACCTTGCGCACATGCACCTTCAGAATGTTTTCGCGGCCGACCACGTCCGGGTTCGGCACCACCACCTGGCGGTCGAAGCGGCCGGGACGCAGCAGCGCCGGATCGAGCACGTCGGGACGGTTGGTGGCAGCAATGAGAATGATGCCTTCGTTGGCCTCGAAGCCGTCCATCTCGACCAGCAGCTGATTGAGCGTCTGCTCGCGCTCGTCATTGCCGCCGCCCAAGCCGGCACCGCGATGACGGCCGACGGCGTCGATTTCGTCGATGAAGATGATGCAGGGCGCGTTCTTCTTGGCCTGCTCGAACATGTCGCGCACGCGCGAGGCGCCGACGCCGACGAACATTTCAACGAAGTCGGAACCGGAAATGGTGAAGAACGGCACATTGGCTTCGCCGGCGACCGCGCGCGCGATCAGCGTCTTGCCGGTGCCCGGAGGCCCGACCAGCAGCACGCCGCGCGGAATGCGTCCGCCCAGCCGCTGGAATTTTCCGGGATCGCGCAGGAATTCGACGATCTCCTGCAAATCCTGCTTGGCCTCATCGACGCCGGCGACGTCCTCGAAGGTGACGCGGCCATGCGCCTCGGCCAGCAACTTTGCGCGCGACTTGCCGAAGCCGAGCGCCTTGCCGCCCGCGCCTTGCATTTGCCGCGACAGGAATATCCACACGCCGATCAGCGCGATGAACGGCAGCCACGACACCAGCAGCGAGACGAACCACGGGACATTGTCCGTTTGCGGCCGCGCGGTGATCGAGACGCCCTTGGCATAGAGCTTCTGCACCAGGCCAGGATCGTTCGGGGCATAGGTCTGGAAGCTGGTGCCGTTGGCGAAGGTGCCGTGGATTTCCGGACCCTGGATCACCACGTCGCGCACGCGGCCCTGATCGACCTCGCTGAGCAATTGCGAGAATGAAATGTCCTGCGAGGTCGTGCGCTGCCCGGGATTCTGGAACAGCGTGAACAGCGCGAGCAGCAGCAGGACGATAATCACCCAGAGGGCGAAATTCCGTAAGATTAGCGTTCATCAGGCGTCCTTACCCGCCGCGCGTGGCGCTGCGGCCTTTAGCTTTATGCCTAAAATTCGTGGCGACTTCACGTCTATCCTGGCCACAATGTAGGCACCGTAGCCTCACATGGAAAGGTCTCGAATCTGTATTCTAGCGTGCTTTTCGCCGCTTGGCTTTGCCACGCCCGCGTGTGGTTAAAGACTTGCCACGCCGGGGCGGCGCCTTTTCCACCGCAATCTGGCGCGGCCCAAGCGTCACTATCGCACCGGCCAGGCTGCGCCGAAACCGGCCTTTGCCGGTTTTTTGACCAGAATCTTGGGCGGCATCGAGCGCCGTTTTCAGTGCCTCCAGCTTGGCCAACTCGACCGGACCTTCGTCGCCCAGTTTGGCCACGGCGCGGCCGATCAGGCGCAGCGCGATCTCGGCCGGCAGATTGAAATAGCCGATCGCATCGAAGACGATCGATGGCGGCGCGGACGACTCCGCGGCCAGCTCGGCAAACGCCCGATCGACCGCGGCTTCGATCGCGGCATCGGCGCGTTTGAGCCTGCGCGCCAGCAGCGAAAGCCTGCGGGCGTCGAGACCTTCGCGCGCAAGCTCGCCCATCAGGCCGCGCAGCCGCGCGCGGGTGAAGCGCGGATCGCGGTTGGACGGATCGTCGGCAAATGGAATTTTCGCCGCACGCAAGGTGGCGATCAGCCGCGACTTCGGAATGTCGAGCAGCGGGCGGACGAGCTTGATCTCTCCCTCTCCAATTGCAGGCAGGTTTGTCATCCGCGTCATCGCCCCCAGGCCGGTGACGCCGCTGCCCCGGCTCAGGCGGATCAGCACGGTCTCGGCCTGGTCGTCGAGCGTATGCGCGGTGAGGATGTGCGAGGCGCGAGCCTTGCGCGCGACGGCGGCGAGCAGTCGGTAGCGCGCCACACGCGCCGCCTGTTGCAGCCCGGTGCTTGGCTTCTTGCCAGTCCAGCGCGGGATGCGGTGCGCAATCTTAAGCTTGCGCGCCAGCCGTCCGACGCCCGCCGCTTCGCGCTTAGATTCGGCGCGCAAGCCGTGATCGACGGTGACCGCAATCAGCTTCGGCTTTGCTTGCAGCGCGTTGCGCCAGCGCGCGGCGAGCCATAGCAGCGCGGTCGAATCCGGACCGCCGGAGATCGCCAGCACCAACGCAGGACAATGTTCGAGATCGGCGAAAAGAGATTTGGCGTCCGTGGCCGAGACCGGTGCGGTCTCAACAGTGGTCACGCGTCTGTTCCTGCGCAACGGTCTGCTTCACTTTCGCCGAAGCGCGCGGATATTTGCGCCCGACCTCGGCCAAGGTGGCGCAAGCCGCTTCCTTCTGATTGAGCGCGGCGAGCGACTGGCCAAGGCGCAGCAACGAGTTCGGGCGCCTTGCCGGCGTGTTCGAACTTGGTCGAGACCGTCAGGAACGATTCCGCGGCGTCGCGATAGCGCTGACGCTGGAACAGGCTTTCGCCCAGCCAATATTGCGCATCCGGCACCAGCCGTTCGCTTGGATATTTCGCCAGGAAATCGCGGAACGCCTGCTCGGCCAGGGCATAATCCTTGTGCAGCACATAGCCGTAGGCCAGGTCGTATTCGTCTTGCGGCGAACCGGTGGGCGGCAGCGTCGCGATCTGCGCACCGCCCGCGCCCGGATTGCGCGGCGGCGGCGCCGGTGCCGGCGATTGCGACGCCAACTGCGGCACCGAACCTGGTGCTGCATTTTCCACTGGCGCAGGCGGCGGCCCGAGCGCATTGCCGGCCATGGCGTTGAGATCGAGCGGAGCGCCGGCGGCGCGACCGCCGGGAGCGCCAATCGGCGGCTCATTCGCCGCTTCCTGGATCGGGGCAGCGGCCGACGCACCGCCGCCGAGCGTGCGTGGGGCGCCGGGCGCGTTCGGATGCTGCGCGGGGTCGAACACGTCGCCGCGGCGGCCGGGCGCTACCGCCGGCGGCAGCGGCGCATTGGGAGCGCCCGGAGCTGCGCCGCCTTTCGAGCCCATTTGCTGGAAACGGTATTCGGTGTCGTCCTGCAAGCGCTTGAGCTGCATCTCGAGCTGCTGATTGCGGTACTGCAATTGCTCGATGGTGCCGGTGAGCTGGCGCAGCGTATTCTCCATCCGATCGAGCCGCACCGAGAGTTCGCCGGGGTCGGCCTGCGCCACTTGATTCCGCTGCCCTTGGCGCTGCGGCGCGCCCTGGTCGCCGCGGTTGAAGAGATTGTCGAGGAAGTTGGGCGACGAGCGCTGCTCCTGCGCCGCCGCTGCGCTCGCCAGGAGCAGAACGGGAAGCGCGGCCAGCGCGGCGCTGCGGATGCGATATCGGGAACGCGTCATGTGACCTGGGACCAATGGCCTTCAATCGGCACTAGATGGGTAGCATAAGACGGGCTGCGTCGAAATTGTGACTGCGGCCTGTAGCGGCCATCCTGCTGGCCAATCAGGCTAAAAACGTGGATGCCCGGCGCTAGGCCGGGCATGACGGTTTCGGGGCAAAGCTAGCGATCGCCTTACGAGCTCGCGTTGAGCACCGTGACCGAGCGGCGGTTCTGCGACCAGCAGGAAATGTCGTTACAGACCGCCACCGGCCGCTCCTTGCCGTAGGAGATGGTGCGCATGCGCTGCGCCTGGATGCCGCGCGAGATCAGATAGTCGCGCACCGTCTGCGCGCGGCGGGCGCCGAGCGCGATGTTGTATTCGCGCGTGCCACGCTCGTCGGCGTGGCCTTCGACGGTGAATTGATTGTACTGGCTGTAGTTGGAAAGCCACTGCGCCTGCTTGTCCAGCGTCGCGCGCGACTGCGGCGTCAGCTCGGACGAGTCGGTTTCGAAGAACACGCGGTCGCCGACATTGACCACGAAGTCCTGCTGGCTGCCGGGGGTCGCCATGCCGGCCGCGTTTGCTTGCGCGTCCTCACCCTGTTTGGCGCAGGCCGAAATCGCCAGGGCCGCGGCAAGCAGGGCTGCGAGCCGGGCGCCGCGTAGGATCTGACTGATATCGATCATTCCGGTGCCTCCATTCTCACGCACTGACCGGAGCTAGCATTTTGGTCTAACAGCACGTTCGTTAATCGAACGTTCCATCAACCTTGATGGAACCTGTGCAGCACCACTAAAACTGTCTGACCCCCGTAAACCGTTTCTGATGGTTAAAAGCCCGTGAATTAAGGCGGCGTTGCGACCGCCAGCCCTTGATCTAATCACGCGGAACCGGCGCCGTCCGCAACATTTTGGCCGCGCACGATCTTTTCCGAAAAGCCCCAATTCACGTCCGGGCAGCCCTTTTCGGGCTCATGCGGCTCACGACAACAGCGGCGACCAGGCCGGATCCGACGCAAGACTGGGCGTCGGGACCTTCAGTTCGTTGCGGCCGGTGATGTCGATCGTAAACAGCGACGGGCCGTTGCCGGGATCGCGGAAGAACATGAGCACCCGCCCATTCGGGGCAAAGGTCGGCCCTTCATTGTGGAAGCCCTCGGTGAGGACACGCTCGCCCGAGCCGTCCGGCTTGAGGATGCCGATGGAGAATTGTCCGCGCGCCTGGCCGGTGAAGGCGATATAGTCGCCGCGCGGCGACCAGACCGGCGTCGAATGATGGCCTTCGCCGAAGCTGATCCGCTGCGCAGGCCCACCGCTCGCCGGCATCACGTAGATCTGCTGCGTGCCGCCGCGGTCGCTCTCAAAGCAGATGCGGGCGCCGTCCGGCGAATAGCACGGCGCGGTGTCGATCGCCGGCGTGTCGGTCAACCGCGTCGTCGATTTCGAGCGCAGGTCCATCACGAACAGGTTGGAATTGCCGCCCTGTTGCAGGCTCATGATCACCCGCTGGCCGTCCGGCGAAAATCTCGGGGCAAACGACATGCCGGGAAAATTGCCGACGATTTCGCGCTGGCCAGTCTCGATGTTGAGAAGATAGACGCGCGGATCACCCTGCCCGTAGGACATGTAGGTGATCTCCTGCGTGGAGGGATTGAAGCGCGGGGTGAGCACCAGATCGTCGCCGCGGGTGAGGTAGCGCACGCCGGCGCCGTCCTGATCCATGATGGCGAGCCGCTTTACCCGCCGCTCCTTCGGGCCGGTCTCGTCCACGAACACGATGCGGCTGTCGAAATAGCCCTTCTCGCCGGTCAGCGTCTGGTAGATCGCGTCGGAGATGATATGCGCGATGCGCCGCCAGTTGTCGGGCGTGGTGAAATATTGCTTGCCGTCGAGCTGCTGGCCCGCGAACACGTCCCACAGGCGGAATTCCGCCTTCAGCCGTCCATCGGTCTGCCGGGTAATGCGGCCGGTGACCAGCGCCTGCGCGTTGATGACGCGCCAGTCGGGAAAACGCGGGACGGCGTCGCTGTTGGTGATCTTTTCGGTGAACGCCTGCGGGTTGATCGGCGCGAACAACCCGCTGCGTTGGAGATTGTTGGTGATGACGCCGGTGACGTTGTGCGCGATCTCGCCTTCGGCCGGCGCGCCCGCCAGGAAGTCGGGCAGCGCAATCGGCATCGGCTGGACATTGCCTTGCGTGATTTCGAGCCGCAGCACCGCGCCGGCAGGCGGGCTCGCGAGCGCGGCCAAGGCGCCTGCGCCCGCGCCGGCCAGCAGACGGCGGCGGTTCAGCATGAAATGACGGTCGCTCATCCGATGGATCATCTGGCGGGAATATTGTTGAACATTTCTTTGGTGTCGAATGTGAAGTCCATTTCTTTCCAAGTATCGTAGTGATCGGGGCGCAGCATGGTGAAGGGCTGGCCGACCAGGACCGCGCGCACGGCGCTGTCGCGCATCGCATTAAAACGGGCCCCACTGCCGCTGGTCAGAACCTGCGGGCCGATTTCCAGGGTTCCGTCACGCTTGAACCTGATCCGAATGGTGATCTGGACCTGATCGGCATCCTGCGCGCCGACCGGCGGATTCCACAGCGCCATCAGCCGGGCGCGCAGCGCGTCGATTTCCGATTGCGACAGCTTGGAGGCGTTGCCGGACGCGGCGCCGAGCGAGGGCGACGGATTGATCTGGTCGCCGGTGGCGGCATTGCGCTGCGGGTCGCGCTTGTCGAGCAGGGCGGCGATCTTGTCGGCGTCGAACTTGGGCTGTTTGCGCTCGGGCTTCTTCGGCGGCAGCGGCTGCGGCTGGGTTTTGGCGTCCTGCTTCTTGTCGTCCTGCTTCTTGATCTTCTCGGCGATAGGATCGGGCTGTGGTTGCGATTCCGGCTCCGGCGTCTTTTCCGCCGTGGCCTTGATCTCCTTCTTTTCGGTCAGCTTGGCAATGATTTCCTCGGCCGTGATCGGCGTGTCCTTCTTCTCGACCAAGGGTTTCGGCATATCGAGCTGGGGCGCCTGCTTGACGCCCTTGGTCAGCTCGGAGAAATCCTTCTCGCTTACCAGGTCGACCGGCAGCGATTCCGCCGGCGTGACTTCGAACGTTTCGCCGGAAAACGACACCAACGCCCACAGCAGCACCGCCGCATGCAGCCCGGTCGATATCGCTGACGCCGTCTTCATCACTGTGCTTTCGAGCCCTGCTCGAATTCGGTGACCAAGGCTACCTTATGGAAGCCGGCCGCCGACAGCCGCCCCATCACCTTCATCATGGTCCCGTAATCGACCTTCTTGTCGCCGCGCACGTAAACGCGCGCCTCGTTGCCCCCGCGCGCCTCCGCCACTGCCTGCAGCTTGGGGATCAGATCGTTCACGTCAATTTCGGCATTTTGCAGGAAAACCTGGCCTTTGTCGTTGACCGAGACGGTGAGCGGCTCCTTATCCTGGTCGAGGCTCTTGGCTTGGCTCTGCGGCAGGTCGATCGGCACCCCGACCGTGAGCAACGGCGCCGACACCATGAAAATGATCAGCAGCACGAGCATCACGTCGACCATCGGCGTGACGTTGATCTCGCTCATCACCGACCTGCGGTGACGCCGCCTTTTTCCGATGACCGGCGTACCGGCATTGGCTGCCATGGTTACTCTTCCTTGCGCATGATCTTATCCGAAAACCGGTTTCCACTTTTCGGGATCATGCGCTTACCCGCGCTCGTCGATCTGCCGCGACAGAATGGCGGCGAACTCGTCGGCGAACCCCTCCAGCCGCTGGGCCTGCTTGTTCACCTCGGAGGCGAACTTGTTATAGAAAATAGTCGCCGGTATGGCGGCGACAAGGCCGATTGCGGTCGCAAACAGCGCTTCCGCGATGCCCGGCGCCACCACCGCCAGCGAGGTATTCTTCGAGGCGGCGATCGACTGGAAGCTGGTCATGATGCCCCAAACCGTGCCGAACAGGCCGATGAAGGGACCGGCCGAGCCGACGGTGGCGAGTACCAGCAGGCGGCGTTCCAGCCGCTCGACCTCGCGGGCGATGGTCACCTCCATCACCTTTTCGATCCGCATCTGCAGTCCGGCAAACGAGCGCGTCGGCGCCTCGAAGCTGCGCTTCCATTCGCGCATCGCCGCCACGAACAGCGCCGCCATCGAATGGTTCGGGCGCGTCGACAGCGTGCGATAGAGTTCATCCAGCGACTGGCCGGACCAGAACGTCTGTTCGAAGCGGTCCATGCCGCGGCGGGTGCGGGAATAGAGCACGGTCTTGTCGATCGCGATCGCCCACACCCAGACCGAGCAGACCAGCAGCCCGACCATGACCGTCTTGACGATCCAATGGGCGTGCCAGAACAGCGTGAACAGCGAGAGGTCGGAGGAGGTAAGCGGGAGCACCGACTGTGCCACATCGGCAGGATTCATGGGCACGTCCTCTCCGCTATCCGGCTTCGTCGGTTACACCGGCGCGGCGCATCATCGTCGTTACAAAAGGGCGCGTCCGGCGATCCCGCTCACGCCCGCAACCGAAAACCGAATGTCTCGCGAAAACCCGTCTGTCCCGACTTAACGAAATCCCCGCGAAACTTGGCCAAACTAGGGCGCAATACCGGGCGTTAGCGCCCTTAAAGGCGCTGATTGTGGTTAAGGAGTCGTTACCGGGTAGTTTCCGCTTCAGCCACGGCGGCGGCGCGGAGCCTCCAACGGCAGGCGATCGAACAGCGTCGGGCCGCCCGGCTGCGCGCGTTCGATGGTCAGCAGGCGCAGCTTGGTGACCACACCGCCGCTGGCGGAGAAGCCGCCGGTCTTGCCGCCGGCGGCCAGCACGCGATGGCACGGCACGATCAGCGGGGTACGATTTTGCCCGAGTGCGGTCCCGACCTCGCGTGCCAGCGTGCGATCGCCCAGCCGTCCCGCGATCTCGCCGTAAGTGAGCGTCTGGCCCGGCGGAATCGTGCGCGCGACCGCATAGACGCGAGCGTTGAATTCCGGAGTACCTTCGTTGTCGATCGCCACGTCGGTCAGGTCCCTCGGCTCGCCCCGCAGCAGCGCAATAATGCCGTCGATCACGTTCTGCACTTTGGGCGGCGCCGGCGCTTCGCCAGCGGCGGGAAAGCGGCGCAGCACGCGTGCCCGCGTCGCAGCCGCGCTCGCCTCGGGAAGCTGAACGCCGGCGACGCCGCGCCCGCTCCATACAACGGCACAGCAGCCGATGGCCGTCTCGAACAATGCAAAATTAAGTTCCGGCATGATGCGGCCACGTTAGCACGCGCCGTCAGGCGCCGCCGCCCGTTTCCTGGTCGGCCTTCATGGCGATGCGCAGCGGCTTTGGGATCGGCCGGGCGCGCCCACCGGAAACGAAGGCGACCTGCACATGCGCCTCGACCAGCAGGTCTTCACCGCGCATCACCTTCTGATGCAGCGTGATCGAGGCGCCCTTCACTTCCTCGGGGACAGTGACGAGGTCGAGCACGTCATCCATGTGCGCTGGCTTCTTGAAATCGATGCTCATGTGGCGCACCACGAAGGCAAAGCCGGGCGCCTCCTTTTCGGCCTGCTCGAACATGGCGCGGTGGTCGGCGCCGATCAGCCGCAGGTAGTTGGTGCGCCCGCGCTCCATGAAGCGCAGATAGCTCGCGTGATAGACCACGCCGGAAAAATCGGTGTCCTCGTAATAGACCCGCACCTGCTGATAGTGCCGGCCGTCGCGGATTTCGCCGTCGAGGGAATTCACGATCGCAGTCAGCCAGCCCGCGCCAGCGGCGGCAACGGTTTAGGAATATCCTGTTTCCATTCCTTGGCGGCTTCGATCCAGGAGACGATAGCTTCCTGCACGTTTTTCAAAGCCTCTTCCGGCGTCTCGCCATCGGACATGCAGCCCGGCAGATCGGGAACCGTTGCGAGATAGCCGCCGCCATCGCTGTCCGCCAAGCGCTCAATATGCACAGCATATTCGAGTTTCATGAAACGTCTCCGTGAGCCTCAATATAGCGCACGAGCTTGCGAATGTAGACCGGTTTGATTGGCCGGCGTGATGGGATCGTTAAGATTTCCCGCGCCGACGGATGCTTTACGTGACAATGGGATGTTCCCTTGCCGGCCCGGTATAGCAGCCCGTATTCGCGGCATATTGCTTCGACATCACGGATGCGCCAGTCACCGGCCGGATTGCGGCGCATCCGCTCCAACAAGTCGGACGCCATCAATCTTCCTCGTCCTGCCCGAACAACCCGAACTGGCTCGGGTCGCGCGCCGGCTCGGCAAGGCCGAGATGCTTGAAGGCGGATGACGTGAGCAGCCGGCCGCGCGGCGTGCGCTGCAGGAAGCCTTTCTGGATCAGGAACGGCTCGATGATGTCCTCGATCGCATCGCGCGGCTCCGACAAAGCGGCGGCGAGCGTGTCCACGCCGACCGGCCCGCCGCCATAGCTCTCCGCGATGGTCAAAAGATAGCGTCGGTCCATGGCATCGAGGCCGCTGCCGTCGACTTCCAATTCGCCAAGCGCGCGATCGGCGCTTTTGCGGTCGATGGCCTTGGCGCCGTCGACATGGGCGAAATCGCGCACGCGGCGCAGCAGGCGGCCGGCAATGCGCGGGGTGCCGCGCGCGCGGCGCGCGATCTCGTTGGCGCCGTCGGGCGTGATGCCGATGCCGAGCACGCGCGCGCCGCGGTTGACGATCAGCTCAAGCTCGGCCTCGGAATAGAAATTCAGCCGCACCGGAATGCCGAAGCGGTCGCGCAGCGGGTTGGTGAGCAAGCCGGCGCGGGTGGTGGCGCCGACCAATGTGAACGGCGAAAGATCGATCTTCACCGAGCGCGCCGCCGGCCCCTCGCCGATAATGAGATCGAGCTGGAAATCCTCCATCGCCGGATAGAGGATTTCCTCCACCGCCGGATTGAGCCGGTGAATCTCGTCGATGAACAGAACGTCGCGCGGTTCGAGATTGGTGAGCAGCGCGGCCAGGTCGCCGGCCTTGGCGATCACCGGGCCGGAGGTGGCGCGGAAGTTCACGCCCAGTTCGCGCGCGACGATCTGCGCCAGCGTCGTCTTGCCGAGGCCCGGGGGACCTACGAACAGCACATGATCGAGCGCTTCCTGGCGCGAACGCGCGGCCTCGATGAACACCGACAGATTGGCGCGCGCCTTTTCCTGGCCGATGAATTCGCTCAATCGCTGCGGACGCAAGGACGCGTCGACATCGTCGTCGCGTTTTTCAGCAGCAATCAGTCGGCGCGGTGTGGTCATGGCAGGCGGTGCAACGGCCGGCTGAAGAGCCAGCACAGGCTGGCCGCAATCGCGGCGGGGACCGATAGGAACAGCGCGAGGAACGCGCCTTGACGCAGGCCTTTGACGCTCGGCACCAGCATGGGCGAGGATTCCGACGGCGACAGGAAGAATCCGAGCACGACGACGAAGAGCACCATGCACCCCACGATGGCGAGCGCCACCCACAGCGAGTTCATGCCGCAGTAGACCGAGGCAATGGCGAAAGCGATGCCGGCGATGATCGACGGCGTCACGGTCGCGACGAGCGAGAAAAAGATCAGAAGAAACACCGCGATCGACAGCCAACCGCGAAATGATTCGAGGTCGACGAATGCGAGCATGAGCTGCAGCATGGGGACACCAACCGTGAGAAGAAAGAGCGCAAACACCGCGGTGACGGAAAGCGGCCCGACGATTGCGAAGATTGCGACGATGCCCAGACTGCGCGCGAGGCGCTTGAACCTGAAGATCACGGTCATCTCGCCAGCTCCTTAAGCCCCTGCCGGATCAGCGTCGCGGTGTCGGCGCCCTCGCCCGCACTGCGCGATGCGGCGGCGATCGCGGCCGCGGCCTGCGGCTGGCCGTAGCCGAGATTGACCAGCGCGGAGACCGCATCCATCACCGGCCGCGGCGCGCGTTTCTCGTCGAGCGCGCCGGCCAGATGCACGACCGCCGGATCCACATCCGCGAAGGCCGGCGCCTTGTCCTTCAACTCCGTCACGATGCGCTCGGCCACTTTCGGACCGACGCCGGGTGCGCGCGACACCGTCGCCTTGTCGCGCATGGCAACCGCGGAGGCCAGCTCAGGGATTTTCAGCGTGCCCAGCACCGAGAGCGCCACCTTGGCGCCGACGCCCTGCACCGTCTGCAACAGGCGGAACCATTCGCGTTCGGCGTCGCTGGCAAACCCGAACAGCTTGATCTGGTCCTCGCGCACATAGGTTTCGATCGACAAGGTCGCCGCTTCGCCTTTCGCCGGCAGCGCCTGCAACGTGCGCACCGAGCAATGCACCTGATAGCCGACGTCGTTGACGTCGAGGATGATGTAATCCTCGCCGTAGGAATCAACGATGCCCTTGAGCTTGCCGATCATTGCGCAGCAACTTTCATGATCACACTCGTCCGGTGATGGGCGTGGCAGACCGCGATCGCCAGCGCGTCGGCGGCGTCCTCGGTCTGCGGATCGGCTTTCGGCAGCAGTACGCCGATCATCATGCGGATCTGCGCCTTCTCGCCGTGGCCGGCGCCGACGACGGTTTTCTTCACCACATTCGGTGCGTATTCCGCCACGGTCAGTCCGGCGCGCGCCGGCACCAGCATGGCGATGCCGCGCGCCTGGCCGAGCTTGAGCGTCGCCGCCGCATTGGCGTTGACGAAGGTCGCCTCCACAGCCGCCTCGTGCGGATGATATTGCTCGATGACGGCGACGAGGCCGTCATGGATTACCACCAGGCGGTCGCCCAGTTCGGCCCTTTCGCTGGTTTCCAGCGATCCGCAGGCGACGTAAATCAGCCGGTTGCCGTCAGCCTCGATCAGGCCCCAGCCGGTGCGGCGGAGGCCCGGATCGATGCCGAGAATGCGAATCGGATGCCGACCCATGGCTCTTTGATAACCCCGGGGCCGCGCCCCGCCTAGGTCGTAATGGCCGCAATGCCCAATCGTGGGCAGCGGGGCGTCTGGCTCGACCGCAACATCCTCGCTTGAACAGACGAAATTGCGTCGACTAACATGCACGCGCAATGCCGGGCGCGCCTTCCGCTAAACGAGCCAACCGACGAGCTGTCATCATTGGCGGCTCGATGTCCGGGCTGTTTTCCGCGGCGTTCCTGCGCCAAATCGGCTGGGACGTTGACGTGTACGAGCGATCGCGGGTCGAGCTCGTCGGCCGCGGCGCCGGCCTGGTGGCGCATCCAGAATTGATCGAGGCATTGAATGCCTGCGGCGCCGGCACCCGCGATCTCGGCGTTGAAGTGCCAAAACGCATGACCCTCGACCGCGAGGGACGCATCACTGGCGAGCGGCCACTACGGCAAACCGTGACCTCATGGGACCGTCTGCAGGGCCTGCTGCGTGAAGCCATCGATCCCGCGCATTACCATCTCGATCACGCTTTCGAGCGCGTCGAACAGGACGACCGCGGGGTGCGCGTACACTTCGCCGGCGGCAAAATCGAGAGTGCCGATCTGCTCGTCGGCGGTGACGGCGTCCGCTCGACCGTGCGCTCGCAGGTCGCTCCCGAGCTACAGCCGATCTACGCGGGCTATTTCATCTGGCGCGGTGCGCCGAATGAAGCCGACCTCGCGCCCGAAACGCTCAAAAGTATTTTTCCTTATTTCGCCTTCTACCTGCCGGAACGCCAGGAGGTGATGACTTATCCGATACCGGGCTTCAACAACGATCTGCGCCCCGGCCATCGCCGCCATAATTTCATCTGGTATAGGCCTGCCGATGAAAAACAACTGCGCGAGATGAACGTCGATGAAACCGGACGTCAGCATAAATACTCTGTGCCACCGCCGTTGATCCGCAAAGACCTGATCGCGCAGTTACATGCCGACGCGCGCGAAATCCTACCGCCGGTATTACTCGACTGCGTGATGAAGATTTCGCAGCCATTTATTACGCCGATCTACGACTTCACCGCGCCGAGTATCGTTTTCGGCCGTGTCGCCATGATCGGCGATGCGGCTGCGTGTACTCGACCGCATATGGGTTTCGGGGTCTCGAAGGCCGGCGGTGACGCGCAAGCGCTGGCGCGCGCTTTACGTGACTACGACGACATCGATACCGCGCTCAAACACTACAACGACGAACGCCAGCCGATCGGCAACATCATCGTCATGCACGCACGCAAAATCGGCACGCATATTGGTGTAGATCTTAAAACCGAGGAAGATCGCAGGATGTTTGAGCTCTTCAAGAGCGACAGCGCAATGCTGGACTGGATCGCCATCCCGAATTTCCTCGACGCTTACGGTTGAGGATCACGCACTCATCTTCTGCACCAGCGCGTCGGACACCTCGAAATTGGCGTAGACGTTCTGCACGTCGTCGCTGTCGTCGAGCGACTCGATCAATTTCAGAATCTTTTCGCCGGCCTCGTCTTCGAGCGCGACTGTGTTCTGCGGCTTCCACAGCAGCGCGGCCTTGCGCGGCTCGCCGAATTTGCCTTCCAGCGCCTTCGCCACGTCGCGCAGGGTTTCCTGCGTGGTGAAGATCTGATGGCCGTCCTCGTTCGACGCCACATCCTCGGCGCCGGCCTCGATGGCGGCTTCCAGCATCGCATCGGCGCTGGCGGCCTTGGTGTCGTATTCGACCACGCCGACATGATCGAACATGAACGATACCGCGCCGGTCTCGGCCAGGTTGCCGCCGTTCTTGGTGAAGATCGCGCGCACCTCGCCGGCGGTGCGATTGCGGTTGTCGGTGAGTGCCTCCACGATCACCGCCACGCCGCCCGGTCCGTAGCCCTCGTAGCGGATTTCGTCGTAGTTTTCCGCGTCGTTGCCGGACGCCTTCTTGACGGCGCGCTCGATATTGTCCTTCGGCATGTTTTCGGCGCGGGCCGCCAAAATCGCGGCGCGCAGCCGCGGATTGAACGCCGGGTCCGGCAGCCCCATCTTGGCCGCCACCGTGATTTCGCGCGCGAGCTTGCCGAACAGTTTGGAGCGCACCTTATCCTGGCGCCCCTTGCGGTGCATGATGTTCTTGAATTGGGAATGACCGGCCATGACTAAGACTTGCGTTGATGCGCGCGGGGTTATAGGCCGCCCGCGCGGGAAAATAAACTCCGCCGTCGCATGCATCGAGCCAAGCTCCGCTCATTCCCGCGCAAGCGGGAATCCAGAGCCAATAATCTCAGAGTCCGAAATTTCAGCACTGGGTCCCCGCTTTCGCGGGGACGAGCGGCCGATTTAGCCCGCCGCCACCGCGACGTTGCGCAAAATCGCGTCGATGCGCGCGCCGACCTTGGCCACATTGCGGTGAACGCGCGCCTTGTAGCGGACGACCGCGTCGCGGTCGACCATGAAGAACTGCTTTTCCGGATAGGTGCGACCGAAAATATCGATCAGCAGGCTGCGGAACTTGCCCGACACGATGCCGGACATCTGCTGCGAGGGCTGCTCGGCATAGGCCGCCAGCTCGGCGGACGTGAGCGCGCACAGCAGCGGGGCAAGCCTGCCCGAATAGACTTGCCGGTGCCGCTGGATGGTCTGGATGGTGCGGTCGAGCGCGTGCTCGGCCCCGATCTCGTCGTTGATCTGCAGCGGCTCATCCACGCTCGCCGTGCTCATCGGGAACTGGTCGATCAGCCAGTCGCCGAGGTGCACGACGTTGTTGCGCCCGCGCCCGTACATCAGCACGTCGTCCTCGCTGCGCGCGAACCAGGCGTCGAGCCGTTCGATCAGCCGGTCAAGCGCCGGCCGCGGGATCAGCTCGCGATATTGCGTGCCGAAAATGCCGATCGCCGCCTTGGCCCGCTTGACGATCTCGATCACGTCGTCGCCGAGCAGCGGCTGGAACATGTTGTTGCCGGTGCCGAGCACCACCAGATCGTAGGCCTCGCGCGCCTCATGCAGCGTGCGGAAGGTCAGGTGATGCACCTCCGCCTCGCCCGGCAGCAGCGCATTGATCATGTGGTAGCCGAGCCGGTCGCCAAAATTGCCGGCGTCGTTGCACGACACCACCGCGACGCTGCAGGACTGCACCGGCGTCAGCCACATGGTCGGCGTGAGCCGCATCAGCACCTGCATGTCGTCGATCGGGGCGGTGCATTCGATGCGGAAGCCGTAGCGGTCGAACAGCCGCGCGAGATCGTAGTAGCTCAGGTGATTGACGAAGCCGAGCGTGGCGCGGTCGCGGGTGCCGGTGAGGTCGGTCGCGCAATAGCTCAACACCACGTCCTGCTTGCAGAAACGCAGATGGGTGAAGAAGCTTTCGATATCGGCGATCTGCTCGAGCGCGCCGAGCATGACGATGACGTCGGATTGCGTCGCCGCCTCGGTCGGAAACTCGCCGTCGACCTCGCGGCTCTGATAGCTGCAGCCGTTGGGAAGAAATGCGCGCAGCGACGGGCCGCGGCCAAGTTCCAGCACGCGCGAACCGGCCGGGATGAATTGAGCGGCGAGTTCGGCCCGCGGGTCAGCCGCGAGCGGCGGTTGTTCCGGCCGAACGTCGAACTCGGGCAGCGTCTCTAAGGCAAGATTGCGATTGACGTGCAAGTTCATGGCCGCCGTGCCGAGGTCTCAGATAGCCGTACCCAGCACAAGCCGGCGAATCACCGTGACCTACCGAATCACCGCGGCGATTCCTGGTCAACCCAAAGCGGCGAGAAAAAACACGTTAACTTGCGCATGATCTTTTCGGAAAACCGATTCCCATCCCCGATCAAGTCGAGGACATACTTTTCGGGATCATGCGCTAATCCCAGAAATTCGGCCGCGCTTCTTCCAGGATGCCGCCGAGCCGCACCGCGCCGACCTTAACGCCAAGCCCGGTGGCGTCGTCGGTCTCCACCGCCAGGCCGCACAGCGTGGCCGGTCCGCCCGCTGCCTCGAATTTCGAGCCCGGCAGCTTGCGCAGGAAACGGTTGAGCGGCTCGTCCTTGGTCATGCCGATAATCGATTCAAAATCGCCGGTCATGCCGACGTCCGACACGAAGGCGGTGCGGCCCGGCAGGATGCGGTAGTCGGCGGTCGGCGCGTGGGTATGGGTGCCGACCACCAGGCTCACCCGGCCATCGACGAAATAGCCCATCGCCTGCTTTTCGCTGGTCGCCTCGCAATGCATGTCCAGGACGATCGCGTCGGCGCCCGATTTGAGCGGACAGGCGGTGAGCTCGCGTTCGACACCAGCGAACGGATCGTCGAGCGCATCCATGAAGATGCGGCCCATGGCGTTGATGACCAGCGCGCGCTTGCCGTTCTTGGCATCTATCACGGCGGCGCCGCGCCCAGGCGTGCCCTTGGGATAGTTGACCGGGCGGATCAGCCGCGGCGCGCGCTCGATGAACACCAGCGCCTCGCGCTGGTCCCAGGCGTGATTGCCGAGCGTGATGGCGTCGGCGCCGGCGTCGATCAGTTCGTTGTAGATCACCTCGGTGATGCCGAAGCCGCCGGCGGCGTTCTCGCCGTTGACGACGACGAGATCGAGCTTCCAGTCGGCGATCAATCCCGGCAAGCGCTCGGTCACGATGGTGCGCCCGCTGCGTCCGACCACGTCGCCGATGAAGAGAATACGCATGCGCTTCAGGACTCTTTATGTTGGCGCATGATCTTATCCGAAAACCGGTATCCATCCCCGATCAAGTCGAGGACATGCCTTTCGGGATCATGCGCGACGAAAATCGATGATCTCGCGCTCCGTTAGCACGAGATCGAGCCGCGCGTCGCGGGCCGTGGCGGGAACTTTGTCGATTTCCTGCGCGGCGAAGGCGATGCCAATGGCGATGACCTTCTTCTTCGCGCGCAGCGCGTTGATGGTCATGTCGTAATAGCCGGCGCCGTAGCCGATGCGATGGCCGGCGCGGTCGAAGCAAGCGAGCGGAACGATCAGAATGTCGGGATCGACTTGCGGCGCTTCCGGCATCGGCTCGCGGATGCCCCATTGGCCGGATTTGAACGGGTCGCCAAATTTCCACGCCCGCATGATCAGCGGTAGCCCGCGCCCGGCGATGGCCGGCAGCGCCAGGCTGGCGCCGGCATCAGCGAGTTTGCGCAGCAGCGGAATCGGATTGATCTCGGTCTTCATCGGCGAAAAGCCGGAGACGATCGTGCCGCGTTCGACCTTCACCGGAAACGCGCGGTCTGCGATCGCTTCCGCCGCAGCCTGACGCGCCGCCGCCGGCAGCGCGTCGCGCCGCGCCAACGCCTCGGCACGAAGTGCGGCTTTTGGTGATTCCGTTTCGGTTGCGTTGGGCATTGGTAAAGAAGTGCGGAGCCGCGATGGCCGTCGGAGTGTGATCCCGGGAACCTACATAAGTAGGTGGGCGCCATATGACCGAACCCACGAGCTCGGCCAGGGACAGCTCCCGTTAGGATCGTAAGGCCCCGGGGAATGTAACTCCGTCGCACCTCGCAGCCCCGCTTGGGCAATGTAGTGCGTCGGGAGGGTGAAAGCCACAAGCACTCTTCAACTCTCCCATAGTGAGAGGTAAATAAAGCAATCACTCGCCACGCCCCATTGCCGAGTTCGAATGACCGTCGACTACGACATCGCCCGCGCCACGCCGGACGACATTCCAGGCATCCTCGCGCTACAAGAACCCAACCTGCCCGACAGCGGCGGCAGCCTGTCGGTGCGACAGAACGCCGACTGGTTCAAGCGCACCATGGCCGAAATGCCGCTTATCGTCGGCCGGCGCGACGGCAAACTTGTTGGCTATATGGTGACGACGACGCTCGCCGCGAAAGTGCACGTGGCTATTGTCCAAGCGATGTTACGCCGTTTTCCTGCACCGCCCGATTGCTATTCTTACGGCCCCGTTTGCGTGGCCGATAGCGAGCGCGGAAAAGGTCTTGCCGGCGCGATGTTCGCGAAATTGCGAGCAGAATTGCCTGGCCGATCCGCCATGACATTCATATTGGCCGACAATCTCCCGTCGCTGATCGCTCATCGCAAGATGGGCATGCGGGAACTTGGCGCCTTCACAAATGGCGGCATCTCCTACATCGCCTTCAGTTACTGATCACCCCATCGCCACGCCGTTGCGAACCGTCTGGTTGAGCTTCTTGGTGATGCCTTCCAGCCGTTCGGCCGCCGAATTGAAGGCGCCGACCACGGCGGCCGACGCCGCCTTGGCGCGGTCGGAGCCGACCACGCGGGCATCCCGCAGCGCCGCGACCTCCTCCTCCAGCAGGCGGATGCGGCGCGTGGCCTCGGAGAATTCGTCGGCCACCGTCAGCGCCGCCATCACCGTCAGCCTGGTGTCGCCGATCTCGCCGAATTTCTTGCGCAGCTCGCCGATCCGCTCGTCGATATTCCTGGCGAGCACCTGCAAATGCTCTTCCTGCCCGTCCTCGCAGGCGAGGCGGAACTGACGGCCGGCGATGGTGGCATTTACTAAACCCATTGGATGTCACTCGTTAGAGTCCAGCACCGACTGGATGCTGGCGATGGCGGCGTCCAGCCGCTGGGCGATCTCGCGGTTGGTGGCCTCCAGCCGGCGCGAGCGCGCGGTTTCGCCGTCGAGCGTGGCGGCGAGCCGGGTGCGGTCGACGCCCAGCGCCTGCACCTGCGACGCCAGCGCTTCCTCGGCGCGGTCGGCCTCGCGCCGCCGCTCGACCGCGGCATCGAGCGCGTCGAGCGCGAGCGCCAGTCGTTTCACCGCCGCATCGATTGCACTTTGCTCCGTCATCGCCATCATCCGCGACCCAAAAACTCTTGCGGCGGCAACTGTTTAGGCAAAGAACCTTACGTGCCGCGCGATCCTTTCGTCAACGCTTCACGCGGGATATGCCCGATGTTTTCTTAGACCCTGTGCATGGCTGCCCGGCAGCCCTGCCGTCACATTGACTTGAAGGGCTCACATGCTATCCAGCCCACGAAAACAGGCCCTTTCCATGAGTGCAAAAGCCTCGCCGACGGCAGCCGTGGCGCAACAGAAGCGTCCCGCGCAGCCGGCCGCAGTTCACGCCGTTGCCCATGCGAGTATGGCCAATGCCATCCGCGCGCTGGCGATGGATGCGGTCGAGCAGGCGAAATCCGGCCATCCCGGCTTGCCGATGGGCGCCGCCGATGTGGCGACGGTTCTGTTCACCCGCTTCTTGAAATTCGATCCCGCCGATCCGTCCTGGGCCGACCGCGACCGCTTCGTGCTGTCGGCCGGCCACGGCTCGATGCTGCTGTACGCGCTGCTCTATCTCACCGGCTACGAAGCGATGACGATCGATCAGATCAAGCACTTCCGCCAGCTCGGCTCGATCACCCCCGGCCACCCGGAATACGGCCACACGCCCGGCGTCGAGACCACCACCGGCCCGCTCGGACAAGGGCTCGCCAATGCGGTCGGCATGGCGATCGCCGAAAAGCATCTCGCCGCCGAGTTCGGCGGCGACGTGGTCGATCACAAGACTTACGTGCTCGCCTCCGACGGCGACTTGATGGAAGGCATCAGCCAGGAAGCGATCGCGCTTGCCGGCCATCTGAAGCTTTCAAAACTGATCGTGCTGTTCGACGACAACGGCATCTCGATCGACGGCGCGCTGTCGCTGTCCGACAACGTCGATCAGGTGAAACGCTTCGAGGCCGCCGGCTGGGTCGCCTCGCGCATCGACGGTCACGATCCGGCGGCGATTGCCGCGGCGCTGGAGAAGGCGCAAGGCGCCGACAACCCGGTGCTGATCGCCTGCAAGACCAAGATCGGTTTCGGCGCGCCGACCAAGGCCGGCTCGGAAAAGGCGCACGGCTCGCCGCTTGGGCCCGATGAGATCAAAGGCGCGCGCGAGCGCCTGGGCTGGACCTCGGCGCCGTTCGAGATTCCCGCCGATATCCTGAGCGCCTGGCGCAAGGCCGGTGAGCGCTCGAAGGGAGCACACGCCGACTGGAGCAAGCGACTGGCCGCGCTCGATGCGGCAAAGCGCGCCGAATTCGAGCGCCGCATGAAGGGCGATCTGCCGAAGCAAGCGCTTCGCCGATGCGGTGCGCGCGGTGAAGGACAAACTCGCCGCCGCGCCGAAGGAGATCGCCACCCGTACCGCTTGCGAATTCGCGCTCGAGAGCCTGATCCCGGCGCTGCCGGAAATGATCGGCGGCTCGGCCGACCTCACCGGCTCCAACAACACCCGCATCAAATCGATGAAGGCGATCACGCCCTCGGATTTTTCCGGCCGCTTTATTCATTACGGCGTGCGCGAGCACGGCATGGCCGCCGCCATGAACGGCATGGCGCTGCATGGCGGCATCATCCCCTATTCCGGCACGTTCCTGGTGTTCTCCGATTACTGCCGGCCGGCGATCAGGCTGGCGGCGCTGATGGGCGTGCGCGTCATTCACGTCATGACGCATGATTCCATCGGCCTTGGCGAGGACGGGCCGACGCATCAGCCGGTCGAGCATCTGGCCGCGTTGCGCGCGATTCCCAATCTGCTCGTGTTCCGTCCCTGCGACGCGGTGGAGACCGCCGAATGCTGGGAGCTTGCATTGCAAGCGCACGAGCGCCCGAGCGTGCTGGCGCTGACGCGGCAGAACCTGCCGCAGCTTTCGCAGAATTTCCTCGCGAGCAACCGCTGCGCCGCCGGCGCCTATGAGATTGCGGCGGCCGAGGGCAAGGCCGAGGTCTCGATCTTCGCCACCGGCTCGGAAGTCTCGATCGCGGTCGAGGCGAAGAAATTGCTCGCCGTGCGCGGTGTTTCCGCCCGCGTGGTGTCGGTGCCCTGCTTCGAGTTGCTACTGGAGGCGCCGGAAGCCGCGCGCCGCGCGCTTATCGGCTCGGCACCCGTCAAGATCGGCGTGGAAGCCGCGGTGCGTCAGGGCTGGGACGCTATTATCGGGTCCGACGGCGTCTTCGTGGGGATGACAGGATTTGGCGCCAGCGCGCCGTATAAGGAACTCTACAAGAAATTCGGCATTACCGCGGAGGCGGTCGCCGATGCGGCATTGCGCAAGCTTGGGAAAAGTTGATTTGTATCAATACGCGTCGTGGTCCATTTCGGCCATGACAGGTTGAACGAGCCGGGAGCGACTTCAATGACAGTCCGCGTAGCCATCAACGGATTCGGCCGCATCGGGCGCAATGTTCTGCGCGCCATCGCCGAGGCCGGCCGCACCGACATCGAAATCGTCGCGCTCAACGATCTGGGCCCGGTCGAGACCAACGCGCATCTGCTGCGCTTCGACAGCGTGCACGGCCGCTTCCCCGGCGAGGTCACGGTGAAGGGCGACACCATCAGCGTCGGCAACGGCGCCATCAAGGTCACCGCCGATCAAGGACCCGGCAACGCTGCCGTGGAAGGATCTCGGCGTCGACATTGCGATGGAATGCACCGGCATCTTCACCGCCAAGGACAAGGCCTCGATGCATCTTTCCGCCGGCGCCAAGCGCGTGCTGGTGTCGGCGCCCGCCGACGGCGCCGACCTCACCGTCGTCTACGGCGTCAACCACGACAAGCTGACCAAGGATCACAAGGTCGTCTCCAACGCCTCCTGCACCACCAATTGCCTGGCGCCGGTCGCCAAGGTGCTCAACGACGCCATCGGCATCGACAAGGGCTTTATGACGACCATCCACGCCTATACCGGCGATCAGCCCACGCTCGACACCATGCACAAGGATCTCTATCGCGGGCGCGCGGCCGCGCTGTCGATGATCCCGACCTCGACCGGCGCGGCAAAAGCCGTCGGCCTGGTGCTGCCGGAATTGGCGGGCAAGCTCGACGGCGTGGCGATCCGCGTGCCGGTGCCGAATGTCTCGGTGGTCGATTTCAAATTCGTCGCCAAGCGCGCGACGACGAAAGACGAGGTCAACGGCGCGATCAAGCGCGCGGCCGAGCAGCAGCTCAAAGGCATCCTCGGCTACACCACGCAGCCGAACGTCTCGATCGACTTCAACCACGATCCGCACAGTCGTCGTCTTCCACATGGATCAGACCAAGGTGATGGACGGCACGCTGGTGCGGGTGATGTCGTGGTACGACAACGAGTGGGGCTTCTCCAACCGCATGGCGGACACCGCCGTGGCGATGGGAAAGTTGATCTGACGTCATGACGCTGCATCAATGGCTTGGCCTGGCGTGCACCCTCGCGATCATCGGTTTGGTCGTGTTCGCATTCCGCAAGGGCAAGAGCGTGAAGCCCGAAAAGAACCGCAGGACCGAAGACTGGCCGAACATCACGCAAGGCGGCTCGTCTTAAGCCTCCCATGAGCAACGCGTTCCGAACCCTCGACCACGTCGACGTGAAGGGCAAACGCGTGCTGATGCGCGTGGACCTCAACGTGCCGGTGGAAAACGGTGTCGTCACCGACGCCACCCGCATCGAGCGTATGGCGACTTCGATCACCGAGATCGCCGACAAGGGCGGCAAGGTGATCCTGCTTTCGCATTTCGGCCGGCCGAAGGGACGCGATCCGAAACAATCGCTCAAGCCGGTCGCCGCCGAGGTCGCGCACATCGTCAAGCGGCCGGTGAAATTCGTCGACGACTGCATTGGCGAGGCGGCCGAGCGCGCGGTCGCCGCGATGAAGCCGGGCGATATCGTCTGCCTGGAGAACACCCGCTTTTATCCCGGCGAGGAGAAGAACGACCCGGCTTTCGTCGCCGCGCTCGCCAAGCTCGGCGACATCTGGGTCAACGATGCGTTCTCGGTGTCGCATCGTGCGCATGCCTCGACCGAAGGCCTCGCGCATGTGCTGCCGGCTTATGCGGGGCGAACATTACAGGCCGAATTGGAAGCGTTCGAAAAGGTGCTCGATAAGCCGGCGCGCCCGCTCACGGCCATTGTCGGCGGCGCCAAGATTTCCACCAAGCTCGATCTGCTCGGCCATCTTCTTGCGAAAGTGGACGTGCTGATCATCGGCGGCGCCATGGCCAACACGTTTTTGCTGGCGCTCGGCAAACCGATCGGAAAATCCCTCGTTGAACCTGACTTGGTCGAAACCGCAAAAAAGATCATGGGCGAGGCGAAAGCTGCTCGTCGCGAGATCGTGCTGCCGGTCGATTGCGTCGTCGCGGAAAAATTCGAGGCGCACGCGCCCTCGCGCGTGGTCGACGTTGACCAGGTCGGCGAGACCGACATGATTCTCGATATCGGCCCGCGCAGCATTGAGCAGGCCGTATCGGTGCTGGCGCGGTCGAAGACGCTGGTGTGGAACGGCCCGTTTGGCGCCTTCGAAATGGAACCGTTCGACAACGGCACCGTCGAGGTCGCGGAAGCTGTGGCGGAACTGACCGCGGCCGGAAAACTTGTTTCGGTGGCAGGCGGCGGCGATACGGTGGCGGCGCTCAATGTCGCGGGCGTCGCCGACCGGCTGACTTATGTATCCACAGCCGGCGGCGCCTTCCTGGAATGGCTGGAAGGCAAGCCCTTGCCGGGGGTCGAGGTGTTGCGGCAAAAGTAGCGGTAATCAGCGCCATCCCGGGGGCAGGATATTGGGGAGAGCGATGGAGGGAAACATGAATCTCGCAGAATTGAACAAGGTGGCGCTGGCCATGGTCGCGCCCGGCAAGGGGATTCTGGCGGCCGACGAATCCTCCGGCACCATCAAGAAGCGCTTCGACGCCATCGGCGTGGAGTCGACCGAGGACGCTCGCCGCGACTACCGCGAGATGCTGTTCCGCTCGACCGAAGCCATGAAGAACTACATCTCCGGCGTCATCCTGTACGACGAGACCATCTGGCAGAAGGCGAAGGACGGCACGCCGCTGGTCGAGATCATCAAGAAGTCGGGCGCGATCCCCGGCATCAAGGTGGATGAAGGCACCAAGCCGCTGCCGTTCGCGCCCGGCGAACTCGTCACCATCGGGCTCGACAAGCTCGCCGACCGGCTGCCGAAATATTACGAGCAGGGCGCCCGCTTCGCCAAATGGCGGGCGGTGATCGACGTCGGCGCCGGCATCCCGAGTTACAACTGCATCAAGGCCAACGCGCATGCGCTGGCGCGCTATGCCGCGCTCTGCCAGGCGGCGCAGATCGTGCCGATCGTCGAGCCGGAAGTGCTGATGGACGGCGACCACGACATCGATCGCTGCTTCGAGGTGACCGAGAAGGTGCTGAAGGTGGTGTTCAACGAATTGTTCGACGCCCATGTGCAGCTCGAGGGCATGGTGCTCAAGCCCAACATGGTCATCCCCGGCAAGAAGAGCGCAAAGCGCGCCTCGGTCGAGCAAGTCGCCGAGCAGACGGTGACCGTTCTCAAGGTCTGCGTGCCGGCCTTGGTGGCGGGCATCGCCTTCCTGTCCGGCGGGCAAAGCGACGAGGACGCCACCGCCCACCTCGACGCCATGAACAAGATCGGCAACCTACCGTGGCCCCTCACCTTCTCCTATGGCCGCGCGCTGCAGCACGCGCCGCAGACGACCTGGAAGGGCAAGTCCGAGAATGTCGCCGCCGCCCAGCGTGCATTCTCGCATCGGGCAAAAATGAACGGCCTCGCCGCGCTCGGCCAATGGAAAGCCGACTTGGAAAAGAAGGCGGCGTAATTTTCCTCTTTCTTCCCCTCTCGTGGGAGAGGGTGCCGAGCGAATGCGTCAGCATGAGCGAGGGGTGAGGGGTCTAGACTTCGTGAGGCACTCTCACCCGGCTCGTGCTCGCTATCGCACGCAGTCAAGCTTGTGCAGACTGCGTAAGCTTGTCTGCGATACTCGCCACCCTCTCCCACAAGGGGAGAGGGTTAAGACCGCCAGCCAAAAATTTCCCGAATGGATCCCACCGTGATCGATCTCTACACCTGGACGACGCCGAACGGCCGCAAGATTTCCATCGTGCTGGAAGAACTCGGCCTGCCCTACACCGTGCATGCGATCGACATTTCCAAGGACGAGCAGTTCGCGCCGGAATTTCTGAAGGTCGCGCCGAACAACCGCATCCCGGCGATCGTCGACCGCGACAACAACATGGCGTTGATGGAGTCGGGCGCGATCCTGATCTATCTCGCCGACAAAACCGGAAAGCTGCTGCCGAAATCGGGCGAGGCGCGCTATCGCACGATCGAATGGCTGATGTGGCAGATGGGCGGCCCGGGTCCGATGCTCGGTCAGGTGCATCACTTTGTGAAATACAACAAGGGCAAGGCGCCCTATGCCGAGGAGCGCTACCTGAAGGAAGCGCACCGGCTCTACAAGGTGCTCAACACGCGGCTGGAGGGACGCGACTTCGTCGCCGACCAGTATTCCATCGCCGACATCGCGATCTGGCCGTGGATCTCGCGCTTCGAGTGGCAGACCATCGACATGAAGCAATATCCCAACGTCCGGCGCTGGTACGAAGCAATCGCCAAACGTCCCGCCGTGCAGAAGGGCTACAAGGTGCCGAAGGATATGGGGCCGGTCCCGATGCCGTAAGGCGCCGGTGCGCCGGCCAACCCGAGGCCGCTCGCTACAGTTCGCACGTCAATTTTCCGCCCGATTGGGCTACCATGCGGGGGCCATGGCCTCGCGACCCAAAACTGCCGCACCGCGTCCGGCGCCGCGCCTCTATCTGGTGACGCCGCGCGTCGAGGACGTGACGGCGTTTTCCGCACAGCTGGCCGCGGCCCTGAGCGCGGGCGACGTCGCTGCCGTTCTGCTCCGCCTGGCCGCCGCCGATGAGCGCACGCTGATCGATCGCGCCAAGACGCTTGGCCGCATCGTGCAGGACAAGGACGTGGCGCTGCTGCTCGACGGTCACGCCGATCTGGTCGCGCGCGCCGGTGCCGACGGCGCGCATTTGACCGGCCTTGCGGCATTCACCGAAGGACTTAAACAGCTCAAGCCCGAGCGGATCGCGGGCGCCGGCGGGCTCGCGACCCGTCATGACGCCATGACCGCGGCCGAGGCGGGCGCCGATTACGTGATGTTCGGCGAACCCGACGACGCCGGCGCGCGCCCGGCCTTCGCAGCGATCGAGGAACGCGTCGCCTGGTGGGCGGAAGTGTTCGAGGCGCCATGCGTCGGCTATGCCGCCGCGCTCTCCGAGGTGGCGCCGCTGGTGAAGGCCGGCGCCGATTTCGTCGCGCTCGGCGACTGGCTCTGGCGCGATCCGCATTCAATCGTGGCGGCGATGGCCGAAGCCGCGAGCCATCTGCGCCTGCCGGAGACCGCGGCATGACGGCGGCATGGCGCAGCACGGCCGTCGCGCTCGGCGCGCTCGCCGCTATCGCACTCGCCGCGCCGGCTTCGGCGCAGACCCCGAAAAAAGTCGCACCGCGTGGGCCGGTGACGTCGCCCCCGCCTCCGTTCAATCCAGCGCAGGGCGATGTCGACGTCGCCTACGGCGCCTATCAGCGCGGGCTTTACTTGACCGCGCTCGGCGAGGCGTCGCGCCGCGCGCAGCAAAACGATTCCGCCGCGATGACTTTACTCGGCGAACTCTACGCGCAAGGGCTCGGCGTCGGCCGCGACGACAGCAAGGCGGCGCAATGGTACAAGCTCGCAGCTGCCCAAGGCGACCGCTGCGCCATGTTCGCGCTGGCGATGTTCAATTTCGAAGGCCGCGCCGGAGCGCGCAATCCGGACGAAGCCGCGCGCCTGCTGGCGCAAGCAGCCAATCTCGGCCATCCGGCCGCCGCCTACGATCTCGGCCTGCTCTATCTTCAGGGTCAGCAGTTCCAGCAGGATTTCAAACGCGCCGCCGAATTATTTCGCGCCGCCGCCGATGCCGGAAATCCGGAAGCGCAATATGCGCTCGCCACCATGTACAAGGAAGGGCGCGGCGTGCCGAAGGATATCGGCGAAGCCATGCGCCTGATGGGCCGGGCGTCGATCGCCGGCAATATCGACGCCATGGTCGAATTCGCCATCGCGCAGTTCAACGGCGAAGGCATGGAAAGAAACGAATCCGCCGCCGCCGAGCTGTTCCTGCGGGCGGCGCAACGCGGCAGTCCGATCGCGCAGAACCGGCTGGCGCGCATCCTGATGGCCGGGCGCGGCATGCCCGCCAATCCGGCCAACGCGATCAAATGGCACATCGTCGCCAAGGGCAGCGGCGCCGGCGATCCCGAACTCGATCTGTTCGCCGGCAAGCAGACGCCGGAAGTGCGCGATGCCGCCGAGAAGGCCGCCAGCAAGTGGCTGTCGACCGTGGTGGCGCTGCGGCCTTGACGGCGCGCGGCGACGCGGGCAGACCCCAGCCGTGCAACACTCCGCCCTGCTCAACGTCATGATCGCCGCCGCGCGCAAGACCGCGCGCGCGCTCAAGCGCGATTTCGGCGAACTGGAAAAGCTGCAGGTCTCGCTCAAAGGTCCGGGAAATTTCGTCTCCGCCGCCGACCGCCGCGCCGAGGAGACGCTGTTGGCCGAGCTCTTAAAGGCGCGGCCGGGTTACAGCTTCCTCGGCGAGGAAGGCGGCCGGCGCGAGGGCGCCGACAAGAGCCACACCTGGATCGTCGATCCGCTCGACGGCACCACCAATTTCCTGCACGGCATTCCGCAATTCGCCATCTCGATCGCGCTCGAGCGCGAGCACACGATCGTCGCCGGCCTGATCTACAATCCGGCGAACGACGAGATGTTCATCGCCGAACGCGGCAAGGGCGCGTTCCTGAACGAGCAGCGCATCCGCGCCGCCGGACGCAAGCGCCTCGCCGACGCGGTTGTCGCCTGCGGCTTGCCGCATATCGGCCGCGGCGACATCGCGCTGGCGCGCCGCGAGACCGGCGCCATGCAGGAACATGTCGCGGGCTTGCGCCGCTTTGGCGCCGCCGCGCTCGATCTGGCCTGGGTCGCGGCCGGCCGGCTCGACGGCTATTGGGAGCGCGACATCCAGCCCTGGGACATGGCGGCCGGGCTGATCCTGGTGCGCGAAGCGGGCGGCTTCGTCAGCGATTGCGACGGCGGCGACGACATGTTCGCCAAGGGCGATATTGTCGCCGGCAACGAGACCATCCAGAAGGAAATTCTGCGCGTGCTGAAAGAGGCCGCAAAGACCTGAGTAGCCACCGCAATTTGAACTCAATCCGCCTTTTTATCTTGTGGTTCCGGCGCAACTGCTTTTTCCTTGTCACCGGTCTGTGCCATATTGCGTGGCAATTCCCGGCCCGCAGTTAAGAATTTCAGGCTCATGGCAAAAGAACTCGATCCGCTCAAACTGTCGTCGCCCCGCATCTTCCTGTTCCGGATGATGGTGTTCGTCGTCCTCGGCGGGCTGGTCGCCTTCCTGCTCAACAAGCAGATCCAGGTGGCGTTCATGGCCAATCCAGGCCTCAACGCGCTGATCATCGGCGTGTTGTTGATCGGCATCGTGCTGTCGGTGCGCCAGGTGATGCGCCTTTATCCGGAAATCGCCTGGGTCAACAATTTCCGCCTCGCCGATCCCGGCCTCGCGGTCGACCGGCCGCCGGTGCTGCTGGCGCCGATGGCGGCGATCCTCGGCAGCCGCGTCGGCCGCATGGCGATGTCGGCGCAAATGATGCGCGGAATTCTGGACTCGATCGCCACCCGGCTCGACGAGTCGCGCGACATCTCGCGCTATATGACCGGACTGCTGGTGTTCCTCGGCCTGCTCGGCACGTTCTGGGGCCTGATCGAAACGGTGAGCTCGGTCGGCAATGTCATCCAGGGGCTGAAAGCCGGCGGCGACGCCGGCTCCATGTTCGACTCGCTGCGCGAGGGCCTCGCCGCCCCGCTCAGCGGCATGGGCATATCGTTTTCGTCCTCGCTGTTCGGTCTGGCCGGCTCGCTGGTGCTCGGCTTCCTCGATCTGCAATCGAGCCAGGCGCAGAACCGCTTCTACACCGAGCTGGAAGACTGGCTGTCGACCACGGTCTACGACCATGCCTCCGAGCCGGCCGGCGCCGTGGGCGTTTCCGGCGAGGTGCGCGGCGCGATCGAGCGCCTGCGCGAAGCGGTCGACCAGGCCGGCTCCGGCAAGGCCGCGTCCACCGCCATGGCCAATCTGGCCGAGGCGATCCAGGGCCTGGTGCACCACATGCGCACCGAGCAGCAGATGATCCGCGACTGGGTCGACGGCCAGGCCGAACAGCAGCGCGAGATCAAGAAGCTGCTGGAAGTCATGGTGCGCGAGAAGGCGAACACTCGTTGAGCGAAATTTAGAACATGACGCTTGCACGAATACGCCGCGGCGAGAGCGGCATGAACTACTGGCCGGGCTTCGTCGACGCGCTGTCGACGCTGATCCTCGGCATCATCTTCCTGCTCACCGTGTTCGTGGTGATTCAGTTCTATCTGCAGCAGGAAGTCGCCGGCAAGGACACCGCGCTCAGCCGCCTCAACGCGCAGATCGCGCAGCTCACCGAACTTTTGTCGATGGAGAAGTCCGGCAAGACCAATCTCGAGGACCAGCTGGCGCAATTGCGCGCTTCCCTCGCCAACGCCGAGGGCGACCGCGACCGCTACAAGGGCCTCGCCGAGGGCGCCGGCTCGGTTCAAGGCAAGGTCTCCGAACTCACCAGCCAGCTCGAAGGCGAGAAGAAAATCTCCACCCGCGCGCTGGCGCAGGTCGAGGTGCTCAACCAGCAGATCGCGGCGCTGCGCCGCCAGCTGGCCGCGATCGAGCAGGCGCTCGACGCCACCGAGAAGAAGGACAAGGAATCGCAGGCCCGCATCGCCGATCTCGGCCAGCGGCTGAACCTCGCGCTGGCCCAGCGCGTGCAGGAGCTGACCAAGTACCGCTCCGACTTCTTCGGCAAGCTGCGCGAAATTCTCGGCAACCGGCCGGACGTGCGTATCGTCGGCGACCGCTTCGTGCTGCAATCGGAAGTGTTCTTCGACACCGGCAAGGCCGATCTGCTGCCGGCGGGCCGCGTCGAGCTCGACAAGGTGTTCGGCGCGCTGGTCGACCTGGAAAAGCAGATCCCGAACGATATCGCCTGGGTGCTCCGCGTTGACGGGCATACCGACGTGCGGCCGATGACGGGGCCGACCTTCAAGTCGAACTGGGAGCTGTCGGCCGGGCGCGCCATCGCGGTGGTGCAATATCTGATCAGCAAGGGCATCCTGCCGCAGCATCTGGTCGCGGCGGGCTTCGGCGAATTCCAGCCGATCGACACCGCCAAGACCGAGGACGCCTACAAGCGCAACCGCCGCATCGAGTTCAAGCTGACGGAACGGTGAGCGGCTTTTTTACGAACGCGATTCGTGTTAGCTTGTTTGCATGAATAAAATCGCGGAAAGCATCCTCGACCGCATTGCCGACTGGCCCGAAGCAGCACAGGAGGAACTGATGCAGTCGATCGTCGATATTGAGGCGAAGCATCTCGGCGTCTATCGCCTCTCGGATGACGAGAGAGCAGCCGTACGCGAAGGCATGGCACAAGCGGCGCGCGGAGAGTTTGTTCCTGATGACGTTGTCGAAGCCTATTTCAAAAAATATCGGCCATGAGAGTTCGGTATACGCCGCGCGCATTCTCCGATTTGGACGTCATTCGTACTTACATCAGCCAACACAATCCGGTAGCCGCCGGTCGAGGTGTTGCACTGATTGAAACGATCGCTGCACGATTGGGTGACTTCCCGGGATCGGGACAGCGCTCTGACGAACTGGACGCCCGCGTCGTATTTTCCACCCGCTACCCCTACCGGATTTATTATCGGATCGCCTCTGACAGGATTGATCCTCCACATTAGACATGCCACTCGCAGGCCCTTGGAATTGGGTGAAATCTAATCGGATGCCGACCAACGCGTTCACACTGCGCCCCTATACCGCCGCCGACGAGGACGCGGCGATCGAGCTGTGGCGGCGCAGCTGGCAGGTCCACTATCCGCATCTCGATTTTTATGCGCGCGTCGACTGGTGGCGCGAGCGCTGGCGCAAGGAACTGGTGCCGGTCGCGAAAATCACGATCGCGGAAATCGCCGGCGCGATCGTGGGCTTCGTCACCATCGATCCAAAGACGATGTATCTCGACCAGATCGTGGTCGCGCCCGAGCACTGGGGCAGCGGCGTTGCCCTTGCGCTGCTCGATGAAGCCAAGCGGATTTCGCCCAAGCGCGTGGAGCTGCTGGTCAACAAGGACAACTACCGCGCCATCGCCTTCTACGAGAAGCACGGCTTTAAATATGCCGGCGAGGACAAGAACCCGGTGTCGGGCAAGCCGGTGAACCGGATGGCGTGGCGGGGTTGACGCGTCACGCAGAACGCTAATTAGGTAAGATTTGGCGCCTATGCGTGCGCCGTCACGGCGCGCCGGCAATCGCCTTCGCCATGGCCGCGTCGAAGGATTTCAAATCCACCTTGAGATAAGCGAGCTTCTCCTCCGCAATCACCACCGCCTCGGCCACGCCCGGCACGCGTCGCAGATTTATGGCGAGAATGTCGGGTTCGCTCGCCGGTATCGCGCCGATGGGGATCAGCCGCGTGGTCAGATAGCTTGGTTGCGCCATGGTGGCGGCGGCCAGCAGCCAGAGCAGCGCCAGCACGGCCGTCAGCGCAAAAACCGCGGCGCTGCCCCCGGTCTGGTTCGCCCAGCCGCCGACGACGCCGCCGACGAAGATGCCGAGGAACTGCAAGCTCGAATAGATGCCGGTGGCCGTGCCCTTGGCATCGGGCGGCGCCGTCTTGGTGATGAGCGAGGGCAGGCTTGCCTCCATCACATTAAAACCGGAGAAGAAGATCGTGAGCGCGGCCAGCAGGACATATAAATTGCCCGCGCCGAAAAAAAGCATCACCTGGCTCACAAACAGCGCGACAATCGCGCCGACGAACACGCCCCTCATGCGACGATATTTCTCGGCCACGATGATCGCCGGCACCATCACCGCAATCGAAACCAGAAGCACCGGCAGATAGACCAGCCAATCTTTATGGGTCGACACGTCAAGCGTGCCGCGCAACAGACCGGGCACCACCAGGAAGCTCGCCGTCAGCATCGCATGCAGCGCGAAGATGCCGATGTCGAGTCGCAGCAATTCTCTGTTGCGCAACACCGAACCGATCAAGCCCGGAACGGTTTCGGCGTCGCGATGGACCCGTAATTGGCGCGGGTTCGGCACGACGAATTCGGTGATCGCGATACCGGCCAAAGCGAGCCCCACCATCAGCCAGAAGATGCCCTGGACGCCGATGAAATTCGCAAGGATCGGGCCGGCCACCAGCGCGACCATGAAAGAGGTGCCAATGGTGATGCCGACCATGGCCATCGCTTTGGTGCGATTTTCCTCCCTAGTCAGATCGGCCACCAGCGCCAGGATCACCGAGCCGATGGCGCCGGCGCCCTGCAGCACGCGGCCGACAATGACGCCGCCAATCGAGGTGGACATCGCCGCCACGGCGCTGCCGATCCCGAAAATGATCAGCCCGATAACGATCATGGGCTTGCGTCCGAACCGGTCGGACATGAGACCGAACGGAATCTGCAGCAGCCCCTGACTCAATCCATAAATGCCCAGCGCCTCCCCGATCAAATAGGGCGTGGCGCCCGAAAGGTCGTGGGCATAGGCCGCAAACACCGGATAGATCATGAACAGGCCGAGCAGCCTGACCGAGAAAACGGCCGCGAGAGACCCGGCAGCGCGGAATTCCTGTCTGTCCATCGGATCTATTCCCAACCAAGCTGAAGGCTGCCGCCAGCACGGCGACGCCGGAAGCTGTTCGCCAAGCTCAAGGCATTATTGTGAAAGGCCGTCGAGCGTAGGGCGCGCGCCCGCGTAAGAGAGGCAGGACAATGCCCTGCCGCCTTGCGGTCGGTCAAATCCGCCGGCTTGCCGCTGCCGCCCGGGTCCTGTATAGACCCGCCAAATTCAGCCCATTTTGGCGCGGCATTCGCGCCACACGGAACCGACACCATGAAGCAGGATATCCATCCCAATTATCACACCATCAAGGTGGTGATGACCGACGGCAGCGAATTCACCACCCGCTCGACCTGGGGCAAGGAGGGCGATGTCATGCATCTCGACATCGATCCGAAGTCGCACCCGGCCTGGACCGGCGGCCAGCAGCACCTGGTCGACCGCGGCGGGCGCGTGTCGCGCTTCCAGAAGAAGTTCTCAGGGTTCCTGAAGGGCGAGAAAACCGACGAAAAGATCGAGAAAAAGGCCGACGCGAAGAAGGCCGACGAGAAGAAAAAGTAAGCCGAGACCTGATCCGGCAACGAAAAGCCCCCGCGCATTACGCGGGGTGGGATCATGATAAAACGATCTGGCGCAGTTTCGATCGCTTACAACTTCAGCATCGGCCTGTTGGCGCTGGCGATCGCCCCTCTTCATTCCTCAGCCCACGCGCAATCAGCCGATCTCGTGCTTTGCGATCGGCTCGCCGCCGACCCCGCCGATCCGGACAAGCCGAAGGACGTTAAAGGCAGTCCCGATATCGCCCAGGCCGATATCGCGACCGCGATCAAATTCTGCAAGATCGCGTCGGCTACAATCGCGCCGGGCGCTTTACCAGCTCGGCCGCGCCTACGCCGCCAATCAACAATTGCCGGACGCCATGAGCGCCTATCGCAAGGCGGCCGACAAAGGCAGCACGGCGGCCATGGTCGAACTCGGCGTGCTGCTCGCGAACGGGTCAGGCGTTCCCAAGGACCAAGCCCAGGCGCGCAAGCTGTTCGAGCGCGCTGCCGAGGCCGGCAACCCCCGCGGCGTCACCAATCTCGCGGCCCTCTCCGACAGTGGCGGCGCGCCGTCGGATCCCGTCAAGGCCCGAGCCTGCTTTCGAAAGCGGCGGAGAAAAATTCAGCAGAAGCGCAGTATCAGCTCGGATTGATGACGGCCGATGGCATCGGCGGACCGCAGGACGATGTTGCCGCGCGGGCGTTGTTTGAAAAGGCAGCCGCGCAAGGTCATCCCGGGGCATTGGTGCAGATGGGCGCATTTGCGCAAGGCGGGCGAGGGGGACCGAAGGACTCAAGCGCCGCCAAAGCGTATTACGAAAAAGCCGCTGCGCTCGGTGATGAAGATGCCAAGGCCGCTCTTAAGCGCGCGCAATGTCCCTACGTGATCAAAGATAAACGCGGAAACGTCGTGAGCAACCTTTGCTTCTAGCTGGACCTATGGTCAGCGAGAATAGCAAAAAGCGCGCCTTAAGGTGCGTGACCTTAAGAGCTGTGTGGCTACATGCTTTCCGCGCCGAACGCCGCCTTCAACAGGCCGAGCTGGCGCTCGACCGGATTGGCGACCGCGATGCGGTCGCTGGTGGCGTAATTGTGGATGGTGGCGTCGAGCCGGCGCACCTTGACTTGCAGCTTCTGCGACCGCTCGATCAGCTCGCGCAGCGTCTGCGGCAGCAATTCCATGCTGTTGGCGTCGTGGGTGTCGGCGGCCGAGAGCTTGACCTTGGTCTTTTCCTTGTTGGCCTGGATGAGCGACATCTCGCCTTCCTTCACCGCGCGATGCAGCAGCAGCCAGGAGGCGAGCTGCATCAGGCGGGTGGTGAGCCGCATGCTTTCAGTGGCATAGGCCAGCGCCGCGCTGCGATCGAGTTTCTTGGATTCCTGCCGGCCCGGACCATCCAGATAGGTCGCGGTCTCCTCGACCAGCGCCATACCGTCACGGAACAAATCGGCGAATGCTTGTGAATTGGCGAGCCGCGCCCCGAAGGAAACCGGTTGCGCTTCGCTCAGCAGCTTTTCGGACATGTCTGTACGCCTTACCCTACTGTTACCGTGGCGTATGATCTTTTCCGAAAACTGCAACCCATCCCCGATCAAGTCGAGGACAAGCTTTTCGGGATCATGCGTCCGAGGTTATTACGCACCTCGTATGGGTATCAGCATCGCCCGCTCGCACCGCTCTGTCCAGACGGGGGCCAGGCAAACCTTCCGACATAGTTGCCGCACAGGCTTAAGCGGGGGGAGCCGATTTCGTCACGGGTGTTCCGAAACGGGACAAAAAAGAGCCGCCGTTGCCGGCGGCTCGAAGTTGATAACAGGGAGGCGTCAAACAGAGTGGACAGGAGCCACTCATGTCCATGAAGATGGACAACGCGAGTAATGAACGAGAAAGCTTAACGACAAGTTACCGAATTGTGGCCAATGCTTGATTTTTGCGCTGCCGGGCGGCGCGATCGACGGGCTCAGCGCTTAAAAACTTGATCGGCGGCCGCGCGCTTGGCGCGCTTTTGCGCCATATCGGCTTCCAGGCGATTGATCTCGTCGTGCAGCAGTTGGACCCGCAAGCCAAGCTCCTCCACCGAAAGCAGGCTCAAGTCCTGCCCAATCTCGTGCGCGATCTTCTTTTTCGGCCTGTCGTCGTCGTCGATTGCCGCCATTTTTGGTCTCCAATTGCTGGAATCTACCCGCGGCCGGCCCGGTTGTCACACGCCTAACGCGCGCCTAAACAGTGCCCGCCCGCCGCAAAATCGAGGTTTCCAATGACCGCGCTTCCCGCCCGCATGACCGCAATCGGCATCAAGGCCCCCGGTGGCCCTGAGATGCTGGTGCCGGAGCAGCGCCCGGTTCCGACCCCCGGCGACGGCGAAATCCTGGTCAAGGTGGCGGCCGCCGGCGTCAACCGGCCGGACGTGATGCAGCGGCAAGGCCATTACCCGCCACCGCCGGGCGCGCCCGACATTCCCGGCCTCGAAATCGCCGGCGAGGTGGTGGCGCTGGGCGCGAACGTCAAGCGCTGGAAAACCGGCGTCCGCGTGATGGCCCTGGTGGTCGGCGGCGGCTACGCCGAATATTGCCTCGCGCATGAAAGCCACGCGCTGCCGGTCGGCGGCCTATCGATGGTGGAAGCGGCGGCCATTCCGGAGACCTTTTTCACCGTCTGGCACAACATGGTCGAGCGCGGCGGCCTGAAATCCGGCGAGAGCTTCCTGGTGCACGGCGGCACCTCAGGCATCGGCACCGCCGCGATCCAGCTCGCCAAGGCGCTCGGCGCGCGCGTGATCACCACCGCTGGATCGGCTGAAAAATGCGAGGCCTGCCGCAAACTCGGGGCCGATGTCGCCGTTAACTATAAAACCGAGGACTTCGTCGCAGCCACCAAGGCGGCCACCGGCGACAAGGGCGCCGACGTTATAATGGACATGGTGGGTGGCGACTACATCGCGCGCAATTACGAGGCGGCGGCGGTCGAGGGACGCATCGTGCAGATCGCATTCCAGGGAAGCCCGAAGGCGACGGTGGATTTCCGCCGCATCATGCTCAAGCGGCTGCATCACACCGGCTCGACCTTGCGGTCGCGCTCGGTTGCCGACAAGGGCGCGATCGCGCGCGCGGTCGAGGCCAACGTGCTGCCGCTGATCGCGAAGGGCAAGGTCAAGCCGGTGATCTACAAGACCTTCCCGCTGAACCAGACGGCGGCCGCCCATGCGCTGATGGAATCCAGCGCCCATATTGGCAAGATCGTGCTAACCCTTTGAGTGCGCGACCGAACTCATGCCGGCCCAATACCAGACCGTTACTTCTGGCGCGGGACGGCCGAGGCTTGAGGCCGCGAAATCGGCGCAATGCCGGACCAAAATGAGCAGGTTGATATTGTTTGCATATTTTCACCGCCGGCCGGGCCGGACCAGCAGGCTGCAAGGCGCTGCGAGGCTTGAGGGTTTTCGATTGATCCTGACACGATGCGTGACGGCCGTGGCGTTTGCGTTCGCCGCCTCGCTGCTGGCGACGCCTGCGGCGCGCGCCGTCGAAGCGGTGAACGTGCGACTCGATGCCGCGGCCATCGATCTGACCGCCGCCACCGAACGGCAGAAGACCGAAAACGACCGCATCCAGGTGTCCACCGCGCCCGGCCCCGACGGCATCGTGCGCCGCATTGAGGTGCGCGCGCGCGAGGGCAACAGCAACTGGGCGGTGTTCGCGCTCACCAACAACAGCGACGAGCAGATCGACCGGCTGATCGTCGTGCCGCATTACCGCATGGTCGGCTCCGGCCTGTTCTGGCCCGATCTCGGATTGTCGCGCGTCGCCGGCATCACGCCTTCGTCCGGCGACCGCCCGGTGCGGCAAGAGAACACCGGCTCGGATATTTTCCGCGTCACGCTCGATCCCGGCACCGTCATCACCTTCGTCGCCGAACTGCGCACCGACCAGCTGCCGCAGATCTATCTGTGGGAGCCGGACGCCTACAAGGACAAGGTCAATTCCTTCACTTTGTATCAAGGCATCGTCATCGGCATCGCCGGCCTGCTGGCGCTGTTCCTCACCATCCTGTTCGTGGTCAAAGGCTCGGTGATGTTCCCGGCCGCCGCCGCGCTCGGCTGGGCGGTGCTTATCTACATCGGCATCGATTTCGGATTCTGGGGCAAGGTGTTCGACATGTCGGCCGGCGCCGAGCGCGTCTGGCGCGCCTGCGGCGAGGCAATTCTGTCGGCGACATTGCTGGTGTTTCTATTCGCCTATCTCAATCTGTCGCGCTGGCATGTGCGCTACGCCCACATCACCATCGCCTGGCTCGCCGCGCTCGTCGCGCTGATCGCGGTCGCGGTGTTCGATCCGGCGATCGCCGCCGGCATCGCGCGCATGTCGCTGGCCGGCATCGCGGTATTCGGGCTGGCGCTGGTGATCTATCTCTCAACCCACGGCTTCGACCGCGCCGTGCTGCTGATCCCGACTTGGCTGCTGCTGGTGGTGTGGACGCTGGCCGCCAGCTTGGCGGTGCTCGGCGTCGTCACCAACGACATCATCGGTCCCGCGCTGCTCGGCGGCCTGGTCCTGATCGTGATGCTGATCGGATTTACCGTGATGCAGCATGCCTTCGCCGGCGGCATCACCCACGGCATCGTCTCCGATGTCGAGCGCCGGGCGCTGGCGCTCACCGGCGCCGGCGACTTGATCTGGGACTGGGACGTTTCCGCCGACAAGGTGTTCACCAGCCCGGAAACCGAGCATCTGCTCGGCCTCAAGCGCGGCGTGTTGGAAGGGCCGGCGGCGCAATGGCTTGAAGTGCTGCATCCGCTCGACCGCGACCGTTTCCGTGCCTCGCTCGACAGCGTGATCGAGCAGCGGCGCGGCCGCCTCACCCAGGATTTCCGGCTGCGCACCGCCGACGGCCATTACCTCTGGTTCACGCTCAAGGCGCGCCCGGTTGTCGGCTCCGACGGCGAGGTGGTGCGCCTGGTCGGCACGCTCACCGACGTGACCGATTTCAAGAACGCCGAGGAGCGGCTGCTGTTCGACGCGGTGCACGACAATCTTACCGGACTGCCCAACCGCGAGCTGTTCATCGACCGCATGGAGGCGGCTTTCGCGTTTGCCCGCGCCGACAGCAATATCCGGCCGTCGGTGATCGTGATCGACCTCGACCGTTTCAAACAGGTCAACGATTCGGTCGGCATCGCGGTCGGCGATTCCATTCTGCTCACCATCGCGCGCCGGCTCGGCCGCCTGCTCAAGCCGCAGGATACGCTGGCGCGCCTGTCCGGCGATCAGTTCGTCATGATCCTGCTGTCGGAACGCGAGCCGACGCGCATCGTGGCGTTCGCCGAAACGATGCGGCGCACCTTGCGCGCGCCGATCGCCTTCAACGACCGCGAAATCTTCCTCACCGCCTCGATCGGGCTGGCGTTGGCGGAGAGCGCGCCGACCCGCACCGATGAGGTGCTGAAAGACGCGGAACTGGCGATGTATTACGCCAAGCGCATCGGCGGCGACCGTATCGAAATATTCAAGCCGGCCATGCGCTCGCGCAAGACCGACCGGCTGACCATGGAATCTGAATTGCGCCGCGCCATCGAGCGCGAGGAAATCAAGGTGCTGTACCAGCCGATCGTGCGGCTGGAGGATCGCGCCATTGCCGGCTTCGAGGCGCTGGCGCGCTGGGATCATCCCAAGATGGGCCGCCTGTCGCCGGCGGAATTCATCTCCATCGCCGAAGAGATCGGCATGATCGTCGATCTCGGCCTGTTCGTGCTCGACCACACCGCCAAGCAACTGGCGATCTGGCAGGCCGCCAGCCGCGCGCGCGAGCCGATCTTCGCCAGCGTCAACGTGTCGTCACGTCAGTTGCTGCGCCACGATCTGATCCAGGATCTGCGCGGCGTGCTGTCGCGCACGCCGCTGGCGCGCGGCACGCTCAAGCTCGAAATCACCGAATCGCTGGTGATGGAAAATCCCGAGCACGCCGCCCAGATGCTCTCCCGCATCCGCGAACTCGGCGCCGGGTTGTCGCTCGACGATTTCGGCACCGGGCATTCCTCGCTCGCCTATCTGCAACGCTTCCCGTTCGACACCATCAAGATCGATCAGTCGTTCGTGCGAACCACCACGCGCGGCACGCGGCCGGTGATCCTGCGTTCGATCATCGCGATGGCGCACGATCTCGGCATGGAAGTGGTGGCGGAAGGCGCCGAAACCGATTCCGACGCGGTCGAGCTCTATCAGCTCGGCTGCGAATACGCGCAAGGCTTTGCCTTCGGCGAGCCGATGAGCGAGGACGCCGCGCGCGATCTGCTGATCGAAAAACCCGCGCCACGCGGCCGCGCCTTGAAGATCGCATCGGAATAATTTTGTTTCGTCATTCCGCGGCGCCGCGAAGTGGCGAACCCGGATCCATATTTCGCAGCACCGAGAGTATGGATTCCGGGCTCGCGGCCTTCGGCCGCGCCCCGGAATGACAGAGAAAATGGATCAGGCGTGCCCCGCCTGGCTCGACAGCATGCCGAGGTCGATACCGATCTTGCGCAACGCCTTTTCGTATTTGGCGTCGGTGTCGGTGCCGAAAATCAATTCGGGATCGGCGGCGCAATGCAGCCAGCCATTCTCCTGGATTTCCTGCTCGAGCTGGCCGGGCGCCCAGCCGGCGTAGCCGAGCGCGAGGATGGCGCTTTCCGGCCCGTTGCCGCGCGCGATCGCCTTGAGGATATCGAGCGTGGCGGTGAGGCAGATGCCCTCGTCGATCGGCAGCGTCGAGTTCTCAATGAAGAAATCGGCCGAATGCAACACGAAGCCACGTCCGGTTTCCACCGGCCCGCCCTTGAGCACCTTGACGTCTTCCGCCCGGGTCGGCAATTCGATCCGCTCGGCCGCCGGGATCACTTCGAGCTGCACCAGCAGATCGGGGAATTTGATGTTGCCCGCCGGGTGGTTGACGATGATGCCCATGGCGCCTTCGGTCGAATGCGCGCAGACATAGATCAGCGCGCGCGCGAATCGTTCGTCGCTCATCGCCGGCATCGCGATCAGCATCTGGCCGTCGAGATAGCCGCGCGCGGAGGGCTTGTCGGCGGATTTGCGCGATAACTTCATGACGAAAGGTTACCCGATCAGTTTGCGATTGCAAACGAAGCTTGTGGCCGAATGTTGAATCGGCCACCGTCATATTGAATAACCCAATTGTGGCGAAATCGCCGACTTGCGCGAATCTTGTTCACCCCATGCTCACAATGAATTCAGTGGTGCGCTATGAACTTTCCGACTAGATCGGGCGGCATGGACGATATTCACAGGTCATTATGTGCGGCCTTCGCCGCGTGCGGCCTCGTCATGACGCTTGGCCAGCCTGCGCGCGCCGCCGACGCATCGGCTTCCGCTTGGGCCGAGGATAGCCGCTCAGGCGTTCGTCTGATCGCCGGCGCCAACAAGAACGGCGAGGCACCTCTGCGGGCCGGAATCGAAATCAAGCTGCAGCCGGGATGGAAGACCTACTGGCGCTATCCGGGCGATTCCGGCGTACCACCGCGGTTCGATTTTTCAGGCTCGGAAAATCTTAAAGCCGCCAAGGTGCTCTACCCGGCGCCGCATCTGTTCACCGACGAGGCGGGCCAGTCGCTCGGCTACAAGGACGTCGTCACGTTTCCATTGCAAATTTTGCCCAAGCAGGCGGGCATGCCGGTGCGGCTTCGCGTCAAGGTCGACTACGCCGTGTGCGAGAAGTTGTGCATTCCGGCGGAGGGTCGCGCGGAGCTCACCCTTGATATGGGCGACAGTGCCCACAATGCGGCGCTCACAGTGGCCGAGGCGCGCGTGCCGAAACCGCTGTCGGCCGCGGATATCGGGCTGAGCGTGCGCCGCGTGAACACTGGGCCGAAGCCGCTGGTGTTCGTCGATCTCGCGGCGCCGGACGGCAAACCGGTCGAGGTGTTCGTTGAGGGGCCGACGCCGGAATGGGCATTGCCCATCCCGAAACCGGCGCAGGGTGCGCCGGCCGGCCGCCGCCATTTCGGTTTCGAGCTCGACGGCCTGCCGCCCGGCGTCGATCCGAAGGGCCGGTTCGAACTGACCTTCACGGTGGTCGAGGACGGCCAGGCCATCGAGGTCAAGACTCATCTCGACTAATCCGCCGGCTGCGCTATTTTGCGACATTGGTATTGGCGTATGATCTTATCCGAAAACCGGTTCCCACTTTTCGGGATCATGCGCTAGGGAAACACAACAAAACGCAATGCAACGCGAGAGGACAAACCATGCCTATCAAGGTCGGCGATAAACTGCCCAATGCAACATTTCGCGTCATGACTGGAGAGGGCCCCAAGCCCAAGACAACCGACGAAATCTTCAAGGGCAAGAAGGTGGTGCTGTTCGCCGTGCCCGGCGCATTCACACCGACCTGCACCAAACTGCACCTGCCGAGCTTCGCGAACAACGCCGCGGCCATCAAGGCGAAGGGCATCGACACCATCGCGGTGACCGGCGTCAACGACGTGTTCGTCATGGACGCCTGGAAAAAAGCCTCCGGCGCCGACGGCAAGGTCGAATTCCTCGCCGACGGCAACGGCGAATTCGCCAAGGCCCTCGATATGGCCTTTGACGGATCCGGCAACGGGCTCGGCACACGCTCCAAGCGCTACTCGATGCTGGTCGAGGACGGCGTCGTGAAGAAGCTCAATATCGAGGACGCGCCCGGAAAATGCGATGTCTCGGGCGGAGACGCGCTGCTGAAGCAGATCTGATTTCTTTGCCATTCCGGGACGACCCGTAAGGGTCGGACCCGGAATCCAGATGCATAATCGAATTCTAATTCTGGATTGATTGCTATTTTGTCTTCATCGCGCCGAGCGCGCCGGCGCGGGCGGCGACAATGCCGTCACGCGCAAGCTGATCGGCGCGCTCGTTCATGGCGTGGCCGGCGTGACCCTTCACCCAGTGCCAGCGCACCTGGTGATGAGCGAGCGCTTCGTCGAGCCGCTTCCAGAGATCGACGTTCTTCACCGGTTTCTTGTCGGCGGTGCGCCAGCCGTTCTTCTTCCAGCCGTTGATCCAGCTGGTGATGCCGTTCTTCACATATTCGCTGTCGGTGTGAAGATCGACCGAGCAAGGACGTTTCAGCGCCTCCAACGCCGATATCGCCGCCATCAATTCCATGCGGTTGTTGGTGGTGTGCGGCTCGCCGCCCATCAGTTCCTTCTCGTGGTCGCCGAAGCTCAGAATCGCGCCCCAACCGCCCGGACCCGGATTGCCGGAACAGGCGCCGTCGGTGTGGATGGTGACGTGGCTTTCGCTCATCAGTCTGTTCCGTAATCATCCGCGCTCTTCACCGACTGGTGGAAGCGCAGCTTGCGGAAATATTCAAGCGGATCCTTCGGCCGCACCAGCGCACCGTCCGGCACCGCCAGCCAGTCCACCAGCCGTGTCAGCAGGAAACGCATGGCCGCGCCGCGCGCCAGCACGGGCAGCGCCGCGCGCTCAGCCGCCGACAGCGCGCGCACGCGGGTGTAGGACTTGAGCAGCGAGCGGCCCTTGGTGACGTTGTAGGAATGATCCGGTTCGAAGCACCAGGCATTGAGGCAGATCGCGATGTCAAAGGCGAGCGTATCGGTGCAAGCGAAATAGAAGTCGATCAGGCCGGACAGCTTGTCGCCGAGGAAGAATACGTTGTCGGGGAACAGATCGGCGTGGATCACGCCCTGCGGCAAATCGCGCGGCCAGGATTTCGACAACGCGTCGAGCTCTTTCGCGATCTCTGCGCACAATCCCGGCCGCACGCTATCGCCGCGGTCCTTGGCCTGCTCGTAAAGCGGCCGCCAGCTTTCCATTCCCAGCGCGTTCGGCCGTTTATTCTGAAAATCCGCGCCGGCCAGATGCAGCCGCGCCAGCGCCTCGCCCACCGCCGCGCAATGACCGGCGTTCGGCCGGCGAATCCACATGCCGTCCAGAAAGGTGACGATCGCGGCCGGCCGCCCGGCGATTTTGCCGAGCACACCGCCCTGTCTGTTCTTCACCGGCTGCGGACAGGTGATGCCGCGCGCGGCCAGATGCTCCATCAGCGCGAGGAAAAACGGCAGATCGCCCTCCGCCACGCGCTTCTCATACAGCGTGAGAATGAAATTGCCGGCGCCGGTGTGCACCAGGAAATTCGAATTCTCCACGCCTTCGGCGATGCCCTTGTACGAGCGCAGCTCGCCTATGTCGTAGCCGGACAAGAAGCGGGTGAGGTCTTCCGCCGTGACGTCGGTATAGACGGCCATGAAAGCGTCACTCCGCCGCTTGGCTCTCCCGCAGCGGGCGGGGCAGCGGGAAGAACGCCCCCTCCTCGGCGGCCGTAACAGTCTCGACGCTCACCGCATAGCGCTGCGCGAACGCATCGATGATCTCCTCGACCAGCGCTTCCGGCGCCGAGGCGCCGGCGGTGATACCAAGCCGCGCGATTGAACCGAACGCGTTCCAGTCGATATCGGCGGCGCGCTGCACTAGGCTTGCGTGCGGACAGCCGGCGCGCAGGGCGACTTCCCTCAGCCGCTGCGAATTCGACGAGTTCGGCGCGCCGACCACGACCATGGCGTCGACGTTTGGCGCGACGCGCTTGACCGCTTCCTGCCGGTTGGTGGTGGCGTAGCAGATGTCGTCCTTGTGCGGCCCGACGATCGCCGGAAAGCGGCGCTTGAGCAGCTCGACGATTTCCGCGGTGTCGTCGACCGACAGCGTGGTCTGCGTCACAAAGGCGAGCTTGTCGGCATCGCGCGGCGTGAAAGCCGCGGCGTCGGCGAGGGTCTCGATCAAGGTCACGCTGCCGGCCGGAAGCTGGCCCATGGTGCCGATCACTTCCGGGTGGCCGGCATGCCCGATCAGCACGATCTCGCGCCCGCGCCGATGATGAATCTCAGCCTCGCGATGCACCTTGGTCACCAGCGGACAGGTGGCGTCGAGCGCGAACAGGCCGCGCCGTGCCGCTTCCTCGGATACCGCGCGCGCCACGCCATGCGCCGAGAAAATGACCGGCGCGCCGGTATCGGCGGGGACCTCGGTCGAGTTCCTCCACGAAGACCGCGCCCTTGGCGCGCAGGCCCTCGACCACGTAGCGGTTGTGCACGATCTCGTGGCGCACATAGACCGGGGGCCCGTAGATCGCGAGCGCCCGCTCCACCGATTCGATCGCGCGCACCACCCCGGCGCAGAAACCGCGCGGCGAGCACAGCAGCACCTTGAGTGCGGGTTTTTGCGGATTGGCCGCCATGACATCCTCGAAACTGCGCGGATTTTTCAGCGTAATAACCCCGACATGGGGTGCGCCGCCCCGCCCTGTCAAGCCGGAACGGTTGCAAGATGGGGCCTCAAACCCTATATTGCGGGCACTTTCCGATCATCACCGATGATCTGGTGCTTCGCTCTAACCAAGGGCGAGCGAAGCTTACAGGAGAATTTGCCATGGCGACCGCAACACCGCTGATGCCGAAAGCGACCGCGGTCTGGCTGTTGGACAATACCGCGCTGTCGTTCGACCAGATCGCCGAGTTCTGCAAGCTGCACCCGCTCGAGGTGAAGGCGATCGCCGATGGCGACGCCGCCCAGGGCATCAAGGGCATGGACCCGATCGTCACCGGGCAATTAACCCGCGAGCAGATCACCGAGGCCGAGGCCAATCCCGAAATCCAGCTCAAGCTGACCGAGGCGAAGGTCGCCATGCCGAGCGCAGAGCGCGGCAAGAAGGGCCCGCGCTATACGCCGGTATCGCGCCGCCAGGATCGGCCGAACGCCATCCTCTGGCTGGTGCGCAATCACCCCGAACTCAAGGACAGCCAGGTCATGCGGCTGGTGGGAACCACCAAGTCGACGATATCGGCGATCCGCGAACGCACCCATTGGAACGCACAAGCGCTCGCCCCCATGGACCCGGTGACGCTCGGTCTGTGCTCGCAGACCGACCTCGATTTCGAAGTCAATCGCGCCAACAAGGAAAAACCGGCGCCCGTCGATGCCGGCGCCACCTTGCTGCCGGCGGCCGAGACCACCGCGCGCAAGGAGGCCGAAGTTGCCGCCGCAGAAGCCCAGCAGAAGCCGGGCGGCGATCTCGACGTCAGCGCCGTGCTCGCCAAGCTCAAGAAGATCGGCGGCAAGATCGAGCCGGACGAAGAGTAGACACGCGACTAGAATTCCGATCGGTTCGAATTGAATCAAAATCGGATCCCGGCATTTTTGCTTCGACGTAAGCATTGTTACCGACCGCGCGCGCCATCCGTAGCAATGCGCACACGCGCGCGGATTTAATTTAGCCTTCATCATGGCCGGTCACGATCCGCCGCGTTGGGCGAGAATCGTAGCGGGCCTTAAATCCGCAGGAACAATCGCTCACGAGTGGCGTAGCGAGCCTTACACGTGGCGAGCGTCTCTACCGGCCGCGCGAACTGCCGCTCCCACCCGGCACTCGCGCGGCCGGTTCTACTTTTGGCGTTCTTTCTTCCCTCTCCCCTTGTGGGAGAGGGGCACAGAAGATACCGCGCTCGCCCAGTCTATTTGTAACCCCTCGTCCCCTTGATCGCCGCCAGATAGCGCTCGACCGATTTTTTCACCAGGGGTTTGGCGCCGGTCGGAATGACGCGGTCGAAATAATGCCCGTACAGCACGTCGAACTTGAACGGCTCCAGCGCCGCGCCGATGTGCTCGACTTCCTTTGCGGACAAGGGAATGAAATTCGGATAGCTGCGCATGAATGAGAGCCACTTGCGGTCGGTGGTCACCGTCAGGATGTCGCCGGCGCAGACGATGCCGCGTCCGCCCGCGCCGCCCGCCCAGTGCATCACCGTGCCGCCCGGAAAATGGCCGCCGCAGCGGATCAGCGTGACGCCGTCCCAAAGCTTGAACGTATCGCCGTCCCACAACTTCACCGCCGGATTCCGATTCATGATCCAGTCTTTGTCGGCGGCGTTGAGATGGATCGGCACGCCACCGAAGGCGCGGCTCCACTCGCCCATGGTGGTATAGAAATGCGGATGCGAGATCGCGATCGCCTTGAGACCGCCGAGGCCCTTGATCATGGTCACGGTCGCGGCGTCGAGGGTGGCGACGCAATCCCACAGCAGATTGCCGCCGGGCATGCGCACCAGCAGCGCGCGCTGGCCGATGGCGAAGCCCGCGCCAATGCCGATCAGGCCCGTGTCGTATTCATGAAAGCCGTTCATGTGGCTTTGCGAAAGCTTCTCCAGCGTGGTCCAGCCCTGGCCGCCGGGCGGCACGTATTGCCGCTCCTCCTCGCAGATGGCGCATTGCGCCGGCGGCTTGTCGCTTGGCGGATATTGCGTGCCGCAAGCGGTGCAGATGAAAGCGGGCATGGCGTCTCCCTGGACGTTTTATGTCTAGCGCGCCGCATTGTGGTGGTTCAGGGAAAGTTTGCAATGCGGCACTTCTTCTCTCTGTGGCGCCGCCTATGATATGATTGACGATCGGGTCAACAACAAACTCCGGCCATAAAGAGATGAGGTTTTCGATGCGGGCCTTTCTTGCAGCCATGATCGCGGCAATGGTTTTGACGCAAAGCGCATTTGCGCAACAACATGGACCGCCGCAGAAGCCGCAATTGACCGACGAGCAAAAGGCCCGCATTCAGGACAAACAGTCGTTCGAAAAAGACACCGACGAGGCTTACAAATCGACGCTCAAGAAAATGCCGGACGCCAAACAAAACATCGATCCATGGGGAAATTTGCGAGCGCCGGCGGATGGGTCGCGCGGGAAGTAGCGGGGCGATCATAGCTCCAACGATCATCCCACCAGCGCATCGTAGTCGGAGTGTGAGCCGATTCAGAACCAGAGCAGGCTGTCGTCGGTTTCGGTCGCGAGCGCGCGATAGCGCAGGCCGATGCGCACGGACCAGAAGCGGTCGATTTTCTTGAAATGCAGCGACGGATGCCGTGGGTCGGTTTTCAGCAGAGCGTAATTCTTGTCGGCCAGTTCACGCACGGCGTTTGGAAGCTTCTGGTAAGCGTCCCAGAACGCCGGGCTCGCGAAGTGCCTCATAACTCGCGGGCGCGGCCCTTGCGGAAGTCGTCAACCGCTGCGTCCGCCAGGCGATCCAGCTTGCCGCTCTGCGCGTCGCGCTCGATCTTCTGATCAAAACGCACGGCCTGGAATTCCTCGAACCAGGCACGCAGGCGGTCAAACTCGCGGGCGCCAAGCTTTTCGATGGCTTTTTCAATGTCTTCGACGGTCATAAACGCACCATAGCATAATTTCTTGTGAGTCAGACCCCTCACCCGGCTCGCGCTCGGATTCCCACACGCAGTCAAGCTTGCGCAGACTGCGTAAACTTGTCTGCGATGCGAGCCACACTCTCCCGCAAGGGGCGAGGGAAGCGAGGTTGCCGCAGCGGCGTCGCACTAACTTCCCACCCCCTTCTCCTTCATCGCCCCCTTGATCTCGTCCAGAATCGCCGGGTCGTCGATGGTGGCCGGCATGGTCCAGGGCTCGCCGTCGGCGATCTTCTTGATGGTGCCGCGCAGGATTTTCCCCGAACGCGTCTTCGGCAGCCGCGCCACCGTGATCGCGAGCTTGAACGCCGCCACCGGGCCGATCTTCTCGCGCACCAGCGCCACGATCTCCTTCTCGATCTCGCTCGGCGGGCGGTTGACGCCGGCCTTGAGCACGATGAAGCCGCAGGGCACTTCGCCCTTGAGCTCGTCCTTGATGCCGAGCACGGCGCATTCCGCCACGTCGGGGTGGCCGGCCAGCACCTCCTCCATGCCGCCGGTGGAAAGCCGGTGGCCGGCGACGTTGATGATGTCGTCGGTGCGGCTCATCACGTAGACGTAGCCGTCCTCGTCCTTGTAGCCGGCATCCGCGGTCTTGTAGTAGCCGGGGAATTCGGCGAGGTAGCTTTCCTTGAAGCGGTCGTCCTGCTGCCACAGCGTCGGGAAATTTCCCGGCGGCAGCGGCAGCTTGACCACGATCGAGCCGATCTTGTTCACGCGGCTGCACCTTGTTCGCCTCGTCGACGATGTCGATGGCGTAGCCCGGCATCGGCACGCAGGCCGAGCCGTAGCGAACCGGCAGCGCGCCGAGGCCGACCGGATTGCCGGCGATGCACCAGCCGGTCTCGGTCTGCCACCAGTGGTCGATCACCGGCACTTTGAGCACCTCTTCCGCCCATTGGATGGTCGGCGGATCGGCGCGCTCGCCGGCGAGAAACAGCGTGCGGAATTTCGACAGATCGTATTTCTTGAGCAGCTTGCCGTCCGGGTCTTCCTTGCGGATGGCGCGGAACGCGGTGGGTGCCGTGAACAGCGCCACCACGCCGTGGTCGGCGCAGACGCGCCAGAACGCGCCGGCGTCGGGCGTGCCCACGGGCTTGCCCTCGTACAGGATCGAGGTGCAGCCGTGAAACAGCGGCGCATAGACGATGTAGGAATGGCCGACCACCCAGCCGACGTCGGAGCCCGACCACCACACTTCGCCCGGTGAGACGCCGTAGAGATTCTGCATCGACCATTTGAGCGCGACCATGTGGCCGCCATTGTCGCGCACCACGCCTTTCGGGATTCCGGTCGTGCCCGAGGTGTAGAGAATGTAGAGCGGATCGGTGGCGAGCACGGGCACGCATTCGGAGGTCTTGGCGTAGTTGACCGCGTGCTCCCAGGTTTTGCGCCAGTCGTGGTCGCGGCCTGGCGTCAACGGCGCCTCGCATTGCGGGCGCTGGAGAATGAGGCAGGTGTCGGGCTTGTGCTTGGCGAGCTTGATCGCCTCGTCGAGCAGCGGCTTGTAGGGGATGACGCGCGCGCCTTCCATGCCGCAACTCGCCGACAGGATTACTTTCGGCTTGGCGTCGTCGATGCGGGTGGCGAGTTCTTTCGCCGCGAAACCGCCGAACACCACCGAATGGATGGCGCCGATGCGCGCGCAGGCCAGCATGGCGAACACCGCCTCCGGCACCATCGGCATGTAGAGGATGACGCGGTCGCCTTTGGTGACGCCGAAGTCGCGCAGCATGGCGCCGAGCAATTGCACTTCCGACAGCAGGCGGCCGTAGCTGAACGTGAGCTTCTGGTTGGTGACCGGCGAATCGTAGATCAGCGCCGCCTGTTGCCCGCGCCCGGCCAGCACGTGGCGGTCGAGCGCGTTGAAGCAGGTATTGCAGACGCCGCCCACGAACCAGCGGCCATAGATGCCGGCGGCCTTGTCGAAGATTTTCTTCGGCTTCTCGATCCAGTCGATTTCGTTGGCGGCCTCGGCCCAGAATACTTCCGGGCTGCGCTGCCAGTGCGCATAGACGTCGTGGTAACGGCTCGTTCGGGCGTCCATTCGTTTTACCTCCCTCGATCTTCGCCCTCATCCTGAGGCGGCGCGTCCGCGCCGTCTCGAAGGATGGGGCGAAGCCCGCACCCTCCCCCTTCGAGACGCGCCTGTCGGCGCTCCTCAGGGTGAGGGTGAATATTTGGCCGCGATTGTGGAACGGCCGGCCTATGCAAACAAGGCTGGCGCGCTCAGCGGCGCCGGGTATTGATCTCGCGCAAATCCCCCTCCCCTACGTTCGGCTAGGCCGTCCGCAGAGGCCCACCGTGACGTTCATTATCGACCCCTTGTTCTATTTGCTCGCCGTGCCCGCCGTGGTGGCGCTCGGCATGTCGAAGGGCGGCTTTACCGGCGCCGGCCAGATGGCGACGCCGATGCTGGCGCTGGTGATGCCGCCGCTGGAGGCCGCCGCCATCCTGCTGCCGATCATGATCGCGCAGGATGCCGCCGCGCTGTGGGTCTACCGCAAGGACTGGAACGGGCGCATCCTCGCCATCATGCTTCCGGGTGCCGTGCTCGGCATCGGCGCCGCCTGGGCGTTGGCGGCGCACATTTCGGACGCCGCGGTGCGGGTTTTCATCGGCGTCACCACCATCGCCTTCGTGCTGTACTACTGGATCGGCCCGACGCGCCTGCTGCGCGAGGCCGGCCGCCCGGCGGTCGCCGGGGGCGTGTTCTGGGGCGCGCTGTCCGGCTTCACCTCCACGCTCTGCCAGGCCGGCGGGCCGCCGTTTCAGATGTACGTGCTGCATGCAGATGCTGCCGAAGATGGCGTTCGTCGGCACCACCGCGTTCTTCTTCGCCACCGTGAACGCACTCAAATTGATCCCCTATTTCGCGCTCGGCCAGTTCTCCATCAAGGGGCTGGGCACCTCGGCGGTGCTGCTGCCGCTGGCGATGGCTGACCAATATGCTCGGCTTTTGGCTGGTGCGCGTCACGCCGCAGGAGCTGTTCTACAAGATCACCATGGGGCTGATGTTCGTGATCTCGATCGAGCTGGTGCGCTCGGGCGTGACCGACATCGTGCGCGGCTGACAAGTTGTGCGGCGTTGGCTAACGTGATCGCCCGGGGGAACACCCATGGCGAAAACGCCCTACGACACCGATCTCGACCGCAATCCGGCCAATTATCCAGCCGCTGACGCCGCTCGGCTTTCTCGAGCGCGCCGCCGCCGTATTCCCCGGCCACACCGCCATCATTCACGGGGCGCTGCGGCGCTCATACGCCGAGTTCTACGCCCGCGCGCGCCGGCTGGCGTCGGCGCTGGCGAAACGCGGCATCAAGCGCGGCGACAGCGTCTCGGTGATGCTCGCCAATACGCCGGCGATGCTGGAGTGCCACTACGGCGTGCCGATGACGCAAGGCGTGCTCAACACGCTCAACACGCGACTCGATGCGCCGATCATCGCGTTCTCGCTCGACCACGCCGAGCGCCAAGGTGGTGATCATCGACCGCGAATTCTCCAAGGTGATGAAGGAGGCGCTGACGCTCTGCAAAGTGAAGCCGCTGGTGATCGACTACGACGATCCGGAGTACAACGGAGCGGGCGAGCGGCTAGGCACGATCGAATACGAGGAATTCGTCGCGAGCGGCGATCCCGATTACGCCTGGACGATGCCGGACGACGAATGGGACGCCATCACGCTCAATTACACGATCGGCACCACCGGCGATCCGAAAGGCGTGGTCTATCACCACCGCGGCGCGCATCTGCTCGCCGTCGGCAATGTCGTCACCTGCTCCATGGCCAAGCATCCGGTCTATCTGTGGACGCTGCCGATGTTCCACTGCAACGGCTGGTGCTTCCCGTGGTCGATTTCGGTGGTGGCCGGCACGCATGTGTGTCTGCGTGCGGTGCGCGCGCCCGCGATGTATGACGCGATTGCCAATCACAAGGTGACGCATCTGTGCGGCGCGCCGATCGTGATGGCGACGCTGCTCAATGCGCCCGCCAGACGAGAAAAAGCCGCTGCCGCACGTGGTCGAATTCTTCACCGCCGCGGCGCCGCCGCCGGAAGCCGTGCTGGCGGCGATGAAGGAAGCCGGCTTCAACGTCACGCATCTTTACGGGCTGACCGAATGTTACGGGCCGGCGGTGGTGAACGACTGGCATGCGGCCTGGGACGCGCTGCCTGGACCCGAGCAGGCGGCGAAGAAGGCGCGCCAGGGCGTGCGCTACGGCGCGCTGGAGGCGCTCGACGTGCTCGACCCCGAAACTATGCAGCCGGTCAAGCGCGACGGCGAAGCGCTGGGCGAAGTGATGATGCGCGGCAATGTGGTGATGAAGGGCTATCTCAAGAACAAAGCCTCGACCGAGAAGGCCTTCGCCGGCGGCTGGTTCCACACCGGCGACTCGGCGTGATGCATGCCGACGGCTACATCCAGCTCAAGGATCGCTCGAAGGACATCATCATTTCCGGCGGCGAGAATATTTCATCGATCGAAGTCGAAGACGCGCTCTACAAGCATCCCGCCGTCGCCAGCCGCCGCGGTGGTGGCCAAGCCGGACGACAAATGGGGCGAGACGCCCTGCGCCTTCGTGGAATTGAAGCCGGGCACCAAGGCCACCGCCGACGAGCTGCTGCAATGGTGCCGCAAGCATTTGGCCGGCTACAAATGCCCGCGCACCGTGGTGTTCGCGGACATCCCGAAGACCAGCACGGGCAAGATTCAGAAATTCAAACTGCGCGAGATGGCGAAGGCGGTGTGAGGCTCCTGCCTGCCCTCCGCATTCGGGTTAGGTGTGAAATGCGCGTTCCTGGCGGCGCCCATGCACGCAAAACGTCGATGGCCGGGACATGCCCGGCCATGACGATCAGCAAAAGTAAATGATGGAGAAGCCTTGAACCGCCGCCCTCAGCGGTCTTCGCCCGGCCGGCCGAGCGGATTGAAGATGCGGTCGGCATTATCATTAAAGCGCTGGCTGGGCGAGGCGCCGCCCGGCGGGCCGAATTGGAACGTGGTGTTGCCCTGCCGGAGCGTGCCCGGGGCATCGCCGCCTTTATTGAAGCGTACGTCCGGGTCGACGATCCTGCTGCGCGTGCCGTCGCTGTTGGCGACACCATTGTCCGATCCTTCGAACGTGAACGCATGCGCTGCCGGCGCGGCCAACAGCGCCAGGCCGAACGCGGCCGCAAGCACGGCCATCTGATGACGCGATGGGCACAACGGCGAAGGGTTCATGGCAGCCTCATGGATGTCGTCTCAAGGCAAATTGGCCAGAACAATATGGCCGCACGGCGGCAAATAGGCAATCCCACGGATTCACCTGGCCCGCTTTTTGCTTCAATGTTTTCAACATGAATTGCCCGCTCTTAGCCTGAGCGAAACAGAGTAAGGCTGCGCCCGGCGGCGCGGTGACCATTCATTAAAGGGTGAGGATCATAGTTATGTCGAACGTTTCGCTGCGAAATGCATTGCAAGCCGTGAGTGCCGGGGCCAACCAGAAGGAGATACCCCTTGCCGACAGCCTTGCCGCGTCCACCCCGCGTTGAACAAAAACGCTCGCGCTTAGGCGTCGCGTTCAACGCCTTCATGGTGCTGAGTGCGCTCATCCTCACCTTCGTGGTGCTGGTGCGCGAACAGGGTTACGCCAACGGGCAACCGGGGATGTTCGCCGACACGATCGTGCAGTTGACGCAGCAGGTCCCGCCGGCTCGTCCTGGCGACCGGGAGATTGCGCCGCGGTCGAACTGAGCCCGCGCACCCGAGACAGTGGAAGCCCTCAGAGCTTGAGTTGCAGGGTGCAGGCGCGGATCTCGGTCTTGCCTTCATAGGTGACCGACTGCGCGCCGTTTAAAATTCCGGCGCCGCCCTCGAGTTTGCCTTTATAAGTCGCCTTCATGGTGCCCAGCCGTCCGGTCGAGCCGCCGCTCAGCGCAATGGCCCCGTCGGGCGCGACGGTTCCGGTCCCGGATTCCTGGCCGACCACCTGGCTGCGATCCACGCCGTAGAGCACGCGCGAATAGCTCACCTTGCCGTCCATGATCGCCACGCTGACCGGCTCGTTGCTCAACGGCGCCTTGGTCCACGACAATTTCGCGCAATTGAGCGTGCCGCGATAAGCGCCGTCGAACGACTGCGCGGCCGCCGGCAACAGCGCGGCCGCTTGCAACAGCATCGCAGCGGCAACCGTCAGCATGCGCATGCGCCTACTCCACCTTCAGCCCGACCTTGCGCACCAGCGCGCCCCACTTCTTTTCTTCCTTGTCGAGATCGGCGGCATAGGCCTCAGGGCTGCCGGGCAGCGCGTCGGCGCCTTCGGTGGCCAGCCGCTGCTTCACCTCGTCGGTGGCAAGCGCGGCGTTGAGCTCCTTGTTGAGCCGCTCGATGATCGGCCGCGGCGTGCCGGCCGGCGCCGCCAGCCCGTAGCGCAACGCCACGTCGAACCCGGGCACGCCGCTCTCGGCCAATGTCGGCAGCTCCGGCAACACGCTCGACCGCCGGACGCTCGACACCGCCAGCGCGCGCAAGGTGCCGGCCTTGACGTTGCCGATGGCGGCCGGGATCGGAATGAACATCATCGGAACGTGGCCGCCGAGCAGGTCGGTGATCGCCGGCCCGTTGCCCTTGTAGGGGACGTGCTGCAATTTCGTGTCGGTTTCAGCCGCCAGCAATTCGAAGGCGAGATGATTAACGGTGCCGACGCCGGGCGAGGCGTATGGCATCGGCGAAGCCTGCGCCTTGGCGTATTTGATCAGCTCGGCGATCGAATGCACCGGCAGCGACGGGGTAACCACCAGCACGTTCGGCGCGGCGCCGATCATGCCGATCGGCACGAAATCCTTGCGCGGATCGTAGCCGGGATTGGCATAGGCGCTGGGCGCGATCGAGAACGTGCCGGTGTAGCTGAGCAGGATGGTGTAGCCGTCGGCCGCAGCCTTCGCCGCCGCACGGGTGCCGATGGTGCCGCCGGCGCCGCCGCGGTTTTCCACCACCACCTGCTGGCCGAGCGCGGCCGACATTTTGTCGGCGACATTGCGCGCCATCACCGTGGTGCTGCCGCCGGCCGGGAACGGAACGATCAGCGTGATCGGACGGTTCGGATAATCCTGCGCGCCGGCCGGCGGCAATGCGCCGATCAGCGCCAGGCAGCCGAGCGCAAGGGCTCCGACATAGGTCCGCATGGCGATTTTCCTCCGCGTTCCCGTTATTCGACCTTCAGGCCAAGCTTGCGCACCAGGCCGCCCCACTTTTTTTCTTCCTTGTCGATGTCGGCGGCGTATTCGGCCGGCGTCGAGGTCAGCGGGTCGCCGCCTTCGGTGTGGATGCGCTGCTTCACGTCGTCGGTGTCGACCAGCTTGCGCAATTCGACGCTGAGCATGTCGACGATCTCCTTCGGCGTGCCGGCCGGCGCCAGCAGCCCGTAATGCAGCACCGCCTCGAAGCCGGGCATACCGGATTCGTCGAAGGTCGGCACATCCGGCAGCAGCGAGGAGCGCTTGGCGCTGGTGACCGCGATGGCGCGCAGCTTGCCGGCCTCGAGATTGCCGAGCGCCGGCGGCAGCACGCCGAAAGCGACCGGCACATGCCCGCCGAGCAGGTCGTTCATCACCGGCGCGGTGCCTTTGTAGGGAATGATCGTGACATCGATCCCGGCCACGGACTTGAACAGCTCGGCGCACATATAGCCGCCGGTGCCGACCGCCGAGGTGCCGAGGTTGAGCTTGCCCGGACTGCTTCCTGGCAAGCACGATGAACTCCGCAACCGACTTGGCCGGGAACGACGGATGCGCCAGCAGCGCCACCGGCATGGAGGCGACCAGCCCGATCGGCGCGAAGTCCTTGCGCGGATCCTAGCCGAGATGAACGTAAAGACTGGGATTGATCGAGATCGTGCCGGTGTGGCCGAGCAGCAGCGTGTAGCCGTCGGGCGCGGCTTGCGCGACCGCGCGGGTGCCGATGGTGCCGCCGCCGCCGCCGCGGTTTTCCACGACGACTTGTTGCTTGAACGCATCCGACAGCTTGGCGGCCACCACCCGCGCCATGGCGTCGACGCCGCCGCCGGGCGGATAACGGCACCACCAGCGTGACGGTGCGGCTCGGATAATCGGCGGCATTGGCGCCACCGGCGGCGGCGAGCACGACAGCGCGAGCGCGAGCGCGACAATTGTGCTATTGGCGAATGGACGCAATGGGCTTCCTCCCCAGGGCCTTAAACCGGCCACTCTCTCTTGGGGTCACTATAATGCAATCTGAAACGCAAAACCGCCGTTGCGCAGAATTGAAGTCGGATGTTTCAGACTTCGGTCACTCCAAAAAAATAGCCGAACCCGGGCATCCCCGAGTTCGGCGCTGAGCCGACGGTTGCGCGCTGAAAATTGAGTTTAAGGATCGACGCGGTCAGTGCACGCTGGCGTGCCCGTTGTGCCGCAGACGCTCGATCTCGTCCTTCACCAGCAATTTCTTACGCTTGAGTTCCACGACTTTCAGGTCATCGACCGCGGGATGGGTCAGGCAATCGTTGATTTCCTGTTCGAGCGCCTGATGCTTTTTTTCGAGTTCCGCAAGGTGCGATTGCATCGACATGCAGTATGTCTCCTCAATCAGTGTCTCCCTGACGAGCTAAGTCTAGCTCAGACTCAGTGCAAGGGCGACGGTACACCCGGCTTTCGCGCGCGCAGCAAATGGGGCCGAAAGCCCTTGATTAGCGAAGCGGTTTTTCGCCCGCTTGAACGCCGCTGTGGAAAACGCGATAATTACTGACGCTTTGCCGGTGACGGACTACCGGACGCAGAGCCAACCAGCGGTGGCAATGACCGACGAGGAAGAACGCGCGTTGCGCGAGCAGTTGGCGCGCCTGCAGCAGGAGCATCGCGACCTCGATGCGGCGATCGCGGCGCTGGCCTCGTCGCCCGGCTCCGACCTGATCCAGGTGCAGCGGCTGAAGAAGCGCAAGCTGGTGCTGCGCGACAAGATCCGCCAGATCGAGGATCAGCTCACGCCGGATATTATTGCGTAAGCGGTTAGCCCCGCCGCTCCTTCTTGCGCGCATACATCGCCTTGTCGGCCGCATCCAGGATCGCGGCCGGCGTCGCATCGCCCGACAAGCGGCACGATGCCGGCGCTGGCGCCGACCGAGAGCTTTGCCGCGCCGTGCGTGACGGCGGCCCGCGCAATGATGTTTTCCAGCTCGCGCGCCTTGGCCGCGGCGTGCGACTCACCGACGTGCCACATCAGCACGGCGAATTCGTCGCCGCCCAGCCGCGCCACCACGTCGGAGGCGCGCACATGGGCCTTGAGCTCCGCCACCACCGCCTTGAGCAGCGCGTCGCCGGCGGCATGGCCGTGCCGGTCGTTGATCGCCTTGAAGCCGTCGAGGTCGATGAAGAGCAGCGCCGCCGCGGTGCCGTAGCGCTTCACATAGGCGATCGAGCGCGCCAGCTCGCGCTCGAAACCGCGCCGGTTGAGGATGTCGAGCAGCGGATCGACGTCGGCGCGCGCCTCCAGTTCGGCGATCTTCCATTCCGCCTGGATCAAATCGGCCTTGAGCCGTTCGATCTCCGCCAGCAGCAGGGCGGCGGGCGCGACTGCCGGGTTACCGGCTTTCGGCCATTGCGCGGCGCATCCCGATCAGAGCTGAATTGTATTGACCGTGCGGTTTTCGATCTCGCCGCGCACTTTGGCGTACAGACGCGGATTGCGGCCGGAGAGGATCTGCAAGGCGGCCAGCACCGCGTTGGCAGGCTCGAGCACCGTCATGACCGGAACCGCGCTCGGCGCCCGCAACGACGACCAGAGATCGTCGGGAAACTCCTTGATGCTGGCCGGCACGGTGATGACGGGCATCGTCGACATGGCCGACAGCGTGGGACCGGCGCCGTTCGAGCGCCCGATATAGGCGATCACCACCGTGTCCGGGATTTCCTGCACCATGCGATGGAAAATGCCGGCGGCGGCCACCGGCTCCTTGTGCACGGAGCAGGTCACCACGGTCATCAAGTCGGCCAGCTCGCCGAGCGCTTCCGAGAAAGCATCGGTCTTGTCCTTCTCCGAGCCGCGCCAGAGGATGATGCGCTGGCGGGGCACATGGAAACGGCTGGTGACGTCGGCGACGTGCCGGTACTTGGCGGCCACGTCGTCGAGCGCGCCACCGTCGCGATACACCTGCTTGTCGATATAGGCGCCACTCTCGACCACGCGCCAGGAATCGTTGTCGATGACGTCGGCGAGCAGCAGCTTGCCTTTGGAATCGAAGCCGAACTCGACCTTGAGATCGACCAGCCTGCCGCCTTCGAGTTGCCAGGCCTTCTCGAGCACGAGGAAAGCCTGACGTGCGATGCGCCGCATCTCGGGAAAGATTTTCCACTCCTCGTCGCGGCCAAACACCTCCGACGCCGGGAGCACGAGAAACGGCTCCTGCCCCTGCAACGGCTTGGCCGGATTGAACAGCTTGATCTGCTTGGCATCGTCCGCGAATTGCATGAGCGGATCGTCGGCAACAAGCGGCTTGCCCTTCCAGTTCTTGTCCTTGGTCTTGAGGTAGAACTCGACGATCGCTTGCGGAAACAGCTGTCCCTTCGCAAGGTGCGGATTGCGCTTCAAATAAGAGCCGTGCGCTTCGCGCCGCACCACCACCTCATAGGGCAGCATCAGACATTTCGGCGCGGTGAACGAAATCGCGCTGTCCTGCTCGGCGAAGGCGACCGGCAGGCCGCAGGCCTTGAGCAGACGGAAGACGTTGGATGTGGTCGCGGTGGCCAGCCGCCCCTTGTCCGGGATGATGTCGTGCTTGGCGCCGTCGCCGGCGGTGATGTCGTCCTTGGCGACGACCGTCACCAGATCGGAACTGCCTTTGATCAGATGGATCTTTTTGGTCTTGCCCTCGGCGACCAGGGCGCCAAGAGGATGCTTCGCGGCGAGGCGTTCTGACATTTGAGCGTCCACGGCCTGATCCCGTTTCAGGGTGACGGGGAAAAATAATCTTTAGCACCATACTATCTTGGGGCACAGGAGCCAAATCGCGTTGTGGGTTATTTTTCCACGGTTCTGTCGGCTTGACGCCTGGCCCGGCCGCAAGATGGGGCATGTGAGGCAGGTATTTCCGCGCTAAGATCGGCGCATGCCGGACGCCCGATTTCCCGATCGCCTGCGATTGCCGCTCGATTTCGAGCCTGCGCGCCTCGCCGCCGACATGGCGAATTTTTCGCGCGGCCAATGGATCGAGCATTTCGTCAAACAGAACTACGACGGCGACTGGAGCGTGATCGCGCTGCGCGCGCCCGCCGGCGCGCGCCATCCGGTGCAGATGATCTATTCCGATCCGGGCTGCTCGGATTTCGAGGACACCGCCGATGCTTGCCGGCCTCGCCCTATTTCCGCGAGGTGCTGGCCGCTTTCGCCTGCCCGCTGCATGCGGTGCGGCTGATGCGGCTGACGCCCGGCTCGGTCATCAAGGAGCACCGCGACCACGATCTCTGCTTCGAGCAGGGCATGGTGCGCATCCATATTCCGGTCGTGACCAATGACGAGCGTCGACTTCCGGCTCAACGGCGCGCGCTGTCGTCATGGCGGCCGGATCACGCTGGTATCTGCGCCTGTCCGACCTGCACAGCGTGGCCAACCGCGGGCCGGTCGACCGCGTGCACCTGGTGATCGATGCGGTGGTCAATGACTGGATCGCCACCCTGTTCGAGCGGGCTGCGGCCAGCGGCCTAAGCGCCTGACGGGCCCGGCAGCCGTAAGCCCTGGCAGACCGGGCTTTGCCGATCGATGGACTCTTAACCCCTTTTCTGCTAGAGCCGCCCGACTCAAAGGCCCCGCCTTTGCGGGCTTTTTGACCAAAACCCGTCCGAGCCACAACGAAGGAGCAAGCGTGCAAGTTCTCGTTCGCGACAACAATGTCGACCAGGCCCTCAAGGCGCTGAAGAAGAAGATGCAGCGTGAGGGCATTTTCCGCGAGATGAAGCTTCGCGGCCATTACGAAAAACCGTCGGAAAAGAAGGCGCGGGAAAAGGCGGAAGCGATCCGCCGGGCCCGCAAGCTTGCGCGCAAGAAGATGCAGCGCGAAGGACTGCTTCCGATGAAGCCGCGCGTGATTCCCGGCGCCGGTGGTCCTGGCGGTCCAGGTGGTGGCGGCCGAGGCCGAGGCGGCCCGCCGCGTTTCGGCGGTGGCGGCGGTTCAGGCTTCTAACCAATCTGGCTTCGACGGATATGTGGCGCGGGCCGAAACGCCCGCGCTATTGCTTTTTGGGCGCTGGGATCAATTCGCCCCGAACACGAAGCGGGTGCCGACCGCCGAGTGGATCACCTTTTCGCCGAGCGCCGCCGCGCAAGATCGTAGAAGCGGTCACCGGTGCAGTGGCCGACGATCAGGTAATCCGGATCGATTTCTTTGAACTCACCGATCGTCTTGTTGATGTAATCGTCGCCGAGCGGCGGCACCACGTGGAAGCCGCCGATCACGGCATGTACCTTTTCGACGCCGGAAGCAGCCATCGCCTGGCGCACGGTGTTGATCACGCCGCGATGGCTGCACGAGGTGAGCACCACCAGGCCCTTGTCCTTGACCAGGTAGCTGGTGGCGATCTCGTGGTCGAAATCGTCGGGGATGTAAGTGCCGGTGTTCTTGGCCGCCGGCATCTTCTCCGGGAAGCAGCCGAAGCCGTCGAAAATTCCGACGATCTCGGTGGTCGTCCGCAACGGCTGCTCGAACGAGGTCTGCCCGATGCGGCCGGTGGTGAAGGCGTGATCGGCGACAATCGCCGGCTCCGCCGCCATCATCAGCGTGAGATCGGCATCGAGGATCGCCTTGCGGTCGAGCGCGCCGAAATTGCCGCCCGGATTACGGCGCAGGCAGAAGCAATCCTCACCGCCAACGTAGAACGGCAGTTTCTGGCTTGAGCTTGCCCTTGTCGGCCTTGAGAAAGCCGACCATGCCGCCGAAATGATCGTAATGACCGTGGCTGAGCACCATCGCGTCGAAGAGTGCGACGGATCAATTTTTAGGATCGCCATGTTGTTGAGCAGGACCTCCGGCGTGTAGCCGAAATCGATCAGCACGTGGCGGGTCTCATCGCCGCGCTTGCGATTGCGCATACATCGCAGAGGCCCCATTCGCCGTTGAGGATCGTGCGCGGCGGCTTGTCGGGCACGGTATTGCCGCTGCGGCGCTCGATGGTCAGGCCGTCGCGCTTTTCGGTCGGCACGAACTGGATGACGATGTTGTCGGTGACCATGCGCACCGCCAGCCGATCGACCACCGGCACTGCCCCGCGCAGCGTCTTCGCCGGCGCGGTCTTTGCGCCGGCGGCAAGGTTGCGATCACCGCCGAGACAAAACCGGCGCCGCCGGCACAGAGCGTTCCCGGCAGCCAGCGACGAGCTGGCTGCCGGCACGGCGTTGCAGAGATTGAACAGCATGGTGGAATTTCCCTGGCGCGAAACGGCTTCAAATCATCATAATCGTGTCGCGACGATTATGTCCAACGCGACGGCTACCGCGCAAGCTCCGCCAGAAATTCCTTCACCACTTCGGCCGCGCCATAGTCGTCGAGATTGACATGGCCGCCTTGCGGAAAGCGCACCATGCGCTTGGGCTCACGCGCCAGCGCGAACAGCCGCTCGCCGAAACGAAATGGGCACCACGCTGTCGCGCTCACCATGCAGCACCAGGATCGGCGCCGACACGCTGCACGATGCGCAGGTCGGAGCGGAATGGATCCTTGATCAGCCAGCGCACCGGCACGAACGGATAGGCGGCGGCGCCGACATCGGCGGCGCGAGGTGAACGGCGCATCGAGGATCAGGCCGCCGACCTCACGCTCGGCGGCGAGCGCGATGGCCACCGCGGTGCCGAGCGATTCGCCGAACAGCACGATGCGCGTTGGCCGGATTGCGCGCGCTGGCGAAGTCGTAAGCGGCGCGCGCATCACGGATCAGCCCGTCTTCGCTCGGCTGTGCCGGTCGAGCCGCCATAGCCGCGATAGCATAGCGCCAGCAGGCCGGTGCCGTCGGCGGTCAGCCACTTGAAGCGCTCGACGCGCAGGTTCGAGCGCGCCGGCATTGCCCTGGAAATAGATCACCACCGGCTTTGCCGCCGCGCGGAGCAACGTGCCAGGCGATCAGCGTTTCGCCGTCGGCGCTGGTGAGCGTGACCTCCTCGGCCTGCGGCAAGCCGGCCGCCGCCGGCGGCGTGCGGGGCGTCGGGGAAATACATCAGCGCGCGCTGAAAGACGTACATCAGCGCCAGCAGGCCGCCATAGCCAGAACGGCGAGGATGAGGAGCCATTTCAGGGTGGTCATTGCGCGGCGAGCTAGTCGTCAGGCCTTCCATGGAAAAATGATAGCATAGCGATCGTTTGGCTTTGAGATCGTCGAAACTTTGCCGGAGGGCGATCCAGCATCCCACGCGCGGCTCTATCGATGCCGGCGTGATGCGCCCCGCCCGCTCCCCCGCTGCCCGGGTCTGCTGGATTCGTTAAGGCAAAACTGAGCAATCGGCTGAAAAAGTGCGCACGGCACGGAACCCATTGCCAGCCCCGCGTTTGACATCGCGCGGAGAGGTCTCCTGCGGGGCCATCCCCTGGGGGATTATGTTAGTATTGCGTGAAGTTCGGGGCGAGAAATGGATAAGCCGTTCAGCTTCCTTGAAAGCGAGTTGGAGCGTGCCATGGCCGCGCGCGTCGAGGCGCGGGCCTGAGGAAAACGTCGTGCCGATCGCCGGAACGCTGCGCGCGCAGGCGACGCTGCGCGAGCGCGAGCGCCGGTTCCGCGAGCTGCTCGATGCCCTGCCCGCCGCCGTCTACACCACCGACGCCGCCGGCCGGATCACCTACTACAACGATGCCGCCGCCGAACTGTGGGGCCATCGGCCGCCGCTCGGCTCCAGCGAATGGTGCGGCTCCTGGAAGCTGTTCTGGCCGGACGGAACTCCGTTGCCGCACGACGAGTGCCCGATGGCGATCGCGCTGAAGGAAGACCGGCCGGTGCGCGGCATGGAGGCCATTGCCGAGCGCCCGGACGGCACGCGCGTGCCGTTCATCCCCTACCCCACGCCGCTGCACGACGAGACCGGCAAGCTGGTCGGCGCGGTCAACATGCTGGTGGACATCACCGAGCGCAAGCGCGCGGAGGAGCAGCAGGCGCTGATGGTGCGCGAGCTGCATCACCGCGTGAAGAACACGCTCGCCACCGTGCAGGCGATCATGGGTTCGACCGCGCGTTCGTCCGAGACCGATCGAGGATTTCAAGACCGCGCTGATCGGCCGCATCGGCGCGCTGGCCAAGACCCATCGTTTGCTCACCGACGAGGGCGCACCCGGTTTCGTTCGGCGACATCCTGCACAACGAGCTCGACGCCTTCGACGATGGCAGCGAAGGACGCATCACGCTGAGCGGCCCGGAGGTCGTTTCTGTCATCGCAGCTTGCAGTGTCGCTCGGCATGGCGGTGCACGAACTCACCATCAATGCCGCGAAATACGGCGCGCTCTCGGTCTATGGCGGCAAGGTGGATGTCACCTGGAGCGTGACCATCGAGGCGACGCGCCGCAGGCTCGATTTCGATTGGGTGGAAAGCGGCGGACCGGCGGTGGTCGCGCCGACGCGGCAAGGCTTCGGCTCGCGGCTGCTGGAATTCGTGCTGCCCGGCCAGATCCAGGCCAAGACCAGCATCGACTACCGCGCCGACGGCGTGCGCTTGCATTGTTCGGTGCCGTTGCCCGCCGAACCGGCAAGCTAGAGCGCATAAAATCTCAATAAATAATCGCCGGAATGGCCGCGCGGATGCTCCGCGGGTTCCGGAATTAACGGTTTAAAAATCAGAATTGTTTACCACCGCGGCACGCCGGGGGCGACGCGATCTAATTCCAGGACCTTGTCCTGTCGGAGACGTGTCATGGCCATAGCGGCGATTTCATCCGCTTCAGCAAACCTTCCGCCACCGGTCAATTCAGTCCGCCAGTCGTTCGCACAACTGGTCAACGCGCTGCAGTCCGGCAACCTGACGGCGGCGCAGAGCGCCTATTCGGCGTTCTCGGCTCAAGCCGGCGGGGAAAGCGGCCCGCTGGGCCAGGCCATCAGCCAGATCGGCGATGCCTTGCAATCGGGCGATCTCGGCAAGGCGCAGCAGGCGCTGGCGTCGCTGCAACAGCAAATGCAGGCCTCAAAGGGCGCGCATCACCACCACGGCGGCCATCATCACCACGCCGACAATGACGATAAATCCAAATCCGCCACCACGCCGGCGAGCGCGACCACCGACCCGACCCAGTCAACCACGTCCACCAACCAGGTCGACGTGACCGCTTAAGCGGCGCTCACATCGCCTTGACGATGCTCTCGGTCATCTTCTTGGCGTCGCCGAGCAGCATCATGGTGTTGTCGCGGTAGAACAGCGGGTTGTCGATGCCGGCATAGCCGGACGCCAGCGAGCGCTTGATGAACATCACGGTGCCGGCCTTCCACACCTGCAGCACCGGCATGCCGTAGATCGGCGAGGTCTTGTCGTCTTCCGCCGCCGGATTGGTGACGTCGTTGGCGCCGATCACGAAGGCGATGTCGGCCTGGGCGAATTCGGAATTGATGTCTTCCAGCTCGAACACTTCGTCATAGGGCACGTTGGCTTCGGCCAGCAGCACGTTCATGTGGCCGGGCATGCGGCCGGCCACCGGATGGATGGCGTATTTGACCTCGACGCCTTCCTTCTTGAGATGGTCGGCCATTTCCCGCAGCGCATGCTGGGCCTGCGCCACCGCCATGCCGTAGCCCGGCACGATGATGACCTTCTGCGCGTTCTTCATGATGTAGGCGGCGTCCTCCGCCGAGCCGAGCTTGACCGGCTTCTGCTCGGCGCCGCCCGCCGGGCCCGCCACCTCGCCGCCGAAGCCGCCGAGGATGACCGAAATGAACGAGCGGTTCATGCCCTTGCACATGATGTAGGACAGGATCGCGCCCGAGGAGCCGACCAGCGCGCCGGTGATGATCAGCGCGGAATTGCCGAGCGTGAAGCCGATGCCGGCGGCCGCCCATCCCGAATAGGAATTGAGCATCGAGATCACCACCGGCATGTCGGCGCCGCCGATCGGAACGATGATCAACACGCCGAGCACGAGCGAGATCACGACGATCAGCCAGAAATCCATCTGGCTCTGCGATTCGAAGAAGCCGTAGACGAAGAAGATCAGGGCGAGAACGAGCACGATGTTGATGACGTGGCGGGCCGGCAGCATGATCGGCTTGCCGCTCATGCGGCCGGAGAGCTTTAGGAACGCGATCACCGAGCCGGTGAAGGTGACGGCGCCGATGGCGACGCCGAGCGACATTTCGATCAGGCTGGCGCCGTGGATATGGCCGTGGGTGCCGATGTCGAAGGCCGCCGGCGCATAGAACGCGCCTGCCGCCACCAGCACCGCCGCCATGCCGACCAGCGAATGGAAAGCAGCGACCAGTTCCGGCATCGAGGTCATCGGCACGCGCCGCGCGATCACCGCGCCGATGCCGCCACCGAGCGCGATGCCGCCGACCACCAGCGCCCAGGCAATGGCGTCCGCCGGCGGATGCGCGCCGAGCGTGGTCAGCACCGCGATGGCCATGCCGATCATGCCGAGATAGTTGCCGCGCCGGCTCGAATCCGGGCTCGACAGCCCGCGCAGCGCCTGGATGAACAGGACGCCGGCGACCAGATAGAGCAGCGCGGCGAGATTGGAGCTCATGCCATACTCACTTCTTTTTCTTCTGATACATCGCGAGCATGCGCTGCGTGACCAGGAAGCCGCCGAAGATATTGACCGAGGCAAATACCAGCGCGACAAAGCCGAGCGCGCGCGCCCACAAGGGTCCGTTGTCGTCGCCGGCGAGCGCGACGCCGACCGCCAGCAGCGCGCCGACCACGATCACCGAGGAGATGGCGTTGGTCACCGACATCAGCGGCGTGTGCAGCGCCGGCGTCACCGACCAGACCACGTAATAGCCGACGAACACCGCCAGCACGAAGATCGAGAGCCGGAACACAAAGGGATCGACTGCGGTGGCGATGTTCCATGTCTTCTCTCCCTCAGGCGGCCGTCTTCGGCTTGAAATTCGGATGAATGATTGCTCCGTCGCGGGTGAGCGCGGTGCCTTTCACGATTTCGTCGTCCCAGTTGATCGCGAGCTTCTTCTCTTTCTTGTCGATCAGCGTCTCGACGAAGGTAAGCAGGTTCTTGGCGTAGAGCGCCGAGGCCGAGGCCGCGAGCCGCCCCGGCACGTTGAGATGGCCGACGATCTTGACGGGACCCGACTTGCGCTACCTCGCCGGGCTTGGCGCCTTCGACATTGCCGCCGCGCTCGACCGCGAGATCGACGATCACCGAGCCGGGCCGCATCGAGGCCACCATCTCCTTTGTAATGAGCCGCGGCGCCGGCCGGCCCGGGATCAGCGCGGTGGTGATGACGATGTCCTGCTTCTTGATGTGCTCGGCCACCAGCGCCGCCTGCTTGGCCTGGTATTCCTTCGACATTTCCTTGGCGTAGCCGCCGGCGGTCTGCGCGTTCTTGAATTCCTCGTCCTCGACCGCGAGGAATTTCGCGCCCAGGCTTTCGACTTGTTCCTTGGTGGCGGGACGCACGTCGGTGGCGGTGACGATGGCGCCCAGCCGGCGCGCGGTGGCGATCGCCTGCAGGCCGGCGACGCCGACACCCATCACGAATACCTTGGCCGCCGGCACGGTGCCGGCCGCCGTCATCATCATCGGCAGCGCGCGGCCATATTCTTCCGCGGCGTCGATCACCGCGCGGTAGCCGGCGAGATTGGCCTGGCTGGAGAGCACGTCCATCGACTGCGCGCGCGTGATGCGCGGCATCAGTTCCATGGCAAAGGCAACGAGCCCGGCATCGGCCATCTGCTTGAGCGCGGCCTCGTTGCCGTACGGATCCATGATGGCGACGACCAGCGCGCCCTTCTTGTAGCCGGCCAACTCGTTGGGCGCTGGACGGCGCACCTTGAGCACCAGGTCGGCGTCCTTGGTGACATCTGTCGCCGATCTCCGCGCCGGCGGCCTCAAATTCGGCATCGGGAATGCCGGCCGCGATGCCGGCGCCGCGCGCGACCGCGACCTCGGCGCCGAGCGCCTTGAATTTCTTGACGGTGTCCGGAGTGGCCGCGACGCGGGGCTCGGCGGCGTCGGTTTCACGCGCTACGGCAATTCGCATTCGCGTCTCCCCACTCCAGCGGGCAATTTTCTAGTGCGGGGACAGCCCCGGTGATACGCGAAGATCAGGAAGCAGAGCACGAAGGCGACGTAGCTCGACGTCTTCGAGTTGCCGATCAGCCCCGGCACCGCGCCGATAATGCCGATGATGAAGATCGGCAGCGCCGTGAACCAGTGACCCATCACGCCGCCGATCGCCAGGCCGAACAGCAGATTGATCACATAGATGATGCCCACGAAGGTGAAATGGACGAAGCGCTCGTAGGTGTTTTCGTGCGCGGGATAGTCGTTGCCGGTGGCGGTGGCGTATTCGACGGTGCCGTGGTCGGCCATGGGGGAAGGTCTCCAAGGATCTCAAGGCGGGCGGCAGTCAGGTAGCGCAAATGGACGCCAAGGGCAACGGCTGCAGCCCTCAGAGTGTTCGGCTAGTTCGTATCAAAACCGGCCCTCGCATAACATTCTGCGCGGCATGATTTTGATACGGATCAAATTCGGGACCGGCTTTTTCGGGATTACGCGCTAGCCAGCGGACGGCTTGAGCCCGACCTCGGCCAGCGCGGCGGTTTGCCGCGCGGCCACCTGTCGACCGAGAAGTTCTCGATCGCCTCATTGAACAATCGATAGAAATTAAGCTCGGCCGCCAGATGCAGGAACACCGCGCCCAGCCCGATGGCGGCGCGGTCCATGAACACGAATTCGCGCGGCACGGTGACCGGGCCCTTGGCCTTGAGCGCCTGGTGCACCGGAAGGCTTCCTTGCGGCCGTATTCCGACGGCTTCACCCCGTCGGCGACGCTGCGCACGCGGTCGTCGAGCATCGGGCCGTAGATGAAGCGTGCCCAGATATTGAGCGCGTCGATCAGCTCGCGGTTGAGCCGCTTGAAGCCCCAGGTCTCGTAGGCATGCACCACCAGATCGTCGTCGCCGTTTAAGCAGCCCGCGATAGAGGTCGACCACGCCGCCGACGAAGCTCGGCGGGAAAATGCGGATGCAGCCATAGTCGAGCAGATTGATGCCGGCCGGCTTGCCCTTTGGCTCGTCGAACACCGTGTAGTTGCCGAGATGCGGATCGCCGTGGATGACGCCGAAGCGGCTGAACGGAAACCACCAGGCGGTGAACATGGCGGTGGCGAGCCGGTTGCGCACGGCCGAGCGCATCGTCCTTGTGCTCGAGCAGCTTGCGGCCGTTCATCCAATCCATCGTCAGCAGGCGGCCGGTGGACAGTTCCGGCCAGACATTCGGCACGCGGATGGCGTCCTGGTCTTTGAGCATGGCGCGATAGAGCGCGATGTGCCTGGCCTCGCGCACATAGTCGAGCTCCTCGCGCAGGCGCGCGGCGATCTCGACGGCGATCTCGCTGGCGTCGATCGCCGGATCGAAGCGCTTGCGGATCGAGAACAGCAATTGCAGCTGGTTCAGGTCGGCTTCGACCGCCGACTGCATGTCGGGATATTGCAGCTTGCAGGCCAGCTCTGCGCCGTCGAGCGCGCGGGCGCGATGCACCTGGCCGAGCGAAGCGGCCGCCGCCGGATGATGTTCGAAACTCTCGAATTTTTTCTCCCAGTCGGCGCCGAGCTCGGCACTCATGCGCCGCTTGACGAAGGCCCAGCCCATCGGCGGCGCCTGGCTTTGCAGCTTCATCAGCTCGTTGGCGTATTCCGCCGGCAGCGCGTCGGGAATGGTGGCGAGCAGTTGCGCCACCTTCATGATCGGGCCCTTCAGCCCGCCGAGCGCGGCGGCCAGCCCGATCGCATTGGCGGCGCGGCTGCCCGGCGCGCCGAGCAAACGCTGGCCGGCCATGCGCGCGGCGACGCCGCCGACCTTGGTGCCGACATTGGCGTAGCGCTTGGCGCGGGCGGAGAAGCGGTTTTTTTCGCGGTCGGTGGGCGAGGCCATGATCAGGCCGCCGCGTCCAGCGCTTCCAGCTCGTCGATCAGATTCGCGATCACGCTCAAGCCGCCATCCCAGAATTTCGGATCGCGGGCGTCGAGGCCGAACGGCGCCAGCAGCTCGGCATGATGCTTGGTGCCGCCGGCCGACAGCATCGCAAGATAGCGCTCGGCAAAGCCGGACGCGGATTTCTCGTAGACCGCATAGAGCGAGTTCACCAGGCAATCGCCGAAGGCATAGGCGTAGACGTAGAACGGCGAATGGATGAAGTGCGGGATGTAGGTCCAGAACGTCTCGTAGCCGTCCTTCAATTCGATCGCCGGACCCAGGCTCTCGGCCTGCACCGACATCCACAATTCGCAGATCTTGTCGGCGGTGAGTTCGCCGTTGCGCCGTTCCAGATGCACCTTGCGCTCGAAGCAGTAGAACGCGATCTGCCGCACCACCGTGTTGATCATGTCCTCGACCTTGGCGGCGAGCATGGCCTTGCGCTGCTTCTTGTCGGTGGTCTGCGGCCAGCAGCTTCTTGAAGGTGAGCATCTCGCCGAACACGCTCGCGGTCTCGGCCAGCGTCAGCGGCGTCGGCGCCATCAGCGGGCCGTTGGGCGCCGCCAGCACCTGATGCACGCCGTGGCCGAGCTCGTGCGCGAGCGTCATCACGTCGCGCGGCTTGCCCTGGTAATTGAGCAGCACATAAGGATGCGCCGACGGCACGGTCGGATGCGCGAAGGCGCCCGGCTGCTTGCCGGGCGCGCACCGGCGCGTCGATCCAGTTGCTTCTCGAAGAAGCGGTCGGCGACTTCCGCCATCTTCGGCGAGAACGCGCCATAGGCGGTGAGCACGGTGGCGCGCGCGTCGCGTCCAGGGGATCGTGCGCTGCGCGACCTTGGGCAGCGGCGCGTTGCGGTCCCAATAGGGCAGCCGTCTTCTTGCCGAACCATTTCGCTTTCAGCGCATAGTAGCGATGCGACAGTTTCGGATAGGCGGCGCGCACGGCGGCGACCAGCGCTTCCACCACCTCGGGCTCGACCCGGTTCGACAGATGGCGCGCGTCGGCCACGTCCTTGAAGCCGCGCCAGCGGTCGGAAATTTCCTTGTCCTTGGCGAGCGTGTTGGTGATCAGCGTGAACGGCCGCAGATTTTCCTTGAAGGTCTTGGCCAGCGCTAGCGCCGCCGCCTTGCGCTTCTTGCCGTCGGCGTCCTGCAACAGATTGAGCGCCAGCTCGATCGACGAGCTGCTTGCCGCCGATCTTGAAGCGCAGGCCCGCGATGGTCTCGTCATATTGCCGGTTCCAGGCCGAATAGCCGGTGACCGACTTCTCGTGGAACAGCTGCTCGACCCGGTCCTCGAGCTGATAGGGCTTCTCCTTGCGCACGTCCTCGATCCACGGCCGGTAATGGCCGAGCGCGGGATCGCGTCATGGCGGCATCGAGCGCGGCATCGTCGATGCGGTTGAGTTCGAGCGTGAAGAACAGCAGATGCAGCGAGGCGGCGGTGATGCGCTCCTGCATGTCGCCGTAGAACTTGGCGCGCGTCGGGATCGGTGGTGTTGCCGGCATAGACCAGCGAGGCATAGGAGATCAGCCGGCCGAGCCTGTCCTCCAGCGCCTCGTAGCGCTTGACCGCCTCGGCCAGCGCCGGCGCCCGCCCCCTCGCCCGCCGCCATCGCCTGCAGGCGGCCCTTGAAGGCCTGCTCGAAGGCCACGCATTCGCTGTCGGCCTGCTCGAGGTCGCGCTTGATCTCGGGGCTGTCGAGGCCGGAATAGAGGTCGTTGAGGTCCCATTCCGGCAGCGCGCCGAGCTTGGTCGCCGGCTTGGGCGTTTGGTTGGCGTTTCTTCCGGGTCGAGCTCTTGGCCATGAGTGGGGGCTTCGTTTTGCGGGGGAAATCGGCGGGTCAGGACATCATCTAGGCCGCCGCTCGTGGCGATGCGATGGCAGCCGGCCGGTTTTTCAACATGTCGGCCCGTCACTCGGCCCATTTAACAGCCCATTAAGCGAAACCGGCGACATTGCTCCAAATCGGCACACCCGCCGACGCCGGAGGTTCCATGCCCGAAGTCGTGCTCATCGTCGATGACGATCCGGTCCAGCGCCGGCTGCTGGAGGCCATGGTGCAGCGCTTCGGCTATCAGGCCATGCTGGCCGAGGGCGGCGACGCGGCGGTCAGCGCTGCTCACCGGCCCGCGACGCCGCCGCGCATCGACTGCGTGGTGCTCGACCTGGTGATGCCCGACCTCGACGGCCTCGGCGTGCTGGCGCGCATGCGCGAGGCCGGCCTCGACATTCCCGTCATCGTGCAGACCGCCCATGGCGGCATCGACAATGTGGTGTCGGTGATGCGCGCGGGCGCCACCGATTTCGTGGTCAAGCCGGCGAGCCCCGAGCGGCTGCAGGTCTCGTTGCGCAACGCGCTCGCCACCAAGGCGCTGGCCGGCGAATTGCAGCGGCTCAAGCGCAGCCGCGACGGCACGCTCACCATCGCCGACGTCATCACCCGCTCGCCCGCCATGCAGCCGGTGCTGCGCGCGGCGGAGAAAGCGGCGGCCTCCGCCATTCCGGTGCTGATCGAAGGCGAATCCGGCGTCGGCAAGGAACTGATCGCGCGCGCCATCCACGGCAGCGGCGCACGCCGCGCCAAGCCCTTCGTCGCGGTCAATTGCGGCGCCATGCCGGAGAACCTGGTCGAGTCGATTCTGTTCGGGCACGAGAAGGGCGCGTTCACCGGCGCCACCGAAAAGCACACCGGCAAATTCGTCGAGGCCGACGGCGGCACGCTGTTCCTCGACGAGGTCGGCGAACTGCCGCCGGCGGCGCAGGTCAAGCTGCTGCGCGCGCTGCAGGAGGGCGAAGTCGAGCCGGTCGGCGGGCGCAAGACCGTCAAGGTCGATGTGCGCATCATCTCCGCCACCAACCGCGACCTGATCGCCGACGTGAAGGCCGGACGGTTTCGCGAGGATCTGTTCTACCGCCTGCACGTGTTTCCGATCTTGATTCCGCCGCTGCGCCAGCGGCTGGAGGACATCCCCGAGCTCGACCCGCCATTTCCTCACCCGCATCGCCGCCGAAGAAGGCAAGCGCATGCGCGGCGTCAGCGCGCAGGCGCTGGCGTTGCTCGGCCGCCTTCCGCTGGCCGGGCAATGTGCGCCAGCTCGAGAACGCGATCTTCCGCGCGGTGGTGCTGGCCGACGGCGAGGAGATCGGCGTTAACGAATTTCCGCAGATCGCCGCCCAGGTCGGCGCCGGAGGCCATTGCCGCTCAGCCCTTGGATCGAACCGTCGCCGGCGATGGTCGCTGCCTGGCCGGACGCCGGCGACGACCGGCAACATGTCGGCGCGCAATGCGGCGGCGTTAACTATGTCATCGCCATCGCTGCGGCTGACCGATCGCGCACGGCGACGTGCGGCCGCTCGAAGACATCGAAAGCGAAGTCATCCGTTTCGCCATCGCGCATTACGACGAGCAGATGTCGGAGGTCGCGCGCCGGCTGAAAATCGGGCGATCGACGCTCTATCGCAAGCTGGAAGGCCTCGGGCTCGACGACGGGGCACACGAAACGCACGAAAAGGAAAGCGTGCCGGCGAAATGATGGTGAACGGCTAAAATTTTAACGATCACGCTGCGCGTTAGCTTTGATGAAAGGTAGACGCGGATCGAAGCCGAATTTCATTCGTCACCGCATTCGTTCAGCCGCATAATAGCGATGCAATCTTGTTCGTGGCGCGCCGGCGACGTCGCCGGTTAAAGCCGCTCACGGACAATTTGATCTGTTCTGGTGATGTTGCGTGCGTGGAGTGAGTGCGATGCGTAAACATCGATTCGATCGTCTGCTGGCCGGCACCATGCTGGCGCTGATCGTCGCCGCGCCGACGCTGTCGATCGCCGCGCCCGACCGCGTCGAATCGGCGCGCCCGCTGCCGCCGTCGCTCAACGGCCAAACGCCGCGCCAGCGCGAAGCCGCGCCGGTGCCGCCGCCTGCGCTTCCCGCGCAGCCCGCCGCGACCGCGCCGGAGCCGCCGCCAACCCTTCCCGCACAGCCGGCCGCGATCGCGCCGGAGCCGCGCCGGAGCCCCCGCTGCAGCGCCCGATTCCGGCATCGACGGCATCGATCTCAAGGGCACGATCGACAAGCTGTTCGCCGCCAGCGACGCGCAGATCACCGACAAGCTGCGCGAGATCATCACCGGCAAGCAGCTCGAGCAGCGCGTCGACCGCGCGCCCGAGCGCAAGGCGATCGAGGCTTTCTATGCCGCGCGCGGCTACGCGCCGCTGTGGATCCGCGATGGCCAGCTGACCGCGCAGCGCCAAGTCGGTGATCGCGCGGCTCAAGAACGCGGCGCCGACGGGCTCGACGCGCCCGACTATCCGGTGCCGGAATTCGGCAGCTTCACCGGCGCCGAGGCGCTCGCCGACGGCGACATCAAGCTCACCAATTCGGTGCTCACCTTTGCCCGCCACCTGGCGGTCGGCCGCATCGCGCCGACCCGCGTCTCGGCCGAAGTCGACTACGGCAACCACACGCCGGAGCCGGCCGATATTCTCAAGAAGGTCGCCGACGCCCGCGACGCCAATGCGGCGCTCGACAGCTTCAATCCGCCGCACGACGGCTTCCGCGCCTTGAAGGCGAAGCTCGCCGAGCTGCGCCGCAGCTCCGGCGCAGCCCGACAATCGCATTCCCGACGGCGCCGGCGATCAAGCCCGGCGACAAGGACGCGCGCGTGCCGAGCCTTGCGCGCGCGCCTCGGCGTTGCCGGCAAGCCGGACGACCTCATCTACGACAAGGCGCTGTTCAACGCGGTCCGCAACGTGCAGCACCGCGCCGACATCAAGCCGACCGGCGTGATCGACGCCAAGACGCTCGCCGCCATCAACGGCCCGAAGCCGGGCCAGCAGGTCGAGCGCGTGCTCGCCAACATGGAGCGCTGGCGCTGGCTGCCGCGCGATCTCGGCCGCACCTATGTGATGGTCAACATCCCGGACTTCACGCTCAAGGTGGTGCGCGACAACAGCCTGGTCTGGCGCACCAAGATCGTCGCCGGCAAGCCGCAGACGCCGACGCCGCTGGTGACGCGCGCCGATGGACCACAGTCATCGTCAATCCGTCCTGGTACGTGCCGCAGTCGATCATCCAGAACGAGCTGCTGCCGCAATATGCAAGCGACCCGCAACATCTTCGACCGCATGGGTCTCGAAGTGAAACGCGGGCCGGACGGCAATATCAACGTGGTGCAGCCGCCCGGCGCCGCCAATGCGCTCGGCCGCATCAAGTTCGCCTTCCCGAACAAGTTCCAGGTCTATCTGCACGACACGCCGGAGAAGCGGCTGTTCGCCACGAGAAGCGCGCGTTCAGCCACGGCTGCATGCGGGTGGAGGATCCGACCAAGTTCGGCGAGGTCATGCTGCGTCTGACGATGACCGGCCAGACGCCGAATTCGCAGCAGCTCAACGCCATGTTCGGCCACGACGAGAACATCTACAAGCTGATCAACCGGCCGATGGTGCACCTCACCTACCAGACCGCCTACGTCGACGACGCCGGCAAGCTGATCCTGCGCGACGACATCTACGGCTTCGATGCCCGCATCAACGCGATCCTGCACAGCGACGAGCGCCGCATCGCCGACGTGGCCCCGCCGCAGGACCCCAAGCGCGATCTGGCGACCGCCAAGAGCCAACCAGGAAATCCTGCGCCGGGTCGAGCGGCGCGAGGCGAACAACCCGTTCGCCTTCTTCGAGCGGCTGTTCCGCTAGGCCCAGGCCTCCCATCGAAACGCCTGGATAGTTGGGCGTTTAAGCGCCAAAGGGCGTTCCCGCAGCCTTTTGCCCAGCCATTGGCGGTCTTAGGGGCCAAAGTTCCTTGGCCAGGGCCCCCGCACCGCCGCCGCCCGGGCCATTTTCCGCCATGTTTTCTAGGTAGTTCCGAGTCGCACGGGGACCGCCGCTAAGGGCGCGTTAACCTGTCCCGATCAACACTGCGTGGTCGTCGTCGCGACGACCAACTGGGGGCGTAGCGACGACGTGGGACGGCGATTTTCACGGAATTATGCAGTGTCGGTCAGTGCGGCGCGTACGCATTCTATTGCCTTGGTGCTTGGTGCGCGCCGGTGCCCGGCTGGGCGTGACCGGGCTGTTCTCTGTTCGGCGCCAACAACGCGCTGCAGACCGCCATCGCCGAAGGCGACACCCGCACCCTCTCCTTCCATCACCTCCATACCGACGAAGACATCACCATCACCTTCAAGCGCAACGGCCGTTACGACGACGCCGCGCTGAAGAAGCTCGACTGGTTCATGCGCGACTGGCGGCGCGAACAATCCACCCACATGGATCCGCACCTGTTCGATCTGCTGTGGGAGGCCTATCGCGAGGTCGGTGGCAACCGAGCCGATCGAGGTCATCTGCGGCTTCCGCTCGCCGGAAACCAATTCGATGCTGCGCGCGCGCTCGACCGGCGTCGCGCAGTTCAGCCAGCACACTCAACGGCCAGGCGATCGATTTCTTCATTCCGGGCGTGCCGCTGGAGAAGATCCGCGCCGTCGGCCTGCGCCTGCAGCGCGGCGGCGTCGGCTTTTATCCGACCTCGGGCTCGCCGTTCGTGCATCTGGACACCGGCACCATCCGCCATTGGCCGCGCATGACGCACGATCAACTGGCCAAGGTGTTCCCCGACGGCCGCACCGTTCACGTTCCCTCCGACGGGCAGCCGCTTCCCGGCTATGCGCTGGCGCTGGCCGACGTCGAGCGCCGCGGCGGCAAGCCGTCCGAGACTTCGCTTGAAGCCGCGCGCGAGTCCGGCGTGATCACCGCCAGCAACGAGCGCGCGGCGGCACAGCCGAAGCGTGGCCTGCTCGCCAGAATCTTCGGCACCGGCAAGGACGCGGATGAGGTGAGCGAGGAACCGGCGCCCAACGCGCGCGCGCTCACCGTCGGTCGCGAGCCTGGCCCCGCCGAAAGCGCGTCGCCGTCGAACGCATCGTGCCGCTGCCGACGGCGCGGCCGAAGCCGGTCGCGGTCGCAGCCGTGACGCCGAAGCCGAAACCGGCGGAGCAGAAAGTGGAACAGAAATTCGTGACGGCGTCGCTGCCGCCTAACCTGTTCGACAACCGCGGCTATTGGCACGGCGCGGTCGAGACCGGCGCGAATTTGCCGCCCCCGGAGACCGTCCATGCACCGTTTGAGGTCGCCAGCGCCGACCCGACCGCCACCGGCAGCGCCGCCAATACCGCGCTCGCCTATGCTCCGGACGCGGAAAAGCTGGCGCCTGCGCGGGCCCGCCCGATGGGTTCGAACCTGCCGCACCTGCCGGCCACGGCGACGGTGATCCCGGCTGCCTCCAACACCACGGTGGTGGTCAAGCCGCCGCTGACCGCGGCGATGTCGCCAATCGCCGGAACGCTCGCCGATCCGTGGCTGCGCGCCGCGATGCTGACGCCGAGCGTGAGCGGCTTCTATGACGGCGACGCAGATCGGCGCGGTCGATCCGCGGCCGCTGCATGAGCTGCTGCAAAAGCCGTCATTGTCGCTGGTGATGACGTTCTCGGCCGATCCGCATCTCGGCATGGTCGCCGACCGCTTCAGCGGCAGCGCGGTGGTGTTCCTGGCCACCGCCACGTTCAGCACGCAGACCGCGTCGCTGCGCTAACCCTCTACTGCAACATCCCCAGCGCGTGCAGGTAGGTCTCGAGCACTTCCTGCTGCTCGCGGCGCTCGTCGGTGTCCATCTTGCGCATGCGCACGATGGTGCGCAGCGCCTTGGCGTCGAAACCGTTGCCCTTGGCCTCGGCATAGACATCGCGGATGTCGTCGGAGGTCGCCTTCTTCTCCTCCTCGAGCCGTCTCGATGCGCTCGATGATGGCTTTGAGCTGATCCTTGGCGAAGCGGGTTGCGGGCTTTTCTGGTTGGGCCGCTGCGGTGGCAGGCATCGACGTCTCCTTGATAAACTCGCGGCCAACCTAGGCCGCCGCTTTGCCAAGGAGCTTTCGGAATAAGGGCGCGTCAGGTCAAGCCGATGACGCCGTCATCCACGCTGTTCACAGGCCTATCGAGATTAATGGCGAGGGCTGGACTTTTCGAACGCCGCCTTTTGTTCAGGTGACGCTTCTTTCTGGTGCTTCTTGCGCCATTCGTCATAGGGCATGCCGTAGACGATCTCGCGGCTTTCGTCCTTGGACATGGCCACGCCCTTGGCGTCGGCGGCGTCCTTCATCCAGTTCGACAGGCAATTGCGGCAGAAGCCGGCGAGATTCATCATGTCGATGTTCTGCACGTCGGTGCGCGAGCGCAAATGCTCGACCAAGCGCCGGTAGACGGCGGCTTCCAGTTCGGTGCGGGTCTTGTCGTCCATGGGCATATCCTGCCTTTCTCACCGGCAAAGATAGGCGCGTGGGCGCTTAAGTTCCATAGTAGATTCCGACGGTCACGATCGCGGCCGCGGGTCGAGGAGATTGCCCAATGAAGTTCGCGCATTTTTCTCATGTCTGGGGCAAGCCGGGAATGAACCCGCACCAGCGCTATGAGCAATTGTGGCGCGAACTTCAATTATGCGACGGACTTGGCTTTGATTACAGCTTCTGCGTCGAACATCACTTCCGCCCGGACGAGAGTTGGATGTCGTCGCCGAGCCTGTACGCCGTCGGCGCGGGCGCGCGGACGAAACGCATGCGCATCGGCCCTATGGGCTATGTGGTGCCGCTCTATCATCCGCTGCGCCTAGCCGAGGAGATCGCGGTTGTCGATCAGATGCTCGGCGGGCGCATGGAGCTTGGGCTGGTGCCGGGGATCAACGCGGATTATTTCAAGCCCTTCGGCCTCGACTATAACTTGCGCAAATCGCCGACGCTCGAATTCGTCGATTATCTTCGCGCCGCCTATGGCGAGAAACAGCCGTTCTCTTTTCATGGCGAAATCCACCACACCGATAGCGCCGAGCTTGCAGTGAAGCCGCTGCAGCGCCCGCATCCGCCGTTATGGATGATGAGTCGCGATCCGCAGACGCTCGAGTTTTGCGCCAGCCATGCGATCAATCCCGGTTATTTTCTGGTCTATCCGCGTTCTGACGCGGCGCCGCGCTACACCAAATTTCTCGACGACTGGAAAAAAGCCGGCTGGCCGGAAAAACCGAAGATTGCGTATTGCACCGTCGTGCATGTGGACGAGACCGATGAGAAGGCGCTCAGCGTCGGGCTTGCGCGGGCGGCGCGCGCCTATGAAGGCTTTTTGCCGCCGCCGAAACCGGGCGAAACCTTCGAGCAGCGCGTGCGCGAGCACGCCAAGAAATTCATCGGACGCGGCGAGCCGGGAGCGTCCGAGATCATGGCCAATCTGTTCGACGCCGACTATCTGATGAAGCACGAGCTGGTGTTCATCGGCTCAGCCGATACGGTCGCCAAGAAAATTCGCGCGGCGGCGCAGGCCGGCCTGTTCAATGTGTTCATGGGCGAATTCAATTTTTCCGACCTGCCGGAAGTCGATCTGCTGCGATCGATCCGGCTGTTCGGCGAGAAGGTTATTCCGGCCTTGCGCGGCTACGAGCCGTTCTGACGCGAAATGCCGCCCGCCGGAAATCGGCAGACGGCATTTGCGTCAGCGGATCGAATGGCGTCGTCTATTGCGCCTCGCGCAACTCCGGATGCGCCGCCAGCCGCGCGGTGTTGAGGCGATGAATCGCAAAACAAATGACCGCGCCGGCCACGAAGGGCAGCGCCGACCACATATAGAGCTGCTCGACCGGCAGCCCGATGAGCAGGGCGCCGACCAGCGGCCCGACGATTGATCCGATCCGCCCGAGGCCCAGTTCCCAGCCGGACCCGTTGGCGCGCAGCGAGGTCGGATAGACCAGTGCCCCGATGGCATTGATGCCGGACTGGATGCCGAGCACAAAGAACCCGGCAAAGAATGTCGCCGTCAGCAAGACCTCCTTGGACGTCAACCCTGCATAGCCGATCGAACCAACCACCGGCACGGCGACCACGAACATGATCGCGACGGCAAGAAAACGATGCTTTTGAATCCACCAGCACAGCAACAGCGCGCCGACGGTGCCGCCCACTTGCAGCATCGCGCCAGCGAGCGCCGCAGTCGCCGGCGGAAGCTTGGCCGCAGTCATCAGCGTCGGGGTCCAGCTGATGAGGAAAAAGTAGCCCATCAGGTTCAACGCAAACAGCAGCCACAGCAGCGGCGTAATCAGCGCAAGCCCGTCGCGGAAAAGGTAGGCCGGGTTGAAGCCGGGGAATTGTTTTTCATCCTCGATGACGAATTTGGCGTTGGCCGGCACTTTGTAGTCGGGCCGGATCGCCTTGATGGCCGCTTCCATCTTGCCGCGCTGGCTTTCGTGCAGCGCCATGTACTTGATCGATTCCGGCAAGCCGAACATGGCGGCAATCGCGATCACGATCGGCACGATGCCGCCGATCAGGAACAGAATCTGCCAGCCGTATTGCGGCACGAAAACCGCCGTCACGAAGCCCGGAATGGCGCCGCCGAGCGGGACGCAGCCGACGGCGATGATCGCCAGCGTAGCGCGCAGCTTGCGCGGCGCGGACTCGGCGTTGATGGCGACAGCGTTGGGAATGACGCCGCCGATCCCAAAGCCCGCCAGCAGCCGAAGCCAGAACATCTGGTCGAGGTTGCTCGCGTAGGCGGCGGCCAGGGTGAAGACGCCGAACAGCAAATTCGATCCGACCAGCGCCGCCTTGCGGCCATAGCGGTCGCCCACCCATCCGAACAGTGCCGAACCAAAGAGAATGCCGACCAGGCTGGCGCTGAAGACAGGACCGAGCGAACCTGGCTTCAAAGCCCACTCTTTAGCAAGGCTGGGCGCGGCGAATGCGATCGCAGTGATGTCGTAGCCGTCGATCAGAACGATGAAAAACGACCAGGCAATCAGCTTGATTTGAAACGAGCTCAGGCCGCGTTCGTCGAGCAGGCGTGAGACCTGAACGACCGATTGGTCCGCCATTGTTCCCTCCCCAGGGCCGATTTGATGGGCCTTTGTGGCCCTTGCAACAATGCTATGCCAGCGATGACGCGATGAAAAGCGGGGGCACGACGCGTCAGGCTGGAGTGGGCGAGACTGGCAAAATCAATTCCGACGGATGCGCCGCATCGTGAAGGATCGTATCGCTGCCGATCTTGTCCGGCCGATAGTAATGCGGCCACAGCGCCTCGGTGACGGGAGAGTCGCCGTTGACGATCTCGAGCCGCAGCCGATGGCCCTGCTTGATGAGATAGGCCATCGGCTCCAGGCTGATCTCGAACTTGTAAATTTCACCCGGTGTCAGCGGCTGCGGATCGGAGTGGCTGTGATAGGGCACCATATCGGTGCTGCGGCCTGCGTCGAGTGCGCGGTGCGACGCGCGCAGCCAACCGCGCGTGATCAGCTCCGCAAACGGGTTCAATCCCTTGCCGCGATCCTCGCCCGATTGCGGGAACTGGTCCGAGAGCTTGATGAAGAAGTCGGTGTCGCGAGCGCTCGACGAGGCATAGAGAACGAGTTTGATCGGCCCGCAAATTTCCAGATCTTTCTCCAGTGGCGCGGCCGTGAACGTCAGCACGCGGCGCGCGGGATCAAAACCGCCGGCCGGTCCGGTTGGCCCGAAGCCGACGACTCCGGCAACCCAGCCGGGATTTGGATATTTGTAAATCGTTGCGGCCGCACCGGTGGCCGGCTGCTGCGCCAAGCTGCCGTCGTTCAACGACGTGACGCTGCCGGAAGGCTGAGCGTTGAGATACCACCGCGTGGTGCGGACGCCCGGCGGCGGCCAGCTTTCGGCGCTGCGCATCGCGTTCGAGCCGCGCACCGCATATTCGACATTCGGCCGGGCCAGATAATCGGTCTGCTTGCCCTTGAGATAATGATCATAGAACGGCAGTAGCACGCGTTGATGAAATTCGACGCTGGAGAATTCCGCCGCTGCCGCCCAGGCATTCGGCACTCCCGACATGCGCAGTTTTTTCGGACCGGCGGCGCGACAATAGGCGTCGATATTGCCGCGCGTGTGCAGCTGCATCTTGGACCAAACGCCGCTCGAATAGAGCGGTACCTTGATGCGGTCGAGAACTTCCCAGGCGCTGCGTTCGCGCCAAAAGTCATCGTAGGTCGGATGGGCGGCGACCATTTGCGTCAGGTCTGTGTCCTGCTCACGCGCCGGTCCGCTGGCGGGAAATCGGTTGATGAAACGGTTCTGATACCACCAGTAGCCGGGAAAAAAATCGCAGGGGATGCCGCCATGGTAACAACCCGCGCGGTAGGCATCCGCCAATCCGTCATGCGCGGCAATGCAGGCCAGCGATGGAGGCGCGAGCGCGCCCATGAACCATTGCAGCATGCAAAAATAAGACTGGCCGATGCCGCCGATCTTGCCGGTGGACCATGATTGCTTTCCGATCCATTCGATCACGTCGTAAAGATCGTTCTGATCGTTACGGCCGAGAAATTCGAAATCGCCGCCGGAACGGCCGCTGCCGCGCACGTCCATGTGGACGTAGGCATAGCCTTGCTCGACGTACCATTCGATCGGCCCGGTCTCGCGCCATAGAAACTGCGCGCTCGCCGGCAGACTGTTGTTGTCGAAGCGATAGGGCGCCGCCCCCAGCAGCGCCGGATAAGGGCCCGAGCCGTCCGGCCGATAGATGCGCGCGCCAATCGACGTTCCGTCGCGGACGGTGATTTGAACGATGTCATCGATCATGTGAGTCAATCCGAGTGGGAAGAATTATAAGCAGGTTTTCGGCCCGGTGGGCAGCTAGGATCGACCGATGAACGACCTCTTGCGCGTTTTTCTCGCGGATTTGTTTCGCACTGCGGTCGCCGCGGCGCACCCGGCGTCATGCCTGCCGCCGCTGCTGCCGCAGCCGCCGGCCGGCAGGCTCATCCTGCTCGCCGCCGGCAAGGCGGCAGGGTCGATGGCCGAAGTCGCAGAAGGTTTTTATCTCAACCAGATGAAGTTGCCGGCCGGTCGCCTTTCCGGCATCGCGGTGGCACGCCACGGCTACGGACGGCCGACCAGGGCCGTGACCATGATCGAAGCCGGCCATCCGATCCCCGACGCCGCCGGCCTGGCGGCCGCAGACCGCGCGCTTGCATTCGCCGACGCTGCCACCGCCGACGACCTGGTGCTGGTGCTGATGTCGGGCGGTGCCTCCGCCAATTGGATCGCGCCGGCGAGCGGCGTTTCATTCGCGGACAAGCAGGCGGTGACGCGCGCGCTGCTGCGCTCCGGCGCAGCCATCGGAGAGATCAACACGGTGCGCAAACATCTCTCGCGCATCAAGGGCGGGCGGCTCGCACGCCACGCTTATCCGGCGAGGCTCGTAACAATCGCGATCTCGGACGTGCCGGGCGACGACCCTTCGGCGATTGGCTCCGGCCCGACCGTTCCCGATCCGACCACGCTCGCCGACGCACGCGCGATCGTCGCGAAATATAACCTCGATCTTCCCGCCGCGATCACACGCGCGCTTAACGATCCCAATAATGAATCGCCGAAACCCGGCGATCCTATTTTCGCCGGCAGCACCTTCGCGCTGGCGGCGCGGCCGGCCGATTCGTTGCGCGCGGCGGAAGCCGCCGTACGCGCCGTCGGTTACGAATGCATATCGCTTGGGGACAGCGTCGAGGGCGAGGCGCGCGAGGTGGCGGCGGCCCACGCCAAGCTCGCGCGCGAGCTGCGCGCGAAAGGCGCCCGCGCGGTGATCCTGTCCGGCGGCGAATTGACGGTCACAATGCGCGGAAAGGGCCGCGGCGGCCCCAATCAGGAATACGCCCTGGCGCTTTCGATAGGGCTTGCCGGCTTGCCGGCGGTGGCGGCGCTTGCCGGCGACACCGACGGCACCGACGGCGGCGCAGGCCTTTCCAGCGACCCGGCCGGCGCATGGTGCGATGGCGACACGGCGTCGCGGGCCAAGGCCCAGGGCCTCGATCCCGCCGCCTTTCTCGCCGACAACAACTCGACCGGCTTCTTCGACGCCCTCGGCGATCTGCTAAAGCCGGGGCCGACCTACACCAACGTGAACGATTTCCGCGCCATCGTCGTTGACAGGCCGTGACGGATCACGCGAAATCCGCGTCGAATCGATACCACTGAGATCGTGACCGCATTGCCTTTCATCACCGCCAGGTGCTGCATTTCCCGCCTGATCGCCCGCGCCGCGGTCGCGGGATCGCTGCTGCTGGTCGCGTCGGCGCATCCGGCCATGGCCGATTTTCGCCTGTGCAACAACACCGGCAGCCGGGTCGGCGTCGCCATCGGCTATAAGGACGCGGAAGGCTGGACCACGGAAGGCTGGTGGAACGTTTCTTCACGATCGTGCGAGACGCTGCTGCGCGGTGCGCTGGTTGCGCGTTACTATTACATCTATGCGGTCGATTATGACCGCGGCGGCGAATGGTCCGGTCACGCTTACATGTGCTCACGCGAGAAGGAATTCACCATCCGCGGCGCCGAGAATTGTCTCGCCCGCGGCTACGACCGCACCGGCTATTTCGAAGTCGATACCAGCGAGCAGCGCTCCTGGACGGTGCAGTTGACCGACAGCGCCGAGCAGGCCCCCGACCGGCCCTTGCCCTCGCGCGTACCGATTGGCCCCTCGCGCCCGCCGACCACCGCGCCGACAACGGCTCCGACCGAAGGCGGCAAGCGATGAGACGCCTGCGCCGCGCCAAGATCGTCGCGACCCTCGGACCGTCATCCTCCGACGCCGCCATGATCGCGAAGCTGTTCGCGGCCGGCGCCGATGTTTTCCGCATCAATATGAGCCACACCAGCCAGGATCGCATGCGCGAGCTGGTCGCCATGATCCGCGGCGTCGAGCGCGATAACGAACGGCCGATCGGCATTCTGGTCGACTTGCAGGGGCCCAAGCTCCGGCTCGGCACCTTCACCGGCGGATCGGTGATGGTGAAGAGCGGCGACAATTTCGTGCTCGATGCCGATCCGGCCACCGGCGATGCCAAGCGCGCCTATCTGCCGCATCCGGAGATTTTCGCCGCGGTGCAGCCCGGCCACTCGCTGTTGATCGACGACGGCAAGGTGCGGCTCAGCGTCACGCAAGCCGAGCCGAAGCGAATAACCACGCGCGTCGTGGTCGGCGGCAAATTGTCCGACCGCAAGGGTGTGAGCCTGCCGGATTCGACGATTCCGTTCTCCGCAATGGCCGACAAGGACCGCTCGGATCTCGAAGCCGCGCTCGAGGCCGGCATCGACTGGGTGGCGTTGTCATTCATCCAGCGCCCCGAGGATATCGCGGAAGCCAAGAAACTCACCCGCGGGCGCGCCGCGCTGATGGCCAAGATCGAGAAGCCGCAGGCCGTTCACCGGCTGTCCGAGATTATGGATCTCGCCGACGCGCTGATGGTGGCGCGCGGCGATCTCGGCGTGGAAATGCCGCTGGAGAAAGTGCCCGGCGTGCAGAAGCAGATGACGCGGGCCGGCCGCAGCGCCGGCAAGCCGGTGGTGGTCGCGACGCAAATGCTGGAATCGATGATCACCTCGCCGGTGCCCACGCGCGCGGAAGTCTCGGACGTCGCTACCGCCATCTTCGAAGGCGCGGATGCGGTGATGCTGTCGGCGGAATCGGCGGCCGGACAATATCCGGTGGAAGCGGTGGCGACCATGAACCGCATCGCCGAGGAGATCGAGAGCGACCCGTTATTTCGCAACATCCTCGACGCCCAGCGCGCCGAGCCGGAAGCGACCGGCGCCGACGCCATCGCCGATGCGGCGCGTCATATTGCCGATACGCTCGACCTCGCGGCAGTGGTGTGCTGGACCTCGTCCGGCTCGACCGGCCTGCGCGTGGCGCGCGAGCGGCCGCGGCCGCCGATCGTGGCGCTCTCACCGAATATCGCTACCGGGCGGCGGCTGGCGGTGGTGTGGGGCATCCATTGCGTCGTCACCGAGGATGCCCACGATCAGGACGACATGGTCGACCGCGCCTGCCGCATCGCCTTCAAGGAAGGCTTCGCCAAGACCGGCCAGCGCGTGATCGTGGTCGCCGGCGTCCCGCTCGGCACGCCCGGTGCCACCAACATGCTGCGCATCGCGTATGTGGGGTCCGAGCCGGCGGGCGATTGAGCGAGGCCGTGCACTCATAAAACACGCTGTGCGCTAGGCCCGCTCTACGTCTGCTATTCCCTTCAAAGCAGACATTCGCCAGCATCCGAAACACCGGCTCGCTGCATTTTCGCTACGACCGCGTTTTCGTATCTACGCGATTCCTCACCGACTGGCCGCAATGGCCAACTCCGCCTCGCCCAGCGCGAACAGCAATTGATTGTCAATCTCGCCAGTTTCTTTCATTCCATATCGCTTTTGAAACGTGCGCACGGCTCCTTTCGTCCGAGGTCCGGCGGCCCCATCGATAGGACCTGGGTCAATGGCCTTTTCTCGCAGCACACGTTGAACCGTGCGAACGCCATCGCGGTCGAGATCTGGCTCTGCTGCCATATTCAATTTCGCGGCAGTTTGAGCCGTCGCTGGCAACGTAATGATCAACGAAGATGCTGCGGCAATAGCTGCAATGACGAGCTTTTTCACGAGAGCCTCCTTGCTGCAGGAATGGCAAATTGCGTCTGTCGGTAGCCGATTCTGAGCGTTAAACCTCAATTGCACTTACGCCGTCCTCGCGACCGGCTTATTGGCCGCTTTTGGTGACCGTGACCGTGATCGGCTTGGACATCACGGGCGGGTTATGGGGTACGTGTTTGTCGTCGCCGAGAAGGAGCTGAAGCGTATGCTTACCCGGAGCAAGGGTGACGGTGGCTTCGGTCTGGCCCGCTCCGAAATGCAGATGATGAAAGTCATTGGGTATGGGCTCGTCAAGCGGCGGCGCTGCGGTGTCGATCAGGAGATGATGGTGACCGGTATTTGGCTTGCTGATGCCCGCCGGGGCCACGCCCATGTTGATGAGACCAAAGTGTAGGGTGGCGTGTTCTGGAATCACTGAGCCGTCATGTACGCCGACGAAATACACGCTGGCATCGGCGGGCGCAGGGGTCCGCAGCGAGGCGTCGACGACGCGGATTTTGATGCGCTTGGAATAAAGCGGCGGGGTGTGCGGAACGTGGTTCATATCTCCGAACAGCAGTTGCAGCGTATGCTCCCCCGGCTTGAGTGTGATCGTGGCCTCGGTCTGGCCGGTACCGAAGTGGAGGTGATTAAAGTCGTTCGGGATCGGCTCGTCGAGCGGCGGCAATTCGGCGTCGACTATCACATGGTGATGACCCGAGTTCGGACGATCCGAGCCCGCGGGGGCAACGCCCATGTTCTTCAGGCCGAAATGGATGGTCACTTTGGGCCCAACGACCGCTCCATCCGTCAGATCGGGAAAATAAACCTCGGCGCCGGAAGCCGACGGCGTCGGCCCGCCCGCCGGCACCACTTTGATGTGAATGACCGGCGACATGACCGGCGGCATGTGCGGAACGTGGTTCTTGTCGCCCAGCAGCAGCTGCAGCGTATGCTCGCCCGGCTTGAGTGTGATCGTGGCCTCGGTCTGGCCGGCCCCGAAGTGGAGGTGATTGAAGTCGTTCGGAATCGGACTGTTGAGCGGCGGCAGGTTAGTGTCGATTAACAGATGGTGATGACCGGAACTCGGAAGATCCGAGCCCGCCGGGGCAACGCCCATGTTCTTCAAACCGAAATGGAGCGTCGATTTTTCGGAAATAGTGGCTCCATCTTTGATATCTACGAAATAGACCTCCGCGCCCGGAGACGAGCGCGTCAGACCGGTTTGCGCCCGCGCGGTGGAAATCTCTCCGGCGATGGCCGCGACAAACAACGAGCCTACGACAAACAGCGCAGTCCTGCTGCGCTTGTCTGCTACTTTGCTGAACATCTGCATCGCCGTTGCCCTTTCGTCGTTCCGAACTCTGGCAAAATCGTCGCGTTGACCGGCCCCCGAACAGTAATAAACTAGGCGAACTTGATCTTGCTGGGAAGAGTGCTTTTCTCTACCGGGCGCGTTAAGTGGCAGCGTTGGCAACAATATTCCTAGCGAGTGCGCCGCCCGCCTCAATGACGATGGCCGCCGCTATAACGCCCACCCTGTTGTCCGAAACCGTTAACCCGTCTACAATCTTTCGTTCACGAAAACTTTGTTCACGAAAACAAAGGCTTCGCCGGAAAGGCTGCGCTGTTTCCGAGGAGCGAAGGTAGGCCCAAGTGTGCGGATTCGAATTACCCGCGAAAAATGTCTGCTGCGAAAACTGATGACAGACAACATCGCCACAGTTCCTCGTACGACGTTGCGGCGCCGGATCCGAAATAAAGTCGGGGCGATGAGCATGCGGTCCCTGTTGCGGCTGATCTTTTTGCTTCTATGCCTGAGTATGGCGTCGCCAGCCTTGTCGCAGCAAGGGGCAGGACGTGTGGCGCTCGTTATCGGGAACGCAAATTACCTTGGCGATAAAACGCCGCTGCCCGGCACGATCAACGACGCGCGCGCGATGGCCGATGAATTTCGTCGAAATACCTTCGACGTCGATTTCAAGGAGAATGTCAGCAGGGAATCAATGCTGCGTGCAATCGCTGAATTCCTCGATAAGATTTCCAGCAACACAACTGCGCTTTTCTACTTTAGTGGTTATGGTTTACAGGCTGCGAGGCGCAGTTATCTGATTCCGGTCGATGCTCAAATTCGGACCGAAGAAGACGTTTGGCGCGATGGATTCAGCGTTGAACAACTCGTGGAAGAAATGAACCGTAAAAATGCAAAAACAAAAATCATTATAATCGATGCCGCTCGAGAAAATCTGTTCGAGCGCCGTTTTCGTCAATCTCCTGCGGGTCTTGCCCCTATCGTTACGCCTGTTGGAACGCTTGCCCTTTATTCCGCCGCACCCGGTAAGGTCATCAAGGATGGCAACGCTGCGAAAAGCCTATTCGTCACCGAGCTAATCAAGGAACTCCACTCCCCTAACCTTACCGCCGAGGAGGCTTTCAACCATGCACGCGTCGGCGTGTCTCGCGCTTCCAACAACGAACAAGTTCCCATGGTGGCGTCCTCCCTCGCCGAGGAATTCTATTTCTCGCCCTCGCGATCATTGGTAATACCACCACCCCAGGCGCCTGCGCCACCACAGCGTGAACCCGCGCCGATAAAATCCGAGGGGGGAAACGTTCTACGCGATTGTCCGGACTGCCCCGGCCTGGTGGTGGCGCCTGCCGGCAGTTTCGAAATGGGGTCGGCAACAACTGACTACGATAAACCGATACACCGCGTGAGCATTTCCAAGGCTTTTGCCATCGGGCGTTACGAAGTAACATTCACGGAGTGGGATAAATGCGTGGATGACGGGGGATGTAAACAGCGCCCTAACGACCGAGGCTGGGGGCGCGGCGCTCGTCCGGTTATCAATGTCAGCTGGCTTGATGCAAAGGAATACGTTGCTTGGTTAAGCAAGAAAACCGGTCATGTGTACCGGCTCCCGTCTGAAGCTGAGTGGGAATATGCCGCCCGGGCTGGAACGAGCACATCTTATTGGTGGGGTGGCAGCGTGGACGCGCGTCAAGCCAACTGCCGCGAATGTAAGACGGGCCAAGCTGAACAGACGTTGCCGGTTGGTTCGTACAAGCCCAACGCTTTCGGTCTTTTTGACACCGCCGGCAATGCAGCTGAGTGGGTGGAAGATTGCTGGAACGACAATTATCGGGGCGCACCGACAGACGGTTCGGCATGGGTTAAGGGCGATTGTCAGCTACGTGTGTTGCGGGGCGGCTCATTTGGCAGCGAAGCAGGGTATGTGCGGCCAACTGCACGCTTCCGATATGATGCCGACGTGCCATATTCGGCTAACGGGTTCAGAGTAGTGCGGGAATTGCAATAAAAGCGCTGCGAAAGATGGGGAAAACGGAACCGGCATATTCATTAATTGTCGGCGATAGCGCGTGTCCGGTCTGGGTCAAAAGCGGACATGACGCTCGCTGATTGTGATGTCTGCTCTTACGCTGAAAGTAGACGCCGATCAGCGGCAATGCAAGGGAGCTTTTGGCTACCCGTCTCTGAGTTGACGCACTAAATATCCCGGCCTTCGACCTTTTCCTGCAGCGTCTTCACCAGATCGGGGATGCGTTGCAGGCGCGGATAGACCGCGAGCGCGCGGCGATAGACTTCCAGCGCCTGCTTGTCGTCGCCGATGTCCTGCAGGATCAGCCCCATGCCCGAAAGCGCGCCGAAATGACGCGGCTCGCGGCGCAGCACCTCGCGGATGTCGGCGAGCGAGTGGCCGTAATCCTTCTTCATGTAGTAGATGGTCGCGCGCCGGTTCCAGGCTTCTACGTAGTCCGGCTTGATCTTGACGATGGCGTTGAGCAACTCGATCGCGAGATCGAGGTCCTTCTGCTCGATCGCGGTCTTCACGCGCGTCATCAGCAGATTGGCGGTGTCGCTGCGCGAGAGCATCCACAGCGCCCAGATGCGCTCTTCGATCGCCTTGGCGGTGACGTCGTCGGGCGCGACCTTGAGCGCGCCGAACAGGAAATCGAGATTGTGGAAGCGGTCGCCGCGCGCGACATGCGGCAGCTGCGCCGGCGGCTCGACCCAGTCGCCCGGCTCCGCGGAGGCGGGCGCGCCATAGGCCATGGCCGCGGTGGCGGCGAACAAGCTTACGAGGAATCGTAGTCGCATGGGCGGAGATCTAATCTCTCCGCCGGTTAAGGCAAATATGCGGCGATGGACGAGGCGCCAGGCGAGCGCGGTTTTAGGCCTGGTCTTTAGCCTTGGCGGGCCTTAAAGCGGCGATTGGTCTTGTTGATGATGTAGACGCGGCCCTTGCGCCGCACGATCCGGTTGTTGCGGTGGCGGCCGCGCAGGGATTTCAAGGAGTTACGGACTTTCATGAATACGCTCTGGGTTCGCTGTTTGCCGGGTTCATAGGCAGCGCAGCCGCCCCTGTCAACGCAACCGGCCCACCAGTGGTTACCGCAAGGGGCGTGCTCTACAGTCCGCGCGCGGGAGCTTGAGCCATGCAACGGAGCACTGACCGCTTTCTGACCACGCATACCGGCAGCCTGCCGCGGCCGGACGACCTCATCCGCATGATGTACGCCAAGGAGGAAGGCGTGCCGGTCGATCCCGCGGCGCTTGCCGCGCGGGTGCGTCAGGCTGTGGCCGAGGTGGTGAAGAAACAGGCGGATGCCGGCATCGATCTGATCAATGACGGCGAGATGTCGAAGCCGAGCTACGCCACCTACATCAAGGATCGGCTCAACGGCTTCGGCGGCACCGGCAACACCTTCGTCTACCAGGATCTCTCCGAGTTCCCGAAGCTGGAGAAGCGCGTGTTCGGCGATCCCGGCCGCTCGCGCCGCAAGACGCCGGCCTGCAATGCGCCGATCAGCGTGCGCGATGCGCAAGCAGCCGTCACCGATACGGATAATCTGAAAGCGGCGCTCAGCGGCGTGAAAGCGACCGGCGGCTTCATGAGCGCGGCCTCGCCCGGCGTGGTGTCGCTGTTCTTCCGCAACGAGCATTACCCGAGCCAGGAGGCCTATCTGGCGGCCATCGCCGACGCCATGCGGCACGAATACGAAACCGTCGCCAAGGCCGGCTTGGTGTTGCAGATCGATTGCCCCGATCTCGGCATGGGCCGGCATATCCAATACGCCGATCTAAGCCTGCCGGAATTCCGCAAGCGCGCGCAATTGCATGTGGAGGCGCTCAATCATGCGCTTGCGAATATTCCGCCCGAGCAGCTGCGCATGCATGTGTGCTGGGGCAATTACGAAGGCCCGCATCACCGCGACGTGCCGCTCGCCGACATCATCGACATCGTGTTCATGGCGCGGCCGAACGCGATTTCGTTCGAGGCCGCCAATCCGCGCCACGCCCATGAATGGACGCTGTTCGAGCGCGTGAAGCTGCCCGACGGCAAGGTGCTGATCCCGGGCGTGATCGAATCGAAGTCGAACTTCATCGAGCATCCGGAACTGATCGCGCAGCGCATCGCCCGCTACGCCAAGCTGGTCGGCCGCGAGAACGTGATCGCCGGCAGCGATTGCGGCTACGGCACCTGGGTCGGACAGGCCGCGGTCGATCCCGACGTGGTGTTCGCCAAGCTCGCCGCCATGGCGGAAGGCGCAAAGCTCGCCTCGCGGCAGTTCTGGGGTTAGTTGCCGCGCAGGCGCCTGATAAATCGCGGCAGCAAGGACACGACCGCCAGCACGCCGAGCGCGATCAAGGCGTAGCGGATCTTGTCGGTATCGCCGGCCATGAGCTCGCGGCCGGCATGACCGATCCAGGTATAGGCGACCGTCGACGGCACCATGAAGATCACGGTGGCGAGCAGATATTGATGAAACGGAATGCGCGTCACGCCGAGCAGATAGTTCATGATGATGTAGGGAATGATCGGAACCAGCCGCACGAAGGCGACGAACTGCCAGCCCTCCTCGTCGACGCTGTGCATGATGCTTTGCAGGCGAGGCCCGGCCCGGCTTTCGACCCAGTCGCGCGCGATATAGCGCGCCAACCAGGAATGCCAAGGCGGCGCCGAGGCTGCCGCCCGTCAGATTAAGCACGCTGCCGAGATAAGGACCGAACAGCGCGCCGCCGACGAGATCGAAGATGCTGCCGGGGACCATGGCGACGGTCGCGACCGTATAGAGCAGCGACGAAGCCGATCGGCGCCCAGATGCCGAGGCCGGCGATCCGCGCTTCGACATCGCCGGCGCCGATGTCGCCGGAAAGACCCCACACCCATGCCGCCGCGCCGGTGGCGACGAGCAGCACCACAGCTACGAGAAACCATCGTCGTGGATGCGCCATGGCCCGACAGTTGGGTGGGAGATAATTCGGCGGAATGAATGGTGGGCGCGACAGGGATCGAACCTGTGACCCCCTCCATGTCAAGGAGGTGCTCTTCCGCTGAGCTACGCGCCCTTTAACCGGTCAGGTCTTATCGGCTCCAAACTGGCGAGGCAAGGCCGCGCAGAAGCGGCTCAAGCCGCCAGCATCTTGTGCACTTCGTTGACCAGGTCGCGCAGATGGATCGGCTTGGACAGCACCTTGGCGTGCTTGGGCGCGGTGGAATCGGCGTTGAGCGCCACCGCGGCAAAGCCGGTGATGAACATGATCTTGATGTCGGGGTCGAGTTCGGCGGCCCGGCGGGCGAGTTCGATGCCGTCCATTTCCGGCATCACGATATCGGTGAGCAGAAGCTCGAACGGTTCCTCGCGCAGCCGCTGATAGGCCGACAGGCCGTTGTCATAGGAGGTGACGTCGAATCCGGCATTTTGCAGCGCCTTGACCAAAAAGCGCCGCATATCGGTATCGTCTTCAGCCAGCAGGATTTTCGACATACCGCTACGCCCCTTACCCCGGCCGGCCAAAGGCCGGCCCCAGCCGCCCCATAAGACTTACGCCAGGTAAATAACGGGTGAACCGAAAGCATGGCTTGGCTTTGCCTGCCCGATGCATGGACAATAGAAGGTATAAGGGGGCTGAAAGCCCGCCGGTATTGGTGCCCAACGCTTAAAATGGCCGTCTCCATCCATGAGTGAAATCCGCGACGAGCTCGACCCGCCGTTCGAGATCCTCGAGCCGCCGGCGTGCAAGGGGCCGGTGCTGTTCAATTCCCCGCACAGCGGCTCGACCTATCCGCGCGCCTTCCTGGCGGCCTCGCGGCTCGATATCGCCACCCTGCGCCGGTCGGAGGACAGCTTCGTCGACGAGCTGGTCGCCGGCGTGGTGAAGCACGGCTTTCCGCTGATGCGCGCGCATTTCCCGCGCTGCTTCGTGGACGTGAACCGCGAGCCCTATGAGCTCGATCCGCGCATGTTCGAGGGCCGGCTGCCCTCCTTCGCCAATACCCGCTCGATGCGGGTGGCGGGGGGCCTGGGAACCGTGGCGCGGGTGGTCGGCGATGCCCAGGAAATCTACGACCAGCGCATTCCGGTGGATGACGCGCTGCGCGCGGATCGAGAGCCTGTACAAGCCCTATCACCGCGCGCTGCGCCGGCTTTTCACGCGGCTGCACCGGGATTTCGGCGCCGCCATGCTGATCGACTGCCATTCCATGCCGTCCACCGCCGGGCATAAGGACGAGCGTCCACGGCCGGAATTCGTGCTCGGCGACCGCTACGGCACCAGCTGCGTCGGCGTGGTCGCGGAAACCGTGGAAAAGACCCTGCGCTCCCTCGGCTATACCGTGAGCCGCAATAAGCCCTATGCCGGCGGCTTCATCACCGAGCATTACGGCAACCCGGCCGCCGGCCTGCATGCCATCCAGCTCGAGATCAACCGCGCGCTCTACATGGACGAGCGCCGCTACGAGCGCTCCAGCGCCTTCAGCCGCCTGGCCGCCGACCTGGAGACGCTGGCGCGGCGCCTCGGCGAGATCCCGCTGGAGGAGCTGCGGCCCTATCGGGCGGCGGCCGAATAGCTTCCCGTCAGCAGGGCCTCGAAAAGCCAAAAAAAGGGCCGCTCGCGTTGGCAAGCGGCCCAAGTCTAGGGAGGAAACGCCCAAGGAGGGCAACGGTAGCTCTCGCTACCGCATTGCAATAAGCTACACCGCGACGCACAAAAATCAAGGCTCGACAGACCGGTTTCCCATGCTTTTTACGCATAGCTGAGTGCCGAATTTGAGGTTTACGGTTTGGCTATGCGAAATAGTGAGGGTGGCGGAACGCCGCAACGCAGCAGAAACCTTGCTCCGGCCCGCCATCGCCCGGCCCTGCGGCGGTAATCGCTTAAGGCCCCAGCGTACGGTTGCCGACGCAGCAAGTCTCCGATAGGCCGATAAGCGAACATGACGGCCATCGATTTCACCAGCTTTGTCGATCAGCTCGCCAGCGTTTCGGGCGACACCATCCTGCCGTTCTTCCGCACGGCGCTCGGCGATCGAGAACAAGAAACCGGGCGGCTTCGATCCGGTCACCGCGGCCGACCGCGCGGCGGAAGACGCCATGCGCGCGCTGATCCGCAAGAACTTCCCCGGGCACGGCATCCTCGGCGAGGAATACGGAGCTATTCGCACCGACGCCGAATATGTCTGGGTGCTCGATCCGATCGACGGCACCAAGTCCTTCATCTCCGGCATGGTGGCCTGGGGCACGCTGATCGGCCTGATGCGGTTCGGCGAGCCGGTGTTCGGCATGATGCACCAGCCGTTCACGCGCGAGCGCTTTTCCGGCGACGGCGGCGCGGCGCGTTACCGCGGACCGGCAGGCAACCGCGAACTGCGCGTGCGCGCATGTCGCGAGCTTGAGCGATGCCGTGCTGTTCACCACCAGCCCGCTGCTGATGAACACAGCCGACCGCGCCGCTTTCGGCCGGCTGGAGAATGCGGTCAAGCTCTCGCGCTACGGCGGCGACTGCTACGCCTATTGCATGCTGGCGGCCGGGCTGATCGATCTCATCATCGAGACCGAGATCAAGCCGTATGACATCGTCGCGGTGATCCCGATCATCGCCGGCGCCGGCGGCATCGTCACCACCTGGGAGAATGGCCCGGCGCAGGCCGGCGGCCGCATCGTCGTCGCCGGCGACAAGCGCGTGCACCAGGCGGCGCTGGAGATGTTGAAGGGCTAGGCTTCTAGAAGCGCGGCGTGCCCGGCACGAAGGCGTCGAATGCCGCCCAGAACTGGGCGCGATAGTGATCCTGCTCCTGCAGGATCTCATGCCGGCTGCCGGCGAGAATGAGATGCCGGCCGGCGAGCAAATTCATCCCGAAGGTTTCGGTCGCCGGCGTTGAGACGATTTCGTCGCGGCCGGCCGCCACCATCAGGATCGGCTGCCGGATGTGGCCGGCATAGCCCGGTTCGGCGAACCTCTTCATCAGGCGCATGGCGCCGTCGACCCAGGCAATGGTCGGCGCGCCGAGACCGAGCGCCGGCTCTTCCTCCAGCACCGCGGCGTTGCGTGCATAGCGCACCGGATCGGAGGTGAGCACATTGCCGATGAAATCCTTCGTGCCCATGGCGTCGGCATCTCCGGTCGGCACATAGCCGCCGCCGCGCCCGAGCAGGCGCAAGAAGCGCGCGAGCGGGCCGGCCATGCGCGTGAGCCCACCATGTGGCAATGCGATCATCGGCGCCGACAGCACCATGCGTTCGAACCAGCGGCTGCCGTCATGGCAGGCGCGAATGGCAATCGAGCCGCCCATGGAGTGGCCAAGCGCGAAGATCGGCGGCGGGCAATCGGGCAGTACCACCTGCTCCATGATGGCTTCCAGATCGGTGCCGTAATCGGAAAAATTGCGCACATAGCCCTTGTGGCGGTCGCTGAGCGCGCGGTCCGACAGCCCCTGGCCGCGCCAGTCGAACGTCGCCACCGCGAAACCTCGCGCGCGCAGATCGCGCACGGTCTCGAAATATTTCTCGATGAATTCGGCGCGCCCCTGCAGCACGACCACCGTGCCCTTGCGGCCCGGCGGCGGCTCCCAGCGCGCATAGCGCAGGTTGACCCCGTCCGGGGTCTCAATGCTGCCGGTCACCACATGATCGGGCACCGGATTGGCGGGAATGGAGACGAGTTTCATGGTGCCGGAAATGAGCCGGTGCGCGGTGGCTCCTGCGCCTTATAGTGCATGATCCCGAAAAGTGGGAACCGGTTTTCGGAAAAGATCATGCACACGTAAACTGGGTCGAGGGCGCGCTCAATCACGCCGCGCCCGATGAGAAGAAATCGCGTAATTTCAGTTGCTTAGTAACACGGTTCCGCCCTCTTGCGAGCCCAAATCGACGTTCCCATATCAGCCTCGCGCAGGCCATTCCGGCTGCGCACGGTTCGGTCCGGCCATTCGGCGGACCACCGCATGTCGCTCAACGAAGGAGGATATGCTTATGCGTACGTTTGATCTTGCTCCACTTTATCGTTCCACCGTCGGCTTCGACCGGCTGTTCTCGATGCTGGATGGCTTCGAGACCGCTCCGGGCTATCCGCCCTACAACATCGAGCGCACCGGTGAGAACGAATACCGCATCACCGTCGCGGTCGCCGGCTTTGGCGAGAACGAGCTTTCGATCGAAGCGAAAGAAAACACGCTGACGATCAAGGGCGCCAAGCAGGCCAAGGAAGAGCAGAACGGCGAGGTGCTCTATCAGGGCATCGCCGCGCGCGCGTTCGAGCGCGTTTTCCAGCTTGCCGATTACGTCCAGGTCAAGGCGGCAGCGGTCGAGAACGGATTGCTGCACGTCGACCTCGTGCGTGAAATCCCCGAGGCCAAGAAGCCGCGCCAGATCCCGATCGGCAACGGTCAGTCCAAGGCGCAGGTGATCGAGACCAAGGTCGCGGCTTAACACCGCAGCATCAATCGCAAACAACGGCAGCGCCCCGGATTACCGGGGCGCTTTCTTATTAGCGCATGATCCCGAAAATTGGGAACCGGTTTTCGGAAAAGATCATGCGCAAGAAATAGACGTTATTGGATCAATCGCTCGGCGGCAGCGCGGCCGGCGGGGTATAGCCGGGCGGTGGCGTGTTCGACGTGACCGCCGGATCGCGCGGCGGGCCGAATTTGTCGCCGCCATCGGCATTGCTATTAAACCGCGGGAGCGGGCGGATTGGCGTCGGACCTTCGGCGGACGGCGGCGGGGCGCTCAGCACATTGCGGCGCGGACCCGGCGGCGGGGGCGGCGCATCGCTTTGCCGTTTCGGCGGCGCGTTGCTGCGCTGCTGCGGTGGCGGCGCCATGCGACGGCGCGGGGGCGGCGCAACCTGCTCCTCGTCATCATCATTGGAAACGGCAGGCTGGTCGCGTTCGTCAACGCTGGCGCGGTCGTCGCGCTCGCCCGGTTGCGGAACGTGGATGATGCGCGGCCCGTGCTCGTAACGTAGCGCATAGGCGGGGCTCAACGCACGCGCTGGCGCGACTGAAAGAACGTCGCCGAACTGCGCATCGGCGACCACGCGCACCTCGAGACCGCTCGGATCGTAGGCATGCAGGACATAATAAGGGCCACGCCGCACCGGGTCGCTGATCGGATCGAGCCCCATCGCACGCACGGTGGTGACAATCTCGTAGGCTGGCAGCGCGTCGGCACCGGTGACTTGCTCGTGTTTGAACGAGCCGGCGGTGACGAACGTCAGGGTGGCGGCCAGCGCCGCTCCCACCACACCGATCGTCAATGCCTTTTTCAAAATACGACCCCGTCACATTTTTCCGTTGCGCATGATCTTTTCCGAAAACCGGTCCCCACTTTTCGGGATCATGCGTTATCGCCGTGTGATGAAGCGGATGATGGCATCGACCGAAATCTGTCCGGGCCCACGCGAGAGTAGCACCAGCAGGATCGCCGCCCAGTAGACATGCATGGTCCATAGCGCTTCCGGCATCACGTAGATCTGGATCAGCGCCGTCATGATCAGCATCCCGAGCACGACGAAGCGCGTGCCGAGACCGAACACCAGGCAGATCGGCAGGATGAATTCCGCGTAGCTCACCAGATAGGCGGCGAGCACCGGCGGCACCGGCAGCGCAGCATAATTCAGAAATGCCCCGAAGGTCTCCGCCTTCACCTGCAGCGGCAGCACCACCGAGAGATCGAAGTCGTACACATTCAGAGGCACGCGCGGCCCCGTCACTTTGCTCTGGCCGTCGAGGAAGAACAGGCGCGCCATCACCAGCCGCAACGCCAGCGCCACCAGCGCGTAGGGAATGAACGAGCAGGCGGAGACGAAGCTGTCGACCATAAGGCCGACGACCGAGCGCGAGCGACTTGCGCGCTCGGCAGCCTGCGCCGAAATCTTGGCGCTGGTGTTCAGCGCCGCGGCCACCACCGGCCGTATGATCGAGGTCGGAGGCAGGTCCAACGGCGGTGGCGCCATCGCCGCTATCCGGTCGGCAAGCCGCGAGATGCCCATCTCGCCCGGCGCGTTATCCACCGGGCGGCGTGCGGCCGCAAAGCTATCGGTCATGACCCCTCTCCATCGGTATTTTTCCGCACCATAGCCAACCCCAGGCGTGACGCTGCTTTTTCCCGAAACCACGGTTAAACGGTTAACCCGCCTCGCAGTTTGCCGGCGCCCCGCCGGCGCAACGGCATTGCGTGAACACGGCGCACGTGGTCCTCTTCTTGCTTGTTAAGGAAGCAGCGCCGCAACAAAGCGAAAGGTTTCAGCCATTCCGGCGTGGACCAGCCTTGTGTGGCGGGGCAAAATTTGGCATGGTCTATTAGGACAGCATTGCTGTCCTAATAGCGGTGGCCACCATGTCGGCCTTCTGCTGCGGGCAGGCATCGGTGGCACCCAACGGGAGCAGCCACGGCGGCGACGACCGGGCAAGGCTGCCCTTCTCGAGATCGGTTGCGCGTTGACCGCGGCGCTACGGCTCTGCGGACGAGGCGGGTACGCCGGAGGCCATGGTGGCGCCGGCGAGGCAGGATGAGATGAGCGCGCGAAAGAGCAGCGCAGGATTTAGCGAACGCGAGACCGCAATGCGCTCCCGCGACGCTACGCCATTTCCCGGCTCCACCGCCGATCCCGGCACGCCGCTGCCGCAAGGCCTGTACGATCCGGCGCTCGACAAGGATTCCTGCGGCGTCGGATTCATTGCCGACATCAAGGGCCGCAAGTCGCACCTGATCGTCGAAGACGGCTTGCGCATCCTCTGCAATCTGGAGCATCGCGGCGCGGTCGGCGCCGACCCGCGCATGGGCGACGGCGCCGGCATTCTGGTGCAAATCCCGCACAAGTTCTTCGTCAGGAAGGCGAAGGAACTCGGCTTCGAATTGCCGCAACCGGGCGAGTACGCTGTGGCGCAGCTTTTCCTGCCCCATGAAAACGCGTGGCGCAAAGAAGTCCTCGACGTCTACGCCGAGCAGATCGCGCGCGAAGGCATGCGTATCCTCGGCTCGCGCGACATTCCGACCGATAACTCGACGCTCGGCGTCTCGGTCACGCCGACCGAGCCCAGGCACGTTCAGCTTTTCATCGCGCGCGGCAAAAATATTACGTCCGACGACGAATTCGAGCGCCGGCTCTACATCCTGCGCAAGACAATCTCGGCCATGCTCTATGGGCGCCGCGAGCGCCGCACCAGCGGCTATTACCCGGTGTCGATCTCCTGCCGCACGGTGATCTACAAGGGCATGTTCCTGGCCGACCAGCTCGGCACCTACTATCCCGATCTGCACGACCCGGATTTCGAGAGCGCGCTCGCGCTGGTGCACCAGCGCTTCTCGACCAATACGTTCCCGACCTGGTCGCTGGCGCATCCGTACCGCTACATCGCGCATAACGGCGAGATCAATACGCTGCGCGGCAACAACAACTGGATGGCGGCGCGGCAGGCCTCGGTGTCCTCGCCGCTGTTCGGCGACGATATCAGCCGGCTGTGGCCGATTTCCTATGAGGGCCAGTCCGACACCGCCTGCTTCGACAACGCGCTGGAATTCCTGGTGCAGGGCGGCTACTCGCTCGCGCATGCCGTGATGATGATGATCCCCGAGGCCTGGGCGGGCAATCCGCTCATGGATGAGGAGCGGCGCGCCTTCTACGAATACAATGCCGCGCTGATGGAGCCGTGGGACGGCCCGGCGGCGATCGCCTTCACCAATGGCCGGCAGATCGGGGCCACGCTCGACCGTAACGGCCTGCAGACCCGCGCGCTATCTGCTCACCCGCGACGACCGCATTGTGATGGCCTCCGAAATGGGCGTGCTGCCGATTCCGGAAAAGGACATCGTCAAGAAGTGGCGCCTGCAGCCGGGCAAGATGCTGCTGGTCGATCTCGACGAGGGCCGCCTCATTCCCGACGAGGAATTGAAGGCCACGCTTGCGCGCAGCCATCCTTACAAGGAGTGGCTCGGCCGCACCCAGATCGTGCTGGAGGAACTGCCCGGCACCGCCAATCACGCGCCGATCTCCAACCTGCCACTGCTCGATCGTCAGCAGAGTTTCGGCTACACGCAAGAAGACCTGAGGATGCTGATGACGCCGATGGCGACCACCGGCGAGGAAGCGGTCGGTTCCATGGGCAACGACACGCCGATTTCGGCGCTGTCGGACAGGCCGAAGCCGTTGTTCACCTATTTCAAGCAGAACTTCGCGCAGGTCACCAACCCGCCGATCGACCCGATCCGCGAAGAACTGGTGATGAGCCTGGTTTCCATCATCGGGCCGCGGCCGAACCTGTTCGATCTGGAAGGCGCTTCGAAGAAAAGCCGGCTCGAGGTGCGCCAGCCGATCCTCACCAATGACGACCTGGAGAAAATCCGCTCGATTTCCGAGATGAGCGGCGATCACTTCCAATCGCACACCTTCGACATCACCTTCCCGGCCGAGCATGGCGCCGACGGCATGGGCTGGGCGATCGACGAGCTTTGCGAGCGCGCCGAGGAAGAGGTCCGCAAGGGCTGCAACATCATCATCCTGTCCGACCGCAAGGCCGGTGCCGACCGCATCCCGATTCCGGTGCTTCTGGCCTGCGCCGCCGTGCATCATCATCTCATCCGCAAGGGCTTGCGCACCTCGGTCGGCATGGTGGTGGAAACCGGCGAGCCGCGCGAAGTGCATCACTTCGCCTGTCTGGCGGGCTACGGCGCGGAAGCGATCAATCCCTATCTCGCCTTCGAGACGCTGATCGCCATGAAGGACGATCTGCCGCAAAAGCTCGACGAGAAGGAAGTCCTCAAGCGCTACATCAAGTCGATCGACAAGGGCCTGCTCAAGGTGATGTCGAAGATGGGCATCTCCACCTATCAGTCCTATTGCGGCGCACAGATTTTCGACGCGGTCGGCCTACGCCAGGAATTCGTCGACAAATATTTCACCGGCACCTCCACCCGCATCGAGGGCGTGGGGCTGGCCGAAATCGCGGAAGAAGCAGTGCGCCGCCACCGCGACGCCTTCAGCGATTCACCGATCTACCGCTCGATGCTCGATGTCGGCGGCGACTATGCCGTGCGCGTGCGCGGCGAGGACCATGTCTGGACCGCAGAAACCGTCGCCCAGCTGCAGCACGCGGTGCGCGGCAATTCGCAGGATCATTACCGCGCCTTCGCCAAGAATCGTGAACGAGCAGAACGAGCGGCTGGTCACCATCCGCGGCATGTTCCGCGTCAAGTCGGCGGAGGAAGACGGCCGCAAGCCGATACCGATCGAAGAGATCGAGCCCGCCAAGAACATCGTGCGGCGCTTCTCCACCGGCGCCATGTCGTTCGGCTCTATTTCTCGTGAAGCGCATACAACGCTCGCCATCGCCATGAACCGCATCGGCGGCAAGTCGAATACCGGCGAGGGCGGCGAGGAAACCGAACGTTTCAAACCGCTGCCGAACGGCGACAGCATGCGCTCGGCCATCAAGCAGGTGGCCTCGGGACGCTTCGGCGTTACCGCCGAGTATCTCGTCAACTCGGACATGATGCAGATCAAGATGGCGCAGGGCGCCAAGCCCGGCGAAGGCGGCCAGTTGCCCGGCCACAAGGTCGACAAGACCATCGCCAAGGTGCGCCACTCGACGCCCGGCGTCGCCCTGATTTCGCCGGCGCCGCACCATGACATCTATTCGATCGAGGATTTGGCGCAGCTCATCTTCGATCTGAAGAACGTCAATCCGACCGGCGACGTCTCGGTCAAGCTCGTCTCCGAAGTCGGCGTCGGCACGGTCGCCGCCGGCGTCTCCAAGGCGCGCGCCGACCACGTCACCATCGCCGGTTTCGAGGGCGGCACCGGTGCCTCGCCGCTGACCTCGATCAAGCATGCCGGCAGCCCTTGGGAGATCGGCCTCGCCGAGACCCATCAGACGCTGGTGATCAACCGCCTGCGCGGGCGTATTTGCGTACAAGTCGACGGCGGCATCCGCACCGGGCGCGACGTGGTGGTGGGCGCCCTGCTCGGCGCCGACGAGTTCGGCTTCTCGACCGCCCCGCTGATCGCAGCCGGCTGCATCATGATGCGCAAGTGTCATCTCAACACCTGCCCAGTCGGCGTCGCGACGCAGGATCCGGTGCTGCGCAAGCGCTTCCGCGGCCAGCCCGAGCACGTGATCAATTATTTCTTCTTCGTCGCCGAGGAGGTGCGCGAGCTGATGGCCGCACTCGGCTACCGCAGCTTCAACGAGATGATCGGCCAGGTGCAGATGCTCGACCGGCGCAAGCTGGTGGAGCACTGGAAGGCCAAGGGCCTCGATTTCTCCAAGCTGTTCACCAAGCCGGCGGCCTTGGCGACGACAAACATCTACAAGTGCGAGCCGCAGGATCACAGGATCAACGATATCCTCGACCGCAAGCTGATCGCCGAAGTCGCAGGCCGCCCTCGATCGCGGCGCGCCGGTGCGGCTGCAACCTCGTGATCCGCAACACCGACCGCACCGTCGGCGTGCGATGCTGTCCGGCGAGGTCGCCAAGCGCTACGGCCATGAGGGATTGCCGGAAGACACCATCACGGTGAGGTTCAACGGCATCGCCGGCCAAAGCTTTGGCGCGTGGCTGCCCACGGCATCACCCTCGAACTTGACGGCGACGCCAATGACTATGTTGGCAAGGGCCTGTCCGGCGGCAAGCTCATCATCAAGCCGCCGGAGAACATCGGCTTCGTGCCGGAAAAATCCATCATCGCCGGCAACACACTGCTCTATGGCGCAATCAGCGGTGAAGTCTATTTCCGTGGCGTGGCGGGCGAACGGTTTGCAGTGCGCAATTCCGGCGCCGTTGCGGTGGTTGAAGGCGTGGGCGACCATGGCTGCGAGTACATGACGGGTGGCTGTGTTCTGGTGCTGGGTGACACGGGCCGCAATTTTGCTGCCGGCATGTCGGGCGGCATCGCCTATGTATCGACGAGGACGCGACTTTTCAAATCCCGCTGCAACATGGCGATGGTCGAGCTTGAGCCGGTGCCGGAAGAGGAACAGATCGCCGAGACGGAATTCGGCCTTTACAACGACCTGGAAACGCACGGCCGCGTCGAGGTGATGGCCGACCTTACAGCCAAGGATGCCGAGCGGTTGCATATGCTGATCGCTAACCATGCGCGCTATACCAATTCCAAGCGCGCGGCCGAGATCCTCGCCGATTGGCAACGCTATCGCCCGTTGTTCCGCAAAGTGATGCCGGTCGAATACCGCCGCGCGCTTGCCGAGATGGCAAAGGAGAAGGCCGCCACGATGCAGGCTGCGGAGTAGTATGGGTAAG
>CAWAHP010000003.1:0-129081 GCA_963781875.1 uncultured Alphaproteobacteria bacterium
TAGCGCGCGTTAGCGATTAGTGCTGTGCGGCGACCGCCTATTAGAAACGATAGTTCAGACCGACCAGGACAGTTGACTGAGTCCATTCGCCGGTGACCGAGGCGCCAGTGGTCGTGGCGAAAGTGTTATTCCCAGAATCCATATAGTTATATTCGAGAAACGTCGACCAGTGCGGCGCAAACATCCATTCAGCGCCAGCACCGACGGTCCAGCCGCTTCTGCTGTTGGAGCCCTCGGCCAATTTGAACACCGGCGGCAGTGATGTTTGTACTCGTATGTACCCACGCGCCGCCGCCCTGGAAGTATAGCAACCAAGCTGGCGCCACTGCGTATCCAAATCGGGCCGTAAGGGTGTCAAACCATTGATTATTGAAGTTAGCCACGTTGCCTGCGAGTGGACCGGCTGTGAATGTTCCACTTTTATTGTTGCTGGTCGCATCAAACATGTCGCGAGTGCCGATTACAAACCCACCGGCGAATTGGTAATCGCAGCCGATCTGACCGCCCCCGGCAAAGCCAGAACCGTTTCCAGAAACTTGTGAGGTGCTCGCGCTAGCGCTGGCATTGCTAAATGCCCCGCCGACGTTGCCACCGATGTAGCAGCCGGTCCAGGTGGGCGCGGGAGCCGCCACCGCCACTGGTGCTGGATTGTATACGGGCCTCTCCGGTAGGTGACGCAAGCCACCCCGCCTGGCCGAGCGCCACGCTCAAGCAAGACGCGGTGATAATTGCTGATGCAACCGAACGCATAATTTTATCCTTCCTGCTAAACTCATATGTCTGCAAACATTATAGGCACTAAACCGGACAATTGAAATCGGCAACAACATTATTCACAGTTTCGAATTGTTGTGTTGCTAGATAGTACCAATCAACAGTCAAGTATTTGATTTTATCATACTATTTTGCTTGAGGCTCGCAAGCATATCGTTCGAAACGCCGTCGAGGAGGTACATTGGTACATTACTGGTGGTCTCTTTCCGCCAAAAAAGGGGCACGCCAGGTCGTTGCCATTGGCCCCGCGACCGATCTGTATTGGTGGGGTGACTATCGGGACATCTGGGCGCAAAGCGGATCAGGGTCCGCGACTAATTTCTACCACAATAGAATATCGACCCAAACCGGATCCACCTGTTTAATTCTTCGTTCCCTCGGCACGAAGCGGATGCGTTTCACAGCCATGTCCGCTTCTGCCAACTCGGAGCCGTCCACACATGGCACTTAGCGGACAACCGACGGCACCCGCGTTTGTCCGCTTTCGGACCATAGCGGACAAACAGTTGTTTTTTGGCCCGCGATGGTTTGTCCGCTTTGGATAGCCGGCTCAACCGATCGACGCAACACAGGCGTTAAATCTCTCTGCTGGGGTTTCGAATTGCAAGGTCTCCCGTGGCCGTTCGTTGAGCTGACGGGCCACTTTGTTCAGATGGGCTTGCGAATGCACCGACAGATCAGTGCCCTTCGGAAAGTACTGCCTCAGCAGACCATTGGTGTTCTCATTCGACCCGCGCTGCCACGGACTTTGCGGATCGCAGAAGTAGACGTCGATGTTGGTCGCCAACGTAAATCGTCGATGATCGGTCAGCTCCTTGCCCCGGTCCCAGGTCAGCGATTTATAGAGTTCATCTGGTAGCTTCTTGGCCTGCTTGATGAGCGCGGATATGACCGTCTGGGTGTCCTTGTTGGCCACCTTCGCTAGCATCACGTAACGCGTATGACGTTCGACCAAGGTCGCGATGTAGCTGTTCTTCGATCCGGACAGCAGATCGCCTTCCCAATGACCAGGCACCGCCCGATCTTCAACCGCTGCCGGGCGCTCACGGATTGAGACGAGATCCTTGATCTGCCCCCGTCCGATCGCCATTGAGGCCCGCCTGCTTCGATCGACGGATCGTGCGCTTCGATCGAAGATGGCAAAAGCAGCTCTTTCTTAAGCGCCCCGCGGGCTTGAACAAATAGGCTGCGATAGATCGTCTCGTGTGACACGCGATAACTCTCATCGTCAGGATGTGATCTCTTGAGCCACCCGGCGATCTGCTCGGGTGCCCAATTCAATCTCAGCTTGCTGGCCACTGCCTGTCGTAGTCGCGGACTGTTCGCCAGTTTACACCGTTTCGGACGACGAGCTCGGTCCCAGGCCTTCGCATCAGCCAATGCTGCTCGGTAGCGATCATAGCCGCCATTCCGGCTAAGCTCTCGGCTTACCGTCGAGGCTGAGCGGCCTAGCAACCTCGCCATCGATCGTGCCGATTGATGTACCGCAAGACCTCTGGATATCTCCTCGCGTTCCGACAGCGTCAGTGCCAACCGCGAGCGACGCCGAGGAGCCGGACGAATGCCCCCGTGTGGCGCCACTTGGCAATAAATAGACGATGACGGCTTGCCAAACGCTCGCCCAATCGCTTTCAGCGACTCCCCACGCTGCCAGCGATCCCATAACTCCGTCTTCTCAGCCGCAGTAAAGCCTCGACGATATCCTTGATCCATCGTCAGACACTCCATCTTTTCAATCTAAGATAAAGTGTTGCGTCGACCGGTTGAGACCACCGTCCAATAGCGGACATTGCTTTCCTATTCAGACGTAAGAAACCGGCCATGCCTTTGGACACGGCCGGTTCGGATTCATACTCGTCGGCGAACTTGTCATAACTCCGGTGATGGGAACGCTTCACCCTTCGGCACGAGAAAGACGCGCGTTTGCCACTGATCGGCGCGCGGTCTTGGCTGTCCGCAATTGACGTCTTCATCAGGCCTAATCGTGCAAATGACGATATCGAAGTCGGCCCCCGGAACTTCCATCGTGGTCAGTAGGGGTTGCTGTTGGTTCCGAAGCATTGCTTGCTTCTGCTGAGCATTAGCTACGCCCAAACCGACAGCCGCAACCGTGGCGAAAATCGAGATAAATTTGAGCATTGCGTCCTCCGTGTAAAATCGATCACGACTATCGCGATCAACGTGATCGGAAGATGCTGGTTCGGCGGCAGAAAGACTTTGCGGGGAGCTTGCAGCGGCAATGGAATTATCTTGTTTATTCGTCCTAAAAGAATTGCCTACCTATTAATGTGACCGCGTCTAGGGCATGAATTGATCGCTTTCGGATTCGATCGCTTTCGCGTTTTCGACAACGTTCTCATGGGGTTGTGGTGCCCTAGGATAGCTTGAACCCTTGGATAGCTTGAAGAGGGCCCTAATTGCCGCATGAGCACAAGGATTATAGGGCGATAACGTGCAGTTTTCATTCGGCAATTATGCGCTCGATGTCGATCGACGTGAGCTAAAACGCGGGTCCGAGCTGATTTCAATCACTCCACAGGTCTTCGACCTTCTGGTCTTCCTCGTGAAGAACCGTGAGCGTGTGGTCAGCAAGGATGATTTGATCGAAGGCGTCTGGGGTGGTCGGATCGTCTCCGAATCGACTCTAACCAGTCACATCAACGCGGTACGCAAAGCTGTTGGCGACAGCGGCGAGGAGCAGAGACTGATCCGCACAATTGCCCGAAAGGGTCTCCGTTTCGTCGGCGACGTCCGGGAGGCGCGACCGCCGAATAATGGCGGCTCCACGAAACTGCCGCCTCCGGTCCGATACGACGAATTCCAAGCATGCGCTGACGCTTCCCGACAAACCGTCGATTGCTGTTCTGCCGTTCCAGAATTTGAGCGGTGACCCGGAACAGGAATACTTCGCCGACGGAATGACCGAAGACATCATCGCAGCGTTGTCGCGTATGCGCTGGCTGTTCGTGATCGCGCGCAATTCGAGCTTTACCTACAAGGGGCGCACTACGGACGAGAAGCAAGTCGGCCGTGAACTAGGTGTGCGCTACGTACTTGAAGGCAGTGTGCGCAAGGCAGCAAAACGAGTGCGCATCACAGGGCAGCTTATCGACGCCTCGACCGGCGCGCATCTTTGGACGGACCGCTTTGATGGTGGGCTCGATGATATTTTCGATCTGCAGGACCAGGTGACCGCAAACGTGGTTGGCGCGATTGCGCCGAAGCTGGAACAGGCTGAAATCGAGCGTGCCAAGCGCAAGCCCACCGAAAGCCTAGACGCCTACGACTACTATTTGCGCGGAATGGCGAACGTTTATAAGCGGAATGCAGATGCCAATAGTGAAGCTCTGCGGTTGTTCTACAAAGCAATCGAACTCGATGCCGATTTTGCCTCAGCCCACGCCATGGCCGCGTGGTGCTACACATGGCGCTGGATTAATGGCTGGATGATCGACCGCACGCAGGAAATTGCCGAAGGATTACAACTGGCTCGCCGCGCGTTGGAGTTGGGCGCGGATGATGCGCTCGCACTCGCAAGAAGCGGCCAAGCGCTCGCCCTTCTCGGTCATGATGTTGAAGGCGGTTTAGTACACGTCCACCGGGCGCTACAACTCAATCCCAATCTGGCGGTGGCTTGGTATCTCAACGGGTGGCTAACAGCCTATAGCGGCGAGCCGGACCTGGCGATCGAGCACGAGGCGCGTGCAATGCGCCTGAGCCCGCTCGATCCGGGACTCTATCATATGCAGGTCGGGACGGCATTCGCACATTTGCTCGCCGGACGCTATGACGAGGCGGCAGCGTGGGCGAACAAGGCATTTCGGAACGAACCAAATTATATGCCCGCAGCGGCTGTTACTTCGGCAGGCTATGCGTTAGCTGGACGACTAGACGAGGCTCGGCTAGCAATGCAACGCTTGCGCCAGATCGACCCCGTGTTGCGCATGTCCAATCTCAAGGATTGGTTTCCAATTCGCCGGCCAGAACATTTCGCAATATGGGCCGATGGCCTGCGCAAAGCCGGGTTGCCGGAATGATTGTCAAATTCGACTTGCTCGGGCCGAATGAATGTCCGCTTTTGGCACATAGCGGACAATCCGCCGCGCCCGCAGTTTGTCCGCTATTGGACAAGAGCGGACATTGGCCGGAGCTGTCGCGTCATTGAATTGTGATCATATCGGTGCGACTTAATGTTGAGGCTTTTGCCTTCAGCGGCTCGTTGGTGGCGTTCGCAGAAAGCTGATTCAGAATTTGGAAGACACCGATGGCCGTTTCGTAGTCGGTGCTGGCCAAGCTGGCATCTTGGGGCACGACGACAGTGTAGCCCCGCAATGTGGCTCCCACTGACGTATACGTAACCGATCCGCTGACTTTCCAGCCAGCGAGGATCAGCGTTGTGATGCCCTTGTCCTTCAGGATCTTATCCAGGTCCGTATTGTAGAAGCGGTCCTGAGCATAGGACTGCATCACCGTGTCGCCGCCGGCTGGCGCAACTTGCGTAAGCCACTTTGAAAGCGTTGGTCCGCGCGTGGCATACAGGACGAACACGCCGGCGCTTCTCGCCTTTGCCAGGAGCGAAGTGACGGCGGGGACCATCGTTGCCATGCATTTCGGCTGGGTCGTGCAAATGGGATCAACCATATCGAACACGATTAGTGCCGTGGTCGCGGCTTTAACGGTAACCGGGACGGGATCCGGGAGCGCGGGCATTTGCAGCGTCACCACGGTGCTTTGCGCGCTTGATTGCGCTAAAGCCAATCCCGTACAGGCTGCGAGCAGCCATCCGCTCGTCAACAGAACGTAACGAATCAGCGTCATTTCGCATTCTCCTGATGTCGGATGCAGGAACGATGCGCCAATCTATTGCTTTGCGCGGCTGCTGTCATCGGGGCCGCTATTGCCGAATGTCTAGTTCTGAGGAGCGGAGATCAGAAAAATGTCGCCTTATGATGCCGGGGACGGCTCCTCCACTGGTGCGTGAGTGGCTTTGAATATGGTTGCGGTTTGCTGCGGTGCGTTGGTCGCTAATGGCACTTAGCGGACAATCCAGTTGCGCCCGCGCTTGTCCGCTTTTGGACTAACAACGGACATCGCGATGAGTGCGCGTCACTTCCACACACCTGACGCTTAAACAGGGTGCGGCCGGTCCCCTGGGGGAGGGCCGGCCTGGGCAATTCTAATCGCCGCGACAGCTCGTTTCCGGTTAGCCAATCAAGAAAATACCCAAAGAAATTCAATGGCAGCTTCAGCGCAGGTTAGCCAGCGTAAGCGATTGATGTCATTTAAGTAATGTCAAACGAAGGGTTTAGGATAGCGGCCGCCGCATGACAGCGGCGGTCCCGGGGCCAGGGCTATTCCTTGAGCAGCGTCGCCATGATCCGCTCGCGGGTCAGCGGCAGGTCGCGGATGCGGGTGCCCAGCGCGTGCGACACGGCATTGCCGATGGCCGCGGCGGTCGGGCCGGCGGTCACTTCGCCGACGCCGAGCGGCACCTCGTCCTTGGTATTGATCAGCTCGATGTCGATTTCCGGCACTTCGCTGAATTTCAGCACCGGATAGGTTTCCCAATCGAACGAGCTCACGCCGTTGTCGAAGCGGACCTGCTCCTTGAGCACCCAGCTCGCCGACTGGATGATGCCGCCTTCGAGCTGATTGATCACGCCGTCCGGATTGATCGACCAGGCCGGCATCGGTCGCGCACCAGACATGGCGCAGGCGGATTTCCTCATCGACGTCGAGCTCGACGACGCAGGCGGAGTAGGCGGCGCGGTTCTTGTAGCGCGCAAAGGCAATGCCGCGGCCGCGGCCGGCGCCGCCAGGCTCGCCGGCCTTCCACTTGGCCATGGCGGCGACCTTTTCGATCACGGCGCGCGCGCGTTTGTCGGCGATGATCGACAGCCGGTATGCGACCGGATCTTGGCCGGCGCGCTCGGCCAGTTCGTCGATGCAGCATTCGAGCGCGAACACGTTCGGCATGGCGCCGAGCCCGCGCAGCGCCGAGGTGCGCACCGGCGTCTCGGTCACCAGATGATGGATGATGCGCTTGGCGGCAATATCGTAGAGCGGCTCGCCATTGCGGGTGGCGCCGCCGCCATTGGCTTCCGGCACGTCGTTCGGCGGCGGTTCGGGCGGCGGATTGGGCAGCGCCAGCGCGCCCAGCAGATTGCCGCCGGCGCCGGGCCGCTGATTGTGCGTGGCGCTCCAGATTTCCTGCGTCCAGTCGGCGGGCTTGCCGGCGTCGTCGAGCAAGGCGCGGACTTTCACCACCATCGCCGGGCTCTTCGGCTCGTAGACGAATTCCTCTTCGCGCCGCCAGCGCACGCGGATCGGCTTGCCCGGCATTTTGCATGGCGATGATGGCGGCGTCGGCAGCGGCATCGTCGGCGCCGTTGTGGCCGTAGCAGCCGGAGCCTTGCACGTGGTGCACGGTGATGGCGGACGCCTCGAGCCCGAGCGTTTTCACCAGCGCCGCGCGCAACGGGAACACGCCCTGGCAATGGGTCCACACCGTCAAATGGCCGCCGTCAAATTGCGCCAGGCCGCAGGACGGCGAGATCGAGGCATGCGCCAGATGGCCGCGCGTATAGGTCGCCTCGAAGCGCGTCTTGCCTTGCGGGTCGGCCGGTTCCGGCGCGCCGAAGAGGCGGTCGACGTGCGGCCGTTGCAGCAGCCAGGAGGCTTCCTGCTGCAGCGGGGTCGGCGTCTCGACGTGCTGCCATTTGACGTGATTGACCGCGGCGACGCCCGCCAGATCGACGGCGGTCTCGTCGTTGCCGACGATGGCGAGGAAATTGCCGTTGCGCACGAACTCGACCGGCCCCTTGGCGGCGCGTTTGATCGCCGCTTCGTCGACGGCCTGATGGTGGCGCCGCGGTTGGGCTGGCGCACGACGCGGGCATGCACCATGCCGTCGAGCTGCATGTCGTGGATGAAGACGGCGTCGCCGAAAATCTTTCCCGGCAGATCGAGGCGGGCGCTGCTCTGGCCGATGGTTCGCATATCCGCGACCGCTTTGCGCTTGCCGCTGCCGGTCGCCTTGACTGCAAGATTGACCGCGCCGGCAAGCGTCCAGTAGTCCTGGCCGGTCGCTGACGCCGTTGCGCAGAATGCTGCCGTCGCGAATGGAGAGCTCGCTGGCCTTGCAGCCGAGCACTTTCGCCGCCTGATCGAGAAACAGCGCGCGCACGTCGGCGCAGGCCTGCCGCATGGCGACGCCGCCGAACTGGATCGACTGGCTGCCGGCGGTGTAGCCCTCGTTCGGCGTCAGTGCGGTGTCGCCGGAGCGAACGGTGATGCGCGCCATCGCGACGTCGAGTTCGTCGGCGGCGATCTGCGCCATCGCCGTCAGCACGCCCTGGCCGAGTTCGACGCGGCCGGTGTTGATGGTGACTTTGCCGGGCGAGGGAAACGCCACCCAGCGATCGAGGCTCGGATTGTCGTTGAGCGGGCCGGGCAGCACGGGCGCGTTCATGAAGTATGCCCCACGCGCATCTGCGGCGCGGCTTTTTCGACCGCGCGCATGATGCGGTTATGCGAGCCGCAGCGGCAGATATTGCCGTCGAGCGCCAGCCGCGATCTCGCTCCGCGTCGGCGACGGATTTTTGTCGAGCAGCGCCTTGGCCGAAATCAAGAATGCCGGAGAGGCAGTAGCCGCATTGGCCGGCCTGCTCGTCGATGAAGGCCTGTTGCAGCGGGTGAGGGCGCTCGGGCGTGCCCAGCCCCTCGATGGTGGTGACGTTCTTGCCGGCGACGCTCCAGACCGGCTTGGTGCAGGATTTCTCAGGGCTGCCGTCGATCAGCACCATGCAGCAGCCGCATTGCTCGAGCCCGCAGCCGAAACGGGTGCCCATCAGGCCGAGCTCGTTGCGCAAGACGTTGAGCAGCGGCGTCTCTTCGTTGTCGAGCGAGACGCTGACCGGTTTTCCGTTGACGGAGAAATCGAATTTTTGAGTCATGCGCGGCTCATAGTTTTCCGATAGGTAATATTAAAATCCAAACTGCTCGCGCAAAATCCGTTCGTCGAGATTGTGGCCGGGGTCGAACAGCATGTTGAGCGAGATGCCGTGGTCCATGCTGATATCGACGCTGCGCACCGAGCGCACTTCGTCATGAGTCGGCGACCGCGGCCACCGGCCGCTTGTCGGCATCCTGCACCTCGATGGTGACCTTGGCCTTGTCGGGCAGCAGCGCGCCGCGCCAGCGTCGCGGCCGGAACGGGCTGATCGGCGGTGAGCGCGAGCAGGGGCGCGTTGATCGGGATGATCGGGCCTTGCACCGACAGATTATAGGCGGTGGAGCCGGCGGGCGTCGCCACCAGCACGCCGTCGGCGACCAGCTGCGGCGAGCCGCTCCTGGCCGTCGATCAGGATGCGCAGATGGGCGGCCTGCGCGCTCTGGCGGAACAGCGACACCTCGTTGATGGCGCGATGCTCGTGGATGCGGCCTTGCACGTCGCGCGCCTGCATCACCAGCGGATGCATGACGGTGTTATGCGCGGCGGCAATCCGCTCGACCAGGCCGTCGACGGACGAATTCGTTCATCAGGAAGCCGACGGTGCCGCGATGCATGCCGTAGATCGGCTTGCCGGACTTCATGAACTTGTGCAGGGTTTGCAGCATCAGCCGTCGCCGCCGAGCGCCACGATCACGTCGGCGGTGTTCGGATCGGCATTGCCGTAGCGCTTTTCCAGTTGCCCATAGGCCTCGCGCGCCTCCGGCGTCTGGCTGGCGACGAAGGCGATATGCTGGAAACGTTGGGCCTTGGCTTGCTCATCTGTAGGAACTACAGGGGCTCTCAATATGGAACGCGCGGTGCTCGTCTATACGACTTGGCCCTCGATTGTCGAGGCGGAGAAGGCGGGGCGGCAAATCGTCGAGCGGCGGCTGGCGGCTTGCGTCAATATCCTGCCGGGGATGATCTCGCACTACTGGTGGGAAGGCAAAATCGAGCGCGCCGAGGAGGCGGTCATGATCGTCAAGACCCGCGCCTCATTGGCCGAGCAGGTCGGCGCCATGGTGAAGGAGTTGCACTCCTATACGACGCCGGCGGTGATGGTTTTACCGGTTGAAAATGTCGATCCGGATTATCACGCGTGGATCGTGCAGGAGACAAACGCGAAACCGCCGGGCTAGCGGCGGCCCGGCGATGACGCATCGGTCGACTGTGGGATGACTACTTAGTAGCTCGCCTTGCCGTCGATCACGGCCTTGAGCTCGATATATTCCTTGCAGTCGGTGTCTGCCGCAGAGCGCGTTCACCTTGGCGAGGTAATCCTCGGCCTTGAGCCGGTTGCCCTGTTCCATGTGCCACATGCCGTAATAGGACCAGGTGCGGACGTGGTTCGGATCGGCCTTGAGCGCGGCTTCGTACCAGATCTTGGACTGCTCGTAGTTGCCCATCTTGCGGTTGGCGTAGCCGATGTAGTTGGCGACGTCGGGATGCTCGTCATGGCCGAGCGCGTGCATGGCGGCGATGCCGGCTTTGTAGTCGCCGGCCAGAATCATGTTCGCGGGCAGCGCGGTAGTCACGCAGGAATTTCTCCTGCGCCAGTTTCTGCTCCTGCTGCTCGATGGCGCTGCTGCCTTTCTTCTTCTTCTTTTTGCTGTCGTCGGTCGGCGGCGGATTGTCGGTGCCCATGGCGTACGACCGTCACCGGCTTGATGCTGACGGCGGTGACGAGCAGGGCGGCGGCGGCGAGCACGCCGATGTGGCGAAGCGTTTGGGTCAGAGGTCATGGGAACCTCTCCTGGTGGAAATCGGCGTCGGGTTTGACGATACGACAAAAACGCAGCCGTATACGGAAAAAACAATCCGTGATCGGCGCCTAGTCCGGCCGCTGACGAAAGTTTTACGCCGCCACGATCCCGCCTGGATTCCAACACCGCGCGGGCGGGTGTTTGAACGGCGCGATAACGCCGCACTTCAGAGTGGGTTCAGTGCCTGGACGCGCATTCTCATCGGCAACGATCGGCGGCAATGCCGGTCGGCCGAACAACCCCAGGGTTTACGGCAACCCGTATTGAGCAAGAGGATAACGACCATGTTGAGGAAACTTCGCGCCGCCGTGATGGCGGCGAGCCTGATCGCCGGCCCGGCGCTGGCCCAGGACCGAAGCACCGGTCGACCATCGCACCAGTCAGCCGGCGGCCAAGGCGACCGCCAAGGCCGACGTCAAGGCGAAGAAAGCGAGTCGACGTCGCCAAGCACCAAGTAGCAAGCACGGTCAAGCCATCGTGCAAGCACGTGAAACACGTGAAGCATGTGAAGCACGTGAAACACGTCAAGCAGGTGAAGCACATCCGGCCGGCAAGGCGAAGATCGCCGGCTGAAGCAACCGGCGTAAGTGCGGACATGCGGACGAGCAGGCGCTGTCGGAGGAAACCGGCGGCGCTTGACTCGTCCGCGCGTTCCATAGAGGAACATTTTACCGTGCTGGTTCTCCGGGTCGCACCGGGGACGAAAGAGGGAACACGGATTGCGCACTGCCGGTTGAATGCGCAGCGATTCGTGGCTGCCCCCGCAACTGTAAGCGGCGAGCCCGCGTCCACACGGCCACTGGGAAACTGGGAAGGCCGGACGCAACTGAGCAACGACCCGCGAGCCAGGAGACCTGCCAGCGCAGTCACCCAACCGGTGGACGGGAGGTCCATACGGAGCGGTCTTTCGCAGCGGTGACGTCAATGCCGGTGCGATGGCCGTGAGAGTTAACTCTCCCACGACTTCGACAAGGTGAGCGTTGCGCGCTTAGCTTGGCGTGTGCCGTTCACCTGTCCTTCGCATCGGGCTTTGGTCTCACCCGATGCGCTCGCATTTCCTGCGAGCGCAAACGAAGGAACGTTGTGTCATGGGATCTCACTCTCGCGTAATCGTCGCCGCTCTGGCGGCAGCCACTATGCTCGCGCAGCCCGCAAGCGCGCAAACCGGCGGCAGCCCGCTGTCTCTGCCGCCAATCGACGTCGGCTTCAGCCGGGTCGACACCGGCATTGTCGGCACGTCGAGCAGCGTCATCACCGCGGCGGATATCGAGCGGTCACCGGCGCAAAATTTGCCGGATATTTTGGCGCAGCAGACGGGCGTGCAGATACAACATCTCTTTAGCGGGACCAATGGCTCGCGCGACACGGTCGATCTCCGTGGCTTTGGCGCGTTCGCACAATCCAACGTCCTAATTCTGGTGAACGGACGCCGATATCAGGATTTCGATTTGCAGGGATTCGACTTCTCGTCGATCCCGCTCAACAGCATCGAACGGATCGAAATCACGCGCGGCAATAGCGGCACCGTCTTGTACGGCGACGGCGCCATTGGCGGCGTGATCAATATTGTGTTGAAGAAAGGATCGTCTCCGGATGCAACCAACCGCGTCGAAGCGTTGGCCGGTTCATTCAAATATCGAGAAGGCCGTGTATCCGCCGGCAGCGCGTCCGGTCCGTGGTCTGTTGCCATGTTTGGCAACGCCATCAATTCAAATGGTTATCGCGTCAATAGCGATATACGGCAGCGTAACGTCAACGCCACTCTCAATTATGCGAGTCCGGTGCTCGGCGGATATTTCACCGTCGCCGGCGATCGTCAGTACCAAGGCTTCCCGGCCGGCTTGAAAAATCTGCCCGGCAATTATCCGTTCACGCTGGATACGCCCCAGCAGTCGAACACACCGCTCGATTGGGGCAAGAAACAGGGTATCAATTTTGCAACAGGCCTGAACGGGACTGTCGCGCCGGGTGTCGAATTGATCGTCGACGGCGGTGTGCGCCGCAAATTCCAGCAGGCGCAATTCTATAATTATCTCGATCCAAATACGTTCTTGTACAATCTGTCGGCAGCTACGCCGATGAATTACGTCGATACGGTCATGACGACATCGTCATTGACGCCCCGGCTCGAAGTTTCTCATCAGTTGTTCGGCCTGCCAGGGCGGCTTCTCACCGGCGTCGATTACTATAATACGCAGTACAATTCGGATCGTCCCACCGCGCCGGGACTGGTTCCCATTCACAGCTATGACATCCGGCAAGCGACGGCCGGATTCTACGCGATGAACACAACCTCGTTGCGTTCGGACACCGAGGCATCGCTCGGGGGACGCATTCAGCGCAACATGGTCAAGGCGCAAGACATCTACAGCGCCATCAACGATCCAAATATCATCTTTGCCCCCTACCCAAACAATCCCCAAGCGACGCCGCTCGACATGGCCGAATGGCAATACGCGGCGCACGTAGGTTTGGAGCATCATATCAATTCGGTGCTTACCGTGTTTGGCCGTGCAGCGCGGGCGTTCCGGTTGGGTAATGCCGACGAGCGGGTTGGAGCCGGTGGGCCATTCATATTTGCGGTGCCGACCTTCGACCTCAAGACACAAACCTCAAATGACGTCGAAGGCGGATTGCGCGTTAACGCCGGACCGTTCCATCTTGAGTCGAGCGTCTATCTGATGAGGCTGAAAAACGAGATCCACTTCCTTCCCGCCCTCGGCATCGACACCAATCTCGATCCGACGCAACGCGTCGGGTGGGAAACCAGCGCGCAATATCAAATCAGCAATTCCGTGCGCTTGCGTGGCGGCGCCGCTTATACAAACGCGACGTTTCGCGAAGGACCGTATGCCGGCAACGAAATCCCGCTTGTGTCCCGCTGGACGGGCAATGCCGGCGTATCGTGGGACATCGTGCAAAAACTGCTTACGCTCGATGTGACGTCTCGTCTCTTTGGCGCACGCCGCATGGACAATGACCAGATCAACATGCAGCCGATGATTCCAGCCGAAGCGACCATCGATGCCAAACTCGGCGGGCAATACGAGCATCTTTTTTGGTCCGCAGGTGTACTCAATCTGCTCAACAAGCAATACTTCGACTATGCAATCGCCAGCGGGGGCATCGCCGGGGGACCAAATTTTCCGACCGGCGCGCCACCGACGATCGGAGCCTTCAGCGGGTATCCGTTGGCCGGAAGGATTTTCATGCTTCAGGCCGGGGCGACGTTCTAGCTAGACGCAATCGCGCGGCCGGCGCCTCAGCCGGCCGCGCCACCGCTCGCGAATCCTGCTAGGTTTCCTCCGATCCGATTCCGGAGGGCGAACCCATGGCATTGTTGCGGATGCTGTTTGGCGCGACGTTGCTCGCCGCAATGGCGTTACCGGTGCTTGCCGCCGACGATATCCTCGATGCCATCGAGCAAGCCCGCAAAGCCTACCAGTCCGGCGACATGGCGAGCGCCAAGCAGTCGCTCGATCTCGCCTCGCAACTGATCGGGCAGAAAAACGCCGAAGCCTTCGCGGCGCTGCTGCCGGCGCCGCTTCCTGGGTGGAAGGCGGAGAAGGCGCAGGCGACCGCGGTCGGCACCGCCATGTTGGGCGGCGCCTCGGCCGCAAGCCGCAGCTACACCAACGCCAAGGGCGACACCGTCGAGGTGTCGATCACTGGCGATTCCGCCATGGTCATGCAGTTCGGCCCGCTGCTGAACAATCCGGCCATGGCGGGAGCGATGGGCAAGCTGATCAAGGTCGGCGATCAGCGCGCAATCCAGAACAACGAAGGCGACGTCATATTACTCGTCGCCAACAAGTTCCTGATCAATGTGCAGGGCTCGGCCGACGCGGCTTCCAAACTCTCATATGCGCAGGCGGTGGACGTCGCCAAGCTGTCGAAGATGTAAATCCGGCGTTTCTCTTTTTCTTGCGCATAATCTTGTCCGAAAACCGGTTCCCATCCCCGATCAAGTCGAGGACAAGCTTTTCGGGATCATGCGCTACAAAGGCTGCCACATCGCCGGCACCAGCTCAAAGCCGGTGGCCGTCTTGACCATGTGGCCGCAGGCCGGGAACGGGAAGTGATAGGCCTCCACCAGCATGCGGTCGGCCGCCGCGCGGTCGAGCATGGCCTTGCGCGTTGCCACCGCCAGCGGCCCGTCCATGTCGTAGCTTGGCTGCCATTCCGGATGGCGCACGAACAGCCACGGTTCGCGCGCCGTGTCGCTCATCGCCAGCATCGATTGGCTGCCGGAATGGATCGCAAAGGCGGTGTGGCCGGGGGTGTGGCCGAACGCCGGAACCGAGACGATGCCGGGCGCGACTTCGGCGCCGGGCTTGAATGGCCGCACCTCCTTGGCGATGTCCTTGAAGATGCGCCGCGCGTTGAGGAAGTAACGATGCACCGCGCCGGTCGCCTGGCTCATGTTGGCGTCGTCCATCCAGAATTTCCATTCCGGCTCCGGCACCAGGATCTCGGCATTGGCGAAAACCTTGTCGCCGTCCTTGGTCTTGATGCCGTCGATATGGTCGGGATGGAAATGCGAAATGAGGATAGTGTCGATCGCGCTGGGGGCAACGCCGGCGGCGGCGAGATTGGCGTTCATGAAGCCGGCCGTGTCGGTGATCTGACCCGCGGTGCCGGTGTCGATCAGCACCAGTTTCGAGCCGGTGTTCACCAGCAGCGCGGTGAAAGAGATCGGCAGCACGCTCGGCGGCAGAAATGCCGCGGCGAGGGCCTCGTTCACCGCAGCGCCGCTGGCATTGCGCACGAGCTTGTCATCGATGGGCAAGAACCAGGTGCCGTCGTAGAGCGCGGTGAGCTGATAGTCGCCGAGCTTGTAGCGGTAGACGCCGGGGCCTTGCGCGCCCAATAAGGGTGCCGCGGCGCCAGCCGGCCCGGCCAGTGCGGCGCCTGCGACGAGCGCGGATCCGGTCAGTAATGAGCGGCGGGACAGCGCGGGCATGGTCTGGCGTCTCTCACGAAAGCAAGGCGTTTGTTCGGCGGAAGGCCATATCGACTAACACCGGGCCTAGGAAGTCTAGTTCGTCGCACCCGCCCGCACTTCGTCCGGCGTCGACAGTTGCCCAAACGCTCGCGCATGGCATTCCTGGCCGATCCGGCGTAAGTCGCTATGATTGTAAAATGGCTGCAGGCCGGGGATTCGGAGACTAAGGATGCGATGGCTGGCGCTGGCGGCGGTGCTCATGGTCGGTGGCTGTTCCACCAATCTCGAGCCAACCGATGCTGAACTGAAGGACCGCTGGGAGGCGCAAAACATATACCCCGCCGGCTACAAGAACGATTTGCTGGCCTTCCTGCGTACTTATCTCAACGATCCGAGCCAAATCCGCGGCGCGGCGGTGTCGCCGCCGCAACGCAAGGTCGTCGGGCCGGCCGAACGCTTTGTGGCCTGCGTGCGCTACCGGGCGCGCAAGAGCGACGGGCAATATGCCCCGTCGAAGGACGGCGTGGCGGTTTACGTGTCTGGCAAGCTCGATCGCTTCTTCGATGCGCCGACCGCGGTGCGCGAGCTTTGCAAGGATGCCGCGTTTGCGCCGTTCCCCGAGCTGGAGAAGCTCACGCGCTAGCGCATGATCCCGAAAAGCTTGTCCTCGACTTGATCGGGGATGGGAACCGGTTTCCCGCCTTCGCGTAGCCCGCTTCGGCGGGTGAAGGAAGGTCGGACAAGATCATGCGCAAGCAACGGCGCCGCGACGCGCGCGGACACCGCCGGGCTTCTAACGGCTCGGCAGTGCCAGGTTCAGACAACGAGGTCGAAAGTAGCCTCGGGCGACGAGGTCACTTAACCTTGAGGTTCTCCGCGGATGTCTTCCCGCGGTTCTCGACGAGTTCAAACTGAACGGTCTGACCTTCGTTCAGTGTGCTTAGGCCGGCGCGTTCCACCGCCGAAATGTGCACGAACACATCCTTCCCGCCTTCTTGCGGCTGGATGAAGCCATAGCCCTTCGTCGGATTGAACCACTTAACGGTGCCCTGAGGCATGCTAGATCTCCGAGGTATTACGAGTAACGGCCATAGTTTGGCACAGTCGGCAACCGCCGAAAAGGTCCTGCAAGGGCCGCCGCGCGCCCCGGTTGAGATATTTTTTGAGGGCCAGATCGCCCGGATTTTGGTCCCGGCTGCTCGTCTGCCGGGGCGGATCCCCGGCGCGGAATAATATGAGCGGCCCTGACGTTAGTAGCCGCGTGCCACCCTAATGCCGGAAGGCGGTCATGAGGCTATTGGTCCTTTTGCTGGTCGGTTTTGCCGGTTTGGCCGAGACCGGCACACCCGCCATGGCGGAAAGCTATCCGTGGTGCGCGGAATTCGCGGACGGCGCCGGCGCGAATTGCGGATTTACGACCTACGAACAATGCATGGCAACGGCCCGTGGAAGCGGCGGCTACTGCGCGCGAAACGTCATGTACAGCCCGCCCGCCACCGCGGCGCGTTCGCGGCGCCCGGCGCGGAATCATCGCGCCCACAAAAAATGAAATGCCCGATTTTAGTGGTGCCGGGTGAGAGAATTGAACTCCCGACCAACGGTTTACAAAACCGCTGCTCTACCGCTGAGCTAACCCGGCTCGAATGGAGAGCTATCAGCGTCGCCCGCCCGCGACAAGCCATTGGCGGTTAACTTTAACGCTGGTGGCGTTTCATCGGTAACCGGGATCAACCTCTCGATGATGTGGACTGTTCCTGCGCGATCCAAGCCGCGCGCGTGATTAATGTTACCGGGCGATTGGACGTAAGGCTCATAAATCATTCGTATAAAATGCGCTCGAATTTGTTGCGGATTGGAGACGCTTGACATGCGCGTGCTGGTCGCGGCCGCACTTATTGCTATCGGCCTCGCCGGCGTCAGCGCGGCGAGCGCGGCGGATTTGCCGAGCCTCCAGTCGCACAGCTATTCCGCCCGCTCTTACGCCTTCGGCCATCACGCCGCACAGCTCCTAGTCTACGATTTCGAACCCGGCGTGGTCGTGCGCGCCTATTGGCGGGCGCCGTGGCGCCATCGCCATTATTTCCCGCACACCGGCATGCGGCCAAGATACGGACGCCGCGAAAATCTGTCCGCCCGCAGCGGCGCGCCGAAACCGGCGAAAACATTCCAACGCTACTGGTCGACCACCTCGGTTTTCCCGCCGGAGGCGGTGCGCGTTCGCGCGCAGGCGTCCGACCCTGAGCCCATGCCGCGTATTGAGCAGTTTTCACCCCCCAAAGCGGTGAGACCTTGAAAGTCCGTCCAGTCGCGTGAAAACAATGAACAATAATCTGCGCAATGTTGCAGCGCTTGTCGTGGTGGCTGCCGCTATGCTGCCGGCCACGCCGGCGCAGGCGCAATATTACGGCGGGGCTTACGCGCAGCCGGCGCCGCTTTATCCTTATGCCGTGCAGGTCGAGCGGCCCTATGCGGTCGAGGTGGCGCCCAACACCTACGAAATTCGGCGGCCGACTAACACGCGCTCCTATCCTTACGTGCGTGACAACGTCCGCAATCCGGCGCCTGAGCCGAAGGGGCCCAGGTTCGATCGTCCGCACAAGCCGGCCGATCGCGGGTTGATCGAGGAATTGCGCAAGCGCAGCCCGGCCAAGCAAACGGTCATCAACACCAAAAAGATCGTGCACGATGAGCCGGTGGTCATTGAAACCCAGCGCGTGGTCGATGATCCCCCGCGCGTGATCGAGCGGCGCCATGTGGTCGAGGACGAGCCGGTGCGTTCACGCCGCAAGCACGCGGCGCCCGAACAACGCGATCCCGACACGGGCATAAGCGGCGACGATGGTAAGGCCCGCGTCATCCAAGCCGATGCCGAGGTGACCATTCTCGGGCCCGACCGTATGAGCATCCGGCTGTTCCGCAAGGGACAGGGGCCGAAAGCCAAAGCGCGCGCGGATTAACAGTTCGAAAAGTTCGCGGGACGCGGGCGGCGGGCGGGGGCCCGCCGTTCGCATTTTACGTGCCAGCTAATCGCCTGCTCGCCACATAAAGCCCAAGCGCGGCGGCGTTCGACACGTTCAGGCTCTTGATCTCGCCCGGCAGGTCGATGCGCGCGACATGATCGCAGGTCTCCTTGGTCAATTGCCGCAAGCCCTTGCCTTCGGCGCCGAGCACCAGCGCCAGTGGCGCGCGCAGCGGCAGAGCGGCGAAATCGCTGTCGCCGCTGCTGTCGAGGCCGACCACCAGAAAGCCGCTCTGCTTGAGCGCGGCGAGCCCGCGCGCCAGGTTCTGCACGCTGACGAGCGGCACATGTTCAAGCGCCCCCGATGCGGCCTTGGCCAGCGCGCCGGTTGCTTCCGGGCTGTGCCGCTGCGTGGTCACGATGGCGGTTGCCGCGAAAGCCGCGGCCGAGCGAAAGATGGCGCCGACATTGTGCGGGTCGGTGATCTGGTCGAGCACCAGCACCACGCCTCTGCCCGGCAAATCCTCGACGGCGGGCGAGGGCAGCGGATCGGTTTCGAGATAGAGGCCCTGATGGACAGCGTCGGGCAGCAGCCGTTCGGCGATCGCCGAGGGCCGCACGATCTCCGGCTTATGCTCGGGCGCAACGCCCTCGTCGGCCAAGCGCCGCGCGGCGTTTTCGGTGGCGAGCAGCTTGCGCACGCGGCGCGCCGGATTTCGCAACGCGGCTGTCACCGTGTGCCAGCCATACATCACCACCGGGCCATCGGCATCGGCCCGCAGGCTGTCGCGGCGGGCGCGTTCGAAGCGCTCGCGCCGCTCGGTCTGCTCGCGGGTGGCGCCCGGTTTCGCGCCGGAACGGGTGGGTGGTCGCGACATCATCGCCGTGTGCCTTAACCGATCGGCTGCGGGCGGAACAGCCTCCATTGACTTACCCAGGGGGGCTGCCCATAAAACCTGCAAATCCCGACCGGCCGGCGCGCGACGCCGTTTATCGTTCGAGATCAATACGGTGCGACGGCTTTGGGGGAGAGTGTCCCGAGCGGCAAAGGGGGCGGACTGTAAATCCGCTGGCTATGCCTTCGTAGGTTCGAGTCCTACCTCTCCCACCAGCCTTCGTGCCTTCGGCGCTGCGGCTCGGCAAGCCGGTTTGCACGAAGGCTGGCGCGCCGAAGTTGCGAACGCAACCTTCGGCTGGCAAGCGCGCGAAGGCGGGCTGAAGTCCCTGGTAAATGATCGTTGCGTTCCGCGGGTGTAGCTCAATGGTAGAGCAGCAGCCTTCCAAGCTGAATACGAGGGTTCGATTCCCTTCACCCGCTCCAGTCTTCGCTCCTTCGGAGCTTCGGCTCGGCAAGCCGGTTTGCGCGAAGGCGGGCGATTTGGTGGGGTATCGACCGGAAAACCGCCTAAATCCGGGCTCCAGTGTCTTGCATTGGGCCCGTGTATAATGCATGACATCGGCGCGGCGGACCTTTAGGTTCGCCGCATCCGCTTCCGGAGGAGTGTAGCTCAATTGGTAGAGCACCGGTCTCCAAAACCGGGGGTTGCAGGTTCGAGTCCTGCCACTCCTGCCAGGCGGGGAACGGTTAGAAAAGAGTGAGCAGATGAGCGATCAAGCGCCGACGGAAGTGCGACACAAGCCGCGGGTCGGCCCGTTCCGCTTCATGCAGGAAGTGCGTGAGGAAACCCGCAAGGTGACGTGGCCTTCGCGCCGGGAAACCATGATCACGACCGCCATGGTTTTCGTCATGGTCGCGATCGCGTCGGTGTTCTTCCTGGTCGCGGATCAAATCATCCGCATCGCCGTTACCTTCGTGCTCGGCATGGGAAGCTGAAGGCGAGAGAGATATTATGAGCGATACTGCTGCAGCTGCCGCCACCGCCACCAGACCCAAGCGCTGGTACATCGTGCATGCCTATTCGAACTTCGAGAAGAAGGTCGCGGAGTCGATCCGCGAGCAGGCGAAGCAACGCAACCTCGCCGACCATTTCGAAGAGATCATGGTGCCGACCGAAACCGTGGTCGAGGTGCGCCGCGGCCGCAAGGTGAACGCGGAGCGCAAGTTTTTCCCCGGCTATGTGCTGGTGAAGATGGATCTGACCGACGAGGTCTACCATCTCATCAAGAACACGCCGAAAGTCACCGGCTTCCTCGGCACCGACAAGAAGCCGATGCCGATTTCGGAAGCGGAAGCCAATCGCATCCTGCATCAGGTGCAGGAAGGCATCGAGCGGCCGAAGCCGTCGGTGTCGTTTGAGGTCGGCGAGCAGGTGCGCGTGTCCGATGGCCCGTTCGCCTCGTTCAACGGCACCGTCGAGGAAGTCGACGAGGCCCGTTCGCGCGTGAAGGTGGCGGTGTCGATCTTCGGCCGCGCCACCCCGGTCGAGCTGGAATTCGGGCAAGTCGAGAAGCTATAAGCGTTCGGTTCATAGAGGCGTGGGAGGTGAGGCGGCCGCCAACCGTCAATATCCGCACCACTAACAGGAGTGAGAGATGGCTAAGAAAGTCACTGGATTCCTCAAATTGCAGGTGCCGGCCGGCGCCGCCAACCCGTCGCCCCCGATCGGGCCGGCCTTGGGTCAGCGCGGCCTCAACATCATGGAGTTCTGCAAGGCGTTCAATGCGCAGACCCAGAAGATCGAGAAGAACACGCCGATCCCGGTGATCATCACCACCTATCAGGATCGCTCCTTTACCTTCGAGCTCAAGACGCCGCCGGTGTCCTACTTCCTCAAAAAAGCGGCGAAGCTGGAAAGCGGCTCGAAGACCCCCGGCCGCGAACCGGTCGGCGAGGTCAACAAGAAGCAGGTGCGCGAGATCGCCGAGCAGAAGATGAAGGACTTGAACTGCGACACCATCGAAGCGGCCATGAAGATGATTGAAGGTTCCGCCCGCTCGATGGGCCTCTCGGTGACGGAGTAACGATCATGGCACTCGGAAAACGCACCAAGGCCGCGCGCGAAGGCGTCGATCGCGACAAGTCCTATACGATCGTTGAAGCCGTCAAGATGGTGAAGGATCGCGCCAAGGCGAAATTCGACGAGACCATCGAGATCGCGATGAATCTCGGCGTCGATCCGACCCATGCGGACCAGATGGTCCGCGGCGTGGTCACGTTGCCGAATGGCTCCGGCCGCGCGCTGCGCGTCGGCGTGTTTGCGCGCGGCGCCAAGGCGGAAGAAGCCAAGGCCGCCGGCGCCGACGTCGTGGGCGCGGAGGACCTGGTCGAGAAGGTCAACAAAGGCGAGATCGACTTCGACCGCTGCATCGCCACCCCCGACATGATGCCGCTGGTCGGCCGTCTCGGTAAGGTGCTGGGACCGCGCGGCATCATGCCGAACCCAAAGGTCGGCACGGTGACGATGGATGTCACCAATGCGGTGAAGGGCGCCAAGGGCGGGTCGGTCGAGTTCCGCGTGGAAAAGGCCGGCATCATCCAGGCCGGGGTCGGCAAGGCCTCGTTCTCCGAGGACAAGCTGGTCGAGAACATCAAGGCGTTCGCCGACGCCGTTCAGAAGGCGAAGCCCGCGGGGGCCAAGGGCCACTACATCAACCGGGTGGCGATCTCCTCCACCATGGGGCCGGGGGTCAAGGTCGAGCCGTCCTCGCTGTTCAACTGACCCGTTGCCGAGGCATTTTTTCGCGGGGGATTTTCGCGAAAAAACCCTTGGCAAAACCGGCCGGAAGCTCTAAATGAGGCGCATCGGGCGTGCCGGCCCTTTTGTCGGCACGCCTTTGCGCGTCTCTACAAACCAATGGTGATCGGAACTTATTCCTTTTGGACATCCCGGCGGGAGCTCTGAAAGGAAGAAACCGAAGTCATTGCGATATGAGGCGGGCAAGACCGGTCCAGCGATGGATCGGCCGACCTGTCCAAGACTGCCGGCGCCGAGGCCGCAAGGCCGAGGCTTAATCCCGGCCCGCCCTGCGAAAGCAGGTCGGGTACTAAAACGGGGCCAGCATAGACGGGGACGAGACCCAAGTTTGCGCGCTTATCGCGCGCCAGTTTGGTTCGAACCTCGGATACACCCGCGTGCGGCTTCGGCTGCGCACGGGGGGCAGGCTAATCGAAGCGTCGTCCTGCCCAGTTTGCTTTCTGCGTGATCGCAACTGCGGGACGGCTGGTAGCAACCCGGCGGCTCCCGCGGACCACGTGGGCAAGCCGTCAAAACCGGAAAGAGCTTGCAGTGGATCGAGCGGCAAAAGCAGAGTCCATCACCGATCTGAGCGGGGTCTTCAAGACCTCCAATGTCGTGGTGGTGGCTCACTATTCCGGCCTCACCGTCGCCCAGATGCAGACTCTGCGAAAGCAGATGAAGCTGGCGGGCGCCAAGGTGAAGGTCGCGAAAAACCGTCTCGCCAAAATCGCGCTCAAGGACACCGACGCTGCCGCCATTGCGCCCCTGCTGAAGGGGCCAACCGTGCTCGCCTATTCGGGCGATCCGGTGTCGGCACCGAAGGTGGCCGTCGATTTCGCCAAGGCGAACGAGAAGTTCGTCATTCTCGGCGGGTCGATGGGCAAGACCGCTCTGGACCTGAACGGCGTCAAGGCACTCGCTGCCCTGCCGTCGCTGGACGAATTGCGCGGCAAGATCGTCGGCCTCCTGGTGGCGCCGGCGACCAAGATCGCGCAACTCGTCAACGCACCCGCGGCCAAGGTCGCGCGCGTGGTCCAGGCCTACGCCTCCAAGAGCGCCGCGGCCTGACGGCATCAAAAGCAATCTCGACTGGTTCGAACCGATAGGAATTGAACAATGGCTGACCTGCAAAAGATCGTTGATGACTTGTCGAAGCTGACCGTTCTGGAAGCGGCCGACCTCGCCAAGATGCTGGAAGAGAAATGGGGCGTCTCCGCCGCGGCCGCGGTTGCGGTGGCGGCCGGTCCCGCCGGCGGCGGCGCTGCCGCGGCCGAGGAGAAGACCGAATTCACCGTGGTCCTCACCAGTGCGGGCGACAAGAAGATCGAGGTGATCAAGGAAGTCCGCGCGCTCACCGGCCTCGGCCTCAAGGAGGCCAAGGACCTGGTCGAGGGCGCGCCGAAGACGGTCAAGGAAGGCGTCAACAAGGAGGAGGCCGGCAAGATCAAGGCCACCCTCGAAAAGGTCGGCGCCAAGGTTGAGCTTAAGTAAGCGAATGCTTACTTGAGAGAAATCCCGGCCTCGCGAAGCGAGAGCCGGGATCCAAAAGGCGAAATCCCCGGGGTTTGGCTCCGGGGGTCTCGAACTGAAGAAAAAGGTGGCCGGCAACCCCCGGACCACCCGAGAGAGGCGGACGTGATTCGGCGCGGTCCGGTCACGGTGAAATGTGAAGTGTGCGGCGGTTCGGGCGCGGCCCGAATCACATAGAACCGGGTAGCCCCGACGCCTGTCCCGATGGTCGCGATGGATTGCGGCTGTTAGGAGAGGCGCCCGCGCTGCCCGCCGAAATCGAATTGAGAGAGAAACGATGGCGCAGACGTTTACCGGTCGCAAGCGCGTACGCAAGTTTTTCGGGTCAATCAAAGAAGTGGCGGAGATGCCGAACCTCATCGAGGTTCAAAAGGCGTCTTACGACCAGTTCCTGCTGGTGAAGGAGCCGGTCGGCGGCCGTCCCGACGAAGGCCTGCAGGCGGTCTTCAGGTCGGTGTTTCCGATTTCCGATTTTTCCAATTCCTCGCAGCTTGAATTCGTCAAATACGAATTCGAGCCGCCGAAATACGACGTCGACGAGTGCCGCCAGCGCGGCATGACCTATGCCGCGCCGCTCAAGGTGACGCTGCGGCTGATCGTGTTCGATATCGACGAGGAGACCGGCGCGCGTTCGGTCAAGGACATCAAGGAGCAGGATGTCTACATGGGCGACATTCCGCTCATGACCAACAATGGCACCTTCATCGTCAACGGCACCGAGCGGGTGATCGTTTCGCAGATGCACCGTTCGCCCGGCGTGTTCTTCGACCACGACAAGGGCAAGACCCATTCGAGCGGCAAGCTGCTGTTCGCCGCCCGCATCATTCCCTATCGCGGCTCCTGGCTCGACATCGAGTTCGACGCCAAGGACATCGTCTATGCGCGCATCGATCGCCGCCGCAAGATTCCGGTGACGTCGCTGCTCTATGCGCTCGGCCTCGACGGCGAGGAAATCCTCCGCACCTTCTACAAGCACGTCACCTACAAGCGCGCCAAAGACGGCTGGCGCGTGCCGTTCGATGCCAACCGGCTGAAAGGCTACAAGGCGGTCAACGATCTGGTCGACGCCGATACCGGCCGCGTGGTGGTGGAGGCGGGCAAGAAGCTGTCCGTCCGCCAGGCGCGCCAGCTCGCCGAGAAGGGCCTCAAGGCCCTGCGCATGACCGATGAGGAATTGATCGGCCACTACGTCGCCGAGGATCTGGTCAATGGCAAGACCGGCGAAATCTTCATGGAGGCCGGCGAGGAGTTTACCGAGAAGAACCTCAAGATCCTGATCGAGGCCGGCTACAAGGAATTGCCGCTGCTCGACATCGATCACGTCAATGTCGGCGCCTATATCCGCAACACGCTCTCCGTCGACAAGAACATGACGCGCGAGGACGCGCTGTTCGACATCTATCGCGTCATGCGCCCGGGCGAACCGCCGACCGTGGATACCGCGGAAGCGATGTTCCGTTCGCTGTTCTTCGATTCGGATCGCTACGATCTGTCCGCCGTCGGCCGCGTGAAGATGAACATGCGGCTCGAACTCGACGCGCCCGACACCATGCGCGTGCTGCGCAAGGAAGACATTATTTCTGTCATTCGCACGCTGGTCGATCTGCGCGACGGCAAGGGCGAGATCGACGACATCGACCATCTCGGCAATCGCCGGGTGCGCTCGGTCGGCGAGCTGATGGAAAACCAATACCGCATCGGCCTGTTGCGCATGGAGCGCGCGATCAAGGAGCGGATGTCGTCGGTCGATATCGACACGGTGATGCCGCAGGATCTGATCAACGCCAAGCCGGCGGCCGCCGCGGTGCGCGAGTTCTTCGGCTCCTCGCAGCTGTCGCAGTTCATGGACCAGACCAATCCGCTGTCGGAGATCACCCATAAGCGGCGCCTGTCGGCGCTCGGACCGGGCGGTCTCACGCGTGAAAGGGCTGGCTTCGAGGTGCGCGACGTGCACCCGACGCATTACGGCCGCATCTGCCCGATCGAGACGCCGGAAGGGCCGAATATCGGCCTGATCAATTCGCTCGCGACCTTTGCGCGGGTGAACAAATACGGCTTCGTCGAAACGCCCTATCGCAAGGTGAAGGACGGTCGCGTCACCGACGAGGTCATCTATCTCTCGGCGATGGAAGAGAGCCGTCACGCCGTCGCGCAAGCCAATGCGACGATGGACGGCCGCGGCCGCTTCACCGAGGACCTGATCATTTGCCGCCAGGCCGGCGACGTGCATCTGGTCCCGCGCGACAAGGTCGACTTCATGGACGTGTCGCCGAAGCAGCTGGTGTCGGTGGCGGCGGCGCTGATTCCGTTCCTCGAGAACGACGACGCCAACCGCGCGCTGATGGGCTCGAACATGCAGCGCCAGGCGGTGCCGCTGGTTCGCGCCGAGGCGCCGTTCGTCGGCACCGGCATGGAGGGTGTGGTCGCCCGCGACTCGGGCGCTTCGATCTCCGCGCGCCGCACAGGCATCGTCGATCAGGTGGACGCCACCCGTATCGTCGTGCGCGCGACCGGCGAGATGGACCCGACCAAGCCGGGCGTCGATATCTACCGGCTGATGAAATATCAGCGCTCGAACCAGAACACCTGCATCAACCAGCGTCCGCTGGTGAAGGTGGGCGATCGCGTCGACAAGGCCGACATCATCGCCGACGGCCCCTCGACCGATCTCGGCGAACTCGCGCTCGGCCGCAACGTGCTGGTCGCGTTCATGCCGTGGAACGGCTACAACTTCGAGGACTCGATCCTGCTGTCCGAGCGGATCGTGAAAGACGACGTGTTCACGTCCATCCACATCGAGGAATTCGAGGTGATGGCGCGCGACACCAAGCTCGGCCCCGAGGAAATCACCCGCGACATCCCGAACGTCTCGGAAGAGGCGCTCAAGAATCTCGACGAAGCGGGCATCGTCTATATCGGCGCCGAAGTGCATGCCGGCGACATCCTGGTCGGCAAGATCACGCCCAAGGGCGAAAGCCCGATGACGCCGGAAGAAAAACTGCTGCGCGCCATCTTCGGCGAGAAGGCCTCCGACGTGCGCGACACCTCGTTGCGGGTGCCGCCGGGCGTGCAGGGCACCGTCGTCGAAGTGCGCGTGTTCAACCGCCACGGCGTCGAGAAGGACGAGCGCGCGCTCGCGATCGAGCGCGAGGAAATCGAGCGGCTGGCCAAGGACCGCGACGACGAGCAGGCGATCCTCGATCGCAACGTCTATGGCCGTCTGGCGGAATTGCTGGAAGGCCGGCAGGGCATTGCGGGCCCCAAGGGCTTCAAGAAGGATTCCAAGATCACCAAGGCGGTGCTGGACGAATATCCGCGCTCGCAATGGTGGCTGTTCGCTTCGCCCAACGACAAGCTGATGGCCGAGATCGAGGCGATCCGCAAAGCAATACGACGAGTCGAAGAAGCTGCTCGAGCAGCGCTTCCTCGACAAGGTCGAGAAGCTGCAGCGCGGCGACGAACTGCCGCCCGGCGTGATGAAGATGGTCAAGGTCTTCGTCGCGGTGAAGCGCAAGATCCAGCCCGGCGACAAGATGGCCGGCCGCCACGGCAACAAGGGCGTGGTGTCGAAGATCGTGCCGGTCGAGGACATGCCGTTCCTCGAGGATGGCACGCAGGTCGACATCGTGCTCAATCCGCTCGGCGTGCCGAGCCGGATGAACGTCGGTCAGATTCTGGAAACCCATCTCGGCTGGGCTTGCGCCGGCTTGGGGCTCAAGATCGGGCAGGCGGTCGACGCCTACAACCTGAAGCACGACGCCCGTCCGCTCAAGGACATGCTGAAGAAGGTCTATGGCGACGACGAGACCATCAAGTCGCTGAACGAGGAAGGTCTGATCGAGCTCGCCGGCAATCTGCGTCACGGGGTGCCGATCGCGACCCCGGTGTTCGATGGCGCCAAGGAAGCCGACATCGAGAAGATGCTCGATCTCGCCGGTCTCGACCATTCCGGCCAGGTCAACGTCTTCGACGGCCGCACCGGCGAGGTGTTCGACCGCAAAGTCACGGTCGGCTACATCTACATGCTCAAGCTGCACCACCTGGTGGACGACAAGATCCACGCCCGCTCGATCGGCCCGTACTCGCTGGTCACCCAGCAGCCGCTCGGTGGCAAGGCGCAGTTCGGCGGCCAGCGTTTCGGCGAAATGGAAGTGTGGGCGCTCGAAGCTTACGGCGCCGCTTACACCTTGCAGGAAATGCTGACCGTGAAGTCGGACGACGTCGCCGGCCGTACCAAGGTGTACGAGGCGATCGTGCGCGGCGACGACACGTTCGAGGCGGGCATTCCGGAAAGCTTCAACGTGCTGGTCAAGGAAATGCGCTCGCTCGGCCTCAACGTCGATCTGCACAATTCGAAGCAGCAGGGGCGAGGCCCCGGCGACACGGCGGAAGCCGCCGAATAACAAGCGTCACGGCCGGGCCATAAGCCCGGCCACCGAATGCTCGTGATGAGACATATCGAATGGTGCCGGCGATAAGCCGGTTTAGCGGAGATGGCGATGAATCAAGAGATCATGAATCTTTTCAGCCCGCAGGTGCCGGCTCAGGTCTTCGACCAGATCCGGATATCGATCGCGAGCCCGGAAAAGATTCTGTCGTGGTCTTACGGCGAAATCAAAAAGCCGGAAACGATCAACTACCGCACCTTCAAGCCCGAGCGCGACGGGTTGTTCTGCGCGCGCATCTTCGGGCCGATCAAGGATTACGAGTGCTTGTGCGGCAAGTACAAGCGCATGAAGTACAAGGGCATCATCTGCGAGAAGTGCTCGGTCGAAGTGACGCTGTCGCGCGTGCGGCGCGAGCGCATGGGCCATATCGAATTGGCCGCGCCGGTTGCTCACATCTGGTTCCTGAAGTCGCTGCCGTCACGCATCGGCCTGCTGCTCGATATGACGCTGAAGGACCTCGAGCGCATTCTCTATTTCGAATATTACGTCGTGCTTGAGCCGGGCCTCACCCCGCTCAAGGACCGCCAGCTTTTGTCCGAGGACGAATATCTCAAGGCGCAAGAAGAATTCGGCCCCGACAGCTTCACCGCCACCATCGGCGCGGAAGCGATCCGCGAGATGCTGAAGGCGCTCGACCTCGACAAGATGCAGGCCGAGCTGCGCGCCGGGCTTGCGGAGTCCGACAGCGACATCAAGAAGAAGAAGATCGCCAAGCGGCTCAAGCTGATCGAGGCCTTCATCGCCTCCGGCAATAAGCCGGAGTGGATGATCCTGACCGTCGTGCCGGTGATCCCGCCGGATCTGCGGCCGCTGGTTCCGCTCGACGGCGGACGCTTCGCCACGTCCGATCTCAACGATCTTTATCGCCGCGTCATCAACCGCAACAATCGTCTGAAGCGGCTGATCGAGCTGCGCGCGCCCGACATCATCATCCGCAACGAAAAGCGCATGTTGCAGGAAGCGGTCGATGCGCTGTTCGACAACGGCCGCCGCGGCCGCGTTATCACCGGCGCCAACAAACGCCCGTTGAAGTCGCTCGCCGACATGCTCAAGGGCAAGCAGGGCCGCTTCCGGCAGAACCTGCTCGGCAAGCGCGTCGACTATTCCGGCCGCTCGGTGATCGTGGTCGGCCCCGAACTCAAGCTGCACCAGTGCGGGTTGCCGAAGAAGATGGCGCTCGAACTGTTCAAGCCGTTCATCTATTCGCGGCTCGACGCCAAGGGCCTGTCCACCACCGTGAAACAGGCGAAGAAGCTGGTCGAGAAGGAAAAGCCCGAGGTCTGGGACATCCTGGACGAAGTGATCCGCGAGCATCCGGTGCTGCTCAACCGCGCGCCGACGCTCCACCGCCTCGGCATCCAGGCGTTCGAGCCGGTGCTGATCGAGGGCAAGGCGATCCAGCTGCATCCGCTGGTGTGCGCGGCGTTCAACGCCGACTTCGACGGTGATCAGATGGCCGTGCACGTTCCGCTGTCGCTGGAAGCCCAGCTGGAAGCGCGCGTGCTGATGATGTCGACCAACAACATCCTGCACCCTGCGAACGGCCAGCCGATCATCGTGCCGTCGCAGGACATCGTGCTCGGCCTCTATTACCTGTCGCTGCTACGCGAGGGCGATCCGGGCGAAGGCAAGGCGTTCGGCGATATGGCTTCGATCGAGCATGCGCTCGCCGAAAAGGTCATCGGCCTGCACAGCAAGATCCGTTACCGCTGGATCGGCGTGGACGAGAAGGGCAAGGAATTCAAGAAGTGGTACGAGACCACGCCCGGCCGCGTCATTCTCGGCAACGTGCTGCCGCGCAACGTGAAGGCGCCGTTCGACATCGTCAACCGCTTGATGACCAAGCGCGAGATTTCGTCGATGATCGACCAAGTCTATCGCCATTGCGGGCAGAAGGAGACGGTCATCTTCTGCGACCGCATCATGTCGCTCGGCTTCTATCACGCCTTCAAGGCCGGCATTTCGTTCGGCAAGGACGACATGGTGGTACCGGCGTCCAAGTGGAAGATCGTCGAGACCACGCGCGAACTCGCCAAGGAGTTCGAGCAGCAATACAACGACGGTCTCATCACCCAGGGCGAGAAGTACAACAAGGTGGTTGACGCCTGGTCGAAGGCCACCGACCACATCGCCGATGAGATGATGAAAGAAATCTCGGCGGTGAAGAAGGTCGAAGGCCGCGAAGCGCAGGTCAACTCGATCTACATGATGGCGCATTCCGGCGCGCGCGGCTCGCCGGCGCAGATGCGCCAGCTCGCCGGCATGCGCGGCCTGATGGCCAAGCCGTCGGGCGAGATCATCGAGAGCCCGATCATCTCGAACTTCAAGGAAGGCCTGTCGGTGCTCGAGTACTTCAACTCGACCCACGGCGCCCGCAAGGGACTGGCCGACACCGCCTTGAAGACCGCGAACTCCGGTTATCTGACGCGGCGTCTGGTCGACGTGGCGCAGGACTGCATCATCACGACCGAGGATTGCGGCACCAAATCCGGCATCAAGGTGCGCGCCATCATCGACGCGGGCACCGTGGTCGCGTCGCTGGCCATTCGCATCCTCGGCCGCACCACGGCGGAGGACGTCAAGGATCCGGCCAGCAACAAGGTCGTAATCAAGCGCAGCACGCTGCTGACCGAGCCTGAGGTCGAAGCGATCACCAATGCCGGGGTGCAGGAGCTGAAAATCCGCTCCGTGCTCACCTGCGAAGCGGCCAACGGCGTCTGCGGCGCATGCTACGGGCGCGATCTTGCCCGCGGCACACCGGTCAACATGGGCGAGGCGGTCGGCGTGATCGCGGCGCAGTCGATCGGCGAACCGGGCACCCAGCTCACCATGCGCACGTTCCACATCGGTGGCGCGGCGCAGATCTCCGAGCAGTCGTTCATCGAGTCGAACTTCGACGGCAAGATCAAGTTCAAGGGCAAGAACATCGCCAAGAACTCGGACAACGACGTGGTGGCGATGGTGCGCAACATGGTGGTGGCGGTGGTGGACCCCGACGGCACCGAGCGCGCGCATCACCGCATTCCGTACGGCGCGCGCATGCGCGTCGAAGACGGCGACAAGATCAAGCGCGGCCAGCGCATCGCCGAGTGGGATCCGTACACGCGGCCGATCCTCACCGAGGTCGAGGGCACTATTGCCTTCGAAGACTTGGTCGACGGTCTGTCGATGTCGGAAGCAGTCGACGAGTCGACCGGCATCGCCAAGCGCGTGGTCATCGACTGGCGCACGGGCTCGTCCCGCAACCAGCAGGACTTGCGTCCGGCGATCGTGATCAAGTCGGGCAGCAAGCTGCTCAAGCTGGTGCGCGGCGGCGAGGCCCGCTACCAGCTCGCGGTCGACGCCATCATCTCGGTCGATCCCGGCGGCCACGTAAAGGCGGGCGACGTGATCGCGCGCATTCCGACCGAAAGCGCGAAGACCCGCGACATCACCGGCGGTCTGCCGCGGGTGGCGGAGCTGTTCGAGGCGCGCAAGCCGAAGGACGCGGCGATCATCGCCGAAATTGGCGGCACGGTGCGGTTCGGCAAGGACTACAAGAACAAGCGCCGCATCACCATCGAGCCGACGGGCAAGGGCGACGAGCCGAAGGAGTATCTGATCCCGAAGGGCAAGCACATCCATCTGCAGGATGGCGACGTCATCGAGAAGGGCGACTATATCGTCGAGGGCAATCCCGCCCCGCACGACATTCTCGCCATCAAGGGCGTCGAGGAGCTTGCGGCCTATCTGGTAAACGAAATCCAGGAGGTCTATCGCCTGCAAGGCGTCAACATCAACGACAAGCACATCGAGGTGATCGTTCGTCAGATGCTGCAGAAGGTCGAGATCGACGACGCCGGCGATACCGAACTGCTGCAGGGCGAGCAGATCGACAAGACCGAAATGGACGAGATCAACGTCCGCATCGAGGCCGAAGGCAAGAAGGGCGCCAGCGGTCATCCGGTCCTGCTCGGCATCACCAAGGCCAGCCTGCAGACCCGTTCGTTCATCTCGGCGGCGTCGTTCCAGGAGACCACGCGCGTGCTCACCGAGGCCGCGGTCAACGGCAAGGCGGATACGCTCGACGGGCTGAAGGAAAACGTCATCGTCGGCCGCCTGATCCCGGCCGGCACCGGCGCGATGATGAACCAGCTGCGCGAAGTTGCCGTTAAACGCGATGCCCTCATCCTCGAGGAGCGCGAGAAAGATGCGGCGAAGGCCGCAGCCAAGGCGGAAGCCGCGGCGGCTCCGGCGCTGCCGGCGGCGGAGTAAATCGCCCGCCAATCATGAAATCGAAGGGGCCGCCCAAAAGGCGGCCCTTTTTATCGGCGCAGGCGGCTCAAATTTTGATGCACGGCGGGGCGCCGAAGGCCCGGAAGCCTCGATTTTCCGGCCCCTTTCGCCTTGACTTGGGTGAATGTGGCCGATACATACGCCACACTTTACGGCAGGCGGTGAGCTTTGCTTGCTCGGAACGGCCGCCCAGCTAACCCTTTGAGAGCGTAGCGTTATTCTCAAAGCTTGGCTGGCGCTAAAGCCTCGACGAATAGAGCTCAGACGCTGCCTCTGACAGCCACTGTCAGACTTGCGAGGTAACGGCCGCGGGGCGTCAACCGCGTCGTGGCCGTCCGAAACGGAAAAGCGCCCCCGCGATCGAGCGGATGGCGCGATTTCGTTTTGCGCGTGGACAACGCGCATTTAATGCAACGCGCGCGGGCGAATTTCCGCGACAGGATGCCGGGGCCAAAAGCCCAAAACCAACCGCGGGCGAGGGCGCCCGCGTGCGAAGCGAGGGGCGACCAGCCCATAGCGATTCCGGGCTTCACAAGCCCAAACGAAGGTAGCGAAGTCGAACGATGCCGACGATCAACCAGCTGATTGCCAATCCGCGCCGGCCGCTGAAGGCGCGCAACCGTGCGCCGGCGCTCGAGTCCTCGCCGCAAAAGCGTGGCGTCTGCACGCGCGTCTATACGACGACGCCGAAGAAGCCGAACTCGGCGCTGCGCAAGGTCGCCAAGGTGCGCCTCACCAACGGCTTCGAGGTGATCGGCTATATCCCGGGCGAGGGCCACAATCTGCAGGAACATTCGGTGGTGATGATCCGCGGCGGCCGCGTCAAGGATCTGCCGGGCGTGCGCTACCACATTCTGCGCGGCGTGCTCGACACGCAGGGCGTCAAGAACCGCAAACAGCGCCGTTCGAAATACGGCGCCAAGCGTCCGAAATAAGGGTCAAGCGTCATGTCTCGCCGTCACGCCGCAGAAAAGCGCGAAATCATCCCGGACCCGAAGTTCGGCAACATCGTCGTCAGCAAGTTCATGAACGCCGTCATGTACGACGGCAAGAAATCGGTCGCGGAAGGCATCGTCTACGGCGCGCTTGAAATGATCGAGAGCAAGACCAAGCAGAACCCGCTCACCGTATTCCAGCAGGCGCTCGACAACGTGATGCCTTCGATCGAGGTGCGCTCGCGGCGCGTCGGCGGCGCCACCTATCAGGTGCCGGTGGAAGTCCGCACGTCGCGCCGGCAGGCGCTCGGCATCCGCTGGATCATCATCGCCGCGCGCGATCGCAACGAAAGAACAATGACCGAGCGGCTCTCGGCCGAGCTGCTCGATGCGTCCAATAACAGGGGAAACGCCGTCAAGAAGCGCGAGGACACCCACAAAATGGCGGAAGCCAACCGGGCCTTCTCGCATTACCGCTGGTGACGGCGGACAACAGAATCAAGGACTAGATCCCCTATGCCACGCGTCCACGCAATCGAGGACTACCGCAATTTCGGCATCATGGCCCACATCGATGCCGGGAAAACCACGACCACCGAGCGGATCCTCTTCTACACCGGCAAGAGCCACAAGATGGGCGAGGTGCATGAAGGCGCCGCGACCATGGACTTCATGGAGCAGGAGCAGGAACGCGGCATCACCATCACGTCGGCCGCGACCACCGCGTTCTGGAAGGACCATCGTCTCAACATCATCGACACGCCGGGTCACGTGGACTTCACCATCGAAGTCGAGCGTTCCTTGCGTGTGCTCGACGGCGCCGTCTGCGTGCTCGATTCCAACCAGGGCGTCGAGCCGCAAACCGAGACGGTCTGGCGCCAGGGCGACAAATATAAAGTCCCGCGCATCGTATTCGCCAACAAGATGGACAAGATCGGCGCCGACTTCTTCAAGTGTCTTGACGACATCAAGACCCGCCTCGGCGCCAAGCCGATCGCGATCCAGCTTCCGATCGGTTCCGAGCAGCAGTTCAAAGGCATCATCGACCTGGTGCGCATGAAGGGCGTGGTCTGGGACGATGAATCGCTCGGCGCCAAATACCAGGACATCGAGATTCCCGCCGACATGCTCGAGCAGGCCAAGGAATACCGCGACAAGATGATCGAGGCAGCGTGCGAACTCGACGATGACGCGACCACCGCCTATCTCGAGGGCAAGGTGCCCGACGAGGCCACTATCAAGAAGCTGATCCGCAAGGCGGTGATCACCGGCGCCTTCTTCCCGGTGCTGTGCGGCTCGGCGTTCAAGAACAAGGGCGTGCAGCCGCTGCTCGATGCCGTGGTCGACTATCTGCCGAGCCCGCTCGACGTGCCGCCGATCAAGGGCATCAATCCCGACAACGGCGAAGAGGTCGTGCGCGAGCCGAAGGACAACGCGCCACTGGCGCTGCTCGGCTTCAAGATCATGGACGATCCCTTCGTCGGCACCATCACCTTCTGCCGCATCTATTCCGGCACGCTCACCAGCGGCACCGGCGTGATCAATTCGACCAAGGAGCGCAAAGAGCGCATCGGCCGCATGCTGCTGATGCATGCGAACAACCGCGAAGACATCAAGGAAGCCTATGCCGGCGACATCGTCGCGCTGGCCGGCCTGAAGGAGGTACGCACCGGCGACACGCTGTGCGATCCCAAGCAGCCGGTGATCCTGGAAAAGATGGAATTCCCCGACCCGGTGATCGAAATCGCGATCGAGCCGAAGTCGAAGGCCGACCAGGAAAAGCTCGGCGTCGCGCTCGCCAAGCTCGCAGCCGAGGATCCCTCGTTCCGCGTTTCGACCGACCAAGAGAGCGGCCAGACCATCCTCAAGGGCATGGGCGAACTGCATCTCGACATCAAGGTCGACATCCTCAAGCGCACCTACAAGGTCGACGCCAATATCGGCGCGCCGCAGGTGGCGTTCCGCGAGAAGATCACTCAGAAGGCCGAAGTCGACTACGTCCACAAGAAGCAGACCGGCGGCTCCGGCCAGTTCGCGCGCGTCAAGATCGTCGCCGAACCGGCGCCTCCGGGCACGCCGTTCGAATTCGAAAACGAAGTCGTTGGCGGTTCGGTGCCGAAGGAGTACATCCCGGGCGTCGAGAAGGGTCTCGAATCGGTTCTCGGCTCCGGCGTGCTCGCCGGTTTCCCGGTGGTCGATCTCAAAGTCTCGCTGATCGACGGCGCCTATCACGACGTCGATTCGTCGGCGCTTGCCTTCGAAATTGCTTCGCGCGCGGCATTGCGCGAGGCCTTGCAGAAGGGCAGGCCGGTCCTGCTCGAGCCGATCATGAAGGTCGAAGTGGTGACGCCGGAGGACTACACCGGCTCCGTCATCGGCGATCTCAATTCGCGGCGCGGGCAAATCCAGGGCCAGGACATGCGCGGCAATGCCAACGTGATCAACGCGATGGTGCCGCTGATGAACATGTTCGGCTACGTCAACAACTTGCGGTCCATGTCGCAGGGCCGCGCAACATTCACCATGCAATTCGATCACTACGCAGAACTGCCCGCGAACGTGTCAGCCGAAGTGCAGAAGAAATTCGCGTGATTGCGTGACGATCGCAACCTGAAGGATCTGAACGGAGAGTTCCATGGCAAAAGAGAAATTCCAACGTACCAAGCCGCATTGCAATATCGGGACGATCGGTCACGTTGACCACGGCAAAACCACGCTGACGGCGGCGATCACCAAAGTGCTCGCCGAGACCGGCGGCGCGACCTTCACCGCCTACGACCAGATCGACAAGGCGCCGGAAGAAAAGGCGCGCGGCATCACGATCTCGACCGCGCACGTCGAATACGAGACGGCAAAGCGCCACTACGCGCACGTCGATTGCCCGGGCCACGCCGACTATGTGAAAAACATGATCACCGGCGCCGCGCAGATGGACGGCGCGATCCTGGTGGTCTCCGCCGCCGACGGCCCGATGCCGCAGACCCGCGAGCACATCCTGCTCGCCCGTCAGGTCGGCGTGCCGGCGCTGGTCGTCTACATGAACAAGGTCGACATGGTGGACGATCCGGAACTGCTCGAACTGGTCGAACTCGAGGTTCGCGAGCTGCTGTCCAAGTACAATTTCCCGGGCGACAAGATCCCGGTGATCAAGGGCTCGGCGCTGATGGCGCTCGAGGGCAAGGACGAAAAGCTCGGCAAGGAATTGATCCTGGCGCTGATGAAGGCGGTGGACGAGAGCATTCCGCAGCCTGATCGTCCGAAGGACAAGCCGTTCCTGATGCCGGTGGAAGACGTGTTCTCGATCTCCGGCCGCGGCACCGTCTGCACCGGCCGCGTCGAGCGCGGCATCATCAAGGTCGGCGAGGAAGTCGAGATCGTCGGCATCCGGCCGACCGTCAAGACCGTCGTCACCGGCGTCGAGATGTTCCGCAAGCTGCTCGATCAGGGCGAGGCGGGCGACAATATCGGCGCGCTGCTGCGTGGCACCAAGCGCGAGGAAGTCGAGCGCGGGCAGGTGCTGTGCAAGCCCGGCTCGGTCAAGCCGCACACCAAGTTCAAGGCCGAGGCCTACATCCTGACCAAGGAAGAGGGCGGCCGTCATACCCCGTTCTTTACCAACTATCGCCCGCAGTTCTACTTCCGCACCACCGACGTGACTGGCGTGGTGCATCTGCCGGCGGGCACCGAAATGGTGATGCCGGGCGACAACGTGGCGATGGAAGTGCACCTGATCGTGCCGATCGCCATGGAGGAGAAACTTCGCTTCGCCATTCGCGAGGGCGGCCGCACCGTCGGCGCCGGCGTGGTGGCGAGCATCATCGAGTAAGACGGCTGTCGTCCCCCGCGAAAGCGGGGGACCCAGTATCCCGCGACGTCGCGGGTAAATAGAGACGTGAACGATTACTGGATCGTCCGCTTTCGCGGACGATGACAGTCGAGAGAAAAGAAAATGAACGGCCAGAATATCCGGATCCGGCTCAAGGCGTTCGATCACCGCATCCTCGATGCGTCGACGCGCGAGATCGTGAACACGGCCAAGCGCACCGGTGCGCAGGTCCGTGGACCGATCCCGCTGCCGACGCGAATCGAGAAGTTCACGGTGAACCGCTCGCCGCACGTCGACAAGAAGAGCCGCGAACAGTTCGAGATGCGCACCCATAAGCGCCTCTTGGACATCGTCGATCCGACGCCGCAGACCGTGGACGCTTTGATGAAGCTCGATCTCGCCGCTGGCGTCGACGTCGAGATCAAGCTGTAAGGCCGCGTGGGGACTAATGATGCGTTCGGGCGTGATTGCGCAAAAAGTCGGAATGAGCCGGGTGTTCTCCGAGACGGGTGAGCACGTCCCGGTGACGGTGCTGCGTCTTGCGCAGTGCCAGGTGGTCGCGCATCGCACCAAGGAAAAGAACGGTTACGTCGCGCTCCAGCTCGGCGCCGGGGCGCGCCGCACCAACAATATGATCAAGGCCGATCGCGGTTATTTCGGCAAGGCCAAGGTCGAGCCCAAGCGCAAGCTCGCCGAGTTCCGCGTCAGCGACGATGCGGTGATCCCGGTCGGCGCCGAGATCACGGCGGATCATTTTGTGCCGGGCCAGTTCGTCGATGTCTGCGGCATCTCGATCGGCAAGGGCTTTGCCGGCGGCATGAAACGCTGGAACTTCGCTGGGCTTCGCGCCTCGCACGGCGTCTCGATCTCGCACCGCTCGATCGGCTCCACCGGCGGCCGCCAGGATCCCGGCAAGACTTTCAAGAACAAGAAGATGCCCGGCCACATGGGCGTCGACCGGATTACCACCCTCAATCTCAAAGTGGTGCAGACTGACGTCGAGCGCGGCCTCATCCTGGTCGAAGGCGCGGTGCCGGGCGCTAAGGGCGGCTGGATCACCGTGCGTGACGCGGTGAAGAAGAAACTGCCCAAGGAAGTGCCCAAGCCCGGCAAGTTCCGCGTCAGCGAGAGCGCCGAGACCAAGCCGGAGACGAAACCGGCGCAAGACAAACCGGCTTCAGCCGCCGCCCCGAAAGCGGAACAGCCGGCTCAACAAGCTGCGGCGCCTGCCGAACAAGCTGCCAAGCCTGCAGTGCAAGCCGCCAAAACTGCGGATAAAACCGCGGCTGCCGCCAAGAACAAGAAGAAGGAGGGCAAGTGATGGAGCTTAAGATCGTCGCCCTCGACGGTAAGGATGCCGGCAAAGCTACATTGTCGGATGCGATCTTCGGCCTCGAGCCGCGCACCGACATCCTGCAGCGCTGCGTCAACTGGCAACTCGCCAAGCGCCAGCGCGGCACGCACAAGACCAAGGATCGCAGCGAAATCTGGCGTACCGGCAAGAAAATGTATGCGCAGAAGGGCACCGGCGGCGCCCGTCACGGCTCGGCGCGCGTGCCGCAGTTCCGCGGCGGCGGCCGCGCCTTCGGCCCGGTCGTGCGCAGTCACGCCATCGGCCTGCCGAAGAAGGTGCGCGCGCTCGCGCTCAAGCACGCGCTGTCGGCGAAAGCCAAGGACGGCGGCATCATCGTCATCGACAAGGCGACGCTGAAGGACGCCAAGACCAAGGGGCTCGCCAAGCAGTTCGACAAGCTCGGGCTCGCCAATGCGCTGATCATCGACGGCGCGGAGATCGAGGCGAACTTCCGCAGCGCCGCGCGCAACATTCCGAATATCGACGTGCTGCCGGTGCAGGGGATCAACGTCTACGACATCATGCGGCGCAAGACTCTGGTGCTCACTAAGGCCGCGCTCGATGCGCTGGAGGCGCGATTCAAATGAGCACCAGCGATCCGCGCCATTACGACGTCATCCTGTCGCCGGTGATCACCGAAAAGGCGACCATGGCGTCCGAGCACAACAAGGTGGTGTTCAAGGTGGCGCGCAATGCCACCAAGCCGCAGATCAAGGAAGCGGTCGAGAAGCTTTTCGACGTCAAGGTCAAGAACGTCAACACGCTCATCCGCCGCGGCAAGGTCAAGGTGTTCAAGAACAAGGTCGGGCAGCAGTCCGACGTGAAGCGTGCGATCGTGACTCTGGAAGAGGGTCACAAGATCGACGTGACCACCGGATTGTAAGGGAGCAATTCGATGGCGTTGAAAACCTACAATCCGGCCACCCCGAGCCAGCGCCAGCTGGTCAACATCGACCGCTCGTCGCTCTATAAGGGCGCGCCGGTGAAGGCGCTGACCGAAGGCCAGCATTCGACCGGCGGCCGCAATAACAATGGCCGCATCACCTCGCGCTTCCGCGGCGGCGGGCACAAGCAGGCCTACCGCAAGATCGATTTCCGGCGCACCAAGTTCGACGTGCCGGCGACGGTCGAGCGCATCGAATACGATCCGAACCGCACCGCCTTCATCGCGCTCATCAAGTACCAGGACGGCGAGCTCGCCTATATCCTGGCGCCGCAGCGGCTGGCGCCGGGCGACAGCGTGATCGCGGCCGAGCATGCCGACGTGAAGCCTGGCAACGCCATGCCGATCGCCAATATTCCGGTCGGCACCATCGTGCACAATGTCGAGATCAAGATCGGCAAGGGCGGCCAGATCGCGCGATCGGCCGGCAACTACGTTCAGATCGTCGGGCGCGACCAGGATTACGTCATCCTGCGGCTCAATACGACCGAGCAGCGCCTGGTGCATGGCCGCTGCATGGCGACGGTCGGGGCGGTGTCAAACCCCGACAACATGAACACCACCATCGGCAAAGCCGGCCGCCAGCGCTGGAAGGGCCGCATGCCGCACAACCGCGGCATCACCATGAACCCGGTCGATCACCCGCACGGCGGCCGCACCAAGGGCGGCAAGCATTGGTCGACGCCGTGGGGCATCCCGACCAAGGGCAAGAAGACCCGCAAGAACAAGCGCACCACCAAGTTCATCGTCGTCAGTCGGCACGACCGCAAGAAGAAGCAGCAGCAGTAGGGACATGAGATCATGACGCGTTCTGCATGGAAGGGTCCGTTTGTCGACGGCTATCTGCTGCGCAAGGCGGAGGCCGCGCGCTCGTCGGGCCGCCACGAGATGATCAAGATATGGAGCCGGCGCTCGACCATTCTGCCGCAATTCGTCGGCCTGAACTTCGGCGTCTATAACGGGCAGAAGCACATTCCGGTGATGGTGACCGAGGAAATGGTCGGTCACAAGTTCGGCGAGTTTTCGCCGAGCCGGATGTTCTACGGCCATACCTCCGACCGCAAGGCCAAGCGCACGGCCGCGGCTCCCGGCGCCGCGCCGGGTGCTCCGGGCGAAGCGGCCGCCGCAGCGCCGGGCGCAGCCGCGCCGGCGGCAAGCTGAGGATCATAGCGAGACGTCATGGGTAAGCGCGCACACGAGCGAAGCCTCGCCGACAACGAGGCCCAGGCCATAGCCAAGATGCTGCGGATTTCTCCGCAGAAGCTCAATCTTGTGGCGCAGATGATCCGTGGCAAGAAGGTCGCGAGCGCGCTCGCTGACCTGGAATTTTCGCGCAAGCGCATCGCCAAGGATGTGCGCAAGTGCCTGGAATCGGCGATCGCCAATGCCGAGAACAATCACGACCTCGACGTCGACGATCTCGTCGTCGCCGAGGCCCATGTCGGAAAGGCGCTGGTGATCAAGCGCTTTAGCCCGCGCGGCCGCGGCCGGGTCGGGCAAATTCTCAAACCGTTCTCCCACCTGACCATCGTGGTGCGTCAGGTCGAGGCGCAAGCTGAAGCGAAAGCCTGAGGAGGAATTTAGTGGGTCAAAAAGTCAATCCAATCGGGCTGCGTCTCGGGATCAACCGCACCTGGGACTCGCGCTGGTATTCCGGCAAGGCCGAATACGGCACGCTGTTGCATGAGGACATCAAGATCCGCGCCGAGCTGATGAAGCAGCTCAAGCAGGCGGCGGTGTCGCATATCGTGATCGAGCGCCCGCACAAGAAGTGCCGCGTGACCATCCACTCGGCGCGTCCGGGCGTGGTGATCGGCAAGAAGGGCGCCGACATCGAGAAGCTGCGCAAGTCGGTGGCCAAGCTCACCGACAGCGACGTGGTCATCAACATCGTCGAAATCCGCAAGCCCGAGCTCGACGCGCAACTGGTGGCCGAGTCGATCTCGCAACAGCTTGAACGCCGCGTCGCGTTCCGCCGCGCCATGAAGCGCGCGGTGCAGTCGGCCATGCGCCTCGGCGCCGAAGGCATCCGCATCAACTGCTCCGGCCGTCTCGGCGGCGCGGAAATCGCCCGCATGGAGTGGTACCGCGAAGGCCGCGTGCCGCTACACACGCTGCGCGCTGACGTCGACTATGGCGTCGCCACCGCCTTCACCACCTACGGCACCTGCGGCGTCAAGGTTTGGATCTTCAAGGGCGAAATCCTCGAACACGATCCGATGGCGCAGGACAAGAAGCTCGCCGAGGGCGACGCCGGCCGCCCGCGCCGCGAAACCGCGGCTTAAGAGGACCACAGGTCGTAAAGTCATGTTGCAACCGATCCGCTCCAAGTTCCGCAAGGCGTTCAAGGGCCGCATCCACGGCGTCGCCACCAGCGGCGCCACGCTCGCCTTCGGCCAATACGGCCTCAAGGCGCTGGAGCCCGAGCGCGTCACCGCGCGCCAGATCGAAGCCGCGCGTCGCGCGCTCACCCGCTTCATGAAGCGGTCGGGCCGGGTGTGGATCCGCGTCTATCCGGACGTGCCGGTGTCCAAGAAGCCGATCGAGGTGCGCATGGGCAAAGGCAAGGGCACGCCCGAAGTCTGGGTTTGCCGCGTCAAGCCCGGCCGCATCCTGTTCGAGGTGGACGGCATTCCGATCGCGGTCGCCAAGGAGGCGCTGGCGCTCGCCGCCGCCAAGCTGCCGGTCAAGACCCGTTTCATCGAACGTATCACCGAGTGATGGACATGAAAGCCGCCGACGTAAGAGCGATGTCGCTCGATCAACTCGATGACGAGGTGCTCAAGCTCAAGAAGGAGCAGTTCAACCTGCGCTTCCAGCGCGCCACCGGCCAGCTCGAGAATACCTCACGGGTGCGCGTCATCCGGCGCGACATCGCGCGCATGAAGACGATTGCCGCGCAGAAGCGCGCCGGATCGATGCCGGATATTGCGCCGAAACCGAAAGCGGAGGCGAAGCCCAAGGTGGCCAAGCCGAAGGCCGAGAAGCCGAAATCCGAAAAGCCAAAATCGAAGAAGCCGCAGTCCGCGAAGAGCCGCAAGGCTGGCGCGAAGAAGACTGCCGCGACGAAGTCGAAGTAAGGGGTTTTAGATGCCGAAGCGTACGCTCCAGGGCGTCGTCGTCAGCGACAAGCAGAACAAGACGGTGGTCGTCCGTGTGGACCGGCGTTTCACCCACGCGACGATGAAAAAGACCGTGCGCCGCTCGAAGAAATATCACGCGCACGACGAGACCAACGAATACTCGATCGGCGACGTGGTGTGGATCGAGGAGCGCCGGCCGATTTCCAAGCTCAAGCGCTGGGCGGTGATCCGCGGCGAAAAGAAACAGAAAGTGCAGTAAGCGACATGCGCGTTACGACAATGAGAGCCGCATCATGATCCAGATGCAAACCAACCTCGACGTGGCGGACAATTCCGGCGCGCGCCGCGTCATGTGCATCAAGGTGCTGGGCGGCTCGAAACGCAAATACGCCACCATCGGCGACGTCATCGTCGTCTCGGTGAAGGAAGCGATTCCGCGCGGCCGCGTGAAAAAAGGCGAGGTGATGAAGGCCGTGGTGGTGCGCATCCGCAAGGACATCAAGCGCGCCGACGGCTCTGTCATCCGTTTCGATCGCAATGCGGCGGTGCTGATCACGCCGCAGATGGAGCCGGTGGGAACCCGCATCTTCGGGCCGGTGCCGCGCGAATTGCGCGCCAAGAATCACATGAAGATCATCTCGCTCGCCCCGGAGGTGCTGTAATGGCCGCCAAAATCCGGAAAGGCGACAAGGTGGTGGTGCTCACCGGCCGCGACAAGGGCCGCACCGGCGAGGTGATCGAGGTGCACCGTTCGGACGACCGCGCGCTCGTGCGCGGCGTCAACATGGTCAAGCGCCACCAACGCCAGACCGCGCAGCAGGAGGGCGGGATCATCTCCAAGGAGAGCACGATCCATTTGTCCAACCTGGCGATCGCGGATCCCAAGGACGGCAAGCCGACCCGCATCGGCTTCAAGTTCGTCGGCCAGGGCGAGGCGCGCAAGAAAGTGCGCGTTGCCAAGCGTTCCGGAGTCGAGATCGATGGCTGATAATCAAGCAAGCACCGAAGCCAAGAAGCCGGCCGATAAGCCGCAGGGCGGCGCGCCCAAAGACGGCGGACAAAAGAGCGGCAAGGAATCCGGCGCTCCGAAAGGTGCGCCCAAGGACGGCGAGCCGAAGGTGAAGAAGCCGCGCGTGGCCTCCGACTATAAGGCGCGGCTGCGCACCCATTTCGAAGAGGTCATTCGCGCCGAGCTCACCAAGCAGTTCGGCTACAAAAATCGCATGCAGGTGCCGATGATCACCAAAGTGGTGCTCAACATGGGCATCGGCGAAGGCGTCGCCGACCGCAAGAAGGTCGACTCGGCCGCCAACGATCTCGCGCTGATCGCCGGCCAGAAGGCCGTGATCACCAAGTCACGCAAGTCGATCGCCACCTACAAGCTGCGCGACGGCCAGGCCATCGGCTGCAAGGTCACGCTGCGCAAGACCCGCATGTACGATTTTCTGGACCGGCTGGTGAACATCGCGCTGCCGCGCATCCGCGACTTCCGCGGGCTCAATCCGAAAAGTTTCGACGGGCGCGGCAACTACAGCCTGGGGATCAAGGAACACATCGTGTTCCCGGAGATCGATTTCGACAAGGTCACCAACTCATGGGGCATGGACATCACCGTTTGCACGAACGCGCGCAACGACGTAGAGGCGCGCGCGCTTTTGACGGCATTCAACTTCCCGTTCCGGCAGTGAGGGGCAATTCTGCTGTCCTCAAACGCGGAAACGTAAGGAGCTAAGGTAATGGCGAAGAAGAGTATGATCGAGAAGAACAACCGGCGGCGCAGGATGACGAAGAGTTTCGCCAGCCGGCGCGCCAAACTTAAGGCGATCGTGCATGACAAGAAGCTGCCGGTGGAGGAGCGCTTCGCGGCGACCCTCAAGCTTGCCGAATTGCCGCGCAATTCGTCGGCCACCCGCATCCGCAATCGTTGCGAGCTGACCGGGCGCCCGCGCGCCTACTACCGCAAGCATCGTCTTAGCCGCATCGCGTTGCGCGAGCTCGGCTCCAAGGGCCTGATTCCCGGCCTCGTGAAGTCGAGCTGGTAGGAGGATCGAGATGGCAGTGAACGATCCGATCGGCGACATGATTGCACGCATCCGCAACGCGCAGATGCGGGCCAAGTCCAAGGTTTCGATGCCCGCATCCAAGCAGCGCGAGCGCGTTTGCGAGGTGCTCAAATCGGAAGGCTATATCCGCGGCTATGCCAGCGTGGCCCATGCCAACGGCCGCAGCGAGCTCGAAATCGAGCTGAAATATTTCGACGGCGAGCCGGTGATCCGCGAGATCGAGCGCATCTCCAAGCCCGGCCGGCGCGTTTATGTCGCGGTACGCAATCTGCCGCGCATCAATAACGGCCTGGGGGTTGCGATTCTGTCCACGCCGAAGGGCGTGATGGCCGATCACGACGCCCGCGACGCCAATGTCGGCGGCGAAATCATCTGTACGGTGTTCTAATGTCGCGCATCGGCAACAAAGCGGTCGCGGTCCCGTCCGGCGTCACCGCCAACGTGGAAGGCCAGACCGTCAAGGTGAAAGGCCCGAAGGGCGCCATGCAGATCGTGCTGCATGACGACGTGTCGGTCACCATGGACAAAGGCTCGGTCAAGCTCGAGCCGCGCAGCGAGAGCAAGCGCGCGCGCTCGATGTGGGGCACTTCGCGCACGCTAGTCAACAATCTGATCTCGGGCGTGACCAAGGGCTTCGAGGAACGGCTGGAGATAAACGGCGTCGGATTCCGTGCCGCGGTGCAGGGCAAGACGCTGAACCTGCAGCTCGGCTTCAGCCATGACGTGAATTTTCCGATTCCGGAAGGCATCGCGATCGCGACGCCAAAGCCGACCGAGATCGTGGTGACCGGCATCGACAAGCAGAAAGTCGGTCACGTTGCTGCCGAGATCCGCGGCTTCCGTCCGCCCGAGCCGTACAAGGGCAAGGGCGTGAAATACGTGGGCGAATACATCTTCCGCAAGGAAGGCAAGAAGAAGTAGAGGGCTTAAGAGCCATGTCGAGATTAAGTGACCGGACCGCGCGGCGGACGGCGACAGTGCGACGCAAAGTGAAGCATGCGGCCGGCACCAGCGGTCGCGCGCGGCTGTCGGTGTTCCGCTCGTCCAAGCACATTCATGCCCAGCTCATCGACGATCTGAAAGGCGAGACACTTGCTGCAGCGTCGTCGCTGGAAAAGAGCATGCGCGAGGGCCGCAAGACCGGCGCCAATATCGAAGCCGCCAAAGCGGTCGGCAAGTTGATCGCCGAGCGCGCCAAGCAAAAGGGCATCAAGGACGTGGTGTTCGATCGCGGCGGTTATCTCTATCACGGACGCGTCAAGGCGCTGGCCGATGCCGCGCGCGAAGGCGGTCTCAACTTTTAACGGATTGGTACCCAATGGCACATGAACCCCGACGAGAGCCCCGACGCGACCGTGAACGCGGCGGCCGCGAAGAGCGCGACAGCGAATTCACCGACAAGCTGGTCCACATCAACCGCGTGGCCAAGGTGGTGAAGGGCGGCCGGCGCTTCGCGTTTGCCGCGCTGGTGATCGTCGGCGATCAGAAGGGCCGCGCCGGTTTCGGCCACGGCAAGGCGCGCGAGGTGCCGGAGGCGATCCGCAAGGCAACCGACTCCGCCAAGCGCAGCCTGACGCGCGTTCCGTTGCGCGAGGGCCGCACTTTGCATCACGACGTGGTCGGCCGTCACGGTGCCGGCAAGGTGTTCCTGCGCGCGGCGCCTCCCGGCACCGGCATCATCGCCGGCGGCCCGATGCGCGCGGTGTTCGAAACCCTCGGCATCCAGGACGTGGTGGCGAAATCGCTCGGCTCGTCCAATCCCTACAACGTGGTGCGCGCGACTTTCGACGCGCTCAAGCACCAGGATTCGCCGCGCTCGGTTGCGGCCCGCCGCAACATCAAGGTATCCACGCTGCAGTCGCGCCGCCGCGATGGCGATGCCGAACCGGCAACCGATTGAGGATTGATTCAATGGCTCAGCCACAAAAGACCATCAAAGTCGAACAAGTGGGCAGCCCGCAACGGCGCCACCACGACCAGCGCTCCACGCTGATCGGGCTCGGCTTGAACAAGATCGGCCGCGTCAAGGACCTGCCGGACACGCCGGCGACGCGCGGCATGATCCGCAAGATTCAACATCTGGTGCGCGTGGTCGGCGGCGCGAAGTGACCGCTTGGTCATGGCCGGGCTTGACCCGGCCATCCCGAGCTTGGGTCCGTGACAGAGAAGAAGAACGAGGATTGAAATGAAACTGAACCAGATCGCCGACAATCCGGGCGCCCGCAAAAACCGCATGCGCATCGGCCGCGGCATCGGCTCCGGCATGGGTAAGACCGGCGGCCGCGGCGGCAAGGGCCAGACCGCGCGCACCGGCGTGCGCATCAAAGGCTTCGAAGGCGGCCAGATGCCGCTGCATCGGCGCCTGCCGAAGCGCGGTTTCCGCAACACCTCGTTCGCGGTCAAGCTCAACCAGATCAATCTCGGCAAAGTGCAGGCGGCGATCGACGCCGGCCTGATCGACGCCAAGAACCCGGTCGATGTCGCCGCCATGGTCAAGGCCGGACTGATGCGGCGCGCCAAGGGCGGGGTAAAGCTGCTCGGTCACGGCGAGTTCAAGAGCAAGGTCGATTTTTCGGTTTACCGGGCGTCGAAATCCGCGATCGAAGCGGTGCAGAAGGCCGGCGGCACAGTGAAGATCCTAGCCGTCCCGAAGGAAGTGGACGCCGAGCCGCGAGGCAAGAACAAGCGTATGGCGCTGGAAGCCGCCAAGGGCGGCGGCAAGCCGAAGGGCGGCAAGCCCAAGGCGGACGCTGGCGAAACGGCTGAGACAAAACCGGACGCGCCGGAAGCCAAAGGCGGGGAATAATTCCACAGACGGGTCGTCCGCCACGGCGGGGGATCCATCAATCCTCGACTTCCGTTTCGTGCGATCGAGCATATCTAGAAGGCCGCGCGCAGGTTTTGCGCGGCATGAAGCGCCAAAGTTGGGCTAGGGCGGCAGGAGCGATTGATGGTTTCGGCAGCAGAACAACTGGCGGCCAATCTCAACTTCGGGGCACTCGCCAAAGCCGAAGAGCTCAAGAAGCGCATCTGGTTCACGGTCGGCGCGCTGCTGGTCTATCGCCTGGGCACCTATATCCCGCTGCCCGGCATCGATCCGGCCGCTTGGGAACAGATTTTCAATACCCAGGCCGGCGGCATCCTCGGCATGTTCAACATGTTCTCCGGCGGCGGCATCCACCGGATGGCGATCTTCGCGCTCAACATCATGCCGTACATCTCGGCCTCGATCATCATCCAGTTGATGACGACGGTCTCGCCCACGCTCGAAGCGCTCAAGAAGGAAGGCGAGTCGGGGCGCAAGATCATGAATCAGTACACCCGCTATCTCACCGTGGTGCTCGCCGCCTTCCAGGCCTACGGCATCGGTATCGGGCTGGAAGGTACCGGCAACGTGGTCGCCGATCCGGGCATCTTCTTTCTGATGTCGACCACGATCACGCTCACCGGCGGCACAATGTTCCTGATGTGGCTCGGCGAGCAGATCACCTCGCGCGGCATCGGCAACGGCATCTCGCTGATCATCCTGTCCGGCATCGTGGCGCAATTGCCGTCGGCGATTGCCGGCACGCTCGAACTCGGACGCCAGGGTGCGCTGTCCACCGGGCTCATTCTGGCGGTGATCGTGATGGCGGTGGCGGTGATCGCCTTCATCGTGTTCGTAGAGCGCGCGCAGCGCCGGCTGCTGATCCAGTATCCCAAGCGGCAAGTGGGCAACCGCATGTTCGAGGGCCAGTCCTCGCATCTGCCGCTCAAGCTCAACACTTCGGGCGTGATCCCGCCGATCTTTGCGTCATCGTTGTTATTGCTGCCGACCACGGTCGCCAATTTCAACGCCGGGTCCGGCCCCGGCTGGCTTACCACCGTCACCACGCTGCTCGGACACGGGCGGCCCTTGTTCCTGTTCCTCTATATCGCGCTGATCGTGTTCTTCGCCTTCTTCTACACCGCCGTCGTGTTCAACCCGACCGAGACTGCGGATAACCTGAAGAAGCACGGCGGCTTCCTTCCCGGCATCCGGCCGGGCGAACGCACCGCCGAGTACATCGACTACGTGCTCTCGCGCATCACCGTTTTGGGCGCGATCTATCTCGCGATCGTCTGCCTGATCCCGGAAATGCTGATCTCCTACGCCGCGGTGCCGTTCTACTTCGGCGGCACCTCGCTGTTGATCGTGGTCAGCGTCACCATGGATACCGTGGCGCAGATCCAGGGCTATCTGCTGGCGCACCAATATGAAGGCCTGATCAAACGCTCGAAGCTGCGAGGTCGGCAGCGATGAGTCTTGAGTTGGGGCGGCGCATCGCCTTTACGCTTGGGGCGCTGCTCGTTTACCGCATTGGCACTCATATTCCGCTGCCGGGCATCGACATCGCAGTCTGGATGAAGATTTTTGGCGCCAAGTCGGGCGGAGTCCTGGACATGTTTGATTTGTCCGCGGGCGGCAGCGTCCGCCGCCTCGCGATTTTCGCGCTGGGTATCCTGCCCTATATCACCGCGGCGGTCCTGCTCCAGCTGGCGGCGCTCGGCTCGTCAAGACTCAGGGCGCTGCGCAAGCAAGGCTATCGCGGACGGAAAACGATCCTTGCTTATACGCGCACCCTCACACTCGCGCTCGCGGCCTTTCAGGCCTATGGCATCGCGGTTGCGCTCGAAAGCGTCGATGGCGTTGTCGTGGATCCCGGCCTGCTGTTCAAGCTGTCGACGGTGTTCACGCTCACGGCCGGGACCATGCTCTTGGTGTGGCTTGCCGACCAGATCACGGCGCGCGGGATCGGAAACGGAATAGCGCTCATTCTCGCGGTGGGATTGGTGACCGAATTGCCGTTCGCCCTCGTCTCCGCGTTCGCCAATGTCAACCGTGGCACGGTATCGCCCGATATGATTGCGGGCGCGGCGATATTGGCGGCCGCAATTACCGCCTTGATCGCGTTCGTCGAGGGCGCGCGGCGTCGAATTCCGGTCGAGTTTCCGAAGCGAGAAATCGGCGGACGTGCGGTTGAAAGCCTGTCCGCGCCGCTTGCGCTGAAGCTGAACAATGCCGGGCTGATCCCTACGCTTCTCGCCGGTTGGTTCATAGTCCTGCCGGCGGCGACCGTGAGCTTCGGCCTCGGGTCGCATTCGGGTTGGGGCAGCGCCATCCTCCAACAGCTCGGTTACGGGCGGCCGTTGTTCATGATTCTCTACGCTGCACTGATTGTCTTGTTCACGCTATTCTACACCGCTTTCCTGATCGATCCGGAGAAAGCCAGCGAAACGCTAAAGACGTTGGGCGGCACGGTTCGCGGCGTCGAGCCGGGCGAGCCGACGGCTGCATATTTGGACTATGTGCTGTCCCGCATCACGCTCGTTGGCGCAATCTATCTTGCTTTCGTGTTCATCTTACCGGAGCTGCTGATCGTGTATTTCGGCGTGCCCTTCTATCTGGGCGGCCAGTCGCTGCTGATTGTGGTGTGTGCGGTCATGGACATCGGCACACAGTACAAACAGGAGACGGAGTTGAAGCGCGGGGGCTATATACGATGAGGATCATCCTGCTCGGCCCGCCGGGGGCGGGGAAGGGCACGCAAGCGCAGCGCCTGATCGCCAAACACGGGATCGTTCAGCTCTCGACCGGCGACATGTTGCGCGCGGCGGTCGCGGCCGGCACGCCGGTCGGCCTGCGTGCGAAAAGCATCATGGATCGCGGCGAACTGGTGCCCGACGAGGTGGTGGTGGCGATCATCGCCGATCGCATCGGCCAGCCGGACGCCAAACGCGGCTTCGTGCTCGACGGTTTCCCGCGCACGGTGCCGCAGGCCGAGGCGCTCGACCGCCTGCTGGCGCAGCGTCGGCCTCAAGCTCGATGGCGTGATTCAGCTCAAGGTCGACGAGACCATCCTGCTCAAGCGCATCGAGACCCGGGTGGCGCAAATGACTGCCCGTGGCGAGAAGTTGCGCGCCGACGACAATCCGGACGTGCTCAGGGGCAGGCTCGCGGCCTACCGGGCGCAGACCGCGCCGCTTGCCGACTATTACGCGGCCAGAGGCATGCTCAAGGCCGTGGACGGCATGGCGCCGATCGATGCAGTAATGGCCGCCATCGACCGCATTCTAAGCCCCGCCCAGGCTGCCAAGGGCAAGCCGGCTGCGGCCAAGCCGTCTCGCCGGCGGCCTAAGCCGGTCAAACGGCGCAGCAAGCGGGCGCGGGCCAAGACTGCCGCCCGCAAGGCTCGCCCGGCTGGGTCAAAGGGCGCAAATCAGGCCGCAAGGTCAGCCGGAGCGCGCGGCCCAAAAACAAGTCTGGACAGCGTAAATCCCGTACCCGGCGGAGGTTGACGAAGGCCCGATGAATCCCTTAATAAGCTGCACATTCAGAAGCTTGACGCGATGCCGGGCCCCGGACAGGCGGGGACAGGTGTCGTGTTACGCTTTGCGTTATCCCCTTGCAGGGACAAGAGAATTCGGCGCGTCGAGCGCGGCCGGGCAATAACAGGAGAGATCATTCGTGGCTCGTATCGCCGGAGTCAATCTTCCCACCAACAAGCGCGTCGTGATCGCGCTGCAATACATCCATGGCGTCGGGCCCAGAATCGCCAAGGAAATCATGGAAAAAGTGAACCTGCCGGCCGAGCGGCGGGTGTCGCAATTGACCGACGCCGAAGTGCTGCAGATTCGCGAAATGATCGACCGCGACTATATGGTCGAGGGCGACCTGCGCCGCGAAGTGGCGATGAACATCAAGCGGCTGATGGATCTCGGCTGCTATCGGGGCCTGCGCCACCGCAAGGGCCTGCCGGTGCGCGGCCAGCGCACCCACACCAATGCGCGGACCCGCAAGGGGCCGGCCAAGACGATTGCCGGCAAGAAGAAGACCGCTGAAAAGACTTGATAACGGGAATCGCTCGCGCCTCATGCAGGCTGGCGGGCCGCGAAAGGACTGAGAATGGGTAAGGAAGCCACCCGCGTCCGCCGGCGCGAACGCAAGAACATCGCGTCCGGTTTGGCGCATGTGAATGCGTCGTTCAACAATACCATGATCACCATCACCGACGCGCAGGGCAACACCATCGCCTGGTCGTCGTCGGGGACCATGGGTTTCAAGGGCTCGCGCAAATCGACGCCCTACGCCGCGCAGGTCGCCGCCGAAGACGCCGCCAAGAAGGCGCAGGAGCACGGCATGCGCACGCTCGAGGTCGAGGTGTCGGGGCCGGGTTCCGGCCGCGAGTCGGCGCTGCGCGCTTTGCAGGCGGCCGGCTTCACCATCACATCGATCCGCGACGTGACCACGATCCCGCATAACGGTTGCCGTCCGCGTAAGCGTCGTCGCGTATGAATATTCCATCCAGCGGATCGCTATCCGCATCCGCTACCGCTGAACTTTCCCCCACAACGGCGGGTGGGGTCGCGCGGCAAGGCTCGCGCCGCTCAATAGGTGAAGACGTGATCCAAAAGAATTGGCAGGAATTGATCAGGCCGAACAAGCTCCAGGTGGCCGCCGGGGCTGACCCGGCGCGCATCGCCACGGTGGTGGCCGAGCCGCTCGAACGCGGCTTCGGCGTGACGTTGGGCAATGCCTTGCGCCGCATTCTGCTGTCCTCGCTGCAAGGCGCGGCGGTGCAGTCGGTGCACATCGACGGCGTGCTGCACGAATTCTCCTCGATCGCCGGCGTGCGCGAGGACGTCACCGACATGGTGCTCAACATCAAGGACATCGCCATCAAGATGCAGGGCGAGGGTCCCAAGCGCATGGTGGTGAAGAAGCAGGGGCCGGGCACGGTCACCGCCGGCGACATCCAGACCGTCGGCGATGTGGTGGTGCTCAACCCGGACCTGGTGCTGTGCACCCTCGACGAGGGCGCCGAGATCCGCATGGAATTCACCGTCAATACCGGCAAGGGCTACGTGCCGGCCGAGCGCAACCGTCCCGAGGACGCCCCGATCGGGCTGATCCCGGTGGACAGCCTGTATTCGCCGGTGCGCAAGGTTTCCTACAAGGTCGAGAACACCCGCGAGGGCCAGATCCTCGATTACGACAAGCTCACAATGACCATCGAGACCAACGGCGCGGTCACCCCTGAGGATTCGCTTGCCTATGCGGCAAGGATTTTACAGGACCAGCTCAACGTGTTCGTGAATTTCGAAGAGCCGCGCAAGGAACAGGCCGCGGAGGCTATTCCGGATCTCGCATTCAATCCGGCCTTCCTCAAGAAGGTCGACGAGCTCGAACTATCGGTGCGCTCGGCCAACTGTCTCAAGAACGACAACATCGTCTATATCGGCGACCTCGTGCAGAAGACCGAAGCCGAGATGCTGCGCACGCCGAACTTCGGGCGCAAGTCGCTCAACGAGATCAAGGAAGTGCTGGCCCAAATGGGCCTGCATCTCGGCATGGAAGTGCCGGGCTGGCCGCCGGAAAACATCGACGAACTCGCCAAGCGCTTCGAGGATCATTACTGACATGCGTCACGGAAAAGTTCACCGTAAATTGGGCCGGCACTCGGCGCATCGCAAAGCCATGTTTGCAAACATGGCCGCCGCGCTGATTAAGCACGAGCAGGTCATCACCACGGTGCCGAAGGCGAAGGAATTGCGCCCGATCGTCGAGAAGCTGGTGACGCTCGCCAAGAAAGGCGGCCTGCACGCGCGCCGTCAGGCGATCTCGGAGATGCGCGACATTCCAATGGTGAAGAAGTTGTTCGATGTGATCGGCCCGCGCTACAAGGACCGCAAGGGCGGCTATACGCGCATTATGAAAGCGGGATTCCGCTATGGCGATTCCGCGGCCCGCGCGGTGATCGAGTTCGTCGATCGTGACGTCGAGGCCAAGGGCAAGGATTCCGGGCCGGTGCAGGAGAAGAGGGTGCCGGAAGAGGCGACCGCGGCGGCCTGACATCAAGACCGATCCGGCATTTCACAAGGGCAGCTTGGCGCTGCCCTTTTTTGTTGCCTGGCGTAGCCGACCGAGGCCGGTCATGTATAATTTGAGGTCGGAAAATGCCTTGGGAGGGAAAGCATGCTTCGGTTCGTCACGTTTTTGCTTGCGGGTCTTGCCGCAAGCATCGGCACCGCCAACGCGCAATCGGACTTGGTCAAACGCGGCGACTATCTGGTCAACGGCATCCTCACCTGCGGAAACTGCCATACGCCGAAAGGTCCGACCGGCGACATCATGGAGAAGGCGTTTTCCGGTGGCCTGCGCTTCGACGAGCCGCCGTTCGACGTCACTGCGACCAACATCACGCCGGACAAGGACACCGGCATCGGCAGCTGGAGCGACGCCGACATCAAGAAGCTGCTGCGAACCGGTGTGCGGCCTAACGGCGTCAACATCGCGGTCATCATGCCGACCGGCTTCTACGAGATCATGACCGACAATGACTTGAACGCGGTCGTCGCCTATTTGCGCACGGTCAAGCCGATCGCGAACAAGGTGCCGGACCCGATCTACAAAATGCAGGTCCCGCGGCAGATCTTCCCCGGCGGCGAGAAGCCGTACACGGAAGCGATGTTTGGCGACAAGCTGAAGAAGGGCTTCTACCTCGCGACCATCGGCCATTGCATGGAGTGCCATACGCCGCTGGGGCCGCGCGGACGCGATTTCGTCGGCACGCTCGGCACCGGCGGCTTCGAGCTGAAGGGTCCGTGGGGCGTGTCGGTGTCGCGCAACATCACGGCGAGCAAGACCAAGGGTATCGGCGCCTGGACCGATGACGAGATCAAGCGCGCCATCACCACCGGCGTCAGCAAGGACGGCAGCAAGCTCAAGCCACCGATGGCTTACCATTCCTACGCCAAGATGACTGGCGACGATCTCGACGCCATCGTGGCCTATTTGCACACGGTGCCGGCGAAGGAGTAATCCGCTCTGTCATTGCGCGAGGGGGGCGGTCACTTCGGGGACGCGGTGATTTACTGGCCGGCCTTCATTTAGTCCCGGCGGGGGCCTATATCTCGGCAACCGTCGGGAGTCGGATATCCATGCGCTTTAAGCCCTATATGACCACAGCTTTGATGGCCGCCATCGCCTTTGGCGGCATCGCCGGCGCGGCCGCCCAGGAGCGGCGCGTGCCGACCGCGTCCGAGCTGCGCCTGTCCTATGCGCCAGTGGTGCAGCGGGTGGCGCCGGCGGTGGTCAATGTCTACGCCGCCAAGATGGTGCAGAACCGCAACCCGCTGTTCGACGATCCGATCTTCCGCCGCTTCTTCGGCGCGCCGGGTGGCGGCAGCCAGTTGCAGCGCTCGCTCGGCTCCGGCGTGATCGTGGACGCCTCCGGCCTGATCGTCACCAACAACCACGTCATCGAAGGCGCCGACGAGGTGAAGGTCTCGCTCGCCGACAAGCGCGAATTCGAAGCCAAGCTGGTGCTCAAGGACCAGCGCACCGATCTCGCGGTGCTGCGCATCACCGATGGGCACGAGCGCTTCCCGGTGCTCGAATTCGCCAATTCCGACGCGTTGGAAGTCGGCGACGTCGTGCTCGCCATCGGCAATCCGTTCGGCGTCGGGCAAACCGTGACCCACGGCATCGTCTCGGCGCTGGCGCGCACGCAGGTCGGCATCACCGACTATCAGTTTTTCATCCAGACCGACGCCGCCATCAATCCGGGCAATTCCGGCGGCGCGCTGGTCGATCTCACCGGGCGGTTGATCGGCATCAACACCGCGATCTTCTCGCGCTCGGGCGGCTCGCAAGGCATCGGCTTTGCCATCCCCGCCAACATGGTGCGGGTGGTGGTGGCCTCGGCCAAGGGCGGCGGCGGTGCGGTGAAGCGGCCGTGGCTGGGGGCGAAGCTTCAGATCGTGACGCCGGAGATCGCCGACGGCATGGGCCTCAAGCGCCCGGCCGGCGCGCTGATCGCGAGCGTGGTGCAGGGCGGTCCGGCCTCGCATGCCGGGCTCAAGGCCGGCGATCTGATCGTGTCGGTCGACGGGCAAGCGGTCGACGACCCCAATGCCTTCGACTACCGCTTCGCCACCAAGCCGCTCGGCGGCAGCGCGCAGCTCGGCGTGTTGCGCGCCGGCCGCGATCTGGCGGCGGCGGTCGCTTTGCAGACCGCTCCCGAGATGCCGCGCGATGAGATCGTCATTCGCTCGCGCTCGCCGTTTGGCGGCGCCAAGATCGCGAATCTTTCGCCGGCGCTGGCCGACGAATTGCAGCTGCAGAATGTCGATCAGGGCATCGTCATTCTCGACGTCGATAACGGCTCCTATGCCAGCAATCTCGGCTTCCAGCGCGGCGACGTGATCGAGGAGGTCAACGGCGAGCACATCGCCAAGACGGGCGATCTCGAACGCATCACCAGGGAACCGAGCCGCGCCTGGCGCATCGTCATCATGCGCGGCGGGCAGAAGATCACCGCGGTGTTCAACGGATGAGCCGCGCATCACATTCTTTTTACCTCTCCCCGCGGGCGGAGAGCATAGGCCGCGTTCAGCGGTCGTTCTTCAAGGGAGACGGGCGAAGCCTCGGCTATCGCGCGAAGCGCGTCGGGTGAGGGGGTTTGTTCGCCGCTGTCTCTGACATTGCCCCTCTCCTCGCAAGCGGGGAGAGGGAAAGAGCAACGATGAGCCCGGCGCCAAGGTCGCGGCCCCGCCTGCGCCCGCTCGCCGACAAGCTGCGGCCGCAAAAACTCGACGAGGTGGTGGGGCAGGACCATCTGCTCGGGGTGGACGGCGCGCTCACCCGCATGCTGTCGACGCGCTCGCTCGGCTCGCTGGTGTTCTGGGGCCCGCCCGGCACCGGCAAGACCACGGTGGCGCGGCTGCTGGCGCAAGCGACCGACCTGCATTTCGAGCAGATCTCGGCGATCTTCACCGGCGTCGCCGACCTCAAGAAAGTGTTCGAGGAAGCGCGCACCCGCCGCGAGATGGGGCAGGGCACGCTGCTGTTCGTCGACGAGATTCACCGCTTCAACCGCGCGCAGCAGGACAGCTTCCTCCCGGTGATGGAGGACGGCACCATCGTGCTGGTCGGCGCCACCACTGAGAATCCATCGTTCGAATTGAACGCCCCGCTGTTGTCGCGTGCGCGCGTGCTGGTGTTCAAATCGCTCGATGCGGCCGCGATCGAGAAGCTGCTGGCGCGCGCCGAAGGCTTGGAAGGCAAGACGCTTCCGCTCGACGATGACGCCCGCTTAGCGCTGGTGCGTATGGCCGACGGCGACGGCCGTGCCGCGCTCACATTGGCGGAAGAGATCTGGCGCGCTGCGCGCAAGGACGAGAAATTCGGCGCGGCAAAATTGCAGGAGATCGTGCAGCGGCGCGCGCCGATCTACGACAAGGCGCAGGACGGCCACTACAATCTGATCAGCGCTCTGCATAAATCTGTGCGCGGCTCCGATCCGGACGCCGCGCTGTACTATCTCTGCCGCATGTTCGACGCCGGCGAGCCGCCGCTCTATATCGCGCGCCGCGTGGTGCGCATGGCGATCGAGGATATCGGGCTCGCCGATCCGCAGGCGCTGGTGATCGCCAATGCCGCCAAGGACGCCTATGATTTTCTGGGGAGCCCCGAAGGCGAATTGGCGATAGCGCAGGCGGTGATCTATGTGGCGACCGCGCCCAAGTCGAACGCGGCCTATGCCGCCTATGGCGCCGCCATGCGCACGGCCAAGGAAGCGGGCTCGCTGCTGCCGCCCAAGCACATCCTCAATGCGCCGACCACGCTGATGCAGAACGAAGGCTATGGCCGCGGCTACGCCTATGATCACGACGCCGACGAGGCGTTTTCCGGGCAGGACTATTTTCCCGATGCGCTGGCGCGCCAGCAGTTCTACGATCCGCCCGAGCGCGGCTTTGAGCGCGAGATCAGGAAGCGGCTGGACTACTGGGCGAAGCTGCGCAAGGAGCGGGGCGGCGGATGAACGTTTTGAGGTGCGCGGTTTTACTCGTCGCTATGTCGGCGTTGGGTATGGCGGCAATTTGTGCGGAGGATCCCGTCATTGGGCGTTGGGCGGCCGACCCAGCGTTCTGCGACGGCGCCGGCGACACTCAGGCGCGCTCGCCTTTGGTCGTCACCAACTATGCGGTGCGCTGGTTCGGCGATTCCTGCCGGATCGGGCGCACGTATAGGACCGGCGACACCGTCCACATCGAGGCGTTCTGTTCGGGCAAAGCGGGTGAGCGCACGATCCCGGTGTCGCTGCGCACGCACGGCGACCGGCTTGCGGTCACCTGGGACCGCGGCGCGCGCGGCGCGCTCGCCGACATGCGGCGGTGCCCATGAGCCGCCGCGGCAGAAACGGACCGCGCCAGCCCGGTGGCGGCAAGCAGCTCGCGGGCCCGCGCGACCACGGCCGCAAGGGGCGCCACAAACCGCCGCATCACTCCGAGCGGCGCGCGAAGCCCGCCTCGAAGCGCGACCGCAATGCAGGCCGGGTTTACCCGGCGCGCCCCACGCCGGCCCCGCCGATGCAGGTTGCACGCCCGCTCCGGGATGCGCCAAAAGGCGCGCAATTTTCGGCCGGCGTGCAAACCGCCACCGTCACCGGCGACGAAAACGGCATGCGCGTCGACCGCTTCTTCGAGGCGCGCTTTCCGGGGCTGTCGTTCAGCCACATCCAGCGCATCATCCGCAAAGGCGAGGTGCGGGTAAACGGCAAGCGCACGCAGCCGAAGGCGCGGCTCGAAGCCGGGCAGGCGATCCGCATACCGCCGCTCAAGCTCGATGCGCCGAAACCACGCGATGATGCGCCGCAAGCGCAGAAGGACCGCGCCTTCATCAAATCGATCACGCTGTACGAAGATGACGATGTGCTGGTACTCAACAAGCCGATGGGCTTGGCGGTGCAGGGCGGCTCCGGCACCGTGCGCCATATCGACGGCATGCTCGGCGCCCTGCGCGGGCCTCACCCCGATGCCCAGCGCCCGCGGCTGGTGCACCGGCTCGACAAGGACACCGCCGGCTGCCTGCTGGTGGCAAAGACGCGGTTTGCCGCGGCGGCGCTGGGCAAGACCTTCCGCTCGCGCTCGGCGCGCAAGATCTACTGGGCGCTGGTCGTGGGCGTGCCAAAGCCGAAACAGGGCCGCATCTCGACTTATCTCGCCAAGCAGGAAGTCGAGGAAGATTTGTTTATGCGCATTGCCAAGCATGGCGAGAAGGACGCCGTTCACGCGGTGACCTATTACGCGGTGGTGGAGACGGCGGCGCAAAAGCTGGCGTGGATTTCGCTCAAGCCGGTGACCGGCCGCACCCATCAATTGCGCGCCCACATGGCGCATGTCGGCAACCCGATCATCGGCGATCCGAAATATTTCAACATCGAGAACTGGGAGTTGCCGGGCGGCATGCAGAACAAGCTGCATCTGCTGGCGCGGCGGATCGCGGTGCCGCATCCGCGCGGCGGAACCATTGACGTGAGCGCGCCGCTGCCGCCGCATATGGAGCAGTCCTGGAACCTGCTCGGCTTCGACGCCAAGCGTTACGACCCGATTGTCGACGCGCCGGAGGAGGAGTAGCTACCGGCCTGCGGAGTACTTATCTAATAAAATATGGCGCGCTGGTTTACGCTTATAGCGCTTGGTTGCGCTGGTGCTTATGTTGCCAGCAATGCCCGCGCATGCCCAATCCGGCGACGAACCCTACAGCATCATGCGGCCGGAACCGATTCTGGCGCCGAAACACAAGTCGCCACGCCGCACTCGGCAACATGTGACGGTTCCGCAGTACGTGCCGGCGCAACCCTACAGCACTGTGCCGCCGCCGATCATCGCGCCGCGGACCGGCGTCGCGCTGCCGAACTTGCCGATGCCGGGATCAGGGCCGGGCGGCCGGGAGACTTCTCAGGACCGCGCGGTGCGCTGCTCGCACCAGGCCGGTGTCTATGGCCAGGCTGCCGGCGACCGCAACGCCTATATCGGAACCTGCATCAATCAGTAATTCACGCGCTCGCTTTGTCCAGCGCGGCGATGTCCTCGCGCGACAGCTTAAGCTGCGCCGCCTTCAGGATCTCCGCCAGTTGCGTGAGATTGGTGGCGCTCACGATCGGCGCGGTCACGCTCGGCCGCGCCATCAGCCAGGCGAGCGAAACCTGCGCCGGCGTGGCGGTATGGCGGGCGGCAACCTGGTCGAGCGCGGCGAGAATGCGAGTTCCGCGCGCGTTGAGAAAATCCATGATGCGCGGGCCGCGCACCGCGCTTTTGGCCAGATCGGCTTGCGAGCGGTATTTGCCGGTGAGGAAGCCGGCCGCGAGCGAATAATAGCTGATGACGCCGATCTTCTCTTTAAGGCAGATGGGTTCGAATTCGCGCTCGAAATTCTCGCGGTCGTGCAGATTATAGCGCGGCTGCAGGCTCTCATAGCGCGCAATGCCGAGCCGCTCGCTGGCGGCGAGCGAGTCCCGCAAGCGCGCGGCGCTGATATTGGAGGCGCCGATGGCGCGCACCTTGCCCTGGGCGATCAGTTGCGCATAGGCCTGTAGCGTCTCCTCCGGCGTGGTGGCGGGATCGTCGAAATGCGTCTGATAGAGATCGATGCGGTCGGTTTGCAGGCGCTTCAGCGAATTCTCGGCCTCGCGAACGATGTCGCTTTTTTTCAAGCCGCGGCCCTGGCCCATGTCCTCGCCAATTTTGGTGGCGATCACCACCTTGTCGCGCTTGCGGCTTTTCTTCAGCCAGTTGCCGATGATGGTTTCCGACTCGCCGCCCTTGTGGCCGGGAACCCAGCGCGAATAGGAGTTGGCGGTGTCGATGGCGTTGAAGCCAGCGTCGACGAAGGCATCAAGAATGGCGGACGAGGCGGCCTCGTCGACGTTCCAGCCGAACACATTGCCGCCGAGCATGATCGGCGCGATGTGCAGATCGGATTGCCCGAGCCTGCGCAGGTCCATGATCGTCGCGCGGTTTAGCGCAAGGACGCGTTGAACTTGTCGAGCGCGGCCTGGCCGGGGCAGAGCTGTTTTTCGGCGAGCGAATTGAGCGGAGTGTCGATCGTGCGCAGATGCGCGTGCAGGTCTTCGGATTCCTTCTCCACATAGAGCAGCCCGGTGACGATCTGGCCCTTGGCGGCGTGTTGCTGCAGGAATGCCAAGCGCCGCGGCGCGGTCGTGCAGCTCGTAGTCGGCGGCGAGCTTGCGCAACGTGAGCTTGGAGCCGTCATGCTGCTCCACCACCTCGACCGTGCCGGGCTCGTATTGCACTTCGATCGGCATCCGGCTCGACATGAAATCGAGCCGGTTCACCGCCTCGTTGTGCTCGCGCACAAAATCGAAGCTCTTGGTGGAGCCGGCGTGATTGTTGAAGGCGACGCAAGGGCTGATGATGTCGATGAAGGCCGCGCCCTTGTGCGCGATCGCCGCCTTGATGATCGGGACCAATTGTTGTTTGTCGCCGGAGAACGAGCGGGCGACGAAACTGGCGCCGAGCTGCAACGCCATCGCCCCCAGGTCGATGGAATTGTCGGTGTTGATGAAGCCGCGCTTGGACTTCGAGCCGCGGTCGGCGGTGGCGGAGAACTGGCCTTTGGTCAGGCCATAGACGCCGTTGTTCTCGACGATATAGACCATGTTGACGCCGCGGCGCAGGCAATGCGCGAACTGGCCGAGCCCGATCGAGGCGCTGTCGCCGTCGCCGGAGACGCCGAGATAGATCAAGTCGCGGTTGGCGAGATTGGCGCCGGTGAGCACCGACGGCATGCGGCCGTGCACCGAGTTGAAGCCGTGCGAATTGCCGAGGAAATAGGTCGGCGTCTTCGACGAGCAGCCGATGCCGGAAATCTTGGCCACCCGGTGCGGCTCGATCGAAAGCTCGAAGCAGGCCTGGATGATCGCGGCGGTGATCGAATCGTGGCCGCAGCCGGCGCACAGCGTCGAAACCGTGCCCTCATAATCGCGGTGGGTGTAGCCGAGCGCGTTTTTCGGCAGCTCGGGATGGTGGAATTTCGGCTTGGCGAGATAGGTCATGAGGTTACCTTCATCGGCTTCACCTTCAGCGCGTCGAGATGATCGCCGATCGCCTTGGCGATGAAGCGCGCGGTGATCGGGGTTCCATCGTAATGCAGGATCGGCACCAGCCGCACCGGGTCGATTCCGCATTCATTCACGATCAGCGAGCGCAATTGCGCGTCGCGATTTTGCTCGACCACGAACACGAAGTCGTGGCCGGCGACGAAGCTGTTGACCGATGAATGGAACGGGAAGGCGCGGATACGCATGCGATCGAGTGCATGCCCGCGCGCCTCGATCATATGAATCGCCTCGTCCATCGCCGGCGAGCTCGAGCCGAAATAGACCACGCCGTATTTGGTCGGCTTGTCGGAATTGGCCTGCAACGGGCGCGGCACCAGATCCTTGGCGGTGTCGAACTTGCGGATCAGCCGCTGCATGTTGTCGACGTAAGGCGCGCCTTCCTCGGTGTATTTGGCATAGCGGTCACGCGAGGTGCCGCGGGTGAAGAACGAGCCTTTGGTCGGGTGCGTGCCGGGATAGGTGCGGTAGGGGATGCCGTCGCCGTCGACGTCGAGATAGCGGCCGAATTCCTTGCCGGCCTCTAACTGCTCGGCGGTCATCACCTTGCCGCGGTCGTAGTGGCGGGAGTCGTCCCAGGCCAGCGGCTTGCTCATGTGATGGTTCATGCCGATGTCGAGATCGAGCATGACGAAGATCGGCGTCTGCAGCCGGTCGGCGAGATCGAACGATAGCGCGGCGAAATCGAAGGCTTCCGCCGGGCCGTCCGGGAACAGCAGGACGTGTTTGGTGTCGCCATGCGAGGCATAGGCGCAGGAGATGATGTCGCACTGCTGGGTGCGCGTCGGCATGCCGGTAGAGGGACCGGCGCGCTGCACATCGAAAATCACCGCCGGGATTTCCGCGAAATAGGCGAGCCCGATGAATTCCTGCATCAGCGAGATGCCGGGGCCGGAGGTGGCGGTGAAGGCGCGCGCGCCGTTCCAGCCGGCGCCGATCACGATGCCGATGGAGGCGAGTTCGTCCTCGGCCTGGATGATGGCGTATTTGGCCTGCTTGGTTTCGGGATCGACGCGGAATTTCGCGCAATGGCGCGTGAAGGCGTCGGCCAGCGAGGACGACGGCGTGATCGGATACCAGGCGCAGACGGTGGCGCCGCCATAGACCGCGCCCAGCGCGGCAGCCGAATTGCCCTCGATGAAAATGCGATCGCCGACCTTGTCGCTCTTTTTCAGGCGCAGCCCGATCGGGCATTCGAGATTGAGCGTGGCGTAGTCGCGGCCGATATGCAGCGCCTTGATGTTTGGCTCGATCAGCTTTTCCTTGCCCTTGTACTGCTCGCCGAGGAGCTGTTCGACCACCTTCACGTCCATTTCCAACAGCGCGGTGAGCACGCCGATATAGATGATGTTCTTGAACAGCTGGCGCTGACGCGGGTCGCTGTATTCGCGATTGCAGATCGCGGTCAGCGGCACGCCGATGACGGTGATGTCGTCACGGAATTTCGACGGCGGCAGCGGCTTGGTGGAATCGTAGAACAGGTAGCCGCCCGGCTCGATGGCCGCGATATCCTTGTCGAAGGTTTGCGGATTCATCGCCACCATCAGGTCGGTTCCGCCGCGGGCGCCGAAATGTCCCGCCTCGGTGACACGCACTTCGTACCAGGTCGGCAGGCCCTGAATGTTGGACGGGAAGATGTTGCGCGGCGCCACCGGCACGCCCATGCGCATCACCGCGCGCGCGAACATCTCGTTGGCGCTCGCCGAGCCCGAGCCGTTGACGTTGGCGAAGCGGACGACGAAGTCGTTTACGCGGCTGATCGGCGTTGCGGTCGGCATGAAGTTCCTGCGTAGGTCATATCGAGCAAAAATTTCTGCATATCCCATGCGCCGGTCGGGCAGCGCTCGGCGCACAGGCCGCAATGCAGGCAGACGTCTTCGTCCTTGACCATGACGCGGCCGGTTTTCAGCCCGTCCTGGACATAGAGATCTTGCGCGAGATTGTGCGCCGGCGCGGTGAGCCGCTTGCGCAGATCGGCTTCCTCGCCGTTCGGCGTGAAGGTGATGCAGTCCATCGGGCAGATGTCGACGCAGGCATCGCATTCGATGCACAGCTGCGCCGAAAACACGGTCTGCACGTCGCAATTGAGGCAGCGGCCGGCCTCCGCCAGCGCGACTTCGGGATCGAACCCGAGCTCGACCTCGGCCTTGATGTCTTTCAGCGCAATCACCTTGTCGCGCAGCGGCACCTTGTAGCGCTTATCGAGCGCGATCTCGTTGTCATAGGACCATTCGTGGATGCCCATCTTCTGGCTCATCAGATCGACCGCCGGCATCGGCCGGTCGCTGATGTCCTCGCCGTTGAGCATCTTGTCGATCGACACCGCCGCCTCGTGGCCATGCGCCACCGCCCAGATGATGTTCTTCGGACCGAAAGCGGCGTCGCCGCCGAAAAATACTTTCGGATTGGTCGACGCCATGGTCTGGGCGTCGACCTTCGGCATGTTCCACTCGTCGAATTCGATGCCGGTGTCGCGCTCGATCCAGGGAAAGGCATTTTCCTGGCCGACCGCCACCAGCACGTCGTCGCAGGGGAAATGCTGTTCCGGCTCGCCCGCGGGCACCAACTTGCGGCGGCGCTTGGCGTCATATTCGGCTTTCACCTTCTCGAAGGTGATGCCGGTGAGCTTGCCGTTCTCGTGCTTGAATTCCTTCGGCACCAGGTAATTGTGGATCGGGATGCCTTCGTGCATGGCGTCTTCCTTTTCCCAAGGCGACGCCTTCATCTCCTCGAAGCCGGACCGCACGATCACCTGCACGTCGTCGCCGCCGAGCCGGCGCGCCGAGCGGCAGCAGTCCATGGCGGTGTTGCCGCCGCCGAGCACAATCACGCGCTTGCCGATCTTGGTTGTATGGCCGAACGACACCGAGGACAGCCAGTCGATGCCGATATGAATGTTCTTGGCGGCTTCCTTGCGGCCGGGAATGTCGAGATCGCGGCCGCGCGGGGCGCCGGAGCCGACGAAGATGGCGTCCCATCCTTCCGCCAGCAGCGCCTTCATGCTGTCGATTCGCTTGCCGGCGCGGAAGTCGACGCCGAGATTGAGGATGTAGCCGCACTCTTCGTCGATGACGGAATCGGGCAAACGAAATTTCGGAATTTGCGTGCGGATCATGCCGCCGGCTTTGGCATCGGCATCGAACACGGTGACCTGATAGCCGATCGGCGCGAGGTCGCGCGCCACGGTGAGCGAAGCGGGCCCGCCGCCGACCAGGGCGATGCGTTTGCCGTTCTTGCGCGTCGCCGGTTTCGGCATTCGCGCGGTAACGTCGTCCTTGTAGTCTGCGGCGACGCGTTTCAGCCGGCAGATCGCCACCGGCTGGTCTTCCACTCGCACGCGCCGGCAGGCTGGCTCGCAGGGGCGGTCGCAGGTGCGCCCGAGAATCCCCGGAAACACGTTCGATTTCCAATTGAGCATGTAGGCGTCGGAATAGCGGCCGGCGGCGATCATCCGGATATATTCGGGAACCGGCGTGTGGGCCGGACAAGCCCATTGGCAATCCACGACCTTGTGGAAGTAATCCGGCGCAGCAATGTTAGTGTTCTTCATTGACTCCTCGAAACGCGCCCCGCTACGCGGCTCAACTCCAACGGTGTCGCGTTACGGCCGCAGGCGGCCGGTCGTCCCCTCGGTTCGGCCTTGTTTGGCGGCTCGAATCCGGCGCGGATATTATTGCCTAGAACCCCGCAAGGCTACCTATCCTTCCGTCATGCCTGTGGCCTATCAACTGCAAGTCGGCACTGGTCTTTTTCGCTCTCTGAAAGCGGCGCCAGCATGGCACCTGGGCTTCGATTTCGGCATTGGGGAGTTATACTTATGGACGCCGGAACAGTGCGTTTCAGCGACCCGGTTCCACCCATGTTGCAGCGCACAAAAGCGCCCTCCTGATGCGCGATATTTTTACCGAGATTTTCGAAAATCAGCCGGTCGACCCGATGGTGTCGGCGCGCCGAGGGTCGCGGCCGATCTTGCGCAAGCGCTTCTACAGCCAAGCGCATGTCGATGCAGGCGAGGGCGGCGGTTTCTTCGGTTCTGCTCGACGGCAAGCCGGTGATGACGCCGGCGCGCCGCGCGCTCGCCGCGCCGGCGCGCGCGCTGGCCGAGCAGATCGTGCAGGAATGGAATTCACAAACAGACCTGATCGATCCGGCCGCCATGCCGCTCACAAGGCTCGCCAATGCGGTGATCGATGCGGTGATGGAACGAACCAAAGTGGTGGCCGACGAAGTGGCGAATTATCTTGGGTCCGATTTGTTGTTCTATCGCGCCGACGCGCCGGAAGGCCTCGTCGCACGGCAGGCGCAGGCTTGGGACCCGGTGCTGGCGTGGGCGCACGAGAAACTCGGCGCGCGCCTGCTGCCGGTTGCGGGCGTGACCTATGTGGCGCAGCCGAGCGCGGCGATGGCCGCCGCATGCGCGGCGATCCCGGCGGATCCATGGCGGCTGGGCGCGGTGGCGGCGATCACGACGCTCACCGGATCGGCGCTGCTGGCGCTGGCACTGGCGCAAGGGCAGCTCGACGCGGACGCCGCTTGGTCGGCGGCCCATGTCGACGAGGATTGGCAGATGGAATATTGGGGCCGCGACGAACTCGCGCTCGCGCGCCGCGCGTTTCGCTTTGCCGAGTTCAACGCCGCGGTGGCGGTGCTGAAGCTGGTGCGTTGAGGTCGCGGCTTCACCTCTCCCCGCAAGCGGGGAGAGGGAGACACCGGCGCATCAGATCGTTTTTTTCTTGCCCGCGTTCGCCTCGATCTCGGCGGCCTTGGCGAGGCTGGCGCCGGCCTCGTCGGCGCGTCCCATCGCCAGCAAAATACCGCCGCGCGTTTTGAGCGCCTGCGCCAGATCCGGCTTGATCTCGATTGCGCGATCGGCCGCGGCCAGGGCATCGTCGAGCCGGCCGAGCTGCTTGAGGGCGAGCGCGCGGCCGAGATGCGCCTCGGCGAATTCGGGGCTGAGCGCGATGGCGCGGTCATAGCCGGCCATCGCCTCGTCGAGGCGGCCGCCATCCTTCAGCGCATTGGCGCGGTTGAAATGCAACTCCGGAAATTCCGGATCGAGTTTGAGCGCGCGGTCGTAGCTGGCGATTGCCTCGTCGATGCGGCCCATGCCATGCAGCGTGGCGCCGCGGTTGAGCCAGTCGGTGGCCGCGTTCGGATTGAGCGCGAGCGCGCGGTCGAAGCTCGACAATGCTTCGGCCGCCCGGCCGAGCTCGCTCAGCATGTTGGCGCGATTGCCATAGGCGTCGGCGAATTTCGGATCGCATTCGAGCGCGTCGTCGAAGCTCGCCAGCGCGTCCTTGACTTTTCCTAAGCGGTGCAGCGCCTGGCCGATCAGATTGTGCGCGCGCGCTTGGCCCGGCCGGAACGAAAGCGAACGGCGGGCGAGATCGATGCCCTGCTGGAATTGCCCCTCGTGGCAGGCGACCACGCCGACGTAATAGAGCGCGTCGGCATTTTGCGGGTCGTTGCGCAGCACCTGCGTATAGCGGTCCATGGCGAGCGCGAGCTGGCCCTGGCGGTGATGGATCAGGCCCTGTTGGATGAGCTCGGCGGAGGTGGCGGGTTGGTTCATGGGGTGGTTCTAAGCAGCCTTTGCCGGGGATGCCAAGCCTTTAGCGCTGACTGTCATCGCCCGCGAAGGCGGGCGATCCAGTAATCACGGTGCTTTCGGTGGGTACTGGGTCCCCGCTTTCGCGGGGACGACAGCGGGAAATTACCGCGGCGCCGTGGTATGCCTTTAGCGTTTCAAGCGATTTGCAAAATAGGTTCGACGGGCGGGGTAAAATGAAAGACATCCTCGACAGGCTGGAAAAGCGGCGCGGCGAGGCCCGCCTGGGCGGCGGCGAAGCCCGCATCGAGGCCCAGCACAAGCGCGGAAAACTCACGGCGCGCGAGCGCATCGAATTGCTGCTCGATAAGGGCTCGTTCGAGGAACTCGACATGTTCGTCGAGCACCGATCCAACGATTTCGGCATGGAAAAAACCAAGATCCCCGGCGACGGCGTTGTCACCGGCTGGGGCACCGTCAACGGCCGCGCCGTCTATCTGTTCTCCAAGGACTTCACCGTATTCGGCGGCTCGCTCAGCGAAACCCATGCGCAGAAAATCATGAAGGTGCAGGACATGGCGATGAAGGCGCGCGTGCCCATCATCGGCCTGTTCGACGCCGGCGGCGCGCGCATCCAGGAGGGCGTGGCGGCGCTTGGCGGCTATGGCGAGGTGTTCAAGCGCAACGTGCTCGCGTCCGGCGTTATTCCGCAGATCAGCGTCATCATGGGCCCGTGCGCGGGCGGCGACGTCTATTCGCCGGCTATGACCGATTTCATCTTCATGGTGCGCGACACCAGCTACATGTTCGTCACCGGGCCGGACGTGGTGAAGACGGTGACCAACGAAGTGGTGACGGCGGAGGAGCTGGGCGGCGCCTCGGTGCACACCACCAAATCCGGCGTCGCCGACGGCGCCTTCGAGAACGACGTGGAATGTCTGTTGCAAATGCGCCGGCTGATCGACTTTTTGCCGTCGAACAACGAAAGCGGCGTGCCGGACTGGCCGACCAAGGACGATCCCGACCGCGTGGATCACTCGCTCGATACGTTGATCCCTGACAATCCCAACAAGCCTTACGACATCAAGGAACTGATCCTGAAGGTCGCGGACGAGGGCGACTTCTTCGAGATTTCTTCCGCCTATGCCAAGAACATCGTCACCGGTTTTGGCCGCATCGCCGGGCGCACCACCGGCTTCGTCGCCAACCAGCCGATGGTGCTGGCCGGTGTGCTCGACAGCGATGCCTCACGCAAAGGTGCGCGCTTCGTGCGTTTCTGCGACGCCTTCAATATCCCCATTGTTACCTTCGTCGACGTGCCCGGATTTTTGCCCGGCACCGACCAGGAATATGGCGGGCTGATCAAGCACGGCGCCAAGCTGTTGTTCGCTTACAGCCAGTGCACGGTGCCGCTGGTGACCGTGATCACGCGCAAGGCCTTCGGCGGCGCCTATGACGTGATGGCGTCAAAGCACGTCGGCGGCGATTTGAACTATGCCTGGCCGACCGCGCAAATCGCGGTGATGGGCGCCAAGGGCGCGGTCGAGATCATCTTCCGCGCCGACATCGGCGACCAGGACAAGATCGCCGCCCGCACCAAGGAATACGAGGACCGCTTCCTGTCGCCGTTCGTCGCCGCCGAGCGCGGCTATATCGACGACGTGATCATGCCGCACACGACGCGGCGGCGGATTGCAAGGGCGTTGGCGATGTTGAAGAACAAGCATGTCGAGATGCCGGGGCGGAAGCACGATAATTTGCCGGTGTGAGGGATGGTAACGCGCCTTGACCAAGAGCATAAAAGGATAATTGCGGCGCTTCTGGAACCACGCGGAGGCGGGCGTGCATTTCGCCGTCTATCGCTTCGCCGACAAGACGCGGCTGGATGCCGCGCTGGCGTCGGACGCGTTCAAGGAATTGGTCGCCGACTTCAACCGTTCCTGGCCCGAGGGCGTCACGCGCACCCGCGATATCGTGACCCTGGTGGAGGAGCGGGAGGCGTCGTAAGGGGGCGGCCCAAACCTCGGCTTGTCATCACCAGGCTTGTCCCCGTGATCCCGATCAGGGTCGCACGGCGTTGCCATCCTAAGCGGGATGCGCGGGTCAAGCCCGGCCATGACAGATAAAGCTCTCTGCAACTTTGGTGGCGCTACTTTGAACCGAATGAGAATTTTGTGCGACTAACACAAATTGCATGCCGTCAATGACGAAAGGGTGACTCCATGAAAACGCGTGTTTTCTGCGTGGCCGTGGCCGCCGGTTTGTGGCTCGCGCCGGCCCAGGCCGATCCGTTTACTTGCAAGATTTCCGCCGATGGCAAATCGGTAGATGCGATGATCGCCAATCCGTTCAAGCGCGACGCCAGCTGCCAGGTGAATTGCCAGCTCTCGACCACGCGAGCCGGCACCAGCTTCCAGATTTCCTGCACCAAGGAGGTCGCGCCCGGCGCGGCCGAGGTCGTGCTCTGCAGCAAGACCGTCGACGACGGAACGCTGGTGAAGATGACCGGCGGCAGCGGCGAATGCACCAATCCTGAGCCGAAAGCATCGAACGCCGACAAAGACGACGACATCGACGTGCAGGCGCTGATCAACGATCCGGCCAAGCTGCGCGAGCGCATCCGCAAGGACCTGCCGCCTGATGCGCAAAAGATGCTCGACAAGATGAACAAGCCGTAGCACCGGAAACGATCATGCACGCGCGGATGGCAGCGCTGATCATTGGCGGGCTCGACGTCGTGGCCTGGCTGCTGGCTTGCGCGGGCACGTTTTTCTCGCAGTCCGATCCGGCCACCAAGGGCCTCGATAATTTTGCCGGCGTCATCGTCACCGCATTATTCCTGCTGACCGGCGCGCCGGCGCTGCTTGCTGGCCTGGCGCAACCGCATGCCGCGGCTGGCGCTGGCGCTATCGCTCGCCTTTCCGGCGGGGTTTGTCGTGCTGTTTGTCGTTGCGGTGATCGCCTTCGCCTGATGCAATGCGCGCCATGACCCGCGATCACGTCGGCGTTCTGGCGGCGGTGGCATCGAGCGCGATCGGCGGCGTCGCCGGCGGCGCCACGCGCTTCGTCATTCACGCCACCGACCCGGTCACGCTCGGCGTTTTCCGCTTCGGGACCGGTTTTCTCATTTTGCTGCCGATCGCGCTGCTGCTGAAAAGCCGCTGGCCGCAGGGGCGCGACTGGATCGCGGTGGCGTTGCTCGGCATCCTGTTCTTCTTCGCCTTCTCGGTGCTGTTCAATCTCGCCTATAGCTACACCACGGCGGCGCGCGGGGCGCTCACGCTTTCCACCATGCCGCTGACTACTATGCTGGTCGGCGCCGCGCTCGGCATCGAGCGGCATCAGCGCGCGCAAGACTTATGGCGTGTTGGTCGCCATGGCCGGCGTGTTCTTGGCGCTGATGCTGGGGCTCGCCGGGGCGCCGCCCGGCGCCTGGCGCGGCGAACTGGTGATGCTGGCGGCTACGTTTTGCATGTCGCTCTATAACGTGTGGTCGCGGCCGTTCATTGCGCGCTCCGATCCGCTCGCCTTCCTCACCGCCGGCATGGGCGCGGCGGCGGCGTGTCTGCTGGTGTGGGCTTTGCTGATCCACGGCTTCGACGCGGTCGCAACGTTCGATACGCCGCAATGGCTGGCAATCGCCTATCTCGGCGTGGTCGGCAGTGCCGGCGCGTTCATTCTCTGGGTGTTCGCGCTTGGCCGCACCAGCCCGACCAAGACCGCGGTGACCATCACCGTCAATCCGGTGTTTGCCTCGATCGTCGGCGCGCTGGCGATCGGCGAGGGGATCGGGGTCAATCTGGTGGCCGGCCTGGCGGCCGTGGCCGCCGGCATCTGGATCGCGACCACTGGGGAGAAAACTTGATCACCGCCAGCCGCCGCCGCCGTTCACATAGACCGTATCGGCGGTCATGAACCCGCAAGCATCCGAACACATGAACAGCACCAGTTCGCCGATCTCCTCCGGCTCGCCGAAACGCTTCATCGGCACGTCGTCGAGGAACTTCTGATAGAGCTCCGGCGAGGTCGCGGCCGCGTCCTGGAACGGCGTCTTCACCGGCCCGGGCGAGATCGACAGCGCGCGGATGCCTTGCGTGGCGAATTCGCGCGCCACGCCCATGGTCATGGTCACCACCGCGCCCTTGGCCGCGGCGTAGTGCACCGACGTGCCGGGACCGCCGCGCCGGTGCGACATGCTGCCCATGTTGACGATCACGCCGAATTTGTTCTTCAGCATGTGCGGCAGCACCGCCTGCATGGCGTAGAACGTGCCTTTGAGGTTGAGATCGAAGGTGCGCTCGAACAGGTCGTCGTCGATGTCGAGGAATTTCGAGCGGCGCATCGCCGCGCCCGCCGAATTGAACAGGAACTGCACGCTGCCGAAGCCGTCGATCGCCAGTTGCACCATGTCGTCGACCGCCGCGCGCCGGGTCACGTCGATGGTGAGCGCCAGCGCCTGGGCGCCCTTGGCGTTCACCTGCTCCACGGTCTCCTTCACGCCGGTCTCGTTGATGTCGGCGCAGACCACATTGGCGCCCTCGCGCGCAAAAATCAGCGCGGTGGCGCGGCCGATGCCGCTCGCGGCCCCGGTGATGAGGATGGTCTTTCCCGCGAAATAGTCCGGTGTTTTCGGCATGGGCGTTTCCCCAAAGATTTGACGTCATGGCCGGGCTTGTCCCGGCCATCCACGTCTTCGACAATAGCGGATATCGCAAGACGTGGATGCCCGGCACAAGGCCGGGCATGACGAATTATAAAAAGGAGCCGCTAATGACGACCCCACCGCCAGTCGAATATGCCGACGCTTCCCCCGCCGTGCGCGCGGTCTATGACGACATCAAGAAGACGCGCAACGTGCCGGACGTGAACAATTTCTGGAAATATCTGGCGCGCGATCCGGTCACGCTCAAGCGCACCTGGGAGAGCGTGAAGCAGATCATGGCGCCGGGCGCGCTCGATCCGCTCACCAAGGAAATGGTCTATCTGGCGGTCTCGGTCACCAATGGCTGCGCCTATTGCATCGCCAGCCACAGCGCGGCGGCGCGAAAAGCCGGCATGACGGAAGCCATGTTCGGCGAGCTGATGGCGGTCACCGGCATGGCCAACGAGACCAATCGGCTCGCCAACGGCTACCGGGTTCCGGTCGACAAGGCGTTCGAGACCTGACGCGGATTGCGCATTCAAGCGCGGCCGTGACAAGATGCAAAAAAATGCTTCCGGGGGGAAGAGACCATGATCGACCAGGCTCTAATCGTCAGACTGTTGTGCGTCGCTCTGGTGGCGGCGGTCATGCTGCCGGTCGGCCGCATGCTGTTTCCCTATGTCAGCGGCGAATTGAGCGGAATGCAGTTCCAGGCGATCGAGGCGGTGATCAGCGCAACGCTGGGCTTCGGCATCTCCGCGATCTTGGGTTAGCGCACGAGCCCGTGCGCTCAGCCCCGCGCGCCATGCGCGGATCGGTCATGAGCATCCTCCTTGGCTTCAAGACGCAATTGCTCGTCTTGAATGGAGGAAACCCGCGGGCCATGCCCGCGGTTCCGGAAAAAGCCAATCACTCAATGATGATGATGGACGGAACTTGGCTTGGTCACCCGGACCGCCAAGGCCCAGGCCGCCCAGAACACGAAGAAGAAGCAGCCCAGGAACACCGGCAAGCTCGCGGCTTCCGACCAATGTTCCACGGATCGACCAATAAAATATGATCCGGTATCGCCGATCAGGACGAAGACGATATACACCGCGATCAATTGCATGACCGGCGATCCTTTAGAGTTGTGCGTAGCCCCTGCTTAACCCTAGCAGGTTCCGGGCGGGAGGGGGGAGCCATAGGTACAGGGGAAATGCTATAGCCGCGACACCCGCCTGCTTCAAGTAAACCCCGCAATCCGCCGCTTAAACCGCACTCGAGATCATTATGCGCCTGACCACTGCGGCGATCACGGCCGCGCCGGTGTTGTTCGTGCTGCTGTGGAGCACCGGCTTCATCGGCGCGCGCTATGGGCTGCCCTATATCGAGCCGCTGACCTTTCTGGCGGTGCGCATGGTGTTCGTTGTGCTCATCATGGCCGCAATTGCGCTGATCGGACGCGCGCGCTGGCCGAATTCCCGCGAGATCGCCCACAGCCTGGCGGCCGGCTCGCTGGTGCACGGGCTTTATCTCGGTGGCGTGTTCACGGCGATCAGCCAAGGCGTGCCGGCCGGCATCTCGGCGCTGATCCCGGGCCTGCAGCCGATCCTCACCTCGACCATCGCCAATCGCTTCATGGGCGAGACGGTGACCAAGCAGCAATGGCTTGGCCTCGTGCTAGGCTTGGTCGGCGTCGCGCTGGTGCTGCACAATCGCGAGATCACGGCGGCGGGTTCGGTCCTCGGCTGGATCGCGAGCTTCTTGTCGCTCATCGGCATCACCCTCGGCACGCTCTATCAGAAACGGTACTGCGGTGGCATCGACTGGCGCACTGGAAACCTGGTGCAATATATCGGCGCCGGCGTGCTGTTCGGCCTCGGCGCCTTCGCCGTCGAGACGCGCCAGATCCACTGGAGCGGCGAACTCATCTTCGCCATGGCCTGGCTGGTGATCGTGCTGTCGATAGCCGCGGTCGGGCTGATGTATTGGCTGATCCGCCGTTCGGCGGCGACCGGTTTTGCCAGCTTGTTCTATCTGGTGCCGGCGGTGACGGCGCTGTTTGCCTACATCCTGTTCGGCGAACGGCTGGACGCGCTGTCGGTGGCCGGCATGGTGGTCTGCGCCGTCGGCGTGATTCTCGTCAACCGCGGCGCCGTGAAGCGGGAGTCGGACGTTTGATATTTATTTTTCGCGATTGAGCACGAGCTGGGTCTGCGTCACCAGCGCGCACAACTTTCCATCGCCGCGGGTGACGCGCGTCTGCCAGACCATGGTGGTGCGGCCGCGATGCAGCGGCGTGCATTCGGCCTTGGCGACATCGCCGATCGGGATGGCGGCGAAGAAATTGGTCTTGCTCTCCACCGTGGTAGTGGATTGCCCCGGCTTGAGATTAGCCATGGTGGCGGTACCGCCGATATTGTCAGCGAGCGCCATGATGGCGCCGCCATGCATGATGCCGAAGCGGTTGTTGAGTTCCTCGCGCATGACCAGTTCGGCACTGACGCGCTCGGGCGAGACATGCGTCACTTTCATGCCGAGGAAATCGGCGAAGGGCGGTTGCGTGAGGGCCACTTCGTTCATTGCTTCGCTCATTTCAATTGCTCCAGCCCAAATTCTTCCAGCCAATGCGCGGCGAGCGCGAGATCGACTTGCGTCAAATTATGCCCGGCGCCGACCACCTCGTGGGTGACGGCGGCACCGGCGTCGCGCAGAACGGCGGCAAGCCGATCGCGCGCGGCGGGGCGCACCATCGGGTCGCTCGCGCCGGAAAGCAAGAGCACCGGCATCGATTTGAGCTCGGGCAACGCCTCCGGCTCGAATGGCAGCGTGGCGCGCATGAGCAGGGCGGCGGAAAGCGTGCCCGGACGCATCAGCAGCAGCGAGGCGGCGATATTGGCGCCGTTGGAGAAGCCGACCGCGACCGGCTTTTCCAGGCCATAGGCCTTGCGCGCGGCGGCGACGAATTCGCCAAGCTCAATCGTGCGCGCTTTGAGGTCGGGGAGGTCGAACACGCCTTCCGCCAGGCGGCGGAAGAACCGCGGCATGCCGTTCTCCAGCACTTTGCCGCGCGGCGACAGCAGGGCGCTGCCCGGCGACAATTGCTCCCCCAGTGGCAGCAGATCGTTTTCATCGCCGCCGGTGCCGTGCAGCAGTAGCAGCGGCGGGCGTCCCGGCAGGGTCGCAGGAATATAGCGGTGGATGAAGCTGAGGTCAGCCATGATGCACAAAGACTAAGGGCGCGGACCATCGGCCCGCGCCCGTCTCGCAAATTATGACGTGCGCGTCACTTCGGCTGCGGCACGATGCGGATGTAAGGCCGCGGCGCCTTGAAGCCTTGCGGCCAGATCTTCTTGGCTTCGTCGTCGCTGACCGAGCCGGCGATGATCACATCCTCGCCCTGTTTCCAGTTTGCCGGCGTCGCCACGCGATGCTTCGCCGTCATTTGCAGCGAGTTCAGCACGCGCAGCACCTCGTCGAAATTGCGCCCCGTGGTCATCGGATAGACCAAGACCAGCTTGACCTTCTTGTCCGGCCCGATGATGAAGACGTTGCGCACGGTCATATTGTCGGCGGCGGTGCGGCCTTCCGAGGTGCCGGAGGTCGATGCCGGCAACATGCCATAGGCCTTGGAAATTTTGAGATCGGTGTCGCCGATCATTGGATAGTTCGGCGCAAAGCCGACCACGTCCTTGATGTCGGCCGCCCATTTCTTGTGATTGTCGACCGGATCGACCGACAGCCCGATGATCTTGGTATTGCGCTTGTCGAATTCGGGCTTGAGCTTGGCCATGGTGCCGAGCTCGGTGGTGCACACCGGCGTGAAATCCTTCGGGTGCGAAAACAGCACGCCCCAGGAACTCCCCAGCCAGTCGTGAAAGCGAATTTTTCCTTCGGTGGTCTCCGCCTCGAAATCCGGGGCGGTATCGCCAATCGCCAATGCCATGACAAACCTCCAAATGCTCACACCAACATGACTTCAGGCGCTCAATATAGTCGTCCCCGCCAGGGCGGAATAGACCCGGGCGCAAAGAGGATCGATGCATCGTGGAGCGCTGGCTACGGAGAACAAAGCTTCGGCGCTCGGTCACCGCCATAAAAGGATCTTCCAGGGCCGGCCTGCCGCGTCATTGACATTTTCGTTGCAACGCCGCAAAGGCAAAGGGTCGGCTCAAAGGTCCGTTACGCCGCATGTTCAAGCGTATCCTGATTGCCAATCGCGGCGAGATCGCCTGCCGGATCATCAAGACCGCGCGACGCATGGGGATCGAGACGGTCGCCGTCTACTCGGAGGCCGACAAGGACGCCCTGCACGTGGAGATGGCCGACACCGCCATCGCCATCGGTCCGCCGGAGGCCGCCAAAAGCTATCTGGTGATCGACAAGATCGTGGCCGCCTGCAAGTCGAGTGGCGCGCAGGCCGTGCATCCGGGCTACGGATTCCTGTCCGAGCGCGAGGCGTTTCCGAAAGCGCTTGCAGCCGCCGGCATCGTGTTCATCGGGCCGAACCCGAAAGCCATCGCGGCGATGGGCGACAAGATCGAGTCCAAAAAGGCGGCGGCCGCCGCGAAAGTCTCGACCGTGCCCGGCCATCTCGGCGTCATCGAGGATGACAACGAAGCCATCGTGATCGCCGAGCAGATCGGCTATCCGGTGATGATCAAGGCCAGTGCCGGCGGCGGCGGCAAGGGCATGCGCATCGCCCGTTCCAAATCCGAGGTGGCGGAAGGCTTCGCGCGCGCGCGTTCGGAGGCGAAGTCCTCGTTCGGCGACGACCGGGTATTCATCGAGAAATTCATCACCGATCCGCGCCACATCGAAATCCAGGTGCTGGGCGACAAGCACGGGGCTGTGATCCATCTGGGCGAGCGCGAATGCTCGATCCAACGCCGCAATCAGAAAGTGGTCGAGGAGGCGCCAAGCCCGCTGCTCGATGCCGCGACCCGCAAAAAGATGGGTGAGCAGGCGGTCGCGCTCGCCAAAGCGGTCGGCTACGACAGCGCCGGTACGGTGGAGTTCGTCGCCGGCCAGGACAAGAGCTTCTATTTCCTGGAAATGAATACGCGGCTGCAGGTCGAGCATCCGGTCACCGAGCTCGTTACCGGCATCGATCTGGTCGAGCAGATGATCCGGGTCGCGGCCGGAGAGAAGCTGGCGATCAAGCAGGACGATGTGAAGCTCAACGGCTGGGCGGTGGAAACCCGCATCTATGCCGAAGACCCGTATCGCAATTTCCTGCCCTCCACCGGGCGGCTCACGCGCTATCGCCCGCCGGCCGAACGCAGCGCCGATGGCGTGACGGTGCGCAACGATACCGGCGTCACCGAAGGCGGCGAGATTTCGCTCTACTACGATCCGATGATCGCCAAGCTCGTCACCCATGCGGGAAAGCGCGAGCAGGCGATCGAGGCGCAGGCCGACGCGCTCGATGCCTTTGTGATCGACGGCATCCGCCACAATATTCCGTTCCTGGCGGCGCTGATGGCGCATCCGCGCTGGCGCGCCGGGAAACTGTCCACCGCTTTCATCGCCGAGGAATTCCCCGACGGTTTTCATCCGATCGCGCCGGAAGGCGAGCATGCACTCGTGCTGGCATCGGTCGCGGCGGCGATCGATCACGTGCTGGGCGAACGCAAGCGCCGCATCGCGGGCCAGATGACCGGCCGCAGCGTCACGCGCGAAAGCCAGCGTGCGGTCTGGCTTGGCGCAGACCGAGCATCGGCTGGAGGTCAAGCGCGAGAACGGCGCCATTGAGGTGCGCTTTGCAGGGAAAGCGAAGGCCGCCGTGCGGCATGTGCAGTCGGACTGGAAACCGGGCGATCCGCTGTGGACGGGCACGATCAACGGCAATCGCGTCGCAGTGCAGGTGCGCACGATCGCGAACGGCTTTGCACTCTCATATCGCGGCGTCGAAACCAAAGCTTTCGTCTATACCGAGAGCGAGGCGGCCTACGCGCGGCTGATGCCGGCCAAGAAGGCCGCCGACACCGGCAAACAGGTGCTCTGCCCGATGCCGGGACTGGTGGTCTCGATCGCGGTCAAGGAAGGCCAAGAGGTCAAGGCCGGCGAAACCGTGGCGGTGGTGGAAGCGATGAAGATGGAGAACGTGCTGCGCGCCGAAATCGACGGCACGGTGAAGAAGATCAACGCCAAGCCCGGCGACAGCCTGGCGGTTGATGCGGTGATTTTGGAGTTTGCGTAGCCACTCTTGTCGTCCCCGCGAAAGCGGGGACCCATAAGCCCTGTCTGTCCGTATCTTGAATACCGGGGTTATGGGTCCCGGCCCTCGCTTCGCTCGGCCGGGACGACAGGCTTAAATTTCTGCTATCCGAAATCCATGACGCTGTATTTTTCCTACGGTTCCAACATGAACCGCGCCGGCATGGCCGCGCGCTGCCCGGGCGCGCAGGCGCTGGGCGTGGCGAAACTCGCCGGCTGGCGGTTTATCATTGGCCGTGACGGCTATGCGTCGATCATGCGTGCGGCGGGCGGCGAGGTGGTCGGCGTGCTCTGGCAACTCGGCGCGCGCGATATCGCCGCGCTCAATGCCTATGAAAGCCTGGACAGCGGGCTTTACAAGCGCAGCCAGGTGACCGTGCGTCACGACGGCGGCGCCAAGGCCGCGATGGTCTACATCGCGCGTGCACGAAAAATCGGCCGGCCGCGGCCCGGTTATATGGAATTGATCGTGGAGGCGGCGCGCGATTGGCGTTTTCCCGCCGATTATATTCGCACGCTGCAACGCTGGTCGCCGTCGGCATTTCGCGGCGCGCGCGCGGCGGAGACCGGAGAGGCCGGATGAACGTCATCCGCCACATGGTGGTGCGCGGCCGTGTGCAGGGCATCGGCTACCGCGCCTTTGTCGAACACGAGGCGCTCAAGCGCGGCATCGAAGGCTGGGCGCGCAACCGCCATGACGGTTCGGTCGAGGCGGTGTTCGCCGGCCCGCCTGATACGGTCGAGGCAATGATCGAAGCTTGTCGGAAGGGACCGTTTGCCGCGCGCGTCGATGTGCTCGATCAGCGCGAGGGGACCGCGGACGATCTTAAAGGTCGCCGGCCGGGCGAATTGTTCTCGGTGCTACCGACGGCATGACCCGCTGTCGCGCCAAATAATTTCTCGAACTCCCGCCGCAGCACCATATCGACCTCCGCCATCGACACCGGGATCCCAAGATCGGCGAGGCTGGTGACGCCGTAGCGCCGCTCGTTCACGCCGCACGGAACGATGCCGGAAAAATGCGACAGCTCCGGATCGACATTGAGCGCCATGCCGTGCAGCGTCACCCACTGCGTCACGCGGATGCCGATGGCGGCGATTTTATCCTCAAACCCCTGACCCTTGTCCGGCCGGCGCACCCAGACGCCGATGCGGTCCTCGCGCCGCTCGCCGCGCACGTTGAAGGCGGCGAGTGTGCGGATGATCCATTCCTCCAAAGTGGCGACGAACCGGCGCACGTCCTGGCCGCGGCGCTTCAGGTCGAGCATCACATAGGCGACCCGCTGGCCCGGCCCGTGATAGGTCATCTGCCCGCCGCGGCCGCTCTCGAACACCGGAAAACGCGCGTCGATCAGCTCCTCCGGCTTGGCGCTGGTGCCGGCGGTGTAGAGCGGGGGGTGCTCGATCAGCCAGACCAGTTCCGGCTCCTTGCCGGCGGCAATGGCTGCGGCGCGCGCCTGCATGAAGGCCACCGCGGCCTCGTAGGGCACGAGCGCATCGGCCACGCGCCACTCGGGCGGCGCCGACCCTGGCGGCGCGCGCAGCCCGACGGTCAATTCGTTGCGCATGTTAACCACTCGTTCACCATACCATGGTGACCTGAAGCCCGCCCGCATTCATGCGAGGCGCGCGCACTGGGAATTTAAACGTGGCCAAATTCGATAACGTTGCCGTCGATATCACCGTGGTGCTGGGCACCACCTCGATGCCGATCCATCAGGTGCTCCGGCTCGGCCGCGGCGCCATCATCGAGCTGGAGGCGGCCGAGGACGATGCCGTCAACATCCTCGCCAATAACCTGCCGATCGCCAAGGGCACGGTGGTGGTCAATGGCAACCGCATCGCGGTCGAGGTCGGCAATCTGCTGCCGCGCCCGCCCGACATGCGCTGAAACGCCCCGGCAGGGCCAATTCGCGCCCAGCCCTTGTCCCCTCAGACCCTATTTGTTACATGGTCCGCGCTCGTGGGGACGCGAGGTTTTTGCAACTTTTCGTTCAGTTCCAATGCGGCCATGGCGGAATTGGTAGACGCACTAGCTTGAGGTGCTAGCGCCGCAAGGCGTGGAGGTTCGAAGTCCTCTTGGCCGCACCAGCCTAATCTAAGTCACTGTTGTTATTTTACAATTATTGCTCTCACCTTTGGTCAGGTGGGTGAAACGCGACCAATCCGTTCAGCGCCCGTGCCGACCAATGTCCGCTGTTACTCCAATAGCGGACAAACGCGGGCGCGGTTGGATTGTCCGCTAAGTGCCAATGAAGCGCGAATCGCAAACTGCTGCAGTCCAAGGCCATTGCCGTCGAGAATGACCTGCGCGGTACATTGCGCAACTTCGGCCTCAAGGTCGGGATGGTGGGGACAATAAAGTTCGAGGCCCGCATCAGGGAACTTGTTGAGAACCTCCCCGACTTGGCCGTGCTGGTCGAACCGCTCCTTGTTGTGCGGCGGGTGCTTCGTGAGCAGCTCGGCATCCTGCACCGCCGCTTGCTAGTTATCGTGCGTGACGATGATGTGTGCAGGCGCCTGATGACGGTCCCCGGCGTCGGCCGGTGGTGGCGCTGACCTATCGCGTCACCGTCGACGTCCCGGCGCGCTTTCGTAACTCCAAGTCAGTCGGGGCAGTGTTCGGACTGACACCATCCAAGTATCAATCGGGTGAGATCAACCGATCCGGCGCCATATCACACTGCGGAGACGAGATGATGCGGGTGATGCTCTACGAAGCGGCAGGTATGCTGAGCACAAGCGAACTCATGCACCGCAGCAAAGACACCGACATGTGATTGAAAATCTCGCCAGGCCGGACGTTTGGATCGCAAATGCGTGAGAGCCCCGGGTTGGCTATCCGCGGGGCTCTCCTTAACCACTCGAAAAAACCTTTGGAGGGTTCTTATCCGAGCGATCAGAACTTGTAGTCAAGCTTGGCGCGAACGATGTTCTCCCGGATCTGCGTGTTGTAGTGGAAGTTGGTTGTGAATGTGCCGGAAGGAGGGCCTGCAATCGGGAAACAGGCGAAGCCGACAATGGGGCTGCATCCATTCACGGAGGTCGCAACAGTGTTGCCACCGTAGCCGTTGATCTCGACACGCAGATATTCGATGGTCGCGATGATGTGCTGCGTGAGCATGTAGGAGAGGCCCGCACCGGCGACGAAACCAGCTCTGGTCTGGGTGGTCGAGAAGTTCGACGCAAGATTGCAAGCGTTGACGTTACTGGGTCCCGCTGCGATGGCAGTGCATGTGTTGTCGGCGAAGTTGCTGGCGAAGCGCATGCGCGCCCAGGCGACGCCGCCGGTGCCATAAACCAGCCAATCGCCCCAGGCAGCGCCGACTTTGCCACGCAGGGTGGATAACCATTTCCCGCTAGAACTCTCGTTGAACCCGAATTGGCAACCGCCGTAGGAAGAAAATGGGAAAACGGGAGTATTACTATTACACGGTAGCTGACCGGGAGCGAGTGGGTAAGTCCCCGTTACACTCGAACTACCCTTCGGGTTGAACGCTTGGAAATCCCACTCAAGACCGACCACGGCCCTTTGGTATTGATAGTTGAAGCCGATCTGGCCGCCGCCCGTCCATCCGCTGTTGTTAAAGGGGACCGCTCCACTCTGCTGTAGCACGGCCAAGCCAGCAGCTGCGGCCGCATTTGTGCTCGCCACCGCGCCTGGTATCGTAAAAGGCATGGGTGCCGGCCCGCTGAGGCCGGCCAGGAAGCACGTAACATATCCTGCGGAATTCATAGAACTGGTGTTAATTGCGGTTGCGGTGGCGAACTGGTCGGGACCGCAGCTATCGGTGAAGCCCGGGTCGGTATGTCCCCACGCACGACCCACGTTGCCGCCGACATAGATGCCGGTCCAATTGGCGACCGGCGGCGGAGCTGCCATTGCAGGGCCTGCGAGCATCGCCGCAAACGCCATAGCCATCGCGCTCGCCAAACAAAGCCAAGTCGCACGCAACACCCACGCCATGATTGCCCCGTCCGACGCTACGCTCAACCCCAAGCTGTAAGCCTACACCCGAAAGGGGGCTGCCTGGCAAGGTGCCAGCTTACGTTTTCAAGGCGTTTTCGAGAGGGCTAGCTAAATGACGCTGCCAATGTCGCTGTTGGGTCATTAGCGGACAAACGCATCTGGGGTCAAAACTCGACCTTTGTCCGCTATGGTCCAAAAGCGGACAAACGCGGGTGCGGCTTGGATTGTCCGCTAAGTGCCAAAAGCGGACATTCATTCGGCCCGAGCAAGTCGAATTTGACAATCATTCCGGCAACCCGGCTTTGCGCAGGCCATCGGCCCATATTGCGAAATGTTCTGGCCGGCGAATTGGAAACCAATCCTTGAGATTGGACATGCGCAACGCGGGGTCGATCTGGCGCAAGCGTTGCATTGCTAGCCGAGCCTCGTCTAGTCGTCCAGCTAACGCATAGCCTGCCGAAGTAACAGCCGCTGCGGGCATATAATTTGGTTCGTTCCGAAATGCCTTGTTCGCCCACGCTGCCGCCTCGTCATAGCGTCCGGCGAGCAAATGTGCGAATGCCGTCCCGACCTGCATATGATAGAGTCCCGGATCGAGCGGGCTCAGGCGCATTGCACGCGCCTCGTGCTCGATCGCCAGGTCCGGCTCGCCGCTATAGGCTGTTAGCCACCCGTTGAGATACCAAGCCACCGCCAGATTGGGATTGAGTTGTAGCGCCCGGTGGACGTGTACTAAACCGCCCTCAACATCATGACCGAGAAGTGCGAGCGCTTGGCCGCTTCTTGCGAGTGCGAGCGCATCATCCGCGCCCAACTCCAACGCGCGGCGAGCCAGTTGTAATCCTTCGGCAATTTCCTGCGTGCGGTCGATCATCCAGCCATTAATCCAGCGCCATGTGTAGCACCACGCGGCCATGGCATGGGCCGAGGCAAAATCTGGATCGAGTTCGATTGCTTTGTAGAACAACCGCAGAGCTTCACTATTGGCATCTGCATTCCGCTTATAAACGTTCGCCATTCCGCGCAAATAGTAGTCGTAGGCGTCTAGGCTTTCGGTCGGCTTGCGCTTGGCGCGCTCGATTTCAGCCTGTTCCAGCTTCGGCGCAATCGCGCCAACCACGTTTGCGGTCACCTGGTCCTGCAGATCGAAAATATCATCGAGCCCACCATCAAAGTGGTCCGTCCAAAGATGCGCGCCGGTCGAGGCGTCGATAAGCTGCCCTGTGATGCGCACTCGTTTTGCTGCCTTGCGCACACTGCCTTCAAGCACGTAGCGCACACCTAGTTCACGGCCGACTTGCTTCTCGTCCGTAGTGCGGCCCTTGTAAGTAAAGCTCGAATTGCGCGCGATCACGAACAGCCAGCGCATACGCGACAACGCTGCGATGATGTCTTCGGTCATTCCGTCGGCGAAGTATTCCTGTTCCGGGTCACCGCTCAAATTCTGGAACGGAAGAACAGCAATCGACGGTTTGTCGGGCAGCGTCAGCGCATGCTTGGAATCGTCGTATCGGACCGGAGGCGGCAGTTTCGTGGAGCCGCCATCATTCGGCGGTCGCGCCTCCCGGATGTCGCCGACGAAACGGAAGCCCTTGCGGGCAATTGTGCGGATTTGGCTCTGCTCTTCGCCGCTGTCGCCGACGGCCTTGCGGACCGCGTTGATATGACTTGTCAGCGTTGATTCGGAAACGATCCGCCCACCCCAAACGCCTTCGATCAAATCATCCTTGCTGACCACACGCTCGCGGTTCTTCACGAGATAGACCAGCAGGTCGAAGACTTGCGGTCCAATCGAAATCAGCTCGGACCCTCGTTTCAGCTCACGCCGGTCAACGTCGAGCGCATAATCGCCAAATGAAAATTGCACGTAATCGCCCCACAACCCTTGTGCCTTGTGGCATTCAGGGAGCCCGCCAGCAAACACCCTGGCCAATCGTAGCACTCGGACAAGTTATTGAAAGCACGTCATTAACACCAATTCCGTACGCCCCTTCACGGAATTTTGGACGAATAAACAAGCTAATTCCAAGGGCCGCCGAAGCGTCCTGCAAAGTCATTGCGTCCGCCGCGCGCCATCCTCCTTCGCATCGGTCGCGATCACCGCGATCCATCGAATGGAGGATGCCATGTTCAAATACATCTCGATTTGTGCAGCGCTCGTCGTTCTTGGCTCCAGCGCGGTCAATGCCCAACAGCAGGAAGCGGACTTACAGAAGATCGATGTGCCGAACGCCGGTTTCAACGTCGTGCTGGCTCTGCCCAAGGCAGGCGGGTCGACCGCCGATTACCACCGTCAACCTGACCCCAATCTCATTTACTTGGCCGACGCTGAGTTGGTTTATGGCCAGACCGGCAACCTGCAGGAGTTGCTGGATAGCGGAATAGTGAAAGTTCACGCGTGCACGTTCCATGTGGACCGCAGGGATGGACACGCAGCGACACCGGTTGCCGTCTATGTGATCCCGAAAGGGAATGTACCGCTTGCGTCCACCACGCAATAGCGATCCCGGGCAAGTATACAAATCCGACCTGGCTATGTTTGTTGCCACGAACATAGCCAGTTCTTCTTCGTCGAACGGAGATGAAGTCCGCTTTGGGTCATTAGCGGACAAAGCATCGCGGGCCAAAACTTCACGTTTGTCCGCTCTTGTCCAATAGCGGACAAAATGTTGCGGTGCCGAGATTGTCCGCTAAGTGCCAATAGCGGAATAGCCAGCCCAGGATACTCCTTTGCGGTTGGAAGTGGTCGTCATCCTGTTGCAGCATGATTTCGGTGTGCTGCGGTCATGCTAGGCTCGATTTTTGATTTCAACTTTGCGGGGAGACTCGCATGTCCGTCAAAGCCGCAGTTGTGCAGGCGCCTCCGATTTTGCTCGACCGAGCAGCGACAGTTTCCCGCATGCTGCAACATATGTCCGACGTGGCGGCGGCCGGCGCTAAGCTTGTTGTCTTTCCGGAAGCCTATATCCCAGGTTATCCAACCTGGATCTGGCGGCTCAAGCCGGGCGCCGACATGGCGCTCGCCGGTGAAATACACGCGCAGCTGCGCGAACAGGCGGTCGATATCGCGCGTGGCGACCTCAAGCCGCTGACTGAGGCGGCCAAAAAATACGGGCTCACTGTTGTCTGCGGGCTGCACGAACTAGAACTCCGAATTTAGTGGCACGACGCTGTTCAATAGCGTTGTTGTCATCGGCCCCGACGGCGCAATTCTAAATTGTCATCGTAAGCTCTTGCCTACCAATCCCGAACGTATGGTGTGGGGACGCGGAGATGCTCGGGGCCTGCGTGTCGTCGATACGCCTGTTGGTCGCATCGGATGTCTGATCTGCTGGGAAAATTACATGCCGCTCGCACGCTATGCTTTGTACGCGCAGAATCTTGGAAATTCTTGTCGCGCCGACGTGGGACTGCGGCGAGGAATGGATCGCCAGTATGCGGCACATCGCGCGCGAAGGCGGCTGCTGGGTCGTCGCCACAGGCACGGCCATTCAAGCAGGCGACATACCCAAGACTTTTCCAGGCCGAGATCGTCTCTTTACTGACGACGACGAATGGTTATGCGATGGAGGAGCCTTAATCGTTCGGCCGTTCGGCAAGGTCGATGCTGGTCCGCGCAACCGGGACAAGACGGCGCTCTACTGCGACATCGACCCATCAGCGGCTCCGCGATCCCGCCGTTCTCTCGATGTGACCGGTCACTACGCACGTCCTGATATTTTTCACCTGCAGGTCGACCGTACGCCCCTGCCGCCCGTTGAATTTCGGGATAGCTAACGCGGTTGCGCTTGTCTTAGCGTGGGTTTTACTAACAATGTTTCGATAGTATTGAATTTGCGTTGTCCGTTTTTTGTAATTCGCGACCGACCCATTCCGCGCCAGTGCCGACCAATGTCCGCTGTTACTCCAATAGCGGACAAACGCGAGTGCGGCTGGATTGTCTGCTAAGTGCCAGAAGCGGACAGAGGGCGATTATATTTCTTCGAACTTTCCACCATCTAAGACAAACCTCGCCGGGTTGGAACCCGGTGTCTGGGCGTCATGGAAACTGCAATTCAGCGAAGGTGGCCCGCTGCGCGGTGTAGCCTATCGACCTGGTAGGGGCGCGATGAACGCAATCGTTTGGCTAAGCCGCCTTGGGGTCCGGCGTATGACGCACGGTGTGGTTATGGGTCACAGCACACGACTGCTCACGGCCGCACTCCGCGCAGACGAATATCTGCCGGTCCAACTCAAGGGCACGGTTGGCTAACTCAATCAGCTTTAGTCGCAACTCGGCACCACAGAGGTCGCAACGCGACGAGGGCGGCGGCTCGACGAGGGTGCGCATTTGATTTCCTTTCGCCCGACACGCTTCGGAGCGAGGGAACGGAACGCTCAAAAGGGTCCCGGTTGAAAGGTTGGATTAAAAAATCGAACACTTTGAGTTGGCGTTTCGATTGTTTTTAAGCTGCGCCTTTACCGAGACAGAGTCGAGAATAATAGGGGACACCGATCCTATGCCCATCAAGAGAGAGCCCCAGTTGGGGACAACCAGGACTTCTCCGGGCGTCCCGGTTATTGTTCACTAGGGGCTTTCCCCTGCGGGGCGCCGCTAATGAAGTGAACTGCGGCATGAACAAAAAGGTTCCGATGCCGGGAATAGTTAGTTTGAATAAGGCGCCCTGGCTGATAAGGAAGTGTACTCATAAATCGAGTTTGGGTTGCTGCTGGCCAATGTCCGCTGTTGCCCCAATAGCGGGCAAACGCCGGTGCGGTTGGATTGTCCACTAAGTGCCATTAGCGACCAATTTTTTCAGCGCAACGAAATGACGCAATATGCCATGGGCGACATAACCCTGTGGACCCAAAGATGGAATGATGCGGAGACTGATTGAGACTTTGGAAGATTGGCAAGGTGCGCGTCGAGAGCGGCCAAATTGGGGTCTTGCCCAACTGATGCGACCCGCGAGAGCCGCTCCCGGCGTGCCGTCCGTGTATTCCCGCTATGCTAGCGCCCGAGCGTCTGCGACAGCAATCATCGCGGCATTCTGACCCGGTGGTACCATACAAAACCTCCGTGCCTGACTTCACATGTATAGCCTCAGACTTTGCTAGGCCTCTGTCAAGGCTGCGCGGTTGGCTATGGTTCAGGTTCCGCTACCGGCTTGCGAGCGAGCGTCTGATAGAAACAAATGGCCATGGCGTGAATGGTCGAGGGTAAATCTGAAACTGGGTCCGGAATTTCCCACCCTAGCGCTATTAGAATAGGAGTTCTCGTGAGAAATTTTCCTTCTCGTAGGCACCCTTTTACACAAAATGCCAAAAATTTTTGCAAAAAAACCGGATAAGACCACCCAAATGCAATAATCTCTTCATCGCGCTGGTTCAAAAAGGCCGTCAGGTTACCCTCATGCGAGCCACAAGGTGGGCATTGTTAATTTCTCTTGTGTTTGTGGGTATTTCCTGCAGCGCGGAGCAAGCCAAAAGCGAAGTACTCATCAAAAATGATGGTGGCGGTAATATCCCCCAATACATCGCCAAATATTTGTATCTGCAACTGCGCGGTGAGCGTGTCGTATTCGACGGGGACTGCCTCTCCGCCTGTACGTTGGCGCTAGGTCTGCTGGCGAAGGAGCGGCGATGCTTTACCAATGAAGCACGGCTCGGGTTTCATACGGCGTGGATGGGATTTGGTACACGCCAGATATGGGACCCTCTCGGCACGGCCGTTTTTTGGTTATTCTATCCTGAGGAAATCCGCCGCTGGATTACCAAGCATGGCGGGCTTACCTCAAGAGTGATTTATCTCGAGGGCAAAGAGCTCGCCGCTATGTATCCCCCGTGCAGGCGTTTTAAGAGGGGCCAAACTATCTCTGATAAGGGTCATTAGCGGACAAACTATCGCGAGTCAAGAATCCAACTTTGTTCGCATTCATCCAAAAGCGGACAAACGCGGGTGCGGTTGGATTGTCCGCTAAGTGCCAAAAGCGGACATTACGCCAATCATTCGATCACTCCGGCACCCCCGCCTTTCGGAGGCCCTCTAAGTATCTGGCGAGATCCTCGGGTCGACGAAATGTTGGAAGCAGATCCTTCATATTCGAAATGCGCAAGTCGGGATTGAGTAGACGCACGCGGGCACCGGCCTTCTGCGCATCCTCAAGCCGCCCGGCGAGCGCATGGCTTGCTGCTACGACACGTAGTGCTTGTTGAAGATTCGGATTCTCCCGTAACGCCTTTTCCGCCCACGACGATGCCTCATCATAGCGGCCTGCGAAGAGATGCGCTGACGCGATTGCGCCCTGCATCCGAAAAAGGATCGGATCGAGTGGGCTTAGGCGCATGGCACGAGCCAAATGCTCAATTGCCACCTCCGGTTCGCCTAGCCAAACTCTCACCCAACCACTGTTGAGCCACGTCCCCGCTAGGTTCGGATTGAGTTCGAGAGCCCGTTCGATGAAGGCAACGCCGCCGTCTAGGTCGCCGGCGACGTGGGCAAGCGCGTACCCGCCTGCAGATAGCGCGATCGCATCATCCTTGCCCAACTCCACCGCGCGCCGGGCCAACCGCGTGGCTTCGGCAGTCTCTTGCGCGCCATCGGTTACCCAACCTTGCGTTTTGCGCCAGACGTAGCACCACGCTGCTACACCATAGGCAGAGGCAAAATTAGGATCGAGTTCGATCGCCCTGTAGAGTAGCCGCAACGCTTCGTTGTTGGACTCCTTGGTCCACTGATACAAGCTCGCCATCGCGCGTAGATAGTAATCGTAGGCGTCGAGGCTCTCGGTCGGCTTGCGCGTGGCCCGCTCGATCTCGGCCTGCTCCAGCTTCGGCGCGATAGCGCCCACCACGCTCGCCGTCACCTGATCTTGCAGATCGAATATATCCTCGAGCGAACCCTCGAAGCGGTCCGCCCACAGATGCCTGCCGGTAGCCGCATCAATGAGCTGACCCGTGATACGCACCCGGTTGGCCGCCTTGCGCACGCCGCCTTCGAGCACGTAGCGCACACCCAGCTCGCGACCGACCTTTTTTACGTCCACGTCCCGACCTTTGTAGGTAAAGCTCGAATTGCGCGCGATGACGAATAGCCAGCGCATGCGCGAAATTGCCGTAATGATCTCTTCCACTACACCATCTGCGAAGTACTCCTGTTCCGGATCCCCGCTCATATTCTGGAAGGGCAAAACGGCGATCGATGGCTTGTCGGGAAGTGCCAGCGCTGGCGCATGCCCTTACTTCGTCGCGTCTCATCGGTACTGGTAATTTTGCGGAACCGCGGTCACCCGATGTCTGCTTTTCCCTGACCTCGCCGACGAAACGGAATCCCTTACGAGCGAGAGTGCGGATCAGGCGCTGGCGCTCACCGCTATCGCCAACCGCTTTGCGCACGGAATTGATACGGCTGGTGAGCGTTGATTCCGAGACGGTTCGCCCACGCCAGACTGCCTCCAGCAGATCATCCTTGCTGACCACACGCTCGCGGTTCTGCAAAAGGTAGACCAGCAAATCAAAGACTTGAGGTCCGATCGAAATCAGATCGGACCCGCGCTTCAGCTCACGCCGGTCGATGTCGAGCGCATAGTCTCCGAACAGATACTGCACGTCGGTGCCCCATGATCCCCTGCGCACGCATCGTTTCAGGGAGCCTTAGCAGCTTCACGGCTCGCTATCGCCCATGCAAGCTACTGAAAACACGATAGTTATAGATTCAGCAGCGCGCGGTTTAGCCGGCATGACGACGATGGAATTAGCCGCGTCTTAGGAGAAATAATCAAGGTAAATTCAATAGCAATTCAAGGCTGGTGCAAAGTCTTTCGGTCGGCCTTCAGGCATCCTCCACTCACGTCGATCGCGATGGACGTGATCGAATCAAATGGGAGGATCAAATGACAACGAAGACAATACGGCCGCGTTTATGGGAAGTGTTCGCTGCGCTTACTGTGTCAGCACTTCTACTGGCGCCACTCACGGGCGACGCCGTCGCTCAGCAAAAGACGCTTAAAGAACAGCTGGCCGGAACCTGGGCGCTGGTGTCGGTAGTCAATACCCGGCCCGATGGCACCAAGTTCGACCCGTTCGGCGGCAAAGCGACTGGGATGCTGATGTCCGACAGCGCTGGCCATTTTTCTTGGCAGATTATTCGGTCTGACATCCCCAAGCTCGCGTCTAACAATCGGCTGGAGGGCACAGTAGACGAATTTAAGGCGGTGGCCCAGGGCATCAACTCATATTTTGGTACCTATTCGCTCGACGACAGTGGCAAGACGCTCAACCAGCATATCGAGAGAAGCTCATTCCCGAATTATAACGGCACAAACCGGATATGGGCCGTCGCGCTCACGGGTGACGAGCTAACGATAGCAAATCAGGCCGCCGCCTCCGGAGGAGCAAATGAATTGAAATGGAAACGAGTCAAGTAGGCGAAGCGCAGAACGCACCCGCTCAAGACGGACACGCGCAATACAATATTGTCAAATATAGAGGGAACACCATGAAACTTCTCCGCCGACAATTTCTGCATCTGGCAGCGGGCGCTGCCGCTCTCCCTGTCGTGTCGCGGATCGCATGGGCGCAAACCTATCCTTCGCGGCCAGTGCGTTTGATTGTAGGCTTTGCTCCCGGCGGCGGAACCGACATCACCGCACGCCTGATAGGGCAATGGCTGTCAGAACGGCTTGGTCAGCCATTTATTATCGAGAACCGGTCGGGCGCTGGCGGCAATATCGGCACTGAAGCAGCCGTGCACGCGCCTCCGGACGGCTATACGCTCCTCCTGGTTTCGCTGTCGAACGCGACCAACGCGAACCTCTACGACAAGCTCAATTACAATTTTATCCGCGACATCGTGCCGGTCGCGGGTATCATCCGCGTTCCCAACGTGATGGAGGTAAATCCAGCGGTTCCGGTCAAGACCGTTCCCGAGTTCATCGCCTACGCCAAGGCCAATCCCGACAAAATCAATATGGCGTCGGCAGGCAATGGAAGCCCGCCCCATGTCGCTGGCGAGTTGTTCAAGATGATGACCGGCGTCAACATGCAGCACGTACCATATCGAAGTGGGGGGGAGGCGCTGACCGCTCTGCTCGGCGGGCAAGTGCAGGTGACGTTCGAAGTCCACGTCGTCGTCGATCGAGTATGTCAGGGCCGGCAAACTGCGCGCGCTGGCGGTGACTACATCGACCCGTTCGGAGGCACTGCCGGACATTCCGACCGTAGGCGAGTTCGTGCCTGGCTACGAGGCGAGTTCTTGGTATGGAATCGGCGCGCCCAAGAACACGCCGGCCGAGATCGTCGATAAACTCAATAAGGAGGTCAACGCCGGCCTCGCGGATCCCAAGATAAAGGCGCGGTTTGTGGACCTGGGCGGGATGACGCTTTCGGGCTCAGCCACTGACTTCGGTAAGCTCATCGCCGATGAAACCGAGAAGTGGGGCAAGGTGATCCGGGCGGCCAATATCAAGCTTGGGTAAGGCTGATCCGGTCCGGGTCAATATTCCATATCGTCCGTTCGGCGGATCTCACCATCTTCATGATCGTACGGACATTCGCCTCAACACTGGCTGTGATTCGAGAAAATACGAATGGCAAGATCTAAGCTATCGAGACAAACCCTTGTACCCAGCCGCCAGGCAGCGAGACGATGAGCGTGCCAACCAAAATCGATATTGGCGATCAGACGGCGCCCCTGCGGCCCGTGTCATCGATGGACGGACGCCGATCCCAACGAAGTGGCCAGAACCGCGGCGGTCGATTTTGCTCGTCGCCTCGTCCCATATTGGCAGGCGGCGCTCGGGACCGAGTTGCTCGGAGCCTATCTCATTGGCAGCCTTGCCCACGCCGGATTCAGCCGACGCTACAGCGACGTCGATATGGCGCTGGTCACGGAGGCGGGACTGTCCACACAGCAGCTCGATCGCGTGCGAAGCGAGGCGGCTGCGCTGTCGGCCGATTGGGGACCCAAACTTTCCGTGTTTTGGACCGACCGGCAGTTCTGTCTCGGCCGATTTCTGCCACTGGATCGAATCGATTATCTCGATCATGCGGTCGTGTTGATGGAGCGCGAGTGCGTGCGGCCGGCACGACCCACGCTGGAAGAGACCCAGCGTTACCTACGCGGCGCGCCGTTTGCGCTCTGGACAGAAAACGCGCAACGCTTCGCGGCATCTGAAATGCTCGAGCCGAAGGATCACAAGGCGTATCTGCGGACACTCCTCTATCCGGGGCGGTTTTGCTACAGCTGGATGACAGGCCGCATCGGCTCGAACGAGGCCGCCGTGGCGTTTCTGAGCGAAGCACGCCCGGCGCGGCTCGACGTCAGCTTGATCACCTGCGCGCTGCAATGTCGCCAGGCCGCCGCCGATCCCGACTCTCTGTTTCCCGCAAGAACGATGCTGCCGTCACAGGTCGATGCCTGTGCCGCGCTTCTTGTCGGTTGAAATGCTTCGCTGCAAAAATGGCGATCCCTGTCCCTTCCGAAAATCTCATCCGAAGCAGATTTCAGTTTAGACAGGTAAAATTCCCTGCTCCTGCGCCAGAATTCCCTGCTCCGTCAAAATAATTCCCTGTTCCGTTGAGTAGGGAATTCGCATCGGAAGGCCCGCAATAACGGCACCATTTGGAGTCTCTGGTGCGCCAGAAGTCAGGATTTTTCAGAATTCCCTGTAAAATTCCCTGTTAGCAGGGAAAGTGAGCAGAGCAGGGGGCAATCTGCACTGCGGCGCCAGCCAACCAGTCCAGTCTCTAGAGATTTTCCCTACGATGTCGCTAAAAAGCCCGCCGTTGGCGGGCTTCTTGCGTTAGCCGGAGAGTCTCTGGGTCCCGAAATTGATATTTTCTCGGCCCACTGTGCCGAAAATCTCCGCGCATCTTCGGCAATATGGCCGTTTTCTGGAGAAACGAGCCGGAGACTGGGTTCGATCGCACTGCGTGGCGAGACGGCAGTCCTAACGTGCCTACTTTTCAGCTTACGGCGTAGCTGTAGTTCGATATTCGAGTCCGCTTAAGACCCAATGCTGACTCAACAGCGGAGATATCTCGGGTCAGTGCCAGATTGCCTTCGCGGCATCTACGACTAGCTTCAATTTAGCCCGCTCATCCGCCTCGGTGACGGGATTGCCTGCAACGGTAGAGGCAAAGCCGCATTGGGGGCTGACCGCTAGCCGATCGAGATCAATATATTGCGTTGCCTCACCGATGCGTCTCTTGAGGACATCGATACCCTCAAGAGCAGGGGTCTTGCTGCTGACAAGGCCCAACACTACGCCCTTGTCTTTGACAAAACGGAGCGGCTTAAAATCTCCTGCTCTCTCCGTGTCGTATTCAAGCAGAAAATGGTTCACTTTTGTGCGGGAGAAAAATCGCTCCGCGACCGATTCATATCCGCCGGTTCCGAGATAATGACCCTTGAAATTGCCGCGGCACATATGCACGCCGAACGACACGCCCGCCGGCGCTCCGGCGACGGCGCCGTTGAGGGTTTCAATATACAAATCGACTAGGTGATCCGGTTTCTGTCCCGCGTCCTCGACTTTTTTTCGGATTGCAGGGTCGCATAACAGGGCGATAGCAACTTCATCGAGTTGAATATATTGGCAGCCGGCTTTCGCGAGGTCAGCGATCTCCTCGCGGAAAATACGACCAAGATCTGCGAAAAACGATTCCACGTTCGAATACACATTCTTGTCGGCAAAATCTGTGCAGCGGTAGAAATGCATGGTCGAAGGCGAGGGAAGCGTGATCTTCGGCGTAGCCTTTGTCACATTTTTCAGGAAGGTGAATTCGTCGAGTGCCAACGGCTGCGCGCGGCGAAGTTTGGCGGCCGCATAGGGCGCGGTGAATTCCACTTCATGGCCATGATCGTCACGAAATTTAAAGACAGCAGGCTTGATGACGAAGCCATCGATACGCTCAACAAAGCGGCTCCAGTACGAGCCACGCCGAAATTCGCCATCGGTCACGACCTCCAGTCCTACGTCCACTTGCAGCTTCACCACATCCCGGATGCACTGGTCTTGGATTTGTGCAAAATGGGCATCGTCGATGCGCTTGGCGAAATAGTCCTTGAAGGCTTGCCGCAGGACGGGCGGACGCAGGAGGCTCCCGACATGGTCGGCGCGAAATGGCGGACGGCCTCTTGGGTTATTGATCATGAGCGCTTCCCGGGTAAGCTGGCATGCCTCGTCTATAGGATTATAGATGAAATCTAGATCGACCCGACCTGTCAACGCAAGCATGCGGCGGCGCAAGCCGGGCGGGCGCACGGATTCAGCGCGTCCAGGCACCTCTTCAAAGCGAAATACGCATCGTCGTTCTGTCGAGATCATCGAGGCGGCGGCCCAGGTCTTTGCCGAGCGCGGGTACCACGGCGCGACCACGCAGGATATCGCCGACATCCTGCACATCCGCCAGGCGAGCCTTTATTACTACGTCCCGTCCAAGGAAGCCGCTCTGGAGCTTGTCTGTATTCAAGGCGTGGCTGGCTTTTTCGAAACGGCACAGGCGATCGCCTCCGGACCGGGAAAGGCCCGGGAAAGGCTGGCAGGGTTGATCCGGGCCCATATGGTGCCCATTTTGGACCGCGGCAATTTCGTTCGTGTCTTTCTTACGCAACGCCAATTCTTGCCCAATCGCAGCCGCCGCCGGGTGGGCAAATGGTCGCGGGGGCTCGAGAAAATCTTTGAAACCGTCATTCGCGACGGCATGCGCAGGGGGGAGTTTCGCGGCGACCTCGACCCCAGGCTGACAACGCTGGCGATTCTGGGTTTGGCGAATGGCGTTTCCAGCTGGTACGGCAAAGAAGATGCGTCCATAGAGCGGATCGGCAACGAATTCGTTTCCCTCGTGCTCGATGGGCTTGACCGCCAACGATAATTGGCTCCCATTAAATTTGATAGATCTATAGAATTTAGCGTCGGTTTGGTTGTAGGATATTTTAGGAAATGCTCCAAAAGGGCAGAGTGATGGTCGACAAGGAAGCGATCACACGAGACGCCTTGCGCAACCGGACGGCGCCGTCGCTGCTATGCGAGCGCGCACGCAGTATTCCGGATCGGGTAGCATTCCGCTCGAAGCATCTTGGTATTTATCGCGAACGGAGTTTTCGCGATTACGCTTTGCTGGTGGCGCGAACCGCGAGGTCGCTTTCCGGCATCGGCCTGACGAAAGGCGAGCGCGTCGCCATCATGGGGGACGCTTGCGAGGAGTGGATGATCTGCGATCTCGCATCGCAGTCGCTCGGCGCAATCGTCTACGGCATCTACCCGACCGCGTCCGCCGCCGAAGTCGAATATCAGCTGCGCGACGGCGGCGCGGTGATCTTCATCGCGGAAGATCAGGAATATGTCGACAAGATACTACCGATCATTGACCGATTGCCGGATATGCGGGTCGTCATCGTCATCGACGATTCGGCGATGTTCGATTACGATCATCCCAAGCTGATGAGCTACGAAAAGCTGGTTGGTCCGGCGGAAAGCGATCTTGATTGGCTGGGGGCGCAGGTCGCGCAAGTCAGCGCGCGCGATCCAGCACTCATCGTTTACACGTCCGGCACCACCGGCCATCCAAAGGGCGCGCTCATCACCCATGGCAAGCATCTCGCCGCGACCGCCAATATCGTTGACCACTATCCGACATTTGCGGAGAAACAGCACCGGACCGTTGCTTACCTGCCGCTCTGCCATATTCTCGGGCGCGACATCGCCGTAACGCTGCCGCTGATCTCTCGGCTCGTGCCGCATTTCGGAGAGGATTCGGAAGATCTGGCGACCACGATGTTTGAGGTTGCTCCCACCGTGCTTTTCACCGTTCCGCGCTATCTGCAAAAATTTGCCGCGCAGATTGTCGTCGGTATTGCCAATTCCTCGAAACTGAAGCGCACAAGCTACGAGTTCGCGATGCGCCTTGCCCGGCGTCATGTACGCAAACTCTGGGATGGCACCGTGGCCGGAGCGGACGAGGCAGCATACCGAGCCTGTCATGCGGCGGTATTTCGTCCGATTCTGAACAAGCTCGGCTTTGATTGTTTGGAGTTCGTCATTTGCGGCGGCGCGCCATTGCCGCCCGAGACGATGGCGCTTTGGCAGATGTACGGCGTCAACGTTCTGGAAATTTACGGCCAGACGGAAGAGTGCGGGCGGCATTATTGCAGGGCAACGTGGTCAGTTTCCGCGACCGGGCAATGTCGGCACCGCTCCGGATGGCTGGGACGTGCGCCTCGCCGATGACGGCGAGGTTCTGGTGCGCAGTCCCGATCTGTTCGAAAACTATTGGCACAACGAAGGCGCAACGCGTGCCGTCAAACACGAAGACGGCTGGTTGCGCACCGGCGACATCGGCGAATGGACGGACGGTGCATTACGCCTGATCGACCGCGCGCGCGATTTCATCGTGACATCCGGCGGCAAGACGATATCGCCTTCGTTTATCGAGAATATTCTGCGCGCCAGCCCGTATATTTCCGAGGCGGTGGTGTTCGGTCACGGCCGCAAATACCTCACCGCGCTGGTCGAAATCGATTTCGACATGGTCTCCGACTGGGCCCGCCGCAACGACATTGCCTATACCGGCTTCACCAATCTAGCCGAAAAGCCGCAAGTCGTGCGGCTGATCAAGGGCGAATTCGATAAAGCCAATGCCGAATTTGCGCGCGTCGAGCAGATCAAGGCGTTTCGCATTCTGCCGAAGGCGCTCGATCCCGAGGAAGAAGGCGAGCCGGTGACACCCACGCGCAAGATCAAACGCACGCAAATGTACGAGCGGTTCAAGCCGCTGGTCGAGGCCATGTACGACGACAGCGAGGGACGTCTGCTGGCCGGCGAAGTGGGGGATGTCTTGCGTGCATGATCGCGCGGATGAATTTCGACCAACGATAAAATCCAACGGAGGGAAAGCTCATGCGTTCACTGATCGTCGCCGCTGCCGCGTTAACGGCCGGAGCATTCAGCCCGGCACTGGCGCAGGATGCCTACGTGGTCGGGATCACCGCCGCGCTCACCGGGCCGCCGGCCAGCACCTATGCGCCCGCCGTCGATGCGCTTCGCATCTATATCGACCGGGTCAATGCCGCCGGCGGCATCAACGGCAAGAAGATCAATCTCATCATCCAGGACGACTCGGCCGAACCGTCGAAGGCTGCCGCGAACGCCAAGAAGCTGCTGACGCAGGACAATGTCGTGTTGCTGCTCAACGCGAGCCTGTCCTCGACCTACGCCCCGGTCGTGGCCGAGGCCAAGAGCGCCGGTGTGCCGCTGGTGTTCGCCAGCTCGGTCTGCCCGAAGGAGGTTTATCCGCCGGCCAATGAAGGCCAGTTCTGCACCACGGCGTTCGCCTCGACCTATGACAGCCGCGCCGCGCTTGCCTTCGTCAAGGAATCAGCGAAGGAGCCAGTGAAGATCGGCTTTGCCGCCATGGCGATTCCGCTGTCGCGCGGCGAGATGGAATTTGCCGAAACAGGCGCCCGAACTCGGCATGACCGCGGTCGACAAAGAGATCATTCCGCCGCCGACCGCCGACTACACGCCGTTCGCGACCAAGCTGAAGGATGCCGGCGCCAACTGGGTGTTTTCCTGGGCGCCGTGGGTAACGCAGGTGCGCACCTTCGAGGCGTTGCGTCGTCTGGACTGGAAAGGCGACTACATCACCTGGTCGCATCTGGAAGCCGAGGGCGAACTCAAGCGCCTCAAGGATAGCCGTCTGTATGTCGTCGGCGCCAATGCGCTGTTCGAAGACAAATTGCCGATCCAGAAGGAAATCGCCGATGCGGCGCAGAAGGCTGGCGGCAAGTATCCGGCCGAGCAGATGACCGAAGGCTGGATTGCCGGCATGGTGATCGAAGCCGCGCTGAAGGGCGTCGGCTGGCCCGCGACGCCGGCCAAGGTCCAGGCCTCGATGCAGAACCTGAAGGTTGATCTCAAGGGTCTGCGCGGTGGACCGATCGAATGGACCAAGGACAACCATTTCCGCACCAAGCAGTACTATCGCGTCTACAAATGGGACGGCTCCAAGATCGCTCTGGTGAAGGACTGGTTTTCCTACGACGTGAAGTAGCCGACCACTCGCAGTCGCCAACAGCACCCGGCCGATGGCCGGGCGCATTTCAAGGCCCTCGTCGCAGGATATTTCGTGCAGCTTGCCGTCAACATCGTCGTGCTTTCGGCGATCTATGCGCTGATCGCCTGCGGCTACGTTCTGATTTATCGCGTCAGCCGCGTCCTCAATCTCGCGCATGGCGAGTTGATGATGCTGGGGGCCTATCTGCTGCTGGCGACGGCAGCAGCTTCGCCGGCAGTCCGGCGGCGGCCATCGCCGCCGCAGTGGTGCTGAGCCTGACGGTCGGCGTGCTGGTCTATCTCTTTCTGATGCGGAAGATGACAGGCGAAATGGTGCTCGCGGCAGTCCTCACCACGGTGGCGCTCGGCATTCTGCTGCGCGGCCTGATGGTGCTGTTCTGGTCGGCGCAGCAGCAATATCCCGGACAGGCGCTCGGCTTCGACAATCCGGCGATCGCCCTTCCGGCGGCGGACGCATCTCGACCTTCGCCGCCATCCTTGTGCTGGTGACGACGGCTCTGGTTTACGGGGGCTTGTTCGTCTTTCTACGTTTCGGCCGATGGGGTGTCCGGATGCGCGCCGCCGGCCAGAATCCATTGCTGGCGGCGCAACGCGGCATCAATCTTCATGCGGTTTACGCGCTGGCATGGGGGCTGTCGACATTGACCGGCTCGCTGGCCGGAATGTTGATCGCGCTCGATTCCGGCCTCACCAGCACGATGACGGTCATCGGCTTGAAGGCATTTCCCGCGGCTCTCGTCGGCGGACTCGACAGTCTTGTCGGTGCACTTGATCGGGGCGCTGATCATCGGCGCAGCGGAGGTGCTGTCGATCCAATATATCGATCCGCTGTTGTCGGACGTGGTGCCGTTCCTGGTGCTGATCGCGATGCTGATCGTGCGCCCGTGGGGGTTGTTCGGAACGCGCGAGGAGCTCGACCGTGTCTAGAGGTATGCCGCGCGCGAGCGGCTATTTTCGCACGGATTATGCGCAGGACCTTGCGCTGACGCAGACACGGCTGGAACGCGTGAAGTCTGCTGGTGTTTGCCGTCATGCTGGCCGCGTTTCCTTTTCTCGCCACCGCGTTCTATCTCGATCTCGCCTGCCAGGTATTTCTGGCGGCGATCGGCTCGCTCTCATTGATGCTGCTCACTGGCTATGCCGGACAGATTTCGCTCGGCCACGCTGGCCTGCTCGCGGCAGGGGCGTTTACCGCCGGTATTCTGTTTCGGGAATTCAACGCTCCGTTCTGGGTAACGCTGCCGGCCGCGGCGGTCGTCGGAGCGCTGCTCGGAATCGTGTTTGGACTGCCGTCGCTCCGTTTGCGCGGACTTTATCTCGCTGTCTCCACGCTCGCGCTTCATTTCGTCGTCGTTTATCTCGGTGGCGAGTACGAATGCAAACGCGGCTTTTCGACCGGGATCATTATCGATCCGCCGACAATCGGCGGCTATGCGATCACCAATGGCCGGGTGTGGTACTTCGTCCTTCTGGTGGCCGCGGCCGCGACATTGCTGATTTGCATCAATCTGCTACGCAGCCGAACCGGGCGTGCCTGGCGCGCCATTCGCGCGCACGAGACCGTCGCCGAGGCGCTCGGTATCAATGTTGCGGGCTACAAGCTGCTGGCCTTTGTGATCTCGTCCGCCATGGCGGCCGTGGCAGGAGCCTTGTTTGCTTACTATCGTCACTTCGTCTCGGTCGAGGCGTTCTCGCTGTTTCTGTCGATTCAATATGTCGCGATGATCATTGTTGGCGGCATGGGATCATTGCTCGGCGCATTGCTCGGCGCCGTGTTCGTGACGCTGTTCCCCTATCTGATCGAAGCTGCGCTGCAGAAGCTGCCGAACGCGCAGAGCTATGCAGGCGTTCTGTTCGCGGTTAATTACGCCGCATTCGGCGCGGTGATGATCTTGTTTCTGTTGTTTGAACCGCTCGGGCTCGTCGGCATCTGGCATCGGGTGCAGACCTATTTCCTTTTATGGCCTTTCAGGCACCGGCCAGTTGCGGGGGCTGGAAAATGAGCGAGCTCTCGCTGCTCACGGTGGAAAAGCTGGAGGTCGTGTATCACCGCACTATCACTGCGGTGCAGGGCATCAGTCTGTCGGTGCGAAAGGGCCAGATCGTCGCCATCCTCGGAACCAATGGCGCCGGCAAGTCGACAACCCTGCGCGCGATCTCGGGCTTCCTCGGCATCGATGATGCCCGAGTGACGGATGGTAGCGTCACATTCAACGGCAAGCGTATTGAGAACCTTCAGCCGAATGAGATCACCCGACTTGGCATCGCCCTCGTACCCGAGCGCGACAAGGTGTTTCCGAATCTCACGGTTGTCGAGAATTTGGCGGCGCCATTCGCGCACTCGCGGCACAATCTTCGCGACAGCGAAAATCTTGCGTATCAGTTCTTTCCTCGCCTTGCGGATCTGCGCACAAGAACCGCCGGATTGCTGTCAGGCGGTGAACGGCAAATGCTGGCGCTCGCCAGCGCGCTGGTCTGCCGGCCTGAATTGTTGCTGGTCGATGAGCTGTCGCTCGGCCTCGCGCCGGTCATGGTGGAAGATTTAATCGGCCGGTTGGCGCAGATCCGCCGTGAGCTCGGCATCACCATTGTCATCGTCGAGCAGAGCGCCGCGATCGCGTTGGACGTCGCCGATTACGGCTATGTGCTTGAAAACGGCCGGGTTGTCCTCGATGGCGAGGGGGCCCGACTGCGCGCGCACGGCGATATCCAAGAATTCTACCTCGGGCAAACTTCCGGCAGCGATCGCCGCAGCTATCGATCCGTAAAGCAGTATCGCCGCACGCGGAGGTGGTATGGCTGAGCTCGCGATTAATCGTTGCGGCTACGCTTTAGCGGCCTAGTGGTGCTCGACGGCATCTCTCTTAGCGTCGACGCGGGAGAATTGCTGGCGCTAATCGGTCCCAACGGCGCCGGAAAAACCAGCGTGCTCAACTGCATCAGCGGTATCTATCGCGGTGAGGGCGCCATCAGCTTTCGTGGCGAAAACATCAGCGGGCGAACGCCGCACGAAATCGCAGGGCTTGGAATCGCACGCACGTTCCAGCACGGCGAATTGTTTCCGCAAATGACGGTCTTGGAAAACCTGCTTATCGGTAGGCACTTGCACATTCGCACCAGTCCAATCTCCGAAATGTTATTCTTGCCCAGCGTCCGCCGGGAAGAAGTGCGCCAGCGCGAGGCGGCGGAGAGAATCATCGATTTCGTAGAGCTTGAGCGTTATCGCCACAGGCCCGTCGGCGGCTTGCCGTTCGGCACACAGAAAATTATCGGCTTTGCACGCGCTCTCGCTCTTGAGCCGGCATTGCTGCTGCTTGACGAGCCTTCCGCCGGATTGAACCGCGACGAGCGGGAGGATCTGGCGCGCTTTATCCTACGCATTAAACACCAGCTCGGAATTGCAATGGTCTGGATCGAGCATGATATGCAGATGGTGGCTGATCTTGCCGACCGGATTCATGTTCTGAACTATGGCCGGACGATCGCTGAGGGGTCCTCCGATGCCGTTTTTGCTAACTCGGACGTGATACGGGCCTATCTAGGCAAAGCCCAGGGCCTCTCGCGGCCAGAGGATATGGCCAATTAGCGGAAGATGCTGTGGCCGTGGCCCTAAATTCCCATTTTCGAGGCAACCTGATCGGAGACTGGTTCGAATCCAACTTGGGAGGGCGGCAGTCTGAACGACCGTTTCCAAGCGGGTCGCGCAATCCAAGATATTTTGAATTTTGGGGGAGGATAAGTCGAAAAGGTGTCATTCCAGCTTGTGCAGTTTTCTTGCGAGAAATCTCTGGCGCAGTATTTTGCTTAAACTGCCCTGATTTCTCGCGTAGTTTCAAAGGCTGTTTTTGAAAAGGGAATTTCGCGGTTCGAATCTTGCCGCCCCAGCCAACCAGTCCGGTCTCCAGAGCTTTCCCCTACCATGTCGCCAAGAAGCCCGCAGTTGGCGGGCTTCTTGCATTAGCCGGAGAGTCTTGGGTCCCGAAATTGATATTTTCTCGGCTCACAGTGCCGAAAATCTCCGCGCATCTTCGGCAAAGTGGCCGATTTCTGGAGACACGAGCCGGAGATCGAGTTCGATAGCACTGCATGACCGGGTGTCAGTTCTGGCAATTCGATAGAAAAGCTCAGATTCTGAATATGTCCGCTTTACCCCCGAAAGCGGACATTGCTCGGCGCGGGTGGAGTTTTCGCTACACGCAAGAACGGTCGGAGCCGGTTGCGCATCGCTTACGACTTAAGCCATCGCGGCACGATACTGAGCCAAAGTTGGCTGTCAAAATCGCGTTTCACTTTGGCCGTATTTTCATCGTCGTGACGTGAAATGACAATAATCGTCCCGATGAGCAGGAAGAATATGGTGAGTTTGGGATCCATTTCTTGACCTCCCATAGTCACGCTGGCTTGATTGTGTCGTTTAATTCATAATCAATTTTTGAAATATGGTGGCTTTTCGGCGCTAAGCAATATTGTACTTAGGTGCATTCATCCAACCTGTTTACCGAATACCTCATCCGGCGATTAAGCTGGATTCGCAGAATGATGGGTTACGGAATATGTGCTCGACAGGGGCCTGCTAGAACAGCTCTATGCAAAAAGTCTTGCTTTCGTATGACCAGCGGGTAGTGCCCTAATTTAAGCTCCGAATCCATTCATCATAGGACTAGGGCCACGGTGGCACTCCTTTTTTTTGTCCGGGCACTAGGCCGCCTAGATGCTTCAACATAGCGTCGTAATCCTTATGGGTCGGCGGATATTCAAAATGACCCATGGCGTAATTCGATTCCCGACCACCATGGAGATCGAGCACGATGGTACCGTCCGGCATCATCGTGGCGATGCCGATGAGCCGCTGTGCGTCACTTGCGACGCTTGGATCTCCGGCAAGAACGGGGGTTGCCGAGAGCAACAGCGCCGCCACCATGATCGAATGCAAGCGCGACATCAGCGATTCTCTCCCCTCGTCCTTTCCTAACTCGACCGTCGGTCACCTTCTTTACCGTCCGGTCCTGGGCGGGCTGCATCACCAATATGTCCGCATTTTATTTACGACAGGCACAGGCTCGAATTACCGTGCGCGCAATCATGCCGCCTGACTTATTCGGCTATCGCGCAACGATATAGTTATAAAACGCCATCATCCACGATCGACAACTCGATCAGCTCCCTCGGAACCCATACGCAAAAATGTCGCGACTGGTGTACGCAAGCATAAGCTCCATCCCACAGGTCGATACTAACAAAACCCCGCGAGAGCTGAATGCAATGTGCATTGCCATACGTACGGACCGCCTCGGTTCGGAAGGCACCTTTCGGCAACTCATTCACCAAGCGCGTGAGATTTTCCAAATCTGCTTTGTCAGCACATCCGAAGGCGGACTGTTTCAGTTGAACAATGTGGTTGGCGTGTGCCCACGATACAGGCGCCAGAAGCGATAGGACTAACAAAAAGGTATTGAACGTTCTTGGCATTGTCATTTGCTCCACCGCGGGTGCCGGGGCCTACTTCTTGGGTATGAAGGGTTCACCCTCATACCCCCGGGACCTAAAAAGTGGCGATTGCCGTGTTATCCAGGGCCGGGACCGAGGTGGTCTTCTGTAGCTCCATCAGCCGCACGATGTTCAACGGCAGCAGCAACAGGTGCAAACACAAGATCGGCGGGAGCCAAGCGAGTGCGCCGTAGCCGATAAACGCAACATTGCTGAGAATCCCAATGAAGCGCAATTTTCGCATGTCTTTGGTGATGAACGTCAGCAGTACCATTGCCGACGCGATGTAGCCGATGAACCCCGTCATGACATCCCCTTTTGCGTTCTACCCCGTCCGTATCCACAAAACGGCGGGAAGGCCTGTCATTCCGGCGAAAATAGCGTTGAAGATATTTTTAATTTCGCTGCCGGAATGGGAGGCTGGCGGCCGTTACCTGCCCGCAGGGGACTACCAATGTCATTCCGGTTTAGGGCTACAATGCCAACCTTGCCGCCTGTCCGGGGCGACGGTCTTACGGTAGGTTTTCGGGTTTAGGGGGAAACCGAATGTTTCGGGTGTTAGTACTTCTCTGCCTTGGGCTCCTCACGCTTGCCAGTCAGCGCGAGGCCATCGCCGATCAACGCGTTGCACTTGTGATTGGCAATTCAGCCTATGCAAATGCGCCGATGCTCCGACAGCCCGCCAAGGACGCCGAAGCAGTAGGCGCTCTGCTGAAGAGCGCAGGCTTCGACAAGGTTGCGGTCCATCGTGATCTCAGCTTGCTTCAAATGCGGGCTGCAATCCGCAAATTCGCAGACGAATCCCAAGACGCCAATATCGCCGTGATTTTTTACGCCGGGCATGGCCTCGAATTGGACGGGACCAATTATCTCATCCCTGTCGACGCCAAGCTGGAAGACATTCTCGATACACAATATGAAGCGGTTTCGCTGGATCGCTTCTTCGACTCCGTCAATTCGGCCGGCACGTCGAGGCGGCTGAATATCATCATGCTCGATGCATGCCGCGATAATCCGTTTCCGGCCATGAAGCGACAGCGCCTAGATCCGACAACCGGGATCTACCAAGCCCGCCGCCGCGAAAGTCTGACGGACGATCACACGTTGATCGCATATTCTTGCAAGCAAGGGCCCGCCGAGGACGGCGATGGCGATCACAGCCCGTTCACGCAGGCGCTTCTAAATAGCCTGACCGTTCCAGGACTCGATATCCGATTGGCCTTCGGCCGTGTTCGCAACGAGGTCCTGAACAAAACTGCCAATAAGCAGGAACCATTCGTCTATGGCGCGCTCAAAGGCGAATTGCTTTTGCTCGTTCAGGCGGCAGCCCAACAAAAGGAAGTCGAGGCCGACGTGGAGGCCGACTTCAATATGGTCGCAACAATCGGTACCAAGAAAGCTTTCGAAGTCTTCCTGCAAACGCACAAGACCGGCAAATACGCCGACCTCGCCCGCGCGCGGCTGAACAAGCTTAATGATCAAGGCTGTGTTGCCACCGGCCGCAATCAGGATGCGTCCAATAATTCTTTAGCCGATCAACTGACCGGATGTGTCGGAGCAACGAAAATCCAATAATACTGAGAAGCGGTAAGCCAACGTGGAGCATATCTCGATGTTTGACTAGGCAGAGGAAGTTCGATGAAGATCTTGCTGATTGCGGCTTTAGCCGTGGCCGTTCTGCAGGCCGCGCCAAACGTGGCATCCGCATCCGAACTCCCGCAAGGAAGCGCAGGTGCTGCAGGCGGGACGACCAAAGCAATCGCGGCGGATGCTCTGCCGGCGCGAATTGCGCTAGTCGTTGGCAACTCAAAATACGAATCCATCGAACTGACCGAACCGGTCAATGATGCCCGCGATCTGGCAGATGAGTTGAAGCGCGACGGCTTCGACGTCGCATTAGGCGAAAATCTCAACAGAGAGGCCATGCGTGAGGCCCTTCGGCAGTTCTACGGCAAGATTGAAGTCAATTCATTTGCGGTCATTTTCTTTAGTGGCTTTAGCGTTCAGACTGAGCGTCAAAACTATCTGCTGCCCGTTGATGCGCGAATATCGGTCAAATCCGATGTTCTTCGCGATGGATTTAACTTCGATGACATTCTTGGGGAGATGAGCCGTCGAACCACAAAACTCAAGATCGCGATTGTCGATGCCAGTAGACGCAATGAGTTCGAGCCTAGGCTTGACGAGCGGTTTGCTGGCTTGGCTCCCCATAAACTGACTCCCGAAACGTTGGTTCTATATTCGGCAACTCCAAGTACATTGGTCGAGGTCAATAATGGAGCTGATCGCAGCGTGTTCGTAAGCACTTTGCTGAAGGAAATTAGCATGCCAAATCGATCAGCTGAGTGGGCATTTATAGAGACTCGTAAAAAACTAGTCCAAGCGACCAAGGGCGATCGCGTACCTTGGATTTCCTCTTCCTTGACGCAGGACGTTTCCTTCAATCCTGGTCTTCATCCCGGTGCTGGGGCTCCCGAGGAAACAGCCAAGCCCCAAGCGGGTGTTGTAGAAGTTGTCTGCCCGGAAAGAGCCGAACCATTTGTTCATATCGAGTACCATTACGGCGTCGACATGCCATCCAGCTTTCTGTGTTGGTACAAATCTCCGTCTGTTCTGTCAGACAAACTTTCGGAAATACCCTATTCGCTCGAGGTCAAGGGCAAATGCGAATTGAAGCACGTCGATAGAATCGCCGATATGCGCGGGGCGGGTTCAAAGACGTTCTCAGCCGGAACTCAAGAATGTTCTGGTGAGCGGGATCGCTGTGTTGTGAGTTGCAGAATTCAATGACAGCTTAGAACTGAGCGGAATTCTTCCTGCGATTATTCTTGATCCTGTCTGTTTCTGTCGTAAACCCAATCGGTGTGCGTACCGAAAACCTCATCCGGAACAGATTCGCAGAATGATGGGTTACGGAATATTCACTCGTCGTTCGTGAATAGCTCGCCATTTTACGTGCTGGATGATGTTTTCGGTAAGGACAACCGCTCATAATGCAAGGCTGGCGATGCCCACGCAAAGCATCAACACGAGCGCAAGCCGCCGCACACCGGGGTCGCTCAGCCGCGCGAAAAATTTACCCCCAAGCCAGGTAGCCAGCAGGAACGGGACGGTGAGAATGACTGCTGAAACCGCAAGCGTCGCGGTGATAGCACCGGCCGCCGTAAGCATAACAAGGCCGATGACTGAAATCGCCGTGACGAACAGCGTCAGATTGGCACGCGTCACTGCAGCGGAGTCCGGGCCCGACAGCAAATATAGAATGACCGGAGGTGCACCGACGCTTGTTGCGCCCAACAGCACTCCGACGAGGCTTCCGAGTGCGAGCGACGTCACGACGCGCGGCGATCCGCTGTAGCGAAGCCCAAGCAGCAGCATCGTACTGAAGATAATGACCACCGCCGCGATCATTTTGCGGGCGATGACTGGATCGAGGGTCAGGAGGATATAGCCACCAAGAGGCACCGTCACGACCGCCGGAAGCGTTAGGTACAGTAACGTTCGCCACTGCGCTTTCGGGAGCGCGTCTGGAAACATCACCAGTGCGGCGGCGGTTTCCAAAATGAGTGCGGTAACGACCGCCGGAACCGGACCAATTAGGACAGACAGAACGGGAGTCATCAACATAGCGCCGCCAAATCCGGTGACGCCGCGCACAAATCCGGCCATTGTCACGATGCCGATGGCCGCAAGTATGGTCAAATCCATGGGCGGATGCTTTGGACGATTACGTTGTCAGGATGCCGCCGTCGACCGGTATCACCGTCCCGGTAATAAAGCTTGCGCGATCGGATGCGAGAAACACCGCCAGATCGGCAATATCGGACATGGTAGCGAGACGCCCGAGCGGAATGCGCGCCAATATTTTCTGCCGTGCATCCTCGGTTAGCGCGGCATGGGTCATCGCGGTATCGGCGACGGCTGGCGCGATCGCATTGGCCGTAATGCCGTCTGGTCCGAGCTCACGCGCCAGTCCCATCGTTAATGCCACCACTCCGGCTTTGGTGGTGCCGTAAAGCGAATTTCCGACGGATCCGCCGCCGCGCATGGCCGACACGGACGCAATGTTAATGATGCGGCCATATTTCTGTTTGCGTCATGACCGGGATCGCGGCCTTCGCGCAATAGAGGACGCCGGCAAGGTTTATTTGGGCAACCCGTTGCCATTCCTCGACCGGCAGTTCGGCAATGAGGCCGGTCGAGAGCACGCCGGCCGCATTGACCAGAATGTCCAGCCGATTGTGGCTGGCGGTAATTTGACCGAATAGCCTGCGTCACGGCGGCGGGATCGCCAACATCGATCGCGGCCGATTGCGCCTGCACTCCGCTTTTGGCGAGCGCAGCCGCCGTGTTGCGAGCGGCACTTGCATCCCGATCGAGAATGCAAATGCTGCAGCCTTCGGCTGCCAGTGCGCACGCAATGGCTTCGCCGATACCGGCGGCTCCGCCGGTGATGACCGCGACGCGACCTTTCAGGTTGAGATCCATGATGATCGCGTCGCGGTTGGTGGTCGGCTCAGTTTTTATCGACGGCCATGTCTCGTTTGTGCGCCTCGGTCATCGCAAAGACCGAGAGTGCGCTGATCATACTGACCACCAGGACGTACAGGCAGATCAGCCAGGGTTTGCCGCCACCGATCGGCAACAGTGCGGTGGCGATGATCGGCGTCAGTCCGCTCGCGAAGATACCGGAGAACTGGTAGACGAACGATATTCCGGTATAGCGAACGCGGGTATCGAACAGCTCCGAGAACAAAGCCGCCTGCGGCCCGTAGACCGCCGGGTAGACGAGTGCGAACGGCACCGTGATGGCCAGCCAGACCAGCAACGGCTCCTTGGTTTGCATCAGCCAGAAGGCCGGGAACGACAGGACGCCGATCAGCAGACCGGCGAACCCAAACATGCGGCGGCGGCCGATCTTGTCGGACAGATTGCCGTAGATCGGCAGCATGATGATCATGATCGCCGACGAAATCATCACGCCCGCCAGCGCGGTTTGCCGCGGCAGCCCCAACGTGCCGGCGAGGTAGCCGACGATGAACACGCCGTAGATATTGAACGTCACGCCTTCGATATAGCGCGCGCCCAAGCCGAGCAGCGTGTTCTTGCCGTGCGTCCGGAACAGATTCGAAGAACGGCACCGGCGCGACCTTTTTGGTCTGCAGGATGCGCGTGAATGCGGGTGTCTCCATGATCTTCAAGCGGATGTAGAGGCCGACCGCGACCAGCACGGCGCTGATCAGGAACGCAATGCGCCAGCCCCAGGAGAAGAAGTCGTTCTCCGGCAAGTACGACAGCAGGTACACCATTCCCGCGCTCAGCAGCAGCCCGGCCGGAACGCCGATCTGCGGCCAGCTTCCGTAGAAGCCGCGCCTGCCGGTCGGCGAGTGTTCGACCGCCATCAGCACCGCGCCGCCCCATTCGCCGCCGATGCCGATGCCCTGAAAGACGCGAAGCACGAGCAACAGAATCGGTGCCCATATGCCGACGCTGCATAGGTCGGCAACAATCCGATCAGGAAGGTCGCGATACCCATGATCAGAAGCGTGAGGATAAGCACGGTCTTGCGGCCGATGCGGTCGCCGTAGTGACCGAAGATGATGCCGCCAATCGGACGCGATATGAAGCCGACGAAGAACGTCGTGTAGGCCAGCAGCGTGCCGACCAGCGGATCGAAATTCGGAAAGAACAGTTTGTTGAGCACGATCGGCGTCACTACGCCGAACAGGAAAAAGTCGTACCATTCGATGGTCGTGCCGATGGAGCTTGCAAACGCGATGGTACCGATCGACGTTCCGAAGCCGCTCGGATGGCGTTTTAGCCTGCATTGCTTCCCCCTCTGTTTTTGCCGTCCAGGTTCTATCCCGACGGCAGTTGCAATATTTTGCGCGCTTCCGCAGGACTTGCTGCGTGCCGTCCATATTTTGCGCACATCCCGGCGACGCGCGATACCAACTCGGCGTTGCTGCGGGCCAGACGATCCTTGTCGAACTTGATGTTGTCCTCCAGGCCGGTGCGGACGTGTCCGCCGAGCTCGAGGCACCACGCGTTGACCTCCAGCTGGTGGCGCCCGATTCCGGCCGCCGACCAGGTCGCGTCGGGCATCAGTTCCTTGAGTTCCGGACATCAGGAATTCCAGCAGCTTGCGTCGGACCGGAAGCGCATTCGGAATTCCCATGACGAACTGGACCTGGCACGGTCGTTTGAGCAGGCCGCGATCGGCCAGATTCTTCGCGTTGTAAAGCATGGCCACGTCGAACACCTCGATCTCGGGTTTGACGTTGTATTCGAGCATCGACTTCGCGAGCTCTTCGACCAGCTGCGGCGGATTCTCGTAAATCTGCTTGGCAAAATTGACCGAGCCGGTGGCGAGCGAGGCCATCTCCGGCTTGAGATAGAGCATTCGGCCGCGCTCGTTCTGGCTGCGGCCGCGGCCGCCGGTCGAGAACTGAACGATCATCTTGGGACAATGCTTGACGACTCCCTCCTGCACTTGCGCGAACAACTCCGGATCGGAACTCGGGCTTTCATCCGGATTGCGCACATGGATATGCGCGACCGTGGCGCCGGCATCGATAGGCTTCGTGGGTGGACTCGATCTGCTCGCTCGGCGTGACCGGGACCGCCGGCGTATCGGCCTTGCGCGGTACGGCCCCGGTGATGGCGACGGTGATGATGGCGGGGGTTGTCATGGGCGTTTATTTCCAGCACGCTTGACTAAATGGAACGAGCGGATGTCGCGCCGCTGCGTGATTTCCTTGAGCAAGGTGATGAGCGGAGTAGACGCCAGCGGATAGTTCGGTATCGATCGGGCCGGCCGCCTTCAGCGCCTTGTACTCGCGGTCGGGCATAGAACGCCGCCAACAGAAGGTCGTCATCAGAGGCGAATGGACCACGCTCGCGCCGGATGCGCGGAATGTCCGGGCTCCAACAGATCGCCAGGCCGCGCCGATGTCGGCTCGGCGCCATTGGTGATCCGGTCGAAGAGATTTGGTTCGATCGGTCCGGCAATTTCCCCGTAGTAGCCGAGCACGTATTTTTTCACCTCGTCGGGCACCGTGGCGTAGCGCTCCTTGCCCATGACGTTGAGAACCGCCTGCGTCATGACGAATTGCGCGAACGGGCTGACGATGATCGGATAGCCCAGATCGCAGCGCACGCGCGCGGCCTCCTCGAGAACCTCCGGCAAACGGTCGGCAATGCCGAGCGGGGCGAGTTGCGACTTCAGGTTGGAGACCATGCCGCCCGGCATCTGGTGCTCGTAATGGAACGCGTCGAATTCGGCGATCGCGCCAACCGGCTTGTCTTCGCGCCTGGCGATATAGCGCAGGCGTTCGGCGACCTCTTCGACGGGTGTGAGATCGATCAGGAACATCGAAGCCGTCACGCCGAATGTTGCGCACGAACCATTCGGTTGCAGGATGGGATGCGCCGTTGGCCAGAGCCGACGTCGCGGTATGAACCACATCGACCCCAAGTTCCACCGCGCGGCATGCGGTGTATGGTGCGAGCCCGGTCAGGCAGTGGGAATGCAGGTGCAGCGGCAGCGTCCCGCAGGCGGCCTTGATGGCGGGGATGAGGGTGTGGGCGCGCTCGGGCGTCAGCAGGCCGCTGGGATCCTTGATATAGACCGCGTCCACGCCGAGCGCCGCGAGTTCGCGCGTCTTGCGGGCGTAATAGGCGTCGGTGTGGACCGGGCTGACCGTGTAGACGATGCCGCCGGCGGTATAGAGACCGACTTTCTTTGCCGCGCGCACCGGCACTTCCATGTTGCGCATGTCATTCAGCGCATCATAGGGCGTGTGATAGCGGATGCCGTTGGCGAAAATTCGCTCGGCCGTCAGTTCGACGATGTCGTCGGGAAAGAACTCGAACGTGAACAGGCTCTGGCCGCGCGTCATCACGATCAGCGGTGTTTGCTTGACCCAACCGCTGAGGATGCGCATGCGCTCCCACGGGTCTTCGCGCAGGTAGCGCACACAGACGTCGAACACGGCGCCGCCGACCAGATCGATGGCTTCAAATCCGGCGCGGTCGAGCCGCGGGGCGAGGTCGGCCATCATCGCGGTCGTCATGCGCGTCGCCCAAAGGCATTGGTGCGCGTCGCGCAGCGTCACGTCGACCAGGCGGATGGTTCGCCCGTTGCTCATCAGTGAACCGCCATCTGCATGTGTTCCTCGACCCAGCGGGTATGGATTTCCGCTGCGCCTGATATTCGGGCTGCTGCAAGAGGTGCGCATGGAACGGAACGGTGGTTGCGAGCCCCGCGACCTGGAAGCGCGAAAGCGCGGACTTGGCGACTGTCCATGCAGGACGCACGATCCGGTCCGCTGACGATCAGCTTGGCCAGCATCGAATCGTAATAGGGCGGCACGGCATAGTTCTCGTAGACGTGGCTGTCGACGCGGATGTCGCGGCCGCTCGGCGGCCGCCAGCGCTTCAGAATGCCGGGCGAAGGCCGGAAATCGTGTGCGGCGTCCTCGGCATTGATGCGGAATTCGATGGCCGCGCGTCCGTCGGCGAAGGTCGAGCTCAAATGAGAGCCGCTCGCCGGCCGCGACGCGAAATTGTTCAAGCACCAGATCGGTCCCGGTGACCATTTCAGTCACGGGATGCTCGACCTGAATGCGGGTATTCATTTCGATGAAAAAGAAATTCCTGCTTACGGGATCGTAGATGAACTCGACGGTGCCGGCATTGACGTAGTTGAGCGCCTTGACCAAAGCGACGGCCGCATCCGCCATGCGGGTGCGCGTGCGCTGATCGAGCGCCGGGGAGGGCGATTCCTCGACCAGCTTCTGATGCCGACGCTGCACGCTGCAATCGCGCTCGCCGAGATGGACGTAGTTGCCGTGCCTGTCGCCGAATACCTGGATCTCGATGTGGCGAACCTGCGGGAAGAACCGCTCGAGATAGATTTCCGGGTTGCCGAACGCCGCCTGGGCCTCGGCCGACGCCTGTTCGAAATTCGCGGTGAATTCCTCAGGCTGGTTGACGATCCGCATGCCGCGGCCGCCGCCGCCGCCACTCGCCTTCAGTAGCAGCGGAAAGCCCAGTCCACGCGCGATCAATTCCGCCGATGCCGCTGATGTGAAGCCGTGCTCCGATCCGGGCACGACCGGAATTCCGATGGCAGCCGCCGTCCGGCGCGCGGCGACCTTGTCGCCCATGCGGGCGATGGATTCGCCGTTGGGGCCGATGAAGGTCAGCCCCGCTTCGGTGCAGCGTTCGGCAAAGGCGCTGTTCTCCGCCAGAAATCCGTAGCCGGGATAGACGGCGTCGCATTTCATCGCACCGGCGGTTTCGAGCAACGCGGCCGCGTTGAGATAGCTCGCTTGTGCGGGTGGCGGCCCGATGCAGATCGCGTGATCGGCGGCCCAACGGTGGGACGAATTCGCGTCCGCCGAGGAATAGACGGCGAGGCTCTCGAGCCCGAGTTGGCGGCAGGCTCGGATCGCGCGCAGCGCGATTTCGCCGCGATTGGCGACCAACACTCGCCGCATCGCTTCGCCTCCCGGTTGCTCTGGTCACCCATCTGCGCAGGTGGACAGTCCAACTGTCGCATCGAATAAATTCATATTGCAAGACGTTTTGTTTCGGTTTTTGATACTTCCCATGCAGCCCCCCCTGGACTCCGAGCTGTCGAACAGCAATCGGCTTAAGGAAAAGCTCGATAAGAGGTCGCTGGACGCGGAATCGCCGGGAAAAGCGTTTCCCACCGTCAAGGCGGTCGCAATTCTCGAAGCCATGGCGACGGCACGCCGCCCGCTCGGGGTGTCTGAGCTCGGCGCCCTGCTCGGGCATTCCAAAGCCGACCGCGCATCGCATCATTCGCATGCTCGAGAGTGAGGGCCTGCTGCAGCGCGAGCCCGGCAGCCGCCGGTTTGTGCCCGGGGCGAGACTGGTTCGGCTCGGGCTCGATATCGTCGCAGCCTCGATGCTGCGCGCGCCACGCCACGCGATTTTGGAAGCGCTGTCCCAGCAAATCGGCGAGACCTGCAATTTCGGGGTGATGGCCGGCAGCCATGTCGTCTATCTCGATCGCGTCGAGTTCGGCTTGGCCATTCGGACTGCGTTTCGAGCCGGGTTCGCGGGTGCCGCTGCACTGCACGTCCATGGGCAAACTATTTTTAAGCCTGTTGCCCGCGCAAAAACGCGCGCTCCTGCTGCGCTCGATTCCATTCTATCGATATACCGAAAACACCATCACGGACGCAGGCCGGCTGGAAACAGAGCTGGAGAAAATCAGAGCCACCGAAGTCTCGATCGACGACCAGGAATTCCTGGCCGGGGTTGTCTGTGTTGCCGTTCCGGTTCGTGACGCCGAGCGGACAGCCAGCGGCGGCACTTGCGGTGTCCGCGCCGCTCGCGCGCATGTCGTTGCAGCAGGGATTGCAGCACATTCCGCTGCTGCAAGCGGCGGCGGCACGGCTGGCGGCGACAATCGAAGAGGGTGGACGCGATCCAAACGAACAGGAGCGCGCGTGAGTTTGAGTTACGATGAAATCGCCGAAATCCTGAGGATCATCGACAATAGTTCCTGCGACGAATTCATTGTCGAAACCGGCGACATAAAGCTGGTGGTGCGCCGGAATGGCGCCACCGGCACGGCCGAGCTGGTCAACGACCACGCGACACCCTGCGGCTATTGGCGCGCCGCAAACCGCCGTTCGCGAGGCGCGGGCTGCGCCAGCAAAGGCCTCGTCAAATGCGGGCCAAGTCGAGGTGGCGGCCCCGATGGTGGGCACTTTCTATCGCGCGCCGAGCCCCGATTCGCCGCCCTTCGTCGAGGTCGGCAGCGTCGTTCGTCAAGGCCAGCCGCTATGCATTATCGAAGTGATGAAGCTGTTCACGACCATCAACTCCGACGTTGCCGGCCGCTTGGTGCAAATCGGCGCGGAGAACGGCGAACTGGTCGAGTACGGGCGAACGCTGTTCGTCATCGAACCAACCTGAAGAGGAATGCGAGCACACACGAATTCAACGTGACAACTATCAGAAAGGGATTACCGGCTTCGAGAAGCAAGTGCCTTTGACATTCAACCAAACCAAAACGGGAGGAATGAAATGCAAAAGCAGTCAGGCGCAAGGTTCAACATAGTCACCGCAGTAGTTTTCGCCGGATTGATGTGCGGGATCGTTCCGGCGGCGGCGCAGGGTTTTACGGAGTGGGGATGGCCGCAGCCCTACGAAAAAGTCTCGGAAAAATCGATCGAATGGCTGAAACAGAAAGGCTGGTGGCCATCTGGGGTTCGGCTGGCAAGGACCGTTCTCCGGCCAAAACACGATCAATGTGATCATGGACAAGGCCGGCCTGCTGGAAAAGCGCGGTCTGGAAACCAAGTTCCAAGCGTTCGCCGCCGGTCCGGATGTCAACGAGGCGGTGGCATCCGCGCGTATTCAGGTCGGCAATGGCGGAAATTTTCCGTTCACGTCGCTGCTTGATCGCGGCGTGCCGGTTCGCGCGATCGCGGTCGTGGCTCCGAACTTGAAGCATTCGACCGTCGTTCCGCTCGATTCTCCGATCAAGAAACTCGCCGACTTTAAGGGCAGCAATCCGCCGGCAACGATCGGCATCGTCACAGGCTCGTCGGCCGAATTCTATTTCACGCAGGCCGCCGAAGTGGTTGGGCTGCAAATCGGCAAGGATGTGATCTTAAAGAACATGCCTCCCGGGGAGCAGCTGTTGATGGCGAAAGGCATCGGCGCCGTCGTTCCGTGGGAGCCCTCGGTCACGATCATCACGGAAGACCGCAAGACCGGACGGGAAGTCGATACGATCTTCCCGTACAATTTCTATGAAGGCATGTTCTATGTGCGGCAGGAGTTGATCGACAACGTGCCAGACGTCGTGCAGGCGATCAGCGACGCCTTCATGGAAGCGACGCTCTGGATCAGGCTTTATCCGGACAAGGCGGCCGACTTTCTGGCTGCCGAGCCAACGCTGAAGGTGTTCGGCAAGCCACTGCTGCTGCAGCAGACCCAGCTCTACAACAATCTCTACAAGCCGACCTACAGCTATCCGTTCGTAAAGCTGTGGGGCGAGGAAAATGCGCGCATCGCGAAGTGGCTTAAAGATCGCAACCGCGTCACCAAGGCGCTGACCGCGAAGGACTATGAAGATTCTTTCGATACCCACTTCATGGCCAAGACCTACGAGAAGCTTGGCTGGAAAGTCCCCGCGCAGGCGCCGTTCATACCCGCGAACTGGACCGGGAAGATCGGACAGCTCCCGTATCCGACCTACGCGAATGTGAATACGCTCAAGGAGCCACAAGCGTGGCCACAACCCGGCGATCTGACCAAGCCGTGGACCTTTGCCGGCAAGACCTACACGCCATGAGCGCAACAGCATGATGTTTAAAAATCCGCGGGGCTCACCTAAGGGAGTCCCGCGGATTAGAGCCGTGAGAAAGCGGCCTTCAGTCCTTCAAAGTTGGGTGCGTCGATGCAGAGCGAACACGCGGCGCCGATTAGCGGTCCAAAGACTATGCCCCCGCCGGTGGCAACGACGGCGGGGCCGCCCAAGGTGCGGCCGGCCGGCGGGCGGCTTCGGCTTCGAATGATCCGCATTTTTGCTTTTCTGCCTAATCTTACCTTGCTCGTATTTGTTATTCTTGCTTGGCAATTCGCATCAACGGTCTGGCTGCCTAGGGTCGATCCTTACATGGCGGTGCTCATGCCGGCGCCGACGACCATTGCGGTCACGGCGGCGGGGATGATCGTATCGGGCGAGCTGCTTTTCCATCTGATGGCCAGTCTCAAGCGCGAGGCTTCGGCATTTCTATTCGCCGTCAGCGCAATACCGCTCGGTTTGGCGATGGGTTGGTGGCGGCTCGTTTACAACCAAGTCAACCCGATCATGGAAATTATGCGCCCGATTCCGCCGCTGGCGTGGATTCCGCTCAGCATCTTGTGGTTCGGCATCGGTGACGAGCAGAATGAGTTCATTATTTTTCTTGGGAATGTTTTTTCCGATCCTGGTGAATACGATTGTCGGTGTGAAAAATATCGATCCGAACCTAGTGCGGGCGGCTCGCAGCCTCGGCGCCCCCGAGCACAAAGTGCTTGCGCGCATCGTGCTCAAAGGAGCCCTGCCGCAAATTATCACCGGCGTGCGGATCGGGCTGGGAGTTGGCTGGATGGCGCTCGTGGCTGCAGAACTGGTCGGCGCGAATTCTGGTCTTGGATTTTTGATCAACGACGCGCGCAGCATGCTTCGTACCGACACGATCACCGTCGGCATGCTCGCGATCGGTGTCGTAGGTTTCTTGATCGATACTGCCATTCAAATATTGAGCCGCCGCCTGCTGCCGTGGTCATTGGCACTGAGCAAATAGGATCGCGCAATGGGTCAGCTGGCGGTTAAGGGATTGTCGAAAATCTACGGCGAGCGCGACAAGCCCGGCAGCGTCGTAGCGCTTCGAGATGTGACTTTCGAAGTACCCAACAATCAATTTTGCGCCATTCTCGGGCACAGCGGTTGCGGGAAGACCACCTTGCTCAACATCGCCGCCGGTTTCGAGCCCCCGACGAGCGGCACAGTTATGGTCGACGGCGCGCCGATCCGCCAGCCGGGCTGGCGGAATACCATGATCTTCCAAGACTACGCGCTATTTCCCTGGATGAGCGTTTCTCAGAACATCGCGTTCGGTCTGGAAATGAAAGGGCTGCCCAGGCACAAACGCGTCGATATTACCAGGCACTACATTGATCTGGTCGGCCTCGTAGGCTTCGAAGACAAGTTTTCGCATCAACTATCGGGCGGAATGCGCCAACGCGTGGCCATCGCCCGCGCCCTTGCGGTTCAACCGCATTTGCTTTTAATGGACGAGCCCTTTGCCGCGCTCGATGCCCAAAATCGTAGCTTCATGCAAGACGAGCTTGTTCGAATTTGGCAACGGGAGCCGAAGACGGTCGTGCTTGTTACCCATAGCATCGACGAAGCGATTAAGCTGTCGGATTGTATTGCGGTGATTACGCGCCGGCCCGGACGCGTGAAAGAGTTTATCAACATTGATCTTCCGAGGCCGCGCGATGAGGACGACAGTTCCTATCGCAAGTTAAAGCGCAGGCTTCGTGATTTAATTCACGACGAAATCGGTGATGAGCAAGGACGTCAGGGTTGACTGCTGGGCTGAACTGTTTCTGGAACAATATTGAGGTACGAAGACCTAACTTCATGTCTGGTATGCAGCGGTGGAAATCTCAGCAAATGTCTCTGCGCATCCCAGGAATATGCTGCGACGTGTGTGTACCGAAAACCTCATCCGGCAATAGATTCGCAGAATGATAGGTTACGGAATATCCACTCGTTGTTCCTGACAAAAAGTTCGTCTTTCAAGCGCTGGATAAGGTTTTCGGTAGGGACAATCGGCGGGCACGATGCATTATAATTTTTACTCGGCGCTGACCGTTATTCTGATCCTGGCCAGCATCGCGCTGGCGGCCTCTGCGCAGCCAATTCCGCCGACGACTCTCATTCAGTTCCAAGGCACACCCGAGGAACAGGCGGCATGCCGGCCGGACGTGCTGAAATTCTGCAAAGACGCCATCCCCAACTCGTTCCGCGTGCTCGCCTGCCTGCAACAAAACCGGCAACGCCTGCGGAAACCGTGTCTGCAAGTATTGGAAGCGCATGGTCAGTAAGGCGTTTGGCGGCGGCATTCGTCACTTTTTGGCAAAGTGCTTCTTGTCGGGTTGGATCAGAAGCAAGCGTGCATTGGCTGCGTGTGAGCCATGGTCTTCTCCCCCATAGGCTAATATTCCCCAACCGGCCATAGGCCCGGATAGGGCATTTGGCTCGCGGCGACAATGCGTCGCCCTTGGTCATTGTCCGCTTACCCTATAGCATTGGCTGCGCGACGATACCCTGGTAGTCGCCTCGTTGCGTTCGCAACACAATTGAATATCAAAAAGGGGAGGGATCAATGATCAGTACCGGCAAGATTATAACCGCTGGGCTCATGGCTGCAGTGCTTGCGCTTGCGACGGGAGCCGCGAACGCCAAGGACAAGGTGAAAGTCGGCTTCATCGGCCCGCTGACAGGCGGCATTTCGGTCAACGGCATCGGTGGACGCAACTCGGCCGATCTCGCGGTGAAATTACGCAACGCCGATCCGAAGGCGAAATACGAATACGAGTTTGTCGTGCTCGACGACGAATGCAAGCCGAATGTGGCCGTGCAGGTCGCGACTAAAATGTCGGCGGATAAGGACATCATTGCCGCCGCCACGCATTATTGTTCGTCGACCGCGATCGCAACAGTCGATGTCTACCACAAATTTGGATTCCCGGTGATTGTGTGGGGCGCTGTGCTGCCCGACATCACCTATCGCAACAAATACGCGGAGGTTCATCGTGTCAATGGCACGATGATCAACCAAAACGACGCTAATGCGGAATTAATATCAAAGCTCGGCTACAAGACCGTGGCGGTGATTCACGACACCACCGATTACGGCAAGGGGCATAATGAATATTTCAGTAAGGCGCTGGCCGCGCTTGGCAAGGCCAAGATCGTCGGCACGTTCGGCGTAACCGCCGAACAGCAGGATTTCACCGCCGAACTCACGCAGATCAAGGCGCTCAATCCCGATGTGATCTATTTCGGCGGATTGACGCCAATCGGCGTTCGCATCCGCTCTCAGATGGACAAGCTCGGGATCAAGGCTGTGTTCGACGGCACCTCGGGTATCGTATCGGACGCCTATATCCAGGGCCTCGGACCGCTGGCCGAAGGAACGCTCGCCTTCCGCGAAGGCGCACCGACCGAAAAATTGCCGGGCGGAAAATTTTTCATGGAAAAATACAGCGAACAAAAATATGACAATCCCCCGGAAGCCTATGGTGCCTTCGCCTATGCGGCGATGGACATGATCCTCGACACCATCGAGAAAGTCGGTCCGGACCGCAAGAAAGTGATCGACGCGCTTGCCGACGTGAAGGATCGCGATTCGATCGTTGGTAAGATCACCTTCGACGACCATGGCCAGAACACCGTACCCGTGATTACGAAATACGTGATTCAGGACGGCAAGTTCGTGGAATGGGACGCCAGCGAATATGCCGGCGGTAAGCGTAAGTTGCCGGGCCAGAAATAAGCCTACAATCGGGGCGGGGCTGTGCGCAGCCTCGCCTCGCTGTTTTTCCTCCGGCATTAAGTCGATGACATGGATGTGGGGCTGTTTGCTCAATACGTCATGAACGGGCTGATGCTCGGCATGATGTATGCGCTGGTCGCCGTCGGTTTCACGTTGTTCTTCGGCGTCCTCGACATCATCAAGTTTTCACATGGCGACGTGCTGACGGTCGGTGCCTTCACGGCGCTCGCGACCTTTGGCGGATTGCACGCGCTGGGGCTTGAATCGCAATGGCTGGACCTTGTTGTGATGACGGTCCTCGCAACGCTTGCGATGGCTCTGCTCGGGATGCTAATCGCGCGTTATCTCGTGATGCCGCTGCGCTCCGCGCCGGCGCTCAATACGCTGCTTATCACGTTGATGCTCGGCACGGTGCTGCGCGAATCCGTGCGGCTTTTCTATCCGCAAGGCGCCAATCCGAAGCCGTTTCCCGCGCTTTTGCCGCGCAGCTCGATTGACCTTGGCAGCTTTAATCTGCGGCTCGACAATATGCTCATGCTCGCGGCCGGCGTGGCGGTGATTGTCGGCCTGCAATATCTGCTCAATCGCACCAAGCTTGGGCTGGCGATCCGCGCCGTCGCGCAGGACGAGGAGACCGCGCGCACCATGGGTGTCAACTTCACCGCCATTGTACTCATCACATTTGCCATCGGCTCAGGCCTTGCCGCCTTCGCCGGGGTAATGAACGGTCTCTATTACAATGAGATCAATTTCGGCATCGGTCTCTATCTCGGTGTGATCGGCTTTTCGGCCGCGATCATCGGCGGCCTCGGCAGCATCTACGGCGCTATCCTTGGCGGCTTCCTGTTCGCCGGGCTGCAGACGGTCGGAACCGTGTTGCTGCCGTTCGCCAGCGCCTACAAGGACGTGTTCGCCTTCGCCGTGGTCATCGCCATCATGGCCTGGCGGCCGACCGGGCTGATCCAGGAAAAGATAAGCGAGCGGGTGTGAACCGATGCCGCGGGAAGCGAAAAAATCGCAGGAGGCGCATTCTTCGGTATGGCCCGGTCTCGCCGCGCTCGCGGTCGCGACCGGCTATCTGATAGCGCTGCTCGCCGCGGAGAAGCAGGCGCTCATCATCGCTCTGCTCATAACCGGCATTACCGTAGCGGTCGCCACAGCCTGGCTGGGTCTGCTCGACGGGGTTTACCGCTCTTTTTTCGACCACGAAGATGCGCTCGGCGGCTATGCGATTGTCGCGGCCTTCGCGGTCGCGGCCGTTTTCCATGAGGACCATTTCGTCCTGCTACTGGTGATCACGGTTCTGCTCTACTCCGTGGCTACACTTGGCCTCAACGTTCAGTTTGGCTACGCCGGCGTGTTGAATTTCGCCGGCGCATCTTTTTTCGGCATCGGCGCCTATACATCGGCAGTTCTCAACGCGCATACCGCGCTGCCGCATCTTCTCGTTCTCGCGATTGGCGGCCTGCTGGCGGCGCTGATTGGATCGCTGCTGCTGCTGCCGGTCCTGCGCACGCGTGGTCATTATGCGGCAGTCATCACGATCGCGTTTGCGCTGCTGCTCAAAACGTTTCTCGAGGTCAATGACGTGCTCGGCGGACCGCAGGGCTTGCAGGTCAAGGGAATGAAAATCCTCGGCTGGACGTTTAATGACAATATCGAGATCGGCAAGATCTCGCTTTCGTTCTACATGAACTATTTTGCAATCAGCGTGCTGTTGCTGATTGGCGCTTTCATTCTGGTCCGGCGACTCGAGCGGTCCTGGATAGGACTCAGTCTCGATGCGCTGCGGCTCGACGAGACTGCGGCGAGTTGTTTCGGTCTGGACATCGCGCGATGGAAGATCACGGCGTTTCTAATTGGCAATTTTCTCATCGGCATTGCTGGCGCGCTGTTCGGCATGGTCGGCGGCTTTGTCGCGCCCAACAACTACACCTTCGCCGACTCGCTCATTTTGGTCTCGATCCTCCTGCTCGGTGGCATCGGCAATCCCTGGGGTCTCATCGTGGCGACCATGATCGTCGTGATCGTCCCCGAAAAGCTGCAAACGATCCAGGAATATCGGTTTCTTCTCTATGCGCTGATGGTGATCGCCGTGCTGCTGTTCCGGCCGGAAGGCCTGCTGCCGCGTCCGGTTCGCCGCTATTTCCCCGGGTGGCTGCCATGACGGACCTGCTCGAGGCGCGCGGGCTCTGCAAGCGGTTCGGCGGCGTCCTCGCGCTCGACGGCCTCGATCTGGGCGTCGCGGCGAACGAAATTCTGGGCCTGATCGGTCCGAACGGCTCTGGCAAGACGACGTTTTTCAATGTGGTGACGGGGCTCTACGGGGCCGATGCAGGAAGCGTAACTTTCGACGGCGTCGACATGACCCATGCGGCGCCACGCGTGGTCTACCAAGCCGGGATATCCCGGACCTTCCAGAGGTCGCGGCTGTCGCTGCCGCTGTCGATCTTCGACAACATCATCATCGGCAATCACAAGCGCCTGAATCACGGCCTCTGCTTCAATCTGTTCAAGCGTCGCGCCTTTAAGCGCGAATTCGAACTGAACTACAACGCCGCGCGCAGGCTGGTCGAGGTGTTCGAGCCCGCGCTTGCTGGCCGGTTGTTCGATCCGGTCGCGAACCTGCCGATGATCGACCGCCGTCGCATCGAGATATGTCGTGCCTTGATCAGCGAGCCGAAATTGCTGCTGCTTGACGAGCCATCGGCCGGCATGACGCATGACGAAACGGCGGAGCTGATGGACGACATTCTGCTGGTTCGTGAGCGCAATAGGAACCTCACTATCGTCATCGTCGAGCATGAAATGGGCGTGATCGAGCGCATCACCGATCGCTGCGTCGTGCTCAATTTCGGGCGCAAGATCGCGGAGGGGCCATATCGCGACGTGGCGGCCGACGCGCAGGTGCAGGAAGCCTATCTCGGGGTGGCATGATGTCCGGAACGCTCGAAATCGACGACGTCGTTACCGCCTATGACAAGGCCGATGTGCTGCAAGGCGTATCTCTCACGGTGAAAGCCGGCAACATCACGTGCCTTCTTGGCTCGAACGGTTCCGGCAAGACGACGCTTGTGCGCTCGATCCTCGGGCTGACGCCGCCGCATGTCGGGCGCATCGTCTTCAATGGCGCCGACATCACGCGGCTGCCGACGCACCGGATTATTGCCTCGGGGCTCGCCTGCATTCCCGAAGGCCGCAAGGTGTTTCCCAAGCTCACGGTAGAGGAGAACTTGCGCATCGGCGCCTATCAGGAGACCTCTGACATCGTCACGCGCGCGCGCATTGCCGAAATCTTTGGCATCTTTCCGCGCCTTGCGGAACGACGCGCGCAGCTCGCCGGAACCATGTCGGGCGGCGAACAGGCGATGGTGTCGATCGGACGCGGTCTGATGTGCGCGCCGAAGCTTCTCCTGATCGACGAGCCGTCGCTGGGCTTGTCGCCGCGCCTAGTGAAGGAGAATTTCAGTATTATACGTAAGATCAACGAGCGCGGCATCACCGTTTTTCTGGTCGAGCAAAACGTCAAGCAGACGCTTGCGATTTCACATTATGGCTACGTTCTGTCCAAAGGCCGTGTCGCCGTCGCCGGCACACCCGGCGAACTAGCGCAACGGAAAGAGCTACAGGAGGCTTATTTTGGTTGAGCACATGGCCGAGCGATGAAAAACCTGACCATTGACGCCGAGCGTTTGTGGAGCGACCTGATGGAGACCGCAGCCATCGGCGCGACCGCGAAGGGCGGAATCTGCCGCCTTACGCTGACCGATCTCGACCGGCAAGTGCGCGACTGGTTCAAAGAGCGCGCTAAAGCGCTCGGCTGCGCTGTCACCATTGACGATATGGGCGCGATGTTCGCGCGTTGCGGCGGCCAACGATCCGACGTTGCGCCGATCGCCATGGGCAGCCATCTCGACACGCAACCGAGCGGCGGAAAATTTGATGGCGCGCTCGGTGTCCATGCCGCGCTGGAAGCTATGCGGACATTGCGCACCTCCGGCTACGAAACTTTCGCTCCCATCGAGGTAATCAATTGGACAAATGAAGAAGGCGCGCGCTTTGCGCCTGCTTTGATCTCGTCCGGAGTTTTCGCCGGCGTGTTCAAACGCGACTGGGCGGCGAGCCGGCAAGATCGCACCGGAATGACATTTGGCGAAGCCCTAGACGGCATTGGCTATCGTGGAACCGAAAAATGCGGGGCGCATCCGCTGTCTGCCTTTTTCGAAGTCCATATCGAGCAAGGCCCCTATCTGGAGAATGAGGGCAAGGACATCGGCATCGTCACCGGTGTGCAAGCGATGCGCTGGTACGAGGTGACGGTTACGGGTCAGGACACCCATGCGGGAACGACGCCGATGACGCGCCGCGTCGACGCGCTTGTCGGTGCTGCGCGCCTCGTCGAAGCAATCGACGCGATAGCGCGCGCCAATCCACCGCACGCGGTCGGCACCGTTGGCTTGCTGGAGGTTAAACCCGGATCGCCTAATGTTGTGCCAGGTGCGGTCTTTTTTACAGTCGATTTTCGTCATCCAGAAACCGCCGTGCTTGAACGGATGGAGCAGGAGCTCGCTAAGGCCGTGAATGCGGTTGGCGCGACGACCGGAGTCAAAATTGACTTGAAGAATATCTGGGCCCAGCCGCCGGTGCATTTTGACGGCGAGTGTATCGCGGCGGTTCGCGAGGCGGCGGAGGCGTCAGGCTATTCCGCGCGCGACATCGTCTCCGGCGCCGGTCACGATGCCGCATATGTCGCCCGAGTTGCGCCGACTGCGATGATTTTTGTTCCTTGCCGCGACGGCATCAGCCACAATGAGGCGGAATTCAGTTCGAAGGAGCAGTGCGCGGCCGGTGCCCAGGTTCTGCTGCAGGCTGTATTGAATTACGATAGGCGCCTGGCTGAAAAGCACGGAAAATAAAACTCACCGTCCAGCTTTTTCACGCTGTGCGTACCGAAAACCTCATCCGGCGACGATTCGCAGAATGATGGGTTACGGAATATCCACTCGTCGTTCGTGAAAAAAGCCCGTCTTTCATGCGCTGGATGAGGTTTTCGGTAGGGACAGGGTCGTGTGGTTCAACGATACGGAAACAATGTTGCTGCGCCCATTCTGTCAGGGCTGCATCATCACTACGCGTCGATATGATTTTCGGAAGGGACAGGTCTCTAGTCAAATGACCGACGATGCCCAAACGACAAGCTCGACGGCGGTCTTTCCGAACGCCTCATTTAACGCGGCGGCCGCCGCAGGCGCATCTGCCGTTGCGGCGGGGACAGTTGCGCGAAAGATGCGCGCGTCAACAATTTTTCCGTTGTCAGCAAGGATTTTGGCTGAGAACTCCACTTCGGCAGTTGGGGCAGCCGACAGCGAGAGCTGAAAGTTTCGAATGTCGATGACCAGCTGATGGCTGGCGGTAAAGCCTTCCATCGGCCTCACGACCGAACGCAGGAGATTTGCGTTTTCGAAGCTTTGGATGATACGTGCCTGGAGCAGTTTCGGAATATTATCGCTCCATTTCGCATTTTTGTATGTCGGTCCCTCAGTGTCGCTCGGCCGAACCAGAATCTTTTGCGTGTCGATAGCCAGCGTAGCGGTCGGCTCGGGGATACTGAATTGACCTGACGGTGCCTTCTTGATGGTCGGAAAATCGCGCGGGGCCGTCAGGTCGTAAATGATTTGATTTGTGGCTGCCGCCCCTCCGCCGGTAAATCGCTCCAAACCGGTAATGATCCCATCCAGGCGATCGGAATTGCGCGCAAGCGCTGCAGAAAATATTTTTAAGTTCGCGATGGTATCGTGCAGCGGTTCCGAATTTTCGCCCAGAAGGGCTTCGAGCTGTCGTAGCGCGTCGCGCGCGGCCTGCGTCATGCTTATGCTCGCCCCCGGATCGGCTGCGAGCACAAGTAAGCCGGCGGATGTCGAAGGCGGCGGTATATTGCTGCGCCCTTCGAGCGCTATCACCGGAGCGCCGGTCAATCCCTGAAACTCTAGACCGACATGCGTGTCGGCACGTACGGGCGTGCCTTCGGCCACCGCGACAGTTGCGGTCACTTGTCGTGGATTGTTGGAGCTGAGCTGGAGATCAATGACTTCTCCAACGCGAATTCCGTTAAATAAGACTCCCGCGCCCTTCAAGAGACCCGATACGGTGCTCTCGAATCGGATCTCTAAAATTGTCCGTTTACCAAGACCGCCAGTGTTGTTCAGCCAATAGACAAATCCGAAGATTGCACCGATGGCAGCGACCACGAGGAGGCCAACTAGGGCATAGGGTGCGCGTGTTTCCATACTACAACCTCAATTTATGGCACGGCTGAGGATACGTGCACGTTTGCCTTGAAAGTAGGAATTAACCCAGGGGTGATCCGACTCAAGCATCGCCGTGATCGGACCAACTGCGACGATCTTCCCGTTCGCGAGCGCTGCGATCCGGTCACACAGCACATTCTGGCTGTAAAGATCGTGCGTGACCATGAACACAGTAAAGTTTAGTGTTTGCTGCAAGATTTTGATGAGGGCATCAAAATCGCCTGCAGAAATAGGATCTAAGCCCGACGTCGGCTCGTCGAGGAACAGAATTTCCGGATCGAGGGCGAGCGCCCGAGCAAGCGCCACGCGCGTGGTCATGCCGCCGGAAAGCTCGGCCGGAAATTTTTTTCCGTCGCTCGGGCTCAAGCCGACCATTTCGAGCTTTGCATTGGCCAACTCATCGATCAAAGCCTCGGAAAGATGAAGGTTCTCCCGCATTGGGAACTGGATGTTCTCCCGAACCGTGAGCGAGGAGAACAGCGCACCCTGCTGAAACAAGATTCCCCAGCGCCGTTCGAGCGCGCGCGCCTCATCGCGGCTTGCCGTATCGCGATCAACGCCCATTACTTCAATGCGACCCTGCCGTTTCGGAATCAAGCCGATGATTGTGCGAAGGAGCACCGATTTGCCCCCGCCTGACGCGCCGACCAGACCCAAAATCTCGCCGCGCCGCACATCAAGCGAGAGGTGATCGAGCACGAGTTGATTGCCGAATCCAACAACGAGGTCCCGCACGCGAATGACAACGTCAGGTTCCACGCTCTCCATTGCGTCACATCCCGATCGACGCGAAGAAGATCGCGAACATGCCATCGAGCACGATGACTAGGAAAATGGATTTTACGACCGAGTTTGTGGTATGCGAACCAAGCGACTCCGCGCTACCTTTCACGCGCAAGCCCTCGCTGCAGGCCACGAGCCCGATCACCAGCGCCATGAACGGCGCCTTGATCATACCCACTTCAAAGTGAGTGACGGAGACCGCTTCCCGTAGACGTGCGATGTATATCTCGGGGGCCATGCCGCCATAGAGCCAGGCCACTAAGCCTCCGCCATAGAGCGCTGCCATAGAGCCGAGAAATGCGAGGATGGGCAGTGCGATGACGAGCGCGACTACCCGAGGCAGGATCAGAACCTCAACCGGATCAAATCCCATCATGCGCAGCGCATCTATTTCCTCGCGCATCTTCATTGAGCCGAGTTCGGCCGTGTAGGCGCTGCCGGAACGGCCTGCTACCATGATCGACACGATCAAGACCCCGATTTCACGCAGGACTAGGATCCCGACCATATCCACCACATAGGCATCCGCGCCAAATTTTCGGAAATGAAAAATGCCCTGTTGTGCGATGATGCTCCCGATCAAAAACGTGATCAGGAACATGATTGGTATGGCCTGCCAACCCACGCGGTAAAGGTGATGCACCGCGGAGATAACACGGAAAATTTTGCGGTCGCACGAGGACGCGCGAGATCGCGAAAGTGAACGCCGCCAGCATTTCCAGGAACGTTGTAAATTCAACGTTGAGTGCGATGGTCGATCGGCCGATCAAATCAAGCCCTGCAAGCAGTTTGCTCTTGCTGGCCGGTCGCTCCGCCGCTAGGCGATTTACCCGACCTACCTGGTCAAACAGCCCCCGATAGCGCTCGGGCAAATTGAGAAATTGCACTTCGACTTTTCGATCGGTACAGCCCCGAATCAGGCGCTCCAGCAGCCAGGCTCCGAGCGTATCGAGTTCGCGCACGCCAGACATATTGATTACAAGCTTGCGCGCGGTCGAAACTTGCGCTGTCGCGGTCGTTACGCGCTCTTCAAGCGCCTTAGACTGCACAGTCGTCCAAGCTCCGGCTGGCGCTAGTTCCGTCCACTCACTGGTAACGGTGCAGCTCAGCGTTGGATCGGCAGCCATGATCAATTCTCGTCAGGTCAAAGAGCGCAACCGCTGAACTTGGTGTAAAAGGGCTTCGGTAACATGGTGAGTTTCTTTTCGACACTTTCCGTCATGAACTGCGTCGCGATCTGCACCCATACGGTTGCCATCGTTGGTGTCCGCGGTTCTGCACTTTTCCCGAAAGGTACCCCGTGCTTCAATTCGAATGTCTTAAGTGCCTTTCGAGACGAACCAAAACGATTGAGTTGGTAAACCGGCGGAAGAATAAACGTCCTCGCCGCATTAATTAGCGGGCCTCAATTATCATCGTACGCAAAATTATTTACTGATCCCTTTGATATAATCATTGACTTAAATCAACGATATTGAGGGTCATATTGCTCCTAAAGGCAATACCGCTGCTGCCGTGATTGTGCGAGATGGTCGTTAAAATAGGAGTTCATATCATGAGCACCTCAATCTGCGACGCTGACATGAAAACCCACTTAAAAATTGTCGTCGTATCTTTGATTACCGCGATTATTATAGTGGTGATCGGAATAAGAGCGCATGTTGGTGTCTAGTGCGATCCATTCAAGAAAGTACGTTTGCAATGTCGCGGGCGCGGCAGTTGCATTATTGATAGTTAGCGCTCCGATATCAGCTCACGCGGAAAGCCTGCTCGACGCGATCTTAGGACTATTTGGTGCTCCAGCCGCCTGCGGCAAGTCCCATCCAGCAAGTGCCGCCTGACGTCGTTTCGGCGCCACCTCGGATTATTATTACGCCGCGGCGGTCGACCGCATTCAGCGGCGTTTCGGGGTATTGCGTGCGATTGTGCGACGGACGTTATTTTCCCCTGCCACGCCTTGCATCGAGTGCGAAACCCGAGAAATTTTGCATTGCGCTGTGCCCGGGCAGCCGTACGATGGTGTATTGGGGAGCCCCTATTGATCAGGCCAGAACGTCGAATGGTTCCCGCTATCTAGATCTGATGACGGCCTTTGATTATCGAAAGAAAATCCCCCCAAATTGTACGTGCAATGGCAATGACATTTTTGGCACGGCGGCAATCAGCATCCGTGCAGATATTACCTTGCGCCCCGGCGACGTGGTCGTGACTGAAAATGGCGTAAAAGTTTTCATTGGAACTGCAGAAAGCCAACATATGGACAGCGATTTCACTCCAGCACAGGACTACTCGAGATTTTCCGCAGAACGACGCCGCAAACTTTCTGAAATCCAGGTGACACGCGAGAAACCCCTGGAGTTCGAAGGCTTTAGTTTTCAACACGCGCGTCATTCTTGGAACGGAACCCTTGTCGAGCAGCCTGACACTGCCTGCGAATGTCACGCAGGATAAGTAGTTTCTCGATTGTGCATCTTAGTAGTTCTGGCTTGTGCCCAAAGCAGCCCCGCAGTGG
>CAWAHP010000004.1:0-842579 GCA_963781875.1 uncultured Alphaproteobacteria bacterium
TAGCCGAAGGATTCAACGATGTTGCCATTGCGGCGACCTCTTCGCGATAAAGGCTTCGAGACCGGCCACCGCGTCGTGGGTGGCCATTAACTCGTCGAGATAAAGCCGCTCAACGGCGCGGATCTTGTCTTTGACGCGCGCGACATAATCGAGCCGCGCCGCCTTGACTGCATGGCGCAATGAACTAGCGCTCTTTGGCTTCAGATGTTCTTCGAAATATGCGAGTGCGGCATGCTCCGGATCGGCGACTGCTTCATGCGCGATGCCGATGGCCGCCGCTTGCGCGCCGGTAATGCTGCGGCCGGACACCAGGAGATCGAACGCGCGCTGCGGGCCGATGAGTTCCGGCAACAGGCAGGAGGCAGCCGGCGCGAACACTCCGAGCTTCATTTCCGGCTGGCCAAGGGTGGAGTCGGGGGCGACAAACATAAGATGTCCGGCGAGGGCAACTTCCAGTCCGCCGCCGAGACACTGGCCGCGCACTGCCACCAGCAGCGGCACCGACGATTCGACCATGCGCAGGACCAGGCGATGCAGCCCCGCCAGCATGGCGACGCATTGACTGGGCAAATGTTCCTCGACGCTGGCGCCGAAACTGAAATGCGGGCCCTCGGCATCGAGCAGCACCGCGCCGAGTTGGCCGTTGCCGAGATATTCGGCCAGCGCCTGGTCGAGCGCCGCGATCATGGCGGCATCGACAAGGTTAGCCTTCGGACGGTCGAGCCGCAGCCGCAGCAAACGGCCGTCCGCCTCGTGCCAGATCTTGAGCGGCTGGCTCACAGCTAGGACCTCGCCCGCGGTAAGATACTTTCGGTGAGATCGTCGCTCCATGGCGTATTCGCCGCCAGCGCCCGGCGCAGCGCCACGAAGTCGATTTCCCGCCCGGTCTCCCGCGTACCTTCGTTGAAGGCGCGGAAGCCCGCGCGCCCTTCCGTCATCATGTTGAGGGCCAGCCAGTCGCGCGCGTTTTCCTTATTGGCGTTCCATGCGTTGAGCTTCGGCTTGCGCAGCTCCTCGACGGTCTTGGTCGTGCATTCGGGGAAGGTGTAGAGCAGCTTGGTGCACAGCGCCTCGACCTTCTCGTCGAGCAGGCTGAGGTCGACGGTGCCGCGTTTTAACAGCGCCTGACCTTCCGCGGCCGCGGCACCCGTCTTGGGCTCGCCGTGGACGATGCGGCCATATTCATCGAGGAAGCGGTCGCTGACGATGGTCGGATTGGCGACGAATTTGCCGTCGACTTTCAGCGCCGGCACGACGTCGCAGATGACGCCGAGACGATAGGCCTTGTGCGCCGAGAACGGCTCGCAAAGCAGGCCCGAAACCATCGCCTGTTCGCAGCCGATCATGTAGGGAAGAAAGTCGGTCGCCCCGCCAATTGGCGCCGAGCCGTGCTTGGGGCCGGCCTGACCGAAGCGAGCGAGGTCCTGCGCAATCGAGAAGTCGCAGGCCATGCCGATTTCCTGGCCGCCGCCGATGCGCATGCCATTCACGCGGCAAATCACCGGCTTGTCGCAGCCGAGAATCGCCGAGACCATGTCGTTGAACAGCCGCATATAGCCCCGGTATTCCTGCGGATTGCCGGCGTAGTACTCGGCGTATTCCTTGGTGTTGCCGCCGGTGCAAAACGCTTTGTCGCCGGCGCCGGTGAAAACCACCGCAACGACGTCGCGCGCCGCGCTGGCGGCGCGAAAGGCCAGAATGGTCGCCTTCACCATATCGGTCGTGTAGGAGTTGAATTGGCTGGGGTTGTCGAGCGTGATCCAGGCGTTGAACAGCCCGGCCACCGGCTTGCCGTCGGTTCCCTTCACCGGACGTTTCTCGTAGTGCACGCCTTTGGAGATCGTCTCGCGCGCCTGTTCGGAGACGAGATTGTGATCCTTGGCTTCGGAATTTTGTACGGCGGCGACGCGGGCAACTTCAGCGGTCATGGAGCTGCTCCTAACGGTGCGGGAACGAGAACGGCACGACGCTTGATCGCGCCGGCATGGACCGCCTCGAACACCTGATTGATTTGACTGAGAGGATGTTTTTCGACGAACGGCGTGACCTTGACGCGGCCGTTCATCACGAGCTCCAATGCCGCCGGATAGAGTTCGGGCGGACATCCCCAGTTTCCGATCGCCCGTGCGTGATAGGCCATCAAGTTCGAGAGCCGCACCTCGACCTTATCCATGGTGAATCCGACGACGGCGAGCGTCGCCCCATGATTGAGCAGACTGAAGGCCGTCTCTTGGCCGGCGCGGCTGCCGGAACATTCGAAAATAATCCATTCGGTCTGGCGCAGACCATGTTCCTTGGCGAATGCCTGGATAGCTGTCTTGAGGTCGCGCGTCGACATCTGCTTGGAATTGAGAGTGAGCGCGGCACCCTGCCCGGTAATGGCGGCAAGTTTTTCCTGGTTGATGTCAATCGCGACAACGACACCGCCCAAAGCGGCCGCGATCTGGACGGCATACCCGCCAACGCCGCCAATCCCATTGACAATGACCAGATCGCCTTTCGTGACACCCGCCTGCACGACCGCCTGGTAGGGCGTGGTCACTGCATCGGCGATCACCGAAAGGTCGGCCAGGTCGATTCCGACGCCCGCCAGCCGGTGCTCATCGACCACACACAATCCGCGCGCCGGCACGACGATGTGCGTGGCAAAGCCGCCTTGAATATCGTTGCCAGGCATCTTCTGGTTGGGGCAGATCGTCGCCTTGCCGCGCTTGCAGGCATCGCATTGGCCACACGGGATCACCGCAGGAATAATAACCGCCCGGTCAGTGAACCAGAGCGCATCGGCGCCAGTGTCGATGACGTGGCCGCTGATCTCATGCCCGAGCGCCAGCGGCAGTTCGTGCTTGGTGCGCACGCCATCGTAATAATAGCCAAGATCGGTGTGGCAGACCCCGCAACCGGCGATTTCGACCAGGACTTCATCGGGACCCAGGGTACCGATTTCGAATTCCATCGGAATAAAAGGCTTGCCTCCGCCCGTCATCATCCAACGAATTGGCTTGGCGCCCATCGGTCTGCCCTCCAGAATGGCCGCTGAGCCGGTCGTCGGACCTGCAAGCGGCCTTAGGTTTCATTCTTCGGTCGGCGACCGGAAGACTTCCTTGATCAAGGTCAAGGAAAGCCGAATAAACGCATTCTAGTACTTAAATACATATTGGAGCCGTGCGCCCGCAAAATGGGCTCTAATCAAGGGATAATGGCCATGGCAGCCTCGCCGAGTATCTCGATCGCGATCGTTGGCAGTGGTGGCGCCGGCGCTCTGACCACCGTGGATTCCCTGCTCGAAACGGCCACCGCCGCCGGCTGGCATGGCCTGTTTACCCGCACCATGGGCCCCCAAATCCGCGGTGGTGAAGCGGCAGGGCTACTTCGTCTAGCGGTTCACCCGGTCGAATGTCTGCCCGACCGGTTCGACCTCATGATCGGCATCGACTGGCTGAACGCCCACCGTTTCGGCGCTGAAATCAAGGCCGGACCGCAGACTTTGGTGGTTAGCGATCCCCGCGGCGGGGACCTACCGCCGATGGTGACCCAATCCGGGGCCCGCGTCGTCGAAGTTCCGATGAAGGAGATGGCCAAGGCCATCCCCGACGGCCGCCCCAACATGATCGCGCTCGGTATCGCAGCCCGGCTGCTGGGCTTTACCGCCGAGCAAGCCTTCGCGCCGATCGAGAAACGTCTTGCCGACAAGGGGCCGGCCGCCATCGAAGCGAGCCTCGCCGGCATCAAGGTCGGATTCGGTGCGGCAGCAGGCATCGACTTCGGCATGCAACTCGCCGCGCCGCCGCCGAGCGCCGCGCGCAGGTGGTTGTTGTCGGGGAACGAGGCGACCGCGCTGGGCGCCATCCGCGGCGGCATTCGCTTTGCCGCCGCCTATCCGATCACGCCGGCGACCGAAATCCTAGAATGGCTCGCACCGAACCTGACCAAAGTCGGCGGAACACTGCTGCAGGCCGAGGACGAGCTCGCCGCGATCAACATGATCATCGGCTCATCGTTTGGCGGCACGCCGTCGCTGACGGCAACGTCCGGCCCCGGGCTTTCGCTGATGATCGAAGCGCTTGGTCTCGCCACCTCCGCGGAAATCCCGATCGTGGTCATTGACGTGATGCGCGGCGGGCCATCGACGGGAATTCCCACCAAGTCCGAGCAAGGCGATCTGAATATCGCCATCTACGGCATGCATGGCGACGCGCCTCATCTCGTGCTGGCGCCGCAATCGGTCGGCGATTGCGTGTTTACGACGCAATGGGCGACCTATCTCGCGGAAACGCTGCAAGCCCCGACCATCGTTCTGTCCGACCAGTTCATGGGCCAATCGCGTGCTGCCATCGAACGGCCCGCCGACGTCGCGTTCATCGGCGCGCGCGCCGTCGCCACCGATATTGCCGCCCCTTACAAGCGCCACGCTCTAGCGGCCAACGGCGTGTCGCCGATGGCCATTCCAGGAACGCGCGGCGGTCAATATACGGCCGACGGTCTTACCCATACCGAGCGCGCGACCCCGACCAGCGGAGCCACCGACCATCTGGCCCAGCTCGACAAGCGGCGCGACAAGCTCGATCACTTCAACTTCGGCGACCATTGGGCGAGTATCGAAGGCACCGGCGATCTTGCGGTCATAACCTGGGGTTCGCTCACGGGTGCCGCACGCGAAGCGGTCGAACGTGCGGCCGCGGATGGAATCGACGCCCGCGTTATCGCACCGCGCTTGCTGATGCCGATCCAGCCGGAACGGCTCGCCGCCGCGCTGGCCGGTGTCAAACGCATTCTGGTGGTCGAGCAGACCCATGGCGGCCAGTTCAACAAATACCTGCGCGCTCACTACGACCTGCCAGCGCCGGTTCGTGTGTTCAACCGGCCGGGACCGCTGCCGATCACCGCCGGCGAAATTCATCGTGCGATCGCGGATTGGAGATAACCATGTCGAGCGTCGAAACGCGTGTCGCCTATAAACAGGCGGACTATAAATCCGACGTAAAGCCGATCTGGTGTCCCGGCTGCGGCGACTATCACGTCCTGATGTCGTTCGGCCGCGCCTTCGCTCAATTGGGCCTGCCGCCCGAACAGATCGTCGTCGTATCCGGCATCGGTTGCTCGTCGCGCATTCCCGCCTACACCAATTGCTACGGCTTTCACGGCGTGCATGGCCGCTCGCTCGCGCTCGCTGCCGGACTGAAAGTGACGCGGCCCGACTTGACCGTCGTGGTCGCCAGCGGCGACGGCGACGGCTACTCGATCGGGGGCAACCACTTCCTGCACGCCTGCCGCCGCAACATCGACATGACTTACGTCGTAATGGACAACCATATCTACGGCATGACCAAGGGTCAGCCCTCGCCCACCACCGAGCCGGAATTCGACACCGCGTTGTCGCCGGGCGGTACCGGCGTGGCGCCATTCCACCCGCTGGTGGTCGCGCTCGCTTCAGGGGCGAACTTCATCGCCCGCTGCTTCTCCGGCGAACCCAACCAAACCGCCGACGTGCTGGCGGCAGCGATTAAGCATCCGGGATTCTCCTTCGTCGAAATCCTCAGCCCCTGCGTGACCTTCCGCCCCGATGAAAAGGCGTGGAAGGATATGGTGCACCCAGCCCCCGTCACTGAGACTTCGGATCAGGGCAAGGCGGCGCGCCGGCTGATGACCGACGACGGCTTCAACATCGGCATTCTGTACCGCGGCAATCGCCCGCCGTTTCAACCCGCAATCGGCGCAAGCGACGTCGATCTGTCGGAGCTGGAGAAGGAATTCGAGCTATGAGCAAGACAGCGGGCAATCCAAAAGTCTCCAATCTCAACGATCTGCTGGCCATCGCCTACCAGATCGAGATCGACGCGGTCGACCGCTACAAACTGCTGGCCGATCAAATGGAAACTCACAACAACCCGGAACTGGTCAAAATCTTCCGCGATCTGGCCCGCGCCGAAGGCATCCATGGCGAGGAAATCCGCCGCCTTGCTGGCGATTTCGACGTTGTCGCCCACGCCCGCGAAATTGCAAAATTCGAGCGAAGCGAGAGCCCGGAAGAAGCCGAACTCGGCGCCGCCCACTACCTGATGACGCCGTGGCATGCCTTGCAGCTTTCGCTCGCCGGCGAAAAGCGCGCGCTTGCCTATTTCACCTCGATCGTCGAGACGGCAAAAGATCCGAAGGTCAAGACGCTGGCGGCGGAACTGGTCGAAGAGGAGGCCGAACACGTCAGCCTCGTGCATCGGCTGCTGCTGCGGTATCCGAAGCCGAGCGATAGCTGGGCCGATGATCTGGATCCACCGGTTTCCCAGGAATAACTCCGGCCGTTCAATTGGCCTTATTGCGCCGGTCGATCACCCGTACGGCCTTGCCCTGCGATCGCGGCACCTCGCCTTCCGCCTTGACCACGACCTTGCAGGTCACGCCGATCAACGACTTGATATGGTGGGTGACTTCGTCGGCCTTGCGAAGACGGTCGCCGTCGAAACCAGGCGCAAGCTCGACCTCGACAGTCATCGCATCGAGAGCGCCGTCGCGCGTCAGGATAATCTGGTAGTGCGGTGCAATTCCCGGGAAACCGACCAGGACCGCCTCCACCTGCGACGGATAGACGTTGACGCCGCGAATGATGAGCATGTCGTCATTGCGTCCAGTGACCCGCAGGATACGGACATGCGTGCGGCCGCAGGCGCAGGGTTGGTTGCTGAGACGAGTAATGTCGCGCGTGCGGTAGCGAATCATAGGCTGCGCTTCTTTGGTCAACGTCGTGATGACCAGTTCACCGGTCGCCCCAACCGGCAGCGGCTGCTGCGTTTCCGGATCGATAGTCTCGAACAGGAAATGGTCCTCCCAGCCATGCAACCCGGACCGGACCCCATGACACTCGCAGGCCACGCCTGGCCCCATGATTTCGGACAAGCCGTAGACATCAACCGCCATGAGCCCAAGCCGAGCTTCGAGATCGCGGCGCATCGCATCGCTCCACGGTTCCGCCCCGAACAAGCCGACCCGCAATGAGGATTGCTTGAGGTCGACACCCATTTTTTGAGCGATCTCGGCAATATTGAGCGCGTAGGACGGCGTGGCGCACAACACGTTGGCTTTGAAGTCGTTGATCAAAGTCACCTGACGTTCGGTGCCGCCGCCCGATATCGGTACGACCGTGCATCCGAGCCGCTCCGCCCCGTAGTGTGCCCCGAGACCTCCGGTAAACAGGCCATAGCCGTAAGCGTTGTGCACGATATCGCCGGGCAGCGCGCCGGCGCAGGCGAAACAGCGCGCCATCAAATTCGCCCAGGTGTCGACGTCCTGCTTGGTGTAGCCGACCACGGTCGGCTTGCCGGTTGTTCCCGACGAGGCGTGGACGCGCTGGAGCTGTTCGCGCGGCACGGCGAACATGCCAAACGGATAGTTGTCGCGCAGATCGGCTTTCACCGTGAAGGGAAACCGAGCGAGATCGGAAAGCGACTTCAGGTCGCTCGACTTAACGCCGGCGGCATCGAACTTCCGCTTGTAATGCGGGATATTGTCATATGCGCGCTCGATCGTGGTCTTGAGACGGGAGAGTTGCAATGCGTTCAGTTCGCTGCGCGGCATGGTCTCGGCTTCGCGCTCGAACATATAGATGGGGGTATCGGCAATCGCGATTTGCGTATTCATTATCGAACCTCCCGGTCGAGATAGTTGAACTGTGGAGCGCGACCGCGCGTCTTGCGAATTGGAATCGCCCGGCACCAACTCATCGCAAGGTCCATCCCGGCTTTACCGCCGGTCCGGGTACGCCGGACCCGCGTATAGGGGTGTGGGGAAGCGCGAAGCCCTGATTGTAGGCGGCGCGCGTGATGAGAATGAATTTTATCGCCCAGCCGGTGACGAAAACCGAAAGCCCGGCGAGCGCGAACAGGGCCGCGTCGGCGGCAGTCAGGATCAGGCCAACGGCGACTAGCGTCACCGGAAGCATGAAACCGGCGGCGGAGAACCATACTCGACAGGCCGTGAAGATTTCGAGCGTTCGGGTCGGCGCACCTTCGTTTTCAAGTGCATTGAGGTACCGCCACCAGGCCCAGATTCTCGTTGCGGCTAGTGCGGCAAGCGCGATTGCCATCGGCTTGGCCGCGCTGCCCAAAGCTGGCAGGAACGCCGCCAACAGCAGGAACAGACCGCAGCCCTCGGCCAGTCCGGTCGCCATAATCAAGGCGATCACGCGCGGCGTCCGCCAGGCGGGTATTCCCTTGGCCTGCTCCAGGATCATGCCCTGGCAAAAAAGAAAGATCAGCCCGACCATTGCGGCCGCCAACAGCGCAATCCAATAGCCGGACCATAGCGCCGCGAGCGCGAGCGGAAATAATACGCCGGCGACCCAAGCTTCGCGCGACATCCAGGAGCGTCGCGGCTGGCGCAGCACGTGAAGGAAGCGCCACGGCCGGCCGATCTTGAACATCAATAACAGCAGACCGAACGCGATAAGCGCAAGCGCAACAAGGCCCGGCAGCAATATCGGGGTCCCACTAAGGCTGGCGATAGCGGCAAAGCCGAATAGTCCACTGCCAGCGCCACCGCACAAAAAATTGCCGGAGGCTTTCCAATCCCAATGTTTTTGATGCCACGGCTCGACCCCGCGGCTGCGAATGCGTCCGGCTTGCGCATCCGAGAGTGCGGGCGCGGTATCCGGCGCCGGTGGGGCAGCAGCCTTGTCGTAGAGATAATGAAAGCCAGGCTCGGTGGCGAGCTCGGCGTGCATGCGAAAACTTTTGTGCTGACGCAGCAGCTGAGAGACGTTGCTGTTCGGGTCTTCGAGATCGCCAAAATGCAACGCGTCCGCGATGCAGGCATTAACGCAAGCCGGTGTCGCGCGCGGATCGCTGCCCGGCGTCAAGCCGTTCTCGATGCCGAAATCGATGCGATCCGAGCAGAATGTGCATTTCTGCGCGACCCCGAGACGCACGGAGACCTCGCGTTCGATCTCGTTCTGCATCGCCTCCGCACCATAGGCAAAGTCCTCCTTGGTGATCTTGAAGCGGGCCTGATAGGGACAGGCGACGTCGCAATAGGCGCAGCCGATGCAGATGTCGTAATCGATGGTGACAATCCCGTCGGCGCGCTGACGCGTCGCGGTCGAAGGACAAACATGCATGCAGGGCGGGTCGGCGCAGTGCTGACAGCCGACCGGCACAAAGGTACGGCTGACATTCGGGAACGAGCCGGTCTCGATATCGAGCACCTTGCGCCACTGCACTGCCGGCGATGTGGCGTTGGCATGCCGGCAGGCCGCGGTGCAAGTCTGGCAGCCGACGCAACGCTCGAGATCAGCGACCATTCCCCAGCGGGTCATGTTGCCCCCGCAAGACGCGTGATCTTGACCTTGACCAGATCGGCGCTCGAGCCGGTGGCGTCGGTGAGATCCAGCAGCATCGGCACCAAAGCGTTCATGCTCGGCGCATTGAAGTCCTTGGCATACGGCGTCACCCAATGATCGAACTGGCCGATGATCAGCAACGTGTCGGGGCGAATGCCCTCGCGCAACATGACCTTGCCTTTGGTGCTGTTGAGCGGCGAGCGCACTTCGACCAGGTCGCCGTCGGCGATACCGAACTTCTCGGCCGCGCTTTCGTTCATGACCACGCTACCGTGGCCCATGACGTTGTCCGCGACTTCCTTGATCAGCTGAACGCCGACATTGTTGCCCCAGGAATATTGCATGCTGCGCGAGGTGACGAGCCAGAACGGATAGTCGGCGATTTGCACCTTGAAGTGCTTGGCGAGCGCATCTTCCCAGAGCCTGCCCAAGTCACGCCAATGCGGCAGCGCCTCATACTCGGCAAGCTGCTTGTCCCACCAGGTGATGCCGTGCTCGTGCAGGCGGCGCTCGAGCTCCTTGCCTACGCGTAGCAACCTCTCCTGGTAGGGTTGCTCGAAGCGCAATCCCTGCTCGACCAGTTTCGGATAGAGGTACCACATCAGGCGCGAGAACGGCTTGACGCGGAAGCCGTTGGCCCGGAACCACTCAAGCCCCTGCGTTTCCGCGCCGTCGGTGAGCTCCGCGCTCGCCGCCCGGCAGCTGGCGTCCCAGATCTCTTCAACGCTGTGCGGCTTCGTCACATCAAGCGAAAAATCGTAATTCTCACCCTTGAGCTTGACGTCGGCGCCGCCGCGATTGATCGCCGTGTTGTAGGCTTCGAGCAAGCCGGTTCGGCGCGCGAGCTCGGTCGCGATCCAGGTGAAGTCTCTTGCCTCGCCCTGCGGCGGCACCGCCGGATCGCGTAAGGCGAAGCCCTGATGATCCCAAAACTGCTCGATGTATTTAGTGCCGCCGATCCGCATCAGCTGCAAGCCTTCGAGATCGGTGCAGTCGGGCAGTAGCACGTCGGCGACATGATTGGTTTCATCGCGCGTCAAGGCAAAGCAAACGGTGAACGGGAACTTCGCCATCGTTTCGCCGACGGCCTTGGTGTCCCAGAACGAGATCGCCGGATTGGTGCGGTAGACCAGCCATACATCGGGTGGCGGCGCATGCGGGAGATTTTTGAAGTCTTCCTTCTGCATCATCCAGGCCAGATGCGTCGGTCCGAGCGCCTGGCTCCAGGCCGAGTTGGCGACCAGTGGCACCAGCGTGCGATGGGCGCTGCGCGCTGTCGGGCGCGAAATCCACTCGTCCTTGCTGGTCGGGTTCATCGGATAATGCATGAACCCGTCGGGACCCGGCGTAACGCTCGACCAGCGATTGTCGGCCGGACGATTGAGCCGCACGGTGGTGCCAAGCGTTCCGCCCGGCACGTCGAGGGCGCCGACCAGGCAGGGAATGAGCGTGCGCGCCCAGCAGCACTCGTAGCCGCCCCACCCGTTATTGACGGTCTTGCCGAAGGCGATGGCGACCGGCCGAAACGGCAGCGTCATGCCCTCGATTTCGATCGTTTCGCCGACACGGGCATGCACCAGGAACTCGCCGGTGACACGGCGGATAGCGGCGGCCGGAACATCGCAGATCGCCGCTGCCCATTCCGGCGTATAGGTCTTCACGTGAGCGACCAGATGCGCGAAGGCCGGTCTGGCGGCGGCCGCGCGGTGCGTGGTGATCTCTTGATCGGCGCCGATCTCGATGCCGTCGACCGTATACGTGCCTTCAAGCGCCGGATCGATATCGGGCGTGTCGAACGGCACCGCGCGTCCGCTGGTTTGATCGATCACCAGCGGCTTTTGGGTCGCTTGATCGCGCAGGAAAAATCCGCCGGCGCCGATGAGATAAGGCGACGAGGTCCGCAGTTTGAGAAACGGAATGTCGAGTTTTTCGCGCGCGTGTTCGTACAGGAGCACGTGGATCATGGCGAACAGGAAGGCGGAGTCGGTCTTCGGCTTGATCGGAATCCACTCAGCCGAGCAGGCACCGGTGACCGAGAGGTGCGGTTCGATCTGCACGCGCTTCATGCCGCGGTTGCGCGCGTCGGCGTGGCGTTTGACCCCGCACACGCCGCCCGAAGCCTCGACATTGGCGCCGAACGACAGGACATAGTCGCAGAGCGGAGTATCGGGGCACACGGTGAAGGCCCGGTGCCAGAGCTCACCGTAGAGGTGTTCCGAGTGGGTGCATTTGACGCCCTGACCGGAACCGAAACTCAAATCGACGGGCCCCCACGCGGAGAGGAAAGCCGGCAACGTGCCCATATAGGCGGTCGGAGTGCCGCCGCCGCCGAAGCTTGCGGCGAGCCGCGGAAATCCGCCGGCGTCGGTAGGGCCGGCCGCGCGCGCAGCCTTGAGCTTGTCCGCGACCAGATCGAGCGCTTCGTCCCATGATATGCGCACGAAGCCCGGCTCCTCGTGGCGGCCCTTCTTCGGGTTGGTGCGCTTCATTGGATAGAGGACACGGTTCGGGCTGTAGGCCTTTTGCACCAGCCCAAACGCCTTGACGCAGGCCTTGCCCCCGCCGGGATGAATCGCGGCGGCGGAAAAATTCGGATTGATCTCGGTTGCGACCCCGTCCTGAATGCGCACGGTCAGCAGGTCCGGCCCCGCTACGCATTGGTAGCAATAGGTCGAAACGACGCGTTCCTGCGGCGGCTTGCTTCCCGGCATAGCCTCATCCTCAGTCCGAGTAGGGGACCTGTCTAGTCGCCATGGCGAGGCAACTCAGGTACCGACGTTCACGGCAGCGCCATCGCCGGCATCGGCTTGCACATGCACCGAATAGCCAGCCTTGAGCGCATCCATGTTGAGATCGAGAAAGCCGCGCGGCGTTTCCGCCCGCACCGCCTGCTCGATCCGCTTGCGATCGCAGATTCCGCTCAGCGCGACCAAAGCGCCGAGCGCAACGATATTCGTCACCCGCTCGCTGCCCAGCTGCAGGGCCGTGCGGCTGAGCGGCAGGTGATAGCGGCGGTAATCGCCCACCGGCAGTTCAGGGCACAGCCGCGTGTCGGCAATGACCAGCGCGCCTGACTTGAGCAGCGGCCAAGACGGCTTGATGGCGAGCCGATCGAGCAGCACTAAATGGTCGATCGCCGTCGTCAGCGGGAAATCCACTTCGGCGTCGGAGATCACGAGGTCCGCATTGCAGAAGCCGCCGCGTGAGGTCGGCTCATAGGTCTGCGACTGAGCAACGTGCTTGCCGTCGGCGGCAAGCGCATCGGCAAGCATCTTCGCGCTGAGGATCAGGCCCTGGCCACCGGTGCCGCCGATGCGAATTTCGATCCGCGAGTCGCGCATCACGAGGCTCCCGCGCGGGCCGCGGCCGCGCGCCGATAGGCGGCGCCGTATTCGGGTCGGTCATTTCTCGCCAGGATACCGGTCTGCAAGTCGTTCGAACGGAACGGCGTGTCCACCGTGTCGCGATAAGCGCTCGGACGGATTGCGCTCTTCTGGCTCATAATCATCTCTGGTGAATTGCCCATATCGTTCTTGCGTCCGAAGATCTCCGTGCAATCGGACAGGACTTCGACGAACGCGAACCCCGGATGCTCGAGCCCAGCCTTGATCAGTTCCTTGAGCTTGGGGACATGGTGCGTCACTTCGCGGCCGACGAACCCCGCCCCGGCCGCGGTCGCGAGCGCGCAGGCGTCGAAATGCGGCTCTTGGTTACCGAGCGGAGTGGTCGTCGTCAGCCGGGTCTCCGACGTCGTCGGCGAGACCTGGCCACCGGTCATGCCGTAAACTTCATTGTTGAGCATCAAGCAGGTCAGCTTGAGATTGCGCCGGCAAGCGTGGATCAGATGATTGCCACCGATCGCGAGACAGTCGCCATCGCCGGTGATGACAACGACATGCAGATCTGGACGCGCCAGTGCCAAGCCCGTCGCATAGGCCAGCGGCCGGCCGTGAGTGACATGGAAGGTGTTGGCGTCGATATAGGCGGAGAGCCGTCCGGCACAGCCAATGCCGGAGACGACCGCAAGCTTGTCCTTGTCGAGGCCGAGGTCATGGATCGCCCACAATAAAGCCCGCAATGCGATGCCATGACCGCAACCGGGACAGAGAAAGTGCGGCATCATCTCCTTGCGGAGATAGTCGCGGACGTCGAAATCGGCGGCGGTGTCGATGAGCATCACGTCCCCCTTGCGAGCGCCGCGGCCCGCGCGGCGATGTCCATGGGATTGATCGCCTCGCCGCTGAAAAGATGAATGCCCTCGACCGGCATTCCCGCAAGCACGCGCTCGACCTCAAGCCGAAGCTGACCGGTATTCATTTCGGGAACCAGCACGGCGCGCGCCTTTGCCGTGGCTTGGCGCAGCTGCCGTTCCGGGAACGGCCAGAGCGTGATCGGACGGAACAGTCCCACCCGTAGCCCTTGCGCGCGGCACAGTTCGACGGCGCGCCTCGCCGCACGGGCGCTGATGCCGATGGCGACAATGACCACGTCGGCGTCGTCGCAGCGCAGCGTTTCCCAGGAGTCGATCGCGTCGCGGTGCCGCTCCAGTTTGGAAAACAGCCGCGACAAATTGCGGGTGACCGCCTCCGGGTTCTGGGTCGGGAAACCGTCTTCGCCATGGGTCAAGCCGGTCGTATGGGTGCGATAGCCCGCGCCCGGCCGCGCCATGGCCGGAATGCCGTCGCCGTCGCCGGCATAGGGCTTGTAGGCCGAGCGCGGTCCGCTCGCCCATTTGCGTTCGGTGCGGCTCGAACTTGCCGGCGCTGTTGAGCGCGACGGTTTCGGAGAGTTGCGCGATCACCTGGTCATACAGCAGCACCACCGGCGACCGGCATTGCTCGGCCAGATCGAAAGCGCGGATGGTCTCGCTGTAGATCTCGCCCACCGAGGCAGGCGTGAGCGCAATGATCGGATAATCGCCATGGCTGCCCCAGCGCGCCTGCATCAAGTCGGCTTGCGAGGGCCGGGTCGGCATGCCAGTGGATGGACCGCCGCGCATGACATTGACGATGACGCAAGGGATCTCGGCGCCGGCCGCGTAGCCAAGATTTTCCTGCTTAAGCGAAAATCCCGGGCCGCTGGTCGCGGTCATGGCTTTGACGCCGCCCATCGATGCGCCGATCACGGCCGCCATCGAGGCGATTTCGTCTTCCATCTGCACGAACACGCCATCAACTTCCGGCAAATGGCGCGCCAGCCGTTCGGCGATTTCCGACGACGGCGTGATCGGATATCCGGCAAAGAATCGACAACCGGCGGCGATTGCGCCCAACGCGCACGCGTGGTTGCCGGAGATCAGCTTCACGGCATTCTTGCCGGTGAGCGCGGTATCGACGGCATTCATCGGGCCAATCCCCCCTGCGCAACGGCGGCGGCATCGAGATGCACCCGGATCGCGAAATCCGGACACAACCATTCGCATAGCCGGCAACCCGTGCACTTGTCCGGCTCGGCCAGTTCCGCGATCCGGTCTGCGTTCAGCCGCAGGCAGCGCTCCGGACACATTTTCACGCAGATATCGCAACTCTTGCACCACGCGGGAGTGATCTCGAGACGCACCCGGTAGGCGGCATCCGCAGGCGCCGGCATCCCCGCCATCGGCGCTTGCACCGGCAACGTGGTGTTGCGCGCCTCTTCGATCCAGTCGCGACCGCGACGGAACGCCTCAAGATTCACAGCGATGGTCTTCTTCGGCACGAATTCGGCGACCGTCCGCTCCCAATCCGTGGTCGAAAACTCCAATGCCGTCGACAGCGCGCCGAGCAAAATGACGTTCGCCGCGCGCTCGTTGCCGAGTTGCTCGGCCATGTGGGTGGCATCGATGGCGTAGCCTTCCGCGACGTGAGCGATGACTTCGGCCGGCGTCTCTTTCGAATAGCGCAGCGGCGCGCCCGGATGGCGGTTGAGACACGCGAATGGCGGCACGATGCGTTTGGTGTCGCAGATAAAGATACCGGCGCCGGGCTTGAGGAACGGCAGCCAGCGCAATCCTTCGGCCCATTCCAGCGCGACCAGGATATCGACTTCGCCCTTCGGGATGGTCGGCGACCAGACCCGCCGCCCGAAGCGCACATGGCTGAACACGGAACCGCCACGTTTGGCCATTCCGTGCACTTCGCTCTGCTTGACTTCAAAACCCTGGCTCTGCGCCAGCAAAGCCAGCACCTTGGAGACCATGATGACGCCCTGCCCGCCGACGCCGACGATAAGGACATTGAATGAGTCATCCGCGGAATCGCCCGTCACCGCCGGGGAATCCGGTGACGCAGGGATGGGACGCACGGTGGCGACTGGATCTCTCATTGCATCACCGGCGCAACGGTCTTGATGCAGTCCACGGTGCAAACCTGCGCGCAGAGCGTACAGCCGATACAAAGCGACTGGTCGATCTGGACCTTATGCCGGCCCTCGAATGACTGGTCGCTCCATGTAATGGCCGGGCAGCCAAGATTCATGCACGCCTGACAAGCATTGCACTGTTCCGCGACGACCTCGAATGGCGGGCCCTTGATCTTGACCGGGTCGAGCACGCACGGGCGATCGGCGATCAGCACGGCGACACCGCGATAATTGATGGCGTCGCGCAATGCGTGATGCACGGCGGCAAGATCATAAGAATCGACCTTGCGGACCCATTTGACCCCGATCGCACGAACGAGTGCTTCGTAGTCCACGCTCGGTGCAGGCTCGCCCCTGAGCGTCTTGCCGGTGCCCGGATGCTGCTGGCCTCCGGTCATGGCCGTCACATGATTGTCGAGCAGCAGCACCGTTATATTAGCCTGGTTGTAGACCGCGTTGATGAGCGGCGGGATTCCGGCATGCAGGAAGGTCGAAATCGCCGATGGTGGCGACGACCGGTTTGGTTTCGCCGGCCTTGGCCATGCCGATGGCGTTGCCGATCGATGAACCCATCGAAACGGTCGTGTCCATGCCGCGCAAGGGATCGAGGCATGCCAAGGTGTAGCAGCCGATATCGCCGGCGACGCGCGCGCCCGACGCCCGCACCGCCATGAAGCTCGAGGTGTGCGGGCAACCGGCGCACAGGACCGGCGGGCGCACCAGCGGTTCCGGTGTCCACTCATCATTTCGCTTCAGATGCGGCGCCAGAATTCCGGCCTTCTCAAATCCGGCACGGACAAGCTCGGGCGACAATTCGCCGGCCCGCGGGAAAAAACATTTGCCTTCGACCTTAAATCCGAGTGCGCGGATTTCTTTTTCGATCACCGGCTCGAGTTCTTCGACCACGAAGATACGTTCGACCAATTCACAATAGCGGCGAAGTAAATCATCCGGCAGCGGCCAGGATGCGCCGAGCTTCAAGACGTTGGCGTCAGGAAGCACTTCGCGTACGTAAGGATAGCAGGTGCCCGCCGTGATGATGCCGAAGCTCGTATCGCCGGCCTCCCATCGATTAATCGGCGATTCGGCAAGGTAGGCCTTCAATCGCGCTTCGCGCTCGATCACTACGCCATGGCGCGGCCGGGCATAGGCCGGGATCATGACGTTCTTCGAAGGCTTCTCGATGAATGGGCGCGGCGGCGGCTCTTTGCGAACGCCGAGCGCTACCGCACTGCGGGTATGCGAAAGACGGGTCGTGCTGCGCACGATCACCGGCGTGTCGAAGGTCTCCGACAGATCGAAGGCAAGGCGGGTGAAATCGAGTGCCTCCTGGGCATCGCTCGGCTCAAGCACCGGCACGCTGGAGAGCACGCCGTAAATTCGCGTGTCCTGTTCGTTCTGCGAGCTGTGAATGCCGGGATCGTCGCACACCGCGATGACCAGCCCGCCGTTCACGCCGATGTAGTTTATCGACATGAATGCATCGGCGGCGACGTTGAGTCCGACATGCTTCATGGCGGCGAGCGCGCGCCGCCCGGCGAAAGAGGCGCCGATCGCAACATCGAGCGCGACCTTTTCGTTGGTCGACCACTGCGCGTGTAAATCTTCGGCCGGATAGTCGGCCAACGTTTCGAGGATTTCAGTGCTCGGGGTGCCGGGATAGGCAGCGGCAACCTTCACGCCCGCTTCCCAGGCGCCGCGCGCGATCGCTTCATTGCCGGTCAACGGCCGAACAACTTTTGCCCCCACGGGCGGTAGTTCGGCAGGCTCCACTACTCCGTGCATCTGCTCCCCCGACGGCGGGTTTTCGCCGTTTTGGCGCATTATCATCGCCTAATCAGCGGCGACCTCACTTGAGGTAAATCAAGCGGGTGCCGTCCAATTCGGACAACACTAAGTGCAGGTTAGGTTTTTTCGGGCGAACGCGGTGGCTGTCAGCGCGACGCGGCGTATTTGGTGGCCTTCGACTTGAGCCGCTCGAGGGTCTTGCCCTTATCGACGACAAAACGGCTGTGCGAGCCGGCGCAGATCGGTTCAAGATTGTCCTTGGCGGCAATCTCGAAGGTGACTTTGCGCCCCTCGACGGCACTCACGGTCGCGGTGATCTCGACCGTCATACCGGGCAGAGTCGGGGCGAGATGGCGGATCGACACATCGATGCCAACAGAATCCTCATTGGCGTCAGAGTATTCGAGGATAAGGTCGCGGCAGGTGTGTTCGATGTCGTGCACCAGGCGGGGCGTGGCGTAAACGCGGCCTTCCTCACCCATGAATCCGATTGTCCGATCGCGATCAATTTCAATACGGTTGATCCGCGACACTCCCGGACGAAGGCTCTCCTTCATCGCCATCCTCCTCACCATTCGAATGACAATAAAATTCACTTCCGGACCGGTCGACTTGACCAACGTCAATCCTGTTGCGTTTTAGATACCCAAATAGGCCTCCCTGACGCGACTATCGGCCTGGATTTCTGCCGCAGTTCCGCTCAGCGTCACTCTGCCAGTCTCCAGGACATAGGCGCGGTCGGCGATGGCAAGCGCAGCGCGCGCATTCTGTTCCACCAAAAGGATGGTCAGGCTGTCATCTTTGAGCGCGCGGATCACCGAGAGCACATGGTCAACCAAGTTGGGGGCGAGACCCATTGACGGCTCGTCCAACAACAGCAGCCTGGGCTTTGCCATCAAAGCGCGTCCGATCGCAAGCATCTGCTGCTGACCGCCGGAAAGCGCCCCAGCTGGAGTTTCCCACATCGCTTCAAGCATCGGAAACATTACGCAGACCCGGGCAAGGTCCGGTTCCAGATCGGCGCCGCGGCGCGACCACGCACCGAGCCTCAGATTGTCTTTCACCGATAACGGCGCGAACAGTTGCCGGCCTTCCGGCACTTGCGAGATGCCATACGCCACCCGCACATGCGCAGGCCGCCGCTCAATCGGCTCGCCTTCGAACCGTATCGCGCCACCCGTAATCGGCTGCACGCCAGAAATGGCGTGCAGCAGCGTCGTCTTGCCGGCTCCATTGGCGCCGATCAAAGTGACGATTTCCCCGGCGTCAACATGGAGCGTAACTCCGTGCAGGACCTCGATGCGGCCATACGCGCTTTTGACATTTTCAATCGAAAGCACGAGCGGCCTCCTGCGAACCGTGAACACCCAGGTAGACCTGGACCACCGCGGGGTCGGAGCGCACTTGTTCGGGGGTCCCCTCCGTCAGCGTCCGGCCGCTTGCCAGGACATGAATGCGGTCGGAGATATTCATCACCAGACGCATATCGTGCTCGACCAGCACCACCGTAATTCCGTCCTTCACAATGGAACGGATAACGCGGTCGATTTCCTGGGTTTCGACAGGATTGCAGCCGGCCGCCGGTTCATCGAGCAGCAGCACCGTCGGCTCGCTGGCCAGCGCGCGTGCGATTTCGAGGCGTTTGAGGGCACCATAGGCGAGCGAACCTGCCGAACGATCCCCGTCGTCGGCGAGGCCTACGCGGGCAAGCGCCGCACGCGCGGCTTCGCGGGTCGCGAGATTCTGGCGTGACACCGATGGGGCATGCAGCAGATCGGCCAAAATCCCTGTCCGCTCATGACGATGACGGCCAACCATCACATTTTCCAGCACCGACATCCGCGAAAAAATCTGTAGATTTTGAAAAGTCCGCGATAGCCCTCGCCGCGCGAGTTGTTCGGGCGCAAGGCCAGTCACCGTTTCACCGGCGAGCCGGATGCTCCCGTCGTTTGGCAAATAGATGCCCGATATCAGATTGAACAACGTGGTCTTGCCGGAACCGTTCGGGCCGATGATCGAGAACACCTGACCGGATGCGATAGAGATGCTCACTTCATCGATAGCTCGCACGCCACCGAAGGCAATGGACAGCCGGTCGGCTTCCAAGATCAACATTTTCGCCATCCCGCAAGCGCCGCAGCAAGCGACGGAACGATCCCCTGACGCAGAAAAATCATGAAACCCATGACGATCAGTCCGAGCAGCGCCTGCTCGTATTCGTGGAAGATGGTGAGCGCCTGCGGCAACACGACCAGCACAGCCGCACCCACCAAGGAACCGAAGATCGATCCCATTCCACCCAGAACGACCATTGCGACCAATTCGATCGAACGCAGGAACCCCGCCGCATCCGGTGTGATGTGACCGTTGAACAGCGCCAGATAGGATCCAGCCACCGACGCGTACATGGCGGAAATTATGAAGACCGTAAGTTTCTTGCGCGCCACGTCGATGCCGAGCACGCGCGCGGCGATCTCGCTGTCATGAATGGCTTGCAGCGCCCGGCCGGTCGGGCTTTCCATCAAGATTGAGCGCAAGCACAAATCCGCCGACCAAAGTCACACCGGCGATCCAGTACCAGGTATCTGACCCGCGCACGCGCCAGTCGAAAAGCGCCAAGCCCGGGACGCTCATGCCATCAGGACCACCGGTCAAGATCGCTTCGTTGGTCAGCACGATTGCGACGAGCAATCCGAATCCGAGCGTCGCGACGGCGAGATAGTGTCCTTTGAGCTTGAGAATCGGCCGGCCCACCGCGAATGCGACCGCGCCGGAGAGCATTGCGCCAGCGAACAGGCACAGCCACGAAGGCATGCCGAAATGGACTGGGCCGATGGCTACGGAATACGCGCCGATGCCTAGAAAGCCGGCGTGACCCAGGCTGACTTGGCCGGCAAAGCCCATGAGCAGATTGAGGCCCACGACCGCCAGCGCAAATATGAAAACAAGCGCGCCGATGCGATAGTAGTAAGCCGACGGAAAGAAAATACGGCAAGATAACGACGATTGCCGCGACTGCTATCGCCGCCATCAACCGATTTTCGAGCAGCGCGCGCAAACTCATACCCGCTCGACTTTAGCCCGGCCGAACAAGCCCTGCGGAATGGCAACCAAGACGACAAGGATGATCAGGAAAGCGACTGCGTCTTTATAATTCGAAGAGAGATATCCTGCGGTCAAGGCTTCAATCATTCCAAGCAAAAGACCGCCGACCACGGCTCCGGGTGCGCTGCCGATTCCACCAAGCATGGCCGCCGCGAATCCCTTCAGCGCCAGCAATGTCCCCACATCGTAACTGGTCAGCGCGATGGGCGTAATGAGAACGCCGGCGATCGCCCCTATTGCCGCCGATACCGCAAACGAGAAATCAACAATGCGCCGCGTATCGACACCGATGAGTCGCGCCGCCAGACGATTGGCCGCGGTCGCAATCACCGCCTTGCCGAGCAAGGTGCGGTCGATGAACAGCCAAAGCACAGTCACGATAACCGTGGCGCCTGCCAAAACGACAAGGCTTTGCGGCAAAATGGCCGCGCCGCCGAACTGGATCGGATTGGCGTCGAATAGCGGAGGCAAGCTATGGAATCGCTTGTCGAAAACAATCTGGGCCACGCCGCGCAGGAAGATCGAGGCGCCGATCGTGATCATGATGAGCGCCACGGGGCTCGCGTCACGCGCCGGCTCAATGGCAAAACGGTGCAGCGCCAATCCCACTGCGGTCGTTACGATGATGGCGATGAGCGCGGCCAATGGCAACGGAACGCCGGCAAGCGCCGCGAAAACAGTCGTCATCCCGCCCAGCATGACGAACTCGCCCTGGGCGAAATTGATGATATCCGACGCCTTGTAGATCAACGTGAAGCCAAGGGCGACCAGCGCGTAGATGGCGCCCACGGTCAAGCCCGAGAAGGCAAATTGCAGCAACTCGGCCATCGGATCGAAGGCCTCGTAAGGCTTGGGTTCAGTAACAGCAGGGCCGAGCGAGCAGGCTCTTGCGAGCCTGCCCGATCTTCATGTCACGTGCCGGGCACCAGCGTCCAGTCGCCGCTCTTGATCTCAAGCATATGGAACGCCGAAAGGTCGAGGCCCATGTGGTCGGTCGGTGACATGTTCACGATGCCGCCGGTTCCAATATAGCCCTTGGTCCGCTCGATCTCATCGCGGACCTTGGCCTTGTCGGCGCTCTTGGCACGCTGCATCGCCTCAACCAGGATCATCGAGCCGTCATAAGCGTGACCGCCGAAGGTCGAGACCGCCTGTCCGGAATTATGCAGAAACGTATTCGAATAATTCACGACCACGGGCTTCTGCGGATCGTTGCTCGGGAGCTTGTCCGGAATGAGAAGCGCCGCAGCCGGCAGCCGCACGCCTTCGGCGGCGGGGCCAGCAAGCTCGATGAATTGCTTGGAGGCGACGCCGTGACTCTGGTACAGCGGCAGCTTGATTCCGAGTTGGCTATAATTGCGCGTCACGATCGCCGGGCCTTGACCGAAACCCGGATTGACCACAGCCTGGACGCCCGCTTTATTGCGAATATTGGTGAGTTGCGGCGTCATGTCGCTGTCGCGCGGTCCGTAGCTTTCCTCGATAGCGATCGTGATCCCCGCCTTGGGCGCGACGGCAACGCACTGGTCGCGCATCGACTTTCCGAACGCTTCCGTGCCCGAGATCAACGCAATCGTCGTCAGATTGCGGCTCTTGAGATCGGCAAAGATTTTCTCGCACGCCATCTTGTCGGTGTGCGGCGTCTTGAAAACCCACTTGCGGACCGGCTCGATAATCTGAATGCCGCCAGCCAATGAAATGAACGGAATGTTGGCGTCTTCGAATACCGGGATCATCGCGAGCGTTGTGCCGGTGGTGCTGCCGCCAACCATGGCGAAGATTTTGTCTTCTTCGACCAGACGGGTGGCAAAGGTGCGCGCGTTGTCGGCACTGCCGGCGTCATCGTAGACGACCAGTTGCAGCTTTTGGCCATTTACCCCGCCTTTGGCATTGATTTCATCGACATAGATTTCCAACGTCTTCTTTTCCGGATCACCGAGAAATGACGCCGGGCCGGTCACCGACAGGACGGCGCCTATTTTGAGTTGCGCGGATGCCTGATGCCCGGCACCGAGCAGGGCAAGAAGGCCGGTAGCAGCGGCCACGGTAAAGCGTTGCAATGCCCTCATGGGACTCCCCGTTACGATTGTTAATTTTGCCTATAAAACATACCAGAGCAGACAAGCCCGACACTTGACCGAATTCAAGGCAGGAGCGGCCTGGCCAAGGGACTAGTAACGAGGAGCTGGCGTAGGAATTCTCTTGTAAGGGCCATGGAGGCCTGTATCCCGGTCTTGACGGCGGTAAGGTCGCATCTATGGAAGAAAGCGAAATTGCCGCGATTGGTATCGTTACCGTGTCCGATCGGGCCAGCGCCGGGACTTATCGGGATACTAGCGGCCCGGCAATCGAGGAGTTCCTGCACGAGTTGCTGACGACGCCTTGGCGCGCCGTGCGGCGTCTCGTAGCCGATGGAATTGAAAACGTCCGAGACGTCTTGATCGATCTGGCCGACCGCGAGAAATGCGCGTTGGTTTTCACAACGGGCGGGACAGGACCCGCGCCACGTGATTTGACGCCGGAAGCCACAGTCGCCGCGTGCACGCGACTGATGCCGGGATTTGGCGAGCTGATGCGCTCGGAGAGTTTGAAACAAGTGCCGACCGCAATTCTGTCCCGCCAGACCGCCGGCATTCGAGGATCCACCCTCATCGTCAATCTGCCCGGACGCCCGGCCTCAATTCGGGTCAGCATGCACGCGGTATTCCCGGCTATCCCGTATTGCCTGGACCTGATCGGCGCAGCCCGAATCGAAACGAACCCCGGCCTCTGCAAAGCATTCCGTCCACCGAAATAGCGCCGGCGAACTTTGCCGCCGCACAAAGTTCACATGAGCTCGCCGCCTGCGACGACGATGCTCTGCCCGGTGATCGATGCCGATGATGGCAAGCAAAGCCAGCCGACCGCCTCCGCGACTTCATCCGGGCGCACCAATCGCCCCTGAGGATTGTGCGTCGTCAATTCTCGTAACGCCTGCTCTCGTGTGCGTCCCGTTTTGGCCACGATATTGCCGACCGCTTCGGCGACAATTTCCGTGTCCGTATAGCCGGGGCATACGGCGTTGACGGTCACGCCGGTATGCGCCAATTCGCGAGCCAGCGCTCGCGTCAGGCCAATCAGTCCGTGCTTTGCCGCGCAATAGGCCGCAACATATGCGTATCCAGTAAGTCCGGCGGTGGAAGCAATGTTGACGATCCGGCCATAGTCTCCTTTCGTCATCGCTGGAACCACCTCGCGCGTGCATAAAAACGCACCGGTCAGATTGACCTCCATCAGCCGCTGCCACGTTGTCAGATCGGTCTTGCCGATCGGCGCTGCGGTCGCGATGCCGGCATTGTTGACGAGAATGTGCGGCGGCCCAAACTGATCGACCGCACGTGCGAAGGCGGCCGAAATCTGCGTCGGCTGAGCAATGTCGATCGCAATCGCCTGCGCCTTGCCGTTGAACTTTTTCGTAAGCGTAACAGCCTGCTCGCGCAGACGCGCCTCGTCGCGGCTCATAAGCGTCACATCGGCGCCATGCCGCGCCAAGGTCGACACGATTGCAGCGCCGATTCCGCGCGAGGCGCCGGTCACAACCGCATGCCTGCCGCGCAGGATGGCGACATCATCGGCGCGCAAATTCGACCCATGAATGACGTTCATAAACGTCAATATGACGCCGCGTTCGACGCGTTCCTTGATCAAACTCAAGGGCGGCGCGCAATGGTCCGCTTCCTTGATGTTCGTCAAGCGATGTTGGTCATCCGTCCTTTAGAAAGTTGGCGACCTGAGGAAGCAACACGATGGAAATGACACAATACCTCGCCCCGGGCGTCTTCATCGACAGCGAATCTCCGCAAGTCATCGCGTTCGCGAAGCGGACGATTGCCGGCACAACCGAACTCGCGCGCCGCAGTCTTGCGCCTTTATTCCACCATCCGCGACGCCATCATTTACGATCCCTATGTCAATTTCGCCGATCCGGCGAACTATCGCGCGAGCGGGGTACTCGCCGCTGGGCGAGGCTTCTGCATCGGCAAGTCTGCGCTTTTGGCCGCGAGCGCAAGGGTGATCGGCGTTCCAGCGCGCGTCGGTTATGCCGACGTGCGAAACCATCTCACCTCGCCGCGGCTTTATGAAAAAATCAAAACCGATATTTTTCTTTGGCATTCATACACGGAGCTTTATTTGTCGGGACGCTGGGTCAAGGCGACGCCCGCTTTCGATCGCGCGCTGTGCGACCGGGTCGGTCTCAAGCCGCTCGAATTCGATGGCGAAACCGACTCGCTATTCCAACCATTCGATCAGGCCGGCCGGCGGCACATGGAATACCTGAAGGATCGCGGCCCGTTTGCAGATGTGCCGTTCGACACCATCAAGGCCGAATTTCTAAAAACCTATCCGAGCCTGATGAGCGGCGATGGCCTGGCCGGCGATTTCCGATCGGAAGCCGTCGCCCGATCCATGGACCGTTCACGCCCGCAATCTGAAAATGCGGGATGATTTAGGGTTCACTTCACCAGCTTGCGGCCGGTGACGCGCTCGAGATTCTTGTAGAAAATCTTGTCGCTGGTTTCCTTGTCGAGCTTGAGCTACTTCGAGAATGCGCAAGGTCTCGCGCGGATACATGCTCCCATTCTCGGGATCGAACGGGCAGTCGGAGGCAAACACGATCTTGTCGATGGGGAAGAACTCCAGGCCGCACTTGGTCGCCGGTGTCGCCCCGAACACCGCGGTGTCGGCATAGAAGTCCTGCTTGAAATAGTCGAGCGGGCGCTTCTTCAGGCTCTTGCGCAGCGCGACGTAATCCTCGTCGGTCGTGCGCGAGCCGAGCACGTCCCAGCCTGGACCGATGCGGCCTTCCAACATCGGCACGATGCCGCCGAAATGGTGGGTGATGATCTTCAGGTTGGGGTGGTTGTCCATGATCTTGGAGAACACCAGCCGCGCCATCGCGGTCGCGGTCTCGTACGACCAGCCGAACGTCCACCAGATTTCGTACAGCGACTTCTTCTCGTCGACATAGTCCGCCACTTCGGCGCCGCGCGCCGGGTGCAGCCAGATCGGTTTGCCGAGCTCGTTCATCTTTTTCCAGAACGGCAGGTATTGCGGCCGGTCGATCGGCTTGCCGGCGACGTTGGTGTAGATCTGCACGCCGAGCGCGCCGAGCTGGTTGATCGCGCGCTCTGCTTCGGCGACGCCGGCGTCGGGCGCATCGAGCGAAATCTGCGCGATCCAGCCGGGGAAATGCGCGCTTTCCTTGGCGCACAATTCGGCGAAGCCGTCATTGATGATGCGGATGAACTCGTCGATCTCCTGCGGGCTCTTGGCGAATTTCTCGATCGGTGGCTGCGGATAGGCGATGACCTGCTGGTAGTCCTTGTGGGTATCGATGATCTTCTTGCGCGCATCCAGGTCGTAGAGCGGCGGGATCGCGCGCACGCGCTTGCCCATGTCCTTATATTGACCGGCGACTTCGATCATCTTGTTGAAGAATGTCTTTGGGAAAAAGTGCGTATAGGCGTCGATGCGCATTGGGCGTTCCTCCGTGCCGTGGCCTTCTTACACGCCCACTTTTTTCGAGTCGACCGTGGGCACGTCGGCAGGTGCAACGCGGCATAGAAGCGCCCGCAATTGGTAGGTTCCCATCGCCGGATCGTAGGGCGGCTTGTTGTCGGTCAGCAGATTGGCATTCGACGTCCATACGCCGTACTCCGGCGCCGGCTGTTCGGGAAACCACCAGCCGTGCTGGACGTGGATGACCCGCGGGTCGATTCCCTTGGTGAGCTTGGCCTTTTGCCGGATGCGGCCGCGCTTGGTTTCGATCCACATCCACGCCCCGTTGACGATGCCAAGACGCGCCGCCGTTTCGGGATGGATTTCCGCCACCGGATCGCGATGCGCCTTGCGCAACCTGTCAATCTGGCGGTGCTCCGAGTTGAAGAAGAATGAGATCCGCCCGCCGGTCGTGAGTATCAGCGGATAGTCTGCGGCAATCTCGGGCGTGCTGATGGGGCTTTCCGGCGGCTCTTCGTAACTGGGAAGCGGCGCGTAGCCCATTTGCTCGAATCGCGTGGAATAAAGTTCGATCTTGCCGGTCGGAGTCCTGAACCCGCCATCCTGATATTTCCGGTACTTGAACGGGATTTTGATGAAGCCCTTCTGCTTGATCTCGTCGAAAGTGACGTCGAGGCCACCGGCGGCGAGTTGTGCATCGAGCACGCTCTTGACCGGCTCGGTACAGACCGGAAGCTTCATCCGCCGCGCCAACGCAACGAACATCTCTTCGTCCGATTTGCACTCCCCGATCTGCACCGCCTTCTGCTGGGCGAGCACGACATTGGCCGCGACCGTCGGCAGGCCGACCAGTTGATCGAGCTCGGGCCATGACGCCGCCGGCAGCACGATGTCGGCAAGCTCCGCGGTCGGCGTCATGAACAGGTCGGCGCAGACCATGAAGTCGAGCTTCATCAGCGCGTCGTAGACATCGGAGGTGTTGGCATAGGTGGTGAGCGTGTTGTTGCCGAATACCAGGAAGGCCTTCACCGGATAGGGTTTGCCTTCGCGCATCGCCTTGAGCAGCGTCGGGATATGCGCGGCCGGCAGATCGGCGCCCTCCCCGCCGAGCAGCTTGAAGCGCTCGGAACCGAGTCGCTTGGCATTGGCTTCGGGCGTGAGGTTCTCGATCAGACTCGGGAAGCGGCCGAGCCCATGCATGCCGAACACCCAGCCGCCCGGCACGTCGATGTTGCCGGTGAGCGCCGGTAGCATCGAGACGGCACGTATGGTCTGGATGCATTTCGGCGTGTGTTCGATGGCGCAGCCCCAATCCAGCAAGGCCGGCTTGGTTTGCGCGAACAGGCGCGCGGCGGCGCGGATCTTGTCGGCGGCGATCCAGGTGATCGGCTCGGCCCATTCCGGCGTGAATTTCTGCACATGGGCGGCAAGCTCGGCGAACCCATGCGTCCACTGCGAGACGAAGGGCTCATCATAGAGTTTCTCGCCGATGACCACATTCAACATCGCAAGCGCAAGCGCATCGTCGGCGCCCGGTCTGATCTGCAGCCAGAGGTCCGCCTTTTCGGCCAGTACCGTGCGGCGCGGATCGACCACGATGGTCCGCGGATTGTGCGCAAGCGCCTCCATCACATTGAAACGTGTCTCGCCGTCCGGCCCCGATAGCACCGGGTTATGACCCCAAAAGAGGATGCAAGCCGGCGGCACCTCGCCGGTGTAATCGCTCACCGGGAAGTCGCCGAAGGTCAGAATCGAGGTGTTCACCCGCGGGTGGAAGCATTGGGCAAAGCCCGGCTCGCACCAGTTGGGAGTGCCAAGCGCATGAGCGAAGCGCGACACCCAGCGGATATGATGGCGGCCGGTGCCGGTACCGAGCGCAATCGCCTCGGGTCCATACTGGTCCCGAATAGCGAGCACACGCTGTGCAATTTCGTCGAGCGCGTCGTCCCAGGAAATGCGCTTCCACTCTCCCGACTGGCGTTTACCCTTGCGTCGCATCGGATATTTCAGCCGGTCCGGGTGGTAAACAAGGTCGGTCGTCACCGTCCCGATCGGGCAGAGGCGGCCGTGATTGAGCGGCGACTCGCGATCGCCCTCGACTTTCAGCAACACACCGTCCCGCACGTGCAGCAATACGCCGCATCCGCCGTGGCAACTGCGGCAGACGCTCTTGAGCACTGTGGTGGGCGACTGCCCGCTGTCCTGCAATGGCTTGGGTGGCTGTCGAATGTTCATGCGAATGAATTAAAAAGCGCGCTAGGACGGCTAGGCCGGGCCGAACATGACAAGCGCGCGATTTGATGTTCAGCAAATTCGGAGCCGTGCCATGGCTTGATGCGCGCCACCTTCGCAGGATAGGCACGGCTGGAGCGATAATGGCTTGATTTCAATCAAGGAAATAGGTCGAGTGGGAGACTGTAGTGAATTGGCTGAATCCGCATCACGGGTCGACCTCAATTGAAAACACCGATGCTGATCCGCGTTGTAATTTATGCACAAAAGCGATCTTATTCACCTATGCCGCGGATAACTCCGGCAACGTCAACTCGGGAGACATTTTACGGCACTTGTGCGCGCGTGATTGCAGCCCGTAAAGTGGACGGAATAATTGGAAGCCCAAATCAACTAAAATGGAGGAACAATCCAATGTTATCTAAATGCATGACCGGCGCGATTGCCGCACTCGCCTTCGGCGCGCTCGCCGCAGGCAGCGCATTCGCGCAAGACACCGTCAAGATCGGCCTCATCGTGTCGATGACGGGGCAACAGGCTTCGACCGGCAAACAGATCAAGGCCGCCGTCGATCTCTACATGAAGGAGCACGGCGACACGGTCGCCGGCAAGAAGATCCAGGTCATCCTCCGCGATTCCGCGAGCGTACCCGACAATACCAAACGGCTGGCGCAGGAATTGATCGTCAACGATAAGGTCAACGTGATCGCCGGTTTCGAAATCACGCCGGCCGCACTGGTCGTGGCCCCGCTCGCCACTGAGGCAAAAGTGATAGAACTCGTCATGGCGGCGGGCACCTCGATCATCACCGAGCGCTCGCCCTACATCGTGCGCACCAGCTTCACCGTGCCGCAGTCGTGCGTCATCATCGCCGACTGGGCGGCGAAGAATAAGATCAAGAAGGTCGTCTCTATCGTCTCCGACTATGCGCCGGGCGCGGACGCGGAGAAGTCTTTCACCGAGCGCTTCACCGCGGCCGGCGGTCAGGTCGTCGAAGCGATTAAGGTGCCGCTCGCCAATCCGGACTTCGCGCCGTTCCTACAACGCGCTGCCGACGCCAAACCGGATGCGATCTTCATCTTCGTGCCGTCGGGCCAAGGCGGCACCTTCATGAAGCAATACGCCGAGCGCGGCCTCGACAAGGCCGGCATCAAGCTGATCGGCCCAGGCGACGTCACCGATGACGACCTGCTTCCCGGCATGGGCGACGCCGCGATCGGAACGGTCACCGCTCATTTCTATTCGACCGATCACAATTCGGCAAAGAATAAGGCCTATGTCGCCGCCTTCGAGAAGGCCAACAACTTCCGCCCAGCCTTCATGTCGGTCGGCGGTTATGACGGCATGCACCTCATCTACGAAGCGTTGAAGAAGACCGGCGGCAAGGCCGATGGCGACTCGCTCGTCGCGGCGATGAAGGGGATGAAATGGGAAAGTCCGCGCGGCCCGATTTCGATCGATCCCGACACGCGCGATATCATCCAGAACATCTACGTCCGCAAGGTCGAGAAGAAGAATGGCCAGCTCTACAATGTTGAGTTTGCCACCTTCGAAGCCGTCAAGGATCCGGTCAAGGCCGCGAAGAAATAGTATGGAAGACTGCTGCGCGCGGCGGCCAAAAGTCGCCGCGCGCACCGGCGCAAAACGGCGGCCCATCGACCGCCGGCGCCTAACATGCCAACGTGCAGTCGTGTCCACTATTCCGGTACACGATCCGAGATTGCAGCGCGAATATGCTAACAATTCTATTTGATGGAATTGCCTATGGCATGTTGCTGTTCGTGCTCGCATCCGGGCTCGCGGTCACTCTCGGATTGATGAATTTCGTCAATCTTGCCCACGGCGCGTTTGCCATGGCGGGCGGCTACATCACCGTCGTGCTGGTCAACCGCCTCGGCGTTCCCTTCTTCGCCTCCTTGCCGCTTGCCTTCCTGGCGAGCGCCGTCATCGGGTTTGTCTTCGAGCGCACGCTTTATGTGCATGTCTACCGCAAGAGCCATCTCGATCAGGTGCTGTTCACGATCGGTCTGGTTTTCATGTCGGTGGCCGCGGTCGATTATGTCATGGGTTCGAGTCAGGTGTTCGTGCAGGTTCCCAGCGTCTTGCAAGGCCAGTTCAGCGTCTTCGGAATTGGCATTGGCCGCTATCGGCTGCTGATCATCGTCATTTGCGGGCTGCTGACGGTCGTGCTGCAATTCATTCTCGCCAGCACGCGTTTCGGCAGCCGCCTGCGCGCCGCCGTCGACGATCGAAGGGTGGCGAGCGGGCTCGGCATCAACGTCAATCGGGTTTTCGCATTCACCTTCGCGTTCGGTTCGGGTCTGGCCGGCCTCGGCGGCGCGCTCGGCGTCGAGATATTGGGTCTCGATCCGGCCTTCCCGCTCAAATTCATGATCTATTTCCTGATCGTGGTGACGGTCGGCGGCACATCGAGCATTACCGGACCGTTTCTCGCTTCGCTGTTGCTGGGCATCGGCGACGTCGCCGGCAAGTACTACGTCCCGACTCTCGGTTCCTTCGTCATCTACACCATCATGATCGTCGTCCTGATCTGGCGGCCGCAGGGACTGTTCTCCCGCGCCACTTCACGATGAGGCGCCTGTCATGATACCGCCGCCTTCTGCCGTCCGCGCCGCTACCGAGTGGTTGTCCGCGCGCGCCCGCTGGCATCCGCTCGAGATACTGTTCTGGCTTGCCGCATTTGCCGCGATCTACCTTTTTCCGGACCGGCATCTCATCCTTACCGAGATCGCCTGGCTCGGATTGTTCGCACTCTCGCTCGATCTCATCCTTGGCTACGCCGGCATCATCTCGCTGGGACATGCCGCCTTCTTCGGCTTCGGCGCTTACACCGCCGCGCTTCTGGCCAAGCATGAAATCATCAATGAGCCGGTGCTGGCATTGCTCGCAGCAGGGTTGGCCGCGATGGCGCTCGGTTTCGTCACCAGCTTCCTGGTGCTGCGCGGCTCCGATCTGACGCGGCTGATGGTGACGCTCGGGGTGGCACTCTTGCTGCGCGAACTGGCCAATAAATTCGGCTGGCTTACCGGGGGTGCCGATGGGTTGCAGGGCGTTACCATGCAACCAGTGCTGGGAAAGTTTCGTTTCGATATGTTCGGCCACACCGGTTACGCCTATTGCTTGACGGTGTTGTTCATCCTGTTCCTGATTGCCCGACGACTGGTGAATTCACCCTTCGGCCTTTCGCTGCTGTCGGTGAAAGGCAATCCGCTGCGTTCATCCGCGATCGGTATTTCGGTCGATGCCCGCCTGGTTGCGATCTACACGGTTGCCGCCGGCTATGCCGGCATCGCCGGCGCGCTGCTGGCGCAAACGACGGCTTTCGCCTCGCTCGAAGTGTTCTCGTTCGATCGCTCGGCCGATCTGCTGCTGGTGCTGATTATCGGCGGCGCCGGCTATCTCTATGGCGGCTTGATCGGCGCGGTCATCTTCAAGGTCATGCAGGACTATCTGTCGGCGCTGACGCCGCAGTACTGGCCGTTCTGGATCGGGCTCGTTCTGGTGGCGATCGTGCTGGTCGGCCGCGACCGCATTACGTCTTGGACGGCGCCTGTTCGTCGTATCGCCGCGCGTTTGGATTGGCGAGCATCGACGCGCCGCGCGGCCGCCTCGTCCACCGAAGGACAGCGACTATGACGGTGGTGCTGGAAACGATCGAGCTGACGAAACGGTTTGCTGGCATTGTCGCGACCAACAACGTTTCATTGTTGGTTGCGAAAGGAGCCCGGCACGCCTTGATCGGCCCGAACGGCGCCGGCAAGACCACGTTGATCAATCTGCTCACGGGCGTGCAGCAGCCGACCGGCGGCCGCATCCTGCTCGACGGGGAGGACATCAGCAACCTTCCAACACACAAGCGGGTGCGGTTGGGGATCGTCCGCACCTTCCAGATCAATCAGCTGTTCGGCGACCTGACGCCGCTCGAAACCATCGGCCTCGCGGTATCGGAGCGGCGGGGGCAAGGCCTCGACTGGTGGCGCATCGTCGGTAGCCGGCCGGACCTTGTGACCGAGGCCGTCGAATTGCTGGAACGATTTCATCTCACCGATGTCATCAACGAGCGCACCGCGTTGCTGCCCTACGGCAAGCAACGGCTGTTGGAGATCGCGGTCGCGATCGCCTGCCGTCCGCGCGTCCTGCTGCTCGACGAGCCGGCAGCCGGTGTCCCCGAGGACGAACGCCACGAAATCCTGGCCGCCGTCGCGGCTTTGCCCGATGATGTCACGGTGCTGCTGATCGAGCACGACATGGACATCGTGTTCTCGTTCGCCAACCGGATCTCGGTGATGGTCAACGGCGCGCTGTTCGTCGAGGGCAGCCCGGAAGAGGTCGCCCGCGATCCGCGCGTCAAGGCCGTTTATCTCGGCGAGGAGATCGTCGATGCCTGACCTGCTGAATGTCGAGGGACTGACGGCCGGCTATGGCGAGGCGGTCGTGCTGACGAATGTGACCTTCAAGGTCGCCGAAGGCCAGGCGCTGGCGCTGCTCGGCCGCAACGGCATGGGCAAGACGACCCTGGTCAATTCGATTGTCGGGGTGACCCGGCACATTAGCGGCACCATCAGTCTCGACGGCCGCGATATTACCGGGATGCGTCCGGACCAGCGGGCGCATGCCGGCATCGGCTGGGCGCCGCAGGAACGCAATATTTTCCGCTCGCTGACGGTCGAAGAAAATATGACCGCGGTCGCGCGGCCGGGGCCGTGGACACTCGCCAAGGTCTATACATTGTTTCCGCGCCTTGCCGAACGCCGCCGCAATCTGGGGAACCAGCTGTCCGGCGGCGAGCAGCAGATGCTCGCGGTCGCCCGCGCGCTCATCCTCAATCCGCGCATCATGCTGCTCGACGAGCCGCTGGAAGGGCTTGCGCCCATCATCATCGAGGAACTGCTGACCGCATTGCGCAAGATCATCCGCGAGGAAGGTCTTTCGGCGATTCTGGTGGAGCAGAACGCGCAGAAGATTCTGGGCGTCACCGATCGCGCCATCGTCATCGAGCGCGGCAGTATCGTCTATCAGGGCGATAGCGCGGCGCTCAAGGCCGACCGTGCGCTACTGGAAACCTATGTCGGTGTCACGAACGCAGGCGCCGATGGCCGCAAGGCTCGGCGCGACGCGCGCCAATCGGCGTCCTCACCGGGAGCCGGCGCCGGTTAAGACCGAGATTGTCCGCGCGCGAGCAGAGTTCGTCCGCGGCAGTTAGCCCTTGCCCTCAAACTTGAATGAGACTTTCACCTTCGCACGATACGCTTCGATTTTTCCGTTTTTGAGCTGCATGTCCAGCTGCACGATCTCTGCAACCCGAAGATCCCGCAAAGATTTACCGGCCCGGTCGACCGCGGCTTTCGCGGCCTTCTCCCACGACTCGGCACTGGTGCCGACCAACTCAATAACTTTGTAGACGGATTCGGCCATGTCTTCCTCCTCTTCACGTCTCGTTGTTCGAGCATGTCGCCCGCGCCGATTCTGGTGACCCGCTACGGAACCGTGGAAGTGGAAATGGTAAGAGACCGCAAGTCAAGCACGTGCGGCTGTCTTGCTATGGGTCAAAACCGCCCAATTAAATAGGCCAAGTCGGATTTCGAGCCGTCACCGATGACAGCCGCTACACCGCGACCGAATGACGGGCGCGGGAATTCGCCAAATAGCCATCGAATGTCGCCGCAATCAGGCGCAGGTATGGACGCCCGCTCTCATCCACAGTGATATGACGGCCGTCGATCCGCGCAAATCCATCCGCAACGAACGGCAGCAAAGCCTCGAATTCCCGCTCGAACGATTCGCGCCCATGATCGCACTCGTTTGCGACTTGATCGATGTTGCAGGCAAGATTGCACATCAGCTCCTCAATGATACGACCGCGGACGCGATCATCGGCAGAAAGCGCAAGCCCCTTCGCCGTCGCAAAATGGCCCGACATGATGGCGCGTGAATAGCTTCCTGTATCGGGAGCATTCTGTACAAAGCCCTGCGGCAACCGGCCAATGGCCGACGGGCCAAAGCCGATCAGCGCATCGGCATCGTCGGTTGTGTAGCCCTGAAAATTCCGACGCAGCATCCCAGCGCGCGCCGCGATAGCGAGGCTGTCGACAGGACTTGCGTAGTGATCAAGACCGATCGGCTCGTATCCCAGCGAGGTCAGGGTCTCGTGCGCGGCCGCGGCTTGAGCGAAACGCACAGCCGGCCCTGGTAGCGAGGATTTATCTAGCAGTCTCTGGTGCGGTTTGAACCAAGGAACGTGAGCGTAGCCGAACACCGCGAGCCGCTGCGGCTTCAGCTCATGTGCGAGCATTGCGGTGCGCCGGATGTCCTGCACGGACTGATTTGGCAGGCCGTACATTAGATCGATGTTGATCTGGCCGATGCCGGCCTCGCGGAGAATTGCGACCGCCTGCTCGACCATCGCAAATGGCTGGACCCGCCCGATTGTCTGTTGCACATGCGCGGAGAGATCCTGAACGCCGAGGCTCGCCCGCGTCACGCCAATGTCGACAAGCGCGCCGGCGAGCGCCTTTGTGACATAACGAGGATCAAGCTCGATCGCGTGCTCGCGCAATGCCGTGAGGTCAAAACAAACGTCGAGCTGTGCAACGAGCTCGCGCAATCGCTCAGGGCCGAGAATCGACGGCGTTCCGCCACCCCAATGGATATGAACAATCCGCCGGCATCCCGTGTGTCCGGCAACGAGATTTATTTCGCTGACGAGTCGCTCCGCGTAGGCTTCAATTGGCGCCACGCGCCGGGTGGCCTTGGTATTGCACCCGCAGTAGAGACACAATTTTTCGCAGAACGGCACATGCAGGTAGAGCGACAAGGTGTCCGATTTCGATAGGCCATCGAGCCACGATGCGTAGGTGCTCGCTCCAATCGATGGACCAAAGTGCGGCGCCGTCGGATACGATGTATACCGTGGCACCGCCCTTTCCACGGAGGTTGCATCCTTTATCTGCATAATATCATTTACTTACCGAGCCCGGACCAATGCATTGACCAAAATCAAATTGGAACTGGCGGGCTGTCGGCGGAAGATTAAGCTCTTTAAACCATTGGAGCGGGCGAAGGGAATCGAACCCTCGTATGCAGCTTGGGAAGCTGCCGTTCTACCATTGAACTACGCCCGCGCTGTCCAAGACCATAGCGAAGGACGAGCGCGCGCGGCAAGCGCCCCACTCAAACCTTGAAATGCTTGGAGAGCTTCAAACTCTGCGCCTGGTAGTTCGAGCCGATGCCCGGGCCGTAGAGCTTGTCCGGCCGCGCGATCATCTTCTCGTAGACCAGCCGCCCGACGATCTGCCCGTGCTCGAGGATGAACGGCACCTCGCGCGAGCGCACTTCGAGCACGGCGCGCGCGCCCTTGCCGCCGGCGCCGGCATAGCCGAAGCCGGGATCGAAGAAGCCGGCATAGTGCACGCGGAATTCGCCGACCAGCGGATCGAACGGCACCATCTCGGCGGCGTAGTCGGGCGGCACCTGCACCGCCTCCTTCGACGCCAGAATGTAGAACTCGTTCGGATCGAGGATCAGACTCTTGTCGGGGCGCGCCTGCATCGGCTCCCAGAAATCGAGCACCGCATAGCCGCCGCGCCGCTCGACGTCGATCAGGCCGGTGTGGCGCTTGGCGCGATAGCCGACAATGCCCCCACCCCTGCCCTCCCCCGCAAGCGAGGGAGGGGAAGAAGAGTGCCCGACAGATCGACGCCGACCGCCACGCCCTCGCTCACATCGGCGTCGTCGGCATCGACCAGCCGCTCGCGCGCGTGCAGATCGCGCAACGCGGGCGCATCGAGCAGCGCGTGGCCGCGGCGGAAACGGATCTGCGACAGCCGCGAGCCTTCGCGCACCAGCACCGGAAAGGTGCGCGGACTGATCTCGGCATAAAGCGGGCCGTGATAGCCGGCCTCGACGCGGTCGAAGCCGCGCAGCTCGTCGGCGATCACGCGGGTAAAGACGTCGAGCCGGCCGGTCGAGCTTTTCGGATTGGCGGCGGCGGAAATGTCGTCCGGCAGCGCCAGGCTTTCCAGCAGCGGCACGATATAGACGCAGCCGGTTTCCAGCACCGCGCCGTCGGTGAGCGCGAATTCGTGCAGCTTCAATTCGTCGATGCGCTGCGCCACCGTGGTGCGCCCGGGCAGGAAGCTCGCGCGCACGCGGTAGGCGACTTCGCCGAGCCGCAGATCGAGGCTCGCCGGCTGGATCTGGTCGGGCACGAATTCGGTCGCGGGCAAAATCCCACCGGCGGCGGCGAGCGCCGCGATCATGCGGTCGGGCAGGATGCCCTTGTCTTCGATGGCGAAGGAAAGTGCCACGGCGTCCCGTCCAGACAGAGCGCCGATCTAACCCGATGGGCGCCTTGACGGGAAGCCGTCCGCCCCGCTACAAGTACCTTATCCCGTGGTCATTTGAGCCGGCCGGCTTGCAGCCACGTAAAATAAGTCGCTAAAAGGCCGGGGACGCGTGTGCCCGGCCGAGAATTTTTCTCCGGCCGGTTTTTTGTTGGCCAGCGCATGGTCCCGAAAAGTGGATACCGGTTTTCGGAAAAGATCATGCGCAAGGCCTAGAGGAGGCCCACATGCCCGCGTCACCTAAAAGAACTACCGCCCCGAAACCCGGCTGGTTCATGCCGGCACGCTGCGCTCGCAGTTCGGCGAGACCTCGGAGGCGCTGTTCCTCACCCAAGGCTACGTCTACCCCACCGCCGAGGAGTGCGAGGCGCGCTTTTCCGGCAAGATCCCCGGCTACGTCTATTCGCGCTACTCCAACCCGACCATGGACATGTTCGAGCAGCGCATGGCCGCGCTCGAAGGCGCCGAGGCCGCGCGCTCGACCGCGACCGGCATGGCCGCCGTCACCACCGCGCTGATGGGCCTGGTCAAGGCCGGCGATCACGTGGTCGCCGCCAAGGCGCTGTTCGGCTCCTGCCGCTGGGTGATCGAGGAATGGCTGCCGCGCTTCGGCGTGACGTCGACGCTGGTGAACGGCACCGACATCTCGGCCTGGAAGAAGGCGGTGCAGAAGAACACCAAGGCGTTCTTCATGGAAACGCCGACCAATCCGACGCTGGAGGTGTACGACATCGCGGCGGTCGCCGACATCGCGCACAATGCCGGCGCCAAGCTGGTGGTCGACAACGTGTTCGCCACCCCGCTCTACCAGAGCCCGCTCACGCTCGGCGCCGACTGCGTGGTCTATTCGGCGACCAAGCACATCGACGGACAGGGCCGCGTTCTCGGCGGCGTCATCCTGGCGTCGGAGAAATTCATCATGGATCACGTGCACCAGGTCATCCGGCAGACCGGGCCGTCGCTGTCGCCGTTCAATGCCTGGGTGCTGCTGAAGGGCCTGGAGACCTTGTCGGTGCGCGTGCAGCGGCAGACCGAAACCGCCGCCGCGGTGTCGAGTCGCGTTGTTCGGGCACAAGAAGATCAACCGCCTGATCTATCCCGGCCGCACCGACCATCCGCAGGCCGACATCGTCGCCAAGCAGATGCGCGCCGGCTCGACGCTTGTTGCGTTCGAGATCAAGGGCGGCAAGGAAGGCGCCTTCCGCTTCCTCAACGCCCTGAAGCTGATCGGCATCACCAACAATCTCGGCGACGCCAAGAGCCTGATCACGCATCCGACCACGACCACGCATCAGCGTCTGACGCCGGAGCAGCGCGCCGAGCTCGGCATCGGCGATGGACTGGTGCGGTTCTCGGCCGGGCTCGAGCACGCCGACGACCTGATCGAGGATCTGCTGACGGCGCTGGACAAGGTGTGAGAAAATGCCTTCGCGGCGCAGACCGCGTTACGGCACCAGTTGCGACATGGCGGTCGCCGACATGACCGGCCGCTGCGCGGCTTCGGCGATCGCCAGCCCGAGGCCCTTGGCCATGCAGGCATAGCTCCAGTCGTTCATGTGCAGCCCGTCGGGCGACACGAACGTCTCGAACGCCAGTGATCGACGTCGCGCCAGTGCTTCATCACATCGAAGCGGCGGAACAGATCGACGTCCTCCCGCTTCGCGGTGGTGGCGATCAGCTCGACCATGGGCCCGGCTTCCGGCTTCACGATCACCTTCGGCGCGAATTGCGGATCGATCAGCACGACGTCGGCACCGATGGCGCGGATCTTCTTGAGGCCGTCGCGGATCGAGGTGTCGTGGCTGGTGAGCTTGTGATCGCGGATCACCGAATTGGTGCCGAGCTGCCACAACACCAGGTCGGGCTTGGCGGCGATCACGGCCGTATCGAACCGCTTGAGCATGTCGCCGACTTCTTCGCCGTTCACGCCGCGATTGATCACGGTGATCGAATGGTTCGGGAAATGCTGCTTGAGCTCGACCGCGAGCCGGTTCGGATAACTCGCCGCCGGCGAACTCGCGCCCGCGCCGGCCGTCGACGAGGAACCGATGGCGACGATGGTGATCGGCTCGCTGGCTGGCGAGCTTCTTCGCCACGCGCGACAGCGGATTGGCGAGCCGGATCAGATCGAGCGGCGCATCGCATGCCGGCGCCGGCGTTTCGGCGCGCGCCGACAACGGCAACGCCAGGCCGGCGATCAGCGCAGCGACAGCGAGAGACTTCATCGCCCGATTGGCGAGATCGTTACTCTGCACGGCGGTTTTCCCGCCCCCGACATTTCTTCCCTGCGCATGATCGAAAAATCGTTACTCACTCTACCGATCATGCGTTAACGCCCGACCTCGGCTGCGGCTCGCTTTGCTTGGCCGCTTCGATCACCAGATCGGCCAGCAATCGCCCTATGCAATCATGGACACGCTCGGCCATGTCAAGTTTTTTCGTGTCGCGAGTAAAGTCGAACGTCCCCAGATCGGCCCAGAGCTTCATGATGCTGAAACGATCGAACATCGGCACTTCTTGCTGCAGTGCAACCCAACGCATGTTTTCCGCATAGGTACCAAGCGCGATCATCGATTCCGTGCGCGGACTGTACTGCGGATTGACGAAAACAACGTCAGCGCCTGCAGAACGAGCAATATTTATACCATGGTCGAGGGCCTGGCTGAATTGATCTGGATCAACCGCCTGAATGGCGTCCGCGGTTCCGGTCTGCCAGACCACCAGCCGGGGCTTTGACGCCGCGAGCAACTGCGGCAGCGCCTTCACCATCTCGGCGGCGGTGCGCTTTGATCTTGACATCGGTCGTCAATTTTGATCTCGACGCCGGGCAGCTTGTCGGCGAGCGCCTGCTGCAGCCGCGCCGGATAGGCGTTCTTGGCGCCGTTCGGTCCGGGCAATGACGAGGAGCCGGCGCCGACCACCAGAATGTCGAGCTGTTTGGCCGCAATCGCGTGCGCGACCTGCGGCAGCGGAAAATTTGGCACAATCAGATTCTCGGCCACGCGGCATTCAGCCGGATGCTCGGCCAAAGCCGGCCCGGCCAGCATCAAAAATGCCAGCAGGAATGGTAAGCGCCCCATCATGCGTCGCCTCCCGCGTAGCCCGGCTTGGTCGTAGGCGGCCGCGGTCCCGGTCCTTGTCGTTCGACCTTCCTATACCACGAAATCAATGCCGCCGCGGCAACCATGATGGCGATGCCGGCCAGGCTGACGATGACTTGGGTGAAGACGCGGTTGGAGACTTCGGTGAACACGAAGTGGCCGGCAAAGGACAGGAACACGCCAAGACAGAAGATTTCCAGCGAATGCTGCCCGCACACGATCGCCGGCCAGAATACCGCGCGATTTCAGCGCCGGCCAGTCGCGCGGCACGAACCACACCGTGATCACGGCCAGCGACAGGAAATGCAGGATGCGCAGCACGTCGAGATTGGTCTTGTCGATCGGATAGATCGCATCGCCGACGAAATTTCGGCACATAGACGCCGAGCCGCGGAAAGTACCAGGTCATCGCGATGCCGAAAGGCAAACAGCAGATAGGCAACCGCCAGCCCGATCGACCACCGGCGAATTGAGCCAGCGCGACAGCCGCTGCGCGCCGCCGAGCGCGCACCAGGCGCCGAACACGAACAGCAATTGCCAGGCGAACGGATTGAACGCCCAGGTGCCGCTCGGATAGGCCGGGAAGTTCCAGTCGAACATCCATGTCAGCGTGTAGAGCCCGGCCGAAACCACCAGCGCCAGCGATGGCGAGCGCAGCAGCAGCCACAGGATCGGCGCGAACCACAGCAGCAGCACGATGTAGAGCGGCAGCACGTCCATGTTCACCGGCTTGAACTTCAGCAGCAGCGCCTGAAGGATCGTGACGTCCGGATTCTTCATGAAGTCGAGCACGCCCATTTCTTCGGTGTAGAGCGGGTTGTCGAAGCTGTGCGCGACATAGGCGATCTCGGCGAGATAGATCGCGAACAGGAACACGTGCGCCACATAGATCTGCCAGGCGCGCTTGAGCACGCGCGCGCTGGCGACGACGAAGCCGTTCGCCTGCATGGCGCGGCCGTAGACGAAGGCCGCGGTGTAGCCGGAGATGAAGACGAAAATTTCGGTGGCGTCGCTGAAGCCGTAGTTGCGGATGGTGATCCAGCTCACCGCGTTGGACGGAATATGGTCGAGGAAGATCAGCCAGAGCGCGAGGCCGCGGAACAGGTCAAGCCGCAGGTCGCGTTCGGTTGAAACCGGGGCCATGAACGGCTTTTCTTTCGTGCGGTCTTTCGGCCATAATCGCCGAGCAGGGACGAATTGCTAGCCCAACGCGTCGTAATATTGTAAGGCATATAGATGTACCGCGCCGTAACCCGCAAGATCGAGGTCACGGTGACGCCCCGCTTTGTTTCGGAGCGGTCGTCGCCGAGCAACGGCTATTATTTCTGGGCCTATACCATCGACATCGCCAATCTCGGGACCGAGACGGTGCAGCTCAAGACCCGCCATTGGCGCATCACCGACGCCTTGGGGCGGCTGCAGGAGGTCAAGGGCCCGGGCGTGGTCGGCGAGGAGCCGACGCTCAAGCCGGGCGAGTCGTTCGAATATACCAGCGGCGTGCCGCTGCCGACGCCGTCCGGCTTCATGGTCGGCAGCTACGGCATGGTGACGACGGCGGGCGAGCATTTCGATATCGAGATTCCCGGCCTTCTCGCTCGACTCTCCGTTCGCCGAGCGCACGATCAATTAGCCGGTTCCGGCAAGCAGCCCTTGAAGCGATCGAGCGCCTGGCGCGGCAGGATCGCCAGCACGGCGCCGTCTGGCCGCGAAATCCTGCACGGCTTCGAGCTGCGGCTCCGGCAGCGCGACGCAGCCGCTGGTGCCGGTTTTGCCGGGCAATTGCAGATGGATGAAAATGCAGGAGCCGGCGCGCGCCTTGCGGTCGGTCGGATAGTCGACCAAGCAGCCCGCGGCGGTAATCCGGCACGCGCCACATGTTCTCGCCATGCACCTTGCGGGCCGATCTCGGCGCGCGAGGTGATGGTGTTGTAGGCGGGCGAGGCCGGATCGTCGACGCAGATCATGCCGTCGGTGATGCGCATATAGCCCGGACGTTCCGACGCGGCGAAACCGAAGCTGCGGCCGATCTTGTAGAAGCCCGCCGGCGCGCGCTTGTCGCCTTCGACCTTCACCGGCTCGCCCGTTGCGCGCGAATGAGCGAAACGCATGCGCCCAGCCGACGCCCTTGTGGCCGATCAGCGCGGTCGCCGGGCCGCCGCTTGCCTGCCACGGCGCATTCGCCGCGGCGCGCTCGAAACGCTGCACGGTCGCGCGTGGTGCTGGTGAGCGTATCGGCGGTGACCAGCACCAGGCGGCGCGCCGACGCCAGCGGCTCCGGACAGCTTTGCGCCAGCGCCGCATGCGGCGCGATCAGCAACGACAACGAGCCAGCAACGCCGCGCGCATCGTGCGTCTTTCTCAACTCGGTTTCGCGTCGACCTCGCCCGGCGCGAACACGTAATTCGCGCTGCAGAATTCGCAGGTGACGGAAATCTTGCCGTCCTCGACCATGTGGTCGCGGTCGTCCTGCGAAAAGCTTTTGAGCATGGCTTCGACGCTGTCGCGCGAGCACGAGCATTCCGCGCGCAATCGGACTGCCGCGGAACACGCGCACGCCCGGTTCGTGAAACAGCCGATAGACCAGCCGCTCGCTGGAGAGCGCCGGATCGATCAGTTCGACATCCTCGACGGTCTCGAGCAGCGCGCGGCCTTCCACCCAGGCGTCGTCTTCCGGCAGCGTATGCGGCATCCACGCCTTCCGGCGCATCGCCGGGATCGAGATCGGCGAACGCGCGCGCGCTCCGGCGACTTCGGCAGGAATTGCAGCATGATGCCGCCGGCGCGCCAGCGATGGCTGGCGCCGCCCTGGCCGGCGCGCAATTCCTCGGCCACCGCCAGGCGCACCCGCGTCGGGATCTGCTCGGAGCGCAGGAAATATTCGTGCGCGGCGTCTTCCAGCGTGCCGCCGTCGAGCGCGACCAGGCCCTGGTAGCGGCTGGTGTCGGCGCCCTGGTCGATGGTCATGGCGAGATGGCCTTTGCCGAGCAGCGCGCCGGCGTCGGCCTTGCCGGCCGCGATCGCCGCGGCGACGCGATCCTTGTCGAAGCGCGCGCAGGCGCGCACCTTGCCGGGCGTGGTGAAGTCCACCACCAGCATGCGCACCGGGCCGTCGGTCTGGGTCTGCAAGATAAAGCGGCCGTCGATCTTCAGGGCCGAGCCGAGCATGACGGTGAGCACGACGCGCCTCGCCCAACAGCTTGGCGACCGGCTGCGGATAATCGTGCTGCGCGAGGATCTCGTCGACCACGGGCCCAAGCCGCACGACGCGGCCGCGCAGATCGAGCGCGGCCACTTCGAACGGCATGACGGTGTCGTCGGCGGTGGTGGCCGCCGGCGCGCGCGACGGAATGGCGATTTCGGGATTGGTCATGCGGGTGTTCATTGGCCTTATGTAGCGCTGCCGGATTTCGAGCCCGCGGATTGCTCACCGCGCGTCGGCGTGCAGGCACCAGGCGAGCAGGCCCTTCTGGGCGTGCAGGCGGTTTTCCGCCTCGTCGAACACCACCGATTGCGGCCCGTCCATCACCTCGTCGGTGACTTCCTCGCCGCGATGCGCCGGCAGGCAGTGCATGAACAGCGCGTCGGGCTTGGCCTTCGACATCAGGCGGGCATTGACCTGGTAGCGCTTGAGCATGTTGTGGCGGCGCTTGCCGTCGCGGTCGCCCATCGACACCCAGGTGTCGGTGACCACGCAGTCGGCATCCTTCACCGCGGCTTCCGGATCCTCGCCGATCTTGATGGCGGCGCCCGACGCCTTCACCCAATCCATCAGCCATTTCTTCGGCTTGAGCTCGGACGGCGTCGCCACCCGAAGCTGGAAGTCGAAGCGTTCGGCCGCGTGCATCCAGGACGCCAGCACATTGTTGGCGTCGCCGGTCCAGGCCACGGTGCGGCCGCGGATCGAGCCGCGTTTTTCCTCGAAGGTCATCACGTCGGCCAGCACCTGGCAGGGATGCGAGCGCCGCGTCAGCCCGTTGATCACCGGCACGGTGGCATGGCGCGCGAGCTCGGCCACCGCCTCGTGGTCGAGGATGCGGATCATGATGGCATCGACATAGCGCGACAGCACGCGCGCGGTGTCGGCCAGGGTCTCGCCGCGGCCGAGCTGCATTTCCTGCGCGGTCAGCAGCATGGCCTCGCCGCCGAGCTGGCGCATGGCGACGTCGAACGACACGCGCGTGCGGGTCGAGGGCTTGTCGAAGATCATCGCCAGCGTCTTGCCGGCCAGCGGCGTCGCGAGCACGCCCGCGCGCGCGCGCGGCTTTCATGGCGCGGCTGTTGTCGATCATCCGCGCCAGCACCGGCTTCGGAATATCGATCAGATCGAGGAAATGCCGCACGCCGTTGCCGGTCATGACGCCACTCCCTGCTTTGCCGGCCGCGCATGCGCCTGCGCCAGCCGGGTGCAGGCGCGATCGATGCGCGCGATCGCCTCGGAGATCTCGTGCTCGCCGATGATCAGCGGCGGCAGCAGCCGCACGACATTGTCGCCGGCGGCGACCGTGATCATCTTCTCGGCGCGCAATTCATCGACCATCTCGGAGGCCGGCGGCACCATGCGCAGGCCCATCAGCAGGCCTTCGCCGCGCACCTCGGCGATCACCGCGGCGTGGCGATCCTTGAGTTCCGCCAGCCGCTGCTTGAGCAGCAGCGCATTCTTCTTCACCCGGTCGAGGAAGCCGTCGGCGGTCGACCACGTCGAGCACCGCATTGCCCACCGCCATCGCCAGCGGATTGCCGCCGAAGGTCGAGCCATGCGTGCCGGCGGTCATGCCCTTGGACGGCTTCCGCGGTCGCCAGACAGGCGCCGATCGGGAAGCCGCCGCCGAGCGCTTTCGCCAGCGCCATGATGTCGGGCGTGACGCCGGTGTGCTCATAGGCGAACAGGTCGCCGGTGCGGCCGATGCCGGTCTGGATTTCGTCGAAGATCAGCAGCAGGCCGTCGTCGTCGCACAACTTGCGCAGCGCGCGCAGAAAATGCATGCGGCACGACGCGCACGCCGCCCTCGCCCATGATCGGCTCGATCATGATCGCGGCGGTCGCGGGCCCGATCGCCTTCTTGATCGCGTCGAGATCGGCGAACGGCACCTGGTCGAAGCCTTCGACCGGCGGGCCGAAGCCTTCGAGATATTTTTTGTTGCCGGTCGCGGCAATCGCCGCCAGCGTGCGGCCGTGGAAGGCGCCTTCGAAGGTGATGATGCGATAACGCTCGGGCTTGCCGCAGGCGGATTGATATTTGCGCGCCATCTTGATCGCGCATTCGATCGCTTCGGCGCCGGAATTCTGGAAAAATACCGTGTCGGCGAAACTCACCGCGCACAGCCGGTCGGCCAGCCTTTCGCCTTCCGGAATCCGGTACAGATTGGAGACGTGCCAGAGCTTTTGCGCCTGCTCGGTCAGCGCCTTGACCATGTGGGGATGCGCATGGCCGAGCGCGTTGACGGCGACGCCCGAGGTGAAATCGAGATAGCGCTCACCCGCGGCCGTGATCAGCCAAGCGCCCTCGCCCCGCTCGAAAGCGAGGTCGACGCGCGCATAAGTCGGCAATAGATGCGAGCTCACAGCCTGTTTCTTCCATCGAACATTTTCGTTTGCGCACGATCTTTTCCGAATACCGGCATTCACTTTTCGGCATCGTGCACGAGCCGAAAAGAAATGTGCCGCCTCGCCGGGCGGCACTTTTTTCATTCTATTGCCGGGCCTTGCCCTGTCAACACGGGGTTCCGCCGGCCCTTTTGCGGTGCACTGCCCGACTCAATTATGCCGCAAGGGCCGATTCTAAAGGAAAAACTGTTGGTAGATTGGAGCGGGGGCTTGCAAAAGCTTGCACCAGAGTCACTCCATATTGTAGCGTTTCGGTCAGCAAGTACGACATCTCGTGCTACTGATCGATTTCTAGTTCATTCCTGACGCGTACGCGTCGGGCGCCCATGAAACGGCGCCGGACGACGGGGATTGGATTCCACCCAAGGCCTTGAACGCCGAGGAGAAAACCCGATGAGCTGGACCGACGAACGGGTCGAACTCCTGACGAAATTGTGGGCGGACGGCCTGTCCGCCAGCCAGATCGCGGCCGAACTCGGCGGCATCACGCGCAATGCCGTGATCGGCAAGGTGCACCGCCTCGGCCTGTCCGGCCGCGCCAAGAGCCCCTCCTCGGCCAGCCCACGGCCGCGCAAGGCGCGCTCGTCCGGCCACATGATGCGGGTGCCGCGGGCGTCGATGCGGGGCAATACCGCGCTGGCCTACGACTATGAGGAGGAACCCGAGCCGGAACTGATCGAAATTCCGCTCGAGCAGCGCAAGACCCTGCTGCAGCTCACCGAAAAGACCTGCCACTGGCCGATCGGCGACCCGGGCAGCACGGAATTCTTCTTCTGCGGCGGCGAATACGCGAACGACCAGCCGTATTGCTCGTTCCACTCGCGCGTCGCCTATCAGCCGGCCAGCGACCGGCGGCGCGACAAGCGCCCGTTCCGCGGATAGCGCATGATCCCGAAGCGGGTACCGGTTTTCGGAAAAGTCATGCGCAAGCAAATTGTTTAGTTCACCCGGCCGAAGCGGTCGTCGAGCGCATAGCCGGCGCCGCGCACGGTGCGGATCGGGTCGGCCAGCTGGCCGCGATTGATCGCCTTGCGCAGGCGGCCGACATGCACGTCGACGGTGCGCTCGTCGATATAGATGTCGCTGCCCCAGACGCCGTCGAGCAGTTGCTCGCGCGAGAACACCCGGCCCGGGCGCTCCATCAGGAACTCCAGCAGGCGATATTCGGTCGGCCCGAGATCGACGGCGCGGCCGTTGCGCGAGACCCGCTTCTTTTCGCGGTCGAGTTCGATGTCGCCGATGGCCAGCACGGTGGCGACCCGCTCGGGATTGGCGCGGCGCAGCAGCGCGCGCACGCGCGCCAGCAATTCCGGCACCGAGAACGGCTTGACGATGTAGTCGTCGGCGCCGGTGGCCAGCCCGCGCACCTTTTCGCTCTCCTCGCCGCGCGCGGTCAGCATGATGATCGGCAACTGCCGGGTTTCCGGCCGCGCGCGCAGGCGGCGGCACAGCTCGATGCCGGACAGGCCGGGCAGCATCCAGTCGAGCACCACCAGATCGGGCGTGCTCTCCTTCAGCCGGGTGTCGGCCTCGTCGCCGCGCGCGGCGGTCTCGACCTCGTAGCCTTCCGCCTCGAGATTGTAGCGGAGCAGCATGGTGAGCGGCTCCTCGTCCTCGACGATCAGGATGCGCGCGCTCATTCGGCGTCTCGTTATCTTTCGGCCGCCGGCGCAGCGCGGCGATGGTCGTGGTGTCGCCCTTCGGCCGCTGATCGGCGATCGGCCGGCCTTCGATCACGTAATGCACGGTTTCGGCGATGTTGGTGGCGTGATCGCCCATGCGCTCGATGTTCTTGGCGCAGAACATCAGATGGATGCAGAACGTGATGTTGCGCGGGTCTTCCATCATATAGGTGAGCAGCTCGCGGAACACCGAGGTGCACACCGCGTCGATTTCCTCGTCGCCGCGCCACACCGCCATCGCCTTGCTGTCGTCGCGGCGGGCATAGGCGTCGAGCACCGCCTTCATCTGCCCGAGCACCAGATCGGCCATGTGCTCGACGCCGCGGATCAGCTTGGGCGGCGGGAATTCGCCGTTGAGCGCGATGACGCGCTTGGCGATGTTCTTGGCGAGATCGCCGATGCGCTCGAGATCGTTGGCAAGCCGCAGCGCGCCGACGATCTCGCGCAGATCGACCGCCATCGGCTGGCGGCGCGCGATGGTGAGCACCGCCTTCTCCTCGATCTCGCGCTGCAACGCGTCGATATTGGCATCGGCCGCGGTGACGCGCTGCGCCAGCGCGCTGTCGCGCTTGGCCAGCGCATTGACCGAATCGGCGATCTGCTTTTCGGCAAGCCCGCCCATTTCGGCGACCATGCGCGCGAGATCCTGCAGGTCGCTGTCGAAGGCCTTGGCCGTATGCTGATCGTTCATTTCGTTGTCCCATCGGTCGCTGTCATGTCAGCCGAAGCGACCGGTTATGTAGTCTTGCGTGCGGCGATCGTTCGGGGTCGTGAACATCCGCGTGGTTTCGCCGTATTCGATCAGTTCGCCGAGATACATGAACGCGGTGAAGTCGGACACGCGCGCGGCCTGCTGCATGTTGTGGGTGACGATGGCGATGGTGTAGTCGTCCTTGAGCTCGTCGATCAGCTCCTCGATCTTGGCGGTCGAGATCGGGTCGAGCGCCGAGCACGGCTCGTCGAACAGGATCACCTCCGGCCGCACCGCGACCGTGCGCGCGATGCACAGGCGCTGCTGCTGGCCGCCGGAGAGCGACAGGCCGTTGGCGCCGAGCTTGTCCTTGACCTCGTCCCACAACGCGGCGCGCTGCAGCGCATGCTGCACGCGGTCTTCCAGCTCGGACTTCGGCAGCCGCTCGTACAGCCTGATGCCGAAGGCGATGTTCTCGAAGATCGTCATCGGGAACGGCGTCGGCTTCTGGAACACCATGCCGACCTTGGCGCGCAGCAGATTGAGGTCCTGCGACGGCGAAAGAATATCCTCGTTGTCGAGCCGCACATCGCCGGTGGCGCGCTGGTTGGGATAGAGGTCGTACATGCGGTTGAGGATGCGCAGCAGCGTCGACTTGCCGCAGCCGGACGGACCGATGAAGGCGGTCACCTTGCTCTGATACAGCGACACGTTGATGTCCTTCAGCGCGCGATTGTCGCCGTAATAGAAATCCAGGTTGCGGATCGAAACCTTTTCGTCAAGGCCTTCGGCGCTACTGCGCCGAATGCGTGACGGTCGGTACGGTGAAAGCTGCTACGCGTCATGACGATTTTCTCTGTGCCGCGAGGACGCGGGCGATGATGCTGAGCGTGAGCACCGCCAAGCGTGATGATCAGCGCGCCGGTCCAGGCCAGCTTCTGCCAGTCCTTGTAGGGACTGAGCGCGAACTGGAAGATGACGACCGGCAGGCTGGAGACCGGCGCATTCAGATCGAGGCTCCAGAACTGGTTGTTGAGCGCGGTGAACAGCAAGCGGCGCGGTTTCGCCGCTGATGCGCGCGACCGCCAGCAGCACGCCGGTGATCATGCCGGCGCGCGCGGCGCGATAGGCGATCTTGGTGATCATCAGCGCGCGCGGCAGGCCGATCGAGGCGGCGGCCTCGCGCAGCGTGTCGGGCACCAGCGTGAGCATGTCCTCGGTGGTGCGCACCACCACCGGCACCACGATCACCGCCAGCGAGACGGCGCCGGCCCAGCCGGAGAAATGACCCATCTGGGCGACCATGATCTCGTAGACGAACAGCCCGATCACGATCGACGGCGCGCTCAGCAGGATGTCGTTGATGAAGCGCACCACCATGGTCAGTTTGTCGTAGCGGCCGTATTCGGCCATGTAGGTGCCGGCGAGGATGCCGAGCGGCGTGCCGAGCAGCACCGCGATCACCGTCATGATCAGGCTGCCCATGATCGGATTGAGCAGGCCGCCGGCCGCGCCGGGCGGCGGCGTCATCTCGGTGAACACCGCGAGCGACAGGCCGCTGAAGCCTTTCCACAGCAGCACGCCCAGGATCAGCACCAGCCAGGACAGGCCGAATGCCGTCGCGGCAAAGGCAAGCCCCATGGTGATGACGTTGCGGCGGCGGCGTCTTGCGTAGAGCGGAGTGGTCAGTCTGCGCGTTCATGGTCATACTCCGATCCGCGCGTTGAGACGCATCAACATGCAGGCGCGCGAAGGCGAGCACGATGAAGGTGATGACGAACAGGATGAGGCCGAGCGCGATCAGCGCCGAGGTGTAGAGATCGCCGACCGCTTCGGTGAATTCATTGGCGATGGTCGCCGAAATCGTCGTGCCCGGCGCCAGGATCGAGCCGGAAATGCGGTGCGCATTGCCGATCACGAAGGTCACCGCCATGGTCTCGCCGAGCGCGCGGCCGAGGCCCAGCATGACGCCGCCGATCACGCCGACGCGGGTGATAGGGCAGCACCACGTAGCGCGCCACTTCCCAGGTGGTGCAGCCGAGCCCGTAGGCGGCTTCCTTGAGCACCGGCGGCACCGCCTCGAACACGTCGCGCGAGATCGAGGTAATGAACGGCAGCACCATGATGGCGAGGATCAGGCCGGCGGTCAGGATGCCGATGCCGTAGGGCGGGCCCTCGAACAGCGTGGAGAGCACCGGCACAGGGCCGAACACGGTGATCAGGAACGGCTGCACGTATTGCTGCAGGAACGGCGCGAACACGAACAGACCCCAGATGCCGTAGATGATGCTGGGAATGCCGGCGAGCAATTCGATGGCGATGCCGATCGGACGCCGCAGCCACATCGGGCACAATTCGGTCAGGAACAACGCGATGAACAGGCCGACCGGCACCGCGATCAGCATGGCGATGAGCGAGGTGACGACGGTGCCGTAGATCGGCGCGATGGCGCCAAATCTCTCGGTGACCGGATTCCAGCTCTCTTCGATCAAAAAGCCGAAGCCGAACGTGCGCAAGGCCGGCCATGAGCCGTGGACCAGCGAAACGATGATGCCGCCGAGAATGACGAGAACCGTGATGGCGGCGGCGCGCGTGAGATGGCGGAAGGCCGCATCGCCCAATCGCAGACGCTGGAGAACCTTGGCGCGGTCGACTTGGGCAGCGACCGGGATAGTTCCGCCCTGCAACGCCACATCAACCACGGGTCGCCTCCCGTTGGATTGCATCCGGCTCTCCTTGGGCTTTTCCCGCTCAGGGGAGCCACTCAAGCGGCCTCCCGGCCGCAACACAAGCCGCCTCTCGCGCGGCGGTGGACAAGGAAAGGGCGCCATGCCGGCGCCCTTTCCCCGCTCGTCGGATCATTGGTCATCGGAACAGGGGCTTGCCGCTCGCGTCCTTGATCTCGGCCTTCCAGGACTTCTCGACGTCCGCGGCCACGTTCGCCGGCATCGGCACGTAGTCGAGCTCTTCGGCCATCTTGGCGCCGTTCTTGTAGGCCCAGGCGAAGAACTTGAGCGCTTCGCCGGTGGCGGCCGCATCGACCGGCTGCTTGTAGACCAGGATCCAGGTCGCCGCCGTCATCGGCCACGACTTGTCGCCGGGCTGGTTGGCGAGGATCACGCCGTAACCGGGCTGCGATTTCCAGTCGGCATTGGCAGCCGCCGCCTGGAACGCTTCCGACGTCGGCGCCACCGTCTTGCCGGCCTTGTTGACCATCTTGGTGAAGGTCAGCTTGTTCTGCAGCGCGTAGGCGTACTCGACGTAACCGACCGAACCCTTGGTGTTGGCGACGTTGTTGGCGACGCCTTCGTTGCCCTTGGCGCCGATGCCCACCGGCCATTGCACCGAGGTGTTGACGCCGACCTTCGACTTCCAGTCGGCGCTCACGTCGGACAGGTAGTAGGCGAAGTTGTAGGTGGTGCCCGAGCCGTCCGAGCGATGCACGACGGCGATCGCCTGGTTCGGCAGCTTGGCCTTCGGGTTGAGCTTCTTGATCGCCGGATCATCCCACGTCTTGATGTCGCCGAGGAAGATCTTGGCGAGCGTCGGCCCGTCGATGACGAGTTCGCCGGGCTTGACGCCGTCGAGATTGACGACCGGCACGATGCCGCCCATCACCATCGGAAACTGCGCGAGACCGGTCTCATCGAGCTCCTTGCCCGGGAGCGGCGCGTCGCTGGCGCCGAAGGTCACGGTCTTGGCCTTGATCTGCTTGATGCCGCCGCCGGAACCGATCGACTGATAGTTCAGCCCGTTACCGGTTTCCTTTTTGTAGGCGTCGGCCCATTTGGCGTAGATCGGATAGGGGAAGGTGGCGCCGGCACCTGAGATGTCGGCGGCGTTGGCCGGAACGAAAGCGGCGGCGGCGATGAAGCCGGCGGCGGTCAATGCGGTCCAGTGTTTCAAGGGTTCTCTCCATGTTTGCGGCCATAGGCGTCCGCGGGCCTGCACGCCCGCGGAACTCCGCCTTCGCGCCCATCGGTCGGGCGGCCGCTGTTGCTCTAAAACGCTCTCCACGACTGCGCTTCGGACAGTTTTTGTTTGTTTTGGCTCAAGACATTCCGAAGTCGGGGTCAGCCATAGGCGTCGCATGTCACCGTTCTATAAAGCTTCGGTGACAGTCACATGACAATGTAACGCGATGATTTTTATGATAATTCGCCCGATGGCGGGGAATCGTCGGTGCGTAATGGCAGATGCATGATGAAGGTGGCGCCGGCGCCCAGGGTGCTTTCGATGGTGAGCCTGCCGCCATGCCGGTTGAGCACATGCTTGACCAGCGCGAGACCTAAGCCGGTGCCGCCTTGCGCGCGGCTGTCGGCCACATCGACCCGGTAGAACCGCTCGGTCAGCCGCGGCAGATGCTCGGGCGCAATGCCCGGACCGTAGTCGCGCACCGCCAGGCGCGCTTCCGGCGTGCCGGCGCGGGTTTGCGCGCGCGCCAGCGTGATATCGACCCGCTTGCCGGCGGCGCCGTATTTGAGCGCGTTCTCCACCAGATTCTCGAGCGCGCGAATCAATTCGTCGCGGTCGCCGAGCACGATCAGCGATTCCTGCGGCGCGGCGACCTTGATCTCGACGCCGCGGTCGCGCGCCAGCGTCAGCAGCCCGTCGACCACCTGGCGCACGATCGGCGCCAGATCGACCGGCGTATTCGGCTGCAGATGCGCGTTGAGTTCGATGCGCGACAGCGACAGCAGATCGTCGATCAGCCGGGCCATGCGGGTCGCCTGTCCCTGCATGATGGAAAGGAATTTTTCGCGCGCCGCCGGGTCATCCTTGGCGGTGCCCTGCAAAGTTTCGATGAAGCCAAGCAGCGCGGCCAGCGGCGTGCGCAGCTCGTGACTGGCATTGGCGATGAAGTCGGCGCGCATTTCCTCGACCCGGCGCAGCGGGGTGAGATCGTTGAACGTCATCAGCAGAAAATCGGATGGCGCCTCGCCGACGCCGGCAAGCTTGACCGGCGTGACGAAGGCCTCGAACCAGCGGTCGAGCGGCACGCGCTCGAAGAATTCCACCCGCTGCGGCTCGCGCCGCTTGCCGGCGCGCCGGATCGCATCGACCAGTTCCGGCATGCGCAAGGAGATCAAAGCGGGCTCGCCGCGGCGCAGCGCTGGCGCAATGGTGGTCGCCGCCTCGTTGAAAGCGATCACCCGTGTGTCGCGGTCGAGCACGATGGCGGCCTGCGGCAATCCGCCGATCAACTGCTCGATCAGCAGCGCCTGCGGATGCGCGGCCGCGCGATTGCTGGAAGTTACCGCGCCGCCGGACCCGATGCTGGCGGCGGTTTGGCCGAACAATGCCCGCCACGCCCCGCGCAACCGGCTCGGCCAATCCGCGCCACCCTCTCGACGGTTGTCATCTATCGCCATGGTCAGCCGGCGTCGGTGTTCTCGTCTTCGATCTCGCTGGTGATCGGCGCGGTCGCCGTCGTCACCGCGGCCAGATCCGCCTTGCGCCGCGTGCCGCGCATATTGAGCCATATCTCGCGCGCACCCAGAATGGCCAACGCGATGACGAACGGCGTCACATAATAAAGCAGCCGAAACAACAGCAGCCCGGCCAGCACGTGTTCCTTGTCGAATTGCCACAAGGCCACCAGCATGGCGGCGTCGAACACGCCGATACCGCCGGGCGCATGGCTGGCGAAGCCGAGCAGCGTCGCCGACACGAAGATCACCGTCAGCGTGACGAAGCCGATGTTCGGCTCGTCCGGCAGCAGCATGTACATGGCAAGCGTGCAGCAGGCGAGATCGAGAATGCCGATGCCGATCTGCAGCAGCGTGGACGGCCCGCTCGGCAGATGCACCTTCCATTCGCCCCGCCCGATATCGCGCGGCGCGCTCCAGACCCAACCGACGTAGGACATGAGAATGATCAGCAAGACGACACCGATGATGCGGTTCGGCAAAATCGGAAGCTGGTCGATCGCGCTGGCGGCTATCGGGTCGATGGTGATGCCAAGTCCGAGCACGGTGGCGTTGCCGAGCCAGAAAGTCAGGCCGGCTACGAAACAGATCTTTGCCACCGCAATCGCGTCGAGACCATAGGCCGAATAGATGCGGTAGCGCACCGCGCCGCCGGTGAACACGGTGGCGCCGATATTGTGGCCGATGGAGTAGCTGGTGAAGCCGGCGAGCGCGGCAATGCCGTAACGGATTTCACCGTGTCCGATCGTGCGCAGCGCGAACAAATCGTAGAACGTCAGCGTGAAATATCCGACCGCGACGAAGAAGGCGGCGGCGATTATGTGGCGCGACTCGGTCGCCCGCAGCGCCGAAAACACTTCATCGACGTCGATATCGTGCAGCATGTGGACCAGCACCACCAATGCCGTGGCAATGATGGCGAGGCTCAGCAGCACGCCGATTCGGTTCCAGCCGATTTTATGCTGGCAAAAACGCGCCACCGCGCGCAGCGAATTAAGCATCGTTCCTCCGGGTCGGCGTCTGGTTCTGCGGGTAAGGCGATCCTCGACGCCGCGCGCTATGACAAGCGCACATTAAGCCGACCCCACTAGCAGAACTCATCCCTCGGCGCGAGTGGACTGCCGCCAGGCCCGACGATCTGCTAGACTGCCGCGAAATTAGCCACTGGCCTAAAGCAATCACGGCGGCAGCCGGAACCGGGAGCGACCCATGAGCGAATCCGATCATTCCCTGCCCCGCCGCGCGGTGCTGCAAGGCGCCGGCGCCGGTATCGGCGCCGGGCTGTTGTCCGGCGTCGTGACACCGGCGGCGGCGGCCGACGCCATCTGGAGCGCGGAGTATTGGGCGAAAAAGGGCGACGTGAAGCTCAATCTGTGGCGCAAGCGCGCCGGCGCGCCAATCGCCGGCGAAGCACAAAAGCCGCTCATCTTCCTGGTGCACGGCTCATCGAATTCCACCCGCACCATCTACGATCTCATCGTCCCGGGCAAGGGCGAGTACTCGTTCATGAATGTGCTCGCCGGTTACGGCTACGACGTGTGGACCATGGACCACGACGGCTATGGCCGTTCCGGCAGTTCCGGCAACAGCTCCGACATCGCCAGCGGCGTCGAAGACCTCAAAGCCGCCATGGAGGTCGTGACGCGCGAGACCGGCCGTTCCAAGATGCACATGTTCGGCACCTCCTCGGGCGCGATCCGCGCCGGCGCCTTCGCGCAGACGCAGCCGGAGCGGATCGAGCGGCTGGTACTGGCGGCCTTCACCTACAAGGGCACCGGCTCGCCGGAAATGAAACGGCGCGGCGAGCAGCTCGAGTTTTATCGCACGCATACGCGGCGCAAGCGCGACTATGAAGCGATCCGCTCGATCCATACCCGCGACGGGCTGGCCTCGAGCTACGACCCGGCGGTCGCGATCGCCATGGCCGATGAGGAACTCAAATTCGGCGACCAGGCGCCGACCGGCACCTATTACGACATGGTCGCCAATCTGCCGCTGGTCGATCCCAAGAAGCTACCGATGCCGGTCATGCTGGTGAAGGGCGCCTATGACGGCAATTCGACCGTCGCCGACCTGATGGATTTCTACCAGCAGCTTCCGAACGGCGACCGGCAATTCGTGATGCTGCCGAACACCGCGCACAGCGCGCTGATGAGCATCAATCGCCATTTGATGTGGCACGTGGTGCGGGAATTCCTCACGCTGCCGGCGCCGTTGGCGGTGTAGCGCCTCACTTCGTCGCCGCGAAGAACTCCCGCAGCGCGGCCGTCGTCTCCTCCGGCGCTTCCTCGGACAGATAATGTCCGCACGGCAGCGCCTTGGCCGCCGACGATGTTGGACGCGTAGTGCTTCCAGATCTCGGCGGGTCCTGGCTTGTGGTTGCGCCCGACGCCGCCGGTCGCGCCCCACAGCAGCAGCACCGGACATTCGATCTTGCGTCCGGCCTCGAAATCCTTCGTGTCCATCTCGAGATCGACGCCGAAGGTGGCGCGGTAGTCCTCGCAGATGGCGTGGATGGTGTCCGGATTGCGGAAGCAGCGCTTGTATTCGGCGAGCGTGGCTGGATCGAAGAAGCTCAAGCCCTGCTTGGTCTTGGCCAGTTTCTTCTCGATGAACCAGTCGGGATCGGCGCCCATCATCCGCTCCGGCATGTCGTAGGGCTGGATGTTGAAGAACCAGTGCCAGGAGAACGTGCCCCATTGCCGCGTCACATTGTTGAGCAAATGATGCTGCGGGATGATGTCGAGGATCGCTGCGCGCGTGACCTTCTTCGGATGATCGAGACACATGCGATGCAGCACGCGCGCGCCACGGTCGTGGCCGGCCGCGAAGAAGCGTTTCGAATCCGAGCGCCGCCATCACCTCGACCTGGTCCTGCGCCATGGCGCGGAACGAATAGCCGGAATGGTCGTCGCCGCCCGGCGGCTTTTCGGAATCGCCATAGCCGCGCAGATCGGTGGCCACCACGGTGAACTCACGCGCCAGCGCCGGCGCAACCTTCAGCCACGATAGATGCGTGAACGGATTGCCGTGCATCAGCAGCAGCGGCGGCCCGCTGCCGCCGGTGACGGTGACGATCCGCGCGCCGTTGGTCTTGATCTCGGCGCGGGTGAAGCCTTCCAACATGTCGTACCTGCGCATCGATCTCGTTCCGAAAACCGGATTCGCCGACTTGCTCCGGATCATGCGGTCAGATGCCCGAAGCACGTCGCGCAGTATTTCGTCGGCGATGCTCCTCGGTCGCAGTCCTCCATGCGCTGCCGGGCCGACGCGCCAACAGCTTGATTGCTGGCGAGACCGGCGTGCGGCCGGGGTCATCCCTATGGGCCCATGGATCGCCAGGTCCCGGAATAGGCTTAAAACGACCGAAATCGAAATAATATTGCGGTTGCCGCCGGAATGGCGGCCGAAGAGCCGTATTCGAGCTAGGAACCCCGCAAATCCGGCCATTTAGCCGGGTTTTGCTTGCCCAGCGGAACCCGAACAGGGCAACCTAGCGTCGCCTGCCCCATGGCCGGGGCGGGAAACGGCGAATTTTCTTCGATTCCGCTTGAACCTGGCGGCCCCCGCCAACGACCTACCCATGAGCCAATAAGCCTGCTGCGATGCAAACGACTTCGGACGAGGTTCTGATCGCAAGGATTGCAGGGGGCGACCGGCTCGCCATGCAGGTGCTGTTCGCTAGGCACCATGTACGGGTCTACCGGTTCGTGTTGCGGCTGGTGCGAAACGAGGCAACGGCGGAGGACTTGATCAGCGATGTGTTTCTCGATGTCTGGCGGCAAGCCGGGAAATTCGAGGGTCGCTCGCAAGTCTCCACCTGGATGTTGAGTATCGCACGCTTCAAGGCCCTGTCGGCCCTGAGGCGAAAGCCGGAGGAGGAACTGGACGACGAGACCGCTGCAGCCATCGAAGATCAGTCCGATGACCCAGAGGCCGCGTTGGCGAAGAAGGACAAGGGTGCGGTTTTGCGGCAATGCCTGACCGCCCTGTCGGTGGAGCACCGGGAGATCATCGACCTCGTGTACTACCACGAGAAATCGGTGGAAGAAGTGGCCGGCATCGTCGGCATCCCGGAGGCGACAGTGAAGACGCGTATGTTCTACGCGCGTAAAAAGTTATCAGAGCTCCTGAAGGAGCAAGGAATAGATCGAGGTTGGCCATGAACACTTTGAACAAAGAAGCGCACAGCGACATCGAAGAGCTCCTGCCGTGGCATGCGGCCGGAACGCTGAGCCGTCGCGACGCCCAACGCGTCGAGGATGCGCTGACCCGCGATCCCGAACTCGCCCGCCGTTACGCGCTGGTGCGCGATGAATTCGGCGAGACCATTCATCTCAACGAGACGCTGGGCGCCCCCTCGGCGCGCGCGATGGAAAAGCTGTTCGCCAAGATCGACGCCGAGCCGGTGCGCCGGCAGGCGGTGTCGCTCAATCTCGGCACGCGCGTTGCGGAATTCTTCGCGAGCTTCAGCCCGCGTACCCTGGCTTATGCCGGCAGCGCTGCCGTGCTCGCCATCCTGCTGCAGGCGGGAATTATCGCCGGCGTAATGATCAAGGAGAAGAGCGCTACCGGCTACGAGACCGCGTCCGCACCCAGCACCGACCCCGGCGTCGGCGCCTTCACGCTCATCCGTTTCGCGCCGCAGGCCAGCTCCGACGACATCACCAAGTTCCTTGATGCCAACAAGCTGCAGGTCGCGGCCGGCCCGGTCGCCGGCGGGCTCTACAAAGTTCGCGTCGGGATGAACACGCTGCCGAAGGACGAGATCGCCCGCATCGTGAAGAAGCTGCAGCAAGACAAGGTCGTCGGCTTCATCGCCACGATCGAGTAAGCTGAGCCTCCGGCCGGCTCGAACGGGCCTCGGAGGCCACGCCTATGCGCGCGCAACGGAACCGCCTCATCTGCCTCGCCGCCGTCGCGACGCTCGTTCTGGCGTCGGCCGACGGCGCTTTTGCGCAGAAAATGTTTCAAAAAACCAATAGAAGCAGCGCGGCGCCTAACAACAGCGCCGGCAAGAATGGCCGCTTCGTTTCGCCGAAAATCAACGCCAGCAAGACTATCCGCGGCGCTTCGCCGATTATCAGCACCAGCAAGAACCCCGGCGCTTCGCCCAACGTCAGCGCCAGCAGACAGCCGGTGCCATCCGGTCCACGCGGCGGCGGCTACAATGGCGGCCGCAGCTATGGTGGCCGCTATTATGGCGGCGGATACTATCGCGGCGGCGGTTGGGGCCCGGCAGGGCCCGGCGTGCTGATGGCAGACCCGCAAGCGATTCCGCCCGGCGGCCAATTCGTCGACGACGGCGCCGTCGACAACGGCGCCATCAATGGCGTACCGCAGGGCCCGCGCCAGCCGCCGCAGCAAACGGCGCGCCGCGGCCCGAGCGGCGCTCCACCGGCCAATGAGCGGCGGCTCGTCCCCGACGAGGTGGTGATCGAAGTGTCCAATTCGGTCAGCGCGCAGACAATCGACGAGCTGCAGCGCCGCCACCGGCTGACGCGAATCGAATCCCAGACCTTCCAGTTGTCCGGCACCACGCTGTACCGTTGGCGGATTCCCGACCGGCGTTCGGTCGCCGGCGTCGTGCGCACGCTCGAAGCCGACAACGTCGTCGCATCGGCGCAGCCGAATTATCTGTTCACGCTGCAACAAGACGCGGCCAAAACCGAAGGCGACCCCGCGCAATACGAACTCGCCAAGCTGCATCTGCCGCAGGCGCACGGCATCGCGAAAGGCGACAATATTCTGGTGGCGGTGATCGATTCCGGCATCGATGCGTCACACCCCGAACTCTCCGGCGCGGTCGCGGATACGTTTAACGCGATCGGGACGCAGGCTTCGCCGCACAAGCACGGCACCGCCATCGCCGGACTTGTCGTGGCGCATGGCAAGCTGATGGGCTCGGCGCCGGGCGCACGCATCCTCGGCATTCGCGCCTTCGATCCGGCGGGCGCCAGCGCGCGAAGGCTCGACCTTCAATATTCTGAAGGGCCTCGACTGGGCGGCCGCGAATGGCGCGCGCGTCATCAATATGAGCTTTGCCGGGCCGAGCGATCCGGCAATCCACCGCAGTCTCGAGGCCGCGCACAAACGAGGCATCGTGCTGGTGGCGGCGGCAGGCAATGCAAGGCCCAAAATCGCCGCCGCTCTATCCGGCCGCCGATCCGAACGTGATCGCGGTGACCGCGACCGACGCCGACGATAAGCTGTTCGAACTATCCAACCGCGGACGCCATATCGCGGTCGCCGCACCCGGCACGCAAATTCTGGTGGCGATCCCCGACGGCGGCTATGAAGTGTCGTCCGGCACCTCCTATTCCGCGGCCGAAGTGAGCGGCATCGTCGCGCTGATGCTCGAGCGCAAAGGCGACCTCACCCCCGATCAAGTGCGCGGCATCCTGCTGGCGACCGCCAGGGATCTCGGACCCAAGGGTCCCGACATCATGTTCGGGGCGGGATTGGCCGACGCCTACGGCGCGATCATGGCGGAAGCGGCGCCGCTGACGGCCGCAACGCCGCGCCCGGTCGAGCGCGTGAGCACCGGCGCGCGCTGACGGCACCTTGCGATCAAGGCGAAAAATGGCCACTTGTTGTGTCCCGCCCCACGGTCTAGCAGAGACACAATGACCGCCAGTGACCAACCGCAGACAATGCCGCTGCGCGTGACGCGTAACGAAAAGATCGCCGACGGCATCCATCTGCTGGAATTCCGCGACGCCGGCGGCAAGCAACTGCCGGAATTTTCCGCCGGCGCGCATATCACGATCCGGGCGCCGAACGGCCTGCTGCGCAAATATTCGCTGTGCAACGACCCGGCCGAGCATGACCGTTATCTGGTCGCGATCAAGCGCGAGGCCAATGGCCGCGGCGGCTCCAGCAACCTCATCGACAATGTGAAGGCCGGCGACGAGCTGATGGTGACCGCGCCGGTCAACGATTTCGGATTGCCGCAGCGCGCGCAGGATTTTCTGTTCATCGCCGGCGGCATCGGCATCACGCCGATCATGGCCATGATCCGCCAGCTGCGGGCGGAGGGTAAACGCTTCCGGCTCTATTACTGCACGCGTTCGCCGGAAACGACGGCATTCGTCGACGAGCTGAGCAGCGCCTGAGTTCAAGGGCCATGTCACCATTCACTACGACCAGGGCGATCCGTCGCGCTCGCTCGACCTGCGGCCGATCCTCGCCGAGCGCAAGAACCGCGAACACCTTTATTGCTGCGGGCCGCGCCCGCTGATGGAGGCGGTGCGCGACATGACCGGCCATTGGTCGTCGGCCGCCGTGCATTTCGAGGCGTTCAGCGACGCGGAGACGCACAAGCCGGACGACAAGCCGTTCAAAGTGAAACTGGCGCGCTCCGGCAAAGTGGTCGATGTGCCGGCGGACAAAACCATCCTCGAAGTCTTGCGCGCGCACGGCCTCGACGTGCCGAGTTCCTGCGAAACCGGCACCTGCGGCACCTGCCGCACCAAGCTACTGGCGGGCGAAGCCGATCACCGCGATCTGGTGCTGGCCGAGCACGAGCGCGGCGACAACATCATGATCTGCGTCTCGCGCGCGCGCAGCGACGAGATCACCATCGACCGCTGAAAATTATCTCTGGATCGTGCGCAAATAGGCGCGCACCGCGAGCGCATCGTCGTCGCTGAACTTGAATTCCGGCATGTCGGGATGGTTGGACGAGATGCCGCGCTCGAGCAGTCGGGGGAACTGATCGAGGTCGAAGTTGCGGCCGAGCGTGCGAAACGGCGGCGCGTTGCGATTCGGACCCCTGCCAAATCTTGCGACCGCATGACAGGACGAGCAGAATTTCCCGACCAGCGCGCGGCCCTGCCGGACCGGGTCCTGCGCCTGCGCGGCCGACCCCAGGATCAATAGCGCCAGCAATGAAGCGATCAGCGGCATGACGGCCCTCGACATTCGTTTCATTGCGAACCTTCACCGTTGAGACCGTGGCGCGCCGGAAGGGATTCGAACCCCTGACCCCCAGATTCGAAGTCTGGTGCTCTATCCAGCTGAGCTACCGGCGCTTGCTTCGAGAAAAATGGCGCGCCCGAAGAGATTCGAACTCCTGACCCCCAGATTCGTAGTCTGGTGCTCTATCCAGCTGAGCTACGGGCGCTGAACCCGCTGCCGGCAAATCGGGCGACGGGACCGGGGCATAGCTATCGTCTAAGACTACCATTGGCAAGGGTTGCCGCCGTTAACGCTGCCGCAGGCCGCGCGCCACGCGCTGCCCAGGCCAGCGCCTTGTTTTCGACGCGAATGCGATAGGCCAGCAGCGCCGCATTGGCGAGCGAAACGACGAGCGCGAACAGCGGCAACCCGAGCGCCAGAGGAACCACCGCGATCTCTAGCGCGACGATCAGATAGTTCGGATGCTTGAGCCAGCGGTAGGGCCCGCGCGCAACCGGCATTTCGCCCGGCAGCACGAGGATGCGCGTGGTCCAGCGCCGCCCGAGGCTGGCGATCACCCAAATCCGGCCCGCCTGCAGCAAGACAAAGACCGCGAGCCAGAGCGGATCGATCGCGCGGTCGTGGCCGAGAATCCACAAGCCAAGCAGCCAGCCCATATGCAGCGCGACGATGAGCGGATAATGCGCGGCGCCGAATTCGACGCCGCCGGCGGCGCGCAGCCGCGCGGTATTCCATTGCGCCAAGCCAAGCTCGGCCAGCCGCTGCACGATCAGGAAGGCGATCAGCCAGGCGCCCTCAGCCATGCGCGGCCTCGAGCGCGAGGAAGCTCGCGGTGAATCCGGGACCGAGCGCGGACAGCACGGCCTCCCCGCGCAAGCCGCGTTTGAGCGCGCGCTCGAGCACGAACAGCACGCTCGGCGCCGACATGTTGCCGTGGCCGCGCAACACCTCGCGCTCGTCGCGCAGCGTACCCTTTTGCAATTCGAGCGCGGTCTCTATGGCTTCGAGCACCTTGGCGCCACCGGGATGGCAGATGAAGCGCGGCGCCGTCAGCCGCGCGGCCTTCACGAAGCGGCGCGCGGGCGCCGCCAGCCGCTGTTCGACGAAGCGCGGCAGCGAACGCGACAGCACGACGCCGAAGCCGACCGGATCGACCGTCCAGCCCATGATGTCGAGCGTGCCGGGCCAGGTGTGCTCGGCGCTCGCGCCGATGCGCAGGCCGCTCTGCTCGCGCTCGGCGCGCAGCACCGCCGCGGCGGCGCCGTCGCCGAACAGCGCCGAGGAAATCACGTCGGCCTTGGTTCCGCGATCGCTGCGAAACGCCAGCGTGCAGAGTTCGACCACCACGACCAGCACGACCTCGCCCGGATCGGCGCGTGCCAGCCGGGCGCCGACCGAGAGCCCCGACACGCCGCCGGCGCAGCCGAGCCCGAACATCGGCACGCGGGTCGCCGCGGGCTTGAAACCCATTTGCGCGCCGACGCGAGCTTCCAGGCTCGGCGTGGCGATGCCGGTGGAGGAAACGGTGACGATCACGTCGACGTCGCGCGCGGAGATCCCGGCACGATCGAGCGCGGCCTGCGCTGCCTCTATGAACAGCGCGCTGGCGCCGTCGAGATAGGCTTGCGTGCGCTCGCTCCAATCTCGCGGCGCATCGAACCACTCCATCGGGCGCACCGAATAGCGCCGCTCGATGCCGGCATTGACGAACACATCGGCGAGCTTGGGATAGCGCGCAAAGCTGGTTGCGAACATGCGGCGCGCCATCCCCGCGACGGCGGACTGTTCGAGCATGTGCGGCGGTACTGCGGTCGCAAGTCCGAGTACCGTGACCGGCGCCGCTGCCATGCGGCTTATCCTTTGCGAGAAAGCGCGACGCCCCTGTGTTACGAACACCGCCGGAGGCAGCCTGTTCCCGGACGGCTATTGCCTGCACATGATCTTTTCGGAATGCGTTAACCGGCCTCGGACCCAAGTCCGCGGGCAAGCAATCTTGGAATTGTGCGGCTTAGGCCCGCGCGCGTGCGCCGCGGCGGGAATTGAGATCGACCGCGCGGTCGGGAATGGCGATGCTGAAGGTCGCCCCGATGGTTCCCGGCACCAGGCGGATTTCGCCGCCATGCGCACGCACCAGTTCGGCCGCGATCGCAAGCCCCAAGCCCGCGCCGCCGGAGCGGGTGGAGCCCTGGAACGCCTGGAACAGATGGGCCCGCGCCTTTTCGGACACGCCCGGTCCGGTGTCGGAAACCTCGATCACCACCACGCTGCCCTCGCGCCGGCCGGTGATGCGGATCTGATCGCGGGCGGGATCGCGCGCGCCGCGCACCTCCAGCGCCTGCACCGCGTTGCGCGCCATATTGACGAGGACGCGGAACAGCTGATCGTGGTCGGCCTCCACCGTGAGCCCGCGTTCGACCGCCACGATCCAGCGGATCGGCACGTCGAGCCCGAGGCCGAGCGCCTCGTGCACCTCCTCGATCAACGGCTCGACTTGAATCGTCTTGCGCTCGGGCGGCGCCTCCTGCGCGGCGCCATAGGACAGCGTGGACTGGCAGAACGCGATCGCGCGCTCGAGCGCGTGCATCAGCTTGGGCGCGAAGCGCTGCACCTTCGGATCGGGCAGGTTCGAGAGCTGGTCGGAAAACAGTTGCGCCGAGGCCAGCAGATTGCGCAGGTCGTGATTGATCTTCGACACCGCGAGTCCGAGCGCGGCCAGCCGGCTCTTCTGGTGCAGCATCGAGGCGAGCTCGCGCTGCATGGCGGCGAGTTCCTCTTCCGCCGTGCCGATTTCGTCGCGGCGGCCGGACTCAGCGATGATGCGCGACGGATTTTCCGGATCGGCGCGGAACGCGACCATGTTCCCGGTGATCCGTCCCATCGGGCGCACCAGCAGATAATGCAGCGCGAAGAACACCAGCATCGCGGTGATGCCGGAGATCAGCAGCGACAGCAGCAGGATGTTCACCGAGAACGTCAGCATCGCCTTGCGCAGCGGCGCTTCGTCGAGAACGATTTCGAGAAAATCGCCGCCCATCGGCGCCGGCCCAAGCATCCGTATCACATCGCCCGGCTTGCTGAAGAGAAGCGTATTGAATGTATTGTATGTGGCGCGCGACCACGACATGTTGCGCATCTCGATGTCCTGCCTGATCTCGGAGGGAACATCGGAGACGGCGAGCAATCGGCGCTGGGTGCCCATCTTGATCGCCACCGCGCGCGCGCCGATGCTTTGCAGGATTTGCTTTGCCAGGCTCTCCGGCACCATTCCGGTCGGTGCGGCATCGAGCACCAGCGCGGCGGTGTGCGCGGCGGCCAGGCGATCGTTGAGCCAATTCATACGGAAATTGACGATCGAGGGCACGTAAATCAGAATTTCCGCCACCATCACGAACAGGATGGTGAGGAACAACAGCTTGCCGGAAAGGCCGATACGCGGCTTGCGCGCGGGGCGCGTCACGACAAGTTCGCTTATTGGCAGGTTTTCCGATTCCAATGTCGCCTCAGCCGAGGAGTTCTCATCCACGCTATGATGCGCCGCACCCATGGGTTCGTCAAACTAGGCGTGAAAAAGTCGATGGCCGCGCGTTTTCCGATTTCCGACAGCGTCGGATAGGGCAGCACGATGCCGGTGAAAGCGCGGATGTTTAGCCCCTGCGCGAGTGCCAGCGTCCAGGTCGCGATCAATTCTCCGGCCTGTAAGCCGACGATTGTGGCGCCTAAAATCTTACCCTTCGGAGTAACGATGACCTTGATATGACCGTGCGTCTCGCGCTCGGTCTGGGCGCGGTCATTGTCGTGGTAGGGCCAGCGCAGAATCCGGATCTTGAGTTTGCGCGCGCGCGCCTCCGCTTCGGTCAATCCGGCCTGCGCGAGTTCCGGCTCGGTGTAGGTCACCCGCGGAATGGCGTCGTTGTTCACGCGCACCGGCAAGCGGAACAACGCATTCCTGATCACCAGGCCGGCGTGGTAATTGGCGGCGTGCGTGAACTGCAATTGTCCCGCCGCGACGTCGCCGATCGCATAGACGCGCCGGTTGCTGGTCTTCAGCCGCTTGTTCACGATGACGCCGGAACTGTCGTAGCGTATCCCTGCGGCCTCGAGATCAAGTCCACCGACCGTGGCTTTGCGCCCCGTAGCGACCAGAACATAGCTGCCTTCGATCGTCTCTTGCGCGCCAGCGGCTTCGATCGTCACTTTGACGCTGCCGCTGGCATGCGCGATGCGAACGACCTTGACGCCGCTGCGGATGACGACGCCCTCGCGTTCGAGACGATCGAGCACGATAGCGGCGCATTCGGGATCATCCTTGGCCAGCGGCTGCGCCGCCTCGCAGCACGGTCACCGCACTGCCGAGGCGGCGGAAGGCTTGCGCCATTTCCAGACCAATCGGCCCGGCGCCGATGACGATCAGGTGCTTCGGCCGCTCGGTGAGATCGAAAATCGTATCGTTGGTGAGATAGGGACCGCTGTCGATCCCCTCGATCGGCGGCACCGCCGGCGTCGATCCGGTCGCGATCACGAAACGCCGCGCGCGGATTTCGAACTTGTCGCCGACCGCGACCGTCCAGTGGTCCGTGAATTTCGCGTGGCCCTGGATGACGCGCACGCCGAGCCCGGTGAAGCGCTCGCTCGAGTCGTTCGGCGCGATCGCGGCGATCACGCCGTGCACGTGAGCGTGCACCTTGGCAAAATCGACCGTGACGCCTTGCGCGGTTACGCCGAACGCGCCGGCATTATGCATGACGTCGGCGCGCCTGGCGGCCGCCAGCAAGGCCTTCGACGGCACGCAGCCGGTGTTGAGGCAGTCGCCGCCCATCTTGTGCTTTTCGATCAGCACCGTCGACACGCCGAACGCCGCCGCGGCCGCGGCCACCGACAGACCGCCGGAGCCGCCGCCGATCACGCAAATATCGGGAGTGAGTGTTTCCGCCATGCCGCTCAAACTCTGGTCCACATTATGATAGCGTAAAAACTATTCGGTTGCGCGCGAGCGCGCGCGCAGTCTTTTCACCACCACCGGCACCAGCGCAAGTAGGCCGAGCGCGACCAGCGCGGCGATCAGTTGCGGCGTCAGGATATCCTTCGCATCGAAGGCCATGGCGCAATCGGTCCGGCCGGCGGCGAGGCAATCGCGGTGCAAATTGCTCTGCGCCGCGATGACGCTGTCGAGGCCGGTGCCGGCGAAGGCGTAGACGAACGCGGCGGGAATGACGCCGAGCGCGGTCGCGGCCACGAAGGGCGTAAGCCGCACGCCGGCGAAGGCCGGAACCAGATTGACCAGGAAGAACGGAAACAGCGGCACCAGCCGCAGGAACAGAAGATAGCTAAAGGCATCGTCGCGAAATCCGTGCGCAAGCTTGATCGCGCGCGGGCCCGCCCGCCGCAGCAAGGGTTCGCCGAGCGCGGTGCGCGCCACCAGGAAGATGATGGTCGCTCCCATGGTGGCGCCGATCACCGCGGCCGATCCACCGGCCACGGCCCCGAACAGAAAGCCGCCGCTCACGGTGAGAAACGCCGCCCCCGGCACCGACAAAGCGACGGCGATGGTATAAAGCCCGATATAGGCGAGCACGGCGAGCACGCGATGTGCGCTGACGAAAGCGTCGATCTCCATGCGGTGCCGGACCAGCGCCTCGAGCGAGATGCCGGTGCGGCCGATGGTGAGGTAACCAATAACGGCGAGCACAACGACCGCGATCAACGGCATCGCCCTGCGGATCAGACTGCGCGGCTCATCGGCTGACGGTGGGGCGACGGACATCCCGCGCTATATACACGAGCTTGGCGTCCAAGCGGGCCGGTCTCACCGCCTTGTGAGCCTTAAGTGACTTGGGCCGACAGAGGAACCGGGCACCGGGCCGGCGGTCGCATTGACGGACATAAGCCCCTCCCTTATAAGCCGCGCAAATCGTGCGCCGACCCGGCCAATTCGGATTTTCATGGTGGATTGGGGGCGGCTTTCACACCCCGCCACGGCGCGACTTGCGGAGAACTTAATCGTGAAGCGGACCTATCAACCGAGCAAGCTTGTACGCAAGCGCCGTCACGGTTTCCGCGCGCGCACGGCCACCAAAGGCGGACGCAAGGTCTTGTCGGCACGGCGTCGGCGCGGACGCAAGCGGCTCAGCGCCTGACGGCGGCGTTCCAAGCCGCGCACATTGCTTTCATGGAACGATTGAGGCAACGGGCGGATTTTCTAGCCGCGGCGTCCGGGATCAAGGTGCCGGCCACCGCGTTCGTGCTGCAAGCGCGCAAGCGCACCGATGACGGGCCGGTGCGTTTCGGCTTCACCGTATCGAAGAAGGTCGGCAATGCCGTCGAGCGCAACCGGGTTCGCCGCCGCTTGAGGGAAATCGTGCGGCATTCAGTTGGAAATCGGATGCAAACCGGACACGACTATGTGCTGATCGGGCGGCGCGCGGCGCTCAAGGTTCCGTTCGCGCGCATCGCCGAGGACTTCGAAGGAGCGCTGCGGCGACTGCATGCGGGGCGCGGCGGCAAAACGGGATCGCGATGAACGACAACAAGAACACCATCCTCGCCATCGTGCTGTCGGCCATCGTGCTGATCGGCTGGCAGTATTTCTTCGCCATCCCGCAGGAGAAGGCGAGGCAGGAACAACTGCGGGCGCAGCAGCAGGCGCAACAGCAGAGCCCGCAAAAGCCGGCGCAGTCCGGCCAGCCGGTGCAGCCGCCGGCCCAGCCGGGGGGGCCGCCGCAAGTTCCCGCTCAAGCTACCCCGCCGGCCGCCGCACCCGTCACGCGCGCCGCGGCGTTGGCGGCGTCCGCCCGCGTCCCGATCTCAACCGACAACCTGCAAGGCTCGATCGCACTCAAGGGCGGGCGCATCGACGATCTGGCGCTGGTGAAATTCCGCGAAACGGTCGATCCGAAATCGCCGCCGATCGTGCTGCTCTCGCCGTCCGGCAGTCCCGAGCCGTTTTATGCCGAGTTCGGCTGGCTCCCGGTGTCGGATGCCAAAATCAAGCTTCCCGACGATGATACGGTATGGACGCAAGCCAGCTCGGGCGCGCTCAGCGTCGGCCATCCAGTGACGCTGACTTATAGTAACGGCGACGGCCTCGAATTCCGCCGCACCATCGCGGTCGACGACAAATATCTGTTCACGATCAAGGACGAGGTGGCGAACAAGAGCGCAAACCCGGTCGCGCTTTATCCGTATGCGCTGATCTCGCGCCACGGCACGCCGCAGACGCTGGGCTACTATATTTTGCACGAAGGCCTGATCGGAAAATTCGGCGACGAAAGCTCGAAGGAAGTGACCTACAAGAATGTCGAGGACAAGAAGGTCATCAACTTCAACGCCACCAACGCCTGGCTCGGCATCACCGACAAATACTGGGCCGCCGTGCTGCTGCCTAAGGTCGACGCCCATGTGATCGCGAATTTCAGGTCCGACCTGCTCGGCGCCATCAAGACCTATCAGAGCGATTACGTGCTCGACGCGCAGACCATCGCGCCGGGCGCGACCGGAACGGCGGACGCGCGGTTATTCGCCGGCGCCAAGGAAGTCCGGGTCGTCAACGACTACGAGAACCAGCTCAACCTCAATCATTTCGATTTGCTGATCGACTGGGGCTGGTTCTATTTCATCACCAAGCCGCTGTTCTACGTGATCGACTACTTCTATCTCCTGGTCGGAAATTTCGGCCTCGCGATCCTGATCGTCACCGTGCTGATCAAGGCCGCCTTCTTCCCGCTCGCCAACAAATCCTACGCCTCGATGGCGAAGATGAAAGCGGTGCAGCCGCAGATGGTCGCGCTGCGCGAACGCTATCCCGACGACAAGGCGAAGCAGCAGCAGGAGCTGATGGAGCTCTACAGGCGGGAGAAGATCAATCCTCTGGCCGGCTGTTTGCCGATCGTGGTTCAGATCCCGGTGTTCTTCTCGCTCTACAAGGTGCTGTTCGTCACCATCGAGATGCGGCACGCGCCGTTCTTCGGCTGGATCCACGACCTCTCGGCGCCGGATCCGACCAACATCTTCAATCTGTTCGGCGCTAATTCCGTTCGATCCGACGGTCATCCCGCTGCTCGGCCAATTCCTGCATCTCGGCGCCTGGCCGATGATCATGGGCGTGACCATGTGGGCGCAGATGAAGCTCAATCCCGCGCCGCCGGATCCGACGCAGAAGATGATCTTCGACTGGATGCCGTTGATCTTCACCTTCATGCTGGCGAGTTTCCCGGCCGGGCTGGTGATCTACTGGGCGTGGAACAACTCGCTCTCGGTGCTGCAGCAGAGCGTGATCATGCGCAAGCACGGCGCCAAGATCGAACTGATCGACAACATCAAGTCGTTGTTCGTCAGGAAGAAGACCGAATCCTGACAACATTGGCCGGCGTGGCTGCGATGGGCACCGGCGAATTCACCCGCGACGAAATCGAGACCGGCCGGCGCCTGTTCGCCGGCGAGTGGCATTTCGTCGCCGCCGCCAGCTCGGAAATTTCGCTGCCGCCGATGCGCGGCATCGAGATCGCCTTCGCCGGCCGTTCCAATGTCGGCAAATCGAGCCTGATCAACGCCCTCACCGGCCGCAAGGCGCTGGCGCGCACTTCGCGCACGCCCGGCCGCACCCAGGAGCTGATCTTCTTCACCGGCGGCGCCAGTCTCAACATCGTGGACATGCCCGGCTACGGCTATGCCGCCGCCGCCAAATCCAAGATCGCGGCCTGGACCGCGCTGATCGGCGCCTATTTGCGCGGCCGCGCCAACCTCGCCCGCGTCTATGTGCTGGTCGATGCCCGCCACGGCCTCAAAGACACCGACGAGCCGATGTTCGAGGAACTCCGCCAGGCCGCGGTCAGCTATCAGATCGTGCTGACCAAATGCGACGCGGTGAAACCTGCCGAGCTCGCCGCCCGCATCACGCAAGTCGAGGCGGCGCTGGCCAAGCGGCCGGGCGCCTTTCCCGGCATATTGCAGACCTCGGCCCACGACGGGACCGGAATCCCGGAATTGCGCGCCGCCATCGCCCGGCTTTTGGCCGAAAGAAAGCGCTGAGCTCATTGTCGGATAGGCCGCGACTTCGGCTAGAACCGCCGGCAATCCAGACGAAGGCCGAGGCGATGAGCAAAGCCCCCAAGATCGATCCGCAGACGCAGGCGCGCATCCTGTCCGAGGCGCTGCCGCACATGCAGCGCTATGACGAAGAGACCATCGTCATCAAATACGGCGGCCACGCCATGGGCCAGGAGAAGACCGCGCGCGATTTCGCCCGCGACGTCGTGCTGCTCGAGCAGGCCGCGATCAATCCGGTCGTGGTGCATGGCGGCGGCCCGCAGATCGAGGCGATGCTCAAGAAGCTCGGCATCAAGTCGGAATTCGCCGCCGGCCTGCGCATCACCGACGCCAAGACCGTCGAGATCGTCGAAATGGTGCTGGCCGGCTCGATCAACAAGCAGATCGTCGGCTACATCAACGCCGCCGGCGGCAAGGCGATCGGGCTTTGCGGCAAGGACGGCAACATGGTGCAGGCGCGCAAGGTGAGCCGCACCGTGGTCGATCCGGATTCCAACATCGAGAAGGTCGTCGATCTCGGCTTCGTCGGCGAGCCGGACAAGGTCGACCTCACCGTGCTCAATCACGTGCTCGGCAAGGAGATGATCCCGGTGCTGGCGCCGGTGGCGACCTCGGCGAGCGGCGGAACCTTCAACGTCAACGCCGACACCTTCGCCGGCGCCATTGCCGGCGCGCTCAAGGCCAAGCGGCTGCTGCTGCTCACCGACGTGCCCGGCGTGCTCGACAAGTCGAAGACGCTGATCGAGGACTTATCCGTGGCTGACGCGCGCCGGCTGATCGCCGACGGCACCATTTCCGGCGGCATGATCCCCAAGGTCGAGACCTGCATCTATGCGCTCGACCAGGGCGTCGAGGGCGTCGTCATCATGGACGGCAAGGTGCCGCACGCGGTGCTGCTCGAACTGCTGACCGACCACGGCGCCGGCACGCTGATGCATCGGTGAAGTGCCGATGGCCACATCTCCGCTCGTCACCACCGCATGGCTCGAAGACCATTTGGCGGATCCAGATCTCCGCATCATCGAAGTCTGCTCGCTCGCCGACGACAAGGCCTACCGCGAGGGCCATATCCCCGGCGCCGCCTGGGTCTACTGGAAATCGGCGTGCTGGCACGAGACCGACCGCGAGTTCATTTCGCCCGAAGCCATGGCACGCATGTTCGGCGGCATGGGCATCGGGCCGGATACCACCGTCGTGCTTTACGGCGATCCGGTTCAATTCGGCACCTATGCCTTCTGGGCTTTCACCATGGCCGGACATCGCAACCTTCGCCTCCTCGACGGCGCACGCCGCAAATGGTTGGCGGAAGGCCGACCGCTCACGCGCGAGGTTCCGCGCTTTTCTCCGGTTGCCTATCCGGCGCCCATCGGAAGCTCGTCGACGCGCGTCGGCCGCGACAATGTGCGCGACAATCTGAAAAAGCCCGAACGGCTGCTGCTCGATGCACGCTCGCCGGAAGAATATGAAGGCAAGCGCGTAGCCGACTATTCCTTCGCCTTTGACCATGGCGCCGAGCGGGCCGGACGCATTCCCGGTGCGGTGCATCTATATTTCAAGCGGTTTCTCAACGAGGACGATTCATTCAAATCGCCGGAAGAAATCCGGGCCGTGCTGGCCGCGGCCGGGATCGTGCCTGCCAAGTTCAAAGAGGTCGTCTGCTATTGCCGGCTGAGCCATCGCGCCACCCTCGCCTGGGTCGCGCTTACCCATGTGCTCGGCCTCGGCAACGTCAAGATTTATGACGGCTCATGGACCGAATGGGGCAGCATCGTCGGCTTTCCGATCGAGAAATAACGCGCTCTGGCAGGACGGCCGCTGAACGAGCACATTATCGTCGGCATGATTCGCAGTTCTTGGCCTGGTCTGTCGTCGTCCTCGCCACACCGGCGCACGCCGAGCTGACGCTGTGCAACCGCACCAGCTATCAGATGGAAGCGGCCATCGGCCTGGAGAAGCGCGCCAATGTCGCGACGCGCGGCTGGTTCCGCGTCGATCCCGGCCAGTGCCGGCAGGTGGTGGACGGCGCGCTCGATGCCGACATGGTCTATGTGCATGCGCGCACGCCGCCGGTCTACGGCTCAGCGCCGCTGCCGCAGAACGGCAATGCCGAGTTCTGCATTCGCGACGGCAATTTCGAGATCGGCAATGCGCGCGGCTGTCCGGTGAGCCAGCAGGCGCGCTTTTCCGCCGCGCGGCCGTCCGATTCGCCGAAAGGGCCGGTGGTCAATCTCGCGGAAGAAGCCGACTACGACGACGCGCAGGCGCGGCTCGCCGGCATTCAGCGGCTGCTGGTGATCGCCGGCTATGACGCCAATCCGATCGACGGCGTGCAGGGCGCGAAGACGCAAGCCGCGCTGACGAAATTCCTGACCGACCGCAAACTGCCGTCCGACGCCGCATCGGCGCCGGAATTTTTCGACGACGCTGCTCGATGCCGCGCGCAACCCGGCAGGGCATCGGCTTCTCCTGGTGCAACGACACCAAATACACGGTGATGGCCTCGCTCGGCATCGTCGAGATGGGCGCGATCGTCACCCGCGGCTGGTATCGCGTCGAGGCCGGCCAATGCGTGCGGCCGGATGTGCGCGGCGAGCCGCACAAGCTCTACAGCTATGGCGAGGCGGTCGACGGCAATGGCCGCACGCATCAAGAACGGCGATGCGCCGCTGGCCTGGGGCGGCGCAGTCGCGCTATGCACGCGCGACGGCAAATTCGAGCTCACCGATCACAAGGATTGCGCGGCGCGCGGCCTGAATTCCGCCGGCTTTGCCGCCGTCGATGTCGGCGGCCAGCCGTCGACCACCGTGCGTTTCAAGGAATAGTCGAGCGTGCCGAAATCATCCCGTCCCACGCCGCGCGGTTTCGGCCATGTCGAGACCTGGGTGTTCGATCTCGACAACACGCTCTATCCGCATCATCTGCTCTGGCAGCAGGTCGACGATCGTATCCGCTCCTACATCGTCGGATTTCCTCAAAGTGTCGAAGGACGAAGCGTTCCGGGTGCAGAAGGACTATTACAAGCGCTACGGCACCACCATGCGCGGGCTGATGACCGAGCATGGATTGAATCCCGACGACTATCTCGAATACGTGCACCAGATCGACCACTCGCCGCTCGAGCCCAATCCGGCGCTCGGCGCCGCGCTGGAGAAGCTGCCCGGCCGCAAGCTCATTCTCACCAACGGCACCCGCAAGCACGCCGACGCGGTGATGCGGCGGCTGGAGATCGATCAGCATTTCGAGGACGTGTTCGACATCGTCGCCGCCGAACTCGAGCCGAAGCCGCTGCCGCAGGTCTACGAGCGCTTCCTCGAGCGCCACGACGTCGATCCGACCAAGGCCGCCATGTTCGAGGATCTCGCGCGCAATCTGGAAGTGCCGCATGCGCTCGGCATGACCACGGTGCTGGTGGTGCCGGACAGGCCAGCGCGAAGTGTTCCGCGAGGACTGGGAACTGAAGGCCGCGACGACCCGCATGTCGATCACGTCACCGACGATCTGACCGGATTTCTCGGATCAGCATGCGATCACGCGCCCGGAATGATCTGCTGCATGAGAACCGCGAGCCCGATGCCGGCAATGCCGGCGCCGACCAGCCGCAGCGGCGACAGATCGGCCGATTTTTTCGCGATCAATTGCGCGACGCTCATGGCGGCGAGCGCGACCGCGCTTTGGATGACGGCGAGGCCGAGCAGATAGGCATAGAGCGGCGTCGGCTCGGCGCCGTAGATCGATTCGCCCAGCGCATAGCCGTGCACCAGGCCGGCCGGCGCGAACAAGGCAAGCGCGGCGCCCGCCGGCATCGGCCGGCTGCGCAGCAGCATCGCGCCGAGCACGATCACCGACAGCGCCACCAGGATTTCGGCGCCCGGCACGGTCGCGCCCGTGCACATGGAGCGGCGACACCCGCCATCATCGCCAGCACGAAACCGATCGCGAGCGCCGGCGCTGCCCGGTGCGCGGCGGCGAGGCAGCCGACCGCCACCACGGCGGCGAAATGATCGAGGCCGATGACCGGATGGCCGAGGCCGGACAACAGCCCTTCGACCGAAGTTCGCGGGCATGCGGCCACCCATCACGTGATGGGCGAAGGCCGGCTCCGCTGGTCAGCGCGAAAGCCATCAGGGCTAGGCCAAAGCTCGTCGTTTTGCGGTTCATGTGCATGTTTCTCCCAGCGGCAGAGAATAACCGGTCCGCGCTTGGCTTGACATCCCCTGCCCGGCCCCCGACAAACCGCGGGCGACACGAATTCCGGGACCGTCCATGCCGAACGACAAGCTTGCCAAGATCATCGACGACGCCTTCGAGAGCCGCGACAAGATCGGGCCGAAGACCAAGGGCGCCGTGCGCAAGGCGGTCGATACCGCGCTCGACCTGCTCGACCGCGGCGAGGCGCGCGTCGCCGAGCGGGCGGCCGACGGCCGCTGGCAGGTCAATCAATGGCTGAAGAAGGCCGTGCTGCTGTCGTTCCGGCTCAACGACATGAGCGTGATCGCGGGCGGGCCCGGCAAGGCGGTGTGGTGGGACAAGGTCGATTCCAAGTTCAAGGGCTGGAACGCGGCGCGTTTCAAGAAGGCCGGCTTCCGCGCCGTGCCCGGCTGCGTGGTGCGCCGCTCGGCCTATATCGCGCCCGGCGTGGTGCTGATGCCGTCCTTCGTCAATCTCGGCGCCTATGTCGACTGCGGCACCATGATCGACACCTGGGCGACGGTCGGCTCTTGCGCGCAGATCGGCAAGAACTGCCACATCTCCGGCGGCGCCGGCATCGGCGGCGTGCTCGAGCCGCTGCAGGCCGGCCCGGTGATCATCGAGGACAATTGCTTCGTCGGCGCGCGCTCGGAAGTGGCCGAAGGCGTGATCGTGCGCAACGGCTCGGTGCTGTCGATGGGCGTCTATCTCGGCGCCTCGACCAAGATCGTCGATCGCGAGACCGGCAAGGTTACGCAAGGCGAGGTGCCGCCCTATTCCGTGGTCGTGCCCGGCACGCTGCCGGGCAAGAACGGCGGCCCCGGCCTTTACTGCGCGGTCATCGTCAAGCGCGTCGACGAGCGCACGCGCTCCAAGACCAGCATCAACGAGCTGCTGCGGGATTGATCGCTTTGACTCGAAATCTTCACCTTATGTTTTCGTGGGAGACAACATGACCGAACTTCCCGCCGGCTCGAGTGCAGAAAGGCGGGCTCTCGAACGACGCCCGCGCGATGATGCTGTTCGAGGCCAACAAGAAGACGGCGCTGGTCGCGTATCTTTTGTGGTTCTTCGTGGGCATTCTCGGCGGCCACAATTTCTATCTCAAACGCACCGGCGTCGCGGTGACGCAGCTCATCCTGTCGATCACCGTCATCGGTCTCGCCATTACTGTGTTTTGGGTGCTGGTGGACGCGTTCCTGATTCCGGGCTGGGTCCGCAATCAAAACAACTTGCTGGCAACCCAGCTCGGAGCATAGCCCCGCGATCATGACCGCCGATCCCGTCGCCATCGCCCGCGATCTGCTGCGCTGCCGTTCGGTCACGCCGGCTGAAGGCGGCGCGCTCACGTTTCTCGAAGGCGTGCTGAAGGCCGCCGGCTTTACCGTGCACCGCATGACCTTCCAGCGAGCCCGGCGCCGACGACGTGGAGAATCTCTACGCCCGCATCGGCAGCGCCGCGCCGCATCTGATGTTCGCCGGCCATACCGACGTGGTGCCGCCGGGCGACGAGAAGGCCTGGGCGCATCCGCCGTTTGCCGGCGAGGTCGCCGACGGCGCAGCTCTATGGCCGCGGCGCGGTCGACATGAAGGGCGGCATCGCCTGCGCGCTCGCCGCCGTGCTCGATCATCTCAGCGCGCCAATGGCGGCAAGCCGAAGGGCTCGATCTCGTTCCTGATCACCGGCGACGAGGAAGGCATCGCGGTCAACGGCACGCCGAAGCTGTTGAAATGGGCGGCCGAGCGCGGCGAAAAATTCGATCACTGCATCCTGGGCGAGCCGAGCAACCAGGAAGAGCTCGGCGACACCATCAAGATCGGCCGGCGCGGCTCGCTCAACGGCCATCTGATCGTCACCGGCCGGCAGGGCCATGTCGCCTATCCGCAGCGCGCCGACAATCCGATCCGCGGCCTGGTGACGCTTGATCGCGGCGCTGCAGGCCGAGCCGCTCGATCAAGGCAGCGGGCAATTTTCGCCGTCGCATCTGGAATTCACCTCGGTCGATGTCGGCAACAAGACCGTCAATCTCATTCCCGGCGAGGCGCGGGCGCGCTTCAACATCCGCTTCAACGACAAGCACACGCTCGAGTCGCTGAAAGAACTGATCGAGCAGCGCGCGGCCAAAGCGGCCGGCGGCAAAATCAAATTTTCACTTCAAGTGGGAGCCGTCGAACGCCGGCGTGTTCGTCACCAAGCCCGGCCCGTTCACCGAGCTGGTCGCGAACGCGGTCGCCGACGTCACCGGCCGCAAGCCGGAACTGTCCACCACCGGCGGCACCTCGGATGCGCGCTTCATCACAGCAGTATTGCCCGGTGGTGGAATTCGGCCTGGTCGGGCAGACCATGCACCAGGTCGACGAGCGCGTGCCGATCGCCGACCTGCGCGCACTGACGACGATCTATCGCAAGATCGTCGATAAGTATTTCGCGTAATTTTTAGCTGTCATGCCGCGAAGCGGCATCCGTAACCACAGACGGCTCCGTGATTACTGTCCCCGCCTTCGCGGGGACGACAGCAAAGGCTCAATAATCCACCTTCATCAAATACAGCCCGTCCGGCGGCGCGACCTGGCCGCAGGCGGTGCGGTCGCGCGCGGCGAGCGCCCGCGCAAGATCGTCCGCGCTCCATTTGCCTTCGCCCACCATGACCAGCGAGCCGACCATGGAGCGCACCTGGTTGTGCAGGAACGAGCGCGCGGCGGCGATCACATGCAGTTCCTCGCCATGGCGCTCGACGTCGAGCCGATCAAGCGTCTTCACCGGCGACGCGGCCTGGCACTCGGTGGAGCGAAAGGTGGTGAAGTCGTGCTTGCCGACCAGGCGCTGCGCGGCGGCATGCATGGCGCGCGGCATCGAGCGGGCGCGGCACGCGCCAGGCGTTCCCCAAATCCAGCGTGAGATCGGCGCGCCGGTTGATGATGCGGTAGCGATAGTGTCGCTTGATCGCCGAGGTGCGCGCGTTGAAATCGCCGGCCACACGCTCGGCCGACAGGATCGCGACCGGGTGCGGGCGCAGGTGAGCATTGAGCGCATCGCGCACGGTGTCGGTGTCCCAGTCTTTCGCGAGATCGACATGCGCCACTTGCGCCGCGCGCGTGCACGCCGGCATCGGTGCGGCCGGCGCCCTGCACCAAGGTTTTCTCGCCCGACAACGCTTCGATCGCCGCGGTCAACACACCCTGCACGGTGAGCCCGTCGGCCTGGATCTGCCAGCCGGAAAACGGCGTGCCGTCATATTCGATGATGAGTTTGTAGCGCGGCATGATCAGGCCACCATTGCGCCGGCTTTCACCGGCGTGCCGCGCAGAAATTCTTCCGCCTGCATCGGCTGCTTGCCGGCACGCTGCACTTGCAACAGCCGAACCGCGCCGTCGCCGCAGGCAATTGTCAATTTGTCATCGAGCACGGTGCCCGGCGCGCCCTTCCCTTCGCCCTTGGTCGAGCGCAGCGCCTTCACGCGCACGCCTTCGATCTCGAACCACGCGCCGGGAAACGGCGACAGGCCGCGGATGTGGTCGTGCACCTGTTGCCACGGCTTGCCCCAGTCGATGCGCGTTTCGTCCTTGCTGATCTTGGCGGCGTAGCTGACGCCGGCTTGCCGGCTGCGGCGTGAGCGTGAGCGAGCCGCGCTCGGCGGCCGCCAGCGCGCGCAGCATCAGATCGGCGCCGAGCCGCGCCAGCGCGTCGTGCAAGTCACCCGCCGTCATGTCCGCGCCGATCGGAATTCGCTCCGCCATCGCCATGGCGCCGGTGTCGAGGCCCTCGTCCATCTTCATGATGGTGACGCCGCTTTCGGCATCGCCCGCCATGATGGCGCGGTTGATCGGCGCGGCGCCGCGCCAGCGCGGCAGCAGCGAGGCATGCAAGTTGAAGCAGCCGAGACGCGGCGCTTCCAAGATCGTTTTCGGCAGGATCAGACCATAGGCGACGACCACCGCCGCATCGGCCTTGTGCGCGCGGAACGCCGCTGCCGCCTCGGCGCTCTTGAGAGTCGATGGCGTCAACACCGGCAATCCGAGCCGCCTGGCCTCGCGCTCGACCGGGCTCACCTGCACATCCATGCCGCGGCCGGCCGGCTTGGCGGCGCGGGTATAGACCGCCGCAATTTCGTGCCCGCGAGCGGCCAGCTCGAGTAGCGTCGGCACCGCGAAATCGGGCGTGCCCATGAAGATCAGGCGCAGCGGCATGCGGCCACCGTTAAAATACAGCGCGCGTGGGCGCCGGGATTAGCCGATATGATGCGAAGGCTCGTCGTCCTGCGCCAGGGATTTGCCGCCTTCGGTCTTTTTCGCCACCTTCTTGAATTTCTTCATCACCATGTCGCGCTTGAGCTTGGAGATATGGTCGATGAACAGCACGCCATTGATGTGGTCGATCTCGTGCTGCAGGCAGGTGGCGAGCAGGCCGGACGCCTCGATTTCCTTCGTCTTGCCGTCGAGATCGAGAAATTTGACCTTCACCGCCTGCGGCCGTTCGACCGCCTCGTAATATTCGGGGATCGACAGGCAGCCCTCCTCGGCGGTCGCGTTCTCGGGCGAAACCCACGTCACTTCCGGATTGATGAAAACCTGCTGCTCGCGCGGGTCGTCCTTCTTGGCGATATCCATGACGACGACGCGCTGCGGCACGCCGATCTGGATAGCGGCGAGCCCGATGCCGGGCGCGGCGTACATGGTCTCGAACATGTCGTCGACCAGCTTGCGCAGCGATTTGTCGACAGCTTTCACCGGCTCGGACTTCAACCGCAGCCGCTTGTCGGGAATGATCAGGATGTCTCGCACCGCCATGGCGGCGATGTAAGCGGTGTGAACTTCCGGGTCAATGTGCCGCTTTGCCCTTGAGACACAAGCATTCTCGCCCTACCGTTCGCCGTTCGTTCGCTCATCGCAAGCGAATCACGGTAGAAGCAGCGCATGTCCGAGCTTCTCAATCTCGCCCAAGTTCTCTTGGTCGCCCATGCTCCGGCCCTGGCCCTCGGCATCGGCGCGATCATCGCGGTCGGCGTCATCGTCATCATCGTGCTGCTGCTGCTGCCGCGAAAGCCGCCCCATGACCACGCCGCCGATCAGCGCATGGCCGATCTCCATGCCCGCATTCAGACGACGGGCGAGCTGCTGGCCAGGGCGCAATCGCAGTTGCAGCAGACCGTGCACGAGCGGCTCGACGCGGTGACGCAGAATCTCGGCCAGTCGATGCAGACCTCAACCAAGCATACCTCCGACCATTTGCAGCAGTTGCACGCACGGCTGGCGGTGATCGACAGCGCGCAGAAGAACATCACCGACCTCGCGACTCAGGTGAATTCGCTGCAGAGCGTGCTCGCCAACAAGCAATCGCGCGGCGCATTCGGCCAGGGCCGGATGGAAATGATCATCCAGGACGGACTGCCGAAAGATTGCTATGAATTCCAGGCGACGCTCACCAACAACGCGCGGCCGGATTGCATCGTGCACTTGCCCGATAGCCGCCCGCTGGTCATCGACGCCAAGTTTCCGCTCGAGGCGGTGACCGCCTTGCGTGAGGCCAAGAGCGACGACGAGCGAAAAGCGGCCAGCGCCCGCATGCGCGTGGACCTCGGCAAGCACATCGCCGCGATCGCCGACAAATACCTGATCCCGGGCGAAACCCAGGACATGGCGCTGCTATTCGTGCCGTCGGAGTCGGTCTACGCCGAGCTCTATGACGGTTTCGACGACATTTTCCAGAAAGCCTATCGCGCCAAGGTCATCATCGTGTCGCCCTCGCTGCTGATGCTGGCGATCCAGGTGATCCAACAGATTCGGAGAGACGCGCGCATGCGCGACGCGGCCGACAAGATTCTGGTCGAGGTCGGACTTATGATTGCCGACGTGCAACGCCTCCACGACCGCGTACAGAACCTGGACAAGCATTTCGGCCAGGCCAGTGCCGACATCAAGCAGATCGTCGTTTCCACCGAAAAAATCGTGAGCCGCGGCGAAAAAATCCAGGACGTCGAATTCATCGACGCGCCGGCGAGCGCAGAGATCATCGCGGCGCCGATCCGCAAGCTCGGCACGAACGAATAGCGCGATGACCGTGCCGCCCGACAGCGCGCAAGCGCGCCCCGGCACTTTCGACGCGATCTCGGTATACCTGAAGCCGCGCGTGCTGATCGTGCTGTTGCTCGGTTTCTCGGCCGGGCTGCCGTTTTCGCTTGCCGGGCAGACGCTGCAGGCCTGGATGACCGAAAGCGGCGTCGACATCGAGACCATCGGCCTGTTCGCGGCGGTCGGCACGCCCTATTGGGCAAAGCCGCTGTGGGCGCCCGCCGTTGACGCGCTCGACGTGCCGCTGCTGTCGCGCTGGCTCGGCCGCCGCCGCGGCTGGCTGATCCTGACGCAACTGATGTTGATCGTGGCCGTCGTTTTGCTCGCACTCAGTGAGCCCGCGACCTCGCCGTGGCTGGTCGCCGGCGCGGCACTGCTTGTCACCACCGCCTCGGCGACGCAGGACATCGTCATCGACGCGTTTCGCGTCGAAAGCCTGCCTGAGAAAGAGCAAGCAGCCGGCATGGCATCCTATGTCGCCGCCTACCGGATCGCCGGGCTGATCTCCGGCGCGGGCGCACTGTTCCTGGTGAGCGGCTTCATGGAGCTTGGGCTCGAAAAGCAGGCGGCCTATCACGCAACTTATCTCGCGATGGCGACCCTTATCCTGGTCGGAATTATCGCGACACTGCTGGCCGAGGAACCGAAGAAATCCGCGACCGCCGAGGCCGATCATGCGTCCCATGCGCGCGACAATTCCTGGAAGCGCGTCACCGATACGGCGATCGCGAGCTTTTCGGAATTTCTTTCGCGTGACATGGCGGTGGCGGTACTGTTCTTCGTCACGCTGTTCAAGTTCGCCGACACGTTGGCAGCCGCCTTGACGACGCCGTTCGTTCTCGAAACCGGATTTACGCGCGTCGAGCTTGCCACCATCATCAAGGGCGTTGGATTCGCCGCGGCGATTGCCGGCGGCTTCGCCGGCGGCTTTATTGCGCGCGCGCTGCCGATGGCGACTAGCCTGTGGATCGGCGGGATTCTGCAAGCGGTCGCGATTTTTGCCTTCGCATGGCAGGCGGTCGTTGGCCACGACGCGGCTTGGCTCACCTTTGCCATCACCGCCGAAAACTTCACCAGTGGGATCGGAACGGTGATCTTCGTCGCCTATCTGTCGGCGCTTTGCGGCAACCCGCTGCACACGGCAACGCAATATGCCTTGTTGACCGCGCTGTTCGCACTGGCAAGAACCGTGTTCGCGCTCGGCTCCGGCTATCTCGCGGCGGCGACCGGTTGGATGTGGTATTTCACGCTTTGCGCCGCGGCCAGTATTCCAAGTTTCATTCTGCTGGCCTGGCTGCAGCACCATGGGCATTTTGCCCAGTTCGAGCGAAAAAATTCTCCGTCGTCATCATAAAAAGACTAGAACAACGTCCGCTGCTTGATCGCCGCCGACAGCGTGCCCTCGTCGAGATAATCGAGCTCGCCGCCGACCGGCACACCGTGGGCGAGCCGCGTCACCTTTACATTGGCGTCGTGCAACAGCTCGGTGATGTAGTGCGCAGTGGTCTGGCCGTCGACCGTGGCATTGAGCGCCAGGATCAATTCCTTCACGGCCGGATCATGCGCGCGCGAGATCAGCGCGTCGATAGCGAGATCCTGCGGACCTACGCCGTCGAGCGGCGACAGCGTGCCGCCGAGCACGTGATAGCGGCCGTTGACCGCGTGCGCGCGCTCCAGCGCCCACAGGTCGGCGACGTCGGCCACCACCACGATGATCGATGGGTCGCGCTTTAAGTCGGTGCAGACGGTGCAGGGATTTTGCGTGTCGATGTTGCCGCAGGTCTTGCAGATCTCGATCTTTTCCATCGCCGTCTGAAGTGCGGACGCGAGCGGCGCCATCAGCAGTTCGCGCTTCTTGATGAGATGCAGCGCCGCGCGCCGCGCCGAGCGTGGGCCCAAACCGGGCAGCCGCGCCAGCAACTGGATCAGGCGCTCGATTTCGGGTCCGGCAACGGCGGTGGGCATTAAGTCAGATTCATCCCCGGCGGCAGCGGCAGGCCGCCGGTCAGGCCCTTCATCTTCTCCTGCATGACGCTTTCCGCCTTGCGCCGCGCGTCAGCATGCGCGGCCACCAGCAGGTCCTCGAGGATTTCCTTTTCCGACGGCTTATAGAGCGACTCGTCGATTCTGACGCCCTTGAGATCGCCCTTGGCGGTGAGCCGCACGCTCACCATGCCGCCACCGGCGGTGCCCTCGACCTCGATGGTATCGAGTTCGGCCTGCAACGCCTGCATCTTGGATTGCAGCTGCGCTGCCTGCTTCATCATACCCATGAAATCGGCCATCGCTTATATCCTTTGCGCATGATCTGATCCGAAAACCGGTTCCCACTTTTCGGGATCATGCGCTAGTCCTCGTGCTCATCGTCGGTGGCCGCATCGGCGTAGCATCGCCGCCGCGGGAGTGTTCTGCGTCACGCCGACGATCTTGGCGCCGGGAAAGCGATTGAGCACCGCCTGCACCAGCGGATCGCTCTGCACGCCAAGCTCGATCTCGGCCTGCTTGGCGTCGGCTTGCGCGCGCACGGTCGGCGCGCCTTGTTCCTTGGACACCACCACGATCCAGCGCTTGCCGGTCCAGGCGGTCAGTTTGCGCTGCAGATCGTGCACCAGCGTCTTCGGCGCGCTTGGCTCGATCGCGATCTCGAGCTGGCCGTCCTCGCAGCGCACCAGCCGCACGTCGCGCTCCAGCGCCATCTTCATGGTGATGTCGCGCTTGTCGGCGGCGAGCGCGATCAGCGCTTCGAACGAGCCGATCGACAGTGTCGGCGCGGCGGCGTCCTGCTCCTGATGTCGCGCCACCGGGTCCTCTGCCGGGCGCGGCGAGGCCGCGGCCGAGGAGCGGGGTGAGCCGCGCGGCGCATCGTAGCGGGGTGCGAAATTCTGCGCTGGCGAAGGCGCCGCGGTTGCGCCGCCATTGCCGGAAGGGCGCGCCGCAGTCGCGACACTGTCGCCAAGCGAGCGGACCACTTCGTCCGGCGTCGGCAGATCGGCGGCATAGGCAATGCGCACCAGCACCATCTCGGCGGCGGCCACCGGCCGCCCCGACGCCTGCACCTCGCCGACGCCTTTCAGCAGCATCTGCCAGGCGCGCGACAGCACGCGCATCGACAGTTGCGCCGCGAAGGCGCGGCCGCGCGTGCGCTCGGCTTCCGACAGCGAGACGTCGTCGGCCACAGCGGGGACGACCTTCACGCGGGTGACGAAATGGGTGAACTCGGCGAGATCGCTCAACACCACCGCCGGATCGGCGCCGATGTCGTATTGCTCGCGCAATTCCTTCAGCGCGGCGGCGACATCGCCCTTCATCAGCGCCTCGAACAGGTCGACCACGCGCACGCGGTCGGCGAGGCCCAGCATCTGCCGCACGTCTTCCGCGCGCACCAATCCTGCGGCATGGGCGATCGCCTGATCGAACAGCGACAGCGAATCGCGCACCGAGCCTTCCGCCGCGCGCGCGATCAAAGCCAGCGCCGCCGGTTCGACTTCGATTTTTTCCTTGGCGGCGATGCCTTGCGAGATGCTTGACCAGCAGCGCGGCATCGACGCGGCGCAGATCGAAGCGCTGGCAGCGCGACAGCACCGTCACCGGCACCTTGCGGATTTCGGTGGTGGCGAAAATGAACTTGGCGTGCGGCGGCGGCTCTTCCAGCGTCTTGAGCAGCGCGTTGAACGCGGCGCCCGACAGCATGTGCACTTCGTCGAGGATATAGACCTTGTAGCGCGCGCTCATCGGCGCGTAGCGGATGGCGTCGTTGATCTGGCGCACGTCCTCGACCGAATTATGCGAGGCCGCGTCCATTTCCAGCACGTCGGGATGCCGGCTCTCGATGATCGCCTGACAATGCACGCCCATCTTCGGCATGGTGATGCTCGGCCCGGTCACCGAGCCGTCGGGCAATTCGTAATTGAGCGCGCGGGCCAGGATGCGCGCGGTCGTGGTCTTGCCGACGCCGCGCACGCCGGTGAGAATCCAGGCCTGCGGAATGCGCCCGCTCTCGAACGCGTTCGAGATGGTGCGCACCATGGCGTCCTGGCCGATCAGGTCGTCGAAACTCGCCGGGCGGTATTTGCGCGCCAGCACGCGATAGCCGGTTCCACCGGCGGCGGCGCCAAGGTCGAGGCCTTTATCGGAGGATTTCTTAGGCTCGCTCATCGTGCCATCCGATTTGAGCCCGCGCACGGAGCTGAGCTATTCGCTTCGAATCGCGGAAATTGGTGGGAGGCTGACGAGCGACCCGAACCGCGCTCGTTAGGGCTGCTTCCTTCCGGATCTGACCCGGTTGGCGAGTGGCTCGTCCACCGCCAACCTCCCGCTCTTATATCGGCGGAACGGAACGGGAATGCAAGCTCAGCGGCCAGTGATCCTCCGGTAATAAGTCCGCAGATCCTCGCCGCTATCATAAGAAATGTCGGCAATTTTCCACAGGCCATTCTCGCGCACCGGACGAACGATGATCTGATGCGTCGCGCCGTGGTGATCGAGATCGACCCGCACCAGCGTGAGGCCGCCGGTGCCGCCAAGAGCCGGCACCACTTGGACGAGTTTCACCGGCTGGCCGGGCAGCACGCCCCAGCCGAAAAAGGCGTGCAGGATATGCCCGATCGGCTCGCGGCCGACATTGGGCCGCGGCGCCTGCATCAGCGTGCGCAGGTCGCGGGCAAACAGCGCATAAAACGCCGCTGCCGAACTGGACTTGCGGCTGAGATGCATTTCAATTTCGCGAACGTAGAGATTGCGCACGAATTCGACCATGTCGCCGCCGTCCTGGGCGCGAGCGGAGCGCACCGCCCCCGCCGCCAAGGCCGCGGCAAACAAGCCGCAAACGACCTGCCGCCGGTCCAATCGGCATCTCGGCAATTGACGCGGGTGCATGGGAAGCCCTATCGCGAGGACGCCAATGATCGCAAGCTTCACGCTGCATCCGCAACTGGCCCAGGACACCGTTCCGGTCGGCGACCTGGCGCTGTCGCGCGTGCTGCTGACGAACGACGCCAATTATCCCTGGCTGATCCTGGTGCCGCGCCGGCCGGGCCTCACCGAGATCATCGACCTCGAGCAAAACGAGCAGGTCCAGCTTCTGGGCGAGATCGACGCCGCCGCGCGCGTGCTCAAGTCCGTCACCGAATGCGAGAAGCTCAACATCGCGGCGCTCGGCAATGTGGTCGCGCAATTGCATGTGCACGTGATTGCACGCCGGCACAGCGATGCCGCCTGGCCGAAGCCGGTGTGGGGCGTAGCGCCCTCGGCTGCCTACAATCCGGCCGTGCGCGACGGCCTGATCGGCGCGATCCGGCGCGGGCTTCAAATCAAACCGCTTTCCCGTTAGACCTTAGCGGCAGTCATTAGCCGCTCGTCCCCGCAGCAATGACGGGAATGAGCGGAGTGTGGGTCAAGGGAGCCGTCAATGACCTTCCGCATCGCCGTCGTGCAGCCGATCGCCAATCCGATCGGCGAGGATGAAAAGAATGTCGCCGATGCGGTGAACTTCATCGCCCGCGCCAAGGCCGAAGGCGCCGACTTCGTCTGCTTTCCGGAAACCTATCCCGGCCCGTGGCGCATGCCGGCGACGCTTCGATCCAACGCCGCGCATGGCGGAAGCCGCCGCCAAGCACGGCATCAACGCGGTCTACGGCACGATCGAGCCGCTCAGCCACAACGAGGGCACCGCGCATAATCTGATCTGCATGGCCTATGGCGACGGCCGCGCGCCGGTGAGCTATCGCCGCACCCATCCGAACGGGCCGTGGATCTATACCGGCGGCAAGTGGTGGGAATTCCAATACGTCGCCGGCAACGAGTTTCCGGTGTTCGACACCAAGCACGGCAAGGTCGGCCTCGCGATGTGCAGCGAGGCCTATATGCCGGAGGTCACGCGCGCGCTGGCGCTGCGCGGCGCCGAGCTGATCTTCATGCCGGCCGGCACCGACAAGGGCAAACTGTGGGCGAGCTGGCGCAATCTGATCTGGTCGCGCGCGATCGAGAATCTGGCGATCGTGGTGACCACGCAGAATCTGTTCAGCCATGCCGAGCGCGGCCTCGCCATGGTGGCGGCGCCGGAGGAAATCCTGTTCGAGAGCACCGCCGCCGGCTGTTCATCGTGGACGTCAGCCTCGATCGCGCGCGCGAGATGCGCGCCGACCGCCGACAGCGTTACCTCCTCCGCCAGTTACGGCGCCAAGCAGGGCGTGCTCGGCCCGCAATGGCAGCGGCCGGAATTGCGCGAGACGATGTATCCGCGCCCGCGGCCGAGGCGGCGGAGTAAGCGCGCCGCGATTGCGCCTCGCACGCTGGCGTGCGACTTTCCGCGCCGCATGCCCCCTCGCCCCGATCTCGGTCCGAAACCCCGCCTCGGATATACCGAAAGCCGCCTCGAGCGCGCCGCCGAACGGCGCACCGACGATGCCGCGCTGGCCGCACCTCGCAGGCGACGCACGTGCGCCGGCGCCTATGTGATCGGCGGCGAGCTGATCGTCATGAAGAAAGGCGCGCCGCTCAACGATCCGCTGTTCACGATTGAACGAAGCGCGCGCGCTCGGGCCCGCGACCGAGACGGTGTTCCTCGGGCTGCTCGACGGCGCCGGCCGTTTCGGCTTCGGCATCGCAGCCGGCGGCGGCGGAAGCGCTGAAGACGCGCGACGAATTTCTGGTCACCGACCTGCGCTCGATCGCGGTGCAAGGCCTGGTCGACGCCGAACATCTGCCGCCGATCGCCGAAGCCAAGGCGGTGCTGCACTGGCATGCGCGCCATCGCTTCTGCCCGAATTGCGGCACCGCGACGCAAGCTCGTCGATGGCGGCTGGCGGCGCGATTGCCCGAACTGCAAGGCAGAACATTTTCCGCGCACCGATCCGGTGGTGATCATGCTGGCGATCGACGGCGATCGCTGCCTGCTCGGCCGTAGCCCGCGTTTCGTGCCGACCATGTGGTCGTGCCTCGCCGGCTTCATCGAGCCGGGCGAATCGATCGAGGACGCCGTGCACCGCGAAACCCGCGAGGAAGCCGGCATCTCCTGCGGCCGCGTGGTCTATTTCCGCTCGCAGCCCTGGCCGTTCCCGACCTCGCTGATGATCGGCTGCCACGCCGAGGCGCTGACGCACGATATTGTGGTCGATCGCGAGGAACTCGAGGACGCCCGCTGGTTTAGCAAGGACGAGGTCGTGACCATGCTGATGCGCAAGCATCCCGACGGCCTGACCACGCCGCCGCCGGTGGCGATCGCGCATCACATCATCCGCGCCTGGGTGGAGGACGAGATCAGCTTTGACTGAACGCGTGCAGTCAAGACAGGCTCCGAAAATCCTGTGCGCCGGCATCGCGGTGCAGGACATCATCATGCGCGTGGAGAATTTCCCCGCGCCCGGCACCAAGGTCGCGGCCTCGGAATTCATCATCACCGGCGGCGGCTGCGCCGCCAATGCCGCGGTCACGATCGCGCGGCTCGGCGGACGCGTGGCCTTCGCCGGACCGCTCGGCGGCGCCAACGACGCTGTCAGCAATCGCATTGTCGACCGATCTCACCGCCGAGGGCATCGATTGCAGCGGCGCCGTGCGCGTCGACGGCGGCACCGCCTCGGTGTCGCTGATCCTGCTCGACGCGGACGGCGAGAAGACCATCGCCACGCGGCGCGGCGTCAAGCTCGGCAACGTGCTGCCCGCAGACGCCGACCGGCTGGTGGCGGATGCCGACGCCGTGCTGGTCGACAACCGGTTTCCGGATTTCGTCACGGCGGTGTGCCGCGCGGCGCAGCGCGCAAGATTCCGATCGTGATCGACCTCGATCAGGCGACCCAGCGTGGACGATCCGCTGCTGGCGCTCGGCACCCATGTGGTGTCGTCGGCCGAGGCCTGCGCGGCACCACCGGCCTCGACGATTACGGCGCGGGCTTGAAGCACCTCGCCGAGCATATCTCCGGTTTCCTCGCCGTCACCGACGGGCCGAACGGCGTCTATTGGCTCGATCAAGGCGAAATCTGCGGCACATGCCGGCGTTCAAGGTGAAGGCGATCGATTCGCTCGGCGCCGGCGATGCCTTCCACGGCGCCTTCACGCTTGCGTCTGGCCGAAGGGCGCGATCTCGTCGACGCCATGCGCTTTGCCAGCGCCACCGCCGCGCTCAAATGCACCAATTCGGCGGCGCCTCGGGGGCGCCCGACACGCGCCGAGGTCGAGGAGTTTCTTGAAGCGGAACTCAGGCTAGATTATTTCTTCGACGGACAGGGCGCGCCGCAGGGCGCGCAGGCGCCGGCGAAATCCTCCGGCGACACCGCGCGGCCGCTCGACGGGCTGGTGAGGTGGTTGCCGACAATTGCGACCAGCGCCGAGCGCGACGACGATGATGTAGATTGTTCGCATCATGCGTCATTCCCGCGACAGGCCGAACAGCGGCCGCAGCCGGATGCCGATCAGGCAGCCGGGCAGCGCCGCGGCAAACCACACCCAGCCGTGCAGCGAGCCGGAGGCGACGCCGCCGACAAAGGCGCCGATATTGCAGCCGAAGCCGAGCCGCGCGCCCCAGCCCATCAGCAAGCCGCCGATCGCCGCGGCCAGCAGCGATTTCGCCGGCGGCCAGGCCGTCGCGCGCGAACGGATGGCTGGCCGCGGCCGCCGCCATGGCGCCGAACAGCATGCCGAAGTCGGTGAGGCTCGAGGTGTCGGAGAGAACCGACTCGGCGAGCGCGCGCTTGGGTCCCGGCCATTGCCAGAACGCCGCGTGCGAGAAATCGAAGCCGAGCGCGCTGGCGATCTTGGCGCCCCACACCGTGTAGCCGAAGGTCACGCTCCAGGGATGGCCGCCGGCCACGAACACGGCGATCGCACAACAGCCCGATGGCGATGCCGCCGATCACATAATTGCGCGACGGCATGAAATTGGCGCCGCGCCGCTTGGCGACGGCGACGATCAGCGCCGCAGCCAGCGCGATGCTCGCCAGCGTCGCCGCCAGTCCGCCCCAGGGCCCGAGATAATCCGACGCCAGCACCGGATCGATGCCGCCGAGCGCGAGAAACGCCGGCAGCGACAGGCTGCCGAACACGCTGCCGACCATGAAGAAGAACAGCGCGATCAGCATGCGGCCGGAGCCGCCGCCGACGGTGTAGAGCGTGCCGGAGCCGCAGCCATTGGCGAGCTGCATGCCGATGCCGAACACGAAGGCGCCGATCAGCAGCGACGGCCCGAGCGGCGCGATGGCGCCGCCGAAATTCGGCAGCAGCGCCGCCATCGGCACGATCACCAGCGCGGCGATCGCGATCACGATCAGCCCGCCGAGCAGGCCGCCGGCCTCGCCGCGCGTCAGAAAACGCCGCCACGACGCCGTGTAGCTGAATTCAGCTTTGAGGAAGGCGATGCCGAGGCCGAAGCCGCCCAGAATCAGCGCCGCCGACAACGGCTGGCCGTCGAGCAGCACCAGCGCGACCAGGATCGCGGTGGCGGCAAGCGCAAGGCCGAGGAACAGCCGGTCGATGCCGATCGCAGCGCCTGCGCCGGGCGCTGCCATCGTTGCCGTGGACATGAAGGCTCCTCGATATGACCGGATCAGGAGCCGAGCCCGAGCTTCTTTTTCAGATCGTCCCACTTGGTGCGCGCGGATTCAATCGGCCGGCTGGCATTGCTGGTCCATTCCACCATCGAGCCGGCATAGAGCCTGGCATTGTTGCGGCCGAGCAATTCGTGCAGCACGAACCAGTCGGTCGCCGCCCAATGGCCGGTGTTGCAGTAGCTCACCACCGCGCCCGCCGGCACTTGCGTCGCGATCTCGGCAAGTTCGGCCTGCGGCTTCAGCCGGTTGGCTTGCGCGTCGTAGAACTCGGCGCTGTCGAGATTGAGCGCGCCGGGGATATGGCCATAGGCCTGCGAGGCTGGCGCCTTCTCCTTGCCGAAGAAGAACGACGCCGGCCGCGCATCGACCAACGTGGCGCCGCCGGATGGTCTCGACTTTCTCGACGTCGGAGACTTCGGCCAGCAGTTCTTGTCGAGCGTGGCGGTGAAGATCGCCGGCGACGGCGCATGCGCGCCGGTGTCGAGCGGCATTGCCCGCCGCCTTCCAGGCGGCGAGGCCGCCGTCGAGGATCGAGACATTGGCCACGCCGACATATTTCAGCGTCCAGTAGGTGCGCGCGGCGGAACCGAAATCGAGCACGTTCACGCCGGCCGGCACCACGACCACATGGCTGTTCTCGTCGATGCCGAGATCGCCGATCAGCTTTTCGAGCTCGGCCGTGGTCGGCACCATGAACGGCACGTTGTTGCGGGTGACGCGCCAGCCGCCTTTGTCGTAGTCGCTGTGCACGCGCCCGGGATGTGCCCTGCGCGAAGGCCTCGGGCCGCTGCCGTCGATGGCCGAGCGGATATCGAGCACCACCAGATTGGCATCGTGCAGATGGCTGTTGAGCCATGCCGACGCTCACCAGCGGCTCGGCATGGCGGCGGCACGCGGCGGCGAGCAGCGAGCGCCAGCGTGGCGCTGAACAGCATGGCGGCGCGCGAGCCGGCGCAGCGTACTGGCAAAATCGGGAGCAAAAATTTTTCTCATGGGCTTGATCCGGTCGAAATGCCGCCAGGGCGACGGCGATAGATTGCTCTTGAAATAGAATATTTTTCTCTATAAAGACAGATGGCGAGCTAAAATAAGAAAATTATTCCAAATTTATCGCCTGTATTTAGGCCATGACGTTCTAAGTTTCGAAGGAAAAAGAGAATGGACGCCATCGACCGCAAGATCCTCGCCGTGGTCCAGCAGGACGCCTCGCTCTCGGTCGCCGAGATCGGCCAGCGCGTCGGACTGTCATCGACGCCGTGCTGGAAGCGGCTGCAGCGGCTGGAGGCCGACGGCGTGATCACGCGCCGGGTCGCGCTGATCGATCCGGAAAAAGTCGGCCTCGGCATCACCGTGTTCGTGTCGATCGAGACCGGCGACCATTCGCAGGACTGGCTCAAGCGTTCGCCGAGGTGGTGGGCGCGATGCCGGAGGTGATGGAATTCTACCGGATGGCCGGCGACGTCGATTACATGCTGCGCGTGGTGGTGCCCGACATGCCGGGCTACGACGCGCTTCTACAAGAAGCTGATCGCGACCGTGCCGCTGAAGAACGTCACCTCGCGCTTCGCGATGGAGCGGATCAAATCGACGACGGCGCTGCCGATTCTCTAGGCCGATAGACTGCGCCAGCGTCAGGTGCAGGCGGTGGTGCCGTAGGTCGGCGCCGTGATGCGCGGGCTCATATACATCTGGTCCGACAGGGTGAGCGTGCCGGTGATGGTGTAGCCGATGGTCGGCGTATAGGCGTAGGAAACTTCGGCTGTAGATCAGCTGCGAATTGGGCACCGCCAGCGCCGCCGGAATCGTCAGCGCCGCCGCTCTTGGCCGTGCCGTTGCGCGTGACGCTCCACTTCACCGTCGCCTTGCCGGTCGCGTCGATATTCAGGCACGACACCGACATCTTGAGCTTGCTGGCCGAATAGGGCGCGATGATCGCGGTCGACGCGTCGAGAATATTGCTCATGTCGGTCGAGCTGATGGTCGTGACCTGCGCCGTCAGGTTGGCGAGCGCGGCGGCGGTCAGGCTGACCTTGCGGTCCGCGCCGACGCCGTCGCGAGATTTCGACGCAGCCGAGATAAAGCCCGATCATCATCGGCGCCAGCAGCGCGAATTCGACTGCCGAGACGCCGCGCTGGTCGCGCGCGAGGCGGCGAAATGCGTGCGGCATGCGGAGGGTCATTGTTTTCATGACACGTTGCCTCAATGGTACGGCTCGACGCGGAACACCGACGTCGCGACCAGCAGGCGTTTGTTGCCGTTCAGATTGGACAGGTTGTCGCCGAGCATCGAAACGTAGATCGGCCACTGGTAGTAGAGCGACACGACGACGATGTTGCCGACGTCGCCCGGGCTGATAGGCCATGCTCGCGGTATTGAGCTGACCATTGCTGACCGGCGACGCGGTATTGACCGAAGCGAAACTGGTATAGGTCTTGACGTCGACATAAATGCCGTTCGCGCAGTCGAACAATGCGAAGATGCGCGCGCACACCGCGGTCTTGAAGTCAGCCTGCGGTGAAGCCGGCGGTCTGCGCCTGCCCGGTCATGATCAGTCGCGCCGAATCGGCAGCGGCGGCTTCCAGCGTCTGGCCGGCGAAGAACACGAATGCCGTTTCCAGGATCGCGAAGGTCAGCGCCAGAAACGGAGCCGCGACCAGCGCGAATTCGACGGCGGCGGCGCCGTCCTGCCGGCGCACAAAGCGGCGCGCGATGCGCGCCGGCATCAGCCGGCGCATACAAGCGGCGATTTTGCTTTCGAGTGGCATCAAGCATGGCAACCATCTCGACTGCTGAATGGTGCGCAGACACTAGCAGGCCGATGTTTTCAAATTCTTTCGCACATTGCTGAGAACCGCGGTGATCGCGTTAAGCGATTGCTAACCGTGTTTCGCGCGCTGCGAACCGCGGCGATGCTCAGCGCGGTGCCGGGGCGCGTCTGCGCCTGACCGGTGCGGGTGCCGGTCTGCGGCAGCATGGCGCCGAAATAGGCCGGCGAGTCGCCGAGCGTGATGCGACGCTCGCAATCCGGCGCGCAGCTGTAGGATTCGCGCTCGACGCCTTTGAACACCACGACCAGATCGCTGCCGGATGCCGGGCCGAGCACCTGCACGGTCTTGTCCATCACGACGCGGCCGGAGCGGTCGAGCGCCAGCATATTGGTGGAGCCAAAGCCTTTGCCGGTGACGACCAGAACGCCCCCGCTTTGCAGCGCGGCGTCGGCAATCAGCGGATTTCCGATGACGATGGTGGCGACGCGCTCGGGCAGCTTCATGATCCGCGCTTCGTCGATATTGACGGTGAGGAATCGGCCTGCGCAGGAGCCGCCGAACGTGGCCGCGAAAATAATCGTCCAGGCCCATACACTGACCAGTCGCCTGCGACGCCCGAACACGGCCGACATCGAACTCTCCAACGCTACGACTACGCAACCATGTCCGCCGCAACAACGGCCGGCGGACCTACACCGTTCAAGTTGACTGCAAATTGGTGAACGAAGTGCAAAGAGCGCGCAGCGCCAAGCCTTCGATTCAGCGCGTGAACGGATAAAGCATCTGGGCGCCGAAGCTTTCCGGGAAGCTCTGGTCGTCGATGCCATAGGCATCCGGCAACTCATTCTCCGGCATGTAGAAGGTGCCGAACAGCACGTCCCAGATCGGAAACGTCCCGGCAAAATTGCTCGAGCCGCCGCGATCGAGCGCGGTGTGATGCCAGCGATGAAAGACCGGGCTGGCAAGCACGTATTTGAACGGGCCGAACGTCCAGTTCAGATTGGCATGCACCAAGGCGGACGTGGCGGTCGTGAACGGCCCGACCCATAGCATCACGTTCGGCGAAATGCCGGCGAGCAGCAGCGCGACATCGACCAAGACGGTGCCGAGGAAGATGTTGACCGGATGAAACCGCGCCGCCGAGATCCAGTCGAGATCTTCCGATGAATGATGGACCGCGTGATATTTCCACAGACTGGCGCCATGAAAACCGCGATGGATCCAATAGGTCAGGAAATCCGACACGACCAGGAAGGTCAACGCTTGCGCCCACAGCGGCAGTTCGGCGAGCGGGCCGAAGCCGTCATCGTAGAACTCGATCAGATCGTCGGAGCCATGAATGTTGAAGATGTATCGCCGCGCCCATCACCATCAGGCCGATGCGCACGAAGCGCGCCGCCAGCGGGATCAGGAACCAGTAGCAGACGTCGGTGACGATCTCGCGCTTGCGCCACCAGGGCCGGCCGGGATTGCAGGCCGACCAGTGGGTCAGCACCGCGAAGACGATGCCGAGAGCGATGGAGATCGGGACGAATCTTGAGAACAGTCTCGCCGGCGACCAGAAAGACGGAAATCAGTTCGCTGAGCATCGCTTGGGCCTGACTGACGCGGATAATCGGTCGATCCGGTATCGGCCCGGGCGGTTAAGATCGCGGTATATGTCACGCATTCGCGCGGCGATCGGGTGTGGCAGTCGTCGCGACTGCCAAAGATGACAACGCAAAGGCCGGCATTCGCCGCAGTATTGCTTCAACTCGTCCAAGCAGAACAAAGGCGGCCGGCGATCGGTTATACGATGATATCCCAACGTCAATTCATGTATTCGTAGGAATAGTCTGCTTAAATCTTCAGTATAAACACTATAAATGATTTATTAACTCTGTTGTTCTTCACGTTATATCTTGTTAACTACGATCAATATACATCGGAATACCCTATGTTTCTGCAATCATATTAACCGCCACGCAAGACCTCCTTGCTAGATTGCGCCCATGGTTCAGGCGAGCCGGAGCTAATCCGGTCATCTGGATCAGCTCAGACAGCCACGTGTGGATCAAGGAGCTACCGATGAAAAACCTCTTCGTGCGTTTCGTGAAGGACAATTCCGGCGCCACGGCCATCGAGTACGGCCTCATCGCCGCGGGCATCTCGGTCGCGATCATCGCGGTCGTGAACGGCCTCGGCACCAAGCTGAACACCAAGTTCACCAGCGTCTCGACCCAGCTCAAGTAATTGGGCGCAGTCGCGTAAGATACAAAGGCTCCGGCCAATCGCCGGAGCCTTTTGCTTTTGGGCCGCACCGCAGCAGCCAGTTTACGAACGGTAAAGATTTCGCGCGCTAACCGAACCGCAAGCTTGCGCGGCGTAATCTTGCGCTCAGGCCGCGATCTTCGCGCTCAGGAACCACCGATGATGCTGACGGACACGATCAGGCTCTTGCTGTTCCCCGCCCTGATGGCCTTCGCCGCATCGAGCGATCTCCTGACCATGACCATCTCGAACCGGCTTTCGCTGGCGCTTACCGGCGGCTTTTTCGTGCTCACGCTCGTCACCGGCATGAGCCTTGCCGCCATCGGCATGCATCTGGCCGCCGGCGCGCTGGTGCTGGTGGTTTCGTTCGGCTTCTTTTCGCAAGGCTGGATCGGCGGCGGCGACGCCAAGCTCGTGGCCGCGACCGCGCTTTGGTTCGGCTTCGACTATCTGCTCGACTATCTGGTCTACGCGTCGCTGTTTGGCGGCGTATTGACGCTGGTGCTGATCCAGTTCCGCAAGCTGCCGCTGCCGGCCGCCCTCGCCCGCCAGCCATGGATTCTCCGGCTGCATGAACACGGCGGCGGCATTCCCTATGGCATCGCGCTCGCTGCCGCGGCGCTCGCGGTCTATCCGAATACCGGCTGGATGCCCGGAGTCGGCATCTAAATTCTGCGTAGGCGCATAATCCAGAAAAGTGCGAACCGGTTTTCCGAAAAGATCATGCGCCAGCAAAGTCGTTCGGCGCAAGAGAATATTAACTCGATTTAGATACCGCTGCTTAACCATACCTTGACCTTTAGCTGATGAAATCCGGTGTAAGCGGTCGCATCGGCCGCCATGTGGTTTAGGCGGCCGAGCCGGCCGTCATGTCACGGTGAGAGTGAGCGTATGAAAGCCGCGCGTCTCGTCGTCTTGACCGTCGCCATCGCAGCCGGTGGAGTTGCCGCGCTGTTGGCCGGCCGGTCGGAAAAGCCTCCGGAGGTCAAGCCGGAGGCTCGTCCTAAGGTCGAGACCGTCGACGTCCTGGTGGCGCGATCCGACATTCCGATGGGTCAGGCGCTGTCGCCCGGCGACGTGCAATGGCAGGCATGGCCCGCCAGCGCATCGCCACCGGAAATTTCATTCGCAAGAATCAATCGCCCGCAGGCCATCGAAGATCTCTGGCCGGCAAGATCGCGCGCGTGCCTTTCGTCGCCGGCGAGCCGATCCGCGAAGCCAAACTGGTGAACGCGAAGGGCTCGGGCTTCATGGCCGCGATCCTGCCGACCGGCATGCGCGCCGTTTCCACGCAGATTTCGCCGGAGACCGGCGCCGGCGGGTTCATCCTGCCGAACGATCATGTCGACGTCATTCTCACGCGCCGCGACCGCGACGCCGACAAGGCCACCGGCGGCGAAGTCCACACCAGCGAAACCGTTCTCAGCAATATCCGCGTGCTGGCGATCGACCAGAACGTGCGAGGAAAAGAACGGCCAGAAGGTCGTGGTCGGCAAGACCGCGACGCTCGAACTCAGCGCCGGGCCAGGCCGAAACGCTGGTGCTGTCGCAGCAACTCGGCTCGCTGTCGCTGGCGCTGCGCAGCGTCACCGATGCATCGCACAAGGATGCGACCGACCGATGACGACAAGACCGACGCACGCCGCAATGCCGTCAACATCGTTCGTTTTGGCGTGAGCACGACGACCACACCGCGATGACCGATCGAGGGGACGTGGGGGACATGGCGATGAAGGACGTTGATCCGCACCGTCTGCGCTGGCGGCACTGCTCGCCAGCGCGGGCCTCGCGCCGATGGCTCCGGCAACCGCCGCCGATACGCCGCACGTGCCGGTGATCCAGGTGGCGGCGAGCGAAGCGACATCGCGATTTATTCCGCTCGGCATCGGCAAATCGGTCGCGATCGATCTGCCGGCCGACATCAAGGACGTGCTGGTCGCCGATCCCAAGATCGCCAACGCGGTGATCCGCTCCTCGCGGCGCGTCTACATGATCGGCGTCACGGTCGGACAGACCAACATCTTTTTCTTCGACGCCGACGGCAAGCAGATCGCCGGCTTCGACATCGCGGTCACGCGCGATCTCAACGGCGTGCGCGCCGCGCTCAAGCAGACGATGCCGGATGCCGACATCCGCATCGAAGGCGTCGGCGCCGACGGCGTCATGCTCTCCGGCAGCGCGGCGAGCGCCGCCGAATCGCAGCAGGCCTTCGACATTGCCTCACGGCTGGTCGGCGACGGCACCAAAGTGGTCAACGGCATCACCGTGCGCGGCCGCGACCAGGTCATGCTCAAGGTGACGGTCGCCGAAGTGCGCCGCGACGTCATCAAGCAGCTCGGCATCGATCTCACCGGCAGCTTCAATTACGGCACCGCCGTGGTGAACTTCAACACGCAAAATCCGTTCTCCGCCACCGGCCAGACCGCTCAGCAATACCGCTTTCGCCGGCACCTTCAAGAATATCACCGCGACGCTGCGGGCGATGGACCGCGCCGGCGTGCTCCGCACGCTGGCCGAGCCGAACTTGACCGCGATCTCCGGCGAGACCGCGAGTTTCGTCGCCGGCGGCGAGTTCCCGATCCCCAACGGGCTGTCGTGCGACACCACCAAATCGCCGCCGATCTGCCAACCGCAGATCGATTTCAAGAAATTCGGCGTCAGCCTGGTTTTCACGCCAGTGGTGCTGTCGGAAGGCCGCATCAGCCTCAAGGTGATGACCGAAGTGTCCGACCTGTCCACCGATAACGCCATGACCTTGGCGGTGCCCGGCGCGACCCAGTCGCTGACCATCCCGTCGATCAGCACCCGTCGCGCCGAAACCACGGTCGAAATTCCGTCGGGCGGGTCGCTGGCCTTGGCCGGCATGATCCAGGAGCAGACCAAGCAGCAGATCAACGGCGTGCCCGGCCTGATGCAGCTGCCGATCCTCGGCACCCTGTTCAAGAGCCGCGACTACATCAATCACCAGACCGAATTGATGGTCTCGTGACGCCTTACGTGGTGCGCGCGGTGGCGCAGAAGCAGCTGTCGCGGCCCGACGACGGCTTCGCCGATCCCAACGATCCGTCGACCGTTCTGCTTGGCCGCCTCAACCGCATCTACGGCTCCGCCAGTCAAGCTCAGACGCAGACCGATCAGCGCGGCAGCTATCACGGCAAATACGGATTCATCCTCGATTGAGCGGGATCAGGAGACGATCGATGACAGCACTCCACACGGCGATCGTCGGGCGCCGCGCCCAAGCGGCGCTGCGCCTGTTGGCGGCCGGCGGTCTCGCCGCCATGCTGGCCGGCTGCTACGAGACGCCGCGTGGCGCAAAGCGAACTATCCGACCGACTATCGCCTGCGCCATCCGATCACGCTGAAGGAAGGCGAGCGCACCGTCGAGGTCTTCGTCGGGCGCAATCGCGGCGGGCTGACGCCGGCGCAGCGCGCCGACGTGCTGTCGTTCGCGCAACTGTGGCGGCGCGAGGCCACCAGCGGCATCATCGTCGACGTGCCGCAGGGCGGGCCGACCGATCACGCCGCCGCCGATTCGATGCGCGAAATCCATTCGATCTTCGCCGCCTCCGGCGTGCCGCGGCAATGCCGTCTACGTGCGCAGCTATCGGCCATCGGATACCGCGCTCGCCAGCATCAAGATCAATTATTCGAAAATGATCGCGGAAGCCGGCCCCTGCGGCCAGTGGCCGACACGATCTCGGCCCGGGCCACGATCCGGCCTACATCGAAAACCGGCCGTATTGGAATCTCGGCTGCGCCAGCCAGCGCAATCTCGCGGCCATGGTCGACAATCCCGCCGATCTGGTGCAGCCGCGCGGCGAAACGCCGACCTATACCGCGCCGCCGCTCGGTCGCGATCGACAAATACCGCAAGGGCGAAAATCCGTCCGGCACCTACTACCGCGTTACGACACCGGCAAAATCAGCGATCTCGGCAAATGATAAAGCACGCTCATCAAGTCGCAGTCGCCGAAGACGAGTCGATGCCGGCGGCGCCGGCCGACACGTCGCCGCCGCCGACGAACATATCGCACCGGCGCCGCGCGTCTCGGTGCAGGCCTTTTGCGAGACGGTTGAAACCGCCGCCGCCGTGCAGGCCGCCGGCGAGGACCGCCGTCTGGCCAAGGCGCATGTGAAAATCCAGATGGGCGGCGCCACCGCCGCGGTCGAGGCCTATCGCAGTTCGCCGACGCCGAACGTCATCTTCATCGAGGCCGAGCAGCGCGCCGACGACATCCTGACCAGGCTCGATCAGCTCGCCGAGGTCTGCGACGCCGGCACGCGGGTGATCGTGGTCGGCCGCGTCAACGACGTCACGCTCTATCGCGAGCTGACGCGGCGCGGCGTCAGCGACTACCTGATCGCGCCGATCGGCACCATCGACGTCGTGCGCTCGATCTGCGGACTGTTCTCGGCGCCGGACGCCAAGCCGGTCGGCCGCATCATCGCCGTGGTCGGCGCCAAGGGCGGCGTCGGCGCTTCCACCGTGGCGCACAACGTCGCCTGGGCGATCGCGCGCGATCTTTCGCTCGATTCGGTCGTGACCGATCTCGATCTCGCCTTCGGCACCGCCGGCCTCGATTACAATCAGGATCCGCCGCAAGGCATCGCCGATGCGGTGTTCTCGCCCGACCGCATCGACACCGCCTTCGTCGACCGCCTGTTGTCGAAATGCACCGATCATCTGAGCCTGCTGGCCGCGCCGGCGACGCTCGACCGGGTCTATGACTTCGGCGCCGAGGCCTTCGATTCGATCCTCGATTCGCTGCGCAGCTCGATCCCCTGCGTCGTGCTCGACGTTCCGCATCATATGGTCGGGCTGGACCAAGCGGCTGCTGGTCAGCGCCGACGACATCCTGGTGGTCGCCGGCCCCGATCTCGCCAATCTGCGCAATGCCAAGAACATGGTCGATCTGCTGCGCGCCGCGCGGCCGAACGATCACCGCCCGTATTACTGCCTCAACCAGGTCGGCGTGCCGAAGCGGCCGGAAATCACGCCGGCGGATTTCGCCAAGGCGCTGGAAGACCAGCCGCTCGCGGTGATCCCGTTCGAGCCGCAGATTTTCGGCACCGCCGCCAACAACGGCCAGATGATCGCCGAAGTGTCGGCGAGCCATAAGACCGCGGAGATGTTCCGCCAGTTGGCCCAGGTGCTCACCGGACGCGCCGAAGCCAAACGCGCGCGCGGCGGCCTGCTGACGCCGCTGCTCGCCAAGCTGATGAAGCGGAGCGCATGAGCGCTAGGAATAGTTCGGAGACAGATCTCGTGTTCGGTAAGCGTAGCGGAACATCTGAAGCTCGCGCCCCGGCGCCGGCCGCGCGGCCGGCTGCGCCCGCGGCCGCGCCGGCATCGCAACCGGCCGAGGCCCCGAAGCCGCCGGCCAGCGCGCAGACGGAACCCGGCCTCACGCCGTTTCCCTCCGACGGGCTCGGCGCGCCGCTGGTATCGGCTCCGACCGCCAAGCCGGGCGCCCTCGCCGATCAATACCGTGCCGTCCTCGGTCGATTCGCGCCGCTCCGAGACCTATTACGAGGTCAAGGGCACCATCTTCGGCGCGCTGATCGAGGCGATCGATCTGGCGCAGCTGGCGCGGCTCGACGCCGATTCGGCGCGCGAGGAAATCCGCGACATCGTCAACGAGATCATCGCGATCAAGAACATCGTGATGTCGATCTCCGAGCAGGAAGAACTGCTCGACGACATCTGCAACGACGTGCTCGGCTTCGGCCCGCTCGAGCCGCTGCTGTCGCGCGACGACATCGCCGACATCATGGTGAACGGCTCCGGCACGGTCTACATCGAAGTCAAAGGCAAGATTCAGAAGACCGGCATCCGCTTCCGCGACAACCAGCAGCTGCTCAATATCTGCCAGCGCATCGTCAGCCAGATCGGCCGCCGCGTCGACGAATCCTCGCCGATCTGCGACGCGCGCTTGCCGGACGGCTCGCGCGTCAACGCCATCGTGCCGCCGCTGGCGATCGACGGCCCCGCGCTCACCATCCGCAAGTTCAAGAAGGACAAGCTGACGCTCGATCAGCTGGTCAAATTCGGCACCATCACCGAGCAAGGCGCCGAAATCCTGCAGATCATCGGCCGCTGCCGGGTGAACTCCCTGGTGTCCGGCGGCACCGGTTCCGGCAAGACCACGCTGCTCAACTGTCTCACCCAGTTCATCGACGACGACGAGCGCATCATCACCTGCGAAGACGCCGCCGAATTGCAGCTGCAGCAGCCGCACGTGGTGCGCCTGGAAACGCGGCCGCCCAACCTCGAAGGCGAAGGCCAGGTCACCATGCGCGATCTGGTGCGCAACTGCCTGCGTATGCGGCCGGAACGCATCATCGTCGGCGAAGTCCGCGGACCCGAGGCGTTCGACTTGCTGCAGGCCATGAACACCGGCCATGACGGCTCGATGGGCACGCTGCACGCCAACAACCCGCGCGAGGCGCTTTCGCGTCTTGAATCGATGATCACCATGGGCGGCTTCTCGCTGCCGTCGCGCACCATCCGCGAGATGATCTGCGCCTCGGTCGACGTGGTGATCCAGGCCGCGCGCCTGCGCGACGGCTCGCGCAAGATCACCCACATCACCGAAGTGATGGGGATGGAAGGCGACGTCATCATCACCCAGGATCTGTTCGTCTACGACATGACCGGCGAGGACGCGCAAGGGCAACATCCTCGGCCGCCACCGCTCGACCGGCATCGGCCGGCCGCGGTTCTGGGATCGCGCCCGCTACTACGGCGAGGAAAAGCGCCTGGCTGCCGCGCTCGACGCCGCGGAAGCCGCCACCAAAGCCATGCGGGCTTGACCGGAGCGCGCCCATGGACACGATCGCCATATTCTTTCTGGCTTCGGTCGCCGTCGGCGGGCTGGTCTGGGTTTTCGTTTATCCGATCCTGTCCGGCGAGCGCAAAGCCGAGCAGCGCATGGCGAGCGTCGCCAAGGCCGAAGCGGTGGCGCGCGCCACGCGCGGGCAGCAGAAATCCCGCCGCGACGTCATCGAAAACACGCTCAAGGAATTCGAGGAACGCCACAAGAAGAAACAAACGCGTGCCGCTCGCGGTCCGGATCGCGCAGGCCGGCTTGACCTGGTCGAAGCAGCAATTCTTCATGATTTCGGCCGGCATCGGCGTGGCGCTGTTCATGTTCGGGACTGCTCACCGGCGGCGGCCTGCTGCCGGCCATCGGGCTCGGCTTTGCCGGCGCCTTCGGTCTGCCGTTCTGGCTGCTGTCGTTCCTGAAGAAGCGCCGCGAAGACGAAATTCCTCAACGCGTTTCCGGACGCGGTCGACATCATCGTGCGCGGCATCAAGGCCGGCTTGCCGCTGCTCGACTGCATGAAAATGATCACGATCGAGGCGCCCGAGCCGCTGAAATCCGAATTCCGCTCCATCGTCGAGACCCAGGCCATCGGCATTCCGCTCGGCGAGGCCTGCGGCAAGCTCTACGAGCACATGCCGGTGCCGGAAGCGAATTTCTTCGGCATCGTCATCTCGATCCAGCAGAAGGCCGGCGGCAATCTGTCGGAAGCGCTCGGCAATCTTTCGCGCGTGCTGCGCGACCGCAAGAAGATGAAAGCCAAGATCCAGGCGATGTCGCAGGAAGCGAAGGCCTCGGCCGGCATCATCGGCGCGCTGCCGATCGCGGTGATGACGCTGGTCTGGATCACCAGCCCGCAATACATCTCGCTGCTGTGGACCGAACCGCTCGGCAACCTCATGCTGGCCGGCTCCGCCGTGCTGGATGTTCATGGGCGTCCTGGTGATGAAGAAAATGATCAACTTCGATTTCTAGCGCGAACTGACCAGAACTCTAGATGCGCGGACCGATGCTCGATCTTCTGATCGATGCGCTCAATACCAAGACGCTGACGATGGTGTTCGCCGCCATCGCCGCGGCCGCGACGATGTTGACGCTCGCGATGCCCTACGCGTTCGCCGATCCGCTCGACAAGCGCATGAAGGCGGTCGCGGTCGAGCGCGAGAAGATTCGCCAGCGCGAACGCGAGCGCATGGCGCAGGAGAAGCAGAAGGTCAATCTGCGGCAATCGCCGAAGCAGTATATCAAGGCGATCGTCGATCGCTTCAATCTGACCAAATGGGTCGGCCAGGAAGAGGCGCGGCTCAAGCTGGTGCAGGCCGGCTATCGCGGCCAGGCGCCCTATATCACCTATCTGTTCTTCCGCATGGTGACGCCGGCGGTGAGCTTTCTGTTCGCCGTGTTCTATCTGTTCGTCGTGCTCGACTTCAATCAGCCGACCACCGTCAAGATCGGCATGTGCATCGCCGCCGCCTATATCGGCATGCATCTGCCGCTGATGATGCTGAAGAGCAAGATCCAGAACCGGCAATTGTCGATCAAGCGCGCCTTTCCCGACACGCTCGACCTGCTGCTGATTTGCGTGGAATCCGGCATGTCGATCGAGGCGGCGTTCAAGAAGGTGAGCGAACAGGTCGGCTCGCAGTCGATCGCGCTGGCCGAGGAACTGACGCTCACCACCGCCGAACTGTCCTATCTGCCGGATCGCCGTCAGGCCTACGAGAACCTGGCCAAGCGCACCGATCTGGAAGGCGTGAAATCGGTTTGCATGGCCTTGCAGCAGGCGGAACGCTACGGCACGCCGCTGGCAACCATGCTGCGCGTGATGGCGCAGGAAAACCGCGACATGCGCATGTCGGAGGCCGAAAAGAAGGCCGCCGGCCTGCCGCCGAAGCTGACCGTGCCGATGATCGTGTTCTTCCTGCCGGTGCTGTTCGTGGTCATTCTCGGCCCGGCCGCGATCAAGGTCATGGCGCATACAGTGACGTGAGCTGCGCCGAAATGCGCAGCCCTCAAAACGATCGGCCATTGAAGATTGCGATCAGGTGCCGGCGTCGGGTGGCGGCACGTAAGGCCGCCGGCCCATTTTCTTCCACTCGTTCTGCTGCGAGAGCATCTGCCGCAGATAGCTGACATTGGCGGCGGCTTCGTCCTCCGGCAGATCGGCGCGGGCGATCTTCTCGGCCTCGGCGAAGCGGCCTTGCAGGCCGACCACCAGCGCCAGATTCTGCCGCACCTTCGGATCGGCATTCGGCTGCGCCACCGCGCGCCGCAGCGTGACCTCGGCGCGTTTCAAGTCCTTCATCAGCGCGTAGGACAGGCCGAGATTGGACAGCACCGAAGGTTCGTTCGGCACGATCTTGAGCGCGGCCGAATAGTGGCGCTGCGCCTCGGCGTGCCGGCCCATCTGATCGAGCACCGCGCCTTGCGCGTTGAGGATGCGCCAGTCGGGATGGTCGGGCGTGTGGGCGCGGCTCAGCACGTCGAGCGCCTGGGCGTAGTCGCCGGCTTCCGCCAGCGCGCGGCCATAGGCGCCGAGCAGCGCCATGTTGTGCGGATTGCGGATCGAGGCCTGCTCGAGCACGGCGACCGCCTGGGCGCGCTGTTCGGTGGCGCGCAACGCCCGCGCATAGGCGATGGCCGCGTCGGCGTCGCCGGGATCTCGCGATAGCGGATGCCCCAGACGTCGAGCGAACTGCCGCCAGTCGGCGTCGCTGCGCGGCGTATCGGTCGCGCCGATCGAGCCGGTGGTGTCGTCGCCCGTGGTCTTGCAGCCGGCCGCCGACAGCGCCAGCACGGCCACGACAGCGGCCGAGGCAAGCAGACGGGCGGCGCGGGCCGTTCTAGGACGCATGGGAATCCGGTGGCTGGCGATCCAGCGGCATTCCCGAGCAATAAAACGTTAACCCTAACGAGTGGTTAACTTGTAAACTCCGGCCATAACCGGGTTTAAGATCGGCCCATGGATTTGGGCCTCTCCAAGGACGAATTGGCGCTCCAGGCGCGCGCCCGCGCCTTTTCGCAAGAGGTCGTGCGTCCGCGCGCGGCGGCGATCGACCGCGACGAGCAATACCCCTGGGACATCGTGAAGGCGCTAGCCAAGGCCGGCTTCCTCGGCATGACCATGCCGAAGGCGCTCGGCGGCCAGGACCGCTCCTTCCTCGACGCCGTGCTGGTGATCGAGGAAATGGCGAAATCCTGCACCGTGACCGCGCGCATCGTGGTCGAGACCAACATGGGCGCGATCTCGACGGTGATGGCCTATGGCAACGAGGCGCAGAAGCAGCTCGCGGCGCGGCTGGTACTGGAAGGCGACAAGCCGGCGATCTGCATCACCGAGCCGGATGCCGGCAGCGACACGCTGGCGATGACCACCCGCGCCGACAAGCGCGGCGACGTCTACGTGATCAACGGCAGGAAGCACTGGATCACCGGCGCCGGCGTCTCGAAGCTGCACCTGATCTTCGCGCGCGTGTTCGACGAGCGCGGGCAGGAGCTCGGCATCGGCGGCTTTCTCGCCGTGCGCGACGAGACGAAAGGCCTGCGCGTGACGCGGCGCGAGCAGACCATGGGTCTGCGCGGCATGCCGGAAGGCGAACTCGCGTTCGAGGACCTCGAAGTGCCGGCCGACATGGCGGTGCTGCCGCCGTCCGGTTTCCGCCGCGGCTTCGCCGACCTGATGAACGCCTACAACAGCCAGCGCGTCGGCGCCGGCACCGTGGCGATGGGAATCGCCGGCGGCGCGCTCGAGCACGCGCTTGCAATGGGCCAAGACGCGCGAGCAATTCGGCCGCCCGATCGGCGAATTCCAGGGCCTGCAATGGATGCTCGCCGACATGCAGACCCAGCTCACCGCCTCGCGGCTGATGCTTTATGCGGCGGCGCGCTCGCGCGGGCCCGACGGCAGCGCCTTTCCCGACCCGATGCTGGCGGCGCAGGCGAAGATCTTCGCCTCGGAAGCCGCGATCAAAATCGTCAACGACGCGCTGCAGCTGTTCGGCGCGCGCGGCTATTCGCGCGAGCTGCCGCTCGAACGCATGGCGCGCGACGTGCGCATGTTCACCATCGGCGGCGGCACCGCGCAGGTGCTGCGCACGCTGGTTGCGTCCAAGATGCTGGGCTGGAAGCTGCCGCAGACGCGCGACGGCTATGCGCCGAAGCCTTCGATGCGCGACGCCGCGGAGTGACCATGCATCCGATGTTTGCGAGCGCCGGCGACGCGCGGGCGATACCGATCTGGTTCGTCCATGCCGCCAATCTCGATTCCGTCCGCCAGAGCCTTGGCGAACGCGAGCGCGCTTTCGTCGCCGCCGCCGGCTTCGAGCCCAAGCCCGGCCGGCTGCTGTTGCTCCCGTCGGCGGACGGCAAGCTGAGCGGCGTGCTGTTCGGGCTCGAACGACCCGGCGATGCGGTCATCGATCCGTTCCGGCCGGGACAATTGTCCGGCCTGCTGCCGCCGGGCAGCTATCGCTTCGCCAATGCGCCGCACGACGCGCGGCTCGCCGCGCTCGCCTTCGCGCTCGGCGCCTATCAATTCACGCCGCTACCGCAAGGCCGAGGCGCGCAACGTGCGGCTGGTCGGTGCCGGACGGCGTCGACGGCGACGATCTCACCCGCATCGTCGAAGGCGTGACGCTGGCGCGCGATCTCATCAACACGCCGTCCAACGATATGGGACCGGCCGAACTGGAAGACGCCGCCCGCGCACTGGCCAAGCAGCACGGCGCAAAGATTCAGGTCACCAGCGGCGATGCGCTCGCGAAGGATTTCCCGCTGGTGCATGCGGTCGGCGCCGGCTCCGCGCGCACGCCGCGGCTGATCGATCTGACCTGGGGCAAGGACAGCGATCCGAAGATCACGCTGGTCGGCAAGGGCGTCTGCTTCGACACCGGCGGTCTCGACATCAAGAACGACACCGGCATGCTCAATATGAAGAAGGACATGGGCGGGGCGGCGACCGCGCTCGCGCTCGCTCACATGATCATGGCGCGCAGTCTGAAGGTTCGGCTGCGCGTCATCATTCCGGCGGTGGAGAATTCGATCTCCGGCACCAGCTTCCGGCCGCGCGACATCTACAAATCGCGCAAGGGCATCACGGTCGAGATCGGCAATACCGACGCCGAAGGCCGGCTGGTGCTCGCCGACGCGCTCACGCTGGCCGACGAGGACAAGCCGGCGCTGATCGTCGATTTCGCCACGCTCACCGGCGCCGCGCGCGTCGCGCTCGGGCCCGATGTGCCGCCGTTCTTCACCGACGACGATGCGCTCGCCGCCGAACTGTCGCGCGCGGGCGCCGCCGAGAACGATCCGGTGTGGCGGCTGCCGCTGTGGCGGCCTTACGATCAGATGCTCGATTCGAAAGTCGCCGATCTCAACAATGTCAGCACCGGCGGCCAGGGCGGCGCCATCACCGCGGCGCTGTTCCTGCGCCGGTTCGTCGCCGCGAAATCCTGGCTGCATCTCGACATCTTCGCCTGGACGGCGGCGGCCAAGCCCGGCCGCCCGGAAGGCGCCGAATGCCAGACGGCGCGCGCGCTCTACGCCATGCTGACCGCGACGATATTCTTGACAAATGGTCGCGCTCGATCCCCGCATCAATCCGTTCCGCCCCGAGATCGCGGCGAAACATCTGCAAGGCCAGGTCGAAGCCAAGCGTTTCGTCGAGGGCACGCGCCACGAGGTGATCGAGCCGATCGCCGGCGTGCGGCGCGCAGCCTCGCACGAGGCGCGGCTCGACACCCAGGCGCTGCTGGGCGAGCGCGTGATGGTCTACGAGACCACCGACGAAGGCTGGGCCTGGGGCCAACTCGAGACCGACGGCTATGTCGGCTGGCTGTCGGCGAACGCGCTGGCGCCCAATGGCGCGGCGCCGACGCACAAGGTCGCGGTGCCGCGCACGCTCGGCTTTCCGGGACCGGACATCAAGCTGCCGCCGGTCGCCGCGCTGCCGATGGGCGCGATGCTCGCGATCGTGCGGCAGGACGAGCGCTTCGCGGTCACCGCATCCGGCTGGCATGTGCCGGTCGTGCATCTTGCGCCGATCAAGGCGCGGCAGCCGGATTTTGTCGCGGTCGCCGAGACATTTCTCGGCGCGCCCTATCTGTGGGGCGGCAAGACGTCGCTCGGGCTCGATTGCTCGGGGCTGGTGCAAGTCTCGCTGCAAGCCGCCGGCATCGCCTGCCCGCGCGACAGCGACATGCAGGAACTGACGCTCGGCAAAATGTCGTCGCTCGTCGAGCTTGCGCCGCGGCGATCTCATCTTCTGGAAAGGCCATGTCGCCATCGCGCGCGATCGCGAGACGCTGATTCACGCCAATGCGCATCACATGATGGTCGCGATCGAGCCGGCAGGCAAGCGATCGCCCGCATCAAGGCGGCGGGCAGCGAAGTGACCAGCGTGCGGCGACTTTAAGCTGGTTCAGCACACCACCTTGCGGCAGGCGCGCACCGATTTGATCACGCCTTGCAATGACTTGAGCCCCGGATGGCCGAGGATGGCGACGCCGTTGACGACATAGGCCGGCGTCACGATCAGCTCGCGCGGCCGAGCCGAACATCGGCATTGCTCTTCAAGACTTCCAGCGTGGCTTCGGTATTGGCGGCGGCGGCGAGCTGTTGCTGATCGAGGCCGACGTCCTGGGCGGCGGCGAGCACGCGCGGACCGTCGATCAGGCCGCGGCTGGCGTAAATGCGGCGATGAAACTGCAGATACTTTTCCGGCGTCAGCAGCTTGGCGGCGGCGACTTCGACCAGAGCGCCCTGCAGCCGATCGCACCGACAGACACCGCGTAGGGCACGAACACCAATTTCAGCTTCTTGTCGGTGCGACACCAGCGCATCGACGTCGGCCGCGGCCTGCGCGGCAGAACGGGCAATTGAGATCGTAGAATTGCAGCAGCGTCACGTCGCCCTGCAGATTTCCGACCTCGACACTTGCCCCGGCAGCTTGGCGAGTCGCGCGGACAATTCGGCGCCCAGATCGAAATTGGTGATCGGATCGCCGGTCGTCGTCCTTGATGGCGTATTGCGCGGGACCGAATTGCGCCGCGGCCGCGACACTCGACGGCGGCGCAGATAACCAATGCGATGACGATGATTGCCAATCGCGGATCATTGCGCCACCACGCCTTCCGGCGCGGTTTCCAGCTTGAAGGCGGCGGCAAACAGCGCGCGGGTGTAGTCGCTCTTCGGATTCTTGAACAGATCCGCCGCGGCGCCCTCTTCCACCATCTTGCCGTTGCGCAGCACCAGAAGCCGGCTCGCCAGCGCCGCCACCACGCGCAGATCGTGCGAGATGAACATGTAGGTGAGATCGCGCTTCTTCTGCAGGTCGCGCAGCAGATCGACCATCTGCGACTGGATCAGCATGTCGAGCGCGCTGGTCGGCTCGTCGAGCACGATGAAGGTCGGCTCCAGCACCAGCGCGCGCGCCGAGCGCGATGCGCTGGCGCTGGCCGCCGGAGAATTCGTGCGGATAGCGGAAGCCGCGTCTGCGGTATCGAGCCCGACATCGGTGAGCGCCGCCACCACGCGGCGCTCGCGCTCGTCCGCCGCCAGATGCGGATGATGCACCCACAGGCCTTCCTCGATGATGTCGGACACCGACATGCGCGGCGAGAGCGAGCCGTAGGGATCCTGGAACACGATCTGCATGTCGCGGCGATAGGGCCGCATCTGCTTGAACTTGAGGCCCTGGATGGTGTGGCCCATGAACACGACCGGGCCGTTGGACGAGATCAGCCGCAGGATCGCGAGGCCGAGCGTGGTCTTGCCCGAGCCGGATTCGCCGACGACGCCGAGCGTCTCGCCCTTGCGGATCTCGATGCTGACGCCGTCGACCGCCTTGATGTGGCCGACCACCTTGCGCAGCACGCCGCGCTTGATCGGAAACCACACTTTGAGATCCTTGGTCGACACCACGATCGGCGCATCCGGCTTCGGCGGCGCCGGATCGGGCTTCGGCTCGGCGGCGAGCAGCGCGCGGGTATAGGGATGTTCGGGCGCGGTGAACACGCGCTCGACCGCGCCCTGCTCGACGATCTTGCCCTGCTGCATCACGCAGACCTTGTCGGCGAGCTTGCGCACGATGCCGAGATCGTGGGTGATGAACAGCATCGACATGCCGAGCCGCGTGTTGCGTGTCCTTGAGCAGCTTCAGGATTTGCGCCTGCACCGTGACGTCGAGCGCGGTGGTCGGCTCGTCGGCGATCAGCAGGTCGGGCTCGTTCGCCAGCGCCATGGCGATCATCACGCGCTGGCGCTGGCCGCCGGAGAGCTGATGCGGATAGCTCTCCAGCCGCCCGGCCGGATCGGGAATGCCGACCTGGTCGAGCAGTTCGAGGATGCGGGCGCGCGCCTTGTCGCCCGTAAGTCCTTGATGTAACAGCAATATTTCGCCAATCTGCTTTTCGATCGTGTGCAGCGGATTGAGCGAGGTCATCGGCTCCTGGAAGATGATGGTGATGTCGTTGCCGCGCACCTGCCGGATTTCGTGCTCCGGCATGGTCAGCATCTCGCGGCCCTTGAACACGATCGAGCCGGACGGATGATGCGCCGCCGGATAGGGCAGCAGCTTCATCACCGACAGCGCGGTCACCGACTTGCCGGAACCACTCTCGCCGACCAGCGCCACGGTCTCGCCCTTGCCGATGTCGAACGACACGCGATCGACCGCCAGCACCTCGCGCGTGCCATAGCCGAAGGCGACCGAGAGATCGCGGCATCGAAAGAAGCTTGCTGGCGGACGCGCTCATCGGAACGTCTTTCTCGGATCGAAGGCGTCGCGCACCGCTTCGCCGATGAAGATCAGCAGCGACAGCATCAGCGCGATGCTGAAGAAGCCGGTCAGGCCGAGCCACGGCGCCTGCACATTGGCTTTGCCTTGCGACAACAGTTCGCCGAGCGAGGGCGAGCCGGGCGGCAGGCCGAAGCCGAGGAAGTCGAGCGCGGTCAGCGTCATCACCGACGACGACAGGATGAACGGCAGGAACGTCATGGTCGCCACCATGGCGTTCGGCAGCAGATGGCGGAAGATGATGACGGCGTTCGACACGCCGAGCGCGCGCGCCGCCATGATGTATTCGAAATTGCGCCCGCGCAGGAATTCCGCGCGCACCAGGCCGACCAGCGACACCCAGGAGAACAACAGCAGGATGCCGAGCAGCACGAAGAAGCCCGGCACCAGCACCGAGGAAATGATCAGCAGCAGATAGAGCGACGGGATCGAGGTCCAGATTTCGATGAAGCGCTGGAACAGCAAATCGATCCAGCCGCCGAAATAGCCCTGCACCGCGCCGGCGGCGACGCCGATGACCGACGACACGATGGTCAGCGCCAGACCGAACAGCACCGATATGCGGAAACCGTAGATCAGCCGCGCCACCACGTCGCGGCCGCCGTCGTCGGTGCCGAGCCAGTTGGATTCGAGCTCGCCGCATTTGGCGAAGTTGTGGCTTGGCGGCGAATTCGCAATCCTTCTGGTTCAGCAGCCAGGTCGGCTTGGACGGAAACGGCGACGGCGGCTTGCTCACCTGCGTGTTGTAGGAGAAGCGCACCAGCGGCCAGACGATGGTGCCGCCCTCCTTCACGATCAGCCCCATCAGATAGTCGTCGCGATAGTCGGCGGCGGTGCCGAACAGGTTCCTGTCGTTGGCGTCGCCGAAGGCGGTGTCGGGATAGGTCATCACCGCCGGAAAGAACGATTTGCCGTTGACGTGGATGTAGATCGGCTTGTCGTTGGCGATGAATTCCGCGAACAGCGAAATCAGGAACATCGCGAGGAAGATCCACAACGACCAATAGCCGCGCCGGTTGGCCTTGAAGTTCTCCCAGCGCCGCTTGTTGAGCGGCGACAGCCTGAAACGATGCAGAACCACCGGCTGCAGACTGCCGACCGGCGTGTCGACCGCAGCTTCCGAAAATCATGACGGGTACGCGCGTCCACCTCAGACCTCCCGCGTCTCGAAATCGATGCGCGGATCGATCCACGTATAAGTGAGATCGGAGATCAGGTTCACCACCACGCCGATCAGCGAGAAGATATAGAGCGTGGCGAACACCACCGGATAGTCGCGGTTGAGCACGCTTTCGAAGCCGAGCAGGCCGAGCCCGTCGAGCGAAAAGATGGTCTCGATCAGCAGCGAGCCGGTGAAGAAGGCGTGCACGAAGGCGGACGGAAATCCGGCGATCACGATCAGCATGGCGTTGCGGAACACGTGGCCGTACAGCACCTGACGTGCTGCGTGCAGCCCTTGGCGCGGGCGGTGAGCACGTATTGCTTGCGGATTTCCTCGAGGAACGAGTTCTTGGTCAGCAGCGTCATGGTGGCGAAGGCGGACAGCCCCATCGACATGATCGGCAGCACCATGTGCCAGATAGAAATCGGGAATCTTCTGCCACCACGGCAGTTGCGACCAGTTCTCGGAGAACAGCCCGCGCAGCGGAAACCAGTCGAAGAACGAGCCGCCGGCGAACAGGATGATCAGCAGGATCGCGAACAGAAAGCCGGGAATGGCGTAGCCGACGATGATCACGCTCGACGTCCAGATATCGAAGCGCGAGCCGTCGTCGACCGCCTTGCGGATGCCGAGCGGAATCGAGATCAGATAGGTCAGCAGCGTCATCCAGATGCCGAGCGACATCGACACCGGCAGCTTCTCCTTGATCAGCTGCAGCACGCTGACGTCGCGGAAATAGCTCTTGCCGAAATCGAAGCGCACATAGTTCCACAGCATCAGCACGAAGCGCTCATGCGCCGGCTTGTCGAAGCCGAACTGCTTTTCCAGCTTCTTGATGAATTCCGGATCGAGCCCCTGCGCGCCGCGATATTTGGAACTGACGGCGTCGACCTGCGAGCCGCCCTGCACCATGCCGCGGTTGCCGAAGTCGCCGCCGGGCGAGCCGGAAATGCGCGAGGTCGCGCCGGTGTCGCTGCCGGTGAGCTTGGCGATCACCTGCTCGACCGGGCCGCCGGGCGCGAACTGCACCACGACGAAGGCCACCAGCATGATGCCGAACATGGTCGGGATCATGAACAGCATGCGGCGGATGATATAGGCGGTCATGAGCCTCTCAGTATGTCATTCCGTGGCGCGGTGAAAGCACTGAAATATCGGCGCTAGCCGGCTTTCTGTCCAGCTTCGCCGCCTTGTCGCGGTCATACCACCAGGTTTCCGGAATGCCGCGGAAGTAGCGCGGTTTGGCGGCGGGGCGGCCGAACACGTCCCAATAGGCGATCCAGTGCGACGCTTTGTACCAGTGCGGAATCCAGTAGCGCCCGGCGCGGATGACGCGGTCGAGCGCCCGGCAGGCGGTGATGAGCTCGTCCCGCGTCTTGGCGGCGATGATGATGTCGACCAGCGCGTCGACCGCCGGGTCGGCGATGCCGGCGCAGATTCTGCGAGCCCTTGGTCGCGGCCGCCTGCGAGGAGAAATAGGTGCGCAGCGAATCGCCCGGCGTCTCGGAAAAGCTGAAGCGCTCCACCGTGATGTCGAAATCGAAGTCGTCGACGCGCGCGCGGTACTGCACCGGATCGACGACGCGCAAGCGTGGCGTCGATGCCGAGCGTGCCGAGATTCTTGATGTAGGGCATATGGTGCGGCGTGAAGGTCGGCTCGTCGATCAGGAACTCGATGGTGATCGGCTGGCCGTTCGGCAGCACGCGCTTGCCGTTCGTGAGCGCAAGCCGGCCTCGCCGAGCAGTTGCGCGGCATGGCGCAGCGAGCGGCGGTCCTGCCCGAACCGTCGGTCACCGGCGGCACATAGGGCTCGCCGAACACCTCGTCCGGCACCTTGCCGCGGAACGGCTCGAGCAGCGCCAGTTCGGCGGCGTCCGGCTTGCCCTTCGCCATCATCGGCGAATTCTGGAACACCGAATGCGTGCGCTCGTAGGAGCCGTACATGATGTTCTTGTTGGTCCATTCGAAATCGAAGGCATCGATCAGCGCCTCGCGCAGGCGGCGGTCCTTGAATTTCTCGCGCCGCATATTGATGAACCAGCCCTGCGCGCCCGACGGCGTATCGTCCGGCAGCACGTCGCGCTTGACGCGGCCGTCCTTGAAGGCCGGGAAGTCGTAGCGCGTCGCCCAGGTGCGCGAGGTGAACTCCTCGCGGAACAGATAGTTCTTGGCGGTGAAGCCTTCGAAGCCGACGTCGCGGTCGCGATAATATTCGAAGCGCAGGATGTCGAAATTGTTCTGCCCGCGCGACACCGGCAGATCGGCGCCCCACCAGTCCTTCACCCGCTCGAATTCGATGAAATGCCCGGGCTCGAAGCGGCCGACTTTGTAGGCGCCGCTGCCGAGCGGAACCTCGAGCGTCGATTGGTCGAACGGCTGCTTGGCGTAATAGGCGCGCGAGAAGATCGGCAGCCCGGCGACGAACAGCGGCACGTCGCGGCCGCGCTTCTCGGCGAAGCGCACCACGACGGTGCGATCGTCGATCGCCTCCGCGCCTTTGAAGTCGCGCAACAGCTGCGTGATGATCGGATGGCCCTTCTCCTTCAGCGTCGCGAGCGAAAACGCCACGTCGTGCGCGGTGAGCGGCGTGCCGTCGTGGAATTTCGCCTCCGGCCGCAGCAGGAAGCGATAGGTCAGCCCGTCGTCGGAGATGCGCACGCTGCGCGCGGCAAGCCCATACATGGCGTCCGGCTCGTCGCCCGAGCGCACCATCAGGGTCGCGAAGGTGAGCTCCATGCCCTGCGCGGCGTCGCCCTTGAGGATGTAGCTGTTGAGCGAATTGAAGGTCAGGAACGACTGGTTGAACTGCCGGTTCGGGCCGATCTGCGAAAATACGCCGCCCTTCGGCGCATTCGGATTGACGTAATTGAAATGCGGGAAATCCGCCGGATATTTGAGATCGCCGAAGGCCGACATGCCGTGGCGCTCGGCGTCTTGCGCGGTGGCCCGGCGAATTGAATTTCGCCGCGGCAATCGCGCCCGCCGACAGACGCAAGCGCGTGCCGTCGCGTAATCAAGACCGCTGCGGCACCTTGGCCGCCTTGTCCGCGTCCCACCACCAGATGGTCGGGAATCGCCGACAGCCCGTATTTCGGCATGTTCTCCGGACGGCCGAAGCGGTCCCAGCGCGCCGTGCGCGACCTTGCCGTAAGTCCATTGCGGCACGACGTAGAAATTCCACAACAGCACGCGGTCGAGCGCCTTGGTGGCGGCGACCAGATCGGCGCGGTCCTTGGTGAAGATCACGCGATCGATCAGCGTATCGATCGCCGGATTCTTGATGCCGATCAGATTGCGCGAGCCGGGCTGGTCGGCGGCGGCCGAACTCCAGAAGCCGCGCTGCTCGTTGCCGGGCGACAGCGATTCGCCCCAGGATGCGACGATGATGTCGTAATCCCATTGCCGCAGCCGGTTTTCGTATTGCGCGGCATCGACCACGCGCACATTCACCACCATGCCGATCCGCTCGAGCGACGGCTTGTAGAACAGCACGAAGCGCTCGGTCGCCGGATCGTCCACCAGGAACTCGACGCTGAACGGCTCGCCGGTCTTGGCGTTGACCAGTTTGGTGTTGCGGATCTCGTAGCCGGCCTCGCGCAACAGCGCGAGCGCCTCGCGCAGATTGTTGCGGATCGCCTGCGGATTGCCGCCGACCGGATTGGTGTAGGGCTTGGTGAACAGGTCGGCCGGCACCTTGTCCTTCACGGTTTGCAGGATTTCCAGTTCCTTGCCCTCCGGAAGTCCGGACGAGGCGAGTTCGGTGCCCTCGAAATAGCTGGAAATGCGCTTGTACTGGCCGAAGAAAATCGTCCGGTTCATTTCCTCGAAATCGAAGGCGAAGTTGAAGGCGCGGCGCACGCGCGCGTCCTTGAACTTGTCGCGCCGGATATTGAACGCGAAGGCCTGCATGATGCCGAAATTGCGGATCGGGAATTCCTCCAGCACCACGCGCTTGTCGCGCACGGCGGGAAAATCATAGGCGGTCGCCCAGTTCTTGGCGCTGTTCTCGGTGCGCCAGTCCACCTGATCGCCCTTGAACGCCTCCAGCGCGACCGTGGAATCGCGGAAATATTCGAAGCGAATTTGCTGAAAATTTCGCGTGCCGATGATCGACGTTGAGGTCCTTGCCCCAATAGTCGGCGACCTTCTCGTAGACGATGGTGCGGCCGGGCACGAAATCCTTGAGGCGATAGGGACCGGAGCCGAGCGGCGGCTCCAGCGTGGTCTGCGTCACGTCGCGCTTCTTGCCCGATTTGTCGGTGCCTTCCCACCAGTGCTTCGGCAGCACCGGCAACTGGCCGACGATCTGCGGCAATTCGCGATTGCCCGGACCGTCGAAGGTGAAGGTGATCTCGCGCTCGCCGGTCTTCTCCGCCTTCACCACATGGCGGTAATAGGCGCCGAGCTGCGGGCTGTTCTTCTTGAACGCATCGAACGAGAAAATGACGTCGTCCGGCGTCACCGGCTTGCCGTCGTGCCAGCGCGCATTGGCGCGCAACCGATAGGTGACGGACGAAAAATCGTCCGGGTGGCTGACCGCTTCCGCCAGCAACCCGTATTCGGTGGAGACCTCGTCGAGCGCCGACGTCATCAGCGTTTCGATGAACAGCTCGGTGCCCATGGCGATGCTGCCCTTCACGCCCGCCACCACGTGATTGAAATTATCGAAGGTGCCGAACGCGATCTGCCGCACCGTGCCGCCCTGCGGCGCGGTCGGATTGACGTAGTCGAAATGCTTGAAGCCTTCCGGATATTTCAGCTCGCCGAACAGCGAGAGCCCGTGCTTCCAGGTGCGCGCCTGCGCCGCGGCCGGCCGGCAAACGATCCGGCGCCGAGCGCGCCCAAAGCCGGCGCGGCAAGCGTGGCGGCGGTGGCGCGGATGACGGATCGTCGGGTCAATTTCATGCGAAAATGCTCCGGCGCTCGCGAAGTGCTGATGATGACGCAATCGCGGGTGATTATGTCGGTTTTTCGGTCCACCACCAGCGGCCTGCCGCCATGTGAACCCCGGCCGGTGTCAAATTTCCGTGGCTAAACGCCGCAATGGGCTGCCAAAAACAAGACGGCCGGGTTTTGGCCCGGCCGGACTGAATAGCTTGCCGCTTTGGATTATTTCTTCGGCTCGGGTGCCGGCGCCGCAGCCGGGGCATTTTCCGCCGCCTTCGGCAGCGGCACCGGGCTGTCCGCCAAGGTGTGCAGATAGTCGATCACGTCGGCGCGCTGCTGGTCGCGCGCCAGGCCGGCGAAAGTCATCGTCGTGCCGGGAATAAAGCCGCGCGGATTGGCCAGGAACTTGTTGAGTTCGTCGAAGGTCCAGTTGCCGCCCTTGGCCTTCATGGCGGCCGAATAGTTGAAGCCCGCCTCGGAGGCGCGCGGCCGGTCGACGATGCCCCACAGATTGGGACCGACCCGGTTGGGGCCGCCCTTTTCGAAGGTGTGGCAGGCCTGGCATTGCTTGGCGGTCGCCTGGCCCTTTTCGACCGATGCCGTGGCCATCAGCACTTCGATCGGCTGCTCGGGCTCCTTGGCCGCGCCGGCCTTCTCGCCCTCGCCATGCTCCTTGACGGCGATCTCGTAGCCCGGCTTCGCCGGCTTCTCGGGGGCGAAAATGGCGCCGGCGCCGATATTGAGCGCGAGCATGATCAGGCAGGTGCCGAGGATGGCGCCGAGGATCTTATTGAGTTCGAAGGAATTCATCGAAAAACGGCTCCCGGAGCGGGACGAGGCGGATGCGGGACTTAGACGCCGCCGGGGTCCCAGCGGCGGCGGACAGATACCGGTTTGCCTGGGCTCTGGCAACCCGTATAAGCGCCAACGCACACTCGACATTCGTCATGTCCGGCCGGCCGAGCCTGCCGCCCAAACCGATGCCCAACACCATCATCCTCATCCCGGCCCGCATGGCCTCGACCCGCCTGCCCGGCAAGCCGCTGGCCGATATCGGCGGCGAAACCATGATCGTGCACGTGCTGCGCCGCGCGCAAGGCGCCGGCATCGGCGAGGCGGTGGTGGCGACCGATTCCGAGGCGGTGCAGGCGGCGGTGGAAAAGGCCGGCGGCCGCGCGGTGATGACGCGGAGCGATCATGTGTCCGGCTCCGACCGGATCTACGAAGCGCTGGAGGCGCTCGACCCGGAGCACCGCGTCGACATCGTGGTCAATGTGCAGGGCGACCTGCCGACCATCGAGCCCGCCGACATCCGCGCCGCGCTCGGCCCGCTGTCCGATCCGAATGTCGATATCGCCACGCTCGCCGCCGTCATCACCGACGATGCCGAGCGCAGCAATCCGAACGTGGTCAAGGTGTCGGGCAATCCGGTCGCGCCCGATCGCTTTCACGCGACAAAATTCACCCGCGCCCACGCGACCGGCCCGGGGCCGCATTTTCACCACATCGGGCTTTACGCCTACCGGCGCGCGGCGCTGGAGCGTTTCGTCAAGCTGCCGCCGTCCGCCAACGAGCAGCGCGAGAAGCTCGAACAGCTGCGCGCGCTCGACGCCGGCATGCGCATCGACGTCGCCATGGTCAAAAGCGTGCCGCTCGGCGTCGATACGCCGGACGAACTCGCCAAGGCCCGCACATTGCTCAAGGGCAAACATTGACTCCGGCGCGGGGTTGCGCGTAACGCATCGGCGGCAATAGGCGGCGTATGATCCCGAAAAGTGGGAACCGGTTTTCGGATAAGATCATGCGCAAACAACGGTAAGTCATGGCCAAGAAAAAGATCATTTTCCAGGGCGAACCGGGGGCGAATTCGCATCTCGCCTGCCGCGAAGCCTATCCGGAGCACGATCCGGTGCCCTGCCCGACCTTCGAGGACTGCTTCACCGCACTCACCGCCGGCGACGTCGATCTCGGCATGATCCCGATCGAGAACTCGGTCGCCGGCCGCGTCGCCGACATCCATCACCTGATGCCGACCTCGGATTTGCACATCATCGCCGAATGGTTTCTGCCGATCCGCAATCAACTGATGGCGCCGAAGGGCGCGACCTTAAAAACCATCAAGTCGGTCGAAAGCCACGTGATGGCGCTCGGCCAGTGCCGCAACATCATTCGCGAACTCAAGCTCAAGCCGATCGTCGCCGCCGACACCGCCGGCTCCGCGCGCGAAGTGGCCGAGAGCAAGGACATCACCCGCGCGGCCATCGCCTCGCGGCTGGCGGCGGACATCTACGGGCTCGACATCCTGAAGGAGAACGTCGAGGACGAATCCAATTCGACCACGCGCTTCATCGTGCTCTCGCGCCAGAAGAAATGGGCCGAGCCCGGCAAGGGCAAGGTCATCACCACCTTCGTGTTCCGGGTGCGCAACCTGCCGGCCGCGCTCTACAAGGCGCTCGGCGGCTTCGCCACCAACGGCGTGAACATGACCAAGCTCGAGAGCTACATGATCGGCGGCAATTTCTTCGCCACGCAATTCTATGCCGACGTCGAGGGCCATCCCGACGACAGCGCGCTGGTGTTCGCGCTCGAGGAGCTCGCCTTTTTCTCCAAGGAGCTGACCATCCTCGGCGTCTATCCGGCGCATCCCTTCCGCGACACGTTCAGGGAAGAGAAAGAATAAACAATTAGACGCGCCGCTCGCGCTCGTAGCGCTCGACGAAGCGCGGCGAGAGCTTGCGCAGGCGTTCGATATCGATGCGGCCGGAGCGCGTGATGTAGCTCATGGCGAAATCGACCGGCGCCAGCCGCATGTGCTCGGCGAAGCGCTCGTACCATTCGGCGCTGCCGTTCGCCCCCGCCACCAGCTTTTCCAGGATCGGCCGCCGCGCGGTCTCGTAAGCCGCGAGCGCGGCGCTCAAGTCGCGCGGATGCGCAGCCAGCGCCTTGTCGAGCGCGATGGCGTCCTCCATCGCCAGCCGCGTGCCGGAGCCGATGGAAAAATGCGCGGTGTGCAGCGCATCGCCGATCAGCACGCGGTTTCCGTGCGACCAGCGTTCGTTGTGCACGATCGGGAATTGCCGCCAGATCGAATTGTTGGAGATCAGCGGATGACCGTCGAGCGCCTCGGCAAAGATGCGCTCGCAAGCCGCGCGGGCATCGGCCTCGCGCATGCGCGCGAAACCGGCGCGCTCGAACGTGGCTCGGTCGACCTCGACGATGAAGGTGCTTTGATCCGGCGTATAGCGGTAGTGATGCGCATTGAAAGACCCAAGCTCGGTCGCGATGAAGGTTTGCGTCAGCGTCTCGAAGCGCTTGCGCGTGCCGAACCAGGCGAAGCGGTTGGTCAGATGCTCGACACTCGCGCCGAATTCCTTCTCGTGGCTGCGCCGCACCAGCGAATTGACGCCGTCGGCGCCGACGACGAGATCAAACCCGCCGAGTTCGTCGAGCGTTTTGACCGCACGCCGGTAGACCGGCCTCGACGCCGACCGATTGCGCGCGCGCCTGCAATAATTGCAGCAGCTTGAGCCGGCCGATGGCGGCAAAGCCGATGCCGTCGATGACCACGCGTTCGCCACGGTGAACCAGCGTGATGTCGTTCCACGATTCCATTTGCGGCGAGATCGCCGCGACGGTTTCCGCATCGTCGTCGCGCAGGAATTCGAGCGCGCGGTCGGAAAACACCACGCCGAAGCCGAAGGTGGCATCGGCAGGATTCTGCTCGATGACCGTGACGTCGGCTTGCCCCAGGCGGCGCTTGATCAGATAAGCGAGATAGAGGCCGGCCGGACCGGCGCCGAGAATGGCAATGCGCATGAACTCTTTTTAGCGCAGGCGTTGCTGGCCGTCTCGACAAATGCGCGCCGCACTTCCCTCTCCCCGCGCGCGGGGAGAGGTAAAGGGGAGCCACTCAAATCGTCTGATTGTACGCGCCGACTTCCGGATGCGTGCGCAGCACGGCATCGACCGCCTTGAACATTTCGCGCATGCGCGCTCCGATGCCGGGCTTTCGACCACCACCACCAGCTCCGGCTTGTTGGAGGAAGCGCGCACCAGGCCCCAGGTGCCGTCCTCGACCGTGACCCGCACGCCGTTGACGGTGTTGAGATCGCGGATCGGCTTGCCCGGCGAACTTTTCGTCCTTCGCCTTGGCCGCCTCAAAATGCTTCACCACCGCGTCCACCACGCCGTATTTCTTCTCGTCGTCGCAATGCGGCGACATGGTCGGCGAGCCCCAGGTCTTCGGCAACGCGTTCTTCAGGTCGGCCATGCTTTTTCCCGGGTTGCGGTCGAGCATGTCGCAGACCGCGAGCGCGAAGATCATGCCGTCGTCATAGCCGCGGCCGAACGGCTTGTTGAAGAAGAAGTGTCCGGACTTCTCGAAGCCGGCGACCGCGCCGAGTTCGTTGACGCGCCGCTTGATGTAGGAATGGCCGGTCTTCCAGTAATCGACCTTGACGCCGTTGGCCTTCAGCACCGGGTCGGTGAGAAACAGGCCGGTCGATTTCACGTCCACCACGAAGGTCGCGTTCTTGTGCAGCGCCGACATGTCGCGCGCCAGCATCACGCCCACCTTGTCGGCGAAAATCTCCTCGCCCTCGTTGTCCACCACGCCGCACCGATCGCCGTCGCCGTCAAAGCCCAAGGCCACGTCGGCGCGATTGATCAGCACCGAGTCGCGCATGGCATGCAGCATCTTCATGTCTTCGGTGTTCGGATTGTAGCGCGGGAAGGTGTGGTCGAGCTCGCAGTCGAGCGGCACCACCTCGCAGCCGATGGCAGCCAAGATCTTCGGCGCGAAGGCGCCGGCGGTGCCGTTGCCGCAGGCCGCGACCACCTTGAGCTTGCGCTTGATCTTCGGCCGCTTGGTCACGTCGGCGATGTAGCGCTCGGGAAAATTCTCGACGAAAACGTAAGAGCCGCCGCCGGTGAGCGCGAATCTCGCCTCCAGCACGATCTCCTTCAGCCGCTTCATCTCGTTCGGCCCGAAGGTGAGCGGGCGGTTGGCGCCCATCTTCACGCCGGTCCAGCCGTTGTCGTTGTGCGAGGCGGTGACCATGGCGACGCAGGGCACGTCGAGCGCGAACTGCGCGAAATAGGCCATCGGCGTGATCGCCAAGCCGATGTCGTGCACCTTGCAGCCCGACGCCATCAGTCCGCTGACCAGCGCCATCTTCACGGACGCCGAATAGCTCCGGAAGTCGTGGCCGGTGACGATCTCCGGCTTCACGCCCATCTCGCGGATCAGCGTGCCAAGCCCCATGCCGAGCGCCTGCACGCCCATCAGGTTGATTTCTTTTTCCAGCAGCCAGCGCGCGTCGTATTCGCGAAAGCCGGTCGGCTTCACCAGCGGCGACGACTCGTATTCGTAGGTGTTCGGCGTCAGCGCGGATTTCGGCTTCGGAAACATCAGGTCCTCAAAACGGGCGCGGGCCAAGATCGTTTTTCAATACCCTAATGCCGGAGAGCCGCAAAGCGCACCGCTCATCAAAACACCGACAAATTTCGGAAAACGCGGCCCTACTGCTCGAGCACCATGCGGCCATTGGCGTATTCGTAGCGCTTGAGCCGCGACAGGAACGAGACACCGAGCAGGTTCTGCCACAAGGCCTCGTCGGGCAGCACCAGCGCCGGCACGTCGTAGACGGTGATGCCGCCAACTTCGATGCGGTCGAGCTTGGCGGGCGCGGCCTTGATCTTGCCGTTGGCGGTGGAGACGGTCGCGGTGTAGTCGCGCGGCACCGGGCGAATGCCGATCTGCGCGGCGTCCGATTCGCGCATGATCACCAGCGAGGCGCCGGTGTCGACCATGAAGTCGATAGGCCGCCCGTCGATCCTGGCTTCGACCTTGAAATGGCCCTGGCGGTCGCTGTCCAGAATCAGGCTGCGGCCGGACGTCGTCGGCTGTCGCGGCGGTCATGCCGGCTGCACCGCCGCCGCATGGCTGGAGGCATTGACCTCCACCGCGTGATCGGCAAAGCGCGCGATATAGCCGCCAACCATGAGCACAGCAGCGGCAAAGATGAGGATCTGACGCATGACCACCAAATCCGAAAATTTCCGGGCGACACTCGCATGCGCGCATTCAATGCGGCCTTAACGCGATGCCGCAGCGCGTGACGTGCTTTTGCGAATGGTGAGCGGGTGGTTAAACGATTTGCTGTAATTTTACATTACGCATGATCTTGTCCGAAAACCGGTTCCCACTTTTCGGGATCATGCGCTATCTTATTCGCCGCGCCGCTTGGCGCGCCGGGTCGCCGGCGCCGACAGCGGATCGTCGGGCCAGGGATGCCTGGGATAGCGCCCGCGCATCTCGGTTTTCACGTCCGCATAGCTGCCGCGCCAGAAGCCGGGCAGATCGCGCGTCACCTGCACCGGCCGGTGCGCCGGCGACAGCAGCTCGATCACCAGCGGCACGCGCCCGCCGGCGATCGCCGGATGTCTGGCAAGGCCGAACAATTCCTGCACCCGGATCGACAGCTTCGGCCCCTCCTCGGCCTCGTAATCGATCGGCACACGCGAGCCGGACGGCGCGGTGAAATGGGTCGGCGCCTCGGCGTCGAGCCGGCGGCGCAGAGTCCAGGCGACCTGCGCGGTGACCGCGTCGGAAAGCTGGTCGGCGGAAATTTCGCTGCGCGCGGTTTTGTCGGCGAGCAGCGGATCGAGCCAGTCGGCCGCACTGCGCGCCAGACCTTCATTGCTGAGGTCCGGCCATTCATCACCTTCCGAGCCGCGAAGAAATGTGACGCGGTTGCGAAATTGCAGCGCTGCTTTCGTCCACGGCAGTTTTTCGAGACCGAGGCTGACGATGCCTTGCGCGAGAATGTGCGCGGTCTCAGGCGTGGGCGACACTGGTTTCGTCTGCTCGGCCAGCACCAGCGCGCCGAGCCGGCGGCTGCGGCGCGCGCGCAAGGACGCCGACGCGACGTCGAAAGTCACCGCCTCGCGATCCTCGATTTTGCCGGCAAAGCGCGCCTCGATCTCGGCGAGCGTGATCGGCGCCGCCAAAATAATGCGGCTGGCAGCCGCCGCGCCGGTGAGTTCGGCGACCGTGAGGAACGGTTCGCGCGCCAGGGCCGAGGCCGGATCGACCATGCCGCCGCGCCCATTGGCGAGCAGGAAGGTGCCGGCAGCGCCGCCGCGGTTTTTGGCGATGCGATCGGGATAGGCGAGCGCGAGCAGGGAGCCAGGCGACACGTCGTTGTCTTTGCCGCGCTCGGCGATCGTATCGACCCACCGCTTCACCATCGCCCGCGCATCGTCGGCGCGGCGCGAGCGGTCACGGCGGAATTGATCGACACGTTGGCCGAGATGAACATCATCGCCGCCAAGGCCGCGTTCGGTCAGGATCGCGGCGATCGCGGCGGCAAGTTCGCCGGCGCCTTCGGCACCCGCGTCGACCACCATGCGCGCGAGCCGTGGCGGCAGCGGCAAAGCGCGCAGCCTTCGGCCTTCCTCGGTGATGCGGCCATCCGCGTCGATGGCGCCAAGTTCGGAGAGCAGGCTCTTGGCTTCGTTGAGCGCAGGCACCGGCGGCGAATCGAGAAATGCCAGCTTTCCCGGATCGGCGGCGCCCCATTGCGCCAGATCGAGCACGAACGAGGACAAATCGGCGGACAGCATTTCCGGCCGCGTATAAGGCTCGAGCGAGCCGGTCTGCGGTTCGTCCCACAGCCGGTAGCAGACGCCCGGCTCGGTGCGTCCCGCTCGCCCGCGGCGCTGGTCGGCGGCGGCGCGCGACACCCTTAACGTTTCCAGCCGCGTCAGGCCGACGTCGGGCTCGTAGCGCGGCACCCGCGACAGCCCGCTATCGATGACGACGCGAACGCCTTCGATGGTGAGCGAGGTTTCCGCGATCGAGGTCGCCAGCACGACCTTGCGTCGCCCGGCGGGCGAAGGCGAAATGGCGCGATCCTGCTCGCGTGCATCGAGCGCGCCAAAAAGCGCCACGATATCGACGGTGGCGTCTTCGATGCGCTGCTTGAGCAGCGCTTCGGTGCGGCGGATTTCGGCCGCGCCCGGCAGGAACACCAGCGCGGAGCCTTGCTCGGCGCGCAACGCGCGCTGCACCGCATCCGCCACTTGGCGCTCGATAGGCTCACGTTGATCGCGGCCGAGATAGCGCGTCTCCACTGGATAGGCGCGGCCGGCGCTCTCTATCGCCGGCGCGTTACCAAGAAGCGCCGCCACGCGCGCGCCGTCGAGCGTCGCCGACATCACCAGAATTTTCAGGTCCTCGCGCAAGCCCAACTGCACATCTCTTGCAAGAGCAAGGCCGAGATCGGCATCCAATGATCGTTCATGAAATTCGTCGAACAGCACGGCGGCGACGCCCGCGAGCGAGGGATCGTCGAGCACCAGCCGCGTGAACACGCCCTCGGTGATGACCTCGATGCGCGTGCGCTTGGAAATCTTCGAGCCGAAGCGCACGCGCAGGCCGACCGTGTCGCCGACCTGCTCATCGATCGTCGAGGCCATGCGCGCGGCGGCGGCGCGAGCGGCCAGCCGGCGCGGCTCCAGCAAAAGTATTTTCTTATCCTTCGCCCACGGCTGGTCGAGCAGCACCAGCGGCACGCGCGTGGTCTTGCCGGCGCCGGGCGGCGCCACCAGCACGGCGGCATTGTTCGCGCGCAGCGCGGCGGTCAATTCGCCGAGTGCGTCGTCGATGGGAAGCGGTGTGTCGAAGGTGCGCATTTAATTCCGGTGTCATCATCCGCGAAAGCGGATGATCCAGTAAACGCAAGCGTGAAATATAACGTGAGGTCGGTGTTTACTGGATGCCCCGCCTGCGCGGGGCATGACAACTTCTCTTGAAAATCATTTTCGCACCCGCCCGACACTCTCATAGACAAAACCGTGGCGGGCGACTTCCTCAGGGCTATAGATGTTGCGCAGGTCGACCAGCACCGGCTTTGCCATCATCGCCTTCAGCCGCTTGAAATCGAGCGCGCGGAATTGCTCCCATTCGGTGACGATCACCAGCGCGGAGGCGCCCTCGGCGCACGAATAGGCGTCCTTGCAAAAGGTGACGTTCACGAGCAGCGGCTTGGCCTGCTCCATGCCGGTCGGATCGTAGGCGCGCACCTTGGCGCCCATGTCCTGCAGCGCGGTGATCAACGGGATCGACGGCGCCTCGCGCATGTCGTCGGTGTTCGGCTTGAACGTCAGTCCGAGCACGGCGATTGTCTTGCCGCGCAGCTCGCCGCCGAGCGCGGCCGACGACCTTGCGCGCCATCGCGCGCTTGCGCGCGTCATTGACCGCCACCACCGCCTCGACGATGCGCAGCGGCGCTTCGTGATCCTGGCCGGTCTTGATCAGCGCCACCGAATCCTTGGGAAAGCACGAGCCGCCGAAGCCGGGACCGGCATGCAGGAATTTCGAGCCGATGCGGTTGTCGAGCCCGATGCCGCGCGCGACCTCCTGCACGTCGGCGCCGACCTTTTCCGCCAGATCGGCGATCTCGTTGATGAAGGTGATCTTGGTGGCGAGGAACGCGTTGGCGGCGTATTTGATCAGTTCGGCGGTGCGCCGGTCGGTGAACAGGATCGGCGCGCGGTTGAGATAGAGCGGGCGATAGAGCTCCGTCATCACCTCGCGCGCGCGCGCTTCCGACGAGCCGACCACGATGCGGTCGGGATGCTTGAAGTCCCGGATGGCGGCGCCTTCGCGCAGGAATTCCGGGTTCGACACCACCGCGCAGTCCGCATTCGGGCGCGCCTCGCGGATGATGCGCTCGACCTCGTCGCCGGTGCCGACTGGAACGGTGGACTTGGTGATGACCACGGTGAAGCCGTCGAGCGCGGCGGCGATCTCGCGCGCGGCGTCATAGACGAAACTCAAGTCGGCATGGCCGTCGCCGCGGCGCGAGGGCGTGCCGACCGCGATGAACACCGCGTCGGCGGCCTTGACCGCGCCGGGCAAGTCGACGGTGAATTTGAGACGGCCGGCGCGCGCATTGGCGGCGACCAGTTCGTTCAGCCCGGGCTCGAAGATCGGCACCTCGCCGCGCTCGAGCGCGGCGATCTTGCCCTTGTCCTTGTCGACACAGGTCACCTCGTGGCCGAAGTCGGCGAAGCAGGCCCCGGAAACGAGGCCGACATAGCCGGTGCCGATCATGGCAACGCGCATTTTGTTTCTGCCACGGAGAAGGTTGCCGAATCCGGCCGTACGGCCGGCGGCGTCTCCATAGCAGAGGCTGTCCCGAGTGGCGAGAGCCGCCCACTAACGTTCGACTGTCATGTCCCGCGAATGCGGGGCATCCAGTATTCGCCGGCTTTCGTGATTGATCGCAGCGCCTGTGGATACTGGATCGCCCGCCTTCGCGGGCGATGACAGATAGATTGATAATCGCGGCGTCCGGGCCCACATTCGGGCCATGCCAGCCAGCGCCAAATCCAAAGCCGCGACCAAGTCCAAAGCCAAAGCGGCGCCCACGCAACCGAACCCGGCGGCGCGGCCGCTGAAAAAGGGCGACCACCTGTTTCTGGTGGACGGCTCCGGCTACATCTTCCGCGCCTATCACGCGCTGCCGCCGCTCACCCGCAAGTCAGACGGCTTGCAGGTCAATGCCGTGCTCGGCTTCTGCAACATGCTGTGGAAGCTGTTGGCCGAGATGAAGGACGACAAGCCGACCCATCTCGCGGTGGTGTTCGACAAATCCGAGAAAACCTTCCGCACCGAATTCTATCCCGAGTACAAGGCGCACCGGCCGGATGCGCCGGAAGATCTCATTCCGCAATTCCCGCTGATCCGCGAGGCGGTGCACGCCTTCGAGATCCCCTGCCTGGAGCAGGCCGGCTTCGAGGCCGACGACCTGATCGCGACCTATGCGCGGCTCGCCTGCGAGGCCAAGGCCACCACGACCATCGTGTCGTCCGACAAGGACCTGATGCAGCTCGTCGGCAACGGCGTCACCATGTACGACACCATGAAGGACCGCCGCATCGGCCGCGCCGAGGTGATCGAGAAATTCGGCGTCGGCCCCGACAAGGTGATCGAGGTGCAGGCGCTGATCGGCGATTCCAGCGACAACGTGCCGGGCGTGCCCGGCATCGGCGTCAAGACCGCGGCGCAATTGATCGGCGAATATGGCGATCTGGAAACGCTGCTCAAGCGCGCCAAGGAGATCAAGCAGGACAAACGCCGCGCAGTCGCTGATCGACAATGCCGAGCTGGCGCGCATCTCGAAGCGCCTGGTCACGCTCGACCAGAACGTGCCGCTCGATGTGCCGGTGGACGAGCTCGCGGTGCACGAGCCCGACTACAAGCATCTGATCGCCTTCCTGAAGGCGATGGAGTTCAACACCATCACGCGCCGCGTCGCCGAGAAGAGCGGCATCGACGCGTCGCAGGTCGAGGCGGATGCGAAGCTTCGTCGGTCTTCATCCTCCCTCCGCCTCGCGGGGGAGGTCGGCCGCGCAGTAGCGCGCCGGGAGGGCGAAAGCACGGCGATCCTGTTCGCGCCGCCCGGTCCCCGGGCGCCTCTCCGCAAGCCGGGAGGGAAGCAGGTGAAGCGAAGGCGCGCTGACTCCAATCTCGCTCGCCGCCGCCCGCGCTGAGAAAGCGCGCAGCGCCAAGATCGACCGCTCGAAATACGAATGCGTGCGCACGCTTGCCCGCCTGAAGGCCTGGATCGCGCGCGCGCATGAGACTGGGCGTGGTCGCGGTCGACACCGAGACCACCAGCCTCGATCCGATGACCGCGCAGCTTTGCGGCTTCTCGCTTAGCGTCGCGCCGAACGAGGCCTGCTACGTGCCGATCGGCCACCGCGAAGGCGGATCGCAAAGCGGCAGCGACCTGTTCGCGCCGCGAAGCCAAGCTCTGCCCCGACCAGATCCCGGAGGCGCAGGCGCTTGCCGCTGCTCAAGCCGCTGCTGGAGGACAGAAGCATCCTCAAGGTCGGGCAGAACCTGAAATACGACTGGCTGGTGTTCGCGCAGCGCGGCATCGAGATCGACGGCTTCGACGACACCATGCTGATCTCCTACGTGCTCGACGCCGGCAAGGGCGGCCACGGCATGGACGATCTGTCGGAGCGGTGGCTCGGTCACAAGACCATTCATTTCGCCGACGTCGCCGGCACCGGTAAGGCGCAGGTCACCTTCGATTGCGTCGCCATCGACAAGGCCACCGAATACGCCGCCGAGGATGCCGACGTGACGCTGCGGCTGTGGAACGCGCTGAAAGCGCGGCTTCGCCGCCGAGCATGTCGCCACCGTCTACGAGACGCTGGAACGCGCGATGCCCGCCGTGCTGGCGCGCATGGAGCGGCGCGGCATATCGATCGACCGCCAGGTGCTCTCGAGGCTGTCCGGCGAATTCGCGCAGAAGCAGGGCGCGCTGGAAGAGGAGATCAAGACGCTTGCCGGCGAGCCGCTCAATCCCGGCTCGCCGAAACAACTGGGCGACATCCTGTTCGGCAAGATGGGCTTGCCGGGCGGCACCAAGACCAAGACCGGGCAATGGTCGACCGGCGCGCGCGAACTCGAGGACCTGGCCGAGCAGGGCCACCAATTGCCGCGCAAGATCCTCGACTGGCGGCAGGTGTCGAAGCTGCGCTCGACCTACACCGAGGCGCTGCCGAATTACGTCAATCCCGACACTCACCGCGTGCACACCAGCTACGCGCTCGCCGCCACCAGCACCGGGCGGCTGTCGTCGTCGGAGCCGAACTTGCAGAACATCCCGGTGCGCACCGAGGACGGCCGCAAGATCCGCCGCGCTTTCGTCGCCTCGCCCGGCATGAAGCTGGTGTCGGCGGACTATTCGCAAATCGAGTTGCGGCTGCTGTCGGAAGTGGCCGAGGTGCCGGCGCTGCGCAAGGCGTTCCAGGACGGCGTCGACATCCACGCCATGACCGCCTCGGAAATGTTCGGCGTGCCGGTGAAGGATATGCCGGGCGAAGTGCGCCGGCGCGCCAAGGCGATCAATTTCGGCATCATCTACGGCATTTCGTCCTTCGGGCTGGCGGCGCAGCTCGGCATCGACCAAAAGGAAGCCGGCGCCTACATCAAGAAATATTTCGAGCGCTTCCCCGGCATCCGCGACTACATGGACGAGACGCGCGAGTTCTGCCGCGAGCATGGGTTTGTGCTCACGCTGTTCGGGCGCAAGTGCCATTACCCGGAGATCAAGAATTCCAATCCGTCGATCCGCTCGTTCAACGAGCGCGCCGCTATCAATGCGCGCCTGCAGGGCTCGGCCGCCGACATCATCCGCCGCGCCATGATGCGCATCGAGCCGGAGCTGACGAAGGCCAAGCTCAAGGCGCAGATGCTGCTACAGGTGCACGACGAATTGATCTTCGAGGTGCCCGAGGGCGAAGTGGCCAAGACGATCCCGATCGTGAAAAGCGTGATGCAGGAAGCCCCGCACCCGGCGGTGTCGCTGCACGTTCCGCTACAGGTCGACGCCCGCGCCGCCGACAACTGGGACGAGGCGCATTGATCTCGTTCCGCTCATTCCCGCGCAAGCGGGAATCCAGGGCCGCGCTTGCAGCCTAGACAAGGTTTTGGACTGGACCCCCGCTTTCGCAGTGGTGAGCGAAGGAGAGCGGCTAAAGCCTTTTCTTCTTTGATGACTTCTTCTTGCTCTTCGCCACGGCAGGCTTCGCGGCCGCCTTCGCCGGCAGCACCGCGATCGCCTCAATCTCGAACAGCGCGCCCGGACGCGCCAGCGTCGAAATCGCCACCGTGGTTGACGCCGGCGGCGCCGCCTTGTTGAGGAACTGGTCGCGCACCTCGCGGAAAATTCCGATGTGCGACATGTCGACAAGATAATTGTTGATCTTGACCACGTCCTTGAAGCTGGCGCCGACCGCGATCAATGCAAATCCGAGGTTCTCGAATGCCTTGGCGCATTGCGCGCGAAAATCGCCGGGACCACCGACCAGCTTGTTGTCGAGGTCGAGGCCGAGCTGGCCGGCGATGAAGATCAGACGGTTCGGCCCGGTCGCCTCGACCACGTAGGTGTAGCCCGGCGGCTTGGCCATGGTCTTGGGATTGAGAAAGCGAACATTTCCGGCCATCGTGTCCCCCTGCGTTTTGAACGGTCGCTGCAATAACACCATACTGCGACCGAACAACGCAATTCGCCCGATGGCTGCGCCTTAGCTTTTCTTCGCCCGCCTCGTTCGAGGCTTCTTGCTTTCCTGCAAGAGTCCCAGGCTTTTTCCCAGCCACTTTGTGGTCGGCGCCTGGATCAAGATCGTCATCAGAATGGCGATGAAGGTGACCGAGGCAATGATCTGCGCGCCTGGCGCCTTCATGCCGAGTAGAAGACCGGCGAGAGCGGCCGGAATGACGCCGGTCTCTCGGGTCCAGCACATGAATAGCATCTCATTGAAGCTCCATTTCGCGCGCCGATCCGGCAGCGCGCAAAGAAATACGGTCAGCGGCCGGGCAACTAGCATGAAGATGATCACGACGATGACGCCGCCGAACCAGTACTGACCCATCAGATGGAAATCGACCTGTGCGCCGAGCAGGACAAAAATGAACAGTCGCATGATAAACGCGGTCGTCATCACATAGTCGTCGAGCTTCTGCGCTTCACCTGGCCGCATTTTGAAACCGAACGCGTCCTTGTTTCCGATCATGATGCCGAACACGAACACGGCCATGAAACCGCTCGCCTGCAAGCCGTCGGCTGCGAAATAGGCGCCGATCACCGCCACTAGCGTCACCACCGGCGCATACTCGGCGAGGAACGCCCATCGCTCGTGCGCGATCAACAGCGCGGCCAGATAGCCGAGCACCGCGCCGGCGATAATTCCAATCGCGGATTGCTTGAGCAGATCGAATAAGGATGCCGTCGCCGAGAACTCGCCGGTGCCCATCGCCACCGCCAGCACGCCGAAGGTAACGATCGCGCCCATGGCGTCGTTGAACGCCAACTCGCTCATCACCGTCTGCGCCACCCGGTCGCGAATTTTGACCTGCCGGAAAATCGGCACCAGCGTCGCCGGGTCGGTCGACGCAAGCGTCGCGCCCAGCAGCAGCGCTACGATCCAAGGAACGCCGAGAACGGATTGCGCGGCGACAGCGGTCACGGCCGCGGTAATTAGCACACCAACCGTCGCGATCACGACAATTGTGATCCACACCTGTTTCAAGACGTTGAAACGCAGCGACGCGCCGCCGTCGAAAAGTATGTAGCTCGCCCCGAACAGAAGAATGATCTGATTGAGCGCCGAATCGGCCTTGATGTTGATCAGACCCAACACCTGCGGGCCGATCGCCATGCCGACGATCAAGAACAAGGCGACGTCGGGAACCTTGATCTTCTGCGCCAATAGGCCGGTGATGGTGCCAACGGCCAGAATAAGGCCGCCGGCAAGCAAGGTGTGTTTCGCAATGTCGATGGCGGCCGACGCTTCCACTAACTTCCCCCCAAACACGAAAAAACGGATACCGGCGGCCCGCAATTAAGCCGATTACGGGCAATTGTAGCGACTAATTCGTCAGGATGCCCCTGCTCCGGCGCCCCCGCTAACCAGGTATTTACCGTACTAGGCTTTGCTTCTGAACGGCGAGGGCAGCGCCCGCGACCCGCCATGGCGGGCGCAACCTTCCGCGTGTCCGGACGTTGAGTCATGCGGCTTCGCAAGAACGTGCGAAGCCCGAGGAGAGGCAGGACCTGGTGATGGTTGCCGGTGGCAAGAAAGCTATATTGCGTATCGCCGCCGTCGGCATTGGCCTGCTGATGCTCGCTATGCCTCAGCCTGCCTCCGCGCAAAACATTTTCGAGCGGATTTTCGGCGGCCTGCGCCATGCGGTCGAGGCACCGCGCTTGCCCGAAAATGCCCACGCTTTCGTCGACCCGTTCACCAGCCTGTCGAATGCCCTTAACCCGCCGGCGCAGCGGGCCGACATGGGCCCGGCAAGGGCTTTCTGCGTGCGCACCTGCGATGGCCGTTACTTCCCGGTGCAGGCGCATGCCGGCGTCAGCACCGCCGAGGCATGCCATTCGTTTTGCCCGGCGAGCCAGACGCGATTGTATTCCGGCGGCAACATCGATTACGCGGTGGCGAGCGACGGCAGCCGCTATGCCGACATGAACAACGCATTCGTCTATCGCCAGCACCTCGTCTCCGGCTGCACCTGTAATGGCCGCGACGCGTTCGGGCTGGCGCATGTCGACGCCAAAACCGATCCGACGTTGCGGCCCGGCGATATCGTGGCGACCAGCAGCGGCCTCGTTGCGTTTACCGGCAGTAAAAACAAGACCGCGCAATTCACGCCGGTCGGCAATCTCAGGGGCTCTCGCGACGCGCTTTCCGAACTGAAGATCCAGCGGTCGAACGAGCGCGCGCTCGATACGACCTCGTCGATGGTGCCACCGGTCGCCAGCAAGGCGAACGCGGACGATCGCCGCCGCGCGGAGCTCGGCAGATAGCCCGCGGCCGCGTGCGGCGTCCTGTCTCTATGGCCATTCCGGCAATGAATTCGCCATCGCGATCGGATTAAGCCGTCATATTCCCAGAAATCGCTCTTAACGCTTATCGGTAATCGGCCTTGACCCCGGCTGGGCGTAGGGCAGATTCGAGCGTCAATTCTTCAACACGGGCGGGCTTAGGCGATGCGGACAACGGCATTGAAACTGGCGGCGGTCATGCTGGGCGTCGTCGTGGCGGGACCTGCGCTGGCGGCGAGCTGCCAGAACACCGGCAGCTACGAACGCTGGCTCGAGGCCTTCAAGAAAGAAGCCGCCGCGCAGGGCATCTCGCCGCGGGTGATCGCCGCCGCCGCGCCCAGCATGATCTTCGATCCTGCCATCGTCCGCCGCGACCACGGCCAGGGCGTGTTCAATCAGACCTTCCTGCAATTCTCCGACCGCATGGTGGGCGGCGGCCGCATTCCGACCGGGCTCGCCAAGATCAAGCAGCATGGCGCGCTGTTCGCCAAGATCGAGCAGCAATACGGCGTGCCGGCGCCGGTGCTCACCGCGTTCTGGGGACTTGAAAGCGACTTCGGCGCCAATTTCGGCAAGTACAACATCTTGAGCGCGATCGCGACGCTCGCCTATGACTGCCGCCGTCCCGATTTCTTCCGCACGCAATTGTTCGATGCGCTGCGCATCATCGAGCGCGGCGACCAGCGCGTCGACACCATGATCGGCGACTGGGCCGGCGAATTCGGCGGCATGCAGTTCACCGCCTCCGACTATCTCAAGAACGCCGTCGACTTCGACGGCGACGGCCGCCGCGATCTGATCAAAAGCGTGCCCGATACGCTCGCCTCCGCCGCCAACTTCCTGGTCAGCCTCGGTTGGCAGCGCGGCCAGCCCTGGCTGCAAGAGGTGCATGTGCCGGCCAATCTGCCGTGGGACCAGGCCGACTTGAATATCCAGCATCCGCGCTCGAAGTGGGTGGCCTGGGGCGTGAAGCCGGCCTACGGCTTCGCTGCCGCCAGACGAGTTGCCGGCCTCGCTGATCCTGCCGATGGGCCGTTTCGGGCCGGCGTTCCTCGCCTATCCGAATTTCAAGGCTTTCCTCGGCTGGAATTCGGCCATGGTCTATTCCACCACCGTCGCCTACTACGCCACGCGCCTGAACGGCGCGCCGGCCTTGAGCCGCACCGGCGCCACCACGGTGGTCGCGTCTGGCGCCGCAGCAGATGATGGAATTGCAGCGGCTGCTGACCAAAAACGGCTACGAAGGGGTCGGCGAAATCGACGGCAAGTTCGGCGCCGGCACCCGCGCCGCGGTCAAGAAAGCGCAGATGAAAGTCGGGCTGCCGGCCGATTCCTATCCGACCGCCGAATTGATCGAGCGCCTGCGCGGCGGAGCGACCAGCGGCGCCAGGCGTTAGTTCAAAAACACGCATCTAATTACGGAACGATTTACCGCCGCCGGACCTTGGGGTTCAGCGGGGTTCGCGTCTCCGCGGTTAATGCTTGCGCATTGCGGAATATCAATGCCGCGGCGCGAACATGGCCAGATGTTCATGTTCGATCACAAACGCTCGATCAACGTTCGGTCAACCGAAGGAAACCCTCCGGCTGGCCGTTGACTGTGTAACCGCCATCGTGTGCGGTAAAGGATGCAGCGATCATGATGAAGCCGATTGGACGTTTGGCGGCGATGCTGGTTCTGGCGGCGGTAGCGATGCCGTTGAGCGCCGGTGCTCAGGAACCACCGAAGAAACCTGCGCCGGCAAAAGCCGCGCCCGCGGCAAGACCGGCACCGGCGGCAAGACCCGCACCGGCTGCCGCACGTCCGGCGCCGGCGGCGCGTCCCGCCCCAGCCGCTCGCGCCGCTCCTGCAGCACGTCCCGCCCCGGCCGCTCGCGCCGCTCCTGTAGCGCGCCCAGCCCCGGCCGCACGCATCGCGCCGCAACGGCAGGCGCCGCAGCGCGCCGCAACACCGCATGTCGCGCCGCAACGCGCCGCCGTCCCGCACGCAGCTCCGCAACGGGCCGCCACGCCACAACGGCAAGCGCCGGCCACGGCGGCTCCCGCCGCGGCAAGCCGCGTCCAGCGCGCAGCACAGCCAAATCGGCCGGCGGCGCAAGTGCAGCAGCCTTCATCGGCCGCGCAGGTACGCCAGCAGCAACGCGCGGAACGCGTGCAGCGCCAACGCGAAGATCGCGCATTGCGCGCGCTTCCGGTGCAACAGCGGGCCGCGCGGCGTCAAGAAATTCAGAACGCGCGCCAGCAGCGCGCACAACAGCGGCAAGCGCAGCCCAACGCGGCCGCGCAGCCCAATGCAGCGGCACAGGTGCAACGTAGTGCGCGCCGCAACGGCCAAGCGCGCGTGACCCAGCAAGCAGCGCGGCAAGGCCGCTTCGCCGCGCGGTTTGCGGCGCGGGCGCAAGCCGGCAATGGCAAGGCCGCCCACGTGCGCGGGGCCCGCGTTTCCGCACGAGCAGGCCTGGAGCCGCGGACAGCGCGCCGGCTTCGTGCCGTGGTACGGGCCGGTGTTCTGGCCCTACGCCTATTCCGACGTTTTCGACTACGCGTTCTGGCCCGGCGGCTATGAGGACGGCTACTTCGCCTATGCCTATGACGATTTCGTCGACGGCGTGTTCTGGGGCGAAGCCGGCCCGCCGCAGGAATACGTTCAAGATTACGCCGCCGCAGGGCCGTCAGCGCAGCCGGCCGCCCGCCCGAGCTACGCGGCCGTGCAGCAAATCTGCACGCAAGCCGGCAGCGGCATCACCGCTTGGCCATTCGCGGACATCGAACGCAAGGTCGGGCTGGATGCCGGGCAGAAGCAGTTGCTCGGTGACGTGCGCAGCGCCGGCGATAAAGCCGCCGCGGTTTTTAAAGCCACGTGCCCGTCGGAGAACGCGTTCCCGCTGACGCCGCCCGGCCGCCTCAGTGCCATGACGGCGCGGCTCGATGCCACGCTTGAGGCGGTGCAGACCGTCCGCCCGGCGCTGGAGAAGTTCTATGCCTCGCTGAGCGACGAGCAGAAGGAGCGCTTCAACGAGATCGGGCCGAAGCAGATCAACGACAATGCCGACGAGCGGAGCCAAGCGTCGGCAACCGATGCCAAGAGCTGCAATGAGCCGAAGCCTGGCCTCACCAACCTGCCGATCGAGAAGATCGAGGACGTGGTCAAGCCGACCGATGCGCAGGAAGACGATCTCAAGCGCTTGGAGGAGGCCACCGGCAAGGCGGTCTCGATCATGCAAGCGGCCTGCCCGGAGGATACACCGGTCACCCCGCCCGGCCGGCTGGAGGCGATGGAGACGCGTCTGCAAGCCATGATCGATGCGGCCAAGACCGTGAAGCCCGCGCTCGACAGCTTCTACGGCTCGCTCGATAGCGAGCAGAAGGCGCGCTTCAACCGTATCGGCCGCGACCTGGCGCAAACGACCGGACAGTCGAGCCAGTGATCGTGCGCACACTGAAATGAAGAAGGGCGGCCGAAAGGGCCGCCCTTTTTTGTTTCTGTCATGCCCGGCCTTGTGCCGGGCATCCACGTCGTTCTTGCAGCAAAGTAAGTCGTGGATGGCCGGGACAAGCCCGGCCATGACGAATGAGTTACTCCGCCGCGATGCGCACTTCCGGCGCCGCCGCCTTGATGTCGGCGGTGACGTGCTTCTCGAACTTGGTGAAGTTCTTCTGGAACATGCCCACCAGTTCGCGCGCGGTTTTGTCGAACGCGGCCTTGTCCTTCCAGGTCTTGAACGGGTTGAGCAGATGCGGCTCGACGCCCGGCACCGAGGTCGGCACCGAGAAGCCGAAATAGGGATCGGTGCGGAAGTCGGCATCCTTGAGCGAGCCGTTGAGCGCGGCGGTGAGCAGCCGGCGCGTCGCCTTGATCGGCATGCGACGGCCCTCGCCGTACTTGCCACCGGTCCAGCCGGAATTGACCAGCCAGCAATCGACCTTGTGCTTGTTGATGTAGTCGCGCAGCAGGTCGGCATAAACGGAGGGATTGCGCGGCAGGAACGGCGCGCCGAAGCAGGTGGAGAATTCCGGCTGCACGCCGATCAGCCCCTTCTCGGTGCCGGCGACCTTGGCGGTGTAGCCGGAGAGGAAGTGATACATCGCCTGCGTCGGCGAAAGCTTGGCGATCGGCGGCATCACGCCATAGGCGTCCGCCGTGAGGAATATGATGTTCTTGGGATGCCCGGCGCGGCCGCTGCGCGAGGCATTCGGGATGTAATCGAGCGGATAAGCCGAGCGGGTGTTCTCGGTCTTGGAGTCATTGTCGAAATCGCATTGGCGCGATTCCGGATCGAACACGACGTTTTCCAGCACGCTGCCGAAGCGCAGCGTGGCGTCGTAAATCTCCGGCTCCGCCTCGCGCGTGAGCCTGATGCATTTGGCGTAGCAGCCGCCCTCGAAATTGAAGATGCCGTCCGGGCCCCAGCCGTGTTCGTCGTCGCCGATCAGCGTGCGGTGCGGATCGGCGGACAGCGTGGTCTTGCCGGTGCCAGAGAGGCCGAAGAACAGCGCGCTGTCGCCGGCAGGCCCGACATTGGCCGAGCAGTGCATCGGCACCACGTTCTCGGCCGGAAGATAGAAGTTAAGCGTGGTGAACACCGACTTCTTCATTTCGCCAGCGTAAGACGAACCGCAGATCAACACGATCTTGCGGGAAAAATCGATCGCCACCATGGTGTCGGAGCCTTCGCGGCCGCCGTGACGTTTGGCGTCGGGCCTGAACGACGGCAAATCGACGATGGTGAGTTCGGGGACGAATTTGTCGAGCTCGGAGCGCTCGGGGCGGATCAGCAATTGACGGATGAACAGCGAATGCCAGGCCAGTTCGGTGAAGACGCGGGTCTTGATCCGGTATTTCGGATCGGCGCCGCCGTAGAGGTCCTGCGCGAATAGTTTTTTGCCTTTCACGTGCGCCTGGAAATCCGCCAGCAGCGCGTCGAAATTCTCGCGCGTCATTTTCTTGTTGCCGTCCCACCACACCGAATTCTCGGTGAGCGCATCGACGACCGTGTGCTTGTCCTTAGGAGAGCGGCCGGTATGGTGGCCGGTCTCGGCGCAGAGCGCGCCGCCTTCGACCAGCGAGGCCTCGCCCGCCGCGATGGCATGCTCGTAGAGGGCCGGTTCGGTCAGATTCCAGTGGACCGCGGCGAGCCCTTTGAAACCGAATTTGTCGGCGCCATAGGCGCCGTTCCGCACACCCGTTTCTTGCACGCGTATTCCTCCCACACAGGCGGGCCGCTTGACCGCCAAACCTCTCGCAGGCCGTTAGGCCCTATGCGGCTATAGACCTTAGTATAGCCCCTTGTTTCAAGGCGCGCGACCATAGTCACGAAAGCCCTTAATGCCAAGACCAGATGCCATGCGCTGCGGCAGGCCGGCATTGCGCTGCATCAATATCGCGGGCGGATTGCCGCCGGCCGGAACCGCGCTGATGTTTCAGCCATCAGACGAATATCGTTTTAAAGCGAACGGGCGGCCGATTAACCAAATTCGGTATGGCGCTTTCAGTTCGCGCGCGCCTGCTCGGCGAGTTGCTTCAACATGGCGCGCAGCGGCCCCGGCGCGGTGACGCGCTGCGGAAACGGCAGCCACAAGACAAGCCGGCCGTTCTGCAATTCGATCCCCTCCGGATCGATGCCGACGCAGCGCCACGCGCCGTCCGCCGCGCCGAGCAACTTGGTGGCGTAGAGCCGGCAGGCCTCGGCGTGATCGGCGTTCATATGCGCGATGGCTTCGGCTTCGGATTCGACCAGCGCCCTGGCATCCGAGACGTCGGTCAGCACGTCGGCGGCGGTGAGGTCGGCGGCGCGGGCAAATCCACCATTGAGATGCGCCGAGACGACCGCCATGCGCCAGAACGCAAAGTCGCCGAAACCGGCATAGAGCTCCGACTTCGGATGCCGCGAAAGAAACCGGCGGCGGATGCGGGGCTCCTCGGCGCTGTCGTGGGCGACCGGCATCAGTGTGCCCAACACGGTGAGACGCGGATGCGCCAGGGCATCGCCCTTGCCGGTCTCGGCCAGCAGCAGCGAGGCACGGCCGTCGCATTCCAGATTGGCGGTATGCGTGGCAAGCCGCGACACCAGGATCAGCGGCGCGCCGTCGACATCGGTCGCAACATTGACCAGCGACGCGAACGGGTGGCCGCTGTTGCGGTCGAGTGTCGCCAGCGTCGCAGCGCGAGTGGCGCGCAGCAGGGACTTGGCTACCTCCCGCGGTACGAAATCTGCCGGCGGAGACGCGTTCTCCGGTGTGCGGCCCGGCATGGCGCCGGGTAGAGGCGGTTTCGCGGTGGCCTTGCTCATCCGCGCGCTCCTGGTCGAATGACCGGCAAGGCGGCCAGCCTGGCATCGAAGGCAGTATCGGGCTTCATGGCGGCACCTGAATGTTAACGATATTGACCCTGGATAGCGATCTTGCGCCCAATGGGGTTGAATTCGCTACCGAATCACATAGTTGTTGCAAAGAGGCCACATTTCAGACCCGGTTTATGGGCTTCAAACCACGCGGGACGTCACGCCAAGAGGGGCTCCATGCCGACAATCGCTCTCGTCGACGACGACCGCAACATCCTGACATCCGTTTCGATGGCGCTCGAAGCCGAGGGCTATCGGATCATGACCTATACCGACGGCGCCTCCGCGCTCGACGGCTTCAAGACCTCGCCGCCGGATCTCGCCATCCTCGACATCAAGATGCCGCGCATGGACGGCATGGAAACCCTGCGCCGGCTGCGCCAGAAGACCGACATTCCGGTCATCTTCCTCACCTCCAAGGACGAGGAGATCGACGAATTGTTCGGCCTCAAGATGGGGGCCGACGACTTCATCCGCAAACCGTTCTCGCAGCGCCTGCTGGTCGAGCGCGTGAAAGCAGTGCTGCGCCGCGTCAGTCCGAAAGACGGCGTGGCGCCGAAGGAAACCGATTCCGCCAAGGTGCTCGAGCGCGGCCTGCTGCGCATGGACCCGGAGCGGCACACCTGCACCTGGAAGAACGATCCGGTCACCCTCACGGTCACCGAGTTCCTCATCTTGCAGGCGCTGGCCACCCGTCCCGGCGTGGTGAAGAGCCGCAACGCGCTGATGGACGCGGCCTATGACGACCAGGTCTATGTCGACGACCGCACCATCGACAGCCACATCAAGCGGCTGCGCAAGAAATTCAAGGTCGTCGACGACGACTTCGAGATGATCGAGACGCTTTACGGCGTCGGCTATCGCTTCAAGGAAGCGTGACGCATATTTATTAATGCGAACGGTGGACTGACGAAGCGTCGCGGCTTGCGGTAAAATCCAACGGGCCAACGAGTGGCCCACGATCAACCCGGCTGGATTGAACGACGTGCTCGATCGAACCGCGGAAATCCAGGCGCAAAAGGCCGAAGCCGAACGGCGCGGCGCGGAGACGCCGCGCGTCGAACGCAAGCGCTTCGACGCGGTCCGGAGAATCGCGCGCTCGGCCTGGCATTTCTTCGTTTCGCAAAGTTTCTCCAGCCTCACCCGCCGCATCGTCTTCCTCAATCTCACCGGCCTGGTCGCGCTGGTCATCGGCGTGCTCTATCTGTCGCAATTCCGCGCCGGCCTGATCGACGCGCGCGTGCAAAGTCTGCTGGTGCAGAGCGAGATCATCGCCGGCGCGATCGCCGCCTCCGCCACGGTGGAAACCGATTCCATCACCATCGATCCCGACCGGCTGCTGGATTTGCAGGCCGGCGAAAGCTACGGGCCGGCCGACGACTCGCTCTCCGGCATCGAATTCCCGATCAACCCCGAGCGGGTCGCGCCGGTGCTGCGCCGGCTGGTGTCGCCGACCAAGACGCGCGCGCGCATCTATGACCGCGACGGCGTGCTGATCATCGACAGCCGCAATCTGTACGGCCGCGGCGACGTGCTGCGCTTCGACCTGCCGGCGCCGACCGCGGAAAAGCCCGGCATCATGGAGCGCGCCTTCATCGCCATCCGCCGCTGGTTCGGCCGCGGCGATCTTCCGCTCTACAAGGAACTCGGACCGGAGAACGGCAAGGGCTATCCGAGATCGCGCAGGCGCTCAACGGGCTGCATGCCAGCATGGTGCGGGTCAACGACCGCGGCGAGGTGATCGTCTCGGTGGCGGTGCCGGTGCAGCGCTTCCGCGCCGTGCGCGGCGCGCTGATGCTGTCGACGCAAGGCGCCGACATCGACGACATGGTGGAGGCCGAGCGGCTCGCCATCGTCAAGGTGTTCCTGGTCGCCGCCGGCGTCATGGTGGTGCTCTCGATGCTGCTCGCCGGCACCATCGCCGGCCCGGTGCGCCGGCTTGCCGAAGGCGCCGAGCGCGTGCGCCGGCGCATCCGCACCCGCGTCGAGATCCCGGATTTCACCCGCCGGCGCGACGAAATCGGCCATCTGTCCGGCGCGCTGCGCGACATGACCAACGCGCTCTATTCCCGCATCGAGGCGATCGAGAGCTTCGCCGCCGACGTCGCGCATGAATTGCGCAATCCGCTCACCTCGCTGCGCTCGGCGGTGGAAACGCTGCCGATGGCCAAGACCGAGCAAACCGCAAGCGGCTGCTCGACGTGATCGAGCATGACGTGAAGCGGCTCGACCGGCTGATCACGGATATTTCCGACGCCAGCCGGCTCGATGCCGAGCTGCAGCGCCAGGAAGTCGCCACCGTCGATCTCGCCAAGCTGCTCGACGGCGCTGGTGAAGGCGGCCAACGAAGTCCGCACCGACGACGTGACCGTGACGCTCGCCTTCGAGGGCGGCGGACCGGCGAATTTCCAGGTGCCCGGCCACGACTTGCGGCTCGGCCAGGTGGTCAGCAATCTGGTCGACAATGCCCGCTCGTTCTCGCCGCCCGGCGGCACCGTGCGCATCACCTGCCGCCGGCTGAAGAACGAGGTCGAGATCGTGGTCGATGACGACGGCCCCGGCATCCGGCCGAAGCCTTGGATAAGATCTTCGAGCGCTTCTACACCGACCGCCCGCACCAGGGCTTCGGGCAGAATTCCGGTCTCGGCCTGTCGATCACCAAGCAGATCGTCGAAGCCCATGGCGGGCGCATCTGGGTGGAGAACCGCAACAGCGTCGCCGCCGCCGGCGAGCCGCCGCGCGTGCTCGGCGCCCGCTTCGTGGTGCGCCTGCCGGCGATGTGATGACGGCAGACGCCTCAACGATCCACGCCTCCGCCGTTCTGATCGGACCGAAGGCGGTGCTGATCCGCGGACCCGCCGGCTCCGGCAAATCGCGGCTGGCGTGGGATTTGCTCCAATTGGCGCGCAAGCGGGAGCCAATCAACGCAAGGCGCCCTGCCCTTCGCGCGGCTGGTGGCGGACGACCGCGCTCATGTGGAAGCGCATTCGAGCCGATTGCTGGTGCGCCCGGCGCCGGAGCTGGCCGGCCTGATCGAAATCCGCGGCCTCGGCATCCGGCGGCTTGCCTTCGAACCGGTGGCGGCGGTCGGGCTGGTCGTCGATCTGGCGGCCGAGGACGCGGCCCGGCATCCTGCGCCTGCAGCCGGAACGACCGTCATTGCCGGGGTGACGCTTGCGCGGCTTGCGGTCGCAGCCGGCATGCAGGCCCTGCCGCTGGTGTTGGCAGCTCTGAGGACAGCGCCGGCTGGCGATTGACCGTGGCTGCGCAGATGCGCTACCTCCGGCGCCCTCGATCCTGCTGGAAAAATTAACCATAACGGGCCTAGGATCGCCCCGCTGAAAACCGACTTTCGAGCCTCCCTTGGCCCCGTCTTTCCGCAGTGCAGCAGAGCGCCTATATAGCGAGGAGAGCCCTTGCAATGGGGCTTCGAATGGGCCTGAATGTGCGCCCATTCGTGCGGCGCAGCGAAGCGCCCGCGAGGAGTTCGGGATGATCGGCCTCGTATTAGTGACCCACGGGCGGCTCGCCATCGAGTTCCGCTCAGCGCTGGAGCATGTGGTCGGCCCCCAGCGCCAGATCGAGGCAATCACCATCGGCCCCGACGACGACGTCGAGCAGTGCCGCAAGAATATCGTCGATGCGGTCAAGCGCGTGGATAGCGGCGAAGGGGTCGCCATCCTGACCGACATGTTCGGCGGAACCCCCTCGAATCTCGCCATTTCGGTGATGAGCCAGCCCAAGGTCGAGGTGCTGGCCGGCATCAATCTGCCGATGCTGATCAAGCTCGCCAAAGTGCGCGAAACCTGCCCGCTCGAGGAGGCCGTGACCGCCGCCCAGGAAGCCGGCCGCAAGTACTGTACGATCGCCAGCCGGGTGCTCAACGGTAAATGAGCGGCCGCGCTTCAGCCGACGGCAAACCCCCCGACGAACACGCCGTGCCGGTGGTGCGCGAGGTCGAAATCATCAATAAAAAGGGCCTGCACGCCCGCGCCTCGGCCAAATTCGTGCAGACCGCCGAACAATTCGACGCCGCCATCATCGTGACCCGCGGTCATGAAACCGTCGGCGGCACCTCGATCATGGGCCTGATGATGCTGGCCGCAGGCCCCGGCGTCACCATCACCATCCAGGCCACCGGCAAGGAAGCGGCCGGCCGTGGATGCGCTGTGTGCGCTGGTCGCCACCCGGTTCGGCGAAGAGGACTAGCCGCCTTTACATAAAGAAATCTTTATATATGCGTTGCGGGCCCGGCAGCGGCCTGTTATAGGCACGTCCAGCCAATCCAGCCCGTTCACGTCTGTTGCATAGGACCGTCATGACCGCTTCCGCCAAGCCAAAGGCCAAGACCGGCGACTACGTCGTCAAGGACATCGCGCTCGCCGACTTCGGCCGCAAGGAAATCTCGATCGCCGAGACCGAGATGCCCGGCCTGATGGCGACGCGCGAGGAGTACGGGCCCGAGCAGCCGCTGCGCGGCGCCCGCATCGCCGGCTCGCTGCACATGACGATCCAGACCGCGGTGCTGATCGAGACGCTGACGCATCTCGGCGCCGACGTGCGCTGGGCTTCCTGCAACATTTATTCGACGCAGGACCATGCCGCCGCGGCGATCGCGGAAGCCGGCGTGCCGGTGTTCGCGGTCAAGGGCGAGAGCCTGGTCGACTATTGGGACTACACCCACCGCATCTTCGAATGGTCGGACGGCGGCTTCCCGAACATGATCCTCGACGACGGCGGCGACGCCACGCTGCTGCTGCATCTCGGCATGCAGGCCGAGAGCAATGCGGCGGTGCTCAATCATCCCGGCAACGAGGAAGAGGAAGTGCTGTTCGCCGCCATCAAGAAGCGGATGAAGGATCAGCCCGGCTGGTACACCAAGCTCGCCAAGGAAGTGCGCGGCGTCACCGAAGAGACCACCACCGGCGTGCACCGGCTCTATCAGATGGCCAAGGAAGGCCGCCTGCTGTTCCCGGCGATCAACGTCAACGACAGCGTCACCAAGTCGAAGTTCGACAATCTCTACGGCTGCCGCGAGTCGCTGGTCGACGGCATCCGCCGCGGCACCGACGTGATGATGGCCGGCAAGGTGGCGATGGTCGCGGGCTTCGGCGACGTCGGCAAAGGCTCGGCCGCCTCGCTGCGCCAGGCCGGCTGCCGCGTGATGGTGTCCGAGGTCGATCCGATCTGCGCGCTGCAGGCGGCGATGGAAGGCTATGAAGTCGTCACCATGGAAGACGCCGCGCCGCGCGCCGACATCTTCGTCACCGCCACCGGCAATGTGGACGTGATCACCATCGAGCACATGCGCAAGATGAAGGACCGCGCCATCGTCTGCAACATCGGCCACTTCGACAGCGAGATCCAGGTGCACGCGCTGAAGAACCTGAAGTGGAACAACATCAAGCCGCAGGTCGACGAGATCGCGTTCCCCGACGGCCACCGCATCATCCTGTTGTCGGAAGGCCGGCTGGTGAATCTCGGCAACGCCATGGGGCATCCGAGCTTCGTGATGTCGTCGTCGTTCACCAACCAGACGCTGGCGCAGATCGAACTGTGGACCAATCCCGGCAAGTACAAGAACCAGGTCTACATGCTGCCGAAGCCGCTCGACGAGAAGGTCGCGCGGCTGCATCTCGACAAGATCGGCGTGAAGCTGACCAAGCTCACGCAGAAGCAGTCGACCTATATCGGCGTGCCGCCGGAAGGCCCGTTCAAGAGCGATCATTATCGGTATTGATTGCACGACGCGCCTCACGGCCGCGGCGGCACGATCACGATCGTGTAGCGCTGCGGCTTGCCGGGCAGCCCGAGATAATCGCGCGCGATCTCGCTCTCGATGCGGCGATTGCCGGGCGCGCGCGGTGGCGGCGCGCGAGCAGCCGAAATCCTCGGCAGAAACACACCAGCGCCATTCCGCTTGCGCCAGCTCCGCCTCGCTCGGCGGCGGCAGGCCGGGCAGCGCGCGCGGCCGGTCGCCGCGCATAGGCGATCACGCCATAGGCGATATCGGCATCGCCGCCGACAAAGCGCAACGGCTGCGGCGTCGCCTCGTGCCAGGCGCGCTCGATCTTGTGCCGCCAGCAGTCGCGCATGCGCGGCGGCCGGCGCCGGACCGGTGCGCTGCACCATGATGGCGATCACCGGCGCGGCGATCAGCATGATCAGCGGCACCGCCATCGCGGCGATAAGCATGCGGCGCGTGTCGGCGCGCTGACACGTCACCGCCGGCGACGACAGCAGCAGCACCGGCAGCAGCGTCCAGGCCGGCATCGACCACAGCGAGGTGATCTCGGTGCCGCTCGCCACCGCGCCGAGCGGCCGGCAGCAGGAACGGCGCCCAGAACGCCGCCGCCGCCAGCCGGCGGTTCGTATCGGCCGGCCAGATCATGTCGGCGAGCGTCGCCCGGCTCGGCCGCGCGATCGCCAGCACGACAATCAGCGGGATCGCCACATAGCCGACCGAGCCGGCGAGATAGCCGAGCGCGCCGCTGACGCGTCGCGGCGAACGGCTTGGCGCCGTGAATGCCCACGGCATAGCCGAACGGCGCAAAGTCATGCTGCACCAGCCAGACGAGATGCGGCGCCAGCACGACCAGGCCGACGGCAACGGTGATCCACGGCGCCGCCGAGCGGAAATAGACGGCGCGGCGCTGGTCGATCAGCGCGGCGACGATCAAGCCCCGCCAGCAGGAACACCGACCAGTATTTGCCCAGCATGCAGGCGGCGGCGCCGACGCCGGCGAGCGCGGCATAAAGCGCGCTGCGCGTCTGGTAGGAGCGCAGAAACCAGAACGTGGTCGCCGCCCACACCGGCATCAGCACGGTGTTGACGTTGAACTTCAGCGCGTGGAAATTGAAGAACGGGATCAGCGTGAGCAGCGCGAGACCGACGATGCGCTTCTCGATGTCGAGATAATCCGCCGACAGCCGCCAGGCGAACCACAGCGCGATCGCCGGCATCAGCATCGCCAGCAGGTAATAGGACCACTCGGCGAGCGGAAACACGCTGAACCACAGCCACACGATCCAGGCGGCGAGCGGCGGGTGCTTGAGATAGCCGAAGCACAGATCGCGCGACCAGGCGATCACCTCGGTCATGTCGTAATGCAGGCCCTGGCTGCCTTTGGCGATGGTGCCGTAGATCGTCCACAGCACCACATAGGCCGCGAGCGAGACGAGCACCGCGCGCTCGCGCCGCGCCGGATCGATCAGCGCGGCGCGGAAGCGGCCGGCCGCCCGGTCGGCGGCGATGAATGGGGCGCGGCATGTGCGCCCATGACATGCTCGATCGCCACTCCGCTCGTCCCGCGAAGCGGGGACCCAGCAGGCAATCGCATCGGCATTTTAGCTGGATTCCCGCTCGCGGATTAGCGGTGCCCAAGCCTCAGTCGCTTGAAGGTGCCGACCCCGAGTGTTATCTCGCGCGCCATGACGGCCGTCCCGATCCAGAATATCCGCAATTTCTCCATCGTCGCGCATATCGACCACGGCAAATCGACGCTGGCCGACCGGCTGATCCAGCTCACCGGCGGGCTCGACGCGCGCGAGATGAAGGAGCAGGTGCTCGAATTCGATGGACATCGAGCGCGAGCGCGGCATTACCATCAAGGCGCAGACCGTGCGCCTGAATTACAAGGCGCGCGACGGCAAGGATTACATCCTCAATCTGATCGACACCCCCGGCCACGTCGACTTCGCCTACGAGGTCAACCGCTCGCTCGCCGCCTGCGAGGGCTCGCTGCTGGTGGTCGACGCCAGCCAGGGCGTCGAGGCGCAGACGCTGGCCAATGTCTATCACGCGATCGACGCCGGCCACGAGATCGTGCCGGTGCTCAACAAGGTCGATCTGCCGGCGGCCGAGCCCGAAGCGGTCAAGAAGCAGATCGAGGACGTGATCGGGCTCGATGCCTCCGACGCCATCGAGATTTCCGCCAAGACCGGGCAGAACGTGCCCGAGGTGCTGGAAGCGATCGTCACCCGCCTGCCGCCGCCGAAGGGCGACCGCGACGCGCCGCTCAAGGCGCTGCTGGTCGACAGCTGGTACGACGCTTATCTCGGCGTGGTCGTGCTGGTGCGCATCGTCGACGGCATGCTCAAGAAGGGCCAGCGCATCCGCATGATCGGCATCGACTCCGCTCACGAGGTCGACCGCACCGGCGTGTTCACGCCCAAGCTGACGCCGGTCGACGAACTCGGCCCCGGCGAGATCGGCGCTCACCGCCTCGATCAAGGAAGTCGCGGATACGCGCGTCGGCGACACCATCACCGACGAGCGCAATCCGGTCACCGAAACGCTGCCCGGCTTCCGCCCGGCGATCCCGGTGGTGTTCTGCGGCTTGTTTCCGGTCGATGCCGCGCAGTTCGAGGACTTGCGCGCGGCCATGGGCAAGCTGCGGCTCAACGACGCCAGCTTCTCCTACGAGATGGAAACCTCGGCCGCGCTCGGCTTCGGCTTCCGCTGCGGCTTCCTCGGCCTGCTGCATCTGGAAATCATCCAGGAGCGGCTGGCGCGCGAGTTCAATCTCGACCTGATCGCGACCGCGCCGTCGGTGATCTACAAGATGAAGCTGCGCGACGGCCGCGAGATCGAGATCCACAATCCGGTCGACATGCCGGACCCGACGCAGATCCTGGAGATGCAGGAGCCGTGGATCGAGGCGACGATTCTGACGCCGGACGAGTATCTCGGCTCAGTGCTCAAGCTCTGCCAGGACCGCCGCGGCAGCCAGAAAGAGCTGACCTACGTCGGCAATCGCGCCATGGTGAAATACGACCTGCCGCTCAACGAAGTGGTGTTCGATTTCTACGACCGGCTGAAGTCGGTGTCGCGCGGCTACGCGTCGTTCGACTACCACCTCACCGACTACAAGGAAGCCGATCTGGTGAAGCTGCAGATGCTGGTCAATGCCGAGCCGGTCGACGCGCTGGCCATGCTGGTGCATCGCACCCGCGCCGAACAGCGCGGCCGCGCCATGGCGGAGAAGCTGAAGGAGCTGATCCCGCCGCACATGTTCCAGGTGCCGATCCAGGCCGCGATCGGCGGCAAGATCATCGCGCGCGAGACCGTGCGCGCCTTCCGCAAGGACGTGACCGCCAAATGCTACGGCGGCGACGCCACGCGCAAACGCAAACTGCTCGACAAGCAGAAGGAAGGCAAGAAGCGCATGCGGCAATTCGGCAAGGTCGACATTCCGCAGGAGGCGTTCATCGCGGCGTTGAAGGTGGATGTTTAGCGTGCGCGGCAAACGCGCTTCCCTCTCCCATGGGAGAGGGGAAGAAAAGCGCTAGCGCCAATTCTGCCAGCGTCGCCGCCCGAAGTCGGCATCGTCCGGCGGGCCGCTATAGATTTCTTCGAAATTGCGGGATGTACGCCGGCCCTCGCCGCCGCTACGCGCCGCAAATCCAGCCGGGCTTGAGCCAGTAACCACGATGCGGGTGTCGCGCACGTGCTCCTGCACCAGCGCGAACAGGATGGCGGCATGCTTCGGATGCAGGCGGATGCAGCCGTGCGAGGCCGGCCGGCCGAGATGCGAGATCTCGTAGCTGCCGTGAATGGCGTAGCCGCCGTCGAAAAAGATCGAATGCGGCATCGGCGACATGTCGTATTTGCGCGAGAACCATTGGCGCTCGAGCCGTTCCGGCCGGTAGCTGCCGTTCGGCGTCATATAGCCCCAGCGCGCGGTGGAGACCGGCCACGTGAAACGCGGGGAGCCGTCGACCGCGACGGTCAGGCGCTGCGCCGATTTGTCGACCGTGACGACGATGCCGGCCTGCGCGCGCGTAACGGCGCCGAGCAAGGCAGCGATCGTGACCAATGCAATGACAAGGCGTGGCATACGGCTACTCCGGGCATACTTATACCGTCACCGTGGCAGGGTTTGATGCATCAAGATCAAACTCGGTTAACGAGTAATGCCATATTTGCGGTCAAGACTCCGCAGCCAGGCTTCCCGCTCCCGCAATATTTGGCGCTCGTCGCTGCTCACCGACACGCTATAGGCAATGGCACTGGCGAAGCGCGACCGCTTATGTTTGCGAACATCGTCGGCGGTATCGTTATGCCGCGCGCCGGCGTCGTCGGTTTTCTTTGCCGCGTCGGCATCGTCGTCTTCGCCGGCCTTGGCGAAATGCTCGTTCGCATCGGTTTGCGGCGTACCGGCATCGGTCGATATTGTGGGGCCGGGCGGCACTGGCAGCGGCCCGTTCATCACCACCACCTTGGTGTTTTCCAAGCCTTGCCTGCGCACCAGCGAGTACAGGATCGCGGCATTGTCCGTCCGCAGCCGCACGCAGCCATGCGACGCCGCGTGGCCGAGATTGTAGGCCTCCATGGTGCCGTGCACCGCGTAGCCGCGATGGAAGAACATCGCCCACGGCATCGGCGTGAGTTCGTATTGGCGCGAATACCAGTGCCGCTCGAGCCGGCCCGGGCGGAATTTACCGGCCGGCGTCTCGTGACCGCGCTTCCCGGTGGACACCGGCCAGCGATAGGTTTCCTCGCCGTCGACCACGACGGCGAGCCGCTGCTGCGATTTGCTGACAGTGACCACGACCTCGGCCTTGGCGGGCGCCGCCAGGCAAAGCAGCGCGCCCAGGGCCATAACGGCGATGCGACGCATGACTGGACCCCCAAAAAGCCCCGCGTAGAGGCTGCGGTTGATCCAGCATCGCCTGCCGGTAGACCCTTTGTAAAGGGTTTGTTAACCATAAAAGTCCTTGGGGATGCTCGATTTTTCGTGATTGGCGGGAATGGGACCAGGCCCGGCGGCTTAAACCATCGCTCGCATTTAACCTGACAGGCGGGGCCGAAATCGCTAGATCGGAGACGTCATGTTCACGCGCATCATGCTTCTGTTTGGCTTGCCGCTTGCCGTCGCCGCCGGCGCCATCGCCATTGTGCATCAAATGACCGATACGCCTGCGCCGGCTCCGCCCGCCGCCAGCAAGCCGGCGGCCCAAATCGCGCCAGCCGCACCGGCGGCGCCGCAACCGGCCGAACCGGCGCAACAAAGCGCGGCGCTGCAGCCGGCCGTCACGCCTCCGGTAGTGACCGCGCCGCCCATAGCTGAAGCTTCGCCGGTTGCCACGACGCCGCCGGCCGATACCACACCACCGGTTGCCAGCATCCCGCCGCCCGACACCACGCCGCCGGTTGCCAGCATTCCGGCCGATACCTCGCCGCCGGTGGCAAGCGCGCCGTCGGCGGAACCGCAGGCCCCAGTGGCCGACTTACCGACGCCGGTGCCGCCGGAGAAGCCGAAGAAAGACTCGTTGCCGGCCAAGTTACTGTTCGCGGCCAAGCAGCTTCCGAGCATCGGCAAGGCCATGGCCATCGGCTACTATCCGCGCGGCTGTCTGTCCGGCGGCGTGGCTTTACCCACGACCGGAGCGACCTGGCAGGTGATGCGGCTGTCGCGCAACCGCAACTGGGGCCACCCCAGCCTGGTCAAGTTCCTGGAAAAATTCGCGCCGGCTGCCGCCAAGGCCACCGGCTGGAAAGGCATTCTGGTCGGCGACATGGCGCAGCCGCGCGGCGGCCCGCTGCCGTTCGGACATTTAAGCCATCAGATCGGCCTCGACGTCGATATCTGGTTCATGCCGATGCCCGACCACGTGTTGAGCAATGACGAGCGCGAGAAAATCTCGGCCAGCAATCTCGTGGCCGAAGACTGGAAGCACCTCGATCCGAAGACCTGGACGCCGCAGCACATCGAATTCATCAAGACCGCCGCCGAGCAGCCCGAGGTCGAACGCGTGCTGGTCAATGCCGCGATCAAGCAGGAGCTTTGCCGCGTCGAGGAGAAGAATCATCCCGGCTGGCTGGCGAAGGTGCGACCGTGGTTCGGCCACCACGACCACATCCATGTGCGGCTGAAATGCCCGGACGACTCGCCGAACTGCCGCCACCAGCCGCCGGTGCCCGGCGACGACGGCTGCAGCAAGGCGGAACTCGCCCACTGGTTCTCCGACAAGGTCCTGAATACGAACAAATCGACGGTATCGTCGCCAAACAAGCCGTCCAAGGGGCTGTCGATGGCCGAACTGCCGCCGGCATGCAAAACCGTGCTCGATGCGCCGGACCGCAAACCGGTTCAGATCAGCGGCCACTGATTCAACTTCCAATTCGCGACGCCGTTGTTTCCGCGCCGTCATGATCGCGCTACACTTGACACTATGCGCGAGAATATCGACGTCCTGCGCGAACTGGAAAAGAAGGTGCTCTGGCTCGCGAGCTGGACCATCCACAACGCCAATCACTTGCGCGAAAGCAGCGACGGCCTGAAGGTTGGCGGCCATCAGGCCTCCAGCGCCTCGCTCGCCACCATCATGACCGCGCTCTATTTCGACGTGCTGCGCGCGCAGGACCGCGTGGCCGTGAAGCCGCATGCCAGCCCGATCTTCCACGCCATCCAGTACCTGCTCGGCAAGCAGACGCGCGAGCGGCTGGAGGCCTTCCGCGGCTACAAGGGCGCGCAGAGCTACCCCTCGCGCACCAAGGATGCCGACGACGTGGATTTCTCCACCGGCTCGGTCGGCCTGGGCGTGGCGCAGACGCTGTTCTCCTCGCTCACGCAGGATTACGTGCGCGCGCATGGCTGGGGTTTGAGCCGGCCGGAGGGGCGCATGGTGGCGCTGGTCGGCGACGCCGAACTCGACGAGGGCAATATTTTCGAGGCGCTGCTCGAAGGCTGGAAGCAGGGCCTGCGCAATTGCTGGTGGATTATCGACTACAACCGTCAGAGCCTCGACGCCGTCGTGCGCGAAGGACTGTGGGAGCGCTACGAGCAGCTGTTCAAGAATTTCGGCTGGGACGTGGTGATCCTGAAATACGGTTCGCTGCAACAGGCCGCGTTCAAGGAGCCCGGCGGCGAGCGGCTTAAGGCATGGATCGACAATTGCCCCAACCAGCTCTACTCGGCGCTGGTGTTCGCCGGCGGCGGCGCCTGGCGCAAGCGGCTCAACGACGAGATCGGCGACCAGGGCGAGGTGACGCGGCTGATCGAGAAGCGCACCGACGAGCAGCTTGCCGCGCTGATGAACAATCTCGGCGGCCACGACCTGCCGTCCGTGCTCGAAGCCTTGCACGGCGCCGATCCGGAAAAGCCGACCTGCTTCATCTGCTACACGGTCAAGGGCTTCGGCCTGCCGATCGCCGGCCACAAGGACAACCATGCCGGCCTGATGACGCCGGCGCAGATGGAAACATTCCGCCAAAAGATGGGCGTGCGGCCCGGCCATGAATGGGATGCGTTCGAAGGGCTCGCGCTGCCGGCGGAGCAACTGCAGGCGTTCCTCGACCGCGTACCGTTCGCGGCCGATAAGGCACGAAATCTCACCGCGCCCACGATCGACGTGCCGGAGAGCCTCGCCGTCACTATTCAGCCGGTGATGTCGACGCAGACCGGCTTCGGCGCTCTGCTCAACGAGATCGGCCGCGGCGATGATGACTTCGCGCGCCGCATCGTCACCACGTCGCCGGACGTGACGGTGTCCACCAATCTCGGACCTTGGGTGAACCGGCGCGGCCTGTTCGCGCGCCAAGCCATGGCAGACACCTTCAAGAGCGAACACATTCCGTCGACCTTCAATTGGGAATTCTCGCCCAAGGGCCAGCATATCGAGCTTGGCATTGCCGAGATGAACCTGTTCATCCTGCTGTCGGCGCTCGGTCTTTCGCATTCGATCAACGGCGAGCGGCTGCTGCCGATCGGCACGCTGTATGATCCTTTTATTGCAAGGGGCCTCGATGCGCTCAATTACGCCTGCTACCAGGATGCGCGTTTCATCCTGGTGGCGACGCCGTCCGGCATCACACTGGCGCCGGAAGGCGGCGCGCATCAATCGATCGCCGAGCCGTTGATCGGTCTCGCGCAGGACGGGCTGGCGGCGTTCGAGCCGGCCTATGTCGATGAGCTCGCGGTTATCCTCGGCTGGGCCTTTTCCTACATTCAGAAAAATGGCGGCGAAATCTCAGAGCGCAATTGGCTGCGCGACGAAACCGGCGGCTCCGTTTATCTGCGGCTGTCGACGCGGCCAGTCGAGCAGATCCAACGGACCATGACGCCGGAGCTACGCCAGCAAATCGTCGATGGCGCCTATTGGCAGCGCTCGCCCGGGCCGAATTGCCAGGTGGTGGTCGCCTATACCGGCGCGATCGCGCCGGAAGCGATTGAAGCCGTCGGCCTGATGGCGGAAGACCGCCGCGACGTCGGCCTGCTCGCCGTCACCTCGGCCGACCGGCTCAATGCCGGCTGGACCGCCGCGCAGCGCGCGCGCGAACGCGGCCTCGTGCATGCGCGCTCGCATATCGAGCGGCTGCTCGCCGACGTGCCGGCCCATTGCGGCATGGTCACCGTGCTCGACGCCCATCCGGCGACGCTGGCCTGGCTCGGCGCGGTCTGCGGCCACCGCGTGCGCCCGCTCGGCGTCGAGCATTTCGGCCAGACCGGATCGCTCGCCGAGCTCTACCGGCACTACGGCATCGACGCCAACGCCATCGTCGCCGCCGCGCAGGCGATCGCCCCCGGCCGGCCGATCCGGCACCTCAAGGCGTTGCCCTGAACTACATCATCGCGCCATCCGAATACGGAGCCGATGATCACAGAGAAAACAAGGTACCGATGATCACGTAGAAGATGAGGAACCAGACCACGATCACGCAGACCACGACCGCGATCGTATAGATGATCGCCTTATCAGCCGGCGGTTTCATCAGCGCGGCAATGCCGGTGTACAGCAGATAAAGGCTGTAGAGTCCCAGGATGCCCAGGATGGCGAGCGGCGGAATGAGGTTGAAGACACCGACAACCCAGGCCGCGGTCGGCGCATAGGCCGACACCTTCATGGCATTGTCGATATTCTTTTGCCCGCCGAAGTATCCGGCGAGGAAGTCGATGATGTAGGCCACCACAAAGACGCCGACCAGCGTCAGCACGTAGGCAATGATCGCGTGGATCAATCCGCTCACCAGCCCGACGCGGTACGACCCCCAGCCGATGATCACAGTGCCGATGAAGGTGCAGACCGGCGGGATCGCGGCGACGTAGGCGACATAGGTATAGAACAGATAGCCGAAATCGCCCGGCTCGCGACCGATCACCGCCCACTCTGACTTCGGCTCCAGCAGGATCGCTTTAATTCGTTCGAATAAATTCATCGCACGTCTCCTTTGCTGTGCATCTTGACGATCAACGCATACGATCTTCCAGAATCATCGCCGCGCCCTTTTCGGCGATCATCATGGTCGGCGAATTGGTGTTGCCGGAGGTGATCGACGGCATCACCGAAGCGTCGATCACGCGCAAGCCCTCGATCCCGATCACCCGCAAGCGCGCATCGACCACCGCGCGCACGTCGTCGTCGCGACCCATGCGGGCAGTGCCGACGGGATGGAAGATGGTGGTGCCGATATCGCCGGCGGCTTTTTCCAATGCGGCTTCGTCGCTATCGCGCGCCGACGCACCGGGCAGAAATTCGACCGGTAAATATTTTCGCAGCGCCGGCTGGGCGACGATTTTGCGCGTGACGCGGATCGAATCGGCGGCGACACGGCGGTCCTCCGGCGTCGACAGATAATTCGGCTTGATCGCCGGCGGCTGCACCGGATCATTGGACTTGAGCGTGAGCGCGCCGCGGCTGGTCGGCCGGATATTCGCAACGCTCGCCGTAAAGGCCGCGAACGGATGCAGTGGCTCGCCGAACTTGTCGAGCGACAGCGGCTGCACGTGGTATTGGATATTGGCGCGATCCTGGGTCGGATCGGAGCGCGTGAAGGCGCCGAGCTGCGACGGCGCCATGGTCATCGGGCCGCGCCGGCGCAGCACGTAATTGAGCCCCATGCCAGCACGGTTGATCATCGACCGGTAAGTTTCGTTCAGCGTCTTGACGCCCGACACCTTAAAGATCATCCGCAGCTGCAAATGATCGTGCAGGTTGGCGCCGACGCCGGGCTTGTCAAGCTTGACCGGGATGCCGAACTGCGAAAGCTGCGCGGCAGGGCCGATGCCCGACAGCATCAACAGATGCGGCGAGCCGATCGCGCCGGCGGCCAGGATCACCTCGCCGCGGCAGCGCGCGGCGCGCGCAACGCCGTTCTGCCGCCAGCGCACACCAGTGGCGCGCCTGCCGGTGAAATCGAGACCCTCAACCAGGCAGCCGGTTTCGAGACGAAGATTTTGCCGGTGCAAGACGGGCTTGAGGAAGCCGCGCGCGGCGGACCAGCGCCGGCCGCGCTTCTGGTTGACGTGGAAATAGCAGATGCCTTCGTTGTCGCCGGTATTGAAGTCGGCGACCGACGGAATGCCGTATTGATTGGCCGCGTCGCGGAATGCGTCGAGAATCTCCCAGCTCAGCCGCGGATATTCGACCCGCCATTCGCCGCCGGCGGCGTGGTGCTCGCTGTCCTTCAGGAAATGATCGACGTGCTTGCGAAAGAACGGCCGCACGTCGTCCCACGACCAGCCCGGCAGACCGAGCTGGCGCCACTGGTCGTAGTCGGTGGATTGCCCGAGCATGTAGATCATGCCGTTGATGGCGGAGGAGCCGCCGATCACCTTGCCGCGTGGATAATTCAGACTGCGGCCATTGAGACCTTGCTCCGGCTCGGTCTTCAACATCCAGTCGGCGCGCGGATTGCCGATGGCAAACAGGTATCCGACCGGGATGTGAAACCAGATCCAGTTGTCGCGGCCGCCCGCCTCCAGCAGCAGCACGCGCTTGCTGGGATCGGCCGACAGCCGGTTGGCCAGGACGCAACCGGCCGAGCCCGCGCCTACGATGATGGTGTCGAACTCGGCGTCCATGGACTGCAATTCCGCCATACGGCACGTCTTCTCGCAAGGCCGACCGGCAGAATTAATACACGCCAATCAGTTTTAGCCCGGCAATAATCAAGACGACCCCAAGCGCCCGCCGAATGTAAATTATTGAGAACTTCGTGCCAAAGGCGGTCCCAATCAAGGCCCCAAGCATGACGGCAACGATGTACATCGGCAATTCGTCTGGAAGCGAGCGGACAATCGCGTAGTTGCCAAGCAGTCCGGCAATCGAATTACCAAAAATAAATACTGCCGCAATACCGGACGTCGTTCGCAGGTCGGACCAGGCGAGAAAAATGATCACCGGCGATAAAAAGATTCCGCCGCCCGTTCCGGTAAGGCCCGAAAGAAATCCAATGCCGACGCCTAACAGCACGCTCAGCCAGATCGGGGGATCATGGATCTCGCGCTTCGCATAAAGATGCACCGCCCATAGCATCCTGAGCCCGGCCAGAATCAGGACGCCGCCGACGATGGCCCGGTAATATTCGCCGGGCAGTTGGATGCCGCCACCTATGAACGCAAAAGGCAGCGAGCCGAGCAAAAACGGCCACACGACGCGCCAGCGAAAATAACCAGCCTGCGTGTATCGATAGGATGCAAAGGTCGCGACGAGTATATTCAAGGTCAGCGCCGTTGGCCGCATTACCGCGGGCGGAACGGAAAACAGCGCCATAAATGCAATATACGCCGACGCGCCGGCATGGCCGACGGACGAATAAAGCGCCGCCCCCACGAACATGCAGGCGGCGAGCAGAATATGGACGGGGTCCGGCATAAGAATCCGATGGCGCGACGCGCGCGCTGCAAGATCAAGTTTCGGAGCGCAGCGCCCCATGAGGCCATCGTCTCGGGGCATGCACGGCCGTTTACGACGGGCGTGAGCAATCATCGTACCAAACCTGGTTCGGCTGTCTACATTTGCTTTCCGTGAAAACCGAAGCCTTCGGTGTATGATGCCGCGATGTTTCCACCGGAGCGAATCGTCTGCCTGACCGAGGAAACCGTGGAGACGCTCTATCTCCTCGGCGAGGACCGCCGCATTGTCGGCGTCTCCGGTTATGCGGTGCGGCCGCCCGAAGTGCGGCGCGAGAAGCCGCGCGTCTCCGCCTTCATCTCCGCCGACGTGCCAAAGATTCTGGCGCTCAAGCCCGACCTAGTGCTGACGTTTTCCGATTTGCAGGCCGACATCGTCGCCGCGCTGATCCGCGCCAATATCGCGGTCCACGCCTTCAATCAGCGCGACGTCGCCGGCATCTTCGACATGATCCGCACGCTCGGCGCGCTGGTCGGCGCGCCCGAGAAGGCTGACGCGGTAGCCCGCCGGCTGGCCGCACATGTCGATGCGGTGCATGAGCGTAGCCTGCGCCTGGCCCGCCGGCCGCGGGTCTATTTCGAGGAATGGGACGAGCCGATGATCTCCGGCATTGCATGGGTATCGGAACTGATCGAGGCCGCCGGCGGCATCGAGGTGTTCCCGGAACTTGCCACGCGCAAGAACGCCAAGGACCGCATCGTGTCGGCCGCCGACGTGATCGCGGCCAAGCCCGACATCATCATCGGCTCGTGGTGCGGCAAGAAATTCGTAGCCGCGAAGGTCGCCGCGCGGGCGGGTTTTGCCCAAGTTCCCGCGGTCGCCACCGGCTGGCTGCGCGAGATCAAGTCGGCACTGATCCTGCAACCAGGCCCGGCGGCGCTGACTGACGGCCTCGACGCGCTGGCGGGGATCATTGCCGAATGGGTTGAAAGCCGCACACAATAAGGCCATGAATGGCGGACTATTCGAGGTCGGTAGGAAACCTGCCCTCGATCATGCTATGAACTGGCGAACGTAACGCATAAGGACCCGACCGCGATGCAGCCGAACAAAACCCGCACCGACCTGTGGATGGATTTGGCACTGGTCGCCTTCCTGATCGGATTCGACGTGGCTGCCCGCCTGCTGCCGCATGCTCCGGGCTTCTGGCCAGTCGCGGCCAGTGCCCTGTTCGCCGGCCGGATGCTGCGCATTCCGGCGCTGGCCGTGATCGTGCCGCTCGCCGCCATCGCACTGAGCAATCTCGCGCTCGCGGGCGACGACTGGCGGATCACGCTGGTGGTCTTCGCCGCCACTACGCTGCCGGCGTTCGCGGGCATGCTCACGCGCCGCTGGCGCGGAGCTATTCCGATCGTGGCGGCGATGCTGTCGTGCTCGCTGATTTTCTTCGTGGCCATCGAATTTCGCGGTCTGGGCTGTTCAGCGGAATTTATCCGCTCGACCTGCAGGGGCTGACGCAATGCTACATCGCGGCGCTGCCGTTCCTCGACAAGACCGTGATCGGCGATCTGTTCTGGACTGCGGTGTTGTTCGGCGGCGCCTGGCTGGTGCAGCACGGGCCGGCACTGGCGCGGCGCGTGCTTTAGTCTAGCCAATCCATTTCTGCAGCCGGTTCCAAAGCGCTTTGATACGGCCGACCAAGTCGGTCGGCTCTTCCGGTTCGGCCAGCCTTAGGCCGACGGTGGTCACGCGGCCATTCTCGACTTTATGCGCCAGCAGCGCGATCGGGCCCAGCTCGACGATGTCGCCGTTTTCACCCGGCGGCCGAGATTTTCGGCGAAATAGTCGGCAAGCGATACTTCGGTATGGTCGGCGGCGACTTGCAGGCCGTAAATTTCGGCCAGCGCCCCGAGCGTCGCGGTTCCCGGCACGAAGAAATCGCCGAGCAGCCGCGGGTCGGGCGACGCCGGCGGCGGCATCTTGACGAAGAAGCGGTCGAGCGCCTGCGCCTTCTCCGGCGGCGCCAGCAGATAGACATAGTCGCCCTCGCGCACCGGATCGGCTTCCACCGGCGTCAGGATCTCCTCGTTGCGCACCACCAAAGTCGGCCGCGCCCAGTTCGGAATGAGCCCGCGGCGCAGATACGGACTATTGGCGGCAACCGGATAGCCGACGATTTCGCGCGCCAGCTGGCCGGGCAGATCGAGCTCGACGCGGCGCGGCAGCGGATCGCTGCGCGTGAACGAGATGTCGAGCTTGCGGGCCGCGAATGCCACCGTCCAGCCCTGCACCAAAAGCGACAACAGCACGACCACGAAGGCGACGTCGAAAAACAGATAGGCCGCCGGTATTCCGACCAGCAGCGGAATCGAGGCGAGAAAAATTCCGACCGCGCCGCGCAAGCCGACCCAGGAGATGAACAGTTTCTCGCGCCATTGAAATTTGAACGGCGCCAGGCACAGGAACACCGCCACCGGCCGCGCCACCAGCATCAGGACCAGCGCCACGAGCGATCGCGCCGACCAGACTGTCGGCCAGCCGGTGCGGCCAGACCAGCAGGCCGAGCAGCACGAACATCACGATCTGCGCGAGCCAGGTCACCGCGTCGAGAAACACGATGACGGAATTGTGCGCGCGCGTCTGCCGGTTGCCGACCACCAGGCCGGCGAGATAGACCGCGAGAAATCCCGATGCATGCACCGCATTGGCGAAGGCGAACACGACCAGCGCGCTCACCGCCACGAACGGCGCGTGCAGGCCTTGCGCCAGCGCCAGCCGGTTGAGCACCAAAGTGATGATGCGCCCGCCGCCGAAGCCGATGATGCAGCCGAGGATCGCATCTCGCAGCGAACGTCACCAAGCGCATGCGACCAGCTCTGATTGCCGACCAGCAGGATTTCGACCAGCAGCAAGGCCAGGAACACCGCGAACGGATCGTTGGTGCCGGATTCCACTTCCAGCGTGGCGCGCACGCGCGGGCGCAGCCGCAAGCCGCCCGCATTGATCAGGAAGAACACCGCCGCCGCGTCGGTGGAGGCGACCACCGCGCCGACCAGCAGGGCCTGGATCCAGCCGATGTCGAGCACCAGCTTGGCGACCGGCGCGGTCAACAGCCGTGGTGATCAGCACGCCGACCGTCGCCAGCATCACCGCCGGCGCCAGCACGTTGCGGAAGGTGGCGAAGCGCGTGCGCAGGCCGCCATCGAACAGGATCAACGCCAGCGCGATCGAGCCGACCGTATAGGTGGTGCGCGACATCGTCGAATTTGAGGCCGCCCGGCCCGCCCTCGCCCGCCAGCATGCCGACCAGCAGGAACACCAGCAGCAGCGGCGCGCCGAACCGCAATGCGATCAGGCTCGACAGAATGCCGGCCATGACCAGCAGGCTGCCGAGCAGGATGGCGATGCTGACGGTGTCGAGCGAGGCCATGCGGCTGCGAATCTCCTGCCGCTATTGGACGGATTCGCGCGCGCAAGCGCAACGTGAAACGTTGTCGCCGCTTACCGAATGGTCAAAACGCCACCTTGTCGCCGCCCTTGAGCGAGAGGATTTCGCGCGCCTCGTCGGAGGATGCGATCTCGAGCCCGAGGCCCTCGAGGATCTTGCGCACTTGGTGACCTGCTGGGCATTGGATTCGGCCAGCTTGCCGGCGCCGATCCAGAGCGAATCCTCCATGCCGACCCGCACATTGCCGCCCATCGCCGCCGCCTGCGCCGCGACCCGCATCTGATTGGCGCCGGCGCCGAGCACCGACCAGTGATAATTCTCGCCCGAGCAGGCGGTCGGCGGTGCGCTTCATCATCATGACGTCTTCGGGATGCGCCCCGATGCCGCCGAGGATGCCGAACACCGACTGCACGAACAGCGGCGGCTTGATCACGCCGCGGTCGAGGAAATGCCGCAGCGTATAGAGATGGCCGATGTCGTAGCACTCGATCTCGAAGCGGGTGTTGTTCTCGGAGCAGGTGTTGAGGATGTATTCGATGTCGGCGAAGGTGTTCTTGAACATGCCCTTGCGCGAACCTTCCAGATACGGCTCTTCCCAGTCGTGTTTGAACTTGCCCTTGTAGCGCGGGATCATCGGGTAGAGCCCGAAATTCATCGTGCCCATGTTGAGCGAGGCCACTTCCGGCTTGAAGGTCGCGGCCGGCTTGACGCGCTCCTCCGCCGTCATGGTCGGCGCGCCGCCGGTGGTGATGTTCACCACCACGTTCGAGCGCTGCTTGATCACCTTGAGGAACGGGGCAAAGGCCTCCGGCGACTGATCGGGACGGCCGTCCTTCGGGTTGCGCGCATGCAGATGGACGATGGCCGCGCCCGCCTCGGCCGCCCCGATGGCGGCATCGGCGATCTGCTGGGCGGTCACCGGCATATGCGGCGACATCGACGGCGTGTGGATCGAGCCGGTAACGGCACAGGTAATGATGACTTTGCGCGACTTCGCCATGAGCTTTCCATCCCGGTGATATGATGTTTTGATTTCGCGATTGGACTTACGCCGCGATCCTAGAGTATCAGCCCTGCACAAGTCACCTGCGCACTAGCCCGAGGTCATTGCCGTGGACGTAAAGAGCCAACCTGCGCGCGGTCTTCCGGCATCCTGATCGGGGCGCTGTGCGGCATCGGCGCCGCGCTCGGCTGGGCGGCGGGCTTCGTCGCCGCCAAGCACGGCATCGCCGTCGGCTTTTCGCCCGCCGATCTCGCTTTGCACCGCTTTCTCTGGTCCGGGCTGCTGCTGATGCCGCTCGTCCTGCGCGACGGCATCGTCGACCTCGGCGGCATCGGCTGGGGCCGCGGTCTGACTGATGAGCGTGCTCTCCGGCCCGCCGCAGGCCATGATCGCCTATACCGGATTCATGCTGGTGCCGCTCGGCCACGGCACCACCATCCAGCCGGCCTGCGCGGCGCTGTCGGGGCTGATCCTCGCCACGCTGGTGCTGGGCGAGCGGCCGACGCTGCAGCGCATCATCGGCGGCGCGACGATCATTGCCGGCCTGCTGGTGTTCGGCGCTGAATCGCTCACCACCATCGGCAGCCACGGCGTCGGCGGCGATCTGCTGTTCGCCACCGCCGGCCTGTTCTGGGCGATCTTCGGCATCCTGCTGCGCTACTGGCGCGTTTCCGGCACGCGCGCGATCGCGGTGGTCGGCGCGCTGTCGATTGTGGTGTTCGCGCCGCTGCACGCGCTGCTCGTCGGCTATGACGGCATCCTGCGCATGAGCCTGGCCGAAAACCTGCTGCAGGCCGTGGTGCAGGGAGTTCTCGCCGGCGTGCTGCCGATCTTTCTGTTCGCGCGCGCGGTGATCCTGCTCGGCGCCGGGCGCGCGGCGACGTTTCCCGCGCTGGTGCCCGGCTTCTCGCTGATCATCGGCTATCTCGCGCTCGGCGTGGTGCCGAGCCTTGCGCAGCTCATCGGCCTGGTGATCGTCGTGATCGGCTTCCGCTTCGCGCTGCGCTGACGATCTATTCCGGCCCGGCATATTTGCCCGCGGTCTGCGGGAACATGTTCTTGATGATCTTGAATTTCGAGATGTCGACGGTCGCGTCCATGTGCAGGAAGATCACGGCGTCGCGCAGCACCTTCTCGATGCCGAAATCGAGCATGATGCCGTTGCCGCCGTGCAGTTCGACCGCGTGCTGGGCGACCTTCATGATCTCTTCCGAGGCGAACATCTTGGCCATGTTGACCAGCGTCTCGGCCTCCGGCGCGTTGTCGTCGACCGCCTGCGCGGCGCGATCGAGCAGCGCGCGCACCGCCTCGATCTTGGTCGCCATGTCGGCCAGCCGCAAGCGCCACCGCCTGATGCTTGATCAGGATGCGGCCGCCCTGCACGTAGTTCTGCACATATTCCGCCGTCGCCTCGAAGGCGCGCACGCCGACGCCGAGATTCTTCGCCGCCTGGATGATCTTGCCGGGACGGAAATAGACGCCGGCCGAACCCAGCGCGCTGTCCTGCACCAGCAGATGATCGTCCGGCACGAACATGTCCTCGAACACCATCTCGCCGTTGTTCATGAAGCGGCAGCCGAGCGTCTCGTTGCAGCGCGCCACCGTGAAGCCCTTGGTCTCGCGCGGCACCAGGAACGACGAGGTGCCCTGCAACATGCCGACCTTGGGATTGGTGTTGGCATAGACGACATAGAGGCTGGCGTCGTAGCCGTTGGAGATGAACTGCTTGCGGCCGTTGATCACCCAGCCGCCATTGGCCTTCACCGCCTTGGTCTGCATCGCCGCTTCCGGCACGTTGTAGGGCAGCCAGCGGTCGGAGGCGCCGCGCGGCTCGGTCAGGCAATGCGCCATCAGGAATTTCGGCTCCGCGACCAGCCGCTTGAACCATTTCTCCTGCAAATGCTTGGGCGCGAACTGGCGCAACAGCACCGACACTTTCCAGTTCTGCACCAGCTTGTCGGCAAGGCCTGAATCGCCGCGCGCGATTTCCTCGGCGACCAGGGCGAAGGTGCGGACCTCGGTGCCCTTTTCCAGTTCCACGCCGCCGTATTCCTCCGGCACGCCCAGGGTGCGGATGCCGATCTTCTCGGCGCCCTCCAGGATGCTCACCGGCAGCCGGTCTTCCGGCACCATCGACCATTCGCGCTGCCAGTTCTGCTTGATGAAGGGCAGCACCACGTCATCGACGAAATCGTGGCAGCTCTGCCGCATCATCCGCTGTTCTTCCGACAATCCCCGGTCGTACATGTGCATAACCTCTTACTGCCTGCCGCGGCGGATGCCGGGCGCCGGCCCGATCTGATATTGATCCGCTTTGCGGGCGATTTCCAAGGGGCTCGAGCCGGGAGCGCGGCATGGACGACGTCCAGCAGTTGACCGCCACCATCGCCGACGCGTTGCGCACCGTCGGCACCGAACTGACGTCGCTGCGGCTGCTGCTCCAATTCGGCCTGATTCTGCTCGCCGCCATCGTCGGAACGCTCGCCGCCTCGCTGATCCGCCGCCGGCTCGACCTCGCCGCGCTGACCGCTGGGCTGGCCGCCTTTCCTGCGCGAATTCGCACGGCTGCTGCTGGCCAATCTCGGCACCATCATTTTCGTGCTGGTGGTCGCGGTCATGCACGCGGTGCATGCTGTCGCTGACCTCGCCGAACCGCTCCTATCTGCTCGGCGTCGCCTCCAGCCTCGCCACCGCCTGGGTGGTGATCGCGCTGGTCGCCGGCCTGATCCGCAATCCGTTCGTCTACCGGCTGGTGGCGGTGTCGGCCTGGACGATCGCCGCGCTCAGCATTCTCGGCCTGCTGCAGCCGACCATGACCGCGCTCGATTCGATCGGGGTGGTGATCGGCGGCTTGCGGGTGACGCCGCTGCTGGTGATCAAGACCTCCGTCCTGCTGATGCTCACGCTGTGGGCGGCGAATGCGGCGAGCGACTTCCTCGACCGGCGCGTGCGCAACACCGCCGACCTGACGCCGTCGATCCAGGTGCTGATCGGCAAGCTGATCCGCCTGCTGCTGATCACCTTCGCGATCGTCATCGCGCTGTCGACGGTCGGCATCGATTTCTCCGCGCTCGCCTTCTTCTCCGGCGCGGTCGGCGTCGGCCTCGGCTTCGGCTTGCAGAAGATCGTCTCCAATCTGGTGAGCGGGATCATTCTGCTCGCCGACAAGTCGATCAAGCCGGGCGACGTGATCTCGGTCGGCGACAGTTTCGGCTGGGTCGACACCATGGGCGCGCGCTATACCTCGGTGGTCACGCGCGACGGCCGCGAATTCCTGATTCCGAACGAGGACTTCGTCACCCAGCGCGTGATCAACTGGTCCTATTCCAACGATCAAGTGCGGCTCGACGTCGAGTTCGGCGTGACCTACGCCGCGACCCGCACAAGGTGCAGCGAGCTGGCGGTCGAGGCGGCGCATCGGATGGAGCGCGTTTTGACCACGCCGGCGCCGGTCTGCCATGCTCAAGGCATTCGGCGCCATCCTCGCTCGAATTTCGATCTTGCGCTTCTGGATCCGCGATCCGGTCGACGGCGTCACCAATGTGCGCAGCAAGGTGCTGCTGGCGCTGTGGGATACGCTTCAAGCGCGAGGCATTCGAAATCCCCTATCCGGTGCGCGACGTACGCATCAGCCAAGCCGACAATCCGCTGCGCCGCCGGCAGCGGGCAAATCGCCATTTCCGTCGTGACGGGCGCAGCGGCCGCGGAAACGTTACGCCGCCTTGCGGCTCGCCAGGAATTCGCCCATGCGGTCGAGCGCCTTCAGGATGTTCTCGGTCGAGTTGGCGTAGGACAGCCGCACATAGCCCTCGCCGAGAATGCCGAAGTCCGGCCCGCCGATGATGGCGACGCCGGCATCGTCCAGCAGCGACGACGCCAGCGCCTTCGCCTTCCAGCCGGTGCGCTTGATGTTGGGGAAGGCGTAGAACGCGCCCTTCGGCGTCGCGCAGGACACGCCGGGCAATTTGTTGAGGCCCTCGACCACGACTTTGCGGCGCTTGTCGAATTCGGCGACCATCTTCGTGCACCTCGTCCTGCGGACCCTTGAGCGCGGCAAGCCCGGCATATTGCGCCGACGCGTTGACGCAGGAATGCAGATTGACCGCGAGCTTGCGCGCATAGTCGTAGAGCTTGCCCGGCCACACCGCATAGCCGAGCCGCCAGCCGGTCATGGCATAGGTCTTCGACCAGCCGTTGAGCAGGATCAGCCGGTCGCGGATCGACGGATAGGACAGCAGGCAGACATGCGTCTCGCCGTCATAGACCATGTGGTCGTAGATCTCGTCCGACATGACGGCGACGTCCGGCCACTTCTCCAGGCCGGCGACCAGCTTGTCGACTTCCGCCTTGCCGGTGACGCCGCCGGTCGGATTGGCCGGCGAATTGAGGATCAGCAGCCGCGTCTTCGGCGTGATCAGCTTGAGCGTCTCTTCCGCCGAGAAGGCAAAGCCGTTCTCCTCGCGGATCGGCACCGGCACCGGGCTTGGCGCCGGTGAACTCGATCATCGAGCGATAGATCGGAAAGCCCGGATCGGGATAGAGGATTTCCGCGCCCGGCTCGCCGAACATCAGGATCGACATGAACATGGTCGGCTTGCCGCCCGGCATGATCATCACGCTGTCGGGCGAGACCTCGACCTTGAAGCGCTTGTGCAGGTCGGCGGCCACCGCCTCGCGCAGCGGCGGAATGCCGTTCGCCGGCGTGTAGCCGTGGTGGCCGTCGCGCAGCGCCTTGATCGCCGCCTCGACGATGAAGTCGGGCGTGCGGAAGTCCGGCTGGCCGATGCCGAGATTGATGATGTCGCGGCCCTGCGCGACCAGCGCGTTGGCGCGGGCGAGCACCGCGAAGGCATTTTCCTCGCCGATGCGGTCGAAGGCCGCGATGGTACGCAGCATTGCGTTACTCCCGGAGCGCCGGCCACCCCTTAAGCCGGGGCACGCCGCCGCAATGGTCGGCAGTTCACCCGATCAAGCCGGGAAAATCAAATCCGAACGCAACCACGGGGCAGCGCCGGCCGGCCGCCGATGGCTGTCATAATTCTTGCCCACGCCGCACAGCCGATTGCAATTGCCGTTCGGTTCGGCGCATCCTCACGACAAAATTATCGGGGTGATGGGGCGCCCATGGGCATTCGGGCCGCAAACCGGGAATACGAGCGTTGGCTCACCGCCCAGCTGCACGGCGCTATTGTCGAGGGCGACCTCGCGCGTAAGCACAAGAAGATGCGCGAAAGCGCCTTCGCCTTCCTGCGCGCCACCTATTGGCGGTGGGCGGAAACGATCCTCGACGTGTGCCCCGATATCGCGGACGCGCCGTCAGTGCTGGCGGTCGGCGACATTCATCTGGAAAATTTCGGCACCTGGCGCGACGAGGAAGGCCGAGTGGTCTGGGGCGTCAACGACTACGACGAAGCCGCCGAGATGCCCTATATCCTGGATCTGGTCCGGCTGGCGGCCAGCGCAGCATTGGCAAGTAGCACAAACCAGCTTTCGCTCAAGGCGATTTGTGTGAATATCTTCGAAGGCTATGAGCACGGCATCGATGCGCCCGAAGCCTTTGTGCTCGATCGCCAGCACATGTGGCTGCGCACACGCTTCGTGGTCCGCGAAGCCGAGCGCGCGCATGTTCTGGCAAAAGATCGAGAACCAGTATCGCGACCTGCTGGCGAAAAAGAATTCCGAGCCGCCGCCGGCCCGCTGGCTCAAGCTGTTCGCCGAAGCGCTGCCGGACCCGTCGATCACCTTGGCTTATTGGCCGCGCACCGCGGGAACCGGCAGCCTCGGACGCCCGCGTTGGGTCGGCTATGGCAGCTGGCAGCGACGGACCGCTGCTGCGCGAATGCAAGGCGCTGGTTCCTTCCGGCTGGACGCGCGCGCATGGCGACGGCGCAACGCCTGCGCCTCAACGACATTGCCCGCGGCAACTACCGCTCGCCCGACCCATGGTACAAGGCAACCGGAAATCGTGCTGATCCGGCGGCTGTCGCCGAACAACCGCAAGATCGATGTCGCCGACCGGCGCGACGCGTCGCGCCTGCTGCATCCCGACCTGCTCTGGGCCATGGGCCGAGATCTCGCCGCCGTGCATCTCGGCGTGCGCGACCGGCGTGACGCCATACGCAAGGACCTGGCGAAACGCAAACAGCGCTGGTTCCGCGCCACGCTGAAGCGGCGACGGAATTTGTCGCCCGCGAGCACGCCGAGTGGAAGAAATCCGCGAAATAGCGTCGTCAACCCACCATCGACTCGTTGAGGCCATTGGATGAACATATCCGACAAACGCCGCACGTTCCGCGCGCTGCACCAAAGCGGCTGCTTCGTCATTCCCAATCCGTGGAACGTCGGCAGCGCGCGCTATCTCCAGGGGCTCGGCTTCAAGGCGCTGGCGACCACCAGCTCGGGCTATGCCCATTCGCAGGGTTTCGCCGATGGAGAGCAATCCTGCGATGAGGTTCTCGCTCACTTCCGCGAGATCGCCGCAGCCACCGACGTGCCGGTCAACGCCGACTTCGAGGACGGCTTCGCCGACGATCCCGACAAGGTCGCCGCGAATGTGAAGCGCTGCATCGACACCGGCGTCGCCGGCTTGTCGATCGAGGACTCGACCGGCGACCCGGACCAGCCGCTCTACGATTTCGATCTCGCGCTTGCCCGCGTGAAGGCCGCGCGCGCGGCCATCGACAAGGCTGGCGGCGACGTGGTCTTCACCGCGCGCACCGAGGGCTTCATTCGCGGTCGCCCTGACCTCGCCGAGACCATCCGGCGGCTGAAAGCCTTTGCCGACGCGGGCGCCGATTGCCTCTACTCGCCCGGCATCAAGACGCGCGAGCAGATCGAAGCGACGATCAAGGCGGTGGCGCCGAAGCCGATCAATTTCCTCAACAGCGGCGCGTTCGGTTTCACCGTGCAAGACCTGGCGGCGATGGGCGTGCGCCGCATCAGCGTCGGCGGCACGCTCGCGCGCGTCGCCATGAATGCGTTCATCAAGTCGGCGCGCGAAATCGCCACCGAGGGCAAGTTCGACAGTTTCGCCGGCGTGCTGTCGAACGCCGAACTCAACAAATTCTTCCACGACGACTTTCCACGGCGGCCGAAGCCGTGAGCGAGCACGTTCATCCGAAAACCGGGCAGCCGATCGGCGCGCCGGTCGATACCACGCCGGCGAAGCGGCCCGCTCCGGTGACGCTGCAAGGCCGCTACGGCCGCCTCGAAAAGCTTGCCGCGCATCATGCGGCGAGCCTGTGGACGGCGTTCGCCGGGCACGACGAGGTCTGGACCTACATTTCGACCGACGGGCCGTTCGCGAACGCGACGGAGTTTTCCGCCTTTATCGCGAAACGCGCGGCGGCCGACGACCCTTATGCCTATGCGATCATCGACGGCTCCGGGCACGCCGTCGGTTATTTGACGCTGATGGAAATTCGCCCGGCGATGCGGGTCATCGAGGTCGGCCATGTGCTCTATTCGCCGGCGCTGCAACGCACGCCGCTTGGCACCGAGGCGCAATATTTGCTGGCGCGATACGCCTTCGAGACCCTCGGCTATCGCCGCTACGAATGGAAATGCAATGCGCTCAACGCCGCGTCGCGGCGCGCCGCGCTTCGCTACGGATTCATCTACGAAGGGACATTCCGCCAACACGTGATTGCGAAGGGCCGCAACCGCGACAACGCCTGGTTCTCCATGCTCGACAGCGAATGGCTGGAGCGCAAGCGCAATTTCGAGCGCTGGCTGGCGCCGGAGAATTTCACCGCCGACGGCAAGCAAAAGCTCAGCCTGAGCGCGATGAACGGCGTGACGGAATGAGCCTTCCCACCCAGTCCGAACACGGTCTACTGCAGCAGCGGCCGTTCGTGCTGTTCTGGCTGGCGCGCCTTGCCTCGACCATGGGCTACCAGATGCTGGCGCTCGCCATCGGCTGGCAAGTCTACGAGCTCACCAACAGCGCCTTCGATCTCGGTCTGGTCGGGCTGATCCAGTTCGTTCCCGCCGTGGTGCTGACGCTGCTGATCGGTCATGCCGCCGACCGCTACGACCGCCGCCTGATCGTGCGCCTGGCGCAAAGCGTTTACGCGCTGGCCGCGGTCATGATCACGGCCGCGCTGCTCGCCGGCGCGCTCAATCGTGATCTGTTGTTCGCGGCAGTGTTCATGATCGGCAGCGCGCGCGCGTTCGAAATGCCGACGGCGCATGCGCTGGCGCCTGCACTGGTGCCGGCGCCGTTGATCCCGCGCGCGGTCGCGGCCTGGACCTCCGCCAACCAAGTGGCGGTGATTTGCGGCCCCGCGCTGGGCGGCGTGATCTACACGTTAAGCCCCGTGCTGGTGGGCGTCCTCTGCCTGGTGTTCTTCACCACATCCATCACGCTGATCAGCTTCGTCCACGCCAAGGGCCCGGCGCCGAACCGCGAGCCGCCGACATTTGCGTCCGTGCTCGCCGGCTTTGAATATATCCGCAGCCGGCGCCGGCTGCTCGGCGTGATCACGCTCGACCTGTTCGTCGTGCTGCTCGGCGGTGCCACCGCGCTGCTACCGATCTATGCCAGAGATATTCTGGCGGTTGGGCCGACCGGCCTCGGCCTGCTGCGGTCGGCACCGGCCGCCGGCGCACTGATCACCGCGATCGTGCTGTCGCGGCATCCGGTCGAGCGGCATATCGGGCACAAGATGTTTGCGGTAGTCGCGATCTTTGGCGTCACGACCATCGCGTTCGCGGTGTCGACATCTTTCCCGATTTCGCTGCTGGCGCTGGCAGTACTCGGCGCGTCCGACGCGATAAGCATTGTGATCCGCTTCTCGCTGGTGCAGATCGAGACGCCGGACGCCATGCGCGGCCGGGTCAGCGCCATCAACTACCTGTTCGTCGGCTCGTCGAATACGCTTGGCGAGTTCCGCGCAGGCGTCAACGCGGCGTGGTTCGGTACGGTGGCTTCGGTGCTGATCGGCGGGATTGGATCGTTGCTGGTGGCCTTGCTTTGGATGCGGCTGTTCCCCGATCTTAGAAAGATCGACCGCTACGAACCGGCGAAGGAAGGAGCCTAAGATGCACGTATTGATCACCGGCGCCGCGGGCATGATCGGCCGCAAGCTGATCGCGCAACTTGTAAAGAACGGCGGCTTGAACGGACAAGCCATCGACCGGCTGACGCTGATCGATGTGGTCGCGCCGGAAAAACCCGCCGGCTTCACCGGCACTGCCGAGCTTTCAACCAGCGATCTCTCCGCGCCGGGTGCTGCGGCAAAAGCAATTGCGGGCAGACCGGACGTGATTTTTCATCTCGCCGGCGTGGTGTCGGGCGAGGCGGAGACTGATTTCGAGAAAGGCTATCGCGTCAATCTCGACGGCACCCGCGCGCTGCTGGAAGCGATCCGCGCGCTAGGGGCCGGCTACAAGCCCAAGGTTATTTTCACGTCGTCGATCGCGGTGTTCGGCGCGCCGTTTCCGCAAGCCATTCCTGACGACTTCCATCTCACGCCGCTGACCTCCTATGGCACGCAGAAGGCGATCTGCGAACTGCTGCTTGCCGACTACAACCGGCGCGGCATTCTCGAAGGCGTCGGCCTGCGGCTGCCGTCGATCGTGGTACGGCCGGGCAAGCCAAACAAGGCGGCATCCGGTTTCTTCTCGGGCATCATCCGCGAGCCGCTGGCCGGACAGGAAGCGCTATTGCCGGTCGCCGACAGCGTGTTGCACTGGCACGCCAGCCCGCGCTCGGCGGCCGGTTTCCTCATTCACGCGGCGGGTCTCACGCGCGCGCAGCTCGGCGACCGCATCAATCTCACCATGCCGGGCGTGTGCTGCACCGTCGGCGAACAGATCGCCGCGCTCAGGCGCGTCGCTGGCGACAAGGTTGCGGCCCGCATCCGCCGCGCACCGGATCAACTGGTCGAACGCATCGTCGCCGGCTGGCCGAACCGTTTCGATGCACGCCGCAGCGTCGCGCTCGGCTTCAAGGTCGAGGCGACGTTCGACGACATCATCCGCGTGCATATCGATGAAGACCTGGGCGGAAAAATCGTAAACTGATGCGCTTTGCCTCCCCGCTGATCCCGGCGACGCTGATCCGCCGCTACAAGCGCTTCCTCGCCGACGTGACGCTCGCCTCCGGCGAGGAAATCACCGTGCATGTTGCCAATCCCGGCTCGATGATCGGGCTGGCCGCGCCCGGCGCGCGGGTCTGGCTGTCGAAATCGCCGAGCGCAACGCGCAAGCTGCCTTATTCGTGGGAACTGGTGGAGGTCGATTTCGGCACCGGCGCCGAACTGGTCGGCGTCAATACCGGCCATCCGAATCATCTGGTCGCCGAGGCGCTGGCGGCAAAGACCATCCCCGATCTCAGCGGTTATCCATCGGTGCGGCGCGAGGTCAAATATGGAACGAACTCGCGCGTCGATTTCCTGCTGGAGCAAGAAGGCCAACCGCCCTGTTACGTCGAGATCAAGAATGTGCATCTGATGCGCTCGCCCGGGCTGGCGGAATTTCCCGACTGCGTCACCGCGCGCGGCGCCAAGCATCTCGACGAGCTCGGCGCCATGGTTACCAAAGGAGCGCGCGCGCTCATGCTGTACGTGATCCAGATCGGCTCGGCGGACCGTTTCTCGCTCGCCCGCGACATCGACCCCGGCTATGGCGCGGCTTTCGACCGCGCCCGCAAAATGGGCGTCGGCGCCGCGGCCTGGACCTGCGCTATTTCGCGGGACGGGATCGAGATCGCCTCGCCGATACCGATCGTCGGCTGAGCGCGAAGCTTGCGCCCAACGCGCCAATCCTTACATTGAGGCTCATGACCTACGTCGACGCCGCCATCGCGCCCCTCCGCAAGACCGGCCAGATCAAGATTCACGGCCCCGCCGCTTTCGAAGGCATGCGCAAGGCCGGCCAACTCGTGGCTGGCTGCCTCGACATGCTGACCGAGCATGTCGGACTGGGCGTGCCGACCGAAAAAATCGACAGGCTGGTGCTGGAGTATGCGCTCGACCACGGCGCGCTACCGGCCACGCTGATGTATCGCGGCTACAAGAAATCCACCTGCACTTCGCTCAACCACGTCGTCTGCCACGGGATTCCAGCCGACAAGCCGATGAAGGAAGGCGATATCGTCAATATCGACGTGACGCTGATCCTCGACGGCTGGCATGGCGATTCCAGCCGCATGTTCGCCATCGGCCAGATCCCGCGCCGCGCCGAGCGGCTGATCGAGGTGACGCACGAGGCGATGATGCGCGGCATCGCCACCATCCGGCCGGGCTCGACCACCGGCGACATCGGCGCCGCGATCCAGAGCTACGTCGAAGGCCAGCATATGAGCGTGGTGCGCGACTTTTGCGGCCATGGCCTCGGCCAGCTTTTCCATGACGAACCGAACATCGTCCATGTCGGCCGCCAGGGCGAAGGCATCGTGCTCAAGCCGGGCATGTTTTTCACGGTCGAACCGATGATCAATCTCGGCCGCCCGCATGTGAAGGTGCTGTCGGATGGCTGGACCGCAGTGACGCGGGACCGCTCGCTGTCGGCCCAGTTCGAGCACACCGTGGGCGTCACCGACAAAGGCGTCGAGGTGTTCACCTTTTCGCCGGCCGGGCTCGACAAGCCGCCATACAAGCGCTGACGCCAAGTCGAAAGCTTCCCTCGTCGATTGCCTCCGGTTGCACTACAATCATACCGGGTGGCGCGGCGTGGGCTGAGTTTTCATGACGAACAAGCGTGGCGACAGCAAACGGAAAGCCGGCCTCTCCGAGGCTCCGCCGCACTATCACGGCCACCGCGAACGCCTGCGCGCCCGCGAATTATCCGCCACCGCGCTGATCCTGGTGCACAACCATCCGTCGGGCGATCCCACGCCGTCGCGCGCCGATATCCAGATGACGCAGGCGATCGTCGATGTGGCGAAGCCCCTCGGCATCGCCGTGCACGACCACATCATCGTCGGCAAGGAAGGGCATGCAAGCTTTAAGGGGCTGAGGCTTATTTGATTACTGCCGCACCAGCGTGACCGGATCGGCGGTTTCCGGCAGGCGGCGCCAGGTGGTGTTGTCGACCTCCTCGAACCGCCATGAAATTCCGCGCGGCGACACCAGCACCAGTTCGCCGCGATCCATGCGCCATTGCGAGAATCCGACCCGCACGATCGTCGGATCGCAGCCCGGCTTCACCGTCAAGGCGAGGTCGTCGCGAAAGGGGGTGTTTGCCAGCGCAAAACTGCACAATAGCTTATCGGACCGCTTGATCGCCCAATTGCCGGCGATCTCACCGGGCGGCTTCTGCGGCGGCCCGGCAGCTTCGGCGGCATTCTGCAGGAACAGAATGCCTACTCCGGGTGTCGGCGCCTCGAAGATGCCGTCCTCCACCTCGCTGAATTCGACCAACGCTTTGCCCTGCGCATCGAGCAGACGCAGCAGGTCGTTTTCGGGGAAGGTCCAGCCCACCACGTTGCGCACCAGCGGAAACAGCTCGCCGCAATTCGCGTCGAACTCGACCCTGAAGCCGACTTTGGCGGGATCGCTCTTGAAGGTGGCGGTGCAGATCTTGTCGCGGTCGGCGTTGGAAAATTCCCAGTTGCCGATCAGTCCCTTGGCGGACTCGCCGAGCGTGGACTGCGCCCACACAGGCGTGCCGAAAATGACAGCAAGACCGATCAAAAGCAGGCGAACCATGTTGAACCTTTTGCGATGGGTATCGAGCATACCAGTTCTTAAGCGCGTTTCGGCGACCAGGGTGTTTCCGGTACCGGGCTGAGCGGCGGCTTGCCAGCCGCCCAGGCTAAAATATTGTCGACCACGAGCTGATCCATCGCCGCCCGCGTCACCTCGGTCGAGGAGCCGAGATGCGGGAACAGCACGATGTGATCCATCTCGATCAGTTCCTTCGGCACCTGCGGCTCCTTGGCGAACACGTCCAGCCCGGCGGAATAGATCGTGCGATTTTTAAGCGCCGTGATCAATGCCGGCTCGTCCACCACGGAACCGCGCGCCATGTTGATGAGGATGCCGTTCGGGCCCAGCGCCTTGAGCACCTCGGCATTGATCATGTTCTGGGTCGACGGCCCGCCCGGCACGATCACCATCAGCGTATCGACGTCGCGCGCCATGTCGATGAGCTTCGGATAATACTTGTAGCTCACGCCCTTCTGCGGATTGCGGCTGTGGTAGACCACCGGCACGCCGAACGCCTCCAAGCGGCGCGCAATCGCCTTGCCGATGCGGCCCATGCCGACCATGCCGACGGTACGGTTGCGCAGCGTCGCCTTGGTCAGCGGATAGGCCTTCTCCAGCCATTTGCCGGCGCGCAGATAGCGCTCGGCCTGCGGAAATTCGCGCACCGTGCAGAGCAGAAGCCCGAGCGCGGTGTCGGCCACTTCCTCGTTCAGCACTTCCGGCGTGTTGGTGACGATGATGCCGTGCGCGCCCGCCCATTTGGCGTCGATATGGTCGTAGCCGACGCCGAAGCTCGACACCTGTTCGAGCTTCGGGAAGCGCTGCATGAAGTCCGCGCCGATGCGTTCATTGGTATAGGCCACCGCGATCGCGCGTATCTTGTCGGCGATGGGCTTGAGGAACGCGTCCTTGTCCTTCGCGTCGATTAGCTTGTGCAGCGTAAACTTAGGCTCCAGCCCACCGACAATGACCGGCTTCTTATGTCCGACCAGCAGCACATCCGGCTTTTCGCCAGCCATTTCTCTTTTCCTTTCAACTCAGCGATTGATCCACGCCAGCACGACGCCCATCAGCACCACCCGAACCGAGTCGAATCCGATCTGCTTAAGGGCGAGCGCGAGCGGCACCGGGGTGACGGCATGATAAATTAGATAGGTCGGGACCACGGTCAAGCATGCGACGGCGATGCCGAAACGCACGCCTTGCGCCAGCCACGGCTTGTCCTCTTTGCCCTGCACGTAAATCCAGACAAATGCGATGCCAAAAAAAGCATGTGCGAGGATGATGTACGCAACCAGCGATTGGGTTTCTGCCGGCGGCCGCATGCCTTGCGTAACGGCATAGTCGGCATGCAGCAAAATCTCGTGCACGACAAAACCCAACGCCCACGCCATGACGAACATGACGATAGCGGAGATGATGCATTTCTTGCCCATGGTGTCGTCCCCTTGTTGCTAGACCAGCGCCGTCACCGGATGCTCGACGAAGCCCTTGAAGGCCGCGAGCAGCTCGGCGCCGAGCGCGCCGTCCACCACGCGATGATCGCATGACAGCGTGACCGACATCTGGCTCACGAACTTGACGCCGCCGTCCTCGCCCTCCACGGCCGCGCGCCGGCCGGTGCCCACCGCCAGGATGGTAGCGTGCGGCGGATTGATGATGGCCGAGAACTCGCGCACGCCGTACATGCCGAGATTGGAGATGGCGCTGGCGCCGCCCTGATATTCATTCGGCTTGAGCTTCTTCACACGCGCGCGCGCGGCGAGATCGCGCATTTCGGCCGAAATCGCGGTGAGCGATTTGGTCTCGGCGTTGCGGATCACCGGCGTAATGAGACCGCCTTCGATCGCCACCGCCACGCCGATGTCGGAGTTGCGGAAGCGCAAGATGCGGTCGCCCGCCCACACCGCATTGGCGGCCGCGATGCGCTGCAGCGCCGCCGCCCAGGCCTTGATGATGAAGTCGTTGAGCGAGAGCTTGAATTCCGGATTGCCGTCCTTGGCTGCCGGAGCCGCGGCATTCGCCTCCTCGCGCATGGCGATCAGGCGGCCGATGTCGATATCGGCGGTCAGATAGAAATGCGGAATGGTCTGCTTGGCCTCGATCAGGCGCGCGGCGATAGTGCGGCGCATCGAGTCGAGGGGAACTTCTTCGTAAGCAATGCCGGCATAAAGCGCCTTCACCTGCGCTGCGCCGGCGGCCATCGCGGATGCGCCGTGCGAGGGCGCCATCTCCACGTCGCGCGCGACAATCCGGCCATGCGGCCCGGAACCGGAGATGCGCGTGAGATCGATGCCGAGCTCGCCGGCAACCCGGCGCGCCAAAGGCGTGGTGGCGACGCCGCTTGGCAGCTTCGCGGGCCCGAAATTGCGCTCGGGCGTGCGCACTTCGCGCCAGGGATCCATCTGTACTGTGCGCGGCGTCGGCGCGGTTTGCGTGACTAAAGCCGAGGCGGCGCGCGGCGGCGCGGGCGAAGCCTTTGGCGGCGCGCTGAAAGGCACCGGGCCTGGCGACGTGCCCGCGCCCGAAATCACCGCCACCACGGCGCCGACCTTGGCCACCTCGCCGACGCCGAAGCGAATCTCGCTCAGCGTTCCGGCCGTGGTCGCCGGCACTTCCATCGAGGTCTTGTCGGTCTCGATCTCGAACAGGTTGTCGCCCGGCTTCACCGCGTCGCCGGCCGACTTGAACCATTTCACGATCTTGCCCTCGGCGACGGTTTCGCCGAGCTGCGGCATCAGAACATCCACGCGATTCCCCTGAAGTGCCCTGCGCGTCCTACCACGTCACCGACACGTATTGCGTTTCGAGAAATTCCTTCATGCCTTCCGAAGCGCCTTCGCGGCCCAAGCCGGACTGCTTGGTGCCGCCGAACGGCGCCGCCGGATCGGAAACCAGGCCACGGTTCAAGCCGATCATGCCGAAATCGAGCTTCTCGGAGACGCGCATGCCGCGGCTCAGATCTTTGGTGAAGAGATAGGCGACCAGGCCGTATTCGGTGTCGTTGGCGCGCTTGATCGCCTCGTCCTCGGTCTTGAAGCTCTGGATCGAAGCCACGGGGCCGAAGATTTCCTCGTTCAACATCTTGGCCGAATCCGGCACGTTGGTCAGCACGGTAGCCGGATAGAAGAAGCCAGGACCGTCCGGCGTCTTGCCGCCGACCAGAATCTTGGCGCCCTTCTTCACCGCGTCGTCGACCAGTTCGATCACCTTGTCGCGGCCATCTTTGTTGACGAGCGGCCCAAGATTGATACCGTCGTCGAGGCCGTTGCCCATCTTCAGCGAGCTCATCTTGGCGGTGAGCTTTTTCGCAAACTCGTCGTGCACCTTCTCGTGCACATAGAAACGATTGGCCGCCGTGCAGGCCTCGCCCATGTTGCGCATCTTGGCGATCATCGCGCCTTCGATCGCGGCGTCGATATCGGCATCCTCGAACACCAGGAACGGCGCATTGCCGCCAAGCTCCATCGACGGCTTGATGATGTTGTCGGCCGCCTCATGCAGCAGCTTGCGGCCGACTTCGGTCGAGCCGGTGAAGGAAACCACGCGCACGCGCGAATCGTGCAGCATCGCGCTCACCACCGGGCCGGAACGGCGCGAGGGCACCACATTGACCACACCCGCCGGCACGCCCGCCTCTTCCAGCACCGGCATCAGCGCCAGCATGGTGAGCGGCGTGTCGGAGGCAGGTTTCAGCACCACCGGACAGCCGGCGGCGAGCGCCGGGCCGATCTTGCGGGTCGCCATCGCGGCCGGGAAATTCCACGGCGTCACCAGCACCGCGATGCCGGCTGGTTTGTGATGCACGAAAATGCGGGCGCCGGAGGCCGGCGCGCGCGACACTTCGCCGATATTGCGAACGGCTTCCTCGGCGTACCAGCGGAAAAACTCGGCGGCATAGGCCACCTCGCCGCGCGAATCGGACAGCGCCTTGCCGTTTTCCAGCGTGATCAATTTGGCGAAGCGCTCGGCGTCGCGCATGATCAGTTCGTAGGCTTTGCGCAAAATCTCGGCACGCTCGCGCGGCTTGCGGCCGGCCCAAGCCTCGAAGGCGCCGTCCGCCGCATCGATCGCCGCCTTGGCGTCTTCGACCGTCGCGCTCGCCACCGATGCAATCTTGCGCTCGGTCGCCGGGTCGATCACGTCGAAGCGCTGGTTGTCCGAGGATTTGCGCCATTTGCCGCCGATCCACAGGTCGGTCGGAACATTGGCGAGGAGATTTTCGTACATAACGCGGTTCCTTTTATTTCTTGTCATGGCCGGGCTTGACCCAGCCATCCCGCTTAGGTTGGCACCGTGCTTTCCTAAGCGGGATCACCGGGCCGCGCCGCTGCGCGGCGGCCCGGTGATGACAGCAACTAACTCCCCAAACTGCGCCGCACCGTGTCGGTGATCCGGTCCGGCGTCGGCAGCACGATGTCTTCCAGAATATCGGCGGCCGGCAGCGGAATATGCGGCGTGGTGATGCGCACCGGCGGCCCGTCGAGATCGTAGAACGCCTCGTCCGCCACGATCGACACCAGCTCGGCGCCCCAGCCGCACAGCCGCGGATTTTCCTCGACCGTGAACAGCCGGTGCGTTTTCGCGACCGAACCGAGGATGGTTTGCGTGTCGATCGGCACCAGCGAGCGCACGTCGACAACTTCGCAGTCGATGCCGTGTTCCGCCTTGAGTCTTTCCGCCGCCTCCAGCGCGCGCGGTACCATCAGCGCCAGCGCCAGGATGGTGGCGTCCTTGCCGGGCCGCACGATCTTGGCGGTGCCGAGGGTATCGACGATTTCGCCGTCCGGCACCTCGCCTTTGCTCGCATAGAGCGACTTGTGCTCGAGGAAAATCACCGGATCGGGATCGCGCACTGCCGCCGCCAGCAATCCGATCACGTCGCGCGGCGTCGACGGCGCCACCACCTTCAGGCCCGGAATCATCATGCACCAGTTCTCGACGCTTTGAGAGTGCTGCGCGCCAAAGCGCGAGCCCGCGCCATTGCCGGTGCGCACGACCAGCGGGCATTTCGTCTGCCCGTTCGACATATAGCGGCTCTTGGGGAATTCGTTGGCGATGTAGTCGAAGCACACCGCGAAGAAATCCGAGAACATGATCTCCGCGATCGGCTTCAGACCGGTCATCGCCGCGCCCATGGCGGCACCGAGGATCGCCTGTTCGGAGATCGGCGTATCGCGCACGCGTAGCGGCCCGAACTGCTCGTACAGCCCGACGGTCGCCTTGAATACGCCGCCGGCTTTCGCCACGTCCTCGCCGAGGAACACGACGTCGGGATCGCGCGTCATTTCCTGCGCGATGCCGCGGATGACGGCATCGCGATATGTCAGTTCCGCCATGCCCAGCCTCCATCGGCATAGACATCTTTGGTGAGGATATCGAGCGGCGGCGGCGGCGCAGCCTTGCACACCTCGGTCGCGTCATCGACCTCCTTGCGCACGCTGGCATCTATTTTTTCGATCGTAGCATCGCTCACGCCGAACTGCCTCAGCCGTTCGCGGTAAATCTTGATCGGATCGCGTTCTTTCCATTTCTCCAATTCGCCCGGCGGACGGTATTTGGCGGGATCGGCGCGCGAATGGCCGCTGTGCCGGTAGGTGATGCATTCGATCAGCGACGGCCCCGCGCCGGCGCGCGCTTTGGCGTAGGCCTTTTGCGCGGTGCGATACACAACATCGGCGTCGTTACCGTCGATCAGAATGCGCTCGAGTCCATAGGCCGAAGCACGATCCGCAGCGGGTTGCGGCACCGCCGTCACGTCGGCGATCGGCGTGTATTCCATGTAGAGATTGTTTTCGCAGACGAAGATCACCGGCAGCTTCCACACCGCGGCGAAATTGAGCGCTTCGTGGAACGCGCCGATATTGGTGGTGCCGTCGCCGAAGAAGCAGACCGAGACGTCCTTGGCGCCCTTGTATTGCGCGCGCCAGGCGGCGCCACACGCTATGGGAAGATGCGCGCCGATGATGGCGTAGGAGCCCATCACGCCATGCGCTTCCGACGTAAGATGCATCGAGCCGCCCTTGCCGCGCATCAGTCCGTTGTCGCGCTGCATCAGCTCGCCCAGCACTTTCTCGACCGGTACGCCGCGCGCCAGCGTATGAGCATGGCCGCGATAGGTACAGAAGCTGAGATCGCCCTTCTGCATGGCTTCGGCAAAACCGGTGGCGATCGCCTCCTGCCCGAGCGACAGATGGCTGGTGCCCTTGACCAAGTTTTGCAGGAACAGGTCGTAGGCGCGCTGTTCCGCCTCGCGCAGACGAACCTGCGAGCGGTACATATCCAGGCGCTTTTGCTCGCCGATATCGTCGTTCAAGCCCGAGCCGGCCGGTCCCGGCGCCCGGTCCTTTATTGTCGCCATGAAGGTTCCTCGAAGGGGTAATCCGCGTTAATCCGGCGGAACTTAGCGCCGATGAACGCGATGCCGCAACTCTCCTATTCTATCACCGCCTCGCTGGTCGTGGCTTTGCCCACCCGGCGCTCGCGGTACAGCAAATAGAGACCGGAGCCGATGACCATGGCCGCCCCCGCCATCGTCCAGCCATTGGGCACGTGGTCGAACACCAGATAGCCCAGGATCACCACCCAGATCAGTTGCGTATAGATGAAGGGTGACAGCACGGAAGCCGGCGCCAGCTTGTGGCCGGCGATCAGAAAGAAATGGCCGAGGCTGCCGAGCATCCCGGTTCCCAATAGCATCAGCGCAATCACCCAATTCGACGGCGTCTGCCAGACGAAGGGAATGACCGGCAGCATCACCAACGCGCCGACGAAGTTCGAGTAGAACAGCGAGGTCTGGTTGGAATCGACGCGTGACACGATGCGCGTGATCACGGCATAAAAGCCGTAGCTGACAGTCGCGGCAAGCGAGAACAGAGCGGCTGGATGAACACCGGCGACGCCAGGCCGCGTGATCAGCAGCACGCCGCAAAAGCCGAAGCCGATCGCGCACCAGCGTCGCCAGCCGATCCATTCGCCAAGCAGCGGACCCGATGCGATGGCGACGATGAATGGATAGGTGAAGATGATCGACAGTACTTCGTCGAGCTGCATCCAGCGCAACGCGAGAAAGTTGCCGGCGGTCGCAAGGACCAGCAACAGGGAGCGGGTGATTTGCAGCTTAATCGAGCCGGTGCGCAACAGGCGTGGCTGCGTAAGCGGGTTGGATACGATAAAGGTGAGTACTAAAGCGCTCATGTAGCGCGCCCAAATAACCTCCATCGTGTCCATCTGGGTATTGAGATATTTCGCGGTGGTATCGAGCACGGCGAACAGCGCCACCGCGCCGCACATCAAGGCGATGCCGATCAGGCGCTGGCGGCGCTGATGCACGATCTCGGCCGTCTTGGTGTTCGTGATTGGCATCGGGGATGATTTGAATTGGCGTCGGTTGCTGCTATACTCCGATCACAGGGGACATAGCAGCCTCCCCTCGAGATGGCAGCCATCCATCCAAGCGCTGGTCACTTCCTCTTGAGGAGCGACCCATGGATGGCACGGTTCTCGGCCTATATCTGTTAGCGACATTTCTCGGCGGGTTGACGAACGGTCTGGCCGGTTTCGCGCTCGGCCTCGTGGTGTCCGGCATTTGGCTGCACATCATCACCCCGATTCAGACCGCGATCCTGATCACCTCGTACGGCGTTTTCACGCAAGGCTACGGCATCTGGAAGCTGCGGCACGCGCTGAGCTGGCGCAAAGTCGCGCCGTTCATCATCGGCGGCACGGTCGGCGTGCCGGTCGGAGCGATGCTGCTCAGCTCGATCAATCCTGATTATATGCGCATCGGCATCGGCGTGCTGCTGGTGCTTTACAGCGTCTACAGCCTGGCGCGGCCGGTTTTCAAACCGGTTCAGTCCTCGGTTCCCGCCGACGTCGGCATTGGATTCCTGAACGGGTTGCTGGGCGGGCTGACCGGACTTGCCGGAATTATCGTGACCGTGTGGTGCCAATTACAAGGCTGGCCGAAGGACGTGCAGCGCGCGGTCTTTCAGCCGGTGCTGTTCGTCGCGCTCGCGATGAGCGCGGTGTCGCTGGCGGTCGCCGGCGCGGCCACCGCCGAAACGATCAAATTGTTTTTGTTCGGCCTCCCCTTCCTGCTGGCTGGCACCTGGAGCGGGCTCAAACTTTACGGAAAGCTCGACGATGCCGCCTTCCGCAAGATTATCCTGCTGCTCCTGCTGCTGTCCGGGCTGACGCTGATCGTGCCGTTTTCGATGTTTCGGTGAGAGGACACCTTGCTGACGATGCTCGAACGCGGTTTCATGGTTTACGATGCGCTGTTCGCCTGGCTGCGCTTCGCCGCCGAGGAACGCCATAACTGGCCTGCAAAGGCTGCGTGAAATGAACGATCCTCATCGCCCGGCGCCAAAGCCAAGCTTCGCCGAAGCCTTCAAGGTCTGGCTGAAGATCGGCTGCATCAATTTCGGCGGGCCGGCGGGACAGATCGCACTGATGCATCGCGTCGTGGTCGACGAGAAAAAGTGGGTCGAGGAAGCGCGTTTCCTGCACGCGCTCAATTTCTGCATGCTGCTGCCCGGCCCGGAGGCGCAAAAGCTCGCCACTTATCTGGGCTGGCTGCTGCATGGCGTGCGCGGCGGATTGGCGGCCGGAATCCTGTTCGTGCTGCCGGGCGCGTTCGTGATGCTGGGCTTGAGCCTGCTTTATGCGCTCGGGCGCGGCGTCTCGGTGATCGACGGCGCGCTGTTCGGCATCAAGGCCGCCGTGCTGGTGATCGTGCTCGAAGCGCTCGTTCGCATCGGCAAGCGCGCGCTCAAGACTTCCCTGCTGCTCGGCCTGGCGGCGGCGGCCTTCGTCGGCATCTTTTTTCTGGCGCTGCCGTTTCCCCTGATCGTGGCGGCGGCGGCGCTGGTGGGCTACGTCGTCGCGCGCCGAACGCCGGGGCAGCTGGGGCTGTCCGGCAACGCCGAAAGCGTTCCGCCACCGACAGAAGGCCGCTGGCGGCACTTCGCCATCGCGTCACTCGTCGGATTATGCGCGTGGTGGGCGCCGGTGGCGCTGGCGGCGTTGATCTTCGGGCAGCAGCATGTGCTGGTGAGCATCGGCATGTTTTTCTCGAAGCTCGCGGTGGTGAGCTTCGGCGGCGCCTATGCGTTGCTCGCCTATATGGCGCAGCAGGCGGTTGAGACCTACGGATGGATGACCGCGCCGGAGATGGTGGATGGACTCGGTCTTGCCGAGACCACGCCGGGCCCGCTCATTCTGGTCACACAGTTCGTCGGCTTTCTGGCCGCGTTCCGCGATGCCGCGCCATTCTCTCCGGTCACGGCCGGCGTGCTCGGCGCGGCCATGACGACGTGGGTGACGTTCGTTCCGTCCATGTTGTGGATCTTTGCCGGCGCGCCGTTCATCGAGCGGCTGCGCGCCAACCGCCAGCTGTCCGGCGCGCTCGCCGCCATCACCGCCGCCGTGGTCGGCGTCATTCTCAATTTGTCGGTCTGGTTCGCGCTGCATGTGCTGTTCGGCAAAGTGACCGAAATGCACGCAGGGCCGTTGCGCTGGTATGCCTTCGATCCGCTCGCGCTCGACATCAGGGCGGCAGTGTTTGCCGTCATAGCCGCGCGTGCTGGCCTTCGGCCTGCATCGCAGCCTGATCGAGGTCGTGGTGACAATGGCAACGCTCGGCGCGATTGCGCATTTTGTTTTGAGTTAGCGCTCGCGTTTAATTGCGCTCTCGTGCCAGCGGCGCAGTGCGAGATGTGAGAGCACCGACAGCGCGAAGAAGATCGCGACGCCGGCGGCGGACAACAGTAGCAGCGCTGCGAACATGCGCGGGATGTTGAGCCGGTAGCCGGATTCGGCGATGCGATAGGCAAGCCCCGAACCCGCGCCAGCCGAACCCGCCGCGATTTCGGCCACCACCGCGCCGATCAGCGACAGGCCGCCGGCGATGCGCAGGCCGGCGAGCATTTGCGGCAGCGCCGAAGGCAACTTCAAATTCCACAGCACCTGCCAGCGCGATGCCTTGTACAGATCGAACAGCGCGATGAGATTGTGGTCGACCGAATTCAAGCCCAGCGTGGTGTTGGCCAGCACCGGAAAGAACGCCACGATCCAGGCGCAGGCCAGCACCGCCAGTGGCTGCGGCAGATAGATCAGCAACAGCGGCGCGACGGCGACGACCGGGGTCACCTGCAGAATGACCGCATAGGGATAAAACGAAAATTCAATCAGCCGTGACTGATTGAATGCCACCGCGAGCACGATGCCGCCGATGGCCGCCAGCAGAAAACCCTTGAATGTGATCGCAAGTGTCGCCAGCAGCGAGTCCCACAACAGGCTCCAGTCGGCGATCAGCGTTGCTAACACCCGGCTGGGGCTCGGAAGCACATAAGGAGGAAGCACGAAAAGCAGCACGGCAAAATGCCAGACCAGCACGCCGAGCGCGAGCACGATCATCGGCAACGCAATGCGTAGAAAGCGATCGATCATGTTCCACCTCCTGCTGCCGTCGCGCGCGCAAGCGCCTCCGACACAGCGCGGCAGAATCCGGCATATTCGGCGGACGTACGGAAACGCTCGTCGCGTGGATAAGGCGCGTCGATTGCAAGCTCAGCGAACACACGGCCCGGGCGCGAGGTCATCACCACGATGCGCTGCGACAGGTACACCGATTCGAACACCGAATGGGTGACGAACACCACCGTCCGCCTGAGCGACTGCCAGAGCGTCAGCAGATCATTGTTGAGCTTGAAGCGAGTGATCTCGTCAAGCGCGGCGAAGGGTTCGTCCATCAGCAGCAGCTTCGGCTCGGTGACCAGCGCGCGCGCGATCGAGGCTCGCATCTTCATGCCGCCGGACAATTCCCGTGGAAATGCCAATGCAAAATCTCCCAAACCGACACGCGCGATCGCCTGCGCGATCGCTGCTTGCGATTGTGCGTCATCGACATGGGCAAGTTTGAGCGGCAACCGCACATTCGCGGCAATATTGGCCCAGGGCATCAGAGTCGGCTCCTGGAACACAAAGCCGATCTTTCCGCTGCGTGGCGCATCGCCCGATTGCCATTCCACCGCGCCGGCTGACGGCGAACTCAGACCCGCAACAATGCGCAGCGCCGTCGATTTGCCGCAGCCTGACGGCCCAAGCAATGAGACAAATTCACCATCGCGAATGTCGAAATCGAAACCGTAGAGCGCGGTTGTACCGCTGTCGAAAGTCTTGACGACATCGCGGAGGGCTACGATGGTGATACCCGATGAACTCATTTCGGCCGCAAGTCGGCGCCGACGCCCTTGTTGACGAATTGCAGCGTGTAGGCGCGTTTGTAATCGATGCCGAGCTTGACCACGCCCGGCGTGCACCATCTTGTCGAAAAAGCTTTTCATGCGCGCGTCGGTCATGGCGCCAATGCCGAGCTTGATCGAGTTGCCGGAATCGACAATGCCGAATTCCTTCATCTTGGCGATGGAATAAGACAGCAGCGCGTCGGTCATTTCCGGGTTCTGTTTCTTGATCAGCTCGTTTCCGGGCCGGCTGTCGCCGTAGAGATAGTGATACCAGCCGATCGCGGAGGCATCGACAAATCGCTGCACCAGATCGGGCCGCTTCTCCACCAGATCGCGCCTGGTTTCGATCAAGGTCGAATAGGCGTCGAAGCCATAGTCGGCGAGCAGAAATACTTTCGGTTTGAAGCCGGCTTGTTGCTCGATCGCAAACGGCTCGGAGGTGACGTAGCCCTGCATCGCGGAATTCTTGTCGGCGAGAAACGGCTGCGCATTGAAGGTGTAAGGCTTGACTTTCGTTTCGTCGAAATCGTAGTCGGACTTGAGCCACTGAAAATACGTCGGCATGCCTTCCTTGGAGACGAACAGCGTGAGCTTTTTCAGTTCCTCGAATTTCTCCACGCCCGGATGCGCGACAAACACCTGCGGATCCTTCTGGAAACTTGCCGCCACCGCCACGGTCGGGATGTTTTGCTCGACTGCGTCGAATGATTGCAGCGTATTGGCGCTCATAAAGAAGTCGAGCTTGCCGACCGGCAACAGGATGCGGTTGTTCACGTTCGGCCCGCCCGGGACGATGGTGACGTCGAGGCCGTATTTCCGGTAGGTGCCGTCGGCGAGCGCCTGGTAGAAGCCGCCATGCTCGGCCTGCGCCACCCAATTGGTGCCGAAGCGGACCTTATCGGGTTGCTGGGCCTGGGCCGGCGCGAGAGCGGCAGTCAAAGCCAATAAAATCGCGGCCAATCTTGTCATATGCCCACTTTGTCATTGCCGGCGCCGGCGGGGCAACCCGCGGCCCGTTAAGACCCTTTGAACCTTTTCGGCCGCTGCCGCGACCCATGGTTACGCGGCCAGATGAGGCCGCCCCAATTCATGCGAGTGGAGCCAAGCCGTGACGAAATCTAAGACCATTGCCGCCGCTTTCGCTGCGCTCACTCTCGCCATCGCCGCCACCAGCGGCGAGGCCCAGGCTCAGGGCCGCCCCCACGCCGCCGCCAATTCTAACTCTGCCTACACGGTCGATCATGGCTACGATGAATGCCGCTTCGTCGAACGCATCGATCGCAAGGGCAATGTCCTAACCATTAAGATCTGCGACGTCGTCCCGTACTAATTCCGGTTCACCAGCTCCGATCGGCGCCCCGCACCCCCGTCCACCCAGCGCCGATCCGAAAGACCCGCCCGGCCAGTCCCCGTCCGGGCGGGTCATCTTTTTGCGGCGCCAGCGCCGGCCTTTCAAAATTTCAACATCGAACGGATGCCCATCACCTTGGCGTCGTGCCCTGCCTGGCCGCTCGGATGCCAGATGAATTGAAAGTTCGGCTGCACGATCCAGCCGGGGATAATTTGCGCCACATAGGTGAGTTCGAGATTGGTCTCGTAGTCGCGAACGGGTCCCGGGATCGTGCCGAAATTTATTTGGTCCTGATCGAAGGCCCGCACACTGTCAGAGAAGCGCGCATAGATGACGCTCGCCCCGAAACGATCGTGCGGGCCGGTTCGGGATAAAGCCGGCAAATACGATCCCGCCGTCAAGTATGATCATCGACCAGATTGCGGTCGGACGGACTCAACGACGCACGGCTGAACACGGATACGCCGCTGTCGCGCCGCGCCGTGCGGAGACGGTAGATCTGCTGGTCAATGATGCCATAGACACCAAAGTCGTTACGACGCTTCGCTGGAGTTCCGCTGCCCGCTGGATCGGCGAGCAATGAGCCATCGTTGGCATAGCGTTGATCGTCGAATTGACCGAGATGCGCGCCAGGCGCCGAGCTTCAGCGTGCTGGCAAGCCCGGTATCGTTTTTGTCTGGATTGGTAACCGGAATTGCGCCTCGCCGATCATCAAGGCCCGATCGCGCAGACGAAAATTGAGGCCGTAGCGATTGCGGCTATCGGCGATCGCCGGCACACGGCCCCGCAGGATCGCCATTGAAGACTGCGAACAGCAAGGACACGTCCTTGCCAAAGTTGAACTTGCACGCGCGCGCCTGGCGTGGACAACGGATAGGCTGGTCCACCGCTCGGCAGATTGACCGCCGCGATCGTCGGCCAGTCGCTCTGCAGGAACAAGCCGCTGAGATCGCTGTAGAAGAACTCGCTGTCGGCGGCGAGCTGGCCGATGCGGAAACTGACGGCGCCATCAAAAATTTCCGCTCGAGCCACAATTCGGACAGGCGGGTCGACGGCGCGGCTTCGATGGCCGCGATCGTATTCATGCCGCCGACATAGTCGCGCCGGATGCGGCCGGTATTGTGAATCTGAAAGGCGTTCGCATACAGCGTCAGGTCTTGCCAACCGGCGAGCTTCTCCAGGTCGACCGTCAGTTGGCCTTCGACTTTGCCCTGATCGATGGTGCCGCGTTTGTTGCCGCCGGACAGATTGCTCAGCACGTCGTTGGTGTAGATCAACGCATAGGTGATGCCGTGGTCGCCAAGCGACTTGCGGATCCCGGCGGGATCTCCGTTTTGCGGCAGGCTGGTCGCGATCGACGCCCTGACGGGGCCATCGGCATTCGTTTCGTCATCGGCCCGAAGCGGGCCGGCGCCAGAGGCCTGCAATGACTAGGATTGCGGCGCCCAAAAAATCGCCAACAACGCACCATCATGACCTGCCGCGACGGCCGTTCGTCTCGCAACTCTTGCGCCGCCGGATGGCGCTTATAGCTAAGCCAGCCAATCGGAAGATGACACCGTCGATCGCGGCAAATGCGGTAGCAAGCTTAACCCACTAGGCCGTTGTTGCAACTTATTCTTAATAAGGGCTACCCGCAGCGGCTGAAAGCCGCAGCGCGGAAAATCGCACCATGGCGGGGCAATTTGGGCATCTCCGCCCTATTCGCGGCGACTGCGGCCTAAACCCCGAATGTCGTGCGGCGTTCGCTCGCCGGCCAAATGTTTATGCCGTGGTAATTCCGCAACCCTAGGATTGCACTATAACGCTGGCCATATAGGGGCGGTCCAGGAGGGGGTCCTTGGATCGACTGTTCGGGTTATTTATGAAGATCAAGCTGCGATCGCTGACGCGGGCGCGCGATGGCGTCATCGCCACCGCCAGTCGGCAAATCGAGAATCTGATGACGCGGCTCAAGCTGCCGCCACCGGCGCGCACGCGCAATGGCGCCATTGGCGCGACCGTTTTGATCATCTGCATAGCGCTCGCGGTCGCGGCGACGACGCTCGCGCCGCGCGCCGACAAGGTTTCCGAAGCCGATCTGTCGGAGCAGAGCCGCAGGGTCGGCACGCTCTACTATCCCGCGCCAAAGCAATGGGCGTCGCTCACGATCGAACCGGTCACCGAGCAGGTGTTCCGCTCCGAGCATCTGACCGAAGGCAAGATCGCGGTCGACGAGGATCGGGCGACACTGGTGTTCTCGCCGTATTCGGGCCGGGTGATCAAGCTGCTCGCCAAGCCGGGCGATATGGTCGTCGCCGGCCAGCCGCTGTTCGTGGTCGAAGCGCCGGACATGGTGCAGGCGCAGAACGATTTCATCAGCGCGGTGGCCGGACTGAACAAGGCGCGATCGCGCTCGATCTCGCCAAGATCGTCGAGCAGCAGAATAAGATCGCTTTACGACACCAGCGCGGCTCCGCTGCGCGATCTGCAGCAGTCCCAGGCGGCCACACTGGCGGCGCAGAACGATGTGCGCTCGGCCGAAACCTCGCTCGAAGTGGTGCGCAACCGGCTGCGGATTCTCGGCAAGACCGACGAGGAAATCACCAAATTCGGCGAAACCGGCGCGATCAGTCCGCTGACGACGATCTATTCGCCGATCGCCGGCACGGTCGTGCAGCGCAAGGTCGGGCCCGGCCAATACGTCAACACCACCTCGAACAGCGCGAGCCGCCAACGACCCGACCTTCGTCATCGGCGATCTGTCCACCGTCTGGCTGGTCGCCTATGTGCGCGAATCCGAGGCGCCGAACGTGCAGGTCGGGCAAGCCTTGCATTTCACCGTGCTGGCCTTTCCGAACCGCGTGTTCACCGGCCAACATCGCCTATGTCGCGACCTCGCTCGACCCCGGCACCCGACGACTGCTGGTGCGCGCGACGATCGACAATTCGAAAGGCCTGCTGCGGCCTGAAATGTTCGCCAGCGTCACCATCCTGACCGGCGAAGGCGACAGCTCGCCGGCGGTGCCGCGCGACGCGATCATCTACGACGGCAAGAACGCGCGCGTCTGGGTCGCGCGCGACGATCACGCCGTCGAACCGCGGACAATCAAGACCGGACTTTCCAACGGGCAAATGGTTCAGGTGCTCGACGGTCTGCGCCTCGGCGAAAAGGTCGTGACCAAGGGCAGCCTGTTCGTCGACCGCGCCGCCGCCGGAAGCTAACGCGGCCATGTTGCGTCATCTGATTGCGTTTTGCCTGTCGCGGCGGCCGCTGGCGCTGGTCGCCTTCGCGGCCTTCCTCGGCATCGGCTATGCCGCCTTCACGACGCTCAACGTCGAGGCCTATCCCGATCCGGCGCCGCCGATCATCGAGATCATCGCGCAGTTTCCCGGCCAGTCGCCCGAGGAAGTCGAGCGCTACGTCACCATCCCGCTGGAGATCGCAGTCGCCAGCACGCCCGGCCTCACCTATATCCGCTCCAACACGGTGTTCGCGCTCGGCTTCATCCGCCTGCAATTCGAATATGGCCGCGACTACAATTTCGTGCGCCAGCAGGTCATCAACCGGCTGAAGGACGCGACGCTGCCGGCGACCGTCACGCCGGTGATTTCGCCGGCCGGCGGCATCAGCGAAATCCTGCGCTATCAGCTCAAGGGTCCGCCCGGCATGGACCTGATCGAGCTCAAGACGCTGCAGGACTGGGTGGTGGAACGCAAACTGCGCATCGTGCCGGGCGTCGCCGACGTTGCGGTGCTGGGCGGCAAGACCAAGGAATACCAGGCCGAAATCGATCTCGACCGCATGCGGGCCTACGGGCTGACGCTGCCGCAGATCATCAACGCGATTTCCACCAGCAATGCCAATGTCGGCGGCCGCACCATCGCGGTCGGCGAACAGTCGGTCAACGTGCGCGGCATCGGCGCGCTCGGCTCGATCAGCGACATCGACAATATCGTGGTGAGCCAGCAGGGCGGACTGCCGGTGGTGCTGTCGGACATCGCGCACAATCAGGTCGGCTTCACGCCGCGCCTCGGCATCGCCGGCCGCGACGACCAGGACGACATCATGTTCGGCATCGTGCTGATGCAGAAGCTCGAGCGCACCATGGACGTGGTGACGCGGGTGCGCGCGGCGATCGAGCGCATCAACAGCGACGGCAGCCTGCCGCCCGGCGTCAAGATCGATACGTTCTACGACCGCGGCGACCTGGTCGCGATCACGGTGCGCACGGTGATGCACAATATGCTGTTCGGCATCGCGCTGATCTTCCTGATCCAGTGGATGTTCCTCGGCAATCTGCGCTGCGCGCTGATCGTGGCGGCGACCATTCCGGTGGCGCTGTTTCTCGCCGTCATCATCACGGTGCTGCGCGGCGACTCGGCCAATCTGCTTGTCGGTCGGCGCGATCGATCTCGGCATCATCGTCGACGGCACCGTCATCATGGTGGAGAACGTCTTCCGCCATCTCGCGCATCACGCCGCGCCGCGACATTGCCGACCGCGAGGCCAGCTGAGCGACCGGCTGCACCGCATTCTCACCGCCGCGGTCGAGGTCGACAAGGCGATCCTGTTCTCGGTGATCATCACCATCGCCGCCTTCCTGCCGCTGTTCACCATGCAGGGCGTGGAAGGCCAGATCTTCGGTCCGATGTCGCGCACTTATGCCTACGCGCTGCTCGGCGCGGTGATCGCGACCTTCACGGTGACGCCGGTGATGTCGTCGCTGCTGCTGCCCGACAAGGTCGGCGAGGTCGAGACCTTCCTCGTGCGCAAAATGCGCGACGTCTACCAGCGCGTTCTCGCGCTCGCCGTGCGCAACGCGCGCATGGCGGCGATGATCGCGGTCGCATTCCTGATCGATCTGCGGCGGCCTCGGCATGCGGCTCGGCACCGAATTCCTGCCCAAGCTGGAAGAGGGAAATCTGTGGATCCGCGGGCTGCTGCCGCCGACCATCACGCTCGATGCCGGCCGCGACACCGTCAACAAGATCCGCAACGTCATCGCCAGCTATCCGCCGGTGCGCACCGTGGTGTCCGAGCAAGGCCGCGGCGAGGACGCCACCGATCCGGACGGCTCATTCGTCGCCGAATTCTTCGTGCCGCTCAAACCGTTCGAGGAATGGCCGGACGGCCTGACCAAGCCCAAGCTGGTGAAGGAGCTGGCGGCGCGGCTGGAAAGCGAGTTCATCGGCATCGACTTCAACTTCTCGCAATACATCCAGGACAATATCGAGGAAGCCGTCTCCGGCGTGAAAGGCGAGAATTCGGTCAAGATTTTCGGCCGCGATCTGGCCGAGCTCGAACGTCTGTCGAAAGCGGTCAAGGACGAACTCGCCAAGGTGCCCGGCATCACCGATCCGGGCGCGTTCAATCTGCTCGGCCAGCCGAATCTGGTGATCCAGGTCGATCGCGCCAAGGCGGCGCGCTACGGCATCACCGTCAGCGACATGAACACGGTGGTGCAGGCGGCGATCGGCGGCCAGGAAGTCACCCGCATCTACGAAGGCGAGATGAACTTCCCGCTCACCGTGCGGCTTGCGCCGCAATACCGCGACAATATCGACGCCATTCGTTCGGTGCCGGTGGCGTTGCCGAATTCCGATCCGAAATCGCCGACCACCTATATCGCGCTCGGCGACGTCGCCGAGGTGCGGCTGGAAACCGGCGCGGCCTATATCTACCGGCAGAACACCGAGCGCTTCGTGCCGATCAAATACAGCGTGCGCGGCCGCGACCTCGGCTCGACCGTGGCCGACGCGCAGGCGCGCATCGCCAAGAACGTGACGTTGAAGGAAGGCTATCGCCTGGAGTGGTCGGGCGAATTCGGCGCCTTGGTCGAGGCCAAGAAGCGGCTCGCCATCATCGTGCCGCTCAGCCTGGTGCTGATCATGATGCTGCTCTACAGCCTGTTCAATTCGGTGCGCGACAGCTTGCTGGCGCTGTCCGGCATTCCGTTCGCGGTCTGCGGCGGAATTCTCGGGCTCTATGTCTTCGGCTTGAACGCCAGCGTGTCGGCCGCGGTCGGATTCATTTCGCTGTTCGGCGTGTCGGCGATGGACGGCATCCTGCTGGTCACCTACATCCGCCGCGCCATGGACGAGGGCCATGACGAGGACGAGGCCATCATTGGCGCCGCGCAAACCCGCATGCGGCAGATTTTCATGACCGGATTTTCCGCCTGCATCGGCCTGGTGCCGGCGGCGCTCTCCACCGGCATCGGCTCGCAGGTGCAGCAGCCGCTCGCCTGCGTGATCGTCGGCGGCATGCTGCTGTCGCCGATCTGCAGCCTGCTGGTGATCCCGACTTTCGCGCGGCTGGTGATGCCGGCCGTGCGCAAGACGATCGACCCCGCGGCAGCCCCGCGCGCCGGAACCCGGACCGGCGGAATAGACTAGCCCTCGGCGCGCATGATCGCCGCGCCTTCCACCATTGCCTGCATCTTTCCAAACGCCACCTCACGCGGCAGATATTTCATGCCGCAGTCGGGCGCCACGACGATGCGTTCGGCTGGCACGTGCTCAAGTGCCTTGCGGATGCGGCCTGCGACGATCTGCGGCGTTTCCACGCTCATGTCGGACAGGTCGATGACACCGAGGATGATGGTCTTCGATGGCAGATTTTCCAGCACCTTGAGATCGAGCTTGGGCTGCGCCGCCTCGATCGACACTTGCGCTGCTTTCGAGCCTTCAAGCTCCGGCAGGAACGAATAGCCGATCGGCTTTTCGTGCACGACCGCGGCATAGCCGAAGCACAGATGCACCGCGACCGTGCCGGTCACGCCGTCGAGCGCGCGGTTCAAGGCCTTGAGGCCGTAGGCCCGCGCCTTGTCCGGATGCTGCTGCATCCACGGCTCGTCGATCTGCACGATGTCGGCGCCGGCGGCGAACAGATCCTTGATCTCGTCGTTGACCGCGGCGGCATAGTCGAGCGCCATCTCTTCTTCGTTCTTATAAAATTCGTTCTGCGCCTGTTTCGACATGGTGAAGGGGCCGGGCACCGTCATCTTCACCGGCTTTGTCGTGTTGGCGCGCAAGAACCGCATATCGCGAACTTCGACTGGATATTTGCGCCTGATCTTCGCCGTGACGCGCGGCACCGGGATCGGCTTGCCGCTGCGATTGAGGGCGCTGCCGGGATTTTCGGTATCGACGCCTTCGAGCGCGGTGGCGAAGCGGTTGGAATAGCTTTCGCGGCGCTGCTCGCCGTCGGTGATGATGTCGAGGCCGGCGCGTTCTTGGTCTTGGATCGCAATAAGCGTCGCCTCATCCTGCTTGGCTTCCAGTTCTTTGGGATCGACCAGCCACAGGTCCTGCATGCGCACGCGCGGCACCATTTTCGACAGCCGCGCGCGATCGATCAGCCACTCCGGCTGCGGATAGGAGCCGACCAGGCAGGTGGGGAACAGCTTGGCGGCCATCGGTTGTTGCCGTCTATTTGCTGAGCTCGGCACGCACGATTCTTGGCGCCCTCGACCATGGCGCACATTTTTCCGTAGGCCACCTCGCGCGGCAGATATTTCAGCCCGCAATCGGGCGCGACCACGATCCGCTCCGCCGGCACATGCGGCAGCGCGCGGCGGATGCGCGCGGCGACCGTCTCCGGCTTCTCAATGGTCATGTCGGACAAATCGAGCGTGCCGAGAATAATGGTCTTGCCCGGCAGTTTTTCCAGCACCGCGCAGTCGAGCTTGGATTGCGCAGTCTCGATCGACACCTGCTTCACCGGCGAAGTGGCAAGCTCGGGCAGGAACGAATAGCCTTCCGGGCGAACATGGATGATGGCGGCATAGCCGAAACAGATATGCACCGCGGTCGTGCCCGCTAACGCCGTCGAGCGCAGCATTGAGACCGCTGAGGCCAAATTTGCGCGCCTTTTCCGGCCGCGCCTGCATATAGGGCTCGTCGATCTGCACCACGTCGGCGCCGGCGTCGAACAGATCCTTGATCTCGGCATTCACCGCTGCCGCGTAGTCGAGCACCATCTCCTGCTCGTCCTTGTAGAAATCGTTCTGCGCCTGCTGCGACATCGTGAACGGGCCGGGCACGGTGATCTTGATCATGCGGTCGGTGTTCTTGCGCAGAAATTCGACGTCGCGCACCTCGACAGGATGTTTGCGCCGCACCTTGCCGGTCACGCGCGGCACCGGATTAGGATGGCCCGAGCGATCGAGCGCGGTGCCGGGATTGTCGATGTCGACGCCTTCGAGCGCGGTGGCGAAGCGGTTGGAATAGCTTTCGCGCCGCATCTCGCCGTCGGTGATGATGTCGAGGCCGGCGCGCTCCTGATCGCGGATGGCGATGAGCGTGGCATCATCCTGCGCCTGGTCGAGAAATTCCGGAGCGACCCGCCAAAGCTCCTTGGCGCGCACGCGCGGCGGAAACCGGCCGGCGAGTTTCTTGCGGTCGATCAGCCAATCCGGCTGCGCATAGGAGCCGACAAGCGACGTCGGCAGCAGTGGCAGCGGCATCATGTCCTCCCGGAATCGGCGCGTCTATCGGCACGCTTCTATTCGGCGGTGAGACTATCAGCCTTCCCGTTGGCCGCCGCAACGCTCATCGCCAGCACGCGTGCGACGTGGGCGCATCGCGCTCGCTGCCGTCGTGGATCTGATGCCGGCACGAGGTGCCGTCGGCCACGATCAGCGTGTCGGCGGGCGCCTTGCGCACCGCCGGCAGCAGCGAGAGTTCGCCCATCTTGAGCGAGACGTCGATGGTGTCGGCGTCATAGCCGAAACTGCCCGCCATGCCGCAGCAGCTCGATTCCACCGTTTCGACGGCGAGCTCCGGGATCAGCTTCAGCACGCTCTCGACCGCGCCCATGGCGTCGAACGCCTTCTGATGGCAGTGGCCATGCAGCAGCGCCTTTTTGCGGCAGCGGCCCGAGCGGCAGGTTGAGCCGGCCTTGCGCTCTGCTCGCGGGCGAGGAATTCCTCCAGCAGCAGCGACTGCGCCGACAGCGCGTTGGCCGCCTCGCCTTTGAGCAAGGCCGGCAATTCATCGCGGAAGGTGAACAGGCAGCTCGGCTCCAGACCGATGACGGGAATGCCGCGCGCGACGTAAGGCGCGAGCGCATCAAGCGTGCGCTGCATTTCGCGCCGCGCCTCCTCGACCTGCCCGACCGCAAGAAAGGTGCGGCCGCAGCACAGCGGACGCGGATCGTCATCCTTCGGCATCGCCGCGTGCACGCGATAGCCGCCGGCGGTCAGCACGCGCAACGCGGCATCGAGATTTTCGCGCTCGAAATAGCGGTTGAAGGTGTCGGCGAACAGCACGACCTCGCGCACCGGCTCTTCCGACGCCCCCGGCGCATAAGCCCAATCGGAGCGGTCGCGGTAGATATCCTTGCGCCATTTCGGCAGGCTGCGCCGCGCCGAAAAACCGGCGAACAGCTCGGACGCCTGGCGCAGCACGCGGACTGCGGTTGCGCAGATTGAACAGATACGGCCAGCGCGCGGCATAGGGCGCATAACGCGGCAGCCAGCCGACCAGCCGGTCGTGCAGCGACAGCCTGTGCTTCGCGGCGCGCGCGGCCTGCACCTCGATCTTCATGCGCGCCATGTCGACGCCGGTCGGGCATTCGCGCCGGCAGGCCTTGCAGGAGACGCAAAGCTTGAGCGTCTCCGCCATCTCGTCGGAGGCGAGCGCGTCGGGCCCGAGCTGGCCCGCTGATCGCGAGCCGCAGCGTATTGGCGCGGCCGCGCGTGACGTCGCGCTCGTCGCGGGTGACGCGATAGCTCGGGCACATGGCGCCGCCGGCAAGTTTGCGGCAGGCGCCGTTGTTGTTGCACATCTCGACCGCGCCCTGGAAACCGCCGCCCGCGCCCGGATAGGCCGACCAGTCGAGATGGGTTTCGATCGTCCTCGCCGTGATAGCCGGGCGCGTAGCGGAACAGGCTGCGGTCGTCGAATTTCGGCGGCCGCACGACCTTGCCGGGATTGAACAGGCCGTTCGGATCGAAGCGGTCCTTCACCTCTTCGAAGGCGCGCGCCAGCCGCGAGCCGAACATCGCCTCGTTGAATTCCGAGCGCACCAGCCCGTCGCCGTGCTCGCCGGAATGCGAGCCCTTGTATTCGCGCACCATGGCGAACGCCTCTTCGGCGATCTCGCGCATGGCATGCACGTCTTTCTCCAGCCGCAGATTGAGAACCGGCCGCACATGCAGGCAGCCCGAGCCGGCATGCGCGTACCAGGTGCCGCGGGTGCCGTGCTTCTCGAAAATCTGCGTCAGCCGGCTGGTGTATTCGGCGAGATGCTCGAGCGGCACCGCGCAATCCTCGACGAAGGAGACCGGCTTTCCCTCCTCCTTCATCGACATCATGATGTTGAGGCCGGAGGTGCGCACATCGGTGATCGCGGCCTGCAATTCGGGATTGAGCACCTCGACCACGCCGCCCCATTTGGCGCCGCTCTTGTCCCAGCCGAAGCCGAGATCGCCGATCAGGTCCTTCAGCTGCCGCAGGCGGCGCAGGTTTTCCTCCTGATCGTCCTCGCCGAATTCGACCAGCAGGATGGCGGCCGGCGTCCCGCGCACGAATTTTTCCAGCGTCGGCCGGAACATCGCGATCTCGCGCGCCAGCTCGATCATGGTGCGGTCGATCAGTTCGACCGCGATCGGCTCGAGCTGCACGATGTGCTGGGCGGCATTCATCGCCTCGTAGAAGCTGCCGAAGTGGCACGGCGCCGACCGCGCGGCGGCCGAGCAGCGGCGACAGCTTCAGTTCGATGCGGGTCGAGAAGCCGAGCGTGCCCTCGGCCGCCGACCAGCATATGCGCGAGGTTGATGTCGTTCTTGAACGGCACGAGCGCGTCGAGATTGTAGCCGCCGACCCGGCGCTGCACCTTGGGAAACGCGCTGGCGATTTCGCCGGCCTCGCGCGTGCCGATCGCCAGCAGGTCCTTGACCAGCGGCCGCATCGGCGCCGGCACGTCGTTGAGATTGCCGCCGATGCGGCCGAAATGCGCGAGCGAGCCGTCCGCCAGCAGCGCCTCGATCGAGATCACATTGTCGCGCATGGTGCCGTAGCGCATCGAACGGCCGCCGCAGGAATTGTTGCCGGCCATGCCGCCGATGGTGGCGCGCGAGGCGGTGGAGATATCGACCGGGAACCACAGCCCGTGCGGCTTGAGCTGGCGGTTGAGATCGTCGAGCACGATGCCGGGCTCGACCGTGCATTGCTTGCGCTTGACGTCGAGATCGAGGATGCGCGTGAGGTATTTCGAGCAATCGACGACCAGCGACTGGCCGACCGTCTGCCCGGCCTGCGAGGTGCCGCCGCCGCGCGCCAGCACGGTCACGCCCTCGCTGCGGGCAATCGCGATCGCCCGTTCGGCCTCTTCGATGGTGCGCGGCGCGACCACGCCGACCGGCATGATCTGGTAATGCGAGGCATCGGTCGCATAACGGCCGCGGTTGAAGCGGTCGAAATGCACGTCCCCGCTCAACTCGGCCTTCAGCCGCCGTTCCAGGCCGGGCATGACTACCGCCACGGCTTCAGTCCTTGTCGCGCCCAGATCCGCCTATGCATGAAGGGCTTGTTTGCTGTGCGGAAAACCGCTTGACCGCAATGTTGCATTCATAGTTCAACGCCACAAGCGCCGCTCCCTGGCCGGGACGCGCCCGTGGTTAAACCACGAAAATCCCTTGAAAGCCGCGGTTTAGGAGCGAATGCCAATGGCTAAGAATTCCTCGCGTCCGGTCGGGCGCCATTTCCTGCATATCCCGGGGCCGACCCCGCTGCCCGACCGCGTGCTGCGGGCGATGGACACCCCCATCATCGACCATCGCGGCCCGGAATTCGCCAGGCTGGCCAAGAAGTGCCTCGACGGCATCAAGACCATCTTCAAGACCACCAATCCGGTGATCATCTACACCGCGACCGGAACCGGCGCCTGGGAAGGCGCGCTGGTCAACACGCTGTCGCCCGGCGACAAGGTGCTGATGGTGGAGACCGGCCAGTTCGCCACGCTGTGGAAGAAGATGGCCGAGAAGCTCGGCCTCAAGCCTGAATTCATCACCACCGACTGGCGCCAGGGCGTCGACCCGAAGGCGATCGAAGCCAAGCTGCGCGAGGACAAGAACAAAGAGATCAAGGCGGTCTGCGTCCTGCATAACGAAACCTCGACCGGCGCGCTGACGCCGATCGCGGAGATCCGCAAGGCGATCGACGCGGCCGGCCATCCGGCGCTGTTCTTGGTCGACACCATCTCCTCGCTCGCGTCGACCGACTACCGGCACGACGAATGGGGCGTCGACGTCTCCGTCGGCGGCGCGCAGAAGGGCCTGATGCTGCCGCCCGGCATGTCGTTCAACGCGATCAGCGACAAGGCGCTGGCGGCCAACAAGACCTCCAAGCTGCCGAAGTCGTTCTGGGCCTGGGACGAGATGCTGACCATGAACAAGGTCGGCTTCTTCCCCTACACGCCCGGCGACGCAGATGCTGCAAGGCCTCGCGGTCGGCATCGAGATGCTGCACGAGGAAGGGCTCGACAACGTGTTCGCCCGCCACGATCGGTTGGCGGAAGCCACCCGCCGCGCGGTGAAGGCCTGGGGACTGGAAAACCTCAACAAGAACGCCAGTCAATATTCGCCGACGATCACCGCGATCCTGCTGCCGGAAGGCCATGACGCCGACAAGTTCCGTGCGCTGGCGCTCGAGAACTTCAACATTTCCTACGGCGCGAGCTTCGGCGCCTATGCCGGCAAGTATTTCCGCATCGGCCATCTCGGCGATATCAACGACACCATGCTGATGGGCGCGCTCGCCGCCACCGAAATGGCACTGTCGCTCGCCGGCGTTCCGCACAAGAAGGGCGGCGTGCAGGCGGCGATGGATTATCTGGTCTCCGCGCACGGCAGTTCGGCGAAGCAGGCGGCGGAGTAGTCGCTTACGCCGCGCTAATCTCACTCGCGAGCACGCGGGCGACGAATTCCGATATCGCCTTCAACGTCGCCTCCGGCGCCTCGCGCTGGGGTGAATGCTTTGCCTTGGGCAAGAGCGCGACCTCGACCGGGCAGTAGCATTCCTGTTCGGCGATCTCGATTTGCTTCACCGTGCCGTATTGATCGTCCTCGCCCTGCACGATCAGCATCGGCACGCGGATATAGGCCAGGTATTCGGTGATATCCCAGTTGCGAAATTCGGGATCGAGCCAGGCGCCGTTCCAGCCCTTGAAGGCGTTGTCGACGTCGGCATGCCAGCGCGCGAGCTTGGCGCGCAAATCGCCGTTCTCGTAAGCCTTGCGCGCCTCGACGATCGAGGCGATGCCGGGATCCTCGGTGAAGAAATGCGGCGCGATCAGCACCAGGCCGCCGACGCGATGGTCCTGATGGCTGCCGGCATAGATCGCGGCGATCGAAGCGCCGTCGCTGTGGCCGACCAACAGCCCGCGCTGGAAGCCGATCGCGTCGAGCAGCTTGGGGAGCACCTCGCGCGCCTCGTCGTGCATGTAAGTCAGCGGACGCGGCAGCGGAACGGGGCTCGATTTGCCGTAGCCGGCGCGCGAATAGACGAACACCCCAGCGCCGGTCGCAGCCGAAAGCTTGTCGGGAAAATCGCCCCACAGGCCGACGCAGCCGAGCCCTTCGTGCAGCAGCACCAGTGTCGGCGCGGCGTCCGGGCGCGGGCCGATCATGCGGTATTCCAGGCGCTGCGTGCCGATGGTCGAGGAAGCCCGAGTCCGCGAGTGCCATTACGTCGCGCCGGGCCCTTCCGCGCGCAGCTTGAAGCGCTGGATCTTGCCGGTGGCGGTCTTCGGCAGCTCCTTGCGGAATTCGATCCAGCGCGGATATTTGAACGGCGCCAGCTTCTGCTTGACGTGCTCCTGCAGCGCGCGCGCCATCGCATCGCTGGCCTTCTCCGGCGCCTTGAGCACGACGAAGGCCTTCGGCTTGATCAGCTTCTGCTCGTCGTTCCAGCCGACCACGGCGGCCTCCAGCACGTCCGGATGCGAGGACAGCGCCGCCTCCACCTCGAACGGCGACACATACATCCCCGACACTTTCAGCATGTCGTCCGCCCGGCCGCAGCAGATGTAATAGCCGTCGGCGTCTTCGATGTATTTGTCGCCCGAGCGGGTCCATTCACCCTGGAAGGTCGAGCGCGACTTCTCGCGATTATTCCAATACATAATCGCGCTGGTCGGCCCGCGCGCATAGAGCTCGCCCATCTCGCCCTTCTTCACTGGATTGCCGTCCTCACCGATGAGCTTGATCTCGTAGCCGGGCACCGCCCTGCCGGTGGTGCCGTATTTGGTAGCTCCTGGCCGATTGGTGAGATAGATGTGCAGCATCTCGGTGGTGCCCAACCCATCGGAAATCTCCACGCCGTAGCGCTCTTTCCATTTGCGCGCGATTTCTTCGGGAAGCGCTTCGCCGGCGGAAATGCAGCGGCGGATTTTCAGTTCGCTCTTTTGCGGCGCTGCCGGGCTCGCCAGGAACGCGGCGTAGAATGTCGGCACCGCGTAGAACACCGTGATCGGATGTTTGCGCAAGAGCGCTGCGACACCATCCGGCGTCGGCCGGTCGGGCAGCAGCACCGTAGTGGCGCCAACCGTGAGCGGGAAGGTCATGGCATTGCCGAGACCGTAGGCGAAAAATAATTTCGCCACCGAATAGCAGACGTCGGTTTCCTTGATGTCGGCCACCGGCGTGCCGTAGAGATCGGCGGTCAGTTTCAGGCTGGCATGCACATGCACCGCACCCTTCGGCTTGCCGGTGGAACCCGACGTGTAAAGCCAGAACGCCATGTCGTCGCTGGTGGTCGGCGCGGTGTACGGCTCCGGTTTCGCCGCGGTGACGAGATCCTCGAAGCGCTTGTGGCCGTGTGCATTGTCGCCAGAGACCACGACGTGCTCAAGGTCGGGACTTTCCTTGATGATCTTTTCGAATTTCGGATAGAGCACCTCCGACACCACCAGGAGCTTCGCCCGGCTGTCGGCGAGCATGAAGCGGTAGTCGTCCTCGGTGAGCAGCGTGTTGACCGGAACGGCGATGACGCCGGCCTTGAGACACGCCGAGAAACGCGGTCGGCCAGTCGATCGTGTCGGTGAGCGCGAGCAGCACGCGCTCCTCGCGCTTGATGCCGAGGGAGCGCAGCACCGCGCCGAACCGCGCCACCCGGTCGGCGAGCTGGCCATAGGTCAGCACGCCACGCGCATCGATATAGGCGGGCTTGTTGGCGCGGCCGGCATCAAGATTGCTTTGCAGCACATCGGCGGCGAAGTTGTAGTCGCGCGGAATCGCACCGGCGGCGGCCGCCGGATCGTTCGCCGCTTCCGCTAACGCAGCCGATGTCATGTCATTAATCCTCCCTCACGCCAGCCGCGCCGGATTAGGCAGTTTGCGCGACCGGCCGCAGTGAAGCGCCGCGGGGATCCGCGGCGCTCATCGCGTGCGTCAAGAGCGTCCCAACATCCGCACCTGGAAGGTGTCGAAGGTGAGGTCGCAGACCTGCCACCACGAATAGCTTTCGTCGCGGAAGGCCACCAAGCTGTCGTGAATTTTCTTGAAGCGGGGGTTCGCGGCGCCCAGCTCGACATAGGTCTCTTTTGCGGCCTTGTACGACGCTTCCATGATCGCCGGCGAGAATGCGCGAAGCTGCGTGCCGTTCGCGAGCAGCCGGCGCATGGCCGGCGGATTGAGGTAATCGTATTTCGCGGTCATCCGCATGCCGGCGTCGCGCGCCGACGCGGTCAGCACGGCCTGATAGCTCTTGCTCAGACCGATCCATTTTTCCCGGTTGATCAGAAGATGCGCGTGCGCGCCGCCCTCCCACCAGCCGGGGTAATAGTAGTATTTCGCGACTTTGTAGAGGCCGAGCTTCTCGTCGTCGTAGGGACCGATCCATTCGACGGAGTCGATCGTGCCTTTCTCGAGCGCCGGATAGATGTCGCCGGGGGCCAGCGATTGCGGCACGACGCCGAGCCTGCTGATCACCTTGCCGGCAAAGCCGCCGATGCGGAATTTCAAGCCGTTGAGGTCGGCGACGGTATTGATCTCCTTGCGGAACCAGCCGCCCATCTGGGAGCAGGTATTGCCCATCGGGAAACCGTAACAGCCGAAGTCGGCGAACAAGCCGTCGAGCAGCTCGATGCCGCCGCCGCGAAGCTGCCAGGCTTCCTGCTGACGCGGGTTCAATCCGAACGGCAGCGCGGTGGTGAAGGCGAAGGACGGATCCTTGCCCCAGAAGTAATAGCCGGCAGTGTGTCCGAGCTCGACGGTGCCTTTCTGCACCGCATCGAGAACCTGCAAGCCGGGCACGATCTCGCCGGCGGCGAAGACCTGGATCTGGAATTTGTTGTCGGTGATCTCGGCGACGCGTTTGGAGAAATCCTCGCAGCAGCCATACAGCGTGTCGAGAGACTTCGGCCAACTCGCGGTGAGCCGCCATTTCAGCTCGGGCATGGATTGCGCGATCGCGGGTGCAGCCAGCGTCGAAGCAGCCAGACCGGCGGCCGGCGGCGCGCAAGAATTCACGGCGTTTCATTGCAACCTCCCTGTGTCGCCCCGCTTGATCGGGCTGTTATCGTCCGATCTTGCTGCTGCGGGGCGGACCTGAAAACATTACCATAGACGCCGATAGGGTACCATGCGATTGCCGGGCCGGCTGTGACCGCGCCTGGCCATAAACTGGAGTTGAACTGATGATCTTCAGCCGGGACCGCATTTTGACCACCCATGTCGGCAGCCTGCCGCGCAACGAGAAACTGTCCGAGCTGCTGGTGCGGCAGGAAGCCGGCGAAAAATTCGATCCCAAGGAAATGGCCGCCGAGATGGATAAGGCGGTGCGCCACGTGGTCGAGAAGCAGGTCAGTGCCGGCATCGACATCGGCAACGACGGCGAGCAACAGCGGGTCGGCTTCCAGACCTATGTGCCGCAACGCATGTCCGGCTTCGGCGGCGTGTCCAAGCGCCGGCGCGGGCGCGAATTCGAGGAATTTCCCGAATTGGTGGCGAGCCTAATGCGGCGTTTCCCGCATGTCAGCAAGCAGCAGAACGCGCCGGAATGCCAAGCCGAATTGAAATATCTCGACATCAAACCGATCGAAAGCGAGATCGCGCGCTTCAAGAAGATTGCCGAGGGCAAATTCGCCGAGCAGTTCATGACCGCGCCCTCGCCCGGCATCGTTTCGACCACCATGCTCAACGCCTATTACGACAGCCACGACAAATATCTCGAGCGCGATCGCGCGCGAGATGAGGAATGAATATCAGGCAATCCATAAAGCCGGCTTGCTGCTGCAGATCGACGCGCCCGATCTCGCCATGGATCGCACCATGATGTATCGCGACCTGTCGGACGCCGATTTCGTCAAGGCGGTGGAGCGCCACGTGGCGGCGATCAATGCCGGCATCGACGGCATCCCGCGCGACCGCGTGCGGCTGCACATCTGCTACGGCAACTGGGAAGGCCCGCACATCCACGACGTGCCGCTCGGCACAATCCTGCCGGTGCTCTACCAGGCCAAGGTCGGCGCGCTGTCGATCGAATTCTCCAATCCGCGCCATGCGCACGAATACGAGGCGCTGAAGAAACATCCGCTGCCGAAGGACATGCTGCTGATCCCCGGCGTGGTGGAGACCACCAGCAATTTCGTCGAGCACCCGGAGGTGGTGGCGCGCCGCATCGAGGAAGCGGTGCAGGCGGTCGGCGACCGCGAGCGCGTGATCGCCTCGACCGACTGCGGCTTTGGCACATTTACGAATAGAGAGTGGGTGATCGAGCCGGCGGTATGGCTCAAGCTGCGTGCGATCCGCGAAGGCGCCGATATCGCATCGAGCCGGCTGTGGGGGAAGAAAGTGGCGTAAGCCGCTATTTGGCGGTATCAGGGCGCGACAACGACGCTAAGCAATAGCCGTGCGCAAAGCGCGCAGGGGGGCTATAATTGCGCGATCCCCGCCGGGTAAGGCCGGCCAACCAACCACGATTTCGAGTAGGAGGAACCCATGGACGAGAGAACGCGTCATCCGGCGAAGATCACCGCCGAAGACATCAACCCACGCTACAATTGGGGCCGCCATCTTCCGGTGCTCGGCACCATGGGGGTCGATTTCGAGGAGCGCGTTGATTATCGACGCATGCATCGTTACCGGCTCGGCCGGGCGCAGGCCGCGCTCGAGGCCTCCGATCTCGGCGCGCTGCTGCTGTTCGACGACAACAACATCCGTTACGTCACCTCGACCAAGATCGGCGAATGGGCGCGCGACAAGCTGTCGCGCTGGGCGCTGCTGGTGCGCGGCGGCGATCCGATCCTATGGGATTTCGGCTCGGCGGCGGTACATCACAGGCTCTACTCGCCCTGGCTCAAGCCGGAAAATTGCAAGGCCGGGCTGGTCGGCCTGCGCGGCACCGTGGATCCGGCCTTCGGTCTGATGAAGCGTCATGCCGAGGAGATGGCTTCGATCCTCAAATCCGCCGGCGTCGCCAAGATGCCGATCGGCGTCGACATCATCGAGCCGCCGATGATGTTCGAGCTCGAAAAAGCCGGATTGAAGATCAAGGACGGCCAGCAGGTCATGCTGAGCGCGCGTGAGGTGAAGTCGTCCGACGAGATCGCGCTGCTCAACCGCGCCGCCGCCATGGTGGACGGCGCCTATCAGCTCGTCGACGAATTGCTCAAGCCCGGCGTGCGCGAAAATGACATCGTCGCAGAGGTCAACAAGTTCCTCTACACGCACGGCTCCGACGACGTGGAGGCGGTCAACGCCATCTCCGGCGAGCGCTGCAATCCGCACCCGCATAATTTCACCGACCGCATGATCCGCCCCGGCGATCAGGCGTTCTTCGATATTCTGCAAAGTCTTCATGGGCTATCGTACCTGCTACTATCGCACCTTCAACGTCGGCCGCGCCACGCCGGCGCAGCACGACGCCTACAAGATGGCGCGCGAGTGGCTCGACAACGCTATCGCCCGCATCAAGCCCGGCGCCAGCACCGCGCATATCTGCGAAGTGTTTCCGGAGGCAAACGAGTTCGGCTTTCCTGACGAGATGTCGGCATTCGGATTGCAGTTCGCACACGGCCTCGGCCTGAACCTGCACGAACGGCCGATCATCTCGCGCGTGGTGTCGATGGAACACCCGACCGAGATCAAGGAAGGCATGGTGTTCGCGATCGAGACCTATTGCCCGGCTACCGACGGCTATTCCGCCGCGCGCATCGAGGAAGAGGTCGTGGTCACCGACAAAGGCTGCCGCGTGATCTCGCTGTTCCCGGCCGAGGAATTGCCGATCAGCCATCGGTATTAAGCGACTATTGTCATGGCCGGGACAAGCCCGGCCATGACGAAATAATTTCGCTTCACCGTCAGCCTTTCCCGCCCAAGTCCTTCTGCGCCAGCATCGCCGCCGGCAGCGCGACGCTCATGGAATTGACCATCGAGGTCGGGATCAGGATGGTGGCGCCGCGCTCCTTGGTCGTCTCATAGATGATGTTCATCGCGCGCAGATGCAGCGCGGCCGGTTCGCCGGCATAGGTCCTTGCCGCTTCGACGAATTTCGCCGCGATCGCGGCTTCCGCGGACCCCAGGATGACGCGCGCTTCCTTCTCGCGCTCGGCCTGCGCCTGCCGCGACATGGCGTCCTGCAGGCCGACAGGAATGGCGACGTCGCGGATCTCGACCGAATTGACCGAGATGCCCCAATCGGCGGTCTTATGCGCGATCTCGGCGCGCAGCACCTCGTCCGCCGCCTTGCGTTCGGCCAGCAGCGCCGATAGATGCGAGGCGCCGATCATTTCGCGTAACGACGTCTGCGCTACCCGGTCGATGGCCTGGCGATAGTCGGTGATGTTGAGCGCGGCGCGCTGGGCGTCGTGCACGTGCCAGAAGATGACGGCATCGACATTGACCGGCACGGTGTCGCGGGTCAGCGCCTGCTCGGCGTTGAACTGCGTGGTCTGGATGCGCTCGTCGATCACGGCGGTGATGCTGTCGATGATCGGGATGATCAGGAACAGGCCCGGCCCCTTCACGCTCGACAGCTTGCCGGCGCGCAGAATGACGAAGCGCTCCCAGTTGTTGGCCATCTTGAGCGAGAACAGCGTGAGCACGGCGAGGATGCCGAAGACGAATGCCGGGGACCGGCAAACCGGCGGTGAGCAGCAGAAAGCCGATGACGCCGAAAATGACGGTGACGAGCAAGGTGATTGGATTCATGGCAAGAACTCCGTTTTGCAACGAATGATGGCGTGGCCGGCAGTGAGACGACGGGCGCCTACCTTGCAGATACGATCTTTGGCCCGGCGCAAGATGGCCGGCGCCCAGACGGTCAGTTTCCGGCGGTCATCCCGCGCAGCGCCAGCAGGCGCGCTTCTAGTTCGCGCTTGAGCTGATAGTCGGGATGGCCGAAGGACTTGTTGCGTTTGACGTTGAAGTCGCGCTGTTCGCTCGCGCAAGCGGGCAACGCCTTTGCGATCGAGCTTGGCAAGCGCGGCCTTGTAGGCATCGTCGATCTGGCGGTCGAGCCGGGAGAGATCCGGATCGGAGCAGATCGCCTTCTCGACCGCGCGGCTGGCGTTGGCGCAGTCGAAGGTCGGCAGCATGCGTTGCGAGATGGTGTCGCGCGCGGTCGCGCTGCTGGCGGACGGCCGCGAGATTCTCGGCGGCGGAGTCGAACCGCGGGTTGACGCGCAGCGCCTGCTCGTAGTCGGCAATGGCGCGGTCGAGGTCGCCCTTCTTGCGGAAGGCGGCGCCGCGATTGTTGTAGGCCAGGTAAAAACCTGGATTGAGCTTCAGCGCGCGGTCGTAGTCGGCGATGGCGCGGTCGTAGTCGCCCTTGAAGTTGTAGGAGTCGCCGCGGTTGGTGAGGAAGTTCGCCTGCGGCGCGAGGCGGATTGCTTCGTTGTAATCGATGATCGCGCGGTCGTAGTCGCCGTTTTTCGCGTAGGTCAGGCCGCGGTTGTCGAAATATTCCGGCACCATCGGATCGAGCTTGATCGCCTCGCTCTCGTCGGCCAACGCGGGCTCGATGCGGCCGAGCTTCTTGTAGGCCGAGCCGCGATTGGTATAGGCGCGCGAGCGTTTGGGATCGAGCCTGATCGCCTCATCGTAATCCTTGATCGCGCTCTGGTAGTCCTCCTTGAAGTAATGGGCGACGCCGCGATCCATGAAGGCTTGCGCAAATTTCGGGTCGAGCCGCACCGCTTCGTTGTAGTCTTCGATGGCGCGATCGTATTGGCCATTGTTGTTGAATACGTTGCCGCGGTTGTCGAAGGCGATGGCGTCGTTGGGATCGAGACGCACGGCCTCGTTAGCGTCGGCGAGCGCGCGGTCGAGGCGGCCGGCGGTGCGATGACTGTTGGAGCGTTCGCGGAAGGCGCGGGCGTTCTTCGGATCGAGCGCAATGGCGCGATCGAGATCGGCAAGCGCGAGCGGCATCTTATTCATGTACCAGTAGGCGGCGCCGCGGTTGACCAAGGCCAGGCTAAGTTCCTTCGGCGCATCCTTGGCGGCCGCGATCAAGGCGGTGCAGGCCTCGATGCGCTGTTGCGGCGAGAACGCGCTGTCGTCGTGCGGCGGCGCAGATGTCCGTTGGCGTTGGCTTGCGCCATCGCCTTCGGCGCGGCGAATGCAGCCAGCAGGCAGACGGCGGCAAGCAACGGTATGGTGTGGCGCATGGAAATTCCCCCGCGATAGCGACGGTGAATGGCGGAAAAATCATCCGCTTTGCTTGGTCGCAGCCGGACACAAAAAGGTTCAACCTCTGCGCCGATTACCGCAACGGTCGCGCCTCACCCCAAGAACTCGATTCCATATTTCGCGGCGATCGCCCGGAAGTCGACGGCCGGGCCGCCCCTCGAGGCATCCACCATCGCGCCGGCCGCCTCTTCGATGAATGCGTCGAACACGCCGCCGGGTGACGAAATGATCAATTCGCGGCCGGTTTCCGGGCCGACGCTCTTGACGCTGTGCGGCGTGCCGCGCGGCGCGAACAACATCTCGCCGGGGCCGAGCTTGAGCTTGGCGTCACCGAGCTGACATTCGTAGTGACCTTCGCAAATGATGTGGGTCTCGTCATAGGTCGGATGACGGTGAAGCCCGGCGGCGGCATCCGGCGGCTCGATCGCCTCGCACAAGGTGTAAGCACCGCCGGTGTCGGCGGCCGAGGTCTTGAAAGTGAGCGTGATGCGCCCGAGCTGGTAGGTCTTGCCGTCGCCGGGCCGAAAGTGTCTTGCCAGAGCCGCCATGGTCATCCCCATTGATTGCGAAATGGGATTACGCCCGCGCTGCTATTTTCTCTTTCAAGTGCGGGAAGCGCTCGCTCAGCAACGAGCCGGGATAGTAAGTCGGCTTGAACGCCGGCTGCGCGCGGATGTTGTCGAACCAGGCGACGACGCGCGGCAGATCCTGCCACTGCGCGGCCATGCCGAGATCGTCCATGCGCACCAGCGCCGGCATCACCGCCACGTCGGCGAGCGTGATCTTCTTGCCCAGCAGCCAGGGGCCGCCGCTCTTCTCGATCTCGGCGTCCATGCGTTCGTAGGTGCGTCGCAGCCGGGCGAGCGCCGCGTCCATCTCCGCCTTGGGAAATCCGGTCTGGCCCATGGTCATCATGAATTCGCGGCGCAGCGGCTTGCTCTCCGCCATCGCCGTGAAGGCCTCGCGGCTCATCTTCTGGAAGCTCGGCAGGAAGGCGAGGTTGAAGGTCGGCACCCGCACGGCGGCGGCCGGCATCTCGTCGATGAAATGCATCAGCGCGCGCATACGGGCGCGCTCGACCGGGGATTCCGGCGTGAAGCTCGTGGCCGGCGAAACTTCGTCGAGATATTCGGTGATGACGGTGGAATCGATGACGATCGCCCCGTCGTGGTCGAGGGTCGGCACCACCCCATTCGGATTGAGCTTGAGATAATCGGGCTTGAGCTGGTCGCCTTCCAGCAGATTGAGCTTCACCTCGTCGAAGGGAAGCTTCTTGGCGTTGAACACGAAGCGAACGCGCTGGCTGCAGGTCGATTGCGGCGCGTTGTAGAGCTTGAAGGCCATGGCTACTCCCTCGCCGTCATTCCGGGGCGCGATTAGCGCAAATCACTCGTCCTTCAGCTGCGCCTTGCGCCATTTTTCCAGTCGCTCTTGAAAGGCTTCGGCGTCACCGTAATCGTCGAACATGGCGTAGCGCGCATGCGCGCCGATGACGCGGCGCGCATGCTTGATCGGGCACCAGTATTGCTCGGTTCGCGACGCAATCTCGCGCGCATAGGCGATGAGCCCGTTGGCGTAGGAGCAATAGGCGCAGTTGAGTTTCTCCAGCGCATTGAGATAGGCGAGGTGGTGGCGATCGAACACCAGATAGTCGGCGCGCCTGATCTTGGCGATGCCGTAGATCGGAAAGCAGACCGCGTGAAAAATACTGACGAAAAGATCGAGCAGCAGAAGCGGAACGATGCCGGCGTAGATGACCGGCGCGGTCAGCACCACCAGTGGGTGGGCCCCCAACAGATAGGGCAGCAGCTTCTGGCGCAGCTCGCGGTGGCGGCGCAGGAGCTCTTCCTCAAACGCAATGCGGCCATGCTCTAAACCGATACGCAATTCGGCGCGGCGTTTGGCGAGTTCGGCGTCGAGTTCGCTTTCGAGGACGCCGATTTTGTCCATTATCGCAGTAATCTGCGGCGTCATCGGATCGCCTCCTCGGTATTTGACAGTGGCGGCATGGGCAAAGCGGCAGTGGGTCGGGTGGGACACCATAGCCCGGCCGACAGGGAATTTACGGGCAATTTACTTGTGGTAGCCGCGTGCGCCCGGTTCACTGACAGTCGTGCGCAGCCGCCGTTTTCCTCCCTTTAGGCTTAGACGGCGGCGTGAATCCTCCACCTTATGCACACAGGGCCCCGCAAGGGGCCCTTTTTTTCGTCGCGCAAGCGCGGAGCGATGCCCCGCAAGGGGCCCTTTGTCGATTGTTTCGATGCGGTCCAACTCTGTCATCACCGGGCTTGTCCCGGTGATCCCGCTTAGGATGGCAATGCGCGTCCCTTAGCGAGATGGCCGGGTCAAGCCCGGCCATGACAAATTTGACTACTCCAGCCCGGTCGGCACGTTCTTGTTTTCCGGCGTGAGCTTCATGCCGGCGGCAAGCGCCATGGTCTCGGCCAGCGCGGCGAAATCCTTGTTGAGGTATTCTTCCGGATTCTTCTGCAGCATGGCCGCGCCGAAATGGCCTTGCAGCACTTCGCGGGTCGCCGCCGTCACCGGCATCGGCACGTCCCATCTCGCGGCCGAGCTCGAGCCCGAGATCGAGGTCCTTGCGCAATAGTTCCGGCGTGAAGGTCGTGGTCCAGTCGAGATTGACCAGCGCCGGCGTCTTGTAGCGCGTGAACATCGAGCCCATCACGCCGTTGTTGAGGAAGGCGAGGAAGGCGTGGCGCGGCACGCCCATCTTGTTGGTGAGCAGCGTGATCTCGATCAGGTTCTCGATCACCACGCCGAGCATGACGTTGTGCGCGATCTTGCAGACGCGCGCGAGCTCGCCGTCGCCGACGTAGGAGACGCCCTGCGGCGCGATCACCTCCATCAGCGGGATCACCGTTTTGCACGCGGCTTCCGGCCCGGAGACCACCGACGACAGCCTGCCGGCCTTGATCACCTTGGCGTTGCCCGACACCGGCGCGGTGACATAAGTCGGCGCCGCGCTCTTTCAGCCGCTTGCGGATGGCGGCGGATTCCTCGACCGAAATCGTCGAACAGTCGACGAAGATGCCCGGCGGCTTGCCGGCGCCCGCGGCAACGCCGTCCTTGCCGAACAGGACCTGCTCGAGGTCCTTGCCGGTCGGAGACGATCGAGAACACCACGTCGCAGCCGGCGAGCTCGGACAAGCTTGTCGACGATCTTGCCGCCCTTGGCGGCCAACGGCTCGGCCTTGGCGCGGGTGCGATTCCAGATCGTCACGTCGTGGCCGGCCTTGAGCAGGCGTTCCGCCATGGGCGAGCCCATGCGGCCTGTTCCGATCCAGCCGATCTTTTGTGCATTCTTCGACATCACGAAACTCTCCCGTTGCAATTTCGCCGCGGCATCCGCGGACTTGACCGGGGCTTTAGCCGTTCTGCCGCCAAATCGCCAGAGGTGCCTCAACTGGCGAGAATACGCAGTCCACGAATGCTTGTGGTCGCCGTTCAAAGGGCATTATCCTGCCCACAAGGCCGGTCATCAGGCCGCAGACTACGAAATATGGGAGGAGCGCCGGCAGCGATGCAGGATGCGGTCACCACCATCACCGCGACAGATGTGCCCTCGCCGAGCCACGGCGACGAGCGCTGGCGGCTGATCGCGCGCAATGTGTTTCCCTTCGCGGTGGTCGGCACGATCTGGGAAATCGTCGCCTGGGCCGGCGTGTTTCCGCACCGGCTGTTTCCGACGCTGGAGGAAGTGGCGCTCTCCTTCGTCCAACTCACTATCTCTGGAATCCTGCCGCATCACGCCATCCAGACGGTGATCCGCCTGCTCAGCGGCTTTGCGCTCGCCGCCGGCATCGGCGTGACCATCGGCGTGCTGATGGGTCGCTCGCGCCGCGCCGAGGATATCTTCCTGCCGCTGGTGAGCATTGGCGCGCCGATCCCCGGCCTCGCCTATGCGCCGCTGTTCCTGCTCTGGTTCGGGCTCGGCGATATCTCGGCGGTGCTGCTGGTCGGCTTCGTGTCGTCGTTCCCGATCATCTTCAACAGCTGGACCGGCGTGAAGGCGGTGAAGGAAATCTGGGTGCGCTCGGCGCAATCCATGGGCGCCGACGACCGGCGCATGTTCCGCCACGTCATCCTGCCCGGCGCGCTGCCCTATATCCTCACCGGCCTGCGGCTCGGCCTGGCGCAGGCCTGGCGCGTGCTGGTGGCGATCGAAATGCTTGCTGCCGTGCCCTTCGGCCTCGGCTGGCTGATCTTCGGCGCGCGTGAATTCCTCAACACCGACGTCATGCTGGCCGGCATCGCGGTGATCGCCATCATCGGCCTCGCGCTGGAGAAATTCGTGTTCCAGAAGATCGAGGATTATACCGTCGTGCGCTGGGGAATGATCACCTCATGACCGAAAACGGACAACGCGCACGCTCGCTCATCCGCGCCGCCATCACGCTGGCCGCGGCCGCCGCCGTCTACGAGGCGATGGCGCGCAGCGGCTATTTTGCGCCGGCGCTGCTGCCGACGCTTCCAGTCATCGCGCATACCCTGTTCGCCATGCTCGCCGACGGCAGCATGATCGAGCACGCCGTGTACACCTTGTACCGGGTGATGTTCGGCTTCTGCCTCGCCGTAGTGGTGGGCTTGCCGCTCGGAATCCTGATGGCGCGCTTTCAGCGGATCGAAAACTTCTTCCTGCCGCTGGTGAGCGCGCTGATGCCGATCCCGTCCTTCGCGCTGGTGCCGCTGTTCATGCTCTGGTTCGGCATCGGCAACCTCACCACCATCCTGATCGTGTTTTACGCCGCGACCTTCCCGATGCTGTTCAACACCTGGTCGGGGGTGCGCTCGGTCAATCCGCTCTGGCTGCGCGCGGCCGGCGCCATGGGCGCGGACGAGCACAGTCTGTTCTGGAAGGTGATTATCCCGGGGGCATCGCCGTTCATCATCACCGGCATGCGCCAGGCTTTCTTGCGCGCGTGGATCGCGGTGGTCGGCGCCGAGATGATCGCGGCATCGGACTGGGGGCTCGGCTGGGTGATCTTCGATGCCAAGGAATTTCTCAACACCGACATCATGCTGGCGGCGCTCGCGGTCATCGGCGCCATCGGCTTTACGTTCGAGCGCCTTGTGTTCGGATCGATCGAGCGTGCAACGGTCCAGCGCTGGGGCATGTCGCGCGTGGCCAAGGGTTAGCGCGGATGAGCCAAGCGACTTCGACCGATCCGGTTCTATGGACCATCGACGAGCGCGGAATAGCGCGCGTCATCCTCAATCGGCCGGAGGTCTACAACGCCTATAACGGCGAGATGATCTCAGGCCTGCTGGCGGCCTATGACGCGCTCGCCCGCGAAAATTTGCGCGCCGTGGTGATCACCGGCCAAGGGCGAAATTTCCAGGCCGGCGCCGATGTCAATTGGCTCGACGCGGTGCGGCGCTCCTCGCCGCAGGAGAACTTGCATGCCTCGCGCATGACCGCGGACGCGGTGCAACGGCTCAACCTGCTTCCAATCCCGACCGTTGCGCTCGTGCAAGGCGCCTGCTTCGGCGGCGGCACCGGAATCATTTCCGCCTGCGACATTGTGATTGCCGCCGACAACGCGACGTTTTCGATCGCCGAGGTGCGCGTCGGAGTGGCCGGCACCATCATCATCCCGCAACTCAACGATGCCATCGGCCTGCGCCAGGTGCGGCGCTACGCGCTTACCGGCGAACGGTTCGACGCCGCAGAAGCACGCCGTATCGGCCTCGTTCACGAAGTGGTGCCGCTGGCCGAGCTGGCGGCCGCCGGCGAGCGCATTGTCGACCATCTGTTGTCCAACGGGCCGGATGCTGTCGCGCAAACCAAAATTTGCGCGTTACGCTCGGCCTGGAGCCATCTCGACGACGAGACGTTCACCGGGCTGATCGAAAGTCACTCCGCCAAACGTCAGTCGGTCGAGGCTGCGGAAGGACTGGCTGCATTCCTGGAAAAACGTCCGGCGCGCTGGAAAGCGGCACGGAAAGCAAAAGTCTAGCGGCGGTACAAAGAGCATGGTCCCGATCGAAATTCGCGACGTCACGCTGGTCTACGATACGCCCGGCGGAAAGGTCCCCGGCGTCAAGAACGTCAATTTCAACATCGACGCCTCCGAGTTCCTCTGCATCGTCGGACCGTCCGGCTGCGGCAAGTCGACGCTGCTCAACATCATTGCAGGCTTCCTCACCCCGACCGGCGGGCAGATCAAGATCGGCGGCAAACCCGTCACCGGCCACGGTATGGACCGCGGCGTGGTGTTCCAGGATTTTGCCCAGCTGTTCCCCTGGCGCACGGCGCTCGGCAATGTCGCCTTCGGGCTGGAAATGAAGGGCGTGCCCAGAGAAGAGCGCGACAGAATCGCCCACGAGCAGTTGCGGCTGGTGAAGTTGGAGAAGTTCACCGGCTCATTTCCACACCATCTGTCCGGCGGCATGCAGCAGCGGGTCGCCATCGCCCGCGCGCTGGCGTACAATCCGTCGGTACTTTTGATGGATGAGCCGTTCGCGGCCCTGGATGCGCTGACGCGCGACGACATGCAGCGGCTGCTCGCCGAGGTGTGGCGAGCGACCCGCAAGACGGTGATCTACGTGACGCACAACGTGGCGGAGGCGGTGTATCTGGCGGATCGCGTGGTGGTGATGTCATCGCATCCCGGCACGGTCAAGGCCGAGATCAAGATCGAGCTGCCGCGACCGCGCGACCCACTGAGCCTGGAATTCATCGAATGCCAGAAGGAATTGATGCGGCACCTCGGCCATAACGCGAACGAGACGGCGAACTAGGCCGCCACCGAGCAACAAATGCGAAAGGGAGGATGAGCGATGACAATTCTACAGAAGGGACTAACCCGCCGCCATTATCTCGCGGTGACTGGCGCCGGCGTGCTGGCGGCCGGATTGGGCGTTCGCCCGGCCGCGGCGCTGGAGACGGTGCGCCAGGGTTATCAGACCAACATGTGGGGCATGCCGACTTACTACCTGCTGCACTCCGGCCTGCTCGAGAAGCACGGCGTCAAGGTCGAGGAATTCGCGGTGCCGTCCGGCAACCTCACCATGCAGCAGATGGTGGCGCGCCAGGTCGACATGGGCACTTATGCCGGTCCGTCCTTCGCCATCGGCCATGACAAAGGCGGCCTCGTCGCTATCGCCATGATCGAATATGTCGGCAAGACCGCGCGCGTGATGGCGCGCAAGGATCTTGGGATCACCAAGGTCGAGCAATTGAAGGGACTGAAAGTCGCCAACCAGAGCGGCTCGTCCACCGGCAACATCTTCGTCGATCAGATCGCAACCAAAGCCGGAATGAAGAAGGGCGACTACCAGGAAATCCGCATGGATGTGAACAACATGGTCGCCGCTATGGCAGCCAAGACCGTTGACGCCATGGTCAATATCGAGCCCTACAACGCCATCGCCGAGGCCGATGGATTGGCGAATACGCTGGTGGACTTCTACAGCTTCGACAAGCTACCTGTGTTCATGGCGGCAACGCCGGAGTTCGTCGAAAAGAATCCGGATACGGTCGTCGCTTATCTGAAGGCCTGGCTCGAAGTGGCGAAGGACTTCAAGGAGAGCCCGAAGAAGGTCGCCGATATGATCTATTCATTCTACACCTCTAAGGGTTACAAAATGGCGCCGGATACGTTCGCAAAAGCGCTCGCGTGTGTGGAGGTCAATCCGGGCTGGCCGGCCGACATCGTGCCCTATATGCAAAAGCAGTCCGAAATCCTGCTCAATGAGAAGAAGATCAAAGCAGTCCCCGATTGGAGCAAGGCGCTGCGCACGGAATTCCTCAAAAAGGCCGGCGCCTGATCACCGGCCGCATATAACAACAGGGCCGGCGCCTATGCGCCGGCCTTTCCACGAGACACCAGCCATCCGGAGATCTGAATGTCCGCCGCAAACAATCCGCTCAGCCAGAGCGGGGAGCCAACCACCTGGAATTTCAAGCTTCTCGCGCAGAACGATCTCGGCGGCTTCGGCGGCATGGGCGAAGGCATGGCGGTGCAGATCGCCAAGGACGGGCGTCGCATCATCTGGCTGGCGCACGAGAGCGCGCCAAAGAATTTCACCGCCGTCGACGTCTCCGATCCGCGCAAGCCGAAGGTGGTGGTGCAGACCGATCTGCCCCAGGCCTATATGCGCTCGAACTCGCTGGAGATGACCGGCGACATCCTGGCGGTCGCCTACCAGACGCAGAAGGTTGGACAGAAGCCCGCCGGGCTGGAGCTGTTCGACGTGTCGGTGCCGGAGAAGCCGCGCTCGATCTCATTTTTCGATTGCTCGGGCGCGACCTCGCGCGGCGTGCATCAATTGTGGTTCTGTGACGGCGAATATGTCCACATGGCGGCGGGCGCGCCCGACTTCAAGCCGAGCCATCCGAGCGATGACCAGTTCTACCGCTGCATCGACGTTCGCAATCCGGCGAAGCCGGTCGAAGTCGGCCGCTGGTGGATGCCAGGAACGAGCGCCACCGATAATGTCACTCCACCTCCGCGCCACCCGCTCGACAAGGGCTACCGCGCGCACAACACCAACGTTTATCCAAAGCGGCCGGACCGGCTCTATCTCTGCTACATCGACGGCGGCATGTTCGTGATGGACATCAAGGACAAGGCCAGCCCGAAAGTGATCTCGCACTGGACCAACTCGCCGCCCTATACCGGTTTCATGCACACCGCGGTTCCGCTGTTCGACCGCGGACTCATTCTTGTCACCGACGAGTCGACCGAAAACGCCGCCAAGGACTGGCCGAAACTGATATGGATCGTAGACGCGCGCGACGAGAAACATCTCGTTCCCATCGCCACCTGCCCGATGCCGCCGGTCGATGCCTATGCCAACCGCGGCGGGCGATTCGGCGCGCACAACATCCATGAGAATCCGCCGGTGCCGACCGCCTGGCAGTCCGATCAGATCGTGCTTGGCACCTTCTTCAATGGCGGTTTGCGCGCCTACGACATTTCCAATCCGTACCAGCCCAAAGAAGTGGGCGCCTTCGTGCCGCCGCCGCCGAAAGGCACGCCGGCCGGCGCGGTGCAGCTCAATGACGTGTTCGTGGACGAGCGCGAGATCGTCTACACCGTCGACCGCCACACCGGTGGGCTGTACGTGCTGGAGATGGATTTTTGAGCTTCCCTCGCCCCGCGTAGCGGGGAGAGGTAAAGTGAGCCCATGAACGAGCTCTTCCCCTCCCCGGCGGCCGGGCGCTTCGGGCGCAGGCTCAAGCGCGAACGGGGCCATCGCGTTCCGGTGACGGTGGTCACGGGCTTTCTGGGCGCCGGCAAGACCACGCTGCTGAAGCGATTCCTGGCATTGCCGGAAGGCCGCGGCACCGCCGTGGTGGTCAACGAATTCGGCGCAACCGGCATCGACGACGCGCTGCTGCGAGCGAGCGCCGACGAAACGGTGCTGCTGGGCAATGGCTGCCTGTGCTGCATCACGCGCACCGATTTGCAGCAGGGACTACGCCGCCTGGTGGTCGAACGCGAGCGCGGCGAGGTCCCCGACTTCCGCCGCATCGTGATCGAGACCAGCGGGCTCGCCGACCCAAGCCCGATCCTGCAAACCTTCGCCACCGACCGCGCGCTCGGAGACGTCTTTCATGTCGAGGTGGTGGTTACCGTGGTCGATGCCGAAACCGGCCTCGATACGCTGGCCTGGTCGGCCGAGGCGCGCAAGCAGGCGATCCTGGCCGACCGGCTGGTGGTGACCAAGACCGACATCGCCGGCAAATCCGCCGCGGCCGCGCTGACCGCGCAACTGCGCACGCTCAATGCGAGCGCAGACATCATGACGGCAGTGAACGGCGAACTCGACCCCAGCCGTTTGACCGAGCCGGCCGCCGATCAACGCAATGCTTTCGTGGCCGAGGCCGCCCATAGCGACGGCATCGGCAGCTTCGTGCTGACCGAGAAAGCGCCGATGCCGTGGAACGTGTTCGCCCGCGCCATGGACACGTTGATGGCGCTTCGCGGCGCCGACCTGCTGCGCGTGAAGGGCTTCCTCGATGTGCAAGGCTGCCGCGGCCCGGTGCTGGTGCAATTCGTGCAGCACCTCGCGCATCCGCCGGTCGAGCTCGAGACCTGGCCGGACGGCAACCGGGCGAGCCGCGTGGTGTTCATCACCCGCAATATTTCGGAAGCGCAGGTGCGCGACTTGTTCGAGGCTGTGCGGCGGCTCGCCTGATTACTCGCGATCGCGTCCCGCGATTTCCGCCTGCCAGGGCGCGACGCGGCGCTCGACAAATCCGATTAGGCTGTTGAGCCCGATCGCCATCAGCATCAGGATAATGATCGGCACGAACATGGTGGCGGTGTCAAAATTGTTGGCGGAATTGATGATCACCGCGCCGAGCCCCGAAATGGTGGTGAAGAACTCCGCGATCACCATCGCCACTACGGCGCGGCCGACCGCCAGCCGCACGCCGGCCATGATGTAAGGCAGCGTGGCCGGCAATATGATCCGGCGCAGGATCACCAGGTCCGGCGCCACGAACGACTTGCCGACCTCGATCAGCGTCTTTGGCACGGCGACGACGCCGAGCCAGGTATTGATACAGATCGGGAACAGCGCCATCAGGAAAACCACCGCCACCTTCACCGCAAAGCCCAGGCCCAGCCAGAGGATCAGCAGCGGTACCAGTGCGACCAGCGGCATGGCGTAGCCGGCGGTGACGTAGATGCCGAGGGCTGCTTCGGCCGTGCGAAAGCGGCCGATGACGAGGCCGAGCGGCACACCGATCACGATCGCGAGACCATAGCCGAGCAGGAACGGGCGCAGGCTATCGTACAGCGCCACCGACAATTGCCCGCTGACCATGAGCTCCCAGAACGCCACCGCGATCGCGCTCGGATAGGAGCCGAAAATTGGATTGATCTGGCGGCCGAAAATTTCCCAAAAAATTAGCAGGCAGACCACCGAGGCGACCGTGATCACCCAGCGCGGCAGCGGCCGCCGCTCGCTTGCGTCGGCATCCGGCGGAGCCGCGGCGGTTTTGTTCTGCGTGTCGGCGATATCGACCATGGCTGTCTTCAATGCACCGTCGGCTCGTCGTGCAGCGCACGCCAGACTTTGTAGCGCGTCTCGGCGAATTCCGGCATGCCGCGCACAAGCCCAAGATCGGGGCGCGGGCGCTTGAGCGGAACCGTCATGATCTCCTCCACGCGGCCGTTCTTCATGACGACAATTCGGTCGGCGACCAGCACCGCTTCGTCGAGATCGTGGGTCACGAACAGGATCGTCTTCTTGGTGCGGGCGTGGATTTCCAACAGTTCGGCCTGCATCGACTCGCGCGTCTGCGCGTCGAGCGCGCCGAACGGCTCGTCCATCAGCAGCACCTTGGGATCGATGGCGAGCGCGCGGGCGATGCCGACGCGCTGCTGCATGCCGCCGGAGAGCTGATGCGGGCGCCGGTTCTGCGAATCGGTCAGGCCCACCAGCTCGAGATATTTCATCGCGGTGTTGCGCAAATCGACACCGCGCATACCTTTCATCTCCAAACCGAACATCACGTTCTGCATGGCGGACAGCCAGGGCAGCAGTTCGGCGTGCTGGAACACCATGCCGCGGTCGTGGCCGCAGCCGCGCACCTCGCGCCCGTCCACGGTCACGCGGCCACCGCTCGCCGGGTCCAGCCCCATGGCAACGCGCAGCGCCGTGGTCTTGCCGCAGCCGGACGGTCCGATCAACGCTACGATCTCGCCGTCGCGCACGGTGAAGCTCACCCGTTCGAGCGCCTGCACGTGATGCAGCTCGCCGTCCACGCGCAACGCGAAGCGCTTGGAGACGTCGAGAAAACTTACCTCACCCATGCGTACCCACCAGCTTCAGAGCCTTTTCGCGATATTCCGGCGCGGTGACGGCTTTGAGATCGAGCGGCTTGGCGAGCTTGCCGGCCTTCACCATCTGTTCCTGGATCCATTGGATCTTCGCAGCCGGGATCGGCAGGGTCGGATCGACCGCCTTGTGCTGGACCGCATCGTCGTACACGAAAGCGGGGCGCAGATCGTCCAGCTTGGCGTGGATGATCTCGCGCGTCAGCGCAACGGTGGCGTCCTTGTTCGCCAGCGCAAAGCGCAGCGCATTCATTTCCGCGGCAAGAAATTTCACCGCATCGTCGCCGCGCTCGGCCAGCTTCTTGCCGCTGGAGGTCATGCACACGCGCAGGAAATTCGGCACCGCATCGCGGCCGGCGACCAGCAGATGAATATTCTTCGGCGCAATCGGTTCATATTCGTTCGATACCACCGCGGCATCGACCACGCCGCCGACCAGCGCCTGGAAGCGCTCGCGGTCGCCGCCGACCGCGGCGAGCTTTACGTCCGCGTCCGACACGCCGTATTTCGCCAGCGCTTCGCTTGCCAGCATGTTCGGCATCGAATTCGGCGCCGACACCGCGATCGACTTGCCCTTCAAGTCCGCGACCTTGTCGATGCCTTCCTTGGCGTAGATGCCGTGCGGCACCACCACCCAGTGGCAGCCGAGGATTTTCACGTCCGCGCCCTTGGAATTGGCGGCGAACACGCCCTGCGGCCCACCTTCGAAGCTGTCGAGCTCGCCGGCGATCAGCGCCTTGAGGGCGATCTGGTCGTCCTTGAACTGCGAAAGTTCGATCTTGAGGCCCTGCTTGGCGGCAAAGTCGCGCTGCGACACCATCATAAAGATACCGGCGTCGGCCTTGGCGTTGATCAGGCCGTGCTTCCAGACCTTCTCCTGCGCGGCAGCGGGAACCGCCAAGGCGCAGGCGGTTACGGCGGCAACGATAGCGGCGAGCCCGATTTTTCTGGTCATGGCGATGCGCATGGTGTTGTTCCTCCGGTCCGGCAAGCGCCTTAGGGCGTCTATTCCTGCAATAATAACATCATTTTTATCTCGCGGGGCGTTTGCAAGCTCAGTGTGCGGGACTAGCCTTTCCCCTGCAAGCGTCGGCTAGTGACGCGCTCGCGGAGGTTCCGCGAGGGGCCTACATGTACCCCACCTCCCGGGAGATGCACGCAATGACCCAACGCTTCAGCCTCACCGTCAACGGCACAACTCATACTGTCGATGCCGATCCGGACATGCCGCTGCTTTATGCCTTGCGCAACGATGTTGGCCTCAACAACCCGCATTTTGGCTGCGGGCTCTCGCAATGTGGCGCCTGCACTGTGCACCTCGACGGCGCGCCTATCCGCTCCTGCGTCACGCCACTGTCGGCAGTCGGCAACGCCAAGATCACGACGCTGGCCGGTCTCGGCACCCCAGAAAAACCGCACCCGCTGCAAACGGCTTACGTCGAGGAGCAGGTTTGCAGTGCGGCTACTGCATCAACGGCTGGATCATGACCGCCGCTGCCTTCTTAGCGAGCAAAAAGAAGCCGACCGACGCGGAGATCAAGGACGCGCTGTCCGGATTGAAGTGCCGCTGCGGCACGCACATCAGCATTCTCAAGGCGGTCAAGCGCGCCGCCACGATGATGGGTTGAGGGAAACGGTCATGACAAAATTTGAAAAAACCTCGTCCTTCACCCGACGCTCGGTGCTGCTCGGTGGCGGTGCCCTAATCGTTTCGGTTGGTGCAGCCGTGACCCTCGAAACCGTGCTGTCGATCGGCGAGGCATTCGCGCAAGGAACCAAGCCGCCGCTCACGCCGGACCAGTTGTCCTCCTACATCGCGGTCAATGCCGACGGTAGCGTGTCGGCGTTTTTCGGCAAGATGGACATGGGTCATGGGCTGAAAACCGCGATCGGCCAGATCGTGGCGGAGGAACTCGATGTTCCGTTCAAGAACGTCAAGGTCGTCATGGCCGACACCGCCGTGACGGTGAACCAGGGCGGCGCGTCCGGTTCCAGGGGCATCCAGAACGGCGGCCAGCAGTTGCGCATGGCAGCGGCAGAAGCACGACGCGTGCTGGTCGAGATGGCGACCGGCTTGCTGTCTGTGCCGGCCGAAAAGCTCGCGGTCAATGACGGCATGGTCAGCGTCGTCGACGACAAGTCCAAACGCATCTCCTATGCGCAGATGATCGGCGGCAAGCTATTTCAACGTCCAGCTCGACTGGAACAAGCAGTACGGCAATCCGCTTTACGCGCCCGGCAAGGCGCAGCCGAAGAAGCCGAGCGAGCACAAAATCGTCGGCCAGCCGATCAAGCGTGAGGACGTGGCGCCGAAGGTTTTCGCCCAGGAAAACTTCGTCACCGACTATGAAGGCGCCCGGCATGGTGCATGGGCGCATGATCCGGCCGAGCGTGGCAGGCAGCGTGCCGGTGAAGGTCGACGATAGCGCGATCAAGGATATTCCCGGCATCAAGGTAGTCTGGGACAAGGGCTTCCTCGGCGTCGTCGCGGATAGTGAATGGGACGCCATCCAGGCGGCCGAAAAACTGAAAGTGGAATGGTCGTCAGTCGAGTCTCCGTTCCCGGAACAGGCCTCGCTCTATGACCACATCCGCAAGGCGCAACCGCGCAAGCGCCAAGTGGAAAAAGAGAACGGCAATGTCGATGACGCGTTCAAGTCGGCCGCGAAGGTGATCGAGGCCGAATACGAATGGCCGTTCCAGTCGCACGCCAGCATGGGCCCGGCCTGCGCGCTGGTCGAGATCAAGGACGGCAATGTGACATGCTGGAGCGGGACGCAGAAATCCCACTACGTGCAGCAAGGACTTGCGCTGACGCTGGATATGCCGCTCGACAAGATTCACGTGATCTGGGCAATGGGCCCCGGCTCCTACGGCCGCAATGATGCCGATGACTGCGCCATGGATGCGGCGGTGCTGGCCAAAGCGGTCGGCAAGCCGGTTCGACTGCAATACATGCGCGACCAGGGCACCGGCTGGGATCCGAAGGGCCCCGCCTCGACGCATAAGGCGAGGGCGGCGCTCGACGCCTCCGGCAAGGTGATCGCTTACGAGTTCACCAGCAAGGGCTTCTCGCGGCTGGATGTGAACAGGAATGGCGGCCATCCGCACGACACGCTGGCCGGGCAGACCCGCGGCGTGGCGCTGAAATCCGGTGACGGATTCGGCGTGCCGGCGGAATCCTACGCCTTCGACCACAAGCGTCTGGCCTGGGAGACCATTGCGCCACTGCTCGACCGCTCATCGCCGCTGCGCACCGCGCATCTGCGCGATCCGGTCGGACCACAGATCCACTTCGCCAGCGAATCCTTCATCGACGAGGTGGCGGCGTCGGTCAATGCCGATCCGATCGAGTTCCGCCTGCGCCACGTCAAGGAACCGCGCGACGTCGCCGTCATCAAGGCGGCGGCGGACAAGGCCAAGTGGGACACGCGGCCCTCGCCGCGCCGTGACCAGACCGGCAGCAAGGTGTCCGGCCGCGGCATCGCATACGCTCAGAGGAACGGCACGCGCGTCGCGGTGATCGCCGAGGTCGATATCGACCGCACAACCGGCAAGATCTGGGCGCGCAAATTCACGGTCGCGCATGATTGCGGGCAGATCATCAATCCCGACGGGCTGGTGAAATGCATCGAGGGCAATATCGTGCAGGGCGTGAGCCGCACGCTGTGGGAGGAAGTGACGTTCGACCGCAAGATCGGTGACCAGCGTGGATTGGATTTCCTATCCGATACTCGACATCACCGAGACGCCCGGCGAGGTGGACGTGGTGCTGATCAATCACCCCGAGCTGCCGCCGACCGGCGCGGGCGAACCGTCGATTAGGCCCGTGGCGGCGGCGATCGCCAACGCCATCTTCGACGCCACCGGCGTGCGCATCCGCCGGGTGCCGTTCTCGCCCGACCGGGTGAAAGCGGCGCTGTCGTAAGCCTTGCGCGCCGGCGTTCAGGCCGGCGCCAGCCGCGCAATACTGTCGCGGACCGCCGTGATGATGTCCGGCACCGTCGACTCGTTGCCCGGCGCCATGATGTGCACGCCGGCGATGTGGGGCACGTCCGCCAGTTCGCGCACGATGTCGATGCAGATGCGGCGGCCCTCCGCCGCCGGATCGCCCGCGCGCTCCAGCCGCGCGATGACGGCGTCGGGAATGATAGCGCCGAACAGCTTGTCGCGGATCCAGTTCGCGGACTTGACCGAGCGCAGCGGCACGACGCCGATAAGGAGCGACAGCTTGCCGGTGATGCCGTTGCTCGGCGAGCCGTGCGACATAGCGGCGGACCACGCCGGCATCCATGCAGAACTGCGTCTGCACGAATTGCGCGCCGGCCACGATCTTGGCGTTGAGCGCGTCCGGCCGCCAGCCGGGCGGTGGATCGACCGGATTGTCGGCGCTGCCGAGGAAAAAATCGGCGCGGCCGGAAACCTTGCGCCCGGACGGCAATTCGCCGGTATCGCGCAGCCGGCGCGCGGTCTCCAGCAGCGAGCGTGGATCGAGATCGAACACCGGCTTAGCATCGGGCTGGTCGCCAGCGCCGGGGTCGTCGCCGCGCAGCATCAGCAGATTGCGTACGCCCGATGCCGCCGCGCTCAGCAGATCGCTCTGCAAGGCGATGCGGTTGCGGTCGCGGCAGGTGAGCTGCAGAACCGGCTCGATGCCCTGCTCGACCAGCATGGCCGCGGCGGTGACCGCGCCCAGATGCGGACGCGCGCCGGCGCCATCGGTGACATTGACCGCATCCGCCAGGCCCTTGAGCGGCAGCGCCTTGGCCAGCAATTCGTTGCGGTCGGCCGACACCGGCGGCGTCACCTCGGCGGTGATGACGAAGCGCCCGGCGCGCAGCTTGTCTTGCAGGTTCATTTTCACCGAAACCACGTCGCAAAATTGAGTGGACCTTGCAAGCGCAAGAATGAGACATTGGCCGGCAATGGCGAAAATGCCGATGTTATGCGGGCCAATATGTTTCAACCGGCGAAATCCCTCGACGACGCACTTGCAGCCGTGACCGATGGCTGCATGCTGGTGGTTCCGCGCGAGGTGTCGGGCGTGCCGATGCAAGCGACGCGCGCGCTGGTCCGCCGCGGCGTGAAGCGGCTGCACCTGGTGGCGCTGCCGACCTCGAGCCTGCAAGCCGATCTGCTGATCGGCGCCGGCTGCGTCGCCACACTCGAAACGTCCGCTGTCAGCCTCGGCGAGTTCGGCCCGGCGCCGCGATTTACCGCCGCCGTCACCGCAGGCACGATCACCATGAAAGACGCCACCTGCCCGGCGCTGCATGCGGCCTTGCAGGCGGCGGAAAAAGGCGTGCCGTTCATGCCGCTGCGCGGGTTGATCGGCTCCGACGTTTTGAAATATCGCGACGACTGGAAGGTGATCGACAGCCCGTTCGGCAATTCCGATCCGATCGTGCTGCTGCCCGCGATCAAGCCGGATGTGGCGCTGATTCATGCGCCGATGGCCGACCGCTTCGGCAATGTCTGGATCGGGCGGCAGCGCGAGCTCGCCACCATGGCGCATGCGGCGGAAAAGACGATTGCGACGGTCGAAAAGATTCACGACGGCAATCTGCTCGACGATCCGCTGTTCGCGGCCGGCACGCTGCCGGGCTTTTATGTCGAGAGCATCGTGGTGGCCGAGCGCGGCGCCTGGCCGCTGGGCCTACCCGATTATTATCCCGCCGACGCCGATCATCTCGCTGAATACGCAGCGCTAGCGGCGACGGCGGAAGGATTCAGCGAGTATCTCGATCGGTATGTTTATGACAAGCGCGCGGCGTAACTTCCGCGACGAGGAACTGCTCGCCGATGTGATCGCGCGGCTGATCGGCGACGTGCGCCATGTCGCGGTCGGCAATGCCTCACCGATTCCGGCCACAGCCGCGCTGCTGGCGCGCGAGCGCGGTAAGTTACAAGGCTTGGGGCGGCCCTACGTGTCCCTGCTGCAAAGCCGCAAGCATAATTTCTTCACCGACGGCGCGCGCGAATTGTTCGACTGCGCCGGGCAAGGCCGCATCGACGTGTTTTTCCTCTCCGGCGGACAGATCGACGGCCAAGGCAATGTCAATCTGGTGTCGACCGGCGATTACGAACATCCCGAAGGTGCGGTTCCCCGGCTCGTTCGGCTCGGCCTTTCTCTATTACGTGGTACCGAAGGTGATCTTGTTCCGGCTCGAGCATTCGCGCCGCACACTGGTGCAACACGTCGATTTCATCAGCGCGCCGGGCGCAAGCGCGGCAAACGTCTATCGCCCGGGCGGGCCGATCGCGCTGGTCACCAACCGCTGCCTGTTCAGTTTCGCGGACGGGCGCTTTCACAATGACAAGCGTGCATCCCGGCCACACGGTCGCGGAAGTGATCGAGAACACCGGCTTCGATTTCGAGACACCGGCGACGGTGCCGGAAACCCCGGCGCCCACGCCGGCGACGCTCAAGCTCCTGCGCGAGGTGGTGGCGCCGCAGCTCGCGGAGGTCTATCCGCAATTCGCGGCACAGGTGTTCGGTGTCGGCCAGGCGGCCGTGGCGCACTGAAAACCATGCCCTTCCAGTCACTTCACCCGTAAGCTAGTCTCCCCGCCCGCGGCCGTCCGGCCGCACCAACAACAAAAACATCGAAGGAATACGTCCGGTGGAACGAGTTGAAGTTGCGGTGATCGGTGTCGGATGGGTCGGCGGCACGCGCGCGGAAACGCTGTCGCGCACCGCGCTGGTGGACAAGCTGCACCTGTGCGAGATTCGGCCCGACCGCCTTGCCGAGGTGAAAGCGCTGTACAAGCCTGCGACCACGACGCTCAAACACCAGGACATCATCGACAACCCGAACATTTCGGTCGTCTATATTTCGACCACGCCGGAAACTAACCACTATCCGATCTGCCGCGACTGTCTCAAAGCCGGCAAGAACGTGATGCTGGAAAAGCCGATCGCGCTCGAATTGTGGGAAGCCGACGAGTTGATCATGCTCGCCAAACGCGGCGGCCTGAAATTCACCATCGGCTATTCGCAGCGCTTCAACACCAAGATCGCCTACGCCAAGAAGAAGATCACCGACGGCACGCTCGGCAATGTCGTCTCGGTGCTGGTCAGCCGCCATCTTTCGCGCAGCCTCGGCAAGAAGATCGCGGGCCGCGTGCGGCTTTCGCCGGTGGTGATGGAGAGCACTCACGATCTTGATTTCGTGTTCTGGCTACTGGAGCCGGCAAAGCCCGTGCGGGTCTACAGCCAAGGCGCCTATGGCTACATGAAGCCGGTCAACGGCTCGCATGACGTCATGTTCACCACCGTCACCATGGACAACGGCGTGGTGGTGATGATCGGCGGCGGCTGGAATTTCCCGCCGAGCTATCCGAACTACTGCTCGACCTGGATCGAGATCACCGGCACCGAAGGCGCGCTGGTGCTCGACGACACCCAGCGCGACAACTGGCTCAATACCATGACCAACGGCCAGGTATTCCCTATGTCGACCATGCCGGGCGAGCAGGTCGGCGAAGTGTTCGCCGGCGGCATGGGGCCGGAAACCATCCACTTCCTGGAGGCCTGCATCCGCGACACCCCGGTCATGGTGACGCCGGAGAGCGCGCGCCGGGTGATGGAAACCTACAGCGCCGCCGACTTGTCCGCCGACCGCAACGAGCCGGTCGACCTGCCGCTCAGCAACGAAACGATTTCAGCGATCGCGGAATTCAAGGAAAAGAACCGGTCGGGAGCCAATCCAGGATGAAGAATACTGCCAAAGGCGTCGGGCTGGCCATCATCGGCGGCGGACGCGTCGGACTTTTCCGCGGCGAGGTGGCGGCGCGCCATCCGGCGGTGGAATGGATCGGGCTCGCCGAGAAGAATCCAAACCGCGCCGGCGAGGTGGGGCCGAAAATCAACGCCGATTTCGTCACCCAAAGCCATGTCGAATTGCTCAAGCGGCCGGAAGTAACTGCCTGCATCATCGCCACCGACGAGCACCTGCACGTCGATCCGATCATGGCCGCGATCGAGCGCGGCGTGCCGATGCTGATCGAGAAGCCGCTCGCCACTAATCTCGCCGAATCCGAAAAGGTGTTGAAGGCGATCAAGGCGGCTAAACTGGATGCAGTTGTCGGCTATACCCAGCGCTTCCGCCGCCGCTGGCTGGCGGCGAAGGAAAAATGCCGCACCGGCGCGCTCGGGGATGTGACGATGGTCACGTCGCGCGCGTTCATGAACCGACTGGTGGCGATCGACAATTACAAGCGCACCGACGATCCGGCGTCGATCTCGCCGATGGTGATTTCCGGAACGCATGCGCTCGACATCTGCATGTGGTGCCTGGAGCCGAAACAGCCGGTCGAATGCTATGCGCGCTCGATCGACAAGGTGCTGGGACCGCTCTATCAGGGCATCGACGCCACCGCCGGCATGATCATGTTCGGCGACGGCACCGTCTATCACCTCAACATTTCCTGGGCGCTGCCGGTCACCTGGCCGGGCGCAGTCTACAGCTTGGAAGTCGGCATCGTCGGCACCACCGGCGTGCTCACCATCGACGACACCCACCGCGACATCGTGCTGGCGGTGTCGAAGGCGCAGTCGGAAGGCTACAACCCCGACGCCTCGCGGCTGGTGGACTTCATGGGCAGCTATCCGCCCGGCGACATGGCGCTCGGCGAATTGCGCGGACCGATGGCGGAGGAAACGGTGAGCTGGCTCAACCGCGTCGCGCTGGGCTTACCCACCGCGGCGGCGACGGTGGAAGAAGCGCACCGCAATTTGATGTTGACCAAGGCGCTGGATTTGTCGGCCAAGCGCAAGCAGCCGGTAAAATTGCCGCTCGATCCGGATGAAGTGAAGGCGGCGGCTTAAAGCCAACGCTAGACTAACATGGGACTTGGCCAACACAGTTGGCGTTGGCGTCGTTCACCGCAAACAAACTTTCCACGATCGGCCGTTGCATATTTTTTGTCGGCGGGATCGACAGCACTTCCATATAGACAGTGCCGAGCCCTTTAAATCCCAGCAATGCTCCAGCCCCAAGGCTTAGATCCAGGTCGCGATCGGGCGTAAACGGACCCCGGTCATTGATCGTTACGTTGATCGACCGGTGATTCTTGGGATTCGACACACGGATCAATGTGCCGATTGGCAATGTCTTGTGGGCTGCATGCCATCCGATCGGATCGAAGTTTTTTCCCGTCGAAACCAGCTTGTCTTCCCAGTACATCGACGCAACGACCCACTGACCGGCTTGAATTCGGTCGTAGGTATTTTCGCTGGACACATTACTAATGTAAGCTGCGGACATCGCGCTGCCGCAGAGCAAAATGAATGCAAAATAGTGCAATTTCGTTTTGGCCCAGTTCATCATTTTTCTTCGCGACTTTATTTGCACCGATATCCCCGGCGGAATCGCTATTGGCGGCAGCAAGGCACCGAATATTTCGGCCTTGGTCGTCACCATGGCGACAGGTTTGGATGATTCGCGCATAGAGCATGGTAAATGCGGCAGATATGTGATTCGTTCCGATTATGGGCGTAGCACAACATTGGCGATCAAGATGTCTGCCATTGGCACATGGCAGCCATGCCGCACCCAGCGGCGGTACTCGATGACCGTGTTGATGAGATCGCGCTTTAACGCACAGCCAGCGGTTTAATTGATAATTCCGCCGCGAGCTTGTCGAGCTGCGCCAGTAATTCCGCCGGCAGCGCGAGGCCGTTGCGCAAACGGTCGACGCGACGCTTGGCGCGCTGCTCGCCCGGCAGGCGGACCGCATCGTGGCCCGGCAGCGCTTCCGAGTTGCGCAACTCGCGCACATGCCGGTCCACTTCCGCCTTGAAGTGTTCTAGCTTCTGGAACCTGGCCGGGTCGAGCGCGATTACGAATTGCCCGGTATTGGTGACGGCGCTTGGATTGGCGTTGAAGTCGATGACGTCGCGGCCGAACAGCGCGCCGTTGAGCGTGCCGCCGAGCAAGCCCAGAATCAGCGCCAGCCCCGCGCCCTTGTAGCCGCCCATCGGCAGCAGCAGCGCCTCGGCGCTTTTGTGTGGATCGGTGACTGCCGCGCCGGTCTTGGGATCGACCATCCAGTCGGGCTGCAATGGGCGGTTCTGTAGGCGATGGTTCTTGATGGTGCCGTAGGACACAATCGAGGTCGCGATGTCGAGCACGATCGGCGCTTCCTGGCCCGCAGGGATAGCGATCGCCAGCGGATTGGTGCCGAGCAGCGGCTCGGCGCCGCCGGCGAGCGGCATGTGGTTGGCGTTCGCCACCGCCGAATACATTCCGATCATGTCGGACTTGAGCGGCAGCGCGGCATAGACGCCGGCGGCGCCGGCATGGTTCGACATGCGGCAGCCTACCCAGGCGACGCCGCATTCGCGCGCGAGTTCAATAGCAGTGTCCGCGGCGTGCGCGATCACGAGATGGCCCATGCCGTTGTCGCCATCGATCAGCGCGGTGGCGGGCGCGGTGCGCTCGACCTTGATGTTCGGCTTCGCCTTCACCGCGCCGAGTTTCAGCCGCATGACATATTGCGGCAGGCGGAACACGCCATGCGCGTCGGCGCCGGTGAGTCCGCCTCCACCATCAGCTCGGCGATCTTGGCGGCATCGTCCGCCGGTACACCGGACTTGATCATCGCATCGACGCACAGGCTGGTAACGGCAGTAACCGGAATGCGGCCGGCTTTAGTGTCCGCCTTCATGATACTTTCCCGGACAAAAGTGTCTCCGCGCGGCTTCCGAGGATCTTGGTCTTGTCTGCATCGGAAATCTTCAAGGACCGCACGTGCTTCACACAGTCCATCATGCCCATGTCGTAAGGGTAGTCGCTGCCGAGCAGCACGTGATCGGCGCCGGCCTGCGCGATCATGAATTCCAGCACCGGCGCGGAATGCAGGATGGTGTCGTACATGAAGCGGCCGACGATGTTCTTCGGCTGCATCGGCACGTTCTTCTTCGGCTCCGGCCGCACCGCCCAGCCGTGCTCCCAGCGCGCGGCCTGATAGGGCGTGAAGCCGCCGCCATGCGCGAGGCAGATTTTCAGTTTCGGATGGCGGTCGAGCACGCCGCCGAACACTAGGCAAGCCGCGGCAATCGTGGTGTCGAGCGGATTGCCGATCAGGTTTTGCAGATAGTACGACTTGAGCCGGTCGGAGCCGGCGACGTTATTGGGATGGATAAACAGGAAGGCGCCGAGTTCTTCGGCGGTCGCCCACACCGGCTCGAAGCTCGGATCGTCCAGATTCTTGCCCATGATGTTGGAAGCGAACATCGAGCCGCGCAGGTTCAGCTTGGTCATGGCGCGTTTGAGCTCGTCGGCCGCGCGCTTCGGTTCCTGCATCGGCAAAGTGGCTATTCCCCAGAATCGATTCGGATGGGCCGCGATGTGCTTCGCGATCTGGTCATTCTGGATCGCCGACGTGACCACACCCAGCGCGGCTTCCTGATTGTAGAGATAGGTCTGCGGCGTCGCCGACAGCACATGCACATCGACGCCCATGGCGTCCATGTCGCGCAGGCGGTGCGCGATGTCGAAGCCGCCGGTCGGAAATGGCCGATAGGCCACGCCGCCTACGTCCAGCGTCGCCGACGCCTGATCGATCGGGGTGATTGTCACCGAAACTCCCGCCTTGCTCAGCAAGGCTGCGGTTTCTTCAGTCAGGATGTGGGTGTGGGTATCGATCGTTCGCGGCTTGGCCATTTCGTCCCCTGAAATTCGTCGCACTGGCAGCGGGCAGGAGCGCCTGAGTGCCGCAGCCGCGCAGCCGGCGCAAGCCCCTGTCGGCGCCTTCTGCTTTCGGCTATAAACGGAGCCCCGCAAGTCTCGACACACGGACCCCCATGACCGCGACCAGCCCTGCCCGCACCAAACACCAGCCGCGCGTCGAAGACGACGCCCTGGTCCGCGGCAGCGGCCGCTTCATGGACGACCCGCGCCTGCCGAACCAAGCCTACGCCGCCTTCGTGCGTTCGCCGCACGCCCATGCCCGCGTGCAGTCGGTGAACACCGACGCGGCGCGTGCGGCCAAAAAAGTGCTCGCGGTGCTCACCGCCGAGGACATGAAGGCGGGCGGGGTGGGCAGCGTGTCGCGACATCCGCCGGTGGTCGGACGCGGCGGCGCCAAGATGGTGATGCCGTTCCGCCCGGCGCTCGCCGGCGACAAGGTGATGCATGGTGGCGATCCGGTCGCGATGGTGGTGGCGGAAACCGCCGCCGCCGCGCAGGACGCAGCCGATCTGGTAGTGGTCGAATACGAGGAATTGCCGGCGGTGGTCGACTTGGCAACAGCGATGAAGCAAGGCGGCACGCAGCTTTATCCGGAAGCGCCCGGCAATCTCTGCGTCGACTGGCCGGGGCCGGTGGCCGACGAGCAAAACGCACGCGACGTCGACAAGATCATTGCCGAAGCGCCGCATGTCGCACGCGTGAGCGTTACCAATCAGCGCATGGTGGTGGCCTCGATGGAAACGCGCGGGGCAACCGGAGTCTATGATGCGGCGAGCGACAGCTACACGTTGTATGCCTGCTCGCAGGGCGCCGATTCGCTTCGTGGCCAAGGCGCGGCCATCATGGGCGTACCGAACGAAAAGCTGCGCGTGATCACCGAGGACGTCGGCGGCGCCTTCGGCATGAAGACGCCGGTCTATCCGGAATATCCGGCGCTGCTCATCGCCGCGCGCAAGCTCGGCCGGCCGGTGCACTGGCAGTCCACGCGCTCGGAAGCCTTCGTCACCGATACGCAGGCGCGCGACACCGTCACCCATGCCGAGCTCGCGCTCGACGACAAAGGAAAATTCCTGGCCCTGCGCATGCGCCATTTGTGCAACCAAGGCGCCTATGTGAGCACCGCCGGCGTCGGCATCAACACCAACAATTTCGCGCGTTGCCTGCCCGGCATGTACCGGATTCCGAAGGTCGATGCTTCGGTCGCCTGCTATTTCACCAACACGATCCCGATCGGCCCCTATCGCGGCGCCGGACGCCCGGAGGCGAATTACGCGCTCGAGCGCGTGGTCGAGGAAGCCGCCCGCATCACCGGCATCGACCGTGTCCGCCTGCGCAAGAAGAATCTCGATTCCGCCCTCAGCGATGCCGTTCAAGACGCCGATCAACACGTATGACAGCGGCGATTTCCCGGCGATCGTCGACAAGGCGCTCACGCTCGCCGACTTCGACAATTTCAACAAGCGCAAGCGCGAATCCGCCAAGCGCAAGAAATATCGCGGCATCGGCGTGTCATGCATGCTGGAGCATTCCGGCGCGCTGCCGATGGAAATGGCGTCGGTGGCGTTTCCCGGCGACGACAGGCTGATCCTCGGCTGCAACGTGCAGTCGACCGGCCAGGGCCACGCCACGGTGTTCGGCCGCCTGCTCGCCAATCATCTCGGCATCGATGCGGCCAAGATCGAGCACCGCCACGGCGACACCGACCAGGGGCTGACCGGCTTCGCCTCGGTCGGCTCGCGCTCGGCGATGTGCGCCGGCAACGCGATCGTGCATGTGGCCGACCTGATGCTGGCGAAGGGAAAGAAAGTCGCCTCCGCCGCTGCTGGAGGCCTCGGAGTCGGACATCCAGTATCGCCAGGGGAATTTCGAGGTGGTCGGCACCGACCGCAAGATTTCGCTGTTCGAGACCGCCAAGCGCGCCAAGGAAATGTGCGAAAGCCTCGACACCAAGGACAAGCTCGACACGCCGTTGACGTTTCCGAACGGCTGCCACATCGCCGAGGTGGAGGTCGATCCCGACACCGGGCGCGTCGACATCGTCACTTACACCGCGGTGGACGATTGCGGAAACGTGCTCGATTCGATGATCGTGGAAGGCCAGGTGCACGGCAGCGTGGCGCAGGGGCTGGGCCAGGCGCTGCTGGAAAACGCGGTGTACGATTCAATGAGCGGGCAATTGGTGACCGGCTCGTTCATGGATTACGGCATGCCGCGCGCGCACGACATGCCGGTCGAGCTGCGCGAAGCGGTGCATTCGGTTCCGGCAACGAGCAATGCGCTCGGCGTCAAAGGCACCGGCGAGGCCGGCACCACCGCGGCGATTGCCGCGGTGATGAACGCGATTTCGGATGCAATCCCGAACGGTGCCGCCGATCACATGGAAATGCCGGCGACGCCGTCGAAGGTGTGGGACGCGTGCCGGAAGGCGATGGCGAAGTAGCTTAAGCCTGCGAAATGAACTTCGTGTTCATATACGCCTGCAAGCCTTCGATGCCGCCTTCGGAGCCGTAGCCGCTCTCTTTGATGCCGCCGAACGGCGTTTCCGGCGTCGAGATGGCGACGCTGTTGACGCCCACCATGCCGGACTGGATGGCGTCGCCAATGGCTTGCGCCTGCGCGCTCGAATTGGTGAACGCATAAGCCGCCAGCCCGAAGGGCAGCGAATTGGCGCGCTCGACCACCTCGTCGAAAGTCTTGAACGGCACGATCGGCGCCACCGGCCCGAACGGCTCCTCGGTCATGATCTTGGCGTCGTCCGGTACGTCGGTGATCACCGTCGGCTGGAAGAAGAAGCCCTGGTTGCCGTGGCGCGAGCCGCCGGCGGCGATCTTGCCGCCGCGCGCCTTGGCGTCGTTGACGATCGCCTCCATGGCGTCGAGCCGGCGCGGATTGGCGAGCGGGCCCATGGTGATGCCCTTCTCCAGCCCGTCTCCCATCTTGATGCCCTTGGCGTATTCGGTGAAGCGGGCGAGGAACTTGCTGTAGGACGCCTCCTGCACATAGAAGCGCGTCGGCGAAATGCAGACCTGCCCGGCGTTGCGGTACTTGAACGCGGCGATGGTGTCGGCCGCCTTTTCCGCATCGGCATCGGCGAACACGACGACAGGAGAGTGCCCGCCGAGCTCCATGGTGGCGCGCTTCATGCCCTTGGCCGCGAGCCCGGCGAGATGCTTGCCCACGGGAATCGAGCCGGTGAACGATATCTTGCGCACAATGTTTGACGGAATCAGGTGCTCCGACACATTGGCCGGCACGCCGAATACCAGATTGAGCACGCCCGCGGGGAGACCGGCATCGGCGAAGCATTTCACCAACTCGACGCAACCGCCCGGCGTTTCTTCCGAGGCCTTGATGATAATCGAGCAGCCGGCAGCCAGCGCGCCGGCAATCTTGCGCACCGGGGTAAGCGTGGGGAAATTCCACGGCGTGAACGCCGCCACCACGCCAACCGGCTCCTGGGTCACGATCTGGCGCACGCCCTTCTGGCGGCCCGGCACCACGCGGCCATAAGATCGACGGCCTTCCTCGGCATACCAGTCGATAATGTCGGCTGAGGTAAGCACCTCCGCGCGTGACTCGGCGTAAACCTTGCCCTGTTCCTGGGTCTGCACCTTGGAAATATGATCGTAACGCTCGCGCACCAGATCGGCGGCCTTGCGCATGATCTTGGCGCGGTCATAGGCCGAGGTCGCCTTCCACACTTGGAAGCCCTTGGCGGCAGCGGCAAGCGCGGCGTCGAGATCGGCCTTGCTGGCATGCGGCAGATGCGCCAGCGCCTTGCCGGTCGCCGGATTGATTACGTCCTCACCCTTGCGGCCTTCGCCGTTGAGCCATTTTCCGTCGATAAAAAGCGCAAGTTCTGAATACATGCGAACCTCGTTATTACCCGGAACAATCTTGCGCGTGGATTAGCACTTTCGCACCAACGCGGCCACCCTCCCCGTCGCGCGCAGAATGGCGCTTATGACCCGAGATAAGCGCCGCCGCTGACGTGGATGGTCTGCCCGGTGACATAGCGGCCGCCGGGGCCGCTCAGAAAGCGCACCATGGCGGCAACGTCGTCCGGCTTGCCGCGCTCACCGGTGATGGTGCCGTGGGTGAGATGGTGCGCCGGCGCCTGTGACGTTGCCGGTCGCGAGGTGTCGATGGCGCCGGGCACGACGCAATTGGCGGTGATGCGGTCGGCGGCCAGGTCGTGGGCGAGCGCGCGCGAAAAGCCGACCAGCGCTGATTTCGCGGTCATCACGTGGGCGCGGCCCTTCGATCCGATATGGGCGCTCATGCCGCCGATATTGATGATGGTGCCGCCATTTTTCTTCATCGCCGGCAGGCAGGCCTTCACGCCGTGAAATGCGGCGTCGAGCGTGACATCCATCACCTCGCGCCACTCGGCATAAGTCATCTGGTCGATCGGCTTCTCGCGCCGCAGCGCCGCGTTGTTGACCAGGATGTCGATGCGGCCGAAAGCTTTCAGCGCGGCGTCGGCGAGCGCAACGGCGGTCTTCGGATCGGCGACGTCGCCGAGGACGGCCAGCGCCTTGCCGCCCGCCGCTTCGATCTCGCGCACCACGCCGTCGGCCTCGGTCTTGTTCGAGCGCACATTGACCACCACCGCTGCGCCCGCTTGCGAAAGTTGATGGGCAATGGCGCGTCCGATATTGCGGCCGGCGCCGGTGACGATCGCGACCTTGCCGGCGAGTTCCTTGCTGTCAGCCATGAGCCAAACTTACCCCCGTAACGGCGCCAGATCGATCTTGCCATCATACAGCTTCGTCAGCAGCTTGAGCGTAGCCGCGGCGCGCTTGTCGACCCAGCCGCCGTGGCGCGCGTTGAGCGCAAATTTCTCCTCGATGTCGGCGCGCGTCAGCGGCTCATGCGCGCCGCCGCGGAAATGCGGCTGCCGTTCCTCGATCACGCGGCCGTCGTTGAGCACGGCGCGGATGTGGCCGGTGTAATTGTTCGGATACGGATTGTCCGGATCGATCACGTAGCGCACCTTGGACGCGAGCGCGAGCACGTCGGCATCGCGCACCGCGGCGTCGGTGAACGCATCGAGCCCGACGCTGCCGCGCACGAAACCGGTGGCGAGAATGAACGGCGTTGCGAATTTCGCCGCATAGCCATTGGGCGGGCGCTGCTTGGCGGCCAACGGCTCCCACAGCCGGTGCACGGTGCCTTCCGCCACTTCGCAGATCAGTTCCTTGACGTCGCCGGGCTTGATGCCGCGCGCGGCCAGCCGCTTGGCGCAGTCGATGTAAGGATGCGCCATGGTGCCGCATGGATAGGGCTTGAAGGCGAGCGTCTCGGTCACCCAGCGCTTGCCGAAATCGTCGGTGAGCGCGGCGTAGTCGCCTTGCGTGGTATGGGCGAAGCCGTGAAACAGCCCGTGTACGCCTTCCAACACCGTGCGCGGCCCGAGGAACCCGCCGCGCGCGAGCAGCGCCGCGCGCAGGCCCGACTGCGCCGCCCAGCCGGGATGCAGCCGCTTGGTCCAGGTCCCTTCGGCCAGATATTCGATGATGCCGGAGGCGAAGCTGCCGGCGATGCCGAGCGCATCGACGATCTGCTTGGCATTGAGACCGAGCGCCGCGCCGACGCCCGCGGCCGCTCCCATCACGCCGAAAATCGCGGTCGGATGAAAGCCCGCCTTGTGCACCGCCTTCGGCACCACCGTGGCGAGGCGGCACATCGTCTCGGTGCCGACCGCGATCCCGAGAAGCACTGCGGCGCCATCCGGCTTGTGGCGCTCGCACGCCGCCAGCACCGCCGGCACGATCACGGCGCCGGCGTGCACCGGCCCGCCTTCGAAGCTATCGTCGAAATCCTCGCCGTGGGCCGCGGTGCCGTTGATGAAGGCGGCGCTGGCCGCGCTCAAGGTTCGGTCATGGCCGATGGCCGTGCAGGGTCCGTCGTCGTCGCAGCCAGCAAGCGCGCTCTTGATGTAGTCTTCGATTGCGCGCGGTGACGCACAGCCCGACCACGTCGATGAGCAGATCCTGGCATTTTCGCCGGACCGCCGGCGGCAGCTTGTCGGCGCGCAGCGCAGCAATGCGTTCGGCCAGATGCTCGGCGACGGAAACCTTGGGAAGTTGGCCGCTCACTGTTATCAACGCGACCGCGACGTTGCGGCGCGCATACCGCCGACGCAGGCTGTTGGCCAGCGCCACAACGGCGAACGTGATCACCAGCATCAGCAGGCCGAGCACTGCGATGGCGGCGAGATCGCCGCTTTCGTTGAGATCGTAGATCAGCACCGACAGCACTTTCGTTTCCGACGTGAACAGCATGATCGCCGCCGACAATTCGCGGATGACGCCGACGAAGATGAAACACCAGGTCGCGATCACGCTGGTGCGCAACAGCGGCGCCGTGATCTGCCACAACGAACGCAAGCGCGTGGCGCCGAGGATACGGCTGGCGTCCTCCAGTTCGGGATGTACGGCGCGAAACGCCGATTGCAGCTGCTGATAGGCGGCCGGCATGCTCAGCGTCACGAAGGCGATCAGCAAGATCCACAACGTGCCGTAGAGCACGAAGGGCGGCCGCGTGTAGGTGAAGAACAGCCCGACGCCGAGCACGATGCCGGGAATCGCGACCGGCGCGGTGGCGAGGAAACCGAGGATACGGTGGCCGGCGACCGCCTGGCGCGCGGTGACGTAAGCGATCACCAGCGCAAGGATGGTGCCGCCGGTCGCCGCCAGCGTGCCGAGGATAAACGTATTGCGCAGCGCGAGTTGAGTCGCCGACAATTCGAAGAAAACGAAATGCACGTTCTGCAAGGTGAAATTGTTGACCCAGACCAGATGCGACGCGACCTTGGAGAACGATGCGTTGAGCAGCGCGAAATAAGGCAGGAACACCGGGCACATCAGCACGATCATGGCGGCCGCCAGCATCAGCCAGCGATAGACGCCCAGCCGCACGATGCGCGGTTCGCTGTTCTTACCGCCGACCACCGAGTAGCCGCGCCGGCCGAGAACCATGTGTTCGGCGCGCAGCAGGATGACGGTCAGGATCAGCAGCGGCAGCGAGGCGGCGGCGGCAAGCTCCGGCTTGGGCGGGAACTGGAACAGGCTCCAGATCTTGGTGGTCATGGTGTGGAAGCCGGCCGGCATCGCCAGAATCGCCGGCGAGCCGAACAGCGTCATTGCCTGCAGGAACGCGACCAGCGCGCCGGCCAGCACCGCGGGCAGCGCCAGCGGGATGGTGATGCGCCGCGCGGTGTCCCAGGCTTTGCCGCCGAGAATGGCGGAGGCATCCTCGAGATCGCCGGGCGTGCGGTCGAGCGCATTGGCGACCAGCACAAACACATAGGGAAACGTGTAGCAGCTGATGACGAACACGAGGCCGGTGAAGCTGTAGATATTGAGCAGGTGCACGTCCTGCTCCACGCCGGTGAGCTCGCGGTAAAGCTGATTGAGCAACCCGCTATTGGGCGCCGCCAGCAGCTCCCAGGCGATGGCGCCAAGGAACGGCGGCGTGACGAACGACGCCGTCACCAGGAGGCGGACGGTGCGGCGCAGCGGCATGTCGGTGCGCGCCACCAGCCAGCCCATGGGAGCGGCGACCGCGCAGCAGATCAGGGCGGACAAAGTGGCGAGCGCGAACGTCGTCAGCAGCGGATCGAGATAGGCGGCGTCGGATACCAGCCGATCGAAATTACCGATGGTGAACGCGCCGGCCTTGTCGGTGAAGGCATAGTACAGCAGCCACGACACCGGCATGACGATCAACGCGCACAAGATCAGCGCGAACAACAGCAGCACAGGCTTCGAGACATCGAAGCCGAATTTGCGAGGTGCTGGCGCCGGCGTTGCCGGAATGACGATTGTCATCACACCTTGAAAATCTCTGCGTACCGCTTCTTGACCGCGTCGGCCTGCGCATGGACGCCTTCCGGATCTTCCTTCATCAGCTTGATGTCGGCGAGCTTGCGGACACCAGGCTTTTCCACAGCCTGGCCATGCGGCGAATACTGGCGGGCCGCATCGACAATCATCTGCTGGGCCTCACGCGAGTGCATCCAGTTCTGGAACAGGCGCGCGGCGTTCGGATTGGGAGCGGCCTTAAAGACCGCACTTGGACCGGTGGCGAGCGGCGTGCCCTCCTCCGGATAGACGATGTCGACCGGCTGGCCCGCCTCCTTGTAGCGGATGACAAGGTAGCCCGCACCATCCACCATCACCGCGCGTTCGCCGAGCGATATTCTCTTCGGCGTATCGGTCGCCGACTGGACCTGCATGACGTTCTGCGCAGCCAGCTTCTCGAAGTAGCCCCAGCCCAGATCGCGCGCAATCTCGAACGTCGCGTTCATGATCGTGCCACTATAGGCCGGATGCGCCTTGACCAGTTTGTCCTTCCATTTCGGATCGAGCAAATCCTTGAATGCCCTTCGGCGCGTCCTCTTTCTTAACCAGGTTCGTGTTGTAGGCGATCGGAGAGATCAGAATTCGCGTCGTTACATTCAGCCCCTCCGGGTCGTAGTAACGCTTGTCGAAATGCTTCGCGACCTCTTCCGGCAGATACGGCGCGAGCCAGCCGTTGCTTTTCCAGATGATGCAATGCGCCTGGTCGGCGGTATTGACGACATCGACGGCGTGGATGTTCGACGAATATTCCTGACTGATGCGGGTAAAAACACGCTCGGCGCCGGAGCGCTCCACGCGCACAGCAATACCGGGGAACTTCGCCTCGAATGCCTTGCCAAGGCGTTCCGCGAACTGCAGATCCATCGCCGTGTAAAAAGCAACCTTGCCTTCTTTTTTCGCCGCCTCGATCAAGGCCGGCGTCACCGCTTCCGCCACAGGCGCTGCGGCGACCCGCACGGCGAAGGCGCTGAGGCCAAGCGCCCCAGCACCTTTGAGCACATCGCGTTTTGTGAAACGTTTAGTCATGTCGTGCCCGGTTTTTTCCTCGGCCCACGCGCGGGCCGAGGGATACTTCCTTAGACGTGGAAGATCTTGACGTAACGCGCTTTGATTTCTTCACCCATCTTCAACACCGCCGCCGCGATCGTCCTTCATCAGTTTGATCTTGCTGAGCGGCGTGCGGCCGGCCTTATCCTTGGCCTGCGGATGCACAGAACGCAGGCCCCCGATGTCGATGCAGAGCTGCTGGCATTCGGGCGAGAACGAGAAGCTCTGGAACAAGCGCGCCGCATTCGGATTCGGCGCCGCCTTGAACAGCCCGTTCGGCCCGACGATCAGCGGCGTGCCTTCGGTGGCGTAGACCGGCTCGACCGGCTTGCCGGATTCCTTTTCCTGCAGGATCAGGTATTCGACGCCGTCGGCCTGGATCGCGCGCTCGCCGAGCGCGAGCTTCTTCGGCGGATCGGCAGCGGATTGAACCTGCAGGATATTCTGCTGGGCGAGTTTCTCGAAGAATTGCCAGCCGAGGTCGCGCGAGACCTGGTAGGTCGCGGTCACGATGGTGCCGCTGTAGCCCGGATGCGCTTTAACGATCTTGCCCTTCCATTTCGGATCGAGCAGATCGGCGAAGCTCTTGGGCGCCTCTTCCTTTTTCACCAGGTCGGTATTGTAGGCGATGACGCAGAGGAACACGCGGAAGCTGGCATAGGTGCCGTCCACATCCTTGTGCTCGGGCGGATAGAACTTCGCCACGTCTTCCGGGACGTACGGCTCGAGCATGCCCTGTTCTTTCCAGTAGACCAGGAGCGAGGCGTCCGACGAGTTGACCACATCGACCGCATGCACGTTGGCGCTATATTCCTGAGCTGATGCGTTGCAGCACGCGCTCGGCGCCGGTGCGTTCCACCTTGCAGGACACACCGGGATATTTGGCCTCGAATGCCTTGCCGATCTGTTCGGAGAGCTTCAGGTCGACCGAGGTGTACCAGACCACCTTGCCTTCCTTCTTGGCCGCCTCGATCAGCGCCGGCGTGACCGCGCTTGCCGGGGGTGCTGCGGACATTACCCGGGTCGAAAACGCACTGCCGGCCGCGAGCGCGCCCGAGCCGATCAGCAAGTCTCGGCGTGAAAACTTTGAGCCTTTCATCGGCGTATCCTCCATGGCTTTGATCTTGTTGTTTCGCCCCCGCGAAATTCTTGGTTTCTCGTTATTATTTGCGCATTATCCCGAAAACCGGTTCCCACTTTTCGGGATCATGCGCGTTTTATCCACTTAATGCCCGGCACCGGTCGGGCGGCAGATGCAGCCAGACGGCGCTGCCTTGCGGAATATTCTCGCCCGCCGCGGTGACCACGCGCAGTTGCGTGCCGTCCTTGGCCTCAACCATATAGTCCCGGCTGTCGCCAAGAAAGACCTGGCGGACCACGGTGGCCGGCATGACGTTTTCCGTCTCTTGCGGCTGTTTGGCGGAGAGGGTGATGTCGTGCGGCCGGATCGACACCGCCGTTTGCGCGCCGGCGGTGACTTTCTCGCCGGTGCAGCGCAGCGGCTGGCCGGCGAAGTCGACGCGGGCGTCATTAAGGCCCTTGCCCTTGACGATATTGCTGGAGCCGATGAAGCGCGCGACGAATTCCGAACGCGGCCGGTCGTAGATGTCCTCCGGGCTGCCCGCCTGCTCGATCTTGCCGCCATTCATCACCGCGATCAGATCGGCGGTGGTCATCGCCTCCGACTGGTCGTGGGTGACATAGACGGTGGTGTAGCGATAGGCGTCGTGCAGGCGGCGCACCTCGAAACGCATTTCTTCGCGCAAGTTGGCGTCGAGATTGGACAGCGGCTCGTCGAGCAGAAGCGTTTCCGGCTCCACGATCAGCGCGCGCGCCAGCGCCACGCGCTGCTGCTGGCCGCCGGACAATTCGCCCGGATAGCGTTCGGCCAGCGGCGCCAGGCGAGTAGTGGAGAGGATGGCGTCGAGCTTCTTGGCGATGATGTCGCGATCCATCTTCCGCAGCTTCAAGCCATAGACGATGTTCTCGGTCACCGTCATGTGCGGCCACAGCGCGTAGCTCTGGAAAATCATCGACATGTTGCGCCGCTCGGGCGGCAGCGTGAGCGCGGGCGAGGAGATCAGTTTATCGCCGACGCGGATTTCACCGTCGCTCGGTTCGACGAAGCCGGCGATCAGCCGCAGCGTGGTGGTCTTGCCGCAGCCCGATGGACCCAGGAGGCAGACCAGGTGGCCGTGCTCGATATGCAGCGACACATGGTCGACCACCGCGATATTGCCATATCGCTTGGTCAGACCTTTCAACTCAACTGACGCCACGCGCATCCTCCCCTTTTTCCTTCACCTCTCCCCGCGCGCGGGGAGAGGTCGGCCGCGAAGCGGCCGGGTGAGGGGCTATTCCCGCGATTCTGTGCGCTTGTCTAAGCGCCCCTCACCCCGACCCTCTCCCCGCTTCGCGGGGAGAGGGAGATCTTTCTTACGAGCCGGTGAAAGCCGGCTTGCGTTTCTCCATGAACGCCTTGCGGCCCTCGATATAGTCGCTGCTGGCGAAGCATTGCGCCACCAGCTCCGCGCATTTCTGCGTGTTGCGCTTGGATTCCGGCTTTACCACTTCGCCCACGATGTATTTGACCGAGTTCACCGTCAGCGGCGCGTTGCCGCTGATGGTCTCGGCATAGTCCTTCACGTATTTCTCGAGTTCGTCTTGCGGCAGTACGCGATTGACCAGGCCCATTGCCAGCGCTTCGGCGGCGGTGAACTGGCGGGCGGTGAAAAAGATTTCCTTGGCGAAGGACGGGCCGACCACGTCCACCAGCTTCTTGATGCCGGTGAAGCCGTAGCCGAGGCCGAGCTTAGCGGCCGGCACGCCGAATTTCGAATTATCCGAGCAGATGCGCAGATCGCAGCACAGCGCTAGACCGACACCGCCGCCGATGCAGTAGCCGCGGATCATGGCGATGGTCGGCTTGGGAAACTCGTAGACCGCGGTGTTGGCCTTATCGACCGCCACGTTGTAGCGCTCGACCGCGTCCTTGCTGGAACGCTCGCTCTCGAACTTGGAAATATCCGCGCCCGACACGAAGGCCTTGCCGCCGGCGCCGGTGAGCACGACCACGCGGATCGCCTTGTCGGCGGCGAAATCGGCGAGGATACCGCTGGCGGCTTCCCACATCTCCAGCGACACCGCATTGTGCCGCTCGGGATTGTTGAAGATCAGAGTGCCGACGCCACCCTCTTTGCGGGACAGCATTTTGTCGGTCTGCGTCATTCGAAGCGTCTCCGTTGTTCGAAAACTTAAGTCACACCGCTTTGGCGGCGTGCAACTCCGCGATTTCCTTATCGGCAAAGCCGAATTCCTTGAGCACCTCGTCGGTGTGCTGGCCGGCCTCGGGAGGCGTCGCGACGATCTTGCTCGGCGTGCGCGACAGCGAGATCGGCTGGCCGACGAAGATTTGTTCTTTGCCGTCGGGCCTCTTCGCGCCTTGCGCGATGCCGAGGTGCTTGACCTGTTCGTCGGCGAACATCTGGTCGATCGCATAGATCGGCCCGCACGGCACGCCAATCTTGTTGAAATTATCGATCCACTCGGCGCTGGTCTTGTGCGCGGTGCGTTTTTCGATCTCGGCGTTGAGCGCGTCGCGATTCTTGGAACGCAGCGCGCCGTTGGCGTAGTCGGGATGCTTGATCAATTCGGGCGCGCCGAGCGCGTTGCACAGGCGCTCCCACATCACCTGTCCGGTCGAGGCGATGTTGATGTAGCCGTTCTTGGTCTTGAACACGCCGGTCGGAATGCTGGTCGGATGATTGTTGCCGGCCTGCTTGGCGACCTCATGCATTTGCAGCCAGCGCGCGGCCTGGAAGTCAAGCATGAAGATCTGCGCCTGCAGCAGCGAGGTCGAGACCCATTGGCCTTCGCCGGAGACTTCGCGCTCGAGCAGCGCCATCAGAATGCCCATGGCGCAGAACAGTCCGGCGGTGAGATCGGCGACCGGGATGCCGACGCGCACCGGACCCTGACCGGGCAATCCGGTGATCGACATCAGCCCGCCCATGCCCTGCGCGATCTGGTCGAAGCCCGGCCGGTCGCGGTAGGGGCCGTCCTGGCCAAAGCCAGAGATGCTGCCGAGCACGATGCGCTTGTTGATCTTGCGCAAAGATTCGTAGTCGACGCCGAGCCGGTCCTTCACGTCGGGGCGGAAATTTTCCACCACCACATCGGCCTTCTCGACCATGCGTTTGAAGGCGGCGAGCCCCTGCGGCGACTTGAGGTCGAGGGTCATGCTGCGCTTGTTGCGGTGTAGATTCTGAAAATCGGCGTTGTCGCGCGGGCCGCCCGGACCCTCGCCTTTCTCCAGGTGCGGCGGCGTCTCGATCTTGATGACGTTGGCGCCCCAGTCGGCGAGCTGGCGGACCGCGGTCGGCCCGGAGCGGACGCGCGTGAGGTCGAGCACGGTAAAGCGGGAAAGGGCCTGGGAGGCCCTGGGAAACGGCATTTCGACGGCTCCGGAGTGCTTATGACGGCCCAGAACTGACTTTTCGGGCCGACCTTCCCCGATCTAAAGCACCTTGTCCATCGGGCGAAAAGGGGCGGTTTCACCCACTTTATTCATCATTTGGCGGAATAAGGAGGCGTTGCTGCCTTGAAAAGACCATAGCCAACTGTCATATCAACCGTGCGGATGAAAGACCCGATCACGGGTTTGCGGGCTGCGTGCACGAAAACTCTTTAAAACGATTTTCGCCCCGCCTCCTCCGTTTTCTCCAACCGACCGACAACCCTGGCCACGCGGGATGTCTTTAAGAACCCCGCGATTCCGCCGTCCGCATCAGCGGGCGGCCGCTTCGCCATATAAGAAAGAGACTCTTTGACTTCATTTAACGAATTCGGCCTCGCAGAGCCGATCATCCGCGCACTCGCGGAAGAAAAATACCTCACTCCCACTCCGATCCAAGCCCAGACCATTCCCCTCGCCATGCAAGGCCGCGATGTCATCGGCATTGCGCAGACCGGAACCGGCAAGACCGCGGCCTTCGCGCTGCCGATCCTCAACCATTTCCTGAGCAAGCGCCTGCGGCCCGAACGCAAAGCCTGCCGCGTGCTGGTGCTTTCGCCGACGCGCGAATTGTCCGGCCAGATCGCCGACAGCTTCCGCGCCTATGGCCGACACATCCGGCCGCTCGCGATCGAACTCGCCATCGGCGGCGTGCCGATCAATCGGCAGGTGCGCGGCCTCTCGCACGGCGTCGAAGTTCTCGTCGCCACGCCCGGCCGCCTGCTCGATCTCGTGCATCAACGCGCGCTGCGCCTCGACCAAGTCGAAGTGCTGGTGCTGGACGAAGCCGACCGCATGCTCGACATGGGCTTCATCAACGATATTCGCAAAATCGTCGCCATGCTGCGCAAGGAACGGCAGACGCTGTTCTTCTCCGCCACCATGCCGCAGGAAATCACCAAGCTCGCCGACCAGATGTTGCGCGATCCCGCCCGCGTCGCGGTGACGCCGCAGGCCACGACCGTCGATCGTGTCCAGCAGCGCGTGATCCTGACCGATCGCGCGTCCAAGCCGGCCTTGCTGGCCGAAATGCTCAAGAGCGAGCCGATCGACCGCGTGCTGGTATTCACGCGCACCAAGCACGGCGCCGACAAGGTGGTGCGCGGCTTGGAGAAAGCCGGTCTCGCCGCCGAAGCCATTCACGGCAACAAGTCGCAGCCCCAGCGCGAGCGCGTGCTCGCCGCCTTCCGCAACGGCCGCGTGCGCATCTTAATCGCGACCGACATCGCCGCCCGCGGCATCGACGTGGACGGCGTCAGCCATGTGGTCAACTATGACCTACCGAACATCCCCGAGAGTTACGTCCACCGCATCGGCCGCACCGCGCGCGCCGGCGCCGAAGGCGTGGCGATCTCGTTCTGCGATCACGAGGAAGCACCCTTTCTGCGCGATATCGAGCGGCTGATCCGGATGTCGATCCCGTCGACCAACCGGCGCACCGGCGGACGGCCCAATCCGGCCCCGCAACATGCGGAAGTCCGTCACGGCGGCCGGCCGCATCACGGCAAACAGCAGCGTGGACACGGTGGCGGCCATAACCGTCCCGGCAACAATGGCCACCGCTCCAATAATGGCCACCACATCGCCCGGACCCAGCCTATCCAACAGGGGCCCGCAAAGGAGCAGGCAGACGGCCTGGAAAATGTTACATTCCTCCAGCGCCCGGGCGAGCCGCGCCGCAACGCCGGCCACCGCGCCCGCTGAAATCGACCGGGAGACGATTGGATGGCGAAAGAAGAACTGCTGGAGTTCGACGGCACGGTGACCGAGGTTCTGCCGGACGGCAATTTCCGGGTGAAGCTCGACAACGAGCATGAGGTGCTGGCTTATACAGCCGGTAAGATGCGCAAGTTCCGCATCCGCACCGGGGTTGGTGATCGCGTGATCGTGGAAATGTCGCCCTACGACTTGCAGCGCGGACGCATCAGCTTCCGCCACAAGGGCGACGCGCCGACCCCCTCCCCGCAGCAACGCCGGCCGAATTTCCGCCGCCGTTAAAAAGGATTTTCGGCTGGGGGCACGCGTTTCGACCGCTGGAGTGCCGGGCGTGCCATTGAAAACTACTTCCATCCTGCGTCTCGCGCTGGCGATTGTTATCGCCGGCGCCCTCGGCTCCGCCGCGGCCCAGGAAAAACCTGGCGCCGAGCAGCGCGACGCCAAAGGCGTGCTGCGGCTGCTGCCGGCCGATGCCGTCACCGAACACTCAATCGAGACCGCGCAAGGCAAGCTTGCCTACACGGCGACCGCCGGCACGCTGGCGTTCTACGATCAATCCGGCGATCGCAGCGCGGCCGTGTTCTACACCGCCTATGTGGCCAAGGGCCTGGGCGCGAACCGGCCGCTGACATTCGTATTCAACGGCAGGCCCGGTGCGGCTTCGGCATTCCTGCATCTCGGCCTGGTCGGCCCCCGGATTCTCGATTTCGGCCCGGATGGCCGCGACGCGGCCCACTCCGATCTGCGCGATAATCCCGACACATGGCTGTCGTTCACCGACCTGGTGCTGGTCGATCCGATCGGCACCGGCTGGAGTCGCGCGGCCAAGCCGGACGACGGCAAGCATTTCTGGAGCATTCGCGCCGATGCCGACGCGATGGCGAAGGCGATCGCGCTCTACGTCGCCAAGAACAACCGCGCCGCGTCGCCGAAATATTTGTTCGGCGAGAGCTATGGCGGCTTCCGCGCCGTCAAGGTGGCGCGCGCACTGCAACACGACCAGGGCATCGCGGCCGCCGGCATCGTCATGCTTTCGCCGCTGCTGGAAGGTTGGCTCACCTTCGGCGACGACGGTTCCGCACTGCGCGCGGCGCTGCAATTGCCGGTGCTGGCGGCCACCGAACTCGAGCGCAAGAACGCCTTCAGCGCCGAGGCGCTCGCCACGGCGGAAAAATTTGCCATGACCGATTACCTGGTGACGCTGGCCGGGCCGCTGCCGCAAGGCAATGCGGCAAATGCGTTCTACCAACGCGTGGCGCAAATGACCGGTCTGGCCGTTGACGCGGTGAAGCAGCAACGCGGATTCGTCGCGAATGCCTTCGTGAAAAGCCTGCGTTCGGCAGACGGCAAGGTCGTCAGCCGCTACGACGCGAGTTTTGCGATCGACGATCCGTATCCCGAGTTGCGATCTTCGCGCGGCGGCGATCCAATCCTCGACGGCGTCAGCCGCGCTTACGGCGGCGCCATGGCCGCCTACGCGCGCAACGAACTCGGCTTCAAAACCGAGATGACCTATGCGCTGCTCGCAGGCGATGTCACCAGCAAATGGGACTGGCAAGGCGGGCGGCTACAAGCCAGCGCGGAAGACGATCTTCGCCTGCTGCTCGCCTTCGGTTCGTCATTCCGCCTGCTGATCGCGCATGGGTATTCCGACATGGTCACGCCCTACCCGATGACGCGCTACGTGCTCGATCATCTGCCGCCGACTGACAAGCCTCCGCGCGCGCTGCTTAAGCTCTATCGCGGCGGGCATATGCTTTATCTCGATCCGCAGTCGCGCAAGGCCTTCAGCGCCGATGCCGCGGCGTTTTATCGGGGCGGGGAGTAAGTCAGACGCGGCCGTTAAACTCCAGCACGTCAAACCCGACGTGCCGGTCGACCACGTAAATGAGCCCGCGTGTATCGAGCATCACATCGTTGCTCTGCGGCGCGGCTCTTCCGCCCACCGGCTCCGGAATGAAATAGCCAACCTCGCGAGGCGCCATTGGGTCGGCTACGTCGATGATGCGCAGCCCCGCGCTGAACCACACCGCGTGAACCAGCGTGCCGGTCATCCGCTCATGAAACTGGTGCGCGCCGAAGCGCGCGCCGGGCGTGCGGGCAAACGGCGAATCAAGCTCGCTGACCTCAAACAGCGCCAGCGGCTTTACATTCGCATAATCGCTCACGTCATAGCTTGATATACACGCATGAAGCCGGCCGCGGCGCGCCGCTTCTTCGTGGGCGCTCTGCGCCTGGTCCTCTTCGTCGATGGCGAGCGCAATGCGCTTGTCCCCGATCTTGGCGGGCACCGGCATCACCGTGTGCGTCGGCTCGGGAATTGGCGGATGATAGTTGTATGACGCCAATGTTTTCGGCTGCTTGAGGTCGGAAATGTCGACGATGCGGAAGCCGCCGTGCCAGCAGCTCGCCCACATCTCGTCGCCGAAGCGCAGCGCGTGATGCAGCCGGTGCCGCTTGCCAGACCAGCTCGGCGTCTCGCCGGCGGCGATGTTTTGCCCCGGCATCCACCAGTGCGAGACTTCCTGCGGCTTTTTCGGATCGCGCAGATCGTAGATGACCAGGATATTGCCGACGAAGCCCTCCATCTCGGTGGAAATGTAGGCGTAACGTTCGTCCATGTCGAAGCGATGCACGCCGATGCCGCCGGTCAACTGATGATGGATCAGCGTGGGCTTGGCGGGATCGGAAACGTCGTAGATGCGGAACCCGCCATTGCGATAGGGCTGCCGCTCCGCCGCCTCGATCTCGCCGATATTCGCTTCGGTGACGTTCAGCCGTTGCGCCAATTCGGCGCGCGTCGGCTCGCGGCCAAGCGCCTCGCGCAACTCGCGGCGCACGCCCGGCATCTGCTCGGCGCGGCGCCCGACCGGCGTCGGGTTGCGCTCGTGGTTGACCAACATCAGATCGCCGGCCACGCGCACCTTGTGACTGTGCGAGGTGGGATCATCCAGCGTGACGGTTGCTACCAGCCGTGGATTGGCCGGATCGGCGATGTCGATGATCGACGTCCCGAGGTTCTGCTTGTTCGGGATGTGCCCGACATAAGCGTAGTGACCGGCGACGGTGACTTGTCCGGCGCCGGGAAGATCGAGATGGCCCAGACGACGCACGTTGCGGGCGAGCGCGCCGTTCGGGCGATCGACTTTACTCATAGACTATTTATCCACGCTGGCGCCGGAGGCCTTCACGATCGCCGTCCATTTCGGAATTTCGGCGGCAATGTAGGCTTTGAATTGCTCCGGCGTGTCGCCGACGATATCGACGCCCAGCCGGCCGAGCGAAGCCTGCACGCCCGGATCCTGCAGCGCCTTGACCGCCGCGTCGTGCAGCGCCGCGATCACCTGCGGCGGCGTGCCCGCGGGCGCGACCAGTCCGTGCCAGGTGCTGGCCTCGAAGCCTTTCAAACCGGCTTCGTCCATGGTCGGAATGTCGGGCAGAATCGCCGTGCGCTTGAGCGTGGTTACGGCCAACGCCCGCACCTTGCCATTGTGGATATGGCCAACCACGGAGGCGGCGGTCGCAAACATCATCTGTTCGTGCCCGCCGATCACATCCTGCAGCGCGGGCGCGGCGCCCTTGTAGGGCACGTGCACGATATTGACGTTGGCTTCGGTCTTGAACAATTCGCCGGCAAGATGCGCCGCCGCACCATAGCCGGACGAGGCGAAATTGATCTTGCCGGGTTGCGCCTTGGCGAGCGCGATCAGTTCCTTCAGCGAATTCGCCGGGACGCTCGGATTGACCACTAGGATGTTGGCCTGTGTGCCGATCAGCGTGATGGGCACGAAATCCTTTTCCGGGCTGTAGTTGATATGTTTGTACAGGCTCTCATTGGTGGCGAGGATGCTGTTGTTGCCCATCAGCAGCGTATAGCCGTCGGGGTTTGCATGGGCGACCGTGTCGGCCGCGATATTGCCGCCGGCGCCGGGACGGTTTTCGATCACGAACGGTTGCCCGAGCAGTTGTTCCATTTTCTTGCCAACGATGCGGGCGAGCACATCACTCGGGCCGCCGGGCGGGAACGCCACCACCAGTGTGACCGGCCGGCTCGGATAGTTGGCAGCGTTTACGGGCAAGTTGAGAACAAGCAGCGCGGCGACGCCGAAAAGGACTGCAAGGCGCAGCCGGTTTGCGAGCAATGACATGGCAGTGGCCCTCCGGCTTGCACAGCGTGCCCGAATGGCGGTCCCGAGAGGACTTCGCCGACCCAATTCAAACAAGGGTTTACACGTTAGTGGGACAGCAAGCTATTACATGAAAACATTAGGCTTTCTTGCCCTGGTGTCCCACTCGAAATCCCTAACCAAATTAAGATATCGCAGAACTAATCCGGTGGCCTTGCTGTGGATCAAAACGAATTTTTATTTCCGAAAAAATTCAATAGCGGCGATGGGCCAGCGGGCGCCAGTGCCGACCAATGTCCGCTATTCCCCAAAAGCGACCAAATTTTGCGGTGCAGCGAATTGACGCGATATGCCAAAAGCGAACATTCGTTCATTGTTAAATCGGAAATGCCAGTCGCATAACGCGCCACCAATGCGACACAAATCCATAAGAATAATAGTTGCTGATGCGCGCTGCCGCTTGCCTGCTCGCCGTCCTCATCCTCGCCGCCGCGGGTTCTGCCGTCGCGCAGGAAAAGCACTTGATTGACCCGATGCGCCCCGGCTCGCTCAATCCCGAGCCTCTGCCGCTGCTGCAAAATCCGGACGCGCCGTCGACGCCGGCCAAGGAACTGTTCGCGCGCAAATCAACGCCATTTCCCGGGCCGCCGCGCTCGATCGGCGGCTATTTCGACGGCTGCCTCGCCGGCGCTGTGCCGCTGCCGATCACTGGACCTACCTGGCAAGTCATGCGGCTGTCGCGTAACCGCAACTGGGGCAATCCGCAACTCGTTCGCTTCATCGAACGGTTTGCCAAGAACGCGAAAGAGGTTGGCTGGAACGGTCTTTTGGTTGGCGACATGTCGCAGCCGCGCGGCGGGCCTATGCTCTCCGACCACACCAGCCATCAAGTCGGCCTCGACGTCGATATTTGGTTTATGCCGATGCCAAACCACGTGCAAAGCCGCGAGGAGCGCGAGTTCGGCTCGGCCACCGATGTGGTCGCGCCCGATCTGCTCGACGTCGATCCGGAAGTGTGGACCCATAGTCATACCGAGCTCATCCGCACCGCTGCGCAGGATCCGGCGGTCACCCGCATCTTAGTCAATGCCGCGATCAAGAAGGCGCTGTGCCGCGAGGCCGGATCTGATCGCGCCTGGCTTTCCAAGGTGCGTCCCTGGTATGGTCACGCCGAGCACTTTCATGTCCAAATCGCCTGTCCGTCGGGCAGTGCGGAATGCAAGCCGAAGCCCCCGCCGCTCCCAAGCGACGGCTGCGGTCACGAGCTCGACTTCTGGTTCAAGGAAACGACGCTGCATCCGCCGCCGTCCAAACCGAAACCGGCGCTGACGCTGGCCGGCTTGCCCTCCGCATGCAAGCAGATCGTCAAAGCGCCGTGATTGTCGGAGGCCAGAGGTCGGAGTCACCGCTGATGCTGCCTCGTGCTCAATAATGGTCTCGACGAATCCCATTTCCCGGTGGTGATAAGCTACCAGACCTAAAGCGCTGGACATCGAGGCAATGCTCGCTGCTGAAATACAAATACGGTGGCGCGAAGATGAAAAATATCAGCCACTCAGTGAGCGGCTAAAACGGATCGTATGGAAAGTTTTCATGGCGTGGGCACGGCTCTGATGTCCGCTATAGGTCATTCGCTACCGACGCATCCCGGCTCAGTACCGACCTTTGTCCGCTGTTACTCCAATAGCGGACAAACGCGGGTGCGCTTGGATTGTCCGCTAAATGTAATGATCGGACATCGTGCGATATCTGCATCGCGTCCGTTTCATTTCAATCGTCGGCATTTTATCCCGATTACGCCCTCTTGCGCTTAGTCTTCTTTTTCTTCGCGAGATAGGCGCTAACGTTTTTCGACGAGTGGCCGGCAGCTTTCACAGCTGCTTTCAGCCGCGCGGGGGTGACCTTAAATTTTTTAGACCAGTAGCGGACCTCGTAAGGCTGACTGAGCGCGATCAGAGCCTTGTCGCGAACCTTGTGCTTTTGCAGTTTTATGTAGGCTTCAACCTTTCTTGCCGAATGGCCGACCTTTTTTACGGCGTATTTGAGCTTCGCCGGCGTCACCTTAAGTTTCTTCGACCAGTATCGGACCTCATATGGCTCGCGTAATGCGATTAGGCCACGGTCGGAACCACCACGCTTTGTTTTATTGTCAGGCATGTCTGCCTCCTGCTCTCGCGCCGCCTCATTGCCGCCCCGAGGCTCAGGACAGGGCATCTTATCGCGTCAAACGAGCAGACTGGAAGGGGTCGGGTGCGAGGACTGCCGATGTCCGCTATGGTTCAGAAGCAGACAATCCATCACCGGCCAAATTCGACCGTTGTCTGCTTTGGTCCAAAAGCGGACAAATCTTAGGGCGCAGCGAAATGACGCTAAGTTCCAATAGCGGACATCGACGATCGAACTCTGGCGAATTGGCTCCTAAAGCAAGAATCATGAGACAAGATCTCGCATCTAAATACTATAGTGGTCTGCCGATATTCCGTGCGGGTGTCGCCATGTGGTCTTGTCTGCTCCTCCTTGCTCTGCTCCTGCTGCCCGCCCCGGCGTTGGCCGGCGCCGAGGAGAAGTTCGCGGCGCTGGCGCCGTCGGGGATGGTTTTCGTGGTCGACGCCGACGGCAACGAGCTGCTGGCCCAGAACGCGGACAAGCCCTTCGTCCCGGCCTCCGTCACAAAGATCGTGACCGCCTGGCTGGCGCTGGAGGTTCTGGGCGGCGAGTACCGCTTCGAGACAAAATTCTACCTGGACGACCATCGGGTCCTGTATGTGCGCGGGGGCGGAGATCCGTTTTTGATCTCCGAAGAGCTTGCTCTACTCGCGCCGGAACTGGTCGCCGCGGTCGGCAGGGGCCCGCTCACTGGGATTGTGCTCGACGCGAGCTATTATCCTTCCGACCTACGCATCCCGGGCATCGAGGACACCAGCGAGTTCGTACGACGCGCTGAACTCCGCGCTGGCGGTGAACTTCAACACGATCTACGCCGTGCGCAAAGGCAACAGGGTGCTCGCCGCCGAGAAGCAGACCCCGATCACTCCGCTGGCGATCGCCCAGTTCCGGGCGCGGGGGCCGAAAGGCCGCGGCCGCATTAGCCTGGCCCAGGACCCCGCGGTAAGCCTGCAATATGCCGGCGAGCTGATTGCCGCGTTCATCGAGCGCGCCGGCGGCAGCGTCAAAGGCAAGATCTCGACCGGAACTGTACCCGCGGGCCTAAAGCCAATCTACGTTCACCGTCAGTCGCGCACCCTCTCGGAGATTCTCCACGAACTGCTCGTCGGCTCGAACAACTACATTGCCAACCAGGTCTTCCTAGAAATCGGCGGGCACCGCCAGGGCGGTCCCGTTAGCCTCGAGAAGTCGCTCAAGGTCGCAAACGAGATGCTCGCCGCCCACGACCTCGCCGGTGCCATCCACCTCGAGGAAGGCTCGGGCATCAGCCGCGGCAACGGCTTCACGGCGCGCGGCCTCGACAAAGTGCTCAATCTTTTCGCGCCCCACGCCGAACTACTCAAGAACGGCAAAGGCGCCTCGTACAAGACCGGCACGCTCGACGGCGTCCGCACGCTCGCAGGCTACGCCAACACGTCCAAACATGGGCGGGTGCGCTTCGTGATCTCATTGAAGAGCAACAACGGCGCGCTGCGCTTCGAGTTGCTAAAGGCCATAGAGTCCGAGCTGTAGCCGGAGTTCGGCTGCCGGGCCGATGTCCGCCACGCACTTACAAAAACTTTCGCTCCGCAACGATCCGGTTAGACATGCGATCAGGGGCGGAGCCGCAATTATCAAGCAAGGCCTTGCAATAGTTGTCGTTTTCTAGCGGCAGAATCTCTGCGATACCAACAACAATACCAACACGCAAAATATTCATTCGTGCACGTTCTGGGACGTGTCGGCATGTCCGCTGTTGTCCGAAAGCGGACAAACTCGGGCGCAGTCGGTTTGTCCGCTAAGTGCCAATAGCGGGCATTCCGATCTCGGATTTGGGTGGCTTCCGACGCAGCTCTTGGTGTTAAGCGCGAGGGTATTGCTCGGGGTCTAATTTCCAAGGATTATGGTCCATTGTCATAGGCATTAAGTGATCTCTGGGGGAGAAACCTATGTTGGGATTGAGCCGTCGGCAGCTAATCAAAAGATTGGCTGCGGCCTTTTGTATTGTAGGTATTAGCTGGCTTGCGTTGAATTATTTCGTCCCCTCGCCGCCGAAAACAATTGCAATCGCTACAGCTTTTAAAGGGGGAGCCTATGAGCTTTTTGGTCACCGCTATGAGGAGTTACTAGCGAAGTCCAAGATCAATCTAGATGTGCGCCTGACCAATGGTTCAGTAGAAAACCTCAGGCTACTTCAGGACAAGAATTCGGGCGTTCAGGTCGCCTTTGTGCAGGGCGGAATTTCGAACGGCAAGCAAGAGCCCGGCGTGCTGTCGTTGGGGCGTATCAACTATCAAATTTTCTGGCTGTTTTACCGTGCGACCGACACGTTCGAGCATTTGGCGCAGTTGAAGGGAAAACGCGTTGCCGTGGGACCAGTTGGCAGCGCCACACAGGTCATCGCCGAAAGAGTTCTCACCGCAAACGGCGTGACGTCCGATAATACGGCGCTGTCGCCCCTTGCCGGAGCGCCCGCGATCAAGGCGCTGAATGAAGGCAAAGTCGATGTTATTTTTCTTGCGTTCGCGCCGGATGCGCCGGTCATCCAGACTCTGCTGCACGACCCCAATATCAAGCTAATGAACCTTCAGCGAGTTGACGCGCTGACTCGGATTTTCCCGTATCTAGTTAAATTGGTTATGCCACAGGGGGTGATTGATCTTGCGCATAACATCCCGGCCACTGACGTCACGCTGATTGGAACCACTAACGCCGTACTCGTGCGCGCGGATCTCCACCCGGAGCTTATTTATCTTCTGGCGCGAACATTGCAGGAAACGCACAGCGAGGCGGGACTTTTTCAGAAAGTCGGGGAATTCCCTTCGCAGACCGATCCGGAATATCCTGTTGCTGACAACGCTCTCGATTTCTACAAAAACGGCCCGTCCTTTTTGCATCGTTATCTGCCGTTTTGGGCCGCCACCTATATACGGAGAATAATTGCAATATTCGTTGGAGCCATAGCAATCATTCTCCCGTTGTTCAATTATTTGCCCAAGGCGTATATGTGGTTTGTGCGTGAAAACATGAGTAAACTGTATCGCCGCCTCAGAATTATCGAGAAGGGATTGCAAACAGAACTGACCGTCTCTCAGGTCGCAAGTTTTCAAAACGATTTGGAGACCATCGATAAGGCGGCAAGTCATTTAATGGTTCCGACGCGACACTCGGCTCTGTTATTTAGTATAAAAGTCCACATCAATCTCATACGCACTCGCCTTGCAGCGCGTCTCGTTGAGCTGCGCAGTCATATAGCCAAAGTTGCTTAGGCGCGAACTCAGAAATGCGTCGATGAAATGCGTACTTATTTTTCGCCAACGTTTCATTGAAGCAAGGAATGAAACGTAAACTAACGGGTGCTTGAACATGCGGCCTTCTTGAGCTTAGCCGTCCGGCTAATCCCATTTTCATTATTTATTTATTGTAGGGGGTTCGACGCTATCGGACCAAGATCAATAACGCTGTCATAAAGCGCCATAGCTTTAGGCAATTTGTCATCATAGCAAGCCATCCGGGCTTCCAGCAATGTGAGCCCAGCCCGACCTAGCTGATCATCCGGAAAATTAGCCGCCGCACGGTCTTCGAGCGCGGTGATCGCTTTGATATCCTGATCGGCGCAAACGAATAAAACAATTGGGCTTTCAGCCGCCACACTACCATTACCCAAAATACTGCAAAGTCCAATCGTACAGAGGAATAGCGCCGCGCCAAGGAACCTAGTTGTGGGTGTGATTGTTTCAATCAAACAATTCAGATTCATGATCTTACCTCGATTTGATTTTCTTGCAGCACTCGCGACGACCATCACATTTTTTTAGTCATCGTCAGCAGGGGTATCTTGGTTGCGGCGCCGTTGAACTACAGTCGACGTTTGGTGCGTCCAGTGGAAGCTTTCGGTTGTTGAGAAATTATTGAATTTCCTGCAACGCCAATGCCGCACGACACAATTAAAAAGACTGCGCCAGCAATTAAGGTGCGCGTTGTGATTTTGCTTTCGATAATTCCACTGAAGTCAAACATAGTTTAACCTCCTAGGGCTCTCGGCAACAGCTGCAGGGGGCGCGCCTATTGCCACTTAAATGTCGATGCGCATGTCATCGCTGGGTGTGTAGACCTCAGCGGACCGCCTGCGCATCCTACGTTCCACCCCGACGCCAACGGCATCTGCTTTGAACGCAGTTCTATGTTGATTGCTTGCCTACCGACGGCAGAAGCTGCCGATAATTGAACGGGGACTTCGGTACGTCCTTTGGGTCATTCGCTGCCGACCCATTCAGCGCCAATGCAGCCGTTTGTCCGTTGTTAGTCCAATAGCCGACAAACGTAGGTGCGGCTGGGTTGTCCACTAAGTGCCAATAGCGGCCATAGCGCTTGCAGCCCATTCTAAAATAATGAGGCCGCCAACTGAGGCGGCCTCCTATGCGGCGAAACTCTAGTTTAGCCGGCGCTTCAGCAGCGGGCGCACCAGCATCGGCCGTAAGGGCCGCAAACGCGGTGATGCCATGGTCCGCACCAACGACCATAGTGCGGCCCGCATGCAGCCTTTTCGATCGGCGAAAACTTTTGTGCCTGTGTGGGGATACTCGCGGCCCCGCGCGAGGTCTGGGCATCGGCTTTCCATGCCAGCGAGCCGGCCAACAAAATTGTCGCCATTGCCGTGAGGACGATTACCAGTTTACGCATTGGTGTTCTCCCTGATTGCTCGTTTCACTCAAGCGGCATAATTTCCACCTATCCGGCAAACAATTGCTAGTAAATTAGGCTCGGAAAACAATGGCGCGTTCACGAAAAAGTTATTTGGAGATTTATGCATATGCGCAATGTCTGCTTTGGGTCAAAAGCGGACGTGGCCGCTAGCCCGCGTAATGTCTGCTCTTACACCGAAAGCGGACAAACGCGGGTGCGGTTGCATTATCCGCTTCGTGCCAATAGCGGACACACTCAATCAGTTCGCCAAAAAAAGCCCCGGACATTGCCCGGGGCTTTGTTAGGAGCAAGGCTCATTTAGCCGGGCGTCTATCGCCAGTTGGCGCGGTAACGCACGTCGGCCAAAGCAACATTCGCCTCACGCAACCGCAGTCCGGACCCTCCGCCAATGTGCGGCCCGAGGTTCTTTATTTCACGATGTCACCACATCGAGCAGCGCGGCTTTCTGATCGGATGTCATGACGTCGATCTGAGTCTGGGCAAAGGCACCACCCTGTTCCGCGGTCAAGGCACTTATGTCTGCCGTGCTAATGCCTGCAATCGCGGCCGTGCTCAAAGAGGGGATACCGGTTGATGCTGAGAGTGCCGAGAATTGCGTTGTCGTCAGACCTGCGATTTGCGGGGACGTCAGCGCGCCAGCCTGATCGGCAGTCAGATTGCTGAGCTCCGTCGTTGTGAGCACCTCGATCTGATCGACCGAGAGGTTCGAGATCTGCGCTGCGGTAAGCGCGCCAACCTGGGTGTCGGTCAACTGGCCGATCGCCGTCGTTGTCAGACCCGCGATCTGCGACGTGCTAGCCTTGCTCACGTCCACCGCATTGAGCAAGTCAGTCGACAGTGCGTTGAGCTGGGTGGTGGTCAGGCCCTGCAGCTGGACGGTGGAGAGTGCGTTGATCTGGTCGCCCGAGAACAATTCGAGCGCCGCGGTCGTGAGCCCGCCGAGCTGCGTGGACGTCAATGCGTCCGCCTGCGTGGTCGTGAAATCCTGAACTTCGGTCGAAGTTAGCACCGCGATCTGATCGACCGAGAGATTCGAGATCTGCGCTGCGGTAAGCGCGCCAACCTGGGTGTCGGTCAACTGGCCGATCGCTGTCGTTGTCAGTCCCGCGATCTGCGACGCGGTAGCCTTGCTCGTGTCCACTGCATTGAGCAAGTCAGTCGACAGTGCGTTGAGCTGGGTGGTGGTCAGGCCCTGCAGCTGGACGGTGGAGAGTGCGTTGATCTGGTCGCTCGAGAACAATTCGAGCGCCGCGGTCGTGAGCCCGCCGAGCTGCGTGGACGTCAATGCGTCCGCCTGCGTGGTCGTGAAATCCTGAACTTCGGTCGAAGTCAGCACCGCGATCTGATCGACCGAGAGGTTCGAGATCTGCGCTGCGGTAAGCGCGCCAACCTGGGTGTCGGTCAACTGGCCGATCGCTGTCGTTGTCAGCCCCGCGATCTGCGACGCGGTAGCCTTGCTCGTGTCCACTGCATTGAGCAAGTCAGTCGACAGTGCGTTAAGCTGGGTGGTGGTCAGAGCCTGAACCTGGCTGATGTTGAGCGCGTTGATCTGGTCGCTCGAGAACATCCCCAAGGCGGTTGTGGTGAGAGTGCCAAGTTGCTTCGTCGTCAGCGCATTAATCTGAGTTGTGCTGAATGCTTGGATATCCGTAGAGTTCAGCGCTTCAAACTGCGCCGTGGATAGAAGGGCGATTTGCCACGAATTCAGTGCTCCAGCTTGGCTCTCGGTCCACTCACCGATGGCCGTCGTGGTCAGCCCACGTAACTGGTTCCAGGTCAGCTTGGTCGTATCGATCGCTTGCAACACGTCGGCGCTCATCGCATTGAGCTGAGCGGTCGTCATGCCCTGCACCTGGGCGGTGGAGAGTGCGTTGATCTGGTCGCTCGAGAACAAGCCGAGGGCCGTGGTCGTAAGCCTGCCGATCTGCGTCGATGTCAACGCATTAGCCTGCGTGGTCGTCAAAGCCTGCACTTCGGTCGAGCTGAGCACAGCGAACTGATCGGCCGAGAGGTTAGCAACCTGCGCTGCGGAAAGCGCGGCAACTTGGGCGTCGGTCAACCCGTTGATCGCTGTCGTCGTCAGACCTGCGATCTGCGCCGTGGTGGCCTTTGTGACGTCCACGGCATCAAGAGCGTCGACTGAGAGCGCATTAAGCTGGGTCGTCGTCAGGCCGTGAAGCTGGGTGGTGCTGAGCGCGCCGATCTGGGTCGTTGAAAAATTGCCGAGCGCGGTGGTGGTCAGCCCGCCAAGCTGCGTCGACGTCAACGCATTGGCCTGCGTGGTCGTGAACGCCTGCACCTCGCTCGAAGTCAATGCACCGATCTGCGCGGTGCCGAGCAATCCAACCTCGGTCGAGGTCAGCGCGGCAACCTGGCTATCGGTCAGATTACCGATCGACGTCGTGGTCAGGCCGTTGAGCTGGATGCTGGACAGCTTGGTCAGGTCAATGGCGTCGAGCACATCGCTGGACACCGCATTAAGCTGGGTGGTGGTCAGGCCGTGAAGCTGGGTGGTGCTGAGCGCGCCGATCTGGGTCGTTGAAAAATTGCCGAGCGCGGTGGTGGTCAGCCCGCCAAGCTGCGTCGACGTCAACGCATTGGCCTGCGTGGTCGTGAACGCCTGCACCTCGCTCGAAGTCAATGCACCGATCTGCGCAGTGCCGAGCAATCCAACCTCGGTCGAGGTCAGCGCGGCAACCTGGCTATCGGTCAGGAGGCCGACCGCGGTGGTCGTCAGCCCGATGAGCTGGCTCGTCGACAGCCTTGGTCAGGTCAATGGCATCAAGCACGTCGCTGGACAGCGCATTAAGCTGGGTCGTCGTCAGGCCGTGAAGCTGGGTGGTGCTGAGCGCGCCGATCTGGGTCGTTGAAAAATTGCCGAGCGCGGTGGTGGTCAGGCCGCCAAGCTGCGTCGACGTCAACGCATTGGCCTGCGTGGTCGTGAACGCCTGCACCTCGCTCGAAGTCAATGCACCGATCTGCGCGGTGCCGAGCAACCCAACCTCGGTCGAGGTCAGCGCGGCAACCTGGCTATCGGTCAGGAGGCCGACCGCGGTGGTGGTGAGGCCGGTGAGCTGGCTCGACGACAGCTTGGTCAGGTCAATGGCGTCAAGCACATCGCTGGACACCGCATTAAGCTGGGTCGTCGTCAGGCCGTGAAGCTGGGTGGTGCTGAGCGCGCCGATCTGGGTCGTTGAAAAATTGCCGAGCGCGGTGGTGGTCAGGCCGCCAAGCTGCGTCGACGTCAGCGCATTGGCCTGCGTGGTGGTGAAGGCCTGCACTTCGGTCGATGTGAGCGAGCCGATCTGCGCGGTGCCGAGCAATCCAACCTCGGTCGAGGTCAGCGCGGCAACCTGGCTATCGGTCAAGAGACCGACCGCGGTGGTCGTCAGCCCGACGATCTGCGCCGTGGTGGCCTTTGTGACGTCCACGGCATCAAGAGCGTCGACTGGAGAGCGCATTAAGCTGGGTGGTCGTCAGGCCGTGAAGCTGGGTGGTGCTGAGCGCGCCGATCTGGGTCGTTGAAAAATTGCCGAGCGCGGTGGTGGTCAGGCCGCCAAGCTGCGTCGGCGTCAACGCATTGGCCTGCGTGGTGGTGAACGCCTGCACCTCGGTCGAAGTCAATGCAGCCGATCTGCGCGGTGCCGAGCAATCCAACCTCGGTCGAGGTCAGCGCGGCAACCTGGCTATCGGTCAGATTACCGATCGACGTCGTGGTCAGACCCTTGAGCTGGATGCTGGACAGCTTGGTCAGGTCAATGACACCGAGCAGATCGCTGGACAGCGCATTAAGCTGGGTGGTGGTCAGGCCCTGAAGCTGGGCTGGTGCTGAGCGCGCCGATCTGCGGTGCGTTGAAAAATTGCCGAGCGCGGTGGTGGTGAGGCCGGTGAGCTGGCTCGACGACAGCTTGGTCAGGTCAATGGCGTCAAGCACATCGCTGGACACCGCATTAAGCTGGGTCGTCGTCAGGCCGTGAAGCTGGGTGGTGCTGAGCGCGCCGATCTGGGTCGTTGAAAAATTGCCGAGCGCGGTGGTGGTCAGGCCGCCAAGCTGCGTCGACGTCAACGCATTGGCCTGCGTGGTCGTGAACGCCTGCACCTCGCTCGAAGTCAATGCACCGATCTGCGCGGTGCCGAGCAATCCAACCTCGGTCGAGGTCAGCGCGGCAACCTGGCTATCGGTCAGATTACCGATCGACGTCGTGGTCAGACCCTTGAGCTGGATGCTGGACAGCTTGGTCAGGTCAATGACACCGAGCAGATCGCTGGACAGCGCATTAAGCTGGGTGGTGGTCAGGCCCTGAAGCTGGGCGGTGCTGAGCGCGCCGATCTGGGTCGTTGAAAAATTGCCGAGCGCGGTGGTGGTCAGGCCGCCAAGCTGCCTGGCGCTCAGCGCATTGGCCTGCGTGGTGGTGAAGGCCTGGACCTCGGTCGAAGTCAGCGCAGCCGATCTGCGCGGTGCCGAGCAACCCAACCTCGGTCGAGGTCAGCGCGGCAACCTGGCTATCGGTCAGATTACCGATCGACGTCGTGGTCAGACCCTTGAGCTGGATGCTGGACAGCTTGGTCAGGTCAATGACACCGAGCAGATCGCTGGACAGCGCATTGAGCTGGGTGGTGGTCAGGCCCTGAAGCTGGGCGGTGCTGAGCGCGCCGATCTGGGTCGTTGAAAAATTGCCGAGCGCGGTGGTGGTCAGGCCGCCAAGCTGCCTGGCGCTCAGCGCATTGGCCTGCGTGGTGGTGAACGCCTGCACCTCGCTCGAAGTCAATGCACCGATCTGCGCGGTGCCGAGCAATCCAACCTCGGTCGAGGTCAGCGCGGCAACCTGGCTATCGGTCAGATTACCGATCGACGTCGTGGTCAGACCCTTGAGCTGGATGCTGGACAGCTTGGTCAGGTCAATGGCATCGAGCACATCGCTGGACAGCGCATTAAGCTGGGTGGTGGTCAGGCCCTGAAGCTGGGCGGTGCTGAGCGCGCCGATCTGGGTCGTTGAAAAATTGCCGAGCGCGGTGGTGGTCAGGCCGCCAAGTTGCCTGGCGCTCAGCGCATTGGCCTGCGTGGTGGTGAAAGCCTGAATCTCTGTTGAGCTGAGCGCACCGATCTCAGTCGCCGTCAAAGCGCCGACCTGCGTGGCGGTAAGCCCTGCAATCTGGGTATCGAGGAAGGACTGAATCTGGAGCGTGAGCAGGTGGCTGATGACGGCGGTCGAAAGCGCCGTGATCTGCGTCGTCGCCAGAGACTGGAGGTCGGGGGCCCCCATGGCGTTGACCTGGGCCGCGGTCAACGCTGCGGCCTGCGACGTGCTAAGAGATGCAACTTGCGCGGTCGAGAGACCAGCGATGACGGTGGTGGAGAGCCCCCCGAGCTGTCTTGGGCTTAGTGAAGAAATGGAAAAAGACATATACCAATCCGAGTCGACGTTCTGTCACTCGAGCCCACGAACCGACATGTCGCGTATTGCGTATGCCGGTTCGACGCCCACACGCCGGGACATTCGCATTCAGAAGTTAATTGCCCCTAACGACTGCGACGATCGACACCAACGACGCCCCGCATCAGAGATAGGATCTCGTGTGATTTGCGACATTCTGACGACTGGGATTAAGTCTACGTTAACGAATTCAGCATTGGCCGTGGGCAACCTCTCGACGAACACCGTACCCGAATGCTCATGCTCGCCCTATCCGGTCAGAAGCCCTCGCGACATTGATCGAGGCAATCGCACGGGGGCGGCGCTGGCTGGACGCGCTCATCAGCCCTCTTGCCTGGGTAAAACGTCGCAAGGCTGCACGCGTGGACGCGGGTCATCCGCGAATCACAGAATAAATCTGACTACTTCCGTTGCAAGTCCTTCGGCGCATTGGGCCGAGTTTGTATTTAATGTATTGTAGGTTTGCATTGGGTCATGCGCTACCGCCGCATTCAAAGTCAGCGCCGACTATTGTCCGCTGTTACTCCAATAGCGGACAAACGCGGGTACGCTAAAATCTAGATCGGAAGAACGGCTTGTCGGCAGCGGTTTCAGCGCGCGCCAATCCGGATACACGTCACAGTACCATCGGCTCCCACGCCAACTTAAACGCCCTCTTTGCTTCCTCTAACGTAACCGCGTAGCCCTTGTCGGTTGCTTGCTGCGGCACTCTTACTACAATCGTCCAAAACCAGCGATGATCTGCCGGCGCCGCTTGGGCCCACATGATGCGCCCAATAGCGCGACGATCAGAGTTTAATACTTCATAGTTGTTCGGCTGACCGAAGCCGGTTGGTTTGAGCGTGAGCATGTTCGGAATTTTGCACGGAATATTGCCCGCAGTGAAACGGGCCTCGCGCCCCCTGTGTGTGCTTTATTGGTTCCGATAGGGCAGCCCCAAATGCGAATTTTTGTGGATAGCAAGTGGCCCGTTCTACGGAAAGCCAATTCTGGGGGTACGGTCCCAGAGGGAGGCTCAAAATGTCCTTCGATATTTCGTTTTCTAACATTCGGGACGCTGTATTGGCTTTCCCCGAAGTAACGTTGTCAATTTTCGTTGGCGGGCTTGTAATTGGTTGGGGGATATCTTGGCTGCTTGCTGCGCTGCCTCAGGGTCGATTGCCTCCAATACTTAGGTCTTTTGGACTCGTACTGCTTGCAGGCGCCATCGTAGGAGTGGTCACGCTCTTACTTTTGCCAAAACCTCCGATTTGGCAACTTACGGATAGTCAGAGACAGACATTGGCAGCGGCAATGGCGAAGGAACCAAAGAAAATTGATTTTATGATAATTGCAGTTCCAGATTCGCCTAGCGCTGTCGACTATTCATTTAATCTGATGAGCTTTATGGGGTATGAAAAAGGTTGGAGCGTAGGCGTTATACCGTATGATGCTTACCATTCCGCGCAAGACCCAGGTCTACGAATTGCAACTAAGATAGGCATTGAGGAAAAAAACGAAAACGCCGTAGCTCTAAGGAGAATTTTTGAAGCTCTCGGATTTAAAATCCCCTTCGTTGGCGATCCTCGAATTTCCACTGACGACGGTGTTTATCTAATTATCGGAAAACATCCGTGACATTAGCATTCCTCAATCGCCGTTCTGAAAATGTATTTGTCCGTTGTTAGTCCAATAGTGGACAAACGCAGGCACGGTCGTATTATCCGCTAAGTGCCAAATAGCGCCATCGCACACTTATGAAAGGGGCCGCCAGCTGAGGCGGCCTTTTTAGATTCACGCCCCGACGACGACCGCGCCGTTTATGCGTTCCATTCGTCAGGCAAAAAGCGACGTCAGGTCAGGTCCGAACCATGGTGCCCGCGCTAATGGTGCCTGTAGTGTCGATAGTGCCCGTAGTATCGATACCTGTAGCGAGGGTAATAGTAGCCGGGCCCGTAATACGGCCCGGGACCATAGGCATAATACGGTCCGGGACCATAATAGTAAGGGCCGTACGCGCCGGAAGCGATGGCCCCAATGGCGAGCCCGCCTATGATAGCGCCCGGAATCCACCAGCCATTGCGAGCTTCAGCTTTGGGCGGCATGGCAACAGCTGCAACGGCAATCGCCGCAGCGGTCGCAAGTGCTGTTAGGATCTTGTGCATCGCGGCACCTCTAATCTCGACCTTTCAGGAGTTGTGATACGCCGTAACGCTTGAAGTGAAAAAAAGTTCCATGCGGGGGTCCTGCACCACTCGAACCTTATCTATTCCATTAAGTCCCACCTTGATGTGGTTCGCGCTCGTCTTGAACTATGTCGCGCCCGGGTGCAAAGCCAGATGACAAAAGCAGTATAACATGACGGGAATTGTCTAAAGAGAACCAACTATGTCACCGAACCACACTTTCTCCGGGCTTAGTCGTCGCGCCATGCTCTCGGCTTTGGCGATGCTTCCGGCACTTTCGGGAACGCTTCTTTCTGTTTCCGCTTCAGCGCAAACGGCAACTTCGGGCAGCCCGCTTCCCTCATGGAATGACGGCGCGGCAAAGCAGTCGATCCTTGACTTCGTGCGCGCCACCACCGACCGGGCAAGCTCCAACTATATTGCCCCGGAGGAGCGCATCGCGGTGTTCGATCAGGACGGCACGCTCTGGGTAGAGCAGCCGCTTCCCACGCAAGGTTTCTATTGCCTCGAACGAATCCCGGCCGTGGTCGCAAAGCATCCCGGATTTAAGAATGTGGAGCCCTTCAAGACCGTGCTTTCCGGAAATCGGGAGGCCTTGGCCAAGCTGACAGTACGGGACCTCGAAAAAATCGTCGCCATGTCGCTGACTGGCATGACAACGGATGAGTTCGAAGCGGATGTGAAGAAGTGGCTTGCCACCGCCACGGATGCGCGCTGGAAGCGGCCCTATACCGAGCTAATCTACCAGCCAATGCTAGGGTGATGCGCTACCTGCGCAACAATGGATACAAGACATACATCGTGACTGGTGGTGGACAGGACTTCGTGCGCGCGTACTCCGAGCAGGTTTACGGTATCCCGCCCGAGAACGTCGTCGGCACTATGGGCGGATCGAAACTCGGCTATGACAAAGACGGCAAGCCGTTCCTGACCAAGGAGCCCAAACTTCTGCTCAACGATGACAAGGCCGGCAAGGTGGAAGCGATACACATGATGATCGGCCGCCGGCCCTATGCAGCATTCGGTAACTCGATCGGCGATCGGGAGATGCTAAAGTGGACCTCCGCTGGCGCCGGTGCACGGTTGGCGATGTTGGTGCTACATGACGACGCTGTCCGCGAGTACGCCTACGGTCCGGTGCGGGGCCTACCCGACCCCAAGCTGGGCGATTTCACTCTGGGGCTTTACGACGAGGCAAAGAAAAACGGCTGGCCGGTGATCAGCATGAAGACCGATTGGAAGCACATCTTCGCCTTCGAGTAACGCCGTTCCGACCGCTATTTCGAGCTACGGGGCATTGTCGCCAGGCGATCCTCTATTGGGCGTCGAATGTCCGGCTTGGGTCATTCGCTGCCAAGCCATGCAGCCCCAGCGCCGCCCTTAGTCCGTTGTTGGCCCAATAGAGGACAAACGCCAGCACGGTCGTATCGTCTGCTAATGCCAAAAAGCAAACATTGCGCCCAAATGGCGTTTCGGAATGTGTCGAGTAAATGTCTTATTACGGTCAACGAGGCTACGACACGTTGTGGCCTAAATTCTTTTTCGGGATCTTTTGTCGGACAGTTTCGATTTCGACAGCCTTTGTCATAAATTCATTGCCTAAGGCTTCAAGATTTGCAGCGATCTCAGGCTCCTATATTGCCAGGCTGCTTGGCAAGTTTAGCGAGGCGGAAGCACTGTTCCGCTTTCTCTAAAAAATATTCGGCAGCCACCATCATTTAAGTCACATGGTAACTACCCAATTAGATGTAATATCCAGCGATAATAACGCATGGGTGAGGTGTCGGATTAGCACGGCTACATTCTGTTTTTAGTTACTGGTCGCAAATAGCGTTAGCGTGCATTTTGCGTCCAGACTCGTGCCCGCTGTTACGACCGCCTCGCGTTTGCAAACAAACTAAAGCGACGGGAGGGCGACAATCCACCCCTACTAAAGTGGTCGGACTTGATTCACGTCAATGCAAACGTTCGCATTTCCAATTTAATGTTTTAAGCGGGAGCGTTTTGAGCGTTCCGTCCCTCGCTCCGAAGCATGTCGGGCGAAAGGAAGTACATGTGTGCCGACGTCGTTAGTGCGCACCAGTATCTCGTCCTTAAGAGGAATGGAAACTGGTACGTCAAATCTCGTGGACGTCTTGGCGCGCCTTATTCTAGCGAAACTAAAGCTATTCGGATCGCGATCGACCGAGCCGAGAAGAGCGGCAAGAATGGCAAGCCAGCAGTGGTCGCGTTGTTTATCAAACGCCGTGAGCAAAGATAATCTGGGCGTTTGGTCAAGACCCTCATCCGCCTATAACATTTGATCTTAATTGGCAATCCGCTCGGTCAGCACCAACTTGAGCTTACAGCTTCTGCTTTTTGATAGCGGGGAAGGGGCGGAATTTAGCGCGTTTCGATTGCGGGCGCTGCGTGTCAAAAGCTCTCGATAGAGCTTCAGATTTTCATAGTGTTTCAAAGTTTCGCGCCGGATAAATGTTTTCATAATACCCCCCCGAGTTCGTGCCCATGAATATCTCAATTTCAGCGCTCGAAGGGATGTCTTGATTTAACTCAAATTAGGCCACTTATCCCCAAGCGGCTGATATAGATAACGGTCTTCACGATATTGGTGGAACATGCCCCCAACTTGAATAAAAAAACCCCCGACAGAAACGGGCCGGGGCTAGCTGACATTCGGGACAACGCATGAGAACGCCCGAGACGCATCAGCATTGCGACTTTTAAGAACAAAGTGTCGAGCTACATTGATTTAGGTCAACAGAGATTGCTCGTTACAGGACCCTGTGGATATCCGAGTAACCGTTTCTTTGACTCCAACCGCTCCGTCGTCCAACTTCTTTCCTATTGTAAATTAACAAATTTCGTATTTTGATTAGCAAGATTATTGGAATTGGGCATGCAAGACCACGACTTGCCCCAAGCCATTGTTTTCACCATCCGCAAAATAAACGACGGATGGTTTGTTGCATTGGCGGACAAAACTCGAGTCGGTCCATATCGGAATGGAGACGTCGCACTTGAAGTGGCAGTTACGCATGTCCTACTTGCGCGCAAGCGGGGATTGGATGCGCATATCTTCGTCTGAGATGAACACGGCGGCACTCATCGTTGCATGATAATCGACTGGATGAATGATCCCGATCGGTGCCTAAAGTGCGAAAGTTCGTGGCCGACATCCGCGCTTCCAGTGAATTGTCCAATGCGTGCGGCGATCAGCACCCGTCGAGATCGCTGTGCTCTGTCAAAGGGCGGAGAAACTGCTGGCTCACAGCTAGCGCGTGTTGCGGATGTCCGAGTTGGTCCAAAAGCGGACAAACACGGGCGCGGTTGGAATGTCCGCTATGTGCCAAAAGCCGACATCAATAGATCAATGATCGTGTGTTATCCTCGCCGGCCATGCCCCGCGTCCTTTCTGCCCTTGTCTGGCTGTTATTTGCTGCGCCCGCTTTGGCCCTCACCGGCAATGCGCCGCCGGCGACCGGCTGGGCGGCGCGGTCGATCGTGATGATCGTGGATGCGCGCGGCGACTTGTGCACCGGCACCGCGCTGGCGCGCGACCTGGTGCTCACCGCCGCGCATTGCGTCACGCGCGCCGCCGACTATGAGGTCAAGGCCTACCAGAACGGCGTATCGATCAAGGTGCGCTTCGATCGCGCGCCATCCGCGCTTCGATTTCGCCAGCTATGCCGCCAGCCGCGCCACCGCCGACCTGGCGCTGCTCAAGCTCAGCGGCCCGCTGCCCGACATCGTGATGCCGGCAACGCTGGCCGCATCGCGCCGGGTCGCGGCCGGCGAGACGCTGACCATTGCCGGCTTCGGCGTCACGGTCGCCGGCACGCCGCGCGGCCTCGGCGTGCCGCGCATGGCGGCGCTCACCGTCACCGGCAAGCCCGGCTCGTTGCAGATCCGGCTCTATGACAAGGCGACGCGCAATCAGCGCATCGGCCTCGGCGGCTGCACCGGCGATAGCGGCGCGCCCGCTTTCGACGGCGAAGGCCCGCTGGTCATCGGCGTGGTGAGCTGGTCGACCGCGCCCGGCGACGAGCGAAGGCTGCGGCGGGCTCACCGGCGTCACGCCGCTGTTGCTCTACCGCGACTGGATCGTGGACACCGCGCGCAAGTTCAATTCGCCGGTCGCGCCTTAATATTCCATATTTCCACAGCCTCTTCCTTGTTTCCGCCCGGCCGGCTTCTCTAGTCTTGCGCGGAATGGGGGACTGAGGATGCCGCGCCACGCAGCGCTCGTTTATATATTGACGGCCGCAGCGATTGCCGCCGCGACACCGGCCGGCGCCGTGGTGCAAGGGCACCAAATCGTCCTCGCTCGGCTCTACACCGTGCGCCTCGTCGGCAACGGCTATTGCAGCGGCGTCGTCATCGCGCGCCGCGCGGTCGCCACCGCCGCGCACTGCGCGCATGGCATGTCGGTCATTGCCGGCGGCCGCTCGTATAGGGTCGCTGGCATTTCGCGCAGCGCGCTGCTCGACGACGGCCGCCAGGTCAGCGTGGCCGGCGACGCCGCGATCCTGCAGCTGGCCGAAGCCGCTGCCGCCCGAGATCGAGGCGGCGCCGGTCGGCGAAGGCGAAGGCGACATTTTCACCATCGCCGGCTATGGCACCACCGACGAACACTGGCGCGGCACCTTCGGCAAATTGCACGAAGCGGTGGTCGTTCCGGCCGAGCCGCGCGCGCTGGTCGATCCCAACCGCACCGGCTCGATCAGCGCCAGCGCCTGCTTCGGCGATTCCGGCGGGCCGGTCATGCGCGGCGGCATGCTGGTCGGCATCATCACCCGCGCCGCGCATCCCTCCCCGCGCATCGCCTGCGGAGATTTGACGCGCTGGGCGGCGATCACCGCCAGCGCCATCGCGGAAACACCCGCCGTGCCCGATGAAATCGCCGCCAAGGAAAACGGCAAGAAAAACGAAACGACGAACGAAAAGTCCGACGAAAAGGCTACCGAAAAGAAGAGCGTGGCCGAACCGCGAGCGCGGCTGCATCGCCGGCACGCGGTGCGCAAACCTGCGAGCGAGACCGCGGCGGTTATGCCGTTCAACACCTGGTACGCGCCGAAGGTCGAAGCGCGCCGGTTATCGCGGCACAAGCAGGCGCAACGGTAGGCGGCGTGGTAGCGTAGGCGGCTAGCCTATGCGTTCCTGTTTCCGCGCGTGGAGTGACTTACTTTGTGTCTGTGATGTTCGGATTGATTTTCTTGGCCGCTGCCATGTCGGCTTCGGCGCCGGCGTTGTCGCCCGTTTTCTGCTTGGCGAGGCTGCGATTGTAAAAGGCTTCCGCGCTGTTCGGATTGAGCTTGATCGACTGGTCGAAGTCCGCAATGGCGCGGGCGTCGTCGCCTTTGCCGCGATAGGCGAAAGCGCGATTGAAGAAGGCGGCCGGTTGATTGGGGTCGAGCCGGATCGCCTCGTTGTAGTCCACGATCGCGCGGTCGTAGTCCTTTTTTTCGTTATATGCGTTGCCCCGGTTGACCAAGCCGCGCACGGATTTGGGATCGAGCCGGATGGCCTGGTCGTAATCCGCGATGGCGCGGTCATAGTCCTTCATTATTACGTACGTGTCGGCGCGATCGACGACGGCGAGCACGAATTTAGGATTGAGCCCGATGGCCTGATCGAAATCGGCGATGGCGCGGGCAAAGTCCTTCATGTGCACAAAGGCCACGCCACGGGCCTCATACGAAAAGAAATTCTTGGCATTGATCTGGATCGCCTTCGTGTAATCGACGATGGCGCGGTCGTATTGCTTCTTGTTGTCATAGGCGGAGCCGCGGTTATTGAAGGCGTTGACGTATCCGGGATCAAGCCGGATCGCCTCGCTGTATTCAGCGATGGCGCGGTCGAAGTCCATCTTGCGCGTATAGGCATAGCCGCGCAGGTTCACGGCGATGGCCAGAGCCGGGCCCTTGTACTTGCCCGAGCGAACAAATGCGGTGCAGCCGGCGATTTGCTGATCGGGCGTGGCGCCGTCGGCGCCCTGGCACCAGCGCAATTCCTGCTCAGTTTGGGCGTTTGCGGATGCTCCGCACACGAGCACTGCGGCGATCAACGCGATGAAACTCGCAATAAAACGCGCTTTGACTGACATTGGTGCGCCGCTCGCGTTCCAGCTCAAAGCGGAAGAATCATATCCAAAGACCAATCGTATGGCAGCCCTTCTTCTCTCCATTACCGGCGGCGGCGCGGACAACAGCCGATGTCCGATTTGGGTCATTAGCGGACGACATGGCGACAAGTCCACCCAACGTCCGTTTTACCCCCAATAGCGGACATTAGTAAAACCTGCGAGTCCGCTATTTTCCAGAACAATGTTTCCTGCAGATGTCGTACTCTGATTTGCATGCGGCCTGCGAGTGGTTCTTTGCGCAAGCCTGGTAGTACTCGCGGCACTCCTTATTACAGCTATCCGCAGCTCGCACAGGGCCAACGGTGAACAAATAGCTCATCAAAACAACTGAAAAAATAGCGGCGATTTTCATCACGATCTCCTGTCGTCGTCGAGTTTAGTCCTCATCTTTTAGCACCTTGATTGATTAAGCAGCGAGGTCTAGTGGCAAGCCTCTATGTCCTCTTTGGGTCATTCGCGACCGATCCAATAAGCGCCAATTCAACCCAATGTCCGCTGTTACTCCAATAGCGGAACGGGGTACGGTTGGATTGTCTGCTAAGTGCCATAAGCAAACATCAGTAAATTGGCTGGCGATCAAACTTGCCTTTCTTTTGGTGCGGTCACCTCCTCTGGCGACGTGCTCTCCAGAAACTCACGGAAGCTGCGGCTAAAGCCAAGCCGCCGTTCTTTCCACCAGACTTGTATGCCGGGGCGATGAAAAAACCAAAGAAGGTTGTCCTTGTGTCCAAACCAGAAGTCGTCATCGATCATCCCGGACTGATATTGGAAGAACACATTTTCATATCGCCGAAATAAACTGATCCCAAGATAGGCGAACTGAAAGTATCAAAAATTCACCTTTGTCCGCTTTGGTTCAATAGCGGACAAACGTGGGGCTGTTGCAACGTCCGCTATGTGCCAGGAACGGACATCGGTTACGATGACCGTGTGCGACCTCCAGTGTGCAACCCGTCTTGGGCCGTAATCAATGTGAGGCCCGAATGGCGGGCCTATTTTTTCCATGAACGTGCCACACGGCAAAGCTGCCCCACCGCCTGTTTGTGCGGTCCGGCCATCGATGCGGTCAAAGATAGCTTGAGGCGGACGGGCAAGCCCCATAGCATCCTCGCCCAGCAACACAGCCCGGCGGCGTCAAATACCCATCGCAATACCTACGGATGCCGAACGAGGTGGTGCCAAAAAGTAGATAAGGGAGGAAGTAATGATCAGATTCCGCAACATCATGCCTTGGGGGTGGACTTTAGGACTGCTCGCCACGCTTGCGTGCGTCACTCCGACCAATCCGGCCGCAGCCGCCGAATATGTCATGAAATTTGGCACCGCGACCATCAACGAAACGCAACATCAGTTCATAAAATTCTACAAGGAAGCCCTCGAGAAGGCTTCGGGTGGTCGCATCGAGGTGCAAATCTATCCCGCCAGCCAGCTCGGACCTATCCCGCGCGAGATTGAAGGCGTGCAGCTCGGCACTATCCAGGGCTACATCGGGCCTGTCGATTTCTACGTCGGCCTCGAGCCGCGCTATGGCGTTTTCAGCGCGCCGATGTTGTTCCGCGACGAGGCGCATGTCGCGGCAACAATTCACGATCCTGAACTGCAAAAAATCATTCTTGGCCTCGCACAGCCGAAGCGGATGGTTGGCATCGCTACCCTCAGCATCGGAATCGTGGAGTATGGGGCCAAGAATCCGCTGATGCGGCTTTCAGACTTCGACGGCAAGAAGATTCGGATCAACGGGACCGCGCTTGAGCGCGCCAAGATGAGCAAGCTCGGTGCCACCGGCATAGCGATGCCGTTGAGCGAGGTAATGCCCGCGCTCAGTCAGGGCACCATCGACGGCACGATAAGCGGCCTATCGGTGTTTGTCGGATTCAAGATGAACGATCTCGTCAAAGTTATTACGGTCACGAACGACTCGATGCTGGTGTCGCTTGCCGTCGTCAGCCAGGCATGGCTCGACAAGCTGCCACCCGATTTGCAAAAAATCGTCGTCGATACCGGACAGGCTATCCAGCCCACCGTGCAGGCTTGGGAGGTGGAATTCACCAAGAAGCTGGCGGACGATTGGGTGAAAATGGGCGGCCAGGTTCACACGTTGCCCGCTGAGGACCTCGCCAAGATGAAGACGCTTCTCAGCGGCGTCGCCGACGAGGTGACAAAAGACCAGCCGGCCGTGCACGACATGCTGGTCAAAGTACGCGCCATCGCCGCGAAGCATTGATTCACTCGGTCATCCGGGCGGTATTGTGGATCGAGCCGGCCGTCGCAGTGCGTACCCGAAAGTCAGGGGCCATAATTCATAAAAAGGGGAGGCATGATCAAGAATCTTGTGCGAGGCGCCCACGCGCTGATGGCTGTCATCCGGATCGTTTCGGGGGCATTGCTCGTCGGCAGCGTCGCGGTCAACTTCGCCAACATCATCGGCCGATATTTTCTCTCCGTGTCCATCCCCTGGGCCGAGGAGGTCATGCTTTTCCTGATGATTGGGTGTGTCTTTCTCAATTGCGGCCTGGTCGGCTGGTCGGGTCGGCAGATCCGCATGGATGCGTTTGTCTCCCTTCTGCCGCCCGTGCTGCGGTCGATCGTTGAGCTTGTGGGCGAGATTGTGCTGTTGGCGACCAGCGTTCTCATGGCGATTCTCGCGTGGCCCGTGGTTTCCATGCTCGCGGAACTGGATCAACGGAGCCAAGCCGCCAACATCCCGCTGGTCTTGCCTCAAGCCATGATACCGATCGGGTTCTTGTTGATGGCGATCCTGATTGCCGTCCGATTGATTGCCCAAGGCGTGTCCGACGAAAATGCGTTCTTAAAAAATTCTGATCATTGACGATACACGCCGATGGGGGCTCATTTCGTCTATTTCGCCCTGCCGATAATTCTCATGGTTATCGGCCTTCCGATTTTCCTCGTTCTCGTTTTGACTTCGCTCGCCGCTATTTTGTTTGTTGCTGATGTGCCGACGACAGCGATTCCGACATACATGTTCGGAAGTCTCGACAATTTTCCCCTGCTCGCCGTCCCCTATTTCGTGCTGGCCGGCGAGATCATGGCGCAAGGCGGCATTGCGCGCCGCGTCGTCGCTTGGGTCGTGTCGATTATCGGTGGTATCCGTGGCTCGCTCGCTGTCACCACGGTCGCATCGTCAGAACTATTTGGCGCGATGGCGCACACGTCGGTGGGTACCGTTGTCGCGGTCGGAAGGCTGCTCTACCCCTCGCTCAAGAGCAACGGCTACAATGAGAGATTCACTGTAGGTTTGATTGCTTCCTCCGGCGCTGTCGCAGTGATCATCCCGCCGTCAATTGCAATGATTCTTTATTCGATGACCGCCCAGCAATCCGCTCTGCTTCTGTTCACAGCCGGCATTTTACCAAGCCTCCTCATCGGCTTTGTCGACGCGGCTTACGTATTCGCCTATTCCCAGATCAAGGCAGTGCCGCTGCTGTCCCGAGCGCGCTGGATAAACGTCTGGGAAACGACAAAGGAAGCAAGCTGGGCGATCGGCACGATTGTCGTCATTTTCGGCGGCATTTATGGTGGCGTTTTCACGCCGACCGAAGCTGCGGGTGTCGCGGTCGTCTACTCCTTGTTCGTGACAACGATCATCTACAGAGAGCTCAGCCTTGCCGATCTTTGGCGCGTGGTGCTCAACGCGTCCTTCCTCATCTCGCAGATTTTGATCATCGTTGCGAGCGCGGGAGTCTACTCTTGGCTTCTCACCACGAGCGGCATGCCACAACAGATTGTCGCCGCAATCGAGGCCCTGGAAATGCGGCCGTGGGAAACCCTGCTCATGATAAATTTAATTCTGCTTTTGGCGGGCAGCTTTCTCGAGCCGCCGGCGGCCATACTTATCTTGACGCCGCTGCTTCTTCCAATTGTCGTTGCCGTCGGGGTGCATCCAATCCATTTTGGCATCATCATGGCGGTTAATCTGAGCATTGGGTTGTACACCCCGCCTTTCGGACTCAACCTCTTTGCCTCGCACGCGATCTTCGATGTTCCAATTGCCACCATCTATCGCGGCGTTCTGCCATTTGTGCTGCTAAATTTCGCGATATTGCTGGTTATCACCTATGTACCCGCAATTTCCATGATGCTACTCGGTAGCACACAATGAACAGTGCGGTGCCGCTGGTATGTCCGCTAAGTGCCGCATGCAGACATGCCAGTGGTCGTGGCCCCCACGTGGCACATTCCCTTAGGTTATTTTGATAGCCACGATGCCTCGGCGAGCGCAATGAGCGCGTCCGAGTTTGGGCAATAGGTTTCCCATACCGGGTTATTGGGATCGCGCTTCAAGTCCACCCCACAGGCTTCCCGATAGCCACAACTCGTGCAGCGTCGCCTGATCTCATCTAACGTGTCGCCGTCGCTACTTTCGGTCGCGTCGAGATCGAGACCCAGCATGGCCATCCGGCAATCGAGCAACTCGTCGCGCTCGTCGGGTGTCGTGAGTTTTCCGGTTGAGCGAGGATTACCAATTTGCATCAAATCCTCCTGCGTCCTTAGGTGAAATCACGCCGAAAACTATTCATTCGTGCATTGACCTGAATCAACCTCGACGAAATAATCGACGGCGCCGGCTAGATCTGCTCCGGCACCATGCCGATGGCGCCGCAAGGGCATTCCTGCGCGCACACGCCGCAGCCCTTGCAGTAGTCGTAGTTGAAGCGGAAACGCTGGCCGGGACCAAGCTTGATCACCGCATTGTCCGGACATACGCCGTAGCAGTTGTCGCACTCAAAACAATTGCCGCAGGAAAGACAGCGACGTGCTTCATAGAGCGCGTTGGTCTCGTCGAGCCCGCCCTGCACCTCCTCGAAAGTGCTTTGCCGGCGAGCGACTTCGAGCATCGGCCGCACCGTCTTCGGCGCGTCGGCGTAATACCAGGTATTAAGCTTGTCGATGCTCGCGAGTTCGTGCTTTTCCGGCGGCGCATGGGCGGCGCCTCGCAGCCACGCGTCGATGTGACGGGCCGCCTTCTTGCCATGACCGACGGCCACCGTGACCGTGCGTTCGGAGGGAACCATGTCGCCGCCGGCGAAGATACCGGCATAGCCCGTCATCATGTTGGAGGCTACCTGCACCACGCCGTCCTTGATTTCCAATCCGGGCACGCCGTCGAGCAGCGACAAATCGACGTCTTGGCCGAGCGCCAGCACCAGCGAGTCGGTCTCCAGCGTCTCGAACTCGCCGGTCGGCTGCGGAAAGCCCTTCTCGTCGAGCTGCATCTTTTCGACAGTGAGTATGCCCTCGTCCATGCGCTTGATGGTCGAGAGCCATTTCATCATGATGCCTTCCTGCAGCGCCTCCTCGACCTCGAAGTCGCGCGCCGGCATGCGATCGCGGGTGCGGCGATAAACGATGATCGCCTCGGTCGCGCCAAGGCGTTTAGCGGTGCGGGCGGCGTCGATGGCGGTGTTGCCGCCGCCGTAAACGACCACGCGCCGGCCGAGCAGCGGCTTGTCTTCGCCTTCCATCGACCGCAGCAGAGAGACGGCGTCGAGAATCTTTGCAGCGGAACCGGCGGGAATATAGGAACGCTTGCCGATATGGGCGCCGACGGCGAGGAAGGCCGCATCGAAGCGGCCGTCCCGCATGCTCTCGACGACGCGGTCAACCTTGGTATTGAGCTTGATGACGACGCCGAGGTCGATGATGCGGCTGATCTCGGCATCGAGCACGTCGCGCGGCAGACGATATTTTGGAATCCCGAAACGCATCATGCCGCCGGCGAACGGGCCGGCCTCGTGGATCTCGACCGTATGACCCATTCGCCGCAGGTGATAAGCGGCGGACAAGCCCGAAGGCCCCGCGCCGACCACCAGCACGCGCTTGCCGCTGTCGGCAAGCGGCGGCGCAAATCGCCAGCCATTGCGGATCGCCACGTCGCCGAGAAAACGCTCGACCGAATTGATGCCAACCGCTTCGTCGACTTGCGCCCGATTGCAGGCGCTTTCGCAGGGGTGATAGCACACGCGGCCCATCACCGCCGGCATCGGGTTGTCGGTCGTCAATGTGCGCCATGCGGTTTCGTAGTCGCCGGATTCGGCGTGATAGAGCCAGCTCTGAATGTTCTCGCCAGCCGGACAGGCATTGTTGCAGGGCGGCAAACGGTCAACATAGACCGGCCGCGTGGTGCGCCACGACCCGGTCAGGTTGGCGAGGCTGGAGCCAACATCAAGGCTGATCGCGAAGGGATGCTCCATTAAGCGTCTCCCTCCTGATCGAGCAGACGATACTCGGCGATGTTGCGGTCGGCCACCGCCTGCAACTGACTGATGCGTCGTTTTCCCTCTTCCGTGGTGAAGAGGTGGGCAAATCGCCGCTGCAGCTTCAAGTAATCGTCGACCGGAACTTGGCGGCGGATCTTACGGCTGCCGGTGACAACGCCGTGCTCGGCTTCAAACACCGGGAACATTCCGCACTCGACCGCGAGTCGCGCCAGCCGGATCGTATCCTGCGAGGCCGAGCCCCAGCCGGGCGGGCAAGGCACGTGGATATGCAGATAGCGCGCGCCATGAATGCCCATCGCCTTCACCACCTTGCGCTCAAGGTCATGCAGGTCGGCGACGGTGGCGGTGGCGACATAGGGGATGCCGTGGGCGACGGCGATCTTCGGCACGCTCTTGCCGGTGCCGAAAACGTTTCCCGGCTCCGGTCCCATGGCCGGCGTCGTCGCGGTGCGGGCCGCCGGCGGCGTTGCCGACGAGCGCTGCACGCCGGTGTTCATGTAGCCTTCGTTATCGTAGCAAATATAGAGCACGTCATCGTTGCGCTCGAACATGCCCGACAGGCAGCCGAATCCGATATCGGTGGTGCCGCCATCGCCGCCTTGAGCGACGGTGCGCACCTCCGGCCGTCCTTTCACGCGCATCGCGGCGGCAACTCCCGTCGCGACCGCGGCGGCGTTGCCGAATAGCGAATGCATCCACGGAATCTGCCACGAGGTTTCCGGATAGGGCGTCGTAAATACCTCCAGGCAACCGGTGGCGTTTACCGCAATCAGATTGCCGCCGGCCGCCCGCAACGCGGTATCGAGCGCGTAGCGGGCGCCGAGCGCCTCGCCGCAGCCCTGACAGGCTCGGTGCCCGCAGGTCAATGCATTGGATCGGTCGATCGAGGCCTGCACCGAGCGATCTGCCTCCGACGCGAGGCGATTGCCGACGGTGAAGGTCCCCTTCTGATAGAAGCGCAGTTTCTGCGTCGCTGCCAAGGTGGTGCTGTCGTCCATCTGCGCCATCCTCATTCTGCCGCCGGTATCAGCGCGCCCGTGCTGAGGCGTCGCAGGATGTTTTCCGCCGTCGGGCCGGAGCGTCGGACCTTGCGGACATAATGCAGCTCCTTGGCGATCATCTCCTCGTTGAGGTCGAGGAAATGCGTGCCTTCCCACGGCTGCACCAGCGCCTGGCGGAACAGACGATGCAGAGGACGGACGGGTGATCGGCCGCCCGCCGAGACCCGCCACCGCCGAGTGCACCTGCGGGGCCCCGGCGACATTGCGCAGCGCAAGGTCGACATGAAGCGCGAGCTGGCCGCCCATGCCGACAGCGAGACTTTTCTCTACCACGACGACGTGCTTGCGCCCGACCAAAGCCTTGCGCAGTGGCTCGACCGGGAACGGACGGAACGCCACCAGCGTGACGAGACCGATGCGAATCCCGTCCGCGCGCATCTCGTCGATTGTGTCTTTGATCGTGCCGTTGACAGAACCCATGGCGACGACCAGCACCTCGGCGTCATCAGCCTTGTAGGTGCGCAGCAGTCCGCCGGTATCGCGGCCGAACTGCTGTTTGAATTCGCCGGCGAATTCGGGGATCAACCGCAGGGCGAGCGTCTGTTTATAGTGCTGGAGGAAGCGCACCTCGGTAAAGGCATCCGGACCGACCATTGCGCCAATCGAAATCGGATCGTTCGGATCGAGCACTTGGACCGGCTCATAGGGAGGCAGATAGGCATCGACTGCTGCCTGTTCGGGGATGTCGACCCGCTCGACCGCGTGGGTGAGAATAAATCCATCGACGCAGACCATCACCGGCATCGACAATTCTTCGGCCAAGCGAAAAGCCTGGATATGCAGGTCGGCAGCCTCCTGGTTTGTCTCCGCGAACAGCTGCATCCATCCGGCGTCGCTCATCGACATAGCGTCAGAATGATCGTTCCAGATATTGATCGGCGCACCAATTGCCCGGTTACCGATCGTCATCACGATCGGCAGGCCGAGACCAGAGGCGTTGTAGACGGCCTCCGCCATGTAAAGCAGGCCCTGGCTTGCGGTGGCGGTATAGGCGCGCGCGCCGGCCGCCGAAGCACCGATCGCGACCGACAGCGCGGCAAATTCGGATTCGACATTGATGAACTCGCACTTGGCGAGTTCGCCGGTCCGCACCATCTCACCGAGGCCCTCGACGATGTGGGTCTGCGGTGTGATCGGGTACGCACAAATCACTTCCGGGCGACATAACCCGATGGCCTCGGCCATCGCCCGTGAACCTTCAATTTGTTTGAGCATGGCGATGAACCTTCAAGCGGCCGCGTTAGCGTTAGTGTCGGCGACCGCGTCATGCGCCGCGGTGGCGGCAGCGATATTCGCCTCCGCGATTTTTGCGGGAAATGCCTCGCGGATTGCGGCGGCGACCGATTTCAAATGGACGATGCCGGTGAGTGCGGCGAATGCGCCGAGCAGCGCGGCATTGGGAAGCGGCCGTCCGACATGCTTGAGCGCGAGCTCGGACGCCGGCACGGTCAGAACGTGCCCAGCAGGAAGTTGCTTGGCAATCGCATCGAGGTGAAGATCGCTCACGCTGCGATTGCTGTTGACCAGCAGATAGCCAGTCGGCTTCACGCCCTGGCAGACGTCGATCACTTTGAACAGCGTCGGATCCTGCACGATCAGGGCATCGGGTTCGAGGATCGGTTCCCGTAGCCGGATTTCCTTATCATCGATGCGGCAGAACGACACAACCGGCGCGCCGGTGCGCTCGGAACCGAAGCTGGGAAAGGCCTGCGCGTGGCGCTGTTCCAGGAATGCAGCGACCGAGAGAAGCTCCGCCGCCGTCACCACGCCCTGCCCGCCGCGGCCATGGAAGCGCACCTGAAACATGAATTTGTCCTAGCTTGGAATCGCAGTTTGGCAGGCTGCCAGGATCGACCAGTCGCCACTCGCGCATAGGTAAAATAATGAGCAATTTCCGCATTGAGATGGATCAATTGCCAGCCGCCGGTGGCGGAAATTGCGGTAGCTAGCTGATGCGGTGTTAAATCTGCTCCATGTCCGCTTTGGGTCATCAGCAGACAAATCATCGCAGGCAAAAATCCGCCTTTGTCCGAAAGCGGACAAAATGTTGCAGTGCCGCGAATGACGCTAAGTGCCAAAAGCAGACATTTCCGTTTTCGACTGATCGAGGCCATCGGCGACGGGTCGGTTCAACTCTGTTTTACTGTGAATTGCTGCATTGCAACGAATTGCCGAGTTTCCTCCACCACAAATTTCGGGCTAACTCAGTGACGCACGATTCGAAAATATGGAGGAGGCATGACAAAGTTGATGTCGAAGTCGGAGCTCATTCAGAGAATAGCTGAACAGCATTCGACCAATATGACGCGAAAGGACGTCAAGGCCGTCATCGAGTCACTCGCTACGATCGGCTACAAGGAACTCAATAAATCAGGAGCCTTCCTTGTGCCCGGATTTGCCAAATTCGTCGTTATCAAGAAACCAGCAACAAAGGAGCGCAGCGGCATCAATCCGTTCACAAAAGAGCCAACAATATTTAAGGCGAAGCCGGCTCGGAAGATAATCCGGGCTCGGCCAGTAAAGGCCGCCAAAGACGCAGTATCGTAGCATCGAAAACATCGGTGGCTCTCAGGCCAAATTGTTGAAACGCCGCCCATGACCGCTTTGGGTCATTCGCTGCCGAACCATTCAGCGCCAGCGCCTACCTTTGTCCGTTGTTAGTCCAAAAGCGACCAAACTATTGCGGCGCAGCGAATAACGCGAAGTGCCAGAAACGGACATTCTGGCAGATACGTTTCTAAGCGGTTTGTTTCGCTGCGCTGCAACTCGCTCCACGGCATCCGAATTGCAGCGCCCGCGGAACCGAAATATTATCTGCGACGTTTATTTCTATTATCCGATTGAATGGAGAGCGCCATGAATGACAAATTATTTCATCTGATAGCTGGCACAATTTTCGCACTTGTTGCGCTGCTTCATGTTTTGCGAATCTATATGGGTTGGGCAGTTGTGGTTGGCGGCTGGAACGCGCCAATGTGGCTTAGTTGGATCGGCCTCGTTGTTGCGGGTGGCTTGGCCTACTTCGCCTTAACCCTCAAAAATCACAGATAATCATGCAGGCATTAGTCCTGCCGTGTTCCGATAAAGCTCCGTGACCGCAATGACTTTGGCTATTCGTCCGTAAGCGCGAATATCCGCTTGGCGTCATTAGCGACCGAGCCATTCAGCGCCAGTGCCGACCAATGTCCGCTATGCATCCAATAGCGGACAAACGCGGGTGCGGCTGGATTGTCCGCTAAGTGCCAATAGCGACCCTTTTTTGGCATGGGTCCGAAATGTCGCTTAGTGCCAATAGCCGACATTGCGTCCGTGGTTAAAAATGACGAAAGAGGCCGCCAACTGAGGCAGCCTCAATCTGTGAACAGAAATCTACGCGCGCTTTTAGATTGGATCGGCGACGACCATCATGGGCAGGTTTTTGTTAGCCCGAGTGAGCGCCTCAATATCCATGGAGGCTTTTACCATCTCCGAATGGGTGCGGTTTGAGGCCGTCCCCAATAGTGCTGCAAGGCATATAGCAGCCGCTGCCAATGATGCGATTACATAACGCATTGTATCCCCCGAGGTTAATCCCTATGCGCAACACTAGATCAAAGAGATTAAATCCACGTTTTGAAGTGTGATTGCCAAATTGCTAATTGCGGCTCTGTCGGTCTTAGGAGGCCGCTAATTTGGCCGGCAACACGTACGTTCTAGTTTGATTGCATTTGGCACAAAGGAATGTGTGTCGTTCCATCCGAGCGTTAATCGGGTGCGCCGTAATAGCTGCAAGCACCATGCCCGTGGTGCACTTTGGGCATGGTGCCGTCCCGTCTTTAGTAGCTATTTGGATCATCGGGTGCCCCAGGCAGATAAAGTCTGAACTGAGGGTATTAATAATAGGTGCACGCTTTGCGCGAACCAGAACACTCGCTAAATTAAATTAGAACACGTGCTTAAATACAGGCGGCGCCGCCCGCTTTATTGAGACAGATTGAGAATCTAAAATATTTCTGAAATGCTCCAATAGCAGACAAACGCGGGGGCAGTTGGATTGTCCACTACGTGCTAATAGCGCACTTTGACGACCGTCCGCGACGCATCATCGGAATCCAGTTGATTGGCTAGCGTTACAAATTTCGTTTCAGCGCTTCTGATCGAGCTGCCGCGATCTCTTTTAATGCCAATGCAGTTCGCGAATTTGTGTGCCTGTACAGCAATAGGGCGACGACCCCTGTGGTGGCCAAAAGGAATAAAATCGGACTAATAACCCAGGTAATTCCACCTAGAGCAAAATAGTAGGCCCTCACGCCGCTGTCATAGCTAGCAGCAATTCCAGTAATAATGCTTCCCATGCTGACAGCGAGACGCCGGCGCAATTCGACATCCAAGGATGCCGCCGGTGGTGCCGCACCCATCATTACTGCAGCAAAATTTGCTTGCCGGATCGCCCAAGTGAAACTTTGAAATGCGTAATAAGCGACGACGACAATCAAACCAATTTTGATCTGGAGCGCAGTCGGCATTGGAATGGCCAGCCACGTTCCAACAGCACCCTGCCCATTGTTTCCTGCGTTAATTAAGACACCAAGAAGTGCCGCGATAACAATCACTGTCGTAGACGCGAAAAACGAGGCTGTACTCATGATGTGACCGACAATTGCCGCGTCAGCATCCTTCATGTCGCGCCCAAGAAGGGCATCCATCCAGTCCCGCCGATGGTCGACCATTGCGGTGCCGATGCCATGCAAGCGCTTATCTCGCCATCGCATAAATGGAGCGTAGCCCAACCAAGTAATCACAAAATATACCAAGGCGGCGAGATCCAAAGTAGACACGTCACCAAACTGCATCTTCAGCTACCATTCCTCCTGAGGGACTGATCAATTATTCCGACAATTCAACGAACGAAGCCAGGATATCAAAAGCAGGAAATCTTACACTCCGAATTAATCGCATATATTAAATAGAGCGTCGATGTCCGATTTGGGTCATTAGCGGACACTATTAAGGAGACCTTCATTTCCAAGGCCTATGCGTGAAAGCCTCTCAAGAAAGAGGGATAAGTACATGAGTATCGCAGCGATTGGATCGGCGCCTGTTATGCCGATCGGTTCGGAAAAGGCCGAAGGGCCTGGACCGGATCACGACGGGGACAGCGACGACGTGGGCGTTAAGGCCCCCGTTCAAGCTGCTCCGGCTCCGGGTACCGGGGTCATCGTCGATAAGAAAGCCTAAATCGACCGACTTTAAATTGCGAAGAGCCCGGCCCTTGAGCCGGGTTTTTCATTTGACCCGATTCCACCACGATTGATTTCATCATTACGCCCCGCACTCCGTTTTGTGCCCGAAGTCGACCTGAGCCGCATCATGGCGCGCGCACTATTCGTTCATGGCGTCAAAGCCATGAGCTATCGAAAATACGAATAAAGTTCGGATATCCTGCGGATTACGCTAGCGAAATACACGCCATTGAAAAAAGCCGCATCCAATAGATATAAAATGACGATGCAACTACATACGGCAATGGCGGTCTTGTCCATTTAATTTTGCCCGGAGATAAAACATCCGTTCCAAGTTTATTCGTCTTCGCCATTTTGCGCTATGCAAACTTAAAAAGATATTACGCCAAGTCCTAGAGGGGTCAAAAGCGGACATGGCGACAAATCTGCGCAATGTCTGCTTTGACCGGCACACGTCTGCCTTGAGTCACAAGCGGACGTACCGCTACATAATTTCGATGTCAGCTCTTGCACCGAAACCAGACATCGATTACCGAACTCGGCGGCCATCTTCGAAGCTGACATCAAAGTTCCTGCACCGTCCAATCTACGGCGGCAGGAACGTGCACAGCGAATTTGCTTTGTGGGTACGCGTGTGGGTAAGACCAAGATAGAGGCTGAAAAGAAAAGCAAAAACAATAGGCTGAAACGGACGCCCCTCCGCCAGTCCTTAAAACGATAAATTGATCTTTCGCAAAGAATATCACGTCATTTACAACATATGCGCCGACACTGTAATTATCGTGCCTTGCTTGCGCCGAGAGACAACTTAAATCCGGGCGACGGTTTCGGAAGGATGACATATGAAAGAGCCAGGTCTCGACAATCGCCATCGCGACAAAAACGGTGAGATCAGCCGTAAGCATGGCAATACGCTCGTCCGCACGCTGCGAAAAATCTACGGGCCAGGTTTCGCGCCGGGTTTGCCGGACACGGCGAAACTAAGCGATGTATTGCATAAGCTCGACGAACCTTCGCTGAGCCATCTGCATCGCGATCACGACGGCCGTCAGCTGGAAAGCAAGATCGCTCAACACGGCGCGTGACGTTGAGCCATCAACTGAATGTTGATCCGGCAGCATTCGCCAGCTTCGGCTGGCAAGCTAACCGCGCGCGAACGCAGCCCGGCAGGCGCAGACGGACTTATCAATCCCAGAAGAATTCGAGCGGCACCAGCGGCCCGGCATTGCTGCGGCATGTGCGCTGGCAGTAGCGGTCGCATTTGTCGCCGAGCCTCAGGCAATGGCCCTGCGCATCGCGGGTCAGGCACGCCGCCATGCCCCAGGCGCAATAAGAGCCGCATTCGCTCCAGCAGGCGCCCAAGGCCCATACCGACGCCGACCGCTCGCCGCGGGGGAACGGCAGATCCGGACTATGATCGTTAAAGCGCCAAGGTTTGACGACCAAAGGCTTGATGTCTTGGGCGGCCGCTGGCCCGGGGGCTGGCAGCAAAATACCCGTAATCAGCAGCGCGATCAGGAGCAGCAATGATTTCATGGCGGTCCCACTGTGGCGCCACGATAGCGCCGATTACGCCCCCGGCCAATCGGCGATTTCGACCTTTAGACAGGTAACAGCAGTGGGTTGCCATCCCGTTCAAACGCGACTAGCTCCTTGACGGCATGCGCGATCCGACCCCGAAAACCGACACCGCCGCGCCGAAAGTGAGCTTCGTCTCGCTCGGCTGCCCGAAGGCGCTGGTCGACAGCGAGCGCATCGTCACGCGCCTGCGCGCCGAGGGCTATGAGCTGACGCGCGATCACGTGCGGCTCCGACCTGGTGATCGTCAACACCTGCGGCTTTCTCGACAGCGCCAAGGCGGAGTCTCTCGGCGCGATCGGCAAGGCGCTGAAGGACAACGGCAAGGTCATTGTCACCGGCTGCATGGGCGCCGAGCCCGAGAGCATCTCCGCCACCTACCCCGACGTGCTGGCGATCACCGGCCCGCAGCAATACGAAAGCGTGGTCAACGCCGTGCACAAGGCGCTGCCGCCGATGCATGATCCGTTTCTTGATCTGGTGCCGCCGGAAGGCATCAAGCTCACGCCGCGGCATTACGCCTATTTGAAGATTTCCGAGGGCTGCAACAATCGCTGCACCTTCTGCATTATCCCGAAGTTGCGCGGTGATCTGGTGTCGCGAGCGGCCGGCGATGTGCTGCGCGAAGCGGAAAAGCTCGCGGCCGCCGGTGTGAAGGAACTGCTGGTGATCTCGCAGGATACGTCCGCCTATGGGCTCGATATCAAATACGAAGCGAGCCCATGGCGCGGCCGTGAGGTGCGCGCGAAGTTTGTCGATCTCGTCCAAGCGCTCGGCGAACTCGGCATCTGGGTGCGGCTGCACTATGTCTACCCCTACCCGCACGTCGACGAAGTCATTCCGCTGATGGCCGAACGCAAGGTACTGCCCTATCTCGACGTCCCGTTCCAGCACGCCTCACCCGACGTGCTCAAGCGCATGAAGCGTCCGGCCGCGCAGGAAAAGACACTCGAGCGCATCGCGCGCTGGCGCGAGATCTGCCCTGACATCACGCTGCGCTCGACCTTCATCGTCGGATTTCCCGGCGAGACGGAAAGCGATTTCGAATTTCTGCTGCAATGGCTGGAGGAAGCCGCGCTCGACCGCGTCGGCTGTTTTCGCTACGAGCCGGTGCGCGGCGCCGTCGCCAACGATCTCGGTGTGCCGGTGCCGGACGAGGTGAAGGAGCAACGCTGGCACCGCTTCATGCAGGCGCAGCAGAAGATTTCCACGCGCCGGCTCAAGCGCAAGGTCGGAACGCGCCAGCAGGTCATCATCGACGAGGTTGGCACGGATTCCGGCGTTAGCGCGCGACCGGACGCAAAACCGGTACCCACTTTTGCTGGCCGCGCGCTGGCCAAGGGCCGCTCGATGGCCGACGCGCCGGAGATCGACGGCGCCGTCTACGTGGCGAGCCGCCGGCCGTTACGCGTGGGCGAGATCGCGACGGTGAAGATCGACCGCGCCGACGAATATGATTTGCACGGCAGCGTGGTTGGCTTCTAGCGACTTGCCTATTTGACAAAGATCAACACTGCGTGACGCAATCGGGCCACCGTCGCGCTTTCGGGGCAATATCGTGCTGATCGCCTTTTTCGCCGACATTCACGCCAACCGGCAGGCGTTCAGCGCCTGCCTTGCACAGGCGCGCGAGCATGGCGCGGAGCGGATCGTGCTGCTCGGCGACTATGTCGGCTATGGCGCCGATCCGGAATGGACGGTGAAAACCGTCATGGATCTGGTCGGCAACGGCGCCATGGCCGTGCTCGGCAACCACGACAGCGCGATCAATCATCGCGAACAGATGAACGTGGAGGCCCAGGTCGCCATCGAGTGGACGCGCGGCGAACTCGGGGCGCCGGCGCGGCAATTCCTCGAAAGCCTGCCGCTCACGTTGCAAGACGCCGCGCGGCTGTACGTTCATTCCGAGGCCAGCGACCCCAAGAGCTGGATCTATGTGCAGGGCACGGAGGAAGCGGCGCGCAGCATCGCGGCCACGCCGGCGCACATCACCTTTTGCGGCCACATCCACCAGCCGGCGATCTACACGATGTCGGCGACGGCGAAGATGACCGCCTTCACGCCGACAACCGGCGCCGCGATTCCATTAGCGCCCGGGCGGCGCTGGCTCGCCGTGCTCGGCTCGGTCGGACAGCCGCGTGACGGCAATCCGGCCGCGTCCTACCTGATGCTGGATACCGACAAGCGCGAGCTGACTTATTGCCGTGCGCCCTACGACGTCGAAAGCGCCGCCGCCGCCATCCGCAAACAAGGCCTGCCGGCTTGGCTGGCCGACCGGCTGTTCGTGGGGCAATGAATGGCCAAGCCGCTGCACGAATCCGGCGTGATCGTCGACGACTTCCGGCTCGAAGACATCGTTCACCAGGGCGGCATGGCGATGCTGTGGCGTGTCTCGCGCCCGGGCACGGACATGCCGATGCTGATGAAGGTGCCGCGCATCGGCGAAGGCGCCGACCCCGCGGCCATCGTCAGTTTCGAGATGGAGCAGATGATCCTGCCGCGGCTGACCGGCGTCCATGTTCCGAAATTCGTCGCCGCTGGCGATTTTACCGTGCATCCCTACCTGGTGATGGAACGGATTGCCGGCAAACCGCTGCTGGCACGGCTCCCCGATCTGCCGTTGCCCTATGCGGAGGTTGCCGACATCGGCGTGAAAATCGCAACCGCGCTCGACGATCTGCATCGGCAGCATGTCATTCACCTCGACATCAAGCCGAGCAACATCATGTTTCGGCCGATCGGGCGAAGCCGTGTTGCTCGACTTCGGCCTTTCGCATCATGATCAGCTCCCGGACCTGATGCAGGAGGAGTTCCGCCTGCCCTTCGGCACGGCGCCCTATATGTCGCCGGAACAACTGCTCGGTATCCGCAACGATCCGCGCAGCGATCTGTTCGCCTTGGGTGTGCTGCTTTATTTCTTCTCGACCGGCGTGCGGCCCTTTGGCGAAAGCGAGACGCTGCGCGGCATGCGCCGGCGGCTCTGGCGCGATCCGGTTCCGCCGCGCCGGTTGCGGCCCGACTATCCGCCCTGGCTGCAGGAAATCGTGTTGCGCTGCCTGGCGAGCGAACCGGCCTGGCGCCATCCGACCGCGGCGCAATTGGCGTTCGATCTGAGCCACCCGAGCGAGGTCAAGCTGACGCAGCGATCCGAACGCCTGCAGCGCGATCCTTGGACCACCGTGCTGCGGCGGCGGTTCAACAAGGAATTGACGCGATCGATTGCCCGGCCCGCGGTGACGGCCCAACTGTCGTCCGCGCCGATCGTTGCGATTGCCATCGATCTGGTGGAAGGCTCCGCGCCGCTCAACGACGCCCTGCGCGTTACCGCGGGGCGCATTCTCACGATGCTGCCTTCGGCGCGGCTCGCCTGCCTCAACGTGCTCAAGCAAGGGCGGATTGCGCTCGACACCACGCTCGACGAGCAGGGCCACAACCGGCATATCGATCGCATGGTCGGGCTCAAGCATTGGGCCGAGCCGCTGAAGCTGGAGGAGAGCCGCCTGACCGTGCACGTGATCGAGGCGGTCGATCCTGCTTCAGCCATCCTTGAATTTGCGCAGCTTAACCGCGTCGATGTCATCCTGATCGGTGCACGTCAGAATTCGCTGTTGCGAAAGCTGCTCGGCAGCGTATCCGCCAAGGTTGCGGCAGAGGCACCCTGCACGGTGACCGTCGTGCGGCCGGCGCGCATTGCAGAGACCGAAAAACCGCCGGCGAAGGCTGCCGCGGCTCCCGACAAGCCAGCCAGCTGAGCATGCGGAGTGCCCCGCTACGCGCCGGTCGTCATCGCCGGCTGCACAAATTATAATTTAATTTGAACCATTTGGGTGTTGCAGCGTTTGCCACCCATGAGTGAACGCGCCACAACTCAAGTATTCGGATGGGTCTTGACCAGCGTGTTGGTGGGGATGCTCTTTCTCAACGCCATCGCCGGTTAGGCCTCATTCGAATTGCGACGCCAACATTTGCCGGCTGTTGGCTCAATACGACGCTGTTGCTGTCTAATTTGTTATGTCAATCACCTGACATAGGGCTCGACTTTCCGACCATGAAGGCGCAGCCTGCGTTGGCAATCACGTTCGGATCGGCGGCTTCCTTCGCATTCGCGGTTCATCACGCAGCTTCGATGCTGCAATCGGAGATAGATCATGTCGCTCGGACTCATCCTTATCATCATCCTCGTCATCTTCCTGCTCGGCGGCTTTAGCGGCCGTTTCGGCGGTTACGGCTATGGCTTCGGCCACGGCGGCATCGGCGTCCTCGGTATCATTCTGATTATCCTGGTTGTGCTGCTGCTGATGGGCCGGCTTTGATCTGACGGCCAAGCGCCAGCCCGCCTACAGCCGATAAAACTTAACCGCGTTGTCGTGCAGCACCTTGCGCTGCGCGGCTTCGCTATATTCCGATAACGCCTCGCGGTAGGCGGCGAAGAAATCGGCATAGCTGGCATGCAATTTCTCCAGCGGGAAATTGCTGCCGTAGATGGTGCGCTCGATCCCGAAAATCTGGATGCTGTCGCGGATCACTTGCCGCACCTGCGACAGCGTGACGCCGTTCGTAAACATGCCAATCCCGGAAATCTTCACATGCAGGTTTGGGAACGCCGCCATCGCCGTGAGTGCGACGCGCCACTGATCGATTAGCTGCGGCGTGCGGCCAGTGAGCATGCCGGCGTGCACCAGAATCATGCGTACGTTGGGAAACGCCTTGATCAGCTCGACCGCATATGGCGCCTGGCTCGCGAACACTTGCAATTCAAAATGCAGGTCGTGCTTTTCCAGCAGCGTCATGCCGCGGCGGAATTCGGTTGTGTTGCAGAGGTCCGGGCGGCTCGCCCCTTGCCGCAGCGGATCGCTGTCCCAATACAGCATCTGCCGCACGCCGCGCAGATTGGGAAACTGCTTTTGCGCCTCGAGCGCGGCCTCGATGTTGGAATCGGCCAAGTCCGCGTTGCACACGATGCCTTGCGGAAAGCCGTGCTTGTCGGCGACCGCTTGCAGCCAGCGGGTCTCGTCGAGCGCGCGACCTGGTCCCCACATGGCGGTGACGTGCACTGATTTGATGACACCCAGCGGCGCGACGTCGGCGATCCATTCCTCCACCGGGTAGTCGCGGCGGATGCCAGCATAATCGCCGAACATGCGCGGGATCGGCGGATCGGCTAGCCAGGCCACGTCCTTGCGCAACCAGATGTGATGGTGCGTGTCGATCACCGGTCCGTTGTAAAGCGCCACAGCGTTCCCCTTGTTATGATTTCAGTGACCGCACGACTTTCACAATCGCGCCGGTCAGAACTGCAAGCTCGTCGGCGGGAATTGTGAAAGCCGGTGTGAGATAAATCACAGTACCGAATGGGCGAATGAAGACGCCCTCTTTCACGAAACTCGCGCGTAAAGTGTCGAGATTTTCGATGCGCTCCAACTCGACCACGCCGATGGCGCCTTTCACACGCACGTCCTTGACGCCCGGCATGCCGCGGCACGGCGAAAGCCCTTCCAGCAAAGCCGAGGCAATGGCGGCAACCTGTTGCATTCGCGGCTCGCGCTCGAATAGATCGAGCGAGGCATTGGCGGCGGCGCAGGCCAGCGCATTCGCCATATAGCTTGGCCCGTGCATCAGCGCCTTTTTCAAATCGTTCGACCAGAACGCCTCGAACACTTTTTGAGTGGCAATCGTCGCCGCCAGCGGCAGCGTCCCGCCGGTAAGCGCCTTCGACAGCGTAACAATGTCGGGCGTGACCTTGGCCGCTTCACAAGCGAACATGCTTCCGGTACGACCGAAGCCGGTGAAAATCTCGTCAAAAATTAGCAGCATATCGTGCTGGTCGGCCAGCGCGCGCAGCCGCTGCAGCACGCGCGTATCGTGAAACCTCATGCCGCCGGCGCCCTGTACCAGCGGCTCCACGATGATGCCGGCGATTTCGCCGGCATGCTGCGTCAACAATGCGTCGAGCGCGGCCGTGTGCGCGTCGTCGTCGGGAAGATCGACGATACGATGCTTCGGCAACAGCCCCGCGAACAACGCGTGCATGCCATCTTCGGTATCGCTCACCGCCATGGCGCCGGTGGTGTCGCCGTGGTAGCCGCCCTTGAACGCAACGAATTGGCTGCGCCCCTTCACGCCGCGATTGATCCAGTACTGTGCCGCCATTTTCATCGCGACTTCGACCGCGACCGACCCGGAGTCGGAGAAAAACACGCGGGTGAGATCGCCCGGCAGCAACGCGCTGAGCCGACGCGCCAAGGTCAGCGCCTGCTCATGCGCCAGCCCGCCGAACATCACATGCGGCATCGCTTCAAGCTGGCGGGCGACCGCCTGCCGGACATGGACCTGGTTGTAGCCGTGACAGGCGGTCCACCAGCTCGCAACGCCGTCGATCAGCTCGCGCCCGTCGGCGAGTTTGATGCGCGAGCCGTTGCTGCCGACCACCGGCAGTGGCGGGCTAGCCGTTTTCATCTGGGCATAGGGCAGCCAGACATGTTCGATGCCGCCCGCATACCAGTCGGGCAGCGCGCTGTTTTTGCTGGTATCGCCCGCCATTTGGCGCTCATTTAGCCTGTTGTGGTATTGAAGGCCATCATGAGTTCGCTCGATCAATTCGCGCAAGCCAAGCTTGACGATTTGCAGCGCCGCCATCTGCGCCGGCAGCTTTCCGACACGGTGCGCGAGGACGGCATTTGGGTCGAACGCGACGGGCGGCGGCTATTGTCGTTTTCCTGCAACGACTATCTCAACCTGACCCAGCATCCGGCCATCAAGCAAGCGGCGATCGCGGCGATCGAGCGCTACGGCGCGGGCTCCGGCGCCTCGCGCCTGGTCACCGGCAACCACCCGCTTTATGCCGAGCTGGAAGCGCGGCTCGCAACGCTCAAGCAGACCGAAGCGGCCTGCGTGTTCGGCTCCGGTTACCTCGCCAATGCCGGGATCATGCCGGTGCTGGTCGGCCGCGACGGACTGGTGCTGGTGGATGAGCTGTCGCATGCCTGCATCTACGCCGGCGCGCAATTGTCGCGCGGCAAGGTTCTGACGTTTCGCCACAACGACGTCAAACATGCGCGCGAACGACTGGCCGAGCATCGCGCCGCGCACGATCACGCGCTCATTGTTACAGACGGCGTGTTCTCCATGAACGGCGATCTCGCGCCATTAGCCGCGCTCAATACGCTCGCTAACAATTACGACGCCTGGCTGATGTCGGACGACGCGCACGGCTTGGGTGTGGTCGGCGGCGGGCGCGGCTCGAGCTTCGTGGGCAACACGCATATTCCGGTGCCACTGCAAATGGGCACGCTGTCGAAAGCGGTCGGCGCCTATGGCGGCTATTTGTGCGCCTCTCACGCGGTGATCGATTTGATGCGCAATCGCGCGCGCACCTTGATTTATTCGACCGGCCTGCCGCCATCGTGCGTAGCCGCGGCCATCGCTGCACTTGATCTGATCGAGCGCGAGCCGGGCTATGCGGCGCTGCCGGTGCAAAAGGCCAAGGCTTTCACCAAGGCCGCCAAATTGCCCGAGGCGGTAAGCCCGATCGTGCCGGTGATCATCGGCGACGAAGAAGCAACGCTCGCCGCCTCGCAGCTTTTGGCCGGGGAAGGCTTCCTCGCGGCCGCGATCCGTCCGCCCACGGTTCCGGCCGGTACCGCGCGATTGCGCCTGACCTTCACCGCGCAGCATCCCGACGATCAGATCGCACGGCTCGCGTACATCGTGCGCGACAAGATTTTGGTTCACAGCGCATGATCCCAAAAAGTAGGAACCGGTGTTTGGATATGATCATGCGTAAAGCAAAAACGTCGTGAGCGCCTTTTTCGTCACCTCGACCGGCACCGATATCGGCAAGACCTTTGTTACCGCCGGGCTGATCCGCTATCTGCGCGAGGCCGGCCAAAGCGTGCACGCGCTTAAGCCCGTGGTGAGCGGCTACGATTCCTCGGTGGTCGAGACCAGCGACCCGGCGGTGCTGCTGAAGGCGCTCGGCCGGCAGGTGTCGGCGGACGAAATCGAGAGCATCGCGCCCTGGCGCTTCCGCGCGCCGCTGGCACCCGATCTGGCCGCCGCGCGCGAAGGCCGCAGCATCGACTTTGACCGGCTGATCGCTTTCAGCCGCTCGGCAATCGACACCACGCCGGGCATCCTGTTCATCGAGGGCGTCGGCGGCATCATGGTGCCGATCGACGCTAGGCGCACGGTGCTCGACTGGATGGCGGCGCTGAATATTCCGCTGCTGCTCGTCGTCGGCGGCTATCTTGGCGCCATCAGCCACACGCTCACGGCACTGGACGTGCTGGCGCAACGGAAACTGAAAATCGCGGCAATCGTGGTGAGCGAGAGCGAGCGCAACACGGTCGAACTCGACGACACGGTCGAGAGCATCGCGCGATTTTCCCATGGCGTCGACGTCGTCGGCTTGCCGCGTCTGCCCGGCAAAATCAACCAGCACCCGGCATTCGCGAAGATTGCCGCGTTGCTCTAGCTCTTGTCATTCCGGGTTTGCTCGGGCGGCGGGATTTATGTCAGCCATTGCAGCTTTACGAAGGTTTCGAACATGCCTTCCAGATTGACCAGGCCATGCAGCAACATGGTCAGGATAATCGAGCCGGTGACCCAGCGCAGCCAGCCGAGCAGAAGCCCGCCCACGAACACCTGGGAAATTACGTACCAGTCGTACTGCACATGAATGAGCGCCCACAGCAGCGCGGTGACGACGATGACCGGCCAGGCGTCGCGCGGCGACCGCAGCCAGCCGCGAAACAGGAACCCGCGAAACAGGGTTTCCTCGCCGAGGGGCGTTACGACCACAATGGCAATCCACAGCCATATCCACGGTAGCCATCCGGCGGCGGTCGCGGTGCGATAAATATCGAGCTGAAATGGCGTGACGATGTTGCGGCCGAGCAGCCAGCTGATCGCGTTGCTAACGACGATGAACACGATCACCGCAAACACGCCGAACACCACATCGCTTTTGCGCGGCAGCGTCAGACCAAGATATTGCGCGACGTTGCCGCCCCCGCGCCCGGCGAACAGCGCCAGCAGCAGGAGCTGAATCGGCGTCGATACGACAATGATGAAGGCGACCACGACGCCGTCGCCGCCGAAGTCCGGCATTTGCGATAGCGAGAGGCCGTACCACCAGGTCAGCACCGCCAGCGCGGCGATCTGACCGGCCAGCATGGCAATAAATCCAAGGCCAAGCGTCGCCAGCCGTCCCCATGGCTTCGGATCACCCGTCGTTTGCTGGCTTGTCACCGTGAAGAAAGTCCGCGGCAGTTATTTACGCGATTACGGCACCAGGATCGACGAGCCCGTGGTACCGCGGGCTTCCAGGTCCTTGTGCGACTTGGCGGCGTCCTTGAGCGGGTATTTCTGGTTGACCGGAATCTTCACGGCCCCGGAGCCGACGACCTTGAACAGATCGTTGGACATGTCGACCAGGTCGGTACGCTTGGCCGCGTAGTGGTTGAGCGTCGGGCGGGTGGCGAACAGCGAGCCCTTGGCTTGCAGGATATTGATATTGAAGGCCTCGATCTGGCCGGAGGCGCTGCCGAAGCTGACGAAATAGCCGAGCGGGCGCAGGCAATCGAGCGAGGCCGGGAACGTGTCCTTGCCGATGCCGTCATAGACCACGTCGCAGAGCTTGCCGCTGGTGATCTCTTTCACCTTCGCCACGAAGTCCTCGTCGCGATAAAGGATGGTGTGGTGAGCGCCGTTCTTCTTAGCGAGCTCGGCCTTGTCCTTGGAGCCGACGGTGCCGATCACGGTGGCGCCGAGATGGTTGGCCCATTGGCAGGCAATCAGGCCGACGCCGCCGGCGGCGGCATGAATGAGACAGACGGTGCCCTTGCTGACCTTGTAGGTGCGGTTGACCAGGTATTGCACGGTCATGCCTTTGAGCATCATGCCGGCGGCCTGCTCATAGGTGATGTTGTTGGGCAGCTTCACCGCGCGGTCGGCCGGAACCAGACGTTCGGCCGCGTAACCGCCGAGCGGTCCCACGAAGGCGACGCGGTCGCCCACCTTCAAATCGGTCACGCCCGGCCCAACCGCGATCACCTCGCCGGCGCTCTCATTGCCGGCAATGAACGGCATGCCGACCGGCGACGGATACATGCCCATGCGGAAATAGCAGTCGATGAAATTGACGCCGCAAGCGTGCTGCTTGATCTTGATCTGGCCCTGGCCGGGCGCCGGAATTTGAACGTCCTCAAAGGTCAGGGCTTCGGGACCGCCGTGTTTGTGTACGCGTACTGCCGCGACCATGATTCACTCCCTGAATAGACTTGGATTGTTATGGGGACCGCTTTCGGCGGCGATCATAGGCAGCCGGTCGCACCGAACACAAGGTACATGCCGAATGGCCGCGGTGTGGGCTAACGCGCACCCGAGACATTCAGGGTGGCGCCGCTGATATATGAGGCCGCGTCCGACAGCAGAAACAGGATCGCCTCGGCGATTTCCTGCGGCTGGCCCGGCCTGCCCATCGGCAATAGCGGCGTAATCCGCGCGAGCCGGCCCGGCTCGTGGATCTCGGTATCCGTCGGTCCCGGGCGGATGGTGTTGAAGCGGACGCCCTCCTTCGCCACTTCCCGCGCAAGCCCGATGGTAAGCGCGTCGATGCCGCCTTTCGCCGCGGCATAGAAAACATATTCGCCGGCGCCGCCGGTGACGCTTGCGATCGACCCGAGCATGACGATCGATCCCCCGCTACCGCCATGCACGGTGGACATGCGCCGCACCGCTGCGCGCGCGCAAAGAATGCCGCCGTAGAGATTGACGTCGATGACGTCGCGAATGGTGGCCGCGCTCGCCGCGTCGAGTCGCGAGTTCTTGCCGGGAATTCCGGCGCTGTGCACGAAATGCGTGATCGGCCCAAGCTCTTTCGCGGCGGCATCGAACACCCGCTCGATATCGGCTTCGATCGCCATGTCGCCGGCAATCGCGACGGCTTTGCCGCCGGATTTCTTCACCGCATCGACCACGGTACCTGCGGCCTTGGCATTGCTCTTGTAGTTCACCGCCACGTCATAGCCGCGCACGCCCGCAAGCCGCGCCGTGGACGGCGCCGATGCCGCGGCTGCCGCCGGCGATGAGCAGGACTGGTCGTGGCATGGAGAACTCCCAGAACTACGATAACCCAATCGAACACAATCAAGCCGGCTTGCGCAACAATCCGGCAATGAGGAAATAAACGCCAATGGCCGCCAGCGGAATCTTGACGAAGGGACCCGGCTCGAGCTCTTGAACAATCGCCAGCAAGGCCAGCACCGCCCATAATACCAACAGCGCAATGTTCAGCACGCGCAGACGCTGAACCCGCAGCGGATGCACGAACTTCACCGGCACGAACGTCAAGACCGCAAGCGCGGCGACTGCGGCAGCGGCAACCCAGGCCGGCGGCTCCAGCAGAATGAGATAAAAGGCGGCGAGATTCCACACCGCGGGGAAGCCGCGAAAATAATTGTCGTCCGTCTTCATTTTGCGATCGGCGAAATAGAGCGCGCCGGTGATCACAATTACGATGCCGGCCGGAAGCGCCAGTTCGGGCGGCATGGCGCCGCTGCCGGCGATCGCGTAGGCCGGCACGAAAACATAGGTGACGAAATCGACGATGAGATCGAGCGTCTCGCCCGACCAGCGCGGAAGCACCTCCGCCACCTTGAACGCGCGCGCCAGCGGCCCGTCGACGCCATCGACCACCAGCGCCAGGCCGAGGCAGAAGAACATCGCCGCCCATTGGCCGCCGGTTGCAAAAATCAGCGCAACCAAAGCCAGCGCCGCGCCGCAGGCGGTGAAGAATATGAATCGCAAAGGCGCGGAGTCTCGTAAGCCACTCGGCACTTAACTATTGCCCCAATCGAGTTTGACGATCTCGGCCGAACGGCCGGCCAAATTCCAGTTGCGGCCAAAGCCGCGGAAGCGCGACTTGTCGGCGCGCGCGACGATGACGTCGGGCCCGATCCAGTATTCGCTGTTGCGGATGACGACGTTCTCGCCCGCTTGCTTGCCGCGCACCGGCGTGATGGCGCCGTCGACATATTTCTCGATGCGCACGATGCGGGTTTCGCCTTGTGTTTCGTAGCTGATCGGCACCTGCCGCACGCCGAGGAAATTGCCGACAAGAATGGACAGCAGATGCGTGGTGCCGCCAACGCGGCCGGTGAAAATGCGGGTCAGGCCTTTTACCGCCTGGATCGACGCGTTGTCGTCCACGAACAGCGCGGCGGTCCAGTTGCCACGCGACATGATGCCCGGCAGATCCATCATCAGTCCGACCTTGATGCCGGCGAGATCGATGGTCGTCGAAATGCCCGTCGTCGATGCGGATGCCGGCCCAGGTCTGGCAGCGGTCTTCGGTCGGCGGATGCTCGCCGAGCGAGAGCACGCACGGGCAGAACACCGTGCAACTGCACGACAGCGCCATTTCGCCTTTCAACGCCCACGCTTCAGTCAACGCTTTACCCCCGGCTCTTGGCTTTTACCTAACTCAAACCACCCGCGCCGGCCAATGCGCCGCGACCGCCGATACCACGACGGCAGCACCGACGGCGAGCAACGTCACGCCTACGGCGTGCGTTAAACGCTTGCCCGTTCCGATCTTCTCGATCGTCATCACCATGCCGAGCGCGGCCATCCAGACCACGTTCATCACGCCGACCGCGAACATCACCAGCATCATCGCCCAGCAACAGCCGACGCAATAGAGTCCTTGGCGCAGGCCCAGCCGGAATACGCCGCGCGGCGTGGTCGCCCAATTGGCGAAAAAGAACGGAAATGGATGCTGACATTGCGTCAGGCAGGCATGCTTGAGCGCGGAGAACTGGTAGACGCCGGCGCCGATGAAGATCGCGCCCGAGAAAAGTCCGCTGGCCGACGCCATGCTGGGCTCGATCAGCGCGGCGCGGGTGAGCGCGAGCTGCGCCACGGAAGCGGCGGCGGCGAAGCCGAGCCAGACCACCATAAAGCCGGCGGCGAGCATGAACGGCGAGACGACTTGCTCGCCCTTGCGCGCGGCAGTGTCGGCGATTTCCGCATAAGTGAGGATCATGGGAGCCGCGCTCGGCAGCATCATGGCGAACGTCATGGCACTCCACATCAGCGCGACAATCGCAAAGCCGGTCAGGCTCCAGGACCCGTCTGGTAGTGGCCGGCACAGCACCTCCACGATGGCGTTTCCGAACGGCATCACTGTGCCGCCCATGCGCGCGAGCAGCAGCGCGAGATAAAGCCAGCCCAAGCCCGCAAGTGCTACCACGCAGATCACGGCCAGCACTTTCGGCCGCGCAAAGACGGCGCCCAGCCGGCCGGCGGCGGGCGGCAGATGGCTCAGCTCGTGGTCGGCGGCCTCGCTCATGAAGCGGTCCTTTAGCGGTTCCCGTGCATAGCGCATCGTGTCGGCTCGCGGTATCGGAAGCCTTTGCCGTGGTTTCCGGCTGCGCCCAGCGCATGCTAATGCGGTTAACGCCAAACAGGATCGGATGCTTTGATGCCGGACAAATATGGCAAAGGCGGCGAAAAGGCCTCAGGCGATCGTGGTCGGCGGGGGGCCTGCCGGCCTCACTGCCGCGATTGCGCTTGCCGGCGGCGGCATCGAGACGGTGCTGGTGGGAAAACGGCCGGCGCGGCCGGACAACCGCACCACCGCCCTGCTCGGCGGTTCCGTCACCGCGCTTGAGACCTTGGGCGTCTGGGAGCTGTGCGCGGGCCAGGCGGCGCCGCTCAAGGTGATGCGCATCGTCGACGACACCGGGCGGCTGTGGCGCGCGCCGGAGGTGAAATTCGAGGCCGAGCGAAATCGATCTCGAAGCCTTCGGCTGGAATATCGAAAACCGCCATCTGGTCGCCGCGCTCGAGCAACGCGCCCGCGCGCTCGCCAAGCTGCGCATGGTGGAGGACGAAGTGTCGGCGATCGAGCCAGGCGACGATGCCGTCGTGGTCGCGCTCAAAAGCGGCGTCAATTTGCGCGCGCCGCTGGTGTCGGCGCCGACGGACGGCGCTCGCTGTGCCGGACGGCGGCCGGTATCGCCATCGACGAGCGCGAATACGCCCAAGTCGCGCTTACCGTCTGCATCAAGCATTCGCGTCCGCACCGCGACACCTCGACCGAATTTCATACGCCAAGCGGGCCGTTCACGCTGGTGCCGCTGCCGGGCTCGCGTTCGAGCCTGGTCTGGGTGCTCGATCCGAATGAGGCGGATGCGATTGCTGAATTAGACGATGCGGCGCTCGGCGCGGAAATCGAGCGCGCCTCGCATTCGATCCTCGGCAAGATCGAGGTCGAACCCGGCCGCGGACTGTTTCCGCTGTCGGTCGCCACCGCTCGACGCTTTGCCGACAAGCGCATCGCACTGGTGGGCGAAGCCGCGCATGTGATCCCGCCGATCGGCGCGCAGGGGCTCAATCTCGGCTTGCGCGATGCCGCCACCATCGGCGAACTCGCCATCGCCGCGCACCGCGACCGCCGCGACATCGGCGGAACGGACGTGCTCAGCGCCTACGACAAAATGCGCCGCGCCGACGTCGGCAGCCGCACGCTGGCGATCGATCTGCTCAATCGCACGCTGCTCACGGATTTTCTGCCCGTGCAGGGCATGCGCGGCTTGGGGCTTTATCTGCTCGACCGCATCGGGCCGCTGCGCCGCGCGGTGATGCGCGAGGGCGTGGCGCCGGCGGTCGCGCAGCCGCGGCTGATGCGCGGCGAGGCGATTTAGCTTTCACCGAGTGGCGGCGCTTTCTTCGCGCCCGGCTGGTCGCGAAATTCCGGCGCAATCGGCAGCGGCAATGCCGGCAACGTCTTGCCCGACGCGGTTGCGACCTGATGCGCGAACAGACCGCGCTCGACGAAATGCGGATCGCGTATCGCCTGTTCCAGCGGCACGACGATGGTGGCGCAGCAATCGGCGGCAGAGAAGATTGGCTTCCACGCGGCGGCGGCCTTGGACGCGATAATTTTGGCAACCGCCTCACCCGTCGCCTTCGGATCGCGTTTGTCGTCGATGAATTCGGCCGCCAATCCGATCGCCGCCGTGAAGGCTTGCCAGAATTTCTGTTCGAGCGCGCCGCAGGCGACCAGCTTGCCGTCCTTGGTCGGATAGAGCCGGTAGCGCGGCGAGCCACCCACCAGCCACATCTCGCCCGGCTGCGGAAATTTTCCGTTCGCGCTGCCGAGCGCCAGCGCGGCCCAGGCGAAGGTGAACATGGCGTCAGTCATGGCGATGTCGATGCGGCAGCCCTGACCGCTTTGGTCGCGCGCGCGCAACGCCAGCAGGATATTGATCACCGCCGGGAAACTGCCGCCGGCGATGTCCGCCACCAGCATCGGCGGCACCACCGGCGTTTCGATTGGGCCCGGCTGCAAGTCCAGCAGCCCGGTGTTGCCGATGTAATTGATATCGTGCCCGGCTTCCCCGACGCGCGGGCCGCTCTGGCCGTAGCCGCTGATCGAGCAATAGATCAGCCGCGGATTGAGCGCGCGCACGTCGTCGTAGCCAAGACCGAGCCGCGCCATCACGCCGGGACGGAACTGCTCGATCAGGATGTCGGCGCGCTTGATTAGCGGCTTGAGCTTTTCAAGGTCGGCCGCGTTCTTGAGATCGAGGGTGAGGCTTTGCTTGCCGCGATTGAGCATGGCGAAGGTCGCGCTCTCGCCGTCAAGGCTGGGCGGAAAACGGCGGGCATCCTCGCCGCCCGGCTTTTCGACCTTGATGACCTCGGCACCGGCTTCGACCAGCATCAAACTCGCCAGTGGTCCGGGTAGCAGCGTGGTGAAATCGAGGACCAGGAGGCCGGAAAGCGGTTGCATGGTTGTTGATCTCGCTAAGCCACAAATTGTGGCGGACATGCCCACTTGGCGCGGCCTTTGCATTCCTCTAAACGGCAGACCGGCCTTTTGGAAGGACTCCGATGAAGCTCCCGCGCCAGTTCTTTGCTCCGCTCGCCATCGGCGCGCCGGCGCCGTTGCGCGACCTGCCGGTGCGGCTGGAGCGCATGATTCATTTCGTGCCGCCGCATCTGGACAAGCTGCGCGCCAAGGTTCCCGAACTTGTTCGTCAGGTCGACGTGGTGCTCGGCAATCTGGAGGATGCGATTCCGGTCGAGGCCAAGGCGGCCGCGCGCGCAGGCTTCATCGAGATGGCCAAGGCGGTCGACTATGGGACGACCGGACTTTGGACGCGCATCAACGCGCTCAACTCGCCCTGGGCGCTCGACGATGTGGTCGAGATCGTCGGCGCGGTCGGGGCTAAGCTCGACGTCATCATGTTGCCGAAGGTCGATGGCCCCTGGGACATCCATTATCTCGATCAGCTGCTCGCGCAGCTCGAGGCGCGCCACAAACTCAAGAAACCGATACTGATCCACGCCATCTTGGAGACCGCTCACGGCGTCAACAATGTGGAGGCGATCGCCAGCGCCTCGCCGCGCATGCACGGCATGAGCCTCGGGCCAGCGGATCTTGCCGCGTCGCGCGCGATGAAGACAACGCGGGTCGGCGGCGGTCATCCCGACTACAAAGTGCTCGCCGATGCGCAAGGCGATGCGCCGCGGGCAGCCTCCCAGCAGGATCTTTGGCATTACACGATAGCGAAGATGGTCGATGCCTGCGCCGCCGCCGGCATCAAGCCGTTCTATGGACCGTTCGGCGATTTCTCCGACGCCGCCGCCTGCGAGGCGCAATTCCGCAATGCGTTTCTGATGGGCTGCGCCGGCGCCTGGTCGCTACACCCCTCGCAGATCGAGATCGCCAAGACCGTATTCTCGCCCGACCCGGCCGAGGTGGCTTTCGCCAAAAAGATCGTCGCCGCCATGCCGGACGGCGCCGGCGCGGTCATGATCGACGGCAAGATGCAGGACGACGCCACCTGGAAACAGGCCAAGGTGCTCATCGACCTCGCCAGGCTGGTGGCGGCCAAGGACCCGGCATATGGGCAAGCAATACGGCCTTTGAATCGTGATCTAGCGCATGCCACAAAGATGCACTAAATGACCGTTGCCATGAACAAAATGCGCAACGCCAAATTCACGATCGGCCAGGTGGTCAAGCACCGCCTGTTTTCGTTCCGTGGCGTGATCTTCGATATCGATCCGGTGTTCAACAATACCGAGGAATGGTTGCAGGCGATTCCGGCCGAGGTCCGCCCGCACAAGGACCAGCCATTCTATCATTTGTTCGCCGAGAACGCGGAGACCGAATACATCGCCTATGTCTCCGAGCAGAACCTGCTGCCCGACACGTCCGGCGCGCCGGTTCGGCATCCCGAGGTGGCCGAAGTGTTCGAGCGCGACGACAGCGGCAGCTATCGGCCGCGCAACAGCCAGTTGAATTGACCATGCGCTAACGAAAAGGCGCGGCCGAAGCCGCGCCTTTCATATTCGTCAGACTGCGATCGGCGAGAATTATTTCGGCGGCGCGGCGGGCGCCGCGGCGGCAGGCTGCTGAGCTTCCAGCTTCTTGCGCGCCTCTTCCGCTTTCTTCTGAACGCCTTCTTGCAATTTGCGGTACTGCTCCTCGACCACCTTCGGGTCGGTCGGCGGACCGTCATAGGCCTTGCCGAAATCGCCCAGCGGCAGCGGCAGGCTGATCGGCGAGCCGGTGGTGTTGACCGCCTGTACCGTGAGCATCTGCCCCTTCTTCATCTTGGCGATCATGTCGTCGGTCGCCGGATAGTCGGACATGCAACCGACCGGGAAGCAGATCCGGTATGGCGCCTGCGCCGGCTGGTTCTGGTCGATGATGATGCGGGTGCCGGGCGGCAGTTGCATGGCGATCGGAACGACGACGCGCAGGATTTTCTGCTCGCCTTCCGGCTCGAACAGCTGGACCATGACGACCGGCATGCCGTTTTCCAGCCGGCCTTCCTTGCTGGTGACGCAAACCTGCTTGTTGTTGGTTTCCGGACCCTTGCCGCAAACCTTGGTCCAGGGCTGCGGATACATGATCGGCGGCACTTCCGCGTTGGCCGGCTGCTGCGGCGGTTGCTGCTGCTGTTGTGCCGGCTGCTGTGGCGCCGCCTGAGCGGGCTTGGCCGGCGCCTGTTTCTTATCGGCCGGCTTGGGCGGGGTTTGGGCCAGCGCATGTGGCGCGACGAACAAGGCCGCGGCCATCAAGCCCGCGGCGGCCATACCGGCGGTCAGCGCCCGGCCCAACGGCCGGGCCGATGCAATCCGATGATCCATTGCAACTATTCCTTTGTTTTCAACGCTCGCGGGCCTACGGCCAAGCCGAACGGTTGCCTGATAGCTCGGCTCTCTCCGTGTGAAATGCGGCGGGAGCGTGACGCTATAGACTTGCCTGATAGCCGATATTGCGCCTGCAATAAAGCCACGAATGCGCCGAAAATGCGGGGGCGGTCACGGCGGCACCCCCTGTGATAAATTGCGCAAAACCGGAAACGAATCGCATTCGTCCCCTGCTCGCGCCCATTTCAGCTACCTCCGACATGACGCAATCGGTGGCGTCCCGGCGCACCGTCATGCTTGGCGCGCTCGGAACGCTCCTCGCCGCCACCGGTCTCGGGCGCGGAGGCGCGCGCGCGGAGGCCGCCCGTCATGCCATCGCCATGCATGGCGAACCGGCCTGGGGGCCGGACTTCAGCAATCCCACTTATGCCAATCCGGCGGCACGCAAAGGCGGACAGCTGACGCAAGGCGTGCTCGGCACCTTCGACAGCCTCAATCCGTTCATCGTCAAAGGGCTGCCCGCCGCCAATATCCGCAGCTACGTGATCGAGAGCCTGCTCGCGCGCGGCTATGACGAACCGTTCACGCTCTATGGCCTGCTCGCCGACAGCGTCGAGACCGATGCGGCGCGAACATTCGTCACCTTCACGATCAATCCGACGGCGCGCTTTTCCGACGGCAAGCCGGTGACGCCCGACGACGTGATTTTTTCCTGGGAGCTGCTGCGCGACAAAGGCCGGCCGAACTACCGCACCTACTACATCAAGGCCACCAAGGCGGAAGTGATCGGCGCCGCGTAGCGTGCGTTTCGATCTTACCGGCGCCGACGATCGCGAATTGCCGCTGATCATCGGCCTGATGCCGGTGCTGGCCAAGCACGCGATCAATCCCGACACGTTCGAGGATACGACCTTCGATCCGCCGCTCGGCAGCGGCCCTTACACCGTGAGCGCGGTGAAGCCGGGCGAGAGCGTCACCTTCAAGCGCGATCCGAATTATTGGGGCCGCGATCTGCCGATCAATCGCGGCTTGTGGAATTTCGATCAGATCCGCTTCGACTATTACCGCGACGGCAATACCCATTTCGAAGCCTTCAAGAAAGGGCTCTACGACGTGCGCGCGGAGACCGATCCGGCGCGCTGGCAGACCGCTTACGATTTCCCGGCGCTGCGCGACGGCCGCGTGGTCAAGGAGGAATTCCCCTACGGTCTGCCCAAGGGCATGCAGGGCCTGGTGTTCAACACGCGGCGGCCGATCTTCGCCGACGTGCGCGTGCGCGAGGCGATCCTGCAATTGTTCGACTTCGAATGGATCAACCACACCTATTTCTTCAATCTCTACAAGCGCACCGCCAGCTATTTCGACGGCTGCGATCTGTCGGCGCATGGCGTGCCGGCCAATGCGCGCGAGCGCGAATTGCTGGCGCCGTTTCCGGGCGTCGGTGCGCGCCGACATCATGGACGGCAGCTGGGCGCCGCCGGTCACCGACGGCTCCGGCCGCGACCGCGACGGCTTGCGCCGCGCCTTCGCGCTGTTCGCGCAAGCCGGCTACGAACTCAAAGGCACCGAGCTCATGCATCGCGCCAGCGGGCGGCCGTTCGCGTTCGAAATCCTCACCACCACCCGCGACCAGGAGCGGCTGGCGCTCGCCTTCGCGCGCAACCTCAAGCGCGCCGGCATCAACGCGCAGGTGCGCAGCGTCGATGCCACGCAGTTCGAGCGCCGCCGCATCGGCTTCGATTTCGACATGATGGACTATCGCTGGGAGCAGTCGCTGTCGCCCGGCAACGAGCAATATTTCTATTGGGGCTCGGCCGCCGCCGACCAGCAAGGCAGCCGCAATTACATGGGCGTCAAATCGCCGGCGGTCGACGCCATGATCGCGGCCATGCTCAGCGCCACCAGCCGCGAGGATTTCGTCGCCGCCACCCGCGCGCTCGACCGCGTGCTGCTGTCCGGCTTTTACGTCGTGCCGCTCTATTTCCCGCCCAAGCAATGGGTGGCGCGCTGGACGCGAATCGAGCATCCCTCGCGCACCTCGCTGTTCGGCTATTTGCCGGAAACCTGGTGGCACGGGGACGCCCAATGATCCTGGGCGACACCAAACCGCGAAGCGGCCGGCAACCGCGCGACGCTCGACGACCTGTTCCGCCGCGCCGGCGTGCGCCGCCCCGACGCGCTCGCGCTGATCGATCCGCCCAATCGCGAAAGCTTCACCGACGGCGCGCCGCGCCAGCTGACTTATGCGCGAAGCCGACCGCGCCATATCGGCGCTGGCCGCGCGGCTGCGCCGGCTCGGCTTGCAGACCGACACCGTGGTGGCGATGCAGCTTCCCAACACCGTCGAGAGCGTGATCGCGCTGCTCGGCGTGCTGCGCGCCGGCATGATCGCGGCGCCGCTGCCGCTGCTGTGGCGCAAGCAGGACATGGTCGGCGCGCTCGCGCCGCATCGGCGCCAAGGCCATCATCACCTCGTCGCGCATCGGATCGATCAGCGCATGCCGAGATCGCGATGCAGGCGGCGGCCGAGCTGTTTCCGATCCGCTATGTCTGCGCCTTCGGCGGCGATCTGCCCGACGGCGTCGTGCCGCTCGACGATGTGTTCGCGCCCGGTCACCGCGACGTCGTGCCGCCGCCCGCGCGGCCCGGCAATGCCGCCGCCCATGTCGCCGTCGTCACCTTCGATGTCGGCGCCGACGGCACTCGTGCCGTGGCGCGCAATCACATGGAGCTGATCGCCGGCGGGCTTCGGTCCTTATCTCGAAAGCGGCGCCGCGCTGGACGCAACGATCCTGTCGGCAATCCCGCTCGGCTCGTTTGCCGGCATCGCGCTCGACCGTGATGCCGTGGCTGCTCGGCGGCGGCACGCTAGCCTGCATCACGCCTTCGATCCGGACACGTTCGCCGCGCAATGCCGCACGCACAGACGGCGGCACGCATCGTGCTGCCCGGCCCGCGCTGGCGCCGCTCGCCGAGGCCGGCTGCCTCGGCGGCACTGACAAGACCATTGTCGCGCTGTGGCGCTCGCCCGAACGGCTCGCAGCCAGCGCCGCCTGGCGTGGCGAGGCGACGCTGGTCGACGTCGCCAGCTTCGGCGAGATCGGCCTGCTCGCGGCGCGGCGCGGCCTGACGGCATGCCGGCGCCGATCCCCTGCGGCATCGTCGGCGCGCCGCACGGCGCCGCCGGCGCGGTCACGGTGGCCGAGACGACGCGCACCGACGCCGGCACGCTGGCGCTGCGCGGCCCGATGGTGCCGACGCACGCCTTTCCGCCCGGCGCCGAGCGCGGTGCCGAGCCGCATCTGGCGGCGGACGAGGCCGGCTTCGTCGACACCGGCTTCACCTGCCGGCTCGAGCGCGACAGCCAACACGCTGACGATCACCGGCCCGCCCGCCGGCATCACCAGCCATCGGCGGCTACCGCTTCCGGCAAAACGAGGTCGATTGGCTGGTGGCGACCGTCGATCCGGCCGCCACCATCGTCGCCCTGCCCGACGCCGCTGCTCGGCCAGCGGCTGGCCGGCAGCGCCGCCCGACCGCGCGGCGACGGCCGCGGAATTGCACGCGCGCGGCGCCAATCCGCTGATTGCCGGGGCGTTTCGCCCGCGCAAGCGCGCCAATGCCGCGTAATCTTGGCCGTTGTCGTTGACGAGGTATTAACAGCCGCCGCTAGGGTCGCACTAGTCTTTTGTAACCGCGCGTGCGCCCTCATGTCGCTTCAAGGTCCGATGATCGTGGTCGCCGAAAAGCCGGCGACCGACCTGGTTGAAGCGCTCAGCGCCGCCGGCGCCTTCCCCATCGTCGAAGCCAACTGGGCCGACGCGCCGACCGCCTTCGTCGCGGTCAAGCCGTCCGCCGTGGTGATCGCCGAGCCCGGCCCGCCGCGCAGCGAATCCTCCTCGCGCATGCTCTGCCTGCAGATCGCCACCGTGAACGGCCCGATCGTGCCGACCATCGCGCTCGCGCATGGCGAACATGGACGCCGCCATTCCGATCGCGCTGCCGGCCGACGCCATCCTTGCCGGTCGAGCGGCTGATCGCGCGCCTGCAATCGGCCATGCGCGTGCGCGCGCTGCATGCCACGGTGCTTGCGCCGCATCGAGCTGTTCGCCGTCGCATGGCGGCAAGATGCCGGCGCTGCCGGTCGGCGATGCGCTCGACGATGCGACCGTGCTGATCGCCGGCCGCGGCCCGCTCTATCCCGGCGCTCAGCGTCGCCATGGGCGAGCGCGTCAAGATGATCGGCGCGCTCAGCGTGGAGACCGCCGCCAAGCATCTCAACTCGCGCGACATCGACGGCATCGTGGTCGGCGACGGCTTTTCGCCGCGCATGGTCGAGGCCTTCCTCACCGTGCTGGCGCAGGACACCCGCTTCCGCGACATTCCGGTCGCGGTGATCGGCGAGGCGCCGGCCGAATTTCTCCGAGAGCCTGCCCAATATCGACCACGTCGACGGCGATCCGGCCCGGCTGGTCGCGCGCATGGTGCCGCTGGTGCGCATGCATGCCTTCGAGGCGCGGCTCAAGCGCATGCTGAAGTCGCTCGACACCGACGGCATGTTCGATCCGGAGACCGGCCTGCTCACGCGCGACTCGTTCTGGCGCGATCTCACCAAGGCGGTGGCGGAAGCCGCCGACCGCAGCCAGGCGCTGTCGGTCGCGCGCTATTCCTTCGACGGCGCGCTCGATCGCGCGCGCCAGCCTCGACGGCGCCCGGCTGGTGACGCGGCTCGATCCGCAATATCGATTTCGCCTGCCGCGACGACGACGGCTCGATCCTGGTCGCCTTCACGCAGACCGATCTGCGCAGCGCGCATGTGGTGGCCCGCCGCATCGCCGCCGCGCTCAAGAACAGCGATGTTCACGCCGCACGCGCCGCACGACAAGGTCACCGCCAACGTCACGCTGGCGACGCTGAAGACCGGCGACACGCTCGACAGCCTGATGCAGCGCGTGATGGGCAGCCGGATGGTTGCCGCCGAGTGATCCGAAAGTTAGGTTAGCTCCGAACAGGAGCTAGCCCATGCCCAACCAATCAGCCCGTCCGCATCGACGTCGTCTCCGACGTGGTCTGCCCGTGGTGCTTCATCGGCAAGCACCGCCTGGAAAAGGCGCTCACGCTCAAGCCCGACATCGCGGTCGAGGTGCACTGGCGGCCTTATTTTCTCAACGACTGGATTCCGCGCGAGGGCATTTCGCGCGAGGAATATCTGACCACCAAATTCGGCTCGCCCGAGCGCTACAAGGGCATCGCCCAGCGCGTCGCCGCGGCGGCCGCCGCGGAAGGCCTCACCTATGCCTCCGACAAGATGAAGCGCCAGCCCAATACGCTCGACTGCCACCGGCTGATCCGCTGGGCGGACGGCATCGGCAAGGCCGCCGAGATGAAGCAGAAGCTGATGGATCTCTATTTCACCGCAAGGCGCCGATCTCACCAACCGCGAGACGCTGGTGAAGGCCGCCGCCGATGTCGGGCTCGATGCCGACGACGTGCGCGCGCGAGCTGGCGAGCGACAAGGACGTCGCCGCAGATCGAGCAGGAAGCGCAGTCGGCCAAGGAAGCCGGCATCGAGGGCGTGCCCTGCTTCATCTTCGGCGGCAAGTTCGCGGTGTCGGGCGCGCAGGCGCCGGAATATCTCGCCGAGGCGATCGAGCGCATGGCGCAACGCCGACGCCGCCGAATAGTCCGGATCGCAAGCCATGAAGATCACCGCCGCCGTGGTGCGCGAGCGCTCGGGCGCCTTCCAGATCGAGCAGCTCGATCTGTGCGATCCGCGCGCCGACGAATTGCTGGTCGAGGTCGTCGCCTCCGGCATGTGCGCGACCGATCTGCACGGCCGCGACGCCTACTATCCGACGCAGTTTCCGAAAGTGTTCGGCCACGAAGGCGCCGGCATCGTGCGCGCGGTCGGCACCGGCGTGACCAAATTCAAGCCCGGCGACCATGTGGTGATGGCCTATCCGTGGTGCGGCGAGTGTCCGAACTGCCGCACGCACCGGCAGAGCTATTGCCTGCACGCCTTCGATCTCAAGCATGAACGGCACGCGCGCCGACGGCTCGACGCTGCATTCGCAAAGACGGCAAGCCGGTCTACAGCGCCTTCTTCCAGCAGTCGTCGTTCGGCAATTTCACCATCGCCAATGAGCGCTTCGCGGTGAAGGTGCGCAACGACGTGCCGCTCGATCATGCTCTGCGCGCTCGCCTGCGGCGGACAGACCGGCGCCGGCGCGGTGCTCAATGTGATGAAGCCGCAAGCCGGGCGACAGCTTCGCGGTGTTCGGCGTCGGCGCGGTCGGCCTGTCGGGACTGATGGCGGCCAAGATCGCCGGCTGCGATCCGATCATCGCGGTCGACGTGCATGAGCATCGCCTGAAGCTGGCGCGCGAACTCGGCGCCACCCACACCATCAATCACACCGGCCGCACCGATGTGGTGGCCGAAATCCGCAAGATCACCGGGCTCGGCGTGCGCTACTCGCTGGAGACCTCGGCGATCCCGCGGTGTTCCGCGAAGCGGTCGATGCGCTGATGCCGGCCGGCACCTGCGTGCTGCTCGGCAGCGCGCGCGCCGGCACCGAGGTGTCGTTCGAAACGCCGTTCCTGCAGAACGGCCGCACCGTGCGCGGCGTGATCCAGGGCGACAGCGTGCCGAAGGAGTTCATCCCGCAACTGGTCGATCACATCATCGCCGGCCGCTTCCCGGTCGAGCGCATGATCACGTTCTACGATCTCGCCGACATCAACCGCGCCGCGGCGGAATCGAGCGACGGGCAAGACCATCAAGCCGGTGCTGCGGATGCCGCACTAAGCCGCCTTCGCCTGCTCCGCGATGCGACGCGAGCTTGCGCAGGATCGCGGCGGTGCCTTTCAGGCGATCGTCCGGCCGCTCCCAGTCGTCGAAGAACACCAGTTGCTGGCTTTTGGCGTCCTTCGGATCGTTGCGCATGCGCACGCCCGAGCCCTGCTCGCGGATAAAGGCGATCAGCCCGTCCGGATTGGCGAAGATATTGTCGCGGAACGACAGCACCACGCCCTTCGGCCCGGCCTCGATCTTCTCGACATTGGCGCGCCGGCACAGCGCCTTGATCGCCACGATCTGCAACAGATGCTCGACCTCGCGCGGCAGCGGGCCGAAGCGGTCGACCATTTCGGCGGCGAAGCCGTCGATCTCGCGCTCGTCCTCGATCTCGGCCAGCCGCCGGTAGAGCGCGAGCCGCACCGACAGGTCGGCGACGTAATCTTCCGGAATCAGCACCGGCGTGCCGATGGTGATCTGCGGCGACCAGCGGTCGGCGACCGGCGCGGTGATGCCGGCCTTCAGGCTCAGCACCGCCTCTTCCAGCATCTGCTGGTAGAGCTCGAAGCCGACTTCCTTGATGTGGCCGGACTGCTCGTCGCCGAGCAGATTGCCGGCGCCGCGGATGTCGAGATCGTGCGAGGCGATCTGGAAGCCGGCGCCGAGCGTGTCGAGCGATTGCAGCACCTTCAGCCGCCGCTCGGCCTGCGGCGGTGATCTTCTGCTGCGCCGGCAGCGTGAACAGCGCATAGGCGCGCAGCTTCGCGCGCCCGACCCGCCCGCGCAGCTGATAGAGCTGCGACAGGCCGAACATGTCGGCGCGATGCACGATCAGCGTATTGGCGGTCGGAATATCGAGGCCGGACTCGATGATGGTGGTCGACAGCAGCACGTCGTATTTGCCGTCGTAGAACGCCGACATGATGTCGTCGAGCACGGTCGGCGGCATCTGGCCGTGCGCGACCGCGACGCGCACTTCCGGCACGTTCTTGTCGAGGAAGTCCTTGGCGCCGGCCAGATCCTCGATGCGCGGGCAGACATAGAACGCCTGGCCGCCGCGATATTTCTCGCGCAGCAGCGCTTCGCGCACCGATCAGCGGATCGAACGGCGACACGAAGGTGCGCACCGCCAGCCGGTCGACCGGCGGCGAGGCGATGATCGACAGATCGCGCACGCCGGTCAGCGCGAGCTGCAGGGTGCGCGGGATCGGCGTCGCGGTGAGCGTCAGCACATGCACTTCGGCGCGCAGCGTCTTGAGCTTTTCCTTGTGCGCGACGCCGAAATGCTGCTCCTCGTCCACCACCACCAGGCCGAGGTCCTTGAACTTGATGGTCTTGCCGAGCAGCGCATGGGTGCCGATGACGATGTCGACGCGGCCTTCGGCCAGATCGGCCTTCACCGCGTTGAGTTGCGCGTTCGGCACCAGCCGCGAGGCTTGCGCCACGTTCACCGGGAAGCCGCGGAAGCGTTCGGTGAAGGTCTTGAAATGCTGGCGCGCCAGCAGCGTGGTCGGCACCACCACGGCGACCTGCTTGCCGTTGATGGCGGCGATGAAGGCCGCGCGCAGCGCCACTTCGGTCTTGCCGAAGCCGACATCGCCGCAGATCAGCCGGTCCATCGGCCGGCCGGAGCCGAGATCCTTGATGGTCGCGTCGATGGCGGCGAGCTGGTCGTCGGTCTCCTCGTAGGGAAAGCCGGCGCAGAATTCGTCGTAGGCGCCGGGCCCGACACTGAGCCGCGGCGCCTCGCGCAATTGCCGCTCGGCCGCGATCTTGATCAGTTCGCCCGCGATCTCGCGGATGCGGCTCTTCATGCGCGCCTTGCGCGCCTGCCAGTTGCCGCCGCCGAGCCGGTCGAGTTCGACATTGGTCTGCTCGGCGCCGTAGCGCGACAGCAGATCGACGTTCTCGACCGGCAGGAACAGCTTGGCGCTCTCGGCGTAATGGATTTCCAGGCAGTCATGCGGCGCGCCGGCCGCCTCGATCGCCTGCAGGCCGATGAAGCGGCCGATGCCGTGATCGACATGCACGACCAGATCGCCGGACGCGAGACTGGTCGCCTCGGCGATGAAATTGTCGGCGCGCCGCATGGCGCGGCGCGGCCGCACCAGCCGGTCGCCGAGAATGTCCTGCTCGCTGACGATGGCCGCGTCGTCGGTCTCGAAACCGGATTCGATGCCGAGCACGGCGAGCGCCACGGCGTGCTTGGGCAGCGCCAGCGCCTGCGGCCAGGAGCCGACAGGCGTGAGATTGTGCAGCTTGTGGTCGGCGAGCACGTGGCTCATGCGCTCGCGCGCGCCCTCGCTCCACAGCGCGATCGCCACCCGCTTGCCGGCCGCCTGCAAGGCCAGCACGTGCTTGCTCACCGCCTCGAACACATTGGCATCCGGCTCGGCGCGCTCGGCGGCGAAGTTGTGTCCGGCGCGCGCGCCGACATCGATCACGTCGCGCGCTTCCGGCACCGCGAACGGCGTCAGTTTCGCCAGCGCCGAGGTCGTCGAGCCGCTCTTTCCATTCGGTTTCCGCCAGATAAAGCCGGTCCGGCGGCAGCGGCTTGTAGGGCGGCGTCACGCCCTCGCTTGAGCGCCTGCTTGCGCGCATCGTAGTAGTCGGCGATCTGCGTGAAGCGCTCATGCGCGGCGTCTTCCGCCAGATGCTCGAGCGCCAACGGCGTGCCCGGCAGATAGTCGAACAGCGTTTCGAGCTTGTCGTGGAACAGCGGCAGCCAGTGCTCCATGCCGGGATAGCGGCGGCCCTCGCTCACCGCCTCGTACAGACAGATCGTCGGGCGCGGTGGCGCCGAATTCGGCGACATAGCCGGTGCGGAAGCGGCGGATGGTCTCGGTGATCAGCTGGAATTCCGCCACCGGCACCAGATCGAGCCCGCGCAACTGAGTTTCGCTGCGCTGCGTCTGCGGATCGAAGGTGCGGATCGTCTCCAGCGCGTCGCCGAAGAAATCGAAACGCACCGGCATGTCCATGCCGGGCGGAAACAGATCGAGGATGCCGCCGCGCACCGCGTATTCGCCCGGCTCGCGCACGGTGGAGGCGCGGGTGAAGCCGTTGAGCTCCAGCCACTCGATCACGCCGTCCATGCCGAGCACGTTGCCGGGCGCGACCGACAGCGCATGGGTGGCGACGAATTCGCGCGCCGGCACGCGCTGCAGCGCGGCGTTGACGGTGGTGAGCAGCACCGACGGCTTGTCGCGGCCTTTCACGCGCGCGAGCCGCGACAGCGCGGTCATGCGCTGCGCCACGACCGAGGCATTGGGCGACACGCGGTCGTAGGGCAGGCAATCCCAGGCCGGGAATTCCATCGTCAGAATATCGGGGCCGAAGAACGCCAGCGCGCGCGACAGCGCCGCCATGCGCTGGCCGTCGCGGCAGATCACGGCGAGCGAAATCGCCGGCGCATCGGCGCGCGCCGCGATCGCGCGCGCCAGATCGGCCAGCACCAGGCCTTCGGCGCCGTCGGCGACTTGCGCGAGCGTGAGCGCCTTGCCGGGCCGCAACAATTCGGCGGGAGATTTCGCCATTGCCTGCCGCACCGCCGCTATGAAAATCGCGCAGGCGGCGGAACAGCGCCGTGTCGTATTCGGGCGGCAGCGGTTGCGCGCCGTTCACCCAGTCGAACATTTGCTGGTCGGGCAGTTCGAGCAGCCGCTCGTAGTCGTCGAGTTCGGCGTCGCTCAAGCCGCGATCTGCGCGTCGGCGAAACGGCCGAACACCAGATCCATCTCGCGGATGCCGCGATGCCAGGAGCGGAACAGCAGCCTGCGCCGGCGCGCGTCCAGCCCATCGCTCGAAATTCCGGGTCCGCTCATTGCTTTTCTCCAACGCCAAAAACCCGGACGGGGCCGGGCGGGGTTTATATAGAGGGCTTAGCGCCCGCTGTCAGCGGCTCACTTTGCACAGCCCCGCATTGCGTCCGCATGGCGCGCAAGCCAGCATGCCGCCCATGCGGCCCGCTCGTGCTCAGCCCCCTGTTCGCCTCGCTCACCAGCCTGCCCGGCGTCGGGCCGAAGCTGGAACGGCTCTATGCCCGGCTGCTCGAGCGCGAGGCGCCGCGCGTCATCGACCTGCTGCTGCATCTGCCGTCGGGCGCCATCGACCGCCGCGCGCGGCCGAAGCTCAACGAGGTGCAGCCCGGCCAGGTCGTCACCGTGGCGGTGACGGTCGAGGAGCATCGCCCGCCCCGCCGCATCGCGCGCGCGCGCCCTATCGCATCGTCACCAGCGACGACACCGGCGACCCTCACGCTGACCTTTTTCCACGCGCGCAAGGATTACCTGGAGAAGCTGCTGCCGGTCGGCGAGATGCGTTACGTCTCCGGCACCGCCGAATTCTACGACGGCATGTTGCAGATGGTGCATCCCGACCGCGTGGTGGACGAGAAGGGCTTTGCCGATCTGCCGCTGGTCGAGCCGGTCTATCCGCTCACCGAAGGCCTGGCGCTCGGCAATGTGCGGCGCGCGATGGACGGCGCGCTGGCGCGGCTGCCCGATGCTGCCGGAATGGCAGGACGAGGCCTGGATCGCGCGCGAGCGTTTCCCCGCCTTCACCGATGCACTGCGTCATCTGCACCGGCCGGCCGAGCCGCACGACATCGCGCCGGAGAGTCTGGCCTGGACGCGGCTGGCCTATGACGAATTGCTCGCCGGCCAGCTCGCGCTGGCGCTGGTGCGCGCGCATATGCGCCGACAAGCCGGCCGCGGCTCGGCCAGCGAAGGCCGCTTGCGCGCGCGCATTCTCAAGGCGCTGCCCTATGCGCTGACCCATTCGCAGCAGAAGGCGGTCGACGACATCATCAACGACCTCGCGCTGCCCCAGCGCATGCTGCGGCTGCTGCAAGGCGATGTCGGCTCCGGCAAGACCGTGGTGGCGCTGGTCGCCGCCGCCGCCGTGATCGAGGCCGGCCGGCAGGCCGCCTTCATGGCGCCGACCGAAATTCTCGCCCGCCAGCATCTCAACACGATCGCGCCGCTGGCGGAAGCCGCCGGCATTCGCGTCGCGATCCTGACCGGGCGCGAGCGCGGGCCGGCGCGCAAGGAAATTCTCGACCGGCTCACGCTCGGCGACATCGATCTGTTGATCGGCACCCACGCGCTGTTCCAGGAGGACGTCGCGTTCCACGATCTCGCGCTCGCGGTGGTCGACGAGCAGCACCGCTTCGGCGTGCATCAGCGGCTGGCGCTGACGCAGAAGGGCGACGCGGTCGATGTGCTGGTGCTCACCGCCACGCCGATCCCGCGCACGCTGGTGCTGACTTATTTCGGCGACATGGACGTTTCGGAATTGCGCGAGAAGCCGGCCGGCCGCCAGCCGATCGACACCCGCACCATTCCGCTGTCGCGCGTCGAGGAAGTCGAGGACGCGGTCGGCCGCGCGCTCGACGAGGGCCAGCGCGCCTATTGGGTCTGCCCGCTGGTGGAGGATTCCGAGAAAATCGATCTCGCCGCCGCGCGAAGCGCGCTTCGAGGACTTGCGCAAGCGCTTCGGCAACAAGGTCGATCTGGTGCACGGCCGCATGAAAGGCGCCGACAAGGATGCCGCCATGGAGCGCTTTGCCTCGGGCAAGACGCAGCTGCTGGTCGCCACCACGGTGATCGAGGTCGGCGTCGACGTGCCGGAGGCGACCATCATGGTGATCGAGCACGCCGAGCGCTTCGGCCTGGCGCAGCTGCATCAGTTGCGCGGCCGCGTCGGGCGCGGCGCCGGCCACTCGACCTGCCTGCTGCTCTACAAGGCCCCGCTCGGCGAGACCGCCAAGGCGCGGCTCGCGATTCTGCGCGAGACCGAAGACGGCTTTCGCATCGCCGAGGAGGATTTGCGTCTGCGCGGCGAAGGCGACGTGCTCGGCACACGGCAAAGCGGCCTGCCCGGCTTCCAGGTCGCGCGCATCGAGATGCACGGCAAATATCTCGGCGCGGCGCGCGACGACGCCGCGCTGGTGCTGACGCGCGACCCGACGCTGACGACGCCGCGCGGCGAGGCGCTGCGCCATCTGCTCTATCTGTTCGGCAAGGACGAGGCGATCAAGCTGATCAGGGCGGGGTAACTTCTTATCCGTCCCCGAAGTCGGGGATGGATAAAAAGGTCATTTCGCGATCACCGGCGACTTAGCCGCCTGCGCCGCCCGCGCGGTGGCGGCAAGCGCCGCGAGCTTCTTCTGCGCGTCGTCGTCGGGCTGCACCATGCCGGCCGAGATCAACAGCGTCATCGCGCTTTCGACCGAGATGTCGAGCACGATGAGATCCTTGCGCAGCACATAGAAAAAGAAACCGGTGGTCGGGTTCGGCGTGCACGGCATGAAGGCCGAGACATGTTCGCCCTGCGGCAGCTGCGCCGCCACATCTCCGCTCGGCGGCTGCGACATAAACACCAGCGACCACATGCCGGGCGCCGGAAATTCCACCAGCGCCACCTGCCGGAAGCTCGAGCCGGTCTTCGAGAACAGCGTCTCGAAAATCTGCTTCATGGTCTTGTAGACCGGCCGCACGATCGGCATGCGGTTGAGCAGGCTTTCGCCGAGCTCGACCAGCGTGCGGCCGACCAGGTTGGCGGTGAGGAAGCCGAGCAGCGTGAGCGCGACGAACGGCGATCACCAGGCCGGTGCCGGGGATCGGCCAGGGCAGATAGGTTTCCGGCCGGTACATCGGCGGGATGAACGGACGCACCACATTGTCCACCCAGGTGATGAACGACCAGGTCAGATAGGCGGTGATCAGCACCGGCCCGGCGACCACCAGGCCGGTGAGGAAATAATTGCGGATGCGCGCGGCAATGCCGGTATGCGACGCCGCCGCTTGCGGGCTAAGCGTTTCGTCCGGCTTGTGGTCGATCTCAGCCATGGGGTTAGTCCTATTCCACCGTGACCGATTTCGCGAGGTTGCGCGGCTGATCCACGTCGGTGCCGATGGCGGCGGCGGTATGGTAGGCGATCAATTGCACCGGAATGGCATAGACCAAGGGCGTCACCGTCGACGCCATCTCCGGCAAGATGAGCGTCACCAGCGACTCGATGGTGGCTTCCTTGGCGCCCTTCGGGTCGGTCACCAGGATGATCTTGCCGCCGCGCGCGGCCACCTCCTGCATGTTCGACACCGTCTTTTCGAACACCCGGTCGTACGGCGCGATCACGATCACCGGCATGGTCTCGTCGATCAGCGCGATCGGCCCGTGCTTGAGCTCGCCGGCGGCATAGCCTTCGGCGTGGATGTAGGAGATTTCCTTGAGCTTCAGCGCGCCTTCCAGCGCGATCGGAAAGCTGGTGCCGCGGCCGAGATAGAGCACGTCGCGCGCCTTGGCGAGATCGTGCGAGAGCTTTTCGATCTGCGGCTCAAGCGTGAGCGCTTCCGCCATATGGCGCGGCGTTCGGATCAGGGCGCGCACCAGGTTCTGCTCGTCGGCCTCCGACATATGCCCGCGCGCGCGCCCGGCGGCGAGCGCGAGACAGGCCAGCACCGCCAGCTGGCAGGTGAAGGCCTTGGTCGAGGCGACGCCGATTTCGGGACCCGCCAGCGTCGGCATCACCACGTCGCTTTCGCGCGCGATGGTCGAGGTCGGCACGTTGACCACCGACAGAATGTGCTGCTTGTTCTCGCGCGCATAGCGCAGCGTCGCCAGCGTGTCGGCGGTCTCGCCCGACTGCGAGATGAAGATGGCGAGATCGCCCGCCTCGAGCGGCGCGCCGCGATAGCGGAATTCGGAGGCGATATCGATCTCGACCGACAATCTGGCGAAGCGCTCGAACCAGTATTTCGCCACCAGACCGGCGTAATAGGCGGTGCCGCAGGCCGAGATCGACAGCCGTTTGAGCTTCTTCCAGTCGAACGGCAATTTTTCCGGCAGCGCCACCTTCTCGGCGACCATGTCGATGTAATGCGCGAGCGTGTGGCCGACCACTTCCGGCTGCTCGTGGATTTCCTTGGCCATGAAGTGCTTGTGGTTGCCCTTGTCCACCAGTTGCGCCGAGGCGGTGGATTTGACGATCGTGCGTTCGACGCGCCCGCCCTGCGCGTCGTGAATCTCGACGCCCTTGCGGGTGAGCACGGCCCAGTCGCCGTCTTCGAGATAGCTGATGGTGTCGGTGAACGGCGCCAGCGCGATGGCATCGGAGCCGAGATACATCTCGCCTTTCCGTAGCCGATGGCGAGCGGCGATCCCTTGCGGGCGCCGATCATCAGATTGTCTTCGCCGGCGAACAGGAAGGCGAGCGCGAAGGCGCCGCGCAACTGCTTGAGCGTCGCCGCCACCGCGTCGACCGGCGACTTGCCCTTTTTCATCTCGTCGGTCACCAGATGCGCGACCACTTCGGTGTCGGTCTCGCTGCCGAACTTGGCGCCGTCTTTGATGAGTTTTTCGCGCAACTCGCGGAAATTCTCGATGATGCCGTTGTGCACCACCGCGACCCGGTCGGTTGCGTGCGGATGGGCGTTGCTCTCGGTCGGCCGGCCGTGGGTCGCCCAGCGGGTGTGACCGATGCCGATATTGCCGCCGAGCGGCTCGCGCTCGAGCCGCGTTTCCAAGGCGCGCAGCTTGCCTTCGGCGCGGCGGCGCGCCAGCACGCCGTGATCGAGCGTGGCGATGCCGGCCGAGTCATAGCCGCGGTATTCGAGGCGCTTGAGCGCATCGACCAAATGGCCCGCGACCGGCTCGCGCCCGAGAATTCCAATGATCCCGCACATCCGCTTGGATGGCCCCTTACTACGAGCTCATGGTGTAGCCGCCGCCGAGCGGCGCAAGGAAATCAAAACGCATTTCGCCTTGTGACAATCGCGATTTAGGGCCTCGAATAGGGTGAGGCGGGCTATTTCGGCTTCTTCTTGCCCTCGCCCTTGCTCTGCCGCAAGCGTTTTGCCCAGCCTTCCTTAACCGTCTGCTCCCCGCGCGTGACCGCCAGCGCATCGGCCGGCACGTTCTTGGTCACCACGGAACCGGAGCCGACATAGGCGCCGTCGCCAATCTTGACCGGCGCGACCAGCGACGAATTGGAGCCGATGAAGGCGCCCTTGCCGATATCGGTGCGATGCTTGGCGATCCCGTCGTAATTGCAGGTGATGGTGCCGGCGCCGACATTGGCGCCTTCGCCCACATGCGCATCGCCGATATAGGTCAGGTGATTGGCCTTGGCGCCGGCCTCGATTTGCGCCGCCTTCACCTCGACGAAATTGCCGATATGCACGTCCGGCCCGAGCTCGGTGCCCGGGCGCAGCCGCGCGAACGGCCCGACGCGGGCGCCCTTGCCGACATGGGCGCCTTCCAGATGCGAGAATGAGCGGATCAGCGCGCCATCTTCGACCACCACGCCCGGCCCGAATACCACATTCGGTTCGATGGTGACGTCCTTGCCGAACTTGGTGTCGGCGGACAGAAACACGGTGTCCGGCGCGACCATGGTGACGCCCGCGTCCAGCGCTGCCGCCCGCAGCCGGTTCTGCAACACGGCCTCGGCCTGCGCGAGCTGCGCTTTGGTGTTGATGCCGCGCACGTCGTCCTCCTCGGTTTCGATTGCGACCGCCTTCAAGCCCATATCGCGGGCGATGGCAATCGCATCGGTGAGATAATATTCGCCCTTTGCATTGCTGTTGCCGATGCGCTCGAGGATGGCGAGCGCCTGCCCGCCGGCAAGCGCCATCAGGCCGCCATTGCAGAAGCCGATCTTGCGTTCCTCAGCGCTGGCATCGCTATCCTCGCGGATCACGACGAGTTCATTCCCGCGCATCACGAGCCGCCCATAGCCTTCCGGATTGGCCGGCTTAAATCCAAGCACCGCCACCGCCGCGCCGCCGGCAAGCGCCGCGCGCAATTTGGTGAGCGTCTCCGGGCGCACCAGCGGCGTATCGGCGAAGATCACCAGAATGTCGTCCGGCCTGTGTGCGATCGCTTGCTTCGCCATCAAAACCGCATGCGCGGTGCCGCGCCGCTCGCTCTGCTCGAAAATCTGCGCCTTGGACACGACGGCGCGCGCCAGCGCGGCTACCGCGCCGTGATCCGGCCCGACCACGATGGCGATCTCCGCCGCACCGGTTTTCGTCACCGCCGCGAGCACATGCTCGAGCAGCGTGCGTCCACCGATGGCATGCAACGCCTTCGGCGTTCGCGAGCGCATGCGAAAGCCTTCGCCGGCCGCGAGCACGATCGCAAGGCATGTTCGTTGCTGCATTCGTTATTGACTCAGTGTTGCCCGAATTTGAGTGCCCCATGGCCGAGCCGGCCTGCGGGCGCACCGAGTGACCGTGCATAGGCCGTTCGCGCACGCAGTGAAAGCGAGCATTGCCGGATTCTGCTAACGTTTTCAATGACGTGATTCGCCGCTCACGAGGTGACCCCATGGCGATCGAGATCGCGCCGCCGGAACCAGACTTACCCGATCCCCGCAAGCGCCGTCGTGAAATCCGTGTGCTGTGGCGCTTGAGCGCCTGGGGCGGCGCGGCGGCCATTGGGCTGGCCGCGGTCGCCATCACCACCCAGACCGACAGCGGCAGCGCGCGCCTGCAAAATATCCTGGCGCAAGAGAGCCCACCGGTCCGCACCGTCACCCTGGCGACGGTGAAGCCATACGTTGTGGAAAAGGACGCCGAGACGCTGCGCCTCGAGGCGCAAGTCCGCACGCTCGCCGCCGATCGCGACCGGCTCACCGCGCGGGTCGCGAGCCTCGAACACAACCTCGACGACATGACCGGCTCGATCAAACGGCAAGCCGCGCAGCTCGCAGAAGCCGCTGCGGCAAAAACCCCGGCGCCGGCTCCTAGCCCACCCGCTATCACCGCTCCGCAAGTCATGGCCGCGGCACCGGCGCCAAGCGCGCCTGCGACTTCGCCCACGCCGCCGCTCATTACGCCGCCAACGGCGCCGACAACAACCGGCATCGCTGAGCCCTCGCCCACCACGCCACCGGCGCAAACCGCGACACCAGCGGCAGAACCAGTCCCGTTGCCCCCGGTCCGGGTGGCTGCCGCGCCCGCCAGCGACCCCACAGCCGAGCCACAGCCACCGCGCAAGCCCGAACTCGGCATCGATATCGGCGGCGCACCCAATATGGCCGTGCTGAGTGCCCGCTGGGCTGCGGTGAAGGCCAATTTCGGTCCGCTGCTGACCGGGCTGCATCCGCTCGCCGCCCATAACCCCCGTCCCGGCGCGACCGATTTCCGACTGGTGGTCGGGCCACTGCCAAATGCGGCGGCGGCGGCGCAATTGTGCACCCGTTTCATTGCCGCCCGCGTCACCTGCCGGTCGGCCAAGTTTGACGGCGAAACTCTGGCATTACGTTAGAGCATGAAGCTGTTTCTACCGAGCGCGCGTGCGACCAATTGGCTGCTGATCGTAGGCTTCGCCTCGCTCGGCTATGCGCTTTACCTGCGCTATCTCGCGATCGAGCAGTCGACCGTCGGAATTGCCTGCAATGCCGGGCTCGATACCTGGCTATGCTTCTCGCGCCGGATCGCGATCGCGCTGTTCACCAATTCCGTATTTGGGATCGCAGCGCTGATCGTCGCCGCACTCAATCTGCTGCGACCGTCGCTGGTGCTGTTCGCGACCGCGCTCGCCGCCGCCTGTTTCGGCGTCGTGCTTTATAATATCGGCCTGTCGTCGCTCGCCGCCGGACTGCTGGTGCTCAGCCTTGCGCGTCGCGCACCCGAGCCAGACTAAACGCGAACGCGCCCAACGCCGCGCACAGCCATAACGACTGCCAGTTGGCGAAACCTTCATCCAGCACGATGTAGGGCACCGATAACGCCAGCACGCCAGCGGCGCTCAGTTCGGCTGCGCCGCGGCCACCATGCGGCCGCGGCATCAGCAGGCTGTGCAACAGAAACGGCAACGCCGCTGCGGTGAGTGGTGCGAATGGAAAATCCAGGTAGCGCGGATCGAACACCAGACCGAGCGCGACCTGGATCGCAAGCAGCATGGTTGCGATCAGGATTGCGCCGATCAGCAGCGCGAGTGGATCGCGGATGCGCTCGCTCGCCGGACCGAGGACGCGCGACAATCGCGGAATTGGCGTGCCGCGCATGATCGCCGCGCTGACCACCGGCGGCGCCAGCAACGCGACGCCAGCGAGCGCCAGCGAGCGCAGCCAACCGCCAAGCCCAAGGCTTTCGACCGGCACATTGGCGATGGTCCAGCCGATCAAAACGCCGCCGACGGCAGCGTTCGCGGTCACCGCCAGCCAGAGCGCGAGCGGCGCCGGCCCGCCGCGCCGGGCGGCGAATGCCGCGCCGAACACCAGCACGGCGAAGACAATTCCACCCGCCGCCTGCCATCGCCACAGCGGATGGTTCGATACCGCCACGCCCCATTCGAACTTCGGCGCGCGGCTGGCGTCGTCGAGCAATCCCCAGTGGCCGCCGACGGTGCCTTCGAGCGCGCGCTTCCACGGCTCATCGAAGGCCTCGATCACGTTGACGTGGAATTTCTCGCGCGCGGCGAGCGCCAGCACGTCCTGGATGACGCGCGCCTGGTTCGCCGGCGACGGCAACGCGCCCTCGCGCATGCGTCCCGCGCTCGGCCAGCCGACTTCGCCAATGATGACTTCCTTGCCCGCAAAGGCGCTGACCAACTGGCTGCGGATCGACGCCACATGGGCGGCTGCATTACGCGCAGGAATCGGGAAATCCTCCCAATAGGGCAGGATATGGATGGTGATGAAGTCGGCAGCGGCGGCGACGTCGCGGTTGCGCAGCCAGAACTCCCACACATCGGCATAGGTCACCGGCACCGGTACCCGCGCTTTGACCGCGCGGATGGTGTTGGCCAGGTCTGTTGCCGACATTTCGCCGCGCAAAAGCACCTCGTTGCCGACCACCACGGCGCGGATCGTGCCGGGATAGCGTTTGGCCAGCGCGACCGCGGTTTCGATCTGCACGACGTTCTTCTCGGGATGGCTCGACAGCCAGAGCCCCTGCATCACCTTGAGGCCGTGGCGGGCGGCGATCCCGGCGATCTGGTCGAGACCGTAGTCGACCGAATAGGTCCGCACGCAGTCGGTCAGCCGGGCCAGCCGGGACAAATCCTCCTCGATCTGGGCCGCGGATATCCGGGTCGTGGGATCGAGCGGGGTCTGGGCGCCCCGGAACGGGGCATAGGACAGGCAATAGAGCTTTTCGCCGGCTGCGAGCGGGGATTGCGGCATCGGCAGCGGGGGACCGAGCCAGGCCCAGACGGCGGCTATCACCAGCGCCGACACAACGAGGCAGGCTAGACCAAGGCGCATCGACGGACCCAATTCGGCGGATTACGAGCCACCGGACGGCTTATAGCGGGCGCCCGGCGCTGCCAAGGTCGGCGACCTTAAGCAAGGATCGCCGAGGCGCTGGACAAAACCGTCCGGTTGAGGCCAAGTTTTAGCGCCCCATGTTTCCGTTCAAGTCTGTGGTCCAAGTCTGGGGGTGGGCCTTTTAAGGGCAAGAGACCGCCGGGGCGGCCGGCAGCAAATGCCGTATTAGCGTCCCAATCCGGTCCCAAAGCAGACCGGAAATCGGGCGGGCGGCTTAATCAACACCGGCGGGACAATGCCGTTACCATTCAAGTTGCGTCAGTTCTGTGCCGTGCTCTGCATGGCGGCCTTCAGTTTAACGGCCACCGCGGCCTTCGCCCAAAGCGGCGACGGCAAGCCGCCCGAGCCGCAAAAACCGGCCGCCGACACCGTCAAGGAAGGCCAGAAGAAGATCGACGAAATCGCCGAAGCCACCCGACTGCTCACCGGGCCGGCCGGCAACCCGGAATGCGTCTGGCTGGGCCGCCGCGTGGTCAGCCTGCTCTGGCGGGACGACCTCGACACCGCCTTCCGCCATCTCGACCTTTACGACCGGTTCGGCTGCCCCAGCGCCCATATCCAGGCCACTTTCCGCTGCCTGGTCCGGCAGGGAAATATCGATCCCAAGGCCCAGGAGACCCTGAATGGCCGGGTCCATGCCTGCTGGCTCAATCCCGGCCTGCCGCCGACCCCGCCGGAGGCCTCCGCCAAGGCGCCGGCCGCAACTTCGGGCGGAACCACCCCGCGCTGACTGCGTTGCTCTCCTGAAAATATTTTTCGGAAGTCATGCGCGTGACTAGGATTTGCCATGTCCGCTGATTACTTGAATCAGTACCTGATGCCGAGCTACGCTGCGTTGCCGCAGACCAAGCATTGGCTGAGCCCAGGGGACGGGTTCAAGGGTCTGCACTCCTGCCCCACTTGGTAGTTAAGTCTATGCGCACCGTCGCTGCCGTAATCGCCCTCGTGGCGTGCGTGCATGCAGGGTTGTGGGCCTTAGTCCGCGATCACATCAGCGCACCCAATTTCGACGGCCAATTGGCCAGCGTTTCCTACGCCCCGTTCGAGGGCTCCTCCCATCCCGATTCCGGCGGCATTGCGCGCGCCGAGCAAATTCGCGCCGATCTCAAGCTGCTGGCGCCGCTGACGCGCGCGGTCCGCACCTATTCCGTCCACCGGCGGCGTGGAACTGGTGCCCGGCATCGCCTCCGAGTTCGGAATGCGGGTCACGGTCGGCGCCTGGATCGACAAGAACCAGGATCGCAACGAGCGCGAAATCCGCTCCGTCATCGATCTCGCCAAACGCCACAGCAACATCTCCGGCATCGTGGTCGGCAACGAAACGATCTACCGCGACGACGTGAAGGTTGGCGACCTGATCCAGTTCATTCAACGGGTCAAGCGCTCGACGTCGATGCCGGTCACCACCGGTGAAATCTGGAGCGTGTGGCGCGACCATCCCGAACTTGTGTCGGCGGTCGACTATATCGCCGTCCACATCCTGCCTTACTGGGAAGGCGTCTCCGAGAAAAGCGCCGTCGATGCCGCCATCGGCGGCTACGAAAACTTGCGCCGCCTGTATCCCGGCAAACGCATCGTGATCGCCGAGTTCGGCTGGCCGAGCGCCGGCTACAATTTCAAGAACGCCAATCCCGGCCGCATCGAGCAGGCGATCGTGCTGCGCGATTTCGTCTCGCGCGCCGAGGCCTATGGCATCGACTACAATATCGTCGAAGCCATCGACCAGCCGTGGAAGATCTTCGAAGGCGGCGTCGGTCCCGTATTGGGGCCTGCTCGACGCCTCGCGTCATCCCAAGTTCAGCTGGACCGGCATCATCACCGACCCCGATCATTGGCGGCTCGCCGGCATCGCGTTGCTGCGTGAGCGTGCTGCTGTCGCTGCCGATCCTGGCGATGAACACGGTGACGGTGTGGCAGACGGCCACGCTCGCGGCCGCAGCCAACGTGGTCGGCGCCTGGTTCGCCGCCGTGTTCGCCTATTGGAACGGACATTATTTTGTGCCGGGCGCCGCCTTCGCGCTCGGCGTTCGGCACCTTGCTGCTGATCCCGCTGATCATCATCGCGCTGTCGCGCATCGAGGAGATCGCGGCGATCGCCTTCGGCCGCAAGCCGCGGCCGTCTGATCGACGCGCCGCCGCTGGTGCCCGACGCCGCCCGCGCCGAAAGTCTCGATTCACATCCCGGCGCACAACGAGCCGCCGGAGATGCTCAAGCAGACGCTCGACGCCGTCGCCCGGCTCGACTACCCGAATTTCGAATGCGTGCTGGTGATCAACAACACGCCGGATCCGGCGATGTGGCTGCCGATCGAGGAACATTGCCGCGCGCTCGGCGACCGCTTCAAGTTCGTGCGCGCCGACAATCTCGCGGGCTTCAAGGCCGGCGCGTTGCGGCTGGCCATGGTGCACACCGCGGCCGACGCCGAGGTGATCGGCATCATCGACGCCGATTACGTCGTGCATCCGGACTGGCTGAAGGATCTGGTGCCGCTGTTCCGCGATCCGACCGTCGGCCTGGTGCAGGCGCCGCAGGATCACCGCGACGGCGAGCGCAGCGTGATGCATCACGCCATGAACGGCGAATATGCCGGCTTCTTCGACATCGGCATGGTGCAGCGGAATGAATACAACGCCATCGTCGTGCACGGCACCATGTGCCTGGTGCGCCGCAGCGCGCTCGAGGCCGCCGGCGGCTGGTCGAGCGACACGATCTGCGAGGACACCGATCTCGGCCTCACGCTGCTCGAGCTCGGCTGGCAGGCGCACTACACCAACCGGCGCTACGGCCACGGCCTGTTGCCCGACAGCTTCGAGGCCTACAAGAAGCAGCGCCATCGCTGGGCCTATGGCGGATTCCAGATCCTGAAGAAGCACTGGCGCCGTTTCCTGCCGGGCGCGCAGCCGGCTCACGCCGCGATCAGAAGCGCGAATTCGCGCTCGGCTGGCTCAATTGGCTCGGCGCCGAAAGCCTCGGCGTCATGGTCGCCATCCTCAATATCGTCTGGGTGCCGGTCATCGCCTTCCTCGACATCGCGGTGCCCGACCGCATTCTCACGATTCCGATCATCGCCAGCTTCATCGTGTCGGTGGCGCATTTCGTGACGCTGTATCGGCTGCGCGTGCGCACCGATAACGGCCAGCTGCTCGGCTCGGTGTTCGCGGCCATGTCGGTGCAATGGACGGTGGCGCGCGCGGTCGGCTTCGGCGTGATCAAGGATCATCTGCCGTTCGTGCGCACCGCCAAAGGCGGCCTGCGCCGCATCGACCGATTTCCACGCCTTCTGGGAAGCGGTGCTGGCGGGCCTGCTGATCGTCCAGCGCGGTGGTGCTGGTTGCCACCAATTACAAGGAAATCCGCGAGATCAACATCTTCGCGGTCGTGCTGGTGATCCAGAGCCTGCCGTTCATCGCGGCCGTCGGCCTGGCCGTGATCGAGCGCACGCGGCTCAACGATTTCGCCTACTGGCGCAGCGCTCGATGCGCGGTTTGCCGAACTGCTGGGCCGGCGCGCGCCGATCGCCAGCGCCACGTGCAACCACAGTGCCGGCGCAAGTCGTGCAGGCGGTCAAGCAGTCCAGGTGGCGCAGGTCGCGCAAGAGCACGGCGAGCTGGTTCAGTAATTTAGCTCTTTATTTTCTTGCGCATGATCTGATCCCGAAAACCGGTTCCCACTTTTCGGGATCATGCGCCCAGCGCCGTCTCCACCAGCTTCACCCAATACGACGTCCCGAACGGGATCACGTCGTCGTTGAAATTGTAGCCCGGGTGATGCAAGCCCGGCGCTGTCGCCGTTGCCGACCCAGATGAAGGCGCCCGGCCGCGCCTGCAGCATGAAGGAAAAATCTTCCGCGCCCATCATCGGCGGCAGCGTGGTGTCGACTTGGGTGCCGCCGACGATCTCGCTCGCCACCGAGGCCGCGAAGTCGGTCTGCTGCTCGTGGTTCACCAGCACCGGATAACCGCGCCGGTAGGTGAGCTTGGCCTTGGCGCCGTAAGGCGGCCGCCGTTCCTTCCACCACCTGTGCAGCCGCTTTTCCAGCAGATCGCGCACGTCGGCGTCCAGACTGCGCGCGGTGCCGCGCAATCGCACGGTCTGCGGAATGACGTTGTCGGTATTGCCGGCCTGGAACATGCAGATCGACACCACCGCCGATTTCAGCGGATCGACATTGCGCGACACCATCGACTGGATGTTGTTGATGATCTGCGCGCCGACCAGAACGGTGTCGATGCCGAGATGCGGGCGCGCCGCGTGCGCGCCGACGCCCTCGATGTCGATCGTCAGATGATCGGCCGCCGCCATCATCGGGCCGGCGCGAATGCCGAAGCGGCCGACCGGCATGCCGGGATAATTGTGCATGCCGTAGACTTCGCCGATGCCGAAGCGGTCCATCATGCCGTCATCGAGCATGGCCTTGCCGCCGGCGCCGCCCTCTTCCGCCGGCTGGAAGATCACCACCGCGGTGCCGGCGAAATTGCGCGTCTCGGCCAGATAGCGCGCGGCGCCAAGCAGCATGGCGGTGTGGCCGTCATGGCCGCAGGCGTGCATCTTGCCCGGCACGGTCGATTTGTACGGCAGGTCGGTGGCCTCCTCGATCGGCAGCGCGTCCATGTCGGCGCGCAGCCCGATCGCCTTGCCCGAGCCGCCCTTGCGGCCGCGAATGACGCCGACCACGCCGGTGCGGCCGATGCCGGCCACCACCTCGTCGCAGCCGAAGGCTTTGAGCTTGTCGGCGACCGAAGCCGCGGTGCGGTGCACGTCGTACATCAGTTCCGGATGGGCATGCAGATCGCGCCGCCAGTCGGTGATGTCGTTGTGCAGGTCGGCGACGCGGTTGACGATCGGCATGTCTTGCTCCGGCGGCGGCGAACGCGGCCGCGCGATTGGTAGATGTAGCAAATCGCGGGGCCGTGCGCGAGTTCAACAATGGCGGCGAAAAGCGCCTATTGACCGGGCATGGGCGCGCCCGTAAACCCGCGCTCAGCGCATGATCCCGAAAAGCATGTCCTCGACTTGATCGGGGATGGTACCGGTTTTCGGATAAGATCATGCGCAAAGTGAAGGGCGCGTAGCTCAGGTGGTAGAGCACTTGACTTTTAATCAAGTGGTCGCGGGTTCGAGTTCCCGCCGCGCTCACCAATAAAAACAATGGGTCAGCCACCGACGGCGTCCCAGATTCCTCCGCATCGGCGCGCGTGGCGGCTAAACGACTAGCGCGCTCTGGCGGGGCCTGAGTTCGCCCGCGGGTTTGCACTGGCTACCGCCGGTGTCGCGCATACTGCCCCACGGATCGGAGGCCGCCTTCTGGTCGGGGATTTTTTTGGTGGCGTTCTTATAGGCCTGATCGATTTCCTTTTGCCGCTCTTCTTCTTGGGGCGTGAGCGGCTTTTTTTCGTGCAGCAAATTGATCGAGGGCATTTGCGAATAGGCTGGGCCGGCCATGAGCATCGCCATCAACACGCCAATAATAACTCTCATAGCTCGCGCTCCCTCTCGATACGCTCACGTCGCTTTAACCTACGGTTTTTTTCGTCCAACGGTTTGAATTCTACTGCATCGGCGGCAACGCATCCAGATACAGCGGCAAGGGTGCAAATGGCTGCGGAACAAATGTTCTATGGCGCAGCGCGGCCGCTTTTAACGAAATCGTCGAAACCGTGTTCGCCGCAATGCGGCATGCGATTGCCGGATCGCGGCGGCGTCCCGGATACGCGCTGTTTATCTGCACGGGTCGTGGTTTGGTTCCCCGCATACTGTCGCAAAACTTTATCGTTCCGGTCACCACAGTTTCACCAAAGCGTCTCGGCATCGCCACGATGTCCCGATACCCAAAGCCATCGGTTCTGAGGAGGACCATCGAACCGCAACACGACGACCACAGGAGGCCTTAGACCATGCAGCTTCATATCGACACGGCCAGGCTCTCACGCATTCGCGCCTTTGCCACCCCCGCGCACTGCCCGCACTGCGGCGACTGTGATGGTCGCCCCGGTCATGTCGGAATTCGTCGAAGGCGGCGAAATCCGCCATCACTGGGAATGCGACGCCTGCGGGCAAGTCCTCCAGCACCTCGATCCCGCTCACGACCCATTGAGTGCGCGTGCCGCCGGAATAGATGCTAGGCTGCGGTGTTTGCCTGTAAGGCTGCACACCAGCCTGTTCAAGGAGGAGCACCCATGAAATCGACGATTTCTGCGGTCCACTCTGGCCGCTCTCGCCTGCGCCGCCGCACTGGCGTTCGCCACCCCGTCCATGGCGGCCATGGTCAATCTGAAGGCCGACCTGAAGGCGTCCAGCGAGGTCCCGCCCAACGACAGCAAGGGCACCGGCTCGGTGACCGCGACCTACGACACCGCCAGCAAGAAACTGACCTGGAAGGGCAGCTACTACCGGCCTGACCGGCCCGGCCACCGCCGCCCATTTCCACGCCGGCGAAGCCGGCAAGAACGGCGGCGTGGTGGTCCCGATCGCCGGCGCCGACAAAGGCTCGTTCGAAGGCTCGGCCACGCTGACCGACGCCCAGGCCGCCGACATGATGGCCGGCAAGTGGTACGTCAACGTCCACACCGCCGCCAACAAGGGCGGCGAAATCCGCGGCCAATTGACGAAATAAGCAACCGACCTTTGCGAATGAAGCCCGCCGGCCCAGCCGGCGGGCTTTTTCGTGCCCGTGACGACGCTTTGCGTCCGGCGCGCGCGCGTTTTATCGTGCGCGCGCAACTCGATCCCAGTGCTTACTGAGGTAATGCCATGGCCCGCACCAATGGTGGCTCCGCCCCCTTTCTGATCTCCGGCGGCGGCATCGGCGGCCTGGTCACGGCCTATGCGCTGGCGCGCCAGGGATTTGCCGTCCGCGTGTTCGAGCAGTCGCCTGAATTCCGCGAGGTCGGCGCCGGCATCCAGCTCGGCCCCAATATCTTCCGCGTGCTGGAAAAGATCGGTCTCAAGGACGCGGTGCTGGCCGATGCCCACCGTCCGCCGGCGCAGGAAATGCGCGATGCGCTCACCGGCAAGCTGATCACCCACATTCCGCTCGACGCACGCGTTCTTCGCGCGCTTCGGCCAGCCTTACGCGGTCACCCATCGCGCCGACATCCACGGCACCTTCCTGAAAGCCTGCCAGGGCAGCAATCTGATCACGCTGGAAACCAGCCGGCGGGTCGACGGCTTCGAGGATCACGGCGACCGCGTCACCGTCACGCTCGAAAACGGCGAGCGCGTCGAGGGCCGCGCGCTGATCGGCTGCGACGGCATGTGGTCGAAGATCCGCGAGCGCATCGTCGGCGACGGCAAGCCGCGCGTGTCCGGCCACATCGCCTATCGCGCCGTGCTCAAGCGCGACCGAGGTGCCCGAGGATCTGTGGCGTCCGGACGTGGTGCTGTGGGCCGGCCCGCGCTCCCACTTCGTGCATTATCCGCTGCGCCGCGGCGAGCTCTACAATCTGGTCGCGGTGTTCCATTCCGATCATTACGAGGAAGGCTGGAACGCCGAAGGCAGCAAGGATCTGCTCTGGAAGCATTTCAAGGGCCTGCGGCCGGAAGTGCTGCGCCTGCTCGAGCGGATCGAGACCTGGCGCATGTGGGTGCTGTGCGACCGCGAGCCGGTGAAGAACTGGACGCAAGGCCGCGTCACGCTGCTCGGCGATGCCGCGCATCCGATGCTGCAATATCTCGCGCAAGGCGCCTGCATGGCGACCGAGGACGCGGTGGTGCTGGCGGAGAAAGTGGCGGCCTCGCCCGACGATCTGCCGGCCGCGTTCAAGGCCTATCGAGCAGGAGCGCTATCTGCGCACCGCGCGCATGCAGATCATGGCGCGGGTCTATGGCGAGTTCTATCACGCGCGCGGCGTCACCGCCGAATTGCGCGACATGGCGGTCGGCGGCCGCACCACGGAGCAAGCTACGACGGCATCGCCTGGCTCTACGGCGGGCCGTAAATAACCTTCCGGCTTATTTCCTCGGAATGCCCGCCTTGTCGATGACGTCGTTCCATTTCTTGATGTCGGAGGTGAGCCGCGCCATCAATTCGTCCGGCGTGCTTGGCTGCGCGACGACGCCGACCTTGGCGAATTGCTCCTTCACCTCGGGCATCGCCAGCACTTCGTGCATCGCCTTGTTCATGGTGTCGATGACCTCTTTCGGCGTGCCCTTCGGCGCACCGACGCCGTTCCACGAGATCACCTCGTAGCCCTTCACGCCGGCCTGCATCGACCGTCGGCATGTCCGGGAAACAGCGGCGAAGCCTTCGGGCTGGAGGTCGCCAGCATGCGCAGCTTGCCGTCGGTGACCTGACCCTGCACCGCCGGCGGGAAATCGACCATCATCTGCACGTCGTTGCGCAGCAGCGCCACCACGATGTCCGGCGACGTCTTGTATGGCACGATCTGCACATTGAGATTGCCGGCCGACTTGAACAGTTCGCCGCCGAGATTCTGCGTGCCGCCGACCGAGATGGTGCCGATGTTGAGCTTGCCGGGCTGCGCCTTGGCCGCCTTGATGAAATCGCCCAGCGTCTTGTATTCGGACTCGGCATTGACCACGAACACCAGATCGAAGGTGCCGACCATCGACACCATCGCGAAATCCTTCACCGGATCGAACGGCAGGCTCTTGAACGCCGCCACGCTGATCGCGGTGCCGTTGGTGACCAGCGCCATGGTGTAGCCGTCGGGCGCGGCGCCGGCCACCGCGCGCGCGGCGGCGATGCCGCCGGGGCCCGGCATGTTCTCGATCACGACGCGCTGGCCGAATTTCTGGCTGAGCTTGTCGGCCATGATGCGCGAGGTGACGTCGGCGACGCCGCCGGCGCCGAACGGCAGCACCAGCTTGATCGGCTTTTCCGGCCAGGCCGCCTGCGCCGGATTGACCGGCGCCAGCGCCAACATCAACGCCGCCGGCAGCGCCAGCAGCGCGCAACGGCGAGAATTGTCTGATTGCTCATTGTCAATCCTCCATGGATGTTGCGTCGCTTTTCTTTTTATTAGTCGAAACCATAAAGCCGCGCCGGATTGTCCACCAGCAGGCGCTTTTGCGCCAGCGCCTCGGGCGCAAATTGCGGCACCAGATCGACCAGATCGGCCTCGTCGGCCTCGTGGGTGGCATTCGGATGCGGGAAATCGGTGCCCCACAGCACGCGCGTCGGGCGCCGCTTCGACCAGCGCGTGGGCAATCGGCACCGCCGCCGCATAAGGCGGCATGGAAATGCGCTCGGAGCCGCACACCTTGATCCAGCAATTTTCCAGCCGCGAAAGCTCGATCAAAGCGCGCAACGGCGGCTGATCGACGCCGGCCGCCGACGGCACCCGCCCCATATGGTCGATCACGAACGGCAGCGGCAGCTTGCCGGATCATGTCGGAGAGCGGAACGATGTCGGGCGCATCGAGATGCAGCACCACATGCCAGCCGCGACCCTTGATGCGGTCGATGACGCGGTTGAACACGGCCATGTCGGGCGCGCCGCCCAGATGCTTGACGAAATTGAAGCGCACGCCGCGCACGCCGCCGCGGTCGAGCTTGTCGTAATCGGCGTCGGTGAAGCTGTCGTCGACAATGGCGACGCCGCGATAGCGCTTGGGATCGGACGCGATGCAGTCGAGCATCGCCGCATTGTCGGTGCCGTGGCAGCTCGCCTGCACGATCACGGCGCGGTCGATGCCGAGATGGCGTGCAGCGCCGCCAGCATTTCCTTCGGCGCGTCGGCCGGCGTGTAGCGCCGGTTCGGCGCATAGGGAAACTTGTCGCCCGGCCCGAACACGTGGCAATGGGCGTCGCAGCTGCCCGGCGGCAGCTTGAAGCGCGGCTTGCGGCGCTTGGCGAGGAAGGCAGGTTGGACGTTCATGGGCTGGCTTTAGCCAAGCGGTGCACGCGACAACCCCGGACAGCGGCAGGCAATATCGCCCTGCTGCCCACTGCGCCATGGTGGCGGCGCGGAATTCGGCGAAACGCCCGGCGGCGATGGCCTCGCGCATGCCGGCCATCAGCTCCTGGTAATAGGCGAGATTGATGGTCGAGAGCAGCACCTGGCCCAGGATCTCGTTGGCCTTGGTCAGATGATGCAGATAGGCGCGCGAATAAGTGCGCGCCGCCGGATGCGCGCTCTGCTCGTCGAGCGGGCGCGGATCGTTGGCGTGGCGCGCATTCGACAGATTGATCGAGCCGAAGCGGGTGAAGGCCATGCCGTGGCGGCCGTTGCGGGTCGGCAGCACGCAATCGAACATGTCGATGCCGCGCGCGACCGCTTCCAGCAGATCGTGCGGCGTGCCGACGCCCATCAGATAGCGCGGGCGATCCGCCGGCAGCATCGGCGCGGTCTCCGCGACGATCTTGAGCATCACCTCCTGCGGCTCGCCGACCGCAAGCCCGCCGATGGCGTAACCGTCGAAGCCGATATCGGTGAGCGCCCGCGCGCTCTCGCCGCGCAGCGCCAGATCGTCGCCGCCCTGCACGATGCCGAACAGGGCATAGCCTTCGCGCGCCCTGCCCTCGAAGGCGCGCTTGCTGCGCTCGGCCCAGCGCAGCGACAGTTGCATGGCGCGCGCGATCTCGTCGCGCGCCGCCGGCAGCTTCAGGCATTCGTCGAGCTGCATGGAAATATCGGCGCCGAGCAGCGCCTGGATTTCGATGGCGCGTTCGGGCGACAGCTCCACCATGGCGCCGTCGAGATGCGAGCGGAAGGTGACGCCCTGCTCGGTCAGCTTGCGCAGGTCCGACAGCGACATCACCTGGAAGCCGCCGGAGTCGGTCAGGATCGGCAGCGGCCAGTTCATGAATTTGTGCAGGCCGCCGAGCGCGGCGATGCGCTCGGCGCCGGGCCGCAGCATCAGATGATAGGTATTGCCGAGCACGATCTCGGCGCCGGTGGCGCGCACATCCTCGGGCGCAAGCCCTTTCACCGTCGCCTGCGTGCCGACCGGCATGAAGGCCGGCGTCTGCACGCGCGCCATGCGGCGTGACGAATTCGCCGCGGCGCGCGGCGCCGTCGGTCGCGATCAGGCGGAAGGAAAAGGGTTCGCTCATCGGCCGGCAGGATAAAGCAGACAGGCATCGCCGTAGGAATAGAAGCGATAGCCGCTCGCGATCGCATGCGCGATAGGCGCGCTGCATCGTGTCGAGCCCGCTGAAGGCCGACACCAGCATGAACAGCGTCGAGCGCGGCAGATGGAAATTGGTCAGCATCAGGTCGACCGCGCGGAACTTGTAGCCGGGCGTGATGAAAATCGCGGTTTCGCCGGCAAACGCGCTGCAGTTTGCCGTCCTCGCCGGCCGCGCTTTCCAAGCAGCCGCAGCGCGGTCGAGCCGACCGCCACGATCCGCCCGCCCTCGGCGCGCGCGGCGTTGAGCGCCTCCGCCACCTCGGCCGACACCGTGCCGAATTCGGCATGCATTTTGTGGCCTTCGGTGTCGTCGGCCTTCACCGGCAGGAAGGTGCCGGCGCCGACATGCAGGGTCACCTTGTGGACGGCGATGCCGCGCTGCCGTCAGCCGCGCCAGCAGTTCGTCGGTGAAATGCAGGCCCGGCGGTCGGCGCCGCCACCGAGCCTTCGGCGTGGGCGAACAGCGGTCTGATAATCGGCCCGGTCCTGGTCGTCGGGCGCGCGGCGGGAGGCGATATAGGGCGGCAGCGGCATCGCGCCGCGCTCGGCAATGGCCTGGTCGAGAACCGGACCATGGAAGGAAAATGAAAGGGTTACCTCGCCTCCTTCATCTTTCTGTGAAACTTGAGCATCGAGTTCGCCGAGGAAACAGACCCGCCCCTCGGTGCCGAAACGCAGCGTATCGCCGACCTGCGACCTTCTTGGCGCCGAGGATGAAGGCCCGCCAATGCGAGCCGTCGAGCCGCTTGTGCAGGGTGGCCTCGATCTCGGGCTCGGTCGCGCCCCGCCCGATGCGCCGGCCCTTGAGCCGGGCGGCGATCACCTTGCTGTCGTTGACCACCAGGCAGTCGCCCGGCTGCAGCAGGTCCGGCAGATCGCGCGATGGTGCGGTCTTCAAGTTCGGGCGCCGCGCCCGGCCGCACCACCAGCAGCCGCGCGGCGTCGCGCGGGCTCGCCGGCCGCAGCGCGATGCGGTCGGCCGGCAGCTCGAAATCGAACAGGTCGGTGCGCATGCCTCTCGCGTCATTGCCCGCGATGGCGGGCAATCCAGTAGCCGCTGGCGTTGAGGATCAAACCGACGGCGGCGATTGCTGGATGCCCCGCCTACGCGGCGCATGACGGCAGCGCTTGCCTGGCGAGGGATAGTTACGCCCCCATCGTCGCCTTGACGATCTTGTCGGGATTGCTCACCGGCTCGCCGCGCTTGATCTTGTCGACGTTCTCCATGCCCTCGATCACGTTGCCCCAGGCGGTGTACTGGTTGTCGAGGAAGCGGGCGTCGTCGAAGCAGATGAAGAACTGGCTGTCGCCGGAATCCGGGCTGGCCGCGCGCGCCATCGACACCGTGCCGCGCACATGCGGCTCCTTGTTGAACTCGGCCTTGAGCTTCTTGCCGGAGCCGCCGGTGCCGGTGCCCTGCGGGCAGCCGGTCTGCGCCATGAAGCCGTCGATCACGCGGTGGAACACGATGCCGTCGTAGAAGCCCTCTTTCACCAGTTCCTTGATGCGCGCGACATGGCCGGGCGCGAGATCGGGCCGCATGGCGATCACCACCTTGCCCTTGGTGGTTTCCAGCGTGAGCGTGTCTTCGGGTTTGGCCATTGTAAGTCTCCTTTTGGCTGTCAATGGTGCTCGGCGACAAGCGCCGGGACGCACGACAGTTGCGTCAGCGCTCGATCGTCGCCTTCTTCACGAAGTCCAGCCGCGGGAAATCCTTCGCCAGATAGGCATTGCCTTCGCTGCTGCAGGCGGCCCTGGTCGGGACCGCGGCCGCGCGGCGCGCCCTCGCCGTATTCGGCGTTGAGCGCGTCGACCACGTTCATGCCCGACACGACCTGGCCGAACGGCGCAAAGCCCATGCCGTCGAGCCGGCTGTTGTCGGCGAAGTTGATGAACACCTGCGTCGTGCGCGTGTTCGGGCCGGCGGTCGCGAAGGTGATCATGCCGCGCTTGTTGCTCTGGGTGACCGGATCGTCCGGGATCTGGGCGTCGCGCCAGCGCGCCATCACCGCCGGATCGCCGTTGATGCCGAACTGCACCATGAAGCCGGAGATCACGCGGAAGAAGCGCACGTTGTCGTAGAAGCCGTTCTTCACCAGATTGTAGAAGCGGTCGGCGCCTTGCGGCGCCCAGGCGCGCGTTCACCTGCACCACGAACACGCCCTTGCTGGTGTCGAACTTGCACCTTGTAGGTCGCCGGCGCCTGCTCCTTGAGCGCGGCCGGATTGGCGAGGTTGCCCGACTGGCTGAAGGCCGGTGTTGCGAGCGCGGCCAGCAGCAGCGCGGGCGCGAGCGTCAGAATCGATCGACGGCTTGTCATTGAACTCCTCGGATTGGGTGGACGGACGCGCGCGTTAGCGGGCGAATTTCTTTTTCAGGCGCGCGGCGACCGCGGCCGGCACGAAGGCGGATACGTCGCCGCCCATGCCGGCGATCTGGCGCACCAATGTGGCGGTGATCGGGCGCACCATCGGCGAGGCCGGCAGGAACACGCTCTGGATGCCGGGCGCCATCGCCTCGTTCATGCCCGCCATCTGCATTTCGTAGTCGAAATCGGTGCTGTCGCGCAGGCCCCGGATCAGCAGGGTCGCGCCGGCCTGGCGCGCCGCCTCGACCACCAGACCGGAAAAGGTGACGCAGGCGAGTTCGCATTTGGCCTCGCGCGCGAGCGGCGCGCAGAGTCTCCTGCAGCATGGCCAGCCGCTCGTCGGCGGAAAACAGCGGCGCCTTGCCGGGATTGACCCCGATCGCCAGCACCAGCTTGTCGGCCAGCCGGACGGCGTGGCGCACCACGTCGAGATGGCCGTTGGTGACCGGGTCGAACGAGCCGGCATAAAGGGCGGTTCGCGGCATGGCCGGGGTCTACCCCGGCCCTTTGCCCCCCTGCAAGGCCGCCACCGGCGGGGCCTTTGAACCTTTTCCGGCGACCCCGGCGACCAATGGTTAAGGCCGGGCTTAAGGCCAGAAAACAGGGGACCGTCATGATGAAAACCACCACCGCCATTATGGTTGCAGCCGCCATCGCCGCCGCCGTCACCATCCTTTCCGCTCCCGCCGCCCCGGTCGACGCCACCTCGCTGCCGCAGGCCGACGACCGCCCCGATGATGGCCTGCGCGCAACGGCCCTGGCCCTATCTGCGCTGCGTCGGCACCGAGTTCGGCAACCAGAAGATCCGCCTGGTCACCACCGATCGCCTCTCCCAATAGGCGTCCCCCCGCCTCGGCGGCCGGACCTAACCCCCTCCGGTCGCCACCCCCTTTCAGACGACGCGCCCCCGCCCCCGGACCGCAAGTCCGGGGGCAAGCTTTTTTGCCGACCGTGCGTTAGGCTCCCGCTGCCACGCCAGAAATCCCACGGGAGAGACCATGCGCCGGGTCGTTCTTGCGGCAGCCGCACTGCTGTTGGCCACTCCCGCCCTCGCCCAGCCCTATCCGAACCATCCGATCCGCATCATCGTGCCGACGCCGGCCGGCGGCCCGGTCGACGTGATGGCGCGGCTGATCGGCAATGCGCTGCCGGCGGCGCTCGGGCAGACCGTTTTCGTCGAGAACCGGCCGGGCGCCGGCAACACCATCGGCTCCAAGCAGGCGGCCGCCGCCGATCCGGACGGCTATACGCTGATGGTGTCGGCGGCGAGCGGGCTGATCATGAGCCCGATGATCTACAAGAACGCCGGCTACGACGCTTCGAGCTTCGCGCCCGTGGCGCTGATCGCGGAGACGCCGCAGGTGCTGGTGGTCAATCCGCAGCTGCCGTTCAAATCGGTGGCCGAACTCGTCGCCTATGCCAAGGCCAATCCCGGCAAGCTCAATTATTCGACCGGCGGCGTCGGCACGCTGCCGCATCTCAACGCCGAACTGTTCAAGTCGCTGAGCGGCGCCAACATCGTGCACGTGCCCTACAAGGGCGGCGGCCCCGCGCTCATCGCCGTGGTGGCCGGCGAGGTGCAGATGACCTTCGATACGTTGGCGACCTCGCTGCAACTGATCAATGACGGCAAATTGCGCGCGCTCGCCGTCGTCGGGCCGAAACGCGCAGCCGAATTGCCGGACGTGCCCAGCCATGCCGGAAGCCGGCTTCCCGGCGGTCACCAGCGGCGCCTGGACCGCGCTGATGGCGCCGCACGACACCCCGCCCGCCATCATCGCCAAGCTCAACGCCGCCACCAATGCCGCGGTCAACGCCGAGCCGATGAAAAGCGCGCTCGCCAAGCTCGGCGCGCAGCCGCGCGGCGGCACGCCGAAGGATCTCGCCGATCATATTGCGGGCGAACAGAAGAAATGGGCGCCGATCGTGCAGTCGCTCAATTTGAAGATCGATTGAGCGCCGATGCGGCAGGTGGACCGAAGCGGCATGATGGCGGCATGGCTGGTTTTTTTGGCGCTGGCGATGCCGGCATCGGCGCAGATCGCGCCGAGCCCGGCAGAGCTTCAGGCCTATAGCGGCCTGCATGCCGCCGCGGCCAAGGGCGATACCGCGACCATCGAACGGCTCGCGGCATCCGGCACCGCGATCGATAGCCGCGACAGCCACGGCCGCACGCCGTTGCATGTGGCCGCCTTCATGCGCCAGCCGGACGCGGCGCGCACGTTGATGCGGCTCGGCGCCGATCCGAATGCACTGGAGGCGCAAAAATACGACATCGTCACCATCGCGTCGGTGGCCGACGACGTGCCATGCTCAAACTCGCGCTCGCGGGCGGCGGCTCGGCCGCGAACATCACCAGCCCCTATGAAGGCACCGCGCTGATCGCCGCCGCGCATCTCGGACACGACGAAATCGTGCGCACGCTGATCGCGGCCAAAGCACCGCTCGACCACGTCAACAATCTGGGCTGGACCGCCCTGATCGAGTCGATCGTGCTCGGCAATGGCGGCAAGCGTCACATCGCGGTGCTCGAGGCCTTGGTGCAGGCCGGCGCCAACGTCAATCAGGCCGACCGCGCCGGCAAGACTCCGCTGAGCCTGGCGCGCGGACGCGGCTATGGGGAGATGATCAAGATTCTGGAGCGCGCCGGCGCGCGCTGAACCGGCCCGGCTCAGGACTACTCGCCTTCGCCCTCTTCCTCGCTCAAGCGCTCGACCGACACCACGCGCTCGTCCTCGGCGGTGTCGAGCACGATCACGCCTTGCGTCGAGCGGCCGGCGATGCGGATGCCGGCGACCGGCGTGCGGATCAGCTTGCCGCCGTCGGTCACCAGCATGACCTGGTCGTCCTCCTCGATCGGGAACGAAGCCACCAGGCGGCCGATCTTCGGCTTCAGCTTGCTCTTGCCGTTCTTGTCGGCCTTCTCCCAGATATCCATGGCGACGATGCCTTTGCCGCCGCGGCCGGTGATGCGGTATTCGTACGACGACGAGCGCTTGCCGTAGCCGCGCTCCGACAGCGTCAGCACGAACTGCTCGGCCGCCGACAGCTCGACATAGCGCTTCTCGCCGAGTTCGATCGCGCCCACGGCCTCCTCGGCGTCCGCCGCCGCCTCCTCTTCGCCGCCCGCTCGCCGCACCGCATTGGCGCGCTTGAGATAGGCCGCGCGCTCTTCCGAGGTGGCCATCGACATGGCGCAGGATCGACATCGAAATCAGCTTGTCGTCGTCGTCGAGCGCGATGCCGCGCACGCCCATCGAGGTGCGGCCGGTGAACACGCGCACGTCGGTGACCGGGAAGCGGATGCACTGGCCGCCGGAGGAGGTGAGCAGCACGTCGTCCTTTTCGGTGCAGATCTGCACGCCGACGATGCCTTCGCCTTCCGACAGCTTCATGGCGATGATGCCGGAGCGGCGCACCTCGACGAAGTCGGACAGCTTGTTGCGCCGGACCGTGCCCTTGGTGGTGGCGAACATCACGTCGAGCTGGCCCCAGGTCTTCTCGTCCTCGGGCAGCGGCATGATGCTGGTGATGGTCTCGCCCGGATCGAGCGGCAGGATGTTGATCAGCGCCTTGCCGCGCGCCTGCGGCGCCGACAGCGGCAGCCGCCAGACCTTTTCCTTGTAGACCTGGCCGGCCGAGGAGAAGAACAGCACCGGCGTGTGCGTGGAGGCCACGAACAGCCGGCTGACGAAATCCTCCTCGCGCACCTGCATGCCGCCGCGGCCTTTGCCGCCGCGCTTCTGCGCGCGATAGGTCGAGAGCGGCACGCGCTTGATGTAGCCGAGATGCGAGACGGTGACGACCATGTCCTCGCGCTGGATCAGGTCTTCGTCGTCCATCTCGCCTTCTTCCTCGGCGATCACGGTGCGGCGCGGCGTGGCGAATTCCTTTTTCAGCGCGGCCAGCTCGTCCTTGATGATCGTCTGGATGCGCGCGCGCGAGCGCAGAATGTCGAGATAGTCGGCGATCTCGGCGGCGAGCTTGTCGAGTTCTTCCTTGATCTCGTCGCGGCCGAGCGCCGTCAGCCGCTGCAGGCGCAGATCGAGGATCGCCTTGGCCTGTTCGACCGACAGCCGCGCGGTGCCCTTGGCGCACACTTTGTGGCGCGGATCGTCGATCAGTTCGATCAGCGAGGCCGCGGTGGTGGCCGGCCATTCGCGCGCCATCAAGGCCTCGCGCGCCTCGTTCGGGTCTTTGGCGGCGCGGATCAGCTTGATCACCTCGTCGATATTGGCGACCGCGATGGCCAGGCCGACCAGCACATGGGCGCGGTCGCGCGCCTTGCCGAGCAGATGCTTGGTGCGCCGCGACACCACCTCTTCGCGGAAGGCGACGAAGGCGGTGAGCATGTCCTTCAGCGTCATCAGCAGCGGGCGGCCGCCGTCGAGCGCCACGGTGTTGACGCCGAAGCTCGATTGCAGCGGCGTGAAGCGATAGAGCTGGTTGAGCACGACGTCGCGCTCGGCGTCGCGCTTGAGCTCGATCACGACGCGGTAGCCGTCGCGGTCGCTCTCGTCGCGCAGATCGGCGATGCCGTCGATCTTCTTCTCGCGCACCAGTTCGGCGATGCGCTCGACCATCGTCGCCTTGTTCACCTGATAGGGAATTTCGGTGATGACGATCGCTTCGCGCTCCTTGCGGATGGTCTCGAAGGCGACCTTGCCGCGCATCACGACCGAGCCGCGGCCGGTGTGGTAGGCGCTGCGGATGCCGGCGCGGCCGAGGATGATGCCGCCGGTCGGAAAATCCGGGCCCGGCACGATCTCGATGAGATCGTCGATGCTGATCGCCGGATCGTCGATCATCGCCATGCAGGCGTCGATGACTTCGCCGAGATTGTGCGGCGGAATATTGGTCGCCATGCCGACCGCGATGCCGCCGGCGCCGTTGACCAGCAAATTCGGGAAGCGCGCCGGCAGAACCACCGGCTCGTGCTCGTTGCCGTCGTAGTTGGCCTGGAAGTCGACGGTGTCCTTGTCGATGTCGTCGAGCAGCGCCATCGCCGGTTTCGCCAAGCCGGCACTCGGTGTAGCGCATGGCCGCCGGCGGATCGCCGTCGACCGAACCGAAATTGCCCTGCCCGTCGATCAATTGCAGGCGCATGGAGAAATCCTGCGCCATGCGCACCAGCGCGTCGTAGATCGCCTGGTCGCCGTGCGGGTGATATTTGCCCATCACGTCGCCGACCACGCGCGCCGATTTGACGTATTTCTTGTCGGGCGTGTGGCCCTGCTCGTGCATCGAATAGAGGATGCGCCGGTGCACCGGCTTCAAGCCGTCGCGCACGTCGGGCAGCGCGCGCGACACGATCACGCTCATGGCGTAATCGAGATAGCTGCGCTTCATCTCCTCGGTAATCGAGACGGGGCGCACATCGGAGGGACTTCCGTCCCCCGATTTTGGAGTTTCGGTGTCTGACAAGGATCGCGTCCTGCGCGGATTCTGCTGGCGATTTTTCTAGCTGATTCACGCCTGCGATTGCCACCCGAAACGGCGGCCTGTACCGCATAATATTCCGTTATATTTCAATAGGTTATAGTTGTCCGTCGGGAACTCCGCGCAACCCTTTCGGTTGCGGTTTTTGGGCGCCATTTTGCGCGCCATGCGACCTGCAAAGCGATACCATTCGCCTCGCCATGCCGGTCGAATTCCTCATCTCCGCTTTGGTCACGCTGATCGTCGTGGTCGATCCCGTCGGCCTGGTGCCGGCCTTCATCGGGATCACCCACGACCTGCCGCAGCGCGCGCGCCGCAGCGTGGCGCTGCGCGCCTGCCTGATCGCGGCCGCGATCCTCGCCGGCACCGCGCTGGCCGGCGACTGGCTGCTGCGCACCTTGTCGATCACGTTGCCGGCGTTCCGCATCGCCGGCGGCTTGCTGCTGTTTTCGATCGCGTCGGAAATGGTGTTCGGCGTGCGCATCGAGCGGCAATCGCGCGAGGCCGAGGAAGCGCTCGAGGAGCACGTGCGCAATATCGCCGCCTTCCCGCTCGCGATTCCGCTGATGGCGGGTCCCGGCGCGATCACCGCCACCGTGCTGCTGGCCGGGCGCGGCGGCGGCGATCCGGTCCGGCTCGCGATTCTGCTGGCCGTCATCGCCGCCGTGCTGGCGCTTTGCTTTGTCGTGTTTACGCTCGCCGCGCCGATCGCCAAGCTCCTGGGCACCACCGCCAATACCGTGCTGTCGCGCCTGCTCGGCGTGCTGCTCGCCGCGCTCGCCGTGCAATACGTGATCGACGGCGTGCGCGCGGCGCTGGCGGGTTGACGCCGCCGACCGCTCGCCTACCGATGCCTGAATCATCGTCCGCCGTGCCGGTTGTCGTGCGCGTGTAGAGCCGGCGCGCAACGATCATTGCAGTGGGCAGCGCATCCTATTTCGTGACCACTTAATCACCCTCAGCGGTGTGTCTTCGCAAATCGAAATGTCGCCGGCAATGATGCCGACCACCGTCACGCCGACTTTGACTGGCACTGGCGGCGATGCGGAATTCAGAACATAGGTCTTCCCGCGATAACTGATGGTTTCGCAAACGGGTCCAGCTTCGCCGGCCCGAGTACGGGGACGAACGGATAAACGCTTAGGGGTAACGCTCAGAACGGAATTTCGTCGTCCATGTCGTCGCGCTTGCCGCCCGCCGCGCCATGGCCGGCTTGCGTTCGCGGGCGGCGCTTGATCCGCCACTTGGGCCGCTGGAGCCGAAGTCGTCGCCGCTGTCGGCGCTTGCGCCGCCGCCACCGCCCGGGTGTCGAGCATGGTGAGCTGCGAGTTGAAGCCTTGCAGCACCACTTCGGTGGAATATTTGTCGTGGCCTTCCTTGTCCTGCCATTTGCGCGTCTGCAGCGCGCCTTCCAGATAAACCTTCGAGCCCTTCTTGAGATATTGCTCGACGATCTTGCACAGGCCCTCGTTGAAGATGACGACGCGGTGCCATTCGGTTTTCTCGTTGCGTTCGCCGGTGGTCTTGTCGCGCCAGCTTTCCGAGGTCGCGACCCGCAGATTGGCGATCGGCCGGCCGTCCTGGGTGCGGCGAATTTCCGGATCGGCGCCGAGATTGCCGATCAGGATCACTTTGTTGACGCTACCCGCCATGATGCTCTCCACGTGGCGACATGCGGTCGCGACTTCCGATGAAAGTCGTCGCCGGTCGCCGTTAAAGGGGCCGCCTGCCGCGCGCGTGCCCGCTTGAATGACTGCTCACCCTAGACCTCGGCCTAAGGGCGGCAAGCTCGTTCGGCCTTAATCCACAGGGCTTGTGTTGGGTCCTTTGTTTTGCATATGGGCAAATACCTACTAGTATGTTCTTGATATGTTCTAGCCTATTTTTTCCGGCCACGCAACTGATTCGCTTCAGAATTTCGGGTTTTCTGTTGCGTAAAGAGCACAGTTCGAATCATCCACAACATATAGCGTCCGCGCCATGTCGCGTTGTTTCGGCCGAAATAACCAGGAGGTCACTACAATGAAGCGTTTCATTCTGACGGCGTGCGCGGGCCTGTTGGCCGCCGCGGTGGCATCGCCATCGTTCGCGGCCGACTTGCCCAGGCCCGTCTACAAGGCGCCCGCCGCGCCAATCTACGTCGCGCCGTTCAGCTGGACCGGCTTCTACGTCGGTATCAACGGCGGCTACGGCTGGGGCACGTCAAACTGGACGTCGCGGAGTGGCGCTCACTTCTGAGCGTTGACGCCGAAGGGCGGCTTGGTCGGCGGCACGATCGGCTACAACCTGCAGACCGGCGCGTGGGTCTGGGGTATCGAAGGCGACATTCGACTGCTAGCTGGATCTCAAGGGCACCGCCAACGACCAGCATTTTGCGGCGCTGCACTGGTTGCGAAACCAGAACACCTGGCTCGGCACCGCTCGCGGCCGCATCGGCTATGCCTTGGATCGCTGGCTGCCATATCATCACCGGCGGCGCGGCGTTCGGCAACATCAAGATGGATACCGGCGTCCGGCAGCCTACCGCAACCAAGACGCAAGGTCGGCTGGACGCTCGGCGGCGGCGTCGAATACGCCTTCGTGGGCGCATGGTCGGCCAAGCTCGAATATCTCTATGTCGATCTCGGCACGGCGACCTGCGGCTCGGCGACCTGCGGTGGCCGCCGACGAGCGACGTCAACTTCAAGACCAACATCATCCGGCTCGGCGTGAACTACCGCTTCTGAACGATCGCCGCGGTGCCGCACGACGCGGCACCGTGCACATGACCAAGCGAGGGCCGGCCATGCGCCGGCCCTTTGCTTTTTGGCGCACAGCGCGCGCCGGCGCACATTCGCTACACAATCGGTTATCCCCACCCCGCATTCGGCATGCCGCGCCGGGGACTGGCGAAACGCCCCTGTTCTCACTACGTTCCGGAAGCATGATCCCGAAAAGTGGGTACCGGTTTTCGGATAAGATCATGCGCAAACATGTCGCTTCCGCACGAGCACGCGCGTCCGAAGGTTTCATGACCGATTTGTCGAGCAAAAAAGCCCGCGATGCCCGCGCGATCACCATCCGCGGCGCGCGCGAGCACAATCTCAAGAACGTCGACGTTTCGATCCCGCGCGACCAGCTGGTGGTGTTCACCGGTCTGTCGGGCTCGGGCAAATCCTCGCTGGCGTTCGACACCATCTATGCCGAGGGCCAGCGCCGCTATGTCGAGTCGCTCTCGGCTTATGCGCGGCAGTTCCTCGAGATGATGCAGAAGCCGGACGTCGACCAGATCGACGGATTGTCGCCGGCCATTTCCATCGAACAGAAGACGACGTCGAAGAACCCGCGCTCGACCGTCGGAACCGTCACCGAGATCTACGACTACATGCGCCTGCTCTGGGCGCGCATCGGCGTGCCCTACTCGCCGGCGACCGGACTGCCGATCGAGAGCCAGACCGTGTCGCAGATGGTCGACAAGGTGCTGGCGCTGCCCGACGGCACGCGCATTTACGTGCTGGCGCCGGTGGTGCGCGGCCGCAAGGGCGAGTACCGCAAGGAACTGGCCGAGTTTCTCAAGAAGGGCTACCAGCGCGTCAAGATCGACGGCGCGTTCTACGAGATCGGCGACGTCAAACCGCTCGACAAGAAGTTCACCCACGACATCGACGTGGTGGTCGACCGCCTGGTGGTGAAATCCGACATCGGCACGCGGCTGGCGGACTCGCTCGAGCAATGCCTCAAGCTCGCCGACGGCATGGCGGTGGTCGAACTGGCCGACACCAAGGCCAGCGGATCGAAGGCCAACAAGGGCCGCAACGAAAACGCCGAGCGCATCATTTTTTCGGAAAAATTCGCCTGCCCGGTGTCCGGCTTCACGCATGCCGGAGATCGAGCCGCGGCTGTTCTCGTTCAACAATCCGTTTGGCGCCTGTCCGGCCTGCGGCGGGCTGGGCGTCGAGCAGCACATCGACGCCGAACTGGTGATCCCCGACCGCGACGCCACGCTGCGCAAGGGTGCGATCGCGCCCTGGGCGAAATCGTCCTCGCCCTATTACATCCAGACGCTGGAGGCGTTGGCCAAGCACTTCCGCTTCACGCTCGACACCAAATGGAAAGACCTGGCGAAAAAGACGCAGGACGCGATCCTGTACGGCTCCGGCGAGGACGAAATCAAATTCGTCTATGACGACGGTCTGCGCGGCTACACCACCAAGAAGCCGTTCGAGGGCGTGATCACCAATCTGGAACGCCGCTTCAAGGAAACTGAATCGGAATGGGCGCGCGAGGACCTGCTGAAATATTTCACCGACGTGCCCTGCGCGGCCTGCCAGGGCGCGCGGCTCAAGCCCGAGGCGCTGTGCGTCAAGATCGCGGGCAAGAACATCTCCGAAGTCGCCGAGCTGAGCGTGAAACGCGCCGGCGAATGGTTCACTGACTTACCGAAGGACCTCACGCAAAAAGCAAAACGAAATCGGCGTGCGCGTGCTGAAGGAAATCCGCGAGCGGCTGAAATTCCTGGTCGATGTCGGGCTCGATTATCTGACCCTCGGCCGCGCCTCCGGCACCCTCTCCGGCGGCGAAAGCCAGCGCATTCGCCTCGCCTCGCAGATCGGCTCCGGGCTGACCGGTGTGCTTTACGTGCTGGACGAGCCGTCGATCGGCTTGCACCAGCGCGACAATGCCCGCCTGCTCGAAACTTTGAAAAGGCTTCGCGACCTCGGCAACACCGTGATCGTGGTCGAGCACGACGAGGACGCCATCCGCAGCGCCGACCATGTGCTCGACATCGGCCCCGGCGCCGGCATCCATGGCGGCCACATCGTGGCGCAGGGCGGCATCGATGACCTGATCGCCGCGCCCAATTCATGGACCGGCAAATATCTCTCCGGCGAACTGGCGGTGCCGGTGCCGGAGCGAAAGCCGCGCAATGCGCGCCGCGCCGTCAAGGTCGTCAACGCGCGCGGCAACAATCTCAAGGGCATCGACGCCGAAATTCCGCTCGGCCTGTTCACCTGCGTCACCGGCGTCTCCGGCGGCGGCAAATCCACGCTGCTGGTGGACACGCTCTATAACGCGGTGGCGCGCAAGCTCAACGGCGCCTCGCTTGCGCCCGCGCCGCACGACCGCATCGAGGGGCTGGAGCACATCGACAAGATCATCGACATCGACCAGTCGCCGATCGGCCGCACCCCGCGCTCGAACCCGGCGACCTACACCGGCGCCTTCACGCCGATCCGCGAATGGTTCGCCGGCCTGCCGGAATCGAAGGCGCGCGGCTACGAACCGGGGCGCTTCTCGTTCAACGTCAAGGGCGGGCGCTGCGAGGCCTGCCAGGGCGACGGCGTCATCAAGATCGAGATGCACTTTTTGCCGGACGTCTACGTCACCTGCGACGTCTGCAAGGGTAAGCGCTACAACCGGGAGACGCTGGAGGTGCTGTTCCGCGACAAGTCGATCGCCGACGTGCTCGATATGACGGTGGAAGAGGCGTTGGAATTCTTCAAGGCGGTGCCGCGCGTGCGCGACGTGCTGGCGCTGCTGCACCGCGTCGGCCTCGACTACATCCATGTCGGCCAGCAGGCCACCACACTGTCGGGCGGCGAGGCGCAACGCGTCAAGCTCGCCAAGGAGCTGAGCAAACGCGCCACCGGCCGCACGCTCTACATTCTGGACGAGCCAACGACGGGGCTGCATTTCCACGATGTGGCGAAGCTGCTCGACGTACTGCACGAACTGGTGGAGACCGGCAACACCGTGGTCGTGATCGAGCACAATCTGGAAGTGATCAAGACTGCCGACTGGATCATCGACCTCGGCCCCGAAGGCGGCGACGGCGGCGGCGAGATCGTCGCGCAGGGAACGCCGGAGGATGTGGTGAAGGTAAAGCGAAGTTACACCGGCGCGTTCTTAGGGCCGGTGCTGGGGCGGCGGGAGACCAAGCGGAAGAAGGGTGTGCAGGCGGCGGAGTGACAGCTACGATTATCCTGCGGCCTGTGTTCGCATGACCGCCTCACGTCCCCTCATATTGCAGCCACCAATCGTCCTCGATGCGCCGCTGCAACGTGAAACCGCCGCGCCGGTGTTCGCGCGCGAGCTGGTCGCGCGCCTGGTCGAGGTCGCCGTCGATCCGGTCGGCGTGGTTCGGCGGCGGTCCGAAACAGAAGCTCTTGGCGCTTCCGCGGATGTAGATTCCGCTGGTGAAATACACCAACTCCACCTGCTTGCCATAGTGCTTGACGAGCAGAATGCCCGCGTCGCGTAGCAACTTGCGGTAAAGCGCGAGGCGCTCTGCGCTGACGCTTGCAACGGTGGCGGGATCGTTCGGGTCGATCCAATCCTTGCCGATGCGCTCGATCCGGTTGTCCTCCCGCATCATGGCGGCGAGCCGCTCGAGCACCGCGCGTTTGTCGCGCCAATGCGCGATCATCTCGGCATCGCTCGGGCGCGGGCCCGAATTCTGCGCAAAGGGTATGCCCATGATCGCGACCGGCGCGATGATCGCGCCCGCGCACAGGACGAGGCCGCCCAGCACCGCGGCGGCGATGATGATGAACTTTCGCATCCGCTATGGGTCGCGGCGCACGGGCGCACCGTTCAAATGGCGGCCGATGGAGCGTTTCGCCGCACTCTTGAGCTATTTCACCGTCGCCACGACGGCCACCGCCGAACAGCCCTTCAGCTCGCCCTTGCTGGCGCAGATCTTGAACGTATAGGCGTCCTTGCCGTTGTAGCCCTTGTCGGCCACGTAGAAAAACCAGTAGGGGCCGACTTTCGTCAGCTTGCCGTGCTCCGGCTCGCGCTCGAAGGTGAGGCCGGTGAATTTGTAGCCCGGCCCCTCGCCGAACTGATGCACGCAGGATGTGCCAGCATTGACGATCGCTTCCACCACCACGGCGTCGTTCTGCTCCGGGTGGAAGACGAAAGGCTTATAGGTGCAAGCCGCGTACGCTGGAGGAGGCGCCAGCGCAAGCATCGCAGCGGCGAGCGGCAGCAAACGGTATGGCATGCCCATCCCTTCAGGCGCCGTGGGATGCGACCGCGGGATCGGCAGCAGGCGCGTTAGCGCCGCCCCAACCACCAGCCGATCGCGATCAACACCACGCCGGCGGCGCCGGAGACGATGCCGTGCTTGAAGCGGATGCGCGCGAGGCCGTTCGCGTGGCCGGGGAAGAAACTCGGCAGCTGGTCGGCCGGCATCAAGAAGTAGATCGCGGCGGCGACGATCAAAGCGAGGCCGAGCACCATGCAAACGAGCTTCATCGGAGGATCCCTTTCGGTTGTTCGAACACGAGGCCGATGCCGCAAAGTATAGCAAGGGCCGATCGAATGAGAACTGGGAATTCTGGGTTGGCCACAGGCCGCGTCTCTTCTCGCTCTCGCCGCGCTTGCGGGGAGAGGTGAAAAAACCTCACGCCGCCTTTGCCGCCAGCTCCTTGTCCTTCGCCTCCGCGCGCTGCGCGGCCGGGCGCGCGGCGATGCGCGCGACATAGTCGGTGAATTCCTTCCGCTCCGGCATCATCTTGAACATCATGCCCCAGCGGATATTGGAGCCGATCACCACGTCGGCGGCGGTGAACTGCTCGCCCATCAGCCACGGGCGCCTTGGTCACCGCCTTCGGCGATCACGTTCATGGTGGTGTCGAAATCGCCGTAGCCGAGCATGGCGCGGCGTGGCGCGCTCCTTGCGCGGCGCCGCGCGGTCGATCACCGCCGGCTCGAGACAGCCCGGCCCGAAGAACAGCCATTTGAGATAGACGCCGCGGCGCGGCGTGCCGACCGGCACGTTCAGTTTGGCTCGCGGGAATTCGTCGGCGAGATAGGTGCAGATCGCCGCCACCTCGGTGATCACCGTGTCGTCGTGCTCGAGCGCCGGCACCTTGCCCATCGGATTGATCGCGAGATAGTCGGGCTTCATGTTGTCGCCCTTGCTCAAGCTCAGCAGCTTGATGTCGTAGGGCTCGCCCACCTCCTCCAGCATCCACAGCACGATGGACGAGCGCGACGGCGAGGCGTGATAGAGCGTGAGATTGGCCATGGGAGCACCTTGCAATAGGACCGGTTTCAAACGACGTTTTGGCTAGAGCATATTGTGAGCGAATCCCGTGACAATGTCCAATAACGTTCGCGACAACACCGCAACGCCACCGCTTCGAGCTCGAAACGGACGGCCATATCGCCTTCTCCGAACTACAAGCGCGACGGCGGCATGCTCACCATCATGCACACCGAGGTGCCAAAAGAACTCGGCGGCAAGGGCATCGGTTCCGCCCTGGCGCGCGGCCTGCTGGATATCGCCCGCGCGCAAGGGCTGAAGGTGGTGCCGAAGTGCCCATTCGTCGCGGGTTATATCGGCAAGCATCCGGAATACGCGGATTTGGCGGATGTAGCTAACGCAATATTTACCCTTCGGTAAGACATTCGGCTCCGGCGCGCACCGCAGGAGTTCCCGTTGGATATCTGCGGCCGGCATTGACATTCTTCTTCGGCCAGCTGAGCAGGCTGCTGTTCTCGCTCGGCTCGCATTTCTCGCTCACCTCGCTCGCCGCGGCGCTGGCGATCTCGGCGCTGTATCTTCGTCTGGCAGCGCGTCAAGCGCGGCCGCCGCATGCGCTCGAAGACCATCGCGCGCGCGCTGTTCCCGCGGCGCATCCTGCGTAGCCGCTCGAACCAGGCCGACATCGGCTACCTGTTCTTCAACGTGTTCGTGTTCGGCGTGGTGTTCGGCTGGGCGGTGCTGTCCTATCAGTTCATCATCAACGGCATCATCTCGGGGCTGGTCGCGATCGTCGGCCCGGTGACGCCGTCGACGCTGCCGCCTTATGGCTCTCGCGCTCGATCATCACCGTGATGCTGTTCCTGTCCTACGAGCTCGGCTACTGGTTCAATCATTGGCTCAGCCACAAGGTGCCGCTGCTGTGGGAATTCCACAAAGTGCACCACACCGCGCGAAGTGCTCACGCCGCTCACGAATTTCCGCGTTCATCCGGTCTACACCTGGATCTTCGCCAACATCCTCGCGCTCTCGGCCGCGATCGCCAACGGCCTCGGCAATTACCTGTTCGGCGACACCACCTATCAATATGCGCTTTCCGACACCAACATCATCCTGGTGCTGTTCATCCACGCTTACGTCCATCTGCAGCATTCGCACATGTGGATCTCGTTCCGCGGGCTGGCCGGGCGCATTTTCGTTTCGCCCGCGCATCATCAGGTGCATCACTCCGGCAATCCGAAGCACTTCAACAAGAATTTCGGCAGTTGCCTGGCGCTGTGGGACTGGATGTTCGGCACGCTCTACGTGCCGGCAGAAGGAGCGCGAGCCGCTCACCTTCGGTTTCGCCGATCATCCCGATGCGCACACGGTGCAAGGGCGAGCTGGTGGAGCCGCTGATCAACGCCGCCGTCTCATCTCAAGCCGCTGCTGCAAAAACGCCGCGGCGAGCTTACGCCGGTGCCGGTGGCCGACCGCAAGCGGGCTTAATCACCCCGCTTTGTTGCTACTCGGCCTGTGACAGCCGCAAATTTTGAGTGCCAGGCTTCGGGCGAGCCCGCCCGCCCATTGAGCCGACGATGCATTTGAAAAAGGAAGTTTCCGACTTCCGCCACACGCTCGAACCGCTGACATTCTACCAGACCTTCGAGCATATCGCCGTTCTCATCCTCACCGCGCTGATTGCTGTCATTATCGCCTTCGCGCTCTGGAATCTGACGCTCAAGATTCTGCTTGATATATTGGCCGCCAATTTCGATCCGACCGATTACACCGTGTTCCAGACGGTGTTCGGCATGATCTTCACCGTCATCATCGCGCTCGAGTTCAAACGCTCGCTGCTGGTGATCGCCGAGCGGCGCGACAGCATCGTGCAGGTGCGCACCGTCATCCTGATCGCGCTGCTGGCGGTGGTGCGCAAATTGATCATCCTCGATCTGTCGAGCACCGACGCGTTGCAAATGTTCGCTTTGGCCGCGGCGATTCTCACGCTCGGCGCGGTCTACTGGCTGGTGCGCGACAAAGAGCCGAAGCCGGCCGAGCCGAGAGCTAGACGGCGATCCGGCTGAGCAGGTCCGCCAGCGTCTCCGGACAGGTGACGTGCGGATTGTGGCTGGCGTCGATTTCATGGCGCCCCAGCCTTCGCGCTTGGCGCGTTCGTAGAATGCGGCGAAAGCGATCGTCGGGCGGATTGCGTTTGCAATAGATGTAATGGCGCGGCAGCGTGAGCGCCCCGCCCTGCATCTTCAGTTTCTGCTCGAAGGTTTTCACCGGCTGCGGCACGCCGCAGCGGCTCGCACCAGGCGCGGTCCTCCGCCGGCGTATCGGGCGGCATCGGACCCGGCGGAATCCGCCATCCGTCGGCGCTGCCGCTTGCGCCAGACTGGCGCTGCGCGCGCGTCGCCTCCGGCAGCAGATCGAAGGCGCTGTCGCCGTCATTCGGCACGAAGGCATCGAGATAGATCAGCTGCGCGATGCGCTCGCGCGCGCGGTCGGCAACGCCGGTCGCCACCATGCCGCCGTAGGAATGGCCGATCAGGTTGACGCCGCTCAGATCCTCGAATGGAGTACGCCGAGGATGTCGGCGATGTGGGTGTCGAGATCGATATCGGGGCGCGCCAGATGCGCCCGCTCGCCGAGGCCGGTGAGCGTCGGCGTGATCAGCCGGTGGCCGCGCGCGCTGCATCAGCGGATGCATTTTCTTCCAGGCCCAGCCGGCGCCCCAGGCGCCATGCGCGACGACGAACGTGGTCATGCCCTTCCCTAACATTTTTATTTGTGCGTGATCTTGTCCGAAAACCGGTTCCCACTTTTGGGATCGCGCGCTATTCAGCCGCCACCACGCGGGCTGAGTAGCCGTTCCACCGGGACCGCGCCGCATCAAACGCGACAACGACCAGTCCGGCGGCGAGCACCTGCCAGCCCGGCCTGATGCCGGCGGCAAAATCGAACGCTACATCGAGCACACGCAGCGGCGAGACATGAAACGCAATGCCGATGCCGACCGCCTCGCCGATGAATGTGAGAATGGACACGGCAACGCTGAGGGCAAGCAGGCTCAGCGTCGACAATTCGCTTGTGCCTTGCCACCAGGCCAGCAGCCGGTAGGCGATCAGCCAGAGGAACAGGCCGGCGGCGAAGGCCGGCACCGTGACGTCGGCCTTGGTCTGCTGGAAATAGTGGATCAGCGCGAGCAGCGCGATGCCATAGACCACCTGATGCAGCCGCCGCCAGCGCAGGCCGCCAAGCCGGCGCACCATGCCGTCGGTCGAGGTCGCGGCCAGCGCTGGCCAAGTCCGAGCCAGGCGGTGCCGCCGATGATCAGATAGACCAGCGATGGCTGATCTCATGGACGACCTTGCCGAGATCGAAGCTTCTGGTCGGCGACAAACAGCGTCAGATGCGCGGCGATGTAGCAAAACGTGCCGACGCCGAGCATGCGCCGCACGTCGATCAGGTTGCCGTAGCGCGCGATGCGCCGGAACGGCGTCACCGCCAAGGTCACGCCCAGAAAGACCAGCGCCCAGAAACCGGCGCGGTGGATCAGGTCATTGAGCGGCCGCGCGCCGTGCACGATGGCGTTGGCGTCGACCAGCGCCTTGGCGACCGGCAACAGCAACAGCGCCAGCGCGGCGATCCGCAGCGGCGAAAGCCGCCCGCGCCGGTCGCGCCAGATTTGCCAGGACGTTTCATCGGTCGCGCCTAGCACGATGCTGACCAGCCGCTAAGTCCCTGCGCGCGTCGGTACGGCGACGCACGATAACACGTTGTCTGCCATATCGAATTTATGGAACTTCAGATTTTGATCGCGCCGACTGCATGACGTGCAATACCGCACCGCACAATTTTACCGGCAATTTACGGCGTCGTGATAGCATTTTCAGTGGAGTCGATTCGTCACGGCAATCGATCGAAGGTTGGGCGCAAACAAAGCTGCCGTGCCGGGCAACGACCAGCGGCAGACGAAACGCGGGAGAAGGAGGAGCAGACAAGAAACCATTAGTAACGCCACGCCGGGCCAACGCGAGGAGGCCACCGATGTTGCGAAACTTGGTACGCTCACTGCTCGTGCTCGTTCTGACCCTGTTCAGCTCTGCCGCGCTCGCTCATGACACCTGGATCAATCGCGGCGGCTTCAAAAACGCCGGCGGCGAATGGTGCTGCGGCGATTACGACTGCAAGAGCTATACCCGCATCATGTCGACCGCGACCGGCTGGATGATCGACGGCGAGTTGGTGCCGTTCGACGAAGCCATGCCGGTGCCGCCGCCCGACGGCCAGGTCACGGTTTGTCGCCGGCCGGACGGCACGCGGCGCTGCGTGTTCGGCCTCAAGCCGGGGCTATAGCCAAGCGTACGGCACATTACGGGCGTTGCCGCTCAAACGCGCGGCAGCGGGCGGCCGCCGGCTTCTCGCGACGGCACCTTCACCCAGGCCTCGCCGTCGAGCACGACCTCGCCATCGACCGAACAGGTGCAGGTCAGCCGCGCGCGGAATTTCTCCGGCATCAGCTCGGCAACCGACACACTCACCTCGACGGTGTCGCCGATCTTCACCGGCGCGCGGAAATTCAAGGTCTGCGAAATATAGATCGCGCCCGGCCCCGGCAGCCGCGTGCCGAGCACGGCCGAAATCAGGCTCGCGGTATAAAGTCCATGCGCGATGCGCGTGCCGAACGGCGTCTTGGCGGCAAAATGCTCGGACAGATGGATCGGATTGCGGTCGCCGGTGACCTCGGCAAAGCCGACCACGTCGGATGACGCCACGGTCTTTTCGAACCGCTCGGTCATGCCGACCGAGAGATCCTCGAAAGACAACGTGCGCAAGGTCAGCATGTTCATGCGTCCGTCGAGATCCGCGCCCGGCAGATCAGCCCATAATGCGCCGATCAGCACCACATTGATCAGCGCCAGCACGGTCAATACGCCGATGGTCGCATTGGCGCCGCTCGCTTCGATCAGCAGCGCGCCGGCCGACGGCGCCAGCGCCTGCACGATCAGGCTCGGGAAGGCGAGCTTGCCCATCAGCCGCGGAAACCGCACCGGCCCGAACAGCGCCAGCGGCAAGGTGCCGCGTCCGATCCAGGAAATGCCGTAGCCGGCGCCGTACAGCAGAATGATCAGCAGCAGCATCGGAAAGCTGCCGAACAACAGCAGCAGGCCGATCGCCATCAAGCTGCAGGAGGCGATCATGGTCCAGATCGGGTGATAGCGATTGCCGAACAGGCGTTCGACCACGCGGGCGCCGACCTGCGCCGGACCGAACAGGGTCCCAAGGCTCACGGCCACCGCGAAGTCCACGCCCCTCGCCTGCAGGAAGATCAGCAGATGCACGACCACGATCGAGCCGATGCCGGCGGCGATCGAAAGCACCACGGCGAGCAGTGCGAAAATCAGGGTTTCGTTTTCGATGCGTGCCGGCGCGGCGCGAGACGTCCTTGTCATCCTGCGCGTCGTCTGCGCACCGTTTGCGCCGGCGCACGCCGCACCACCGACATTTGCAGCGGCAAGGCCACGCAACAGATGCACGCCGGCATAGATGAAGCAGGCGATGCGCCAGCCGACATGATCGATCATGAAGGCGCTGAGCGGCCAGCAGACGGTGCTGGCGAAGCCGCCGAACAGCGTGAGATTGGTGATCGGCCCGCGCGCCTCGCTGCCATAGAGGCGGCCGAGCGCGGCGAACACCGCATCGTAGAGCCCGGTGCCCATGCCGATACCGATCAGCGCCCAGGCCAGCAGATAGACCGGCAGCGTCGGCGCCAGGCCGACGCCGATCAAGGCCGGCGGCATAGAACAGCGAACTCGCCAGCAAGCACCGGCCGGCCGCCGTGACGGTCGATGATGCGGCCGACCTGCGGCGAGATCAGCCCGGCCACCAGCAGCCCGATCGAGGTGCCGCCGACCACCCAGCCGAGCGACCAGCCGGTATCGTGCACGATCGGCTCGGCGAACACCGCCGGAAAATAGAACGACGTGCCCCAGGCCAGAATTTGCGCGATGCCGAGCGCGGTGATGACGACGCGGCGATCGAGCGGGCGCGCCTCTGCTTGCGATTCCAAAACGCGCGTCCCTTAGCTCGCCGGCTCCATGCCCTTGGACTTGAGCACCGCGGCGGCGGCGGGACCGGAGAGCGCCTTGATCAGCGCTTCCGCCGCATCCTTGTCTTTCGCCGATGCACTCAAGCCCGCGGCATAGGTGGTGGTGTTCTGGATTTCCTTCGGCAGCGGACCGACCAGGCTCGCGCCTTTCACCGGCACGATCTCGCTGATCTGGTGCAGGCCGAGTTCGGCTTCGCCGCTGACGATGAGATCGGCGACATGGCCGCCCTTCTTGAGCTTCGCCTTCGGCCGGATCTGATCGGCGATGCCGAGCCGCTCCAGCAATTTGTCGATATAGATGCCGCTCGAGCCGCCGCTGGCCGGATCGATATAGGCGACCGACTTGGCCGCCAGCAGCGCCTGCTTGAAGGCCTCGACCGTGCTCACGTCCGGCTTGGGCGCGCCCTCCTTCACCACCACGCCGACGCCGACGCTGGCGAGGTTGACGCGGCTGCCGGCGGCGATCTTGCCGCTGCGCGATCAGATTCGTCGACCACGGCCGGCGTAATCACCGCGACGTCGAAGGCTTCGCCGTCCTCGATGCGTTTCTTCAATTCGCCGGCGGTGCCGTTATCGACCGTGACCTTGTGGCCGGTCTGCTTTTCGAAGTCGGGCACCAGCGCCAGCACCACCTGCTTGAAGGCGCCGGCAGTCAGCACCTTGATCTCGGCCGCGTTTGCCTGCGACAGCCCGGCCAGGCTGAGCGCGACGCGGCTATGAAAGCGGCGCGGCACATATGCGAATTCATGGGTCTTTCCTCTCGTTCGAGGCGCCTAATTTACACGATGCCGGCCCATATTCGCGTTCTTCGGGCTGCGTTTTGCGCCGCCGCGAAAATGCCGCACAAAATTTCGGCCGAAAACCACTCGAAATCGACTTTTCTTGTTAAAAATCAGTTTCTTAAGCTATGCGTTTTTCGCTTAGCTGCAGCGCAACATTATTGCTTTTCATACGCCAGAATATCCCTATTTTGCGGGTAATTCGATTCACCGGCCTACGGCGCCGGATCGTAAAAGAAAGAGGAACATCATGATTGCTGCACTCGTTCGCTTCATCCACCGAATGGAAGCGCTACAATCGAAGCCTGAGCGAACTAGTCCGCCTGGGCGACCGCGAGCTTGCCGACATCGGCATCAGCCGCTCGGATATTCCGCGGCTGGCCTGGAACACCGCGCACAAACACTAAGCTGCGCACCGCAATTAACTTCGAAAGCGCCCGCGCCCGACGCGGGCGTTTCCATTTGCGCAGGTTGCTGCCGCGGGCCGCCGACGCCTAGTTTCCGGCAATGACCTTGAAAACCGTCCATGTCGTCGGCGGCGGCCTCGCCGGCTCGGAGGCCGCCTGGCAGCTCGCGCAGGCCGGCGTGCCGGTGACGCTGCATGAGATGCGCCCGCTGCGCGCGACCGCCGCGCACAAGACCGACGGCTATGCCGAACTGGTCTGCTCGAATTCGTTCCGCTCCGACGACAAGGACGCACAACGCGGTCGGCCTGCTGCATGAGGAAATGCGCCGGCTCAACTCGCTGGTGATGCGCGCGGCCGACTTGAACCAGGTGCCGGCCGGCGGCGCGCTGGCGGTCGATCGCGACGGTTTTTCCGCCGCGGTGTCGGCGGCACTCGGCGGGCCATCCACTCATTACGCTCGCGCGCGGCGAAGTGGCGCTGCCACCGGACGAATGGGACAGCGTCATCATCGCGACCGGCCCGCTCACCTCGCCCGATCTTGCCGCGACCATCCGCTCGCTCACCGGCGAGGATGCGCTCGCGTTTTTCGACGCCATCGCGCCGATCGTGCATCGCGACAGCATCGATCTCGAACAGGCATGGTTCCAGTCGCGCTACGACAAGACTGGGCCCCGGCGGCTCCGGCGCCGATTACATCAATTGCCCGCTCACGCGCGAACAATATGACGCCTTCATCGACGCGCTGATCGCCGGCGACAAGACGGTGTTTCACGACTGGGAAGCCACCACGCCCTATTTCGACGGCTGCCTGCCGATCGAGGTGATGGCGGAGCGCGGGCGCGAAACGCTGCGGCATGGACCGATGAAGCCGTTCGGCCTGACCAATCCGCGCCAGCCCGACGTGAAGCCCTATGCGGTGGTGCAGCTGCGCCAGGACAACAAGCTCGGCACGCTGTTCAACATGGTCGGCTTCCAGACCAAGCTCAAACACGGCGAGCAGGTGCGCATCTTCCGCACCATTCCCGGCCTGCAGAACGCGGAATTCGCGCGGCTCGGCGGGCTGCATCGCAACACCTTCCTGAATTCGCCCAAGCTGCTCGACGAAACTTTGCAGCTGAAAGCCAATCCGCGTTGGCGCTTTGCCGGCCAGATCACCGGCTGCGAAGGCTATGTGGAATCCGCCGCTATCGGCCTGCTCGCCGCGCGCTTTGCCGCCGCCGAGCGCCGCAATGAGCCGATTATTCCGCCGCCGCCCACGACCGCGCACGGCGCGCTGCTCGCGCACATCACCGGCGGCCACATTGAGACCATTGATGCCGGGCCGTCATCATTCCAGCCGATGAATGTGAACTTTGGCCTGTTCCCGCCATTGGTTGAGCCGGCGGCCTACGACCGCGACGGGCGCAAGTTCGGCCGCGGTTCCGCCAAGAACCTCGCACGCAAGACCGTGCTCAGCGAACGCGCGCTCAATGATCTCGATCGCTGGATCGGCGGCCAGCACCACGCGGCGGCGGCGGAGTAATCCGCTATCCGAAAATACGGCGCGGGTTGCGCGCCGCCCGCCACAGCAACCATTGCCGCCGCCATGGCGCGATTGCCCGCGCCTGGAACGGGTCATAGTCGGACCGCTCCATGCCGGCGAGGGTTTGTTTGACCAAGGCCGCCGGCAGCAGCGCCGGCAACATTGGCTCAGGTATCGCCGCAATTCTTTCGTGCGCGGCGGCTAGATGACGGCGGGCATAAAGCCGCAATTCCGCCAGCGCCGCGCGCAACTCCGGCGTGGCGCGCCCGGCAAAAATGTCCTCGCGCTCGGCGCCGTGACGGGCAAGCATGTCGATCGGCAGATAGAGCTGCCGGCGCGATGCGTGCAGTCCGAACCGGATCAACAGGCCGGCAATCGCATAGGCGATGCCGGCGTGCTGCGCGATCGGCTCGGCCTGCTCGCCGCCCGCACCGAGGACGCTGCCGGCAATCGCAAACAACGCTGCATCAGCCTTGCTCGCGTAATCGTCGAGCCCGCCGCGGCTCGCCATCGGCTCGTCATAGAGGTCGAACGTATGGGCATCGACCAACGTAATCAGCGGCAGCGGCGATAACCGATAGCGCATAAGCATTTCGCGCAACGCCGCCGCGACCGGATGGGCAGCGGCCTCGCCTTCGCGCTCGCCCGACAGCACCTCGCGCCACCATTGCAGCCGGATTTCCCCCGGCATCGGCTCGCGCGCCAAGTCGCGCACGCGCGCGATCTCCACATTGAAGGCAAAGAGCGCAAACAACGCATCGCGATGTTCGGCCGGCGCGAACAATGTCGCCAGGTATCGATCCCGGTCGGCCTCGCGCACCAGCGCGGTGCAGTGCTGGAAATTGGTCGGCATCGGGCCAGTGTAGCTGAGCCGTTACTCAACCGCGATCAGGCCCGCGCCGACGCGGCGGTCTTCCGCCAGCAAAATGTTATAGGTCCGCACCGCCGCCCCGGTCGCCATCGCATCCACCGACAGCGACAATTCGCGGAATCGCCTCCGCAATTGTGACGACATTGCCCAGGGATCGCGGCCGGCGCCGATCAGGAAAACGTCGAGTGCTTGCACTCGCGAAAAGACCGGCTCAAGCGCCGTCTCGGTCAGCCCGGACACATCCGTCACCGGCCAGGCCCAGATGCCGTCCGGCAGGCACAGCAGCGATCCGCGGTGCGACATGCCGGCGAAGCGGAAACCGCCATTGCCATAGGCATCGATCAGCGCCGGGCGCGGCAGATGTGGGGCATCGGCTGCAAGCCGTTCCGCCATCGTCAGGGGCGATCCTTGCCCTTGTCGGTTTCGGACCTGGTGAGTGCGTCTCCGCCCCGCCCGACCCCGAGATAGATCAGGATCGGCGAAGCGATGAACACCGACGTATAAGTGCCGACCAGCACCACGCCGAACATCATGGTGGCAGTGAAGCTGTGGATCGCCTGCCCGCCGAACACCAGCAACGCCAGCAGCGCCAGGCTGACGGTGACGTGCGTGATCACCGAGCGCGAGAGCGTCTGGTTGACCGAGGCATTGAGCAGTTCCGGCATCGGCAGTTTCCGGTAGCGGCGCAGCATTTCGCGGATCCGGTCGTAGATCACCACCGTGTCGTTGAGCGAATAGCCGAGGATCGTGAGCAGCGCCGCGATGCTGGTGAGGTCGAAGTCGATCTGCGTCACCGACATGAAGCCGATGGTCAGCACGATATCGTGCACGTTGGCGATCATGGCGCCGAGCGCAAACTGCCATTCGAACCGGAACCACAGATAGATCAGAATGGAAAAGATCGCGAGCATCAGTCCGATCACGCCGTACGAAAGCAATTCGCCGGACACGCGCGGGCCCACCACCTCGACGCGCCGGTATTCGACTTCACTGCCGAGCGCGCCGCGCACCTTCGCCACCGCCTGCTGTTGCGCTACTTCGCCGCCTGGCTGTTCCGCCAATCGAATCAATACTTCGCTGGGACCGCCGAATTGCTGCAATTGCACCTCGCCGAGATTGAGAGTGCCGAGCGCCGCCCGCATGGTGGCGATATCCGCCGCGCCTGACGTCGCGCGCACCTCCATCAACGTGCCGCCCCTGAAATCGATGCCGAAATTCAGCCCGTGGAAAAAATAAAGCGAAATCGCGATAATCGACAGCAGCGCCGACATCGGAAAGCTGATGCGCCGGAAGCGCATGAAATCGAATTTGGTGTCGTCGGGTACGATGCGAAGCAGGTACACGGGCTAATTCTCCTTGCGCATGATCTTTACCGAAAACCGGTACCCACTTTTCGGGATCATGCGCTAAATCGGTACACGTTGCGGGCGCCACCACCAGACCCAATAGGCGACGATCAGCCGCGTCAGGGTGAAGGCGGTGAACACCGTGGTGATGATGCCGATGCCGAGCGTCACGGCAAAGCCGCGCACCGGTCCGGTGCCGATATAGAACAGCACCGCGGCGGCGATGAAAGTGGTGATGTTGGAATCGAGAATGGTGGCAAGCGCGCGGCTGAACCCGGCATCGATCGCATTGATCGGGGTGCGGCCGCCGCGCACCTCCTCGCGGATACGCTCATAGATCAGCACGTTGGAATCGACCGCGATGCCGACGGTGAGCACGATGCCGGCAATGCCGGGCAAGGTCAGCGTGGCATTGAGCAACGACAACACGCCGAAGATCATGGCGACGTTGATCGCCACCGCGATATTGGCGAACAGGCCGAACAGCCCGTAGGTGGCCAGCATGAAGACGATCACCATCAACGCGCCGACGTAAGACGAGAGCTTGCCCTTCTCGATCGAGTCCTGACCGAGACCGGGGCCGACGGTGCGCTCTTCGATGATCGTGAGCGGCGCCGGCAGTGCGCCGGCGCGCAACAGGATGGAGAGGTCGTTGGCGCTTCGACGGTGAAGCTGCCGGAAATCTGCCCGGAGCCGCCGAGGATCGGTTCGCGGATCACCGGCGCCGAGATCACCTCGTTGTCGAGCACGATCGCGAACGGTTTGCCGACATTCTCCTGCGTCACTTGCGCGAACTTGCGCGCGCCGCTGGTGTTGAAGCGGAACGAAACGATCGGCTCGCTGGTGCGCTGGTCGAAGCCGGGCTGTGCGTCGGTGAGATCGCCGCCCGACACCAGAATGCGCTTCTCGATCAGGTATGGCGTCTTGGGTTTTGTCGAACTGTAAAGAATCTCATCCTCCGGCGGCACCCGGCCTTGCAACGCCTGCTCCGCCGGCAGCGCGGTGTCGACCATCCGGAAATCGAGCTTGGCGGTCTTGCCGAGCAATTCCTTGAGCCGGGTCGGGTCCTGCAGACCAGGCACTTGCACCAGGATGCGATCGACGCCCTGGCGCTGGATCAGCGGCTCGACGGTGCCGAGCTCGTTCACGCGCCGTTCGATGATCTGGATCGACTGTTCGACCGACTGCCGCACGCGTTCCAGGATCGCCGGATCGGTGAGCGTGAGGCGGATCAGGTTGCCGGCTTCGGTGGTAACGTCGATGCTGCGCTGACCGGTGCTGCTGAGAATGCCGCCGAGCGGCTGCGATAGTTCGCGCAATTTGGTGAGCGACTGCTCGACATTGGTGTTTTCGCGGATGCGCACTTCGACGCTGTTGCCGCGCACCACCAGCCCGGTATAGCCGACGCGCACATCGCGCAGCACGCGGCGGACGTCGTCGCGCAACGCTTCCAGCTTTTCCTTGCGCACTGCGTTGCTGTCGACCTCGAGCAGGATGTGCGAGCCGCCCTGCAGATCGAGGCCCAGCACCACGTGACGCTGCGCCCATTTCGGCCAGCTCTGCACCATCTTCTCGGGCAGGAAATTGGGAACTGCGAACAGGCAGACGACGAATGCCGTGAGCAGAATCGCCGCCGCTTTCCACCGCGTGAAATAGAGCATGAGGTCCCGATTTAGGTTGAAGAACGAGCGCCGCCGGCGTTCAGCCGGACGCGGCCTCGTCCTTCACCGGTTCACCCTTGGCGCGCACGTCGCTGACCATCTGCCGCATCTGGCGGATGCGCACGTCGTCCGCAATCTCGATTTCGATCTGGTCGTCGTCGATCACCTTGGTGACCTTGCCGATGAGCCCGCCATTGGTGACGACGGTGTCGCCGCGCCGCACGTTCTTGACCATTTCCTGATGCATCTTCACCCGCTTCTGCTGCGGGCGCAGGATCAGGAAATACATGATGACGAAAATCAGCACGAACGGCAGCAGCGACATCAGCATGCCGCCGTCGCCGCCTGCCCCGCCGCCGCCGAACAGCCCTTGCGCAAACGCGGGCGAAATGAACATCGAAGCTTCCCTTGCGTGGTTTTCTGGCGAGATCGGCCGGCGTCCCCGACCCGGCAAACGCGCTTGAATTTCGCGCGGACTATAGCGGCCGTCGCGCCCAATTGCAACGCCGCGCGAGCCCCTAAAACCGGCCATTTTTGGCCATTTCCGGCCTGCCCGGCTTGCGAGGCCGACGCCGCCCCGCTAAGAGCAGCGCAATTTCCGAAAGCACCCCCATGGCCAAGTCGAAGTCCAAATCGCAACACGGTTCGAAATCGAAGTCGGCCATCCAGGCCGGCGGTCAATCCGACGTTCTCTGAGCGCATCGCCAACGCGCTCGAACGGCTGGCGCCGCCGCGCGCAACCCTGCCCGATCTCAACCTCGCCGACGCCTTCATCTGGCATCCGGACGGCCGCCTGGCGCCGGTGCCGCGCGTCAACCGCGTCGAGATGTCGCTGCTCAAGGGCATCGATCGCGTGCGCGACGTGCTGATGGAAAATACCGAGCGCTTCGCCAAAGGGCTGCCGGCCAACAATGCGCTGCTGTGGGGCGCGCGCGGCATGGGCAAGTCGTCGCTGGTGAAGGCCTCGCATGCCGCGGTCAATGCCGAGTTCGCGCGCCAAGCCAACAGCCTGCCGCTCAAGCTGATCGAAATCCACCGCGAGGACATCGAGAGCCTGCCCGACCTGATGGCGCTCACCCGCGGCTCGCCCTATCGCTTCATCGTGTTCTGCGACGATCTGTCGTTCGACGCCGAGGACACCACCTACAAGTCGCTCAAGGCGCTGCTGGAAGGCGGCATCGAGGGCCGCCCGGACAATGTGATCTTTTACGCCACCTCGAACCGCCGCCATCTGATGTCGCGCGACATGATGGAGAACGAGCGCTCGACCGCGATCAATCCGGGCGAGGCGGTGGAGGAAAAAGTGTCGCTGTCCGATCGCTTCGGGCTCTGGCTCGGCTTCCATCGCTGCAGCCAGGACGAATATCTGGCGATGGTCGACAGCTATGTCGCGCACTACAAAATTCCGGCGCGCGGCGAAGCCCTGCACCGCGACGCGCTGGAATGGTCGACCACGCGCGGCTCGCGCTCCGGCCGCGTGGCCTGGCAGTTCGTGCAGGATCTGGCCGGACGGCTGGGCGTCGCGCTGAAGGATTAAACTACGCGCCGCTGAGATACTTGGTCGGATCGACCGGGGTCGAGCCCTTGCGGATTTCGAAATGCAGTTGCGGCGAGGTCACGTTGCCGGTCTGTCCGGCATGCGCGATCACCTGGCCCGCGCTTGATGGTGTCGCCGCGCTTGACCAGCAATTCGCTGGCATGCGCGTAGGCCGACACGAAGCCGTTGGCGTGACGGATCAGCACCAGATTGCCGTAGCCCTTGAGTTCATTGCCGGCGTAAGCGACGACGCCGTCGTCGGCCGCCTTGATCGGCGTGCCTTCCGGCACCGCCAGATTGATGCCGTCGTTCTGCGCGCCATTCGACTTCGGGCCGAAGCCGGCGATGATGCGGCCGCGCACCGGCCAGCGGAATGACGGCATGCCGCCGGCCGCTTCCGCGTTCTTGACGACGGTTTCCGTGGTCGGCGGCTCTTGCGTGGCGATGCGCGCATTCTGCGCCGGCACGCTGGCAACCTTCTGAACCGGAACCGAGTGCGGCTGCGCGACTTGCGGCGCCGCGGCCTGGCGCGCGGCGACCGGACGGCCGCCGGGAATCATGAGGCGGTCGCCCATGCTGATCTTGGCATAGGGCTGGATGTTGTTGGCTTTCGCCAAGGCCGCGAGCGAAACGCCGTGACGACGCGCGATGCCGGTCAGGCTTTCGCCGGGCTGGACGATGTGCACGTTTTCAGCCGCCCGCGCCGGGGTTGGCGCTTGCGCCACCGGCGTCTGCGGCGGCGGCGCCGATCCCGAGACGTAGCGCGGAATGACCAGACGCTGGCCGGGCTTGATTTCGGACCGCGTTGTTGAAGCCGTTGGTCTGCACGATGGCCGACGCCGGCACGCCGTATCGGCGCGCGATTGTCTCGACGTCTTCGCCGTAGCCGACGGTCACCGGCGAGCCGCCGTCCCAGGTCCAGGCGCCGGCCGGTTTGGGCGGCGGCGGCGGTGGTGGCGCGGACGCCGGGCGCGCGGCCACCGATCCGGTGACGTCGGAACTTTGTGGGCTCGGCCGATAGGCGCCTAAGCCTTGCGCGCCGCTGGCGTAGCCACCCTGCGCTGCGACGGTGGTGGGCTGACTCGGCGCCGGCAGCTGTTGCGCTTCGACGCGGCCGTTCGGCGCCGGGCGCGAAGCGATCGAGCCGGTCGTTTCCTGCCGCTGCGGCGGCGGAGCCTGGCGATCGTTGGAGGCGTAGGGATTGGAGTCGAAGCGCCGGGAGTCGGAGCAACCGGCGGCGGCAACGCCGACCAGCGCGAGAACTGCAACGCGCGGCCAAACATGCGAGCTTGCACGCGAGCGAGACGGCACGTTGGGGCGCGGCATGTGGTTACTCACTCATACGCAACAAACGTAGAGTTCGAAATAAAGCAGCCGCGAGTAAATAAGGTTTTAAGAATTACCGAATCGTTGAAAGTGGTTACGAGTTCAGCTAAAAATCACAGTTCCTGCGCCTTCCCCGGCAGCAACGGCACGAAACGCACCGGGATCAGGTCCTCGCGCGCGATGCCCGTTTGCGATTTGGTAAGCTTGATAATGTGTTGCGTTCCGTCGCGCGGCCCGAGCGGCAACAGCATCACACCATTGTCGGCGAGCTGATCGATCAGCGTTTGCGGCAAGGTCGCCGCGGCGGCGGTGACGATGATGCGGTCGTAAGGCGCGCGCGCCGGCACGCCGGCAAAGCCGTCGCCGACGACGACCTCGACATTGTCGTAGCCGAGCGCGCGCAGACGCTCGCGCGCCTGCTCGGCCAGCGTGCGATAGCGCTCGATGCTCACCACCTCGCGCGCCAGCCGCGACAGCACGGCGGCCTGATAGCCCGAGCCGGTGCCCACCTCCAGCACCCGGTGGTGCGGCCGGATCGCGAGCTGCTCGGTCATGTAGGCGACGACATAGGGCTGGCTGATGGTCTGCCCGCAGGCGATCGGCAGCGCCTGGTCGGCATAGGCGTTGTCGGTAAATTCCGCCTCGACGAATTGCTCGCGCGGCACCTCGTCCATGGCCCGCAACACCGCCTGGTCGCCGATGCCGCGGCGGCGCAGCGTCAGCAGGAATTCCATGCGGCGTTCGTCCTGCGCCTCGCCCGGTGGTTTGGACACGCTTCAGCCCCTCATTTTCCTGGCATTTTTAGCACGCCCGGCGGCAATTTAGCTAAGCTCACGGCCGCTACGAGCGATACGCCGCCGTGGAACCCGCGCGTGGCATGCGAGTTATGTCCGAGGGGATAAGCAATGGCCAATTCCACGACAGCGAAACCGCGCGTTCTCGTGGTCGAGGATGAATATCTGATCCGCATGCTGCTGGAGGACATGCTGGCCGATCTCGGCTTTGCCGTCGGCGCAGCGGTCGGCACCATCGCCGAGGCCAGCGACTTCGCCGCCAAGGGCGATTTCGACGTCGCCATTCTCGACGTCAATCTCGACGGCGAGGAGGTTTTTCCGGTGGCGGATATTCTGATCAAGCGCGGCCTGCCGTTCGTCTTCGTCACCGGCTATGGCGAGAACAGCCTGCCCGAGCCCTATCGCGGCCGGCCGGCGCTGCAGAAGCCGTTCCAGGCCGAGCAGCTCAAGAGCACGCTCACCGGTTGCTGGCAACCGCATGATCCCGAAAAGTGGGAACCGGTTTTCGGACAAGATCATGCGGAAGAAAAATGCTTAACTGAAAACATCCGCCAGGGTGGTCATGAACGGCTCGTCGGTCAGGTCGAGCCGCAGCGGCGTCACCGAAATGCGTTTTTCATTGAGCGCGGCGAGATCGCTGCCCGGGCGAGCGCCGGCAATGCCGCCGCGCCCGAAGGCGATCCAGTAATACGGATTGCCGCGGCCGTCGTGGCGCGCATCGATGCGCAGCAATTCCTGGTCGCGCTTGCCCTGCACGGAGACCGCGATGCCGGCGACCTCGTCCGGCGGACAATCGGGAAAATTGATATTGACCAGCACGTCGCGCGGCATGCCGGCGGCCAGCACGCGGCGGATCAGATCGGGCGCGAATTTGATTGCCGTCTCCCAAAACGGCGTGTGCTTGGTGGCCGCGGCATAGGCCTGCGACAGCGCGAACGACGGGATGCCGAGCACGGTGCCTTCCATCGCGCCGGCGACGGTGCCCGAATAGGTGACGTCCTCGGCGGCGTTGCGGCCGCGATTGACGCCGGACAGCACCAGGTCCGGCATGTCCTTCATGATATGACGCGCGCCCATGATGACGCAGTCGGTCGGCGTGCCCTTGACCGCGAAATGCCGCTCGCCCACTTCGCGCAGGCGCAATGGATCGTTCAGCGACAGCGAATGCGACACGCCGGATTGATCGGTTTCCGGCGCCACGATCCAGATCTCGTCCGACAGTGCGCGCGCGATTTTTTCGCAGGCTTCCAAGCCCGGCGCGTGGATGCCGTCGTCATTGGTGATGAGAATACGCATTACGCCCGTTCGATTTTCGTTATTCCGCCCATGTAGGGCTTGAGCACGTCCGGCACGAGGATCGCGCCTTGTCCTCTTGATAGGTTTCCATCACCGCGATCAGCGCGCGGCCGACGGCGACGCCGGAGCCGTTGAGCGTGTGGACGTGGCCTTTGACTTTGCCGTCCTTGCCTTTGTAACGCGCGTTCATGCGGCGCGCCTGAAATTCGCCGCAAACCGAGCAGGAGGAAATCTCGCGATAGGCGTTCTGGCCCGGCAGCCAGACTTCGATGTCGTAGGTCTTCTGCGCGGCAAAGCCCATGTCGCCGGTGCAGAGCGTGACCACGCGGTAATGCAGATCGAGTTTCTTCAGCACTTCCTCGGCGCAAGCGAGCATGCGCTCGTGTTCGTCCTTGCTTTTTTCCGGCGTGGTGATCGAGACCAGCTCGACCTTGGTGAACTGGTGCTGGCGGATCATGCCGCGGGTGTCTTTTCCCGCCGCGCCCGCTTCGGCGCGGAAACACGGCGTGCAGGCGGTGAGCCGCAGCGGCAGCGCGTCTTCGTCGACGATGGATTCGCGCACGAGATTGGTGAGCGGCACTTCGGCGGTGGGGATGAGCCAACGCCGTAATACCAGTTCTTTGCGTACTGCTCATCGTCATCTCAGACAGTTCGTCTCAACTGGCGGATCTGCAAATCTATCGATGCCTTGCTTGAGAATCATCGCTTTCGAACTTCTGCATCCAAGTCGCAACATGCAACAAGCACTTCTCGTGATTATTCGGCTGAGAAAATTGATCGTCGCAAACTTTGGCAACTGCGCCGTGCCGAACATCACCTCGTCGCGCACCATCAGCGGCGGATTGACTTCGGTGTAGCCATGCTTCGCCCGTATGCAGATCGAGCATGAATTGCCCGAGCGCGCGTTCGAGCCGCGCCAGACCCTTTTGCAAAACGACAAAGCGCGCGCCGGATAATTTCGCGGCCAGTTCGAAATCCATCATCCCGAGCGCTTCGCCCAGTTCGAAATGCTGCTTGGGCTTGAACGCGTATTCACGTTTCTTGCCGGACTGATGATGCTCGACGTTCTTGCTGGCGTCCGCGCCGTCCGGCACATCGTCGAGCGGCATGTTGGGAATTTGCGCGAGCTTCTTTCTCCAGTGCGGATCGGAAGCGTCCTTCTACTTCGTCCATCGCCGGAATCGTGATGTCGTCTTCAGTTCGCGCGACCTCGGCCATCAGCTTCTGTGCCGCGCGCTTCGTCCTTTTTGGCCTTTGCCGCGCCGATTTCCTTCGACGCCGCGTTGCGCCGCGCCTGCGCCTGTTCGAGCTTGGTGATCAGCGCCCGCCGTTTTTCGTCGAGCGCCATCAGCTTCTTCGACAGCGGCTCGATCAGGCCGCGCCGTTTCAGCCCGCGGTCGAAGGCCTCAGGATGCTCGCGAATCCATTTGATGTCGTACATGGCGGAGCTTTTACCCCGTCATGGCCGGGCTTGTCCCGGCCATCCACGTCTTTGTCGCGGCACGCTTAAGGCATGGATGCCCGGCACAAGGCCGGGCATGACGAATTAATACATCGAGCCCGCGGCAATAAAGTCCAAATCACTCCGCCGGCTTCGCCGTCGCCGATGCAACATCGGCCGCGGCCTTGGCGGCCGCATCGGCCTTGGCCTTCTTCTCGACCATGCGCACCGACCAGATCGAGCCCTCGTACAGAAGCAGCAAGGGAATCGCGAGCGACATCTGGCTGATCACGTCCGGCGGCGTCAGCACGGCGGCCACCACGAAGGCGCCGACGATGAAATAGCGCCGCTTTTCCCTGAGCTGCTGCGAGGTGATGATGCCGATGCGCCCGAGCAGCGTCAGGATCACCGGCAACTGGAACGCCACGCCGAAGGCCAGCACCAGCGCCATCATCAGCGACAGATATTCGCCGACCTTGGGCATCAGCGCGATCGATGCATTGTCCTGCGTCGCCCGGCTGCTGCATGTGCAGCGAGAAGCGCACCAGCATCGGGAACACCAGGAAATAAACCACCGTCGCGCCGAGCGCGAAGAAGATCGGCGTCGCGATCAGATACGGCAGGAACGCCTTGCGCTCGTTGCGATAGAGCCCGGGCGCCACGAACATGTAGATCTGCGCCGCCACCACCGGGAACGACAGGAAGGCCGCGCCGAACATCGCCAGCTTCAACTGCGTGACGAAATATTCCAGCAGCGCGGTGTAGATGAATTTCGAATTCTCCGGGCCCGCCACCCAGACGAACGGCCACACCAGCACGTTGTAGATGTCCTTGGCGAACACGAAGCAGAGCGCGAACATCACGCCGAACGCGATCAGCGCCTTGATCAGCCGCGAGCGCAGCTCGATCAGGTGCTCCATCAACGGCGCCTTGGTGGCCTCGATGTCCTCGTGGCTCACGCTTTGCCCCCGGCCTGCTTGGGTGGCGGCGGCTCCGCCGGCGCAAAATCCGCATTGCTGACCGGCGCCGGCGGCTCCGGCAGCGGCACATCGATTTCGGGAAGCGCGGTGACTTGCGGCAGTGGCGTCGCCGGTTCAGGCGAAGGCACAGCGGTCGCGGCTTCGGCAGCGGATCGGCCGGCTTGGCCGGTTCCGGCATCTCGAAGGCGCGCTCCATTTCCTTCTGCGTGCTCGCCATCGGATCGAAGTTGGTGACGTCGCTGACCGTGCTGGCCAAATCGTCGGCCTGCTTCTTCAGGTCGGCCAGTTCGGCCTCGCGCAAGGCTTCCTGGAACTGTCCCTGGAATTCCGCCGCCATGCGCCGGATCTTGCCCATCCACTGGCCAAGCGAGCGCAATACGGTCGGCAGCTCCTTCGGCCCGATCGCGATCAGCGCGACGATGCCGATGACGACGAGCTCGCCCCAACCATGTCGAACATGGATTGATCAACTCCAGCGCATCGACGCGGCGTCGAGCCGTCTCGGCGCGCCGCATCGCGCAGCTCAACGTCGCGCCGCAACGCTTAGGAGCGCACGCCTTCGGCGCGCCGCTCGGTTTCGGTCTTCGGGCCGTCGCGCTGGCGGCATCGATGGTCTTGACCGGCTCGGCTTTGGCGTCCGCGGTCTTGTCGTCTTCCGCCATGCCCTTCTTGAACGCCTTGATGCCCTGCGCGAAATCGCCCATCAGCGACGAAATCTTGCCGCGGCCGCCGAACAGAACCATCACGATGACGGCGACAACGATCCAGTGCCATATGCTTAAGGAACCCATCGGCAAATCCTCCGCAGCAACGGGCGTCGAGCGCCGCGTCCCGCCCATGATTTGGCTTAGAAACTAGGCCCCAGAGGCGGCAAAAACAAGGACTTAACCGCGCCCCGGCCGGGGCGGGATGTCGCGCTAAATATCGGTATTTACCTTAATTTCGGCGCCGTCACTTCTCCGTCCGCGCGGGCGGCGGGGCCAGGCCGAGGTCGAGATCGCCCGGCTCCAGCGGGTCCTCGTCGTCGCGCAGCGTGGTGTCGTCGGACGGGATCGGCACGCAAAACCCGGCCGGCATGTTGCCTTCCAGGAGGCCGGCGCCTTTGAGCTCGTCGAGACCCGGCAGGTCGCTCACCTCCTCCAGCCCGAAATGCGACAGGAACGCTTCGGTGGTGCCGTAGGTGATCGGCCGGCCCGGCGCCTTGCGGCGGCCGCGCGGGCGGATCCAGCCGGTCTTGAGCAGCACGTCGAGCGTGCCGGCCGCCGTCACCACGCCGCGGATTTCCTCGATCTCGGCGCGCGTCACCGGCTGGTGATAGGCGACGATGGCGAGCGTCTCGATCGCCGCGCGCGACAGCTTGCGCGTCTCCACCGTCTTCTTGGTCAGCAGCCACGACAGATCGCCCGCGGTGCGGAACGTCCACTTCTTGCCGATGCGCACGAGATTGACGCCGCGCGTGGCGTATTCGGCTTGCAGCCGCGCCAGCGCGTCGCCAGATCGACGCCGTCGGGCAGCCGCTTGGCGAGCGTCGCCTCGTCGAGCGGCTCGCCGGCGGCAAACAGCAAGGCTTCCAGCAGGCGCAATTCCTCCGGCCGCATCGACCGGCTCCGGACCGGCTCGTCGTTATGCGACAATCACGAGCTTCTTGGCCGCGCTCGGCATGGACTTGGTCTCCTTATGCGTTTTCTTGTGCGTCATGCGACGGTGCATTTCCATTCGCGCCGACGCGCTTGCGCATGTAAGATCGGCGCGAATGACTCTTTCTGATGAATTTCGGCAACGCCCTCGCGCACCAGTTCGAGCGCGGAGGCAAACGAGGACGCAAATACCGTCGACGCGCAGCGCCGGCTCGACCACATAGCTGATCAGGAACACATCGATGCGCGACCAGTCCGCCGACTGTCCGATCAGGCGCTCGAGCGCGGCGCGCGCTTCGGCCAGCGACCAGACCGTGCGCTTCTTGAAGCGCACGCGCGACAGCACGCTGCGCTGGCGCTGCGTGGCATAGGCGGTGAGCAGATCGTAGAGCGTCGCCGACCATTCCGGCCGCTTGATCTCGGCGATCGGCTCCGGCAGCCCGCGCGCGAAGATGTCGCGATTGAGCTGCGGCCGCCCCATCAGGCGGGTCGCCACTTCGCGGAACGCCTTCCAGCCGGCGCAAGCGATAGGCCAGCGCCAGCGCCATGTCCTCGGCGCTCGGGCCCTCGCCGGGCGCCGCTTCCGGCAGCAGCAGCCGCGATTTCAGATAGGCGAGCCAGGCCGCCATCACCAGATAATCGGCGGCGAGTTCGAGCCGCAGTTGGCGCGCCGCCTCGACGAAAGTGAGATACTGATCGGCCAGCGCCAGGATCGAAATCTTCGCGAGGTCGACCTTCTGCTGGCGCGCCAGCGCCAGCAGCAGATCGAGCGGGCCCTCGAAGCCCTCCACGTCGACGATCATCGCCGGCTCGGTGGTGCCGCGGTCCGCCGCGAGCGTGGTGTCGAATTCCTCGGCGTTCATGAGACCGTCTTCCGTTGCGATACCGGCTGCTGGCCGCCGATCATCTGGGCGAAAACCTTGCGCGCGGCTTCGACATCGAAGTCTTCCGGCGCCGAGCGCGCGGCCAGCGCTGCATCGGCGCGCTTGGCGGCGGCGCCTGTCAGCTCCGGCGCTTGCGCCGCGACCGCCGTCATCTCGGCGAGATCGCCGTTGCAGTGGAGCACGACGTCGCATCCGGCGGCAAGCGCGGCGCGGCTGCGCTCGGCAATTGTGCCGGACAATGCGCCCATCGAAACGTCGTCGCTCATCAGCAGACCCTGGAACCCGATAAATCCGCGAATCACTTCGCGCACCATTGTGACCGAAGTCGTGGCCGGTGCGACGGGGTCGATGGCGCTAAACACAACATGTGCGGTCATGCCGAGCGGCAGGCTGGGCGAGCGGCCGGAATGCGGCAAAATCGGTCGCTTCCAGGGTCGCCCGGTCGGTATCGACCACCGGCAGCCGGTGGTGGCTGTCGGCGGTGGCGCGGCCATGGCCCGGCAGGTGCTTGAGCACCGGCAGAACGCCGCCCGCCAGCAGCCCCTGCGCGATGGCCCCGGCGATGGCCGCGACCTTGCCCGGCTCGGTGCCATAGGCGCGGTCGCCGATCACCGGGTCGCCGCCGGCGACCGGAACGTCTGCGATCGGCAGACAGTCGACGTCGATGCCGAGGTCACTCAGGTCGGCCGCGATCAGGTGGCCGGCAAGCCGCGCAGCGGCCAGACCAAGCCGACTTCTCCCGGTCGTAGAGCTCGCCATAGCGCGCGCCGGGCGGATAAGCCGGCCAATGCGGCGGGCCCAGCCGCTGCACCCGGCCGCCTTCCTGGTCCACCAGCACGGGCGCTTCGCCGGCCGACAATGTCACGAAATGATTGAACCAGTTCCTGTACTTGGCTCGGGGTGCTCACGTTTCGCTTGAAGATGATCAGGCCCCAGGGCTGGGCCTCGCGGAGAAACGCGCGCTCATTGGCGGAGATCGTAAGCCCCGCCAATCCGGTGATGAATGCGCGTGCCGCCATCGGCGCGGATTAGCCCGCGCTCGGCCCTAGGGCAAGCTTTGCAGCGCTAATTCCGTCTGGACGATGCACTGCCGCCGGCCGCCTTGAGGCTGCTGCACAGCTCGCTCGCCTCGCTGCGCGTTGCCGAACGGGCCGACCATGGCGCGGTAATAGATGCCCTTGTCGCCCAGATCGACCTGGCGGATCAGCGGCTGCTTGCCGCCAAGCTGGCCGGGGAATTTGCCTTGCAGACTACGGAACGCGGCCTGCGCCTCGGCTTCGCTGCGCTGGGACGATACCTGCACGGCATAGCCACCGGGCCGCCATTGCGCCACTGGCGGCCGCGGGCGCGATCTGCGCCGGCGCTGCGCAGCCGCGGTGCGCGCAGGACGCGCGGCAGGCGCGGGCCGGTGGCGCGCGGTGGCGCGGCATCGGGGCTCAGCGACAGCGGGCGTTGCTGGGCGCGGCGCGGCGGCGGCTTGCGGCGCCGGCGGTGGGACGGCGCGCGCCACTGCCTGGCGCGGGCGCCGGTTCTGGATCGGCTGCGCGCTGCGGCATGTTGACCACCCGCACCGGCGCTGGCGGCGTGGCCGAGGCAGACGCCTGGGCGGCAGCCGGCGCCTGTCGCGCAGGCACAGCGGTGGTCGTCGCCCGCGCTTGCGCCGCCGCGGCTGGCGGCGCCGATACCGGGGTCGCGTCGGCAGCCCCGTCGGGACGAATGGCGATGGTGCGGACTTTTTTCGGCTCGGTGCCGACGACGCCGCTGCCGAGCGCGCCTGCGCGGAGCCCGATTGCGCATCCTGGCCTTGCGGGAACATGACGCCGGCCGGCTGGTCCTTGACGTCGACCGGCTGCTCTTCGCGCGACACCAGCTTCTCGCCCTGCCCGCGATCGTTGACCCGATCGGTGATCATGCTTGTTGGACTGCGCGTCCTTGCTGTTGGCCGCCGGCACGATCTTGCTCGGCGCCGGCATCCGCCTTGATCACCGGCGGCGGTCCGCGCCGCTGCCGGATGTGCCGAACAGCGCGCGATAGCCGAAGGCGCCGGCGGTGCCGATCACCGCCAGCGCAAACATGCCGGCGATGACCATGATGCCCATGCGCCGGCGCGACGGCGGGACATCGTCGTAGAAGTCATCTTCTTCCTCGGCCGCGAACTGGGCCTGCCGTGCTGATTGTAGCGGATCGTTGCTCATAGCCGCCGCCATGCGCGGGCGGATAGCCGGGGACTTCGTGCTCGACCTGATAGGGATCGGCGCCGGCGGCCAGCGGCGCGCCGCCGATAGGGCTGGCGCCCAAAATTCTGCCCGTTGTAGGGGCGCGCCTCCGGCATCGGCGGCTGCATGGCGGGCGCATGAGCGGCGGGATAAAAGTCGTTTGCGTGGGGAGCTGCCGCAGCAGCGCGCATATCGGGCACAGCCGCCTGCGGTGGATATCCGGCGCCGTTCGTCTGCCCGGCCCATTGGGGCGCGGGCGCTGCGGGATGGCGCGCGCCGTCACGGTCGGCGAACGGATCGTTTTGCCCGATCAGCCGGGCCAGTTCGGCGAGCGGATCGCCGCCGGCACCGGGAGCCGGCGCCCTCACCGGCGCACCACGCGCGGGCGGTTCATTCGAACGATAAGGTCGTTGGGTATGGTCGTCCGCCATTCGTTCCCCGGTTATGAACTCGCCCGCCCGTCCGCTGCGGCCGCGTCATGCGCGCGTCCGGCGAACCAAAATTATCGCATTTCGTCCGGCGCTTCGACCCCGAGCAGCGCGAGCCCCGAGGCCAGAACTGTGACGATCCCCTGCACCAAGAGCGAGCCGCGCCACAGTCGTTTCTGGATCATTCTGGATAATGAAGCGTAAATGAGGCAAGTCTTTTCCTCGCGTCCAGTGCGCGTGAAATTCACTTGCTAATTCATAGAGATAGAACGCAACCCGGTGCGGCTCATGGGCCGCCGCGGCGGCTTCGACCAGGCGCGGATAAAGCGCGAGCTGGCGCAGCAGCGACAAGCTCGCCGGCATCGCTGAGCCGTTCGAGCGGCGCGCTCTGGAACGCCGCGCCCGCCCTTCGGCGGTCCGCCGGCAGATCCGGGCATTTCCACGCGCGCATTGCGGAAGATCGATTGCCCGCGGGCATGGCCGTACTGGACGTAGAACACCGGGTTCTCGCGGCTGTGCTCGATCACCTTGGCGAGGTCGAAATCGAGCACGGCGTCGTTCTTGCGGTAGAGCATGTCGAAGCGCACGGCGTCGTGGCCGACCTCGTCCACCACCTCGCGCAGCGTGACGAACTCGCCGGAGCGCTTCGACATTTTCACCGGCTCGCCGGCGCGCAGCAGCCTCACCAGTTGCACGAGCTTCACGTCGAGCTCGGCCTTGCCGCCGCTCACCGCCTTCACCGCCGCCTGCATGCGCTTGATATAGCCGCCATGATCGGCGCCCCAGACGTCGATCATGTTGCGGAAGCCGCGGTCGAATTTCGACTTGTGATAGGCGATGTCGGAGGCGAAATAGGTGTAGCTGCCGTCCGACTTCTTCAGCGGCCGGTCGACGTCGTCGCCGAAATCGGTCGAGCGGAACAGCGTCTGCTCGCGGTCTTCCCAATCCTCGAGATTGCCGCCTTTCGGCGGCGGCAGGCGGCCTTCATAGACCTCGCCCGCTCGCCCGCAACGACTCGATGGTGGCCGCGACCTGGTCGCTTGCCTCCCTCGATCAGCGAGCGCTCGGAGAAGAAGACGTCGTGGCGCACATTGAGCGCGGCGAGATCGTCGCGGATCATGTCCATCATCATGGCGATGGCCTTGGCGCGCACGACCGGCAGCCATTCGCGCTTCCGGCTTGGTGCTGAGCTTCGCGCCCATGCTCGGCGGCGAGCTGCGCCGCCGACCGGCTTCAGATAATCGCCGGGATAAAGCCCCTCCGGGATCGCGCCGATGTTCTCGCCGAGCGCCTCGCGGTAACGCAGGAAGGCCGAGCGCGCCAGCACATCGACCTGCGCGCCGGCATCGTTGATGTAGTATTCGCGCGTCACGTCGTAGCCGGCGAAGGCCAGCAGATTGGCGAGCGCATCGCCGAACACCGCGCCGCGGCCATGGCCGACATGCATCGGGCCGGTCGGATTGGCGGAGACATATTCGACATTGACCTTTTCGCCTTGGCGCCGATGCGGCTGCGGCCATAGTCGCGCCCGCCGCCGAGCACGACGCGCAGCTCCTCGCCCCAGACATGCGGCTTGAGCGTGAGATTGATGAAGCCCGGGCCCGCGACGTCGACTTTCTCGACGATCGGGTCGGCGCGCAATTCGGCGGCGATCGCCTCGGCCAGTTCGCGCGGCTTCTTGCCGGCGTCCTTGGCCAGCACCATGGCGGCGTTGGTCGCCATGTCGCCATGGGTCGGATCGCGCGGCGGCTCGACCACGATGCGCGAGAGATCGGCGCCGGCGCGCGAAGCTGCGCCGCGCATCGCCGCGCGCACGCGGGCGAGCATGTCGGCGAAGAGATGTTTGGGGTTGTCAGTCGCGGATGGCCATTGTCGACTGCTCGCGGCTAACGCAATTCCGGCGTCGAGTCAAAATAGCCGCGCATGCTCGATCAGCGCATAGCGGTCGGTCATGCCGGCGATGAAGTCGGCGATGCGGCGCGCGCGCGGCGCCCTCGTCGCGCGGATCGATGCCCTCCGCCCATTCCGCCGGCAGGTCGGCCGGCGTTTGCCGAATAATGCGCGAACAGATCGCGCACCACGCGCTCGGCGTCGCCCATCACGCGCATCACGCGCTCATGGCGGTACATGCGCGGATACAGAAAGCCCTTGATGGCGGCGTCGGCCTTTTGCCATCGCCGGCGAAAACGCCACCAGCCGGCCCGCCGGCCTGGCGCACCTCGGCCGCCGTGCCGGGCTTGAGCGCCGCCACTCGCCGGCCGGTCTCGGCGATCACGTCCTCGATCATGCGGGTGATCAGCCGCCGCACCAGTCTCGTGCACGCGCCGGCTCGGCTCGATGCTCGGATATTGCGCGTCGATCTCGCGCACGATGTCGCCGACGATCGGCACCGCGGCGATGTCGTCGAGCGTGAACAGGTCGGCGCGCAGGCCGTCGTCGATGTCATGGGCGTCGTAGGCGATGTCGTCGGCGAGCGCCGCGACCTGCGCTTCGGCGCTGGGCTGCGACCACAGTTCCAGATCCTGGATCTTGTTGTAGGCCAGGATCGCCGCCGGCACGCCGTGCTTGGCGTAGCGGCCGATCGGCGCGGCCTTGCGCGTCGGTGAGCGGGCCGTTGTGCTTGACCAGGCCTTCCAGCGTTTCCCAGGTCAGATTGAGGCCGTCGAAGCCGGCGTAGCGGCGCTCCAGCTCGGTGACGATGCGCAGCGCCTGGGCATTGTGATCGAAGCCGCCGAAGCGGCTCAGGGCTTCGTCGAGCGCGCGCTCGCCGGCGTGGCCGAACGGCGGATGGCCGAGATCGTGGGCGAGCGCCAGCGCCTCGGCGAGATCCTCGTCGAGCCCGAGCGCGCGCGCCAGCGAGCGGGCGATCTGCGCGACTTCGAGGGTATGGGTGAGCCGGGTGCGGTAGTGATCGCCCTCGTGATAGACGAACACCTGCGTCTTGTGCGCCAGCCGGCGGAACGCGGTGGAATGGATGATGCGGTCGCAGTCGCGCCGGAACGCATTGCGGGTCGGGCTCGGCGGCTCGGCGTAGCGCCGCCCGCGGCTTTGCGGCCGGATCGGCGGCATAAACGGCTCGCTCGCGGCCGGTTTCAATCGCCATTAGCCTCGCCATTGACCTCGCTGGTCGGCGCACTTAACTATTCGGACAAGGCGCCTGCCAATAGGATGGCGGGGCAAAGGCAAAAGATGAGCTCGAGCGTCACAGTCAGCGAACGGGCGGCCCGGCGGATCGGCGAGATCCTCAAGAGCGAGCCGCCCGGAACCATGCTGCGCGTGAGCGTGGAAGGCGGCGGCTGCTCGGGCTTCCAGTACAAGTTCGACATCGAGCGCGCCAAGGCCAGCGACGATATCGTGATCGCCCGCGACGGCGCCGTGGTGCTGATCGATCCGGTCTCGGTCGACTATATGGCCGGCTCGGAAATCGATTTCGTCGACGACCTGATCGGCGCCTCGTTCAAGGTGAAAAATCCGAAGGCCACCGCCTCCTGCGGCTGCGGCACCAGCTTCGCGCTGTAGTAATTTCCATCGGCACACTCTGCTGTCGTCCCCGCGAAGGCGGGGACCCATACGCCGTGCCATCTCGATGGTGCAGGGGTTATGGGTCCCGGCGCGCTACGCGCGCTTGGCTGGGACGACACTAGAACTATTCCGCCGCCACCGCGGGCGGGGCTTCGGCGACCTCTTCCAGCTGCGGCTCGAGCCGGCGCTTGATCATGCGGTCGAAGCGGTCGAGATAGAGATAGATCACCGGCGTGATGTAGAGCGTGAGCAGCTGCGACAGCAGCAAGCCGCCGACCACCGCGACGCCGAGCGGCTGGCGCAATTCGGCGCCGGCGCCGGTGCCGAGCGCGATCGGCAGCGCGCCGAAGATCGCGGCGAAGGTCGTCATCATGATCGGGCGGAAGCGCAGGATCGCGGCCTCGCGGATCGCGGCTTCCGCCGATAGGCCGACGCGGCGCCGCTCGATCGCGAAGTCGATCATCATGATGGCGTTCTTCTTCACGATGCCGACCAGCATCACGATGCCGATCATGGCGATCACCGACAGATCCATCCGGAACAGCATCAGCGTCAGGATCGCGCCGATGCCGGCCGACGGCAGGCCGGAGATGATGGTGATCGGATGGATGAAGCTTTCGTACAGGATGCCGAGCACCACATAGGCGGCGAAGATCGCCGCCAGGATCAGAATGCCCTGCCCGCGCAGCGAATCCTGGAACACCTGCGCGGTGCCCTGGAAGCCGGTGGTGATGGTGGCCGGCAGACGCTCGTCGCGTTCCAGCTTCTGGATCGCATCGACCGCCTGACCGAGCGAGAAGCCGGGCGCAAGATTGAACGAGATCGTCACCGCCGGCTGCTGGCCCTGGTGGTTGACCTGCAGCGGGCCGACGGTGCGCTCGAAACGGGTGACCGCCGAGAGCGGCACCGTGGTGCCGTTCGTGGTCTTCAGATAGATGCGCGCCAGATCATCCGGACCGATCTGAAATTCCGGCACGGTTTCGAGAATGACCTGATAGTAGTTCACCGGCGTGTAGATGGTGGCGACCTGGCGCGAACCGAACGCGTTGTAGAGTTCCTGGCGCACCTGATCGACGGTGACGCCATAGACCGCCGATTTTTCGCGATCGACCGTCGATCGTGACCTGCGGATTCTTGACGTAGAGGTCGGTGGTGACGTCGAGCAGACCCGGTAATCTTTGCAATCTTTTCGCGCAGTTCCGGCGCCACGCGATAGAGCGTCGGCGGTGTCGTTGGATTGCAGCGTGTATTGATACTGGCTCTTGGAAAGCTTGCCGCCGAGATTGATGTTCTGGATCGGCTGGAAAAAGATCTGCGATGCCGGGGACGATATTCGCGCTCTGCCGCAAGCGCGCGAGCACCTGCGGTTGACTGTCGCGTTCCTTGCGCGGCTTGAGCGCCACCAGCATGCGTCCGCTGTTGCCGACGGTGTTGGGTCCGCCGGCGCCGACCGTGGAGTTGACATAGGCCACCGCCGGATCGACGCGCACGATATCGGCGACCTGACGCTGCAGCGTGACCAGCGCCGGGAACGAAATATCGGTGGCGCCTTCGGTGATGCCGATGACGTAGCCGGTGTCCTCGGTCGGGAAGAAGCCTTTCGGCACGACGACGTAGAGCCAGATCGTTCCGGCAAGCGTCGCCAATGTGACGCCGAGCATGATCGACTTGAAGGTGAGCACGCGGTCGAGCGTCCACTCGTAGGTGCGCAGCATAAGTTCGAACAGGCGCTCGAACGCGCGCAGCACGAAATTCTGCTTTTCCTCGCCCTGATGGCCATGCAGCACGCGCGCGCACAGCATCGGCGTCAGCGTCAATGATACGAAGCCGGACACGATGATCGCCACCGCGATCGACACCGCGAATTCGCGGAACACGCGGCCGACCATGCCGCCCATCAGCAGCACCGGGATGAACACCGCGATCAGCGAGAACGTGATCGATACGATGGTGAAGCCGATCTCGCGCGAGCCTTTGAGCGCGGCCTCGAACGGGCGCATGCCGCCTTCGATGTGGCGCACGATGTTTTCCAGCATGACGATGGCGTCGTCGACCACGAAGCCGACCGACAGCGTGAGCGCCAGCAGCGTCATGTTGTTGATGGAGAAGCCGAACGCATACATCGCCGCGCAAGTGCCGACCAGCGACACCGGCACCGCCAGCGCGGGAATGATGGTGGCCGAGACTTTTCGCAGGAACAGGAAGATCACCATGATCACCAGCGAAATCGCGATCGCCAGCGTTTCCTGCACGTCGACCACCGCGGCGCGGATCGAGATCGAGCGGTCGAACAGCGGCTGCATCTGCACCGACGGCGGCACCTGCGCGCGCATGTCCGGCAATTTGGCGCGCACCATGTCGACGACCTCGACCGTATTGGCGTCGGGCTGGCGCTGGATCGCCAGCACGATGGCGCGCGCGTCGTTGAACCAGGTGGCGATCTTGTTGTTTTCGACGCTGTCGATGACGTTTGCGATCTCGATTGAGCTTGACCGGCGCGCCGTTGCGGTAGGCGACGACGACATCGCGGTAGTCGGTCGCGTGCTCGATCGCGCTGGTGGCGGTCAGCGTCACGCTTTGTTTCGGTCCGGTCAGCGCGCCGACCGGCGTGCTCGAATTGGCCTTGGCGACGACGCTGCGCACGTCGTCGAGCGAAATATTGCGCGCCGCCGCCTCAACCGGATCGACCTGGACGCGCACCGCGAATTTCTGCGCGCCATAGACCAGCACCTGCGCGACGCCCGGCAATTGCGAGATCTGCGGCGCCAGCACGGTCTCGGCGTAGTCGTCGACCGTCGACAACGGCATGGTGTCGGAGCGCAGGCTGACATAGAGCACCGGGAAGTCGCCCGGGTTCACCTTGCGGAAGGACGGCGGCATGGTCATTTCGATCGGCAACAGGCGCGCCGCGGTCGCCAGCGCGGTCTGCACGTCGAGCGCCGCGCCATCGATATTGCGGCCGAGATCGAACTGGATGGTGATCTGCGCGATCCCGAGCGAGGACGACGAACTCATCGACGAGATGCCGGAGATCGTCGACAATTGCCGCTCGATCGGCGAGGCCACCGATGCCGCCATGGTTTCCGGACTGGCGCCGGGCAATTGCGCGGTGATCTGAATGGTCGGGAAATCCACCGCCGGCAGCGCCGCCACCGGCAGCAGCCGATAGGCGAAGGCGCCGAACACGATCAGCGACGCGGTCATCAGCGTCGTCAACACCGGCCGGCGAATGCAGATTTCCGAGATATTCATGGCTTTACCAGGCGCATGACTTAACCGAAAACCGGTTCCCACTTTCGGGATCATGCGCTAGCTCCCGGCGGCCTTAGGCGCGCGCGGATTGACCCGCGTGCCGTTCGACAGCAGCAATTGACCGTCGGTGACGACGATCTCGCCGCCGGAGAGCCCACTGGCGATAACCGACAGCTCGCCGACGGTGCGCTCGACCTTCACCGGCTGCACCTTGGCCACGCTGTCATTGATCACGAAAACGAAACTTCCGGTCTGGCTGACCTGCACCGCGTTCGACGGCACCACCACCGCCTCCTCGATCCGCAATGTCAGTTCGGTGGTGACCAATGTTCCGGGCCAGAGCACTTCCTGCTCGTTCGGCATGGTGGCGCGGATCGTCGCCATGCCGGTCGCGGGGTCGACGGTATTCTCGATCATCGTCACCTGGCCGCTGGCGCGCTTCTGTTCGCCGGGAATGATCGCCTCGATGGTGGCGGTTTCCGCCGCCAAGGCCTGGCGGATTTCGGGCAGAACCTTCTGCGGCACCGTGAAGGTGACATAGACCGGGGCCATCTGGTTGATCGTCGCCATCGGCGCCAGATCGGCCTGGCGCACGAAATTGCCGACCTTCACGGCCGCCGCGCTGATGCGGCCGGAGATCGGCGCGCGGATCGTGCAAAAGCTGAGCTGAACCTTCAGATTTTCGAGCAGGCCTTCGTCGGACTTGATCGCGGCGCGGCAGACATCGCGACTGGGTCTTGGCATTGTCGAGATTGATGACCGGCGTCGCGCTCTTGGCGACGAGTTCGGTGTAGCGCGCGACGTCGCGTTCGGCGCCGGCCGAGCTGCGCCTGGTCGCGGGCGACCATGCCTTCGGTCTGCGTGATCTGCGCTTCGATCGCGCGGCCATCGAGCGTGAACAGCAGGTCGCCCTTGTTGACATGCGCGCCGTCGCGGAAATGCACGCCCACGATCGCGGTATCGACGCGCGCCTTGATGGCGACGCTGGCGATCGGCGTGACGCTGCCGAGCGACTCGACGCGCACCGGCACCGGTTTGCGTTCGGCGGTGGCGACTTCGACCGGCACCGCGCGGACCTGGCCTTGCAAACGCGCCGCCGCCCCGTCGGTGGTCCAGAACCCGCGGACGAGCAGAGCAATGCCGATCAGCGCGACCGCCGCCCCACCGAATAGCCACTTTCGCTTGATCATAGGCAGCTTTTTCAGGGCGAGCGCCGCCACCCCAAATGGCCACTTTTGCTTGATCATCGGCAATTTTCGGTCCGGACTCTATCGGGCGCTGCCCGGACGCTCCCTATTCCGCGGAATGGCTTATGGTCTCACGACTTGGGGGCCGCGTTAGCGGCTTTCCTAGCATATAAACGCGGCTGAGTGCATATCCCTGCGGCCGTCTGGTAAACACGCGGAAGACGCCGATTATTCGGCCGGCCGGGGCCAAAATCCATGCGAATTGCCACCTGGAACGTCAATTCGATCCGCCAGCGCATGGACAGCCTGCAAGCCTGGCTGGCCGAGCGGAAGCCCGACATCGTCTGCCTGCAAGAGATCAAATGCGTTGACGAGGCCTTCCCGCGCGAGGCCTTGGAGGCGCTCGGCTACAACGTGGCAGTGCATGGCCAGAAGACCTTCAACGGCGTGGCGCTGTTGTCCAAGCTGCCGTTCGACGAGGTGGCGCCCGGACTGATCGGCGACGACGGCGACGTGCAGGCCCGCTTTCTGGAGGCGATCGTTTCGACCAAAACCGGCGTGTTGCGCGTGGTCAGCCTCTATCTGCCCAATGGCAACCCGCCCGACACCGATAAATATCCCTACAAACTCAAATGGATGGATCGGCTGGCTCATTTTTCAAGTGAACGACTTAAACTGGAAGAACCGTTCGTGCTGGCGGGCGACTACAACGTCATCCCCGACCGCGCAAGACGCCCGCAATCCGGCGGCCTGGAGCAAGGACGCGCTGTTCCTGCCGCAGACGCGGGAGAAATTCCGCGCCCTCGTCAATCTCGGCCTCACCGACGCCATCCGCGCCGTCAGCGATGCCGGCGACCTCTACACGTTCTGGGACTATCAGGCCGGCGCCTTGGCCAAGGACGACGGCATCCGCATCGACCACCTGCTGCTGTCGCCGCAGGCCACCGACCGGCTGATCGACGCCGGCATCGACCGCCATGTGCGCTCATGGGACAAGCCGTCCGACCACGTGCCGGTCTTTGTCGATCTGGATATCGAGGGGCGCTAGCGCGGCGTATTTATCCGCTCATTCCCGCGCAAGCGGGAATCCAGAGCCATGATTGCAGAACAAGAAATTTTTTGGCTGGGTCCCCCGCTTTCGCGGGGACGAGCGGATGAGTGGCCGATCCGCTCAAGCCATATGCGCTTCTACTCGCGCCGCGTCTCGAGCCAGCGCTTGAGATAGACCAGCGCCATTTCGCGCTCGTCCTCGGTCGCCTGCTGGAAGGCGCTGTCGTAGAGCTTGCCGATCCAGGCCTGATCGGCGCGCGCGCTGTCCTTGGCGAGCGTGAGCCACATCAGCCCGCGCGCTGCCTGGCGCGGAACATGGTCGCCGGTAAACAGCATGGCCCCGAGCATCGCCTGCGCCGCGTATTGGCCTTTCTGCGCCGAGAGGCCGAACCAGCGCGCCGCCTGGCGCGGATCCTGCGGGGCGCCGGTGCCGTCGAGATAAAGCCGCGCCAGAAAATACTGCGCATCGGGATCGCGGAAATACGACGCCGCATAGGCGAACATCTCGCGCGCGCGCTGCGGATCGGGCTTGACCGGCGTCTTCGGGATGCCGTCGAGATAGTAGTGGCCAAGCGCGACGAAGGCATTGGCGACGAAGCGGGCCTGCGGCGTATCCGGATTGTCGTCGGCGTGGCTGTTGGCGATGCTGCGGAAATATTCGAACGCCTTGAGATTGTCCTGCGCCACGCCGTCGCCTTCGGCATACATGCGGCCGAGCTTCCACTGCGCCAGCGCATGGCCGTTCTCGGCGGCGTATTCGAGCGAGTGCAGCGCCTTCACCTTCTCGCCCGACTTGAGCTGGCTTGCGCCGGAGCGGAACGCTTCCATCGCCGTCATGGGAGGCGCAGCCGCCATGGCGCCGTCGGCCTTGCTGCCGTCGAACGCCGTGGCCGGCGCCGCCAGCAGGCCGGCGCCAACGACCACCACCACACGCAACAGGGTCTCAACTATCCGCATAACACGCCTTCTCACCCGCCCCGCCGGGATGGGTCACCGCGCCATTGACGGCGGGACCCACCTGCTGGGCGTATTTCCATAAGTAGCCTGAGCCGAATTCAGGTTCGCGCGCCTTCCATTGGCTCTTGCGCTTGGCCAGTTCGTCGGCCGAGAGCTTGACGTTCAGGCTGCCCTTTTCGGCGTCGAGCTCGATGATGTCGCCGTCGCGGAGCAGCGCGATCGGACCGCCGACCGCCGCCTCCGGCCCGACATGGCCGACGCAGAAGCCGCGGGTGGCGCCCGAGAAGCGCCCGTCGGTGATCAGCGCGACCTTGTCGCCCTGCCCTTGGCCGTAGAGCGCGGCCGTGGTCGACAGCATTTCGCGCATGCCGGGGCCGCCGCGCGGCCCCTCGTAGCGGATCACCAGCACGTCGCCTTCCTTGTATTTCTTGTGCTTCACCGCCTCGAAACAGGCCTCTTCGCCGTCGAAGCAGCGCGCCGGGCCGCTGAACTTGATATTCGCCATGCCGGCGATCTTCACGATGGCGCCTTCGGGCGCGAGATTGCCCTTCAGGCCCACCACGCCGCCGGTCGCCAGCAACGGCTTGTCGGCCGGACGCACCACGTCCTGGTCCGGGTTCCATTTCACGTTCTTCAGGTTCTCGGCCATGGTGCGGCCGGTCACCGTCAGGCAGTCGCCGTGCAGGAAGCCGTGATCGAGCAAGGTCTTCATCAGCAACGGCACGCCGCCAGCTTCGTACATATCCTTGGCGACATAACGGCCGCCCGGTTTCAAATCTGCGATATACGGTGTCTTTTTGAAGATTTCGGCGACGTCGAACAGGTCGAACTCGATGCCGCATTCATGCGCGATCGCCGGCAGATGCAGCGCCGCATTGGTGGAACCGCCGGTGGCGGCGACCACGGCGGCGGCATTTTCCAGCGCCTTGCGGGTGACGATGTCGCGCGGGCGGATGTTCTTGAGGATCAGTTCCATGATCATCTCGCCCGCCAGCATGCAGAATTTGTCGCGCAGTCTCGTACGGCGCCGGCGCGCCCGAAGAATAGGGCAGCGCCAGACCGATCGCTTCCGACACGGTCGCCATGGTGTTGGCGGTGAATTGCGCGCCGCAGGCGCCGGCCGACGGACAGGCCACCTGCTCCAGCGTCTTGAGATCGGCATCCGACATCTCGCCGACCGAATGCTTGCCGACCGCCTCGAACACGTCCTGCACGGTGACTTCCTTGCCCTTGAAGGTTCCGGGCAGGATCGAGCCGCCATAGATGAAGATCGACGGCACGTTGAGCCGGCACATCGCCATCATCATGCCGGGCAGCGACTTGTCGCAGCCGGCGACGCCGACCAGCGCGTCATAGCAATGGCCGCGCATGGTGAGTTCGACCGAATCCGCGATCACCTCGCGCGAGGGCAGCGAGGATTTCATGCCGGCATGGCCCATGGCGATGCCGTCGGTCACGGTGATGGTGCAGAATTCGCGCGGAGTGGCGCCGACCGAAGCGACGCCCTTCTTGACCGCCTGGGCCTGGCGCATCAGGGCGATATTGCAGGGCGCGGCCTCGTTCCAGCAGGTGGCGACGCCGACGAAAGGCTGGTGGATCTGCTCGGTGCTCAGACCCATCGCGTAATAGAACGAGCGATGCGGCGCGCGATCCGGCCCCTCGGTGACGTGCCGGCTCGGCAGTTTGGCCTTCAGATTGGTCTTGGCGTCCATCGTCCTCGAGAGCCCCCCGGCCCCCGTAATCACTTGCCGGACTAGCTCCGGCTGGCTTTATCTGAAGGCCCTTACCCGGCGGTAAAACCTTAAAGTCCTACAACGGTTTGTGCCGGTGCCGGGCTGGCCTCGATTTCGTGGAAGGGTATGGCCAAATCGCGGCGCGACAGGGTCCATGCAACGCTATGGCTTAAATGTTCTAAAGGTGTTGCAGTAGGGACACAGGTCTCCCCCGCATGCCCCGACCCCCCAAAATCCGGCGTTCTTTCTTCGACCGGCCGGTCCTCCATGTGGCTCCTGACCTAATCGGGGCGACGCTCTTGGTAAACAGCGTCGGCGGGGTCATCGTCGAGGTCGAGGCCTATCACCACACCGACCCGGCCGCGCACAGCTACCGGGGGCCGACCGACCGCAACGCCGTGATGTTTGGTCCGCCAGGCATGGCTTACGTCTATCGCTCCTACGGTATCCACTGGTGCCTGAATTTCGTGTGCGAGCCGGAAGGCAGCGCCAGCGCGTTGCTGATCCGCGCGCTAAACCCAACCGACGGCATTGCGCTGATGCGCCGCCGGCGCGGTGTGGATGACGAGCGCGCGCTCTGCTCCGGGCCCGGCAAGCTGTGCGAAGCGCTCGGCGTGACCCACCGGCACAACGGATTGCCGCTCGACCGCACGCCGTTCGAATTGCGCGCGCGGGCAGCGCGGCCCGAGATCGTGGTCGGCCCGCGCATCGGCATCAGCAAGGCGGTGGAGCATCCCTGGCGCTATGGGCTGAAGGGTTCGCGGTTTTTGAGCAAGCCATTTCGATAGATTTCTGTCGTCCCCGCGAAAGCGAGGACCCCGTAATCACAGCGCCATCAATCGGTACTGGATGCTTCGCCTTCGCGGAGCATGACAGCTAGTAAGCAATCACAAACTCACAGCCCGCCGCAGTTTCGAATTTTTGCGTGACGCGGCCCGTCGCCAGCTCGAATTCCAGCGTGACCGCGGCGTCGTGGCAGCACAAGAAAGCGTGTTGGCCGTCGGCGGCGAAGCCAAAGCCCATTGGGGCCTTCGGCGTATCAAAGCCGCCGATCTGCTCGAGCGTATCGGCCTCATAGATCGCGACGAAATCGTCCACATGCGAGGAGACACAAACATAGGCGCCGTCCGGCGACACGCGCACGCGGCGCAATTGGTTGTCCTCGCCCGGCGCGCCCTCGATCGCAATGGCGCGGCGGTATTTGTTGGTCGCGGCGTCGACTTCGTGCAGCACGCCCTTGCGGTGCGCGCAAACCAGCAGCGTTTCCCCGTCCGGCGTCACCGCTAGGCCCTCGGCGCCGTGCGGGATCTCGATGGTGGCGACCGCCTTGCGCTTGTCGAGATCGATGACGGCGACCGTCTCCTTGGTCTTGAACGAGGCGAACAACTTGTTGGTCGCGTGACTGACCGCAAGCCAATGCGGCGAGCCGCCGACATCGATGCGCTCGACCTTATCGGTGGCGGGATCGATCGCCAGCACCGCGTTGGCCAGTTCACCGGTCGCCCAGAGCGTGCCGCGCGCATCCATCATCACCGAATGCGGCGCGACGTTGTCGCCGACATCGATGGTGCGTTCCAGCTTTTTCGAGGCTAGATCGATCACCGCGATGCGGCGGTCGGGGTCCTTGTTCTTGCCGAAGATGCCGCCGCCATAGACCGAGGCGTAAATCTTGCTGCCATCCGGCGAGCGGATCATCTCGTGGGTGGAGGCCGGCATGTCGATCTCGCCGGTCTTCGCCAGCGAGCCAGCGTCGAAAAATTGCACCTTGTTGGCGCTCTTGGCGGTGAGGACCAGGTTCGGCCCGCCAGGGCGGTTGTTGGGGTCCACGGTCGCGCTAGCCCGCGAGCGGATCGGGACCGTATTGGTTCGGCCCCTCTTGGCCAATGCGCACATAGACCAACAGCAATTGCGCAAGCCCGATCAGCAAACCGACACCCCATAGAATTTTTGCGAGTAGCCATGCCGCCTCTAGAATGCTCGCGCTGAAAAATCCGGCGGCGAGCACCGCCATCGCAGCGATGAGCGGGACAAGATAGAGCAGGCTCCACCAGCCGGGATAGCCGAGATCATGGAAGCGCTTGAAGGCGATGCAGATGCTTGCCCACAGAAACGCCAGCGACAGGATTTGGCCGATGACCGGAATCCACGCGAGCACGATGCTGGCGACGATGATCGGCAGCACGCCATGCAGCCAGAACTGCCGGCGCGAGATGCGACCGAACGGCGAGGTAAACAGTTTGATCCAATAATTGGCGGACGAGAGCGAGGATCCGCTTGCGGCGTAGGGCGCCGCTGCGTAGCGCGCGGGTTGCGCCGCGCCATAACCCGCCAATTGCGGCATGCTGGGCCGCTGCTGCGGAGGCCGCGCATTTGGCGGACCGGGATTGGCTAGGACGAATATGTTGATCGGCTGGCCTTCCCACATCTGGAACTCGACCATCTGACCAACCCGCACCTGGCCGTTGCGGATTTCGCTGCTCCAGTAACTGTAGCGCTGCCTGTCGTCGGCCTGCAGCTGCCCGTAGGTTCCGTCGGGCGCGATCGCCAAGATTACTCCACGCATTTCCTGCCCCCTCGCGCCTTTGCTGAAACGATACCGCGCCGCCGCCCGGCACTGTCAAGCTTCATACCGCGCCCTTGAGCCGCTCCAGCGCTTCGGCGATTTTTTCTTTGCGCCCGGCAGCTTCCTCGCGCTTTTCCTTTTCCTCTTCGACCACCTCTTCCGGCGCGCGCGCAACAAAATTGGCATTGCCGAGCTTGGCATCGACACGGGCGATGTCGGCATCGGCCTTCTGCATTTCTTTCGCCAGCCGCGCGCGCTCGGCGGCGAGATCGATCACACCCTTGAGCGGCAGCGCCGCCACCTCGCCACTTACAATAATTTGGGCCGACTCTTGAGGCGCGGTTTCAGAAAAAATAGTGCCTGAAACCCTCGCAAGACGATTTAGTGCATCATCCCAAAGTTTCGCTCTTTTACGCGTCGCGTCTGACGGATTTATTAGTACGAGTTGAATCAACGAGCCGCCCGGCACATTCATTTCCGTGCGCACAGAGCGAATAGCGCTAACAAGCTCGATCAGCCAGCGCACCTCTTCATGGGCGTCCACAAAATAAGGCTGCTCACTCGGCCACGCCGCAAGAGCTAACAATGGTTCTCGACGCTCATTTGCAGTTACATGCCAAAGCTCTTCCGTAATAAACGGCATGAAAGGGTGTAAGATTTTCAAAATTTCATCTCGGACGTAGGCAACGGTCGCCCGTGTTTCGCTTTTTCCTTCGTCGTCAAAGCCAAGAAGAATCGGCTTTGTAAGTTCTAAATACCAATCGCAATAAAAATTCCAAACAAACTGATAGATCCCATTTGCTGCGTCGTTGAAGCGATAGTCGTCTAACGCCTTTTCGATATTCCCGAGCGTGTCCGCAAGCTGGGAAATAATCCACTTGTTGATTAATATTTTCACCGACTTTGGATCGAAACTCGCCCCCGCGACACACTCATTCATCTCGGCGAAGCGCGCGGCGTTCCAAAGCTTGGTCGCGAAATTGCGGTAGCCCTCGACGCGCTGGGTCGAGAGCTTGATGTCGCGGCCCTGTGCCGCCATGGCGGCGAGCGTGAAGCGCAACGCATCGGCGCCGTAGTCGTCGATGATGGCGAGCGGGTCGATCACGTTGCCCTTCGACTTCGACATCTTGGCGCCGGAGGCGTCGCGCACCAGCGCGTGGATGTAGACGTCGTGGAACGGCACTTCTTTCATGAAGTGCAGCCCCATCATCATCATGCGCGCGACCCAGAAGAAGATGATGTCGAAACCGGTGACCAGCGCGCTGGTCGGATAGAAGCGTTTCAGTTCGGGCGTGTCGTCCGGCCAGCCGAGCGTCGAGAACGGCCACAGCGCCGAGGAGAACCAGGTGTCGAGCACGTCGTCGTCGCGCGTGAGCTGCTGCCGTCTTTGCCGTAAGTGCTTATCGCGCGTTGCGTCGCTTCGCCTCGGCTTCAGTCAGCGGCGACGAATACTTTTCCGTCCGGCCCGTACCACGCCGGAATCTGATGGCCCCACCAGAGTTGGCGCGAAATGCACCAGGGCTGGATGTTTTCCATCCAGTCGAAATAGGTCTTCTCCCAGTTCTTCGGCACGAAATTGGTCTTGCCCTCGCGCACGGCGGCAATGGCCGGCTCGGCCAGCTTCTTGGCGTTGACGTACCACTGATCGGTGAGGAACGGCTCGATCACCACGTTCGAGCGGTCGCCGTGCGGCACGACATTGCTATGCGTCTCGATCTTATCGACCAAGCCTCTCTCTTCCAGCCGCGCGACGATTTGCTTGCGCGCAGCAAAGCGATCGAGCGCCGTGCATCGCCAGCGTTGCGTCGAGATCGGCAGTGATTTCGGCACGCCATGCGAGAAATGCTTCGTTGTCTTTCAGATCGAGCTTGGCCTCGATGGCTGAAAACATTCGACCAGCGGAAGATTGTGCCGCTTGCCCACCTCGAAATCGTTGAAGTCGTGCGCCGGCGTGATCTTCACCGCGCCGGAGCCCTTCTCCGGATCGGAATATTCGTCGGCGATGATCGGAATCTTGCGGCCGACCAGCGGCAGGATCGCGTTCTTGCCGACCAGCTTCTTGTAGCGCTCGTCGTCCGGATGCACCGCCACCGCGGTGTCGCCCAGCATCGTCTCCGGCCGCGTGGTGGCGACGACGATGAAAGTGGACGGATCCTCGGCGTTGAACGTCTTGCCCTCGAGCGGATAGCGCAGGTGCCACAGGTGCCCCTTGGTCTCGACCTGCATCACTTCCAGATCGGAAATCGCGGTCAGCAGCTTGGGGTCCCAGTTGACCAGCCGCTTGTCCTTGTAGATGAGCCCTTCGCGGTAGAGCTGCGACGAACACTTTCAGCACCGCGCTTCGACAGCCCCTCGTCCATGGTGAAGCGCTCGCGCGACCAGTCGCACGACGCGCCCAGCCGCTTGAGCTGGTTGACGATGGTGCCGCCGCGACTCCGCCTTCCATTCCCACACCCGCTTCAGAAACGCCTCGCGCCCCATCTCGCGGCGGCCGGGCTGCTGGCGCTCCATCAGCTGCCGCTCGACCACCATCTGCGTGGCGATGCCGGCGTGATCGGTGCCCGGCTGCCACAGCACGTCGCGCCCGCGCATGCGCTCGAAGCGGCAGAGCACGTCCTGCAGCGTGTTGTTGAGCGCATGGCCCATATGCAACGAGCCGGTGACGTTGGGCGGCGGAATGACGATAGAGTAAGGCTTGGCCTTGGCGCGCTCGGGCCGGCCGGCGCGGAAGGCGCCCGCCTGCTCCCAGGTCCGGTAGATGCGGCCCTCGACCTCCGAGGGTTGATAGGTCTTGTCGATCATTGCCGTTTTGCTTGCATGCCGACGCGCGGTAGAAAGCCCGCCACCTAACGAAGAGTCAACTTTGCCGGACACCTCACCGCCGCGCGGCAGCGCCACCAGCGCCATCACGCTTCTGGCGCTCGCCTCCTTCGCCGCCCAGGCCATGGTGCGGGTGACCGATTCGCTGCTGCCGCAGATCGCCGCCGATTTCAACGTCACCGTCGGCGCCGCCTCGATCGTGGTCACCGTCTACCTGCTGGCGCACGGCTCGGTGCAGCTGGTGATCGGCCCGATCGGCGACCGCTTCGGCAAATATCTCTGCGTCGCCATCGCCGCCGCCGGATCGACCGCTGATGGTGCTGGCCTGCGGGCTGGCGCCATCGCTGCCCGTTCTGGTGGTCGCGCGCCTGGGCAGCGGTCTTGCCACCGGCTGGATCATTCCGTTCGCGCTCGCCTTCGTCGGCGACGTGATCCCCTACGAGCGCCGCCAGCAGGTGATCGGCCGCTTCCTCTCCGGGCAGATCCTCGGCCAGTTGTTCGGCCAGGCCGCCGGCGGCGTGCTCGGCGACTATTTCGGCTGGCGCAACGTGTTCTTCCTGCTTGCCGGCGCTGCTGGGGCTCGCCACGCTCGGCCTGTTCTACGAACTGTGGCGCAATCCGATCACGCATGCGAGCACAGCGCCGTCGCAACGCGGGCGCGGTTTCGTCGCCGATTATACCGCCGTGCTGCGCTCGCCCTGGGCGCGCGCGCTGATCGTCATTGCCTTCATCGAGAGCGGCGCTGATGTTCGGCGCCTTCACCTATGTCGGCGCCGACCTGCATTTGCGCTTCGGCGCTCAGCTTCACGCTGGTCGGCTTGTTCGTCGGCAGCTTCGCGATCGGCGGCTTGCTCTACAGCCTGTCGGTGCATGTGCTGGTGGCCCGGTTCGGGCCAGTCGGCCTTGCCGCCGGTGGCGGCGCGCTGCTGGCGCTCGCTTATGTCACGCTCGCGGTCGAGCCCGTTGCCTGGATCGCGCCGCTTGCCATCACCACCATCGGGCTCGGCTTCTACATGCTGCACAATACGTTGCAGACCAATGCCACGCAGATGACGCCGGAAGCGCGCGGCACCGCGGTCGCGATCTTCTCGTCGGCGCTTTATCTCGGACAGACCGCGGGCGTCGCCGCCGGCGGCGTGATCTTCGACCGCTTCACCGCGGTGCCGGTGTTCCTGGCCGCAGCGGTGTTGCTGCTGGCATTGGGACTGTGGTTTGCGCGGCAACTCGAGCGCCGCAGCCGCCAGAGTGCCTAATACTCTCTTCATGGACAATTACGGCCGGCCGCGCGAGACCCGCTCGATTTCCGCGCGCACGATGCGATCGACCAGCCCGGGCAGATTGTCGTCGAGCCAGGACTTGAGCATCGGGCGCAGCATTTCCTTCACCAGATCCTCGAGCGTGCGCGCGTTGTTGCCGAGGACGGTGTGCGCCAGCGAATTGAACGCGCTGTCGACCGCGCTCAGGGTCGCATTCGAGATCAGCCCTTGGTCGTGCCCGGTATTTTGCATGAATTGTCTCCGCGCATCGTCGACCGCGCGCGGCGCAGGTTCCGGCGGCCGCTCGGTGAACACCACGTCGGACGCGCCGTCGATGGTGCGGAAGCTCGGCGCCGGTCCCGGCGGCGGTGTCGGCGCCGCCATCGCTTCGGTCAGATCGAGCACGTCGGACGGCGGCGGCGCGGCGGGCTTCGGCGGCACGGACTTGGGCGCGGCCTTCGGCGGCGCCTCGATGTCGGCGAGCATGGCGTCGATATCGTCCTGATTATTGGCGGCGGCTGGCGGCGGTACCGGCGCGGCGGCGGCGCGGGCGCGCGCGGCGGTGGCGCCGGACGGCTCGGAATCGCGGCAGCCGGCGGCGGCTTGGGCGCGGCCGGCTCGGGCACCTTCGGCCCCTTGCCGGCATCGTCGTCGGCAATGATGCGCCGGATGGAGGCCAGGATTTCCTCCATCGAGGGCTCTTGGGCCTTCGCCGATTGGCTCATTCCTTAATTCCCGACCGCAGTCCTCGCATCCCACACCGGGATACGCCCAGCCGGCGCGCGGGCCGGGCGAATCGTTCGCGTGAGTCCCTTTTATACGCCAGCGGGACGCAAGTGTGGCAGGTGGTTAGGCGCGGGAACGCAATGAGCTGTGGACACGGGGGGAACACTGGCGGCCTTCACGAATCAGCGGCCGTCCGGGGTGCGCACGCCCGCCCAGCTGTCGCGGATCTGTTGATAATGGGTCTGGGCGTCATAAATCTCCACGCGCAGCCCAAGCACCATCGGCGATAGCCGGCCGACCGCCGCCAGCAGGGTATAGGACGCCACCACGCGGTCGTGCTGCGCGGTGACCAGCGCCACCCGCGCATTCACCAGAGTCTGCTGGGCAAACAGCACGTCGAAGGTGGTGCGCTGGCCGACGCGCGCTTCCTCGCGAATGCCGTTGAGCGCGATCTCGGCGGCCTGCACCTGCGATGTGGTGGCTTCGATATTCGACTTCGCCGCCTCGAGCTGGCCCCAGGACTGCACTACGTTCTGGCGCACCTGGTCGCGCGCGGTGTCGAGGTCGATCCGTTTCTGGCCGAGCGTCTCCTTGGCTTGCCGGATGGCGGAATATTCCGCCCCGCCCTGGTAGATCGGCACGCTGAGCTGGCCAAGCACCGAGGCGTTGTAGCTATGGTAAATGTTGAGGCTCGATGGGTTCAAGCTTTGCTGGTAATTGCCCTGCATCGTCACGGTCGGGTAGAGCGCGCCCTCCGCCACTTTCACCGCCAGTTGCGCCACATCGATATTGTATTGCGCCATGGTCACCGACGGATGGGTCGCGCTCGCGAAGCCGATCGCATCGGGGAGTTTGCGCGGCGAGAAGCGATCGACCGGCGTGCCTGGCGTTAGCTTGCCGGGATTGTTCCCGATCACCTGGCGATAGGTTGCCACCGATGCGTTGTAGTTGGATTCTGCGCTGAGCACCTGCGAGCGACCGGCGGCAAGGCTCGATTCCGCTTGCGCCACGTCGGTGCGCGTCACCTCGCCGACATTGAAGCGGTCGCGGGTTTGCCGCAGCTGCTCCTGCAACACCTCGACATTGCGCCGTTGCAGATCAAGGATCGCGCTGTCGCGCAGCAGATTCATATAGGCGGTCGCCGCGCTGAGCAGCACGGTCTGTTCGGTCACGCGCAAGGTCTCGCGCGCGGCAAACACCTGCGCCTCGGCCTGGCGGGTTTTGTTGGCGGTCTGGAAACCGTTGGCCAGCGTCTGCGTCACGGTGGCGCCGGCGCTGTAGGTCGCATTGTAGCCACTCTGGGTTAAATAAGAGGTCTGGGTGCCGGGCGTAAAGCCGCCAACTTTCGCGGTGTTAGACAGAGACTGCTCGCCGCCGAATCCTGTAATCGTAACCTTCGGTCGGTAACCGGACAGCGCCTGCGGTACGCCTTCGTCGGTGGCGCGCACCGAGGCGCGTTGCGAATTGAGCGTCGGGTTGTTCTGATAGGCCTGCATCAGCGCGGATTCGAGCGTCTCAGCCCGCGCCGGAATGGCCGCAACGGCAATGCCGCGCATGCGATCGCGCCGACCGCAAGCCCGCCTGTCCATCTGCGACGATCACGACGAGACATTTCACTACCCGAGCACCACGCGACCGGCACAACGCATGCGCCCCAAAGGTGAGTCGCCAACCTTATGCGGACCGCCGGAGGGTTAAAACCCCCTGCGGGTTCCAGCCCACAGAAAGACGCGAATTGGGAGATTATCTGCCAGGTGCTGGAACCGGCGTCGGTCTCAAAATGCGAAGACCGGCGGCTTGACGAAGCCCGGCAGCACCGCCGCTGCGGCATCGAAAATCGGCCGGCCGCCCATCTCCTCGCCGCTGCGGCGGTAGACCATGGCCTTGGCGCCGGGAGGCGAGCCCAGAATGCACACAAGCCGCCCGCCATCCTTGAGTTGCCGGCGGAACGCCTGCGGCTCGATCTCGGTTGCACCTTCGAGCAGGATCGCGTCATAGGGCGCGGCCTGCGCCCAGCCTTCGACGAGCGGCCCGCTGACCACACTGATATTCGGCTGCGACGACAAAGCGGCGCGCGCCGCCTGGGCGAGGCCCGCGTCCTGTTCGAGCGCGACCACCTGCGCGGCGATTCGGGCAAGCACGGCCGCCGCATAGCCGGTGGCGCAGCCGACATCCAACACCCGGTCGGTCGCGCTTAAGTCGGCGGCCTGGATCAGCTTGGCGAGCACCATCGGCTTGAGCAGGCGGCGGGACGCGGCCGCCCCCTCGCCGACCGGCATGTCGAGATCGAGATAGGCGAGCGCGACTGAGGCCTGCGGCACGAAACGCTCGCGCGGAACTTCGAGCATGGCCGAAATCACGCGCAGGTCGGTGACGTCGACGGTGCGGACCTGACCGTCCACCATGTGGCGGCGCGCGCTGGCGAAGTCGGTCATTACGATCCTCGGGAAAGGTGACGGAATGCGGGGCTTTTGTGCGGCAAGCTCAAGCAAAAGGCAAGCGAATGGCAGCGTTGTCGATTGCCATTGGCTCCTATATAGCCTTGGGACTTGAGGGGGAGTGCGGCCTTGCGTGCCGGACTTAGCCTTCTAACGGCCACGTGGCGGAGTGGTTACGCAGAGGACTGCAAATCCTTGCACGCCGGTTCGATTCCGGCCGTGGCCTCCAGCCTTCGCTCCTTCGGAGCTACGGCTCGGCAAGCCCTTCGCACGAAGGCTGCCGCGCCGCAGCTTTAGCGAAGGCGGGCCGTCCCTTCATGCTTTTCAAAGCAGTTGGGCTTTGTTATAGGCCCGTTGCGTAACGCGACCTGCTTGTTCCTCGGTAGCTCAGCGGTAGAGCGTTCGACTGTTAATCGAAATGTCGCTGGTTCGATCCCAGCCCGAGGAGCCACTATTTTTCGTCATCGCGGCACAATCGATCGCGGACCAAGCGCCGCTGCCGCCCCGCACGAGGCGCCAAAGCGCCTCGCCATGACGCCCTCGACCAGCCCGCTCACCACCGACCTCTACGAACTCAACATGGTCCAGGCCTATCTGGACCGCGGCGAGGATAAAGAGGCGGTGTTCGAGTTCTTCGTGCGGCGCCTGCCGGCGCGGCGCGGCTTCCTGCTCGCCGCCGGGCTCGCCGACGCGCTCGATTATCTGGAGACGTTGCAATTCTCCAAGGCCGACATCGATTGGCTCAAGAGCACCGGGCGGTTCCGCAACAACCTGCTCGATTATCTGGCCAGCTTCCGCTTCACCGGCGACGTGCACGCGATCCCTGAAGGCAGCGTCTGCTTTCCCAATGAACCGCTGATGCGCATCACCGCGCCGCTGCCGCAGGCGCAACTGGTCGAAACGCGGCTCATCAACATTCTGCATTACCAGACGCTGATCGCGTCGAAGGCGGCGCGCATGGTGCTGGCGGCGCCGGGCAAGAACCTCGCCGATTTCGGCCTGCGCACCGCGCATGGCGCCGAGGCCGGGCTTTTTTCGGCGCGCGCGAGCTACATCGCCGGATTTGCCGGCGCCGCCAATGTGCTCGCCGGCGAACGCTACGGCATGCCGATCGTCGGCACCATGGCGCATTCCTTCGTGCAGGTGCACGACGACGAGGCGCAAGCATTCGAGGATTTCGCGCGCGCGCGTCCCGAGGGCGTGATCCTGCTGATCGACACCTACGACACCGAGGCCGGCGCGCGCAAAGTGGTGCAGCTTGCGCCGAAGCTGAAGGCCGACGGCATCGCCATCCGCGGCGTGCGCATCGACAGCGGCGACCTGATCGCGATGTCGAAAAAGGTGCGCGCTATTCTCGACGCCGGCGGACTGAAGGACGTCATCATCCTGGTCAGCGGCGGCATCAACGAGGACGTGCTGGCAGGCCATGATGAAAGCCAAGGCGCCGATCGACGGCTTCGGCATCGGCGTCAATCTCGCCGCCTCGATCGACGCGCCCGCGCTCGATTGCGCCTACAAGCTGCAGGAATACGCCGGCAAGCCGCGCCGCAAACTGTCGGAAGGCAAGGCGACCTGGCCGGGCCGCAAGCAGGTGTGGCGCGCGTTACGACGCGCAAGGCCGCATGCGCGGCGATATCCTGTCGCTGGAGAACGACAAGCAGCCGGGCGAGCCGTTGATTGTGCCGGTGATGCGCGCGGGCAAACGCATCGCGCCTTCGCCGACGCTGGCGCAAATACGCGAACGCGCGGCGCGCGATCTCGCGCGCCTGCCGGAGCCGCTCAGGCAATTGCAAGAAGGCGCCGACTATCCGGTGAAGGTTTCGGATGCCCTCACCGCGCTTGCCGCGCAGACGGACGCACAAACGCGCAAGTGAAACTAATTGCGAACTGCAGTGCCGGCCTTATTCCAGCCGCGCGCGCCTTCGCCGTAGATCTCGTGGCCGCTGTCGGTCACCACCACGGTGTCTTCCAGCTTGATGAAGCCGCGCGTGGGATGCAGCAGCGTGGTCTCGACCGAGATCACCTCGCCGGCTTCCAGCGGAATGTCGGCGTCGGTCGCCGGATAAGGCACCGGCCCGTGGTCGGTGAGGCGCGGCGCCTCGTGGCTGACCATGCCCATGCCGTGGCCGAGGAAGTCGAGGTGATTGTGGTGCTTTGATTTCGCGCGCAGCGGCTCGGCGGCGGCATAGATTTCGCGCCCCATCACGCCGGCGCGCACCGGCTTCATCGCCGCGCGTTGGATGCTTTCGATCTCGGCCAGAAAGTCCACCAGCTCGGCATCGGGCTCGCCCTGGATCGCCATGCGGCAGACGTCGCCGATATAGCCGTGGTAATTGCCGCCGGAGTCGATCGACATGATATCGCCCTTGCCCCAGACCTGATCGGAGGGCGCGCGGTTCAGGCTGGTGCCGCAGGTGATCAGGCAATATTCGAACGTAAGTCCCGCGATTGGTCTCCTCGCGCCGCAGCGCCTCGACGATGTCGTTCTTGGTCGCGCCCGGCCCGTGATGGGCGATCACGGCTTGCATGGATTCGATCACCGCTTCCGAAGCGTATTTCAGCAGCTTCAATTCGTCGGCGGATTTCTTCACGCGCTGGCGCTCGAGCACATAGAGCGCGTCTACCCAGTCGGCATCCGGGAAGGCGTCGCGTAAGACGATCGAGGCGTCGTAGGGCAGGAATCCGAATTCGGCGGCGATGCGCTTCGGCTTGATCCCGGCCTTGCGCATGTAGTCGACCGCCTTCTGCATGGCATCGACCGAGCCTGCGGTGGAGGTCTGCGTCTCCGGCGTCCACATCGGCTTGACCTCGCGCTGGAATTTTTCCAGGCGGTGGCCGATATAGGCGGATTTTTCCGGTGCGCCTTTGGGATAGACGAACACCGGCAGATAGCGGGTGATGCCGGTCGCATCCATGTAGTCAAAGAAATTGGCGCGGTGGCCGCCGAGCAGGTACTGCACGTTGTGCTTGGAGGTCGCGATCACCACGTCGATGCCGGCCTGCGTCCATCAGGCGGTCGAGCCGGATGTGGTCGAACGGGATCTTCAGTCCGCTGGCTCTGCGCGCTGATATTCATGGCTCGTGGCTCCGGCTCAAATCGGCGTGCATTTCCCTCGCCGATAGACTGGAGACTATTGCCACAGTTCCTTGCTCGCAAGCCGTGCACCTTCGACCAGCGCCTCCAGCTTCGCCCACATGATCGAAGGATGCACGCGGCGGTGGAACGGCCCCTGCGCAAAGCCGCAATCGGTGCCGGCGATGACATTCTCACGCCCGACGATTTTGCCGAGCCGCACGATCCGCTCGGCCACCAGCTCGGGATGTTCGACCACATTGGTGGCGTGGCTGATGACGCCGGGGATCAGCACCTGCCCCGGTGCGAGCTTGGCGTTCTTCCACACTTGCCATTCGTGCTCGTGGCGCGGATTGGCGCCCTCGATCACATAGGCGCCGACTTTCACCTTCAGGATCAGGTCGACGATATCTTTCAGCGGCACGTCGCTCACATGCGGGCCCGGCCAGCTGCCCCAGCAGACGTGATAGCGGATGCGGTCGGCCGGCAAGCCCCTCGATGGCGTGATTGATGATGTCGACCTGGGTGGCGAGCCAGCGCCGGTAATCCGCGAATGCTCGCCGGCGGCACCATGCGGTCGTAGGTGACGGCGTTGCGCGCATCGTCGAGCTGCACCAGAAAGCCGGCATCGACGATCATCTTGTATTCGGTGCGCATCGCGGCGGCGATCGCGGCCTGCAATTCCTCTTCGCTCTTGTAGTATTCGTTCTTGCGGTCGGGGATCACGCTCGCCGGCGCCGCCACCGGCAGGAACGCTTCTTCCGTTTTCGCGGATTTGAGCGCGGCCTTGAAGTTGTCGATGTCGCGCTGCAACTCCGCCTGCCCGGTATATTTGATCGGCCCGACGCAAATCGCCTCGGTGGTGGTGGCGACACCTTCGCGGGCGTCGAGCTCGGCATAGAATTCGGCGAAATGCTCGCGGTCGGCGCCGCGCTTGAACGGATTGGCGGCGTCATGCTTGATCGGCCGGCGTTCGAACCCGCTCAATCTCTCTAATGCATATTGCGACCAGCTGATCGACTTGCCGAACTCACCGTCGCTCACCACGTCGACGCCGACTTGCGCCTGCTGGCGCACCACCTCGGCCACCGACGCGGTGAGACAGGCGTCATAGGCCTTCTGGTCGTAGGGCTTGCCTCCCTGCTTGGCGCGCAGGAATTCCTGCAAGGGCGCCGGCCGGATCAGGCTGCCGACATGGGTGGTGAGAATGCGATTGCTGCTGCGCTTCATGGCCACGCTCTGAGATTGCCGCCTTGGCTATGCCTGCGGCGCGCGCGGAAGGCAATGCATGACCGAATTAGCGAAGTGGGCAGCGCCCCAATCCGGACAACGATGAATTACTTGAGCTTGGAAGTCGTGTCGGCTGGTGTGGGATGCAGCCGTGGGCCGCGATCAAGCCGCGCTCTTGGCGGCAATGGCCGCCACCGAGGTCGCCGACGTCGCCGGCTTGTCGTCCTTGCGCTCGATCATCATCTCAAGCGACGCGACCTCGACCCGGTTGCGCCCGCGTTCCTTGGCGAAATAGAGCGCCTGATCGGCCTGCGCCAGAAGCTCCGCCACGTCGAGCACCGCTGCCTCGCAATGTACGATCCCGATGCTCACGGTCGCGCAGACCGGACGGCCATCGACTTCCTGGGACGCTTGCGCGAAGGATTCGCGAATTCGCTCGGCCACCGCCACCGCCTTGTCGCGGCTGGTGTCGTACAGCACCGCGGCAAACTCCTCGCCGCCAAGGCGGCCGATGAGATCGGACGAGCGGATCGATTGGCGCGCCGCATCGGTGAAGATTTCCAGCACGCGGTCGCCAAGCGCATGGCCGAAGCGATCGTTGATCGACTTGAAGTGATCGAGATCGATCAGCAGCACGGCGGTCGGTCGCGGATTGCTGCTGTGTTGTTTCGCCAACAGCGCGGCGTCTTGCAGGAAGGCGCGGCGGTTGGCGATGCCGGTGAGCGGATCGACCATGGCCGCGGTGCGGTGGCGCAATTCGGTGCGCTCTTTGGCCATCGCCAGCAGGATGAAGGCGATCGAGATCGTGAACAGCAGCGCTTCGAAGCTGAGCACGGTCAGCCACACGCTGCCGAACATATTGTTGCTCGGCGACAACGGCAGCATCGCCACCATCGGCGTGCGCAGCAGGAACAGCGCGCCATGCGCGAACAGCATGAAGATCGCCGGCCAGCGCGACACCAGCGCCTCGTTGCGCCCGCGCCAGAATTCGTAAGCCGTGAGCCAGGTATAAGCGGTGATGATGGCGGAGGCGATCATCGAGCGCGCGTCAACCGCGTCCGCGAGCACCGGCAGGCGGCAGACCAGCAGCCAGAGCACGGCGCCGGTCACCAGATAGACCGGCTCGACCGGGCGGCCGTCGAATACGCGCGCGCCGGTCCAGGTCACCGCGAAGGCGGTGAACAGAAGCGCGTTGGCGAGATCGATCGAGATCAGGTCGGGCGCCGAGCCGTACGTGCCGAACAGCACGATCGAGGCGGCGCGGATCAGGTGAGCAAAGCCCCACCAGGCGACCGCGCGGATCGCGGTGTTCTGCGCCCACGCGAACAGCAGCAACAATCCGAGGATAGCCTCGACATAGATCGTCACCATGAAGAGGGTGTTGACGTCGAGATTCATCGGTCGTTGTCGCCCATGTGCACGGGGGGACCGGCGGCTTGGCTGTAAGTCCCCACCGTCACGAATAGCCCCCGGCCTGCAAAGAAGTGGTGAATGTGCCCGGCTACCGGCGGCCAATGCGCCGTTATGGTTTCGAGGTCGTTGCCAAGACCACCGGCAATTGAATTGGCCGGCTCATAAACGCGCAACAGAACGGCCATTGCTCGATCGATGGCCCGGATAGATATTTATTTCGGGGCGGCCCTGCCGGACGAAAAAGCCCGGCAATGGCCGGTCTTGTGGCCCTATCGGGGCTCCACTAGGGTCCTCGCGACCCCACAAGTCCCCCGGAGCTCGCGCATGCAGATCCGCAACGGCATCGTTGAAGCAATCGGCCATACGCCGCTGATCAAGCTCAGACGCGCCTCCGAGGCGACCTCCTGCACCATTCTCGGCAAGGCCGAATTCATGAATCCGGGCGGCTCGGTCAAGGATCGCGCCGGCCGGCAGATGATCCTCGAAGCAGAAAAACGCGGCGAGTTGCGCCCCGGCGGCCTGGTGGTGGAGAGCACCGCCGGCAATACCGGCATCGGCCTCGCGCTGGTCGCCAATGCGCGCGGCTATCGCACGCTGATCGTCATTCCGCGAGACGCAGAGCCAGGAGAAGAAGGACATGCTGCGGCTGTGCGGCGCCGAACTGGTCGAGGTGCCGGCGGTGGCCTTCAGCAATCCGAACAACTACCAGCACGTCGGGCGGCGCTTGGCCGAGCAACTCAAGAAGACCGAAAAGAACGGCGTCATCTTCGCCGACCAGTGGAACAATCTGGACAATCGCAAGGCGCATTATGTGTCGACCGGCCCCGAAATCTGGGACGAGACCGGCGGCAAGGTCGACGGATTCATCTGCGCCATCGGCACCGGCGGCACCATCGCGGGCGTGTCCACATTCCTGCGCGAGAAGAAGAAGGACATCGTGATCGGCGTCGCCGATCCGCGCGGCGCGGCGATGTACAATCTGTTCGCGCATGGCGAGGCGAAGGCGAGCGACGGCGGCTCGATCACCGAAGGCATCGGGCTCGGCCGCGTGACGCCGATCATCGAAGACCTGAAGGTCGACAAGCCATACATCATTCCAGACGAGGAAGCGGTCCCGATCATCTTCGATCTTCTGCTGCACGAAGGGCTTTGCCTCGGCGGCTCGTCCGGCATCAATGTCGCGGGCGCCATTCGCCTCGCCAAGGACCTCGGCCCCGGCCACACCATCGTGACGGTGCTCGCCGACTACGGCTCGCGCTATCAGTCGAAATTATTCAATCCCGAATTTCTGCGCTCGAAGAAGCTGCCGGTGCCGGAATGGCTGGAGCGAAAAACGAGCGTTCAGCCGCCGCTTGTGAAACCCTGAGTACGCCATGCCGACCGAATGCCTGTTCCGCGACGACTTTTATTTGAAGGACTGCGCGGCGCGCGTGGTCGCCGTCACCGATCAGGGCGGCATCGTGCTCGACCGCACCGTGTTCTACGCCACCTCGGGCGGCCAGCCCGGCGACACCGGCTCGCTCACCGCGGCGAACGGCACGCGCATCCCGATTGCAACTGCGGTCTATACCGACGCCGCCAAGACCGAGATCGCTCATGTACCGGCGGCCGGCTCCCCGGCCCTCAAACCCGGCGACGCGGTCACCGCGGCGATCGACTGGGACAAACGCTACGCTCGCATGCGCATGCACACCGCGCTGCATCTGCTCTCGGCGGTGCTGCCCTATGCGGTGACCGGCGGCTCGGTCGGCGAGAGCGAAAGCCGGCTCGACTTCGACATTCCGGAAGCCGGTCTCGACAAGGACGAGATCACCGCCAAAGTCACCGCGATGATCGCCAGCAATGCCGCCGTCACCAGCCGCTGGATCAGCGACGAGGAGCTCGCCGCCAATCCTGGCCTGGTCAAAACCATGTCGGTGAAGCCGCCGATGGGTACCGGCCAGGTGCGGCTGATCGAGATCGCCGGCCTCGACCTGCAGCCCTGCGGTGGCACCCATGTGCGCGAAACGAAAGAAATCGGCGCGGTGCGGGTGACGCAAATCGAAAAGAAGGGCAAGCAGAACCGCCGCGTGCGGCTGGCGCTGGTGTAGGCTTTACACGCGGGGAACGATTGCGCGATGGTGCGCATTGACCCGCCGAGAACCCGATGAACAAACACAATCCCGCGAGCCCAAAGCCTTCCAGTCAATGGCTCAAATCCACCGAATGGCTCGCCGGCGAGATCGGCAAGCCGAACCTCGTCATCGTCGACAGCTCCTACTATTTGCCGACGCAGAAGCGCGACCCGAAGGCGGAATATCTCGCCGAACATATTCCAGGCGCGGTGTTCTTCGACCTCAACGCCATCGCCGATCACTCGACCGACCTACCGCACATGCTGCCCGGACCTAATCAATTCGGCGAAGCGGCCGGCAAATTGGGCATCGCCGAGACCGACACCATCGTCGTCTATGATGCCAGCGGGCTTTATTCGGCGCCGCGGGTCTGGTGGACGTTCCGCATCTTCGGCGCCAGGAATGTCTTCATCCTCGACGGCGGCTTGCCGGCGTGGAAGGCGGAAGGCCGCAAAATCGAAGCCGGCGAGGTCAAGCGGCCGGCGCACACATTCAATGCCGTCATGGATACCAGCGCGGTGGCCATGCACTCCGACGTACAGATGGCGCTCAACGACAAGAGCGCGCAGGTGGTCGATGCCCGCTCGGCCGGGCGCTTCGCCGGTCGCGAACCGGATCCGCGTCCGGGTTTGCGTTCCGGTCACATGCCGGGCGCATTCAACCTGCCGTTCACGGAGATCGTCGAGAATGGCCGTCTGGTGTCGCCCGAGCGCATCGCGCAAGCCTTCAAGAAAGCCGGCGTCGATACCGACAAGCCGGTGATTACCACGTGCGGCTCCGGCGTCACCGCCGCCATCCTCACCCTCGGTCTCGATGCGCTCGGCAAGCAGCCGGGCCGCATCTATGACGGTTCCTGGGCGGAATGGGCCTCGCGCCCGGATCTACCGGTGGAGAAGGATTAGCGTCAGCGACAGTCTCAATCGGCCTCATGCTGAGGAGCATCGCTGTAGCGACGCGTCTCGAAGCATGGGGCGCCCTCGTCCTTCGAGACGCCCGCCTTCGCTAAAGCTTCGGCGGCCTCCTCAGGATGAGGGCGGAGAGAGTTTGTGCTAACCTGCTTTTTGAATCAGACGAAGGCCGCGCCATGATCTTCCGCCAGCTGTTCGACAGCGTCTCCAGTACCTATTCCTATCTGCTCGCCAGCCGGCCCGGCGGCGAAGCGTTGATCATCGATCCGGTGCTGGAGAAGGTCGACCGCTATCTGCAATTGATCCACGAACTCGACCTCAAGCTGGTGAAGGCGGTGGATACCCATCTACACGCCGACCACATCACCGGCCTCGGCGCGCTGCGCGACCGCACCCATTGCATCACCGTGATGGGCGAGAACAGCAAGGCCGACGTGGTGTCGATGCGGCTTGCCGAAGGCGACAAACTCACCATCGAGGGTGTGAGCATGGACGTGCTCTATACGCCCGGCCACACCGACGATTCATACAGTTTTTTCATGCGTGACCGCGTGTTCACGGGCGACACGCTGCTAATCCGCGGCACCGGCCGCACCGATTTCCAGAACGGCGACCCGCGCGCGCAATATGAATCGCTTTTCGGCAAGCTATTGCGCCTGCCGGAGGAGACCATGGTGTTCCCGGCGCACGATTACAAAGGCGACACCGTGTCCACCATCGGCGAGGAAAAGCGCTACAATCCGCGCCTGCAGGTGAAGTCGATCGACGACTATGTCGCGCTGATGAATAGCCTCAAACTGCCGAACCCGAAAATGATGGACGTCGCGGTGCCGTCCAATATGAAGATTGGGCTGGCGCAGCAGGAAATCGCGCGGCGCGGCTGGGCGCTCGACGCGGCAGGCGCGATCAAATTGATCGGACGGCCTGACGTCGCCTTCGTCGACTTGCGCGAAACCAGCGAGCGCGCAAAGCACGGCAGCATTCCGGGCGCGCTGCATGCGCCCTATGGCGACTTGCAGGACAATATCCGCGCCGGCGGCATGCTACGCGAGCTCGCCCGCGCGACCGACAAGCGCATCGTGTTCTATTGCGCCTTTGGCGAGCGCTCGGCCATGGCGGTGCAGGCGGCGCAGGACGCGGGTCTCATGTCCGCGGTCCACGTCGAAGGCGGCATCGACGCCTGGAAAAAAGCCGGCGGCACGCTCGCCCGATAACCTAGCCGCGATAGCCGGCGACGAACTGAGCAGTGTCGGTAAACTCGCGGAACCGGCTGATTTTGCCACCCACCACCGTAAACACGTGCGCCCATTCGCAAGCAAAAGGCTTGGCGGTCTTCTTGACCTTGCCGGCGTAAGAGCCGAGCACAAATACCTTGTCGTCGGTGGCGTAGAATTCGCGCGGCGAAAAATCGGAGAATTCCTCGGTGGTGGCGACTTGAGCGAAAAACTCCTGCACCGCCGCCTTGCCTTTGCGCTGACCGAAGGTCGGGTAGTCCTTGGCGGGGCCGAGCGTCTGCCAATCGATGTCCGGCGTCAGCCCCGCGACGAGGCCCGCGACATCGCCGCGCCCAAAGGCGGCATAGAGGCCCTGCACCACTGTGATATTGGCATTGCTCATGGCATCTCTCCCTCTGATTAGACAGACTGAGTTACGCAGCAGCCGCCGTCTTAGATGCAGCCGGAAAACGCGGCCTCAGCGCAAAATCTGGCTCAAGAACAGCCTGGTGCGCTCGTGCTGCGGATGGGCGAAGAACTGCTCCGGCACGTTGGTCTCGATGATCTGGCCCTCATCCATGAGCACGATCCGGTTCGCGACCTGACGCGCAAAGCCCATCTCGTGCGTGACCACCAACATGGTCATGCCGTCCTCGGCGAGACCCACCATGGTGTCCAACACCTCCTTGACCATTTCCGGGTCGAGCGCGGAGGTCGGCTCGTCGAACAGCATGATCTTCGGGTTCATGCAGAGCGCGCGGGCAATGGCGACGCGCTGCTGCTGGCCGCCGGACAGCTGGCCAGGATATTTGTTGGCCTGCTCCGGGATCTTCACGCGCTTGAGATAGCGCTGTGCGACCTCCTCGGCTTGCTTTTTCGGCATCTTGCGCACCCAGATCAGCGCCAGCGTGCAGTTCTCCAGAACCGTGAGATGGGGAAACAGATTGAAGTGCTGGAACACCATGCCGACCTCGCGCCGCACCTCGTCGATTTTTTTTAAATCGTTGGTCAACTCGACGCCATCGACGATAATCCGCCCGGTCTGATGCTCCTCGAGCCGGTTGATGCAGCGGATCATGGTGGATTTGCCCGAGCCCGACGGCCCGCAAATCACGATGCGCTCGCCACCCATCACTTTCAGATCAATGTCGCGCAAGACATGGAAATTGCCATACCACTTGTTCACGCCGATGATTTCCACCGCCACCGGCGTATTGAGCTTGGCCGGCTTGAGCGTGGACACTGAATTTGCGGGCGTGTTCATGTTCAGCGCTTGTCGCTTTTGGCAAGGCGGGCTTCCATCGCGCGGGCGTAGCGGGACATAGCGTAGCAGAAGGTCAGGTAGAAGATCGCGGCGACCGCGTAGCCGGTGGCGCTGGTCACCGGCGCCGCCCATTTCGGATCGATGCGCGACACCTCGATCGTGTTCAACAGGTCGAAAATTCCCACAATGAAAACCAGCGTGGTGTCCTTGAACAGCCCGATCGTGGTGTTGACGATATTCGGAATCGTCACCTTGAGCGCCTGCGGCAGGATGACCAGCCGCATCCGCTGCGAGTAGCTCAAGCCCACAGCCATGGCGCCTTCAAATTGGCCCTTGGGGATCGCTTGCAGGCCGGCGCGCACCACCTCCGCCATATAGGCCGACGCAAACAATGCGATGCCGACCAGCGCGCGCAGCAATTTGTCCGGCTCGAGTTGCTCGGGCACGAACAGCGGCAGCATCACGCTCGCCATGAACAACACGGTGATCAACGGCACGCCGCGCACGAATTCGATGAACAGCGTCGAAAACAGTCTGACCGCCGGCATGTGCGAGCGCCGTCCCAGCGCGAGCAGAATTCCGAGCGGCAGCGACACCACGATGCCAACGGAGGCGACGACGATCGTCACCAGCACCCCGCCCCACAGGTTTGTGTCCACCGGTGGCAGCCCGGCGGCCGCCCAGCCGTGCAGCAGAATGAAGGCGGAGACCGGCAGCACGATGAAGAAGTACACCGACCCCAGATCGCGGCGCGGCGCGTTGAGCCACAGCAGCCACACCACGCCGATGGCCAGCATCGCGAAGAAGATATCGACGCGCCAGCGTTGCGGGATCGGATAGGAGCCGTAGATGAAATAATTGAGCCGGTCCCAGACGAACGGCCAGCAGGCGCCGACCTCACGATGCTGGACGACATCGCGGCAGGCGTCGCGGTCCGCACCGGTCCATACCGCGTCGATCAACAGGAAATTGACGATCCCGGGAATGACCCACGCCAGCAGCAGCGCAATGATGACGGTCAGCGCGATATTGAACGGCGTGGAGAACAGATTCTGGCGCAGCCAGCCGATCGTGCCGGCCATGGCCACCGGCGGCGGTTGCGGTGCGATGCCGGCGCGGCGCACGAACGCAATTTGGGCTACGGCAAGATCGCCTTCGGCCATGGTCATGCAGGTGCCTTCACCGTTCCACCAGCGCAATGCGGCTGTTGTAGATATTCATCAGCAGCGAGGTGACGAGGCTGATCGTGAGATAGACCAGCATGGTGATGGCGACGACCTCTACCGCCTGCCCGGTCTGATTGAGCACCGTTCCGGTAAAGACCTGCACCAGGTCGGGATAGCCGATGGCGACCGCGAGCGTGGAGTTCTTGGTCAGGTTCAGATATTGGCTGGTGAGCGGCGGAATGATCACGCGCATGGCCTGCGGCACCACGATCAGCCGCAGCGTCGGGCGCGGCCGCAACCCCAGCGAATACGCCGCCTCGACCTGCCCGGACGAGACCGCCAGAATTCCGGCGCGCACCACTTCGGCGATGAAGGCGGCGGTGTAGATCGACAGGCCGAACAGCAGGGCGGCGAATTCCGGCAGCACCTCGATGCCGCCGGTGATGTTGAAGCGTCCGGCTTGCGGAAATTCAAAGCCGAGCGGAAATCGTTCGAGCGCCAGCACGGCGAGCGGCAGCGCGATCACCAGCGCCAGCGCGACGCGGACCACCGGCGCTTGCCGGCCGGTTTGCTCCTGCCGCTTGCGCGCCCAGATACCAAAGACGATGGAGCCAATCACTCCCACGACAAGGGCGATCTCCACCGCGCCGAAACCGTTCTTGAAGATCGGCAGCGGCAGGAACAATCCGCGATTGTTGAGAAAAGCACCGCCCGGAACGGCGATGCTGTCGCGCATGTCCGGCAGCGCTTTCAGCACCGCGTTGTACCAGAACAGCAATTGCAGCAGCAGCGGGATATTGCGGATGGTCTCGACGTAACCGCCGGCGGTCTTCGACAACAGCCAGTTCTTCGACAGCCGCGATATGCCGATGACGAAGCCGAGCACGGTCGCAAACACGATGCCGATCCCGGCCACCAGCAAGGTATTGAGCAGACCGACCCAGAACGCGCGGCCATAGGTCGAGGCTTGCGACGAGTATTCGATCAGCGTCTGGCTGATGTCGAAGCCGGCGTTGTTGTTCCAGAAGCCAAAGCCGGAGGCGATATGGGCGCGCTGCAGATGCTCGATCGCATTGGTGACGGCGCCGTAGACCAGAACGACGATCACCGCGCATAGCGCGATCTGATAACCAATGCTTCGGATCTTGGGGTCGTTGTAGAACGCGACACGCGCAGGGGCTGACCCCGCAGGAAGGTCTGTCGACATTTACCCCTCGCCGGGCTTGCGACGGCGGCCCGCAGTAATCCCCATCAGTTCAGCGCACCGGCGGAGCGTATTGAATGCCGCCCTTGTTCCACAATCGGTTCAGACCGCGGTCGATCTTGAGCAGGGAGCCCTGCCCCACATTGCGCTCGAACACCTCGCCGTAATTGCCGACATGCTTGACGATGCGCACCACCCAATCCTTGCTGAGGCCGAGCTGCTCGCCGAAATTTCCCTCGGTGCCGACCAGCCGCTTGATTTCCGGATTATCGGATTTGAGCATTTCGGAAATGTTCTTCGACGTGATGTTGAGTTCCTCCGCGTTGATCATCGCGAAATGCACCCACTTCACGATGTCGAACCATTGGTCGTCGCCGTGGCGCACGGCCGGTCCGAGCGGCTCCTTGGAAATGATCTCGGGAAGAATGATGTGATCTGCGGCATTGGCGAGCCGCAGCCGCTCGCCATAGAGACCGGAGGCATCGGTGGTGTAGGCGTCGCAGCGCCCGGCGTCATAGGCCTTCACCGACTCGTTCGAGGTGGCGAAGGTCACGGTCTTCACCTGCATCTTGTTGGCGCGGAAGTAGTCGGCGAGATTGAGCTCGGTGGTGGTGCCCTGCTGCACGCAGACCGAGGCGCCGTTGAGCTCGAGCGCCGAATTCACCTTCAGCGCCTTGCGCACGATGAAGCCCTGGCCGTCGTAATAGTTCACGCCGGTGAAATTCAGTCCCAGCGAGGTGTCGCGCGACGAGGTCCAGGTGGTGTTGCGCGCGAGCACGTCGACTTCGCCGGATTGCAGCGCGGTGAAGCGGTCCTTGGCGGTCAGCGCGACGAATTTCACCTTGGCCGGATCGTTGAAGATCGCGGCCGCGATCGCGCGGCAGAAATCGACATCGAGGCCGGTCCAATTGCCCTGCGCGTCCGGCAGGCCGAAGCCGGCCAGCGTGCCGTTGGAGCCGCAATTGAGGATGCCGCGATCCTTCACCGTCTTCAGGGTCTGGGCGGACGCCGCCTGCGCGGCAAAAATGACGGCAAGCGCGAGAATACTGGCAAATTTTTTCATCTGATGGCCTCTTTAACGCATAGCGGGAATGCGGCGCTCCGTTTGGATCGGCCAAGCAATCCGCCGGCGCCAGCGCTTCGGCCCCGCGGCGGATTAACGTCTGTCCCTGGCTTAACCCCGAGCCCCCTCGATCGGCCGCATCTCAGAACGCTCGGGTTGCAAGGTCAAGGGGTTGACGGTTGCGGCCGATGCGGACGTATATGCCGTCCGCGCCATAGTTGCGCGCATCCTTCACGAAGTCGGACCCTCAAACCACCATGGCGAAGCCGCCCAAACACCCGCTCAAGCCGGAAACCCGGCTGGTCACGGCCGGCCGCGATCCGAAGGCCTATCACGGCTTCGTCAATCCGCCGGTCTATCACGCCTCGACCCTGCTTTATCCCACCGCCGAGGATCAGGTCGCCCACCGCGCCCGCTACCAATACGGCCGCCGCGGCACGCCCACCTCGGAAGCGCTGGAAAACGCACTGATGGAACTCGACGGCGCGGCTTGCGCCGGCGTCGCTTTGCTGCCGTCGGGATTGGCCGCGATTTCAACCGCCCTGATCTCTGTCGCAGGCAGCGGCGACCATATCCTGGTCACCGACAGCGTCTATCGGCCGACCCGCAACTTCTGCGAGGGCGTGTTCAAGCGCATGGGCGTCGAGACCACCTATTACGATCCGCTGATCGGCGACGGCATCGCAAAGCTGTTCAAGCCGAACACGCGCGCGGTGTTCGTCGAGGCGCCCGGCTCGCAAAGTTTCGAGATGCAGGACATTCCGGCCATCGCCAAGGTCGCGCATGCCAAGGGCGCGGTGGTGCTGATGGACAATACCTGGGCGACGCCGCTCTATTTCCGCGCCTTCGACAAGGGCGTCGATCTGTCGATCCAGGCCGGCACCAAATATATCGGCGGCCATTCCGACATCATGTTCGGATGCGTGTCGGCGAACAAAGCGACACTGCCGAAGCTGAAGGAGACGGTCTACACCATGGGCCTCTGCGTCGGCCCCGACGATATGTATCTCGCGCTGCGCGGCTTGCGCACGCTCGGCGTGCGGCTTGCGCGTCACTACCAGTCCGGCTTGCGCGTCGCGCGCTGGCTCGAGCAGCGGCCGGAAGTTGCGCGCGTGCTGCATCCGGCGCTCGAAAGCGATCCCGGTCACGCAATCTGGCAGCGGGATTTCTCCGGCGCCTGCGGATTGTTCAGCATCGTGCTCAAGCCCACGAGCGAAAAATCCGTTCACGCCTTCATGAACGAACTCGCGCTGTTCGGCATGGGCTTTTCATGGGGCGGCTTCGAGAGCCTGGTGATCCTGTTCGATTGCACCGAATATCGCACCGCCACCAAGTGGGCGCCGGGCGGGCCGACACTGCGCTTTCATATCGGCTTGGAAGACCCCGACGATCTGATCGCCGATCTCGAACGCGGCTTTGCGGCGCTCGCTAACGCATGATCCCGAATATGGGAACCGGTTTTCGGAAAAGATCATGTACAAGCAAAAAGTTTAAGCCGCCGCCGCCGGCCGCCGCTGCGCATCACGAATTGCAGATTGCGCAGATAGACGAACACGCCGAACGCCTGCCCGATGATGAACACCGGGTCCTTGCGGTAGAGCGCGTAGCCGAGCAGCATCAAGCCGCCGCCGATCGAGAACACCCAGAACGCGGTCGGCACCACGCTGCGCCCGGCGCGCTCGGACGCGATCCACTGCACCACGAAGCGCATGGCGAACAAAATTTGCGCGACGTAGCCGATCAGGATTCCCCAATCGAGCGTTGCCGACGAACACGTCGTGCAGATAGCCGCCGACGGCTTGGTGATATCGATCAACATAAGCTTCTTCCTTTAGTTGCGCGTGATCTTGTCCGAAAACCGCTTCACGCTTTTCGGGATCACGCGCTAGTCCTCCGAAATTTCCGGAACACGCTTCTTGCGGCGGATCAGCCACCACACGCCGGCCAGATCGAGGATGCCGACCCAAAGCCGGTCCCACATCCCGTAATTCGACACGCCGGCGCCGCGCGGCCGATCGACCACGTCGACATAACCGATGTCATAGCCCTCGCGCCGCACCAGCGCCGGCAGAAAGCGATGCAGGCCATCGAAATACGGCAGCGCCAGGAATACGTCGCGGCGGAACGCCTTGAGCCCGCAGCCGGTGTCGCGGGTGCCGTCGCGCAGCACCGCGCCGCGCACCGCGTTGGCAATGCGCGATTGCAGCTTCTTGAAGCCGCTCGCCTTGCGCCCCGACCCGCTGGCCGGCGATCAGCCCGACGCGCGGGCTGCCCGCTTCGAGCGCCCGCAGCAGCGCCGGAATGAAGGCGGGATCGTTCTGCCCGTCGCCGTCGAGCGTCACGACCAACGGCGCGCGCGCCGCGGCCACGCCGCTGCGCACCGCGCACGACTGGCCGCAGGATTGCTTGTGCCGCACGCGGCGCAGCCAGGGATATAGCCCCATCAGCCGCTTGAGTTCGGCCTCGGTGCCGTCGCTGGAGCCGTCGTTGACGTAGACCACCTCGAACCGCCATCGGCCATCGAGCGCCTTGGCGATCTCGGCCACCAGCGTGCGCGATATTGCCGGCCTCGTTGCGGACCGGCACCACGACGGACACCGCCGGATCGTTGCTGTTCATTTTGCTGTGTCCGTCGCCGCGAGCTGCATGCGCGCAGCATCTAATTAAGCCAACAGCTCGCGGGCAACCGATTTGATCCGCTTGAGCGATGGCCCGGGAATTGTGCGGACGCTGCCGTCCGGCCCGACCGAGAAACCAAGCAGCCGCGCAGCGCGAAATAGCGGCGCACCATCAGCGCGCCGACGACCCCGACCAGGGCGCCGACCGCCACGTCGGTCGGATAATGCGCCGTCACCACGACCCGGCTCGCCGCGATCAGCAGCGCATAGATCAGCAGGATCGGTGCGCGCGCGCGGCCATAATGATGCCGAAGGCCACCAGCACCGAGAACGCCGTGGTCGCATGGCCGGACGGCAGGCTGGCATAGGCGGCACGCCCAGACGAACGGACTGAACAGATACGGATCGGCGATGCCGCCGACGAGCGGCCGCGCCCGCCCGATGATGTGCTTGACGATGTTCGCGAACAGGCCAGGCACAGCCGATCGCAATGAACAGGAATCCGACGCGCACCATCACCGCCGCCAGCACGCGCTGCGACATGCGCGTCAGGTTCTGCGGCAGCGCGGCCAACGCCAGAAACAGAATGCCGAGCGGCCAGAGGAACCAGCCCGACTTGCCGAAGTCGGTGATCGCGTCGAAAGCAGTATGATCACCCAGCGCGGCAGACGCCCGACCGCGTTGATCGCGGCGGCGTCGAAAAAAATCATGCCGAACAGGAACACGGCAACCGTAGACCGCCGCGGCGATCGCGAGCTGTCGCGGCGCCAGCAGCCACGGCTGCCGCGGATGAATGCGCGCCGGTCGGACGAGAATCTCAGAACGCGGCGACCACATTGGCCAGCACACGCGGCGACGCATGTGCCGCTGCGCCGCCGGCATCCGATTTGAGTCCATTTGCCACGGTCATGGCGTCGCCGCGAGCGGAACACGGCCAACGACACCGGCCGGCCGATGCTGATATTATAGCCGTCGATGCGTTGGCTCAGCGTGTAGCGCAATCCGATCGCATCCGCGCGCTGCACGAAGCTGCGCTCGCTGCGCGCATCGATCAGCGCGAAATGGCATGGCCCCTGCCGGAGAAATTCGGCGGCGCCGGCGCCGTCGGTGAAGCGGGTGTCGGTGCCGAGCAGGAACACCAGGCTCGGCTCCTGATAGGCGAAGGTGGACGCCACATGCGGCTGCTCGCAACCGCTCGCGCGCACTTCGTCGGCAATCAGCGCGCTCGGAAACAGCGCCGGCAGCATCGGAAACGTCACCGCATAGACAGTGATGGCGATGAACACCGACGCCATCATGCCGCGCAGCAATGAGCGTTCGGCGCCGTCCACTTCATAGAGCCACCAGGCGAACAGGCCGAAGATCACGGCCGCCGCCGCAAACGGCCATGCGATCGATGCCGAGATCGCGGCCGATGACGATAAAGCCGACGACGACCGCGATGGCAATGACGCACGGGAAACACGAACCAGCCGACGGTGCCGCGCACCATCCAGCGCGTCTTGGCGAGACGCGCCCTTCTCGAGGATGCCGGCGATCAGGATGGCGATCGCCGGATAGAGCGGCAGCACGTAATGCGGCAGCTTGGTCATCACCACTTCGAACACCAGCCACGACGGGATCAGCCAGGCCAGCAGGAATTGCGCGCCGGGCTCGCGCCGCGCCTTCCACACCATCGGCGCGGCCAGGCCCGCCAGCACGCAGCCCGGCCAGAACGTCACCCAGAACAGAGCGAAATAATAATCCCGGCGGCGCGCCATGGGCTTCCTGTCCGCTGGTGATCTTGGCCAGCATGTCCTGGCCGATCGCCTGCACAAAGAAACTGTCGCCGGATTTGGCAACGATCGCGATGAACCACGGCAGCACCAGCACGATCAGCCAGGCAAGCCCGGCCAATGGCCGCAGCCGCCAGATCCAGCGCACCGAGCGATCGGCAATCGACAGCGTCAGCGCCGTGAGCACGACGAACATCAGGATCAGCGGCCCCTTGAGCAGCACGCCGCCCGCCAGCGCGGTCCACAGGATCGCCGGCATCGTCCAGCCGACGGCAGCGTCCGGCGCGCGCCGGCTGCGCAGATAAATGCGCGCCATCGCACCCATCGCCGCGACCGAGGTGAACAGCAGCATGGCGTCGGTCTTGGCGAGCCGCGCCTCGACGCCGAGCAGGATCGAGCTTGCCATCATCAGCGCCGCCACCAGCGCGGCGCGGCGCGCGACAAAGGCGAGCGCCGCCCAATAGGTCAGCAGCACCGCGCCGATCGCGCCGACCAGCGACGGCAGACGGTAGAGCCAGATGGTGGTGCGCGCATTCGGCACGCCGAGCGCTTCGCCGGCTTTCACCGCCGCCGCCTGCAGCCAATAGATGCCGACCGGCTTCTTGTAGCGGACTTCGTCCTGAAAGCGGATGTCGACATATTCGCCGCTCTCCACCATCTGCTTGGTGGCTTGCGCGAAGCGGGCCTCGTCGCGGTCGACCGGCGGAATCTGGAAAAAGCCCGGCAGGAACGCGATCAGCGAAAACACGACCAGCAGCGCCGCCGCGCGGCCATGCGAGGCGGCTGCGCATAGTCGAGCACGGCCGACAAGGCCCCGCGCCGGGAGCAATCGATTGGCGTGCGTCGTCGGTGGTCGTGCTCATCGGTCTGATCGGTTCTGACGGAGCATGATTCCACATCTTGCCCGGACAATAGAGCCAAGGCCGGCGCTGTCATATGCGCATGATCCCGAAAATGGTCGGCCAAGATCATGCGCCCAGTTATTGCACGCGCACCATGACGCTGTCGGCGGCGCCGCGGGCGTCCATCACCGTCAGCCGCACAAAGCCCGGCCCGTCGGGCTGGAAGAACAGCGTGCGGCGGCCGTCTTGGCCGGCACAGCGGCACGCCATTGACCATGACGGTGAGCGGCGCGAGCCCGCCGGCGATCTTGAGCGCGACCGGCTCGCCGGCCTCGGCCGGCCGCCAATTCGATGCGCGCGCCGTCGGGCGGGAACATGATGCGCGGCGGCTCGGACGCCTCGCCGGGCGCCGCCGCCGGCGAACGAACCGTTGCAGCGGCGGCGGCAGCTTGTTGGTGGCGGCAAAGACCGCGCCCTTGGGCGCGCGCGGCAGCGGCGTCGGCGCCAGGCCGGAGCGCGCGAAGGCATCGAACAGAATCGGCGCCGCGGCGGCACGGCCGACCAGACCCGGCACCGGCGCGCCATCCGGCCGCCCGACCCAGACGCCGATCGTCATGCGGCCGTCGAAGCCGACCGCCCAGGCATCGCGAAAGCCGTAGGATGTGCCGGTCTTGAAGGCGATGCGGCCATGCGGCGCATTGTCCGGCGGCGGCGCGCCGATCAGAATATTGCCGACATACCAGGCGGCGACCGGATCGAGCAGCCGGCGCGGACTCGACGCCGGCGCGCCATCGCGCTCGATCAGCGGCGCGGCGAGGCCTTGCCGCGCCAGCCCGGTATAGAGCATCACCAGATCGGATCAGCCTGATGCCGACGCCGCCGAGGCCCATGGCGAGACCCGGCGCTTCGCCTTTCGGCAGCACCAGCGCGGCGCCGGCTTGCGTGAGCCGCGCGCTCAGGCGATTGACGCCGACTTTGCCGAGCACCGCGATGGCGGGAACGTTGAGCGACAATTGCAGCGCGCGGCGCACGGTGACCGTGCCCTGGAACGTCAGATCGAAATTCTCCGGCGTGTAGCTGCCGTAACGCGCCGGCCGGTCGTCGATCAGCGTTTCCGGATGCAGCAAGCCGTCCTCGAAGCCGAGGCCGTAGATGAACGGCTTCAAGGTCGAGCCGGGCGAGCGCAGCGCATTGCGTCATGTCGACCTGGCCGGCGCGGCGCGTCATCGAAATAATCGGCGGAGGCAACGCGCGCGCGCACTTCGCCGCTCGCATTGTCGACCGCGAGGATGGCGACCGAAATGTCGGGCCCCAGCGCACGCGCGCGCTCGCGCGCGAGGTCTTCCAAGGTCTTCTGCAAGGCTGCGTCGATGGTGAGCCGGTGAATGCGGCGTCGCCGGCTCCGCGGCGACGACCTGATCGGCGGCATGCGGCGCCAGCATCGGCAATTGCTTTACGCGCGCGCGGCACCGTTTCGAATTTGGCGCGCGCGATTTCATCGCGCGGCACCACGCCCGCCGCCGCCACCCGATCGAGCACGCGGTCGCGCGCCGCCCGCGCCGCTTCCGGATAGCGATCCGGCCGGCGCAATTCCGGCGACTGCGGCAAGGCCACCAGCAGCGCCGCTTCGCCGAGCGACAGCCGTCGCGGCTCCTTGCCGAAATAGGCCAGCGAGGCGGCGCGGATGCCTTCGAGATTGCCGCCATAGGGCGCCAGCGTCAGATAGAGCGACAGAATTTCGTCCTTGCTGAGCGCGTATTCGAGTTCGAGCGCGCGCGCGATCTGGCGCAGCTTGGCGCCGAAGCTGCGATGCTGGCGCGGCTCCAGCAGCCGCGCCACCTGCATGGTGAGGGTCGAGCCGCCCGACACGATGTGTCCGCTGCCGGCAAATTGGATCGCCGCGCGCGCCATCGCCATCGGATCGACGCCGTGATGCTCGTAGAAGCGCTTGTCCTCGTAGGCGAAGAGCAGCCGTAGAAACCGCGGATCGACATCCTTCTCGGTCGCCGGCAGGCGCCAGCGCCCGTCGCTGGTGGCATAGGCGCGCAACAGCCGCCCGTCGCGGTCGAGCACGATGTGCGACGTTTCGAGATCCTTGCCGAGCGGCGGGGGCCCCAGCGAATAGACCCACCGCGCGCCGGCCAAGCGGTCGGCCACGGCCGCGCCGGCCGAATACGCCGCAAGGATGAGGCGCCAGCGTTTCATTTCGCCGCCGTGATCTCGATCGCGCCGGTCGCGGTGCGCCCGAAGCGATCCGGACGATACATATCCTCGACGATCGCCTGCGGCAGCACGTAGCGGCCGGGCGACACCGCGCGCACGACATAGGCCACCGTGAACACCGGCGATGAGTCCTGCTTGCGCTCGAACGCCGCGGTGAAACGGTCATCGCGGAATTCGCTGTTCACCGGCTCGACACGCGTCCGCGATCCAGGCCAGCGTGCCGGTCTCGCCCGACGACACCAGCCTCGGATTGTCGATCTCGAAGCCGGCCGGCAGATAGTCGGCGACGATGACGCGGCCGAATTGCGGCTGCGGCTCGGTCATTTTCAGCACCACCACGAAGCGCTGGTTCTGCTTGGCCTTGGCTCGGATCGGCGGCTCGCCGTCGAGCGTGTGATAGCTGCGCTCGATCTTGAAGCCGCGCTCGGCGGCAGGCTCCGGCGTGAGCGGCGCACCGCTCACCGACACCACCGCCTGCACATTGCCCTCGCCGCTATTGGTCACCGCCAGCGGCGCCGCGAGTTCGTCGGCGCGCAGGCTGCGATAGAACGCACCCTGGCGCGTCTCGCCGGCGACATTGAGCGAGATCGCATTGAGTTGCTTGGCGAGCGAGCGCGCGGCCAGCACCAGCCAGGCATTTTCCTGCGTCGAGGTCGCCGCCGACAGCGCGCGCGCGGCATCGATGCGCGCGATCGCGTCGTCGATCGTCTTCTGCGGCGCGCGCCCTTCCGAGGCGAGCGTCACCAGCGCGGCCGAATCGCGCAAGCGCCGAGCCGAAATCGGCGCGGCCGAGATCGAGCTTGGGCTGCGGCGCGATCGAGTCGAGCGCGGCCAGATAGACCCGATCCGAGCGCGCCTTGTCGCCGAGCATGCCGAGCGCCGCGCGCGATCTGCGCCTTGCCGATCGGCGTTGCCACGTCGGCGAGCTTGACGTCGGCGATGTAGCGCAGGTCGCCGACCGGGGCCGCGCCGTTGCGCGCCAGCACATAGAGCGCATAGGCCAGTTCGCGGCCGCCGTCCTTGGCCGGCTCCGGCGCGGTCGCCGACGTAATTGCGCAGCCGGTCGAGCGCCAGCGTGAACGCCGTCGCCGGCACCTCGAAGCCGCGCTCCTTCGCGCGCGTGAGGAAGTCGGTGACATAAGCATCGAGCCAGGCGTCGTCGCCGCCGACCGACCACAGGCCGAACGAGCCGTTGGAGCCTTGCCGCGCCAGCAGGCGCGCGATGGCGTCCTTGATGCGCTGATCGATGTCGCCGTCGGGAGCGAGCCGCGCCTGCGCCGCCAGTTCGTTGACATAGAGCATCGCCACCGCGCGGCTGGTGATCTGCTCGGAGCAGCCGAACGGATAGCGGTCGAGCGCATTGAGCAGCGTGGCGGCATCGAGCGAGGTCGAGACCGCGACCGACAGGCCGACGCGGCCGGTGCCGGGCACGAAGTCGGCGAACATGTCGTTCGACAGCGTGAGCGTTTCGCCCTTGGCGAGCGCGCGCACGGTGCGGCGCGTGAGGATTTGCGTCGCCGGCCGCACGTCGAGCGCATAGCGCGCTCGAGCGCAAAGCCGTTCGGCCCGCTCACGTTCACTTTGAGCGTGCTCGCGCCGGAGCCCGCGGCGGCGACCGGCACCGAGACGCGGTCGCGCTGCTTGGCGGCAAGCTTTAAGACTTGCGGCTTGTCGCTGTCGATCTTGACGGCACCATCGGCGCTGACGGCAATGATTGTAGTCGCCGGCCGCACCTTCGACATTGTCGAATTCGAGCTGCACGGCGCCACGGTCGCCGGTGCGCAGGAAGCGCGGCAGCGTCGCGGTCAGCACGACCGGATCGCGCACCACCACGTCGCCGGCGGCCTTGCCGACTTTGTCCTTGCTCCAGGCCACCGCCATCACGCGCACGGTGCCGGCAAAGGCCGGGATGTCGAACTTCACCTGCGCGTTGCCGTCGGGGCCGACGCGTGACGATGCCGGAATAGAGCGCCAGCGGCGCCTGCGTCGGCGGCGAGCCGGACAATTCCGCCGCCGGCGTCGCCGCCCGAGCGGATCTGACCGCGCGCGCCCTGCATGCCGTCGATCAGCTGGCCGTAGAGATCGCGCACTTCGGCGGTGAGCCGGCGCTGGCCGAGATAATAATCGTCGGGCGCCGGCGGCTTGTAATTGGTGAGATTGAGAATGCCGACATCGACGGCGGCCACCACGATGCGCGCCTCTTCGCCGGCGGCAAGGCCTGCGAGCTTGATCGGCACGCTGAGCGGCGGAATTCGGCCGCAGCGTCGCCGGCAGTTTCATGTCGAGCGCGAGCGTGCGGCCGGCGCGGTCGATCGAGAACCACTGCACGCCGATGGCGCGGCCCGGCATGCGCTGCGCCGGCGCATCGAGCGGACGGCGCAAGGTCGCGACCAGATAGGCGCCGGTGCCCCAGTCCTTGCCGACGGTCATCTTGATCTGCGCGGTGCCGGCCTTTACGTCCTGCGATTGGCTGGCGACCAGGCGGTCGGTGAACACATTGAGCGTGAGGCGGCCGGCCGTGGTCGCGGTCACCGCGACATTCATGCTGTCGCCGGACTTGTAGTCGGTCTTGTCGAGCGCGACTTCGAGCAGATCGGGCGTGTCGGCGCTCGATTCCGCATAGAAGCCGGCGTCGAAGGTCAGCGACGTGATCGTGCCGTTCGGCTCGGCGCCGACACTTCCAGGCGATAGCGGCCCCATTTCACCGGCAGCGACAGCCGCGCCGGCTTGTCGGCGCCGACATCGACGGTGCCGTTGGCGACGCGTTCGGTGCGCTTGACCGGCTCGAATTCCCACTGGCCGTTCTGGCGATACCATTGATAGCGGGTCTCGACCTTGAGCAGTTCGTAGCGCAGGCCGCGTGCGCGCGATCGTCTTGCCGTCGGGCGCCGACCATCACCACGTCGAAATCGGCATTGGCGCCGTCGGCGAGCGAGCGGCCGGAGAACGCCGGCTTGACGCCGATCATCGGCGCATCCGCGGCGACCGGCAGCGTCAGCTTGCGCTCGACCGCGCGGCCGCCGGACTCCGCCATGCTCACGGTGATCTGCGCTTCGAGCGGACGCGACGTCGCCGGCACCTTGTCGAGCTTGACCGGGAAACTCGCCTTGCCGGCGGCGTCGGTGTTCGGCAGATCGTCGAGTTCCTGGCGAACCGCCGTCACCTCGTCGTCGAACAGCCCGAAGGCGTAGCCGGCAAAGCCCGGCCGCTCCTTGGCGGCGGCAATGGTCACCTCGCCTTGCAGTTCGAGATTGGAGGCCGGCGCGCCATAGAGGAAATGTCCGTCGACGCTCACTTGCGCCGGCGCGTTGCGCGAGATGGATTTCGCCGCCGAGGTGAGATCGAACTCGACGCGGTCGGCCACATAGTCCTCGACCATGAAGGTGGTCTCGCCGACCGGCGGACGCTTGGGATCGGTATAGGCGCGCACGCGCCAGGTGCCGGTCGAGGCGGACGAGACGATCGGCACGCTCAAGGAGCGGCCGCCGAGGCCCTGATCGGGCACCACGGCGCGGCGATATTCGACGCCGTCCGGACGCTCGACCACCAGCGTGAGCGGCACCGAGGGGGCCGCGATGCCGCGCGCATCGCGCAGCAGCGCCGTCACCTGCACGGTTTCGCCGGTGCGATAGACGCCGCGCTCGGTATAGACGAAGGCATCGAGACCGGCCGGCACTGGCGGCCGCCGACGCCGCGATCGGACAGATCGAAGGCCGGCGATTTCAGGCTCAGAAAGGCGTAGTCGGCCTTGTCGCTGGCGACGATCGCCGCGGGCGCAAGACCGCCCTCGCCGCGCGCGAGCCCGGCGTCGAAATGCACAAAGCCGTTCCTGTCGGTCTGCTTGATCGCCAGCACTTCGTTGTTGCGCGCGATCAGCCGCACCTCGACCGAGCCGCGCGGCTCCGCGCTCGCCAGCGAATGGATGAAGACGTCGATGCCGTCATGACCGCTATAGGCGGTGAGGCCCAGATCGGAGACGATGAACCATTGGGTGGCGAGCTGGTCGTAGTCGTCGGACACGGCGTCTTTCGGCGCCGCGGTCATGGCGTAGACGCCGGGGCCGAGATCCTTGAGCGCCTCATCGACCGGAAACGCGGTGGTGACTTCGGTGTTGAGCTTCTGCTCGACCGCGAGTTCGCCGCTCCACACCTTGGCGCCGCGCTCGTTGCCGATGCGCTCGGCTTCGTAGCGGCTCATATTGCGCTGGAAGTCGTAGCCGAGCACGGTGTCGATCAGATTGCGGTCGCCGACGCGATAGACCGACAGCTCGACCGCGCTGGTGTTGACGCTGAGCACCGGAATGCCGCGCTGGCCGGTGCGCGGCAGCACATAGGCCTTGCCGGAAAAGCGCGCGAACGGCTTGCGGTCGCGCACGAAGATGGTGAAGTCGGCCGATTTCGCCAGCGTCTCGCGCACCACCGACGGCAGGCCGGCGCGCAGCGTGATGGTGTAGCGCTCGCCGTGCTTGAGGCCTTCGACGCAGAGCTGCTTGTCGTTGGCCGAGATCGCCGGCTTGTCGACGCCGGCGACCGCCACGAACGGCGAGAAATCGGTGCGCCGGCCCGGCAGTTCCTCGGAGAACTGGAAGCAGGCGCGCGGCGAAATGGCGTCGGAATCGACGGAGTAATCCAAGAAGCGGAAGCCATGCTCGACCCGCAGCCGCTCGTATTGGCCGCGCAGATCGGCGGTCTCGCGCAGATCGAGCGACAGGCGCAAGTGCATCGAGCGCGGCGCGCCACTGCTTGCGGTCGGCGAGCGTGCGGCCGAGCACCGCCAGGCTGTCGGCTTCCAGATTGCGGTCGCTGGCGCGCTGATAGGCGATATAGGCGGCGGTGGAGGCGCGATCGAGCAGCAGCGCCCGTTCGTTGTCGTCGCGCGGCCGGATCTGCAGCACCGTGCGCGACAAGCCGCAGCCAGCTGGCCGCATCGTCGGGCGCGACGGTGACGACCTGGCCGAGCACCAGTCATGCCGGTGCGAAAGTCGTTCTTCTGGAAGGCGGCGTCGGCGTCGCGGCGCAGCGCCGCCGCCGGCTTGCTCACCGTGCCGGCATCGCTCTTGATCTGCGCCTCGAGCTTGATCGCCGCGTCGTCGAGGTCCTTGCGCGTGAAGGCCTTGTCGGCGGCCATCGCCGGGATGACGGCAAGGGCGAGGAGCGCGGCGGCAAGGCCGGCGCGGATGACGTTGAGCATGGGGTGGGACCTCCGGAAGCGGCTAACCACTATCATTGCAGTTCCCGATGGTGTCGAGGTCATGGCCGCGGGGCGAATAGTTCGCAGCCGCGGGTGGCTGCGGGGATACGAAGCCTGTCGTATACGTCCTGCCCGATGGCTATCCCAGCTATCCTCAGAAATTAGATGAAGTACTGGAACAACCGCCGGTAAGATATTTATTTATCTCAAGAATACACTAAAGGGTAATCAGCTCCAACCCGACGGCTTCGGCATCGGCAACGCCTGCTCGACCGCCCGGGCCGCCCGCAGCACGGTCTGATCCGCCCGAGCGGGCCCGACGATCTGCACCCCCATCGGCAGCCCGTTGCGCGCCAGGCCGCACGGCACCGAGGCGGCCGGCTGCTGCGTCAGGTTGAACGGATAGGTGTAGGGCGACCAGTTGAGCCAGTCGTCGCCGAAATCGCCAGTCTCCGGCATCACGCGCCCGGCTTTGAGCGCGGTGACCGGCATGGTCGGCGTCAGCAGCAGGTCGTAGCGCTCGTGGAAGCGCAGCATGGCGTTGTGCAGCTCGGCGCGCGCGGTATAGGCGGCGAGATAATCGCCGACCGAGTAGCGCCGGCCGCGTTCGGCGATCGCCAAGAAGCCCGGATCCATCTCGGCGCGGCGCGCTTCCGGCACCGCATCGACAATCGCCGCCGCCACCGGCCACCACATCGCCCGGATCAGATCGAGCGCGCGGCCAAGCGGCGGATCGGCCTCCTCGACGATGGCGCCCTGCTCCTGCAACGCGCGCGCCGCCTTGCGCGTCGCCGCTTCGATCTCGGGATCGAGCGTCTCGACATGGCCGAGCCGCGCCGAAAACGCGACGCGCAAACCGCGCACGCCCTCGTCGAGGCCGGCGGTGAAATCCGGCGCCGGCGTATTCCAGGCCGCCATGTCGCGCGCATCCGGCTGCGCGATCACCGACAGCATCAGGGCGGCATCGGCGACGCGTGCGCGTGATCGGCCCCTGGTGCGAAAGCACGTTGAGCATGAGCGCCGGATAGATCGGCACCCGGCCGAAGCTCGGCTTCATGCCGAACACGCCGGTGAAGGCCGCCGGAATCCGCAGCGAGCCGGCACCGTCGGTGCCGAGATGCAACAGGCCCAGGCCCAGCAAGGCGGCCACCGCCCCGCCGCCGGTCGAGCCGCCGGGCGTGTGGTCGAGGTTCCACGGATTGCGGGTGATGCCGGTGAGCGGGCTATGGCAGACGCCGATCCAGCCGTGCTCGGGCATGCAGGTCTTGCCGAGGATGACCGCGCCCTGCTCGCGCAGCCGCGCGACCGCCGGTGAATCGGCCTGCGCCGGCTTGCATCACTGGTCTTGGAGCCGCGCCGGGTCGGCAGGCCCTTGGCCCAGATATTGTCCTTGATCGACGCCGGCACGCCGTCGATCCCGAGAGCGGTGCGCCGCCCGCCAGCGCGCTTCGGATTCCTCCGCCGCGGCCAGCACGGCGTCCGCTTCGACGGCCAGAAAGGCGTTGACGCGCGCGTGCCGCTCGATGCGGGCAAGCACGTCGCGCGCAACCTCCACCGGCGAAAGCTCGCCGCGCCGGTAGGCGCCGTCAACGCCGCGCAGGTCAGATCGGCAATGGCAGTCATCGCGAACCTCAGGCCACCAAGGTTAGCGGCCAGATGGCCCGCACGCACCTTTCATTGGACACGCGGTCCGGGTAAACCGAACGGCGCGGACCCCGTAGCTCAGCCGGATAGAGCACCAGCCTTCTAAGCTGGGGGTCGCTGGTTCGAATCCAGCCGGGGTCGCCATATTTCTCATGTTTTCTCTGGATTTAGCGGGCGCTGCCGCTGCCGCCGGCGAGCCTCTCGAAACCCATAATTAACAGGTTTGGCACACCAATACCGGTAACGGACACCATGCTATCCGGCCGTTCAAGCACGCTCGAAATCCATGACCGAGACGCCTGCTCCACCGCCACCGAAAACCGCCAACAGCGCAGCCGCCGAGGTCGCCTCGCCGCCGCTCGCGCCGGGGGCCGCCCCACTCTGCTATGTGGTCGACGACGACGGCAGCATCCGGCATTTTTTGTCGCTGGTGCTGCACGGCTCCGGCATCGACACCATGGAATTTCCCGACGGCGCGGCGCTGCGCAAGGCGATGAAAGGCCGCGTGCCCGCCCTCGTGTTCCACAACATCTCGCTTGAATCCGCCGACGCGATCGAGTCGATGGTTGCGCTCGGCAAGCACGGGTTTCGCGGCGCCGTGCAATTGATGAGCAATCGCGGCGCGGCCGTGCTCGATCACGTCAAGAATATCGGCATCCAGCACAAGCTCAACATGCTGCCGGTGCTCAAGAAGCCGTTCGAGACCGACGCCATCGTCAAAATCATCCAGGAGCTCAAGCTCGGCATGCCGGCGGCGGTCGCAACCCGCATCGATCTCGACGAAGCGCTCAAGAACAAATGGATCGAATTCTGGTATCAGCCGAAGATCGATCTGCGCAAGAGACGGCTCGCCGGCGCGGAAGCCTATGCCCGCGCACGCCATCCGCAGAACGGCATCGTGCTGCCCGAAGCGTTCATGCCGGGCGCGACCGAAGCGAGCGTAACCAAATTGTCGGAACTGGCGCTGGCCAGCGCGCTGAAAGCCGGGATCGCGTTTTCCAAACTCGGCGTCAACCTGCGGCTCACAGTCAATATTCCGCTTGGCGTACTGGTCAAGCTGCCGATCGAGGACATCGTGAAGTCACATCACCCGCAGGCCGACAAGTGGCCGGGGCTGATCATCGACGTGCCGGAAGAGCAGATCGTCACCGACCTCGCGCTGGCCGGCGAACTCGCTACGCGGCTTGAGCGCAGCAATGTCCGCCTCGCCATCGACGATTTCGGCCGCGGCACCTCATCGCTGGCCCGGCTCGGCGAATTGCCCTTTGCCGAGCTCAAGCTCGATCGCGCGATTCGTCGTCGACTGCGCCACCGACAGGGTCAGCGCGCCGCTCTGCAAGACGGCGATCGACCTCGCGCATAATTTCGGCCGCGTCGCCGTCGCCATGGGCATCGAAAAGGCCGCCGATGCGATGGCGCTGGTGAGCATGGGCTGCGACTTCGGTCAGGGCTTCCTGCTCGGCCAGCCGATGCCGGAGGAGCGCTTTATCTCGCTGCTGCGCCAGCGCGCGGCGACGCAAGGGCGCGAACCGACGGCCGCCGCGGCGCGCGCGCCGGAAAAACAGCCGGCCTAAATTTCCCAGCGCGTTTTAATCAGTGAGTCCAGGCGTCGCGGCGCTTGAAGGCGAAATTGTCCGAATAGGACAGGCCGCGCCGGCTTGACGGCTTGGCCTCGGACACCTGATAGGCGATGCCGAGGCGTTCGCAATAGGCGATCGCTTCCTCTTTGGTGGCAAAGCGCAGGCGCACTTCCTGGTTCATGTCGCCGGACGACGTCCAGCCCATCAGCGGCTCGACCTGGCGCGGCTCCTGCGGTTCGAAATCAAGCACCCAGGCTTTGGTGTTGGCCCGGCCCGATTGCATGGCGGTCTTGGACGGCTGGTAGATGCGCGCGGTCATGGGGGATGGGACTCGCAAGTATTGCCTGTTGGCCGTCCGTATAAGGCCAAGGTTGGGCGCTGGCAATGTCGCTGCGAAGCGCCCGTCTCCGCAACTTATCAACATGGATTGAGAACTCCGCCGGAATAAGTGAGGGTTACGGGACCCTCCGGCGGAAGCCAGCCGTTCTAGTCGAGATCTGCGTATGAATATTTTTCGCCTTTACGGCCGCGTTCTTGCGCTCCTGGGGTCCGAAATTCGTCTAGCGTGGGCGCTCGCGTTAGCGAATGTGGCGCTGGCCTCCGCACAATTTGCCGAGCCGGTGCTGCTGGGCCGCATTATCGACACGCTGTCCGGGGCGCAACTCCGGGGCGAGCTGCCGTCATGGTCGCAACTCGCGACGCTGCTTGCCGCCTGGACTGGCTTCGGGGTCTTCACCATTGTCTGTGGTACGCTGATCGCTCTTTACGCGGATCGCCTCGCGCACCGCCGCCGTCACGTCGTCTTGACCGGCTATTTCGAGCACGTCCTGCAACTTCCGCTTTCCTATCACGGCAACACTCATTCAGGCCGGCTCATGAAGGTGATGCTGCAGGGCACGGATGCACTGTGGGATCTGTGGGTCGGCTTCTTCCGCGACCACCTCTCGTCGTTCGTATCGCTTCTTGTTCTGCTGCCGATCTCGCTCTTTATCAATTGGCAGCTTGCTTCGCTGCTGATCGTGCTGTGCGTCGTATTCGCGGCGCTAACGGCGCTAATCGCGCGCAAAACCGATACCATGCAAAGCTCGGTCGAGCGGCATTACTCGGACCTTGCCGAACGTGCAGCCGACACGCTGGGCAACATCGCGCTGGTTCAAAGCTTTTCCCGCCTCGAAGCGGAAGTCGCGGAATTGCGTCAAGTTGTCGAGCGCCTGCTGGCCGCGCAAATGCCGGTCCTTTCCTGGTGGGCGCTGGCCAACGTGCTGACGCAGACGGCTACTACATTGACCGTCCTCGCGATCATCGTCGTCGGGACGCTGCTGCATATCAAAGGTCAGGCGACCATCGGAGAGATGGTCACCTTCATGAACTTTGCCGGACTCATCATCTCCCGGCTGGAGCAGTCGGTTCACTTCATCAACCATGTGATGGCGGAAGCGCCGCGGCTACGCGAATTCTTTCAGGTCTGGGACACGGTTCCGGCCATTCGCGACCGGGAGTATGCGGTTGATCCTGGCCGCCTTGGCGGTCGCGTCGAATTCACCGACGTTACGTTCTCCTATGACGGCGAGCGAATGGCCGTGGCGAATTTGAACCTCAAGGCAATGCCAGGCGAAACGATCGCCCTCGTCGGCGCTACCGGCGCCGGCAAGTCGACGGCAATTGCGCTTCTTCATCGCGCCTTCGATCCGCAGTCTGGGTCGATCGAAATCGACGGCACTGATATTCGAAATTTCAAGCTCGCGGGACTGCGCCGGAACATTGGCGTGGTGTTCCAGGAGGCACTGCTGTTCAATCGTTCGATTGCCGAGAATCTGAGGGTCGGAAAGGCGGATGCAACGGAGGCAGAGCTGCGCGAAGCAGCCCAGCGTGCCCAGGCGCTGGAATTCATCGACCGAAAGTTTCACGGATTTGACGGCCAAGTTGGTGAACGGGGCCGCTCGCTGTCAGGCGGCGAACGTCAGCGACTGTCGATTGCGCGTGCGCTGTTGAAAGACCCGCCGATTCTTATCCTGGATGAAGCCACGAGTGCGCTTGACACCGGCACGGAGGTCAAAGTCATGCAGGCGCTTGATGAAGTGATGAAAAATAGGACAACCTTTGTGATAGCGCACCGGCTTTCAACGGTGCGCAAAGCGACCCGTATCCTCGTCTTCGACTCCGGCCGGATCGTCGAGGCTGGCACTTTTGATGAGCTCGTAAAGCTTGGCGGTCGCTTCGCCAAGCTCGCGCAGTCGCAATTCATCGTTCCTGAATCGGCCGCAACTGCCACGGCCGAATAAGAGGGCGAATGATTCTCTGGCTGGAAATCGGCCTGGTCGGGGCAGCAGGATTTGAACCTGCGACCTTCTGGTCCCAAACCAGACGCGCTACCAGACTGCGCTATGCCCCGACGGACCGATGCGGAAGCCGGTTCGATACACGCTTCGGCCTAGACCAGCAAGCAAGCCTCACCGGGCGTTAAAGATCGGATGCGCGACCCGGTCGCCCGGCGCGATGCCGAGCTTGCGGGCGGTTCCGCCGATCACCTCCAGCACCGCGCGCACCGGCCCCCTTGACGGAATCATCCGCGTCGACAGCGGCTCGGTATTCTCGGCGATGCGCAGGATCCGCCCGTCGCCGCGGATAAACAGCATATCGAGCGAGATATAGGTGTTCTGCATCCAGAAGGAGACGTCCTGCTCGCGCTCGAAATCGAACAGCATTCCGCGCCCTTCCGGCAATTCCTTGCGGAACATCAGGCCCTTCGCCCGATCGGCATCGTTGTCGACGATCTCCACCGAAAATGCGTGCACGCCGGTCTTGCTGGCGATTTCAAGCGTCTGCAGGTCGGCCGGCCGCACCGGGCCGGCGGCGACAAGCAGTCCAAAAAGGATAAAGGCGGTCCACCGCAAGGCGCGCATGCGCTCGCCTTTACGCGGCCTAAGCCTTAGCGGCAATGGGAAAATCGGCGAATTGCGCGGGCGGAAACCGGCCGGGGTTCAGTGCGACGCCAAACCGAGCGGCCCGCCGTCGGGGCGAACCTCGGCCGCCATCAAGCCCTTCGGCCCGGGCCCGAAACGCACCAGCACGGTCTGACCGGGCCGCAGTTCGGCGAGGCCGTAGCGGCGCAGCGTTTCCATGTGCACGAAAATGTCGGGCGTGCCCTCGCCCCGGGTCAGAAAGCCGAAGCCGCGCAAGCGGTTGAACCATTTCACCTGGGCGCGCTCGAGCCCGCTGGTCGGCGTCACCGTGACGTGGGTGCGCGGCGGCGGCATCTGCGCCGGGTGCAACGCGGTCGACTCATCCATCGATACGATTCGAAATGCCTGCAAGCCTTTCGGGCGTTGCAGCACTTCGCAAATCACCCGCGCGCCCTCATAGGCGGTCTGGAAGCCATCGCGGCGCAGGCAGGTGACGTGCAACAATATATCCGGCATGCCGTTGTCAGGAACGATGAATCCGAAACCCTTGGACACGTCGAACCATTTGATAACGCCGGCTAACTCGATGAGAGTCTCCGTCGTTTCGTCGACGAGCTCACGGACCGTCCCTGGCCGGAGATTTGTGCCTGGCATTTTCGATTCAATCCCGTCCGACGCCATGACGCCGCACGCCGCCGCCATTTTGGCGCCTCTTGAGGAGCGCTTCGACGAATCTGTGGATTGAAGATAACACCGGCTCTCCAACCGCAAAGTGCAAAATGTGCTTGCACACAGGTCTGTGCACAGCGCAGAGATTTGCGAATCAGTTGGCGATGAAGGGCGCGAGGACGTCGCCGATGTCGTTGCGCACCACCAGATCCGCCAGTTCGTCGAACTCGGTCGGCTCGCGATTGATGATGACAAGCGCGGCACCATTGCGTTTGGCCATCAACGGGAAGCCGGCGGCCGGCCACACCACCAATGACGAGCCGACGGCGAGAAACAGATCGCAACTCTTCGTCAATTCCTCCGCGCGCCGCATCGCATCGGCCGGCATCGCCTGCCCGAACGACACGGTCGCGGTCTTGATGAAGCCGCCGCAGTCGCAATCCGGGGCGCGTTGGCCATCGGCCTCGAATTTTTGCCTGACCCAGGACAATTCGTAGCGTTCGGCACAGGCGAGGCAGACGGCGTAGGTGGTATTGCCGTGCAACTCGACGACGTCTTGCGGCGGGATGCCCGAATCCTGATGCAGATTGTCGATATTCTGGGTCACCAGAGCCGGCACCTTGCCGGCGCGATAGAGGCTCGCCAACGCCCGATGACCCCGGCCCGGGGTGGCCTTGGCGAAACTGTCCTCCATGACGAAGCGCCGGCGCCAGGCCTCGTTACGCATCTCATGGCTCGCCATGAAGGCATCGAACGGGATCGGCTGGTTCTTGGTCCATAAGCCCCCGGGCGAGCGGAAATCCGGGATGCCGCATTCCGTCGATATCCCCGCCCCGGTGAAAGGGATGATGGATTGCGCGCCCTCGATCAGGCCGCGCAGGCGGGAAATTGCTGTCTCAAGGTCGCTGGCATTCATTATTATAGGTCCGCAAGGCTCCGGCGGACGCCCGACATAGGGAGGCTCATCATGCGATTTCTGCACACCATGCTACGCGTGCGCAATCTCGATGCCGCGCTCGATTTTTATTGCAACAAGCTCGGCCTCAAGGAAACCCGCCGACGGGTGGACGAGAAGAACCGCTACACGCTGGTATTCCTGGCCGCAGCGGACGACGAAAAATTGGTCGAGGCAAGCAAGAAGAGCGGCCGCCCGGGCCCGGAAGTGGAACTGACCTACAACTGGGACACCGAGGACTATGGCGAGGCGCGCTATTTCGGGCACCTCGCCTATGAAGTGGACGACATCTACGCCACCTGCGACCGGCTGATGAAAACGGGCGTCACGATCAACCGCCCGCCGCGCGACGGCGTCATGGCATTCGTGCGCTCACCCGACAAGCATTCGATCGAACTGTTGCAGAAAGGCGCGGCCTTGAGCCCGCAGGAGCCATGGAAGTCGATGCCCAATACCGGAAAATGGTAATTGGCCATTCCCTTGCCGCTGACAGCGAAGCTCTTTATACCTCGCCGCCGCGCGCGTCACCCTGACAGCGCGCTTTGCGCCCTTCGTCTAGAGGCCTAGGACACCGCCCTTTCACGGCGGTAACAGGGGTTCGAATCCCCTAGGGCGCGCCAGCTTGCGGCCATCCGAAAATTCGACCGCGAACTCGCGCACGCCATGCGGCGGCAAAAATTCATGCCGGCATGAAAAAAGCGCCGAGCGGAAGCCCGGCGCTTGCGATGTTCGCTATGAGATTTGCGTCAGCAAATCACTGCGACGAGCCATATGCCGGCATGGGTGTCGTCACCGGGGCGGCCGGTGCACTTGCGACGGCTTGCTTTTTCGGCTTCGGCGACACTGACGAGGCTGTCGGTGTGTCGTCGTTCGTTTTCGGCTTCGGCGGCGGGGTCGGCGTTGCCGAAGCAGCCGGCGCGGCCGTCGTCGTTTTTGCCGAGGCGGATGTCACCGACGCGGTTGCCACCGTCGGCGTGTTCGCCGCGGGCGCAGCGGCAGACGCTGTTCTCGCCGCGCCGGGCGCCGCAAATCGCAGAGCCTTTTGCGGTTTCCCGCCGTTCAACTGCCGCAGGCGATCAACGTAATCCTTTGGCTCCATCCAGACCAAGCCGGGAGTGTTCAGCCCCAAATTTCCCGCAATGTCATTTCCGAATGACACGCAGTTACGCCAGAGCGCATTCCATAGCGGGTTTTCGGTCTTCAGCTTGGCGACGTATGCGGCGACTCTTTTGTAAGTGGCTGCGTCCACCATGACGCGATAGCGAGAGCTGACATATTTTTCTTCGAGATCGCCGTCGCTCGCCCCGGTCTCGGACGGCACAAAGATAAGGTGGCCGAGCGTCCAACCAAAGACGCTGCAATTATCGCAATTGTTGGCGTCACCTGCCGGATGCAGGCCCGCGATGTCGCTCTTTACGATTTCGTTGTTGCCGTTCACCTGGCCGTACAGCACATACATGTGGCCGTAGCTCGCGGCGGCGCGGGCTCGAAACTCGAAGAAATACGGTTTGTAGGAACTCTGGGCCGGTTTGGCCGCGGAGGTCGCGTGCGGCGCTGTTGCCGCCGGCGCTGCGGGATTGGTGTCTTGCGCGCCCGCCAGCGGGGCATTCAGACCCAATGCGATCGCCGCTACACCCGCACCCATTAGGATACGAATGCTGCTGCCGAGCCTGAAAGAATGCCGCATTACAACGCTCCCTAACCTTAGACCAAGGTTAGCTACCTCACCTTGACCGGATTTGCCAACCGACTGCCAGAACTTATCAACCGGCCGCCAGCCTGACAACCCACGCCACAAACTCCGGAGAATCCCCGGAGTTGTTGGTCAATGGCTTTGAGCCGTCGACGCCAAGAGCAAGAAGAGGCGCGGCACTAGGCCGGCCTTTCCTCGCCATTGTCGTGCAGGTGAAGCTTAGCCCTTGGTCGTGACAACCGGGGCCTTACCCTTACCCACCGGAGCCTTGCCGGCGCAACCAGCCACGCCGAACGCAAGAATCGCCGTGCAGATGATGACTAGGAACTTTTTCATGACGCACCCCAGTTTATTATCGCGCTTTGAATTTCACGCTCTGATTTTTTATAGGCCTTCTGGACTGTCAGCTAGTGCGAAAAAGTCACACTTCACATTATTATTAAAAAGGCTGGGTTTCCAAGCATTTTGGGCCCCGCATTCCGTCGGCGCAGCAATCGAAACAAATCAAGAACATTCAGCCTAAAATTGGCAAAACGGCGGTCTTTTTGTCGGTTGAAAGCACACCAAGTCCGCAAGATTAAGCGGTTGAAAAGTCGGGGCTGGGCAACTTGCCACCGGCACAGCGCGAGAAATTCGACGGCGAGCATTAACCGTCCGATTCATTAAAATTCCTCGCAGCTGCCAACCAAGGGATAGCGATCAGGATACGCCTTTTTGAGCCTCGCTTCGGCAATCTTGATCGCGGCTTCGCATTCTCTTTTCGACCCATATCTCGGCGACGGCTTCACTTCGAAGCCCGGGGGGCGCTCGATGAATTGCCAATACGCCAGTGCGGGCGTTGCCAAGAGCGCAAATATCGCGACGGCGATGCCTGGCAGCAGGACGGTTTTTTTTTGCGGCTTCATGACGCCTCCTTTTTTCCGCGCAGAGTCCGTTTCAAGCCAAACTTGTCCGATGACCTTGAAACGACTCTCTCCACCACTCGAAAGATTCTGAACTCGGCAAAGATTTTATTCAGTCACACTGTGCGATTTTTGTTTTGCCGCGTGCTCTAAAAATTCCGGCACATGCATGGCGCGGTAAACTTAGCGCAGCACGACGACGCTCGTGCCGAAACTGACGCGTTCATACAGATCCATAATGTCTTGGTTGAACATGCGGATGCACCCATAGGACACGAATCCGCCAATCGAGCCGGGCGCGTTGGTGCCATGGATGGCGTACTCGCCCCTGCTCAGCGTCAGCGCCGCAGCACCCATCGGGTTTCGCCCGGTGCCGCCGGGAATAACATCGGGCAGCGAGGGCTTGTCGTGTCTGATTTCCGCGGGCGGCGACCAGCCCGGCTTCAAATATTTCCCTTGGATCATCGCCGTTCCTGACCAGGCCTTGCCGGCTCTGCCGACGCCCACGGGATAGCGGATCGCCTTGCCATCGCCGAGAACGTAATACAGGCGTCGCTCACTCGTTTTCACGACGACCGTGCCGGCCGAGTATCCATTGAATTGAACGATTTCCCGGGCGCTCGACGATGCGGGCGCCAGGAGGCTCGCGGCTGCAAACGCCAAAATTCCGATAAATGCGACACGCATGTTCACGGCTGACCTCGATCAAATATGAGTGGTGAAGACCTCTAAATATTGTAGAGCATAATAATTCCACTGCCGGGCAGGCGCCGTCAAGATTTGGCTTTAATCCCCGTCATCCGGAAACCAAGGACTTGCGAGCGCGATCAGGGAAAACAAGGCCAGGAGGGGTTGCCGTTTCCGGCCACCGAACAGCACCATGAAGTCGTTATGACGAAGGACGCCGCCGCAATCATCTGGTTTGCCGGGCTCGTCGCTTGGTACATTATTCGCCGTCCATTTGAACGACGGGCGAAGAAGCTGGGTGTCAGCAAGTCCCTCGCGGATTGGCGGGAGTGGCTGCTGCTCACCATTGCATTGTTCGGGCTGTTCCTCATCCCGGCCGGCTATGTCTTGACCGGGTTTCCGGCCGTATTTGACCGCCCGTTAATCCCGGCGATTGCCTGGTTGGGGCTCCTGCCGCTTTGCGCGGCTTTATGGCTGTTTCGCCGCAGCCATGTTGATCTCGGCAGCAATTGGTCGGTCACCCTGAAGGTCCGCGAAAGGCATGTTTTGATAAGAACCGGCGTCTACCGCCTGGTCCGGCATCCGATGTATTCCTCGTTTTTCCTCCTGGGCCTGGCGCAATTGTTTCTGTTGCCAAATTGGCTTGCGGGCGCATCCGGCCTCGTGGGAGTGGGCATCCTTTTCGCGTTTCGTGTCCTTCGCGAAGAACGGATGATGCTCGAATACTTTGGCGATGAATATCGCGCCTATATGGCGGTCACGAAACGCGTCATCCCCTGGATTTTATAGGCATTTTTTCCGCTCTGGCGGCTTATTCGCCGTGGCGCCCTCTGACCGGCGATAGGTGGGGAAATCGGGCCGAAAAATGGGCGACTGTGGCTTTTGTGCACTAGAGGAAGCGATTGCCTTTGCGGTATTAACTCAGATTGAAGGACGGGCGGATTGGCCAGCCGCTGTCTATTGTCGCTAAAGTGGCTAGCTTGGGAGCGGGTGGCGTCGTGAAATTTCCAGTAGTTCCGGCATTTATGGTGCTTGCGGCGTTATCGCTTGGCGGCTGCGCGTCCAATGGCGCAATCGATGCCCAAGCGTCCGCTCAGCCAGGCGCGAAGAACAGTAAAGTCGCCGCGAGCGAACCGACTTATTTCCGCACACCGTTCGGGGTCGTCTACAACCAAATCCCGAATGAAACGGTGGAATTTTCCGGCAAGTACACGCCGGGGACCATCATTGTCAAAACCAGCGAACGGCGGCTGTACTACGTGATGGGCAACGGCAGGGCGAAGCGCTACGGTATTGCCGTTGGCTCGGAGGCCTACGCTTGGTCCGGGACGAGCACGGTTTCCGCAAAGCGCGAGTGGCCAGACTGGACGCCCACGCCGGATATCCTGAAGCGCTTCCCCGACCTACCGCGCCATATGGCTGGCGGTCCGGATAATCCCCTCGGTGCGCGCGCGCTCTATCTCGGCGCAACAACCTACCGCATCCACGGCACGAACGAGCCGTGGAAGCTCGGTGGCGGCGTGTCGTCGGGCTGCATCCGCATGTCCAATGAAGACGCGATCGACCTGTACAATCGCACGAAGATTGGTGCGACGGTCATCGTGCAGCGGTAACATCCGACCACCGATCCAATCTGCCTGATATTCGTGACCGCTTTGGCGCGCTTTTTTCGCGCATCAAGCCGCATTGATTGGCAGGCTGTGCCGCTTTTGGTAGCCCGCGCGCCATTGTTCCATGCAAGCCGTGGTCATGGCTGCCATGCGTAGATGTTGCGCATTTCGTGCGATTTTTAACGTAGAAATTATAGGCCGGATGATTCCTTGCGGGTAGATTTCCGCTGCCCTGCAATCAGCTCCCGAGGAGCGTCAGGCCATGATGAAAAGCAAAAACGTGGTAGCAGCGCTGCGGCGCGACGTGTCCTTCGTCTGGAACGCCGTGATCGCTGTCGTGTTCATCGGCTTCGCCAGCCTCGCCGTGGCGGCGGCCCTGCTCGACCTGGTGTCGATCCGACACTAGTCAAACTCACGGCGGATAATGATGCCGCCGCCCGTTGAAATCCTCGACCACCACGCGCTCGCCGCCGTTCGCCGCGCGGCGCTCGATATAGTTCGGCCCGATCGGCGACTTGCCGTAGCCGCCGGGAATATCGAGCACGTAGGCCGGCTGGCATAGGCCCGACAAACGCCCGCGCAGGCTGCGCATCAGATCCTGTCCTCTCGCGATGTCGGTGCGCAGATGGGCGGTGCCGGGCGCAAGATCGCCGTGATGCAAGTAGTACGGCTTGATCCGGCATTCGACCAGCGCGCGCATCAGCTCGCCAAGCGCCTCCGGCGTATCGTTGACGCCCGCCAGCAGCACCGATTGCCCGAGCAGCGGAATCCCGGCGTCGGCCAGCCGCGCGCAGGCCGCGCGTGCGCGCGGCGTCAATTCACGCGCATGATTGACGTGCATCGCGACATAAGTCGGTTTGCCCTTGAGCTTCATCGCCCGCACCAAATCGGGCGTGATGCGCGCCGGATCGGCAATCGGAACGCGGGTATGGATGCGCACGACCTTGACGTGCTCGATCTCGCTTAAAGCTTTCATCACCGCGCGCAGCCGCCGCGCCGACAGCACCAGCGGATCGCCGCCGGTGAGGATCACTTCCCAGATTTCGGGCCGGCTGCGGATGTAGTCGAGCGCGGCGGCAAGCGAGGCCTGCGACAGCGCGTTCGGCTTGCCGGGACCGACCATTTCGCGGCGGAAGCAGAACCGGCAATAGACCGCGCAGACATGCGTGAGCTTGAGCAGCACGCGATCCGGGTAACGGTGCACGACGCCGTCCACCGGACTGTGCGCGTCGTCGCCGATCGGATCGCCGAGTTCTTGCGGCTGGTGATCGAGCTCCGCCGCGCTCGGCACAAACTGGCGCGCGATCGGATCGTGCGGGTCATTGCGGTCGATTAGCGCGGCCAGGCCGGGTGTAATCGCCACCGCATAGCGCGCGGCCACCTTGTCGAGCGCGCCATGGCGTTCGGGCGGCGCCAGGCCGTGATCGCAAATTTGTGCCGCTGTACGGAGAGTCGGCATGACTTGATCCTCTTTGCTTGCCTTTATGACTCGACCACCGGCGTCCATATCACTTGCTCGATGCGTTGCGCGCCGGTCGCCAGCATCACCAGACGGTCGAAACCCAAGGCAATGCCGCAGGCTGGCGGCATTGCGCTCAGCGCGGCCAGAAAATCCTCGTCCACCGGATAGCGCTCGCCGTGGATGCGCTGCTTCTCCGCCGTCGCCGCGGCAAAGCGCGCGCGTTGCTCGGCCACATCGGTAAGCTCGCCAAACCCATTGGCGAGCTCGACGCCGCAGGCATAGAGTTCGAACCGCTCGGCAACCTGCCGGCTGCCCGGCTTGCGCCGCGCCAGCGCCGCCAGCGGCAGCGGGTATTCATATAGTAGGGTCGCCCGGCCGATGCCGAGATGAGGCTCGACCCGCTCGGCCAGCATACGGCTGAAAATATCGCCCCAGGTGTCGTCGGCGGCGATTGTCACGCCGGCCTTCGCCGCCGCCGCCGCGAGACGCGCCCGGTCGCCTTTGTCCTCGATAACGGTCGCCAGCAGATCGACGCCAGCGTAACGCTCGAACGCCTCCGCCACCGTCACGCGCTCCGGCGCGGCGAACGGGTCGACGGTCTTTCCGCGGAACGAAAACTGTTTGGCACCCGCTGCCCGCGCCGCCTCGGCCATGAGCGCCGCGCAGTCGTCCATCAGCGTCTCGTAGGGCTCGTTCGCCCGATACCATTCCAGCAGCGTGAATTCGGGGTGATGCAGCGCGCCCCGCTCCCGGTTGCGGAACACACGAGCGAAATCGAAAATGCGTGTCTCGCCGGCGGTGAGCAGCTTCTTGCAGGCGAATTCGGGCGAGGTGCGCAAATAGAGCGGGTAGCGCTCCTCGCCCGGTGAGATCAGCTCGGTCGCGAAGGCATGCAGATGGGTCTCGTTGCCGGGCGAGACCTGCAAGGCGGCGGTTTCCACCTCGACGAAATCGCAGGCACCAAACCAGGCCCGCAGGGCCGCCGCGATGCGGCCCCGTGCCAATAGATAAGGCCTGCGGGCGGCATGGGCGCTCGGTTGCCAGAATGGCGGGCTGTCTCGCACATTTACCTCGACGCCGGGACAAGCGGGAAAGACTGGCATCGCGCGAGAAGATCGGTATGGTGCGGCCCGAAACCGCGGCCCTGCGCCGCCCTAAAATCAAGGACTGTCGTCGTGAAGGTCATCGCTAGCCAACTCCGCAAAGGCAATATCGTCGATCTCGACGGTAAGCTCTATGTCGTCCTTAACGCGGAAAGTTTTCATCCCGGCAAGGGCACCCCCACCACCCAGGTCGATATGCGCCGGATTTCGGATGGCGTGAAGACCCAGATGCGCTACAAGACCACCGACCAAGTCGAGCGCGCCCATGTCGAGGAGGTGGAATATTCCTACCTCTATCAGGACGGCGACGGCTTCCATTTCATGAATGACAAGACCTACGACCAGGTCGCATTAAAGGCCGACATCATCGGCGACCAGGCGGCCTATCTGCAGGAAGGCATGAAAGTTCAACTCGCCATCCACGAAGGCATCGCGATCTCGATCGAGATTCCACAGAAGGTGACGCTGGAAATCAAGGAAACCGAACCGGCCATGAAGGGGCAAACCGCGTCGGGCTCGTTCAAGCCGGCGATCCTGGAAAACGGCGTGCGCACCATGGTCCCGACCCACATCGTTGCCGGCACCCGTGTGGTGGTGATGACCGCCGACGGCGCCTATGTGGAGCGCGCGAAGGATTGAGCGCGCCGTCCGATCCTTCACCGTTCGTCCCCGCGGAAGTGGGGACCCAGATTGATTTCTTAATTTCGCAACCTGTCGGCTGGATTCCCGCTTGCGCGGGAATGAGCGGAGGATATGGCTATACTCTCACACTGGCGCGCACTTCCTTCGGAAACAGATCGTCGGGTGTGAGCTTGCGCGCGGTGATGCCCTGGTCGTGGGCGAAGCGGCAGAACGCCTCCAGTGTCTTGCGGTTCGCCTCAAGCCCATAGGGAAAAGGGTCGTCGCCAAAGCTCTTGCCCCACTCAGCCGCGATCGCCGCCGCCCACGGCACCGGAATGCGCGAAGCGGTGAGGTCCTGGATGCGCTCGAGGCTGCGCTGCTTGGCCTGATCGAAGGCCTTGAACAGGTTCATCGCCACCCACGGAAAGCGCTCGAACACGGCGCGGCGCATGGCGATGACATGCATGATCGGGTAGATGCCGGTCGCGTCGTGGTAACGCATCTCCTCGCTGCGATAGTCCGGATAGAGCCGCACGACTTTGCCGCCGGGTACGTCGAAGGCGTCCGGCACGCGCGCACAGATCGCCGCGTCGATCTCGCCCGACAGCAACATGGCGCTGATGCTGGTGTCGCGCCGTTGCTGGTACTGGATGCCTGGCGGCAATTTAAACTCGACCTTTTCTTCGCGGCCGGCCTCGTTCATGCCAGCCTGCACCCATTTGATCTTGCGTAGATCGACGCCCGCGGTTTCAGCCAGGAAGCCGCGCGCATAAATCCCAGCGGTCTGCGCCCATTCCGGAATGCCGACGGTTTTTCCTTCCAGGTCTTTCGGCGAGCGAATACCGCGGTCGGCGCGCACATAGAAGGCGGAATGGCGGAACACCCGCGACGGGAACACCGGAATGCCGATAAACGGTGAATTGCCCTGCGACGCAAAGCCGATGAACTTGCCGAAGGACATTTCGGATATGTCCCATTCGCGGTTCTTGATGAAGCGGAAAAAGACTTCCTCGACCGGCAGCACGAAAGCCGTGAGCGCGATGCCCTCCGCCCACACCACGCCGTTCGTAAGGTCGCGCACATGGTCATAGTCGGTGGTGGCAAGCGTCAGATGCAGCTTTGCCGTGCCGCCGCTCTCGATGATTTCCGGCTCGCGGTTGGCGTTGGCCTGTCTCAACCGGCTTGCTTCGTTGACCATCATGTCGCGCGCATCCCCCGCCATTCGGTTCCCGTTGCCGGCCCCTCGGCGGCCGCGAACCCTACACTAGCGCATGATCCCGAAAAGTGGGTGCCGGTTTTCGGGTAAGATCATGCGCATGCAGTATGCCCGCGACCCTTGTATGCCGCGCGCGTATGCTTTTAACTCATACCCCAAACGAGGTTTTGGACCCTGGGGCTGACCGGGCGAGCGAGGGGTGCCTGTTGAAACGTGCCGTTCTTGTAGGCCTTGCGTTGCTCGTCACCGGCCCCGCAGCCGCGGGCGAGATGGAAAGCCCGGCCATCACGCTGACCGACATCAATTGGGAGGCCGCGGCCGCGACCTTGCCCGACCGCGGCAGCGAGCCGCCGGCGGAAGCCTTCGCCCGCCTCAATGCCATCACCGGAAAGCGGTTCGCCGGCATCGAAAAAAGCACGGTGCCGGTGCTGCTGCCGTTCGACATCGATACGTTTCGCAAGGATGTGGCCGACGGCAAGGCCGAAGCCGCGACGTCGGACAAATATTTCGGCAAATTCCGTCAGACCAAATTCTTCCTGCCGGGCCCGGCGGGCTACGACGCCACGTTCATTGCCGAGGGGGTCGACACCCGATTTTCGAAACCGGTCGTGGTCGAGATCTCCGGCGCGGCCTTTACGTATGACCTCGATCCGCCCAATCACGTGGAATTAGATTCCGTCCCAAAAGGGTTGGACGAGCAGTTTTCCGGCATCCGCCGCATTTTAAGCGAAGCGCATGTGCGCTACGCGTTCGAGCGCTTCGGCGTGCCCTATGTGCTGTCGATCCAGTGCTACGATATGCGGCCGTCGTCCAGACGTCTTACGTGCAAAGAAGCCGACCCGGTGGCAGTGCGGTTTTTGAATTCGTTGCGCATCGCCGGCGGGACGCCAGCCAAAGTGCCGCAACCGAAAATCGACCTCAGCCGCCCGGCGGGCACCTCCGACTTCACCTATTACGGTCCGGGCGACCTGATCGAGAATACCGGCTGGAAAAAAATGCCCGGCCGCGTGGACTATCATGTCTATTCCCGCATGCGCTTTCCGATCGCGGATGCGCCGGGTTACGTGAAATCGCAGTCCTTCATGCCGTGGGGCGATTGCTATCGCAAGGGAAAGGTCGGGCGAACCGGCAAAAAGGGTGCGGAGTACCATTGCAGGCTCAACGACAAGCCGCTGGTGTTCGACGAATCGGCGGCGGAAAATTTCACTTATCCGTGGCGCGATAATTTCTGCGAATTGCGCGACTTCCTGGTTGGCCAGTGTCCCGGCGGTTATGGCCACCAGGGCCAGGACATCCGGCCGGCAAACTGCGTGCTCAGTTCGCCGGAATCCGACCGCTGCCTGCCCTATCAGCACAACGTCGCCGCCGTGCATGACGGCATCATCCGCCGCATGCCGGGAAATATCGGCGTCTATATCGTGGCCAACAACGAGAACGAGCATGTCCGCTTTCGCTACCTGCATATGAATCCGAAATTCATGGATGCGGATGGGTATCTGGACGGCCGGCAAGTGAAGGAAGGCGAGATCATCGGCAAGGTCTCGACCTGGGGCGATTACGAGAAGGGCACGTCGTACCACATTCATTTCAACATCCAGGTGTTCACCAAAGTCGGCTGGGTCTGGGTCAACCCTTACATGACGCTGGTCGCGTCCTATGAACGGCTGATCGGCGGCCGCGGCACTGAAATCTTGCCGGGGCAGCCGGCGCCGCCAATTCCCGACAAGCCGCCGGTGATCCTGTATCCGATACCGCTACCGCCGGTGCCGCCATCGGCAGCAGCCTCGGTCTCCGCTTCAGCGTCGCCGCCGCCTACGGCCAAGACCGCGGATGCGTCCTCCGAAAGCGCCAAGCCGCGCAAGGGCCACCATGTGCGCAGGAAACGGCGGCACAAAGGCGACGACACCTGACACCGCGTGAATGCAGCGCGTCCGCGGCATCCTGCCGCGAAAAGGTTCCACAGCGGCGCATTGTATGCGCGTCGGCGGCGACTAGAATGCCGCATGCTGCGAATCCCCTCGCCGACCTTCACCCGTCCCACAACCCACTTTAGTCGCCGCGCCTTGATCTCGGGCGCGCTCGGCGTCACGGCGAATCTCGCCTTCGGTGGACCGGCTTGCGGCAAAGCCCGCCGGATTCGATCGCTGGGTGGACTCGTTCCGTCCGCGCGCGATCCGGCGCGGCATCTCGGAGGCGACGTACAACCGCGTCATGAAGGCGGTTGATCCGGACACCAGCGTGTACGCGGAAAATCGCGCGCAGCCGGAATTCACCGAACAGATGTGGCAATACGTCAATCGCCGCTGCTCGGATTGGCGGGTCAGAGCCGGCAAGGAACGTGCGCGCGAATATGCCGGCCTGCTGGCGCGCATCGAGAAAGATTACGGCGTTGACCGTTATCTCCTGGTCGGCCTTTGGGGCATGGAGTCGTCGTTCGGCGACGTGGTGACCAACCGGAAATACATGCGGCCGATCATCCCGGCGCTGGCGGCGCTGGCGTTCGGCGAGCCGCGCCGGCGCAGCTACTGGGAAGCCGAATTGCTCAACGCGCTGGTGATCATCGATCGCGGCTGGGCGCAGCCGTCCGACATGATCGGCTCCTGGGCCGGCGCCATGGGCCACACCCAATGGATGCCGGAAGTGTGGCTCGCCATGGGCGTCGATTACGACCACGACGGGCGCGTCACGCCGTTCGGCAAGCCCGACGATTCATTTGCCGGCACCGCGCGCTACATGGTCGAACGCGGAAAATATCGCCGCGGCGAAGCCTGGGGCTGCGAGGTGATACTGCCGGGCGGCCACTCCAAATTGGCCGACAACCGCACCATGCGCAGTTACGCCAAATGGCAGGAGCTCGGCGTGCGGCGCGCCGACGGCGCCGCCTTTGCGCGGCCGGGCGATTCCGTGAAGCTCTGGCTGCCGGCCGCCGGCGGCCCGGCGTTCCTGGTCGGGCAAAATTTCCGTTCGGTCTATTCCTACAATCCCTCCACCAGTTACACGCTCGCGCTCTGCCATCTTGGCGACCTGATCCGCGGCGATCCGCCGTTCCACCAGAAGTTTCCCGGTGGCGAGCGCGTGCCGACGCTGGACGAAGTCAAGGAAATCCAGCGCCGCCTCAACGACAACGGCTTCAAGACCGACGGCATCGATGGCCGTGTCGGCGGCGATACCGTGCGGGCGATCCTCGCCTACCAGAAAAAGGTCGGAATGGAGCCCGCCGACGGCTATTGCGGATTGAAAGTTCTCGCTCGCTTGCGTCAGGCCTCGTGATCCGGTTGGATGCCGCTTGGCCGCCCGCCGGGCGGGTTCAGGCGGGGTCCAACGGTGCCGACGTCCAAACGCGATAGCGCCAAACCGCAAACCACCGGCAACGCATCGCTGGCGGCCTTCGATCGCCCGGTTCCGGCCGGCGTCAACGCCGCAGGCTTCGGCAGCGACGTGGTGGCGGACGCGTTGCGCGCGCTCGACATCCCCTATATCGCGCTCAATCCGGGCGCGAGCTACCGCGGCCTGCACGACAGTCTGGTGAATTACCTCGGCAATGAGCGGCCGCAGATGCTGCTCTGCCTGCACGAGGAAAGCGCGGTCGCGATCGCGCACGGCTATGCCAAGGTCACCGGCAAGGCGATGGCCGCGGCGGTGCATTCCAATGTCGGCCTGATGCACGCCACCATGGCGATCTTCAACGCCTGGTGCGACCGCATGCCGATGGTCATTCTCGGCGCCACCGGCCCGGTCGATGCGGTGAAGCGGCGGCCCTGGATCGACTGGATCCACACTGCGCGCGACCAGGGCGCGCTGGTGCGCGGCTACACCAAATGGGACGATCAGCCGGCCTCGCCGGTGGCCGCGCGCGAAGCCGTGCTGCGCGCCAACTGGATCGCCAACACCGCGCCGCGCGGGCCGACTTACGTCAATCTCGACGCCGAGATGCAGGAATCGAAGCTTGCCGGAGCCGGTGCCGCCGATCGACGGCAAACGCTACATGCCGCCGGTCGCCAGCGCCGCGCCCGCCGATCTCGTCAAGACCGCCGCCGAGCTGCTGCGCAACGCCAAGCATCCGGTGATCCTGGCCGGCCGCGTCTCGCGCGAACTCGAGGCCTGGAATGCGCGCGTCGCGCTCGCCGAACGCTTGAGCGCGCGCGTCGTCACCGATCTTGAAAGTCGGCGCGGCGTTCCCGACCGATCACCACCTGCACGCCGGCGCGCCCGGTGGCACCGTGCTGGCGCCCGAGGCTGCCGATGCCATCCGCGCGGCCGACGTTATTCTCAGCCTCGACTGGGTCGATGTGGCGGGCACCTTCAAGAACGCCGGCGGCAATGTGAGCGCCAAGGTCGTGCAGGTTCGCGTCGATCATCATCTGCACAACGGCTGGAGCATGGACTATCAGGGCCTGCCGCCGGTCGATGTGTTCATCGCCTGCGAACCCGACACGGCCGTGCCGCCATTGCTTGCGGCACTCGGGCCGGGTGGCCCGCGCGCGGTCGCATCCGGAGCCAAGGAATTTCCCAAGCTCGCCGCCGACAAACTCACCGTCGATCATCTGGCAGACAGCCTGCGCCGCGCGGTCGGCGAACGGCCCACCTCCCTCACCCACGTGTCGCTGTCGTGGAACGGCGCAAGCTGGCCATTCCGCCATCCGCTCGACTATCTCGGCTCCGACGGCGGCGGCGGCGTCGGCGGCGGCCCCGGCATTTCGGTCGGCGCGGCGCTGGCGCTGCAAGGCACCGGCCGGCTGCCGGTCGCGGTCTGCGGCGACGGCGACTTCATGATGGGCGTGACCGCGCTCTGGACCGCGGCGCATTACCACATTCCGCTGCTGATCGTGGTCGCCAACAATCGCTCGTTCTTCAATGACGAACTGCACCAGGAGCGCGTCGCCCGCATGCGCAACCGGCCGGTCGAGAACCGCTGGGTCGGCCAGCGCATTTCCGAGCCCGATATCGACCTCGCCGGCATTGCGCGCGCGCAAGGCGCGCAAGGTTTCGGCCCGGTAACTTCGATCGCCGATCTCGACGCCGACCTTCGCGAAAGCCATCGCCGCGGTCGAAGGTGGAGCGGTCGTCGTCGTCGATGTGCGCGTGGAGCCGGGCTACACCGCCGCGATGACCGCGGTGATGACCCGCAAGAGTGAATAGGCCGCCATGTCGTCCGCGTCACCTCGCCGAGCCGACAATTCCATTCTGGTGGTGGACGACATCATCGTGCGCTTCGAGACGGCGGAAGGTGCGATCGTCGCGGTCGATGACGTCTCCTTCGGAGTTAGGCCCGGCGAATTCCTGTCGGTGATCGGCCCTTCCGGCTGCGGCAAGTCGACCCTGTTCAACGTCATCGGCGGCCTGCTCAGCAACCATCAAGGCGTGGTCAGCGTCGCCGGTGAGACCATATCCGGTCCGCACAAATCGATCGGCATGGTGTTTCAGGAGGAATCGACCTTCCCCTGGCGCACGGTGGTCGACAATGTCGCCTTCCCGCTCGAGCTCGTCGGCATGCCGAAGGCCAAGCGCATCGAGCGCGCGCGCCATTTCATCGCGCCTGGTCGGCCTCGACGGTTTCGAGAACCGCTATCCCGGCGAACTGTCCGGCGGCATGCGCCAGCGCGTCTCGCTCGCCCGCACGCTCGCCTCCGAGCCGAAGATCTTGCTGATGGACGAGCCGTTCGCGGCGCTCGACGAACAGACGCGGCTGTTGCTCGGCGACAAGGTGCTGCAAATCCAGCAGCAATTGAAGCAGACAACGCTGCTGATCACCCACAACATCACCGAAGCGGTGCAGATGTCCGACCGCATCCTGGTGATGACCTATCGGCCCGGAAAGGTGAAACGCATCGTCGATATCGACTTGCCGCGCCCGCGCAGCTCCGAGATCGTCAGCAGCGAAGCCTTCGGCCGCTACGTGGCGCAGATCTGGAGCGATTTACGCGAGGAAGCGAGTCGCGGCATGCGCGACGAAGAGAATCCCACGCTCTGCATCATGAGGGCGCATCGTCATGACCGCCGCCGCGCCGGCACGAGGTTCCTTGGCGAGCGCCGCCACTCCGGTCGCCGTGAGCGTCGCCACGCTCGTCGTTTTTTTCCTCCTGGTTGAGCTCCTCATCCAGATCGGCGTCGTGAACCGCTTCATCGTGCCGCCGCCCTCCGAAATCATCGGCAGCTTCGGCCGGATTATCGTCGAGGAACATGTATTCGACCGCTTCCTCCTCACCGCCGCCGAATGCCTGACCGCGGGTGTGATGATCACCGTGTTCGGCATCGCCGGCGGCGTGCTGATGCATCGCTTCAAGCTGCTGCAACAGGCCTGCGAGACCTGGGTCGCGGCCATGGCTTCGGCGCCGATCGTGCTGATGTATCCGCTGTTCCTGGTGATCTTCGGCCGCAACGCCTGGACCCTCATCATGATGGGCTTCATTGCCGCGTTGCCGCCGGTGATCCTGAAGACCATCGAGGGCATTTCCGGCACCCGCAAGGTGCTGGTCAATGTCGGCCGCAGCTTCAATCTGACGCCGGCCCAGCAGTTCTGGAAAATCCTGTTCCCGGCGGCGATGCCGACCATCTTCGTCGGACTTCGGCTGGGCTTGATCTTCGCGCTGATCAATGTCGTCGGCACCGAGTTCCTGATCAATTATGGTGGACTCGGGCAGCTCATCAACGATCTGGCCGAGCGCTACGATTTGGCCGGAACCTATGCCGCGATTTTCTTCGTCATCCTTGTGAGCGTTTTCTTCTTCATGGGCCTGGAAAAGATCGAGCGATGGCTGAGACCGATCGATTAAGACAGGCAGCGGTTTCCGTTCCGGGGTTAAGCCCGGTGACGCTGCTGCGCGTGGCCATTATCCTGTCGCTGCTGGCGATCTGGGAATTCCTCTCCCATTCCGGCTGGCTTTACCGCGACGTGGTGCCGTCGCTGCTGTCGATCGGCCGCGCGCTGGCGGAATTGCTGGCGAGCGGGGACTATTACTTCCATCTCGGGGTCACCGCCGCCGAAATCGGCACCGCGCTCCTGATCGGCGGCTTTTCCGGGCTTGCGGCCGGCATTTTGCTCGGCGCCAACCGCTTCTTGTCCAAGGCTTTCGAATCCTACCTCTATTATCTCGGGCCGACGCCGAAGATCATTTTGTTCCCGGTGATGATCATGTGGTTCGGCGTCGGACCTGAATCCAAGATCGCGCTCGCGACGCTGTCCTGCTTTTTCCCCGTGGCGCTGAGCGTCGCCGCCGGCATGCGCCAGATCGACAAGGTGCAAATCCGCGTCGGCAAAAGCTTCCGCGCCAGCACCATGCAAATGGTTTTAAAAATCTATCTGCCGGCCATGCGTCATCCGATCATCAACGGCATCCGGCTTGGCCTCGGCGTCGCGCTGATCGGGACGCTGCTCGCCGAAACCAAACTGTCGAACAAGGGCATCGGCTTTCTCATCATCCAGGCCTACAGTATTTTCGACATGCCGCGCATGTATGCCATGCTGATCGTGCTGTTCGTGCTGGCGATCGGGGCCAATGCGCTGGTCGGCCGGCTCGGCGGCCTCGACAGCATCAAACGGCAATAATTTCTTCAAAGGAAGACCTATCATGAAAAATGTTCAGGCATTTCTAGGCGCGGCGGCAATCGCTGCGCTCGCGCTTGCCGGCCCGGCCAAGGCCGACGACATCGTGAAATTGACCATCGGCCAGCGCGGCAACTGGGACACCGCCATCACCCATCTCGGCGACAAGGCCGGCATCTTCAAGAAGCACGGGATACAGCTCGATATGATCTACACCTCCGGCAGCGGCGAGACGCTGCAGCCGGTGATCGGCGGCGCGGTCGACATTGGCCTCGCGGTCGGCACGCTCGGCGCCATGGCGGCCTACGGCAAAGGCGCCCCGGTACGCATCATCGGCGCGCAGGCGACCGGCGCCGCCGACTACTGGTATGCAAAGAATCCGGCGATCAAGACCCTCAAGGACACCAACGGCCACACCATCGCCTATTCGAGCAATGGCTCCTCCACCCATAGCATCGTTCGCGCCTTCATCGACGAGTTCAAGCTCACCGGCGCGAAGACCCAGACCACCGGGTCGCCAAGCTCGACACTGACCGCGGTGATGACCGACCAGGTCGATGTCGGCTGGGCCTCGCCGCCGTTCGGGCTGAAGGAAATCGAGGAAGGCAAAATCCATATCGTCGCCAAGGCCACCGATGCCGCATTGGTGCGCGGCCAGACCATCCGCGTGATGGTCGCCCATGCCGACGTGCTCACCAAGCGCAAGGCCGTACTCGAACGCTTTATGCAGGCCTACCGCGAATCCATCGACTACATGTATTCCGACAATCCGCAGGTCATCAAAGACTATGCCGAATTCGTGAAGGTGCCGGAGGCGATGGCCAAACGCGTGCGGGATGAATTCTTCCCCAAGACGCTGGTCAATCCCGATCAGATCCACGGCCTCGAGACGCTGGTGCCGGAAGCGGTGAACCTGAAATTCATTCCGGCGCCGTTGAGCAAGGAACAGATCGCGGAGCTGATCCAGATTCCGCCGCGGAAATAGCGCATGATCCCGAAAAGTGGGAACCGGTTTTCGGACGAGATCATGCGCAAAACTAAAACGTTCGAACACGAATGACGTGACATGTTTTCGGGATCATGGGCCAAGCGGATCAAAGCCGCAGGCGGTCCAAACCTTGCGGCTCTCGGGCTCGATCAGAAACTGAATAAACTCCGCTGCCTGTCCGGCCGCATGGCTGGCGCTGGTCACACCCGCGCCATAGACGATGTTCAATTGCAGTGCTCCCGGCGGCGGACCCGCCCAGGCGACGCCTGCGGCATTCACGATCTCACTCTTGGGGAAAATGCCGATCTCCGCCTCGCCGCCGGCGATCATGGCGATGCCGCCGGCAAGCCCCGCTTTATGAACGACCCGGCCCGCCAGCTTATTGGCAAGTCCCAGTTCCTTAATGATCTTGTCGCTCTGCGCGCCGCTTGGGGTCGCAGACGGCGGCGCATGCACGATCGAACGCGCGGCCAGCAGCGCTTCACGCAGCGCGTCCAGCGTCGAAATATCGGGAATTTTGCTCCCCGCTTTGACGCCGATGCCAAGGCCGATATTGGCCAGGGGAGCACGGCCTTGCGGGCGCACCGTCCCGTCCTTTACGTAAGCCTCGATCAGCGGCACCGGCATGACCAGCACGTCGAGCGCCTCATGCGCGGCGACACGGCCAGCAATCCCGCTCATGGTGTCGTACAGCGCGTTGAGCCGATGGCCGGTGCGCTGTTCGAACAGGGGCCCGAGCTTGTCGAAAACCGGCTTGGGCGCGCCGCCGGCAATGCTGGTGATCGTAGTCGCCATGCCGGCTAAAGTTTGTAGGTTTCAAACGTCGTCGGGTGGATCAATTCTTCGACCGTCACCAGGCGCGGCGAGAGACCTTGCGAATGGTGGTGCCGCAGAAAGGTTTCCAGCGTCTTACGGTTGGGCTCAACCCCATAGGGCCAGAAGTCCTGACCCATAAGCGCGCGCGCCTCTCTCAATCGCTCCTCTACGAACGGCAGCGTAACCTTGGTCGATGACGTGTCGGACAGCTTCTCCAGCGCGATCGTTTTGGCACGATCGAAGGCTTTGAACACGGCGCCGGGCAGCCACGGATGTCGATCGACCAGTTCGCGGCGCACGCCGATCAGATGCATGATCGGAAAAATCCCGGTGCGCTTGAAATAATCCTTTGCGGCGGCAACCGGATCGGCAAACAGCCACCCGACATGCGGATGCCCGCGTTCGAACGGCGTCGGCACGCGCGGTCCGATGAAAGCGTCAATCTCGCCGGTTTCCAACATGCTCGACAAGGTACGGCCCTCCGGCGCGTCCTCGAGCTTCACGCCCTTCGGCAGCGTGATGGTGATTTTTTCAAGACGGCCGGCATCCACCAGCCCGCCGCGAATCCAATGGATATCGGCCGGCTTCACGCCATGGTCATCTTCCAGAATGGCGCGCGCCCAGACATTCGCCGTCAACTGATATTCCGGCACGCCGACCTTCTTGCCCTTGAGGTCGACCGGTGTCTTGATGCGGTCGGTGCGGACATAGATCGCGGTGTGGCGGAAGGCGCGCGAAACGAACGCGGGTACGCCAACATAAGGGCAAGTGCCCTGCGCGGTCTTGACGGTGAAGCTCGACATCGACAATTCGCAAATGTCGAATTCAGCATGGCGAAAAGCGCGAAAGAAGATCTCCTCCGGATCGAGCGCCATGAATACCGGATCGACGCCATCGATCTGCACCAGCCCGTCGGACAGCGGACGGGTGCGGTCATAGTCGCGCACCGCGACGGATAAATTGAGTTTGGCCATAGGGTGGGTCGGCAATGACATTCAGGTGAATGTCATAAGCGAAACGGCGGCCGGACGCTACTCCACCCCGCCGCGCTTCTGGGTCTTGTCGTCCGGGGTGACGTCGATCGCCCGCGCGTGGCCCGTGATCTTCACTGGTCCGCGGCAATCCTTCATGCAAGGGTTGGCGTTCCAGAACAATTTTTCGGCCTTTTCGCGGTCGTCGTCGAAGAAACCGGCCTGGTTCGGCATCTTGACCTGGCCCCAGGTCTGCTTCGAGAGCACAAATTTATCGTCCACGATGTCGTTGAGATTGAGCACATAGGCGGTGACCGCGTAGAGCTCGTCATTGTTGAGCGACTGTGCGTCGCCGAATGGCATGGCGCGGCGGATGTAATCGAACACGCTCGACAGATACGGATAATACGAGCCGATGGTCTTGACCGGATCGCTGGAGGCGAGCGTGCCCTTGCCCTGCGCCAGTTGCGGCCAGCGGCCTGCGCTTTCGCCGAATTCGCCGTGGCAGGCGGCGCACTTGTCCAGATAGACCTTCTCGCCCGCCTTCACCGAGCCCTGCCCGGGCGGCGCGTTTTGGCCATCGGGGCGCACGTCGATGTCCCAGCCGGCAATCTGCTCAGGCGTGGCGGCGTGGCCGATGCCATAATTGCGCGGGGCATCCTTCTTTGCTTGCGCCAGCGCGGGCAAAGCGAGCGCCAGCAGCAGCGCGCAAGCGGCGAGGCTAACCGACCTCGACATTCTCGACCTCCCCGCTGGCTTTAAGCGCCCAGGTCTGGATGCCGTTGTTGTGGTAGATCGAGTTGACGCCGCGGATCTTGCGCAACGCATCCTTGCTCGGCTGCACGTAGCCGGTGTCGTCCATGCGCGCGCGATTGCAGCAGCAACTCTTCGCCGTTCCAGTCGAACTCGTAATAGAAACGCACGCAGGCCTTGTCGAACACTGGCGCGTCGATGCGCGAGTTGCGCCAGTTGCGGCCGCCGTCGAGCGACACATCGACGCGCTGGACCTTGCCGCGGCCGGACCAGGCCAGACCGGACAACACAGTAAATCCTTTCTGCTTCACCGGCGCCTGCGGCGATGGCGAGGTAATGACCGATTTCGCGTCCATCACGAAGGTGAATTTGCGCGCCTTGCCGTCTTCCAAAAGGTCGGTGTATTTCGCGGTCTCCTCGCGCGTGTACCAGGGCTGGTCGCCGACCTTGAGGCGCCGCAGCCATTTCACCCAGACATTGCCTTCCCATCCCGGAACGACGAGCCGCACCGGATAGCCCTGCTCGGGGCGCAGCATCTCGCCATTCATGCGATAGGCGATTAGGCAATCGTCCAGCGCCTTGGCCATCGGGATCGAGCGATTCATCGCTGCCGCGTCGCCGCCTTCCGCCATCACCCATTTGGCGTTTGTCTTAAGTCCGGCCTGCTCCAGCAACAGTTTCAACGGCACGCCGGTGTACTGCACGCAATGCACCATGCCGTGGGTGTATTGGCAGCCGTTGAGCTGGGCGCCGCGCCACTCCATGCCGGAATTGGCGGCGCATTCGAGGAAATAAATGCGATTGACGCGAGGCAGCCGTTTCAACTCATCGAGCGTGAAGATCAGCGGCTTGTCGACCAGGCCGTGCAGCATCAACCGGTAATCGGTCGGATCGACTTCGGCGATGCCGGAATGATGCCGCTCGAAGCACAGACTATTCGGCGTGATGATGCCGTCGAGCGCGTGCAGCGGCGTGAAGCTGACCGAGGATTCCGGCGTGGCGGTGAGCCATGATACCGTGCGCCGGATGACGTCCTTCTCGAATTTCGACGGATGACCGTAGGCGCGCACTCCCACGCCCTCGCCGAGATTGCGCGTCCAGTCCGCGACGTTCGGCGGCAAATTTTTCGCGTTGTCGGCACGCGCACCGGTCGCGCCGGAAGCAGCAAGACCGGCGGCACCGGTCAAAAACCCGCGGCGCGAGGCTTTGGCTTTGTCGGTAGGCACTGTCATCGGCAACTCCCGGACGGCCTTGCCCAAAGCCTCTTATCACATTCTATTTCATGAATGTAACACGAAATAGCGGCTATGCCCCGGTAATTTTGACACTGTTATTGGGCGCGACGCGCACAGTCTTTTCGGCGGCGATGTAGCGTTCGACCAGGTCCCACACCGGCGGGCCCTCGGTGCCCTCGTTCACGCTCGCCCAGCCGGCGACCATGTAGGTCCTTGCCCGGCTCGATCGGCTTGCCGGAATTCAGATGCGTCATGGCCGAAATGCGCTGGCCGACCGGCTTGCTCACATCGATCGCGTATCCAAGTCCGCCGCAGCGCACCATGTCGCCGCCCTGCTGGTAGTACGGGTCGGGATTGAACAGGTTGTCGGCCACGTCCTCGAGCACCTCCTTCAGGCGCGCGCCGATCATGGGCAGGCGATAGACCTGCGGATAGGTGATGGCGGTGGCGTTGTGGATGTCCTCCACCGTGATCGGCGCACCGGGCAGCACGCTGGTGCCCCAGCGGAAGCCGGGCGAGAGCACGATCTCGGCGTCGCGTTCTTTCAACAGCGCCGCGCAGATCAGATCGTCGAACGTGCCGTTGAAATTGCCGCGCCGGTAGAGCAGCGAGTCCGATTGACCGACCACGCGAGCAAGTTCATTGGCGTAAGGCGCGCGTGCTTTCGCAATCGCCGCCGTCATTTCCGCGTCGGGCTTGATGACATCGGCAAACAGCGGGATCAGCTTGTAACGAAAGCCCTTCACCGCGCCATTCTGCACGTCGAGATCGAGGCGCGAGAGAAACTTGCCGTGACTGCCGGACGCGATCAGCAACGTGTTGCCGACCTTGATCGCCTCAGGGACCGCATCGTGGGTGTGGCTGGTGAGGATCACGTCGATGCCGGATACGCGCGCTGCCAGCTTGCGGTCGACGTCGAAGCCATTGTGCGACAGCAGCACCACCAGTTGCGCGCCGCTTTTTCGCGCCTTGTCCACGTTGGCGCGCACGTCCTCCTCGCGGATGCCGAACGACCATTTCGGCATCAGCCAACGCGGATTGGCGACCGGCGTATAAGGGAAGGCCTGGCCGAGCACCGCGATCTTCACGCCGCCTTTCTCGAACATCTTCATCGGCTCGAACGCCGGCTCGTTCCATTCGGTGTCGCGAATATTGAGCGCCAAGAACGCGAAGCCGAGATCCTTGATCAGTTCCTTGACCCGTGCCTCGCCGTAAGTGAATTCCCAATGGCCGGTCATGGCTCGGGCTTGAGCAACGCCATGCAGTCGACCATGTCCTGGCCGCGGCTAGCGTTGGCGCCGAGTGAGCCCTGCCAGGTATCGCCGCCGTCGAGCAACAGCACCTTGTCGCCGCGCTCGGCGCGCACGCGCTTGACCGCGGTGGCCAGCCGGTCGAGGCCGCCGATTCGGCCATAGGAATTGGCGAGCGCGGAGAATTCCTCCGAGCTCAGCGCATAGGCCGAAGCCGACTTCTCGGCGATACCGAAGCGCTTCAGGAAATCGCCGCCGGTGAGGTGCGGCGGCTGGCCCTTCGCCTCGCCCACGCCGAGATTGACCGACGGCTCGCGGAAATAGACCGGGACCAGCTGGCCGTGGATGTCGGCGACATGCAGCAGCGTGACATTACCAAGGGCCTCGAACTTGAGCAGTTCGCTTTCCGCCAGCCGCTGTTGCGCAAGCACGCGCGTGAAGCTGGTGCCGCCCGCCGCCAGCGCCGCGGTAGCGGCGCCGACTTGGAGCAATTCGCGGCGTGTGATCATTGGATTCCCTATCCGTCATTCCGGGACGGCGTGACGCGCCGGACCCGGAATCCAGAGCCACACCGAACGCCTACTGTCTGCATCTGGATTCCGGGTTCGCGCCTTCGGCGCGCCCCGGAATGACAGAGCGTTAATGCCTGATACCCGGCACGCTGAGTTTCTGTCCGTCATTCTGCGAGGCCAGATACAGCTCGAGATCGCCGTATTCCTTGGCGTCCGGCGGCAGTTCGTCGGCGCGAATGTTGACCTGGCACCACTGGAAGCGCTGGCGGATGTCCCAGATCGCCAGCAGGCTGGTGCGCCAGGTCGGGAAGTGGTCGTACTGGCCTTTCGGCTCGCCCAGCCACTGCCCGCGGATCCAGTGGTTCGCTGACTTCCCATGGCAGTCGGTGCAGGCAAAATTGAGCTCGCCGACTTTGCGTTCGCTGAGCACCTTGCCGCGCGCGATCGCTGCCTTGGCTTCCGCACTGCTGGTGTCGATCTTGATCGGCGCGCCGTTGGCGAGATTGTGCAGATAGACCGACATGGCGCGGTTTTCGTCGGTCTCCATCAGCCAATCGGCGCCGGTGGTGGCCTTGGCATGACGGGTGACGAATTCTTCGACGCCCAGCACCTTGTTGAGGCGCGGCTCCCATGCCGGCATCGACGCGGCCCAGGTCTTTAATGCCTCTTTCGCATTGCTATGGCAGCTTTCGCAGGACTTGCCCGCCGGGCCGGTTTGTTTCCAAAGCTCCTGCGCCTTGTCCACGGCCCACATGCCGGGATTTTCGATCGGGTCGAGATTCTCGCGCTTCTCGACCGGCGCCGGGCGCTTGCTCGGATCGTCGAGCATGGTCTTGAACACCGCCGGTGATTTCAGCGTCTTCAGGAATGCGACCATGTCGCTGATTTCCTGGTCGTTAAACACGCCATGGCCGCCCCAGGGCGGCATCACGGTATCCTTGTTGTAGACGCGCGCGTCGTAGACGTAATTGAATAGCCACTCGTCCTCACGTCCGGCATTGCCGATTTCAGAAAGATCGGGGCCGGCATTACCCGGCAGATCCGCGCCGCCGGCCGGACCCATGATATGGCAGGCGAGACACGAGCCGCCGCGGTTACGGTCGGCGACCAGCTTGCCGCCGTTGGCGGCGTCGCCGGTGACCGGCCCCATGAGCTTGCGCGGGATCGTCGGCGGCGGCGGTGAGCCGAGATGGCCGAGCGTGTTCCATTTCGCTTCATCGCGCGCGGGCCATCCGGCATAGCGCTTCCACGGCCGCACTGACGCATCGCCCTTGGTCTCGAGCGGCGCTTCTTTCTTTGCCTGTGCGTTTGCGTCGGAGCTGCCAGCCGCAACCAAAGCGCCGGCCACGATCACTGCGACGGCGGCGGCGGCGGCGCTGGCGGCAAAAATCCCTCCACGGGTCATCGAATCCTCCCCGAACGAATTGTTGTCGTTTCCAGTCCCGCCGCGACAGATTTGAAAGCGCGGAGCGGTTCGTCAGCTCACGGTGATTTGTTCTTCCGCGGTCGTGACAGTGCCGTCGTCATCGGTCCAGGTGAACTTGAACGTGCCGCTCTCCTCCATCTTGGCGAAGAACTGTATATACGGGTTGGCGGCGATCGCCGGATCGAGATCGGCGCTGAACACCGGCTTGCCGTTGAACTCAGCTGTGAACTTGTTGATGATCTTGCGCGGGATCGGCTTGCCGTCCTTGTCCTTGCGCTGGCCCGATTCCATGACGTGTGGCATCAGCGTCTTGATCTCGATGGTCTCACCCTTCTTGGCTTCCTTCGGAAGCTTGAGGCGCGGCTTTTCGGCCATGATGTTCTCCTCAAATCTTTATCGTTCTTGGATCAGCCGCCGCAGCCGCCGATAGTGACCTTCACCAGCTTCTGATTGGTGAAGAATTGCCCGCCGCTGGTCTTGGCGACCACGACGATGTTCTGCGTGGTGGCGAGCCTGATGCGGGTCGAGGCTTCCGCCTTGCCCGACATAAGCGAGAAGTGGAACGTGGCCACGCCGGGATTCGGATTACCCTCCGCGACGACAAGAACCTCGCTGACATAGTTGTCGGCCGTCATCGGCGCGTCGACCGTGATCGCGAGTGGTACGGTATTGCCGTTTTCGGCGATCTCGGGCAGCTCGATCGCGATCTTACCCGACTCCGCCGTCTTGCCGCCGGTGAACTTGGCGATCTGCTCCGCCGCCTCCTTGGCGGTGGCCGATGCGCCCTCGCCCCAGCCGACGATGGTGAGCGCCGCGCCTCCGGCGCCAAACGCAAGCGCTGCGCGACGGGATAGCTGTCGCATGTCGTGACCTCCCGGATGATCGTTTCGGGGCCGATAGCAGCCCCGCCCGGAAGGGACCATAGCGGCGGGCGACAATTGGTTCAAATCATATTCAAAAAAAAGAATATACTTCGCGCCATTGCGAGCCGCCAGAGAATAGCATTTCAACTCGGCTGGCTTTTGAGAAATTCGAGGAAACTCTTGCTTTCATAGGCCTTATCTTTGACATAGCGGAACATGGCGAAGAAATCGTCTGGCCGCCAGTAACCGGGGATACGCGTCACTTCGCGTTTGACCGCTGGCAGCGCTTTGAGCGGCGCGGCCCGCTCCGGAAAGAACTGGAAGGTCGGCGTGAAGCGCACGCTGTATTTCGCCGCCAGATCCTTTTCCGAGAGTTCGCTGCCGTCGAAATCGGTCACCTTGCGCGAGCCGATGATGTTGAGTTGCAACACCTCAAAATTCGCCTTCACGTAGTCGGAAATTCTCGGCTGCGCGAAATTGACGAAATGGGTCTCCTTGCAATAGGGGCAGCCTTTAAGCTCCCACATGATCACGAAGCGCTTGCCTTGCTTGTGCGCGGCTTCGAGGTCATCGGAAAGATCAAGGAAACTTTCAAGAAACCAGGGCTGCTTGTAGAGCCCGTCATCGGTCAGGATCGGCTCCTCGGCGCGCGCGGCGGTTAACGCCAGTGCACTAATGCTAGCCGCACCAAGCAGCAAACTTCGCCGTGTCAATGCCATGATCGTTCGCTGTAAACCACAAGCCAAGGCTGCGCTCGCAGCCATAGCAAACGAAGCATATATTCGCGAAACATAAAACCTCGCCTCACAGTCCGGTGAACAGCCATGTTGGTCTGCCTTGCGCGTAGCGCAATACTCGCCCTCGCCATACTGGCAGGCGTTGGTGGGGCGTTTGCCGGCGACCTCGCCGATTTCAATGCGGCGGTCGAAAGCGCGGCCGCGCATAATCGCGTGGCGATCGGTTATCTGCGCACCGGCAACGCCGATCTGGCCTCGCTCGAACTCGACCGGCTGCGCGAGGCCTGGGGCCAACTGGCGGCACGCTTTTCCGGCAAGCGGCCGGACGCCTTCGACGGCAATCCGCGTTACGACACCATCTGGACCGGCATGAGCGCGCGGCTGGTCGGCACCGATATGATGCTCAAGTCGGGACGGCTGGAGGCCGCAAGCGAATCGCTCAACGGCATCCGCGGCGATCTCTATGACTTGCGAAAGGACAGCGGCATCGTGGTGCTGGCCGATTGCGTACGCGACGCAAATACAATCATGGACGCGTTGATGATCTACAACGACCGCGCGCTCGACTGGACCAAATCGGAGACGCGCTTCGGCATCGCCAACAAGTCGTCGATTTACGGCTATGAGCTGGAACGCTGCGACGCCATCGCGAGCGAAGCGGTGCGGAAGTCGCCAGAATTTCGCAGGCTGATCGATGGCGCCAAGGCTGGTCTCGCGCTGATCCCGAAGGCGATCGCCACGCGCGACAGCGACCTGCTGCATCGTGTCCTGATCGAGCTACGCTCGTTCGACAATCTGCTGGCATTCCGGTTCGGGTAAAGCGCGGACTCAAACAGTAATTCCGTTTTCGGGCGATTTCTTTACGCTTAGCAACGGGACCCTTGGCAAGGAATGCAGTTCATGCGGATTGGACATTTTGTAGCCGCCGCCATTGTGATGGGTGTGCTAGCCGCGCCAGCGATGGCGTTCAACCCGAAGGATGGCGCTAACTGTATCCAGACGGATGATTCCGACCGCCGGATTGCAGGTTGTACGCGTACTGCTCAAATCCGGCGATCATCGGGGTAGAACGGCTGCCGCCATTGTTCGTGCTGGTCAATAGCGGCCGCGAAATCGGTCGCATCCGTGGTTATCCCCGCGAAGATAACTTTTGGGGCCTGCTCGGCGTGCTGATCAAGAAACTGAATGAGCCTGGAACGGGTGGAGAACGCGCGCAATTATCGGAAAAATTATTGCGCGCAATCGATTGATCGACTGTATGCTGACGCCGCCCGACAGCTATCATTGGTGTCCGTATGGAATTGCATCTTCTCGACAAGCGCGACCGCTCGAACGAACTCGAACGCATGGTCGGCAATGCCAAGCGCGCGAGCGACTTCCTCAAGGCGCTCGCGCATGAAAGCCGGCTGATGATCCTTTGCATTCTCGCCGAGGGCGAGAAGTCGGTCAGCGAACTCGAAGAGATCCTCAGCCTGCGCCAGCCGACGGTATCACAGCAGCTTGCCCGCCTGCGCGCAGACGGTCTCGTCTCCACGCGGCGCGACGGCAAGGCGATCTATTACACGCTCGCCAGCGAGGAAGCGCGCGTCGTCATCGGCGCGATTTACAACGTATTCTGCAAGAAGCTGCGCAAGCGCTAGCGCCCGAAAAGCTTATATCGCCCAAAATTTGGAATGGCCGCGGCGCAAGTGCACGCCGATCATGTCATGAACCCCCTATTGGCGGAACCATATGCCCGTTCCCGAGTTAAATATTGCGCGGACTATCTTGGTTCGTTGCAGTCCATTTAAGGGAGCGAGCCCATGTACTTGTCAGCCGTTCCCGCGCACTGGTATTGGCACCGCCGGCGGTTTTCGTGAAACGCGCGGAGCCGTCCATGCCCGCGCGGGTAGACAATCGTCGGCAGATCTCGCTGGATCCAATTTTCAGTCACAGCGGAGATATCCGTGTTGCAGCCAGCGTCACATTGGTGGGTGTGCTCTTTGCTTTAATCGCCGGCACAGTCCTTGCGCTTGAACTCCCGCTGAAGCTTTCCCCGCTATTCCCTGCGCGAACTTCGACTGCCGCGGCACCAGCATCCGGTCCTGTTCGTGTCGTTGGGACGACCGCAAGCTTGGGCGTTGCTTGCGAGCAGCAGACCTGGCCGTATACCGATCAGCACTGTCTCATCCGCACCGAAGCTAATCCACAGGCCGAGGCCACGCCCGTGGCTACACAGAGTAGCGACAAGCTCTCGCCTATGACGGCCACAGCGCCAGTGGTTGTGGGGCCATCCGCCAAACAAATTGAAACGACCGGCAGCGCGCCTCAAGCCGAATTCAGCGCAGCCGCCAGCGACCCCGCTGCGGGGTGCCGTCAATGCGCCGACTGCGGACGCAACCACGGCGATTACTGGCGACGACGCGCCGCAGCAGGGTATCGTCGACCCCGCGCGCCGCACGCGCGCCAACCGGCATGGATTTCGGTTCGGTGGATTTTTCCGGCCGTTCTGACCTGATGAGCGCGGACACTTTAAACGCGCGCACCAATGCGAACCGCGTCCATACGGCCGTACGGTTGCAGAGAGTCCATGATGTGATTTTGGGGGAATGCGAATTGTGCACCAAGCGAGTGCCGTCCGCGGCGCAAAGCCGCTATAGCGATGCAAGTATCAAGCGCAGTATGCGCGAGTGCCAAAAGTTGGCTTGGCTGTTTGAAAACAGAGGACAATACGCCGAGGACATTTGGCGTGCCGTCATGATGCAATTTGACCATCGCGGCCGGCGGAAGGATCTTATGAGCTGCATCCATAATGACGCGACAGGAGGTAAACGGTATCCGGTGCGCGGCCGCGATCCTGGCCGCAACGTGGGACTCCATGTCGACGGCCGCCGCGCCGGTCTCGGCGTAAAGCCGGCGCTTTTCCGACGGCTCCGCTATTATGGCATTCGGTTCCGACGATGTCCGCGCGGACGGCGCCCGGAATCGCTTCAAGAATACTTTGTGTCCAAACGCGGTCCGTTTGATATAACTCGCGACCATGTCTGATGGTTGACCCGACGATCCAGTCGCCGGCAACGAGATTGGGCGCTAGTCCTCCGGCAATTCCAAAACTGATGATTCCAGAAGCGCCACGCTTAATCGCCGCGTCGAGCGCGGACACAAGCCGCGAGGCTTGCGTGCAGATCACAAACACGCCGTGGCCAAGCGCGATGCGCGCCTCAAGCGCAAGGCAAGTCACTGCCACGACAGGCTTTCCGCTCGCCATTCGGTTCTCGCCCCCAATTGGTACAAGCGTTTTTCACGAAAAAGCTATATACAGGTCAACAGATCGGCCCGCGCGCCGTTTGCCGTTGGGCGGCCGGGAACTTGTCGCATCCGGCTTTATTGTGCGTTTTTGCACTGTTTTCCTGCAATCGGACCCTTTTCTTTGCGGCTTGCGGTGATCGGTCGCGCCCTACTTAAAAGAGAGAACGGATGAAGTGTCGTCCTATCTCTCTAAAACGTCTTTGCGTTACAATGACTAAAATCACCATTACTCACGCAATTTCGTAGCGCCCCATTTGGAGCCAAGAATGAGCCTCGAGATCAAGGAACTGTTCGCCGAGCGGGAGGCCGAGCGCTACACGCTGCACACGCGCTATCTCAATGAGCAAATGGTGCGCGTGCTGAAGACGATTGGATTCGACAAGCGATACCGGCGCGGCGCCGGGACAATATTTGTACGACCCGCAGGGGGAGCGATACCTCGACCTGCTGAGCGGATGGGGCGTGTTCGCGATCGGCCGCAATCATCCCACCGTGCGCGACACCCTCAAGGCAGTGCTCGACAGCGAATTTCCGAACCTTGTTCAGATGGACGTGTCGGCGCTCGCCGGTGTGCTGGCCGAACGTTTGTTGCGTTACGTGCCCTATCTCGACAAGGCTTTCTTCACCAATTCCGGAACCGAGACCGTCGAGGCGGCGCTGAAATTCGCCCGTGCCGCCACCGGCCGCGCGGGCATCGTTTATTGCAGTCACGCTTTCCACGGGCTGAGCTACGGCTCGCTCTCGTTGAACGGCGATCAGATTTTCCGTTCCGGCTTTGGTCCGCTATTACCTGAATGCACCGAGATCCCGTTCGACGACCTCGATGCGTTGGAGCGGGCATTGGTCTCCAAAAAAATCGCCGCCTTCATCGTCGAGCCGATCCAGGGAAAAGGCGTAACCGTTCCGGGCGATCACTATTTGCGTGGCGCGCTCGACTTGTGCCGGAAGCACGGCACCTTGTTCATCGCCGACGAAATTCAAACCGGGCTTGGGCGGACCGGCCGTTTTCTCGCCATCGAGCACTGGAACATCGAGCCCGACATGGTGCTGCTGTCCAAATCGTTATCCGGCGGGCAGGTGCCGGTTGGCGTAGTGCTGACGCGCAAATGGATATTCGACAAGGTGTTCGATCGCATGGACCGTGCGGTGGTGCATGGATCGACGTTTGCAAAGAACGATCTCGCCATGGCGGCCGGACTTGCGACACTGGAGGTGATCGAATCCGAGCGGCTGATCGAGAATGCGGCGCAGAAAGGCGCGCGATTGCTGGCAACCTTTGAGAAAATGGCGCAGCGCCACGAGCTCGTCAAAGCGGTGCGTGGCAAAGGTCTGATGATCGGCGTCGAATTTGGATCGCCTCAATCGCTTACGCTTAAAGCGTCCTGGAATTTGCTGGAGACCGCCAGCAGCGGCCTATTTTGCCAGTTGATCGTGATTCCATTGCTGAAAGACCACAAGATCCTCACACAGGTCGCAGGCCACGCCAACCACACGATCAAGTTGCTGCCACCACTGATCATCTCCGATGCAGACTGCGACTGGATCGAGCGGTCGTTCGAAACCGTCATCGCTGACGCGCATCGCGTCCCCGGCGCCATTTGGACGCTTGGTCGAACATTGGTCGACAATGCCGTTCGCGCCCGCGCGAGCGGCTGATGGCTAGGGAGTGCTGGCCTAGGATTGGCGCCGCAGCGGTAGCAATTCGCGCCAGCGCCGGTCCACCAGCTGGCGCCGCATAATGCCGTGATAAACGTAACCACAAGAACCAGAAACCTACGCATGACTCCCCCTGTGACTTTGCAATCCTAGAGGGCGACTTTATGCGAGCGGAACCCGGCAGTTTCAACACAACGTCGCTATTAAGATAAACCGTTAACTCTGGCTGGTGCATTGGAAAATCCTACGGGATCAAAGCCACGTCCGGCTTAATTAATCGACAGCCCCAACGTCTTTACCATCTTGCCCCACTTCTCCACCTCGGCGCGGAAATAGCTTTCCGCCTGCGCTTGCGTACCGCTGATCGGATCGAAGCCGATGGATGTGAGTTTCTCCCGCAGCTGCGGGTCCTTCATCACCTCTTCAATCGTCGCGTTCAGCTTGGCCACGATCTCCTGGCTGGTGCCGGCCGGTGCGAATACGCCGACCCATGAGGCGGCTTCGAAACCGGCATAACCGGCCTCCGCGAAAGTCGGCACGTTCGGAACCACCGGCGAACGCTTGGCGCTGGCAACGGCCAGACCCTTGAGCTTGCCGCTGGTAATCTGTGCCGCCGCGCCGCCGCCCAAGGTTGTCGCCATCAAATCGATCTGGTTGCCGATCGCCGCGTTGATGGCCGGCGCGCCGCCCTGAAACGGCACATGCACCGCCGATATTTTGGCGATCTCCTTGAAGAAATACTCGGCCGCGATATGCGAGCCGCTGCCGACGCCGGCAGTACCGAAATTGACGCTCTTGCCCTTCGCCGCTTTGACGACATCGGCGAGGCTGCTCGCCGGATTGCCGTTGCCGGTGACCAGCGCCTCCGGTGACGATGCGACAATCGCGATGGTCTTGAAGTCGTTCGATGAAAATCCCTTGTTCGCGCGCAAGGTTTCGTTGATCGCCAGGGCGGTGGTGGTGACGAGCAAGGTGTAGCCGTCGGGCGCCGCGCGCGCGACCGCCGCTGCGGCGATGTTGCCGCCGGCGCCGCCGCGATTTTCAACAACGACATTCCGCCCCAGCCGCTCGCCCAGGCCCTTGCCAATGAACCGCGCCAGCGTGTCGGCGACCCCACCCGCCGCAAAGGCGACGACGAACGTAATATCGCGCACCGGATACGGCTGCGCGCCGGCTTGGCGAGCGCCAAGTGCAATGGTCAGCAAGGCAAGAGCGGTGAAAACGCTTGTGACATAACGCATCGTCGGCATGTGAATCCCCCCGTCGCGCCCGTTTGTTTTGCTTGCGGCGCCCGGCACGATGGCGGGAATTGTTTCACTCCGTCCCGAAGTTGACAAGGATTGCGTGCGAATGCGCCCAACTGACGAGCGCTAAATCGACGCGGCACCTTGACCGCCTTGTCCGCCTTTCTATCATACGCGGCCCAACGACATCGCTGGAATTGAAGTCGGGCTCGGGCTATCCGAAGGGCGACGCGTGAACAACCGTGCCGCGTCATATCGTTTGCCTCACATTCGATTTCGATACGCAATCCGGCTTCATTGCCCGGGGCATGACTACGCCGACGCCGCTATCGCGCGGTGAATTCGGCGCTGTCGCGTCGCGCCGGATTCTCGATTTCCTGAAGTCCCGTACGCTGCGGACGACCTGGTTCATCCCCGGCTTCACCATCGAATCTTGGCCGCGCGAATGCGAGGCCGTCGTCGCGGACGGACACGAGATCGCGCATCACAGCTGGGCGCATATCCCGCCGGCGACGCAAAGCCGGGACGAGGAGGAGGCCGATTTGGTGCGTGCCAATAACGCCATCGCGCGGCTGACTGGACGCAAAGCACGCGGCTACCGATCACCGTCATGGGACTTGAGCGAGCACACCATCGATTTACTCCTCCATCACGGCTTCCAGTACGACTCGAGCATGATGGGGGCCGACTACCTGCCCTATCGGGCGCGGCGCGGCGATGTCGCCAAGTTGGGCGAACCGTTCCATTTCGGTGAAGAGACCGACTTGATCGAAATGCCGATAAGTTGGTCGCTCGACGACTATCCGCATTTCGAATTTGTGCGCACCACCGCCGCCATTCAGCCCGGCCTGCAGCCGGCCCGTGCGGTGATGCAAAGCTGGCTGGACGAATTTGTCTATATGAAGAAGACCGTCGACTGGGGCGTGCTGACCTACACCATGCACCCCTACGTGATCGGACGCGGCTACCGCATGCTCGCGCTCGAGGACTTGATCGACCGGCTTGTTGCGGAAGGCGCGGTATTTTTGACGATGGAGGACGCCGCGCGCGAGGCCAGCGCCCGCGTCCGCCGGCAGCGCTAGCTCACCGCCACATCCACCAGCCGCATCTGCACGCGCTCCTCGCCCTGCCAGCGATCGATCGCGAGATAGCCAGCCGCATGCATTTGGCGGCCACGATTGTCCAACAGCGCCCGGCCGAGCGGTGTGCCGGCGACGCGGAACGCGATGGCGTTGACGAACTTGCCGTCGCCGGAGCGGAAGCGCGCGCGGATGTGGTTCTCGCCGACCGGATCGGCATAAGCGAGCGTATGCGCCGGCAACGCCAGCAGCGGCTCTGGATTGCCGGCGCCGAACGGCCCCGCCCGCGCCAGCATTTCGACCAGCTCCAGCGTGACGCCGCCGGCGCTGACCGCGCCGTCGATCATCAGCGCGCTGTCGCGCCGCGCCGCTTCGACCGACGCCGCTAGCGTGTCTTCGAGAAAAGCTCGGAACTCGGCGAGCGCGCCTTTCTTGAGCGTGACGCCGGCCGCCATGGCATGGCCGCCGCCCTTGATCAGCAGACCGTCGTGCACCGCCTGGCGCACCGCGCGGCCGAGATCGACGCCGGCGATCGAACGCCCCGAGCCGGTGCCGATGCCGCCGGGCTCGATCGCGATCGCAAATGCCGGACGGCCGTAGCGCTCCTTCAGCCGCGCCGCCACCAGGCCGACCACGCCGGGATGCCAGCCTTCCGCCGCGGTGACGACGACCGCGCCTTTCTCCTCCAGCCCGAGCGCCGCCATGGCTTCGGCTTCCGCCTGCGCCACCGTCGCCTGCTCGATCTGCCGGCGTTCTTGGTTGAGGCGGTCGAGCTCGGCGGCAATGCGCGCCGCCTCGGATGGATCCTGTTCAAGCAGCAGCCGCACGCCTAAGTCGGCACGCCCGATGCGCCCGCCGGCATTGATGCGGGGCCCGAGCAGGAAGCCGAGATGCCAGGGCTCGGGCGGACCGGTAAGCCGCGCGGCATCCATCAGCGCGGTCTGCCCGATGTGCTCGCGCCGCCGCAGCGCAATCAGGCCCTTGGCGACGAAGGCGCGGTTGAGCCCTTTAAGCGGCACCACATCGGCGACGGTGCCGAGCGCGACCAGATGCAATGCCGACAGCAGGTCGGGTTCGGGCCGCGCGTGCCGGTCCAAAAACCGCGTTCGCGCAGTGCCCTTGTCAACGCAACCAGCGTGACAAAAACCAGGCCGACGGCGGCGAGATGACCGAGGCCGGAAAGATCGTCGGCGCGGTTCGGATTGACGATCGCCGTCGCCTCCGGCAATTCTTCGTCAGCCTGGTGATGATCGATCACCACCGTGTCGAGGCCGAGCTTTTTCGCCTCTGCGAGCGGCTCAAGACTGGTGGTGCCGCAATCGACCGTGATCAGCAGCTTGACACCGCGTTCGGCGAACGAGCGGATGGCGTCCACATTCGGCCCGTAGCCTTCGAAGATGCGGTCCGGAATGTGCACGATCGGATCGATCCCGCAGTCGCGCAGATAGCGCGCGAGCAACGCCGACGCGGTGGCGCCGTCGACGTCGTAATCGCCGAAGATGGCGACGCTTTCCTCGTGCTCAATCGCGTGCGCAATGCGCGCCGACGCCGCCTCCATGTCGGTCAGCGTATGCGGATCGGGCATCAGCCGCTTGATGGTGGGATCGAGAAAGGCTTCCACCTCGTCCGCCTCGACGCCGCGGCCGGCGAGCACGCGCGCCAGCAATTCAGGAATGCCGTGGCGTTGCGCGATGGTGAGCGCGCGCGCCGACCCGCGCTCGTCGAGACGGTCGCGCCAGGCGCGGCCGGACGCCGAGCGCTCGACGCCGAGGAAAAAGCGCTCCGAGCTACTACTGACTGTTGCGGGCAAAGCTGCCATGTTCATGGGCCTTGAGAATCGACGCAGCCGACGCCGCGAGTTTGAAATATAGGGACGCGCGGCGCCAGTGATACTAGCCGGCGACTTCCGCATGAATTCGCAGCAATTCAGCGATTGTCGATGGGTTTCGCCGGCCAAATCCGCATTCGGTCGCGATCGAAAACCGCGCCACTTGCTTTTCAGCGGCCGCCAGACGCTTGCGCGTGCCGGCAACGCCATCGGTGTAGTGCACCAACCCCAGGCCCCGAGCGCGGCGCTGACGGTCTGGAAGACTTCGCTCGCATCGCCAAGCGGAACGCTGCCAACCAGATGAACGTCACGCGGCATTCGAATGGCGCTAACCCAAATGAAACTTCGCCAACTGCCGGTGCTCGGCGATGACCCGGCGCACGGTGCCGGTGGCCGAGCGCATCACCACTGTCTCGGTTTCGATCACGTCCTTGCCAAACTTGACCCCGCGCAACATGGCGCCGTCGGTGACCCCGGTGGCGGCGAACAGGCAATCGCCCTTCACCATGTCCTCGATCTCGTATTTCTTCTTCGGGTCCTTGATGCCCATCTTCAGCGAGCGCTCGCGCCGCTCTTCGGTGTCGAGGATGAGGCGCGTCTGCATCTGCCCGCCGATGCAGCGCAACGCCGCCGCCGCCAGCACGCCTTCCGGCGCGCCGCCGATGCCGATATAAATGTCGATGCCGGTCTTCGGCTCGGCGCAATGGATCACGCCGGCGACGTCGCCGTCGCTGATCAGACAGACCGAAGCGCCGATCTTGCGCATCGCCGCGATCGCTTCGGCGTGGCGCGGCCGGTCGAGCAGGATCGCCGTGATCTCCGACGGCTTCACGCCCTTGGCTCTGGCGAGCCGGGTGATGTTCTCGTCGGCGGGCGCGTCGAGGTCGATGGTGCCCTTGGGGTATCCCGGACCGATGGCAATCTTGTCCATATAGACGTCGGGCGCGTGCAGCAGCGTGCCGGCTTCCGCCATCGCCAGCGTGGCGATCGCGCCCGGCATGTTCTTGGCGCAGAGCGTGGTGCCTTCCAGCGGATCGACGGCGATATCGACTTTCGGGCCGGTCTTGGTGCCGACCTTCTCGCCGATGAACAGCATCGGCGCCTCGTCGAGCTCGCCCTCGCCGATCACCACCGTGCCGTCGATCGGCAGCTTGTTGAGCTCGCGCCGCATGGCGTCGACCGCGGCCTGGTCGGCGGCCTTTTCCTGGCCGCGCCCGCGCAGGCGCGCGGAAGAGACCGCCGCGCGCTCGGTCACGCGCACGATCTCAAGGCTGAGAATGCGCTCCAGCAACAGTTCGGGCTGGACGGTGATCGACGACATAGTGGCGCTCCCCCTCACAAAACGCGGCTCTCGCGGCCGCTACATTCGCATGATCTTATCCGAAAACCGGTTCCCACCCCGGATCAAGTCCGGGGCAGGCTTTTTCGGGATCATGCGCCTAGTTCTTCTCAATCCGGATCACTTGCGGCGTCCCTGAGATCACCCTATCGCGCCCCACCGCGGCAAGGGCCTTGCGCACGGCATCCTCGCTGGTGGCATAAGTAATGAGGATAACGGGGACGGAACCGGCCTTGCCGTCGCTTCCTCCGCGTGCCTGGTCGTGGCGCTGCACGATCGACTCCAGCGATATCTCCTGCTCGGCCAGCCGGGTGGCGATGGTCGCCGCGGTTCCCGGCTTGTCCCGCGCCAATAGCCTAATGTAGTAGCCGCCCTCGTGCCGCTGCATCGGCGCCTTGCGCACGCTCGTCAACCGCGCGGTCGGCCGGCCGAACGGCGCGGTGCGCACGCCGCGCGCGACGTCGCCGATGTCGGAGACCACCGCCGAGGCGGTTGCGGCACCGCCGGCGCCGGGACCGACCAGAGTGAGCGGGTTGATGCCTTCCGCATCGATGGTGACGGCATTGGTCACGCCCATCACCTGCGCGATCGCCGAGTCCTTGCGCACCATGGTGGGATGCACGCGCTGCTCGATGCCCTTCGGCGTCTTCACCGCCACGCCGAGTAATTTCACGCGATAGCCGAGCTCGTCGGCGGCGGCGAGATCGGCCGGCGTGATCGAGGAAATTCCCTCCACGTAGATCGCGCTCTGATCGACTTTGGTTCCGAAGGCGAGACTGGCCAGGATCGCGAGCTTCTGCGCGGTGTCGTGGCCCTCGACATCGAAGGTCGGATCGGCTTCGGCATAGCCGAGCCGCTGCGCGTCTTTCAGACACGCCGCGAATGGCAGCTTGTCCTGCTCCATTCGCGTAAGAATGTAATTGCAGGTGCCGTTGAGAATGCCATAGATGCGCTCGAATGAATTGCCGGCCATCCCCTCGCGCAATGTTTTCACGATCGGAATGGCGCCGCCGACCGCCGCCTCGAAATTGAGCGCGACATGATGTTTCTCGGCAAGCGCCGAAAGCTTGACGCCATGCTTGGCGAGCAGCGCCTTGTTGGCGGTCACCACCGATTTGCCCGAAGCAAGCGCCGCCGCGACCGCGGCTTTGGCCGGATCGCCGGCGCCGCCGATCAGCTCGACGAACACGTCGATGCTGGAGCTGCGCGCGAGCGCCACCGGATCGGAAAACCATTTCATCGATTTCAGATCGATGCCGCGTTTCTTGGCGCGCGAGCGCGCGCAGACCGCGACAATCTCGATCGGCCGGCCGCAACGCGCGGCAAGCGCCTCGCGCTGGCGCGCCACCTGGGCGATCAAGGCGGCGCCGACCGTGCCCAATCCGGCGACACCCACTCTTAGAGGCTGATTGCGCATGATCTTATCCGAAAACCGGTTCCCACTTTTCGGGATCATGCGCTAGAGGCTGAGTCATTTGAAGTTATCGCCGCGTGGCGAGCGGGACGACGTTGTGAAGCTGTTCCGGCGCGTGTTCGAGGAAGCGGCGGACATTGCGCGCGGCCTGGCGGATGCGCTGCTCGTTCTCCACCAGCGCGATGCGCACATGGCCTTCGCCATATTCGCCGAAGCCGATGCCGGGCGACACCGCGATATCCGCCTTCTCGACCAGCAGCTTGGAAAATTCCACGCTGCCGAGGCTCTTGAACGGTTCCGGGATCGGCGACCAGGCGAACATCGAGGCGCGCGGGGTCGGAACATGCCAGCCGGCGCGGCCGAAGCTTTCCACCAGCACGTCGCGCCGGCGCTTGTAGGTCTCGCGCATCTCCTTGATGCAGTCGTCGGGACCGTTGAGCGCGGCGGTGGCCGCCACCTGCACCGGCGTGAAGGCGCCGTAATCGAGATAGGATTTCACGCGCCCGAGCGCCGCGATCACCCGCTCATTGCCGACGGCAAAGCCGATGCGCCAGCCGGGCATCGAGTAGGTCTTCGACATCGAGGTGAACTCGACCGCGATATCGTTGGCGCCCGGGACCTGCAACAGCGACGGCGGCGGATGGTCGTCGAAATAGACTTCCGCATAGGCGAGATCGGACAACACCAGGATGTTGTGCTTCTTCGCGAAGGCGACGAGGTCCTTGTAGAAATCGAGGGTGGCGACGTAAGCGGTCGGATTGGCCGGATAGCAGACCACCACCGCGGTCGGCTTCGGGATCGAATGCATGATCGCGCGTTCCAGCGTGTGGAAGAAATTCGGCGTCGGCTCCGACGGCACCGCGCGGATCGCGCCGCCCGCCATCAGGAAGCCGAAGGCGTGGATCGGGTAGCTCGGATTGGGCACCAGCACGACGTCGCCCGGCGCGGTGATCGCCTGCGCGACATTGGCGAAGCCTTCCTTCGAGCCGAGCGTGGTGACGATCTGGGTTTCCGGATTGAGCTTCACGCCGAAGCGGCGTTCGTAATAGGCGGCTTGCGCGCGGCGCAGGCCAGGAATGCCGCGCGAGGCGGAATAGCGGTCGGTGCGCGGCTTGCCCAGGGTCTCTTTGAGCTTCTCGATGACATGCGCCGGCGCCGGCAAATCCGGATTGCCCATGCCGAGGTCGATGATGTCGGCGCCGCCATTGCGGGCGCGCGCCTTGGCCTTGTTCACCTCTTCGAACACATAAGGCGGCAAGCGGCGGATGCGGTAGAATTCTTCCATCGGCTCAGACCTTCAAGTCGGCTTCGTTCTGCTTGCGCATGATCTGGTCCGAAATCCGGTGCGCACCGCCGAATCGAGTTCGCGAAGACGGAAGCTGGTTGCCAGGAATCATGCGCTGGCTGCCCTTTCCAGCCGGCAGGCGTTACCCCGGCTGGCTTTTATCACGGGTTGGCCGTGACGCCAGCAGGCGGGACGACAATGACGGTCGTGGGCTTCTTTTTCGGGGGCGGCGCGTAAGCCCTGGCCCCGGGCGGCGGGATGACGGCGACGGTCGAGGCCTTCTTTTTGGGGATCGGCGCTGCTGCCCTGGCGTCAGCCGGCGGGACCACAGCGACGGTCGCAGTCTTCTTTATGGGGGCTGGCGCGGCCGCCTTGGCGCCAGCGGGTGGAACGGCCGAGGGCTTCTCTGGCGAGGCCGGCGCGGCGGGCTTGTCGGTCCCCACCAGGCTTTCCTGCCGGTCACGCGCTGCTGCCAGCTCCTTTTCCAGCCTGACCTGCTCTTCCTCGGTCATCGGCTCGGTCGGGCGGGGTGGCGGCATGTCGTGCACGGCCGGGATACTGGTAGAGCGTCTTCGGCCGCGCCGGCGCGTTGGCCGGCAAGCCCCCCGCTTCCGGCGGCAGGCGGTCGAAAATCGACTCGGCCGGGCAGCCGGAAACCGCCATGGCGAGCGCCAGGCCGCCAAAATCAATCCGAGACAAGCGCGCATCAGGCTCCGCAAGACCGCTCCGTTGGGCTGGGAAATCGATGCAAACTCAATGAATTATAGCATAAGCCCACTATCGGGCTATTATGGCCACAGCATGGTCGCAAAATGCTTAATGGCCGCCGCACGAGGCCGCCAAACGCCAGGCCGGCCCATGCGTTGAAACGCGCCTTGCGATCGGGCGCGGTCCGGGCCACTTCTCAAGGTGGGAACCGACGGCACGCCGATGGATAAGCGCACCAACGAACCGGCCAAGGAAGCGACCAAGATCGGCGATGTCGATGTCGAGGCATTCGCACGCAATCTTGCACGCATGATCGAGGAAGGCGGCAAGGCGCTCGCCGCCTATATGAAGCCGCGCGAGGACGGCAAGATCAAAGGCGAATTGGCCGAGGACGTCACCGACGTGGTCAAGACCGTTGGCCAGGTGGCGGAATACTGGCTCTCCGACCCCAAGCGCGCGGTCGAACTGCAGACAAGCCTCGGCCGCGCCTATCTCGATTTGTGGGCCGGCGCGGTCAAGCGCATGGCCGGCGAGCCGGCCGAGCCGTCGATCGCGCCCGATCCGAAAGACAAGCGCTTTGCCGATCCGGAATGGTCGCAGAACCAGTTCTTCGATTTCCTCAAGCAGGCCTATCTGCTCACCGCGCAATGGGGCGACCGGCTGGTCAAGGACGCCACCGGCGTCGACGAGCACACCCGGGCGAAGGCCGCGTTCTACGTCAAGCAGATCGCCAACGCGATCTCGCCGTCGAATTTCGTGCTCACCAATCCGGAACTGTTGCGCGAGACGCTGTCGTCGAACGCCGAAAATCTGGTGCGCGGCATGCACATGCTGGGCGAGGACATCAAAGCCGGCCACGGCAATCTCAAGATCAGCCAGTCCGACCCGTCGATGTTCGAGGTCGGACGCAATCTCGCGCTCACGCCCGGCAAGGTGGTGTTCCAGAACGACCTGATGCAGCTCATCCAGTACGAGCCGAGCACGCCGCAGGTGCTCAAGGTTCCGCTGCTGATCGTGCCGCCCTGGATCAACAAATTCTACATTCTCGATCTGACGCCGGAGAAATCCTTCATCAAGTGGTGCGTCGACCAGGGCATCACGGTGTTCGTGGTCTCGTGGGTCAATCCCGACGCGCATTTGGCGAAAAAAAGCTTCGAGGAATACATGCGCGAAGGCCCGATCGCCGCGCTCGACGCCATCGAGGCGGCGACCGGCGAGAGCAAGGTCAACGCGATCGGCTATTGCGTCGGCGGCACCTTGCTGGCGATCACGCTCGCCTATCTGGCGGCCAAGAAAGAGGACCGCGTGCTGTCGGCCACCATGTTCGCCGCGCAGGTCGATTTCACTCATTCCGGCGATCTCAAGGTGTTCGTCGACGAGGAACGCATCCAGCAGCTCGAAGCGCATATGAAGGAACAGGGCTATCTGGAAGCCTCGCGCATGGCGAATACCTTCAACATGCTGCGCTCCAACGATCTGATCTGGCCTTACGTGGTCAACAATTACCTGCGCGGCAAGAAGCCGTTCCCGTTCGACATTCTCTACTGGAATTCCGACGCCACCCGCATGCCGGCGGCCAATCATTCGTTCTATTTGCGCAATTGCTATCTCGACAACAAGCTCACCAAAGGCGAGATGGAAATCGCCGGCGTCGACGCTCGATCTGCGCAAGGTGACAATGCCGATCTACAATCTCGCCACCCGCGAGGATCACATCGCGCCGGCAAAATCGGTGCTGGAAGGCTCGCAATATTTCGGCGGCCCGGTGAAATACGTGCTGGCCGGCTCCGGCCATATCGCCGGCGTCGATCAATCCGCCGGCCAAGCCGAAATACCAGTATTGGACCGGAAGCGCGCCGAGCGGCTCCGATGTCGACAAATGGCTGGCTTCGGCGACCGAGCATCCCGGCTCGTGGTGGCCGGACTGGCTCGAATGGCTGACGCGCCAAGGCGGCGAAACCGTGCCGGCACGCAAGATCGGCGATGGCAAGCTTAAGCCAATCGAGGACGCGCCCGGCTCTTACGTGAAAGTCAGGACCTGGGGCTAGAACGTAATCCCGAAAATGCCTGCCCTCGGGCTTGATCCGAGGGTGGCAACCGGTTTTCGGACAAGATCATGCGCAAGAAAAATATGTGCGCGAAGGAGAGACGAGCCATGAGCAAGCTGCAAACCATTTCACCCGAGCGCGCCGCTGAACTCGTTCGCGCTGGCGCCGTGCTGATCGATATCCGCGAGGTCGACGAACATGCGCGCGAGCGCATCCCGGGCGCCCGCCATCATGCCTTGACCCGCATCGACCGCGAAAGCCCGGCGCGCAGCGGCGACGATGTGCTGATCTTTCACTGCCGGTCCGGCGCGCGCACCCAGGGCAATGCCCCGCGGCTCGCCGCCGCCGCGCCTAAATGCGAGACCTATATTCTCGAAGGCGGCCTCGACGCCTGGAAAAAGGCCGGCCTGCCGGTCGCGCTCGACCGCAGCCAGCCGATCGACATCATGCGCCAGGTGCAAATCGTCGCCGGCAGCCTGGTACTGCTGGGCGTCGTGCTCGGCGTATTCGTTGCGCCGGCCTTCTACGCGCTATCGGGTTTTGTCGGCGCCGGGCTGCTGTTTGCCGGCGTAAGCGGCTTTTGCGGCATGGCGCGGCTGCTGGCGGTGATGCCTTGGAACCGGCGCGCGCTGACGGCTTCTTGATGCCGACGAGGCGCGACAGAGGCCGCGGCATCCATTATTCTCCCGCCCGACAGAAAACTGAAAACAGGGGACGGCGATGTCCAGGGAACTGATGTGGCTGACGCTGACGGTCATTCTGACCGGGCTGATGTGGGTGCCTTACATTCTCGATCGCATGATGGTGCGCGGGCTGATGGGGGCGATGGCCAATCCTTCGCGCAAGGACAAGCCACAATCACCGTGGGCAATGCGGCTTTATTTCGCCCACACCAACGCGGTCGAGAACCTGGTGATCTTTGCGCCCCTGGTGCTGATCCTCGACAGCATGAACCATTCGACCGAAAGCACCGCAATCGCCTGCGCGGTCTATTTCTGGGCGCGGCTGGCGCATGTCATCGTCTATGCGCTCGGCATTCCGGTGCTACGCACGCTCGCGTTCTGCGTCGGCTTCTTCGCGCAAGTGGCGCTGGTGCTGGCGGTGTTCGGGAAGCTGTAATTTCAGTCATTCCGGGTCCGGCGCTAACGCGCCGTCCCGGAATGACGAATTAGACCGGCCCCGCTCGCTCCACGATCGCGCGCAGATCGAGCCCGCGCGGCAGCATTCCGAAGGCGCCGCCGCCCTCGCCGGCCAGCCGCGAGGCGCAGAACGCGTCCGCCACCGCCGGTGGCGAATGTTTGATCAGCAGCGCCGCCTGCAACGCCAGCACCAGCTCGCGCACCAGCGCGCGCGCCTGCGATTCATCGTTGCGCTCGCGCGCGGCCAGGCGCTGTTGCAGCCGGTCGGCGAAGGCCTGCAGGCGCGCATCGCCGGCAGCATCGAGTTCCTGGCGTAGAACGTCGGCGGCATTGGGCGTGCGCTCGATGGCGCGCAGCACGTCGAGGCACATGATGTTGCCGGCGCCTTCCCAGATCGAATTGACCGGCGCCTCGCGATAGAGCCGCGGCAGGATGCTGTCCTCGATGTAGCCGGAGCCGCCGAGCACCTCCATGGCCTCCTGCGTCAGCGCCGGCGTGCGCTTGCAGATCCAGAATTTCGCCGCCGGCGTGACCACGCGGCGGAACACGGCGGAGGTCTCGTCGCTCTCGTCATAGGCGCGCGCCAGCCGCAGCGTGAGCACGGTCGCGGCTTCCGATTCGAGCGCCAGATCGGCGAGCACGTTGCTCATCAGCGGCTGATCGATCAGCTTTTTCTGGAACGCGGTGCGATGGCGCGCGTGATGGATCGCCTGCGCCACCGCCTGCCGCATCAGCGCGGAAGAGCCGATGGCAGCAATCGAGCCGCGTGTAACCGGCCATTTCTATCATGATCGGAATGCCGCGGCCTTCCTCGCCGACCAGTTGCGCATAGGCACCGTCGAACTCCACCTCGCTCGAAGCATTGGAGCGGTTGCCGAGCTTGTCCTTGAGGCGAAGGATATGAATGGCATTGCGTTCGCCGTCCGGCGTCCAGCGCGGCAGCAGGAAGCAGCTCAGGCCTTTCGGCGATTGCGCCAGCACCAGGAAGGCGTCGCACATCGGCGCCGACAGGAACCATTTGTGCCCGTGCAGGCGGAAGCTGCCGTCGCCGGCGGGCTCGGCGCGCGTGGTGTTGGTGCGCAGGTCGGAGCCGCCCTGGTTCTCGGTCAGGCCCATGCCGATCAGCGCCGCGGTCTTCTCTTTGGCCGGGCGGAAGCGCGCGATCGTAGTCGCGCGCGAAAATGCGCGGCAGCCATTCCGATGCGATCGCCGGCGCCTGCCGTAGCGTCGGCACCGAGCCGTAGGTCATGGCGATCGGGCAATAGACGCCGGCCTCGATCTGCCCGAGCATGTAGCAGCCGGCCGCACGCGCCACATGCGCGCCGGCTTGCGGCTTCGCCCACGGGCTCGAATGCAGGCCGGCGTTGAGCGCGATCCCCAGCAACGCGTGCCAGGCCGGATGGAAGTCCACTTCGTCGATGCGATGGCCGTAGCGGTCGAGGGTGCGCAAAACCGGCGCGTATCGGTTGGCGTCGAAGCCGAGCTGTACCGTCTCCGGCTTGCCGAGGGTCGCGCCCAGCGCGGTCAGCTCGCCGTCCGCCCACGCGGCCTGCTCGCGCTTGACCGCCTCGCGCAGCACGGCATCGCTCGCGAACAGATTGTAAGGCTCGAGCGGCGGCGGCTGGTTCTGGACCTCGAACATGGCGTCTCCGGCGAAGGCGTTGCCATTGTACCAGCCGAATCACGGAAACAGCGCCACCTGCTCCAGCCCCATGGCCTCGGGCCAGCCCATCACCAGGTTCATGTTCTGGATCGCCTGGCCGGAGGCGCCCTTCACCAGATTGTCGAGCGCCGAGACAATGATGGCGCGGCCGGCGATGCGGTCCTTGGCCACCCCAATAAAGGTCATGTTGGAACCGCGCACATGCCGGGTCTGCGGCGTCTCGCCGAACGGCAAAACATGCACAAACGGCTCCTTCGCGTAGAACTTTAAAAGTATCGCATGAAGATCCTGCAGGCGTGCGGCCGCGCTTGCCCCGCACATAGATGGTCGAGAGGATGCCCCGGTTCATCGGCACCAGATGCGGGGTGAAGGTGACGATCACCTCCCGCCCGGCGGCCAGCGAAAACTCCTGGTCGAGCTCGGCCATGTGGCGGTGATGCCCCACCCCATAGGCGTGGAAGCCCTCCGACACCTCCGAGAACAGCATCGCCTCCTTGGCCGCCCGGCCCGCCCCGGTCATGCCCGACTTGGCGTCGACCACGATCTCGTCGAGGTCGATGGCCTTGGCCTTGATCAGCGGGATCAGCGGCAGTTCCGCGCAGGATGTGTAGCAGCCGGGATTGGCGATCAGCCGCGCCTTTTTGATTTCGCGCCGGTGGATTTCGCTCAGGCCATAGACTGCTTCTTTCTGCAGCTCCGGCGCATGATGCTCATGGCCGTACCATTTGGCGTAAGCGGCCGTGTCGGCGAGCCGGAAATCGGCGGAGAGGTCGACGACCTTGGTGGCCGGCGCCTGCGCCAAAAGCGCCTTCACCACCTTCTGCGTGGTGGCATGCGGCAACGCGCAGAACGCCACGTCGAGGGCGGCCTTGGCCCAGTCGAGCCCCTCGATGGCGACGAGCTTCGGCAATTCGAACGGCGAGAACTGCGGAAACACGTCGCGCATCGCCTTGCCGGCGCTGCGCTCGGCGGTGAGCAGCACGATCTCAGCTCGCGGGTGCCGCAACAGCATCCGCACCAGTTCGGAGCCGGTATAGCCCGAGGCGCCGAGCACGCCGATTTTCGCTTTGGTGGCCATGAATCGATCCTCATCCAGAGTCTTAAAGAACTACCGGATAAAGGCCAACAGCGCGGTTGTTATCGGGGAGAAAGTGCCGCGGCCAAAATCCGGCGGCACGGGGGACGTTTTACACGCGAAAGCGCGCCCGTGCCGTGGTGACACGGCGGCGGCGGAGGCTCGGTGCTGTAAACGTCGTCGTCATGGGCGCGCGATATAGGCCTCACCGGCGCGCCCGTCAAGTTTGCCGACGAGCGGCAGCGGCTGCTCGGCCAGCATCGCCTTGACCACGACCTCGCGCGCCACCGCCGGATCGAGCCCATGGGCGGCGATCAAATCCTTGCAGTCGGCCACGATGGCGTCGGCGTCCTGCATGATCTTCAGCCGCTTGAAGTGATCGTCGTGATGCAGCCCCATGCTCTCGCCGACGATGTCGAGAATGTTGATGATGCGGAACGGCCAGTCGCGCTCATGCGCGCACAATTCGCGATGATCGACGTGATAGACCGCGACCAGCGCGTCGACGCCGGCGGCCGCCGCGGCTTCCAGTTCGGCCAGCTGCAAGGCGCGCTTGAACTCGGGCAGCGGGTTGAGCGAATTGCTCATCAGCCCGACCGCCGGCTGATGCAGATCGACGATCTCGATGCCGGGCACCATCCGCAGCAGCGCGGTGCCGGCCTCGACCACGCCCTTCACGCCCGGATGCTTGTGCAGCGCGATGCGCATCGGCACGGGCTTGCGCAGCATCGGCCGCAAGTCGTCGAAGCGCGTCGAGAGATACAACAGGAACGGCGTCATCTCGAACGGCCGCGAGCCGCGCATCTTCTCGATGGTCGGGATCGTCGTTTCGGTGAACTGCACGTGGCAGCTGGCGCACCAGGAAATCACGCCGGTTTTTCCCTCGGCCAGCTTGTCGAGCGAACTGGTGGCCACCCGGCCGGACACTTCGGTGTCGCCGGTGCGCAACTGGATCACGCCGCAGCAATGGGTCGGCCCGCCCATGACATTGTAGGTGACGCCGAGCGCATCCATGATGTCGAGCGCGAGCAGCGCCATATGCGGGGTCTTGAGCACGTTGCAGCCGGTGTAGAACACGAAATCGGGGCGCTCGCCCGGCTTGGCGGTCGATCCGTTCTGCAAGCGGTCGGTCACCTGCTGGCCGAGCCGCGCCAGTTCGACATCGTCAAGCTGCATGCGCGCCAGCACGTTGACGCCGTCGGCGATGGCGCGGAAATTTTCCACGCCCTTCTTGCGCCGCTCGCGCAGGTCGGACGATTGCCTCGCCAAGGCGACGCGCGCCATCGCCAGCAGGAAGCGCGGATTGACGCCATACGTCGCAGGCCGCGATGCAGTCGCCGGTGAGCGCGCAGCCCTTGGCCCAGGCAATCGGCTGCCTGCGGCCCGTCGCCGGTGCGCACGATATCGAGCACGCCGGAAATCACCGCTTTCGGCGCGGCATCGCCGACGCCGGCCGCGCTGCGTCATCGGGCAGATTTCCACGCATTTGCCGCAACGCGTGCAGGCGTCGAGCATCTCGCGCCGTGCGCGCGGCCAAGGCTGTTTCGAAGGCGGTTTCGCTCATCAGATGCAACTCCGACGGTTGCACTTTAGAGCCACAGCAGGCCGACTGCGAAGCTCGAAAACAAGGAGGCCGCCAATTGGCGGCCTCGCCAATTATAAACTTCGATGTTAATGCCTCGAATCCGCACGCTAGAACTTGATCATGTCGATGCGGGTCAGCGTTACCTTGGATGAAACGACCGAATGTCGTCAAAGTGTAAGCGCGACCTGATCGCTCATAAGCGTTATTACCGTCGCCCGACATGCCGTCCACCGGCACGATCACGTTGAAACCACGCAACGCCGCCGCGACTGCCGTGTAAAGACGGCGCCATTGTGCGCGAGCCCCGACCGGAATGACGGTGGTGATGCCCTTGTCCTTCAGCATCTTCTGAAGGCCGGTATCCTTGTCGCCGAGTATGAACTTGTCGACGAACGAGATCACAACCGGCTCGTTGCCTTTGGGCGCGACCGCGGGAAGGGTATCGCCGATGACCGGATCGGGGAACTATCGGGCGCTGGACTGGGGAACAGGGTGTAGATCACGGTCACGCCGCTTGGCGCGTGCCGCGGCGAGCAATTTTTCGATCTTGGGAATGGAGGCGACGCAACGCGGCCGTCTTTGGTCGTTGCAGGTCTGCTTGATGATATCCATCACCAAGAGCGCGGTGGTCTTGGGATCGAGCCGTGACAGCTTTGAGCTCGGGCGCGGGCGGCGCCTTCACGCTCGCCCACTCGTCGATGATGGTCTGGGCCGGCGCGGGCGCGGCGTAAAGCAAGACAGCCGCAAGCGCGACAAGCGGCAACAGATGGCGTAAGCGAAACATGACTTCCTCCCTGAGTTTTCCTTTTATGAGCGAGGTCTTAGGCACATGCTACCGCGTCAGCCTTGCGCGCGCCAGCAGGTAACCGCGGGAGCGGCGCCGGCGGTCGCCAACACGCGGCGGTGCGTCATCAGTCAAGATTTTCCGCCCCCTCCTTCCGTGCGCGTAAACCCCGGCGGGGCCGATATATTCCGATCGGCGAATTGCCGCGGCGGCGCAAACCATATAGGCGGCGCCCCGCCGATCCGCTAAACTCGGCCCGTCAAACAATTCGGCGCCAGTACGGACCAGGCGGACAAAGCCGGATGGCCGGCAAGATAAATAATGAGGGAGGAATATATGCGTCGTTTGTCACTGATGACGGTGGCGGCATGCGCCGCCTTGATGTTCGGAACTGCTGTTCACGCTCAACAGCCGGCATCGCCCGCGCCGGCCGCCCCGCCGCCGGGACCGCCTCCTGCTTATGGCCCGCCGATTTCGCTGGCGGACGCCAAGAAAGTTGCCGCCGCCGCCGAGGCGGAAGCGCTCAAGCTGGGACTCCATGACACGATCGCCATCGTGGAGCCGTCCGGCGATCTTATCTATTTCGAGCGGATGGAGGGCGGCGCATACGGCCATGTCGATCTCGCCCTTCGCAAGGCCCGGTCCGCCGCGCGGTTCAGGCTGCCGACCATGGCCTTCCAGGAGCGGGTCCAGGCCAATAGTTTCCTCCTCGGCCTCGAAGGGATGATAACGGTCGGCGGCGGCGTTCCGATCGTCTCGGGCGGCAAGATCGTCGGCGGCATCGGCGTGGCCGGCGCGCCGCTGTCTCCGCCGGATGTCCAAGTGGCGACCGCCGGCGCTGCGGCGCTGAAATAATTTTTTCTGCAAGCGCAAATTCCGCCGGGACGAAAATCCCCGCGGCGTTCTCACATCAGCTCGGGAGGAAACAACATGATCGGAAAAATCTCTATCGGATTGGCGCTCGGGGCTTGTGTCGTCATTTCACCAATGGCGGTTACTTCCGCGGCATCCGCCGCGGAATTGAAGGTAAGCGTCGATTCCCTCAAAGATGGCGGAGTAATCCCGAACCAGTATCGCTTCTGCGTGCCGGCGGAGCAGGGGCATGTGGCGCCCGGCCCCGATAAAAGTCCGGGCATCTCCTGGTCCAACGGCCCGGCCGGCACCAAGTCCTATGTCGCCGCCCTGACCGACATCGATAATCTGGCGGAACAGCGCGAGAAACAGAACAAGGAAGGCATGACGGTTCCAGCGTCGGCAGCGCGGAGAACGATGTTCCACTGGCTCCTTGTCGATATTCCGGCGAACGTCACGTCGCTGCCCGAAGGCGCTGAATCGGAAGGTCGCGTGCCCCACGGCAAACCGCAAACGCCGGCGAAAGTCGGGGTACGCGGGCTCAATGCCTTCACGGATTTCATGGCGGCCAACGAGCAGATGAAGGGCCAATGGTTCGGCTATGACGGGCCATGCCCGGCCTGGAACGACGAGCTAGCGCATCGTTTCGTTTTCACGGTCTATGCGCTGAGCGTTCCATCACTCAATCTCACCGGTGCATTTAACGGTTCCGCGGCGATGGCGGCGATGGAAGGCAAGGTGCTGGCGAAAGGCGAGATGGTCGGCATCGCGTCAAATAACCCGGACGTGATTGCGAAGCTGCCGAAATAAGAGAAGCCTTACAATGCTGCATCGGACTACGCCGGGGTGAAAATCCCGGCGGAAGTCTTTTCAACCCCAAATAATTTTTACCACCACCGAAATCAAATCGCCGATCGTGAGCAGCACCGCCGCCCAAACAAAGGCCGAGCTGAAATTGGCGAGCTGGAAGCGCCAGTACGGCATCTCGAATATGCCGGCGATCAGCGGCACCGAAGCGCGCAATGGCCCGAAGAACCGGCCTAGGAAAATTCCGGGTATCCCCCATTTCTTCATGAAGGCTTCCCCGCGCGGGATCAGATCGGGATGGCGCGACAGCGGCCACACATGCGCGACCGAATGTTCGAGCTTCAATCCGATCCAATAGGACAGCCAGTCGCCAAAGGCGGCGCCGAGCGAGGCCGCGATCCAGATCGGCCAGAAACTGATGCCGCTGGTCTTGATCAAGGCGCCGATCGCCACCAGCGCGCCCCAGGCCGGGATCAGCAGTGAGATGAAGGCGAGCAATTCCCCGAACGCCAGCGCGAACACGATCAGCGGCCCCCAGGCCGCGTTGTCGCGCACGAAGGCGATGATCTGATCGAAATAAGCCTGGAAATCCATGGGGAAGCGAATCGAGAATGGCGCGCGCGGCGCCTGAGTGTGTAACCCGCCGCTTTGACCCGCGCCAGCGCGGCCGCCGACCCAGCCGCCCACAAGCCGGTGAGCTCCACCGTCACGGTTCCGGCGCGGTCGTGGCATAGTTGCTGGCAATCGATTCGCCGAAGGCCTATCTACCGGCCCTAACCCCACCGAACGACCGCAGCCCATGGCCAAATCCGCGACCAAGAAGAAACCGACGAAACAGCCCGATTTATTCGACGCCAGGCCGCGCAAGGCCAAGGCGAACGCGCGCAAGGCGCCGCCCGCAAGGCGACTGCCCGCAAGCCGGCGAAATCGGCCGCAGCGCGGCCCAAGCCGCCCACGCGCGAACGAAGCGCGGAGTCCGGCTACACCGCCAAGCATATCGAGGTGCTGGAGGGGCTTGAGCCGGTTCGCCGCCGCCCCGGCATGTATATCGGCGGCACCGACGAGAAGGCGCTGCATCATCTGTTCGCCGAGGTGATCGACAATGCCATGGACGAGGCGCTCGCCGGCCACGCCGACTGGATCGAAGTCGAGATGGAGGCGAACGGCTTCGTCAGCGTCACCGACAATGGCCGCGGCATTCCTGTCGATCCGCATCCGAAATTCAAGAACAAGTCGGCGCTCGAAGTGATCATGTGCATGCTGCACGCCGGCGGCAAATTCGACTCCAAAGTCTACGAGACCTCGGGCGGCCTGCACGGCGTCGGCGTCTCGGTCGCCAACGCGTTGTCCGAGCGCATGGAGGTCGAGGTCGCGCGCGAGCAGACGCTCTACCGGATGGCGTTCGAGCGCGGCAAGCCGAAGGGCCAACTCGTCAAGGTCGGCCGCGCGCCGAACCGGCGCGGCACCAAGATCCGCTTCCGCCCCGATCCGCAGATTTTCGGACCCAAGGCCGCGTTCAAGGCCGAGCGCGTATTCAAGATCGCGCGCTCGAAGGCTTATCTCTACGGCGGCGTCGAAATCCGCTGGCATTGCGCCAAGGAGTTGCTGCGCGGCGTCGACGATGTGCCGCAAAAGGCGACGTTCCATTTCGCGCAAGGGCTGAAGGATTATCTGGCCGCCAATCTCGCCGATGCCACGCTGGTGCATCCCGACATTTTCACCGGCAGTGTCGGCAAGACCGGCAGCCACGGCACGGTCGAATGGGCCATCGCCTGGACCGCCGACGCCGACGGCTTCTTGCAATCCTATTGCAATACGATCCCGACGCCCGACGGCGGTACGCATGAATCAGGCCTACGCACGGCCTTGCTGCGCGGGCTAAAGGATCACGCCGCGCGCGTCGGCCAGGAAAAACGCGCCGCGCCCGTCACCAGCGAAGACGTGATGACCGGCGCCGGCTGCATGCTGTCGGTGTTCATCCGCGAGCCGGAATTCCAGGGCCAGACCAAGGATCGCCTCGCCACCGCAGGGGCGCAGAAAATCGTCGAGCAGGCGGTCAAGGATCCGTTCGATCACTGGCTATCGGGCAACCCGCTGCAGGCCAACAAGCTGCTCGAGTTCGTGGTCGATCGCGCCGAGGAGCGGCTGCGCCGCCGGCAGGAAAAGGACATCGCGCGCAAGACCGCGGTGCGCAAGCTGCGGCTGCCCGGCAAGCTCGCCGACTGCTCGAGCTCGGCTTCCGACGGCTCGGAGATTTTCATCGTCGAGGGCGATTCCGCCGGCGGCAGCGCCAAGCAGGCGCGCGACCGCCGCACGCAAGCGGTGCTGCCGCTGCGCGGCAAGATCCTCAACGTCGCCTCCGCCGGCAAGGACAAGCTGGCGCAGAACGCCCAGCTCGCCGATCTGGTGCAGGCGCTCGGCTGCGGCACGGCCGCGCATTATCACGAGAAAGACCTTGCGCTACGAGAAGGTCATCATCATGACCGACGCCGACGTCGACGGCGCGCATATCGCTTCGCTCTTGATCACCTTCTTCTACCGGCAGATGCCGAAGCTGATCGAGGCTGGACGGCTTTATCTCGCGGTGCCGCCGCTGTTTCGTCTGCAGCACGGCGGCAAGATCGTCTATGCGCGCGACGACAAGCACAAGGCGCAATTGCTCAAGTCGGATTTCAACGCCAATGCCAAGGTGGAGGTGTCCCGCTTCAAGGGCCTCGGCGAAATGATGGCCGCGCAATTGAAGGAAACCACCATGGACCCGCGCAAGCGCACGCTGCTGCGCGTCATGCTGGCGGACAAGGACCTCAAGACCGACCGCCAAGGCGGTGGAACGGCTGATGGGCGCCAAGGCCGAAGCGCGCTTCGAGTTCATCCAGGAGAACGCGCAGTTCGCCAGCGAGCAGTTGCTGGACGTGTGACGCCGGCTTAAGCCCACCCTACTCGCACTTGTTCAGCACCGGCGTCTCGATGTTGTGCGCGAGCGCGATGCCGTCCTTGACGCGCACCGCCCCGCCGGCCGGCTGGTTGAACATGGTGCGCCGCGTCCCCTCGCGGATGAGGAACTCCAGCGTCTGCCGTTCCTCGATCGCGCTGCCGGGCTGGAAGATCACCTTCACCGACAAGCGCGTATCGGAAATCCGCGCCGCCGACAGCACGCTGTAGCGGTTGACGGCGTAATCGGGCCCGAGATCGTGGTCTTCCTGCACCAGTCCCGGGCTCGGCAGGGTGATGCTGACATGCGGGTTAGCAGGCGTGGCCGGCTGTTTGCAATCGGTCGCCCAATTGCCGAACAGCCCGAATTGCTGGAACAGGTCTTCGACCGATGGGGCGGTCGGCAGCCGCGGGCATTGCGGTTAAAACCGCAAGCACGATACCCACCGCAATTCGCATGACCCCGCCCGCTTCGCCAACTCAAAACCCCGCGCCTGAGCATAGCAGCGTGCGGCGCAACGGCAATCGGCGCCGGTGATTATGCGACGCTTATTACTCGAACTTGAGCTTCGCCGCCGCCACTACATCGGCGAAGGTCTTGATGTCGGCGTCGATGAGATTCTTGAACGCGTCACCGGTCGGCCCGCCCGGCTTGACCGCCATTTTCTTCAAGCCGTCCTGCACGCCCGGATCGGCGAGCGCGCGGCCGAGTTCCATCGTCAGCTTTTTAACCACGGGATCGGGCGTGCCGGTCGGCACGAAAAAGCCGCTCCACAGATGGGTGTTGACGTCCGGATAGCCGACCTCGGCCATGCTCGGCACGTCGGGCAGTTCGGGCGAGCGCTCGGAACCGGTCACCGCCAGCGCGCGGGTCTTGCCGCCCTGCACCAGCGGGATCACCGGCGGCCCGTCCGAAATGGTGAACAAGCTCTGTCCGCTGACCACGCTCAGGTTCGACTCATTGCTGCTCTTGTACGGGATCGCGACCGCCGGCATGCCGGTTTTCAGCTTGAGCAGCTCACTGGCGATGGTGAAGGCCGGCGACGAGGTTCCGTAATTGGATTTATCGGGATTGGCTTTCGCCCACGCCACCATCTCCTTCACCGTCTTGACCGGATGATTTGCCGGCACCACCAGCACCAGCGGGAACGAGGCGATCATGTTGAGCGCAATGAAGCTCTTGGTCGGATGGTAGTTGAGATTGGGATAAATCGCGGCGGCGATCGACATCTGCCCGGTGGCGCCGACCAGCACCGTGTAGCCGTCGGCGGGCTGATGCGCCGCGTAATCGGCGGCGATGCGGCCTTGCGCGCCGACCTTGTTCTCGATCACGGCGGTGGCGTGGGTATTCTCCTGGAATTTATTCACCACCAGGCGCGCGAACAGGTCATTGCCGCCGCCGGCGGCGAAGCCGACGATGAAATGAATGGGCCTGCTGGGATAGTCTTGCGCAAGCGCGACGCTGGCCGCGATGGTTGCAAGCAACCCCGTCAGCATGCCAGCAAAGATGCTTCTCGACTTCGTCATGGTTTCCCCCACCTGGCGTCTTTTTCAGTCTCTATCGCAAAATCGTACACCCGCCGTCCGCATTCGGAAATGCCATTGTTCGTATAAGATCATGCGCCGGCAACCAGGCCCAGAATGAGCGCATCTCCCGCAACAACTGCCGACAACCGGAGCGTAAACGCCGACCTGTTCGGCCATCCGCGCGGTCTCAGTTTTCTGTTCGCGACCGAGATGTGGGAGCGCTTCTCCTATTACGGGATGCGGGCGCTGCTGGTGCTCTACATGGTCAAATACCTGCTCGATCCGCAGCGCGCGGGCCAGGTGCTGGGCCTCGGGCATTTCAAGACCGCGCTGGAATTCGTGTTCGGGCCGCTGGCGCTGCAGCCGCTCGCCTCGCAGATCTTCGGCTTCTACACGGGCCTGGTTTATCTCACGCCGATCTTGGGCGGCTTGTTGGCCGACCGCGTGCTCGGCCAGCGCCGCACGGTCATTCTCGGCGCCGCGCTGATGGCGGTCGGCCATTTCATGATGGCGTTCGAGACGCTGTTCCTGTTTGCACTCGGCTTTCTCATCCTCGGGAACGGCGCCTTCAAGCCGAATATTTCCACGCAAGTCGGCGCGCTCTATGCGCCCGGCGACCGCCGCCGCGACCGCGCCTTCTCGATCTTTTATGTCGGCATCAATCTCGGCGCGTTCCTGGCGCCGCTGGTGTGCGGCACGCTCGGCGAGGAACTCGGCTGGCACTATGGCTTCGCCGCCGCTGGCGTCGGCATGACCACGGGCCTGGTGATCTATCTGCTCGCGGCGCCGAGCTTGCCGCCGGACGCGTTCGCCAAACGCGACACGGCGCATGGCCCGATGAGCCGCCAGGAATGGCTTTCGATCGGCGCGCTCTTTGCGCTGCTGCTGCCGGTGAGCCTGTACTGGGGCACTTACGAACAGCAGGGCAATACCATCGCGCTGTGGGCCGACCAGCACACCGATCGCCACTTCAATCTTCTGCTATTCGCGGGCGAAATCCCGGTGACCTGGTTTCAGGCGTTCAACCCGTTCATGATCTTCGCCTTCACGCCGTTCATCGTCGCGCTCTGGCGCTGGCAGGGCCATCGCGAGCCGGTCGACCGTCGCCAAGATGGCGATCGGCTGTTTCCTCAATGCCGCCGGCTATCTGGTGATGGTCGCCGCCGCCTGGCATGCCGGCGCCGAGAAGGCGAGCTGGCTCTGGCTGTTCGGCTATTTCGTCGTCATCACCGTCGGCGAACTTTATCTGTCGCCGGTCGGGCTTTCTTTGGTGACCAAGGTCGCGCCGCTGCGCTTTCTGTCGATGATGATGGGCGTGTGGCTGTCGACCAGCTTCATCGGCGGATTTCTCGCCGGCTACCTCGGCACATTCTGGTCGAGCATGGCCAAGACTGATTTCTTTCTGATGCTGGCGATCATTTCCGCCGTCGCGGGCGTCGCGATCGCATTGCTCAATCGCCCGCTGCGCGCAATCCTGCGAGATTAATCGTCTCCTCTCGCGTGATCTTTTCCGAAAACCGGTTTCCACTTTTCGGGATCATGCGAGCGGCAGTCCGACATATTGCTCGGCGAGCGATTTGGACGCGGCTTCCGAGCCGACCAGATAATCGAGTTCGGCAAGCTGGCGGCGGCGGTCGAACGCGGTCTCGTGCGGGAAGCGGTGCATGATCTGCGTCATCCACCAGGAAAAGCGCTGCGCCTTCCACACCCGCCGCAGGCAGGTTGCGGAATAATTTTCCAGAAGATCGTTGCGTTTCTTTTTATAGAACGCCTCAAGCGCGCGCGACAGCATCACCACGTCGGCAAACGCCAGGTTCATGCCCTTGGCGCCGGTCGGCGGCACGATATGCGCGCTGTCGCCGGCCAGGAACAAGCGCCCGTGCTGCATCGGCTCGACCACGAAACTGCGCATCGGCGTGATGCCTTTTTGCAGCATCTTGCCCTCGGCCAGCTTGCGCGCGCCGCCCAGCCGCTTGTGCAACTCGTCCCAGATGCGCGCGTCCGGCCAATTCTCGATCTCCTCGTCGTGGTCGCATTGCAGATAGAGCCGCGAAAGCGACATCGAGCGCATGGTGTAGAGCGCAAAGCCGCGATCGGTGTAGGAATAGATCAATTCGTGATCGGGCGGCGGGGATTCCGACAGGATGCCGAGCCAGCCGAACGGATAATCGCGCTCGAACACGTTGAGCAGGCCGTCGGGAAAACTCGGCCGGCAAATGCCGTGGAAGCCGTCGCAGCCGGCGATGAAATCGCAATCGATCTCCTGCGCGCGGCCATCGTGCGTGAAGCGAATCTTCGGCTGCTTCGACGTCATGTCATGCACGCTGACGCCGTCGACTTCGAACAGCAGCGGCCCGCCGTCGGTGAGCCTGCGCACCACCAGATCCTTCACCACTTCCTGCTGGCCGTAGATGGTGACGCGCTTGTCAACCAGCGCCTTGAAATCGATGCGGTGCAGATCGCCGTTGATGCCGATATTGATGCCGTGGTGGAGAACGCCCTCGGCTTTCATGCGCTCGCCGACGCCCAGATCGACCAGGAGATCGGCGGCCCAGTGTTCGATCAATCCGGCGCGGATGCGGTTCTCGATATAATCGCGGCTGCGGTTCTCGATGATGATCGACTCGATGCCCGCAAGATGCAGCAGCCGCGCCAGCATCAGGCCGGCCGGCCCGGCTCCGATGATTCCGACCTGCGTGCGCATCGCATAAGCCCCCGGCGACCAAATCTTACGCTCGGTATAAGGGCTGGAATTCTCCGAGGCAAAGGGATGAAGCCCGGAAAGCCTGGCACAAACGTCTTGGGACTCAGAACGGCCAGCCGTAGCGCGGCACCTTGGCCATATATTGCCGGTACGGCTCGCCGAATTTGGCTGTCGAGATAACGCTCCTCGCGCTTGACCACGCCGAAGTGGATGACCAGCACGAAGCCGACTGGCATCACCAGCATCCAGTCCGACGCGAGCATGATGCGAAAGCCCAGCGAGAAACAGGGTGGCGCCGACATACATCGGATTGCGCAGCCAGCCGAAGATGCCGTCCGTCACCAGCGCGAGCGACGGCTTCCAGGGCTCGACATTTGTGCCGGCGGAACGAAAGCCGCGCATGGCGGGGATCGTAACCGCAGCGCCCGCGGCGATCAGGACGACGCCGATAACGATGCGCTCCGCAAGCGACAGCAGCAGGTCAGCAGGTAGGCGGGCAGCAGCCAGTCGAGCAACAAGCCCAGTACGATCGCAATCGCCAATATCAGCGGCGGCGGAGCGATCACGCCTGCGGTGTCACGAGCTTCCATCATCGGCATCCTATCTTATCACGAATGACTGCGCCGCCGATTCAGCCACCGAGCCATTCGGCAAGCGCCGCATTCACCGCGTCGGGCTTTTCGAGCGTGGACAAATGCCCGCAGTCCGGCACAACGAACAAGCTTCGCGCCGGAAATTCCGCCGGCGATTTCCTTTGCCAATTCCGGCGGCGTGAGTTCGTCGCCGTCGCCGACCAGCACCAACGTCGGGCAGCGGATCGTGGCCAGCAGCGGCCGCGAATCCGGCCGCGACATGATCGCCTTCTGCTGGCGCACAAAGGCCTCGGCCCCGGTCTCGGCCGCCATCTCGCGCACCACGCGCTTGAGCGCTTCGTCATTATGCCGGCTGCGATGCAGAAAGCGCGGCGTCAGCGTCTCGACGACGTCGGCGAGCTTGCCGGCTTCCGCCATGGCGATGAATTTCTCGCGGCCGGCCTTCTGCTCGGGCATATCGGGACGCGCCGAGGTGTCGAGCAGCGCCAGCCGCGCGATGCGCTCGGGCGCCAGCCGCATCATGGCGAAGGCGATGTAGCCGCCCATCGACAAGCCCGCGAGCGCGAAACGCGGCGGCGCGTCCTCCAGGATGCGCGCGGCAATCGCCTCCATGTCGGCGTCGCGGCGGTGATCGGCCACCGTGACCTGCCCGAACGGCCAAAGTGCCGCGACCTGCGGCGCATAGAGGCGCGCGCTGCACAGCAGCCCGGGAACCAAAACGAGCGGTAAAGATGGCGCCATTTGCAGCCTCCAGTTATGCGAAAAGATTAAGAATTAATGCGACTTATTGCATTGCCGGAGCATTGACTTTGGCCCTTTCGGGCCTATGTTCCAGCCAACCGGTGCGAACATAGATTCGACCGTCTCCCGCGCATTGCAACTGGTTTTCATGTCCGGCGCGGACTCCGGACGGTCTTTACTTGAGGTTATATGTCCTTTTCCCATCTCGGCTTATCCGACAAAGTTATCGCCGCCATTGACTCGGCCGGCTACAAGACCCCCACCCCCATTCAAGAGCAAGCCATTCCGCACGTTCTCGCCCGCCGCGACGTGCTCGGCATTGCGCAGACCGGCACCGGCAAGACCGCCGCCTTCGTGCTGCCGATGCTCACCATGCTGGAAAAGGGCCGCGCGCGCGCACGCATGCCGCGCACGCTCATTCTGGAGCCGACGCGCGAACTGGCGGCGCAGGTCGTCGAGCATTTCGAGAAATACGGCAAGAACCACAAGCTCAACGTCGCGCTGATCATCGGCGGCGTGTCGTTCGACGATCAGGACGCCAAGCTGATGCGCGGCGTCGACGTGCTGATCGCCACGCCCGGCCGCCTGCTCGACCATTCCGAGCGCGGACGCCTGCTGCTGTCCGGCGTCGAGCTGCTGGTGATCGACGAAGCCGACCGCATGCTCGACATGGGTTTCATTCCCGACATCGAGCGCATCGGCAAGCTGGTGCCGTTCACGCGCCAGACGCTGTTCTTCACCGCCACCATGCCGCCGGAAATCCAGCGCATCGCCGACACCTTCCTGCACAATCCGGTGCGCGTGGAAGTCTCCAAACCCGCCACCGCCGCCACCACCATCACCCAGATGCAGGTCGCCACCGGCCGCGATCCGGCCGAAAAGCGCGAGACGCTGCGCCACCTGCTGCGCTCCGCCGACGACTTCAAGAACGCCATCATATTCTGCAACCGCAAGCGCGAGGTCGCGCAATTGCACCGCTCGCTGCTGCGCCACAAGTTCAACGCGGTCGCGCTGCACGGCGATCTCGATCAATCGGCGCGCACCGCCGCGCTCGACGCCTTCCGCAATGGCGAGGCCAAGCTGCTGATCGCTTCCGACGTCGCCGCCCGCGGTCTCGATATCCCCGCGGTCAGCCACATCTTCAATTTCGACGTGCCGCATCATCCCGACGACTACGTCCACCGCATCGGCCGCACCGGCCGCGCCGGCCTGAGCGGCACCGCCATCACCATCGTATCGCCGGCCGACGGCAAGTCGGTGGCCGCGATCGAGCGGCTGACCGGCCAGACTATCCCCTGGGTCGGCGCGCCCGCAGCCACCGAGGCCCGCGAAAGCCGTCCGCCGCAAGGCGAACGCAGCCACGGCGGGCGGCGCGCCCGCGCGCGCGAGCGCCATCGCGGCCGCCAGCCGCAGCAACGCCAGCCGCAACCCCAGCAGGACCGGGAACCGGTTCATGCCGCCAAGCCGCGCCCGCAGGCCCCGCAGCCGCGCGAGCACGCAGGAGACTCCGACGGCAGCCACCTGCCCGCTTTCCTGCTGCGGCCGGTGACCCTTAAAGCCTGATCGCGGCTGACTTTTCGGGGCCGCACCGCGCGGCCACCGGCGCGCAATATTGCAGCGCACGGACGCGCAAATTTACCCTCGATTCACCTCCCTCTAATACCGTCCCCAGCGGGGATGCGCGACGCGGCCCGGTGGCCGCGCGCGTGGAGACCTGCAGGCAGGACGCCTGCAAACAGGGGGTCTGCGATGACCGGGCATGCCGATGAACACGAACGCACGATGGCGTTCGCCGAAATCGCGCTCGGGCAGATCAAGGCGCTGCGCCAGGCCGCGACCCCGCGCAATTACGAGGTCTGGTACGCCTACGCCACCGGCTATCACCCCTCGCTCAACCAGAAGATCAACGAGACGCTGCAGCAAAGCGGCACGCTGTCCGAAGCCGATCTCGATCAGATCTACGAGACCTATTTGTCGCCGACGCGGCTGACCGAACGGATCGACAAGGTCGGCAGCCAGGTCAAGGGCGAGATCGAGCAGGTCATGGCGATGATCGACGCCGCCGCCGGCTCCGCCTCGAGCTACACCGAGAGCCTCGCCGACATGACCGAGAAGCTCGGCAACTCGAAGGACCGCGAGGGCCTGCGCTCGATCGTCGAAAGCCTGGTGCAGACCGCCAAGGAGATGGAAGTCTCCAACCAGAAACTGGAAGAGCGGCTCAACGCCTCCAAGCAGGAAATCGACGAACTGCACGAAAATCTCGAGGCGGTGCGCACCGAGAGCCTGACCGATCCCTTGACCCAGCTCGCCAACCGCAAATTCTTCGACACCACGCTCGAACAGGCCATCGCCGACGCGCGCGCCAATAACGAGCCGCTGTCGCTGCTGATGACCGACATCGACCATTTCAAGAATTTCAACGACAGTTTCGGCCACCTCACCGGCGACCAGGTGCTGCGCCTGGTGGCGATGTCGGTGAAGCAGAACGTCAAGGGCCAGGACACCGCGGCGCGCTACGGCGGCGAGGAGTTCGCCATCGTTCTGCCGAACACGGTGCTGCGCTCGGCGATCACGGTCGCCGATCACATCCGCCGCGCGGTGATGACCAAGGAACTGATGAAGCGTTCGACCGGCGAACACCTCGGCCGGGTGACGATCTCGATCGGCGTCGCCACCTGGCACAAGAACGACACCGCCAGATGCTGATCGAGCGCGCCGACGCCTGCCTCTATGCCGCCAAGCGGCATGGCCGCAACCGGGTGATGTGCGAGACCGACCCGGAAGTCACTGCCAGCGGCGCGTCAGCGCAGGTCGCGTAACGCCTGATCCACCTCAGTTGAATCGATTCACTGTCCGCTCGTCCCCGCGAAAGCGGGGACCCAGAGCCAAGCACGCTGGTTTCCCGCTGGAGCCTGTACTCGGGCCGGCGAAGCCGGACCCGGGTGCGGGAATGAGCAGAGCGGGCATTAATCCGAAAACTACTCGGCCGCGTCCTTCGCCGGCGTGAGCTGCACCGATTCGCCGCAGCCGCAGGCCGAGGTCTGGTTCGGATTGTTGAACATGAATTGCGCGGACAATTTTTCGGTCTTGTAGTCCATCTCGGTGCCGAGCAGGAACAGCACCGCCTTCGGATCGACCAGGATCTTGACGCCCTTGTCCTCGACCACCTCGTCGGTCGGCTTGATGTCGAGCGGCATATTCCATGGTGTATTCCATGCCGGCGCAGCCGCCATTCTTGACGCCGACGCGCACGCCGGCGACCGGCTTGTCGGCACGCGCCATCACATCCTTGATGCGCAGCGCCGCGGCATCGGTGAGCCGCATCACCTGGGGTCTGGGTCGCGCAGTGGCCATATCAGTCCTCGATCCTTAATCTGGCGCTTCGTCGCTCGATCCGCAACTCACCACATATTCAACACGAGTCGGGCCTCGTCCGACATCCGGCTCGGATCCCAGGGCGGGTCCCACACCACCGCCACCTTGACGTCCTTCACGCCCGGCACGCTGGCGACCGCATTCTCCGCCATGACCGGTAGCTCCTGCGCCGACGGACAGTTGGGCGAGGTGAGCGACATGTCGATCTTCACCGCCCGGTCGTCGCCGATATCGATCTTGTAGATCAGCCCAAGCTCGTAGATGTCGGCCGGAATTTCCGGGTCGTAGACGGTCTTCAAGCCGGCGATGATGTCGTCGGTCAGCCGATTGAGTTCGTCCTGCGGCAACGCGGGCGAGCCGGTCACGGCGGCGTTTTCCGGCGGCTTGTCCGCAGCGGTCGGGTTGTCGGTCTTGAGCGTGTCTTTGGTCACTTCTTGGGTCATGCGAAAAATTCCTGCGCCTTGACCAGGGAGGCGGCGAGTATATCCACCTCGTCCTTGGTGTTGTACATGGCAAACGATGCGCGGCAGGTCGCGGTCAGGCCATAGCGAGCCAGCAACGGCATCACGCAATGGGTGCCGGCGCGCACCGCCACGCCGGAACGGTCGATGATGGTGGCGACATCGTGCGGATGGGCGCCCTTCATTTCGAACGAGACGATCGGTCCCTTGTCCGGCGCCTTGCCGATAATGCGCAGCGAATTGATCTGCGCCGAGACGTTCGTGCGCGTATTTGACCAGCGCGCCCTCATGCGCGCGGATGCGCGGCTTGCCGACGGAATTGACGTAGTCGATGGCCGCGCCAAGCCCGATCGCCTGCACAATCGCCGGCGTGCCGGCCTCGAACCGGTGCGGCGGCTCGCCGTAGGTGATGCGGTCCTCGAACACGTCGCGGATCATCTCGCCGCCGCCATTAAACGGCGGCATGGCCGCGAGGTGCTCGTATTTTCCGTAACAGTACGCCGATCCCGGTCGGGCCATAGAGCTTGTGGCCGGTGAACACGTAGAAATCGCAGTCAAGATCGCGCACGTCCACGTCCAGATGCACGGCTGCTTGCGCGCCGTCGATCAGAACGGGAATGCCGCGGGCATGCGCCAGCTTCACTACGTCCTTCACCGGCACCGCGGTACCGAGCGCATTCGACATCTGGGTAATGGCGACCATCTTGGTGCGGGGCGTGAGCAGCTTCTCGAATTCGTCGATCAGGAAGTTACCTTCGTCGTCGATCGGCGCCCATTTGATCACCGCGCCCTGCCGCTCGCGCAGGAAATGCCAGGGCACGATGTTGGAATGATGCTCCATGATCGAAAGCACGATCTCGTCGCCCGGCTTGATGCGTTCGCGGCCGAACGTATAGGCGACCAGATTGATCGCCTCGGTGGCGTTGCGCGTGAAGATGATCTCTTCCTTGCGCTCGGCATTGAGGAATGCGCGCACGGTCTCGCGCGCGCCTTCGTAGGCTTCGGTGGCCTCGTTCGCCAAATAAGTGCAGACCGCGATGCACGTTGGCATATTCCGTGGTGTAGGCCTTCTGGATGCGGTCGAGCACGGCCTTCGGCTTTTGCGCCGAGGCGGCGTTGTCGAGATAGACCAGCGGCTTGCCATAGACCTGCATCGCCAGCGCGGGGAAATCCGCGCGGATCTTGGCGACGTCGTAGGAACCATTGCTGACCGCGGGATGCATGGCTTTCATCCTCGCGTCCCCAGCCATTTGAGCGCGGCAAATTTCAGCGCGTCGCGAATGCCCTCATGCGCGATCTCTTCGATGGTTTCGTCGATGAAGGCCTCGATCAGCAGCGCTTCGGATTCCTTCTCGGGAATGCCGCGCGACATCAGATAAAACTTCAAGCCAGGGTCGAGCGCGCCGGCGGTGGCGCCGTGGCCGCAGACCACGTCGTCGGCGAAGATTTCGAGCTCGGGCTTGTTGTCGGCCTCGGCGTCGTCCGAGAGCAGCAGCGCGCGCGTCAGCATCTTGGCGTCGGTCTTCTGCGCGTGCGGCTCGACCACGATCTTGCCCTGGAACACGCCGTGGCTTTCGCCGTCGAGCACCGACTTGAATTGCTCGCGGCTTTCGCATCCAACGGCGGCATGCTCGATCAGCAATGTGGTGTCGACATGCTCCTTGCCGCGCAGCAGGCTGACGCCGCGAATGCCGGCCTTGGTGCCGTCGCCGGCAAAGCGGATGAAATTCTGGTTGCGCACGATCTGGGCGTCGCTGGTGAAGGCAAAGCTGTTGAACTTCGCACGCGCGCCGACCGTCGCCAGCAGGCTCGCCACATGCAGCGCCCGCGCGCTGCGTGATCTTGACGTAATCGACTTGCGCCTCGTCGCCGACCACCAATTCGAGCGCAGTGTTGACTTGGGACGCTCCGCTTTCGTGGCTCTCGACGATGGTTGCCTTGGCGCCCTTCTCCACCACGATCAGCGAGCGGATGAAGGCCGAACTTGGGCGTTCGCTGCCCGAAGCGAACACCAGATGGATCGGCCGCTTCGAGCTCGGCGCCCGCGGATATGCGGATCACGGCGCCGTCGCCCATCATGGCGGTGTTGAGCGCCACCGCCACGTCGTCGGTCGCGATGGTCTTGCCGACATGGGCGGCGACCAGCGGATCGCCTTTAGCCAGGGCGTCTGCCATCGAGCCGATCGCAAGCCCCGGCTCCGGCGTCAGATCGGACAGTTCGGGCACGAACGCGCCATCGACAAACACTAGGCGGCGGCAATCGACGCCGGTCAGCATTTTTCCGGCGTTCTTGGCGCGCTGCTTTGCCGCCGCGTCGGGGGCTGCGGCCAGCGGATAGGAATCGCGCATCAGCGCGCGCAGGTCGGTGTATTTCCATTCCTCGACGCGCCGATGCGGCAGCCCGCGCGCGTCAAAGCGGCGGAACGCGTCCTCGCGCAAGGCCGCGACCGCGCCCTTGCCCGGCAATGTGGTCGCGCGCAGCCGCGTAAGCGGCGCTGAGCGCCTGCTCGGCCGGAGTTTTCACCGCGCGCACTTCGACGTTCATGGCGTCAGGCCGCCTCGTCGGCATATTGCGCATAGCCCTTGGCTTCGAGCTCGAGCGCCAGTTCCTTGCCGCCGGACTTCACCACCCGGCCCTTGGCCAGCACGTGCACCACGTCAGGCACGATGAAGTTGAGCAGCCGCTGATAGTGGGTGATGACGATCATCGAGCGCTCGGGCGAGCGCAGCCGGTTGACGCCCTCGGCCACGATCTTGAGCGCGTCGATGTCGAGGCCGGAATCGGTCTCGTCGAGCACGGCGAGCCGCGGCTGCAGCACCGCCATTTGCAGGATCTCGTTGCGTTTCTTCTCGCCGCCGGAGAAGCCGACATTGACCGCGCGGCGCAGCATCTCCTGGCTGACGCCCAGATGCGCCGCGGTGTCGCGCACCAGTTTCATGAATTCAGGCGTCGATAATTCCGCCTGCGCCGCGCGTCTTGCGCTGGGCGTTGAGCGCGGTGCGCAGGAACGTCATGGTGGCGACGCCGGGCACTTCCACCGGATACTGGAACGCGAGGAACACGCCCTTGGCGGCGCGCTCGTCCGGCGGCATTTCCAGGATGCTCTCGCCGTCGAGCAGCACGTCACCCTCGCTGACGAAGTAATTGTCCTTGCCGGCCAGCACATAGGCGAGCGTCGACTTGCCGGAGCCGTTCGGGCCCATGATGGCAGCGACCTGGCCCTTTGTCGACGGCCAGCGTCAGGCCGTTGAGGATTTTCTTGCCCTCGACCTCGACATGCAGATTTTTGACTTCAAGCAGCATTGCAATGTCCTCATTAATGTGGCAGCGCGGAAATTCTCGTCGATCAATTCGTCGAGCGTCCGCTCCGCGCCGCCACCGAAATCCACCAGACTGGTCGATGGCGCCCATGCATTTTCGGAAACGCGAAAGCGATTCAGGACCAACCCGGCGCACGATTAGAAATCGGCTGCCAGCCCTTGATCGACGAGGTCGTCGTTTTCGCGGTAAACTGTCCACATCGCGGAAAATGCCCCGACACGACATTCGACCAACTCGACCCCGCCGGCTTTTCCTCGTTCGCCCAGAGCAAGCCGACACTTGCGCGCCGCTGCAGTTTTTTCCGATCCGCGCTCATCCGACGCTGCCCTCCAGAGCTGATCGAGATCAGCTTCTGCGCCTCGACCGCGAATTCCATCGGCAACTGCTGCAACACGTCCTTGACGAAACCGTTGACCACCAGCGCGGTCGCCTCTTCCGCCGACATGCCGCGCTGCCGGCAATAGAACAGCATGTCCTCGGAGATCTTCGAGGTTGAGGCCTCGTGCTCGAACACGGCGGAGGAATTCTTCGCCTCGATATAGGGCACGGTATGCGCGCCGCACTGGTTGCCGATCAGCAGCGAGTCGCAATTGGTGAAGTTGCGCGCGTTCGTCGCCTTGCGGTGCGCAGTGACCAGCCCGCGATAGGTGTTGTTGGATTTGCCCGCAGCGATGCCCTTGGAGATGATGCGGCTGGTGGTGTTCTTGCCGAGGTGCAGCATCTTGGTGCCGCTGTCGACCTGCTGGCGGCCGTTGGAGATGGCGATCGAATAGAATTCGCCGCGCGAATTGTCGCCGCGCAGAATGCAGCTCGGATATTTCCAGGTGATGGCCGAGCCGGTCTCGACCTGCGTCCAGGAAATCTTCGAGCGTGCGCCACGGCAGTCGCCGCGCTTGGTGACGAAGTTGAAGATGCCGCCCTTGCCGTCGGCGTCGCCGGGATACCAGTTCTGCACGGTCGAATACTTGATCTCGGCATCGTCGAGCGTGACCAGCTCGACGACCGCGGCGTGCAACTGGTTCTCGTCGCGCATCGGCGCGGTGCAGCCTTCCAGGTAGCTCACGTAAGCGCCCTTGTCGGCGATGATCAGCGTGCGCTCGAACTGGCCGGTGTTGGCTTCGTTGATGCGGAAATAAGTCGACAGCTCCATCGGGCAGCGCACGCCCGGCGGCACGTAGACGAACGAGCCGTCGGAGAACACCGCAGAATTCAAGGTGGCGAAGAAGTTGTCGGTGACCGGAACCACCGAGCCGAGATACTTCTTCACCAGTTCGGGATGCTCGCGGATCGCCTCCGACATCGGCATGAAGATCACGCCGGCTTTCTTCAGCTCTTCCTTGAAGGTGGTGGCGACCGAAACCGAATCGAACACCGCGTCAACCGCCACCCGCCGCTCGCCCTCGGGGCGCACGACGCCGGCGAGGATTTCCTGCTCGCGCAGCGGAATGCCGAGCTTCTCGTAGGTGCGCAGAATTTCCGGATCGACCTCGTCGAGCGAGGCGAGCGCCTTCTTCTTCGGCGCCGAATAGTAGTAGGCGTTCTGGTAATCGATCTTGGGATAATTGCACGCGCGCCCAGGTCGGCTCGCGCATGGTCAGCCAACGCTTGTAGGCTTCCAGCCGCCAGGCCAGCATCCACTCCGGCTCGTTCTTTTTTGCCGAGATGAAGCGGACGGTATCTTCCGACAGGCCCTTCGGGGCCTTCTCGGATTCGATATCGGTGACGAACCCATACTTGTATTGGTCAACGTCGATTCGGCGGACCTGTTCGACGGTCTCTTGTACGGCCGGCATTGTTCCCTCCGCTCACGGTTTCAAGGACCGCGGGTTGGATTTGTCGGTTATGGTCGGTTCGCTTTGCGCGTTGCGATCATCCCAGTTGGCGCCACTCTCTTCGCATGATCTTTTCCGAAAACCGGTTCCCACTTTTCGGGATCATGCGTTAGGCGGCATTCGCTTGGCTGTTAAGTAGTGACGAAACCACGTTCTTCCAAGCATTTAGCAGATTTTCGACATCACGTTCGCTGGTCGTCCAGCCAAGGCTAACGCGTACGGCGCCGCGCGTGAGCGCGCCTTCCACGCCCATGGCCGCCAGCACGGCTGACGGCTGCACTTTGCCGGACGAGCATGCGGCCCCGGAAGACACCGCTATGCCATTGAGATCAAAGGCGATAATCGCCGTCTCCGCCTTCAACCCGGGAACCGCGAACAGCGTGGTGTTGGGCAGCCGCGCGGCGGTTTCGCCGAAAATCACGGCTTGCGGCGTAGCGGCCTTGAGGCCCGCTTCCAGCCGATCACGCAGCGCGGCCATGCGGACACCGTCCGCCTGCCATGTGGCTGCCGCGGCGCTGGCGGCCGCGCCAAAGCCGGCGATGGCGGCAACGTTTTCGGTGCCAGCGCGCAACGAACGTTCCTGGCCACCGCCCTTGATCAGCGGCTCGGCGATATGAATGTCGCCGCGGCGGATCAGCGCACCCGCGCCTTGCGGTCCGCCGAGCTTGTGCGAGGAGATGCTGAGCAGATCGGCGTTAAGGTCGTCGATTTCGCAATCGATGCGTCCGGCGCCCTGCACCGCGTCCACATGCAACACGCCATTGGCCGCGTGCACGATCTTGGCGATCTCGGCTATCGGCTGGATCACGCCGGTTTCGTTATTGGCCAGCATGACCGACACCAGCGGGCGTTCCGCCTTGGTGATGCGGCGTTTAAGTTCGATGAGATCGACCACGCCGTCGCCGCTGACCGGCAGTTCCTCGACCGCGTCCGCGGCAAAGCGGCCGCCGCTGCGCACCGAGGGATGCTCGATCGCAGAGACGAACAAGCGGTCGCGCGGCTCTTTGCGCCCGCCAATCTCGATCGCGGGGGTGAGCGCCAGCATGTTGGCTTCGGTGGCGCCGCTGGTGAACGTGACATTCTTGGCTTCGGCACCGACCAGTTGTGCGACCTGCTCGCGCGCCTCTTCGACCAGGCGGCGGGCGGCGCGGCCTTCAGCATGCACCGAGGAGGCATTGCCGGTCAGGCCCAGCGCGGCCGCCATGGCGGCGCGCGCCTCTGCTCGCAGCGGGGCGGTGGCATTCCAGTCAAAATAGGCGCGCTCAGCCATCAGTTTTGCCAGTATCGGATTACCGATTTGCCTCTAGACCCCGCAAAAAGCTTGCTTTTTGCCCTGGGGATCGTGTTAGAAGCCCGCATTCACGGCGCAACTTATAGCTTCTGTTGCCGCCGTGGCCAGCGGAATTCAAATAATTAGAATAATTCTAAACTAGCGCCTGGACCGCCAAATTCTACCAGGCGTGGAGCAAAAACCCGACGCCGCAACCTATGCGGCCAGCCCGGTTCGAGGTCGACAGCAATGCCCGAAGTTATCTTTACCGGTCCCGCCGGACGAATCGAGGGCCGGTATCATCCGGCCCGTCAGAAGAACGCACCGATCGCGATCATCCTGCACCCGCATCCGCAGTTCGGCGGCACGATGAATCACCCGATCATCTATCAGCTCTACTATGCCTTCGTGCACCGCGGCTTCTCGGCGCTGCGCTTCAATTTTCGCGGCGTCGGCCGCAGCCAGGGCTCGTTCGACCACGGTCAAGGCGAACTGTCTGACGCGGCCGCAGCACTCGACTGGGCGCAGACCATCAATCCCGAGGCGAAGAGCTGCTGGATCGCCGGCTTTTCGTTCGGCGCCTGGATCGGCATGCAACTGCTGATGCGCCGGCCCGAGATCGAAGGCTTCATCTCGATCTGTCCGCCCGCCAATCTCTACGATTTCTCGTTCCTGGCGCCCTGCCCGTCATCCGGCCTGATCATCCATGGCGACAAGGACGCGGTGGTGCCGCACAAGGACGTGACCACGCTGGTCGACAAGCTCAAGACGCAGAAGGGCATTGTGATCGAGCAGAAAGTCGTGCAGGGCGCCAACCATTTCTTCGATGGCAAGATCGAGGCGCTGCTCACCGCGATCACCGCCTATCTCGACAAGCGGCTCAAGACCGAACGCAAGCCGAGCGCGGCGTAGAGCACAATTCATCACGACTAGTCGAGCGCGCGTTTTTCCAGCATAGCCGCGGGTGTTGACCCATGCTGCTCGTCAAAACCTATCTCGATAAAAGCAGGCTTCACGGTCTTGGAGTCTTTGCCGGCCAATTCATCCGCAAGGGTACTAAAATCTGGCGGTTCGTCGAAGGCTTCGACCACTTTTACACGCCCAAGCAATTCGCCAAGTTGCCTAAGCCCGCCAGGGAATACATCAAATTGCATGGCTTTCGGTGGGAGGACGAAGTCCTATTCTCCGCCGACCACGATTCCCACATGAACCATTCCGAAAATCCCAATACCTATTTGCATAACGGCTACGCCGTCGCCCGCCGCAACATCCGTAAGGGCGAGGAGATCACCAACGACTACCGAGATTTCGGCCCGGGGTATTGCGCAGCGTTTTTGAAGAGGAAGTCACGACCCGCTCGAAAGCGCGGCTAAGGTCGCGCGATCATCCCGCCCGGCATCGGCTTCGGCGCGCCGGTGGTGTGCGGAACTGACAACGCCCGCCCCTGCATTTTGTTTGCGCATGATCATTTCCGAAAACCGGTTGCCACCTCGGATCAAGTCCGAGGGCAAGCTTTGTCGGGATCATGCGCAGTTGAATCCGACGCCGGACCTGTTACACCACCCGCACGCAGGAAGCGATCCGCCCGCGCCCAGAGCCTTAATCCATGAGCGCCTATAAATCCGACTTTCTTAACATTCTTGCCGAACGCGGCTTCATCCACCAGGTCTCGGAGCCGGAGACGCTGGATGCGCGTGCAAAGGCCGGTTCCATCACGGCTTATATCGGATTTGATTGCACGGCCGCCTCGCTGCATGTCGGCTCGCTGTTGCCGATCATGTTGCTGTATTGGCTCCAGCAGACCGGCCATCGGCCAATCGCGCTGATGGGTGGCGGCACCACCCGGGTGGGCGACCCGTCCGGAAAGGACGAAAGCCGGCGCATTCTCACCGATGAGATGATCAACGAGAATCTCAACGGCATTCGCACCATCTTCTCGAAATTCTTGAAATTCGAGGGCGCCGGCGGCAATGCCGTCATGGCCAACAATGCCGACTGGCTCAACACCCTCAACTACATCGATTTCCTTCGCGATATCGGCAAGTATTTTTCCGTCAATCGCATGCTCGCGTTTGATTCGGTGAAAATGCGGCTTGACCGGCAGCAGGAACTGTCGTTTCTCGAATTCAACTACATGGTGCTGCAGGCCTACGATTTCGTCGAGCTCAACAAGCGCTACCAATGTATTCTGCAGATGGGTGGCTCGGATCAGTGGGGCAATATCGTCAACGGCATCGATCTCGGCCGCCGCATGATGAATGCGCAACTGTTCGCGCTGACCTCGCCGCTGATCACCACCTCGTCCGGCGCCAAGATGGGCAAGACCGCCGCAGGCGCGGTCTGGCTCAACGCCGATCTGGTGAGCCCCTACGACTACTGGCAATACTGGCGTAATACCGAGGATGGCGACGTGGCGCGCTTCCTCAAGCTGTTCACGGTGCTGCCGCTCGCCGAGATCGCGCGGCTAACCGCGCTTAAAGGCCAGGAGATCAACGAGGCCAAAAAGGTGCTGGCGACCGAAGCGACTGCGCTTATTCACGGCCGCGCCGCCTCCGAGCAGGCCGTCGAGACCGCGCTATACAACATTCGAACAAGGCGGAATGGGTGAAAACTTACCCATGCTCGAAGTCAGAATTGGTGATGGGATTCTTAGCCGCAAATACGAAAATCGGTTTCACAAGTTCGAATAGCCAAGCGCGCCAGTTGGTCAAGGATGGAGCGGTATATCTGGGAGACAAGAAAATTACCGATCCAAACTACAAACTTACGGCAGAAGATTTTGATCAGAATGGCCGCGTACTGCTGAGACTCGGAACGAAAAAACACGGAATACTCACGCGCGGATCAGAATAAAGCGCGCGTCAACAATTAGCGTTCAGCGCGTCGGCGGAATAAAATCGGGATCGAAGGTGCCAGGCGACGGAATGAACTTCCGCAACAGGCCGGGCGTGATCGCGGTGACGGGATTGACCGTGACGCGCGGAGAGCCTGGCGGGCCCACCGCCTCATAGGTGATGCCGATGCAGGCCTTCGTTGCTGCCGGCGCCGAGCAACAAGCCGACGATCGGGATTTGGCCGAACATATTGTTGAGGCCGTAGAACGGCACGAACGTGCCGCGCAGATGGACTTCGTCCTTGGTGTAGTCGACTTGTCCTTCGATGGTCGCGCCCATGATCGGACCGCGCACGACGCAGTCGCGCACCGCCATCTTGCCGGGGAAGCGGGTGAAATCGGCGCGCATCTCGGAGAAATCCACGCCACCCTTGCCGCCGTTGGGCGCGCCCGACACCACGCGGTCAAGCGCGGGCTCCCCGCGCACCGCGAAATTGCGCATGAAGAAATGCCCGACTTGCGGCGTCTGCTCTTGCGTCGGCGGATCCATCGCCATCCACATCTGCCCACCGGCGATATGCGGATACATGTCGATGAACCGGAACAATGAACCGGCGTCCTCGGTCTCGACATAGACGACCTGATGATTATCGCGGGCGCGTAGGCGCAGGTCGCCGTTGAGCGGGGTGTCGCGGCCGATCTTGGATATCATCGTGAAAGCGCGGATGTGCCCGCCGCGGCGCGACAGCTTGAGATCGAGACCGCGCAGCGTCTCGCCATTGTGACCCGCCACGGTGCCGATCTTGATATCAAGATCGAGATCGATCTGCTTGTACTTGGTCTTGTCGACGTTTCCCAACGACGACTTCACGAAATTGCGCCCGTCATAAACGTCGCCGCGCATCACCACGCGCAGCACGCCGTCGCTGCCGCGATCGGCCTTGAGCGTGACCTTGTCGACGTCCGTCAGGCTGAACAACGGAAAATTCGCGGATACGATCTCGCTCGCCTCGTCGAGCTCGACCGCGCCCTTCACCGCCGCGCCGGAGCCGTCGATGCTCAAATCGTCGAAGCGGACCGACTTGCCATTCTTCACCAGCGTATAAGTGGCGCGCGCTGACTTGCCCGCCGCCTTCACCCAGCCCGGCAGCAGGTTGTCGATCTTCACCGGGGTGAGATCGGCCTCCACGTTCATGCGGTTGTCGTTGTCATTGTCGCCGACGCGGCCCACGACCTTGACCGGGATGGCGCCGGTAACGCGGCGCCGAAATCGATGCCGAGCCGATGGCGGGCGGCCTCGTCGATGGTGGCCTGCAATCGCAATTCGGCGTCCGGGTCGCTTTTCTGCTTATGCAGATCGATCGAAGCCGGCGTGCCGTTGATCTTGACGTCGCCTTTGAGCTGATAGCCGTCGGTCGATGCGGTCACTCGCAGCGACGAGGCTTCGACTTTTTGGCCGAGCAACATCTTGTCGGCGGCGAAGTTCGTCAGGTCGGCGGTGATGGCATAGGTCCCGGCGTTCGCCGGCATCTTGCGCTCGATCGGCACATTGACCGTGACCTGGGCGGCGATCGTGCCGCGGCTCGACGCCGGATCGAGCACGATCCCGACGTTTTCGCGCAAGGCGTCGCTGGCGAGCAGCGCCGCGGCCGCCGGCACGGCGCCGTCGATACGGAACGTCGTGCGCGCCAGCGCCGGCTTGGGATGGGTGTCGGGCATCTCGAATACGCCGCTGGCGACATTGAGCTTGCGCCCTGGCGCAACCTCGACGGTGCCGCGGCCCAGATTGATCGTCGCGGTGCGGCCGGTGACCCGGACGGCAAGATCGGCGTCACGGATCGGCGGCAAATATTCGATCGGACGCAAGGTCGTGCCGCTGGTCTCGATATCGACGGAAAGTCCGTCGTCCGGCGTCGGCGGACCACCGGCTTTGAACACATGCAACGGCGCATTGCCGGCAATCACCACGCGCTCGACGGTGCCGCCGGAAATGTGCTCCTCGACCCATGACCGCACAGCGCCCGCCATGAACACCGGCCACATCCGCTTCATCACCGACACCGGCATGCGGGTGCCGGCGACGCCAAACGCCAGATGCGGCTCAGGCCCCGAATAATCCAGGCTGCCGGTGATGGCGATGCCGATATTGCGGTCGGGCCGCGTGTCGATGCGGCTGAAATCGCCCTGTTCGAGATCGATGCGCCGGCGCGTCGGATCAATGCGCGCACGCACGGCCGCCCGGTTGATCGCGAAGCCTTCATCGTCGGACTGCCCCGCGGAACCGAGGATGACCGGATCGATCACCGTGTCGCCGCGCGCCATGTTGAGCAGCCAGCCGCCGCTCTGGTCGGCGGGCGGCTCCAGCGTGGCGTGCATGGTGAACTGATTGCCGCCCGATTGGATCTGGAACGGCACGATCAACGTACGGCGCCGCGCATCCCAATTGAACTGGAATTCGGCGCGATCGATCGCCAAGCGGCTCGCGTCGTCGTCGCGATCGATGATGGTGCCGGCTTCCGAGACCAGACTGGCCCTGCACCACTTGCGGCGTGCCGTCGGCCGAGATGTCGGCGCGGATGCTCGCCGATAGCGGCAGGTCGGCGTCGAACGAGCCTTCGTTGAGCCGCAGCGCCAGCAGAATGTCGCGGGTGGAAACCTTGCGCGCCTCGATGCCGACCGCGCGGATGCCGTCGACGAGCGGGCGCATCGCCGCGCTCAGCACCCAGGGCCGCTCGGGATTGTCGGATTCGAGCCGAAAGATGACGCCGCCCAGCTCGGGCCGCGTCAGGCTCGCATTGATCTGGTCGAAGGTCCAACGCTTGCCGTTGCGCCGGTCGTCGACGGTGAGGTTGCCGTTCTTGAGACCGAGTTCGCGCAGATCGTGGCCGTCGAGACCGGTCGCGCCGACACCGTCGATCCAGGCCAGGATGCCGGCGACGTCGTCGAGATCCCGCGCGCAGCGAGTTCTGCGCGGTGTCGGTACCGGCCGGCTGGCCGGGACGCAGCGGGCTCACCGCCGGCGCGGCGGTGGCGATCGGCCGTTTGTCGGCGCCGGCGAACACGGTCACGCGGCCGTCGGTCTCGATGCGCACCGCCATTTCGGCGCCGACCAGATTGAGGCTGTGCGCGCGCAACGTGGCCCATCAGCAGGCTCATGCCGGAAAGGCCGACTTCGGCTTTCGGCGCGCTCGCCACCACGGTGCCGTCGGTGTCGCGCACGACGATGTCGCGCAGGCGCAAGGAGGTGCGGCCCTTCTCGTCACGCTCGATCTGGGTGCCGCCGACCGACGACCGTATGTTTGCCGCCGAAATTTTCCTCGATCGCCGCCTTCAGCCACGGCGTCGCGATATCGAGCTCGATCGGGCCGCTCGACAGCCGCCACCACAGGCCGAGCACCGCGACGGTCGCCACCGCGACGCTGATCGCCGTGCCCCAGAACAGCCGGCGCATGAACGGACGGCGCAGGAACCGGACCACGCCGCGACGCGAGCCGCTCCATCGCCGGCGGCCGGGACCGGGCGCCGCATGATGCGGATGCGGCACGTGGCGCGCGGCCAGCGCGCGCGTGGTGGGCGGGATGCCTGTGATCGTGGTCTTTGCCCGTCATGCCCTAGCGTCTGATCGGTTCAGATTGTCTCAGAGCCAACCTAGCATTTTGACGATCATGCACCGCGGCGCCCCTCGTCCGGCACAATGCGTAACTTACCGCCGGCCAGACTTATCGCCCAGCGCGGCCCGAGACGCATATCTGTGGAACCCGTTGCGCCCACCCGACGCAAATGGCATTTGCCGACATTGACGTGGTCGAAAACGACGAAAGGAAGGCATATGGCGCGCGAACTTGTTGCGGGTGCGAAGGCCCCCGCATTCACCTTGCCACGCGACGGCGGAACGAGCCGTGTCGCTGAAGGATTTCAAGGGCCGCAATCTGGTCCTCTATTTCTACCCGAAGGCCGACACGCCCGGCTGCACCAAGGAAGCGATCGCATTCTCAGGGCTGCGCGCCGCCTTTGCCAAGGCCGGAACCGACATTCTCGGCGTCTCCGCCGATCCGGTCGCGGCGCAGGACAAGTTCAAATCCAAGCATAAGCTGAAGATCGCGCTCGGCTCCGACGAGAGCAAAGCGATGCTGGAAGCCTATGGCGCCTGGGGCGAGAAATCGATGTATGGCCGCAAATTCATGGGCGTCATCCGCAAGACCTTCCTGATCGACGGCAAGGCCGCATCGTCCAGGATCTGGCCGAAAGTGCAGCGTTCCCGGCCATGCCGAGGAGGTGCTGGAGGCCGCGCGCACCTTGTAGGCCCCTGATAATCCCCTGCTTTTGCAGCGGAATCATAAACGCCCGCGAATGGGAATTTCCGGATTCTTAACCATATCCGATTGATATCGACGCGCTGGTCCGCCGGCTCGCCCACGGCCGATCCGGCGCGGAGCGTTCATGTCGCATTCGTACCAGCCGTATTACTCAAACGCCGACCGTTATGCGCACGCCCCGCGCGCAATCGGCCGCCAGCCGTATCCCGGCACCTGCACCGCACCCATGGCGACTACACGCTGGTGCATGGCGGACGCCAGGTCCGCATCGGCCCGGTCGCGTTCTGGATCGTGGTCGGCACATTGGTGGTCATGGGCGTTTGGTCGATCGCCACCGGAACCTATTTTGCGTTCAGCAATGACGTGCTCACCCGCCTGATCGGCCGCCAGGCGGAATTGCAATTCGCCTACGAAGACCGCATCGCCGAATTGCGCGCGCAGGTCGACCGCATCACCAGCCGGCAATTGCTCGACCAGGAACAGTTCGAGCAGAAGCTCAACGTACTGTTGCAACGGCAGACGACGCTCGAATCTCGCACCTCGGCGCTGTCCGGCGATCTGTCGACCACCGGCTCGATCCGGCCGGCGCGCATCGCGCCGCCGACGCAAGCCGCCGGACAATAAGCCGGTCAGGCCCTCCCCGATCAACGACACCGTGATCTTCATCGCCCCGCCCGACCGCGAGGCGCGGCTTGCAATCGCGCGAATTGCCGGGCAGCGCGACCCGCCTCGCCGACCGCGCCAATGCCGGCGGGCTCGACGGCATTCTGGCGCGCGTCTCGCTCTCGCTCGACAAGGTCGAGCGCCGGCAGACCGCCGCGCTCACCGATCTGGAAGAGCAGATCGACACCAGGGCGCGCCGCATGCGCAGCGTGCTCAGCGATCTCGGCGTCGATGTCGGCGCGGCGCCGGCCAATTCCGCGACCGGTGGACCGTTCGTGCCGGTCAGATCCGCCGCAGTCGGGCGCGAGCGCGTTCGAGCGCCAGCTTTACCGCATCAATGTCGCGCGCGCGCAGGTCGACCGTTACGCTCACATCGCTGGTTGCCGTGCCGGTGCGCAAGCCGGTGTTCGGCGAAGTCGATATGAGTTCGCCGTTCGGCATGCGCATGGATCCGTTCCTGAAGGGGCCGGCGATCCACACCGGCATCGATTTGCGCGGCGACAACGGCGATCCGGTTCGCGCCACCGCCAACGGCACCGTGACGATCGCCGGTTGGCAAGGCGGCTACGGCAACATGGTCGAGATCGACCACGGCCATGGCCTGTCCACCCGTTACGGCCATCTTGTCGGAGATCGACGTGCAAGGTCGGCCAATCGGTGCGTATCGGGCAGACCATCGGCAAGATCGGCTCGACCGGCCGCTCCACCGGCCCGCATCTGCACTACGAGACGCGCATCAACGGCGAGCGCGGTCGATCCGCAGAAATTCCTGCGCGCGGGCATCAGGCTCGGCAACCTCTAGCACATGCCGCGCGGCGGTTGCCATCCGGCCTGCCGTATACGATGAATCCCTGACTACGAGATTCGAACGGGGGACGCCGCATCATGCGGATTGGGCCACGCCACCCATGGCTCGGCGCGGCCGGGTTTCACCTCGCATTGCCGCTGCTCGAACGCTTCTACCGCCGGCGGCGCATATTACCGCGCCACCAGCGCCTTCGCGCGCGAGCGCATCGCCGCAATCAAAGCCAAGATCGAGCGCGGCGAGACCGTTTATCTCGCCGGCGTCTCCGCCGCCGGCACCCACAATTCCGGCGTCGCGCTGATCGAGGTCACCGCGCAGCCACGGCCCGCGGCTGATCTTCAACAACGAAGAAGAGCGCTTTTCGGCGGTCAAGCACACCAACGAATATCCGCAGCATGTCGATCGAGGCGATGCGGGCCGACCATGGCCGCCATGGGCCTTGACATCGACCGCATCGATGGCTGGTTCAGCGTCCTGGGACTATGCGGCGCTTCGGCGCCACGCTGATCCGCACGCTGCTGGAGGAAGCGCCGGCAAGCTTCAGCATGATCCGCGGCGAGCCGACCCCGCTGTTCAATCTGCGCGATCTCGACCGCGGCACCCGCGCGGCACGCCATATCGGCCGGCAACTTGGGACTGAGCGATCCGGTGCCGCTGATCGGCACGCCGCATCACGACAATCACGCCTGGTTCTCGTTCGCGGTCTCGCCGTTTGCGCATAGCGAGCGGCCGGTGATGGTGGCGGTGCTCGACGGCCTCGGCGATATGGGCGCGATCTCGCTCTATCGTGTGCGACGCGGCCGCATGCGGCAGCTCTACAGCAATGACAGCGTGTTCGACTCGCTCGGCATCTTCTATGCGGTGATCTCATCGACCCAGGGCGGCTGGACCTGGCTGTCGAGCGAAGGCCGCTACATGGGCGCCACCGCCTATGGCAATGGCGACCGCAAGACCAATCCTTATTACGCAGCGCTGAAATCGATCTTCAGTCTGCAGCCGGAAGGCCGCATCTACATCAACCGCGATCTCGCCAATTGGCCGCGCGACATTCTGCATCAGCCTTACACCGCCGAACTGATCCGCATTCTGGGCGAACCGATCGCGCTCAAGGACATGTGGAATCCGGACGCGGTGCTGCGCGTCGAAGACATCCAGCACAGGGCGAACACGCAGGAGCGGCTCGACAAGGCGGCGGCGACGCAGATGGTGTTCGAGGACGCGCTGATGCACGTCATCGATCATTTCATCCGCACCACCGGCAGCGACCGGCTGGTGCTGACCGGCGGCATCGGGCTCAACGCGCTCGGCAACATGCGGCTGCTCGAGCATTTCGACGAAAGCTTCTACCGGCGCGAATTGGGACAGCAGACGCGGCTGCATCTGTGGGTGCCGCCGACGCCGAACGATGCCGGCGTCACCATGGGCGCGGCCTATATGGGCGCCTATCTCGCCGGCTACGGCATCGGGCGCGCCGTGCGAGCACGCGTTCTATTGCGGCATGCCGCCGGCCGAAGCCGACATTCGCGCCGCGCTCAACGCGAGCCCGGATGTCGAATGGATCGAGCTGATCTCGGCCAAGACGGCGCCGCGCTCGCGCAGTTCGCCGACTTCATGGCCTATCATGACCTCGCAGGACGCGATCTTCGCGCTCTACCAGGGCGCCGCCGAGACCGGCCCGCGCGCGCTCGGCCATCGCTCGATCCTGGCCAATCCGTGCAATCCGAAGACGCGCGAAAATCTCAACGCCCGGGTGAAATACCGCGAAGCGATCCGCCCGCTGGCGCCGATGATGACGCTGGAGGCAGCCAAGCAGTTTTTCGAATTGTCGGAGGGCGCCAGCGACGCCGACTACAACGCCTACAACTACATGGTGCTCACGGCGCACGCCAAGCCGCGAGGCGCGCACGCGCATTCCCTCCGTGGTGCATGCCGACGGCACCGGCCGCTTGCAGATCGTGCGCGAGAATACCGATCCGCTCACCTACGCCTATTTGAAAGCGCTCGGCCGGCGCATCGGCGTCGAGGTCGCGGTCAACACCTCGTTCAATGTCGCCGGCCCGATCGCGCAGACGCCGGCGCAGGCGCTCGATACGCTGCGCCGCTCCAAGGGTCTCGATGCGGTGCTGATGTTTTCGCACGAAGGCCCGGTATTCGCGGCGCTGCACGGCGGCACCGCGCAAAGCGGCGGCAAGCCGGTTCCGGCAGTGGCTCGAGGCGTGGCAGGCGGAGACGGGGAAACGGCTGGAACTTTATCGTCATTCCGGGACGCCTGTAGGCCGAGCCCGGAATGACAGCGATGGCTACTCCACATCCTCGACGCTCTCCGGCCCGCCGCCGAACGCCTTCTGCGCCAGCGCCGCCTGCATGAACTCGTCGAGATCGCCGTCGAGCACGCCGCCGGTGTCGGAGGTCGACACGCCGGTGCGCAGGTCCTTCACCATCTGATAGGGCTGCAACACGTAAGAGCGGATCTGGTGGCCCCAGCCGATGTCGGTCTTGGCGGCCTGATCGGCCATCGGCCTTGTCCTCGCGCTTCTTCATCTCCGCCTCGAACAGCTTGGCGCGCAACATGTCCCAGGCCATGGCGCGGTTGCGGTGCTGCGAGCGGTCCTGCTGGCACTTCACCACGATGTTGGTCGGGATGTGCGTGAGGCGGACCGCCGACTCGGTCTTGTTGACGTGCTGGCCGCCGGCGCCGCTCGAGCGCATGACGTCGGTGCGCACGTCGTTTTCATTGATGTCGATCTTGATGCGGTCGTCGACCACCGGAAACACCACGACGCTGGCGAACGACGTGTGCCGGCGCGCATTGGCGTCGAACGGCGAGATGCGCACCAGCCGGTGCACGCCGTTCTCGTTCTTGAGCCAGCCATAGGCGTTGTGGCCCTTGATCGTCACGGTCGCCGACTTGATGCCGGCGCCCTCGCCTTCGCTTTCCTCGAGCCACTCGACCTTGTAGCCGTGCTGCTTCGGCCCAGCGCACATACATGCGCATCAGCATGCCGGCCCAATCCTGGCTCTCGGTGCCGCCGGCGCCGGCATGAACTTCGAGATAGCAGTCGTTGGCGTCGGCCTCGCCCGACAGCAGCGCCTCCAGCTCGCGCCGCGCCACTTCCGCCTTCAGGCGCTTGAGGGCGGCTTCCGCCTCGGCGACGGTCTTGTCGTCCTTTTCGGCCTCGCCCAGCTCGATCATGGTGAGCTGGTCGTCGAGCTCCTGCTCGATGCGGCCGATGGCTTTGAGCTGGTCTTCCAGCGCATCGCGCTCGCGCATCATGCGCTGGGCGCGCGCCTGATCGTTCCAGAAACTGGGGTCCTCGGCCTCTTTGTTCAGCTCGGCCAGGCGGCGCGTCGCGGTATCGACGTCAAAGATGCCTCCTCAGCAGCCGCACCGACTGCTTGATCTCTTCGACGAGGTTCTGGGTTTCCGCGCGCATAGACAAAATCCATTGCCGCCAAGGCGGCGTTCAGATTCCGTGTCGAGGGGATGTAACGTCGCAATCGCGCCGGCGCAACTAGCGCATGATCCCGAAAAGTGGGAACCGGTTTCGGACAAGATCATGCGCAGGTAAAATGCGGCACGTCAAGCTCAATACAGCCCGCCGGTGCCCGAGCGCACGGCGCGGTCGGCGTCGGGCGAGACGCCCTGGCCGTAGCGGCCCGCCGTCGTCGCCTTCGTCACCGAAGCCGATCACCGAATAGCTGTCGGGCGGCGCGGTGCCGGGCTTGAAGGCCTCCAGGATCGCGCGTTCGGCGCCGGGGCCGGCGCGCATGCCGGTCTTCGGATCGATGCGGATCAGCTTGATGCCGGGCGGCACGCGGAACGGCAGCGCCCGGCTTGTCGGCGAGCGCCAGCTTTCATGAAATCCTTCACGATCGGCGCCGCCAGATGGCCGCCGGTCGCGCCGCGCCCCAGGTGGCGCGGCTTGTCGTAGCCGATATAGACGCCGACCACGATGTCCGGCGTATAGCCGATGAACCAGGCGTCCTTCTCGTCATTGGTGGTGCCGGTCTTGCCGGCGACCGGCTTGCCGACTTCCTTTTGGAAGCCCGCGCCGGCTGCCGTGCCGCGCAGCACGACGCCTTCCATCATCGAGGTGATCTGATAGGCGGTCATCGGGTCGAGCACCTGCTCGCGCCGGTCGACCAGCGACGGCTCGGGCTGGTTCGCCCATTTCTGCGCGTCGCAGCCGATGCATTCGCGCTCGTCGTGGCGATAGACGGTGTGGCCGTAGCGGTCCTGGATGCGGTCGATCAGCGTCGGCTTCACGCGCCGGCCGCCATTGTCGAACATGGCGTAGGCGGTGACCATGCGCAGCAGCGTGGTCTCGCCGGCGCCCAGCGCAAACGACAGATAGGGCGGCAGATCGTCATAGACGCCGAAGCGCTTGGCGTATTCGGCGATCAGCGGCATGCCGACGTCCTGCGCCAGCCGCACCGTCATCACGTTGCGCGAATGTTCGAGGCCGAAGCGCAGCGTCGAGGGCCCGTAGAACTTGCCCTCGTAGTTTTCCGGCTTCCAGACGCCCGAGCCCGGGGCCCTGATCGATTTCGAGCGGCGCGTCGAGCACGACGGTCGACGGCGTATAGCCGTTGTCGAGCGCCGCGGCATAGACGATCGGCTTGAACGAGGAGCCGGGCTGGCGCAGCGCCTGCGTCGCGCGGTTGAACTGGCTCTGGTCGTAGGAGAAGCCGCCGACCATGGCGAGCACGCGCCCGGTCCAGGGATCCTCGACCACCATCGCGCCGGAGACTTCCGGCACCTGATGCAGGCGGAACTGGCCCGTCGGCCTTGGCCGGCTCGACATAGATCACGTCGCCGGGGTTGATCACCTGGCCGACCTTGTTGACCGGCCTTGCCGCCGCTCTTGGCCCAGTTCACGCCCTCGAGCGGAAGGATGCCGATCTCACGTTCCTTGCTGACATAGCCGCCCGGCTCGCGCCCCGGCTGCAAGCCGATGCGGGCCGACTGGTCGCTGATCTCCAGCACCACCGCGAGCCGCCACGGCGCGATGTCGGACAGCGCCTTGACCTCGGCGAGCTTGGTGCCCCAGTCGCCGGAGATGTCGATCTTGGCTGACCGCGCCGCGCCAGCCTTGCGCCTCGTCGAATTGCACCAGGCCGTCGGTCAGCGTCTTGCGCGCCATCACCTGCAGCTTGGTGTCGAGCGTGGTGCGCACCGACAGGCCGCCTTCGTAGAGCTTCTTTTCGCCGTAGCGGTCGTAGAGTTCGCGCCGCACTTCCTCGGCGAAATATTCGGCGGCGAAGATATGCGCGCTGGTCGCCTTCTGCGTCACGCCGAGCGAGGTGCGCTTGGCCTTGTCGGCGTCGGCGGTCTTGATGAAGCCGGCTTCCGCCATGCGATCGATCACCCAATTGCGCCGCTCGATCGCGCGCTCGCGCTGGCGGAACGGGTGATAATTGTTCGGCGCCTTCGGCAGCGACGCGAGATAGGCGACTTCGGGGACGGTGAGTTCGTTGACCGACTTGTCGAAGTAGACGAGCGAAGCGGCGGCGATGCCATAGGCGCCAAGCCCCAGATAGATCTCGTTCAGGTAGAGCTCGAGGATCTTGTCCTTGCTGTAGGTGCGCTCGATCTTGAGCGCCAGCAGCGCCTCCTTGATCTTGCGCGTGACCGAAAGTTCGTTCGTTAACAGGAAGTTCTTGGCGACTTGTTGCGTGATGGTTGAAGCGCCCTGCGGGCGGCGGCCGGAGCCGTAGTTCTGCAGATAGTTGAACGCCGGCGCGCGCGATGCCGGTGAAATCCAGCCCGCCATGCTCGTAGAAGTTCTTGTCCTCGGCGGCGAGGAAGCCGTTGATCACCAGCTTCGGCACCGCCTGGATCGGAATATAGAGCCGGCGTTCGCGGGCATATTCGCCGACCAGCGAGCCGTCGGCCGCGTGCACGCGCGTCATCACCGGCGGCTCGTAATCCTGCAACTGCGAATAGTCCGGCAGGTCCTTGGAGAAGTGCCAGAGCAGGCCGGCGGCCGCGCCGACGCCCACCACGAACAGGATGGTGCCGGCCGCGAACAGAAAGCCTAGGAACCGTAACAGGAGCTTCATGCGCGAATGGTCCCGCCTCGAACCCGGCCGCGGGCTTTGCCCGCCGACCCTGTGACCCACAAAACTGACAGGTTTTTCACCGCCAAGCCATGGCCAGCAAAGCTTTTGCCTAACATCGCGGCAAGGCGCTGGAATGGCTCGGTTTTATGTTGAAACTGAGGCCAATAACCCATCTCAATTGCCTCCGCGGCGGCGCCGGCAAGCCGCGGCGCGAAGAAAGTATCGATCGCCTGCGCCAGCGCCGCGGCGGTCCGCGCCTGCCAGGCCGCCGAGGTCAGCTGCTTGAGATCGTCCTTGGTCGACATGTAGCCGAGTTCCACCAGCACCGAGGGCACGTCCGGCGCCTTCAGCACCTTGAAGCCGGCCGACTTCAGCGGATCCTTGTGCAGCCGGCCGTGGTCTTGAGTTCGCCCACCACCAGATGCGCGAATTGCGTCGAATAGGTCTTGGTCTCGCGCTGCGCCAGATCGACCAGGATATTGGCGACGTCGTCAGGCTCGGCGGTGAGATCGACGCCGGCGATCACGTCGGCTTTGTTCTCGGCTTCGGCCAGCCGTGCGGCTTCCGCGTCGGAGGCGTTTTCCGACAGCGTATAGACGGTGGCGCCTTCCGCCTGCCCCTCGCGGCGCGGTAAAGCATCGGCATGGATCGAGACGAACAGCGCGGCGCTCTGCTCGCGGGCAATGCGCACGCGCTCGGCGAGCGGGATGAAGGTGTCGTCGCTGCGCGTCATCGCCACCCGGTATTTGCCGCTGCGCTCGAGCTTGTCGCGCAGCGTCGTGGCGAAATCGAGCACCACGTCCTTTTCCATTTCGCCGCCGAGGCCCTTGGTGCCGTTGTCGATGCCGCCATGGCCGGGATCGAGCACGATCAGCGGGCGCGGATCGGCGCTCTTTTGTGGCGCCGCTCGCTTTTCTTGGCGCGGCGCTGTGCGCCGTGCGGTTCTCCAGCGGGATATCGCGCAGGAAGCTGTCGCGGTCGGTCGGCCCAGGTCGAGCACCAGCCGCGCCGGCTGGCCTTCGGCGGGCGCCAGCACGAAGGCCTTGTCGATGCGCACCGGGCCCTTGGTGTCGAGCACGATGCGCGAGCCGCCCTGCATGATCAGGCCGTAGCGGAACGCCTTCACCAGGCCGCGGCTCTGCTCGCCGGCCTTGGGCGGCAGCTTGAAGGTCACCTGCGGCAGATCGATCACCACGCGATAGGGGTCGGCGAGCGTGAAGGCGGCCAGATCGATCTTCTGGGTGAGGTCGACGACAAAGCGCGTCTGCTTGTCGTCGCCGCCGACGCGCACGTCGGTCGCGACCGGACCCGCGTTGGTCTTGGCGGCGAGCGGCACGAATTTATTCCACTCGGCCGCGCGCACGGCCGAATCGGCGAGCAGAACGCTCGCTCAATGCACAGGCAATTGCGATCGCGCGGACAGTCACGAATCCGACCCTTTCGGGCGCTTTTTACACCATTAGGAGCCGCTTCGGTTAAAGGAAGTTGACCAAATCGCGCCTTCAAGGCGGCGGTGTGGCCAACCCGCAAGGCTTCCCTTGCCAGCAAGGGCTTAGCGCCGTATGTAGGGATCTGCTGACGGTTAAAGTTCCGGTTGTGCCGCGTTCGGGCCCCCGGCCCGCCAGTCCAGGATCGCCCCCTCGAGGAAGCCGGGCGAACGGACGGCGAAGCGAGCCGAAACCCTTGTGAAGGACACCCGGATCAGCGCGCGGCCATGATCGGCCGTTCGCATTCCGACCGTCAGCGACGAGAAACCTCGGCGGCGCTACGCTAGCGCGGCCGCAGCGCTACGGGTCGCACAATTTCATGCTGCCACTGTCGCAGCAAAGGCAATTCGAGGTCCACCGCTCTCGCGAAAGTTTCGTGACGGCGCGTTTTGCTATGGGCCTCGCCTCGCTTTCGCGTGAAAACGCGGCCTCCTCCCTTCAACACCAATCAGGCCACCTCCCCATCGCGTCGCCTTGCGCCGTCATCTTTGCGCGAGAACGCGGGGGCGTTCGCCTCAGTGAGATTTTCCAATGGCCGACAAAATGCTGATCGACGCGACCCACCCGGAAGAGACCCGGGTCGTGGTTCTACGCGGCAACCGCGTCGAGGAATTCGACTTCGAAAGCGCCAACCGCAAGCAGCTTCGCGGTAACATCTATCTCGCCAAGGTCACCCGGGTCGAACCGTCGCTGCAGGCGGCGTTCGTCGATTACGGCGGCAACCGCCACGGCTTCCTGGCGTTCTCGGAAATCCATCCCGACTACTATCAAATCCCGGTCGCCGACCGGCAGGCGCTGATCGAGGCCGAAGAACGCGCCGAGCGCGACGCCGATGCCGATGCCGACAATCGCAGCCGTCGCGGCGGCCGCCATCGTGGGCGCAATCGCGGCGCCGATCGCCAGCACCGCGACGTGCGGCGCAGCGAGCCGCTTGCCCCCGAAGAGCAGCCACACGTGGAAGCGTCGCCGGGCGAAGCCGCTTTGGGCGGCCTCCCGCCGGAGCAGCCGGCGGAGACCGAAATGCCGGCGTCGACGCCGGCCCCGGCCGATCTCGAAGCGCAGGCAGAGGCGCAGGACGAAGCGCGCGAGGCTTACGAAAGTCCAGCGGGCGATATCGAGACCGATACCGCGCAGCACGCCGAGGCGGGCGAGAGTCCCGCCGCTGAAGGGACGTTCGAGCCGGCGCCGACACCGGAAGGTGGCGACGACCACGCCGAGACCGGCGACCATCTCGCCACTGAGGCCGCGCCCGGTCACGAGCCGGTCGGTCAAAATGGCAATGGCAGCGGAAACGGCGAAGATCACCACGAGGACGAACTGGTCGAATCCGTCGGCGGCGCCGACGCGCTGGAGGAAGCGCAGGAGCGCACGCCGCGCGTTCGCCCGCGCCAGTACAAGATTCAGGAAGTGATCAAGCGCCGGCAGGTCATGCTGGTGCAGGTGGTCAAGGAAGAGCGCGGCACCAAGGGCGCGGCGCTGACCACTTATCTCTCGCTCGCCGGCCGCTATTCGGTGCTGATGCCCAACACCGCGCGCGGCGGCGGCATCAGCCGCAAGATCACCTCCGGCGAGGACCGCACCCGGCTGAAGGAAATCGCCCAGGAGCTGGAAGTGCCGGAAGGCATGGGCGTGATCCTGCGCACCGCCGGCGCCAGCCGCACCAAGATCGAAGTCAAACGCGATTTCGAATATCTGCTGCGGCTGTGGGAGACGGTGCGCGACCTCACGCTCAAATCGATGGCGCCGAAACTCGTCTACGAGGAAGGCTCGCTGACCAAGCGTTCGATCCGCGATCTCTACAGCAAGGACATCGACGAAATCATCGTGTCCGGCGACGAGGGCTACAAGGAAGCGCGCGAGTTCATGCGCATGCTGATGCCGAGCCACGCCAAGAATGTGAAGCTCTACAAGGACACCCAGCCGCTGTTCACGCGCTACGGCATCGAGAGCCAGCTCGACGCCATGTTCTCGCCGACCGTGCAGCTGCGCTCCGGCGGCTATATCGTGATCAACCAGGCCGAAGCGCTGGTCGCCATCGACGTCAACTCGGGCCGCGCGACGCGCGAGCACCACATCGAGGACACCGCGCTCAAGACCAATTGCGAGGCGGCCGAAGAAGTCGCGCGGCAATTGCGCTTGCGCGATCTCGCCGGCCTGATCGTCATCGACTTCATCGACATGGACGAAGGCCGCAACAACCGCACGGTCGAGCGGCGCATGAAGGACGCGCTCAAGCACGACCGCGCCCGCATCCAGGTCGGCCGCATCTCGCATTTCGGCCTGATGGAAATGTCGCGCCAGCGCATCCGCACCTCGGTGCTGGAGAGCTCGACCGAAAAATGCCCGGTCTGCGGCGGCAGCGGCCATGTGCGCTCGGTGTCGTCGGTGGCGCTGCAGTTGCTGCGCGCGATCGAGGAAATGCTGAACAAGGGCGCCACCCACAATCTGATCGTGCGCACGCGCTCGGAAGTCGCGCTCTACGTGCTCAACCACAAGCGCGCGCATTTGCGCGGGCTGGAGGAGCGCTTCCGCATCACCATCACCATTTCGGCCGATGCGACGGTGAACGGCCAGCAATCCTACATCGTCGATCGCGGCGAACAGGTGCATACGCCGGAAGCCGCCAAGGCGATTGCGGCGGCGGCGCAAACCATCACGATGTCGCCGATCGAGGAAAGCGAAGACGTTCTCGACGCCGAGGCCGAAGCCGAAGCCGGCGAGCGCCGAGGAAGCCGAAATCGCCGACGACGGCGCCGACCCGCAGGAGGCAGTGCTTGCCGAAGCGGGCGAGGCTCCGCCGCGCGGCGAAGGCGAGGGCGACGGCGGCCGCAGCGCCGCCGGCGTCGGCGCGGCCGTGGCCGCGGCCGTGGCCGCGAACGGCGCGCCGCGCGAGGGCGCCCAGCAATTCACCCATGACACCGTGGCCGAACATGCGGTCGCGCATGAGGATCACGACGCCGGCACGCCCGAAGAAGACGTCCGGCCAACCGCCGCGTCACGAGGGCGCTCCGCAAGCCGGCGAAGGCGGCGATACGCCCGAAGGCCGCCGCCGGCGCCGGCGCGGCCGCCGCGGCGGACGCCGCAATCGGCATCGCAATGGCGAGGCGCCGTCCCAATCCGGCGATGCAGGGCCTGAACCGGACTTGCAGCGCGCGGTCGCCGATCTCGACCAGCCGCCGGCAGCGTACGAGAGCGCACCGGCCTATGCGCCGCCGCCCTATGAGCGGCCGGCATCCCCACCGCCCACTGAGGCGCCAATCGCGAGCGGCGACAGCCAAGAGCCGCCGCGCCGGCGCTCGACCATCCGCGAGCCGGCCCCGATCGGCGCCGCCGGTGCGCCGCCTCCGGCGCCGACGCTGCCGCCGCCGACGCCGGTGATTTCCAGCACGGCGAGCGACGACAGCGGCCAGCCCAAGCGCGGCTGGTGGGCCAAGCGCCTGTCGGGCGACAAGGACTAGCGCATGATCCCGAAAAGTGGGATCCGGTTTTCGGACAAGATCATGCGCCAAGCAAAACGCATGATCCGCAGGGTCATGCGACAGGCAAAATGAAATCCGCCTGGGTCGAGCGCGACGCCAAGAGCCGCGGTCGATCATCTATGGCAAGACCGGCATCGCGCCGATTTGGCGCTGCGGGTCTATTCGACGCGCCTGCTCGGCCGCGACCCCAAGCTGGTGCTGCATGGCGGCGGCAATACCTCGGTGAAGACGACGGCGCGCGACCTCGCCGGCGAAGAGGTCGCGGCGCTTTACGTCAAGGGCTCCGGCTGGGACATGGGCGCGATCGAGCCCGCCGGCATGCCGGCGGTGCGGCTCGACGCCGTTACGCACATTGCGTGCGCGCGACGCGCTCTCCGATGACGACATGGCGCGCGTGCTGCGCGCCTTTCTGCTCGACCCGCAGGCGCCCTCGCCGTCGGTCGAAATGCTGCTGCACGCCTTCATGCCGGCGAAATTCGTCGACCACACCCATGCCACCGCGGTGTTGAGCCTGATCGATCAGCCGAACGCGGCCGACGCTGTGCGCGGAAGTGTTTGGGCCGCGGCTTGGCTTCGTGCCGTACATCATGCCGGGCTTCGCGCTGGCGAAGAAGGCCGCCGAGGTGTTCGACAAAAATCCCAAGGTCGAAGGCCTGATCCTCGACAAGCACGGCATCTTCACCTTCGGCGACGATGCGCGCGAGGCCTATGAGCGCATGATCGAATTCGTCACGCTCGCCGAAACGCGCTTGACGAAAAACCGCAAGACAGTATTCGCGCCCGCCAAGCTGCCGCAACAGATCGCGCCGGCCGACGACGTCGCGCCGATCCTGCGCGGCGTCTGCACGCTTCGCGACGCCGGCGGCGAAGGCGCGCACAAGCGCCTGATCCTCGAATTCCGCACCAGCGACGCGATCATCAATTTCGTCAACGGCAAGGATGTCGCGCGCTACGCCTGCGCCGGCGTGCTCACGCCCGACCATGCCATCCGCACCAAGCCGTGGCCGATGATCGTGCCGGCGCCGCAGGCCGGCAAGCTCGACGATTTCAAAACCGCCGCGCACAAGGCCGCGCAGCAATTCATCGCCGACTACAAAGCCTATTTCGAGCGCAACAAGACGCGCGCGCCCAGCGCCGCGATGCACGATCCGCTGCCGCGCGTCGTGCTGGTGCCGGGACTCGGCCTGTTCGGGCTGGGCACAAGCGCCAAGGATGCAGCGATCGCCGCCGACATTGCCGAAGCCGCGGTCGAAGGCATCACCGGCGCCGAGGCGATCGGAACGTTCACGTCGATTTCCGAAGCCGACATGTTCGACTGCGAATATTGGTCGCTGGAACTGGCCAAGCTCGGCGCGCGCAAGGCGCTGCCGCTCGCCGGCCAGGTCGCGGTCATCACCGGCGCCGGCGGCGCCATCGGCGCGGCCACGGCGCAAGCGTTCGCGCAAGCCGGCGCCGAAGTGGCGCTGCTCGATCATCGATGCCGAAGGCGGCGGCGGAAAAAGCCAAGGCGATCGGCGGCGCGGCGATCGCGATTGCCTGCGACGTCACCAACGCAACCTCCGGTGCGCGCCGCATTCGATCAGGTCGTCGCCGCCTTCGGCGGCGTCGATATCGCGATCTCGAATGCCGGCGCCGCCTGGCAAGGAAAAATCGGCGAAGTCGACGAAGCGATCTTGCGCGAGAGCTTCGAACTGAATTTCTTCGCGCATCAGAAGGTGGCGCAGGCGGCGGTGAAGATCATGCTGGCGCAAGGCACCGGCGGCTGCCTGCTGTTCAACGTGTCGAAGCAGGCGGTGAACCCAGGCGCGAATTTCGGCCCCTACGGCCTGCCCAAGGCGGCGACGCTGTTCCTGGTGCGGCAATACGCGCTCGACTACGGCGCCGACGGCATCCGCGCCAATGCGGTGAACGCCGACCGCATCCGCTCCGGCCTGCTCACCGACGACTTCATCAAGCAGCGCTCGAAGGCGCGCGGCGTCTCCGAGAAGGACTATATGACCGGCAATCTGCTGGCCCGCGAAGTCACCGCGCAAGACGTGGCGCAGGCCTTCCTGGCGCAGGCGCTGGCGCTGAAAACCACCGCCGACGTCACCACCGTCGATGGCGGCAACATCGCCGCCGCGTTGCGCTAGACTATTCCGCCTGAGTGTTATCCTGACTCCAACTCGAAAACCGTCAAAGGAGCCATGCCCATGCTGCGAACCTTGAGCATCATCGCCCTGCTCCCTCTGCTGCTGCTGGCGACGCCGGCCTCCGCGGTCACCAAGGCGCAGAAGATGGAGACCTGCAAATTCGGCGCCGACGACCAGAAGCTCGAAGGCGCCAAGCGCAAGGCGTTCATCACCAAGTGCATGTCGCCGAAAAATGACAAGCGCGGTCCGGCCATCAAGCCCGAGGACGACCAGAAATAAGCGCGACGCGCCGAAGGCGATGATCGCGGCGGTCAACGCGGTGGCGCACACCAACGCCAAGCCGGCCGAGGCGCTCGACGTCTACAAGTCGCTCAAGGCCAAGGGCTAAACACCGTTGCCGGTCGCTGAACAGGCAAAGGCCCCAGCAACTTGCTGGGGCCTTTGTTGCCACGTGTGATGGCAGCTACTTCAGCTGGGTCGAGATGCTGGTAAACGCGGTGTTGAGCTTGCTGCCGATACCATTGACGACCGCGATGATCGCAACCGAAATGCCAGCGGCGATGAGCCCGTACTCGATGGCCGTTGCCCCCGAGTTGTCCTTGAAGAAGCGCGGAATAAGTTTACGCATGACGCAACTCCTTTGCCGTCGAATTAACAACGGTAGGAAAATTTGTAGCGGGCAGATGTTCCCGCGAGTTTAAGCGATAGAGTTAATTTTAGTTGAGTTGGCCGGACCTGATCGTTGGCCGCTGTCTATTGGCCAGGCAAATACGGCTTTGGCGCAGGATTCACGCCGGCAGCCTCGTGTCTACCTCGCATGCATAGCAGCTATGTCATGCTACGCACGCAAATCCAATCCGCTTTTAGCGCGGCCTTAAGATCGATTTTGTACGAGACCAGCAGGATTGCCGTCTATCGCGTGGCATTCCGGAATGAATTTTCCGCGATGACCGTTGTGGCGGTATCGAACCCATGTTGTTCAAAAAGTTTCGTCGCAGGCTCGACCAGAGCCAGCTTTACGATTGGGCGATGCGAATTCCGATCGTCGCCTATTCCTTGTTCGTTTTGGTTCGAGACGTCCTCGGCTTTTTTGACCAAATCCTGGCGCACCCCGCACTGTTCGCGCAGCCCGACGGCGGTGTGGTCATAGCGGCGCTGGCCCGCGTCTCGCAATGGATGTTTGTGGCACTGTTGGCAATCCTGCCTGTCTTCCGTCTGCGGCCGGTCGCTAAATCCGACAACATTCTGCCGCGCTTGGCCGCGCTTCTCGCCGTTTGCTTGCTGCCGATGTTCATGTTGCTCGAGCGCGCGCCCGCCAGTCTGGTTTTCAACTCCGTCTCCGTTTTCCTGAGCGTCACGGCCAGTGTGATGTCGGTAGTGACTCTCAGCTTTCTCGGCCGCTCATTGAGCGTCATGCCCGAGGCAAGGCAATTGGTGACGAGCGGTCCGTATGCAATCGTCCGGCACCCTCTGTACTTGTGCGAAATCCTGGGTCTTGTCGCGATCGTCTTGCAATATCGCTCGGTCTTGGCGATTGCGCTGTTCGTTTTGGCGGTCTCGCTGCAAATGGCGCGGGCGTGCTGGGAAGAAGCGGTGCTGGCACGCGCTTTTCCCGCTTTCGCGGCCTACCGGTTGCGCACGTCGTTCTTGGTTCCGCGCGATCCTGTCAGATTCCTGACAATGTTTTTCGCAGACCCAATGGCACGCCGCCGATCAGCCTTGGTCGTATCCTCGACCGTCGGATTGCTGGCTTTGGTCCTGACAGTGCTGCCCAGACTGGCCTAACAGCCAAGGGTTCTTATGCTCGGTATATTGCGTTTCCTATTGGCCTACTTGGTTGTCGTCAGCCACCTCGTCGGTGGCGAATATTTCGCGCATTTCGGCTTTTATGCCGTGCGCGGATTTTTTGTTATTTCCGGGTTCCTCATGACGTCGGCACTCAATGAGGTCTATCATTTCGATGGCGTTCGGTTCTGGACCAATCGCGCCTTGCGGCTGCTGCCACCTTATTTTCTGGTCTGCAGCATCACCATGGCCGCTATCGCGCTGCTTCCGTCCGAGGCCGGTCAGTTTCTAAAATTCTGGCGAGCCGATCCGCAGTTACGCGACGTTCTGCTCAATCTCTCGATATTACCGCTGCAATTCCCCGATCCGGCGTTCCGGCTGGTGCCGCCTTACTGGTCGGTCGCGGTCGAGATCGACATGTACCTGTTGCTGTATCTCATCATCGCGCGGCGCATGGCCTGGGCATTGGTCGCGCTGACCGCGAGCCTGTCCTATCATCTCGCTTGCGCTTACGCTGGCGTTACCTGGGGTGCCTATTACTTTACCGCGCCGTCCGCGGTGCTGCCGTTTGCGGCTGGTGCACTGCTGTACTTTGTGCTCAAGGGCAAGCTATTGACGGTGTCCCCGGCCATCGCGGCCATCGCGTTCGTTGCGTGGTCCATGAACTTGCTTGCCGGCGGCTGGATATTCGACAGCTCCTACATCTTTGGGCTTGGCTACTATCTCGACACGATCCTATTTACGATCGTGGTCGGCGGTATCGCTTGGCGTCGTTTCCATCCACTCGTCCGGCCCGTGGACAAAGCGCTCGGCGAGTGGGCCTATTTCGTTTTCCTGGTGCAATGGCTTGCGGGATTTGCGGTCGTCGTTGCATTTCACCCTGGGCAGTCGCGTGGTTGGGCGATCCTGCTTGCCGCGACGCCGGTGGCCGTACTGGCGAGCGCAGGGCTTGCCCTGTTAAACAAAAAATTCGTCGAGCCTTTGCGTGACCAGGTGCGCGATGCGCCGGCTGCTGCTGTGCCGGCGATGAGTCTTATTCCGAAACTCTGACGGTTGCCGCGTAAGCTTCAGATCAATCGCGGACATGGCGAAAAGTTCGCGCGGCGCGATATGCACGTGTGTCTGCAGGTTGCGGGTGCCGTCTCATTTCATGCGAAGTTGCAATGCGCGCCGCCACCGATCAACAGTCCGCAGGTCTCTGATCGGCAATCGACATCGACAAGTTGCTGAAAGCTAAGGGTTAAGCGGCTATCCGCGTGAATAAATAGCAGCGCATATTTTTTCGTTTCGATCTTGCATATGTCCGATCGGGTATGTGAATAATATCTCGACATACGCGCTGCCTATAAGATGGCGACGTGCCGAAGCCGCCATCCGTTTAAAATAGCAGCCGCTGTTGCCATCGGCGGGCAAATTCCAACTCACAAAACCAATCTGCGCCGGGTGCTGCGTCAGCGCCCCGCGGCACGCGTCTGCGCGCTCGGGATCACGCTGGCATCGCTCACCCGCGACAACACACCTAGGGGGCGACGACAATGAGCAAGAAACTCTTACGCGCAATTCTAATTCCAGCGGCGGCGTTCGGAATGCTGATCGCGTTGGCGACGTTCGTTTTCACGGTCCCGGCTGCGGAGGCCGCAAGTTGCGCTAAAGGCTTCTACGCCTGCAACATCAATGCCGACGGATCGTTGGACCGCAAACATCCCGGTTGCTGTCTGGACGTACCGGGAATCAAGCACGTCCAATAATAAATACGCGTTTGATCGCCTCCCGGCCTGGGGCGTAAGCGCGACCTAAATCGATATTGGTTTGTGTCGCAGTTGCCATTGCTGCTCGACATTCTGTACAGGCGTGCGTTGCTCGCAGCGCGCGCCTTACAACTTTCACGCAATCAAGCAAGGAAGCGATAGTTCACCCATGAAAATCTTTTTGTTGGCAGCGCTCTCTTCGGTCGTTCTTATCGCGAGCGGCGAAACCGGGATTTGCTCTCCCGTCGGCAATTGGCTGGCCAAAGACGGCGCGAAGGTCAGGATTAGCCCGTGCGGCCGCAATTTATGCGGCTTCATTGCCCAGCCCAATCCGCAAACCGATCCGGCAACCGGCCGACCCATGACGGACAAAAACAATGTCGATCCGGCGAAACGCAACCGCCCGCTCGCCGGCGTCCAAATATTGATGTCGATGCGCGCGAACGGCCCCGGTGCCTGGTCCGGCCGGCTCTACAACGTCGACGATGGCAAGACCTATCCCGGCAATCTGATCGAGGCCGGCCCATCGAGCATCAGGATCGAAGGCTGCTCGCTTGGCGTTTGCGGCGGCGAAGCGCTCACGCGGCTGAAGTAACGGCAACGGCGAGCGGCACAACGCCAAGCCGGAAGCGCGGACGCAGCCGGCATTTTGCTCGCCGTCTCAATAGGCCTGCAACGGCAGCGCGCCGCCGGGCCCGATCAGCAGCCCCCAGGTTTCGTCGGCGCCGACCTCCAGCTCGTCGTTGTGCAACGGCATTCCCGGCAGCTTGACCGAAAATTTGTATTTGCCGGGCGCCAGATCGAGCGTCGGGCCATTCGGCGCCTTGGCGCCGACGCCGGCTGCGACCTTGATGGTCTGCTTGTTGATCGTGACCTCCGCTTCCACGGGCATTGGATTGCCGAGCATCAGTTTGGACTGGCCCGGTTTTGGCACCATGCCGGCCTTGGCCGCCGCGTCCGGATTTTTCGTGACCACGCTCACGCTGGTCTCGCCGTCCTTGCGGCCGAGCTTGAGCGTCGCCGGGCCATCGGACGAGGAGAACGCGATCACCGCGCGATCCGCCGCGACGACGGCGCCGTTGGTTTGCTCTTTCCAGTTCAGCTTGCCGAGCTCGCGGCGATAGAACGAAAGCACCGTGGCAAGATCGAGCGGTACGCTGGCGCTCATCTCGCGACGGAATGGGGTTTTGCTGCCCGCGGCCATGGTGTGGCGTTTCGGCACCGGTAGGCCGCCGCTCTCCTCCGCGACGAGATCGTCCGCGCTCGCTTTTTGCGCAGGCGCATCGGCGGCTGGCGTGTCTGTCCGCTTGCACGACCGCTGGTGCTGCGTCCGGCGCCGCGGGCTTGGCCGCCGCGGTCACCAAAGCGGAGCCGTCCGCGGTGACGTTCGCCTTGTCGCCCATGCGCATGATCGTGAACGAGGCCGCCTTGCGGCCGTTCGAAAAATTGAGCACGACCATATTGGCATTGTTGATCACAGAAGACTGTTGCTCCCAGCCTTGCTGCTTCATCGTCGAGCGATAGAACTCGGACAGCGCCTTGATGCTGGACGCGCTGTTGAACTCGAGCCTGCCGCCGGCGCCGTCGAAGGTGATCTCCTCGGCGTATCCGGCAGCGGAACCGGCGCGCTGTTTCCGGCAAGCACGCGCAACGGCGTCTCGGCGCCTTGCGCGGCCGGCGCCGGGGCTTGCGCTTTCAAACCGGAAATCGCGTCGGCGGTCGCCTGGCCAATGGCCTTCTGCGCCTGTTTCAGGATTTCGTCGGCCGTCTCGGCGCGATTTCGCCTTTTCCGGCTGCGCCGCCATGGGCGCAGCTTTAGCCGGCGGCGGTTCCACAGCCGCGGCGGGAGCTGTGTCCTTCGGTTTGTTGCGGTTGATCTCGGCCTGTGCTCGGCTTCCAGAACGCCGATCGGCCAGCCCTTGAGATCGACATTGATCCTGCCGTCATCGCGGCGTTGCAGCACCAGCACAAGCGCCTGCGATATCTGCTTGTCGTTGACGTAATGCGCATAAGCACCGCGTTCGTGCACCACGCCGGCAGGGCCGCCCGGCGCCTGCTTCTCGCCGGTCTTGGCGGACCACAGCCGCCAGCCCAGCGTCTCAAGTGCTTGCGATAGTTGATCAACGTGGTGTCGATCAACTCGGCCGAGACGCTGGTCATGATCAGCTTGTCCGGGTCGAACTCGATGTTACTGGCATCCTTGGGAAACGGCAGATCGTTTTTGAGCGCCACCGCGGTGTAGCTCACGCTGGTGGCGTTGCCCTGCGCGGGCGCGAGCGAGATGAACACGTTGAGCGCCTGCGGCCCCCGCTTGAGCGACATGATGCGCAGGCTCGGATTGACGGCTTGCTGGGTGTTCGGCGCGGCATAAGCCTGCCAACCGGCGGCGGCGAGCGTCTTGCCGACGGTGTCGGCGGTCTGCGCCACCGAGTTCGGGCGAGGTGAAAATCGTGGTGGCCGCGCCGGCGAAGACTTCCTTGGCGCCGGCGACGCGCGGCAGGCGGCTGGTATCGAGCGGCCCATCGGCGTCGTCGGACTTGGAACATCCGGCCGCGAGCAGACCCAAACAGATGAATGCGAATATCAAGCCGCGTGACGTCCCGAACCGTGCATGGCCGCGCATCATCGAGTCTCCGTGGCTGTGTCTGAAAACGTCAAAACTCGCCGCGGCCGGCCCGCATCCGGACCGACGCAACGCTGCCGTTAGTCGCGGCTATGAGAGCTTTGGTTCAACCGGTATTGGCCCGATGGCCGCCGGAGCGGAATGAATAATTATGACTGCTGGGGGTCTAGGCCGTCGCCGCGTTGGAGCAAGCGTCGAAGTTTCCGCTGCCGAGCGCGTTTTGCGCCGTGAGGCTCACGTCCTCGACATCGCAAGATAATGTTCAGTTGAGCGTGTAACGTTCGGCGGATGCATTGGCGTGGCCCGCAATGACGGAAAGGCGCGGCAAAATCCGCTGCTGAAAAAAATTGACCCCGGCTGCGGCAATTGCGGCTTGGGCTTCACGGGTGGGCGTTCAACGGGGGGCGAGGGACGCCCAACGCAATGAGGCTAGGGCTCATGCCGGTGGCATGTCTGTACAGAATTGACCAGTTAATTTTTTCCGGTGGGTAATGCATTAAGCCCCGCCGAAGCGGGGCTTAATCAAGACCAATACTTGTCGGTAGCTCAAAGTCTACCGAGCAACACCAGGATCAACACGATCACCAGCACGAGCCCAAGGCCGCCGCCGCCGTAGTAGCCGGTCCCGTAAAACGGGCCGCCACCGAACCCGCTAAAACCGCCAAGCAATATGATGACGATGATAATGAGCAGTATGGTACCTCCATCTCGCCGCCGGCACATCGGGCTTCATGGCGGCGTGGCTGGTCGGCCCGCGGTTGCCGGCGGATCGCGACAACTTCCCGCCGAACAACCTGATCATGGCACTGACCGGCGCCGGCATCCTTTGGCTGGGCTGGAACGGCTTCAACGGCGGCGATCCCTACTTCGCGAACGCCAACGCCGGCGCGGCCGTGCTCAACACCAACATCGCCACCGCGACTGCGCTGCTGGTCTGGGTCATCATGGACACGATGGGTAACGGCAAGCCTTCCGTCGTCGGCATGATCAACGGCATGATCGCCGGCCTGGTCGCCATCACGCCCGGCGCTGGTTACGTGGACGGCTATGGCGCGATCATCACCGGCGTCGTCGCCGGCATCATCCCGTGGCTGGCCATGAACAAGCTGCAGACCACCAAGATGAAGCGCAAGGTGGACGACACGCTCGGGGTGTTTTCGACCCACGGCGTGGCGGGACTGACCGGCGGCTTGCTGACCGGCATATTGGCCAATCCGGCCATGCTGCTCTACATCGGCACCGACAAGGAAGCGCCGGGCGTGAGCACCACCGGCTGGCTCTACGGCAACTTCCAGCAGTTCGTGCTGCAAGTGGAAGCGGCGTTGTTCATCATCGTGTTCAACGCGATCGCCACCTTCATCATCTTGAAGATCATCTCGTTCATCGTGCCGTTGCGCATGGATGACAAGACGTTGCGGGTTGGCGACCACGCCGTGCACGGCGAGGAAGCCTACGCCTTGCTCGAAGGATAAGGGCGACGCGCGGCGCCGGCCCGTCACCGGCGCCGTGCTCGTGAAGGGGACTGCGTCAACTCCTGTCGCGGTCCCCACTATACGGCCCCACGTGATCCCCGCGGGGCCGTTTTTTTTGCGTGGTCGCGCTTAATCGCTCTGCCAACGGCCGAAGCGCGGACACGATCTTTAGTTCGAGATTTCGCGAAGGCCCCGATAGCGCGCATAGCGCTGTTGCTTGGACGCACCGAACAGGGTGACGTCGTAACTATCGGAAGCGTCCGCAACATCCATGCCGGGCGCGCTCGATGGCATGCCGGCAACAGCAAGACCGGTGGCTCGCGGCTGCTCCGCCAGCAAGCGCCGGATCGCGGCGGCCGGCACGTGGCCTTCGATCACATAGCCGCCAATTTCAGCGGTGTGGCAGGACTGCAAGGCGGCGGGCACGCCAAGATCGGCCTTAATGCGATCCATGTTCGTGCTCTCGACGATGTCGACAACAAAGCCGTCCGCTCTCAAATACTTGATCCAAGACCCGCAGCAGGCGCAGCTCGGGTCCTTGGCGACGATCAATTTCGGCAAAGCCGTCTGCGCGCGGCCGGGATAGGCGAGACAAGGCAGCAACGCCACGCCAGCGGCGAATTTACGCCGGCTCAAGAGTGTCATTGCCGGCTCCTTGCCCGATCAATCCGGCGGCAATTGTCAACACGATGCCTGCAACGACTTGATCGAAAGAAAACCGGGGCGCCCCTGGGCGGTACCTAGAGGGAGACAATTCCCGCCCAAGAGCGTCCTCGATTTGCGCATCGAAGAAAGTTCCGAAGCTCCTCAGCCGCGAGTCTCTCCAATGTGCGTAAAAATTAGAGCGGGATAACGCGGCAGCGGCTTTGATCTGGATCAAGTGGCGCTTCGGAACCGTTGATAACTGCGACGGCTTTTATGTGAAGGAAATACGCACCCACTCCGCTAAGCGGCCGCGCAGCCCGCCGTCCCGCAGGCCAGGACTTGTCCGCGTGTGAAGGGAATAATGACATCGACGTTAGACGCAAGGTGATGTCTGCATTCGACGCTTGCCGGGCTTTCAATTGTTCTAATGATTGGACAAACGTAACTACCCACCCGCTATGCGCGTTGCAGACGAGCAAAACCAATGAAGTGGGCGATCAGTTTCTGCAATTTTCAATCGCATCGATGTTTTCACCGGCATTGATCTGGATCAATGCGCGGGTGATGAAATACTTCGACTTTAGTCTTAGGCATGCATTCAGATGCGGCTTTATACGGTCATCACCATTCTGAATGGATGAGCCTATTTTTGCCGCCGATGTATGCCGTCGAATTCTATTTGATGGAGGTTACCATGGCAGGCATACGGATTTTGGCCGTCCACCGCACTTGGGAGGATTGGAGCAGCATGCACATAGGCGTGCTGATCGTGATTTCCCCATGGATGGCAAATGCGGTCGATTCTCAGTTCGTGGTGATGAACACCGTCATTGTCGGCGCGTTGGTCCTGTCACTGGCCCAAATGGAGATAATGGTGCTGCGCGCCTCCGAGGAGTGGTTGGAACTTGCCTGCGGACTGTGGCTGACTGCATCGCCATTCGTCTTTGGCTACGCTGGCACTGGCGAACTCCGGTACTGGCATTTTGTCCTCGGTGCCCTTGTCGTGCTGCTTGCAGTGATGGAGCTTTGGCAGGACCGGAATCTGAGTGACAAGAAGCTTGCCCAGCATGGAACGTAATAGCGAATTAAAGAGCGCCGGTGTCAAAACCGGCGCTCCGACGCTTCTTGAGACGGCTATGGCGCATCGCGATTAGCGACGCACCCGGCTGCGTGCCCGCTCTCAATCGCTCTGCAAAATGACGTTCTTCACCATCGGATAAATCTGCTGCTGCCAGGTGCGGCCGCTGAACACGCCGTAATGCCCGACGCCGGCCTGCATGTGGTGGCGCTTGCGCGAGGGCCGCAAGCTTGAGCACAGGTCGTGCGCGGCCAGCGTCTGCCCGACCGCGCAGATGTCGTCCTTCTCGCCTTCCACCGTGAACAGCATGGTGCGCTTGATCGCGCGCGGCTCGACCTTTTGATTGTGATAGGTGAGCGCGCCGAGCGGCAGCGCGTGCTCCTGAAACACCAGCCGCACCGTCTCCAGATAGAATTCGGCGGTCAGATCGAGCACCGCGAAATATTCGTCGTAGAACGCCTTGGTGGCGGCGGCCTTGACGTGCTCGCCGTTCGCCAGCTGCTCGTACAGTTCGCGATGGGCTTTGACGTGCCGCTCGATGTTCATGCTCATGAAGGCGGCGAGCTGCACGAAGCCGGGATAAACCTTGCGCTTGGCCCCGCCATAGCGGTGCGGCACGCTGGCGATCAGGTTTTTCTCGAACCACTCGATCGGCTTGCCCTTGGCGAGTTCGTTGACCTTGGTCGGATTGACTCGGGTGTCGATCGGCCCGGCCATCAGCGTCATCGAGCGCGGTGCGGCATGATTGTCGCTCTGCGCCATTACGCTCGCCGCCACCAGCGCGGCGACGCAGGGCTGGCACACCGCCACGATATGCGCGCCCGGCCCGATGGTTTCCAGGAAGCGGATCAGGTGCGCGATGTATTCGTCGAAGCCGAAAGCGGCCGTGCGCGCCCGCGACATCGCGCGCATTGTGCCAGTCGGTGATGTAGACGTCGTGCTCGGCCAGCATGGTGCGCACGGTGGCGCGCAAGAGCGTCGCGAAATGGCCGGACAGCGGCGCCACCAGCAGCACGCGCGGCTGCGCCTGCTCGATGTCCTTCTTGAAGTGCAGAAGCGTCGCGAACGGCGTCACCTCGGCGGCCTCTTCCGTGACCGCCACCTCGCGATTGCCCATCGTGACGCTGTCGATGCCGTAAGGCGGGCGCTCATGGGTGAGCCCCGCGCGCGCGATCAGCTCGTAGGCGGCGGTGAGATTGCCGAGCGGCGACGGCCGCGCCGAGCCGTTGAGCTTTTCGCCCACGGTCTTGGCCGCCATGCCGGCAAGCGCGCGCACCGGCACCATGATGTCGGAATGCGCCTGATAGGCTTGATAGAGCATCCAGTCCCCGGCGGCCCCGGCGGACCGCGAGTCGACGCTAGAGCATTTTATGCTGCACTGCGAGATAAAATTCTGGGCAGTCGAGTTTAAGGCCGGATTGCTTGGGGAAAAGCCATCCCGGCCGCTATTTTGCATCACGGGAAACTATTGATCGGTCAGAACTTTCGTCTAAGCTGCGGGGGCCGGGCCGTTGACGAGGGACATTTGCGCCCCATGGCCAAGGCTACCCTAACCATTGCCAGCAAGAACTACGGCTCCTGGTCGCTGCGCGGCTGGCTGCTGTGCAAGATGGCCGGGCTCGAATTCGACGAGCAGGCGGTCGCCAGCGACGATCCCTCGACCCGCGCCGAATTGCTGCTGCTGTCGCCCTCCTTCCTGGTGCCCTGCCTCACCCATGACGGCATCAAGGTCTGGGACACTTTGGCCATCGGGGAATATCTCAACGAGATCCTGCCCGACGCCGGCCTGCTGCCGAAGCCGCGCGCGGCGCGCGCGCATTGCCGCTCGATCTGCGGCGAGATGCATTCCGGCTTTTCCAACATGCGCTCGGCGCTGCCGATGAACCTGAAGGCGCATCATCCCGGCTTTAAGGTCTGGGCCGGCGCGCAGGCCGACATCGACCGAATCCTGAGCATCTGGCGCGAGTGCCTTGCCAAGGCCAAGGGACCGTTCCTGTTCGGCGGCAAGCCCTGCATGGCCGACGCCATGTTCGCTCCGGTGGTGACGCGCTTTCTCAGCTATGACGTGAAACTCGATTCCGACTGCGCCGCCTATTGCAAGGCGATCATGGCGATGCCGGCGATGCAGGAATGGGTGGCGGCGGCGAAGGCCGAGCCGGACGAGGTGGTGGAGCTCGACGTCGAGTTCTGAAAGGCGCTCGTCCCCGCGAAAGCGGGGACCCAGAACGTGGTGGCGCTTAATTTGCGACACTGGTTTCCCGCGTGCGCGGGAATGAGCGAAAAATGGCCTATGCCTTCAACCACGCGCCAATCCGCTCCACCGCCTCGTGCATTTCGGCGGCCGAGCCGGCGTAGCAGAAACGCAAAAAATTGTGGCCGTTGACCGGATCGAAATCGATGCCGGGCGTCGCCGCCACATGCGCCTGCTCCAGCATGCGCTTGGCGAAATCCAGGCTGTCGTCGGAGAAGCGCGAGATGTCGGCGTAAAGATAAAACGCGCCATCGACGGGAAGGAATTTGTCGAGCCCGGCTTTCGGCAGCCCTTCCGTGAGGATGCGGCGGTTCTCCTCGTAGCCGTGCTTGACCGCCTCCATCTCGTCGCGCCCATCGAAGGCGGCTTCGGCGGCGATTTGCGCCAGCGTCGGCACCGAGATCGCGAGATTGCCCTGCAGCCGCTCGATCGGGCGCACCAGACTTTCCGGCACCACCATCCAGCCGACGCGCCAGCCGGTCATGCAGAAATATTTCGAGAAGGAATTGATCACCACCGCGCGCGCCGACAGATTGGCCGCGGTCTCGGCCGCGAAGGCATAGTCGAGGCCGTGATAGATCTCGTCGGAGATCACGCGGATGCCTTCGGTTTCTGCGACCGCGATCAGGCGCGCCAGCGCGTCGGCGTCCATCATGGTGCCGGTCGGATTGGCCGGGCTGGCGATCACCACGCCGTCCAGCGGCTTCTTGCGGTGGGCGGCGATCAGCGCCTTGGCCGAAAGCGCCCAGCGCGTCTCGGCCGAGGTCTCGATCAGCACCGGCTCGCAGCCGAGCGCGGACAGAATATGCCGGTAGGGCGGATAGCCGGGATTGGCCAGCGCCACCCGGTCGCCGGCCTCGAACAGCGCCAGAAACGCCAGGATGAAACCGCCCGAGGAGCCGGTGGTCACCACCACGCGGCCGGGATCGAGCGCAAGATCATAAGTCTCGGCGTAATGGCGGGCGATGCGCGCGCGCAACGACGGAATCCCGAGCGTTTCGGTATAGCCGATGCGCCCGGCGAGCGCGGCCTGCGCCGCCTTCGAGCGCGGTCGCCGGCGCCGGCGCCGCCGGCTGGCCCACCTCCATATGGACGACCCGGGCGCCGGCCGCCTCGATTCGCGCCGCCGCCGCCATCACGTCCATGACGATAAATGGCGGCACATTGCTGCGTTTGGAGGGCATCAATAGCTGTTTTGCCGCCTCAAGCATGGGTTTTAGCCCGGGCCCTGGCCCCTGCCCCGCTGTTGCCGCATTCGACGGATTGCTTGGCCCGCGCAAGCGTTTTTCATGACTCAGTCGTGATCGCCGGCCGCGTTGACCGCCTTGCAGGCCGTCACTAGGTTCACGCTTATTCGGTATCGAAAATCGGCATGATCGAAGACGGCACACCTATCAGGACGAGGGCTTGGCGCCAGCAGGGCGCGCGCTGGCGATTGTGACCGCGGTCGCGGTCGCAGCCAGCGGCGCGGGGCCCGCGGTTAGCCCCGCGCGCGCCCAGGACCAGGCCACCCGCGGCCTGCCGGTCGATCCGCGACACCGAGATCGAGCAGCTGTTGCGCGATTACGCGCAGCCGATCCTGCGCGCGGCCGACCTCGCCAAGCAGAACGTCAAGGTGGTCGTGCTCAACGACCGCTCGTTCAACGCCTTCGTCATGGACGGGCGCCACATCTTCATCAATGCCGGCGCGCTGTTCGACGCCAAGACACCGAACGAGGTCATCGGCGTGTTCGCGCACGAGACCGGCCACCTTGCGGGCGGACATCTGTCGCGCCTGCGCGAGCAGCTCGCCGCGGCGCAGACCGCAGTCGATCGTCGCCATGCTGCTCGGCGTCGGCGCCATGGTGGCGGGCGCGCGCTCCGGCAATGCCGGCCAAATCGGCCCGGCCGCGATCATGGCGCCGCAGTCGGCGATCCAACGCTCGCTGCTCGCCTATGTGCGCACCCAGGAAGACCAGGCCGACCATGCCGGCGTGAAATTCCTCAACGCCACCGGCCAGTCGCCCAAGGGCATGGTCGATTTGTTCAAGCGGCTGACCAACGAATTCTTGTTCAATTCGCGCTACGTCGATCCCTATCTGCAGACCCATCCGATGCCGGCCGAACGCGTCGCCGCGCTTGAAGCGATCGCCAAAGCGAGCCCCTATTGGGACCGCAAGGATTCGCCCGAACTGCAACTGCGCCACGACCTGATGCGGGCGAAATTGTCCGGCTTCCTGGACCGGCCCGACACGGTCGCGCGCCGCTATCCGCTCGGCGACCACAGCCTGCCGGCGCGCTACGCCCGCGCCATCTCGACCTACCGGCATTCCGATTTGCGCCAGGCGCTCGCGCAGATCGACGGCCTGATCCAGACGCAGCCGAACAATCCTTATTTCTATGAGCTCAAGGGCCAGGCGCTGCTGGAAGGCGGCCATCCGGCCGAAGCGGTTGCGCCGCTGCGCCATGCGGTGGCGCTCTCGCATAGCGCGCCGCTGATCGAGATCATGCTGGCGCAGGCGCTGATCGCGACCAACAATCCGGCGGTCGCCGACGAAGCAGCCGAGCTGTTGCGCGTGGCGATCACGCGCGAACCGGAAGCGCCGGACGCCTATACCCAGCTCGCCATGGCCTATGGCCGCAAGGGCGACCTCGCGCAAGCCGATCTTGCCTCCGCGCAGGCCGCCTTCACCCGCGGCGATATCAAGACCGCGGCACAGCTCGCCGCGCGCGCCAAGACCCGCTTGCCGGTCGGCTCGCCGGCCTGGGTGCGCGCCGACGACATCGTCAACGTCAAAAAACCGACAGCTGCCAAAACCCGCTTTTAACACAAGGACCCCGCCCCAATGACATTACGCCCGCGCCTTATCGCCGCCGTCTGTGCCGCGTTGCTGGCTGCACGCCTGCCGCAAGCGTCACGCGCCGACGAGTTCTCCGCACCGCAGAAGAGCGAGATCGAACGCATCGTGCACGACTATCTGATCGCGCATCCGGAGGTGCTGCAGGAGGCGATGACCGAGCTCGAGAAGCGCCAGACCGCCGCGGAAGCCGAGAAGCACAAGACCGCGGTCAAGGAGCATGCGCAGGCGCTGTTCTCCTCGCCGCACCAGGTCGTGCTCGGCAATCCGGACGGCAACGTCACCTTCGTCGAGTTCTTCGATTACAATTGCGGCTACTGCAAGCGCGCCATGGCCGACATGCTCACGCTGATGAAGGACGATCCCAAGCTCAAGGTCGTGCTCAAGGAATTCCCCGTGCTCGGACCGGGCTCGGTGGAAGCGGCCGAGGTCGCGGTCGCCGTGCGCATGCAGGACAAGAGCGGCAAGAAATATCTCGAATTCCACCAGAAGCTGCTCGGCGGCCGCGGCGCAGGCCGACAAGGCGCGCGCGCTCGCCGTCGCCAAGGAGATCGGCATCGACATGGGCCGACTGGAAAAGGACATGGCCAGCCCCGAGGTGAAGAGCACCTTGCAGGAGAACTTCAAGCTCGCCGAAGCGCTCGGCTTGAACGGCACGCCGAGCTATGTGATCGGCTCCGACGTGGTGATCGGCGCCGTCGGCCTGCCCGCGCTGCAGGAAAAGATCAATACCGCGCGCTGCGGCAAGCCGACCTGCTGACGGCGAAAAGCCGCCCGCAAAATTTCAATCTGTACCCGGCCGCCGCGGCGTTCTCGCCCGGCGGCCGTTTTTTGCGTCGCGATAGACTTCATTTGCATGTACCAAGGAACTCGGCTGCTCCGGGCGAGTTGTTGCGCGCATGTACACGATCGGCATCGAAGAGGAATATTTCGTGTTCGACGCCAAGACGCGCCGGGCCGTGCACCGCAGCGACAAGAAATTCCTCGCCCTCGCCCAGAAGCAACTCGGCGACCGCGTGATGACCGAAATGTTGCAGTCGCAGATCGAGGTGGCGACGCCGCCTTGCACCAGCATGAAGCGAAGCGCGCGCCCATCTGCTGCATTACCGCCGCACGCTTGCGAAGGCGGCAGCCGAGCGCAATCTCGGCCTTGCCGCCATGGGCACCTTCCCGCTCGCCTTCTGGCCCGAGCAAACCGTCACGCCGAAAGCAGCGCTACGACGCCATCATCGACGATCTGCAGATGATCGGTTACCGCAACATGCTGTGCGGCATGCATGTGCATGTCGAGGTGCCCGACCTCGACACCCGCATCAATCTGATCATGCGGCTGACGCCCTATCTGCCGCTGCTGCTGGCGCTCTCGACCTCGTCGCCGTTCTGGCAGGGCCATCTCACCGGCCTGCGCGGCTACCGGCTGGCGGCCTATGACGAGTTGCCGCGCACCGGCTTGCCCGAACTGTTCCGCACCAACGAGGAGTACGACGAATTCGTCGCCGCGCTGGTCTGGGCCAAGATCATCCCGGACGCGAGCTATATCTGGTGGGCGCTGCGGCCGTCGCTGGCGAACCCGACCATCGAATTGCGCATCGCCGACAGTTGCACGCGGCTCGACGACGCGGTCGCGATCGCCGCGTTGTTCCGCTGCCTGGTGCGCGCGCTCGACCGCGACCGCGCGCTCAATGCCGGCTTCGACCGGGTCGGCCGCGCCATCACGCAGGAGAACAAGTGGCATGCCCAGCGCTACGGCATCGCCGCCACCTTCGTCGATCCGTTCGCGCGCTCGCCGCTCGACGCCAAGGCATGGCTCGACCAGGTGCTCGATTTTCTCGCCGAGGACGTCGCGGCGCTCGGCTGCGAGGCCGACATCAAGCACCTGGACACGATCGTATCGCCGACGGCACCAGCGCCGACCGCCAGATCGACATCTTCACCAAGGCCAAGGCCGCCGGGCGAAGAAGGTTAACGGCGATCAAGGAGGTCATCGATTGGGCCGCGGCCGAGACTCAAGTGCGGCTAGCCCGCGCGGCGCTTTAAGCCTGATTGCCGGCCGGGCTTCCCCTTGGCGCCGTCCGCCACCTATAAAGCGCGGAACGCTTTCAACGCCTTAGACTTCAAACACGCCCGCCGGTCCGAACAGCCCATGGCTCAGACGATCTACGTCCTCAACGGCCCCAATATGAACATGCTCGGCACGCGCGAGCCGGAGAAATACGGCCACGCCACGCTCGCCGACGTGGAGAAGCTGTGCCGCGCCACCGCCAAGCGCTTCGGCCTCGATCTGGTGTTCCGCCAGTCGAACATCGAAGGCGAGCTGGTCAACTGGATCCAGGAAGCGCACGCCAAGAAGGCGGCCGGCATCGTGATCAACTCCGGCCGGCTACACCACGACGTCGATCGCCATTCTCGACGCGCTGCTGGCGGTGAAGCTGCCGGTGATCGAAATCCACATCACCAATATCCACGCGCGCGAAAGCTTCCGGCACAATTCCTATGTGTCGAAGGCGGCGAAGGCGGTGATCTGCGGCTTCGGCATCGACGGCTATGCGCTGGCGATCACCGGCCTCGCCGGCATTGATCGGCGCGCAAGAAAAATACTGAAAAGTAACACTAAAAGACAACGCTAAACGGATTAGCTGATGGCAAAATCGCCGAAAACCCCGCTCGGTCGACCACGAACTGATCCACGAGCTCACCAAGCTGCTGGACGAGACCGGCCTGACCGAAATCGAGATCGAGCAGGACGGCCAGCGCGTGCGCGTCGCGCGCGGCGCCGTGGCGCCCGCACCGGCCCAGCGCGCCGCCGCGCACCTGCGCCGCAGCCGCGGCCGCGCGAATCCGATCGCCGCGCCGCTCGATCCGGCCAAGCATCCGGGCGTCGTGATCTCGCCCATGGTCGGCACCGCCTACGGTGTCGCCGGAGCCCGGCGCCAAGCCGTTCATCGAGATCGGCAGCAAGGTGAAAGCCGGCGACACGCTGCTGATCATCGAAGCGATGAAGACCATGAACCAGATTCCGGCGCCGCGCGCCGGCACCGTGATCCAGATTCTGTTCGAGGACGGCCAGCCGGTCGAATTCGGCGAGCCGTTGGTGATCATCGAGTGACGGCGCCTGACCGCGGCGTCGGACCGACCCGATGTTCGATAAAATCCTCATCGCCAATCGCGGCGAGATCGCGCTGCGGGTGCTGCGCGCCTGCAAGGAGCTCGGCATTCCGACCGTCGCGGTGCATTCCACCGCCGACGCCGACGCCATGCATGTGCGCTTCGCCGACGAGAGCGTGTGCATCGGCCCGCCGGCGGCGAAGGACAGCTATCTCAACGTCCCGGCCATTCTCTCGGCCTGCGAGATCACCGGCGCCGACGCGGTGCATCCCGGCTACGGCTTTCTGTCGGAGAACGCGCGCTTTGCCGAAATCCTCGCCGACCACGACGTGCAGTTCATCGGCCCCAAGGCCGAACACATCCGCCTCATGGGCGACAAGATCGAGGCCAAGCGCACCGCCAAGCGCCTCGGCATTCCGGTGGTGCCGGGCTCGGACGGCGGCGTCACCTCGGACGCGGAAGCGACCAAGATCGCCAACGAGATCGGCTATCCGGTGCTGATCAAGGCGGCGGCCGGCGGCGGCGGGCGCGGCATGAAGGTCGCGCGCTCGGCGGCCGAGCTTTCGACCGCGCTGTCGACCGCGCGCTCGGAAGCCAAAGCCGCCTTCGGCGACGACGCGGTCTATCTGGAAAAATATCTGGAGAAGCCGCGCCACATCGAAATCCAGGTGCTCGGCGACGGCAAGGGCAACGCCATCCATCTCGGCGAGCGCGACTGCTCGCTGCAGCGCCGCCATCAGAAAGTGCTGGAGGAAAGCCCCTCGCCCGCGCTCAACACGCAGGCGCGCAACACCATCGGCGAGACGGTGGCCAAGGCGATGCGCGAGATCTCCTATCTCGGCGTCGGCACCGTCGAATTCCTCTACGAGGACGGCAAATTCTATTTCATCGAAATGAACACGCGCATCCAGGTCGAGCATCCGGTGACCGAGATGATCACCGACATCGATCTGATCTTCGAGCAGATCCGCATCGCCGCCGGCGCCAAGCTCACGCTCAAGCAGAACGACGTCGAATTCCACGGCCACGCCATCGAGTGCCGCATCAATGCCGAGAATCCGGTGTCGTTCCGCCCCTCGCCCGGCAAGATCCTGCACTATCATCCGCCCGGCGGCCTCGGCGTGCGCATCGATTCCGCGGTCTATCAGGGCTACACCATCCCGCCTTATTACGACTCACTGGTCGGCAAGCTGATCGTGCACGGCAAGACCCGCACCGAATGCCTGATGCGGCTGAAGCGCGCGCTCGACGAGGTGGTGGTGGACGGCATCGAGACCACGCTGCCGCTGTTCCGCGCGCTGGTGCGCGAGAAGGACATCATCGACGGCAACTACCACATCCACTGGCTCGAGCAGTTCCTTCGCCAAGGCGGGATGGAAGCGTGACGTTTAGTTTTAGTGAGACGCCGAAGTGAGCCGCTCGAGCAGCGTGCACACGTCGGCCAGATCGTAGGGCTTCTTCACGAAGATCGAGCGCGACACCAGCGGCGCCAGCGCCGACGGCGAATAGCGCCCCGAGCAATAGACGATCGGCAGGTCCGGCCGCTGCTCGCGCACCTGCTCGGCCAGCGTCGAGCCGTCCATGCCGCCCGGGAGATTGATGTCGGTGAACAGCACGTCGACGTCGTGTGCGACTTGACGTAAGCCAGCGCCTCCTCGGCGCTCGCCGTCGATGCACGGCAAAACCGCTGTCGGCCAGGACCTCGGCGATCAGATTGCTGATCAGAATCTCATCCTCGACCACCAGAACGCAGGTTCGCCGCGTCGGCATCATCCCCAATCCTTCGTCGGCCCCGGTTCCAGCTGCCTTGCAGTGGCGTGGCACACGCACTGACCCCAACGCCGGCCGGGCTATTTCTGTTCAATATTTCGCCAAGTTAGTCATGTCATCGTGAGGGAATGGTTAAATCCGCTCTCGCCCGCTGCCCGGTCGTCCGCCTAGAATGGTCGGTCCTGCAGTGAACCCGCTAAGTCCGCATGGCCAACCGCGAAAACGCATTCATCGAGATCACGCCGGAGGTGCTGCTCAAGGCCTATGCCTGCGGCATCTTCCCGATGGCGGAAAGCGCGGACGATCCGGCGCTCTACTGGATCGAGCCGGACATGCGCGGCATCATCCCGCTCGACGGGTTCCATGTGCCGGGCGCGGCTGGCGCGCACCGTGCGCGCGACCCCGTTCACGGTGTGGGTCGATCGCGACTTCGACGCGGTGATCGACGGCTGCGCCGAGGCCAAGCACGACCGCGCCCGCACCTGGATCAATACGCGCATCCGCCGGATCTATCGCGGCCTGTTCGAGCACGGCCATTGCCACACCGTCGAGGTCTATGACGGCGACAAGCTGGTCGGCGGGCTTTACGGCGTCTCGCTCGGCCGCGCCTTCTTCGGCGAAAGCATGTTCCACCGCGCGCGCGACGCTTCCAAGATCGCGCTGGTGCATCTGATCGCGCGCCTGCGCGCCGGCGGCTACCGGCTGCTCGACACGCAATACGTCACCGATCACTTGAAGACCTTCGGCGCGGTCGAAGTGCCGAAGCGGCGCTATCACCGGCTGCTCGAGGAAGCGATCGTGGGCGACGCCGATTTCGGAGCGCTCACGACCGAGCGCCCGGTCAGCGGCGCCGAAGCGTTGGCGCGAATTGGCGAAATTTCCTAAAGCGCACGCGCTAACGGAACGGGAAGAAGCCCTGCTGCCGCGGCGGCGGGCGCGGCTTTTGCGGCTTCGGCGGCGGCGGCGTTGGTGCGGCCGGCTTGGCCTCCGCCGGCTGCTGGCCGGGGGCTTCCGCCACCGCCGCATTGGGCGCGCCTTTGCAGTCGGTGATCCACACGTCGTAGACCGGGTGCTCGACCGCGTGCAGGCCGGGGCTCGCCGCGAACATCCAGCCGGTGAAGATGCGTTTGATCTCGCCTTGCAGCGTCACCTCGTCGACTTCGACGAAGGCGTCGGTGTTCGGCGTCTCGGTCGGCGGCCGCGAATAGCAGACGCGCGGCGTCATCTGCAACGCGCCGAATTGCACGGTTTCATTGATGGCGACGTCGAAGGTGATGATGCGGCCGGTGATCTTGTCGAGGCCGGAGAATATCGCGGTCGGATTGGTGATGCGCTGCGGCGGCGGCTCGACCACCACCTGGTCGCCCGGCTGCGGCGTGGTATCGGCCGGCTCAGGCGTGCCGCGCGGCTGACGAATCCCGGGAGGCAGGCCGGGCAGCGTCTGGACCGGACCGCGCGCCGCGCCTTGGGCCGGCTGGTCTGCGGCGGCGGCGGCGCCGCGGTGGCGCCGGGCGGCGGCGCCAACGGCTGCGATTGGATGGTGCCGCCACCCGGGCGGCTTGACGGCGGCAGACTCATCGGCGCCGGCAGCGGCCGCGACGGCGGCTCATTGGAACGGAAATCGTCCGGTGGCGGCGGCGCATTGCGCGGAAAATTGCCGGGCGGCGGCGGCATATTGGAGGGCGGCGCGCTCGGCACGTCGGCCGGCGGACGCGGCGGGCCACTGTTGAAGATGGTGCCGAATTGCGCCGATGCCGGGCTCGCCAGCAGCGCGGCCAACACAACCCAACACGCGGTGAGCGACGATCGCGCCATAAAACCTGGCTGTTCCGGGCCTGGCGGGCACGGATTGGCCTCGCCCAGGGCGATGCCCGGTTAACACGGGGAATGCGGCGGCGAAAGGGCGGTCAGGCAGGCTTTGCGTGCGGCCGTCCCGATAAGGCCAGCAGGCCGACAAGCCCTACGGCGGTGACCACGGCGCCAACCGCGAAGGTCGCGACTGGCCCGTAGCCATCCCACAGCGCACCGGCGCCGATGCTCGCCAACAGCACGGCAATGCCGCCGGCAAGATTGAACAGGCCGAAGGCTGTGCCGCGCAGCATCGGCCGGCGCGGTGTCCGCTACCATCGCCGACAGCAAACCTTGCGTGAGCCCCATGTGCAGGCCCCAGAGGGCGACGCCGACCAGCGCAAAGCCGATGCTACCGGCGAACGCCAGCACGAGGTCGGCAACGATCAGGGTCGCGGTCCCGGCGATCAGCACGCCGCGCCGGCCGATCCGGTCGGAAATCGCACCCGCCGGATAGGAGGTGAGCGCATAGACCGCGCTCATCACCACCATGACCACCGGAACGAATGCGATCGGAATACCGACGTTTTGCGCCTTGAGTACGAGGAAAGCTTCGCTGAAGCGCGCCAACGAAAGCACGCTGGCGATGGCGACCACGATCCAGAACTCCGCCGGCAGCCGCAGACAATCCGCCATTCGCAGATTCTCAACCGGTTTGCCGGGCGTCGGCGTGCGCGCCGGCTCCTCGACCATGAACACGATCAGCGCAAACGACACCAGGGCCGGTACGACCGCGATCCAGAACACGATCCTGAATTGGTCCCCGGTCAGCCACATGAGGGCGATCGCTATAACGGGTCCGAGAAAGGCGCCAACCGTATCGAGCGCCTGACGCAAACCGAAGGCGGCGCCGCGCAACGCCCTCGGCGTGATGTCGGCGATGAGTGCATCGCGGGGCGCGCCACGGATGCCCTTGCCGATACGGTCGACGAAGCGCGCTGCGACGATCCAGATTAGGCTCGTGGCCAGCGGGAACACCGGCTTGGTGAAGGCCGCGAGCCCGTAGCCCACGGCGGCGAGCAGCTTGCGCCGGCCGAGCCAGTCGCTGAGCGTGCCGGAGAAAATCTTGACGATCATCGCGGTGGCCTCGGCGATGCCCTCGATGATGCCGACCTCGACCATCGAGGCGCCGAGCATGGTGACAAGATAGAGCGGCAACAGCGCATGGATCATCTCGGAGGAGAGATCCATGAACAGGCTGACGAGACCGAGTGCCCAAACCCCGTGTGGCAGATGCTTCAGTGGTGAACGAGCCGGCGCGGCCGGAGCCATCACCGCTCCGGCGTCCAGGCCTTGTAGTCGCCGGTGGCCTTGGGGCGGCGGCCGGCGGCAAGCGTCGAGCCGGGCGGCCGCAAAGCCGCCGGGCGTGCCGGTCATATTGGGCCGGTGCGGCTTCTGCCAGGCGCGCGGCTTGTAGCTTTCCTGCGTCGGCGGCGTATCGACCGTGTGGTGCAGCCAGCCATGCCAGGACGGCGGCACGCTCGAGGCTTCCGCATAGCCGTTGTAGATCACCCAGCGCCGCTCGAAGCCGAGCGTCGGGTCGATCTTGCCGCCGGTGGTGCGGTAATAGAGGTTGCCGAATTCATCCTCGCCGACCGCTTCGCCATACATCCAGGTCCAGAACTGGGTGCCGAAGGTCTGCGAATTCCACCAGGTGAACAGCTTGAGCAGAAAGACTTTTCATCGCCATCACGCTTGGATTGCCGTTGGCGACGCGGGCGTTCTGGCACCTCCCCGCCCCCAAGTCCAGCGCTCGCCTGCTGCGGGTGGTATCTCCGTTTGGCATGCCCCGCCGTGGACGGCGGTAACGAACCCGGGCAGCAACGCCTATATGCTTGATGGCAAGCAGGAGCGCCATGACCCTAAAGTCCACCATCACTTGCCCCAAGTGCGGGCATCGGGCCCGCTGAGCAAATGCCCACGGACGCCTGCCAGTTCTTCTATGACTGCAAGGGGTGTGGGGAGCGGCTGAAGCCGCTGCCGGGGGACTGTTGCGTCTTCTGCTCCTATGGATCGATGCCGTGCCCGCCGATCCAAGCCGGCCAGTGCTGCACCCCGGAATAGTTATGAGGCGCCAAAGGCGAAAAACGGCCAGGCGACGCGATCGGTAACGCCGTGCATTGTACCCACGCGGCAGGACAGCGATGTTGCGTTTGCCCGGACCGTGTGGGTATGCTGCCCAGGAATTGATCAGCATCAATGCCGAGTCGGCCCGTTCGACTGACATGGCGCTGAAATTCGAGACGACAGTGCCGGTGCAAGAGGCGGACCCCACAAAGGTCCGCCTTTTTGTTGGCGGCAAAGCGCAAATTGGCGGCACCGGGCCACCGCCTACGCGCCGAAAAGTTGAATTCACAGGCGTGGGTATCGTCGCCACGCTGCGCCGGCAGACTGCGCGTGGCGCCTAAGGCACTGACCTCCTTTTGAGAATCAGCGACTCCGGACCGAGCAATCGGCGGCTTTTCCCGCACCTTTCCCCGCCCGCGCGAGTGCGCGACATTTCCGGTGGATGTTCGGAAAACCCGATTTTCCGTCATTTTTCTGTCATGCAGGGAGGCATAAAAACCTACCCCCGGGGCCCAAGAAAAACGCTTTGCGAGGCGGCCCGATCGCTCAATACTGCCTGCGTTCCGGCCGCGTCTTTGTCCCCGTTGTTAACCGCCGGACACAAGATTTAGTGTTTGATTCAGATTTGATGTCTATCTCTTGTTGACGCGTGCAGCGAGTTCACTTAGCTTTGGTGCGTTCGGTGCGGGTGAGTTTTGGTTCCCTCCGGACCTTCAAAACGACGCCTTAGTCGAGAGCTCACCCACGCCAGAAATGGTGTTTTTGGGACAGGGATTTGCTGCGTGCCGGGGTCAAAATCCCCGGGCGTAACCGGTGCCAGATCAGAGCACCGGACCTAAATAAGTGGTGGTGGTCGAGCAGAGTGCCGAGCAAAACAGGCGGACATGACAGCGTCCGTCAGGGATAATCGCGGCGGCCGCCAGCCGCCCAGGCATCAAGGGGCTAGAGACACATGCGGATCGAACGGCGCTACACCAAGGACGGACAGTCGGCCTACGCAGGGCTCGAGTTCCGGCTCACCACCAGCGAGATCCGCAACCCGGACGGCTCGGTGGTGTTCAAGCTCGACAATGTCGAGGTGCCGGAATTCTGGTCGCAGGTCGCCTCCGACGTGCTGGCGCAGAAATATTTCCGCAAGGCCGGCGTGCCCGCCCGCCTGAAGAAGGTGGAAGAGAATTCGGTGCCCTCGTTCCTGTGGCGCTCGGTCGCCGACGAGGACGCGCTCGCGACGCTGCCGGAGAAGGAACGCTACATCGGCGAGCAGTCCTCCAAGCAGGTGTTCGACCGGCTGGCCGGCACCTGGACCTATTGGGGCTGGAAGGGCGGCTATTTCGACAGCGAGGAGGACGCGCAGGCCTTCTTCGACGAGCTGCGCTACATGCTGGCGACGCAGATGTGCGCGCCCAACTCGCCGCAATGGTTCAACACCGGCCTGCACTGGGCCTATGGCATCGACGGGCCGAGCCAGGGCCACTATTACGTCGATTTCGAGACCGGCAAGCTGACGCACTCGAAATCGTCCTACGAGCATCCGCAGCCGCACGCCTGCTTCATCCAGTCGATCTCCGACGATCTGGTCAACGAAGGCGGCATCATGGACCTGTGGGTGCGCGAGGCGCGCCTGTTCAAATACGGCTCCGGCACCGGCTCGAATTTCTCGCGCCTGCGCGGCGAAGGCGAGAAGCTGTCGGGCGGCGGCAAGTCGTCCGGCCTGATGAGCTTCCTCAAGATCGGCGACCGCGCGGCGGGCGCCATCAAGTCGGGCGGCACCACGCGCCGCGCCGCCAAGATGGTGATCGTCGATGTCGATCATCCCGATATCGAGCAATACATCGACTGGAAGGTGATCGAGGAGCAGAAGGTGGCGGCGCTGGTCACCGGCTCCAAGATCAACCAGAAGCACCTCAAGGCGATGCTGAAGGCCTGCGTGAATTGCGAGGGCTCGGGCGACGACTGCTTCATGCCGGAGAAGAATCCCGCGCTCAAACGCGAGATCAAGCTCGCGCGCAAAGCCTATGTGCCCGACAATTTCATCAAGCGGGTGATCCAGTTCGCCAAGCAGGGCTACACCGACATCGATTTCCCGATCTACGACACCGATTGGGATTCGGAGGCCTATCTCACCGTCTCCGGGCAGAACTCGAACAATTCGGTGCGCGTCACCGACGAGTTCCTGAAAGCGGTCGATGCCGACGCCAACTGGGACCTGTTCTGGCGCACCAAGGGCGGCAAGATCGCCAAGACCGTGAAGGCGCGGGAACTGTGGGAGAAGATCGGCTACGCCGCCTGGGCCTGCGCCGATCCCGGCCTGCAGTTCCACACCACGGTCAACGACTGGCACACCTGCCCGGCCTCGGGCGAAATCCGCGCCTCCAATCCGTGCTCGGAATACATGTTCCTGGACGACACCGCCTGCAATCTGGCCTCGCTCAACCTGCTGACGTTCCGCGACGAGACGACCAAGCAGTTCGACGTCGAGAGCTACGAGCACGCGGTGCGGCTGTGGACGGTCGTGCTGGAAATCTCCGTGCTGATGGCGCAGTTCCCGTCCAAGCAGATCGCGCAGCTCAGTTACGAATTCCGCACGCTCGGCTTGGGCTACGCCAATATCGGCGGGCTGCTGATGTCGTCCGGCATTCCCTATGACTCGGATACCGGCCGCGCCATCGGCGGCGCGCTCACCGCCATCATGACCGGCGTGTCCTACGCCACCTCCGCCGAAATGGCGGAGAAGCTCGGCGCCTTCCCCGGCTACAAGAAAAACCGCGAGCACATGCTGCGGGTGATCCGCAATCATCGCCGCGCCGCCTACAACGAGCGCACCGGCTACGAAAAGGTGGCGACGCCCCCGGTCCCGCTCGACCACGCCGCCTGCCCCGACCAGGCGCTGATCGCGCATGCCAAGGCGGCCTGGGACCGCGCGCTCGAACTCGGCGAACGGCACGGCTACCGCAACGCGCAGTCGACCGTGATCGCGCCCACCGGCACCATCGGCCTGGTGATGGATTGCGACACCACCGGCATCGAGCCCGACTTCGCGCTGGTGAAGTTCAAGAAGCTCGCCGGCGGCGGCTACTTCAAGATCATCAACCGCGCGGTGCCCGAGGCGCTGCGCACGCTCGGCTATTCGGAAGCCGACATCGCCGAGATCGAGGCCTACGCCGTCGGCCACGGCGGGCTGGCGCAGGCGCCGGCGATCAACCACACGACACTCAAGGCCAAGGGCTTCACCGACGAGGCGATCGCCAAGATCGAAAAGGCGCTGCCGACCGCCTTCGACATCAAGTTCGCCTTCAACAAGTGGACGCTGGGCGAAGAATTCTGCCGCGACACGCTCGGCATCGCCGCCGAGGACCTGGCCTCGCCCACCTTCGACCTCTTGGCCGCCATCGGCTTCTCCAAGCGCGAGATCGAGGCCGCCAACATCCACTGCTGCGGCGCCATGACGGTGGAAGGCGCGCCGCATTTGAAGCCCGAGCACTATCCGGTGTTCGACTGCGCCAATCCGTGCGGCCGCACCGGCAAACGCTTCCTGTCGGTCGAGAGCCACATCAAGATGATGGCGGCGGCGCAGCCGTTCATCTCCGGCGCCATCTCCAAGACCATCAACATGCCGAACGAGGCCTCGGTCGACGACTGCAAGCAGGCCTACATGCTGTCCTGGCGGCTGGCGCTCAAAGCCAACGCGCTCTACCGCGACGGCAGCAAGCTCAGCCAGCCGCTCAATTCGCAACTGATTGCGGATGAGGACGACGAGGACGACACGGTGGAGGCGTTCATCGAGCGTCCCGCCGCCGCCCGCGCCGCGGGCCTGGCCGAAAAAGTCGTGGAGAAGATCGTCGAGCGCATCACGGTGTTGCGCGAGCGCGAGCGCCTGCCCGACCGGCGCAAGGGCTACACCCAGAAAGCCGTGGTCGGCGGCCACAAAGTGTATCTGCGCACCGGCGAATATGACGACGGCCGGCTGGGCGAGATCTTCGTCGACATGCACAAGGAAGGCGCGGCGCTGCGCTCGCTGCTCAACAACTTCGCCATCGCGATTTCGCTCGGCCTGCAATACGGCGTGCCGCTGGAGGAATATGTCGACGCCTTCACGTTTACGCGCTTCGAGCCGCAAGGCCCGGTGCAGGGCAACGACTTGATCAAATACGCCACCTCGATCCTCGACTACGTGTTCCGCGAGCTGGCGGTGAGCTATCTCGAGCGCTTCGACCTCGCCCATGTCGACCCGAGCGAGGCGGGCTTCGACGCGCTCGGCAAGGGTGAGGCGGAAGGCAAGCCCGCGAGCGCCCCGAACTACGTCTCCAAGGGGCTGACCCGCTCGCGCACCGATCGTCTATCGGTCGTCAGCGGCGGCTCGCAGGCGCCTGCGGGCGGCTCCAACGTCACGGCGTTCTCCGGCGGGGCGACCCGCGCCGAAGTCTCCGGCGCCGCCACCGCGCTCAAAGCCGAGCCGGAGGCCAAGCTCTCGCCGGCGCAGCAGCTCGAGCAGATCAACACGCTGGATGCCCGCGTGCACGCCAAGACCGCGGCGGCCGAGAAGCGCGCCGAGGCGCGCGCCAAGGGCTACGAAGGCGAGGCCTGCGGCGAATGCGGCAATTTCACCCTGGTGCGCAACGGCACCTGCATGAAGTGCGACACCTGCGGGTCAACGACGGGGTGTTCGTAATTCTCTAACTCGTCATGCTGCCGGGCTAAATCGCGAAGCACGTCTTCGCGCTGCAAGTCCAGCGATCCCGATCCAGGTGCGCACAGCATTGCTCTCACCTCAGCGAGATGGCCGGCAAGCCTTGCCATGCGAGGTTGCGACAGGGGTCAAGACACGCCGCGCGATTGGTATTATCGCGCGGTGACGTCGTGATTCGTTTGCCCGGGCAATTTTCACCGAATTAGGGAGCCCAAGACATGGCGAAGAAACGCAGGACTGCGGCCCGGCGGAGCAAGCCGGCCAGGCGCGGCAAGGCATCCAAAACCAGTTCCGAAGACACGGTGACCGCGCTGGTCATCCTGGTGCTGATCGTTCTGTTATTTGCCGGATATTATTACTATCAGAAGAACACGAAAAAGGCCGCGCTCGATATCATCCCAGCGGCGATAACGGTGCAGACGACGTAACGCGCTCGCGCTGACCTAGTTGAGACTTGAAACAATCATGGCACCGGCTCGCGATAGCGCGCCGGGCACGTTTCGCTTTGCGCGCACTTGACCGCCCCCTACTCCTCCTTCTCGGTCGTGAAATACAGCGGATAGCCTTTGCTCTTGCCCATCTCGGTCGCTTCCTTGGCCTTGGTCTCGGCCACGTCGCGGGTATAGACCGCGATCACGCAGGCGCCGCGCTGATGCGCCGTCATCATCACGCGGTAGGCTTGGGATTCGTTCATGCGGAACACGGCTTTGAGCACCTGCACGACGAATTCGCGCGGCGTGAAATCGTCGTTGAGCAGGATCACCTTCCACAGCGGCGGCCGCTGCGTTTTCGGCTTGGTCTTGGTGCGCGGTTTGACGAGGGTCGGGCTCATCGCAGGACTTAAGCGTCATGCGCGGCAAAGCGCAAGCGCCGTCTTGCAACCCGCGCATCGACGCTGAATCTAGCCGAATGGCCGCTTTACTCAAGACTGGCGTTGCGCGCCCTAGTCTTGCGTGCGCCTCAGCGCGACATCCAGGCTCCACGGTCCCGGGCCGGCGAAGGCGAGGTAAAAGAAGGCGAAGCAATACAGGATCGCCGCGTCGCCGCGGTTGATGATCGGGAAGAAGCCGGTCGGCGCGTGGCTGAGAAAATAGGCGAACGCCATCTCGCCCGACATGATGAAGGCCACCGGCCGCGTGAACAGGCCGAGCGCCAGCAGCGCACCGCCAACGAGTTCGATCGCGCCGGCGAACCAATACAGACTAAGGAATTCCGGCGCCGGCAGCGGCGACGGGAACCCGAACAGCCGCGAGGTGCCGTGTTCGAGGAACAGCAGCGCCACCACGATGCGCAGGATCGACAGAATCTGCGGCGCGTATTGCCCGGCGTCCAGCAGCAACGTGCGCGTGGCGATGGGCGAGAGCCCGCGGGCGGCATAGCGATCGGATTGCATTGGCGTCATTCTCTTTTTGTTGGGCCCCGCGCGCGATATAGCGTCCGCGTCCATGCATCTCAATCATCGGACCCTGAATTTCGGCGCAGGTCAGCCATGCACGCCGCCACTGTATCTGTGATACCGCAATCTGAAACGGAGCCCGCCCCATGCTCTATCTCGCCGTCAAAGCCGCCCTCTCCGGCCTCATCATCGCCACCGTATCGGAGGTCGCGCGCCGCCAGCCCACGCTCGGCGCGCTGATCGTGTCGCTGCCGCTGGTCTCGCTGCTCGGCATTCTGTGGCTGTGGCACGACACCGGCGACGCCGAGCGCATCGCCGCGCACGCGCAGGCGACCTTCTGGTACGTGCTGCCCACTTTGCCGATGTTTCTTTTGCTGCCGGCGATGCTGCGTTACGGCGTCGGCTTCTGGCTGACGCTCGCCGCCTGCTGCGCGCTCACCTTCGTGCTCTATCTCGTGACCGTCTGGCTGCTGGCGAAATTCGGCATCGTGTTGTGAGAAGAGCTTTTGAATCGAGTTTGAATGTTCCGTCACAAAAATTTCATCGCGATCGCGCGCGTTACGTCAGCCCTGCTGCTTCAAAGGCGCGGCTTTCGCGCGCTAGCATGCTCGCAATGAAAATGGGGACTGGAGTCAGGTAAAAACTTTTTGGAGGAAGGCCCCATGGAACTTTTCCGCGATACCGCAAAATTCGCCCGCTCGCGCCCGGTGGTCGAATGCGCGCAATGCGGCGAGCGTCTGTTCGTGCCGGAATGGTCGGAATTCGTCGATGCGCGCCGCGTGCGGCACCTGTGGGAATGCGAGGCCTGCGACTACGCGTTCGAGACCACCGTCCGCTTCGCGGCGGCGTAGCGCATGATGCCGAAAAGCCTGCCCTGCGCTTGATCCAAGGGTGAGAACCGCTTTTCGGACACGCTCATGCGCGATAAAGGAGCCGGCTGAAGCGCACGCGCCCTTGCCCCCGGCAAATCGCGGCGCAAGATGCGTGAGCCGGCCCCTTTCGCTGCGCCCTCAGCGGTCAACCCTTCGCTCACGTAATTTTGCATTCGCGCCGGCCGCGGGCGGGTATAATGATCCCGCATGATCGACCGCCGACATCTGCTGACATTTGGAGCTGCCGCGCTCGTGGGCGCTGACGCCCCGCCTGGCGCTGGCCACGGCCATGAACCGCATCACGGCTTACGCCTTCACTTTCAAGGGCCTGGACGGAGGCTCGATCCTGCTCTCGTCCTATGCCGGCCATCCGATCCTGGTGGTCAACACCGCCTCGCTCTGCGGCTACACCCCGCAATATACCGGCCTGCAGGCGCTGTGGACGCGCTACCGCGACAAGGGGCTGGTCGTGCTGGGCGTGCCGTCCAACGATTTCGGCGGCCAGGAGCCGGGCGGCGTCAGCGAAATCGAGCAAGACCGCGCAGGACGACTACCATGTCACCTTCCCGCTCACCGAAAAGGTCGCGGTGAAAGGCAAGGACGCCCACCCGTTCTACAAATGGGCGGCGCTCGAGCGCCCGCTGGAGGCGCCGCGCTGGAATTTCCACAAATATCTGATCGGCCGCGACGGCCACCTGAAGGCCGCCTTCACCTCGGCGGTCGAGCCGACCGACCCGCGCCTGATCGCGGCGATCGAGAAGGAATTGGCGCCGGAGTAGCGCAAAATTTGCGTAAACATTTGTGGCGCGCCGGCCACGCTCCACAGGCGCCGTCACAAAAACGATAATTGCCGGTTGACGAATCACCCCGCCCATGACGGATTGGTGACACTGATCACACGGGCCGACAGTGTGCAGCTGGCCGACCCGTTGCGAGGTTCCTCCCGCGTGGCGTTTAAACTGGGCGGCCGAAAGGCCGCCCTTTTTCGTTACGGGGATGCCGCCATCCGCTCAGGCGGCGCTGAAGCGGTTTTGCAAGTCCGCCAGCGCCGGCTCGGCGGCGGACACCGGCAGCGGATCGATCGCCTCGACCAGTTGCAGGAAGGCGCTGCCCGGCAGCGGCGGCGCGAACACATAGCCTTGCGCCGAGCGGATGCCGAGCTCGCGCAAATGCATCACCTGCTCGAAATTCTCCACGCCCTCGGCCACCACGTCCATGCGCATATTGTGGGCGAGATCGACCAGCGTCTCGACGATGGTGGTGGAGTTGCGGTCGGTGCCGATGGCGTCGACGAACATCTTGTCGATCTTGATGATGTCGACGCCGAGCTTGAGCATGTAGGACAGCCCGCTGTGGCCGGTGCCGACGTCGTCGATGGCGATGCGCACGCCGAGCCCCTGCAAGGCGGCGATGATCTGCCGGGTCTCGGTGAAGTTTTCGATCGGGTCGCGCTCGGTCACTTCCAGCACGACCTGCGACAGCTTGATCGGCGAGCCGGAAAAGATATTGCGCACGTCCTTCACGATCGCATCGTCGCTGAACAGTTGGCCGGCAAAATTGAACGAGATCTTCAACGCCGGCCGGCAGCCGATGGCGGGGCCTGCTTCGGCGCAGACCCGGCGCATCAGGTCGCGGGTCATCTCGCGGATCAGCCCGCTCGATTCCGCCAGCGGGATGAACGCGCCGGGCAGCACCAGCGTGCCGTCCGGCTTTGCGCCAGCGCACCAGCACCTCGGCGCCGCGCAATTGGCCGGAGCGGATATCGACGATCGGCTGGTAGTAGGGCACGAATTCGCCGGCGGCGAGCGCGCGCTCGATATCGGCCACCGGATTGCCGGCCGCGCGCCGCGGCATCAGCAAGGCGAAGGCGGCCAGGATCAGCACGACGGCGCCGGTGGCGAATATGCCGAGCCATTTCAGATCGGCATGGCCGGCGACCATCGGGCCGCGCGACATCGCAATTTCGGCGTCGAAGCCGAATTTGTCGGATTTCGTCCTGGCCGTCGAACCTGGCGTCGGCGGCGTCTGCCGGCCGCTCGCCGATTTCGCCGATCAAGGGGCCGTCGCGGGTGCTGATGTGGGCGTAGGCGCTGAACGGACCGCCTTCGGTCGACACCTGCGGCAGGAACAGGACGGCCGGCACCAGCGCCGCAATGCCGTTCGGCCCGGCGCCGACCTTGCGGCGCAGCCGCACCATCTGCTGGCCGTCCGCGAGCTGGATGATGTCGAGGGTGTAGCCGTCGGCGCCGGCGCAGCGGCTCCGAGGCGATCGATCTTGCGCTGGCCGAGCGGCAAGCCGAGATGGGTGCACAGCGTCTGCCCGTCGGGGCCGACGATCGCGACTTCCTTGATCGGCGACGGTGTTGAAGGCGGCCTGCCGCATCGCGTCGATGTGTGCTGGGCTGGCACGAATTCGACGCCGTGCGCCGCCAGATCGTCGAGCGCGCCGACAACCTGGGTCACGCGGGATTCGGCGAGCGCGATCGCACGCTTGGCCGAGGTTTCGACCTCCGCCTGGCCTTGCCGATCGATCAACCCGCCGAGCCAGAAATCGAAGGCGACCAAAGGCGCGCCGGCGAGCAGCACGCCGGCGGCGATCGCAACAAGATTCCGGCGCGTGAAGGCGCGCACAATCAACCCCATCCTGGCTCCGGCTAGCCAACCCCGTCCTGGTGTCCGGGTAGTGAGCCATGGCGCCGTAAAGGCCGGCTTAAGCTTAAGGCGGCGGTCGGTCCAATAAGCCGGCAAAATGGGACCGAGCGAGCGCCTATGGTTAACAATCGGTTAATGGCGTCGGCCGCGTGCCTGTCGATCACGGCAGATGCACGGAATATCGCCGCGTCCGCATGGTTGGTGAATGAGCACGGATGACCGGGCGGGAGCGGTGACATGACGGTTCGCAATGTGTTGATCGGCGGCGCTGGCCGCGGCGGCGCTCGGACTTGCCGGCGCCCGCGCGCAGGAGCGGCTGGAGATCTTCGACGCCCACCTGCATTACAACCAGGAGCCGACGCCGTTCTATTCGCTCGACAAGGTGCTCGAGGTTTTCCGCCGCAACGGCATCACCGGCATCGTGGCGACCAGCCGGCCGAACAAGGGCACCCACCAACTGGTGGAAGCCAAGGCGCCCGGTCTGTGGGTGGTGCCGTTCATCCGGCCCTATCGCGTGCGCGGCGACATGCAGACCTGGTTCAACGATCCGACGATCTTCGACCTGATCAAAGAGCGAATACGAGCGCGGCTATTATCGCGGCATCGGCGAATTCCACATCTACGGCAAGGCGGCGGCGTCCGACTGGGTGAAGAAGATGGTGGACTTCGCGGTCGAGCAAAATCTCTACCTGCACGCCCATTGCGACGAGGAAGCGCTGCTCATTCTGTTCGCGCACAACCCCAAGGCCCGCATCATCTGGGCGCATACCGGATTTACGGTCGCGCCGGCGCGCGTCGCCGAACTGCTCGACCAGCATAAGGACGCGCTGTGGGGCGAGTTGTCGTACCGCAGCGGCATCACCGAGCGCGACGGCAAGCTCACCGCCGAATGGCGGGACTTGTTCGAGCGCTATTCCGACCGCTTCCTGCTCGGCTCCGACACCTGGATCAACGAGCGCTGGTTCGGCTACGATACGATCTTCAAGGAGTATCGCGGCTGGCTGGCGCAACTGCCCGCGGACCAGGCGCGCCGCATCGCCAACGGCAACGCCTTGCGGCTGTTCGGGCCGCGCCCGCCGGGCTGACGCGCTATTTCTTTTTGGTCTGCGCGACTAGATCGGCAATAAAACGCGGCAGCGCGAAGGCGCCGACGTGCAATTCCGGCGTCCAGTATTGAGTCGGAAAACGCCCGGCCTTGGCGTAGCGCGCGGCCAGGACTTTAGATGAGACCTGCCGCAGCCGCTTGTTGTCGGTGGCAAAGCCCATCGCCATGTGACCGCCGACATAGGTCGGGATCGCGGCGATATAGCAGGCGGCATCGGCGAACAGCGTGCGGAAGTGGCCGATACTGGTGGCGAGTTCGCTTGACTGGAAGAACGGCACGCCATTTTGCGTCACCAGCACGCCACCTTTGTTCAGACAACGCTTGCAGGCGGCATAGAATTCCTTGGTGAACAGCACGGCGCCCGGCCCCTGCGGATCGGTGGAGTCGACGATGATGACGTCGAAGCGGCGGTCCGTGCGCGCGACATATTTCATGCCGTCGTCGATCACGCTTTCGAAACGCTTGTCGGCGAACACCGGCCGAGTGAATTCCGGATAGTGCTGTTTGGCGAATTCGACCACGGAGGCGTCGATCTCGACTTGTGTGAGGCGCTTGAGCTGCTTGTGCTTCAGGACTTCCTCGGCGATCCCGCAATCGCCGCCGCCGACGATGAGCACGTCTTTCGCTTGTCCGTGCGCGAACAACGGCACGTGGCTCATCATCTCCTGATAGACATATTCGTCGCGGCTGGTGATTTGCGTCGCGCCGTCGAGCATCAGCATCTTGCCGAAGAATTTGTGCTCGAACAGCACCAGATGCTGGTGCTCGGTCTTGGTCTCGTACAGGACCCGCGCGACCTCGTAGCTCATGCGCAAGCCGAGATCGTCGAACAGGGTTTCTGCAATCCAGCGTTTCTCGGCCATGGCGCTACCCTCCGTCGTCGCGCATCGGCATGATAACGCCGAGTGCGAGGAAGTCTTTAGGCCGCGCCCTGGCCGCGCAGATATTCGCTCACCGCGATCTTCTTGGGCGCGAAGGCCTTGCGCAGCACCGGCACGCAGGCGTCCGGATTGGCCTTGCCGCACATGAAGATATCGAGCGCGGCATAGCCGCATTCCGGCCAGGAATGGATCGAGATGTGGCTTTCCGCCAGCACCGCGACGCCGGAAATGCCGCCATTGGGCTCGAAATGATGCAAATGGATGTGCAGCAGCGTGGCGCCGGCAGCGGCCACACAAGCCCGCAGCGTGGCCTCGATGTGATCGATGTCTTTAAGCCGGCTGGCCTGATAGAGATCGACAATGAGATGCACGCCCGCGCATCGCACGCCATTCCGCACCACGAAATGATCGTCGCGCTCTTGCGGCTCGGCCGCTGGGACCGAGATCGAGGCGTCTTTCTTCCGTGCGGTACCTGGATTCCCCAAGGCCTTGCGCGATCGCAAGAGGGCGTTCTGCTGCATACCGCTCTCCCCAACCAGAGTTCGAAGCGAGAGCCCGGCGACGCGGCTCACGGAGGTAATGGTGTCGTCACGCAACGGTCGTCGGTCGGTTACGCGACAGGGGTCCACATAGGAGCAACTTACGAATCGATCAAGAAGAAATTGTAAACGGCCGCGCACGCGAGACGCCCGCGCGCCGCGATGGCCGAATTGTGGCTCGATCGCGTTAATGAGGCCGAATCAGTTGCCGGTTCGCAGGTTGTCAAGCGCGGCATTGGGCCCATATGAACCGTGCGCTAGACTGTCGGATCAGGCGGCATAGGGAGCAAAGCCGATGAGTTTCTTTCCCGGCAAGGATCCGCAAGCCGGCGACGCCTATAGTTGCGACGCCATCGCCCATGTGGTGGTGCCGCGCACGGTCGATCTCGGCGACGGTTTCTCGGTGCGCCGCGCGCTGCCGTCGGCGCGTTCGCGCATGGTCGGGCCGTTCATCTTTTTCGATCATTTCGGGCCGGCGGAATTCCGCGCCGGCAACGGCCTCGACGTGCGGCCGCATCCGCATATCGGGCTTGCCACCGTCACCTATCTGTTCGACGGCGAGATCATGCACCGCGACAGCCTCGGCACCGCGGCGCCGATCAAGCCGGGCGAGGTCAACTGGATGACCGCCGGGCGCGGCATCGTGCATTCCGAGCGCACCGGCCCCGAGCTGCGCACCACCGGCAGCCCGATTCACGGCCTGCAGATGTGGGTGGCGCTGCCGGCCGCGAAGGAGGAAATCGAGCCCGGCTTTGCGCATCACGAGATCGACGAATTCCCGCTGGTCAAGGACGACGGCAAATTCGTGCGCGTCGTGGTCGGCTCGCTCTACGGCGCGAAATCGCCGGTGCCGACGGTGCACGAAACCATCTTCGCCAATGTTGCGCTTCGCGCCGGCGCGAGCCTGCCGCTCGACGCCGATCACGAGGAGCGCGCGATTTATGTGGTCGACGGCAGCATCGACATTGCCGGCGACACAGTTCGAGCCCGGCCGCCTGCTGGTGTTCAAGCCGGGCGACACGGTCACGATCACAGCCGCGACCGACACGCATTTCGTCATCGTCGGCGGCGCGCCGATGGATGGCCCGCGCCACATCTGGTGGAATTTCGTGTCGTCGCGCAAGGAGCGCATCGAGCAGGCCAAGGCGGAATGGAAGGCCGGCCATTTCGGCAAGGTGCCGGGCGACGAGATCGAGTTTATTCCGCTGCCGGAGAAGCCGGGTGTCAACTCGTCGCAAGCCGCGCCGCTCTAGCGGTCGAATTATTTCTTCGGCAATTCCAGCCGGATGTGCAGCTCCTTGAGCTGCTTCGGCGTCGCTTCCGACGGCGCGCCCATCAGCAGATCCTCGGCGCGCTGGTTCATCGGGAACAGCACCACCTCGCGCAGGTTCTCTTCGCCCGCCAGCAGCATGACGATGCGGTCGATGCCGGGCGCGATGCCGCCGTGCGGCGGCGCGCCGAGCGACAGCGCGTGCAGCATGCCGCCGAATTTCTGCTCCAGCACGTCCTCATCGTAGCCGGCGATGGCGAAGGCCTTCTTCATCACCTCGGGACGATGATTGCGGATGGCGCCGGACGACAATTCGGTGCCGTTGCAGACGATGTCGTACTGGATCGCCTTGATGGCGAAGAATCTTGTCCTTGTCCTTCGGATCGAGCGCGAGAAATTCCTCGACGGCCATGTTCGGCATCGAGAACGGATTGTGCGAGAAGTCGATCTTCTTTTCTTCCTCGTTCCATTCGTACATCGGGAAATCGACGATCCAGCAGAATTCGAAGCGATCCTTGGCGATCAGGCCGAGCTCCTCGCCGATCTTGGCGCGCGCCGGCCCGGCGAACTTGACGAAATCCTTCGGCTTGCCGGCGACAAAGAAGCAGGCGTCGCCGATGCCGAGCTTCATCTGATCGGCAATCTGCTTGGTGCGCTCCGGCCCGATGTTCTTCGCGAGCGGACCGGCGCCGCCCTCCTCGCCCTCGCGCCAGAAAATGTAGCCGAGGCCCGGCTGGCCTTCGCCTTGCGCCCAGGAATTCATGCGGTCGCAGAAGGCGCGGTTGCCGCCTTTCGGCGCGGGAATCGCCCACACCGCGCCTTGCCGGATCGGCGGCGAGAATATTGGCGAAAATCTTGAAGCCGGAGCCGCGGAACGCTTCGCTCACATCCTGCATGACGATCGGATTGCGCAGGTCGGGCTTGTCGGTGCCGTATTTCGACATCGCTTCGGCATAAGGAATGAGCGGAAATTTCGGCGTCACCGCCTTGCCTTTGGCGAATTCCTCGAACACGCCGCGGATCACCGGCTCGACCGCGTCGAACACGTCCTGCTGGGTGACGAAGCTCATTTCCAGATCGAGCTGATAGAATTCGCCGGGCGAGCGGTCGGCGCGCGCGTCCTCGTCGCGGAAACAGGGCGCGATCTGGAAATAGCGGTCGAAGCCCGCGACCATGATGAGCTGCTTGAACTGCTGCGGCGCCTGCGGCAGCGCGTAGAATTTTCCCGGATGCAGGCGCGAGGGCACCAGATAGTCGCGCGCGCCTTCCGGCGACGAGGCGGTCAGGATCGGCGTCTGGAATTCGAAGAAGCCGCCCTCCTTCATCCGCCGACGGATCGAGTCGATCACCGCCCCGCGCAGCATGATGTTGTTGTGCAGATGTTCGCGGCGCAGATCGAGGAAGCGGTATTTGAGCCGGGTCTCCTCCGGATAATCCTGCTCGCCGAACACCGGCATCGGCAGTTCGGCGGCCGCGCCCAGCACCTCGATCTCGTCGATATAAATCTCGACCTGGCCGGTCGGCAGTTCAGGGTTCTCGGTACCGGCGGGGCGGCGGCGCACCTTGCCGTCGATGCGCACCACCCATTCCGAGCGCAGTGTCTCGGCCAGCTTGAACGCCGGGCTGTCGGGATCGGCCACCACCTGGGTGATGCCATAATGATCGCGCAGATCGATGAACAGCACGCCGCCATGGTCGCGGATGCGGTGGCACCAGCCGGACAGCCGCACGGTCTTGCCGATGTCGCCCTCGCGAAGCGCGCCGCAGGTGTGTGAGCGATAGCGATGCATGGGCGATTCCGGAGGCGATTCAGTTGTGGATGTGAGGCGCGCGAAAAGCGCATGGGGGGTCGGCTTTGTCAAGGCAACCGGCTCGACAGACTCAAGGATGAACTGCACACTCCGGCCGCTGCGTAGCCGGATGGTATGATGCCAAAGCCGAAACGCCCGAAGCAAGCCAAGCCGGCCATGACGAGACATGTCCACCGGCGAAGCGACGGTCGCGACTCTGCTCGCCCATGGGCTCGATACCGTCTACGCGCTCCCGGGCGTGCACAACGATCACCTGTTCGACGCCTTCCAGCGCGCCGGCGACCGGCTGCGCGTGATCCACACACGGCACGAGCAGGGCGCGGCCTATATGGCGCTGGGCGCGGCGCTCGCGACCGGCAAGCCACAGGCCTATGCGGTGGTGCCGGGCCCCGGCCTGCTCAATTCCGGCGCCGCGCTGCTCACAGCCTTCGGCATGAACGCGCCGGTGCTGGCGCTGATCGGCCAGATCCCTCACGCCGCGATCGGCAAGGGCCAAGGCCATCTGCACGAGATCCGCGATCAGGCCGGCATCATCGCCCGGCTGGTCGATCATTCCGCCCGTATCGATAAGCCGGCGGAGGCGCCGGCAAAAGTCGCCAAGGCGATCCAGTCCATGCGTCAAGGCCGGCCGGGACCGGCCGCGCTCGAATGCGCCATCGATGTGTGGGGCAAGCGCGGACCGGTTGCCGCGATCGCAGCCCCCGCGCCGGCGAAGCCGCCGCGCATCGACGTCGACGCGGTGCGCGCCGCGGCCAAACTGCTGGGCAAGGCCAAGCGCGTGCTGATCGTCGCCGGCGGCGGCGCGCAGGATGCTTCGCCCGAAGTGACACTGCTCTCAGACATGTTGCAGGCGCCCGTGCTCGCCTACCGGCGCGGCCGCGGCGTGCTTGATTCCCGCGACCCGCTCAGCGTCACGTTGCCGCTGGGCCACGAATTATGGGGCGAGGCCGACGCGGTGCTGGCGGTCGGCACCAGGCTGTTCACGCCGCTGACCCAATGGGGCGTCGACAACAATTTGCAGATCGTGCGCGTCGACGCCGACCCAAAAGAGCCCGCCCGCTTGCGCAAACCGAAAGTGGCGCTGATCGGCGATGCCGCGCCGATCCTGCGGCGGCTGATCGACGAGCTTGCAAAATACAATGCAGCGTCGCGCCTCGCGCCGCGACGAAATGCTTGGGCGGCAAGCCAAGCTAAAAGAGCGGCTCAAAAAACTCAGCCCCCAGCTCGCCTTCCTCGACGTGATCCGCGCCGAGCTGCCGGAGAACGGCATCTATGTGGACGAAGTCACGCAGATCGGTTTTGCCGCGCGGCTGGCCTTTCCGGTCTATCAAGCCCACGCACGTTTCTTTCTCCCGGCTATCAGGACAATCTCGGCTGGGGCTACGCCACCGCGCTCGGCGCGCAAGCCGCGCTGCCCGACGTGCCGGTGCTCTCGATCAACGGCGACGGCGGCTTCCTCTACACCGGCAACGAACTCGCCACCGCCATGCGTCACCGCATTCCGCTGGTCGCCGTGGTGTTCGTGGACGGCGCCTTCGGCAATGTGCGCCGCATCCAGGAGGAGCGTTTCGGCAACCGGCTGATCGCCTGCGACCTCGCCAATCCCGACTTCGTCAAATACGCCGAAAGCTTCGGCGCCGCCGGCCGGCGCGCGCGGACACCTGAGGAACTGGGCGCCGCGCTCCGGCTTGCTTTCGCGCGCCGCGAGCCGACGCTGATCGAGGTTCCGGTCGGGCCGATGCCCTCCCCTTGGGAATTCATCCACATGCCGCGCCTGCGCGGACTTTAGACATGGCGCATGATCTTTTCCGAAAACCGGTACCCATCCCGATCTAGTCGAGGACATGCTTTTCGGGATCATGCGCGAAATCAATTGCCATGACCAACACGGATCGGGTTAGGCTTGCCTCCGCTATGGAGCCCATCACCACCACCGCGGAATTGACGCAAGTCTGCGCGCGCATGGCGCGGCATCCTTTCGTCACCATCGATACCGAGTTCCTGCGCGAGACCACCTATTACCCGCTGTTGTGCGTGGCGCAGCTGGCCTCGCCCGACGAGGCCGTGGTTGTCGATGCGCTGGCGCCCGGCATCGATCTGGCGCCGTTCTTCGACGCTGATGACCGACGAAAAAGTGGTCAAGGTTTTCCACGCCGCGCGCCAGGACATCGAAATCGTCTGGAACATGGCGAAGAAGATCCCGCATCCGATCTTCGATTCCCAGGTCGCCGCCATGGTGCTCGGCTACGGCAACTCGATTTCCTACGACCAGCTGGTGCAGCGCATCACCGGCGACGTGCTCGACAAGTCGAACCGCTTCACCGATTGGACGCGCCGTCCGCTGACCGACGCGCAAATGTCCTATGCGCTGTCCGACGTGACCCATCTGCGCGCCGTCTATCTCAAGCTGGTCGCCGATCTGGACAAGCGCGGACGCATCAATTGGGTCGAAGCCGAGATGAACGTGCTCACCTCGCCCGAGACCTATCGCATGGACCCGGAGAACGCCTGGGAGCGACTCAAGAGCCGCGTGCGCAAGCCCAAGGATCTCGCCGTGCTGATGGAAGTCGCCGCCTGGCGCGAGCGCGAGGCGCAGAGCCGCGACGTGCCGCGCTCGCGCGTGCTCAAGGACGACGTGCTCGGCGACATCGCGACGCAGGCGCCGGCCACGATCGAGCGGCTCGGCCAATTGCGCTCACTGCCCAAGGGCTTCGAGCGCTCGCGCTGGGGCGAGCAAATCGTCGAGGCGGTCAAGCGCGGCCTCGAGCGCGATCCGAAGACGCTGCCGCGGCTCGACCGCTTCCGCCCGGCGCCGAACGGCGCCGCCACCGTCGAGCTGCTCAAGGTGCTGTTGCGCATGACCGCCGAGCGCCACGGCGTCGCCGCCAAGGTGATCGCCACCGTGGACGAACTCGACCGCATCGCCGCCGACGACGAGGCCGACGTTCCCGCGCTCAAAGGCTGGCGGCGCGAATTGTTCGGCGAGAACGCGCTCGCGCTCAAGCACGGCCGCCTGGCGCTCGCGGTCGAAAAGGGCCGCGTGGTGGCGGTGGAGAAGAGTTAAGTCTCGATCGCCGGCTCGCGGCCGACCAGCCGCGCCAGCTGGCGCAGCCGGCTGTAGAGCCGGTCACTGGCAAGCTTGCCATATTGTCCGGGTAGCCGCAGCACCAGCTTTCCCCGTTTGACCTGCATCGGCGTCTTCGGCAGCACGCCGCCCTGCCCGGCGGTGAGGATATAGGCGACCCGCATGGCGGCGCCGAGCACGCGAGCGCGGTCGAGGATGCGCGAGGTGGCCAGCTCGCGCAGGCGCGGCGACAGTTCGTCCTCGCTCAAGCCGGCGTGACGGAAATAGACCGACAGCGCGAGATAGGCGCGGCTGGGGTGATCGATGGCGACGAAGGCGCCGTGGGCGATGATGTTCATCGACTGCTCGCCGCGATAATCCGGATGCGCGCGCCAGCCGATGTCGCCCAGCAAACACGCGGCGTGACGTAAGCGCCGCTCGTCCGTGGTTTCTTCCAATCCTGACGACGCGATGAAGCGGTCGGCCCACACGATCAGCTCCTCGCCGTGGCGCGGCGAGCGCGAGCGCAGCACATTGAGATCGGCCGCCGCCGAAATCAGCGGATCGCGCGCGCGTTCTTTTGGCGCGAGCAGCGAATAGAGCAGGCCCTCGCGCACGCCGAGAACGGAAATGACCACGTCCCGAGGCTTGATCGTGTGCACCAGGTTTTCCATCACCAGCGCGGCATAGGCGAGCAGCGGCCGGCGGGCGGCGTTGACGACCTCGATCTTCGACAACGTCTCGGTATCGACACGATGCACCAGCCGGGAGAATTCCAGCGCCTCGCGCGCCGGAATCCGGTAGTTGTGCATGACGTGGAACGGATAGCCGGTCTGCCACATGTGCAGCCGCGCCAGCGCGCGCCAGGTGCCGCCGACCGCGTAGAAGTGTGCGATCCTCGCCTTCGTGCAGCATGTCGAGGTCTTCGAACGCCTCCTCCACGATGTTCTCGGCTTTCTTCAGCGACTTGCCGGCGATGTCCTGCAAGGCAAGACCGCCGAGCGGCAGCGTCACGCCGGACCGCACGCGCGAGCCGTGCACATCCACCAGCTCCAGCGAGCCGCCGCCGAGATCGCCGACGATGCCGTCCGGCTTGTGAATGCCGGAAATGACGCCGAGCGCCGTAAGATGGGCCTCGCGCGTGCCGGAGAGGATGCTGATCGGCGTGCGGCAGATGCGCTCCGCCTCGGCGATGAAGGCGCGGCCGTTGCGCGCGTCACGGCAGGCGGCGGTGGCGATCGCCCAGATCCGGCGCACCTGCAGGATGTCGCACAAGGCGCGGAACCGCTTGAGCGCGGCTAGCGCGGTGTCGATGGCGTCCTGCGCCAGCAGGCCGGTGGATTGCACCTGGCGGCCGAGGCCGGCCAAGACCTTTTCGTTGAAGATCGGCGTCGGCGCGCGCGTCAGACCCTCGTAGATGACGAGGCGGATCGAGTTCGAGCCGATATCGATGACGGCGATCGGCGGACCATGGTCGAGCCGGCCCTTGGCCGATTGGGCGACCACGCTCGAGCGTTTACGCGCCTTCGGCGAGGCGGCGTATAAGGCTGCGCGGCGACAATTCCTTGAGCGATTTCCCACGGCCCGACAGGCTCGGATTTGTCATGAAATACTTGTGGGCGTTGAAGGGTTCCTCGCCCGGCGCGGCCTTTATGCGCGTGGAACTGCCATCCGGCAAGAGCTTCCAGCTTTGCTCGTTATCCTTGAAATTCGCGACCATGATCTGGCCGAGAACCTGCTCGTGCACGGTTGGATTGAGAATCGGGCACAGCACCTCGACCCTGCGATCGAGATTGCGCGGCATCAAATCGGCGGAGGAAATATAGACCGCGGCTTTCGGATGCGGCAGCGAATAGCCGGCACCGAAGCAATAGATGCGCCCGTGCTCGAGGAAGCGGCCGACGATGGATTTCACCCGGATGTTGTCGGACAGACCCGCCACGCCCGGCCGCAGGCAGCAGATGCCGCGCACCACCAGATCGATGGCGACGCCCGCGCACGAAGCGTCGTACAGCGCGTCGATGATTTCCGGATCGACCAGCGCGTTCATCTTCATCCAGATCGCCGCCGGCTTGCCGGCCTTGGCATTGGCGGCCTCTTGCGCAATGTGGTCGCGGATACGGCTACGCAGGTTGAGCGGCGAAATCGCCATGCGCTCGAGCTCAGCCGGTTCGGCATAACCGGTGATGTGATTGAAGATGCGAGCCACGTCGCGCCCGATCACCGGCTCGGCGCTAAAGAACGACAGATCGGTATAGATGCGCGCGGTGACCGGATGATAATTGCCGGTGCCGACATGAATATAAGTTGCGAGCGTGCCACCCTCGCGGCGCACCACCAATGACAGCTTGGCGTGGGTCTTCAGTTCGATGAAGCCGTACACGACCTGCACGCCGGCGCGTTCGAGATCGCGCGCCCAGCGGATATTGGCTTCCTCGTCGAAACGCGCCTTCAGCTCGACCAGCGCGGTGACCGATTTGCCGGCCTCCGCCGCTTCGACCAGCGTCTTGACGATCGGGGATTCGGCGCTGGTGCGGTAGAGCGTCTGCTTGATCGCGACCACGTTGGGATCGCGCGCCGCCTGTTGCAGGAACTGCACCACCACGTCGAAGGATTCGTACGGGTGGTGAACCACCAGGTCCTTCTGCCGGATGGCGGCGAAACAATCGCCGCCGTGGTCGCGGATGCGCTCGGGATAGCGCGGATTGTAGGGCACGAATTCGAGGTCGGGCCGGTCGAGCTTGGTGAGCTGGGCGAGATCGTTGAGCGCGAGCACGCCGTCGACCAGAAACACTTCGTCATCTGCCACGGCTAATGCACGCTGCACGAAGCTACGCAACTCCGCCGGCATCGAGGCATTGAGCTCCAGCCGGATTACCGATCCGCGCCGGCGCTGCTTGAGCGCGGTTTCGTACAGCCGCACCAGATCTTCAGCCTCTTCCTCGATTTCGACTTCCGAATCACGGATGGCGCGGAACGCGCCTTGCCCCTTGACCGAGTATCCGGGAAACAGCCGTGCGATGAACAACGCGGTCGCCTGCTCCAACGTGATCAGGCGGATGCCCTGGTCGCTGGCATTCGGCAGCCGGATGAAGCGCTCGATCTTCTGCGGCATGCGAATGAGGGCGTTCATCGCCTTGCCGTCGCGCACGCGCGACAGCTGCATGGCGATCGAGAAGCCGAGATTGGGAATGAACGGGAACGGATGCGCCGGATCGATCGCAAGCGGCGTGAGCAGCGGAAACACGTGGCTGAGGAAGTGCTCCTCCAGCCAGACGCGGTCGGCTTTCTTGAGATCCGGCCCTTCAATCAGCGTCACGCCGGCGGCCGCCAAGGCCGGCCGCAATTCCAGCCAGCGCCGCTGCTGATCGCTGGCGAGCTGCGAGACCGCCTCGCCAATGCGTGTGAGCTGCTCGTTCGGGGTTAATCCGTCCGGGCTTTGGGTCATGATGCCCTGGCGCACCTGACCCTTGAGGCCGGCGACGCGCACCATGAAAAATTCGTCGAGATTGTTGGCCGAGATCGACAGAAAGCGCACCCGCTCCAGCAGCGGGTGGTTCACATTGGCGGCCTCGTCCAGGACGCGCCGATTGAAATGCAGCCAGGACAGCTCGCGATTGATGAATCGCTCCGGGCGCGACCGCAGGGCGCCGTCGGGCGTGGTTTGAGTGTCCGGCGCGGTAGCGTCGCGGTCCGAGACCGGGGCGATTTCCTGAACCGCCGCAATAGCTTGTCCGCGATCTGCCATTTGAAAGAGGGCCTGAAAGATCCAAATGCCTAGCCGAGAAAAATGGCGGCTGGATGACAGTTCGCGCCCGATCGGCCGACGCGTCAAGCCGGGCCTGTGAATCGGATCCAATCAGGGTAAATCGAAGCTTTGTGAGACGTCGCGCTAGCGGAACAGCTCTGCTGCCAGCGCCCGCGTCACCGGCCGGTGCTGACGCATCGCCTCCTCATCGAGCCGCACCACCGCGGCATGCGCGGCCGCGACCGATCGCTCGATGCGGTTGGCAAGATAGTTCACCAGCGCCTCGTCCACGGCGAGTTGCCGGTCGGCGGCGAGCTTGACGATCAGCGAGCGCAGCAGGACGTCGTCGGGCGCGGCCAGCGTGACGGCCGGCAGCGCGCGCAGGCGCGATTCGAGATCGCGGATGGTCACCGGGAAACCGGCAAGCGGCGAGCGGGCGGTGAGCAGCACATAGGCGCCCTCCTCGCGCGCGAGGTTGAGCAGATGGAACAGCGCGCGCTCGTCGAGACCGGCCGGCTCTAAGTCCTCGACCACCAGTGCGCCGGTCGCAAGCGCGGCGGGCAAATTGGTTTCCTCCAGCAATTTCGCCGCCAGCACGCGCGCGCCCGCCGCTTGCGACCAGATCGCGGCGAGATGGCTTTTGCCCGACCCTTCGGGCCCGACCAGCGCCATGATCCGATCCGGCCAATCCGGCCAGCGCTCGACCAGCGCGAGCGCCGCGGCATTCGAAGGGCCGGACAGGAAATCCTCACGCGCGAAGCTGACGGCATGATCGAGCGCGAGCACGAGCTGACGCGGACCGAACGAATGCGCCATGCCGTTCAACCCGATTTCCCGCCGGTATAGAGCGAGCTTTCCAGATAGCGCCGCAACGCGAAGCGGGCGAGCACGCCGATGGTGGCGGCGAGCGGCACCGCCACCAGCAAGCCGACGAAGCCGAACAGGTAGCCGAAGGCGAGCAGCGCGAAGATCAGCCAGACCGGGTGCAAACCGACGCTCTCGCCGACCAGCTTGGGCGCCAGCAGATTGCCTTCGAGGAATTGGCCGACCAGGAAAATGCCGAGCACGGTGAGGATCGAACTATATTCCGGCCAGAACTGCGCCACCGCCACGCCAAGCGAGAGGATCAAGCCGGTCATCGAGCCGACATAGGGGATGAAGGTGATCAGGCCGGATATCAGCCCGATCAGCAGGCCGAAATTGAGCCCGCTCAGCGTCAGCGCCACCGCGTAGAACGAGCCGAGGATCAGGCAGACCGCGCTTTGCCCGCGCACGAAGCCGGCAATGGCCGCGTCGATCTCGCGCGCAAGCTGGCGCACGGTTGCGCGTTGGTGCAGCGGGACCCAGCCATCCACCGTGCGGATCATGCGGTGCCAATCGTAGATCAGGTAGAACGCAACCACCGGCGTCACCACCACCAGCGAGAACAGCGACACCAGCGCGCGTCCGCCCGACCACAACGACTTCAGGAAGGTGGTCAGCCAGCCGACGCCTTGTGTCACCAGATCGGTGATCGACTTGTCGGGACTGAAGCCCGCGCCCAGGATTTTCTGCACCCATGGACGGCTCGGATCGCTGAGCAGCGACTGCAGCTTTGTCACATAGCCCGGAACGCTGTCGATGAAGGACGACAGCTGGCCGCCAAGGATCGGCGCCACCAGCAAGATCAAATAGACCAGCACCAAGACCACCAGCGTTATGATCAACAGCGCGGCCAGGAGCCGGTTGACGCCGAGCCGCTCGATCCGGTCGGTCAGTGGCGTGAGCAGATAGGCGATTGCCGCGCCCGCGATAAAGGGGAGCAGGATCTCGCTAAGCAGCCACAATACCAGGACGAAGACGAAGAGCGCCGCCAGCCAGAACACGACCTGGCGCTGGAACGCGCGATTGTCGGCCCCGGCGGGGTCGCGACGCGACCGCGGTTGCGCGCGCGGGCTCACTGACCGGCCGCCACGGAATTCATGTGCCGCACCCATTCGGCGACATAGGCGGCCACCGACAGCAAGGTCAAGGCCGCGACCAGGCCCATGAGGACAAGTGTGAGTTTGTCCGCCTCGATATCGAATCCGAGCGAGCCAAGCACCACGCAGGCAAATAAAATCTGCGCCACGGTGTTGAGCTTGGAGACCAACAGCGGCTTGACCTTGATCGGGCTGCCGACCAGCCATGACAGCATGAAGGCGCCGACGATCATGATGTCGCGCGATACCACCAGGATAACCAGCCAACGCGGGATCGCGCCATTGATGCCGAGGGTAAGATAAATCGACACGATCAGCGCCTTGTCGGCGAGCGGATCGAGATAGGAGCCGAGCTCGGTGGTCATCTTGAAACGCTTGGCCAGAAAACCGTCGATGGCGTCGCTCACGCCGGCCACCACGAACAGCAGGAAGGCGATCCACATCGTGCCCGACGCGATCGCCCAAACCACGACCGGCACCAGCAGAATGCGGCCCAAAGTAATGAGGTTCGGAATATTCAAGGCAATCCCGGCTTGTGGCGGCGCGCCGGCCGTTGAGCCCGGAAACACGCCTATCCCCTCGGCAGAGTATAACGGCGGGCGGACCATTGCGCGACTTGCGATTCCCACGTAGGACCCCGGCGCTAGAGTATTGCTTGCGCATGATCTTTTCCGAAAACCGGTCCCCACTTTTCGGGATCATGCGCGATCGAGGGCCATCATGGCAGAAAAGGAGCGCGGCCTCACTTACGCGCAAGCCGGTGTCGATATCGATGCCGGCAACAGAATGGTGGAGCTGATCAAGCCGCTGGTGCGCGCCACCAGACGCCCCGGGGCCGATGCGGAAATCGGCGGTTTCGGCGGGTTGTTCGACCTCAAGCGGGCCGGCTACAGCGATCCGATCCTGGTGGCGGCGAATGATGGTGTCGGCACCAAGGTCAAGATCGCCATCGATACCGGCCGCCACGACACCATCGGCATCGACCTGGTCGCCATGTCGGTGAACGACCTGGTGGTGCAAGGCGCCGAACCGCTGTTCTTTCTCGACTACTACGCTTGCGGCAAATTGGAGCCGGAAATCGGCGCCGCCGTGGTCGCCGGCATTTCCATCGGCTGCCGCGAGGCCGGCTGCGCGCTGATCGGCGGCGAGACCGCGGAAATGCCCGGCCTCTACCAGGGCGACGACTACGATCTCGCCGGTTTCGCGGTCGGCGCGGTCGAGCGCGGCGCGGTGCTGCCGCGTGCCGATATCGCGGAAGGCGACGTGATCATCGGGCTCGCCTCCTCCGGCCTGCATTCCAACGGCTTTTCGCTGGTCCGCAAGATCGTCACCAAGACCGGAATGGCCTGGACCGCGCCTGCCCCGTTCGCGCCATCGCAGTCGCTCGGCGAAGCAATCCTCACGCCGACCCGCATCTATGTGAAGTCGTGCCTTGCCGCGATCCGTGCCACCAAGGCGGTGAAAGGTCTTGCGCACATCACCGGCGGCGGATTTCCCGACAATATTCCGCGCGTGCTACCCGACGGGCTCGGCGCGAAGATCGATCTTGCGCGCGTGCCCGTCACGCCGGTGTTCAAGTGGCTCGCCAGCGAAGGCGGCATCGCGCAAGCGGAAATGCTGCGCACCTTCAACTGCGGCATCGGCATGATCGTCATTGCCTCGCCCAAGGATGCCGCCGCGGTCGCGAAAGCCTTCACCGGCGCCGGCGAGACGGCGGTCACCATCGGCGAAGTGGTGCGCGCCGTTGGCGAGGCGCGCGTCGTCTATGACGGCAAACTCGATCTGGCTGGGTGACCATGAGCCGCAAGCGCGTCGCCGTTCTCATTTCCGGCCGCGGCTCCAACATGGCGGCGCTGATCGAGGCCGCGAAAGACAAAACCTATCCGGCCGAGATCGTGCTGGTGGTGTCGAACCGGCCCGATGCCGGCCGGTCTTGGCTTGCGCGCGCCGCCGGCATTGCCACCGAAGTCGTCGATCATGCCACTTTCGGCAAGGATCGCGCCGCGTTCGAGCGCGCATTGCAGGCGGCGCTCACGAAACACCGCATCGATCTCGTGTGCCTCGCCGGCTTCATGCGGCTGCTGACGCCCGCTTTCGTCAACCAATGGCAGGGCCGGCTGCTCAATATCCACCCGGCGCTGCTGCCGGCGTTCAAGGGTCTCGACACGCATAAGCGAGCCATTGAAGCCGGCGTGAAGGTGCACGGCGCGACCGTGCATTTCGTGGTGGCTGAAATGGATTCCGGGCCGATCATCGCGCAGGGCGCGGTCGCGGTGCGTGCCACCGACGACGAGCGCACGCTGAGCCAGCGCGTGCTGGCGGTCGAGCACCGCATTTATCCACTGGCGCTCAAGCTGGTGGCGGAAGGTCGCGTGCGGGTGGTCGATGGGCGCTGCCTGATCGACGGCGTTCCGGTGCCCGATGGCGGTTCCCTGGTTCCATCGGACTGAAATTCCTCACGCCTGAATGTGAATTTTTCCGTTTCCCCGGTGTTATTACCGTGGACGCCACTAGTCAGAGTGGCCGAACAAAAAGCAGCACGGGGATACGTCATGAATGGACGGGCAGGAAGCGAACCAAAACCAATCATTCCGGCACTAGGCCGCTACTACGGGCTTACGTCCGACATCGCCTATCTCATCGTCCGCGCTCACGGTCGGCCTGATGCTGCTGCCGCATGGCTGGACCAAATTTGGCACCGGCGTCGCCGGCGTTTCCGGGTATTTCGCGCGGCTTCACCTTGAGCCGGCCTTGCTGTTCACGATCATCAGCATGTTCAACGAAACGATCGGCGGCGCCTTGATCGCGATCGGCCTGTTTACGCGGCCGGTTGCCGCGCTGATCGTCATCGAATTTCTCATATTGCTGTTCGTCGTCCATATCCCACGCGGCTATGGCATGGCGGTGAACGGAGTCGAGTTTCCATTGATGTGGCTGCTGATGCTGTTCGTCATACTGCTGCGCGGCGGCGGGCCCTATTCGGTGGACCGCAAGATCGGCAAGGAAGTCTAGCCGCAGAGAAAAGTTGATAAGGGAAATCCGTTCGGGGCGCCTGCCCACGATTGCTGCATGCGCACAATGATCGGAGCAACCACCCTTCCACGCGGCCGCGCGAACAACTATAGTCTAAAAAATATTCATGACTGGGGGAGACCATGGCAAGACAACCGAAATCATCGCATCCGCTGCTTTCCTATACCGACGACATCGCCACCGGAATGACCGACCCGCTGCTGCTGGTCGGCCGCGTGCTCATCGCTGCAATGTTTTTGATGACGGTGTGGTTCGGGTCGCCGACCGACGGCTATCTCACCTCCATCAACTATGTCATCCCGGAGCTTTTGGAGCCCGGTCGCACAAGCCGTTGAATGGGTCATCGTCGATCACGATCATTCTCGGACTCGGCACGCGATACGGCGCCCTGCTTGGGCTCGCCTTCGTCATCGTCGCGACGGTGACCGCGCACCGCTACTGGGGTTATCCGCAGGCGGCGCAACTGGTGCAGTACATGTTCCTTACCAAGAATCTCGCCGCCGCCGGCGGTCTCATCGTGCTGTTCGTGACCGGCGCCGGCAGCTTCAGCGTCGACGCGATATTGGCAAAGAAGCGCTGAACTCGTCGCCGTTAGATCACGCGCCTGATCCACACCTTGTTGTCGTGGAACGCCGCGCCGCCATAGGGCGCGATCGAATCCGCGCCGGTGAGCGTGTTGATGCCGCAGCCGTCTTCGTAGGCCGAATTCGGCCAGATCGATTCCGCAATCAGCACGCCGCGCCGCACGCCGTCAAACAGCCGCGCGTGCAGCCGCACCTCGCCGCGCTTGTTGCCGAGCACGACCATGTCGCCGTCGCCGATCCCCTGCGCCTTGGCGTCGTCGGGATGGATCATCACCTCGGCCGCTTTTCCTGCGCCAGCGACGTCGGCGTTTCGTTGAAGGTCGAGTTGAGGAAGCCGCGCGCCGGCGAGGTGGCGAGCCGGAACGGATGCGCGTCGTCCGCCTGCTCGATCGATGTCCAGTGATCCGGCAGCCCCGGCATGTCGGCGACCGGGCCGCATTGATAGGGACTGCGGAACGGCACTTTTTCCCAATCAGGCTTGAAGCGGAACTTGCCGTCCGGCCAGGCGAAGCCGTCGAGATAGTGCGCCTTGCCGGAATGGCGGCTGGCAGTCGAGCCAGCGATTGGCTTCGAGTTCGGCGAGCGTGCCGCGTTTCGACACGCGCAGCATCTGGTCGATCAGCTGGCGCGGACTTATCGCGAAACCCGGATGCTCGGCGCCGACGCGCTTGGCCAAGCCGCAGATCACCTCGTGATTGTTGCGGCATTCGCCCGGCGGCTCGACCAGCTTGGGGCCGAGGATGATGTATTGGTGGCCGCCGCCGCGATAAATATCGTCGTGCTCGAGAAACGTCGTGGCCGGCAGCACCACGTCGGCCATCTTGGCGCGTTTCGGTCATGAATTGCTCGTGCACGCAGACGAACAGATCGTCGCGCGCAAAGCCGCGCTTGACCAGGGTCTGATCGGGCGCGACCGACATCGGATTGGTGTTCTGGATGATGAGCGCCTTGCACCGGCCCGCCGCCCTGCAGCGCTTCGCGCGTCGCCGGTCAGGATCGCGCCGATGCGCGACTGGTCGAGCATGCGCACCGAGCGGTCGAAACGGTCGAGCCCTTCGATCATGGTCTTGTCGAGCTTGTAGATGTCGGCATTGCTGTGGAAGGCGCCGCCGCCTTCAAGCTGCCAGGCGCCGGTCACCGCCGCGATGCAGCTTGCCGCGTGCATGTTGGCCGCGCCGTTGCGCGAGCGCGAGAAGCCGTAGCCGAGGCGGAAGATAGGCGCGCTTGCGCTCGCCGATCAGCTTGGCGAATTCCTCGATCGTCTCGACCGGCGTGCCGGTGATCGCCGACGCCCAGGCCGGATCGCGCGCGCGCAGATGCGCTTCCAGTTCGCGCGGCGCGTCGGTGTATTTGTTCAAGTAGTCCCAATCGGCCTTGCCGTCGCGGAACAGGCAATGCATCACCGCGCAGGCGAGCGCGCCGTCGGTGCCGGGCTTCACCAGCACGGCCAGATCGGCCTGCTCCATGGTGCCGTTCATGTAGACGTCGACCGCCGCGATCTTGGCGCCGCGTTCCTTGCGCGCGCGGATGGCGTGGGTCATCACGTTGACCTGGGTGTTCACCGCATTGGTGCCCCAGATCACCACCAGATCGGACTTCGCCATTTCGCGCGGATCGGGCCCGGCGATGCGCCCGGTGCCGGCGGCAAAGCCGGCTTAGGCCGGATTGACGCAGATGGTGGAATGGAAGCCGGAATATTTCTTGGCGTGGCGCAGCCGGTTGATGCCGTCGCGCATCACCAGGCCCATGGTGCCGGCGTAATAATACGGCCACACGCTTTCGGCGCCGTGCTTCTGTTCGGCCTTCAGGAAATTCTCGGCGACGAGATCGAGCGCGTCGTCCCAGGAGATCGGCTCGAATTGGCCGGAGCCCTTTTCGCCGATGCGCCGCAGCGGATGCAGCAGGCGATCGGCATGATGCTCGCGCTCGGCATAGCGCGCGACTTTCGCGCAGATCACGCCGGCGGTGTAGTCGTTGTCCTTGGCGCCGCGCACGCGGCCGATGGTGCGCTCGTCGATCAGTTCGACCTCGAGCGCGCAGGTCGACGGGCAATCGTGCGGACAGGCCGACGCCGCGATGCGAACCGCCTTGCCGACGTCCCGCAGCGCTTTGTTCATCGCGCATTCGCCTTCCTGGTTTGGAGCGGCCGGCTACACTTCCTCTTCCCGCAGGCGACTCGATCTTACCAAATATAAGCCCGCCAGCACGACGATGATGGCGCCCGCCACCCCGCAAATCACGTCTCAAGGTATCCGCTGTCTCGGCCGAAAAATATTGTGCGACCATGGGATCGTCCGGCAACAAGCCGCCCGCGATCCAGCCGAGCAGCGCGCCGCCGCCCCAGATGACGATCGGGAAGCGCTCGATGATGGCCAGGAACAAGGCGCTGCCCGCGATCACCACCGGAATGCTGACCGCCAGGCCAAGGCCGAGCAGCAGATAGTTGCCTTTCGCCGCCGCCGCGACCGCGATCACGTTGTCGAGGCTCATCACGATATTGGCGACGACAACGACGCGCACCGCGCGCCACAAATCCTGCGACCGCTTCGGTGGTGCCTTCGGCATCATGCGCCTGCGGCGCCACCAGCTTGATGGCGACCCAGAACAACGCAAGCCCGCCGGCCAGCTTGAGATAGGGCAATTGCATCAAGGTCGCGACGATGCCGGTGAACAGGATCAGCAGAACCGCCGCGGCGCCGGCGCCAAGCACCATGCCCCAGAACCGTTCCTTGGGCGGCAGCTCGCGGACCGCGAGCGCGATGACGACCGCGTTGTCGCCGGACAGCAGAATATTGATCCCCATGATCTGCAGCGCGGCCAGCCAGAATGTCGGCCGCATCATTTCGGAGACAATCGATGTCCACAGCTCGTTCCCCCAAGGTTCGTCATCGGAATTCGCCGTCAACAATTGGCGCCGATGACGGGTTGTGTCGTATTTGTCAGTCCGTAATCAGTCTACAGGGCCGCAAGGGCATGACTAGCGCTAGCGGCCGCTAGCCGACGATCTCGTTGCCGGAGAAGAACTGGGCGATCTCATTGGCCGCGTTTTCGGCGGAATCGGAGCCGTGCACCGAATTCTCGCCGATCGACTTGGCGTGGACCTTGCGGATGGTGCCGGCCGCGGCCTTGGCCGGGTCGGTGGCGCCCATGACGTCGCGATACTTGGCGATGGCGTTCTCGCCTTCCAGCACCTGCACCACCACCGGGCCGGAGATCATGAACTCGACCAGCTCGCCGAAGAACGGCCGCTCGCGGTGCACGGCGTAGAAGGTCTCGGCCTGCTCGCGCGTGATGCGCACGCGCTTCTGCGCCACGATGCGCAGGCCGGCCTGCTCGATCATGGCGTTGATCGCGCCGGTCAGATTGCGCGCGGTCGCATCGGGCTTGAGGATCGAAAAGGTACGCTCGACCGCCATCGGACTCATCCTTCACTGAGATTGATCGGAAAGTTTACCGACATTGATTTGAGAACGCGAGGTCGCGCGGCTTATACCGGGGGGCTTGATCTGCGGCAAGATCGCTGTCGCAGGAGCCAGCGATGAAGTCCCGTTACCGGATGTTTGCCGGCTACAATGCCTGGTGCAACGAGCGGCTCTATGACGCCGCGGCCAAGCTGTCCGACGCCGACTACCGCGCCGACCGCGGCGCCTTCTTCAAGTCGCTGCACGGCACCCTCAACCACCTGCTGGTCGGCGACCGCATCTGGATGAAGCGCTTCACCGGGGAAGGCGAGCTGCCGAAGAGCCTCGACGCCATCCTGTACGACGATTTCGCGAGCTCTGCGCGCCGCGCGCCGCGCCAGGATGCGCGCATCAGCCGCTACATCGAAGCGCTTGAGCGAAGCCGACCTCAGCCGCACCATCCGCTATCGCACCTTCAGCAATCCCGCCGACATCGAGCAGGTGCTCGCGCCCGCGCTCGATCATTTCTTCAATCACCAGACCCACCACCGCGGCCAGGCGCATGCCCTGCTCTCGACCATCATCGGCAACGATCGCACGCCGAGCTTCGACCTGATCATCTATCAGCGCGCGACCGGCCAAGGCGGCTTGCGCGCGATCGGCTAAGCGGCACACGCGAAGGGGTTGCTTCGCACGCCGCGCTCGGCCAAAAGGCGCGCCATGCTCGTCATCGACGACCTCACCGTCCGCATTGCCGGCCGCGCGCTGTTGGAAGACGCCTCCGCCCGCATCATCCCCGGCGCCCGCGTCGGCCTGGTCGGCCGCAACGGCTCCGGCAAGACCACGCTGTTCAACGTGATCGCGGGCGACATCTCGCCCGAGCATGGCATCGATCGAACTGCCGCCGCGCTGGCGCATCGGGCGGCTGGCGCAGGAAGCGCCGAACGGGCCGGAAAGCCTGCTCGAGGTCGTGCTCAAGGCCGACGTCGAACGCAGCGCGCTCCTGGCCGAGGCCGAGACCGCGCACGACCCGCATCGCATTGCCGAGATCCAGACGCGGCTCGCCGATATGGGCGCGCATGCGGCGCCCTGCCCGCGCCGGCGTCGATTCTGTCCGGCCTCGGCTTCTCCAACGCCGATCAGGCGCGGCCGTGCTCGGAATTCTCCGGCGGCTGGCGCATGCGCGTCGCGCTCGCCGCCACTTTGTTCGCCGAGCCCGATCTGCTGCTGCTGGACGAGCCGACCAACTATCTCGATCTCGAAGGCACGCTGTGGCTGCAGGATCACCTGGCGCGCTATCCGCACACCATGATGATCATCAGCCATGACCGCGATCTGCTGGACAACTGCCGTCGATCAGATCCTGTCGCTGGAGGCGCAAGAAGCTCACGCTCTATCGCGGCGGCTATTCCGACTTCGAACGCCTGCGCAGCGAGCGCATGGTGCTCGACCAGAAGATGATCAAGAAGCAGGACGCGCAGCGCAAGCATTTGCAGGCCTTCGTCGACCGCTTCCGCGCCAAGGCCAGCAAGGCGCGGCAGGCGCAATCGCGCATCAAGATGCTGGCCAAGATGCAGCCGATCAACGCGCTGGTGACCGACGAGGTGCGCCCGATCCACATTCCGGCGCCGGACAAGCTGTTGTCGCCGCCGATCATCGCCACCGACGACGTCGAGGTCGGCTACGAGCCCGGCCATCCGATCCTGTCGGGCCTAACGCTGCGCATCGACAATGACGACCGCATCGCCCTGCTCGGCTCCAACGGCAACGGCAAATCGACGCTGGTCAAGCTGCTCGCCGGAAGGCTCGCGCCCGAGCATGGCACGGTGACGCGCGCGGCGACGCTCAAGGTCGGCTATTTCGCGCAGCACCAGCTCGACGAACTCGATGAGGAGCGCAGCCCCTATGATCACGTCCGCGATCTGATGCCGGACGCAGCCGGAAGCCAAAGTGCGCGGGAACGCCGGCGCGATCGGATTTTCCGGCCTTGCCGCCAACAACGCGGTCAAGACGCTGTCCGGCGGCGAGAAGGCGCGACTGCTGCTGGGGCTTGCGACTTTCGCCGCGCCGCATCTCGTCATTCTCGACGAGCCGACCAACCATCTCGATATCGACAGCCGCGCCGCGCTGATCGAGGCGATCAACGATTATCCCGGCGCGGTGATCCTGGTGTCGCACGACCGCTATCTGCTGGAGGCCTGCGCCGACCGGCTCTGGCTGGTGCAAGGCGGCAAGGTTGCGCCGTTCGACGGCGATCTCGACGATTACCGGCGTACCGTGCTGGCCGGAGAGAGCCAGGGGATTACGGTCGGGGCGAAATCACCGGCACGGGATCCCGTGCAAGCCCGCCGCGCCGCCGCCGACAAGCGCGTGGAAACCGCACCGTTGCGCAAACGGATTTCGCAAGCCGAACTGGTGATCGCGCAACTCACGCGCCAGCTCGGCAAGCTCGACGTCACGCTCGCCGACGGCGAATTATTCGCGCGCGATCCGGCGCGCGCGGCCGAGCTGTCGAAGACGCGCGCCAATGTCGTGGCCGCGCTGGCGAAGGCGGAAGAGGAATGGCTCGCCGCCAGCGCCGCGCTCGAGACCGCCTAGCGAACTTGCGTCGCGTCGGGTTTTGGCTTCTTTGCGATCTGCTTGGTTTTCTTTTTCGGCGGCGCCTTTGCGGGCTTCGGCTGCTCGGGCGCGCGTTCGATGACTTTCAGGCGGCCGTCGGCGAAGTGATAGATGCCGGGCCAGGGCCCGGTGAGATAGGTGAGCACGACCTTGCGCTCGCCTCTGTCGCCGGCGCCGATGTTGACGTTGCCGGGAACGCCGGCGCGCCGCACCGCGTCGCATTCGGTCATGCCGAGCGCGATGCCGCCCACCACTTGCGGCGCCGGTTCGGATGCGGCCGGCGTTCGGCCGGAGGCGGCCGTGCAGCCGGCATCGGCGCCCGGCAGATCGCCGGCGACCGAGCCGACCGGCGCGGTCGGCTGGCGCTGCCGCCGGAGCCGGTTGCGGCGCCGCCGCCTGCGCCTGTTCCGGGGCCGAGCAGCGCCCGTCGGCGCCGACCAGATCGTCGGGACCGACCGGCCCTTGCGGGCCGAGCTCGGGGGTCCTTTGGTCGCCGCGCAAATTCGCCCATTCCGGGCTTGGCGAAAACATCGACCGGCTTGGAGAACCAGCCGCCCTCGTTGTTGCTCTCGAACACCTGTGCCGAGTTCTTGCAGCCGGCGACCGAGCCGGCGAGCGCGACAGCACAGACGAGCGCAATCCTGGAAATGGCGCGATGGCGCGGCAAAACGACGTTCCCCGACTGATCTATCGTCTTGTCCCTTAAGACGTATTTTGCGTCAGCACGATGGCATCGGGCAAGCCGCGCAATGGCCGAGCGGTTAACTCGGCCATTGGCCGATGGTGCATTGGCCTAGTCAAATCGGGCGCCGCCGGCACGCCTTACGCCTTCTTCACCCAGCGCCCCTGCTCGTCCGGCTGCCAGTAGGTGGCCTCGAAGCCCTTGGCCTTGGCGTCGGTCCAATGCGCGCGCGCGGCGGCGACCGCGTCCTCGTCGTCGCCGTCGAACACCAGCACGATGCGCTGATAGGCTTCGGCGTCGGCCGGCATCGGCGCGCCCTCGATCAGGAAGCGCACGTTCGCTCCGTTCGGATTGCCGTCATTGACCGTGAGCAGCACCGGCTGGGCGGCAGCATCGCGCTCGCGCCAGGTGCCGTGCGGCAGAAAGCCGTCGTCGCGATAGGTCCACAGATGCGCGTCGAGCGCCTCGATGCGCTCTTCGGACGCGCCCTGCACGATCACGTGCCAGCCGCGCTCGAGCGATTTCTCCAGCAGCGCCGGCAGCACGCCTTCCAGCTTCTGGCCTTGCAGGTGGTAGAAGAGGATTTCGGTCATGGGCCCGTCCGCCGGAAAGCCAACCGCTACTTCTCGTAATAATCCTCCACCAGTCGATCCAGCAGCCGCACGCCCCAGCCCGAGCCCCAGCTCTTGTTGATGTCGGTCTGGCGCGAGTCGAAGCCGGTGCCGGCGATGTCGAGATGCGCCCACGGCGTCTTGTCGGCGACGAAACGCTGGATGAATTGCGCCGCGGTGATGGCGCCGCCCCAGCGGCTGCCGCCGGTGTTCTTCATGTCGGCGAATTTGGAATCGATCATCTTGTCGTATTCCGGCGCCAGCGGCATGCGCCAGACCAGCTCGCCGGTGGCCAGGCCGGCCTTGGTCAGCCGCTCGGCGAGCTTGTCGTCGTTGGAGAACATGCCGGCATATTCCTGGCCGAGCGCGACGATGATGGCGCCGGTCAGCGTCGCCAGATCGACCATGAATTTCGGCTTGAAGCGCTTGGCGGCGTACCAGATCACGTCGGCGAGCACGAGGCGGCCTTCGGCGTCGGTGTTGATGATCTCGATGGTCTGGCCCGACATCGATTTCACGATGTCGCCCGGCCGCTGCGCATTGCCGTCCGGCATGTTCTCGACCAGGCCGATGACGCCGACCGCGTTGACGTGCGCCTTGCGGGCGGCGAGCGCATGCATCAGGCCGACCACGCAGGCCGCGCCCGCCATGTCGCCCTTCATGTCCTCCATGCTGGCGGCCGGCTTGATCGAGATGCCGCCGGTGTCGAAGCAGACGCCCTTGCCGATGAAGGCGACCGGCGCGTCGCTCTTCTTGCCGCCGTTCCAGCGCATCACCACGACGCGGCTCTCGCGCGCCGAGCCCTGGCCGACGCCGAGCAGCGCGTTCATGCCGAGCTTCTTCATCGCCTTGACGTCGAGCACTTCGACCGCGACGCCGACTTTTTGCAGCTCGTCGCGCGGCGGGCGAATTCCTCCGGATAGAGCACATTGGCCGGCTCGTTGACGAGATCGCGCGCCATCAGCACGCCGTCGGCAATCGCCAGCGCGCGTCCGATAGGCGTTGCGCGCCGCGGCGACATCGCCGACCGCGACGGTCATGCTGCGGTTGGCGGGCGGCTTCTCGTCGTCCTTGCGCTTGGTCTTGTAGCGGTCGAAGGCGTAAGCGCGCAGGCGCACGCCCAAGCGCCAGGTCGGCCGCCTGATCGGCGCTCATCGCGCCGCCGGGCAGATTCGGCGAACACGGTGCCTTCGCTGGCGCTCACCGGCAGCTTGCCCATGGCGAGCGCCGCCGAGCTTGAGAAAGTCCTTCGGCTCGAGCTCGGCGGTCTTGCCGGCGCCGACCACCACCAGGCGGGCGACTTTGAGCCCCTCCGGCACGATCAGGTCGAGCGCCGAGCCGCTCTTGCCGGTGAAGCGCTCGGCCTTGGCCGCCCGCGCCACCAGGCCGGCGGCGGATCCCAGCGCCTTGGCGGTGGCGCGGCCGAATTTGAGCCCATCGTCGCAGAACACGATGAGAACACCCTTGGCCGGAGCGGCGAACGGGCCAAATCCGAGCTTCAGGGCGTCGGTCATTGGGGGCAATCCTTATGCTGGGGGACTGGCGTTGGTCAGGCCCCATATGGCGCAGCCTTACCCCCTCTGCAAAGCCCCAAATCGCCTCGTTTTTGGGCTTTTCACAAGGACTCCGGCCGGCGTCGCACCCGACTGTCCCGAAACCGGATTTGCTTGCCAGAATCGGGCGCTAACGGCACGGATTGGGGGCCTACGGCCACGCCCCGCGTTTACTTTTTGTTGTGCATGTTCAACGGCTTTGCCTTTGCGCGGCCACTTTGTCGAGGGATCAAGGTAAACCTGATGGGGGTTGGGTTTACGCTGATTGCACAGCGCGTCCGGTGGGGATGCCGGACGCGCGGGTTTGTGCATGCCGGAATTGGGGGACGACGCCGCGGATGGGGTCGATCAGCCGATATATCTTCCGCACGACGTTTGGTGCGTTCCTGGTCGTGCTGGTCAGCCTGACCGCCGTGATCTGGGTCACGCAGGCGTTGCGCGACATCGACCTGATGACCAACCAGGGTCAGACCATCCTGGTGTTCGTCGGCATCACCGGCCTGATCATTCCGCTGCTGGTCCTGGTGATCGCGCCGATCGCGCTGCTGATCGCGGTCGCGCATGTGCTCAACAAGCTGTCGACCGATTCCGAAATCATCGTGATGAACGCCGCCGGCATGTCGCCGTGGCTGCTGTTCCGCGCCTTCATGTCGGTGGCGATCGTGGTTTCGCTGATGGTCACGGTGATCAGCGCCTATTTCGCGCCGAAGGGACTGCGCATGCTGCGCGACTGGCTCACCGAGGTGCGCGCCAATGTGGTGAGCACCATCGTGCAGCCCGGCCGCTTCACCTCGATCGAAAGCGGCGTCACCATCCATATCCGCGAACGGCGCACCAACGGGCAGTTGCTCGGCATCTTCCTCGACGACCGGCGCAATCCGAACGAGCGCGTCACCGTGCTCGCCGAGAACGGCGAGCTTCTGGACAACGACAACGGCACCTTCCTGGTGCTGCAGAAGGGCATCGTGCAGCGCCACGAGATCGAGCGAGCGCGATCCGGCGATGGTGGTGTTCGACCGCTACGCCTTCGATCTGTCGCAGTTCGCCGGCGGACCAGCAGGCGGTGAAATATTCGATCCGCGAGCGCTATCTCTGGCAGTTGCTGTTCCCCGATCCGAAGGATCCAGTTCTACATCGAGCAGCCAGGCCAGTTCCGCGCCGAACTGCACGACCGGCTGATCGCGCCGCTCTATCCGCTCGCCTTCGTGGTGATCGCCTTCGCCTATCTCGGCGCGCCGCGCACCACCCGGCAAAGCCGCACGCTGTCGATGGTCGGCGCCATCGGCGGCGTGGCGCTGCTGCGGCTGATCGGATTTGTCTCCACCGTGTTCGGCGCCACAGTCGCCGTGGATGCTGTCGCTGCAATACGTGGCAGTCGTCGTCGCCTTCGCCTTCGGGATTTTCGTGATCCGCCGCGGCCTGATCCTGGAGCCGCCGGCCTTCCTCACCAATTGGATCGACCGCGCTCACCGAGCGCATCGCGCAGCGCTTTGCCACGCACATGAGCGACCCATGCCGATACTGGGCGGAACACTCGCGCGATATTTCGGCCTGCGCTTCCTGAGCGCGGTGCTGCTGGTATTCGCCGGCATTTTCGTGCTGGTCGCGCTGCTCGACTATATCGAGCTGATGCGCCGCGCCACCGACATTCCGAACGTCTCGGCGATCCTGGTGGCCAAGACCTCGTTCTACCGGGTGCCGCAGGTGACCGAGCGGATCCTGCCGTTCTGCGTGCTGATCGGCGCGATGTCCTGCTATCTCAATCTGTCGCGGCGGCTCGAACTGGTGGTGGCGCGCGCCGCCGGCATGTCGGCCTGGCAATTCATCTCGCCGGCGCTGGTGGTGGCCTTCCTGCTCGGGATTTTCGCCACCACGGTCTACAACCCGATTTCGGCCATCCTGCAGGAGCGTTCGAAGCGCTACGAAGCCGAGTTGTTCGGCCAGACCCCGAACGGCGCTGCGCAGTGGCGGACCGTTCTGGGTGAGCCAGCGCAGCGAGCGACGGCCAGGCCATCATCAATGCCAAGTCGAGCCGCGACCAGGGCGTCGGCCTCAACGGCGTATCGGTCGTTCACCTTCGACATTGCCGGCCATTTCAAGCAGCGCATCGAGGCGCGCGCGGCCGTGCTGGAACCCGGCGTCTGGCGGCTGCTCGATGCCCGCGTCTATGAGCTCGGCGACCTTGCCGGTCGACCAGGCCGAATATCGTCTCAAGACCAGCCTGACGCCGGAACAGGTTCGCGAAAGCTTTGCGACACCCGAAACTGTCCCGTTTTGGGAACTTCCACTGTATATCAAGATCGCGGAACACGCCGGCCTGGGCGCCGCAGGCTATAGATTGCAGTTCCAGAAGCTTCTGGCGCGGCCATTTTTGCTTGCCGCCATGGTTTTCCTTGCCGCCGCGGTCAGTCTACGGTTCTTCCGCTTCGGCGGGGTCCAAAAGATGGTTTTAAGTGGCGTGGCTGCCGGCTTTCTGCTTTATGTTTTGTCGAAAGTGACTGAGGATTTGAGCAAGGCCGAGCTGATGCACCCTGTGGCAGCGGCGTGGCTGCCTGTGCTCGTCGGGGGCCTGACGGGGTTTGTTGCGTTGTTGTACCAGGAGGACGGGTGATGGCGGGGCTGGCTAGCTCTCGTCCACCAGCGCCCCGGCCGCTGCTGCCGCGGCGTCGCACGAATTGCTGCCGTCCTCGCCATGCTGGCTTGCGGCGGCTTGCTCGCGTCTGCGCCGGCGTCCGCGCAATTGAACTCACCTTCCCGCCGACGTCCGCCGCCGGCGTCGAAGTCCAAGATCGCCATCGAGCGCGAAAAGTCCGCGCAAAAGCAGATGCTCGTGCAGGCGCACGAGATCAACTACGACTACACCAACCATCGCGTCGCCGCCGTCGGCAACGTGCAGATTTACTATGGCGGCTCCACGATCGAAGCCGACAAGGTCATCTACGACCAGACGACCAAGCGCCTGCACGCCGAAGGCAATGTCCGGCTGACCGAGGAGGACGGCAAGGTCACCTATGGCGAGATCATGGACCTGTCGGACGATTATCGCGACGGGTTCGTCGACTCGCTGCGGCTTGATGCTCCCGAACAGACGCGCATGGCGGCCGCCCGCGCCGAGCGGTCGAGCGGAAACTTCACCGTCTTCCATAACGGCGTCTACACCGCCTGCGCGCCGTGCAAGGACGATCCGAAGAAGCCGCCGCTGTGGCAGGTGAAGGCCGCGCGCATCATCCACGACCAAGGCGAGAAGATGATCTATTTCGAGGACGCGCACCTCGAATTCTTCGGCAAGCCGCTGGCCTGGCTGCCCTACTTCTCGGCGCCCGATCCGACGGTCAAGCGCAAGACCGGCTTTCTGATGCCGTCGGTCTCGTCGAGCACGATATACGGCGGCAGCGTTCGAGATCCCCTATTACTGGGCGCTGGCACCGGACTACGACGCGACGTTCGCGCCGATGATCACCACCAAGCAGGGTCCGCTGCTGCAGGGCGAATTCCGCCAGCGCCTGATCAACGGCGCCTACTCGATCCGCGCCGCCGGCATCTATCAGCTGGACAAGAACTACTTCCTGGGCGGCCCAGGCTATCGCGACTTCCGCGGCAGCGTGGAAACCGCCGGCCAGTTCGCGATCAACGACAAATGGGTGTGGGGCTGGGACGGCGTGATGTTGACCGACAAGACCTTCCTGCAAGACTACAACCCGCGTCTGTCGGCCTATCGCGTCATCGATCCGTTCGCAGACCTCCGACAACGCGGGCATCTCGCAGCTCTACATCACCGGCAAAGGCAACCGCAGCTATTTCGACGCCCGCAGCATCTATTATCTCGGCTTCTCGACCGCGGACACGCAGGCCCAGATCCCGGTCATCCATCCGGTGATCGACTACACCTATACCTTCGACCATCCGGTGTTCGGCGGCGAACTCGGCTATAATCTCAATTTCACCAGCCTGACGCGCAACCAGGCCAATTTCGATCCGATCACCCAGAGCGCGATCAACAACGGCAGTTGTACCCAGACCGCCGACCCCGCGGTCAAGACATCGACCAACTGCCTGCTGCGCGGCATTCCCGGCACCTACAGCCGCTTCTCGGCGGAGACCCAGTGGCGGCACAGCATCACCGATTCATTCGGTCAGGTGTTCACCCCGTTCGCTTCGGTGCGCGTCGATGCCGCCTCCATGCAAATCAACAACGACCCCGGCGTGTCCAACTATATCAACACCGGCGACATCGAACCTGGTGCGCGCCATGCCGACCATCGGAATGGAGTACCGCTATCCGTTCATCAGCGTGCAGTCCTGGGGCACGCAGACCGTGGAGCCGATCGCCCAGGTGATCGTGCGACCGAACGAGACGCAGGTTGGACGCTGGCCGAACGAGGACGCGCAAAGCTTTATATTCGACGACAGCAATCTGTTCCGCGTCGACAAGTTCTCCGGCTGGGATCGCGTCGAAGGCGGCGGGCGCGCCAATTACGGCGTGCAGTACACCGCCCAGTTCAACCAGGGCGGCTTCGTCAACGTGCTGTTCGGCCAGTCCTACAATCTGTTCGGGCAGAATTCCTTCGCGCAGGGCGACACCACCAATACCGGTCTCGACAGCGGCCTCGACAAGACGCGCTCCGACTATGTGGCGCGGGTCTCCTACCAGCCGAACAGCACCTATAAGTTCACCTCGCGCTTCCGCTTCGACAGCGACACTTTCGCCGTGCAGCGGGCGGAGTATGAAGCCGCCGCCAATTTCGATCGCTGGAACGTCCGACTGCTCTATGGCAACTATGCCGCGCAGCCTGAACTCGGCTTCTTGGACCACCGCCAGGGCATACTCGGTACAGCCATCGGTCAAGCTCGACGCCAATTGGGTGCTCCTGGGAGCGAGCGCGTTACGACCTCCATGCCGACAAATTCGACCAGACCCGGATCGGCCTTGGCTTATATCGACGATTGCCTGATCTTGGGCCTGAATTACATTACAAGTTACACCTATGGAACCGGATCCGCGGTCTTCAACCATACGATCATGCTGCAGTTGAGCCTGCGCACGCTCGGCGGCACCTCGGTCAGTCAGGGCGTCACCGGAATGAGTGGGCTTCCGGGTGGGCTTTAATGAGGAGCCGGCGGTGATGCATCCGGCCGCCGGCGCACTGAAGCAGTGGATATCGCGATGCCGGGAAATAAGCGTGAAACGTTCGAATCAGTTCGACTGTTGGCTGGCGGGCGCCATCGTCGCCGCCGCGCTTGCCGTGCCGTCGTCGGGCCACGCGCAGGTGGTGGTCGTCGCCAACGGCTCGCCGATCACCGAGACTCGATATCCAGCAGCGCACCAAGTCCTGATCTCGTCGACCCCAAACCACAAGACTCCGAGCCGGCAGGAGGTCATCAACGACCTGATCGACGACCGGCTCAAGATCGCAAAGGCCAAAGTCTATGGCTTCGAAGTGAGCGAGGACGAGGTCGATTTCGGCTTTCGAAAGCATGGCGAAGCGCCAGCACATCACACCGCAACAGTTCACGCAGGTGCTCGAGCGCTCCGGCATTTCCGCGTCTGCCATCAAAGCGCGCATCCGCGCGGAGCTGACCTGGAATCAATTGATCCGCGGCAAGTATTCTTCCTCCCTGCAAGTCGGCGATTCCGACATCGCCAACGCGCTCCGTGGCCGCAACGAAAGCGAAGGCACGACGATCGGCTACATTTACACGCTCTATCCGGTCACGCTCGTGGTCGAGCGCGGATCGAGCGAAGCAGCCATCGAAGCCAAGCGCCGCGAGGCGGAAAATCTGCGCGGCCGGTTCGTGTCGTGCAACGAGGGCCTCGCAATGACGCGCGCGCTCCGCGACGTCGCGGTGCGCGAGCCGATCACCCGAAGTTCCGCCGATCTCGCGCCGCAATTGCGCGATCTGCTCGGCAACATGCAGGTCGGCCATCTAACCACGCCGGAAGTGACGCAGCAGGGCGTGCAGATGTTCGCGCTCTGCGAAAAGAAGGAAAGCAAGCTGGATACCCCGGTCAAGCGCGAAGTGCGCGAGGAACTTTTCACCAAGAAGTTCGAGGCGGAAGCCAAGAAGTTTCTGGAAGAAATCCGCAAATCCGCGATGATCGAATACAAACAATGAGCGCAACGGTCAGACTTCCTCTGGCATTGACGCTCGGCGAGCCGGCCGGCATCGGACCCGATTTGACGCTCGGCCTTTGGCGGCGCCGGGTCGAACTCGATCTGCCGCCCTTCTATCTCATCGGTGAGCCGGATTTTCTGAAAGCTCGTGCCCGCTTGCTCGGCCTCGACGTTCCGCTTGCGGTGGTGACGCCCGCGGATGCCGGCGCCGCCTTCGAGCGCGCCTTGCCGGTCGTGCCGCTCGGCTTGGCCGTCACCGCCGCGCCGGGCAAGCCCGACGCCAGCAGCGCGCCGGCCGCGATCGCATCGATCCGCCGCGCCGTCGCCGACGTGCTTGCCGGCCGCGCCGGCGCCGTCGTCACCAATCCGATCGCCAAGAACGTGCTCTATCGCTCGGGCTTTGCCGAGCCGGGCCATACCGAATTCCTGGCGCGGCTGGCCGCATGACGCGACCGGCAAAACGGTGCGGCCGGTGATGATGCTGTGGTCGAGCGAACTTGCGGTCGTGCCGGTGACCATCCATTTGCCGCTCAAGGACGTTTTCTCAGCGCTCACCACCGACCTGGTGGTGGAGACCGGGCGCATCGTCGCGCACGATTTGGCGGCGCGTTTCGGCATCGCCCGCCCGCGCATCGCGGTCGCCGGTCTTAATCCGCATGCCGGCGAAGACGGCGCGCTCGGCGATGAAGATCGCATCATCGTGGCGCCGGCGGTTGCCCGGCTCAAGGCCGAGGGCATCGACGCCATTGGGCCGCTGCCGGCCGACAGCATGTTCCACGAGCGAGCGCGCGCAACCTACGACGTGGCGATGTGCATGTATCACGACCAAGCCCTGATCCCGATCAAGACGCTGGCCTTCGATCACGCGGTGAATGTGACGCTCGGCTTGCCATTCGTGCGCACCTCGCCCGATCACGGCACTGCCTTCGACATCGCCGGCACGGGCAAGGCCAATCCGTCGAGCCTGGTGGCGGCCCTTGCGCTTGCCGCGCGCCTGGCCGCGACCGCGAACATTCCGCTTATTCCCGCGTAAGCGGGAATCCAGAGTTACCATTGTTGAGTCAACGAGTTGTTGCCCTGGGTCTCCGCTTTCGCGGGGACGAGCGGAGACTTTCAATGCCGCATCGTTCGGATCAATACTAATGCCGCAGATCGACGACCTGCCGCCGCTGCGCGAGGTCATCCGCCGGCACGGCCTGTCCGCGAAGAAATCCCTCGGCCAGAACTTCCTGCTCGATCTCAATCTGACCGCGCGGATCGCGCGCGCCGCCGAGCCGCTTGAGGGCGCAACCGTGGTCGAGATCGGCCCCGGACCAGGCGGCCTCACCCGCGCGCTGCTTTCGCTCGGCGCCAGCCAGTCATCGCCATCGAGCGCGACCAGCGGGCGGTGGCCGCACTGGAGGAGATCGCCGCACGCTATCCCGGACGGCTTGCGATCATTGCCGGCGATGCGCTCGCTTTCGATATCGCCGCCCACCTCGGCCGCAACCGCGCACGCGTGGTCGCCAACCTGCCCTACAACATCGCGACCGCGCTGCTGGTGTCATGGCTCACCGCCGAGCCGTGGCCGCCCTGGTACGACATGCTGGTGCTGATGTTCCAGCGCGAAGTGGCAGAGCGCATCGTCGCCAAAGTCGGCGACAAGGCCTATGGCCGGCTCGCCGTGCTGACGGGCTGGCGCAGCGACGCCAAGATCCTGTTCGACGTGGCGCCAAGCGCCTTCGTGCCGCAGCCCAAGGTGACTTCTTCAGTTGTGCGGCTCATTCCGCGCGCCGAGCCGCTCGTCTGCAACGCGCTGGCGCTGCAAAAGGTGACCGAGGCGGGTTTCGGCCACCGCCGCAAAATGCTGCGCCAAAGCCTGAAATCGCTGGGCGTGGACACGAACGCTCTGCTCGCCGAAGCGCAGATCGAGCCGACCGCGCGGGCGGAGGAAATTCCGGTCGAGGGCTTTGTCGCGCTGGCGCGGGCTTTCTGCCCCTCTCCCCGCTTGCGGGGAGAGGGTGGGGTGAGGGGCACTTTCGAAAATCTCAGAAAGGATAGGCCCCTTCACTCGGCCGCCTTGCTTTGTTCGGCGACCTCTCCCGCACGCGGGCAGAGGTAAATTGCGATAGGTTGCTGCCATGACCCAACTCCGCCGCCAATCCCTGACCGCCTATGGCGCGCCGTTGTGCGAAACAATTGCGGACTTGCCGCAACCGAAAGGCAGTGAAGTGCTGGTGCGCATCGCGCGCTGCGGCGTCTGCCATTCCGACCTGCATATGCAAGACGGCTATTTCGTGCTCGGCGACGGCAAGCAGCTCGACGTGCGCGGCGGCCGCACGCTGCCGTTCACGCTCGGCCACGAGATCGCCGGCACGATTCAAGCCGCAGGACCCGACGCCAAGGGCGCAACACCGGGCAGCGCGGTCGCAATCTATCCCTGGATCGGCTGCGGCCAATGCGCTGCCTGCAAGGCCGGCGACGAAAATATCTGCTCCGCGCCGCGTCATCTCGGCATCACGGTGGATGGCGGTTTTGCCACCCATGTGCTGATCCCGCATCCGCGCTATCTGATCGACTATGCGCCGCTGTCTGCGTCCTATGCCGGCGCACTGATGTGCTCGGGGCTCACCGCCTATGCCGCGCTCAAACGCCTGTCGGACCGCGCCGCGCGCGCGCCGCTGTTGCTGGTCGGTCTCGGCGGCGTCGGGCTGATGGGCTTGGCGCTCGCCCGCGCCATGTATGGGGCTGCGCCCTATGTGGCGGATATCGACGCCAGGAAGCGCGAGGCTGCGCTCGCCGCCGGCGCCAAGGCCGCTTTCGATCCGGCCGATCCGGCTGCGCGCAAGGATCTGTTGAAAACGAGCGGCGGCATTTACGCCGCCTGCGATTTCGTCGGTTCCGACAAGTCGCTTAATTTCGCAACGAGCGTACTGGCCAAGGGCGGCAAGGTCGTGGTCACCGGGCTGATCGGCGGCGCCTATACCACCGCGGTCGCCATGTTCCCGCTCAAGGCGATGACCATCGAGGGCACCACCACCGGCACGCTGGCCGAGGCGCGCGAGCTGATCGATCTGGTGCGCGCCAAAAACATCGCCGCGCCGCCGATTGCCGAGCGGCCGCTTCGCGAGGCGCAGGCGACGCTCGACGATCTGCGCGCCGGCCGCATCGTCGGGCGCGTGGTGCTGACGGCGTAATGACTGGCACGGGGCTTGCGATTTTCCCAAAATCATGGGCGAAATACGTCACGCCATTGCCGCGCAGCGCACGTTGCGAGGTGCGGCGACAGCCGGGACGTAGCGAATGACCGACACCATGACGATCCGCGTCATTCTGTTTGGGATTGCGTTGGCGCTGTTCAGCGTGCTCGGCGCCCGCTTGTCGCATGCCAACTGCGGCCAACTGCATGCGCTAGCGCAGCAACATGCAAACGATATGGCCCGGCGTGACCGCCTTGATCATGCCGGGTTCAAGAAGCGTCGAGGGCCGGCCGGCGCCAGCGCCGAAAATGTCGCGGTTGGATGTGAGACCGAGGCCTGCGCGATCAATACGTGGATGCGGTCGGCACCACACCGCACCAACATGATGCTCGGCGGCTGTCAGGGAATTGCGTCGGCGGTGTCAAGGAGCGGCCGCCGGTATTGGGCGATCGAGATCGGGTTCGATGAATCGTTCCTCGCCAAGTGAACAATTAGGCGGTGCGTTGTGTCCGCGTTGCGCCAGTCCACGGCCTAAAGCTTCGCCTGCAACCCGCGCACAAAGTCGGACAGGCCCGGCTGGCGCTCGCGCTTGAGCCGCTCGGCCGAAAGGATCGCCTTCACTTCAGAGAATGACTGATCGAGATCGCGATTGATCACGACATAGTCGTATTCCGCCCAGTGGCTCATCTCGTCGGCGGCCTTCGCCATGCGGCGGTGGATCGTCTCGTAGTCGTCCTGCGCGCGCTTGTGCAGCCGCCGCTCGAGCTCGGGGATCGACGGCGGCAGGATGAACACGCTGACCAGGTCGCTACGCGCCTTCTCGCTCAGTTGCTGGGTGCCCTGCCAGTCGATGTCGAACAAAACATCGTGGCCGGATGCAAGCGCGTCCATCACGGGCTTGGCCGGCGTGCCATAATAATTGTCGAACACCTCGGCCCATTCCAGCAGTTCGTTCTTCGTCGATCAGCGCGTCGAAACGCTTGCGGTCGATGAAATGATAGTCGCGCCCGTCCACCTCGCCCGGCCGGATTTTGCGCGTGGTCACCGACACCGACAGCATCACGCCGCCGTCCTCGGCCAGCAGCTTGCGCGACAACGTGGTCTTGCCGGCGCCCGAGGGCGACGACAGCACCAGCATCAGCCCGCGCCTGGCGACGCCCGTATCCTGCTGCCGCTTGGCCGCCATCACATCACTCCAGATTCTGCACCTGCTCGCGGAACTGCTCGACCGTGCTTTTGAGCTCCAGGCCGATATTGGTGAGCTCCACGTCATTGGCCTTGGCGGTGAGCGTATTCGATTCGCGGTTAAGTTCCTGCGCCAGAAAATCGAGCCGCCGGCCGATCGGCCCGCCGTCGGCGATCAGCTTGCGCACTTGCGCGACATGGGAGGCGAGCCGGTCGAGTTCCTCGCGGATATCGGCCTTGGCCGCAAGCATGATCGCTTCCTGATGCAGGCGGTCGGAATCGAACCGTTGCGAGGCCGCGAGCAGCGTCGCCACCTGCTCGGCGAGCCGCGCCTTGATCGCGTCGGCTTTGCGCCCCGGTGCTGCTTCCGCCCGCGCCGCAAGCTTTGCGATTTCATCGAGCCTCGCCGACAGCAGGCGGCCGAGGGTTGCGCCTTCCTCGCGCCGCATCGCGACGAGATCGGCAAGCAGCTTGTCGAAACCGGCGATGATGGCCGCCTCGGCGGCGCGCCGGTCCTCGTCGCGCTCGTCCTCCTCGGTGACCTCGATCACGCCCTTGAGCGCAAGGATGCCATCGAGGCTCGGTGGCGCGGCCTCGACCTTTCCCGACAAGCCCTTGAGCGTTGCCAGCACCGCGGCCAAGACCTGTTCGTTGACCTTGACGGTGGGCGCGACGCCTTTGCGCTCGACGCTGAGATTGGCATAGACGGTACCGCGCGACAGCTTTTCGGTCGCGCGTGTGCGCGCCGGGACTTCGACCGCGTCCCATCCCGGCGGCAGGCGCAGCCGCAGGTCAAGACCCTTGGCATTGACCGATTTGATCTCCCAGCTCCAGGTATAGGAGCCGGCGACACCCTGGCCGCGAGCGAAGCCGGTCATGCTCGACAGCGCCATGGAATTCAAATCTCGTGTTGCTGGGACTTTAAAGGATCGCGGCGAACTTAGCCGCGCGTCTTGCCGCTCACAAGGTGCGGGAAGTGACTACCTACCGCTTGGCGCCATTGCGATTGGCGTTTGCGGGCGGCGGGGTAACCGGCGGCGGCGTGGCGCCGTGCTCGATCACGCGCAGGCGCGCCACGTTCTTCTGGTGCTCGTCATAATTTTCCGAGAACACGTGGCCGCCGCTGCCGTCGGCGACGAAATAGAGCTCCTTGGTGCGAGCCGGATTGGCGGCCGCCTCGAGCGAGGCGCGGCCCGGATTGGCGATTGGACCCGGCGGCAGTCCATCGATCACATAGGTGTTGTAGGGCGTGGGCTGCTCGATTTCACTTTTCAGGATCGGCCGGCCGAGCGCGCCCTTGCCGCCGGTGAGACCATAAATAATAGTCGGATCGGACTGCAGCCGCATCCTGCTCTTCAACCGGTTGATGAACACGGCCGCGACCCGCGAGCGCTCGCCCGAGCGGCCGGTTTCCTTCTCCACAATCGAGGCCAGCGTAACCAGCTGCTCCGGCGTCTTGATCGGAAGATCCTGCGCGCGGTGCTCCCAGATCTCCTGCAGCACGCGCCGCTGCGTTTGGCTCATGCGCTGGATGATTTGCGCACGCGTCATGCCGCGGGTGAATTTAAAGGTATCCGGCAGCAGCGTGCCTTCGCGCGGGATTTCCTTGATCGGGCCGGTGAGCGCGTCGTTCTCCAGCAGACGGGCGACGATCTGCTCGGAGGTCAGCCCCTCCGGGATGGTCACTGAATGCTGCACCACCTTGGATTCGATGATGGTGTCGACCACGTCGGCGAGACTGGCGTGTTTGGTGAAATGGTACTCGCCGTATTTGAGTTCGCCGCGCGCTTTCAGCACGATCACCCCGCCCATGAACACGTAAGGCTGATTGATCACGCCTTCGCGCATCAAGAGATCGGAAATCTCCTTGACGCTGAGCCCGCGCGGAATATTGACGACCTTGTCCTCGGCGAGCGGACCGGGCGCGGCGAACCGCTGGTTGCCGATGAACAGGCCGATGCCGACGGCGATCGAGATCACCACCAGCGCCGTGAAGATCGCGTTGCCGACGACCACCAGCGGGTGGCGCGTCCGCTTGGCGCGGCGGCGCTGCGGCTGCGGCACGCGTTGCGGTTCGCGCGCGCCGCGCGGTGGCGGCGGTCGGTTGCCGTGTGGCGGCGGCGGTGGCGGCAGTGGCCGGCCTGGCGGCCCGAGCGGAGCGCCACGGCCGCCACTGGCCGGTGGCGGGCCTGGCGGCGCGGACGGGGCACCGGCAGCCGGCGCCAGACGGCCGGAAAATGCGGGGTTTATTCGGCCGCCCGGCGGCAGCGGCGGCGGAAACGGCGGCAGCGGCTGATCCGGTGTCCCAGGCACGGTCGGACGCCTGGGCGGTTGCGTGCCACGATCGGGACGCAACGGACCGCGGCCATCGCCGTCTTGCGGGGGATTGGAATTCAAGCGCCCGTTCCCGCTGTCAGCACCGGCAAGCTCACCTTAGCAAACTCCCAACATTTTATGCGGCGCATGGTCTTATCCGAAAACCGGATTCCACTGTTCCGGATCATGCGCACGAGCAATTGCGCGCCGCGAGACTCGATAAACACCGGCAGATATCGCACGTTAGGACAAATTATGGCGAAAGCTTGGGTGCGGGATTATGCGCTAGTCCCCATAGCGACGGAAGATCAACGAGGCGTTCGTTCCGCCGAAGCCGAACGAGTTCGACAGCGCCGTGTCGATATCACGTTTGCGCGCCTGGTGCGCCACTAGATCGATCGGCGTGTCGACCGACGGATTGTCGAGATTGATGGTGGGTGGGGCGACCCGGTCGCGGATTGCCAGAATCGAGAAGATCGCCTCGACCGCACCGGCGGCGCCGAGCAGGTGGCCAACGCAGGATTTCGTCGACGACATCGAGATGCGGCCGGCCGCATTGCCGACCAGCCGCTGCACGGCGCCGAGCTCGATCTCGTCTCCAAGCGGCGTCGAGGTGCCATGCGCGTTGATGTAGTCGATGTCGCCAGCCGTCATCCCTGCGCGCTTGATCGCCATGGTCATGCAGCGGAAGGCGCCGTCGCCGTCCGGCGAGGGCGCGGTAATGTGATAGGCGTCGCCGGACATGCCGTAGCCGATCAGCTCGGCATAGATCTTGGCGCCGCGTGCCTTGGCATGGTCGAGCGCCTCCAACACCACCGCTCCGGCGCCCTCGCCCATCACGAAACCGTCGCGATCCTTGTCGTAGGGCCGCGAGGCGCGTGTGGGCTCTTCGTTGAAACTGGTGGAGAGCGCGCGCAGCGCCGCGAATCCCGCCAGCGCTATCCGGTTCACCGGCGATTCCGTGCCGCCCGCCACCATCACGTCGGCGTCGCCGAGCGCGATCATGCGCGCCGCGTCACCAATGGCATGGGCGCCGGTCGAGCACGCGGTCACCACCGAATGGTTCGGACCCTTCAGCCCGAACTCGATCGACACGTAACCTGACGCGAGATTGATGATGCGGCCGGGAATGAAGAACGGGGAAACCCGGCGCGGCCCCTTTTCAAGCAATTGGATGGCGGTCGCGGCGATACCTTCGATGCCGCCGATGCCGGAGCCGATCAGCACGCCGGTGCTGGTCTGCTCGTCATAGCTCTTCGGCCGCCAGCCGGCGTCGTCGAGCGCCTGGCGCGCCGCGCACATGGCGAAGATGATGAAGTCGTCGACCTTGCGCTGTTCCTTCGACTCCATCCATTGATCGGGATTGAAGGTGCCATTGCTGCCGTCGCCGCGCGGGATCACGCAGGCGATCTTGCAGGCGATGTCGGAGACATTGAAGGTGTCGATCTTCTTGGCGCCGCTGTCGCCCTTGAGCAACCGCTGCCATGTCTTCTCGACGCCGCATCCGAGCGGCGTCAGCATTCCCATCCCGGTAACGACGACACGCCTCATGACCGGCTCCGAGCCAAATTGCACGCGCTCCCGCACCGCGCATAGCTCATAAGCCATCGACCAGTGAAGCTATCGAGCAGCCGCGGCGGCGTTTGCTCAGCTTTTCGCGTTCTTTTCGAGAAATTTAACCGCGTCGCCGACGGTCAGAATGGTTTCGGCGGCATCGTCGGGAATCTCGCAGTGGAATTCTTCCTCGAATGCCATCACGAGTTCGACGGTGTCGAGACTATCGGCGCCAAGATCGTCGATGAAGCTCGCTTGTTCCGTCACCTTGTCGGGTTCCACCCCCAGGTGCTCCACGACGATCTTTTTCACCCGCTCGCCAATGTCACTCATCGTTCCAACCTCGTGCTTTTTAAATTGGGCTGCGATCGGGAAAAGATCGCAACCATCGCGGTACGGCCTCGTCGTGGTTGACGGTGGCGTGACGACTTCGATCGCGGTTCACTTGTTACGACATCCGCCATCGGCCGCCCCAGCCGGGCCGAATTTCGGTTACCATACTTCAAATGCGTTGACTAGCGCGTGACAGCGTAGCCGGGCAGGGCCTGAAAAGCCAAGCATTTCCATCTCTTAATTGCGCATACTCTGTTCCGGAAACCGCTGCCCAATTTCCGGGATCATGCGCTAAATCATGGCCATTCCACCGTTGACGTGGAGGGTCTGCCCAGTGACGTAGGCGGCCTCGTCAGACGCCAGGTAGACCGCCGCTGCCGCCACGTCCTGCGGCGTTCCCAGCTTACCGGCGGGAACTCTGCTCAGGATCGTCTCGCGCTGCTTGTCATTGAGCTTGTCGATCATGGCGCTGGCGATGATGCCGGGCGCGATGCAATTGGCGGTGACGTTGCGTTTGGCATATTCGGCGGCCACCGATTTCATCATGCCGACCATGCCCGCCTTCGAGGCGGTGTAGTTGCCCTGCCCCGGATTGCCGGTGACACCGACCACCGAGGCAATGCCGATCACGCGGCCGTAGCGGCGGCGCATCATGCTCTTCACCGCCGCACGGGTGAGCCGGAAGGTCGCGGTCAGGTTGACCGCGATGACCTTGTCCCAGTCCTCGTCGCGCAATTGCACGAACAGGTTGTCCCGGTTGACGCCGGCATTGGCGACCAGGATGTCGAGCTTCTCCATTTTCTCTTCCGCGCTCGGCACCAGTGTCTCGACCGCATCCTTGTCGGCGAGATCGCAGGGCAGCACATGCACGCGCTCCTGAGTTCGCCAGCGAGCGCTTCGAGCACATCCGCCCGCGTGCCGGAGATCGCGACGGTCGCGCCTTGTGCATGCAACGCGCGCGCGATCGCTCCGCCGATGCCGCCGGTCGCGCCCGTCACCAGCGCGGTCTTGGCCGTAAGATCGAACATTATGAGCTCCTAATTCGTTTGCGATGATCTTATCCGAAAACCGGTCCCCACTTTTCGGGATCATGCGCGAACCGCCTTGAAAGCGGCGATGTCCTCAGGCGTGCCGATCGCGCCTGTGCTCGCGCCATCGGCGATGCGCTTGATCAGGCCGCTCAGCACCTTGCCGGCCCCCACTTCGTAGAACGTCTTGACGCCGGCGCCCGCCATGAACGCGACCAACTCGCGCCAGCGCACCGTGCCGGTGACCTGCGCGATCAGCGCGCGCACGATCTCGGCCGGTTCCTGGATCGGCTTTGCCAGCACGTTAGCGACCACCGGTATCACCGGCGGCTTGATCGATACATTGGAAAGCGCCTCGGCCATCACATCGGCGGCGGGCTTCATCAGCGCGCAATGGAAGGGGGCGGACACCGGCAACATCATCGCGCGCTTGGCGCCCTTGCCCTTGGCGATCTCCACCGCGCGCTCGACCGCGGCCTTGTCGCCGGACACCACCACCTGGCCGCCGCCATTGTCGTTGGCCGCCTGGCAGACCTGACCTTGCGCCGCTTCCGCTGCGACCGCGGCCGCGGCGTCGAATTCGAGCCCGATCAGCGCCGCCATGGCGCCGACGCCGACCGGCACCGCCTTCTGCATGGCCTGCCCGCGCGTGCGCAGCAGCCGCGCGGTGTCGGCGATGGTGAAGGCGCCGGCGGCGGCGAGCGCCGAGTATTCGCCGAGCGAATGGCCGGCGACGAATTGCGCGTCGCGCTTGAGATCGAGCCCGGCTTCGGCCTCCAGCACGCGTATGATTGCGAGCGAGACCGCCATCAGCGCCGGCTGGGCATTTTCGGTGAGCGTGAGCGTATCGGCCGGCCCTTCGAAAATGATGGCGCTGAGCTTGGCGCCGAGCGCTTCGTCCACCTCCGTGAACACCTGCCGCGCTGCCGCGAAATTCGCCGCCAGCGCCTTGCCCATGCCGACCGTTTGGCTGCCCTGGCCCGGAAATACGAAAGCGACCGCCATAGCCTTTGCCTTGTCCAATTAACCGCTCGCCGCGCATGCCTCTTTTGTGCTCGCGGGCCACGTGGAAATCGGGCCGAAAGACACCGCGCTAGGGGTTCTGTCAAGTTGAGGCGGCGGCGGTAACCAAGCGACAAGACTCTATCCGCTAAGGTTTTCGTTAATCTTTGAAGGGCCAATCGATGAGCGACCTGGTCACCGAGGACGATCTCGCGCGGGCGCGCAACGACCCGGATTTCCGCCAGCAGTTCCTGGCTGCAAAATCTCGAGCGGCTGCTGGAAGCGCTCAACCAAATGCGCAAGGCCAACGAAACCGACCCGGATTCCGCGCGCCAGATCCGGGAAGGCGTCGATCTCGCGGTCAAGCTCGCCGACCGGCTGCAGCAGAACGGCCTCAATCCGGGCCCGCGCGCGGCCTGACCTCAGGGCTTGAGCAGCGCCCCTGCTCGCCAGCCTGCGTACCTTGCCTTTTCGTCAGAAATCCCTATAAACCGCGCGTTCCGTCGATCCTGGTTGGGAGCTGAACGGACGGCTGTTTTTCCCCCGGAAAACCGGTAGGGCCCGATGTGCCCGACGTCCCGTGTTCCCGCCTTCAGAGCATTCGAGCCTTTCCCGAAGGGCTCGAGGGGCTAGGCGCCAGGGTCGAGGTCATGGGCTAAAAAGGGAAAGGCATTTCATGCCGCTATACGAACACGTCTATCTCGCGCGCCAGGATCTGAGCACGCAGCAGGTCGAGGAATTGACCACGCAATTGTCCGGCGTCATCGGGCAGATGGGCGGCAAGGTCACCAAGAACGAATATTGGGGCCTCAAGTCGCTGTCCTACCGCATCCGCAAGAACCGCAAGGCGCACCTGACGCTGCTCAATGTCGATGCGCCGGCCGCCGCGCTCAACGAGATCGAGCGCCAGGAGCGGCTGAGCGAAGATGTGCTGCGCTACCTCACCATCCGCGTCGAGGCGCACGAGGAAGGCCCCTCCGCGATGATGCGCAAGTCCGATCGCGACGATCGTGGCGACCGCGGCGATCGTGGACGCGGTGAACGTCGCCCGCGGCGCGACGATATCGTCGAGGACATTCCCGATATCGTGGCGGTGGAGGAATAGACCATGGCATTCGGATCACAGAGTGGCGGTGCCGGTGGTGGTGGCGGCGGAGGCCGCCGGCCGTTCTTCCGCCGGCGCAAGACCTGCCCGTTCTCCGGCGCCAATGCGCCGAAGATCGACTACAAGGACGTCAAGCTGTTGCAGCGCTACGTGTCGGAGCGCGGCAAGATCGTGCCGAGCCGCATCACCGCGGTGTCGGCCAAGAAGCAGCGCGAACTGGCGCAGGCGATCAAACGTTCGCGCTTCCTCGGCCTGCTGCCTTATGTGATACGCTAACGCGGTAACTCGAACGAGGCTTGCGGGGACACCCGGGAGCCGATGGTTGGGGCGGACGTGTCCGTCTCTAACCGCTCGAAGGAGCGGGACAGCTCGTGATGATGCAGTTCGGATTGATCGGTATTGGTGCGGGCGCCGCGGCGGCTTTGCTGTTCGCCTCGGTGACGTCGGGCTCGTGGCTGTCGATCCTGCTGTTCTATCTGGCGCCACTGCCGATCATGATCGCCGGGCTCGGCTGGAGCCATTGGGCGGCGCTCATCGCCGCGCTCGCCGGCGCGCTCGCGCTCGGACTTGTATTCGGCACCGTGTTCTTTTTCGCATTCCTGGCCGGCGCCGGCATTCCGGCCTGGTGGCTTGGCTATCTCGCCATGCTGGCGCGCCCGGCGGCCCATCCCGGCGCCAACGGCCAAAGCGGCGGGCCAGCGCTGCCGCACTCGAATGGTATCCGCCCGGCCGGCTGGTGGTCTGGGCGGCAGTTCTCGCCGCACTGATCGTGGTGGTCGCCATCCCCAATTTCGGCATCGATGCCGAGAGCTTCCGCGCCGGGCTGCACAGCGCGCTGACCCGCATGTTGCAGAATCGAGACCGGCATCCCGGCGGATGCGCCGCTCACCGTACCGGGCGTAGCCAATGCGGACCGGCTGATCGATTTCCTGGTGGCCGCAATTCCGCCGGCGGCGGCGGTGCTCGCCACCATCACCAATTTGGTCAACCTGTGGCTCGCCGCGCGCATCGTGAAATTTTCCGGCCTGCTGAAGCGGCCATGGCCGCAGCTATCGGCCATGACCTTTCCGCGCCCGATCGCCGCGGCGCTCGCCGTCGCCATGGCCTTGAGCTTCGTCGGCGGCCTCGTCGGCATCGTCGCCGGCGTGCTGTCGGCGAGCCTGCTGATGGCCTATGGCGTGCTCGGCTTCGCGGTGCTGCATGCCATCACGCAAGGCATCAACAGCCGCGCCTTCGTGCTCGGCGGCGTCTATGCCGCGGTGTGTGTTTTCGGCTGGCCGATGCTGGCGCTCTGCCTGCTCGGCCTGATCGAGACCGCCTTCGATCTGCGCATGCGCATCGCCAGCAAACGCGGCCCGCCCGCCCATACTTGAGAGTTCAGACCATCGCCAGCAACCCTAATTCAAACAACCAAGTTCAGATCAAGGAGTAACGACAATGGAAGTGATCCTGCTCGAGCGCATCGGCAAGCTCGGCCAAATGGGCGATGTCGTGCGCGTGAAGGACGGCTATGCCCGCAATTTCCTGCTGCCGCGCGGCAAGGCGTTGCGCGCGACCGCCGATAACAAGTCGAAGTTCGAGGGCATGAAGGCCGAGCTGCAGACGCGCAATCTCGAGCTCAAGGGCGAGGCCGGCAAGCTCGCCGCCAAGGTCAACGGCAAGAGCTATGTGGTGATCCGGCAGGCGAGCGAAACCGGCCAGCTGTTCGGCTCGGTGTCGCCCCGCGACATTGCCGGTCTGATCAAGGCCGACGGCGCCGAGAGTCAACCGCTCGCATGTCGTGCTCAATGCGCCGATCAAGTCGATCGGCCAGTACAAGGTGCCGCTGGCGCTGCATCCGGATGTCGAGGTGGCGATCACCGTCACCGTCGCCCGCAGCGAGGCGGAAGCCGAGCGCATCGCGCGCGGCGAGGACGTCACCGTCCGGCGCGAGGACGCCGAGGAGGAAGCGGCAGCGGCGCTGGCGAACGCGGAAGCCTTCTTCGAGCCGGAAGCGGCCAAAGCGCTGCACGAAGGCGAGGAGCCGGCCGGCGATGCCGAAGCGGCGGCGGCTGACGGCGAGAAGCCGCCCGCCAAGCGTGCCAAGAAGGCCAAGAAGAGCGAAAAAAGCGAGAAGACCGAAAGCGAGGCCTGACCGGCGGGACTATTCGGGCTTGGCGCCGTCGGCGGGTTTCGGGTCGCTCGACTTGGCGTCGCCGGCCTTTGGCTCGGACGACTTTGGTTCGGAAGCCTTAGGCTCGGAAGCTTTGGCTTTGCTGGTCTTCGCGCCGGCAGATTTGGCGTCATGAGACTTCGCCACGCTCGGCTTGCCGGCCGCCGGCTTTTTCTCAGCCCCCTTGGCACCGTCGCCCTTGGCGGACTGTTTCGTCGCGCGCGCCGGCGCAGCCGGCCCTCTGCCTGCCGACTGCAGATAGGCCGCGAGGGCGGCGGCCGATTCACGGCTGGCCGTATAGTGCTCGCGCAGGAATTCAACCAGCGCGGGCCCCCCGGATCTGGCGACGCCTTGCGGCGTTTTGTGGCAAATCGCACAGTCCGAGGCGAAAAGTTGCGCGGCGCTCTTGCCCGAATCGAGATTTTCCTGGGCCCCGACCGGGGCGGTCGCCAGCACAATCAGGACGGCAAAAATGCACGGCAGCCTTGGCCGAAAGCGGAACATTCGATCGCTCGCCTTATGTTCATGGCATGCGTTAAGCCAAATGTCTCGCCCATCTATTAGCCGAGAATCGCGCGCCGGTGTGAGCCACGTGATCGCCGTGTCGGGTAATGTGCATAGGAACCTCGAAATTATGGCATTGCCGCAAAAATTGGCTTTTGGTTTAATTGACCTGGGTCAACGATTGTCGATTTGCGGCGTTATAAAGGAAATGTGCCGATACAGGATAGCGAGCTTATGATGTGACGGAGGCGGCCGATGGATCGGTTGCTTCAATTTCTGCTCAAGACCTTCATCCGGCGGGGGACATTCAGGGTTACCACCTCGCGCGGCACGGTCTTCACTTTCGGCGATGGGACCGGCCAGCCGGTATCGGTACGTTTTGCCACCCGCGCCGCCGAATGGGGAATTCTCCTCGATCCCGAACTCAAGTTTGGCGAATCCTACATGAACGGCACGTTCGTGGTCGAGCAGGGCTCGATCGCCGACGTGCTGGCCATTACGCTCGGCCAGGATTCCGACGTGCCGCACTGGGCGCGGTTGCAAGGGATATTGCGCTATCTGCGCCGGCGTTTGAGCCAGTTCAATCCGCGCCCACGCGCGCGCCGCAATGTGGCACATCATTACGATCTCGACGGACGCCTCTACTCGCTGTTCCTCGATGCCGACCGTCAATACAGCTGCGGCTATTTCGAAAAACCCGACCAGTCGCTCGACGACGCGCAACTGGCCAAGAAACGCCATCTGGCGGCCAAGCTGCGGCTTGAACCGGACAAATCCGATCAAGACTTGCGCGTGCTCGACATCGGTTGCGGCTGGGGCGGGCTCGGGCTCTATCTCGCCGAAATCGGCGGCGCCGACGTGACCGGCGTCACGCTCTCGCAGGAGCAGCACGCCGTCGCCAACGAGCGCGCGGCGGAAAAAGGACTGGCCGACCGCGCCCGCTTCCTCCTGCAGGATTATCGCGATGTCGAAGGGCCGTTCGATCGCATCGTTTCGGTCGGCATGTTCGAGCATGTCGGCGTCAATCATTACGACACCTTCTTCCGCAAGAGCGCGCAACTGCTCAGCCCCGACGGCGTGATGCTGCTGCACTCGATCGGCCGCTCGGACGGCCCGAGCGTGACCAGTCCGTGGATCGCGAAATACATTTTCCCCGGCGGCTATATCCCATCGCTGTCGGAGGTGCTGCCGGCGATCGAGAAATCCGGCCTGCTCGTCACCGATATCGAGATCCTGCGCCTGCATTACGCCGAGACGCTGAAGGCCTGGCGCGAACGATTCCTGGCGCATCGCGAGGAAGTCGAGCGCATCTACGACCGGCGCTTCGTGCGGATGTGGGAATTCTATCTGGCGGCGTCCGAAATGTACTTCCGCGAACAGAACATGATGGTGTTCCAGATTCAGCTCACCAAGCGGCAGGGCGTGGTGCCGATGACGCGCGACTACATCGGGCGCGAAGAGCAGCGCCTGCTCGTCGCCGAGAACAACCGGCGGCCCAAGTTGCGGCTGGCTGGCGAATAGTTCCGCCCGTATTGTGTCGATCCTCGGATCGTCAAGCCTCACGGCAAGGCCGAGAGAAGCTATTTTTGTCGCCAGTGAGTAGTGTGGAAAGCGGCTATGATTCGCCTTCCGCCATCGCACAGTTCGATCCGGCTAGGTAAGCCATAGTCAACCAAAGTTTCGTCAAATTGACGGAACAGAGATTGTCATGGCTCCCCTCGAATCAGTCGTACGAAAACAGGTCGCAGAACCTGCCCCGCTCTTTCGTTCCGCCCCGCACAATATCGAGGCGGAGCAAGCATTGTTGGGCGCGATCCTGGTCAATAACGAAGCCTTCTACCGCGTTTCCGATTTTCTCGAGCCGGAGCATTTCTTCGAGCCGATCCATCAGAAGGTCTATCAGATCTCGCGCGATCTGATCCGCGCCGGCAAGATCGCCACCCCGGTCACGCTGAAGACCTTTCTCGACGCCAATATCGACATCGGCGGCATGACGCTCGGTCAATATCTCGCCCGTCTTGCCGCCGAAGCCACCACCATCATCAATGCCGAGGATTACGGCCATACCATCTACGATCTGTCGATCCGCCGCGCGCTCATCTTGGTCGGCGAGGACATGGTCAATGTCGCCTTCGACGCGCCGGTCGATTTCTCACCGCGCAACCAGATCGAGGATGCCGAGCGCAAGCTTTATGAACTGGCCGAGACCGGCCGCTACGACGGCGGCTTCCAGCGTTTCGCGCAGGCGCTGACCACCGCTGTCGACATGGCCGCGCGCGCCTATCAGCGCGACGGCAAGCTATCCGGCATCGCCACCGGCCTCGACGATCTCGACCGCATGATGGGCGGCCTGCAGCCGTCCGACCTGATCATCGTTGCCGGCCGTCCCGGCATGGGCAAAACCGCGCTCGCCACCAATATCGGTTACAACGTCGCCCGCGCCTGGCGCGGCGAAGTGCGGCCCGACGGCCATTCCGTCACCGTCAATGGCGGCATCGTCGGCTTCTTCTCGCTGGAAATGTCGGCCGAGCAACTCGCCACCCGCATCATCGCCGAACAGACCGGCATTCCGTCGAACCAGATCCGGCGCGGCGCCATCAGCGAGGCCGATTTCGAGCAGATCAAGGATCACTCGATCGAATTGCAGCACCTGCCGTTCTTCGTGGACGAGACCGGCGGCCTCTCGGTGGCGCAGCTTGCCGCCCGCGCGCGCCGGCTCAAGCGCCAGCGCGGGCTCGACCTGCTCGTCATCGATTATCTGCAACTGCTGCAAGGCTCCACGCGCCGCTCGGCGGAAAACCGCGTGCAGGAAATCACCGAGATTACCACCAAGCTCAAAGCGCTGGCCAAGGAACTCAACGTTCCGATCATGGCGCTGTCGCAATTGTCGCGTCAGGTGGAAAGCCGCGACGACAAGCATCCGCAGCTGTCGGACTTGCGTGAATCGGGCTCGATCGAGCAGGACGCCGACGTGGTGTTGTTCGTCTATCGCGAGGAATATTACCACGTGATGCGCAAGCCGCTGGAATCAAACCACGAGAAGTTCGCGGAATGGCTGGCCGAGAGCGACAAGGTCCACGGCAGGGCGGAAGTCATCATCGGCAAGCAGCGCCATGGGCCGACCGGCACCATCGAGCTGCAATTCGACGGCACCATCACGAAATTCTCGAGCTTGGCGAAGACGGACCACCTGCCGGACCGGATCGGCTAGCGCTTGATATTCCCCGCATGGACGGACCGCGCTCGGGCCGCTAAACCCTAAGCCGCATGGCCGAGGCAGAACCCGCCGCCCAACAGGACTTGAGCCCGCCGCTCGCCGAGCGGGCGGACGAGCCCGTCATCACGTCCGGCCCGCCGGCCCCGGAAGCCGGCGGCATCCTGACCGTCGACCTTGGCGCCATCGAAGCCAATTGGCGCGCGCTCGGCCGCCGCGCCATGCCCACGGAATGCGCGGCGGTGATCAAGGCCGACGGCTATGGCTGCGGCATCGAACAGGTGGCTGTCCGGCTCGCCAAGGCCGGCTGCAAGACGTTTTTCGTCGCCGATCTCAGCGAGGCGCGGCGCGTGCGCGCGGTCGCATCGGAGCCGGCGATCTATGTGCTCAACGGCCTGCTGCCCGGCACCGAGCCGACCTTCGCCGATCTGCGCGCGCGGCCGGTGATCGGCAGCCTGGTCGAACTCGCCGAATGGGACGCCTTCTGCTCCGCCCATCAGTGGAGCGGCGGCGCCGGGCTGCATGTGGACACCGGCATGAACCGGCTCGGCATCTCGGCCACTGACGCCGCAGCGCTGGCGCCGCGCATCCGCTCGGAAAACCACGGCATCACGCTTGCTGATGAGCCATCTTGCCTGCGCCGAAGTGCCGGAGCATCCGCTCAACGACCGGCAGATCCGGCTGTTCCGCGAAGTGCGCCTGCTCTATCGCGGCATTCCCTCCTCGCTCGCCAATTCGTCCGGCATATTCCTCGGCAATGCCGCCCATTGCGACATGGTGCGCCCGGGCGTCGCGCTTTACGGCGTCAACCCAACGCCCGGCCGCAGCAACCCGATGCGCCCGGTGATCGAATTGCAGGCGCGCATCGTGCAGGTGCGCATGGTGCCGAAGGGCGAGACCGTCGGCTACGACGCCACCTGGACCGCCAAGCACGCCACCCGGCTGGCGGTGGTCGCGGTCGGCTATGCCGACGGATATCTGCGCGCGGCCAGCGTCTCCGACGAGGCGCCGGGCGCCGACGCCATTGTCGCCGGCAAGCGCTGTCCGCTCGCCGGCCGCGTCTCCATGGACCTGCTCGCGATCGATATCACCGAGCTGCCCGAGGGCGCCGCCAGGCGCGGCGATCTGGTGACCTTGATCGGCGACGAGATCAGGGTCGACGACCTGGCGACGGCCGCCGGCACCATCGGCTACGAGGTGCTCACCAGCCTCGGGCGGCGCTACCACCGGATTTACCGGGCCTGACGGCCAGCCCGGCCTTTCCCCTTAAAACGACAGAATTTGGTAAGAATGTTCTTGTAATGTTCTCATCGGCCTTTTAGGCTTCGGCCACCTGTTTTTCCAGCGATTCCCTCATGTCCCGACGCAGCCTCAGCTTCATTTGCCAGAACTGCGGGGCGGCAGCGCCCCGCTGGCAGGGCAAGTGCGAGGCCTGCGGCGAATGGAACACGCTGGCCGAGGAAGGTGCCGAGCGGCCCGCGGGCCCCGGGCGCAAATCCGGCAAGGGTCGCCTGTTTGCGCTCGAGCCGCTCACCGGCGAGGCGCATGACGCGCCACGACTGCCGTCCGGCGTCGCCGAACTCGATCGCGTCACCGGCGGCGGCTTCGTGCGCGGCTCCGTGCTGCTGATGGCGGGCGACCCCGGCATCGGCAAGTCGACGCTGCTGATCCAGGCCGCGGCCGCGCTCGCGCGCGCCGGCCACCGCGCGGTCTACATTTCCGGCGAGGAGGCGGTCGCGCAGGTCCGCTTACGCGCCGAACGCCTGGGGCTGCGCGACGCACCCGTGGAGCTTGCGGCGGAAACCGCGGTCGAGGACATCATCGCCACGCTGTCGGAAGACAAGACGCCGCGCCTGATCGTCATCGACTCGATCCAGACCATGTGGACCGACTTGGTCGAATCCGCGCCCGGCACGGTCACGCAGGTGCGCGGCAGCGCGCAGGCGCTGATCCGTTTCGCCAAGAGGTCGGGGGCCGCGATCATTCTGGTCGGGCATGTCACCAAGGACGGCCAGATCGCCGGCCCGCGCGTGGTCGAGCATATGGTGGACGCGGTGCTCTCGTTCGAAGGGCGAAGGCTCACACCAGTTCCGAATCCTGCGCGCGGTGAAGAACCGCTTCGGCCCGACCGACGAGATCGGCGTGTTCGAGATGACCGGCGCGGGACTCCAGGAGGTCGCCAACCCGTCCGAACTGTTCCTGTCCGAGCGCGATCTTGGGCAACCCGGCACCGCGGTGTTCGCCGGCATGGAAGGCACCAGGCCGCTGCTGGTCGAAATCCAGGCGCTGGTGGCGCCGACATCGTTGGGCACACCCCGGCGAGCGGTGGTCGGCTGGGACCCGAGCCGGCTGTCGATGGTGCTGGCGGTATTGGAGGCCCATTGCGGGGTGAAGCTCGGCGGCCACGACGTCTATCTCAACGTCGCCGGCGGCATGCGCATCCAGGAACCGGCTGCCGATCTCGCCGCCGCCGCCGCGCTTGTTTCGTCGCTCGCCAATGCGCCACTGCCGGCCGATGCGGTCTATTTCGGCGAAGTGTCGCTCTCGGGCGCAATCCGGAAGGTGGCGCAGGCTGCCAGCCGGCTCAAAGAAGCCGCAAAACTCGGCTTTACCCGCGCCATCGTCCCGGAAGGCGCGCGATCCGAGACGGCGGAGCCCGGCCTCAAGATCAGCGATGTCGCAAATCTGGCCAATCTGGTCGCCGATATCGCGGCCCGTGGCAACCGGGGCTCCGCCAGCAAAACCCGTGGATAAGACGGGTGACGGCACCGTGACGCCCCGCTATACACTGGGCGCCTCGAAACCACCTCCTGCGGCCCCATCAGGCGCTCGGCCGCCAGCGTAGAAATGAGCTTAAAATTAAGCACTTAAGGTCGACAAAGCCGCCCTGTTCCGGAGCCGCCAAGGCCGGCCCAGATTTGCCGCGCGAGCGCGCGCCCGCACCCGGGCCGGCTCGCGCCTATTCGCGGAGCGCATGAGCCCCCGATGCCGATCACGCTGCTCGACATCATCCTCCTGCTGGTCATGTTGGTATCCGGTCTGCTCGCCATGATCCGCGGCTTCATGCGCGAGATCCTGTCGATCGGCGCCTGGGGCATCGCCGCCCTGGTCACGCTCTATTCCTATTCGCGCGTGCTGCCGATGGCGAAACAGTATTTCAACAGCGACATCGTGGCGGCCGGCGTTGCCGTCGGCGGCGTCTTCCTGCTCACGCTGCTGATCGTATCGATCATCACCGTGCGCATTTCCGACATGATCCTCGACAGCCGGGTCGGCGCGCTCGACCGCACGCTCGGCTTCCTGTTCGGGCTCGGGCGCGGGCTGATCATCGTGGTGGTCGCCTTCCTGTTCTTCGCCTGGCTGGTGCCCGACCGCAGCCAGCCGGAATGGGTGCGCAGCGCCAAGTCGAAGGTCGTACTGCAAAGTACGGGACAATGGCTGATGTCCATGTTGCCGGATGATCCCGAAAGCACCATCTTGAAACGGTTGAAGAAGCCCAAGCCGGAAGACCAGGACGCGCCCGACGACAAGCCCGATCAGCGTTCGCAAGGACAATCGCCGATGATCGAGGCGCAAGCCTTCCAGGTAAAAGCGAGCGGACCACGATAGCGATGCAGAAGCACCCGCAAGACCTCGTAGAGGTGGCCGACACCGAATTCGATCCGGATGCCGACCGCCTGCGCGAGGAATGCGGCGTATTCGGCATCTTCGGCCATCCCGACGCCGCCGCTATTACCGCGCTCGGCCTGCACGCGCTCCAGCATCGCGGCCAGGAAGCCGCCGGCATCGTCTCCTTCGACGGCAAGCGCTTCCATTCCGAGCGCCGCCTGGGACTGGTCGGCGACACCTTTGCCCGCCGCGAAGTGATCGACCGGCTGCCCGGCACATCGGCCATCGGGCACGTGCGCTATTCGACCACCGGCGAGACCGTCCTTCGCAACGTGCAGCCGCTGTTCGCGGAACTGGAAGGCGGCGGCTTTGCCATCGGCCACAACGGCAATCTCACCAACGGCATCGCGCTCCGCCGCCAGCTGGTGCACGAAGGCGCCATGATGCAGTCGACCACCGACACCGAGGTGATCCTGCACCTGGTGGCGCGCGCGCGCCGCAACCGCTTCGTCGACCGATTCATCGAGGGCCTGCGCCAGCTCGAAGGCGCCTATGCCTTTGTCGGCTTGACCAACAAGAAGCTGGTGGGCGCGCGCGATCCGCTCGGCATCCGCCCGCTGGTGATCGGCAAGCTCGACGGCTGTCCGATCCTCGCCTCCGAAACCTGCGCGCTCGATATCATCGGCGCGCACTATGTGCGCGACGTGGAAAACGGCGAAGTGGTCGTGTTCGACGAAGACGGCGCGCAGTCGCACAAGCCGTTCCCGCCGATGGCGGCGCGCCCCTGCATCTTCGAATACGTTTATTTCTCGCGCCCGGATTCGATCGTCGGCGGCCGCAACGTCTACGACGTGCGCAAGACCATGGGCGCAGAACTGGCACGCGAGGCCCCGGCGCAGGCCGACGTGATCGTACCGGTGCCGGATTCCGGCGTGCCGGCGGCGATCGGCTTTGCGCAAGCCTCGAAGATTCCCTATGAGCTCGGGATTATCCGCAATCACTATGTCGGCCGCACCTTCATCCAGCCGACGCAGTCGATCCGCGACCAGGGCGTGCGCATGAAGCACTCCGCCAACCGCGCAGTGGTCAATGGCAAACGCATCGTCTTGATCGACGACTCCATCGTGCGCGGCACCACTTCGCGAAAGATTGTCCAAATGATGCGTGACGCCGGCGCCAAGGAGGTGCATTTCCGCATCGCCTCGCCGCCGATCAAGCATCCCGACTATTACGGCATCGACACGCCCGAGCGCGACAAGCTGCTCGCCGCCACTCACGATCTTGACGGCATGCGGCAGTTCATCGGCGCGGATACGCTGGCCTTCCTCTCAGTCGACGGCATCTATCGCGCCATGGGCGAAAAAGCCCGCAATGCCGAGCGGCCGCAGTTCACCGATCACTGCTTCACCGGCGATTATCCGACGGCGCTCACCGACCTCGCCGCGCAGGAAGCAAGCCCACGGCAATTGTCGCTTCTCGCCGAAGCAATCTAGGCTGTCGCGTTAGCGTCGCCGCATGTCCAAACCCCTCGCCGACCGTATCGCGCTGGTGACCGGCGCCTCGCGCGGCATTGGCGCGGCGCTCGCGTTGCAATTGGCGCAAGCTGGCGCGCATGTGGTCGCGGTCGCGCGCACGGTTGGCGGCTTGGAGGAGCTCGACGACAAGATCAAGGCGGCCGGCGGCTCGGCCACGCTGGTGCCGCTTGATGTAAAGGATTCAGACGGGCTCGCGCGGCTCGCGCTCGCGCTCAACGAGCGCTATAGCCGGCTCGACGTGCTGGTCGGCAATGCCGGCATTCTGGGAACCCCATCCCCCCTCGGCCATATCGAGGCAAAGGCGTGGGACGATGTCATGGCCGTCAACGTCACCGCCAACTGGCAGCTTATTCGCCTGTTCGATCCGCTGCTCAAGCGCTCGGATGCCGGACGCGCGGTGTTCGTGACATCGGGGCTGGCGGCAGCGGCGCGCGCCTATTTCGGGCTCTATGCCGTCTCAAAGGCTGCGCTGGAGGTGCTGGTGCGCACCTATGCCGCCGAGTGCGCGACCACCCATGTGCGCGCCAATCTGTTCAGTCCCGGCCAGACCCGCACGCGCATGATGGCGGTCGCGTTTCCCGGCGTCGATCCGGAAACGCTACCGACGCCGGACGAGGTAGCGAAGGCTATCGTGCCGCTGTGCCTGCCGGACTGCAGCGAGAACGGCAAGCTGTACGATTTCCGCGCCGGCAAATTTCTGGAATTCAGGGCGCCGGAATAGTTCCTTTTTGCCCGCGCGCTGGGTGGGCTGATTACCGTTTCTTCTTAGCGCGGCCTTTGAACGGGTTGTCCTTCTCGCGCAGCGTCAGACGGATCGGCGTGCCGGGCATCTCGAAAACCTCGCGCAGGGAATTCACCAGATAGCGCTTGTAGGCATCGGGCAGCGCGTCGGCGCGCGTGCAGAACAGCACGAAGCTCGGCGGCCGCGTCTTGGCCTGCGTGATGTAGTTCAGCCGGAGCCTTCGCCCCGACACCGCCGGCGGCGGATGCTCGCTGGTCGCCTGCTCGAACCAGCGATTGAGCGCAGACGTCGAAACGCGCTTGTTCCAGATTTCGTAGGCATCGACGATCGCCTGCATCAGCCGCTCGATCCCCTCGCCGGTCATGGCCGATACCGCCACCAGCGGCACGCCCTTCATCTGGGTCAGCTTCTCGTCGGCCTGCTCACGCAGCTTGCCGATGGCGCCCGCGGTCTTTTCCTTCAAATCCCATTTGTTGACCGCGATGACGATGGCGCGGCCTTCTTGCTCGATCAGGTCGGCGATGCGCTGGTCCTGCTCCTCGAAGGCGTTCTCGACGTCGAGCAGCACCACCACGACTTCGGCAAAGCGCACCGCGTTGAGCGCGTCGGCGACCGACAGCTTTTCCAGCTTTTCATCGACGCGCGAGCGCCGGCGCAGGCCTGCGGTGTCGTGAATGCGGAATTTGCGACCCTGCCAGGCGAGATCGACCGCGATGGCGTCGCGGGTGGTGCCTGCCTCCGGCGCGGTCAACAAGCGCTCCTCGCCGATCAGGCGGTTGACCAGCGTGGACTTGCCGGCATTGGGTCGCCCGACAATGGCGACCCGGATCGGATGCGAAGACGATTGCTCGTCAATTGGCGCGGCATCCGTCTTAGTGGGCGTGGTCGTTAAGGCCGGCAAGGCCGAGCGCAACGCGTCATAGAGATCGGCCAAGCCCTCGTTGTGCTCGGCGGAAATCGCCACCGGCTCGCCGAGGCCGAGCTCATAGGCTTCGAGCCTTCTCGCCTCGGCGGCCACGCCTTCGCTCTTGTTGGCAACCAGAACTGCCGGCTTGCCGGATTTGCGCACAAGTTCCGCAAAGGCATGGTCGGCCGGGGTCGGACCGTCACGCACGTCGATCATGAAGAAAATCGCGTCTGCCTGAGAAATCGCGGTTTCGGTCTGCGCGCGCATGCGACCGGAGAGGCTCTCGGGCGCCGCCTGCTCAAGTCCGGCGGTATCGATCACGGTGAATTCAAGATCGCCGAGCTGCGCCTCGCCCTCGCGCCGGTCGCGCGTCACGCCCGGCCGGTCATCGACCAGCGCAACGCGCCGGCCAACCAGCCGGTTGAACAAGGTCGACTTGCCGACATTGGGCCGGCCGACGATGGCGATGGTGAAGCTCATAAAGGGTCATTGCCAAGTTTGACACCGCAAGTCGGGTCTACCCGACTTGCGGCAATCAACAAAGCAGAACTCGGGCAGGCCCGAGTTCTGTTGCAATCCATCAACGGAATTTCAAAGATGTGTTTGCTAGATGGATGCGCGGGTCAAGCCCGCGCATGGCGGCTGCCCTATCAGCGCGCGACGGTGCCGGGCGCCGGCGCTGCCGCCGACGGCCAAGGCGCGGAGCTGGTGCTCTGCTCCGGCGCCTGCTGCACTGGCGGTTGCGGCTGTTGGCCCTGCGTTGGCCAGGGCGCCGGCTGCTGTTGCCCCTGGAATCCGGGCTGCACTCTGATTTGCGGCGGCTGGTTTGCGGCCGTGGCTGGCTTCGGCTTGCGCTTCGGTTTCGGCTTGGGCTTCGGCTCCTCCACCGGCAGGACCGCGGCGGTCTTATCCGGCCGGCTCGGCCGCGGCCGCGTTGTCGTCCTGCCCGCCGGGCTGCACCTGCGCGGTGTCCGGTGGCGGCTGATCGCGCTTGACGAATTCCGGCGGAATTCCCTGCGTGACCCCCGGTACGCCTTCCGGGAATACCGGCCGGCGTTCGCCCGGCAGCTTCTTTTTTTGGTTGAGGCCGAATACGTCGAGCTTATCCATGTCGAAATTTTCGCATCCGGCCAAAACCGGAGCGAGCGCGAGCAGCCCTGCCAGCAAAACGTTGCGGTGGATGCGGCGCATCAGCGGTACCTCAGCTCTTCCCGTCGGCGGCGATCAGCGCCGACAGAACATCGACGCGCGCGCGGGTGCCTTGCGGCGTCTCGGCATCGGTCGCGATCATGTCGATATAGCGGCGGGCTGCGGCGATATCGTGGTTGTGCCAGGCTGATAGCGCCAGAAGTTCGCGCGCGGTATGACGGAACGTGCGGTTCGGTTCGGCCAGCGGATCGAGCCGCCGGCGCATGTCGGCGAGCGGCGCGCTATCGACCAGAATCATGCCGGCACGCACCGCCGCGAGATCCTGCCAGGTCGGTCCAATCGCGGCATCGGCGGCGATATCGTCATAAGCTTTCACCGCATCGGCCGGCTTGACCTGGGCAAGCGCGGCGGCGGCGCGAAAGCGCGCCAGCACCCGATAACCTTGCGGCGCCTCGGCCACGACTTTGGCGAAGGCGGCTTCCGCTTCCGAATGCTTGCCTTGGTCGCTCAACGCCGCTGCGGCTTCGAACGCGGCGCCGGCGGCGGCGGCTTTCTTGGCCACCCAATATTCGTAGCCGCGCCAGGCGCCGATGCCGCCGACAATCAGAACGGCGAGCGCGATGAGATAGATGCTGTAGCGGTCCCACAGCTTTTTGAGCTGTTCGCGCCGGACTTCCTCGTCGACTTCATGAAAAATATCGGACACGAAAAGCTCCAAGCCCCTTAACGCCAATCCCCAGGGGCGCCGATTGCGCCGTAACCTAACGATGTGGCGGCGCCAAGGCAAAGCTTGCGCCGACAATCGTTAATATTTCAACGAATTAGGCTTTTTTGCCCTTCATCGCATAGACGTGCTCAGGCCGGGAAATGCGCGCGAGCGCACCTCGGCGGCGTAGTCGGCGACCGCCTTGTCGATGCCGGGGCCGAGTTCGGTATAGCGCTTGACGAATTTCGGCACCCGCGGCGACAGCCCGAGCATGTCCTCAAGCACCAGGATCTGCCCGTCGCAGGCGACACTCGCGCCGATGCCGATGGTGGGAATTTTCACCGCCGCGGTGAGCTTGCGCGCCAGCGGTTCCGCCACCGCCTCGATCACCACCGAGAACGCGCCGGCCTCGGCCACCGCCATCGCGTCGTCCTCGATTGCGCCCCAGTCGGCTTCCTCGCGGCCCTGCGCGCGGAACGAGCCGATCACGTTGATCGCCTGCGGCGTAAGGCCGACATGCGCCATCACCGGCACGCCGCGCTCGACCAGAAAAGCGAATCGTCTCCGCCATGCGCGTGCCGCCTTCCACCTTGATGGCACCGCAGCCGGTTTCCTTGAGCACGCGCGCGGCATTCATGAAGGCCTGCTCTTTCGAGGCCTCATAGGAGCCGAACGGCATGTCCACCACCACCAGCGCGCGCTTGGAGCCGCGCATCACCGCGTGGCCTTGCAGGATCATCATTTCGAGGGTGACCGGCACGGTGGTTTCCAGCCCGTGCATCACCATGCCGAGGGAGTCGCCGACCAGGATCACGTCGCAATGCTTGTCGACCAGGCGCGCGGTATGAGCGTGATACGAGGTCAGCGCGACGATGGGCTCGCCACCCTTGCGGGCGCGAATATCGGGCGCGGTGAGCCGCCTGATCTCGTCCTGCGCTGACAAAATTTACCTCTTTTGCTTGCGCATGATCTTGCCCGAAAACCGGTTCCCACTTTTCGCCGTCATACGCGACCGAACGCCGGCACGCCGATGACAACCGGATGGAAGGCGTAGCCGAGCGCGAGATAGATGACGATGCCGAGCACGACTACGATCGCGTCATTCGTCCAGCCCGCGGGCGCGCTGGCAGTTCCGACGTCGCCGCGCCGCTTGGCGGCGATGCGGGCATAGACGCCCCAGGCCAGGAACGAGCCGAACAGCAGGATCGAGCCAAGATCGCCGTTCGAGAGCAGATGCGCGAGCGCCCAGGTCTTCACGCCGGCGAGCATCGGGTGTTTCGCCTTGGCCTTGATGTGGCTGGGGATGAACGCGGCGGTGACCAAGATCACCGCAAACAGCATCAGGCCCGCGGTGATGTGCCGCATGAAGGCCGGCGGCGACCAGACCTCGATCCACTCATGCGCGCGATATTGGCCGAAGCCATAGACGATCAGTGCCAAGCCGATCAGCGACACCAGCGCGAACAGCGCGCGATAGCCGTTGAGGCTAAGCCGCGCGATCACCGCCGCGCGCGCGTCACGGAAGGTCACGAAGGTATGCGTGCTAAAGAAGACGATCAGCCCGAGGATGAGGATCAGCAAACCCATTGGGTACTCCCGGCAGTTGGCGCAGTAGAGGCGATTGCCGTGCCCCAAGCAAGAGCGCGTCTATGCCTTAGCGGCATCCCTGTTCTTCACATCCTTGATGTCGGTAAAAACGATGCCGGGCGCGCGCTCGCGCGTATAATCGAGGATGAACTGGTTGCGCGCCATGAACACCTTATCGCCGTCGAGGTCCTCGGCGACGCTGGAATAGTTGGCCTGCACGAAGTCATTGAGTTTCTTGTCGTCGGCGCATGAAATCCAGCGTGCGAGCTGGAATTCCGGCGTCTCGAAGTCGATCTCCAGGCCGTATTCCTCGGCCAGCCGCACTTTCAGCACGTCGAGTTGCAACGGCCCCACCACGCCGACCAGCGCCGGCGCGCCATCGAGCGGCCGGAACACTTGCACGACGCCTTCCTCGGCCATTTGCTGCAGCGCTTCTTTCAACTTCTTGGCCTTCATCGGATCGCCGAGCTTTACGCGCCGCAGGATTTCCGGCGCGAAGTTCGGCACGCCGAGAAAGGCGATCTCCTCGCCCTCGGTGAGCGTATCGCCGATGCGCAGCGTGCCGTGGTTGGGAATCCCGACCACGTCGCCGGCATAGGCCTCATCCGCCACCGAGCGATCTTGCGCGAAGAAGAACTGCGGTGCCGACAGCGTCATCGGCTTGCCGGTGCGCACCAGCTTCGCCTTCATGCCGCGGCGCAGCTTGCCCGAGCACAGGCGCGCGAAGGCAATGCGATCGCGATGATTGGGATCCATGTTGGCCTGGATCTTGAAAACGAAAGCGGTCATGGCGCCCTCATGCGCATCGACTTTGCGCATATTGGACACTTGCGCGCGCGGCGCCGGCGCGAAGCTGGCCAGCGCGTCTAGCAGATCCTTGACGCCGAAATTCTTCAAGGCCGAACCGAAGAACACCGGGGTCAAATGCCCCTCGCGGAAGGAGTCGAAATCGAAGCGTCGACAGGCATCCTTCACCAGCGCCAGCTCCTCGGTTATCGCCTTGGCATCGAGCATCGAATTTTTCGCCGCCAGCGCCGCAAGATCGAGCGGCTGGCGGATCAACGGTCTTTCCATCCTCCGTGAGCAGACGCATATCGCCCGCCGCTAGATCGTAGGTGCCGGCGAAATCGCGGCCGCGCCCGATCGGCCAGGTCATCGGCGCGGTGTCGAGTGCCAGCGTCTTCTCGATCTCGTCCAAAAGCTCGAACGGATCGCGGCTCTCGCGGTCCATCTTGTTGATGAAGGTGATGATCGGAATGTCGCGCAGGCGGCAGACCTCGAACAGCTTGCGGGTGCGCGCCTCAATGCCCTTGGCGGCGTCGATCACCATCACCGCCGAGTCGACCGCGGTGAGCGTGCGATAGGTGTCCTCGGAGAAGTCCTCATGGCCCGGCGTGTCGAGCAGATTGAACACGCGGCCGTCGTAGTCGAAGGTCATCACCGAGGTGACGACCGAAATGCCGCGCTCGCGCTCGATCGCCATCCAGTCGGAACGGGTCGAACGGCGGTCGCGCTTGGCCTTCACCTGGCCGGCGAGATTGATGGCGCCGCCGAACAGCAGCAGCTTTTCGGTGAGCGTGGTCTTGCCGGCATCCGGGTGCGAGATGATGGCAAATGTGCGCCGGCGCTCGACCTCGGCGGCAAGCGGAGACGGCGGGATCGAATCGTCGACGCGCAGTGGCTTGTTCATGAGCGGCATGTGGCAGGGAAATCCTGCCGGATCAAGGGGTCATCCCATGGTGGCGGCGCGCCGGCGGATTGATCTTACGCAAAGCCGGCCGAGGCCGTTTTGCTACACTTTGCGCCATCGCCCGAGGGGACAAAGGCACGCCATGCCGGCCATCCGTTCGATCGTCCATCCGACCGATTTCTCCGACGCCAGCGCGGATGCCTTTGCCCATGCGTTGCGCATCGCGCTGACGGTGAAAGGCAGCCTGCACATTCTGCACGTTGCCACGGCGGGGGACGAGACCGACTGGATTTCGTTTCCGCAAGTGCGCACGGCGCTGGCGAGATGGGGGTTGATGGGCGAGAACGAGATGCCGGCCGCGGTTTGCAGCAAGCTCGGCGTCAAGATCGCCAAGGTCGAGTTGGCGCCGCAATCGACCATCGGCGGCATTCTTCATTTTCTCGAAGCGCACCCGGCCGACCTGATCGTGCTCGCCACCGATGGCCGGCAAGGCGTCGCGCGCTGGCTGCACGGGTCGACCGCCGAGAAGCTGGCGCTGCCATGCCAAGGCGCCGACCTTGTTCGTGCCGGCCAGGGTGCGCGGCTTCGTCGATCAGGCGCGCGGCGAAGTGCATTTGCGCCGCGTGCTGATCCCGGTCGATCACGAGCCGAAACCGGCCGCTGCCGTCGGCACCATTATGCGCTTCGCGCACGCGCTCGCCGGCCCTGACGTCGAAGAGCGCCTGCTGCATGTCGGCCGCAATCCGCCGCAGGTGCAACGCCACGCCGAACCGCATCATCCGATCCCGGTCGCCATCCGCCACGGCGATGTGGTCGAGGCCATCATCGATGCCGCGGCCGACTGGCAGGCCGACCTGATCGGCATGGCGACCGCCGGCCATCATGGATTTTTGGATATATTGCGCGGCAGCACCACCGAGCGGGTGCTACGGCAGGCGCCCTGCCCGCTGCTGGCAGTGCCGGTGAAAGCGGCGGCGGCCTAGCGGGCTAGACGCTCACTCCCACTCGATCGTCCCCGGCGGCTTTGAGGTCACGTCGTAGACCACGCGGTTGACGCCCTTGACCTCGTTGATGATGCGGGTGGCGACGTGGCCGAGAAATTTCATATCGAATGGATAGAAGTCGGCGGTCATGCCGTCGGTCGAGGTCACCGCGCGCAGGCCGACCACGAAATCATAGGTGCGCCCGTCGCCCATGACGCCGACGGTTTTCACCGGCAATAAAACGGCAAACGCCTGCCAGATGTCGTCGTATTGTCCGCTGCGGCGGATTTCCTCGATGTAGATCTCGTCGGCGAGCCGCAGGATGTCGAGCTTTTCGCGCGTGATCGCGCCCGGGCAGCGGATGGCGAGACCCGGCCCCGGGAACGGATGACGGCCAACGAAGGCCTCCGGCAGGCCCAGCTCGCGGCCGAGCGCGCGCACCTCGTCCTTGAACAATTCGCGCAACGGCTCGACCAGTTTCATGTTCATGCGTTCGGGCAGGCCGCCGACATTGTGATGCGACTTGATGGTCACCGAAGGCCCGCCGGTGAACGACACGCTTTCGATCACGTCCGGGTAGAGCGTGCCTTGCGCCAGGAATTGCGCGCCGCCGATTTTTCTCGCTTCCGCCTCGAATACGTCGATGAACAGTTTGCCGATGGTCTTGCGCTTTTGCTCGGGATCCTCGACGTCCGTCGAGCGCCTTGAGGAACGTGTCCTCGGCGTTCACATGCACCAGCGGAATGTTGTAGCTGTCGCGGAACAGCGTCACGACCTTTTGCGCCTCGGCCAGCCGCAACAGGCCGTGATCGACGAACACGCAAGTGAGTTGCTCGCCGATCGCCTCGTGAATGAGCGCCGCCGCGACCGCGCTGTCGACGCCGCCGGACAAGCCGCAGATCACGCGGCCCTTGCCTACCTGCTTGCGGATTTTCTCGATCGCCTCGTCCTTGAAGGCGCGCATGGTCCAGTCGCCGGCGCAGCCGGCGATCTTGCGCACGAAATTGCGCAACAGCGCCGCGCCGTGCGGGGTGTGCATCACTTCGAGATGGAATTGGGTGGCGTAGAATTTGCGCTTGTCGTCGCCGATGATGGCGATCGGCGCATTGGGCGCGCTGCCGAGCACCTTGAAGCCCGGTGGCAGCACCGTCACCCGGTCGCCGTGGCTCATCCAGACCGGATATTTCTGACCTTTAAGCCACACGCCTTCGAACAAAGGCGTGTCCTCGATGACCGTCACCTCGGCACGGCCGAATTCGCGATGATGCCCGCCCTCGACCTTGCCGCCGAGCTGCGCCGCCATCGCCTGCTCGCCGTAGCAGATGCCGAGCACCGGCACGCCGGCCTCATAAATCGCTTTCGGCGCCAGCGGCGCGTCCTTGTCCAGCACCGAGGCCGGCCCGCCGGACAGGATCACCGCTTTCGGCTTGATGGCGCGGAAGGCGGCCTCGGCCTTCTGGTAGGGCACGATCTCGCAATAGACCTTCTCCTCGCGCACCCGCCGGGCGATCAACTGGGTGACCTGCGAGCCGAAATCGACGATCAGGACCTTGTCGTGCATGGGTGGCTTTGTGCCCCAAACGTGGCCGGAATCGGGCCGCGCAAAGCCGTCCGGGGCGGTTTTTTGCGGATATTGCGCAGCCGGGTCAAGCCAAATGGCCAGCCCCCAAAAACCCAATATCCAAGTAACCCAATGTTAGCGTCGAACGTGCTTAGAAAATGCATCCATTCCAGTTTGTTCACAGCTGGAATTGCCGGAGCCGCCATGGTCTTCGAAACCGAGCGCATGAATATGCCGGTCGCCGCCTCCGGGCGCGCCGACCGCCGCGCCGCGTTGTTTCGCGAGAGCCTGGTGGATATGGCCGAACGCTGGATCCTCGGGCTGGCCTGGGCGCTGATGCCAAATCGCATCGCCGGCTTGCCGGGCTTGGCCAAGCTCTGCTTCGAGGAATTCCTGGCGCCGGACTATGCGCTGCCCGATCCCGAGCGCGCGCTGGCCAATCCGCCGGGTCTGGCCGGGATCGTGCACGACTTCACGCTGCCGACCTTGCTCGCCGCCTACCGGCGCGGGCTTTATCCTTGGGCGCACATTGCGCCGCTGAAGTGGTGGTCGCCGCCGCAACGCTCGGTGTTGTTGTTCAAGGATTTCCACATCTCCAACAATCTGCGGCGGCTGATGCGCCAGGGCCGCTACACGGTGACGTTCGACCGCGACTTCGAAGGCGTGATCGCAGCTTGCGCCGGACGCCGCGACGGCCGCTGGCACCTCACCTGGATTACGCCACGCATCATGCGCGTTTACGCCGAGGCGTTCGACGCCGGTCACGCGCACAGTTTCGAGGTTTGGAACGAGGCGGGAAAACTGGTCGCGGGCGGCTACGGAATCGCTACCGGCGCAGGCTTCTCCGCCGAGTCGCAATTTGCGCACGAGCCAAACGCGTCGAAGATCGGCTTGGCCGTCCTCAATTGGCATCTCGCCCAATGGGGCTTCCGTTTCTTCGACGGCAAGCTGATCGGACCATTGTGGGAGAGCGTAGGCTGCCGCGAAATCCCGCGGCGCGAATTTCTCGCTCGGCTTGCCGAAGCGGTGCGCGTCACCGGGCAAGAGCGGCCGCTGGCAGGTCGAGGCCGATCTCGACACCGTGTCGCGTTGGCAGCCTGAATAAAAAGGGCCCCTCCGGGCCGATTTAGTTCGACCTGCCGTCGACCGCGTCAACGACTTTTCCCAAAATCGGAATTTGCGCCACCCAAGCACCCAGCCGCGAACGACTATGCGGCTCCGGCTTGGCTGCACTGGCCTGGTTCATGTCGGGGATCGGTGCCGGCGGCACCGGATGGTCGGCATCGGCCGCCGGGTTTGTCGTTATCACCGCAATTGCGGGCGGCAAAGTGGCCGCGGCGGCGGGCGGCGCCTGCCGTTCGTTCACGGTCCAGGTTTCGCGCGGCAAACGCGTAGCGCTAGGCGGCTGGGTTGTCGCCCGCGGCAACGGCGTAACGGGCGGCGCCTGAATTGCTGCGCGCGGCAGCGGCATAGGAGGCTGCGTCTGAATTGCCGCGCGCGGCGGCGGCGAAACCGGGAGCGCCGGAACAGCGGCAGGCGCTGCCGCTTCGACGGACGGCACCGGTTGAGAATTATGCGTCACCAAGGCGCGGCGGACTTCCGCCAGCCACTTGTCATCGGGGTCGCGCCGGACCGGCTCGGTTTCGGCCGCAGCTGGCTCGGCTTTCGCCGCCAATGGCTTCACCACCACGTTCGCGCGCGGCTCGACCTTGCGAATTACCGCATTTAGCTGTGCTTCGGCGGGGCGCGGGGACTCGGCCGCCGGCGCTGGCGTTTTATCCGCCGACAGCAACGTCTTGAACGCCGCCGTCGCATCCGGATCGACCGCGCCGCAGCTTTGCTCGAACGCCGCAACGTCGCGCCGGATCAGCATGCGCTGCGCGGCAGCGTCGACGTTCTTGTCGAGCATCGCGACGATATTGGCACGCAAGCCCTGACACGTCGTCTCGACCGAGAAATTGGCGCGATAGATCGAATAGGCGCTGCCGATGCCGACAGGAAGTGCCAGCAGGGTGCCGGCAATCTGCAGCATGCTCATGGCGCGCGCGAGCCTGGGAGCGGCGCCCCCGCCCTTGGACGATGAAACATCATGCGCCCCGGGATGAAAAGGATCGCGCCTAGCCACCAGCATGCAATGGAACCTCAAATGAAGAACTCGCGCGTTTCAATCACGAAATCTTCGCGGGGAAATTGGGCCGATATTGCGGCACAATCGGGAAATTCGCATTTCGCGGCGTAAACAAATGTTAATGCCGCGTCCAGCCTCAGCCACTGCGGCGAAGCACCGAGACGAAGAAGCCATCGGTCTCGGTGGTGCGCGGCGTCATCAGAATTCCTTCAGCCGAAAGCCGCGCGGCTTTGGTGAACATGAAGGCGCGCTCGCCCAATCGCATTGGCGATCTCCGCCGGGGGCTGAACCGAAAACTCCGGATGGCGCGCGAGAAAGGCGCGCAGCTGTGCGCCGTTTTCCTCGTCGAGCACCGAGCAGGTGACATAGGCGATGCGCCCGCCGGGTTTGAGCAGCGGTATCGCGCGGTCGAGGATCTCCACCTGCTCCTTCTGCCGCTGCTCCAGCGCGCCCGGCCGCATGCGCCATTTGGCGTCGGGATTGCGCCGCCAGGCGCCGGTGCCGGTGCAGGGCGCGTCGATCAGCACCAGATCGCAGCGCCCGGCAAGATCGTCGATCTCGCCGCCCACTGACTTGGGCGTGCGCACCTGTACATTTCGCGCGCCCGAACGCTTGAGCCGCTCGTGGATCGGCGCCAGCCGCCGCTTGTCGTCGTCGGTGGCGAATATCTGACCCTTGTTCTCCATCATCGCCGCCAGCGCCAATGTCTTGCCGCCGGCGCCGGCGCACAGATCGACCACCTGCTCGCCGGGTTTGGCGGCCGAGAACAGCGCGGCCAGTTGTGAACCTTCGTCCTGCACCTCGATCATGCCTTTGAGAAATGCCGGCTCGGCGTGGATCGCCGGGCTCTTGGCATCGGCGGCAAGCCGGATGCGCAAGCCCCAGGGCGACCAGCGCGCCGGCTCGGGTTTGAGATCGGACAGCATCGCCGGCGGCTTTGTCGCAGTCCGCCTTCAATGTATTGACGCGCAGATCGAGCGGCGCGCGCGAGGCCAGCGCCGCGCCCTCCTCCGCGCGCGCATCGCCAAAGGCACGGGCGAAATGCGGCTCCAGCCATTCCGGATAATCGCCGGCAACGTGCGGTGGCGCGCCGGCCATGTCGGCGGCATCCAGCCGCTTGCGCTCGTCTTCGCTGAGCGCCGCGGGCCCATAGTTCGAGCCGTCCGCGAGTTTGGCAATCGCGCCGGTGTCGAGCCCGCGCTCGCGCTTGAGCATGCCGAGCAAAATAGCGCGCGGGGTTTCCGCGCCCATCAGATAGGCGCTCGATGCGCGCCGTCGCAGCGCGTCATAGACCAGCCCCGCGATCGCGGCGCGGTCGCCGGAGCCGGCAAAGCGGTGCGCTAGGCCCCAGCTCTTGAGTGCGTCGGCTGCCGGGCGACGCTCGCTCTCTAGATTTCCGAAAACTTCGATGGCCGCGGCGAGCCGCGCTGCCGGCGTCATGGCAGGCCCAGCAGGATGCGGACCATGAAGATGAGCCACATCGCGACCAGCACCAGCGCGCCGACGCCGTAGAACGCGCCGCGGCGCGGGACGTTGTTGCTGGCCACAAACACCAGCGCCTGCGCGATGCGCAGCAAGACGAAAATCCATGCCAGCAGCACGAATACGAAGTCGGCATGGCGGGTGATGATCGAGAGGATGGTGAGAACATAGAAGAGGACCGGCAGCTCGAACTGGTTGCTGAAAGCGTTGGCAAATTGCGTGGCGCGTTTCGGCCAATTCGGCTCGCGCAGAGCGATGTCGGCAAAGCGCGTCTCGCCGCGCCGGAGCGACGACGTGCGGTGATACATCATGCCGAACATCAGCCCGAAGGTGAGCAGCACTTCGACGAAAAGTGGCAGCAGAACGAATTGGATTGGCATTGGGTGACCCCGGATTGAATGGCTACTTGAGCTTACGACATCGTCACAGCTTGATACTCAGCGCCGTCTCATGCTCCTCGTCGATGAAGGCGGTAAGCCAGGATTTCTTCTCTTGCAAGGCGGCGAGATAGGCATCCGACCCGGCATGGGTGAGATTGGCGCTGATCAACAGTCCACGCGCCCTCAGCAGCCGCCGCATTTCCTTCAGCAGCGGCCGCGACGGCGTGAAACCGTCGAAAAACGCCACGTCGTACCCGGGATCGAGGCCGCGCAGCACGGTAGCGAACTCGCCCTCATGCACCACGATGTGGCCACCCATGCCATGCGCCTCGACCTGCTCGCGCGCGAGCCGCACGTGCTCGGCATCGCGCTCGATCGTGTCGATCACCGCCTCCGGCGCGCCTTTGGCGAACCACAGCGCGGTGTAGCCGAGCGCGGTGCCCAGTTCGAGCACGCGCCGTGCATTGGCGCTGGCTGCGAGGGCGCCGAGCAGCGCCCCGTTGTCGTAAGGATAGGCGCCGCAGTCGTGCCTCGCGCGATGCTTCAGCGTCGCCTCGCGCACGGTGGCGAAGGGGTCGGTTGAAGTCTTGGCCATGATGCCCCTCCCGGTCCGGGAAGGGAGAATACCTTATGCCGTGCCCGGATAATTCGGGCTCTCGCGGGTGATCGTCACATCGTGCACGTGGCTTTCGCGCAAGCCCGCCCCCGAGATACGCACGAATTCCGCCTTGCCATGAAATTCATCCAAGTCCTTGGCGCCGACATAACCCATGGCGGCGCGCAAGCCGCCGGTCAGTTGATGCAGCACATTGGCGACCGGGCCCTTGTAGCCGACCTGGCCCTCGACACCTTCCGGCACCAGCTTGAGCGCATCCTTGATGTCCTGCTGGAAATAACGGTCGGCGGAGCCGCGCGCCATGGCGGCGACCGAACCCATGCCGCGATAGCTCTTGTAGGAACGGCCCTGATAGAGAAACACCTCGCCCGGCGTCTCGTCGGTGCCGGCGAGCAGCGAGCCGACCATGGCGCAATCGGCGCCGGCGGCCAGCGCCTTGGCAAGATCGCCGGAATATTTGATGCCGCCGTCGGCAATCACCGGCGTGCCGGACGCCTTCGCCGCCTCGACCGCGTCCATGATGGCGGTGAGCTGCGGCACGCCGACGCCCGCGACGATGCGCGTGGTGCAGATCGAGCCCGGGCCGATGCCGACCTTGATCGCGTCGGCGCCGCAATCGATCAGCGCCTTGGCGCCTTCGACGGTGGCGACGTTGCCGGCCACCACCTGCACCGCATTCGACATGCGTTTGATGCGGATGACCGCGTCGAGCACGTATTTGGAATGGCCGTGCGCGGTATCGACCACGACCAGATCGACGCCGGCCGCGATCAGCGCTTCGGTGCGCGCAAAGCCCTTGTCGCCGACCGTGGTGGCGGCGGCGACGCGCAGGCGGCCCTGCTCGTCCTTGCAGGCATAGGGATTGGCCACCGCCTTTTCGATGTCCTTGACGGTGATCAGGCCGACGCAACGATATTGGTCGTCCACCACCAACAGCTTCTCGATGCGGTGCTGATGCAGCAGGCGCTTGGCTTCGTCCTGGCTCACGCCCTCGCGCACGGTGACGAGATTGTCCTTGGTCATCAGTTCGGCCACGCGCTGGCGCGGATCGGTGGCAAAGCGCACGTCGCGGTTGGTGAGAATGCCGACCAGCTTGCCGGCCTTGCCGTTGCCGCCGCCTTCCACCACCGGAACGCCGGAAATGCGATTGTCCTTCATCAGGTCGAGCGCCTGCTGCAGCGTCGCGCCGGGCTCGATGGTGAGCGGGTTCACCACCATGCCGGATTCGAATTTCTTCACCTGGCGGACCTGCGCGGCCTGTTGCGTCCGGCTCCAGATTGCGGTGGATGACGCCGATGCCGCCGGCCTGCGCCATGGCGATCGCCATCTGCGATTCGGTCACCGTGTCCATGGCGGAGGCGACGATCGGGATATTGACGGAGATCGAGCGGGTGATGCGGGAGCTGATATCGACGTCGGCCGGCAGCACTTCCGACAGGCCGGGCCTGATCAGCACATCGTCGAAAGTGAGCGCTTCGCGCGGGCTTCCGTTGTTTTTTGCGGCCATCGCCAACTCCGTCTCACCCGAAAAGGGATCAAGACCGGCGGCCAGAGGCTTATAAAATGCCTGTCGCGAGGGGTTCCTCGCGCGACGTCACGGCCCGCTTTTGGGTTGGCGTGGGTCGTAGCACGGGAAAGCGATGATTCCTAGGGCAATCGAAGATGGCTGTTATGAACTGGTAAAGGCGGCCTTCCTTCCGCCACCGCTTTGCGGTTCAAGCCATGCCTTGAGCCGGAAAGCATCCGCCAGGTCCTTAGCCTTGCGCATGATCTTGTCCGAAAACCGGTTCCCACTTTTCGGGATCATGCGCTGATGCGCCGTGACCGCATCGTGCCGCTGATCATCGCGGTCGCCCTGTTCATGGAGAACATGGACTCCACGGTGATCGCCACCTCGCTGCCGGCGATCGCGACCGATATCGGCAGCAATCCGCTGGCGCTCAAGCTCGCGGTCACCTCCTACCTGCTCTCGCTGGCGATCTTCATTCCGGCCAGCGGCTGGACCGCCGACCGCTTCGGCGCCCGCACGGTGTTTCGCGCGGCCATCGCCGTGTTCGTGCTCGGCTCGATCGGCTGCGCGCTGTCGAGTTCGCTCACCGACTTCGTGATCGCCCGCATCGTGCAGGGCATGGGCGGCGCCATGATGACCCCGGTCGGGCGCATGGTGCTGGTGCGCAGCATCAGCAAGCGCGAGCTGGTGAGCGCCATGGCCTGGGTGACCACGCCGGCGCTGATCGGGCCGGTGATCGGGCCGCCGGTCGGCGGCTTCATCACCACCTTCGCCACCTGGCACTGGATCTTCATCATCAACGTGCCGATCGGGCTGATCGGCATCGTGCTCGCCACCCGTTACATCGACGACGTGCGCGCCGAGAAGCATGAGCGCTTCGACGTGCTCGGCATGGTGCTGGCCGGGCTCGGCATTGCCGGCGTCGCCTTCGGGCTGTCGATCCTGGGACTCAATTTCCTGCCCTGGACGGTGGTGGCGGCGCTGGTCGTGGGCGGCGTTTGCTTTATCGCGGCCTATCTGGTGCACGCCAGGCACACCGCGATCCCGGCGCTCGATCTCACTCTGTTTCGGCTGCCGACTTTCCGCGCCAGCGTGCTGGGCGGCTTCGTGTTCCGGCTCGGCATCGGCGCGCTGCCGTTCCTGCTGCCGCTGATGCTGCAGGTCGGTTTCGGCATGACGCCGTTCCAATCCGGCATGATTACGTTTGCGTCTGCGGCCGGCGCCATGGGCATGAAGATGGCGGCGGCGACCGTGCTGCAAGCGCTTCGGCTTTCGCACCATCCTGGTGATCAATGCGCTGGTGAGCGCGGTATTCCTGGCCGCCTGCGCCGCCTTCACCCAGACCACGCCGGTCGCGGTCATGCTGGCCCTGCTGCTGGTCGGCGGTTTCTTCCGCTCGCTGCAATTCACCAGCATCAACACCATCGCCTATGCCGAGGTGGAGCACGACCGGGTGAGCCGCGCGACCGCTCTGGTCAGCGTCGGCCAGCAATTGTCGATCTCGGCCGGGGTGGCGCTCGGGGCGCTGGCGGTGGAAATCACGTTCGGTTCAGGGGCGATGGAACCCTGCAGGCGACGCGATTTCCCGCCGGCATTCCTGGCGGTGGCGGCGATTTCGGCCCTATCGGCGTTCATTTTCGCGCGATTGCCGCCTGATGCCGGGGCGGAACTGGCCGATCGGGTCCCTGCCCCGACCGAAACCTCCGATCAGCGGGTCGGCTGAGTGCTGCGACCAGCGATGCAACCGACTTCACGCGACCGCTGGACCAGACGCAGACGACTGAGAAATCCGTAAACGCGCGAACATGATATTTTCGAAAATCGGTTCGCAGCTTTTCGAAAGACAAGGATCATGCGCTGGCGTCGACCGGACTGATATGCGCAATGAACGCCGCAGCGAAAACAACAATGACACCGCCGCCGCAATGCCCGTTTCACCGACGTCTGGAACGACAAACAACGGCGCTCGATTATTTAGCGCTTAGCGTGGCGCCACGCGAAATCCCGTCGCCAGCAGATAAAGTTCGGCCGAATCCGAACGGCTCGCCGCCGGCTTGACGTGTTTGACGGTCGCGAAGTCGCGCTTGAGCGAAGCGAGCAGCGCCGCTTCGGTGCCGCCTTGCAGCACCTTGGCGAGGAAGCTGCCGCCGGGCTCCAGCACCTCGCGGGCGAATTCGGCGGCGGCTTCCACCAGCGCCACGATCTTGATGTGGTCGGTCTTGCGATGGCCGGTGGCATTGGCCGCCATGTCGGACAGCACCACGTCGGCGCCGCCGCCGAGCATGGCCTTCAGTTTGTCCGGCGCGGACGGATCGAGGAAATCGAGCTGCATGAATTCGACGCCCGGCAAGGGGTCCATCGCCAGCACGTCGATGGCGACCACGCGGCCTTGGCTCCGGCGCGCCGACGCGCTTGGCCGCCACCTGGCTCCAGCCGCCGGGCGCGGCGCCGAGATCGATCACGCGCGCGCCTTTCTTGAGGAAGCGCGCCTTGTCGTCGATCTCCGACAACTTGAAGGCGGCGCGCGAGCGCAAGCCTTCGCGCTTGGCGCGCGCGACGTAAGGGTCGTTGAGCTGGCGCTCCAGCCACAGCTTGGACGACAGCTTGCGGCCCTTGCCGCTCTTGACCCGAACCTTCAACGCGCGCGACGCCGCTGCCCTTGCCGCGTGCGCGTCACGATGCCGCCGCCTGATTGCCGCCGCCCCAGCCCAGGCGCCGTCGTCGCGCATCATCTGCACCAGCATGCCTTCGCGCAGGCCGCGGTCGGCGACGCGCAGGCGCGGACACGGGAACGCGCGGCGGATCGCCTCCAGGATGGCGCAGCCGGCCAGCACCAGATCGGCGCGCTCGGCGCCGATGCAGGGGCTCGCCACGCGGTCCTCGTAGCTCATGGCCAGCAGCTTCTCGAGCACGACGTTGATTTCCTGCGCGTTCATCCAGCAGCCGTCGACGCGGTTGCGGTCGTAGCGCTTGAGATTGAGATGCACGCCGGCGATCGTCGTCACGGTGCCGGAGGTACCGAGCATATGGATGCCGCGCAAGCCGTCGGCGCCATGCTCGCGCGCGAATGGCGCGATCAGCGCCGCCACTTCGTCCACCATGGTCTCGTAGGTTTCGCGGCTGACATTGAGCCCGCCGTGGCGCTCGGCCAGCGTCACCACGCCGTGCGGCAGCGAAATCCAGCCGCGGATCTGCGGCAGCGGCGGCCCGCGCCGGGTCTCCTGCGAGCGGTTGAGCCGCACCAGTTCGGAGGAGCCGCCGCCGATATCGAACAGCACGACGCCCTCGGCCTGCGGATCGATCAACGGCGTGCAGCCGGTGGCGGCGAGCCTCGCCTCGGTCTCGCGGTCGATCACCTCGAGCGCGAGGCCCAATTCCTGGGCGACGCGGGCGAGAAATTCGTCGCCATTCTGCGCCGCGCGGCAGGCTTCGGTCGCGATCAGGCGGGCGCGGGTGACGCCGCGGTTCTTCATCTTGTTGCGGCAGATCGCCAGCGCCGCGATGGCGCGCTCGATCGCCGCATCGCTCAGGCGGCCGGATTTCGAGACGCCTTCGCCGAGCCGGATGATGCGGGAAAAGGCGTCGACCACGCGGAAGCTGTCGCCGGCCGGCCGCGCCACCAGCAGGCGGCAATTATTGGTGCCGAGATCGAGCGCGGCATAGGTCGGGCCGCCCCGATCGCTGCCGAAGCCGGCATCGGGCCGTCCAGGCGACCGCCGACCCCACGGGGGCCGACTGCTGCGGCGCCCGATCGACAGCGGGGTCGAGGCCTGGGGTGTCCCCGGCCTCGCCGCTCATATGTCAAACCTTCCTGCCGCCCCCGGGGTCGCCTCCCAGCGCTCCGCGGTTGCGGCAATGTTCCCTCGATCACGAAAAGTGTAACAGCGCCCGGGCCTCACGCAACCCTCAGGTCCGAAAGCTATTCTTGTGGAAGCGGCCGGCCTGCTTTATCTGAGGCTTTCCACGTCAAAGAACCCCGAAGCCCCGGCATGGATGACAGAACCACCGAAGCCGCGCTTTCGCTGACCAAATTCGGCGTCGGTCAGCCGGTTCGCCGCAGCGAAGACCCCAAGCTGGTACGCGGCGAAGGCCGCTATACCGACGACATCAGCCGACCCGGCCAGGCCTATGCGGTGATGGTGCGCAGCCGCGATGCCCATGGCGTCATCCGCGGCATCGACACCGCCGCCGCCAAGGCGATGCCGGGCGTGCTCGCCGTCTATACCGCCGCCGATCTTGCCGGCTATGGCCCGCTCAAATGCAACCTGCCGCTGAAGAACCGCGACGGCTCGCCGATCCGCTACACGCCACGGCCGGCGCTCGCCGGCGACAAGGTGCGCTTTGTCGGCGATCCGGTCGCCTGCGTGATTGCCGAAACCGTCGCGCAGGCCAAGGACGCCGCCGAGGCGGTGGCGCTCGACATCGAACCGCTCACCCCGGTGCTCAAGCCCGCCGACGCCGTGAAGCCCGGCGCGCCGCTGGTGTTCGACGCAGGTGCCGAACAATATCGCGCTCGACTTTCACTATGGCGATGCCGAGAAGGTCGCCGCGGCCTTCGCCAAGGCCAAGCACGTCACGCGGCTGGAGACTTCCAATCAGCGCATGGTGGTCAACGCCATCGAGCCGCGCGCCGCGATCGGCGAGTTCGATCCGGCGGCGGCGAAGTGGACGCTGCTATTCCACCAGCCAGGGCGTGCTTCGGCTGAAGACCTCGCTGATGGATATCCTGGGCGCGCCGGCCGACAAGGTGCGCGTGCTCACCGGCCAGGTCGGCGGCTCGTTCGGCATGAAGGCCTCGGTCTATCCGGAATATGTCTGCATTCTTCACGGCGCCCGCGCGCTGCAGCGTCCGGTGAAATGGACCGACGAGCGCTCCGGCAGCTTCATGTCCGATCATCATGGCCGCGCGCAGGACATGGTGGTCGAATTCGCGTTCGACGAGAACGCGCACATCCTGGCGCTCCGCCTCACCGGCTATGGCGACATGGGCGGCTATCTCGCCCAGTTCGGACCGCTGCTGCCGACCGGCAACCAGGTCAAGAACATCGCCAGCATCTACCGCACGCCGCTGATCGAAGTGGCGACCAAATGCGTGTTCACCAACACCACGCACGTGTCGGCCTATCGCGGCGCCGGCCGGCCCGAGGGCAACTACTACATGGAGCGCACGCTCGATGTTGCCGCCGCCGAACTCGGCTCGACCGGATCGAATTGCGCAAACGCAACATGATCCGCCCGCGCGATCTGCCGTTCAAGGCCGCCTCCGCCATGACCTATGACTGCGGCGATTTTCTCGGCCTGCTCAAACAGGCGCTGGAGATGGCCGACCACAAGGGCTTCAACAAGCGCAAGCGCGACAGCAAAAAACGCAAAATGCTGCGCGGCTTCGGCGTCGGCTGCTATCTCGAGGTCACCGCCGCGCGCCGGCAAGGAACTGGGCGGCATTCATTTCGAGGCCGACGGCACCGTGACCATCGTCACCGGCACGATGGATTTCGGCATGGGCCACGCCACCACCTATGCGCAGATTTTGAGCGACCAGCTCGGCATTCCGTTCGACCGCATCCGCACCGTGGAAGGCGACAGCGACCGCATGGCGTTCGGCGGCGGCAGCGGCGGCTCGCGCTCGGTGATGTTCGTCGGCGCGGCGCTAGCTGAATCCTCCGCGCTGGTGATCGAGCACGGCAAGCAGATCGCCTCGCATGTGCTGGAAGCGTCAACGCAGCGATATCGAATTCAAGACCGGACGCTTCGTCATCGCCGGCACCGACCGCTCGATCGGCGCTGCTCGAACTGGCCGAACGTTTGCGCGGCGGTCTCAAGCTGCCGGACGGCGTGCCGGCCTCGCTCGACGTCGATCACGTGATCAATGAGCCGGTGCCGTCCGCATTTCCGAACGGCTGTCATATCGCCGAGGTGGAAATCGATCCGGAGACCGGCGCCACCCAGGTGGTGAAATATTCTGCCGTCAACGATCTCGGCACCGTGCGTCAATCCGCTGCTGGTGGAAGGCCAGATCCAGGGCGGCGTGATGCAGGGCCTCGGCCAGGCGCTGCTGGAAAAGGCGGTCTACGATTCCGACGGGCAATTGGTCACCGGCTCGTTCATGGATTACGCCATGCCGCGCGCGCACGACGCGCCGATGATCGAGGTGGCGCACCACCCGGTGCCGACCAAGAGCAATCCGCTCGGCGCCAAGGGCTGCGGCGAGGCCGGCACCTCCGGCGGGCTTCCGGCGGTCGCCAATGCGGTGATCGACGCGCTGTCGGTGTACGGCATCCGGCATCTGGAAATGCCGATGACGCCTTCGCGCATCTGGCAAGCGATCCAGGACGCCAAGCGCAAGCAACCCACCTGAATGCAAACGGGGCCACCGTTGCCGATGGCCCCGCTCTCATTCGATGAACGCCGCCGGTCAGACCGGACCCGACAGCTTCACGTTCTTGAGCGGCAGCGAGCGCACGCGCGTGCCGGTGGCCGCGAACACCGCATTGGCGACCGCGGGCGCGGTGGCGGCGGTGCCGGGCTCGCCGATGCCGCCCCATTTCTTGCCGCCGGAGAGCGCGAGATAGACCTCGATCTTGGGTGTCTGGGCCAGGCGCACGACTTGGTAGTGGTCGAAATTGCCCTGCTCGACGCGGCCGTCCTTGATGGTGATTTCGCCATAAAGCGCGGCCGAGAGGCCGTAGATCACGCCGCCCTGGATCTGCGCTTCGACGATGCCGGGATTGACCACATGGCCGCAATCGACCGCGACGACGACGCGGTCGACTCTGACCTCGCCTTTCTGGCTGACCGTCACCTCGGCGACCTGGCCGATGATCGTGTCGTAGCATTCATGGATAGCGATGCCGCGGCCGCGGCCGGCCGGAAGCGGTTTGCCCCAGTCGCCCTTCTCCGCAATCTTGTCCAGCACGCCGATGAAGTCGGGCCGATGTGCCAGCAGCGCGCGGCGGAACTTGTAGGGGTCCTGCCCCGCGGCCTGCGCCAGCTCGTCGATATAGCCTTCCATAAAGAAAGCATTCTGCGAGGAGCCCACCGAGCGCCAGTACATCACCGGCACGTGGGTGTTCTTGAGCATGCAGCCAACGCGTACGTTCGGGATTTTGTAGTTGGTGTTGGCAATCCCCTCGATCGCCTGCGCTTCGATCCCGCTCTCGACCTTGTTTCGTCCGACTGAGCGCAGGATCGACCCAACCGCGATCCTGGCGTCGAACGCGGTCGGCATTCCGTCCGCGCCGAGCGCCGCCTTCATGCGCACCGCCGCCTGCGGCCGGTAGCGACCCTGCGTCATGTCCTCTTCGCGCGTCCACGTCAGCTTCACCGGCTTGCCGATCTGCTTGGCGACCAGGATCGCCTGCCGCATTTCGTCGTTGATCGTGCGCCGTCCGAAGCCGCCGCCGAGGAAGCAGTTGTTGATGGTGATCTGTTCCTGCTTGAGGCCGGAGGCCTCTGCCGCTTGTTTGAGCGCGCCCATCGGCGCCTGCGATCCGAGCCAGACATCGAGCTTGTCGGCTTGCAGATGCACCGTGGCGTTGAGCGGCTCCATCTGAGCATGCGCAAGATGCGGCGCTTCGTACAGCGCCTCGACCATCTTGCCGCCCTTTGCGAATGCGTCATCGACATTGCCGTCGTTGCGCGCGCTCACCATCGGTCCGTCGAGCGCGTCGCGGTAGAGCTTGGCGAACTGCGCGCTGTCAGTGTTGCCGGCCTCGCCCACGTCCCATTCGGGCTTGAGCAGCGTCGAGCGCCTCCTTGGCGCGCCAGAAGCGGTCGGCGACCACCGCCACCGCATTGTCGAGCTTGACCACCTGCTGCACGCCGCGCCGGCCTTTCACCGGGGCGTCATCCACGCTTTTGAGCTTGCCGCCGAACACCGGGCACGCGGCAATCGCCGCATAGACCATGCCGGGGATTTGCGTATCGATGCCGTACTTGGCGGAGCCGTTGATCTTGAGCGGGGTGTCGAGGCGCGCCACTGTCTTGCCGATCAGCTTGAACTGATCGGGCGTGCGGATCGCCGGCTCCTTGTCGAGCTTGATCTTGGCCGCGTCGGCAGCGAGCGCGCCGTAGTCGAAGCTGCGGCCGGTTATCTTATGCGTGACTTTACTGTTCGCCGCCTCACATGCGGCAACCGGCACGCCCCAGCGCTGCGCCGCCGCCGCAATCAGCCGTTCACGCGCACTGGCGCCGGCCTGCAACAGCATCTGCCATGAGGTGCGAACGCCACGGCTGCCCGCCGTGACCATGTCACCATAGACATTATTCTCGCGCAGATTGCGCGCGGACGAGGCGTATTCGACCTTCACCTTCGACCAGTCGCATTCCAGTTCCTCGGCGACGATCATCGGCAGCGCGGTGATGGCGCCCTGCCCCATTTCGTTGTGCGGCGAGCGGATCAGAATGCTGCCGTCGGGATCGATCGCCAGGAAGGCGTTGATGTCGTTCGGCGCGGAATCGGCGCCCCACGTCTGCGCCGCGATACTGGCGGCGTCCGCCAGTCCCGAAAATGCCACGCTGATGGCAAGGCCGCCGGCGGCGGATGCCGACGAGACGACGAACTGGCGGCGGGTGAGAGATGTGTTGACGATCTGGTTCATGTTGCGCTCCCGCCCGCTCACGTTTTCATCAGCGCCGCGGCGCGATGGATCGCGCGGCGGATGCGGACATAGGTGCCGCAGCGGCAGATATTGGTGAGATTGGCGTCGATGTCAGCGTCGGTCGGTTTGGGGTGTTCCTTCAGGAACGCCACCGCCGCCATGATCTGCCCGGACTGGCAATAGCCGCATTGCGGCACGTCCTCGGCGAGCCAGGCCTGCTGCACCGGATGCTTGCTGTCGTCCGACAAGCCTTCGATGGTGGTGATGGTCTTGTCCGCGACATCGCCGACCTTGACCTTGCAAGAGCGCACGGCTTCGCCGTTCACATGCACGGTGCAGGCGCCGCATAGCGCGATGCCGCAGCCGAATTTCGTGCCGGTCAATCCAATTTCGTCGCGGATGACCCAGAGCAGCGGCGTCTCCGGCTCGATGTCGAGCCGGTGCGCCTTTCCGTTGACCGTGATGGAGATCATGGCGTTTCCCAGGGCGTCTTTATCGCGCGCGGCAGGAGGTCGGCGCCGGCTACGACCGCACCCGCCGGATAATTGAACATCTACACTAACACCAAGCGCGGGCTTTCCCATTCACAGCCGCTTGTATTTACCTGCCTTTTACGCAGTTCTGCGATGCGTTCCCGGCGCCGCCGCCCTGCCCCTCGCACATGGGCAACCCACTGGAAATGCACTGGATTAGCGCGGGCAGGCGGGCCATAGTCCGCGCCCTGCCGGGAACTTATCGATGAGTCAGGCGACCGAAATCCTGGGCGCGAGCCGCGCGTCTCACCTACGCATCGTCAGCGTGATCAGCGCGGCGCATTTCGTCTCGCATTATTACATCCTGCTGCTGGCGCCGCTGCTGCCGTTCGTGCGCGCGGAATACGACGTGAGCTATACCGAGATCGGCCTGGCGCTCGCCGCCTTCAATATCGTATCCGCCGCGCTGCAGACGCCGGCCGGTTTTCTGGTCGATTGGCTGGGCGCGCGTGCGCTGCTGATCGTCGGCCTGGTTGTCGGCGCCAGCGCATTTGTGATCGCGGGCCTGATCGATTCGTTCTGGGTGATGGTGGCGATGTTCGCGCTCGCCGGCGTCGGCAACACGGTCTACCACCCGGCCGACTACGCGCTGCTGTCGCACCATGTGCCGCCCGACCGCATCGGCCAGGCGTTTTCGGTTCACACCTTCGCCGGCATGCTGGGCTCGGCGGTGGCGCCCGCAAGCCTGCTGCTGATGCAGAGCCAGTGGGGCTGGCGCGGCGCATTCGTCGGCGCCGGCATTCTCGGCTTTGCGGTGGCGGCGATCCTGCTCGCGGTTCGGGACAACGGCGCAGCGCCGGTGAGCGCTGCCCCGCCGCGCGTTGGCGCGGCGGGCGTGGCCGGCTGGCGGCTGCTGCTGTCGGCCGCCGATCCTGCTCAATCTCATCTTCTTCGTGTTGCTCGCGATGATGAGCGGCGGCATGTACAACTATTCAGTGGTCGCGCTCGGCGCGCTCTATGACAACGCCGGTGACCACCGCCAACGTCGCCCTGAGCGGCCATCTGACGCTGTCGGCCATCGGCGTGCTGATCGGCGGCCTGGTGGTGGCGCGCACCTCCCGGCACGCGTTGGTGGCGACGCTCGGGCTTACCGCGATCGCACTGATCACCGTGCTGATCGCCAATGTCGATCTCGGGTTCCTGCCGCTGATCGCGACCATGACGATCTGCGGCTTCTTCTACGGCGTGATCATGCCCTCGCGCGACATGATCGTGCGCGAGGTCACCCCGCCCGGCTCGTTCGGCAAGGTGTTCGGCTTCGTCACCACCGGCTTCAATATCGGCGGCATTGTTTCGCCGCTGATTTTCGGGGCGATCATGGACCACGGCAGTCCGCGCCTTGTTTTCCTAGGCGTGGCAGCCGCTAGCCTGATTGCGGTTGTCACAGTTGTAACGCGGCCGCGCCGGGTGACCTGATCCAAAGAACGATGCGGTCCGCCCCGCCGTCATGGACTTGTCAAATCAACCGAATTGCCCCATGTCAGGGGCCTCCGGCTTAACCGGCGGCGGGTGTTATTTGGCCGCAACCGAGCCCGACCCTGCTGGGGGATAGTTCAACGGTAGAACATCGAACTCTGACTCCGAGAATCTTGGTTCGAATCCAGGTCCCCCAGCCAGTTGATTCCGATAGCTTTTCCCTCGGTTCTCACTTGGACTCGGTAGACCATTTTGAAGGTCATTTTGAAGATTCTGTTCCAGTTTTGATCACGGCGGCTCAAACGTTTTCTGCTCGTGATCCGCAATGTATTTTGAATGTAGATTGGAATTAGGCGACGACCTGGTTGAGGTACACATCGCAAGGCAGCGTGGCGGGTTCTGCGACTTCTTGGCCGACCGTCAGCTCGTAGCCGACCGCGTGCAAAATGCCGCGCGCGGGACACATCTCGACGGCCAGCCGGGTATAGGCGTTGAGCACAGGTGGCGCGACCCAAGCGAAGCTATCGCGCGCAAACGACCCGCGCCAATGCGCCAGCGCATCGCGCCGGGCACGGCTGTTTTCGGCGGCCTCCTCGAACGTGCTGGTCAGCACCTTGGCGGCACCGATCCGGCCCTCCCAGTGTGCAGTGCTGTTGAGCCAATCGTTAGCCGCGCCGTGGTCGTCGGTTCGCGTGCACTCGCCCTCCTCGGTGCGCTCGATCACGCACCGTTCGCCCGCTCGGCAGCCGGCCAGCGTGTAGATCGCCGGACGGGCAATAGGAGTGGATTGGAGGATGCGCTTAGCCTCGGCATAGTCGCACGCGGTCTCGAACACGAGGCGTAGAAGCTGATCCGGCGGGATGGCTCGCGAGTGTCGCAGTGTCGTAAAGGTATTGGCGGCAAGGTCAAACAGTCGTAGCCGTGGATCAAGCGTACGCCGGCGGAGCGGCGCCTGATTTATCGCGGCGGCAAAGCGCGCAGGCGCGAGCGCGGTGAGCGTGCCGACATAGCCTGGCCAGGTGACGTTGTAGAACTCGCCCGCCGGCCCTTGCATGCGCGCGACGTTGACAAACCGTCCAAGCCCCGGGAAGGGCCAGTCGAGCGTACGCGCGAGCCAGGGCGCACCGTCCTCGTCTCGCGCAATCGCGGTGCACGACCATTGGTAGGAGCCATTGAGGAACCAGATGCCAGGGAAGCCGAGCAGCGCCGCGATCGCTCGCACTTCGTCGACATAGGGCGACTGCGACCGCGTCAGCCAGCGGCGTGCAATACCGTCGAGGACCGGCGTGAATGGCAGGATCAGACGCGGAAACCATGCAATGGCGGTGTCCCGCAAGGCGCGCGCGCATTCGCGGCCTTCTTGCGCATGCCGCAAGGTGCCGCCCTCGCGAATGTCCACAACAGGGATCGGTTCGAGGCGCGACATCAAAATGTTCCCTTTGGCAACGCCTTCATGTTGCGCGAGCGTGCGAAAGCTAAGTTAAATCGCCCTTAACGAAGCAGTTTATACCGCGCGCCAAGGCTAACGAGAGATATTTTCTTTGTGATCGTGATTGGACCTTAGGAAATAGACTTCCACGTAATGCTCTCGGCTAAGTGCACTTTAGCTGATTAGAGTCATCTTCCCGGGCATATCGGCAAGGGGCCGATACGCCCGGTTATGATTTTCGGAAAGGCCAGATGTCAGCTACGTGCAACGAGAAACTGAACGCAGTTATGGCCAGATCAAAAAGTCGCCGTTGCTACGGCGGCATCTTCATGGTTGCGCACTGAGCGCCTTAAGTTCGGCCGTTGCGGCTCGCCATTCAGCAACGTCTTTGGAGCAGTTTGTCGCCGCAAATTGGAACAACCGGCGGGCCTCATCTTTTGCACCATCTTGCAGCGCCAATTCGGCGCTATAGAAATTGGCTTCGCAGACCTGCCTGTTTCTGATCTTGGCGTCGGGATTGTCCGCCGCGGCGAGAACCGCTTCGGGAGTTAACTGGCCGAGATAGAGGCGGATCACGGGCGCCGGCCATTTGACCATATCGATTTTTTTGATCGCCTGAGGAAGACGACTGGGCAGATTGCTGCGCTTGCTGACGATGTCGAGCCAGAGCGCTGGATAAGGAGATCGGGGAGCAAAGTCGGTGGCTAATTCGATGTCGGCCAAGGCCTTGGCTGATGCGCCGGCATAAAGCTGTGCCAGCCCACGGAAGAAATAGGCATCGGGATTATTTGAATTGGACCGGAGCGCCGCGCTGTAATAGGTAGCGGAACGGTCGTGATCACCTTTGGCCTCATATCCGTTACCGCGGTCGATATAGACTGCGACGCGGTCAACAGCGGGATTGAGCCGAATAGCGTCAATGAAATCGGCCGTGGCGCGATCATCGTCGCCTTTAGCCTCATATGCTTTGCCGCGCACGTCGTAGGCTGAAAAATTTTTAGCGTCGAGTCGTATCGCCTCTGTGCAATCGGCAATGGCGCGGTCGTGATCTCCTTTTTGGTTCAAGGTTTGGCCACGGGAGACATACGCCGTCGCATTATATGGATCGAGCCGAATTGCGGCATCGTAGTCGGCGATGGCGCGGGTCTCGTCGCCCTTGGACTCGAACGCGATTCCGCGGACAAGGTAGACATTTGAATTTGGATCGCTGGCAGGAAGCGGGTTGAGCTCAATCGCCAGGGTGTAATCGGCGAAGGCGCGGTCTTTGTTACCCTTTGCGAAGTAAGCCTTGCCGCGATTGGTGTAGGCGATAGCGCGGCTGTTTGCCGTTTCACCTTGCGCTTCAAGAATTCTGGTGCAAGCCGCGATGCTGGCGTCCAAATCTTTGGTCTGCTTGCAGTACTTCCAATCGCGCGCGCTGTCGGCCAAACCCGAAACGGGCGGCAAGACAAGGAAACATGTTGAAGCAATCGCAATGAAAATGCGCATTTTAACGCCCAACTCGCGCGACATTATCAGCGAGGGCAAAGAGGGTAAAGGCAGTTTGATACTGCAGGGGGTTCGGGACACCTAGACCCCGTTGTGAATATCCACAGTGTGTACCGAAAACTCCACCCAATTCTGATTTCAGTTTCGACAGGCTAAATTCTCTGCTCCCGTGCCAGAATGCCTTGCTCCGCCGAAATAATTCCCTGGCACGTTGGGCAGGGAATTTGAATCTAACGCTCCGTCTAGGCGCAATTCGAGCTGTGTTTCCGCCTCAGGGTTGGCGGTACTGCCACAATCAGCAGCCTGAGAATTTCGTCCTGTTTTTCACCAACCGAAAACCAGCAAGACCGAAACGCGGCTACCGCCGGGCCAATCGAAAAATGGGCTAGTCAACGATCCATTTGTGGATCATCTTTCCCGCCGGGACTGCTCGATAGTTACAAAATAGAAACGGGCACTAGGGGAGAGAACGCCGTGGCACAAACAATTGAGGGATTTGTCGGCAACGCACTGGACGATGCGACAATATCGCCGCTCCATCGGAGGGTAATCGCGCTCATAGCCGCGGGATATTTCTTCGATGTCATCGATTTTACCGTCTTCGGCTCACTCGTTCCGTACCTACTTCAGTCCAAGTTCGCTACGGGAGCCGAAGCTGCCGCCATAGGCAGCGCCACCATTTTCGGAATGTTCATTGGCACCGCCGGCCAGGGTGAATTCAGCGACCGTTTCGGCAGGCGATTCATCTATCAGTTCAACCTGCTATTGTTCGGCATCTTCACGATCCTAGGAGCGTTTGCCCCGAGCGTGACGTTGCTGATCGCTTGCCGCTTTATCGCCGGAATTGGACTCGGCGCCGAGCAGCCGCTTGCCTTCGCCTATGCCGGCGAATACTCGCCCAAGCGCATTCGCGGTCGCATCCTGGCGATCGTTCATTTCATCGGCGGCGCCTGCGTGTGGCCGATCGGAACAGCACTCGTGCTTGCCTTCGGCAGCTTGGTCACTACGCCCGAGCAAGCGTGGCGAGGCGTTTGGCTGGTCATTGGCATCGGCGCGCTGATCGTTTGGGTCTTCCGCTTCACGCTCCCGGAGTCGCCGCGCTATCTCGCTACCCATGGCCGCGGTGATGAGGCCCTCGGCGTGCTTTCTCGCCTCGGCATCGCGGGACCGAAGGAGAAGCTCACCACCGACGTGGCGAGCAACACCAAGAGCGATCCGTTCGGCGTTGTCTTCAGCATGTTCCCGACCCGCGTCATCGCCGGAATGATCTGCTTCACGGCGTTTTTCGGCGTCGCCATCGGGCTCGGTGCCTGGCTGCCGAACATTATGAACGCGAAGGGTTTCTCGATCACCAAGTCGCTGCAATATACCCTCGCCATGAACTTCGCCGTGCCGTGCGCGAGCTTGTTCATGATGTACGCGCTCGACAAATTCGGCCGAAAGATCACGTCGGTCTGCGCCTTCCTCTGCGCAGGCCTGATGGCGATCGTGTTCGCGAATGCCGGCACCCCGATCCAGCTTATGGTTGCCGGCTTCATCATGATCTTCTTCGTCCAGGTTGCCGGCAATTCGATGCAGATCTTCGCGTCTGAGGTGTTCCCCACCAACGCGCGGGCGTCGGGATTCGGCTGGGCTGCGGGCGTCGGACGTCTTGCCACCGCTTTCATCATCCCGACCATTTTGTGGATCCAGAATGGTTACGGCCTCACGACGGTATTCGTATGTCTCGCCGTGGCACTGGTGATCGCTGCCGCTTCGGTCACCCAACTGGGTCCCGAGGCCCGTCAGAAGGGCCTCGACGAAATCGCCCCACCGACCGGCTGACGGTTTTTGGAGCGAAATACCCGAGGCCCGGTTCGGCGTCATGCCGGCCGGGCCTCGGCAATTCTAGCCGGTAAGTTGACAGTCTGAGCACCATGACCACTTCCGTTTCAGGCGCGAGCGCCAAAAACATCCGATTTGTTTCGCGATGCGATCAGGGCGGCCGGTCGGACGGCGTACAAGTCATCGTTCACAAAGGCCACGCCTTCATCGGACATATGTTCAGCGACGGCTTTTCGGTCGTCGACGTGCGCGATCCGCTCCATCCGAAGACGGCAGCCTTTGTCGCGGCACCGAAAAACACCCGCTCGCACCATTTGCAAATCCACGGCGATGTTCTGCTCGCGGTCAACGGCCCGAATATCTGGGCGATGCAGCAATATGCCAGCCAGCAGGACTATTACGCCAAACCGCTGATCGATTCGGTTCATACCGAGCAGCCATTCGCGGCGGGCCTGCGCGTATTTGATATTGCGAAACCGGCGAACCCACGCGAAATCGCGTTCCTCCACATGCCCGGCTTCGGCGCCCATCGTATCTGGTGGGTCGGCGGCCGCTACGCTTATGTGTCGGTGCATTTCGAAGGCTTCATTGATCATGCATTGGCGGTGATTGATGTGTCGGAGCCTACAAAGCCGAAGCTGGCCGGACGCTGGTGGCTACCCGGGATGAACCGGGCCGGCGGCGAGACGCCTCCCGCCTCGTTCGGCAAGCGAACTGCGCTACATCATCTTATTAGTGCAGGAAACCTCGGCTATGCCGCGTGGCGCGACGGCGGCTTCACCATTCATGATTTGAGCGATCCATCGAAACCAAAACTGATCAGCCACCGCAATTACGCGCCGCCCTTCGGTGGCGGTGCGCACACGCCATTACCGCTGCCGAACCGTAAGCTGCTGATGCTCGCCGACGAGGCGACCTCAGCGAATTGCGCCAATGGTCTGGCTTACACCTGGCTCATCGACGTGCGCGAACCGTCGAACCCGGTTTCGATTGCGACGTTGCCGACTCCGGCCGAAGAGGACTTTTGCGCCAAGGGCGCAAAATTCGGGCCGCACAATTTGCATGAGAATCGTCCGGGCTCGATGCAATCCGAAGACCTCATCTTCGCCACCTATCACAATGCGGGCTTACGGATTTATGATATTCGGGATGCGTTCCAGCCGAAGGAAATCGGCTACTTCGTGCCGCCTGCGCCGGAAAAAATCGTCGACCAGCGGCCGAATCCGGCCAAGGTGATCCAGTCCTGCGATGTCTTTGTCGACAAAGAAGGGCTGATGTATCTCACCGACACCAATGCGGGCCTCTATATCCTGCAATACGAAGGACGATGATCGATCATGAGTGAGAAGTTCGGGCGACTCGCCCTGCATATGTGGACCATCGACACCACGCCGCTGGCGACGGCGCTCGATGCCGCCAAGCAAGCGGGCTACGACGCGGTCGAGCTGCGCCGCACCGACTTCAAACGCTGTTTCGATGCCGGCATGAGCAACGTGCAGGTGCTCGATCTTATCCGCAAGGGCGGCATTCCGGTTGGCGTGCTCGGCGTCGAATATGGCTGGCTGTTCGCGACCGGCGATGAAAGCAAGCGGCTGTTCAAGGTGTTCCGGGAAAGTTGCGAGAACGCGGTCGCGCTCGGCTGCAATATGCTCATGAGCGCGCCCGGACAGGTCAACGGCCCGATCAAGGATGCGATCAAATATCTGCGCGAGGCCGGCGATATCGCCGCCGAATACAAATTGCGGCTCGCCATCGAATTCAACTCGCAGCATGACGTGCTCAACAGTCTTGGCGTTCTGACCGAATTAATCGAAAGCGCCAACAAGCCGAACTGCGGGTATCTGATCGACGCCTACCACTTCACGCGCAGCGGCGCCGGCGGCCGCGGCTTCGAAAGCGTTCCGGCCGACAAAATTTACTGCTTTCAGTACAGCGATCTGTCGCCCAGCCCGGTGACCGGCGTGAAGCGGCCGACCGACCGGCTTCCGCCCGGCAAGGGCGTGGTCAAATGGCGCGAGATGCTCGGGCTGTTGGCGGAAAAGGGCTATACGGGTTATCTGAGCTACGAAGCACCCAATCCCGAGCAATGGGCGCGTTCACCCTACGACGTCGCACGCGAGGGCGTCGAGCTCACGCGCAAGCTGCTGAAAGATTTCGTACCCGGTTACGTGATGTGAGGAAAAAATGATGTCCGACGCAATAACCACCGATCCGCTCTTTCTCGGCCTGAACGACAAATCGATCACCGCGATCCCGGCGACGGTCGAGAAGCAGCGCTACATGACCAGCGTTGCGCCGAAAGCCGCCAATCCAGGGAAATGGGTCGAGCAGCCGCGGCTGCCGATCCCGACCGGCGAACACGCGGTGATCGAGTGCCAGGGCAAGATCCACGCCATTGCCGGCTATGCGCGGCATCGCGTCGACGGCAATTTCCACCAGGTGTTCGATCCCAAGAGCTGGCCAATGGTCGCTGAAGGCGCCGTTCCCGTTGCCGTGCAACCACGTGGCGGGCGTCTCGATTGGCTCGAAGATCTACACCTTTGGCGGTTTCATCGAGCAGAACCGCTGCCCGCATTCCAAGTGCTTCGTTTATGACACCACTACCGATCAGTGGGCGCCGATCGCTGGCCTCGCCCGGCCGCGCGGCGCGATCTCGGCGATCGTGCTCGACGGCAAGATCCATCTGCTTGGCGGACGCGACGTGCGCTCGGTGGAATGGCATGAGATCTACGATCCGGCGACCGACAAATATACTTTCCTCGCCGGCATGCGCGGCTCGACCGGCACGCAGCCTTTCGTCGGCCAGCGTGACCACATGGGTGTCGCCGTTGTCGATGGAAAAATCCACGCCATCGCCGGCCGCATGGATTCCTATGACTTCAACACCGGCCTGAACGCCGTTTACGATCCCAAGACCGATGCATGGTCATTCCGCGCCCCACTGCCGACGCCGCGCAGTGGCCCGTCCTGTGTCTATATCAACGGCAAGATCGTGGTGTTTGGCGGCGAAGCCACCGGCAAGGTCTTCGGTACCAACGAGGCCTACGATCCGAAAACCGACAAATGGGAAGCGCTCACGCCGATGGCGATCCCGCGTCACGGCCTGCATGGCTCGACCTGTGCGGTGATCGGCAACATGGTGCACGTGCCCGGCGGCGGCCCGGTGCCCGGCGGCCAGGTGCAGGGCGCATATCACGACGCCTTCACCTTCGGCTGACGCGCGCGAAATTCCACGCATGATGTTTGCGAAAAATGCAGCGGCCGCCCAACTGAGGCGGCCGCGTCGTTAAAGTAAAGTATAGGTCGAGATACTCGGTCGAATTACCGCGCTGGGCGCAAGTCAAGTCCGGCCACACCAACCGCCAAGTTCAGCCCTGCCTGCCCCTGTATGGAAACCGGTTGCAAGCCCACGGTGCGGTTCGAACCGCCGACCAGCACGTTGGCGCCGACGCCGGCGCCGACAGTCGCCTCGGCACTCGCGCCGCCATAATGACCGGCCAGCGCGCCGAAAAGTTTATTGGTCGGCGCATAGACCGCCCAGATCATTTCGCCGCCAGCAGTGGCGCCGAGATCCACGCCGAACTTGCTGATCGACCCGATGTAAACCTCGCGCGGACCGGGCTGCGAAGGCGTGAACATGCAGGTCACGTCCTTCTTCGATGCGATGATCAGGCCAATGCCGCCGGAGATGTCGCAGGTCAGAGTGCCGACCTTGGTCCGGCCGGGCGGCTGGGCCATGGCCGGAGCAGGCAGGGCCACCGCCGCGGCGACCGGCCAAGGCCGGCCAATGCGCCCAATGGCCTATGCATGTGCAATTCCCTTCTCAATGGATGATGGCCGCATAACGCAAAGCGGGGCAACAGGGTTTCCTGGCCCGGCGCGCCAGCGTTCACCACGCGATTGCGTGGACAGCGGCCCGTTACGCAACGCAACGGCCGGAGATATTTGCATACGCGGATGCCGATAATGGGCTGAACAACGGATCGCACCCGACCAGCACCGTCGGCGCCTTCGGCGGCACTTGCTGCTTGTCGACGGTTGCCGGCAAGCGCAGCCGGTCGCTTTTGTGGACGCGATCGACAGTCTGGAGATTTGAACCCGGTTCTATCGCGGGCCATGCGGCGAGCGACAGGCCAAGTCCCACCGGTGGCGCGATAAAATCCATCGCGAGAACCACCAGGAAGCCTGCCATGAGATATGCAGCCAAGCTGCGCATCGACCAACTCCGCGATCCTTGCCCTGCCCGCCGGCGCAACAAACTGCGACAGCATCAGGAGCACTGGCGGATTAACGGTCGACGAAGAAAAACGTTCCGTGGAGGCGCGCTAGCTTGCGCGCCGCTCGCGCCGCTTGGCATTGCGCTCGAAGAACAGCGCCTGGCTCAGCACCGCCGACACCGTCGCCGGCTGGAACGGCTTGGCGATCAGGAACGCCGGCTCCGGCCGCTCGCCGGTCAGGAACCGTTCCGGATAGGCGGTGATGAAGATCACCGGCACCTCGAATGAGCGCAGCATTTCGTTCACCGCATCGAGGCCCGAACTGCCGTCGGCCAGCTGGATGTCGGCCAGAATAATCCCCGGCCGCTTGGCCTTGGCGAGCGCCACCGCCTCTTTATGGGTGCGCGCGACGCCGAGCACGCGGTGACCGAGACTTTCCACCAGCCCCTCGAGATCGAGCGCGATGAAGGTCTCGTCCTCGATGATCAGCACGTCGGTGGCGATCTCGGCGGCGAGCTCGCGGCCGGAATCCTCCACCAAATCGCGCAGTTTCGGAACGTCGATATCCAGCACCTTGGCGGCGTCGTCTTCCGACAGCCCCTCCAGCGCGACCAGCAGGAACGCCTGCCGCGGCATCGGCGCGATCTGCGCCAGATGACGCTCGACCGGCTTGTCGGATTTGCCGCCTCCGGACTTGCCGTTGAGGGCGATCGAATTCCAGATCTTCGTGAACAGCTTGTAGAGGGCAATCCGGGTCGAGGCGCCGGTTTCCAGCACCTTGGGGTCCTGAATCAGGGCCTCCAGGGTCGCCGCCACATAGGCATCGCCCGAGGCCTGGCTGCCCGAGAGCGCCCTGGCGTAGCGGCGAAGATATGGCAAATGTTGTGCAACTGCTTGAGATGTCGACAAGAATCCCTCCCGAACCAATGCGAGCCCTGGGCCTATGGGCACTGTCCCCGAATGTCCGCTCAACTGTATTAGCCCTCCTAACGTGCCGTTTGGAAAAAAGTTCCCTACATATGGAACCATCTGTCAATTCATGGGTTTTGTTTCAACGGCATAAGGGGAACCTGCGCCGGTCGCGGCGGGGGATTGGGGCCTAACGATGAACGAGCGCAAACCCGTGGGACAACAAAAACCGATGGAAACCGCGGCCACTCGCACCAGGAAGGTCAACGCCAAACCCGCAAAGCTTGGGCGCGAGGTGCAGGCCCGCCTCGGGCAGCAACTTCGCGCCATGTACGACGACGTGGTGAACCAGGGCGTGCCGGATCGGTTCGCCGATCTGCTCAATCGTCTCGAAGGCGATGGCAACAAGGACAAGCACTAATGCCCATGGACGAGTCGGTCCGCAAAGCCGTTCTTGCCGCGGTGCCAAGTCTCCGCGCGTTCGCGATCTCGCTGTGCGGGAACGTGGACCGCGCCGACGACCTGGTGCAGGAGACGATGGTGCGTGCGCTCGCCAATATCGACTCGTTCCAGCCCGGCACCAACATGTCGGCCTGGCTGTTCACCATCCTGCGCAATCATTTCCGCTCGGAATATCGCAAGCGCCGGCGCGAGGTCGAGGACAGCGACGGCCATTACGCCGACACGCTGAAATCGCAACCCGAGCAACACGGCCAGGTCGAGTTTCGGGAATTCCGCGAGGCGCTGGCGCAGCTGCCGGCGGATCAGCGCGAGGCGCTCATCCTGGTCGGCGCTTCCGGATTTTCCTACGAAGAAGCCGCCCATATCTGCGGCTGCGCGGTCGGCACCATCAAGTCGCGCGTCAATCGCGCGCGCACGCGGCTGGCCGAGTTGCTGTCGATCGACGGCGTCGACGATTTCGGCCCGGACGAACAGACGCGCGCGGTGCTCGCCGGCGGCGGGGAGTAAGCGTTCCAGCTTAAACGCGGCCACCGCCGATTTTCAGAAGCGTGAAATAATACCCCGAATGATGCTCTCGATGCTGCGGCCGTGGTGCCTGCGGGTACGTGTCGGCTCGGCATTTGTCTGATCGCTATTAGTCTGCTCGAGCTGGCTCACCTGCACCGGACGCAGCGCTTCGAACCTCGCCCGCTGCTCGTCGTTCAACGTCGTGTAAAAATCGTTGAGCGCAGAACGCACCGTCTTGACCGCTTGCAGCATGGTGTCGAGCCGCATGCCAGCCGCTTCGAGCCGCGTCGGGGGCGTGGTCGCGCTATCGGGCCGGCACGCGGCCTTGAGCATGTCGTCGGCCTTGGTGCCGGCGGCTCGCAAGGCGTCGAGCAGCGCGCGCTGCGTTTCGTTCGGGCTTACGGCCTGATCGATCTCGGCGGTCGGCCAATCGGGCCCACTGGCACCACAGCTCTTATCCGTGACTTGACGCCGATTTTTGCCGAGCGCCGTGAACCGCGCCTTCTGCTCGTCGCTCAGCACATCGTAGAATTTGTTCATCGCCGGCTGCATGGTCGCGACCGCCGATTTCATCGCCACGACGCGCTTTTGCATATTCTCAAGCCGGCCGAGGGCCGTCAGCGATTCTTCGACCGGGCAGGCCTCCTTGATATCCTGCGCCGCCTTGAGCGAGGCGTTGGCGAGATCGTCGAGATCGGCACGTTGCACGTCATCCGGACGAACCGCCTTCTGGATCCGCTCGATCGGCAGGCCGGCGACGTCGCGGCTGTCATCGCCGCACATTTTCGCCAGCTTATCGGCGGGCGTGCTTGCTTTGTTGCCGGTATCTCTTCGCGGTCGGAAATCGGCGAGCTCGTTACTGCCGGTGGGCGCGAACAAGCCGGCGTAAATGCCGCCATATCCGTAGCCCCAGAACGCGTTGCTGGCGTCACCCAAAATTACGTAGTCGTAAACGTCATCGTAGGCGTAGGGCCAGAACAGCGGGCCGACCCATCCATTTCGCCCGATGCGTCCGCTACGCCGTGCCGGCGGCTCGTCCGCGGCAACGCGGGAGCGATTGCCTCGGTAGTGGTATCCGCCCGTAAAGCCGAAGGGAAATCCGTGGCGCGCAAAGAAAAAGGGCCGAAAGCTGCGGCTCGACCAGCGCGGAAATATCGGTCCGACGCCGAAGTGATGCCAGCCGCCATAATACCCGCGGTGGCCGTGGTGGCCTCTCGCGTTGGCATCATAGGCCGTGGCCGATAGCGCGGCGCCAAGAACAATGACGGCAACGCTCATTTTGAGTTTCGACATGACACCCTCCGATCATCGTCCCGGCATCAGGCGCCCAGCAATTCTATTGCATTTCGAAACGATAATCTAACCCTACGGCCCTCGCTCACATTTATCCTACCCGAAGGGCGGACGCCTGTCAGCCGCGCCAACCGGCGGTAAGGCTGGCATTTTCTGCCGCACATTCGGCCATCGCAAATTCAGGTCAAAAGCGGGAGGCCCGGCGCTTTCGAGCCATGCAATATAGCAATCCGCGCGCGCCAGGCTATGGCGCGCGCGGAAAGCAGGCGTTCAAAGTATAGCGGATAAATTCTCAGCGCCACGAGCAACGGCGATTGCCATTGTCGTTGATCCAGCAGTGGCGATGACGCGAGTGCCCGACGACGTCCGGCCCGCCAACAACGCCGCCGATGACGCCTCCGACGACCGCGCCGGGAGGGCCAGCAATCACGGCACCTGAGCCCGCGCCGATGGCAACGCCTTCCAGCGTCCCGGCCTGGGCCACGACGGGCATTGCCGTCAGCATCAACACGAACATTCCAGTCTTGAGCATCGAGCGCATGATAGAATCTCCTTGGTGAATTTTTAAAGCGAGTATTTGATTGGTCAGAGCAAACTGACTGCTTAATCAAGTCCGGCGTGCAAGAATTGTTCCATGGATTGTTCCAATATTGTCGCAACCAATACTGCCCCACCCAGGTATTAACCCCCGGTAATCGTTTCTTGCCAATAATTGATCTTGGAACGTCCAGACGCATCGAGCGTTACCGGCTCATGCGCATACTAGATCTCCAGCGGAACGAAATGTCCAACCCGATCGTCAAGATGGCCGCTGCCGCGGCTATTGCAGGCGCGGTCGTTTTCGACGTCCGCTACACCGAAAGCAAACGCTCCCAGACACGGACGCGCACTGCCGTAGGCTTTCGCAAAGAGCGATCGCCTCCCGTCTCCGTGAGGGGAACCGCGTGTTCGAAGCATGGCTGGCCCAACTTCGAGCACAGCTGTCAATTCGATTTCAGACAGCCCACGAACGAGGCGCAGACGGTACGCGTTATCGCGCTTCGCTAGGCACGGGCATTCAAGGCAGATTATCGCTGCCGCCAACCCTAAAACGAGCAGGCCCCGCTCGACCCGCCGCACGGGTTTCATTCGAACTCGAATGTTACACCACCCAACGCAACATTACGATATCGTCGGCGATCGGCCGTGTACCAAGGCGACAATGGCCGATTTGGCGAATAGAATGATCGCCACAAAGAACACCAGCTTGGCCGCCTCGACGGCGATGCCCGCGATCCCGCCAAACCCAAGAACGGCGGCGATCAAGGCGACGATCAGAAACGTAACGGCCCATCCCATCGTGGCAGTCCCACTATCTATCGGTGGCGGAAAAAATTCGCGTACCAAGAGAACGCAATTGCGCCGAATAGTTCCCGATCAGAGGACTACGGTGGCAGAGGCCCTATCCAGGAGTTCAGTCGGCACAATGGCGCAAAAGGGCAATCGCAAACGGCGGCCATTGCACATCGGCTCGGCACCAAACCCGGCTGTGGTAATGATCGGCGTGACGCTGTCGCATCCCGACCGCGTCTACTGGGAACGATGCCAGGCGTCACAAAACGCGATCTCGCCGAGTTCTACAACCATGTCTGGAAATGGATGCGGCCGCATGTGGTTGGCCGACCGATTTCGCTGCTGCGATGCCCGGCGGGCGCCGCCGGGCAGTGTTTTTTCCAGAAGCATGCCGCCGCCGGCATCGCCACCGAACATCTGCATCTCGTGGCTGAGAAGGGCGACAAGGTTATTTCGATCGACGATCTCGACGGGTTGATCTCGCTGGTGCAGGCCGGCGTGCTGGAAATCCACACCCGCGGGACCACCGTCGATGACCGCGAGCGTGCCGACCGGCTGGTATTCGATCTCGACCCCGGCCCAGGCACCGGATGGAGGGACGTGGTCGCCGCCGCAATCGAGGTGCGCGAGCGGCTGGCCCGGCTGAAACTCAAGAGTTTCGTGAAGACCTCGGGCGGCAAAGGGCTGCACGTGGTGCTGCCGATCCGGCCGGTGCCATGGAACCAGGCCAAGGATTTCTGCCACGCCGTCGCGGCCGCCATGGCGGCGGACGACCCGACCGCTATATCGCGACCGCCACCAAGAGCAAAGCGCAACAATCGCATTTTCATCGACTATCTGCGCAACAGCCGCGAAGCAACGGCGGTCGCGCCCTACTCCACCCGCGCGCGGCCGGGCGCGCCGGTGTCGACGCCGATCGACTGGTCCGAGCTCGGCGCGCTCAAGAGCGCTAACCAATACACGGTGCTCAATCTCCCTGCGCGGCTCAAGCGCCTGCGCAAGGATCCGTGGGCCGATATCGGGCGCTTGCGGCAAGCGCTGCCGAAGCTCAAAGTAAGTCGGTCGCACCATGGAACTCGGGAACCGGCCCGCGCGTTGAGCCGGTTGCTTCGATCAGGCGGTGCGGGCCATGACAGACACGACGGCCAATCACGACCAACCAGCCGCGGCCGAACGGCTCGCACGGCGATGCCGATTAGCGCGCGTGGTTCTCTCAGTTTGCCCAGTCGACCGCGCTTTGGACCGGACATCCGATGGCGTTCCTGCTCGCGCTGGCGTCATCGTCGTCTGGATCGTCACCGGGCCGATCTTCCATTACAGCGATACCTGGCAGCTGGTGATCAATACCGGCACCACCATCGTCACCTTTCTGATGGTGTTTCTGATCCAGAACACGCAGAACCGCGACATGCTGGCGGTTCAGCTCAAACTGTCGGAACTGGTGTTGGCGATGAAGGGTGCGGAGAACCGGTTCGCCGCGATCGAGGACCTCAGTGACGAGGAATTGGAGGAGTTGCACAATGAATGCCGCGCCCGCGCCGAAATGACGCTGGATCATCTTCGAATCGACGCCGGCGCCGCCGTCCCGACCATTCGAAGGCGCGCGCCGCCGCGCATCATGTCAAATCCCACCGCCGGACAACACACCACCGCGAAAACTCCTAATTCGATTCACCTGGAACCATTGTTCCATGACGTGGTTACACCTAGCGGCAGCCGGAAACTTTCACACCGGCGCGTCGCGCTAACTGTCGCCGTCCACTGTTTGTCACGATAGAGCCGCAAATCTCTGTCATGGAGAGACACGATCGGGGTTACTGAAGGCGGCACCGCGCGCGAGGGGAAAAACATGAGGGTCTCGGGGGGCTGGCTAACGGTGGCGGTCGCGCTCGTATGTTTTTTCAGCGGACCGGCCGACGCAGGCAGCCAAAAGCAGTTCTCGGGCGTCGCCGCCTTCTACGACCATGACTATTCGGGCCAAACCGCCTGCGGTGAGCGCTACGATCCCAAAAAATTCACGGCCGCGCACCGCACGTTGCCATTCGGCACGCGATTGCGCGTTACCGACACGCAAACGCATCGCAGCGTGGTTGTCATCGTCAACGATCGCGGGCCATTCACCGAAGGCCGACGTGCTCGATCTTTCGCTCGCCGCCGCCAAAGCGCTGCGCATGATCGACGCGGCCTGATCAAGGTGACCGCAACGGTTGCAATAGCCGGCCACGTTCACGACGGCGGCAAAACCTCAAGCGCGCTGACCGACGGCCCGCAGCGCATCCAGGTTTCCTGCGGCGCGCTTGCTGCTTCGCCGCGCCGCAGATGAACGGTATTCTCGTTGAGCAGCGTCATGAAGATCGTTTGGCCGGCATCCGGCTCCGGCGCCGGCACCGTGTAGGAGAACGCGTGCCGGCTGTAATCGCCTTCCGTGCGCTTGCCGCCGGCGTGACGATTTCCGGTCCGCGGATGCTGAAACGGCGGCCATCAGTGTGGCACCAGTTGCCGTCGATGGCGTCGGCGAAGGCCGGGCCGGCGAGCAGCAACGCCAACGCAAATGCCAGACCTATTGTCTTAATGCGAACAAAGATCATGGGGCACCCTGCGCATTGGAAAATCAGTCGACCTTGGTTTCGTCGCGATACATGACCTTGTGGCGCGTCTCGCGCACCCAGGCGTCGATGTCTTCGACGCTCATGTAGTTCTTCATGTCGAAACGGCCCCAGTTCATGATCTGCGGCAGCGTTTTCTTCCAGCGCTTGTAGGCGGGCTTCGCCGGCACGCCGAACGCCATGATGTCGATGATGGCGAGATCGTCCGGCACGCCGAGCAGCGGGCGCAGCGATTTCTGCGCGTCGTCCTGGCCGATCGCGGTCACCCACCAGACCTGATAGCCGAGCGCGGCGGCGGCCAGATGCGCCGACATGGTGGAGGCGGCGACGCTTTGCAGCAGAATGCGTTCGGCATTGGCCTGATACAGCTTGTCGAGATCGGAGCCGTCGAGCAGCACCGGGAAGGCGCGCACGAAGCGGAAATCGGCCGCCACCACCACGAAATCCCGGCGCCGTTTCCAGCCCGCGGTAATTCGGCGTCGGGAATTTCATCTTCAGCTTGGCGCGCTTGGTCGCCTCGGCGACGAAATAGTCGGCGATCTGCTTTTTCACGCGCCGGGTCGGTCACCACGATGTAGTGCCAGGGCTGCGCATTGGCGCCGGACGGCGCATGGCGCGCGGCTTCCAGCACCATCTCGATATGCTCGCGCGGCACCGCGATGTCCGGACGGAAAGCCCGCGAGGTCAGGCGGTTGCGCACCACGTCCATCAACGCCTCGTAGCGCGCGAGATTGGGCGTGAATTTGGTCACATCGTCCATGCGGTCCTCCCCATGGCGGCACACGCGTTACGCTATGATAATCGAAGCTCGTCCAAGCGTCATACCCTGCCCCTTCGCCGCCCGCACCACAAGGAAAACCCCATGCCCGCCAAGCGTCCGGCGCCACGCCTTGCCCTGATCGACGAACGCACATGAACGACGCCCAGCGCGCGCTCATGGAGGCGTTCCGCTCGGGTCCGCGCGGCAAATCGATCACGCCGCGCGGGCCGTTCGCGGTCTGGATGCACGCGCCGGAATTCGGCCACCTCGCGCAGGCGCTCGGCGGCCATTGCCGCTACAAGACCGCACTGTCGCCGCGGTTGTCGGAATTTGCGATTTTATGCACCGCGCGGTTGTGGCGCGCGCAATACGAATGGTTCGCGCATGCGCCGATGGCCGAGAAAGCCGGCGTGAAACCGAAGACGATTCAGGATCTGCGCGCCGGCCGCGAGCCGAAATCCGCGCCCAGGGACGAGCGCGCGATCTACGCGTTTCGTGCAGGAACTCTACAAGACCAGGCGCGTGAGCGACCGCACCTACAAACGCGTGCACGGCTTCCTCGGCGACGCGGCCATGGTCGAACTGGTCGGCATCCTTGGCTACTACGTTCTGATCTCGATGACGCTCAACGTGTTCCGCATGATGCCGCCGCCAGACGCCAAGCTGGCGTTCGCGGAGCCAAAATAATCAAATCCCGGCGCCGGCCGCGGTTAGTGGCCCATCTTCATGCCCGGCATGGCGCCGCCGCCGGTCTGGGCGCCGATGCCCTCGACTGCGAAGGTCACATCGACCTTGCCGGCCTTCTCGAACACCAGCGTGGCTTTGACGCGCTCGCCTTGCTGCGAGCTGCTGCTTGAGGCCGACGAACATCACATGATAGCCGCCGGGCTTGAACTCGACGGTCTGCCCCGGCTTGATTTCGATGCCGCCGGCGACCGGACGCATCTTCATCACGCCGTTGTCCATGCTCATTTCATGCACCTCGAAGCGGCTGGCGACATCGGTCGAGCCGCCGATCAGACGGTCGGGCGTGGTGCCGGTATTGGTGATCTTCAGATAGCCGCCGCCGACGCTGGCGCCTTTCGGCGTCGCGCGCGTCCAGGGCGCGGAAATCTTCAAGCTTCCGGCGGTGACGTCTTCGGCGTGCGCCGGCAGCACCACTCCGGCGGCGAGAACGGCGGCGACAATGAAAGCAATGCGGGTCATCGTTTGAACTCCTGACATGCAGCGCGCGCTTTTCTGAAGCGTGGCTTGCGAAATGAGATTGTGATGGGACGTTCGCAGAAAGCCATCAGGCGACGGGCGGCGCGCGCGGAATCTGCGAGCCTTTGTCGGGCGGCCGCACCACCGGCTCGATTGTCCGCGCCGGCGTCAGCGCGCGGGGGCACATCAGACCAAGGATAGCGACAGCCTGCGGCGAGCCGGCCAGCGCCTGGCCGCAGCACAGCATCCCGCAACCGGCCGTGCAGGGGCAGCCGGTCTCATGACTGGCCGGCGGTTGCGAGGCTTCTTTGGACGTGACGCAGAGACTGGAGCCAAGCGCAGGCACAGCCGCAACCGACAGCGGCAGCAGCAGCGCCTGCAGCGCGACCACATAGGCCGCGACCATCGCGATTGTTCGCCGCGACCGCACAGGTTTGCTCATCGCCGCTAGTCTAGGCTTACGGGGCACGAGCGTCCACGTGGCAGCGAATGCGCAAGGTCTGTGGGGTCCGGGTGCCTTATCCGTCGTGCCGATCCGGTCGAAGGACGGCAATGGCCGTGGTATGCTGGCCGACATGGCCAGCGATGGACCGCCTTCATCCGACAACGAACCGCGCGTGGTGAATTTCCGCCGCGGCCCGGGCGGCGCGCGGCAGCCTGTGGCGGGCCCGCCGCCGGTTGCGGATCTTGCCAAATACGAGCGCGACGAAGGCACCGACGACTATCGCCACCGCATGATCGTGAACGTGGTGGCGTTCGTGTTCGTGATCGGCCTGATCGGAGCCGGGCTTTGGCTGGCCGACACCATGGCGCAGATGCGCAAGAACCAGGATTGCGTCTTGTCGGGACGGCGCGGCTGCACGCCGGTCGAGGCGCCCAAGGACCGCTGGTGAGGCCGCCGGCGGCGCAAGCGGCCCATTCCAGCACGCGCGCTTGGCCTGTTAGCCACTATTGCCCGTTAAATGCCCGCCGCCATTGAACTTAACCCGCCGCTTCGCTATACGGGCAGCCGACCGCTTGCCGGTGGAAGGCTGGGCCGCGGGCTGTCGCGCGGCTTCAAGCGCGTTGGCCGTCCAATTGCCAGAACTCCAAATCAATCAGAGAGTTACCGATGTCCTCCACGTTCGACACTATCGCCAATATTATCGCCGAGACCTGCGATATTCCGCGCGACTCGATCAAGCCCGAGAGTCACGCCATTAACGATCTCGGCATCGACAGCCTCGATTTCCTCGATATCGCGTTTGCCATCGACAAGGCGTTCGGGATCAAGCTGCCGCTCGAGCAGTGGACGCAGGAAGTCAACGACGGCAAGGCGACCACCGAACAGTATTTCGTACTCAAGAACCTGAGTGCCCGCATCGACGAACTCGTCGCTGCCAAGGGAGCGTAAAGCGCCGCCCACATGCGTCTCGAGTACTTCCAGCTGATCGACCGGATCGTCGACCTCAATCTCGCCGACCGCACGATCAGCAGCGAAGCCACGGTTCCAACCGCAAGCACGATCTTCGAGGGCCATTTTCCCGGCTATCCGCTGATGCCGGGCGTGCTGCTGATCGAAGCGATGGCGCAGACCTCGGGCTGGCTGGTGGTGGCGATGAACCGGTTCAAGCGCATGCCGTTCCTGGCCGCGGTGAAGGACGCCAAGCTGCGCACCTTCGTCACGCCCGGCCAGAAGCTGTCGATCGCCGCCAAACTCGACCATGACGGCTCCGGCTATGCGATCGACCGAGGCGAAAGATCAAGCGCCGACGGCAAGCCGATCTGCGACGCCACGCTGACGTTCCGCGTGCTCGATTTCCCCAATGCCGAGATGCAGCGGCAGATGCACGAAACCGCGGACCGCATCGGACTGACACGTCGAGGCGCCCGCCAATGGCTGAGGCCGCCCGCGAAGCCTGGATCACCGGCGTCGGTATCGTCTCCTGCCTGGGCGAAGGCCCGCAGGCGCATTGGCAGAAGCTGATGGAGGCGCACCCGAGCGCCGACACCGACGACCTTCGCACCCTTCATCGTGCATCCGCTGGCGCCGATCAATTTCGACACGCAGATCCCGAAGAAGGGCGATCAGCGCCAGATGGAGAACTGGCAGCGCATCGGCACCTATGCCGCCGGCCTCGCGCTCGACTCCGCCGGCGCTCAAGGGCAAGACCGACATCCTCTCGCACATGGACATGATCGTCGCCGCCGGCGGCGGCGAACGCGATCTTGCCGTCGACAGCGCGATCCTCAGCGGCATCGCCGGCTGCGCCAAATCCGGCGGCGTTCCTCAACGAACGGCTGATGAGCGATCTGCGGCCGACTTGTTTCTGGCGCAGCTTTCCAACCTGCTGGCCGGCAACATTTCGATCGTGCACGGCGTGACCGGCTCGTCGCGCACCTTCATGGGCGAGGAAGCCTCCGGCGTCGACGCCGTGCGCATCGCGCTGTCGCGCATCGCCGCCGGGCAAAGCGACATCGCGCTGGTCGGCGGCGCGCATAATGGCGAGCGGCCCGATCTGCTGATGCTCTATGAGTTCGGCCGGCATCAATCTGAAAGACCGCTACGCGCCGGTCTGGGAGCGCGGCGACAAAGGCGGCTTTGCGCTCGGCTCGCTCGGCGCATTCCTGGTGATCGAGGCGCGCGAGCATGCCGAGAAGCGCGGCGCCAAGCCGCTGGCGCGGCTTACCGCCGTGCTCTCCGACCGCTCCAACCGCCAGCCGGGCGCCGTCACCGCCGCGCTCGACGCGGCTGTGGGACAAGATCAAGGACAAGGTCAAAACCGGCCACGCCGCGGTGCTTTCCGGCGCCACCGGCGCCGCGCCCGCCACCGCCGAGGAACGGGCCTTTCTCAGCGCGCATGCCGACCTTGCCGTGCGCGCCACCGGTTCCTATCTCGGTCATGGGCTGGAGCCGCAATTCCCGATGAATGTGGCGCTGGCCACGGTCGCGCTCGGCCATGGTAGTCTGTTTCCGCCCTGCGACTCGACCGGGCTGGAGCGCCCGATGAGCGGGGATTTGACAGCAGGTCCTGGTGACCGGCGTCGGACATTGGCGGGGCGAAGGCCTTGCTTTGGTCGAACGGGTCGACTGAGGGAGAACACAGCATGTCATCGACCAAGGACAAAATGGGCCGGCCGATCGTCGTGGTGACCGGCCTCGGCGTGATCACCTCGCTCGGCGCCGGCAAGACCGACAACTGGGCCAAGCTGACGGCCGGCGAGTCCGGCATCCGCACCATCACCCGCTTTGCGCACCGAGGGCCTCAAGACCCGCATCGCCGGCACCATCGATTATCTGCCGCCGCAGCCCTGCGCCGCCGCGCTGTCGGAATGCTTCGCCGATCTCGCCGCCGAAGAAGCGATCACCGAATCCGGCATCGGCACGCGCGGCGAATTTCCCGGCCCGTTATTCCTGGCGGTGCCGCCGATCGAATTGGAATGGCCGCAGCGGCTCGAGCTCAGCGCCAAGTCCGGCGCCAACGACAAGGTGACCTATGCCGACATCCTGCGGGTGAGCTCGCAGTTTCCCGCCTATCATCAGCGCTTCCTGTTCGGCTCGGTCGCCGACCATCTGGCCGAGAAATTCGGCACCCAGGGCTCGCCGATCTCGCTGTCGACCGCCTGCGCCTCGGGCGCGAGCGCGATCCAGCTCGGCGTCGAGGCGATCCGGCGCGGCGAGACCGACGCGGCGCTCTGCATCGGCACCGACGGCTCGATCAATCCGGAAGCGCTGATCCGCTTCTCGCTGCTCTCGGCGCTGTCCACCAGCAACGACGAGCCGCAAGCGGCGTCGAGGCCGTTCTCCAAGAACCGCGACGGTTTCGTCATGGCGGAAGGCGCCGGCGCGCTGGTGCTGGAAAGCTACGAGCGCGCCAAGGCGCGCGGCGCCAAGATCCTCGGCGTGCTCGAAGGCTGCGGCGAGATGGCCGACGCCTTCCACCGCACCCGCTCGAGCCCGGACGGCAAGCCGATCATCGGCTGCATCGCCAACGCGATCAAGGATGCCGGCCTCGCGCCCGACGACATCGACTACGTCAACGCGCACGGCACCGGCACGCCGGAAAACGACAAGATGGAATATCTCGGCGTCTCCACGGTGTTCGGCGAGCGCATGAAGAGCGTGCCGATCTCGTCCAACAAATCCATGATCGGCCATACGCTGTCGGCGGCCGGCGCGGTCGAGGCGGTGTTCTCGATGCTCACGCTGCAGCACCAGCGCATTCCGCCCACCATCAATTACGACATGCCGGATCCGGCGATCCCGCTCGACGTCGTGCCGAACAAGGCGCGCGACGCGAAGGTGACGCCACGCCATTTCGAATTCGTTCGGTTTCGGCGGGCAGAACGTCTCGCTGGTGATGGGGCTCGAGCCGGCTTAACCGCCGCGCCCGCCACGCCGCCATGCGCGCCTTACAACTTATCGCCGATCGCAAGCTCGAACTTGCCGACGTGCCGCGCCCGCCGCCGCCCGGCGACGGCGAGGTGCAGATCCGCATCAAGGCGGTCGCGCTCAATCACCTCGACCTGTGGGGCTTTCGCGGCATGGCCTTCGCCAAGCGCAAGCTGCCGCTGGTGGTCGGCGCCGAGGCCTCCGGCGAAATCGCCGCCGTCGGCGCCGGCGTGACCGCCTTCAAGGCCGGCGACAAGGTGGTGATGTACGGCGCCATGACCTGCGGCCATTGCGCCGCCTGCCGCGAGGGCCGCGACAATCTGTGCGAGAACGTCGGCGGCATCATGGGTTTCCACATCGACGGTTTCGCGCGCGATCTCGATCAATCTGCCGGCGCGGCTGGTGATCCCGGTGCCGGCCGGCGTGTCGCTGCGCGATGCCGCCTGCGCGCCGATCGCCTTCGGCACCATCGAGCACATGCTGTTCGACAATGCCAAGCTCAAGCCGGGCGAGACCATTCTGGTGCATGCCGGCGGCTCCGGCATCGGCACGCGTCGCCATCAAGATGGCGAAGGCGATCGGCTGCACCGTCATCACCACGGTCGGCGACGACGCCAAGGCGCGAAAAGGCCAAGGCGCTCGGCGCCGATCACGTCATCAACTACAAGACCGAGCGTTTCGAGGGCGTCACCCGCAAGCTCACCGCCAAGAAAGGCGTCGACGTGGTGTTCGAGCATGTCGGCGGCGAAGGCTTCAACGCCTCGCTGTTCTGCCTCAAGCGCGGCGGCCGGCTGGTGACCTGCGGCTCGACCGCCGGGCCCAACGTCACCATCAACCTGATGCAGCTGTTCCAGCAGCAGTACAAGATCTTCGGCTCGTTCGGCGCCTCGATGCGCAACATCCGCGACAGCCTCTCCAAGATCGCGGCCGGCATGACGCCGATCATCGACACCGAGGTTCCGCTTGCCGAATTTGAACGCGGCCTGGCGCGGCTCGAAAGCCGGCAGGTGTTCGGCAAGGTGATCGTGAATTTTTAGCGCATGATCCCGAAAAGTGGGAACCGGTTTTCGGACAAGATCGTGCGCAAACATAATGGCACTAGAATCGGCGTGGATTGATGCGCAATGCGATGACGCGGATAATCCGGCGCCTGCGCCGCCGCAGCAAGCGCGCCGGCGACGTGCTGGTCGGCGCGCTCGCGGTGCGGCTGCTCACGCGGCCTGCGGCTGGCCAATCCGGACCGCTTGGCCGACTTCGTCGGCTGGACGATGCGCACGATCGGGCCGCTGCTGCCGGAAAACCGCATCGGCCGCGACAATCTCGTCGCCGCCTTCCCCGAGAAATCTCCGGCCGAGATCGAGGCCATCCTGCGCGGGGTCTGGGACAATCTCGGCGCATGGGCGCCGAATTCGCCCATCTCGACCGATTGTGGGACTGGGATCCCGCCTATCCCGACCGGATCGACCGGATCGTCATCACGCGCGAGATTATCGACCGCTTCATGCAGCTCGCGAACGACGGCAAGCCGGCGCTTGATCTTTGCCGCGCATCTGGCCAATTGGGAACTGCCGGCGATCTGCGCGGCGACCTACAATCTCGACAGCGCGGTGCTCTATCGCCGGCCCAATATCCCGGCATCGATCGCTGGCTGCGCGAAACCCGCACCGCCAGCATGGGCGAACTGATCCCGACCGGCCTCGATGCGCCGGTGAAGATCGCCGATGCGCTCAAGCGCGGCGCCCATGTCGGCATGCTGGTCGATCAGTATTACGTGCGCGGCGTCGACGGTCACATTCTTCGGCCGCCGCACCAAGGCCAATCCGCTGATCGCGCGGCTCGCCCGGCATTTCGATTGCCCGATCCACGGCACCCGCATCGTGCGCCTGCCCGGCCATCGCTTCCGCGCCGAGCTGACCGAGGAGATCGCGCCGGTGCGCGACGCCGAGGGCAAGATCGATATCGCCGGCACCATGCAGATCATCACCAGCGTGGTCGAAGGCTGGATCCGCGAGCATCCCGAGCAATGGCTGTGGCTGCACCGCCGCTGGCGGCCGGAAGACGATAGAGAACTGATCCGGAATTCAGCGCCCGGTCTTGACCCGCGTCCACAGCCGGTTGAGCACGCGCTGCGATTTCTGATCGCGCGCGCTCACGGTATAGAGCCGCTTCATGGTGGTCGGCGTCCGGATAGACGCTGGGGTCGTCGAGCACCGCCTTGTCGATCAATTTCTGGCTGGCCAGATTGCCGTTGGCATAGGCGACCAGATTGCTGTTCTTGGCCGCCACCTCGGGCTTCAGCAGGTAATCGATGAAGGCATGCGCCTCGGCGACGTTCTTGGCATCCTTCGGGATGGCGAGATTGTCGAAGAACATCTGCGCGCCCTCCTTCGGGATCGCATAGCCGATCTCGACGCCGTTCTTGGCCTCGGCGGCGCGCTTCTGCGCCTGCTTGATGTCGCCCGACCAGCCGACCACGAAGCAGATTTCGCCGCTGGCCAGCGCGTTGAGATATTCCGAGGAATGGAATTTGCGCACCGACGGACCGGATCTTCATCATCAGATCGGCGGCCTTCTCCAGTTCCTTGTCGTCGGTCGAATTCGGATTGAGGCCGAGATAATGCAGCGCCGCCGGCATGATGTCGTCGGCGGAATCCAGCATGTGCACGCCGCAGTCCTTGAACTTGGCGAGATTCTCCGGCTTGAACACGATGTCCCAGCTGTCGATCTTGCCGTTGGCACCGAGCCGTTCGCGCATCGCCTTGACGTTGTAGCCGATGCCGGTCGTGCCCCACATGTAGTTGACCGCGTATTGGTTGCCCGGATCGTAGACCGCGAGCCGCTTGGCGATGTCCGGCCAGACATTGCCGATGTTGGTGCAGCTTGCTCTTGTCGAGCTTCTGGAACACGCCGGCCTTGATCTGGCGTTCGAGGAAATAGGCGGTCGGCACCACCACGTCGTAGCCGGACTTGCCGGCGAGCAGCTTGGTCTCCAGCGTCTCGTTGGCATCGAAGGTGTCGTACTGCACCTTGATGCCGGTCTCCTTGGTGAAATCCTCGAGCACCTGCGGATCGATATAGTCCGACCAGTTGTAGACATTGACCACGCGCTCGTTCTGCGCGGCGGCCACAGTGACACCGGCAGCGCCCAGACCAAGGCCAGGGCGGCGATCGCAAATACGCGGCGCATGGCGAAACCTCGGATCGATCGGTTCAGGTTTTGGTCGGAAGGCCGGCCGCCTTCCAGGCGAGGATGCCGCCGGCGAGGTGGCGAGTTGTATGGATAGCCCTGGTCCTGCGCAGCAAGCGACGCGGTGACCGAGCGCCGGCCGGAGCGGCAGGCGAACACCACCTGCTTGCCCTGCGGATCGGGAATGGCGGCCGGATCGAAGCTCGACAGCGGCACGATCACCGCATCCGGATAGCTTTCCACCGCGGTCTCGTTCGGCTCGCGCACGTCGACCAGCAGCATGCGGCCTTCGCGCAAGCCCGCGGCCACCTCTCGGGCGTCAGGTTTGTCACCTCGTCGGCGCGCGGCATCTCGTCGGCCATGACGCAACTCCGTGTCGCCGCGTTTTTAGCCGGAAACGGAGCGCCGCGCACGTCAGCTTTTGAATTAAACCGTGACCTGCGTGCCGACCTCGACCACCCGCCCGGTCGGAATCTGGAAATAGTCGGTGGCGTCGTTGGCCGCGCGGGTGAGCCCGATGAACAGGCGGTCCTGCCAGCGCGGCATGCCGGAATGGGCGGCCGGCTTGAGCGTACGGCGCGACAGGAAGAACGAGGTCGACATGATGTCGAACTGCCAGCCGAGCTTGCGCGCGATCGCCAGCGCCTTCGGCACGTTCGGCGTCTCCATGAAGCCGAACCGCAGCACCACGCGCGAGAATGTCTTGCCCACCGGCTCGATGCGCACCCGCTCGGCCGGATCGACCCGCGGCGTATCGGCGGTCTCGATGGTGAGGATGACGTTCTTTTCGTGCAGCACCTTGTAGTGCTTGAGGCTGTGCAACAGCGCGGTCGGCGCGCTTGCCGGATCGCTGGTGAGGAACACCGCGGTGCCCGGCACGCGCGTGCGGCGGTTTCTTCTCCAGGCTTGCGACCAGGACTTCGAGCGGCATTTCCTGCCGGCGGGTCTTCTCGAACAGCAGCCGGCTGCCGCGCCGCCACGTGTACATCACCGCCATCACCAGGGCGCCGAGCGCCAGCGGCATCCAGCCGCCCTCGACGACCTTGAGCAGGTTGGCGGCGAGGAAGGTCAGATCGATGAACAGGAACGGCAGCATCAGCGCCAGCGCCGCGACCAGCGGCCAGTGCCAGACCCGCCAGATCACGATGATGGCCATCATGGCGGTGACCACCATGGTGCCGGTGACCGCGATGCCGTAGGCGGAGGCGAGCGCGCTCGACGAGCGGAACAGCGCCACCAGCAGCAGCACGCCGATCAGCAGCAGCGTGTTGACCCGCGGCATGTAGATCTGCCCGAACAGCGATTCCGAGGTGTGGCGGATTTCCAGGCGCGGCAGCAGGCCGAGCTGGATCGCCTGGCGCGTGAGCGAATAGGCGCCGGTGATCACCGCCTGGCTCGCGATCACGGTCGCGGCGGTGGCGAGCAGCACCATCGGCAGCAGCGCCCAGTCCGGATAAAGCAGGAAGAACGGATTCTCGATCGACTTCGGATCGGCGAGCACCAGCGCGCCCTGCCCGAGATAATTGATCAGCAGCGCCGGCAGCACCACCACCAGCCAGGCGAAGCGGATCGGACCGCGGCCGAAATGGCCGAGATCGGCATAGAGCGCTTCCGCGCCGGTCACCACCAGGAAGACGGCGCCGAGCGTGTAAAAGCCGATGATGCCGTGGTGGAGCAGGAAGTTCACGCCGTAATACGGATTGAATGCCAGCAGCACGCGCAGGATTTTGTCCGATATGCCAAAGGCCCGGCGACCGCGATGGCGACAAACCAAACCAGCGTCATCGGACCGAAGAAGGCGGCAACCTTCGCGGTGCCGCGCGACTGCACCGCGAACAATGCGACCAGGATCACGACCGTGATCGGCACCACGTATGCATCGAACGCCGGCGTCACGATCTTCAAGCCTTCGACCGCCGAGAGCACCGACAGCGCCGGCGTGATGATGGCGTCGCCGTAGAACAGCGCGCCGCTGATAATGCCGAGCAGGATCACGATGCCGCTGCTGCCGGCCGAGCGCGCGCGACGCCAGCGCCATCAGCGCGAGCGTGCCGCCCTCGCCGTTGTTGTCGGCGCGCAGCAGGATGAGCACGTATTTCGCGGTGACCACCAGGATCAGCGCCCAGATGATCAGCGAGAGGATGCCGAGCACCACCGGCTCGCTCGCCGGATTGCCGGGGCCGACCGCCGCCAGCACCGACTCGCGCAGCGCGTAGAGCGGGCTGGTGCCGATATCGCCATAGACGACGCCGATGCTGCCGAGCGTGAGCGCTCAGAATCCGGTCTTGGCCGGCGCTTCACTGCCGTCATGGGCCGCGACCAAGCCGTTGTTAGCGGCCTTGCTGGGAGACATAGGGGCGCTTCTTTACTGCAATAGGCGGTATTGGCTTCGGCGGAGAGCGCCGTCTCGTTCACGCCATCGTTCATTGAGGTTGTATCGGGTCCGCGATGGGCTGGACGGCGGGCCTTATATCATCGCTGTGCGGGAGTGAATACCGGCCTTTGTCCGCGGCCAATTGACCTGGATCAAGCAGCGATGGAAGCGGATTTTGTGCGGCTTAGGGGCTGAAATCGGCCGGCAGCGGCGGCTCTTCCCGCATCAGGGTAATGGTGACCCGGCGGTTCGGCGACATCGAAGGGTTGTCGGGGAACAGCGGATCGGTGTCCGACTTGCCGGCCACCATGAAGATGTGCCCGGTCGGCACGCCCTCGCCTGCGAGAATCTCGCGCACCGCATTGGCGCGATCGGCGGAAAGTTCCCACGGTCCGTAACCAGGCTTGGCCGGCACTTTGCTCGAGGCGGTATGGCCGACGATGGAGATGCGGTACGGCATTGCCTTGAGCGCCGGCGCGATCTTCTGAATCAGCTTGCGGGTGCGCTCATACGGGCTCCTTGGCGCCGTCCGGAAACATCGAGCGGCCGTCCTGATCGACGATCTCGATGTTGAGGCCCTGCTTGGTCTCCTCAACCATGATGTGCTTCGAGGCCTCGGTGATCTCCGGCATTTCCTGCAAGGCCTGGCGCAGCGAGGCGGAGGCCAGCGCGAATTTGCGATCCTCCTTGAAGCGCGCGCCGTAGGTGCGCTGGTGGTCGTTTTCGTCCGGCGCCGGCGTCGCCGATGCTTCCGACGGATCGATATGGGCGGCGTTCTTGAGCTTCGGCCGCGTCGGCAAGCCCAGCACCTCGATGATGCCGGAGTAGCGCACGCGGTCCTGCACGCCGAAGGCTTCGCGCATCGAGCCGGCGACGACTTGCAGCTTCTGCTGGTCCTGGGTGGAGAACGCCACCAGCATCACGAAGAAGCGACCAGCAGGCCCATCAGGTCGGCGAAGGTGACGAACCAGCCGTGACCGCCGTGGGCCGCTTCCTTGCGTCTTGCCATGGGTTTCCGTTCGGACGCGCCGCTTTAAGCGGGCACCGCCTCCGGCCTCTTCGTCTGCTTCTTCTACGGGGTGGCGGTGCTTCTCGGGCAGATAGGCGAGCAGCATCTCGCGCACCAAAGTCGGGCTCTTGGCCTCGCGGATCATCAGGATGCCGTCGATGATCAGCGTGCGGTTGATCTCCTCGTCGACCAGCTTGAGGTGCAGCTTGTCGGCGATCGGCAGGCAGAACAGGTTGGCGACGGCCGCGCCGTAGAAGGTCGCCAGCAGCGCGACCGCCATGAACGGGCCGAGCTTGGACGGATCGGTCATGTTGGCGAACATCTGCACCATGCCGATCAGCGTGCCGATCATGCCGAAGGCCGGCGCGCAGTCGCCGACCGCGCGATAGATCTTCTGACCCTCGTCGAGATGGGTGAGGAAGTTGTCGCGGTCGCGCTCGAGATTGTCGCGGATGAAGTTGCCGTCGTAGCCGTCGGCGACGAAGCGGATGCCTTTGGCCAGGAACGGATCCTCGATCTCGACCTTTTCCAGCCCGATCGGTCCCTGCTTGCGGGCGATTTCGGCGAGGCCGGCCAGTTCGTCGACCAGGTCGCGCTGGGTCATGCGGCGCAGCGAGAAGGCGAATTTGGCGCCGAGCGGCAGCCCGTGGAAGATCGAGGAGAGCGGAAAGCGGATCAGCGTGGCGGCGAACGATCCGCCGAAGATGACGATGGCGGCGTGCACGTCGGCGAACATGCGCAGATCGCCGCCCAGCATAATCAGGGTTGCGAGCACCCCGGCGCCGCACAGCAGACCTAGACCTGTCGCAATATCCATGAACTCTACCCCACCAACGCGCACGAATTCCGCAAACGCCACACCGGTGCCGCTGGAAGCGACCCTAGACTGGCGCTGTTAAGAGGCGGTAAAGGCTAACCGTTCGTGAAAGAAAAACGGCCCGGTCGTTGCCCGGCGAGACGTGACCGGCCGGCAAAAAGCTGCAAAAATCGCCGCAATTGGGCAGCAAAGCCCAAAGGGCCCGTCCAGGACCCCTCAAAAACCGGAGGAGACGACCCATGCGTGAGATCGGCCATTTCATCGGCGGCAAGGCCGTCAAGGGGACCTCCGGGCGGTTCGGCGACGTCTTCGATCCCAATACCGGCGAGGTGCAGGCCAAGGTCGCGCTCGCCAAGCATTCCGAGGTCGAGCACGCCATCGCCAATGCCGAGGCGGCGCAGCCGGCCTGGGCCGCGACCAATCCGCAGCGCCGCGCCCGCGTGATGTTCAAGTTCCTGGAGCTGATCCAGAAGGAATACGACGATCTCGCCAAGCTGCTCTCGTCCGAGCACGGCAAGACCTTTCCGGACGCCAAGGGCGACATCCAGCGCGGCCTCGAGGTGGTGGAGTTCGCCTGCGGCATTCCGCATTTGCTGAAGGGCGAATACACCGAAGGCGCCGGCCCCGGCATCGACCTCTATTCCATGCGGCAGCCGCTCGGCGTGGTCGCCGGCATCACGCCGTTCAATTTCCCGGCCATGATCCCGCTGTGGAAATGCGCGCCGGCGATCGCCTGCGGCAATGCCTTCATCCTCAAGCCGTCGGAGCGCGATCCGTCGGTGCCGATGCGGATTGCCGAACTGTTCATCGAGGCCGGGCTGCCGCCCGGCATCCTCAACGTGGTCAACGGCGACAAGGAAGCGGTCGACACGCTGCTCACCGACGCCCGCGTGAAGGCGATCGGCTTCGTCGGCTCGTCGGCGATCGCGGAATACATCTATTCGACCGGCTGCGCGCAACGGAAAGCGCGTGCAATGCTTCGGCGGCGCCAAGAACCACATGATCGTGATGCCGGACGCCGACATGGATCAGGCGGTCGACGCGCTGATCGGCGCCGGCTACGGCTCGGCCGGCGAGCGCTGCATGGCGATCTCGGTGGCGGTGCCGGTCGGCAAGAAGACCGCCGACATCCTGGTCGAGAAGCTGATCCCGCGCGTGGAGAGCCTGAAGATCGGCCCCTCGACCGACCCGCAGGCCGACTACGGCCCGATGGTGACCAAGAGCGCACCTCAACAAGGTGAAGGACTATGTCGATCTCGGCGTCAAGGAAGGCGCCAAGCTCGTGGTCGACGGCCGCGGCTTCAAGATGCAGGGCTACGAGAACGGCAACTTCATGGGCGGCTGCCTGTTCGACGACGTGAAGCCGAACATGCGCATCTACAAGGAGGAAATCTTCGGACCGGTGCTCTCGGTGGTGCGCGCCAAGGACTACGACGAAGCCGTGCGGCTGCCGTCCGAGCATGAATACGGCAACGGCGTCGCCATCTTCACCCGCGACGGCGATACCGCGCGCGATTTCGTCAACCGCGTGCAGGTCGGCATGGTCGGCGTGAACTTCGCCATTCCGGTGCCGCTCGCCTATCACACCTTCGGCGGCTGGAAGCGTTCCGGCTTCGGCGATCTCAACCAGCACGGACCGGATTCGATCCGCTTCTACACCAAGACCAAGACGGTGACCTCGCGCTGGCCGACCGGCACCAAGGAAGGCGCCGAATTCGTGATCCCGACGATGAAGTGAGGACCGTGCGCGTCCGACTCGGATGGATCGAGACAGCAATGATGCATGGTCCGGGTCGCAGGGAGCGTTCTCATCGCACTGATGCTCGCAGGCTGCGCCGGCGGCCCTCGCTCGGCGGCCAGCGCGACGCAGCACGCCGGACACGGCATGACCGGCCGCTGGATGCTGTCGGCGCCGAATGCGCCGACCTGCGGCATGAATTTCGGCGGCGCGCCGGGCGCGCGCGAGGGCACCGTCTCGCCGGAAGGCGGCTGCCCGGGAAATTTCTTCATGAGCCGGCGCTGGACGCTCGAGCAGGACGCGCTGGTGATCAACGACGAGGAGAACAATCCGCTGGCGCAGCTCAATCTCGCCGGCGGCCGCTTCGAAGGCCAATCCACCGCCGGCACGCCGGTGACGCTGACACGCTGACCACTCCCGCAGGTTAGGATCCCCATGTCCGAATATCAGCTTTATTGCTTCGCCCAGTCCGGCAATGCCTATCGCGCCGCGCTGATGCTCAATTTGATCGGCGCCGACTGGGAGCCGGTCTGGATCGATTTCTTCGGCGACGGCGTCGCAGCGCACGCCCGAGTATCGCGACGAGCGTCAACGAGATGGGCGAAGTGCCGGTGCTGGTGCACGGCAAGAAGAAGCTCACGCAGTCGGGCGTGATCCTCACTTATCTCGCCGACCTCACCGGCAAGTTCAAACCGCAGGGCGAGGACGAGCGAGCTGGAAGCGCTGCGCTGGATCATCTTCGACAACCAGAAGGTCAACGGCTTCCTCGGGCCGTACCGCTTCCTGACGAATTTCGCCAAGCCGGCGGGCGATCCGGCGGTGATGGCGTTTCTCAAAGGCCGCATCGACGGCAATCTCGCCATCGTCAACAAGCGGCTGGCGCTCGCACACTTATCTGCTGGGTGACCGGCCGACCATCGCCGACATTTCGCTGACCGCTTATCTCTATTATCCGGCCGAGGAGTTCGGCTTCGATATCGCCAAGGATCATCCGGCGATCGGCGCCTGGCTCGAGCGCATGAAGGCCCTGCCCGGCTGGAAGCATCCGTACGATCTGATGCCGGGCTATCCGTTCGGCACGCATGGCTAATCGGAAGTCCGGCGATCAGTTCAGCCGCGGCGGGCGATCGTGATCGTTGGTCGCGTTCGATCCCGGCGGCGCCATGCGCATGCGGCTGCCCGGCCGGCGGGCGCCGCGGCGGTCTCGCCGATCGGTTCGCCGGCGGCATCCTTGCGCTGGTATTCGCGATAGGACAGCCAGCCGAGCGGCAGACAGCCGAGATAGGCGAGCGTGCCGATCGTGAGCACTTCCCACGGATAGCTGATCAGCAGCGCAAAGAACAACACCACCACGACGAAGACCGGCAGCACCATCTCCGGCGGCACGCGCTTGCCCACGCGCTTGCCGGAGAACACCGGCAGCCGCGACACCATCAACAGCGCGATCGCCAGCGTGTAGAAGAACGTGAGCCAGACCGTGACCAGCCCGTTGGAGACGCCGAGGAAATAGAGATAGATCGGCAGCAGCACGGTGATGGCGCCGGCCGGCGCCGGAATGCCGGTGAAGAAATTTCCCGCCCAGACCGGCTTGTTGGGGTCGTCGATCATCACGTTGAAGCGCGCGAGCCGAAGCCCGGCGCAGATCGCGAACACCATCGCCGCGATCCAGCCCGCCGATTTGAGCTCGTGCAGGCCCCAGAAATACAGGATCAGCGCCGGCGCCACGCCGAAATTGACGAAGTCGGCCAGGCTGTCGAGCTCGGCGCCGAAGCGCGAGGTGCCCTTGAGCATGCGCGCGACCCGCCCGTCGATGCCGTCGAGCAGCGCGGCAAACACGATCGCGGCCAGCGCCAGTTCGAGCTTGCTCTCGACCGCCAAGCGGATGGCGGTCAGCCCCGCGCACAGCGCCAGCAGCGTGATCAGATTGGGCAGCAGCGTGCGCACCGGGATCGCCTTGAAGCGGCGGCGGCGGCGGCGGAGCGGGATCGAACGGCGGAAAGACCATAGCGCGCAATATAGACCGTTGCGGGCGCGCGCCACCGCGCATGGAACCGTCCGCGCGTCTTCGTTAACGGTTAACGATTTTCCGGCGTCTGCCTATCCGCTGCGGAACGCGCGCCCGGCATCGCCGGCGCGCAGGTCGGCAAGCACGGTTTCGCCGGCGAGCGAGGTCTGCCCGACCGCGACCAGCGGCGGCGTGCCGTCGGGCAGATAGACGTCGAGCCGCGAGCCGAAGCGGATCATGCCGAAGCGCTCGCCGGCGCCGAGCGGCTGGCCCTCGCGCACGAAGCAGACGATGCGGCGCGCGATCAGGCCGGCGATCTGCACCACCGCCACGCGCGCTCCCGCGGCCGCGATCACCAGCGAATTGCGCTCGTTGTCGGCGCTGGCCTTGTCGAGGTCGGCGTTGAAGAACTTGCCGGGCTGATAGACGATTTTCTCGATGCGGCCGGTGACCGGACTGCGGTTCACGTGGCAGTCGAACACGCTCATGAAGATCGAAATGCGCGGCAGCGGCTTGTCGCCGAGCCCAAGCTCATGCGGCGGGGCTGCGGTGGTGATCTGGCTGACGCGGCCGTCGGCGGGCGCCACCACCAGGCCTTCGCGCACCGGCGTCACGCGCGGCGGATCGCGGAAGAAATAGGCGCACCAGATCGTCGCCAGCGTGCCGAGCCAGCCGAGCGGGCTCCACATCCAGAACAGGATCAGGCTGACCAGCGCAAAGGCGCCGATGAACGGATAGCCCTCCGGCGTGATCGGCACGATTTGCGCGCGAATCGAATCGGAGATCGACATGCCCTATCCTACTCCGCCGCGTCGGCGGCGCTTCCATCGGATCGCGAAGCCGCTGCCTCCGCAATGGCATCCTCCACCGGCGGCGGATTGCGGTTGGGCGCGCCCTCGTCTTCGCCGGCACGGGCGAGCTTCTCGCGCGCTTCCTCGGCCTCGCGCTGCCGGTTCCACATGCTGGCATAGAGCCCGTTCTTGGCCAGCAACGCGGTGTGGTGCCGCGCTCGACGATCTCGCCCTGGTCGAGCACGATGATCTCGTCGGCGCCGACGATGGTCGAGAGCCGGTGCGCGATCACCAGCGTGGTGCGGCCCTTCGACACGCGCTCGAGCGCGTCCTGGATTTCCTTTTCGGTGTGGCTGTCGAGCGCCGAGGTCGCCTCGTCGAGCACCAGGATCGGCGGCGCCTTCAGGATCGTGCGCGCGATGGCGACGCGCTGCTTCTCGCCGCCGGATAGTTTCAGGCCGCGCTCGCCGACTTCGGTCTCGTAGCCCTTGGGCGCCATCCGGATGAAAGCGTCGATCTGCGCGAGCGCGGCCGCCTCCTCGACCTCGGCGTCGCTCGCTTCCCAGCGGCCGTAGCGGATGTTGTAGCGGATGGTGTCGTTGAACAGCACGGTGTCCTGCGGCACCATGCCGATCGCCTGGCGCAGCGATTTCTGCGTCACCTTGGCGATGTCCTGGCCGTCGATCAGGATGCGGCCGCCGGCGAGATCGTAGAAGCGGAACAGCAGCCGCGAGATCGTCGACTTGCCGGCGCCGGACGGGCCGACCACCGCCACCGTCTTGCCGGCCGGCACCTCGAAGCTGATGCCTTTGAGGATGCGGCGCTCCGGCTCGTAGGAAAAAGCGACATTCTCGAAGCGGATGGTGCCGCTCGTCACCTTCAGCGGCGGCGCGCCGGTCACGTCCTTGATTTCCGGCTCGCGCGCTCAGAATCGAGAACATGATTTCGATGTCGATCACCGCCTGCTTGATCTCGCGATAGACCATGCCCATGAAATTGAGCGGCTGGTAGAGCTGGATCATCATGGCGTTGATCAGCACGAAATCGCCGACCGTCTTGGTGCCGGCCTGGATTTCGTAGGCGCACATCACCATCGCGGCGGCGAGCCCGAAGGTGAAGATCACCGCCTGCCCGGCATTGAGCACGGCGAGCGAGGTATAGGCCTTGACGCTGGCGTCCTCGTAGCGCGCCATCGAGCGGTCGTAGCGCTCGGCCTCGCGCTGCCTCGGCGCTGAAATATTTCACCGTCTCGTAGTTGAGCAGCGAGTTCGATCGCCTTGACGTTGGCGTCGGTGTCGCTGTCGTTCATCTTGCGGCGGATGCCGATGCGCCATTCGGTGGCGTGATAGGTGTAGGTCATATAGAGCGCGACGGTGACCAGGATCACCGCGACGTAGCGCCAGTCGAATTGCCACATCAGCACGGCGACGATCAGCGCCAGTTCGATGATGGTCGGCGACAGCTGCAGGATCACCATGCGCACGATGGTCTCGATGGCGTTGCGGCCGCGCTCGAGCACGCGCGTGAGCCCGCCGGTCTTGCGCTCGAGATGGAAGCGCAGCGACAGCTCGTGCATGTGCACGAAGGTGCGGAAGGCGAGCCGGCGCACCGCGTGCATCGCCACCTTGGCGAACAGCCCGTCGCGCAATTGCGTGAGCGCCGCCATCAGGATGCGCATGCCGCCATAGGCAATCGTCATGGCGACGGGCGCGGCCAGCACCCAGAGCAGCCAGTCGGAGGCCGCGACCGGCGCGCTGCCACCGCCGGCGAGCGCATCGGTCGCCCATTTGAAGGTGAAGGGAACCGCGATGGTGGCGAGCTTGGCGGCCAGCAGCAGCACCATGGCGCCGATCACCCGCAGCTTCAGGTCGCGGCGGTCGGACGGCCAGATATAGGGCCAGAGGTGGATGACGGTCGCGAACAGCGCGCCGCGGTCGGCGGAGACGCGGGGCTGCGGCTCGGAAGGGCGGAGATGGTGGTTCATTCAGTGTCCGTCGGCCCTCCATATAGGAGGATTCTCCAAGCTCAATCACCCTGCCTTGACGCTGCCGCAGACGCGATGCACATGCATGGCCATGAACAAAATAGAAAACCCCAGCAAAATCCGAAAAATCTGCGTCTATTGCGGCTCCGGCCCGGGCACCGATCCGGCCTTTGTGCGAGGCCGCACGCGCCTTCGGCGCGATCCTCGCCGAACAACGGCATCGGCCTGGTCTATGGCGGCGGCGCCGTCGGCATCATGGGCGCGCTCGCCGCTGCCGTGCTCAAGCACGGCGGCGAAGTCACCGGCATCATCCCCGAATTCCTGATGGCGCGCGAGCACGCCTTGCGCGACGCGCACAACCTCATCGTCACGCGCGACCTGCACGAGCGCAAGCGCAAGATGTTCGAGATGGCGGACGCCTTCGTGGCGCTGCCGGGCGGCGTCGGCACGCTGGAGGAACTGGTCGAGCAGCTCACCTGGGTGCAGCTCGGCCGCCACCGCAAGCCGATGCTGCTCGCCAATATCAAGAATTTCTGGGAGCCGCTGTGCGCGCTGCTCGATCACATGAAGACACTCGAATTCATCCGCGGCGATCTCAATTTCGATCTGCTGGTCGGCGGACAAGGTCGAGGATATCCTGCCGATGCTGCAGAAGGCGGCGAAAGCGGTTCCGGAATCCGCCAAGTCAATGTCGGCGGCGGACGCCGACAAACTGTAGCGCCTACTTCCCTGCAACAAACGTCACCGCCTCGATGCGGTTGCCGTCCGGATCGCGGATGAAGGCGGCGTAATAGCTCGCGTGATAGTGCGCGCGACAGCCAGGCGCGCCATCCGATGTGCCGCCGGCCGCAAGTGCTGCGGCATGGAAGGCATCGACCGCGGCGGATGATGCTGCGCGCAAGCAGATATGCACGCCGCTGTCGGTGGCGACCGGCGCCATGCCGGTGCGCAGGTTGATCCAGAATTCGGGATATTTCTTGCCGTAGCCGACCGCCGCGTCCGGCCATTCGCGCAGCTTGGTCATGCCGAGCGTCGCGAGCAGCGGCTCATAGAAGCGCGCCGCCGCCTTGAGATCCCGCACCGCAATCGAGACGTGGTCGATCATGCATATTCCTTCACCTCTCCCCGCCCGCGGGGAGAGGTCGACTTCCGAGCGACAGCGAGGAAGTCGGGTGAGGAGGCATCTATGTCGAGTAAAAAAGCGAAACCCCCTCACCCGGCTCGCAGCTCCGCTGCTCGCCACCCTCTCCCCGCAAGCGGGGCGAGGGAAGAAAGTATCTCACGCCGGCGCGCCCGATTTCACCAGCTTATAAATGATCGAATCCATCAACGCCTGGAATGACGCATCGATGATATTGGGCGACACGCCGATGGTGGTCCAGTGCTCGCCGGCCTCGTCCTCGCTCTCGATCAGCACGCGCGTCACCGCCTCGGTGCCGGAATTGAGGATGCGCACGCGGTAATCGGTCAGCTTCAGCCCCTCGATATATTTCTGATACTTGCCGAGGTCCTTGCGCAGCGCGAGATCGAGCGCGTTGACCGGGCCGTTGCCTTCCGCCGCCGAGATCATGTTGTCGTCGCCGACTTTCACCTTCACCACCGCCATGGTGACGGTGACGCGCTCGCCCTTGGCGTTGTTGCGCTGCTCGACATTGACGTCGAACTGCGTGACGTCGAAATAATTCGGCACCTTGCCGAGCGTGCGCCGCGCCAGCAGTTCGAACGACGCATCGGCCGCCTCGTAGGCGTAGCCGATGGTCTCGCGCTCCTTGACGATCTCCAGCAGCCGGCCGATGCGCGGATCGTCCTTGTCGACCTTGATGCCGATGCGCTCGAGCTCGGCCAGCACGTTGGATTTTCCGGCCTGCTCCGACACCAGCACCTTGCGCTTGTTGCCGATGGTTTCCGGCAAGACGTGCTCGTAGGTCGCCGGGTCCTTCATGATGGCGGAGGCATGAATGCCGGCCTTGGTCGCGAAGGCGCTCTCGCCGACATAGGGCGCATGCCGGTTGGACGCGCGGTTGAGCCGCTCGTCGAGCGCGTGCGAGACCTGCGCCAGCTTCTTGAGCTGCGCGTCGGAGACGCCGATCTCGAAGCGCCCGGCGAATTCCGGCTTGAGCTTGAGCGTCGGGATGATCGACACCAGATTGGCGTTGCCGCAGCGCTCGCCGAGGCCGTTGAGCGTGCCCTGGATCTGGCGCGCGCCGGCGCGCACGGCGGCGAGCGAATTGGCCACCGCCTGCTCGGTGTCGTTATGGGCGTGGATGCCGACGTGATCGCCGGGAATCGTCTTCACCACCTCGCCGACGATCTGTTCGACCTCGTGCGGCAGCGTGCCGCCATTGGTGTCGCACAGCACGACCCAGCGCGCGCCTTCGTCGTAGGCCGCCTTGGCGCAGGCAAGCGCGAATTTCGGATTGGCCTTGTAGCCGTCGAAGAAATGCTCGCAGTCGAGCAGCACTTCGCGGCCCTTCGCCTTGGCCGCTTTCACGCTGTCGCGGATCGAGGCGATGTTTTCCTCCTGCGTGGTCTCCAGCGCCACGCGCACATGATAGTCCCAGGCCTTGGCGACAAAGCAGATCGCGTCGGCCTTGGCCTCGAGCAGCGCGGCCAGCCCCGGATCGTTCGACGCCGAGCGGCCCGGCCGGCGCGTCATGCCGAAGGCGGTGAAGGTGGTGTCGAACTTGCGCTTCGTCGCGAACAATTCGGTGTCGGTCGGATTGGCGCCGGGATAGCCGCCTTCGACATAGTCGATGCCAAGCTCGTCGAGCATGCCGGCAATCGCCAGCTTGTCGGCGAGCGTGAAATCGACGCCGTTGGTCTGCGCGCCGTCGCGCAGCGTGGTGTCGAACAGATAGAGGCGCTCCTTGGCCATGGCGGGCTCAGGTCAGCCGGTAAACGACATAGAAGGCGAGCAGCACCGCGGCGGCGAGCACGCCATATTTGAGCACGATGTAATAGAGCCAGTGGCGCGGGAACGGCGTGTCAGGCTTGGTCATGAGGCCTCCCGTTTGGCGGCGAGTTGCTTGTGCAGCGTGGTGTTGGCGAGCCATTCGTCGCCGACCGACACCGTGTTGCGCTGCTGCGCGACATAGCCGCGCTTCTCGAAGAAGCCGCGCGCGCTGTCGCTGGCATCGACGATGAGCTTGGCGGCGCCGCGCGCGCCGGCCAGTTTCTCCAGCGCGTCGATCAGCATGGCGGCGACGCCCTGCCCGGCGGCCGCCGGATGGACATAGAGCATGTCGATCTTGTCGCCGCTGGCGAGCGAGGCAAAGCCGACGGCCGAGCCTTCCAGCGTGCCGACCAGCGTCAACTGGCTGGCGAGTTTCTTGCCGAACGCGGCCTCGTCATCGGCGGCGGAGGCCCAGGCCTCCTGCTGCGCCGGGGTGTAGTCCTCGTCGGTCAAATCCTCGATGCTGTCGCGGAAGATTTCGCGCAGCAGCGGCGCATCGTCCGGCAGATACGGCCGCAGCGCCAGCTTGGGATGCGCCATGGCCATCATCGCGCGATCTCCCAGGTGGTGCCGTCCTTGGAGTCCTTCAGCACGACGCCCATGGCGGCGAGTTCGTCGCGGATGCGGTCGGATTCTTTGAAGTCTTTCGCTTTGCGCGCGGCGTTGCGAGCAGCAATCTTTTCATCCAGCGACACGGGGTCGAGGCCCTGTTCACGCGCCTTCAACTCTTGGATCGCTCTTATCTACATCTTCACGTACGCCATCTGACTTGGCATGCTCAACCGCGCGGTCGAAGCCAAGCAGCAGCTAAGGAACCGAATGAGTTCGTCCGCCGCATCCGCAGGCGAACCGCCGGACTGTTCGAGCGCTGACCGCAAGCTCTATGCAATTCGGTTATTGCTGCTGGCGTATTCAGATCATCGGCAAGGGCAGCTATTATCGCCTCGGAAGGCTTATGCCTTCACTTCGTCATTCGTCAGAGCCACCGCCCATTGCAAATTGCCATAAATGACTTCAACGCCTCGCCTAAGCCTGATTGACGGTCCAGTCGATCGGCTGGCGGTAATGCGTCCGCAGCATATTGAACCGCACGAATCTCACCCGGCCAACATTGTTCGGTTGTTGCTGTCAAGCAAATCACTGATCGTCACGAAATTTCCGAGCCGACTTGGCCATCTTCTCGCCTTCGACCTGCAGGAAGCCGTTGTGCATCCAGTAATTCGCCATCACGCCGGTATGGAAGGCGCAGCGCGATTGCGCGATTTCGTTCTCGTGATGCGGAAACACCAGATCGATGCCGCCGCCGTGGATGTCGAAGGTCTCGCCGAGATGCTTCCAGGCCATGGCCGAGCATTCGATGTGCCAGCCGGGCCGGCCCGGCGCCTTGATGCCGGCGGGTGACGGCCACGCCGGCTCGCCCGGCTTCGACGGCTTCCACAGCACGAAATCCTGCGGATCCTTCTTGTAGGGCGCGACCTCGACGCGCGCGCCGGCGATCATCTCGTCGAGCGGGCGGTTCGACAGTTTGCCGTAGTCCGGCATCGACGGCACGTTGAACAGCACGTTGTCCTCGGCGACATAGGCGTTGCCGCCTTTCACCAGCCGCTCGATCAGCGCCTTCATCTCTTCGATATGCTCGGTCGCGCGCGGCTCGACCGTCGGCGGCAGGCAGCCGAGCGCCGCCACGTCGGCTTTGAAATTCTTGTAGGTCTCTTCGGTCAGTTCGCGGATCGAAATGCCGCGCTCGGCCGCGCGCGCATTGATCTTGTCGTCGACGTCGGTGATGTTGCGCACGTAGGTGACGTGGCTCTCGCCATAGATGTGGCGCAGCAGCCGGAACAGCACGTCGAACACGATGACCGGGCGCGCATTGCCGATATGGGCGAAGTCGTAGACCGTCGGCCCGCACACATACATGCGCACGCGCGCGGGATCGATCGGGGTGAACACCCGCTTCTCGCGCGTCAGCGTATCGTAGAGCTTGAGCTCCATAAGGAACCCTGGCCCCGCTGGCCGGGCGTCCCTTGTATCTCAATTCGAGAAAAGACGGCCGCAGCCAGCGTGGTGCGCTAGCTAATAATCTCGCGGCAAATGCCGCAGATATGGTTAAGGCCGTTCATGGGCGGCACAATGCGGGAAGCGCGCCCATGCCGTCAAGACCCGGGCGAACCAGCGCAAAATCCGCGCAAAACCCCGCCCCGTCAGGGTGGTTAAGCGCACCTTAACGATTTTGCTCGCATTCTCGTCAATGGTGCCGGAACGGCGCCTCCAAGAAAGCGGGCGATATCATGCGGACAGTCCTGGTCAGTCTCACGCCGTCCTGTGCCTCTGCCTCGCCAATTCCGCGCAGGCCGAGCGGCGCATGTTCATCATCGCCAACGATGCCGACGGCTTACGGCGTCGACCGTTGCCTCGCCACCGGCGCCAAGTGCGGCGCGGTCGCGGCCAATGCCTATTGCAAGAAGCACGAATTCGCCGAGGCCGCGTCCTTCCGCAAGGTCGATCGCGACGACATCACCGGCGCGATCCCGAGCGGCGGCTCCGGCGGCTGCAAGGGCGCCAAGTGCGACGACTTCGTCGCCATCGTCTGCACGCGCTAGGCGCCGACTTTCCATCGAATGTCGAAACGCCCGGCTCCGTGCCGGGCGTTTCTTTTTTGCACCCAATGCAAACGCGATGGCTTGCCTCCTTCGTCGCGATCAGAATTCGCGACGCATGTTGCGGTCGAGCGAGATCGGTCCGGCGCCGTGGATCAGGTAGTAGAATGCGATGAACAGGATCGCGAGCGAGTACTCGCAGCCGCCCCGGAACCAGATGAAGCCATTGGTCGTAGCCGTGTAGTGCACGGCGAACAGCATGAAGATCACCATGGCGACGGCCACCGGGCGCACGAACAGCCCGATCACAAGCAGCGCCCCACCGAACAACTCGACGCACGCAACCAGGTAGGTGATCGCCAGCGGCGACGGATAGCCGAACTTGTCGAGCAATGCCGCCGTTCGCTCAATCCCGGCGCCGCCGAACCAGCCGAGAAACTTCTGCAGACCATGGACGACCAGGATCGCCCCCAAGCCGGCTCGCAACAGCAACTCGGCATAGGGCGACAGCGATTCATAAAGTCCGCCGAACGCGGGCATATAGAGACGCGATTTGCGATGCCATCGTTTCCCCCTTGAGTGTTGAGCGCCGCCTTGTTCACGCGGCTTAGCCGATAGTACATCAATAACCCCGCACACGCGCTTCACTTCCGCGTATGGGATCGAGCCCACTCAGCCTTGCAGCGCTGCCCACATTTCGCGGTCGCGCTCGGCGGTCCAGATCACCGGCCATTCGATGCCGCGCGCCTCGTCATAGGCGCGCGCGACGTTGAACGGCAGGCAATGCTCGTAGATCGCAAAGGTCTTGAACTTCGGGTCCATGGCGAGCCGCGCGAAATCGAAGGCATCCTTGAGCGATCGCCCCTTGGCGACGCTCTCGCTGCACCGAGCCGTAAAGCGTCGCGATGAAGTCGCTGGTGAGCGCAATGCCATCCGCCACCATGGCGGCGTGGTGAGCGCACCGCCGCGGCCGGGCACCAGCGCATTGGCCTGCAATTCGGCGAGATGATCGAGCGTCGCGCCGCCAATCGGTGAAATGCGCGTCGCCGCAATAACAGGCGGACTTGTATTCGACGAGATCGCCGGCGAACACCACGCCCGCGTCGGGCACCACCGCGATCACGTCGCCGGCGGTGTGGCCGCGCCCGATATGCATGATCCGCACTTCGCGCCGGCCGAGCCAGATCGACATCTGGTCGGGAAACGTGATCGTCGGCCAGGTCAGGCCGGGAATGGACTCGGCGCGACTGGAACAGCCGCGGAAAGCGGCCGATTTCGGAATCCATGTCCTGCTTGCCGCGCTCGGCAATCAACCCGCGCGTCGTATCGGAGGCGAGGATCTCGGCGCCCTTGTAGGCCGACGCGCCCAGCGCCCGCACCGCGTGATAATGGGTGAGCAGGACATATTTGATCGGCTTGTCGGTGACCTTGGCGACGCGCGCGATCACGTCATTGGCCATCGCCGGGGTCGCCTGCGCGTCGACCACCATGACGCCGTCGTCGCCGACGATGACGCCGGAATTCGGATCGCCCTCGGCGGTGTAGGCATAGAGCCCCGGGCCGATCTGATCGAAGGAGACCTTTTTCTCGGCGGTATCTTCGGTGGACGCAAAAGCCTTGGCGGTCATGCGTCACACCTCCCACCCGATCAACGCATCGACCGACCAGCGGCCGCCGCCGCGCACCAGGAAATGCAACACCACGATCGACCAGAACAGCGGATATTCGATGCCGCGGCTTTCCCAGGCGAAGCCGTATTGCCAATGATAGGTGACGATGGCGATGACGAGGAACCCGATGATCGGCGCGGCGACCACACGGGTCAGCAAACCGAGCGCAAGGAACAGGCCGCAGACGAACTCGACGCTGCCGACCACATAAGCCCAGAACACGCCGTTCTCGAAGCCGGTGCTCTCGAGGAATTTCGCCGCGGCGTTGATATCGCCGAACAGGATTGGATAGCCATGGATGGCGAGCGAACCGCCCGCCACCACTCGGATGAGCGGCTCGGTGATCGGCGCGAAAGTGTCGTAGATCTTGCCGAAAAACGGAATAACAAGGCGCGGTTGCTGTGCCATGATGATCCTCGATCACGTCCGCGCGTAGTGTATCACGTCCTGCTCGGTTGCATGGGAACCAGCCGGCGTGATCAGCGTTATGGCCGTAAGCGGAGACTAGTCGGCCATGAAAATCCTGATCCTCCACCTGGTCGTTCGGAAGTATCCTGCTGGCAGTGCGCCTGGATGCGCGCGAGTTCCAACGACTGTCCCGACGGCTACAGCGACCTGCGACCCCGGCCATTGCACCGAAATCGCCAGCCTCGCCACTAGCTTAGAATGTTTCCAAATTCGTTGCACACGGTCGCAACTTCGGCCAAAGTTCGCGTCACGCGCTTGACGGCGACCCGCGCGCATAGGGTCCATCCCGGCGCGGGGGAACGCGGGCGACGCAGCAATGACCAACAAGAATGCTCAACGAGCGCCTGGCCCGGCCAATGCGGATCAGGCGGCGCTCAAGCTGGAAGAGTTCCTGCCCTATCGTCTCAATGTCTGCGCCAGCCTGGTCTCGCAGGCGCTCTCGCGCATCTATGCCGAGCGCTACAAGATCGGCGTGCCGGAATGGCGCGTGCTGGTCACGCTCGGCCAGTTCGGCATGATGACCGCCAAGGCGATCGGCATTCACAGCCACATGCACAAGACCAAGGTGTCGCGCGCGGTCGCCCTGCTCGAGCGCCGCAAGCTGGTGGCAAGGCGCGCCAATCGCGCCGATCTGCGCGAGGCCTTCCTGTCGCTCACGCCCGCCGGCCGCGACATCTACAGCGAACTCGCGCCGATCGCGCATCGATTTCGCCAGCCAGTTGCTGGAGACAGTCGATGCGGCCGACCGCGCCGCGCTCGACCGCGCGCTGAAGAAGCTGACCGAGCGTTCGGCGCAGCTCGCCCCCGATATCGCCAAAGGTGGCGACCCAAGATAGATTTGCCGCCAACGTCCAGCCGGGTCACATCCGTGAAGCTCTATTCCTATTTCCGCTCCTCCGCCGCCTACCGCGTGCGCATCGCGCTCAATCTCAAGGGCATGCCCTATGAGATGGTGTCGATCCATTTGACCAAGGACGGCGGCCAGCAACGCAAGCCGGAATTCCGCGCGATCAATCCGCAGATGCGGGTGCCGGCGCTCGAACTCCCCAGCGGCGAGGTGCTGACGCAATCGCTGGCGATCATCGAATATCTCGACGACATCCATCCCGAGCCGCCGCTGCTGCCGGCCGACGCGCTGGCGCGCGCCAAGGTGCGCGCGATCGCGCAAATGGTCGCCTGCGATATTCACCCGCTCAACAATCTCATCGCCCTGCAATATCTCAAGCGCACGCTCAAGCATGAGCAGCCGGAGATCGACGCCTGGTATCACCATTGGGTGATCGACGGCTTCACCGCGATCGAAGCGATGATCGCGCCGGCGCCCTATGCCTGCGGCGCGCAGGTGACGCTCGCCGATATCTGCCTGGTGCCGCAGGTCTCCAATGCGCGGCGGTTGAAGGTGCCGCTCGACAAGTTCCCGAAAATCGTCGCGGCCGACGCCGCCTGCCTGAAGCTGCCGGCCTTCGACAAAGCGCGGCCGGAGAACCAGCCGGATGCGGAGTGACGCGCGGCGCCCGCCTGCTAGACCACGCCCCCGCGCACTTTCCCCCTCACCGATCCGCGAACAAAGCCCGTGGCCATCAGCAAGCTTGCCCGCGTCGTCCTCTGGATGGTCGGCGCTCTGCTCTCGTTCTCGGTCATGGCGGTGTCGATCCGCGAACTGGCCAAAGCGGGCTTGAGCATTTTCGAAATCCTCGCCATCCGCAGCGGCGTCGCCCTGCTGGTTCTGTTTGTCTTGCTGGTGGTGCGCCCGGATTTGCGCGTGCACGCGCTGCCGCGGCGCATGGGGCTCAACCTTTTGCGCAACAGCGTGCACTACGCCTCGCAATATGCCTGGGCGCTCAGCCTCACCATGCTGCCGCTCGCCATGGTGTTCGCGCTCGAATTCACCATGCCGGCCTGGACCGCGCTGCTCGCGGTCTGGCTGCTGCACGAGCGGATGACGCCAAGCCGCATCGGCGTGGTCGTGCTCGGCCTCATCGGCGTGCTGGTGATCCTGCGGCCCGGCATCGCCAGCTTCAATCCGGCGGCGATCCTCGTTCTGCTGGCCGCGTTCGGCTACGCCATCACCATGATCACCACCAAGCAACTGACCATGACCGAGATCCACGTTCGGCATCGTGTTCTGGATGGCGGTCATCCAGCTTCCGCTCTCGCTGATCGGCAGCGACCCGGCGGTGTTTTTCCATCTCGAGGCGCGCCACATTTTGCCCGCAATCGGGGTCGGCATCGCGGGCTTGACGTCGCATTACTGTCTGAGCAATGCCTTCCGTTCCGGCGACGCCACCCTGGTCGTCCCGCTTGATTTCATGCGCATTCCGCTGATCGCGGTCGTCGGCTGGGCGTTTTATGGCGAACAACTCGACATTTTCGTGCTGCTCGGCGCCCTGATCATCGTCGCCGGCGTGCTCTGGAATCTGCGCTCGGAACACGCACGGGCGCACTGATGACAAGGCTCGCGCCGCCATGATTTTATCGCTAGAGTGCCGGTCCATGAAGGGATTCACGTTCAAACTTGCAACCGCGGCGGCAGCGACGTTGGCGTCGTGCGCCATTGCACTCGCGCAGTCGCAAAACCCGGTCTGCCAGCGGCTGGAAGCCCAACTCACGTCGATCGACCGCGGCAACAGCGATCCGGCGCGCGCCGATCAGATCCGGCGCGCCGAGGACGCGGTCAACCGTCAGCAATTCGAGGTCGACCGGCTGGTCGCGCAGGCGCGCCGCATGGGCTGCGAAAGCTCCGGCTTCTTCTCGATCTTCAGCAATCCGCCGCCGCAATGCGGCGCGCTCAACCGGCAGATCGACCAGATGCGCAACACTCTCGACCGCATGCAGAATGGAGTTCGAGCAACTCCATGGCGGCACCACCGAACGCGCCGCCCAGCGCCAGTCGCTGCTGATCGCGCTCGGCAATAATGGCTGCGGGCCGCAATACCGTTCGGCCGCGCTGCAGGGGCAGCAGGGCGGATTCTTCGATCGGCTGTTTGGCGGCGGTGGGATTTTCTCGGCGCCGTCCAGCCCGATGGGCGGCAGCTTCCGCACCATCTGCGTGCGGACCTGCGACGGCTATTATTATCCGATTTCGTTCGCGACCACGTCGGATCGCTTCCGCGACGACGAGCAAACCTGCCAGCGCATGTGCCCGGCGGCGGAAGTTTCGCTCTACACCTATCACAATCCCGGCGAGGAAGTGGCGCAGGCGGTTTCGATCAACGGCCGGCTCTACACGGAACTTCCGACCGCGTTCCAATACCGCAAGGCGTCTCAATCCGGCGTGCAGCTGCCGCAAGCCGGGCGAAAGCTGGGCCGACGCGCTCAAGGTCAATGGACCCGACGACACCGTTGCGCCCGGCGACGTGGTGGTCACCGATCAGGATGCCAAGCGGCTGTCGCAGCCGCGCATCGGCGCCGATGGCAAACCGATCCGCACCGATCCGCGCGCGAAGGCGGCCACCGAGCCGGCGCCGGTTGCTGCAGCCGCCGAGCAGGACCCAAAGAAACGGAAAGTCCGCACCGTCGGGCCGACGTTCCTGCCGGTGCGGTAGATTTTTTAGAAATCGAACGCTTCGGTTTTTGCCGGCTTGCCGGTGATCAGCGACACATCGGGCGCCGGCAGCGGCGTGCCCGGATCGCGGAAGCGGTTGGTGATCGGGTAGCGGCGGTCGCGGCCGAAATTCTTCAACGTCACCTTCACGCCCGGCGCCGCCTGCCGGCGCTTGTATTCGGCGATGTTAAGCATGCGCTCGACGCGCACCACGGTATCGTGGTCGAAGCCCGCCGCGACGATGGCCGATATCGGCTCCTCGCGCTCCACCAGCCGCTCCAGGATCGGGTCGAGCACCGCATAGGGCGGCAGCGAATCCTCGTCCTTCTGGTTCTCGCGCAACTCCGCGGTCGGCGGCCGCGTGATGATGTTCTCCGGGATCACCGGGCCGTCGGGGCCCATCGCGCCCTCCGGCTTCCAGCCGTTGCGCAGCCGCGACAGGCGGAACACTTCGGTCTTGTAGAGATCCTTGATTGGGTTGAAGCCGCCGTTCATGTCGCCATAGAGCGTGGCATAGCCGACCGACATTTCCGACTTGTTGCCGGTGGTCACAACCATGAGATTGAACTTGTTGGAGATCGCCATCAGGATTGTGCCGCGCGCGCGCGCTTGCAGATTTTCTTCGGTGACATCGCGCGGCAGGCCGGTGAAAGCGGCAGCGAGGGCTTTTTCAAGACCCTCGATGGCGGGCGCGATCGGCAAGATCTCGTGACGCACGCCCAGCGCCTTGGCGCAGGCTGCGGCATCGTCGAGCAATTCCTGCGAGGTAAACTTGTAGGGCATCATCATGCAGCGCACGCGCTCGGGACCGAGCGCATCGACTGCCATCGCCGCGCAAAGCGCGGAATCGATTCCGCCCGACAAGCCCAGCACGACGCCGGGAAAACCGTTCTTGTTGACGTAGTCGCGCAAGCCCAGAACGCAGGCCACATAGTCGGCGCGATCGGCTTCCACGCCGGCGACCATCGGCCCATTGTCGCAGCGCCAGGTCGCGCCGCGCCGGACCCACTGCGTGGTAACGACCGCTTCCTGAAATGCGGCGAGTTGGAACGCCAGCGAGCAATCGGAATGCAGGGCGAACGATACGCCGTCGAACACGAGTTCGTCCTGTGCCGCCGACCTGATTGACATAAACCGTGGGAAGCCCCTGCTCGGTCACGCGCGCCACCGCGATATTGATCCGCACGTCGCCCTTCTGCCGCCAATACGGCGAGCCGTTCGGCACCACCAGCAGCTCGGCGCCGGTTTCCGCCAGGCACTCGACGATCTCCTCGCCCCAGATGTCCTCGCAGATCGGCAGCCCCAGGCGCACGCCGCGGAAATTCACCGGCCCCGGCATCGGCCCCGGAGCGAACACGCGCTTTTCGTCGAACACGCCGTAGTTCGGGAGGTCGACCTTGTAGCGCAGCGCTGAAATCGCGCCACCATCGAGCAGCGCCACCGCGTTGTAGAGCTTGGCCGCCGTCTAGCCAGGGCGTGCCGACCAGCAGGGCGGGGCCGGCAGCCGCGGTCTCGCGGGCGAGTGTCTCGATCGCGGAGCGGCAGGCGGCCTGGAACGCCGGCTTGAGCACCAGATCCTCGGGCGGATAGCCGGAGATGAACAGTTCGGGAAAAACCACCAGATCGGCGCCCTGGCCGGCTGCTTCCGCGCGAGCACGGCGCACTTTCTCGGCGTTGCCGGCGATGTCGCCGACTGTCGAGTTGAGCTGCGCGACCGCGATCGCGAGCTTATCGGAAGGGCGGGCGCTCATAGGAATGATCTAGCGCCTGCCCTTCACGACGGCAATCAGGTCGCGGCATACCTGACCGGCGGGAATTAACGTTCGGCCGTGCGCAAGCCCGCGCCGCCGCGCCGAGCACGTGACTGTGCCTCGGCTAGAATAACACCGGATTGAAGGAAATACTTCCGCCGTCAGAGCTCCGGCAACCGCCGACGTTTTATACGTTCAGTTTTTCACGTCCGCAGGAACGTCGCCTTTCCGGATCGCAGGAACTACTGGTGGCTGGCCGGTTTCCATCAGGATGGCCTGCCCGTCGGCGGACAGGATAAAGCGGACGAAATCGGTGGCTTCCTTGGGATTTTTCGCCGTCGCCGGGACGGCGGCAGCATTCCGTATCGCCTCGCTCATATTGACGCTGGCGGGGAAACGAATGATGTCGATGTCGTTTCGCGCAGCCACGGCAGCAGAGTAATAGACCACGCCAGCATTTGCCCTACCCTCTTTAACCGCGCGCACGGTCTCGGGCACCGACGACGGCTTGGATGGATCGACGATGGCCGCGTCGATGATTTTTTGAGCGAGCTCCGGCTTTCCTTCGGCGGTCGCGGCACGCTTCAGGAATTCGATCGTCCGGCCCGTGGCGAGATCCTTCTCGGCGGTGATCCGGATGAATTTGACATCGGGCTTAGCAAGATCCGCAACCTGACGGATTCCCAGTGGATTGCCTTTCGCCGTGATGACGGCCATTTCGTTGGCGGAAAACACCACGTACCAGGCGGCGGCCTTCTTGCTCAGCAGGTCATCGGCAACTGCGGGCGATGACGGCGCAAACACGTCGCAGCTGTCGCCTTTGAGGATGCGCTCAGCCAACTCCTTCGATACGCCCGAGGTGAGATTTATCGTTACGCCTTTGTTTTTCGCTTCAAAAACCTTTTTCAGCTGGCTCATGGGGCCAGCCAACGAATCTGCATGAAATACTTCGATGACGCCGGCCATGGCGTTGCTGCCAACTAGAATGCTGACTGCGCCGCTCAGGCAAATCATCCGAGCCGCTCGAACAAGCAAAGCTATTCCGCTTGTCATTTGATCCTCCCCGGCCCTCTCGGTGTTTCCGAGATGTCATCGCTCTTGGAAGGTCAGGATGCGCCCGTTTAGCTTTGGCAGCAAGATAGCCACCAAAACAGCCGGCGCGCAGAGCGAAATGCTTTCCGCTTAATTACAGCCCGGCCACCGCCGGCATCGGCTTGTTGGAGCGCTCTTTCTTGAGCAATTCGGCCAGCAGGAAGGCGAGATCGATCGCCTGCTCGGCATTGAGCCGCGGATCGCAGACCGTGTGATAGCGGTCGTTGAGATCGGCATCGGAAATAGCGCGGGCGCCGCCGGTGCATTCGGTGACGTTCTGCCCGGTCATCTCCAGGTGCACGCCGCCGGCATAGGTGCCTTCGGCCGTGATGCACATCGAAGAAGCCGCGCACTTCTTTCAGGATCAGATCGAACGGCCGGGTCTTGTAGCCGCTCGCCGAGGTGATGGTGTTGCCGTGCATCGGATCGCAGGACCAGACCACGACCTTGCCTTCGCGCTTCACGGCGCGCAGCAATGCCGGCAGATGCTCGCCGACCTTCTCGGCGCCGAAGCGGCCGATCAGCGTGAGGCGGCCGGCCTCGTTGTCCGGATTGAGAATGTCGATCAGGCGCAGCAGATCGTCGGCCTTGAGCGACGGCCCGCATTTGAGCCCGATCGGATTCTTGATGCCGCGCGCGTATTCGACATGCGCGTGATCGTGCTGGCGGGTGCGGTCGCCGATCCACAGCATATGACCGGAGGTGGCGTACCAGTCGCCGGTGGTTGAATCGACGCGGGTGAGCGCCTCTTCGAAGCCGAGCAGCAGCGCCTCGTGGCTGGTGTAGAAATCGGTGGTGCGCAGCTCGGGATGGCTTTCCAGGTCGAGGCCGCAGGCCTGCATGAAGCCGAGCGCTTCGGAGATGCGATCCGACAATTCGACATAGCGTCGCGACTGCGGCGAGTCCTTGACGAAGCCGAGCATCCACTGCCGCACGCTGCCGAGATTGGCGTAGCCGCCTTGCGCGAAGGCGCGCAGCAGATTGAGCGTCGCCGCCGACTGGCGAAAGGCCTCGATCTGGCGGCGCGGGTCGGGCCGCCGCGCCTCCGCGGTGAAGGCGATGTCGTTGATGATGTCGCCGCGATAGCTCGGCAGTTCCTTGCCGTCGCGCTTTTCGGTCGGCGATGAGCGCGGCTTGGCGAATTGGCCGGCGATGCGGCCGACCTTCACCACCGGCGAGGCGGCGGCATAGGTGAGCACCACCGCCATCTGCAGGAACATGCGGAAGAAGTCGCGGATGTTGTTAGCGCCGTGCTCGGCGAAGCTTTCCGCGCAGTCGCCGCCTTGCAGCAGGAAAGCCTCACCCTTGGCGACGCGCGCGAGCGCCTTCTTCAGGTTGCGCGCCTCGCCGGCAAATACCAGCGGCGGAAAGGTCGCAAGCTGCTTTTCGACATCGGCCAGCGCCTGCCGGTCCGGATAATCCGGGACCTGCTCAATCGGCTTCTTGCGCCAGCTATCGGGCGTCCAACGCTCGGGCATCCGCGAAACTCCAGCAACGTGCGGGGGTTATATACGAGAGCCCATGCCCGACGGCAATAATTTCAATGCTTGCGTTAACTATGGCTATTCGGCCGCGGCGCGGCCGTAGCTCACGGCGATTTCGCGCATGGTGACCAGTTCCTCGGCGGCTGTCGGGTGCACCGCCATGGTGGCGTCGAAATCGGCCTTGGTCGCCCCCATTTTCACCGCGATCCCGACCACCTGGATCAGATCGCCGGCGTCGGGCCCGACAATGTGGCAGCCGACGACGCGATCGGTGATGCCGTCCACCACCAGCTTCATGAACACGCGGGTGTCGCGGCCGGCCAGCGTCGCCTTCATCGGCCGGAAGCTGGTCTTGTAGATATCGACTTTGGCAAGCCGCTCGCGCGCCTGCACTTCGGTCAAGCCGACCACGCCGACCTCCGGCTCGGAGAATACCGCGGTCGGTACATTGCTGTGATCGACCGGCGTCGGGTTACCGCCAAAAACAGTATCGGCGAAGGCGTGGCCTTCGCGGATCGCGACCGGCGTGAGATTGATCCGGTTGGTGACGTCGCCGACCGCGTAGATATTCTCCACGCTCGTCTTCGAATAGGCATCGACCGCGACGCCGCCGCTCTCGGACAGCTTGACACCCACAGTCTCGAGACCAAGTCCGTGCACGTTCGGCTTGCGGCCGGTCGCGAACATGACCAGATCCGCCATGATCTGCTCGTTATCGGACAATTCCACGTCGTAGCCGTGGTCCACCTTCTCGATCGCGGCCACGGTCTGCCGGGTGATGATCTTGATGCCGCGCCTTTCCATCTCGCGTCGCAAATGCTCGCGCACATCGTCGTCGAAACCGCGCAGGATATTTTCGCCGCGATAGACCAACGTCACCTGTGAGCCGAGCCCGGCAAAAATGCCGGCGAACTCGACCGCGATATAGCCGCCGCCCTGGATCAGAATACGCTTGGGCAATTGCGGGAGATGAAAGGCCTCGTTCGAGGAAATGACGTGCTCAAGGCCGGCGATCTGCGCGCCGTGAAAGGGCGCGGCGCCGGTCGCGATCAGGATCGTCTCCGCGCGCACGCGCGCCCCGCTCGACAGCAGGCGCACGGTGTGGGCGTCCTCCAGCACGGCGCGGCTCTTGACCAGCTTGACGTTGAAGCGCTCGAGCGTGGTGATATAGGCGGCTTCCAGCCGCGCGATCTCGCGATCCTTGTTGGCGATCAGCGTCGGCCAGTGGAAGGTGGGCTGCGGGACGGTCCAGCCGTAACCGGCGGCATCCTCGAATTCGTCGGAAAATCGCGAGGCATAGACCAACAGCTTCTTCGGCACGCAGCCGCGGATCACGCAGGTGCCGCCGACCCGGTACTCCTCCGCGATCATCACGCGCGCGCCGTAGCTCGACGCGATACGCGCAGCGCGCACGCCGCCGGAGCCCGCTCCGATGACAAAAAGATCGACGTCGTGGTCCGCCATCAGCCGCTATCGCCCCATTGTTGCAAAGCCCGCCGGGCGGCGATCCAGCCGTCGCCTGTCAAAGAGCGTGGCCTTTTTTCTTCAATTCATCGCGCATCTTTGCAATCACCTCGTCGGAGAGTGCGTTCGCCCAATTTTGCGCGAATTTCAGGCTCGCATCGACAATCTTTGGCTGCTCGACGACCAGCTTCTTGCCGGCCGGCGATTTGTAGAACGCGAGCACGTCCTTGAGTTCCTGCTCGGTAAAGTGGATCGCATAAATCCGAGTCACCTCATTGACCAGTTCATCGAAGCGTGGCGCCAGGTCTTTGCGCATTTTGGCGGTGATTTCGTTGAGATCCTTGCTCAAGCCCGGGTTCTGTTGGAGGAACAGAAGTTTGGCTTGCTCGACTACGCCGGCGATCAACGGGTTGAACAAAGTGGTGGCGCCGGTAACGGCCACGATTTCCTTGGCGGTCAACATTGCCGCCGGCGACGGCTGCTGGGCGTGGGCGGCCGGGCTGGATACCGCCAGCGCGATGGCAACCGCAGCCAAGCGGACTGCGCGGTAAGTGGCTTGCATGAAACGCATCATCGTAACTCCGTTTGGCTCGATAAAACTTAAGGACGTTCGACGATCTTGATGCCATCCGGCCCGCCAATAATGGCCATCTGCGCAAGATCGACAAACAAACCGTGCTCCATGACCCCCGGGACACCCGAAAGCGCATGCGCCATCGCTTTCGGATCGTCAATCCGGCCAAGCGCAGCGTCTATGATCCAGTGGCCTCCATCCGTGACGAAAGCATGGCCGTCTTTGCCCTGCCGCAGGACCAGCGGCCCGCCCCGCTGGACAGCGGCGATGGTCTTCTCGACGGCCCGCCGCGTCGCCGAAAACCCGAACGGCGTTACTTCGATCGGTAGCGGAAAGCGGCCGAGCGCGCCAACCCATTTGCTCTGATCGGCGATCACGATCATGCGCGCCGACGCCGCGGCCACGATTTTTTCCCGTAACAGCGCGCCACCGCCGCCCTTGATCAGGCTCAGATCGGGCGCGATCTCGTCGGCCCCGTCCACGGTCAGGTCGAGCTCCGGCGTCTCGTCCAGCGTGGTCAGCGGAATGCCGCAGCGCTTGGCATCGGCATGGGTAGCCTCCGACGTCGGCACCGCGACGATATCGAGGCCGGCGCGAACGCGCTCGCCGATCAGCTCGACAAAATGCTTCGCGGTCGAGCCGGTGCCAAGCCCGAGCCGCATGCCGGGACGCACAAATTCGACGGCGCGAGCGGCGGCTGCGCGTTTCTGGGCATCGGCGTTCATCGTCACCGGCGGGGAATTGGAGCGTCGGTTAAGGATCTAATTGCCACGCCTATCTAGCCCCGATCGCCGCGCCTGAATAGCCGAAAATCGGGCGGCACAAGGCAATTGGCCTTGAATCGATCGCGAACCGGCGTTAGCGAGTCCCACCATGCCCGCTCCGACCATTGTTTTCGACCTCGACGGCACCCTCATCGATACCGCGCCCGATCTCATCGACACGCTCAACGTGGTGTTCGCGCGCGAGGGGTTGCCGCCGGTTCCGTATGAGGCCGCGCGCAACGCAATCGGCGGCGGCGCCAAGGCGATGATCGCGCGCGGCATCGAGGCGGAAGGGCGCGTCGTTACACCGGCAAAGCTCGATCAATTGTTTACGGATTTCATCGCGCATTATTCCGAGCACGTGGCCGACCGGTCACGGCCGTTTCCCGGGCTTATCGACGCGCTCGATGCGCTCGCTGACCGCGGCTGCCGGTTTGCCGTCTGCACCAATAAGCTCGAGCGATTATCGCTGCTGCTGCTCGAACAACTCAAGATCGCTGATCGCTTCGAGGCCATTTGCGGACAGGATACGTTCGGCATCCAGAAGCCAGATCCCGAGATCCTGCGCCGCACCATCGCGGCCGCTGGTGGAACTCTGCGACACGCGATCATGATCGGCGATTCCGTAACCGATATCCGCACCGCGCGCGCGGCCGGTGTCCCGGTCATCGCCGTCGATTTTGGCTACAGCGATCGCCCGGTATCCGAATTAGCGCCAGACCAGATCATCAGCCATTTCGCGCAATTGCCGGCCTCGATCGTTGCCATTTTTTCCGCTCATTGACGTCTGTGGCGGCGGTATGGCGATATGGTTAATGCGGTAAGGTTAACGCCGCCGGCTAGGTTGCCTCCCCATGACCGCGACCGTATCCTGCGGAATGGGCGGGCGGCCCGTGTTGCTCGGGTGGACGCGTAAATATGGTGTATCAACTCCGGGTCATTTTGATCGTGAGCGGCGCGCTCGCTCTCGCAGGGTGTGAATCTGCGCCTGACTGGATGAAGGTAAATAACGACGCATTTAAGTCGCAAGCGAACTTGGACAGCGTGCGTTTTGAGTCCGAACCGCCCGGCGCCGAAGCCAAGACCTCCAACGGCCAATCTTGCCGCACGCCGTGCGCGCTCGCGCTGCCGGTCAATGCGCCGCTGACCGTTACATTCACGCTCAACGGCTACCAGCCGGAAACGGAAAAACTCGAACCGTTCACGGAAACCGTCGGTTTCACAATCGCAGATACGAGCAGCCCCACGCAATTGCGGCCTAATCCGGTGTACACGGAACTCACACCGGCGCCGCCGTCGAAGCCGGTCAAGAAGCTCCCGCCCAAGAAAAAGCCGCCGCCAAACAAGCCGCCAGACAACCCGCCAAGCCGGCCGCCGCACGCTCCAGGCCCGCAACCGCGACGGGATCGGCTCCTGCCCCGATGTCGGCGGAGCCGTCGCAGATGGCACCCGCGCCCTGGCCATCCGCGTCGCCGCAACGCTAGCGCGACCACGTAAGCATTCGGTTTGACGCGGTCCGCGCATGAGGTCGCGGCCGCGCGCCGGCTGGACGCCATGGCCATTATCGGCCACAGTTCCTATATCTGATGGATGCGGAGCGAAGAAATTCGCCGCGCGGGAATGGATGATGACATTGGCCAACGACGCCTCCACACTCGAACTCGATCGCGCCGGCACCCGGCCACGCGCGCTGGTCGATCCGTTTGCGCGCGCCATCACCTATTTGCGCGTCTCAGTGACCGACCGCTGCGATTTTCGCTGCGTTTATTGCATGTCGGAGCACATGACGTTTTTGCCGAAGGCCGATCTGCTCAGCCTCGAGGAGCTCGACCGGCTGTGCAGCGCGTTCATCGCCAAGGGTGTGACCAAACTGCGCCTGACCGGCGGCGAGCCGCTGGTGCGCCGCGGCATCATGACCCTGGTATCCTCGCTGTCGCGCCATCTCGCGAGCGGGGCGCTCAAGGAACTCACGCTCACGACCAACGCTTCGCAATTGGCGAAATACGCCTCCGAGATCAAGGCGCATGGCGTCGAGCGCATCAATGTTTCGCTCGATACGCTCGACGCCGACAAGTTCCGCGCCATCACGCGCTGGGGCGATCTCGACAACGTGTTGGCCGGCATCGACGCGGCGCTAGCGGCCGGGCTGCATGTGAAGATCAATACTGTGGCGCTCAAGGACGTCAACGAGGACGAGATCGCCGGGCTGCTCGAATGGGCGCACGGCCGCGGCATGGATCTGACGGTGATCGAGGTGATGCCGCTCGGCGACGTCGGCGAAGCCCGTCTCGACCAATATCTGCCATTGTCGATGGTGCGGGCGCGGCTCGCCGAACGCTACACGCTCGACGACGTCGATTATCGCACTGGCGGACCGGCGCGCTACGTTCGCGTCAAGGAAACCGGCGGGCGGCTCGGCTTCATCACGCCGATGACGCATAACTTCTGCGAGTCATGCAACCGGGTGCGCATCACCTGCACCGGCACTCTGTATATGTGCCTCGGCCAGAGCGACGCCGCCGATCTGCGCACGCCGCTGCGCGCTTCCGAAAGCGACGATCTGATCCATGCCGCAATCGACGAGGCGATCACCCGCAAGCCCAAAGGCCATGATTTCGTGATCGATCGCCGCCACCAGCGGCCGGCGCTGTCGCGCCACATGAGCGTGACCGGCGGCTAGCGCGCATGACCCCGAAAAGTGGGAACCGGTTTTCGGACAAGATCATGCACAAATAAAGTCTAAGCGGCCCGCTCCGGTGCCGTCACCAAATCACGCAGTTCCTCTGCCCGCAGCAGCGACGGCGCGAAACTCACCCCGAAGCTATCGCCGCCGTCACGCACGATCTTGCCGATGATCGCTTTCATGCCCGGGAATGTCAGCGCCACCTGATCGCCCACCGCGAGATTGTCCGCAGCACTGATGCATGCGCCGCCTTCGCTGATGTCGCGGACCGCGACGTCGGTGATTTCGCCACCGTGTTCCAGGCGCGCGCCCAAGTTCACTTCGTAGCGCGGGAATTCACGTAAATCGGCCTTGACCGCCTTGCGCACGATGTCGGGAATTTCGCGGCACAACATATGTGACGTCGCTTGCATCTCCGTCGCTACGGCGGACACGTCCTGCGCGGTTGCGCGCGAGCATTCCACCATGTCGGCGATGCCGGCCATGCGGCCCGCGACATCGGACACTGCGGCGCTGGTTTCGCGCGCGCTGACGGCAAAATTCTCGGTCGCAGATTGCTGCTGCTCGATCGCCGCGGAGACCGATTGGGTAACGCCGGAAAGCTGATCGATGGCTTCGGCAACGCCGGCTAACGACGCCACAACTTCGCGCGTTGTGGACTGAATCTCGGCAACCTTGGCGCCGATCCGTTCGGTCGATTGCGCGGTCTGCGTCGCCAGCGTCTTGACCTCGGCGGCGACCACCGAAAAGCCGCGCCCGGCCTCGCCCGCGCGCGCCGCTTCGATGGTCGCATTGAGCGCCAGCAGATTGGTCTGCGCCGCGATCTGGTTGATCACGGTGACGATGTCGCCGATCTGATTGGCCGCCTTGGCGAGCGCGTCGATGGTCGCGCGCGAGGCATGCGCGCGCTCCACCGCTTCGCGGCCGAGATGGCTTCCGCGCCGCACGTGCTCGGATATGTTGGCGATCGCCTGCAACACTTGATCAGACAATTGGCCGGCGGCTTGGTTCATGGAGCGCGAGCCCGCGGCTGCGCGGGCGGTTTCATCGAAGGCCTCGCGGACGGCCTCCAGTGCCGCCAGCATATCGTCGGCCTTGAGCTGCAGCGTCGAGGCGCCATCGACGATCGGCTGGATGCCGCCCTCAGTCGCGATCTCCACCTGGCGCGCCAGATTAGACAAATTGACCCGGCGCGAGGCTTGCCAGGTGCGATCGAGATCATTGTGCACCATCTCGCGGCGCTGGCGTTCGCCAAGCACCTCGGCAAGCCGGTCGGTGGCGGCAAGCAGACGCGCAATTTCGCCACGGCTGGGCGGCAGCGGCTGCGCCGACTTAAGTTCCGCATAGCCGATGGCTTCGATTGTATCGGCTGCCTCGGCCAGCGGGCGCGCGATTCCGTGTGCGATCACCAGGGCCAGAGCGCCCGCCATGCTGGCGGCGACGAGCCCGATGAAGAGTTGCGCAAACTCGAAATTGCCCTCACCGAGAGCCGGCGCCAGCACCGTGGTCAAATATGGCGCCGTCAACATGGCGCAGGTCGGCAGCAAGACGGCCGCAATCACCCGCTCGGCGATCGTGAAACGCCGCATGCTCTTTCCTCGCGCGTCGCGCACGATGCCGACCGGCGGCCGAAAACGGCGCGGCCGGCGCCCCCGAGGGCAGGCCAGCTCCTTTTGTAGCCGCTGCCTGGTTAACCGACGGTTTAGAGTTCGTTAACCATGGGTTTCAGCCCGCTTTAGCGCCGCAGCGGCGGCGGCGCGGCCCAGGGCTGGCGCCACGCCCCTTCCCTAAGACCAAATTCTCCATTGACGCCTCATGAGGGTATTGGATTAAGTGGGTAACAGGGGACGACAGAAAACAAAATTGCCGGTCAAACCGGCCCGGGAGGGGACGTGAGGGCACTGCTGGCATACAGTCGCGTCATCGACTGGATCAGTACCCAATTCGCTGTCGTGGCAAATTGGCTGGTATTGCTCGCAGCGGTGATCAGCGCCGCCAACGCGGGTAGCCGCTATCTGTTCAGCGAAAGCTCGAACGGCTGGCTTGAAATTCAGTGGTACATGTTCGCGGGCATGGTGCTGCTCGGCGCGCCCTACGCCCTCAAAATGAACGAGCACGTCCGCGTCGATCTGGTTTACGGCATGGTGTCCGAGCGCACTCAAATCTGGATCGACATCGTCGGCGGAATTCTTTTCCTGCTGCCGATATGCGTGATCCTCACCTATTTCACCTGGCCTTGGTTCGTTGAATCCTGGGAAATCAACGAGGCATCGTCCAATGCCGGCGGCCTGATCCGCTGGCCGGTGAAGCTGCTTCTGCCGGTCGGGTTCTGCCTGATGGCCTTGCAGGGCGTGTCGGAAATCATCAAGCGCATCGCAGCGCTCGAGCACGTCATTGACATCGAATTCAAATACGAAAAACCCCTGCAATGACTTTCATCGGCGAAAATCTCGCGCCGTTGATGTTCGCGGGCATGATTTTCTTCATGCTCATCGGATATCCGGCGGCGTTCTCGCTGGCGGCGACCGGCCTGTTCTTCGGGTTTCTCGGCATCGAATACGGCCTGATCCGCCCGGATTTTCTCGGCAACCTGACCTATCAGCTATTCGGCATCATCTCGAACGATCTGTTGCTGGCGATTCCGTTCTTCACCTTCATGGGCGCAATCCTGGAGCGCTGCGGTCTGGCGGAGGATCTCCTCGATTCGTTTGGTCAGCTTTTCGGGCCGGTGCGTGGTGGTCTGTCTTATGCGGTGATTTTTGTCGGGGCCATTCTGGGCGCCATCACCGGGACGGTCGCGGCCTCGGTGATCGCCATGGGCGTAATCTCGATGACGCCGATGCTTAAATATGGATATTCTACACGTCACACCATGGGCGTGATCGCAGCGTCAGGCACGATTACGCAGCTCATTCCGCCATCACTTGTGCTAATCGTCTTGGCCGATCAAATGGGGCGATCGGTTGGCGACATGTATGCCGGCGCGATTGGCCCGAGCATCATTCAGGTGCTGCTGTTCTGCGGTTGGGTATTGATTGTCAGCGTGGTGTGGCCGGAAGACGTGCCGGCGCTTCCAAAAGAGGCCCGCACGCTTCAAGGCTGGGCGCTCTTGAGGCGATGCATGCGGGGCATGATCCCCTCGCTTGGCCTGATCTTTCTCGTCCTTGGCACGATTTTCATGGGCCTCGCCACTCCGACCGAGGCCGGCGCCATGGGCGTGGTCGGCGCCCTCCTACTCGCCCGATTTTACGGCACGCTCACTTGGCCGCTACTTTATCAAGGCATGGCGTCCACCATGCGCTTGACTGCCATGGTGGTGTACATCCTGATCGGCGCGCGCGTGTTCAGCCTGATTTTCCAGGGCGTCGGCGGCAAGGTCTGGATCGAGGACTTGCTGACGTCGCTGCCGGGCGGCCAACTCGGCTTCCTGATTTTCGCCAATGCATTTATCTTCGTGATTGCGTTCTTCCTCGATTTCTTCGAAATCGCCTTCATCATCATTCCGCTGCTGGCGCCAGCCGCAGACAAGCTAGGGATCGATCTGATCTGGTTCGGCGTTCTGGTCTGCGCCAACATCCAAACGAGCTTTATGCATCCGCCGTTCGGATTCGCGCTTTTCTATCTGCGCGGCATTGCCCCAAGATCGATAAAGACCTCGGATATCTATTGGGGTGCCATTCCCTGGATCGGAACCATGGTTATCCTCGTCGCCATTGTCATTTTCTGGCCGACCTCGGTCACCTATTGGATCGAGAAGCACTCGAACGTCGACCCGTCGAAGGTCAAGATCGAGATTCCGCAGATCGACTTGCCGCCGCTCGATTTCAGTCAGCCAAAAAATTGATGTCCGGTGCGTTGACAAAAAAATAAACCCCGGAGCCGAAGGCTCCGGGATTTTTCGTTTGGCGTCCGGCGATCAGCCGCGCATCTGACGGACCATGTAGCTGTCGTAGCCGAGCTCGGCCACCTGGAACCACTGATAGCCATTCCGGGTGAAATTCATCATCGAGTCGTTGACCTTCTTGAAGCTGGCATTTTCCTTGGCGATTTCGCCGTGCAGTGCCATCGCCTCCTTGAAGCAAGCATCCATGATCGCCGGCGAGAAGCCATGCAGCTTCACACCGTTGGCGAGCAACTTGCGCAACGCCGCCGGATTCAATTCATCATACTTCGCCATACACCACGTATTGGCGTAGTGGCCAGCCTGCTCCAGAATCGCCTGGTACGACTTCGGCAAGGCGTTCCACTTGTCGAGATTGACGAAGGCGAACAGCATCGAGCCGCCTTCCCACCAGCCCGGGTAGTAATAGTGTGGAGCGACTTTGTATAAACCGAGCTTTTCGTCGTCGTAGGGACCGACCCATTCGGCAGCGTCAATGGTGCCTTTTTCCAACGCCGGATAAATGTCCGGCGCAGCGATCTGTTGCGGCACTGCGCCGAGTCTCTGCAAGACACGGCCAGGAAATCCGCCGATACGAAACTTAAGACCCTTGAGGTCATCGAGGGTGTTGATCTCCTTGCGGAACCAGCCACCCATCTGGCAGCCGGTATTGCCGGCAAGCAGCGCCGTGCAATTGTACTTCTTGTAGAATTCGTTGAGCACCTCAGAACCGCCGCCATTCGTCCACCAGCCCTGGTTCAGACGCGCATTGGGGCCGAACGCGACCGAAGTGCCAAAGGCGAAGGTCGGATCCTTGCCAAAGTAATAATAGGAAGCAGTGTGACCGCATTCGACGGTGCCGCTCTGCACGGCATCGACGATTTGAAGACCCGGGACGATTTCGCCGGCAGCAAAAACCTGGATCTGAAACTTGTTGTCGGTCGCTTCCGCAACCGCCTTGCTCACCGTCGCGGCAGCGCCATAGAGCGTTTCGAGCGACTTTGGCCAACTGCAAGGCATCCGCCACTTTATTTCGGGCATCGATTGCGCGATCGCCGGCGCGGCGATTGCGCTCGCGGCCACGCCGAGACCGGCGGCCTTGATGAATTGACGACGTTTCATCCCTTCCTCCCTCTGGTTTTTCATAGCGGGTGCCCCCGCTAGCTGCGTGCACCCGTCTTTCACCCCCTGGGGGCGTGGCTGGAACCATGACGGAGCCCGCACCCTAATTCCAGTCTGCACCGGTTCGACCAAAGTTGTAAGTGGGGGATAGCCCGTGAAATCGAGCCCAAAAAGCGTCGGGGCCGGCTTGGTGGGCCGGCCCCCTGGTCTTGATCGATATTTACGCGCGCTTAGCTACACGAACGCGTGCGGATCATGAAGGAGTTGTCGGTGTATTCGGCCACCTGCCACCAGAGATATTCAGCTTGCCGGCCGCCAACTCGATGCGCGATACGATTGCTACAAGCGCGGCGTAATCCATGACCGCCTGTTTGGGCGCAGTCACCGAGGCGAAGGCCTGCTTGAGTTGCGCCAATCCTGCGCGCATGTCTGCAAGCGCCGCTGCATTGGTAGCCCCGAGCTCGCCCGCCACGCTCTCGATCATCCGGTCCGCCTGCAAGATGAAACCTCGCGCTGTCTGATAGCCGATCGGCCGCACGATGCGGTCCTTGGCGACGGCGTCATCGTATTCATCAGCTGAGGTTTTCAACACCTCGATTGCCACCTGCATTACAAAGCGCGGCCAGTTCGGCTGCTTCGCCTTCAGGGCGGCATCGGTGGCGGCGAGTGCGCCCTCCACTCTTTTCCGCGCATTCGGATATTGCTTGACGTTATGCGTCTTGACCGCCCGCGCCAGCGCCTTGAGTTCGTCGTCGAACTGCGGCGTTTTGTATTTGCGTAAGTCCTCGCGAATAACCCCGTAGATTTCCTCGGTCGGAAAATTGAAGTGGGGTAGCGCGGCATTCCATTCGCGCTGGCTGGCCAATTCGTCGCCGGTGAGCAGGTGGCCGCGAATGAGGGCAATGAAGCGGGCAAAGGCGACATCCGGCGGCAAGGCCGCGGGCATCTTAGGAGCCGCAGGAACCGCACCGCCCTCAGGCTTGGCCTGCGTAACCGCGAACGGTGCGGCGTCTAGCTGTGCGCTTGTTTGCGCGTGGGTGCGACCCCAGCCGAATATCGCGAAACCGCAGGCGGCAATTGCAATGGCGCCAAGACTGAGCCAAGTTCTCGCCGTCATTGCCCGCTCCTGCGCCGCGAATTACGCCTCGATCACGATCTTCGGCGCCGCCCGCCCGGACATCGGCGCCGCCCTTGATCTGCGCGAGCACGCGTGTCGCGATATCGCGATAAATCTTGGCGTGCGGGCCATCCGGCTCGGTGGCCACCACCGGCAGGCCGGAATCCGATTTTTCTCGGATGGTCATGTGCAGCGGCACTTCGCCGAGGAACGGCACGCCCAGGCGTTCGGCCTCGTGGCGCGCGCCGCCGTGGCTGAAAATGTCGGAGCGCGTGCCGCAGCTCGGGCACAGGAAATAGCTCATGTTCTCGACCACGCCGAGCACCGGCACATTCACGCGCTTGAACATGGCGACGCCGCGCCGCGCGTCGATCAGCGCCAGATCCTGCGGCGTCGAGACGATGACCGCACCTTTGAGCGGCACCTGCTGCGCCATGGTGAGCTGGGCGTCGCCGGTGCCGGGGGGCATATCGACCACCATGATGTCGAGCTTGCCCCACTCCACCTCGCGCAGCATTTGCGTGATCGCCGACATCACCATCGGCCCGCGCCAGATCATCGGCGTTTCTTCGTCGATCAGAAAACCGATCGACATCACCGTGAGCCCGTAGCGGTCGATCGGCTTGAGCCTGGTGCCGCCGACGGTCTGCGGCTTCTCCTTGATGGCGAGCAGCTTGGGCAGCGAGGGCCCGTAAATATCCGCATCGAGCATGCCGACCTTGAGGCCGAGATCGCGCAGACCCAATGCGAGATTGACCGCGGTGGTGGATTTGCCGACGCCGCCCTTGCCGGACGCGACCGCGATGATCGCGTCGACCCCGGGAATCCCCGGCTGTACCTTGTCGGCGGGATGGGCGTGCGCCGCGGGCGCGCCCGCCGCGCGCGCCTGGGTGGCGACGTGAGCGGGCTGCGGCCCGCGCGACGCGGCGCCGGCGGTACGTTCCGCAGTCAGCGCCACCAGGGCGGATTGCACGCCGGGAATGGCGCGCACGGCTTCTTCGGCGCTCTTTCGCACCGGCTCCCACACCTTCACGGCGGCGGCATCGACCGTCATCGAGAAGAATACCTTGCCGTCGCTGACCACGATCTCGGACAGCACGCGGGCGTCCGGCAAGGCCGTGCCGCCGGGCGAGGCCACCTTCGCCAGCGCGCTCAGAACCTGCTCCTTGGTCACCGCCATAATCGCACTTCCTCAAGCCTGCTAGCCTGTCCGTTCGTGCCGACACCATAGGCATGGCACATCGCCGGTCAATGTCGGCCAGGCTCGCAAGGGTGGTTGACGCGCCCGCCCCTGCAATGACCTATTGCGATATAGGCATCAACCAGCCAGCGCATAGAGCTGAATTATTACGGAGGACGACGATGGCGAAGGTGGCGTTTCTGGGCTTGGGCGTCATGGGCTACCCCATGGCCGGGCATCTCAAGAACAAGGGCGGGCACGACGTGACGGTCTATAACCGCAGCGCCGCCAAGGCCGAGAAATGGGTGGCGCAATATCGGCGGCAAGTCCGCCCCCACGCCCAAGGCGGCGGCCGAAGGCCAGGATTTCGTCATGTGTTGCGTCGGCAACGACAACGATTTGCGCGAGGTCACGCTCGGGCCCAACGGTGGCTTCGCCGGCGTGGGCAAGGGCAAGGTGTTCGTCGATCACACCACCGCGTCAGCGGAAATCGCGCGCGAGCTTCACGCGGCGGCGAAAAAAGGCGGCTTCGAATTCATCGATGCGCCAGTGTCGGGCGGCCAGGCCGGCGCCGAGAACGGCGTGCTCACGGTGATGTGCGGCGGCGACGCCGAGCCGTTCGGCCGCGCCGAGAAGGTGATCGCGGCTTACGCGCGCGCCTGCAACCTGATGGGCTCGCCCGGCTCCGGGCAGCTCGCCAAGATGGTCAACCAGATCTGCATCGCCGGGCTGGTGCAGGGCCTGGCCGAGGGCATCCACTTCGCCAAAAAGTCCGGCCTCGACATCGAGAAGCTGATCGCGACCATCTCGAAGGGCGCGGCGCAGTCCTGGCAGATGGAGAACCGCTACAAGACAATGGCGGCGGGCAAGTTCGACTTCGGCTTCGCGGTCGATTGGATGCGCAAGGATTTGAGCATCTGTCTCGGCGAAGCCCGGCGCAGCGGAGCGCATTTGCCGGTCACCGCCCTGGTCGATCAATTCTATTCGCAAGTGCAGAAGATGGGCGGCAAGCGCTGGGATAGCTCAAGCCTGATCGCGCTGCTCGACCGGTGACACCTCGTCATGGCCGGGCTTGTCCCGGCCATGACTGGAGTGGCGTCACGCCACCGCGCTCGGCCTTGCCGACACCGCGGCGTGCCAACGTTTCACATTCGTGGCGTCGCCGGGCACGCTAAGCCGCGCCGGCTTCATGAAATCCATTGCCACCAGCGCGGTGATATCGGCGATCGAGAAGCGGTCGCCGGCAATGAATTCACGTTTGCCGAGTTCGCGGTCGAGCAGTTCGAGGAACCAGGTCACGCGCGGCTTGTTGGCTTCGGCCCAGGCCGGCACCTGCGGCACCTCCAACTCCTTCATCGCCGGATGCAGATGGCGGAACACCGCCGCCACATTGGAGAAGAAATTGATCTCGGCGCGCCGGTTCCACATTTCCACCAGCGCCATCTCTTTGGCGCCGACGCCGAACAGCGGCGGGTCCGGCTGCAGCATCTCGAAATAGCGGCAGATCGCGATCGAACTCGGTGATCACCGTGCCGTCGTCGAGCACCAGCGCCGGCATGCGTTGTAGCGGGATTGATCTTGGCGTATTCCTCGGTCTTGTGCTGCATCGCCATGATGTCGACCTGCTCGGTCGGCAGCGTGATGCCCTTCTCGGCGAGGAAAATGCGCGCGCGCCGGGGATTGGGCGCTTGTCGGCTGTCATAGAGCTTCATTTGTTAACTCCCGGTCCAATTTCCCCTCCCGCGCAGCCGATCATGGGCAAAAAGCCCTGTCAAAGGGGCTGGTAACAAACGTTAACCAGTGTTTTTAGCCGGCTCTTAAGCATGGTCTTAAGGATTTTGGTCGAGGTTGGCCGTTGGTTTTGTGCGTCATCAGCGTCATTCATGCCGATCCCAGGCGAACAGCCCGATCTCACCGCGCTGCCCCCGGACACCTCGCCGGTGAAGCGCCGCCTTGCCGCGCAATATGTGCGCGAGGCGCGCGACCGGCTGACCTCGTCCAGCGGCACCCGCCCCGCCTTCGATTACGAGCTGCTGCGGCAATACGCGCAGAACCGGCTGTCGGCCTCGCTGGTGATGCTGCTGCTGGTGGCGACCATCGGCTTCCTGTCGAGCCTGTGGACCGGCGCGGTCACCGCCGGCGCCTGGACCGCGTCGGTGCTGGTCATTCACGCCGTGATGGTCACCAAGTGCCGGCAATTCCTCGACTTGCCGATGGCCGAGATTTCGGCGCGCGCCTGGCGGCTGCGCTTCATCATGCTCGACCTGTTCTACGGCCTGGCCTGGATGTTCATTCTGATCCATCCGGTCGGCGTCGACGAAAGCTCGGGCACCTTCATGCTGTTCGTCATGCTGCTGGTGGTTGCGGTCTCCAGCATGCTGGCATCGAGCCTGCCGATGGCGGTGTTCGCCGCCACCTTCCCGGTCACCGCCGCGATCGCGCTCGACTTCGCCCTGCAAGGCACGTTGCGCGACTACATTCTCGCCATCATGGCGATCACCGCGCAGGGCTATTTCGCCGTGCTCGCCTACCGGCTTTATTCGACCACGCTGGCGACGCTGGAGGCGCGCGCCGAAAAAGACGCGCTGATCGGCGAGCTCGAACAGGCGAAAGCAATTTCCGACGAGGCACGCCAACGCGCGGAAGCCGCCAATATTTCCAAGTCGCGCTTCCTCGCGCAGATGAGCCACGAATTGCGCACGCCGCTCAACGCCATCCTCGGCTTTTCCGAAGTGATGAAGACCGAAGTGTTCGGCGAGCACGCGGTGCCGGCCTACAAGGAATATTCCGCCGACATCCATAATTCCGGCGTGCACCTGCTCGGCCTGATCAACGAGATTCTCGATCTGTCGCGCATCGAGGCCGGCCGCTACGAACTCAATGAGGAATCCGTTTCGCTGGTCGGTATCGTCGAGGACTGCCACCATCTGCTCAAGCTGCGCGCCACCAACCGCGGCATCACGCTGCACGAAGTGTTCGAAAGCGATCTGCCGCGGCTGTGGGCGGACGAGCGCGCATTGCGCCAGATCTGCCTCAACCTGCTGTCGAACGCGATCAAGTTCACGCCGCAGGGCGGCGAGATTTGGCTGAAAGTGGGCTGGACCGCCTCGGGCGGCCAGTACATGAGCGTCAAGGACACCGGCCCCGGCATTCCGGAGGAGGAAATCCCGATCGTGCTCGCCTCCTTCGGGCAAGGCTCGAATTCGATCAAATCGGCCGAACAGGGCGCCGGCCTTGGGCTGCCGATCGCCAAGAGCCTGGTCGATCTGCATGGCGGCACATTCACGCTCAAGTCAAAGCTGCGCATCGGCACCGAAGTGATCGTCACCTTCCCGCCCGAGCGGGTGGTGGCGGCGATGGCGCCGATGACCGAGGATAAGGCGCCGCCGATCACCCCACCGGGCGAGCCGATCCTCACCCCGGAGGAAAGGCGCCGGCTAAGCCGGCGGCCGCTGTTCCGGGCCGGGACTTGAGTATCACGAATGTGCGACAATCGCACGATTGCGTTTCCCGACCGCGGTGCTTATGTTCGCAGCCGATTCGAGCTAGAAACCGACAATGATCGAAAGCCCTTGCATCAAGATCTGCACGCTCGATGCCCGTTCCGGGCTGTGCCTCGGTTGCGGCCGCACCATCGACGAGATCGCGCGCTGGACCGCCATGAGCGCGGCCGAGCGCGGCCGCGTGATGAGCGAGTTGCCCGCCCGCCTCGCCCCGGCCAAGCCCGCCAAAGCCGCTACCGCGACAGGATGATCCCGTGAGCCGCCGCCTGACCTGGTCATTCGTGCTCGGCGTGGCGCTGTCGCTGGCGGCGCTGATCGCCAGCAGCGACCAGGACGCCATCGCCAATCTGCTGCGCCACGACGTCGGTTCGCTGGCGCTCAAGCTCGCGCTATTGGTCTTTGTCGGCGGCCTGGTGCTGGTGCTGTTCCGCGAGCGGCTGTCGCAGGCGCTGGAGGCGATCCTGTTCTGGGCGGTGATCGGCCTGCTGCTGGTGGTCGGCTACAGCTATCGCTTCGAATTGCGCGACGTCACCGACCGCGTGATCGCGGAATTGATGCCGGGCCACGTCGCCGGCCATGGCCGCAATGTCGAAGTCGTGCGCGGCGCTGGCGGCGACTTCACGGTGGCAACGCATATCAACGGTGTACGCACAGCGATGGTGCTCGACACCGGCGCAAGCTCGGTGGTGCTGACGCAGGAAGCGGCCAAGGCCGCCGGCTTGCCGATCGAAGTGCTCAACTACACGGTCAATGTCGACACCGCCAATGGCCGCACGCGCGCCGCCGCGGTGACGCTCGACCGCCTCGCGGTCGGCGGATTGACCGAACGCGCGGTGCCGGCGCTGGTGGCGCAGCCGGGACAGCTCAAGAACAATCTGCTCGGCATGAGCTTCCTCAACCGGCTGGAAAGCTGGGAAGTTCGCGGCGACAAGTTGCGGATGCGCGGGCATCCGTAACACGCGCAGCTAAAGCAAGCTGACAATAAATCGCAGCGACACCAACATCAGGAAAATGCCGAAGGCAATCTCGAGCTTGCGCCGCGGCAGCCAGTGCGCCAGCCGCACGCCGTAGCTCGCGGTATAGCTCGACACCGGCGCCATCAGTGCGAAACCGAGCAGCGAGACGAAACCGATCGACAACGGTGGCAACTGCGCCATATGCGGCCAGCCGGCCAGCATGTAGCCGATGGTCCCGGCAATAGTGATCGGCACGCCGATGCCAGCCGAGGTCGCGACCGCGCGCTGCATCGACTGGCCGTAGAGTGTGAGCACCGCGTTCGATACCGCGCCGCCGCTCACGCCGACGAGCGATGAAAATAACCCGGTGATGAAGCCGTAGAATGCAAGCAGGCCGCGGCCCGGCAATTCCTTGCCGAGGCTCAAGCGGTCGCCGCCGAACAGCATGCGCACGGCGATGAAGCTTGCGAAGATGACGAACGCGATCTTAAACACCGGCGCCGGCGCGTAGAACGCGGTCACCGAACCGATCGCCACGCCGGCCACCGCGGGAAACGCCCAGATGCGCACCACATGCGGGATCACCGCGCCCTTCTTTTTGTGGGCGATATAGGAGAGCACCGTGGTCGGCACGATGATGGCGAGCGAGGTGCCGATGCACATCTGCATGCGCACGTCTTCCGGCACGTCGAGCGCACGGAATACTTCGTACAGCACGGGCACGATGATAGCGCCGCCGCCAATGCCGAACAGGCCGGCGAGAATGCCAACCAGGATGCCGGCGCCCGCGATCCAAAGCGCGAGCAAGACGATCTCGCCGATCGGATAGCCCAGCAATATAATTCCCCGGAATGGTGCGGCAGGCAGGTGTGGATTACGCGGCGATGTGCGCTAAATCCGCGCTTGTGTCCAGCACATGCGCAATCGCATCAGCCATGACCGACGCGCCGGCGCCGGGCTTGACCGCTTCGGTCGCCAGATGTCGCCGGAAGGCGCGCGCGCCCGGCACCGCGCGGAACAGGCCGAGCACATGGCGGGTGATGGCATGCAGCCGTACGCCCTTGCCCAATTCGCGCTCGATATACGGGATCAGCGCCAGCGCGGCGTCCTTCGGAGAGGCAAACGACGCCGGTTCGCCGTAAAGCAGCGGATCGACGTCGAGAAGACGCCAAGGCTCCTGATAGGCGGCCCGCCCCATCATCACCCCATCGACGTGCGCGAGCTGGGCTTGCGCCTGCGCGAGGCTGGCGATGCCGCCATTGAGCACGATTGCGAGATCGGGATGCGCGACTTTGAGGCGGTGCACGACCGCATAGTCGAGCGGCGGCACGTCGCGGTTTTCACGCGGCGACAAACCCTTCAGCCAGGCCTTGCGCGCGTGCACAATCAGCGCATCGGTTCCCGCCGCCTTTACCGCAGCGCTAAAGGAAAACAACGCCTGCTCCGGATCCTGCTCGTCGATGCCGAGGCGGCATTTCACGGTCACCGGAATTCTCACCGCGGCTTTCATGGCGGCCACGCAATCGGCAACCAGCGCCGGTTCGCCCATCAGGCAAGCGCCAAAGCGGCCCTCCTGCACCCGGTCGGACGGACAGCCGATATTCAGATTGATCTCGTCGTAGCCGAAGTCCTCGCCGATGCGGGCCGATTGCACGAGCGCGGCCGGATCGCTGCCGCCGAGCTGGAGCGCAACCGGATGCTCGAACGCATCGAAGCCGAGCAGCCGCGCACGATCGCCCCGCAGCACCGCGCCGGTGGTCAGCATTTCGGTATAGATCAGTGCGCGGCGTGTGAGCAGGCGATGGAAAAACCGGCAATGCCGGTCGGTCCATTCCATCATCGGCGCCACGCAGAAACGGCGGTCTAGCTTCATGACGCCTATGTATTGGCAACGCTGAGGTTGAGCAAGCTGACCCTATTGCGCCTGTTGCTTGGCCCCTGACGCTTCGACCACCTTTGCCCATTTGGCAATTTCGCGTTTTGATAAAGGCGGCAAACTGCTCAGGTCTATCGCCAACCAGATTGGCGCCCTGCGGCGACAGTTTTTCAATCACGCCGGGCGATTTCAGCGCCTGGACCGTCACCGCATTGAGCTTCTCGACGATATCCTTCGGCATATTGGCGGGGCCGATCATGCCGTACCAATTTTCGGCATCGACGTTCGCCAGACCGAGCTCGCCGAGCGTCTTCACGTCGGGCAGCGACGGCGCGCGCGTCTTGCTGGCGATCGCCAGCGCCTTCAATTTGCCGGCCTGCACATGCGGCAGCAGCACCGGAATGTCGGCAAACATCATTTGCACCTGCCCGCCGAGCAGGTCATTCACCGCCGGCGCGGCACCGCGATAGGGCACGTGCACGATGTTGAGCTTGCCGTTGATCTTCAACAGCTCGCCGGCCAGATGCGGCATGCTGCCCGGGCCGGTGGACGCGAAATTGAGCTGTCCCGGTTTTGAATTCACCAACTTAACCAGTTCAGCGAAGGAATTGACATTAAGTCCGGCCGGGACCACCAGCAGTTCGGGCACCGACGCCACCAGGGTGATCGCGGTCAGATCCTTGGTCGAATTGTAAGGAACTTTTTCGCCGAGGCTCGCGCTGATGGCGATCGCGCCGGCGCTGCAGATGCCAATCGTGTAGCCATCGGGTGCTGCCTTGGCGACCGCATCGGTGCCGACCACCCCGCCCGCCCCGCTGCGATTGTCGATCACGACGGTCTGCCCGAGAAGTTCTGACATCCGCTGCGCGACGACGCGCGCGATGATGTCGTTCGGGCCGCCGGGAGGGAACGGCACGACCAGCTTGATCGGCCGGCTGGGATAGGTTTCCGCCGCAACGGCGCCCGGCAGCATGGCTGCAATCAGCGCCACCAAAAACCATCTCAATGCACGCACGCGTATCCTCCCCTATTTTCGATTTCAACCCGGTAACCGGCTACGACCCTAGCAGAACCGTCGGCCATAGGGCAGCATGCCGCGAAATTCACAAGCGGCGGCGGAATTCTGACGGATGATCCGGATCGGCATTATCGGGCTCGGCTGGTGGGGCAAGCAGATCGTGACCTGCCTCACTGAGAGTCCGCGTTTCAAGGTGGTGGCCGGCTGCGATATCGACCGCAAGATGGCGGCGCCGTTCGCGGCCGCCCACAAGTTCGAGCTCACGGACAATTACCAGGCGCTGCTCAAGCGCTCCGACCTTGACGCGATCGCGGTGGTCACGCCGCATGCGCTGCACGAGGAGATGGCGGTTGCCGCATACGCTGCCGGCAAACAGGTGTTCTGCGAAAAGCCCTTGGCGCTCACCGCGGCCAGCGCGGAGCGGATATTAGCGGCCTGCGCCAAGGCTGGCGGCGTGCTCGGCATCGGGCATGAACGCCGATATGAACCGGCGATGGAGGAAATGCGCCGGCTGTTCGAGAGCGGCGCGCTCGGGCGCATTCTGCATATGGACGCCAATGTCAGCCACAACAATTTCCGCAAAATGGATCCGGCGAACTGGCGCCGCGACCCCAAACACGCGCCGGCCGGCGCCTGGACCGCGCTCGGCATCCATCTCGGCGATATGTTCGTATCGCTCGCAGGCCAACCGGCCCGCGTCGCGGCGTGCACCGCCTCGCAAATATTTCCGGCACCGTCGGAAGATTTTGTCAGCGCCGAGATCAATTTTGCGGGCGGCGCGCGCGGGCGCATCACGTGTCTGTCGACGCCGCCGTTCTATGGGCGCTTCACGCTTGTTTGCGACCAGGGCTGGGTCGAGGTGCAGGAAGGCGGTAATGTCGACAAGGGCATCCCGTCGAGCTTCGTCCATTGTGGACCCGATGGAAACCGGCAGACCCGCAGCTATGACCACGCCAATACGGTGCGGATGAATTTCGAGGCTTGGGCCGATGCGGTCGAAGGCCGCGCGCCCTATCGTTTTTCCACCGAGCAACTGCTCGCCAATATCCGTATTCTCGACGCGGTCACCCGCTCGGCGGCGGCGGCCGGCAAGCCGATCACGCTGTGACCTAAGGCGCCGCATGCAAAACGAAAAAGAACAAGTCGCACTGTCGTCGATCGCCGCATCGGCCGCGCTGACGATCGCTAAGGCCCTGGTCGGATTCGCCACCGGCTCGCTCGCGATCCTGTCGGAAGCAGGCCACTCGCTGATCGACCTCGGCGCCACGTTGATGACCTATGCCGCCGTGCGCATTTCCGGCAAGCCGGCTGACAAGGAACACCCTTACGGCCACGGCAAGTTCGAAGCGGTCTCCGCGCTAGCTGAAACCGCGCTTTTATTCCTGCTCTCGGGCGTGGTGATTTGGGAAGCAGTCAAGCGGCTGACCGAGCACGAAGGCCATGTGGTCGAAGCCACCGTCTGGGCGTTCGGCGTGATCGCAGCATCGATTGTGGTCGATTTTTTCCGGTCGCGCGCGTTATCGCGCACCGCGAAACAGACGCAGAGCCAAGCGCTGGAAGCCGACGCGCTGCATTTTTCATCCGACCTTTGGTCGTCGCTCGCGGTTCTGATCGGTCTGGCCGGCGTGCGTTACGGCCTGCCCTGGGCGGATTCCACCGCCGCGCTGGTGGTGGCGGTGCTGGTCTGCGTCGCCGGCTGGCGGCTGGGACGGCGCACCATCGACGCGCTCACCGACGTGGCGCCCGAAGGCGCCGCCGAGACAATCACCGCCATTGCCGCAAGTGTCCCCGGCGTGGTCGCGGTCGAACAAGTGCGCGCTCGCGCCGTTGGAGAAAAGACCTTTATCGATCTGACCGTCGCGGTCAGCCGCACGCTGCCGCTCGATCGCGTGAGCGCGATCAAGGACGCGGTCGCCGGCGCCATCCGCAAGCAGATGCCGGGGGCGGAGCCAACGGTGACCACCGATCCGGTGGCGCTCAACAACGAGACCGTGCTCGATCGCGTGATGGTGATCGCGCGCAACCGGGCGCTCGCCGTGCATCACGTGATGGTGCATGACCTGAAGGACCGGCTGGCGATCTCGCTCGATCTGGAAGTCGACGGCAAGCAATCCTTGCGCGACGCACACGCCGCGGCGGATGGATTGGAAAAGGCGATCGCGGCAGAGCTCGGCGCCAGCGTGGAAGTCGACACCCACATCGAACCGTTGCAGCCGCACCGCGCCTCCGGCCGCGAGGCGCCGCCCGAGCGGGTGAAGGCGGTCGAGATCGCGCTTGCCGAGCTCGCCGCCGACGGCCGCACCGTCCGCGATGTGCATGACGTGCGCGTGCGCGAGACCGACGAGGGCGAGATCGTCAATTTTCATTGCCGCGTCGATCCGGGCTTAAGCGTGCAGACCGTGCACGAGAAGGTCGATGCGCTGGAGCGCGCCTTGCGTGCGCGCTCGCCCTCGATCAAGCGCGTGATCGGCCACGCCGAGCCGACGCGCTGACGCTCATCTACGGAATCAGCACCGCCGCGCCCTGCATACGGCCTTCGCGCAAATCCGAAAGCGCATCGTTGGCGCGTGCGAGCGGATAGCGCGTGACCTCGCAGGTCACGCCAGCCTTGGGCGCGATCTCGAGAAACTCGCGCGCGTCCGCGCGCGTGAGGTTCGCCACCGACATGACGTGCCGTTCCTCCCACAGCAGCGAATAGGGGAAGCTCGGGATATCGGACATGTGGATGCCGCCGCAAACCACGCGCCCGCCCTTCTTCACCGCCTTGAGCGCGGCCGGCACCAGCGCGCCCACGGGCGCAAAGATGATCGCGGCATCGAGCGGCTCGGGCGGCGCTTCGTCGGAACTGCCGGCCCATACCGCGCCGAGCGCGCGCGCGAAATCCTGCGCGGCCGCATCGCCCTTGCGGGTGAAGGCGAAACACGCGCCGCCCCTGCCAGCGCGCGACCTGCGCCAGGATATGGGCGGCGGCGCCGAAGCCGTAGAGGCCGAGCGTCTTGCCTTCGCCCGCCATGCGATAGCTGCGCCAACCGATCAGCCCGGCGCAAAGCCAGGGCGCGATCTCGGCGTCGCCACCGTGCTCGCCGAGCGGAAAGCAGTAGCGCGCATCGGCGATCGCGTGGGATGCATAGCCACCGTCGCGGGTATAGCCGGTGAACACCGGCGCATCGCACAGGTTCTCGGCATCGGCGCGGCAATAAGGACATGACCCGCAGGTCGCGCCCAGCCACGGCACGCCGACGCGCTCGCCGATGGTAAAGCCGCGCACGCCCGCACCGATCGCAGCGACGCGACCGACGATCTCGTGGCCCGGCACGATCGGAAGCTTTGGATTGGTCAGTTCGCCATCCACCACATGCAGATCGGTGCGGCAGACGCCACAGGCGGCGACCGTGATCAGGAGCTCGCCCTCACCCGCCGCCGGTAACGGCCGCTCGCGCAGAACGAGCGGCGTTCGTGGCTTGTCGAGCACCATGGCCTGCATGCTCGCCATCATTCTTCCTTCCAATTACTTTCTTTCAATTCCGTGCCGGACATCTTAGATCAAAGCCCATGCGCACCGATATTGCCCAGCCCATCCGCCTGAAAGATTACCGCCCGCCCGACTGGCTGGTGGAAACCGTCGCGCTCGACGTTTCGCTGCATCCGACGCAGACCAAAGTGCGCGCGACGCTTGCGCTCAAGCCCAATCCGCAATCCGCCGCGGCGCCGCTGGTTCTGGACGGCGACGGGCTCTCGCTGCTGTCGCTCAAACTCGACGGAACCGTGCTGCCGGCCGACAGTTACGTCGCCACGCCGGACAACCTCACCATTCCGCAGGTGCCAAACCGGCCGTTCACGCTGGAGATCGAGACGCTGGTCGATCCATCGGCCAACACCCAGCTTTCGGGCCTTTATCGCTCGAGCGGCACCTATTGCACGCAATGCGAGGCCGAAGGCTTCCGCCGCATCACTTACTTCCCCGACCGTCCCGACGTGATGGCGGTCTACAGCACGCGCATCGAGGCCGAAAAAGCCGAGGCGCCCGTGCTGTTGTCGAATGGCAATCTGGTCGAGAGCGGGGACCTTCCGGGCGGGCGGCATTTCGCGGTCTGGCACGATCCGCATCCCAAGCCTTCTTATCTTTACGCGCTGGTCGGCGGCAATCTCGTTCATGTCGAGGACCGCTTCCGCACCATGTCCGGACGCGATGTCGTGCTGCGCATCTTTGTCGAGCCCGGCAAGCAAGATCGCTGCGGCTATGCAATGGATTCGCTCAAACGCGCCATGCGCTGGGACGAGCAGGCGTTCGGCCGCGAATACGATCTCGATATTTTCATGATCGTCGCCGTCTCCGACTTCAACATGGGCGCGATGGAGAACAAGGGCCTCAATGTCTTCAACGACAAATACGTGCTGGCGAGCGCGGACACCGCGACCGATACCGACTTCGCCCAGATCGAGGCGGTGATCGCGCACGAATATTTTCACAACTGGACCGGCAACCGCATCACCTGCCGCGACTGGTTTCAGCTCTGCCTGAAGGAAGGCCTCACGGTTTTCCGCGACCAGGAATTTTCATCCGACATGCGCTCGCGGCCGGTGAAGCGCATCGCCGACGTGCGCGGCTTGCGCGCCGCGCAATTCATCGAGGATGCGGGGCCGCTGGCGCATCCGGTCAGGCCGGAATTATACAAGGAGATCAATAACTTCTACACCAGCACCGTGTACGAGAAGGGCGCGGAAGTGGTGCGCATGGTGCAGACGCTGATCGGCAAGGAGAAATTCCGCGCCGGCATGGATCTCTATTTCGCGCGCCATGACGGACACGCGGCGACCGTCGAGCAGTTCATCCAATGCTTCGCCGACGCCAGCGGCCGCGACATGACGCAATTCATGCGCTGGTACAGCCAAGCCGGCACGCCGGAGGTGACCGTCAGCACCCGTTTCGATCCCGCGCGCAAGACTTACACGCTCGAATGCAAACAAAGCGTGCCGCCCACACCCAATCAGCCGACCAAAGAGCCGATGGTGATCCCGCTTGGCGTTGGCTTGGTCGGCAAGGATGGCCGCGATCTGCCGCTCAAGCTATCGAACGGCGGGACAATCGAACACGGCGTGCTGGTGCTCACCGAACCAGCGCAGACCTTCGAATTCTCCGACATCGCCGAGCGGCCGGTGCTTTCGATCAATCGCGGCTTCTCCGCCCCGATCAAGCTTGTCAGCGATCTCGATGCTGACGATCTCGATTTCCTGGCGGCGCATGACACCGACGCGATTCAATCGCTGGCAGGCGCTGCAGACGACCTCGATGCGGCTGCTGATCGACAATGTGGCAGCGCTGCGCGCCGGAAAATCGCCGCGCATCGACGACAAGCTGATCGCGGCGCTGGCCGCCATTCTCGAGGATGCGACGCTGGAGCCGGCCTTCGTCGCGCTCGCGCTGGTTCCGCCGGGCGAAGGCGATATCGCGCGCGAGATCGGCCGCGACATCGATCCGGATGCGATCTTCCGCGCGCGCGCTGCTTTACGCGCAAGCGTCGGCGACAAACTTGGGCCCGCGCTGGCCGCGATTTACGACCGCCTGGCATTTGCCGGCCACTACTCGCCCGACGCGGCCAGCGCCGGACGCCGCGCCTTGCGCAATGTCGCACTCGATCTTTTGGCGGCGACCGCCAAGCCCGAGGCCATCGCGCGCGCCGCACGGCAATACGAGGCCAGCGACAACATGACCGACCGCATGGCGGCGCTGGCGACCTTGTCGCTGCACGAATGCGCCGAACGCGAGCGCGCGCTTGCCGATTTCTATGCGCGCTACGCCGCCGATGCGCTGGTGGTGGACAAATGGTTCTCGCTGCAGGCCATGATCCCGCAGCCGGACACGCTTAACGAAAGTGCGCGCACTGACCGCCCACCCCGCCTTCTCGCTCGCCAATCCCAACCGCGTGCGCGCGCTGATCGGCGCCTTCGCGCAAGCCAACGCAACCCAGTTCAACCGCGCCGACGGCGTCGGCTACGACTTCGTCGCCGACAATATTCTCACGCTCGATCCGAAAAATCCGCAACTGGCGGCGCGCATGGCCACCGCGTTCCGCACCTGGCGCACGCTGGAGGCCGGCCGCCGCGGCAAGGCGGAAGCCGCACTTGAGCGCATCAAGGCCGCGCCCAACCTCTCGCGCGATCTGTCCGATATCGTGGAACGCGCGCTGGCCGCCCCCTGATGAGCCGCGCACTGGTAACCTTTGCGTGGCCTAAAAAACTCGTGGGTAACGATTTTTAAATAATTGACTCTTCGGACTCTCGACAAATCAGCGCCCATCGATTCCAATCGCCAAGTGATTCGGAAAGCGATGCGGCACATCCTTCCGTTTCAGGGTGACAGGGGAAATTCCGAACGGAGGCCGTCTATGGCGCGCGCCGGCGTGGCGAGTGCGTCTGCACATCCGGATTCCATAAAGGGCCTCGCGCAATCGATCGCCAAACCGGCGTATCGGCGGCTGCTGACGGCCGAGCCCTTGCTCCGGCGCGCGGTTCCGGTGCTGATCATCGCATTTCTCGCCACCATCTGCGTCGGCGCGGTCGTGCAGGTGCTCGACCAGCGCCGGCAGACCCTCAACACCATGGTCATTTCGCTCGAAGCGGTCGCCGATCTCGCCGCCGAGCGCCTGCAACAACCGCTCAAGCAGCCCAACGACGCGGTCGAGCGGCCGCAGGAGGTGCTGGCGCGCGCGCTGCCGCCCTGGGCGACCGGCGTCGGACGCCACTTCCTGCTGACCAATGCGGAGGGCGTGGTCGCGGCCGCCACGCCCGCCACCGACGCCACCATCGGCCGCCGCCTGATCGATCTGCTCGGGCCGACGCAACCGCTCACCACCTTCGGCGCCGGCGCCGGCGTGCTCGAAATCACGCTGCCCGACGACACCCGCGCGCTGGCGACCGTGCGCATGCTCAATGCCCCGTTCGGCCAGATCGCGGTCGTGCAATCGCGCGACGCGGCGCTGGCCTCCTGGCGCTCGCTCACCACGCTGACCATCACGCTGTCGGCCACCACCGGCTTTGTCGTGCTGATCCTCGGCTTCGCCTTCCACTGGCAGGCGACGCGAGCGCGCGAAGCGGACCTGATCTACGAAACGGTCCGCAGCCGCATCGATACCGCGCTCAACCGTGGCCGCTGCGGCTTGTGGGACTGGGACCTCGCGCGCGGCCGCATCTTCTGGTCGCAGTCGATGTTCGACATCCTCGGGCTGGAGGCCAAGGACAACCTGCTGCCGTTCGGCGACGTCAGCGCGCTGGTGCATCCGGACGACGTGCAGCTCTACGAGCTGGCGACCGAGCTCGCCGATGCCAAGATGACCGTCCATCGACCACGCCTTCCGCATGCGTCACGCCGACGGCCACTGGGTTTGGCTGCGCGCCCGTTGCGAACTGGTGCGCCAGCCCGGCGAGCCGGGCCTGCATCTGATCGGCATCGCCGTCGACATCACCGAGCAGAAGAGCCTGGTCGAAAAGACGGTCGCCGCCGACATGCGCCTGCGCGACGCCATCGAGACCATTCCGGAAGCCTTCGTGCTGTGGGATGCCGACAATCGGCTGGTGCTGTGCAATTCGAATTTCCAGGAGCTGCACAACCTGCCCGACGCGGCGATCACGGTCGGCGCCTCCTACGAGTCGGTGGTCGCGGCCGGCAGCAAGCCGGTGGTGCGCAACAAGATCGTCACCGCCGGGCCGAGCGTTCCCGGCGCGCGCACCTTCGAGGCGCAGCTCGAGGACGGCCGCTGGCTGCACATCAGCGAGCGGCGCACCAAGGACGGCGGCTATGTGTCGGTCGGCACCGACATCACCGCGCTCAAGACCCACGAGGAAAAGCTGGTCGACAGCGAGAAGCGCCAGATGGCGACCGATCTCCGACCTGCGCGCCTCGCAGCAGCGGCTAGCGGAACTGGCCGAGAAATACGCCGAGGAAAAGACCCGCGCCGAGGAGGCCAACCAGGCGAAGTCGAAATTCCTCGCCAATATGAGCCACGAACTGCGCACGCCGCTCAACGCCATCATCGGTTTTTCCGAGATCATGGAATCGGGGATGTTCGGCCCGCTCGGCGCCGAGAAATATCACGAATATTGCAGCGACATCCGCGGCAGCGGCCAATACCTGCTCGAGGTCATCAACGACATTCTCGACATGTCGAAGATCGAGGCCGGCCGTATCCGGCTCGATTTCGAGGATCTCGACCTCGATACGCTGCTGGCCGACGCCATGCGCGTCGTCTCCGCGCGGGCGCAGGACAAACAGCTCAAGCTCGTCGCCCGCATTGCGCCCGACTTGCAGCTGCGCGCCGACCGCCGCGCGTTCAAGCAGATCGCGCTCAATCTGCTGTCGAATGCGGTGAAGTTCACGCCGGCAGGCGGCCGCGTCACCGTGCGCGGGCGCGCCTCCGACCACTGCATCGTGCTCGGCATCGCCGACACCGGCATCGGCATCGCCAAGGACGCGCTCGCAAGACTTGGGCGTCCGTTCGAACAGGTCGAAAGCCAGCTCACCAAGAGCCATCAGGGCTCGGGGCTGGGGCTCGCCATCGCCAAGTCGCTGGTCGATCTGCACGGCGGCCGCATGCGCATCCGCTCCACGCTCGGCAAAGGCACGCTGGTGGTGGTGCGGCTGCCGCTCAAGCCGCAATGTCCGCTGCCGAAGGAGGAAGCCGCCTGAAGATTTGTTTTTTAAAGTGCGCATGATCTTGCCCGAAAACCGGTTCCCACTTTTCGGGGTCATGCGTTACGGCGCCTTCCCCAAAATCCGTACGAAGCTGTCGCGCACTTTCTTCTGCGTCTCGATCACCGTGGCATCGAGGGTGGCAAAATCCGGCACGTCGGCGGCGCGCGCCAGCAGGCGTAACAGCCCCGCACCCGCGGTCTTGGGATCGAACGGGCCGGCCAGGCACAGCCGCAGGATCTGCGTGAGATCGTGATAGAGCTGCACCGCCGGGCGCAACACTTCGGCATCCCTTACCGGCAGCACGCGTAAGCCCCAAGCCTTGTCGAGCACGCGCGCGGTCGAGGTGTCGAGGATTTCGGGCAAGGCGTGCGCGTGCACGAGCTGCAGATATTGCGCGATGAATTCGAGGTCGATCAGCCCGCCGGCGGCGTATTTGAGGTCCCAGCGCTCGCGGTCGCCTTTTTCCTTGGCAATCGCGGCGCGCATCTCCACCACGTCGCCGGCGATCTGCTCGGGATCGCGCGGCCGCCGCAAAATATATCCGATGACGTGCTCAACTCGCTCGCCGAACTCCGGTGACGCCGACACCACCCGCGCGCGCGTGAGCGCCATGTGCTCCCAGGTCCAGGCCTCGGTTTCCTGATAGCTGGTAAAGCCGGCGATCTGCGTCGCCAGCGGCCCTGCCCGTCCCGATGGACGCAGCCGCATATCGACCTGGTACAGCGCGCCGTAGTTGGTCTGCGCGGTCAGCGCATTGATCAGCCGCTGGGTCAGCCGCGCGAAATATTGCGCGCCGTAGAGCGGCCGCGTCCCGTTCGACTCCGGGTGCTTGTCGTCGAAGTCGTAGACCATGATCAGGTCGAGATCGGAGGTCGCCGTCATCTCGCGGCCGCCGAGCTTGCCCATGGCGAGCACCGCGGTCTCCTCGCCGCGCATATGGCCGTGGGTGGCCGCGAAATTGTCCGCGACCGCACGATGCACGGCGCGGATCACCGCGTCCGCCAGCCGCGCGAAGGCTTCCCCGGCCGCCGCGCCGTCACCGTGCCGGACAAAATCCGCACGCCGATCAGGAACATGTATTCGAGCCCGAACATGCGAATGCGTTCGAGCAGGTCCTCGTCGTAGCGCGATTGCGCCAGCGCCGCGTCGAGCCGCCGGCCGAGCTCGGCGTCGTCCGGCAAGGTGCCGAAGAAGCTCGGGTCGACCAGCGCATCCATGACCTGCGGATTGCGCGCCAGCGTGTCGGCGAGCCTTGGCGCAATGCCAAGCACCAGCGTGATCAGCGCAATGAGGTCGGGCTTTTGCCGCAGCAGCGACAACAGCCGCGCCGCGCCATGCAGATTGGCGAGGAAATGATCGAACAGCACCAGCGTGGCGTTCGGGATTGTCGGTCCGCCCGAGGTGCTCCATCAGCACCGGCAACAGCGCCTCAAGGTGGCCGCGCGCGGCCTCGCCTTTAAGCGAACGATGGTCGCCTGCAAACCAATTGCGGACGATGCCCGAGGCCTCCAGCGGCGCGCGGAAACCGAGTTCGGCCAGGCGGTCGAGCGTCTTGCGGTCGTCGGCAGCGCTCAAGAATACCAGCGCCGGCTGGTCGGCGCCGGGCGCGCTTCTCGAACAGGCGGGAGTAATGCCGCTGAACCTTCTCTAGATGGCCGAGCAGGACCTTGGCGAAGGCATCGCGGTTCGCGAAACCGAGAAAACGCGCGAAGCGTTCGAGGTCGGCGCGCTCGGCCGGCAAGCTCTGCGTCTGCTCGTCATTGACCATCTGCAGCCGGTGCTCGACCGTGCGCAGGAAGCAATAGGCCTGCTTCATGTCGTCGCGCGCCGCCGCGTCGATCCAGCGATCGTGCTCGAGCTTGTCGAGGGTGGTGAGCGTGTCGCGGTCGCGCAGCGCCGGATTGCGTCCGCCCGCGATCAATTGCTGGGTCTGCGCGAAGAACTCGATTTCGCGAATGCCGCCGCGGCCGAGCTTGATATTGTGGCCTTCGACCGCGATCTCGCCATGACCGCGATAGGCGTTGATCTGCCGCTTCATGGCGTGCACGTCGGCGACCGAGGCAAAATCGAGATATTTGCGCCACACGAACGGCGACAATTCGTTGAGCAACGCCTCGCCCGCCGCGATGTCGCCGGCGCAGGCGCGCGCCTTGATCATGCGCTGCGCGCTCCCAGTTCTGCCCGACGCTTTCGTAGTAAGACATCGCCGCCGCGGTCGAGATCGCGATCGCGGTCGACGCCGGATCGGGCCGCAGCCGCAGATCGGTGCGGAACACGTAGCCGTCCGCGGTGCGCTCGTGCCAGAAGCTTCACCAGCCGCTGCGTCAGCCGCACGAACAACGACGCCGGTTCGGAGTCTTTCGGCACGGCCGGCGCCGCAGGATCGTAGAACACGATGAGATCGATATCGCTCGAGTAGTTGAGCTCGAATGCCCCCATCTTGCCCATCGCCAGCACGATGTAGCCGCTGCCGACCTGCGGCTGCGCTTTATCCTTTGGCGTCAGGCGCCCGGCGCGCGCGGCCTCGGCCAGCACAAAACGGGCCGCGGCATCGACCGCGGTATCGGCGAGATCGGTGAGCGCGCGCGCCGCCCGCATCACCGGCCATACGCCGCCAATGTCGGCCAGCGCGATCAGCAAAGCTGCTTCCGCTTTCATGCGGCGAAGCAGCCGCATCGCCTGCGTCTCGTCGTTGGTTGAAGCTACGGCGCGGCCGTTATCGGCGAGCAGAGCGCTGAGATGCCGGTCCGGGTCGCAGCCCAGCAACCGGAGCAGACGGTCGGGTTCGCGGCTCGCCAGTTCCCACAAAAAAGGCGAGTTTTCGGTGAGGCTTTCGAGCAGCGTGTTGACGGTTGGATGAGCGGCGAGCAGCGCCTTGAGCCGCTTGGCCTCTGCCGCCTGCAAGCCGTCAAGCCATTCGGCAATGCGTGCGCGCGCGGCTTTAGCATCAACCAGATGCGGCGCCGTCACGATCCGCTCGGCCAGCGTCGCGCCGCCGCGCATCTGCGGCACGCCGGTACCGCCGGATTTAGCGCCGGCGGCCGGCTTTCGCGCAAGCCTTCTTGGCGGCAGCTTTCCTTTTGGCGGGCGGCCTCATCCCGCACTCTGTAGCGGCCCTCCGCGCGGCAAGGCAATGACGCTTTTGAGGCCCGGATGGTTGTCCGCCAGCGTCAATTCGCCGCCATGCAGCCGCGCCACCGCCGAGGCGAGGCTTAAGCCCAGGCCGGAGCCCGGTTGCGAGCGGCTTTGCTCGAGCCGCACGAACCGTTCGACCACGCGGGAGCGGTCGGATTCCGGAATGCCCGGCCCGTTGTCGGTGACGGTGAGCAGGATGCGGTCGCCCTCGTTGAGCGCACGCACCACGATTTCCGACGGCGCGCCGTTCGCCGCCTTGTCGAGCGGCGCGGCATATTTGATGGCGTTGTCGACCAGATTGGCGAGCGCCTGGCTGACCAGCTCGCGGTTGCCCTTGAGCGGCGCCGGCGTGTCGGCCTCGACTTTAAGCGCAATGCCCTTCTGCTCGGCCAGCGGCTCATAGAGCTCGCCGATGTCGTGGGCGATCTCGGCGGCGTCGAATTCGCTCATGTCGCCGCGCGCCTGGCCGGATTCCGCGCGCGCGATCATCAACAGCGCGTTAAAGGTGCGAATCAGCCCGTCGGATTCCTCGATGGTGGCATCGATCGCTGCGCGGTATTCGGCCTCGCTCTTGGCCGTGCGCAGCGCCTGCTCGGCGCGATTGCGCAGACGCGTGAGCGGCGTCTTGAGATCGTGCGCGATATTGTCGGAGACCTCCTTCAAGCCGTGCATCAGCGCCTCGATGCGCTCCAGCATGACATTGAGGTTTTCCGCCAGCCGATCGAGCTCGTCGCCGGTGCCGGCCACCGGCAGCCGCTCGCCGAGATCGCCGTCCATGATGGTGCGGGTGGTTTCCGTCATCGCATCGACGCGACGAAGCACGCGGCGCGTGACGAAAAGTCCGCCGGCAAGACCCAGCACGATCACGATGGCGATCGACCAGCGTCCGGCGTCGAGGACGATGTGGTAGAGCCGCTCGCGCTCGTCGAGATCGCGTCCGACCAGCAGGCGGAAGCCGCCCGGAAGCTGAAATACCCGCGCCAGCGCAAGATGCTCGGGATGCTCTGGTCCCTCGCCTTCGTCGAGCCGGCGGTAGGCTGTCTCGGTCCAGCCGGCATTGTCGAGGATGCCGGTCGGCAAGGCGGTGACGTTGCCGGCAAGCGCCTCGCCGGCGAAGGTGGTGACGAGATAGAGGCTCGATCCCGGCCGGCGGGCGCGCGCATCGACCACGACTACCAGGCGCCTTATGCCGCCGATCCGGTACTGCTCCGACAGCCCGGTGATCTCGGCATTGACCGTATCGGTGATCTGTTCGGTGATCAGGCGGCGGGTGTTGAGGGCGAAATAGCCCAGCAGAAACGCCGCGAACAGCGCGAACACGGTCAAATAGACCAGCGTCAGCTTGAACGTGGTGGTGCGAAAAAGTTTACCGAGCGCCGTCACGTATCATGTATCCCGCGCCGCGGATCGTATGCAGAAGCGGCTGGGAGAAACCTTTATCGATTTTCGAGCGCAAGCGCGAGATGTGGACGTCGATCACATTGGTTTGCGGGTCGAAATGGTAGTCCCACACGTTTTCCAGCAGCATGGTGCGGGTGACCACCTGCCCGGCATGCTTCATCAGGTATTCCAGCAGGCGGAATTCGCGCGGTTGCAGCGTGATCTCGTCCGCGCCCCGGCGGACCTGATGCGACAGCCGGTCGAGCTCGAGATCGCCGACCCGCAGCACGGTTTCCTCGTTGCGGCCGCCGCGGCGGCGGGCCAGCACCTCGACCCGCGCCAGCAGTTCGGAGAACGAATAGGGCTTTGGCAGGTAGTCGTCGCCGCCGGCGCGCAGTCCCTTGACCCGGTCATCGACCTGGCCGAGCGCGGACAAAATGAGCGCGGGCGTTTCGATGCCCTTGGCCCGCAGGGTGCCGATCAGCGACAGCCCGTCGCGCTTAGGCAGCATGCGGTCGACAATGAGAATGTCGTATTCGCCGTCGAGCGCCATCGCCAGGCCGTCGTCACCGTCGGTGGCGGCGTCGGCGACATGTCCGACTTCGCGGAACGCCTTGACTAGATAGTCGGCGGCGTCGCGGTCGTCCTCGATGACCAGAAGGCGCATGGTGACCCGATCCGGTTGCGCATCGGCCGGCCGGCCGGAGGCGCGAGCCCTGTGAATATCCGCATAAGTGGGCATCGGTTACACCAATTCCAGTCAATTCGGCCTTAAGTCAATTCCCGGCCTGCTTGCCCCCGTTTCGTACGCGAGGGGGTGGCGGGATTGTCCCGCCACCCCCTCAACGACCCCACCCCGGCGGGGGCGACGGGTGCCAGGGCTGGAGTTCGGAGCGAAAGCGGCCGAACCGTCAAGTCCGCCCGCTTTCCAGGAATATGCCGGGACGGGCACGAGGCCCGTCCCGTTGAGGTCGGACCACCGGCGGGGGCGACGGGTGCCGGCAGCACATCCTCAAACTCGTCAGCCGCTCCCGACCGGCAAGGCGACGAAGCGGGTGGCTGTCACCCTTCTTCACTCGCATCAACACATTGCGCTTGCCGTCGTTCCGGGCGCCGGTGATGACCGTGCGCACGTCGGCTGGCGTTGAAACGGACTTGCCGGCGACTTCCAGAATCACGTCGCCGGTCGAGAAGCCGTGATCGGCGGCGATACCGGAAGAATCGACGCCGGTGACCACCACGCCTTCAGAGCCGGCGCCCGCAACGCGGGCGGCCGGAGCGAGCGTGAGGCCAAGCGTGCCGAGATCACTGCTGCCGCTGTTGCCGTCATTGACACTGGCGCGCGCCTCCTTGGCGTTCGGCAATTCACCGAGCGTCAGGCTGAGCGTTTTTTCCGATCCCTTGTGCAGGACCGAGAGCTTGACCGTGGTCTTCGGCGGCATTGCGCCGATCTTCTTGGCGAGATCGCGGGCGTCCTTCACAACCTGACCATCGACCGCGGTGATGACGTCGCCGGCTTCGATGCCGGCGTTCGCCGCCGGACTGTTGGCCTGCGGCTCGGCGACCAGCGCGCCTTCCGCTTTCTTGAGGCCGAGACTGTCGGCGAGGTCCTGCGTCACCGTCTGGATCTGAACGCCGATCCAGCCGCGGGTGACCGAGCCGTGCTGCTTGAGTTGGCTGATCACGCCATTGACGGTCTCGGCGGGAATCGCGAAGGCGATGCCGACCGAGCCGCCCGACGGCGAGAAGATCGCGGTGTTGACGCCGATCACGTTGCCTTCGGTGTCGAAGGTCGGACCGCCGGAATTGCCCTTGTTAACCGGCGCGTCGATCTGGATGAAGTCGTCATAGGCGCTGGCGCCGATGTCGCGGCCACGCGCGGAGACGATGCCGGCCGTGACGGTGCCGCCGAGGCCGAACGGATTACCGACCGCCAGCACCCAGTCGCCGATGCGCGGAGCCTTGTCGGACAGTTTCACATAGGGGAACGAACCGCCTTCGACCTTGATCAGCGCGAGATCGGTGCGCGGATCGGTGCCGATGACCTTGGCGCTGTGGGTCTTGCCATCGTCGGTGGTGATCTGAACGCTCTCGGCCTTCTCGACCACGTGGTTATTGGTCACCGCGTAGCCGTCGGCGGAAATGAAGAAGCCGGAACCCTGGCCGGTAATGAAGTTGTGGCCATGGCCGCGCGGCATGCCTTGCGGACCGTTCTGGCCATCGGGCATTCCGAAGCGGCGGAAAAATTCACGCAACCCCGGAGGAACGTCGTCGAGGTTTTGGTTGCTGAGACCGTTGGTTTGCGATCCGCCATCGACCTTGACGCGGACCGAGATCACCGCCGGTTTGACCTTTTCGACGATGTCGGCGAAGCCGACCGGCGCCTGCAGCTTTGTGCGCTTGCTCGGTCAGGTTCTGCGCCAGCGCGGCCGGATAGCCGTTCGGCAGATTGAGGCCGGGGCCGACCACTAGCGCGGCGGCGCCGAGGCTGGCGATGGTGGTAGCAAGCAGGACGACGCGGCGGGCCGAAAGCACGCGCCGCTTTTTGGACGTATCGGGAGCGGGAATGACGCTCGGGTTCATCGGGAAATCTCCATCGGGATTCGGTGAAGCGCGGGGCCGCGCCGTTTCGAACCGAAAGATGGGGTGATGAGCCTTACAGCGTCCTGTCGGGGGGATTAAACTTTTGTAAGGTGGCGAAAGCCAATTACTGTTGAAAATCAATAGATTAATCAATAGCCCATGGGGCGGGGATCAACCAAAGTTGAACGCCCGGTTTATCCGGCGCGCGCGACTTTGCGTTCCGCCGCGCTCGCGACTTCAGCCGCTTTCCCCAGCACCGAGGCATATTCCTGCCCGAATACCTTGGCGCAAAAGCGCCGGGCGGCATCGACTTGGCTTTGGCGGAAACTGCGATCGGCATCGCCGGCGTGACGCAAGCCGTCGAGCAACGCCCGCATGCCGCTGTCGAGATATTGCTGGAGCTCGGAAAATGTCCGCTGCGTCATCTCGTTGATGGCGAGCTCGCCGGCGAAATAACGGCAATTGCCGACGAATTCGACCAGCGCCTCGGTCTCCGCCACGTCGCCGGGGTCGAGCGCCGAGTTCGGGCGGATTTCGGTGGACGGGCGCGGCCGCAGCAGCCGCCGCACGCGGCCGGGCATGGAATCGATTTCAGATCGCAGCAGCTCGGCAATTTGCGCGCGCTGAGCGGCGAGCGCGCGGCCCCAGCTGCTGTCGATCGGCATGTCCAGTTCGGTGCGCAGCCGCGCGCGCAATCATGAATGATCTTGAGCAGTGCGCCGACCGCGACGCCGCGGCCGCTCTTCAGATCGTTGCGCAGTTCACCGACCATCCGCTCCAGTTCCGCCAGTACGATGGTCACCGCCACGCCATAACGAGTCTCGGCAACGCGCGCGGCGGTGTCGCTGCCGGCCGCCTTGATGCCGAAGCGGACCAATTGCCAGGGCGCCGCCAGCCGGCTCATCACTATCAGCAGCGCGTACAGAAATAATTCGCCATCATGCGCGCAGCTGGCCTCGATCAGCGCCTTGCATTCGTCCAACAGATCGCCAGCCAAATTGCCGATCCGGAACGGAAGATGCGCGGCCAGGCTCGCCAGCGCGTCGCGGCCCTTGAGCACACATTTCAGCGCCGTGGCATCTTCGTTCGGGCGCGGGGTGCCGATCTGCGCCAGCATGCGGCGGTGGACTTTCCCATCCGCGGCGGCGGCTTCGAAATTCGCCTCAATCGCGGCGGCCACCTGGTCCTGGAACGCGCGGGTGATGTGCTCGGCCCTCGGCTCGTCGCCGGCGAGCAGCGCGTCGTTGACCTCATCGGCCAGGATTTTGGCATCCTCGGGCAACAGGTCGCGGCGGATCCAGGTCCATAGCAATTCAAGCGAGGAACGCGCAATGCGGCCAGGATGCTTGTGGTCGGCGCGATCGTCGACCAGGAACGGCTCGATCGGCTTGAAGAACAGGCGGGCGGAATTGCCGATGCGCGGGGCGCCCTCGCGCTGCTCGCGCACGACGCTGCGCAAGCCTTGCAAAACGAGATCGGCGCCGGCGACATCGTCGCCGCGCAGCAGGCTGCGTTCGAGTTCACCGATCAGCAGCGAACGTGCCGGCGGCGTGAGCTCGCGCAGGTATTGCCGCAGCCGTTCGATCGTGTCGGCGCCCGCCATCGCCGGCTCTATCCGCGTTGGAAATGTCGCGGCTTGATAACGCTTCGGGCGTTAAGAATTCATTAAGTATGTTTTTGACGTTTTAATTGCGCATGATCTTTTCCGAAAACCGGTTCCCACTTTTCGGGATCATGCGCTCACCCGACCGACGTCCAGGTGCCGTCGGGATTGCGGCAGGCGGTGCCGCGGGCGGTCTGCGGACGGCCGTCGATATAGATGGTGTGGGTGAAGGAACGGCAATTGCGGCCGGCTTCCTGCCGGGTGGGGCCGGGAACAATGGTGCCGTAGCGGCCGGAATCCGGATTCTTCCACGACACCGGAGCGCCGGAAGGTGCGCGCTCGAGCGCGTCCATCTGCGCGGCATAGGCGCGCTGCTTGTCCTCGTCGTCGAGGGCGGCGCCGATCCGGTTGCCGATCAGGGCGCCGAGCCCGGCGCCGATCAGCGCGCCGGCGACGTGTCCGCTCGTGCCGCCGCCGAACTGGGACCCGATGGCGGCGCCGCCTATGGCGCCGGCCACGCGTGCCGGTGGTCTCTTTCGGGCCGCTATCCATTTCCGGATTGCTAGCGCAGGCCGCGAGCGACAGACCGATGACGGCGATGGCGGCAAACCTAAACACGGACATTCCGACCCCCGAAAAGCGACGCGACGAAAATCTAATCCACCATTATTGGCGGAACGTTAAGCCTATCGGGATGGGAGGAATGGGGCAAAAGTCCGGCGGGCGCCGGAATGTTCAGACAGCCGATGCGGGTTGCATATAAAATGATCACCCTGCCGGCAACAACAGTTCGCGCGCGCAAGCCGCCGAGCGGCGCGGTGCCGAGCGTGAGGCCCCCGCCATAAAGTCCGGCAAGCTCGACCACGATCGAGAGGCCAAGACCGGAACCCGGCTTGGTTTCGTCGATTCTTTGCCCACGCTTGGCGACCTGCTCGCGCTCGGACGGCGACAGCCCGCGGCCGTCGTCGTCGACTGCGATGCGCAGCACTTGGCGAGCGCTCGCCGCATCGGGACGCTCGCGCACGACTTCGATCGCCACCCGCGAGGACGCCCACTTGCAGGCATTATCGACCAGGTTTCCGATCATCTCTTCGAGATCGGCCCGTTCGCCGAGGAAGCGCGCCTCCCCGTCGGCATGCAATTCGATGGTGAGATTCTTTTCACGGTGAATTTTTTCCATGGTGCGCGCCAGCGCGGTAACCACCGGCGTCACGTCGGTGACCGAGCCGACCACGGTCAGTCGCGCCGCCAGTCGCGCGCGCTCCAGGTGGCGGGCGACCTGGTCGCGCATGATGTCGGCCTGCTCGCGCACCTTGACGGCGAGCGGATCGTCGCCGCGCGCGGCCGCCTCATTCACCATCACCGACAGCGGCGTCTTCAGCGCATGGGCGAGGTTGCCGACATGGGTGCGGGCGCGCTCGACGATCTCCTTGTTGGCCTCGATCAGCGCATTGGTCTCGCGCGCGAGCGGGGCGATCTCTTCGGGAAATTGCCCGGCAAGGCGTTCGGCGGTGCCGGAGCGGATGGCGGCGAGGCTGTCGGTGATGCGCTTGAGCGGGGCAAGGCCGAACCGCACCTGGAACATGGTGGTGAGCAGGAGCACCGCGGCGAGGATCGAGAACGTGATGACCAGCGCCTGGTCGAACGAGCGCGTTTCCTCGGTGATCTCGGCGGCGTCGCCCGCGACCGCCACCAGAAAATGACCTTCGTCGCCGAGATCGATATTGCGCTCGACCAGCCGCAGCCGCTGATCCTCAGGCCCCGCCACATAGCCTTCGCGCGAGCCGTTGGGTCCGGCGGCAACGCCGAGCTCTTGCAGATGCGGCAAGCCGCCATCCCACAGCGAACGCGAGGCGCGCACCTCTGGTTTGGCGGGATCGAGCCGCGTCACCTGCCAGTACCAGCCCGACAGCGGCAATTCGAACAACGGCTCGCCCAGCGATTGCGGAAACTTGTCGGGCGCCTCCTCCGGCGAGGCGACGTCGGCGACCAGCGTGCGCAGATAGACGCCGAGCCGGCGGTCGAAGGCGCGCTCCACCGCCTGGCGGTAGAGCGAGGACAGCACGATGCCGGTGATGATGAGGATGACCACCGCCCAGGCGGTGGCCGAGAGAAAGAGACGCAGCGCAAGCGAGTTGGCGCGCATGCGTCAACGCGCATCAGGGTTTGCGCCGGGAGGCGTCAGCAGATAGCCGAGGCCGCGCACGGTCTGGATGATTTCGACGCCGAGCTTCTTGCGGATGCGGCCGACGAACACCTCGATGGTGTTGCTATCGCGGTCGAAGTCCTGGTCGTAGAGGTGCTCGACCAGTTCAGTGCGGGAGACCACACGCCCGCTGTGGTGCATCAGATAAGACAGCAGCCGGTATTCGTGCGACGTGAGCTTGACCGGGTTGCCGTCGACCGCGACGCGGCCGGTGCGGGTATCGAGGCGGACCGGGCCGCAATTGAACTCGCTCTTGGCGTGGCCGGCCGAGCGGCGCAGCAGTGCGCGCACGCGGGCAAGCACTTCCTCCAGATGGAAGGGTTTGGCGACATAGTCGTCGGCGCCGGCATCGAAGCCTTGCACCTTGTCGCTCCAGCGGTCGCGGGCGGTGAGCATCAGCACCGGCATGGCGCGGCCGGCCCGCCGCCAGGCTTCCAGCACCGAAATGCCGTCCATTTTCGGCAGGCCGATGTCGAGGATGACGGCGTCGTAGGGCTCGGATTCGCCGAGATAATGGCCTTCCTCGCCGTCGAAGGCGCGATCGACGACATAGCCGGCGTCGGTCAGCGCGGTGGCGAGCTGGCGATTGAGGTCGGGGTCGTCCTCGATGACGAGGAGGCGCAAATCGTTTTTCTCCGCTCAGCGCCCGTTAATAAGCTCGCCATTGGCGGCGTCAACGGTCGTGCGAGTCACTTTGCCATTACGTGCGAGCAGTGTCAGCACATAGACGAGGCCGTCGCCTTGGTGGCAAAGCCGGGCCCGGACCACCTCGGCCGGATGGCCGTGTTCGCGCGAGGATTTGATGGCCTGGGCGAGCCGAATGGCCCGATGGGTGGCGAGCGCGGCGCGCTGTTCGGTCTTGTTCAGGCAGCCGTGGGCAGGCACATCGGCGGCCAAAGCCGGCACGGCCAACAGGCCGAGCAGTAGGGCCGAAAGAAGCAGACGTTGGGAGACCGGCATGGGAGGGTCTTTAAGCGCGCGCCGGTGAACGCGGGCTGAACGCAATAAAATAAGTGCTTAATCCCGCTAGCTGTCGCGCATGATCCCGAAAAGTGGGTACCGGTTTTCGGGTAAGATCATGCGCAATCGCTAAAAACCGGAAAACGACGCAAAAGCATCGAGCGGCTCGCGCGGGGCGCGCCAGCAATTGATCGGTGCGGCTTCGTCGGCATAGCCGAGCGCCAGGCCGCAGAACAGGATGTAATCGGGGGGAATATCGAGGAGGGAATAGACGGTCTTGTGCCAGTGGGTCCAGGCTTCCTGGCCGCAGCTGTGCAGGCCGTGATCGCGCGCCAGCAGCATGACCGTCTGGATGTAGCCGCCGAGATCCGACCATTGCGGCGGACCCATGCTGCGGTCGATCGAGAGCAACAGGCCGACCGGCGCGCCGAAGAACTCGAAATTGCGCGCGTATTGGCGATAACGGCCAGCGCGGTCCGCGCGCGTCACGCCGATCGACTGATAGAGCGCGGCGCCGACCTGGCGGCGGCGCGTTTCATAGGGCTCTTTCAGATGGCGCGGGTAGATGTCGTATTCGGCACCCTCGCCGCGCGGCAGCAGCTCGGGCCGCGCCCGCACCAGCGCCTTGAGCTGTTCGAGTTTTGCCCCGGCCAGCGCATGCACGCGCCACGGCTGCACATTGCCGCCCGACGGCGCGCGCGCGGCGCGCGCGATAATGTCGCGGATGGTGGCTTCGGGGATGGGCGTGGGCAGGAAGGCCCGGCAGGAATAACGGCTGGCTACGGCGTCGCGCACGTCCATGGGAAATGTCTCCGCGTGAATCGCGGAGAGTGTGGCGGGTGGCAAGGTCGATGCCAAGCGGCAGGCGGCGTCACTTCCTCGTCAAAATCCGCGCCACTTTTTCCAGACTGCGCCCGCCGGTCCAAGGCTCTCCGTTGTTGGCGGTGAGCGGAAACTTCTGATGCGGGTGGGCATAGGCGTTCCAGCAGCCATCGACGAAGCATCCTCGTCAGGCGACATCCACGCGATGTAGCGTGCCCTGTTGCTCGGCAACAAGAACGTCCAGCTTGCGCGTAAGTGATCTTCGAAGCTCGTCGACATCGAGGGGCACGAAGTCGTCATTCGTTTGGCTTGGCTGGCTCGGCTTGCGGTTGCTCTCGTCGAGCGCGGTCAATTCCCGCATGGTGCGCGCCAGCAACGCCAGCGCGCGGGCATTGCGCTCGCTGTCGCCGGTTTCATAACCCGCGCTGGCGAGCCGCTGTTCGATCTCATGCAATTGCATCTCGGTCACCCGCATCATGCGCGCGACCAGCGCCACGCGCGAGCCGGCGAGGCTGTCCTTGCGCACGATGATCCGCCGGCGCGGGATCGGTGTAGCAAGGCGCCGCCTCAGGCTGTGGCCCGCCGTCGAGCCAGACGCAAAGCTGATCGAGGCTGAACCTGGTGTGCGCGAGAATGGCCCGCACCGGATCGCCAGCGGCATATCTCCGCCGCGCGAGCAACGCTGTTTCCGGAGATCTCGGTCATGAGCGTGTGGTTTCGGAAAAGGCAAAGACCGCGAGCGGCGGATGCGGGCCCGCAGGCAATCCCGTCAGTGTGGATTTGGTCAGCTAAACTGCACCGCGGCGATCACGATCAGCAGCAGAATGGCAGCGATCAGGCTGGTCACCAGCACCTGGCGCATGTGTTGGCCGGTCGACGCCGGCGCGCGCGTCGCCGGTTGATTTGACGATCGGTGCGTCATTGTTTGTGTCCAACATTTGGCCCCCCTTTGCTGGGTATGCCTAAGCGGCCGGGCGCTGCGGACGACCGGTGTGGCCTAACGCGGCGGGGCGAACCGGGTTCCGCTGGCCGCGCGAGCCGAATGCAAATGTGGAGCGTGCGCAATATGTAGCAGAGCAGCAGCACGCTGGGTAGTGGGTCAGTTTGACTTTAATCCTAGTTTTTCAGCCTAGCGGCCTCGCGCGAACGGCTGCATATTGCTGGGATGAGCAAATCCCCGCGTGTTATCTTTCATCCCAACCGGATTGCAGAAGGTGATTGGCAAATCGAGGCTCACTGCCCTGGCGCAGAAATTCGATACATCACAGGCTTCAAGACCAAAGCCGAGATTGACGAGTGGCTTGCTGGCGATAAAAAAATTAATTGGCTAAGATCACAGGGCTACGCGAAATGACTGACCATCGTAAACGCCCCCGCGATTTCAGCCAAGCCGCCAAGCTCGTGGTCGATATGGCGACGATGGATGAGAATGAACGTGCCGAATTTGAAAAATCAAAATCACGAACGAAAAAGAAAATTAAGCCGCATCAAAAGCCCAAAGCTTAAACGGCAACTAGGTAAGCTAATTAGCAATTTTGTGTTGTTTCCACCATCATACCGGAACGATGCACATGACGTTTCTGCTTGAAGTTTTTCTTCTCGTCACGCTTCCTCTCGGAACCGCCATACTAGTGGGTTCGCTCGGTGAACGATTAGGTGGGGAACTGGTGTCCTACGCGGCCGCGATCGGCGGTCTTTGCATGGGGATTTATTTTTGGCACAAGGCGCTTGAAATCATCATCATCGCATCTGAGGCCCACCAATCTTACTAAGTCGATTATGTTCCTATTTCAAACTGACCCACTACCGCACGCTGTAAAGACTATTTTCCTAGGTATTAATCCACAGGGGTAGCCGTTTTCGCTGCGCCGCGGCATAATGGAAAAATGCCGCGTAATCCGTTTGTCATCGTTGTGCTCGTGGGCGCGTCCGTTGTTCTCGCTGGTTGCAGCTCGACCAGCCAAAGCTGGCTGATCGATAAACTTTCCGATCTTCCACCCTGGGCGGGCGGAATGCCGCCGGGCGCGCCGCCGCGGCCGGGCACCGCCGAATACGACGACTATGTCAGGAAATTGGAGGGTGCAGCGGTTGTCCCGACGAGCCAGCGCGACCTGCTGCCGCAACCGCCCGACATCTCTTCGAAGGCGCTCTATTAGCGCGGTGCGTCGGCGCGGCAGGAGTGCGCGCCTTGGTCCCAAAACCAGCCGCATTTGCTGCACCCGCCGAGGGAAAGCCCAAGGACGATAAGACACAGAATTGTGGCGAAACGCCGATGCATCAGAATAGCTTAGCGCATCGCCGCTGCCGCCGCGAGGCCGGACCGGCCGCCGCTACGCCCTCAGCTGCGGCGGCTTGAGGTCGAAACTCGTGTGGAAAACGACTTTCCCGTTGGCGTCGACGACCGTCATGGTCCACCCGGTTAAGTCCTGGATGTGAGGCTCGCAGATCGCGGCTTTGAGTTCGCGCGCATGTTTGGTGGCATAGGCGCGCGCAGCCACCATCCCACTCAATTCCTGGCCCGACGGATCGGTGAATTGACGCTTCCCGTCCGAAAAATGAAAAAAATAGCGCGGCACGCTGTCCCTTCCCGGCCTGGCGCAGGGTTTTGTTGTTGCCACAAAACTGCCGTGCCAATCTATTCAACGCATGTCTGCTTTCGGGGTAACAGTGGCCATCGCGATTCGAGGGCGTCAAGTCCGTTGATGACCCAAATGCGACAGTTATCGCATCTGATGCTGGTCGGCAGCCGGCGCAGTTGTGCGCCTTGTCAACCTCTCAATTTTTCTTCACAGATCCGATCGGACGCCTGCACGGGGGATACATAGCGGCGAGCTCTTTGCCCTCGAGATAAATCACTCTTGAAGTAAGTCCGCCATGGCTGCTAATCCAGCGGCGGATTTCCGCGGGATAAATCGACCAAAAAACGCCGGTGCCGAGAGGCTCATCCGTTAGCCAGGGCGTACCCATTCCTATCCACGCCGAATGAAAGCCGAGCCGTGCTTCATTGGTAAAGCATCGCTGCTTTTTCGCCAGCAGACCAAGCGCCAGCGTACAGGCAGAGAGGCAGTCCCCGTCGATGACGACTCGCTCACCGCGCAGTTTCAGATAAAGATATCTGGCGATGTATTGATGAATATCACCGCCACCGTCATTTTTAATGAGTACTTCGCTTTTGGCTTGCTCCGCGTTGCAGGAAATACCCGCAAACACCAGGGCAATCAGCAACGTCCACGTTGTGGCTCGCATGGGGGACCTATCTAAGCCCCGACCAAAAGGAATTTCAGCACCAGGCCGAGCAAGCCGGTGCGCTGGACACGGTTGTGCGCTCAATAGACGATGTACAGGCATTGGGGCTCTCGTAGCTCAGGAAGTACTTTGCACCCAAAAGCGCGAGAAGCAATGTAGTCTATCGGATAATTGCGGCGCAATCTGACGCATGTCCAATTTTGGCAATTTGCGGACATCGCAGTCAATCCGCCGGATGTCAACTATCGGGGGTGAAGCGGACATCGCGTGACTTATCGCGATGTCCGCTAATGACCCAACTGCGACATTCGAGCCGGAGCGAGAATTAAACGTCTAGCGCTCATTTGGCGGTTAGCGCATTGCGCGCGGCACCTGAATTCGGTGCCGTTTTAAATTGAATCGTAAATTATTTGTTTCGTGTGAGGACGTAACGAACTATCTGCCCAATTAAGAAAATCATTGCCGCGACCACGCAACCGCCAACAATAACTGTCCAGTAAGTCTTCGCATCCGGGTTTACAAATCTCTCATTTTCTCTGAAAACGAAAACCATAAACGCCGTTCCGAGCAGAGTTAAGATCGCTATCCCCTTTGCCACCCACCCAATGAACTCTCCGATCTGAGAGTGCATGTAAATTCCCCATCGTTAATGGTTTTCGGCGCTCACCATGTGTAGCGCTTTGTATTGGCCGGAGGACAGAAAGGTCGAACTTCCCAGAGAGGATAGGCGGTTTTCTAACTGGTCGGCAAGTCGGCGCGGCGTTACAGGTAAAGGTGCCGCCTATAATTGACAACCGCTACTGGGGGTAAAGCGGACATCGCGCGGGCTTGTCGCAATGTCCGCTTATGACCCAAAGCGGATATCAAGGCCGCATATAAGCGGAACCTGACCTTCGGGCGCCGCGTGACCCCTTTCCGATTCATTGCTATATGGACTTGGTACGATCGCGGAGAACTTCCACTTGCGTCTGTTGTCCAATCTGCTTCGGCGTTTCATCCGCCAGGGCACCCTGCGGGTCCGCGACGCCGACGGCAAAGTGCATGTATTCGGCGATCGCCTGCCCGGGCCCGACGTCGCCATCCACCTGCACGATCGCAAGCTCTACACCAAGCTGTTCATCAATCCGGAACTGTACGCCGCCGAAGCCTATATGGACGGCACGCTGACGCTGGAGGACGGCGCTGCAATCCATGACTTTCTGCTGCTGTTCTCGGTCAACCGCGCCGGGCTTTATTCGTACGGCTCACAGAAGACTGATGCGGCGGGTGTGGCGAGGCCTTCGGCGCTGGCATCAGGCCAATCCGATCGGGCTTGCGGCCGCTCATGCCCGCCACCATTACGACATTTCGACCGAACTCTATCGGCTGTTCCTCGACGATCAGATGCAATATTCCTGCGCTTATTTTCGCGATCCCGAGCATGACACGCTCGAACAGGCGCAGCGCAACAAGCTGATCCACGCCACCAGCAAGCTGCAGCTTAAAGCCCGGCATGACGGTCGCCGAGATCGGCTCCGGCTGGGGCGGCTTTGCCATTCATCTGGCGCGCGAAACCGGCGCCCATGTTACCGCGGTCAACGTCTCGCCCGAGCAGATCAAGGCGGCACGCGCCAATGCCGAGGCTGCCGGCGTTTCCGATCGCGTCGAGTTTCGCGAGTTGGACTATCGCCAGCTCACCGGCCAGTTCGACCGCGTCGTCTCGGTCGGCATGATGGAGCATGTCGGCATCGGCCATTTCGACGAATATTTCCTCAAGATTCGCGAACTGCTGAAGCCCGACGGCTATGCCTTCATCCATTGCATCGGCCGCATGTCGCAGCCCGGCACCACCGGTCCGTTCATCCGCAAATACATCTTTCCCGGCGCCTATGTGCCGGCGCTGTCGGAGACCTTCGCCGCCACTGAGCGCTGCGGGCTATGGTGCGACGATATGGAAGTGCTGCGGCTGCACTATCGCTACACGGTAAAACACTGGCGCGAGCGCTTCGCCAAAAATCGAGCCCAGGCGGCCGCGATCTACGACGAGCGGTTCTGTCGGATGTGGGAATTCTATCTCGCCGCGGTCGAACTCGAATTCCTGCACGGCTCGCACATGGTGTTTCAATTGCTGCTGTCGATCAAGCGCGATGCGGTGCCGATCACGCGCGATTTTATGGTCGACGCCGAGCGGGCGGTCTGGGCGAAGGCACCCGAATGAATGACTCGGTATCTTTTTGGGCGTGACATCATTTGAGCGCAGATTTGCCGAACGAAAAGTTCGAACTGACACGCAACCAAAATGCATCCGAAACTAAGCACGGATTCTGGCGGCATTGGCGGAAACGTGAACTGGCGCAACGGCCCTGCGATCTTGCGACGTTACCCTCCGAATTGGCGCGCCGCCAAAACAGCGTTCAAACCGCCGAAAGCGAAGGAATTACTCAAGGCCGCACGGACGGGCACGCGCCGCGCTTCATTTGGGACGTAGTCGAGGTCGCAGTCAGGGTCCGCCCCAAGGTAATTCATGGTCGGCGGAACGATGCCGTCACGGATTGCCATGACGGCGGCAACAAATTCCAGCGCGCCCGCGGCGCCAAGCGTATGACCGACAACGGATTTCGTGGATGACACGGCAAGTTGCCGGGCATGGGCGCCGAAGCTCCGATGCAATGCTGCCGTTTCGGCGGAATCGTTGGCGGTGGTGCCCGTACCATGAGCGTTGACATAATCAATCATATCCGGAGACAAGGCTGCATCCGTCAGCGTTGCGGTTATGGCCCGCGCCATTCCGTTTGCGTCGGGAGCAGTTAAATCTTTCGAGTCGGCGCTCATGCCGAAACCGACGATCTCAGCCAGGATATCCGCGCCCCTGCTGCGCGCGTGATCCAAGGCCTCAAGCACCACTACAGCCGCTCCTTCGCCGATCACCATTCCCTTTCGGTCCTTGGAAAAGGGCCGGCAGGTGTCAGGCGACATGATGCGCATGGCCTCCCAACCCTTCATTGCGCCGAAGGTAATGCTCGCCTCGGTGCCGCCGGTCACGGCACAGGTCACGCTGCCGCTACGCACCATATGGAATGCTTGGCCTATCGCATGGGTGGCCGAAGCGCAGGCAGAAGAGATCGCAAAAGCCGGGCCTTTGGTGCCGCAATACAGCGAGACCTGGCTGGCCGAGGCGCTGATCATGGCCTTGGGAATGGTCAGGGGATGCAGGCGCGCGGCGCCTTCCGCATAGAGACGGTGGAAGTTCTCATCGACGGTCGTATGCCCGCCCGATCCAGTTCCGATGATCGCGGCAGTTTGCTCGGCAAGCTCGCCGCGCAGCGCAAGCCCCGATTGGCTCACTGCTTGCCGCGCGGCGACGATGGCGAATTGCGAAACACGGTCGAGGAGGAGGATTTGCGATGATTCAAAATGCGCCGCCGGATCGAAGCCCTTGACTTCGCCGACAAGCTTGCTGGTAGCTTGCGCGGCGGTTCCGAGCGTTGGCGGCGCGAAGGCCGACCGGCCCGCAATCAAAGAATCCCAATACTCCTGCGTCGACTGTCCGACGGACGAGACAACGCCGAGGCCGGTAATGACGACTTTGTTCAAGCCGGTTTTGCCTTAGCGGCAACAAGCTGATCAACCGTTTGAATGAGATCCGCCAAGGTCTTGCTTTTAATGTCCATATTTGCGTTGAGGGGAATCTGTATATTGAATTTTTCCTCGATATCGAAGGTCAATGAGACCACTTCCATGGAATCCAGCCCCAGATTGTCGAGCGAATCCGACAATTGAAGTACGCCGCCGCTGTGGCTGCTCCTACTCGTGATCATTTTGACAATTTCATCCGCGGTACTCATCACAAGTATCAACCTTTCTTGATACGAGCACCGTCGAACCGGCGCTTCGAATGGTATTTTGTGTTGGAAGTCTTCAATTAAACAATTTTCCCTATTCCGGCCTTCCCAAATTGGATCGTGGGACGCGTGAACGATAGCAGACGGCGGGAATCCCGGGAAGCCATAGGTGGGCCGTACAGTCGTACCGGCGTTTCCATCACCCGGTCAAATCAAACGACGTTTGATCTGCGAATTTGGTCGGTTGCCGATGCAAGTCAACGACAGTTGGGATGTTGATATTGCCATTTAGAAAAAGAATTGGCTGGAATGTCGGTTCTTGGCACTTAGCCGACAATCCAGCCGCACCCGCGTTTGTCCGCTATTGGAGTAACAGCGGACATTGATCGGCACTGGCTCTAAATGTGTCGGTCGCTAATGACCCAACTGCGACATTGGCTGTGCATTGCAGCAATGGTTTTGATGCCGATTTCATGCCCTATCAAAGTAGTCGTTTGAGCCGATAAGCTGCTGTCTCCTGAACTTGGGGGCGAGCATGAAGCGGCGCGAGTTTATCACTCTTATCGACGACGTGGCGGCCTGCGGCGCGCGCAGCGCAAAGATGTTAGCGCCGCAACGCTTTACGCCGGCCGGCCTGGCTGATCTCCACGATCCGCAGAATTAACAATCGCGGAAGAAAGCGCGGCAACAGAGTGATTAACTTGTTCACGAAGCCTGTGATTACAACAGAGCGTCCGGCAACAAATCCATTGTAGCCGTCGCGCGCCACGCGGTCGACCGGATGCACGAGGCTGCGCGGATAGTCACCCAAGGTGACGCCGGCGCGCGCCATGAAATTGGTTTCGACCGGTCCTGGGCACAGCGTGGTGACGCGGACGCCCTTGGGTTTTAGTTCATGATGCAGCGCCTCACCGAACCTAAGCGCGTAGGCCTTGGTGGAGTGATAGACGGCCATTGCCGGACCCGGAAAGAAGCCGGTGAGCGAACCCACGTTGATGATGCCGCCGCGATGGCGTGCCAGGCTGTCGATCCAGCGCAACGAGAGATCAGTTAGCACCCGGACGTTAAGATCGATCATCGTGAGCTGATTTGACAGGCCCAGTTCCGAAGCTCGTCCGAGCATTCCGTAGCCTGCACTGTTGACGATGACGGCCGGCTCCAATCCACGAGCCGCGAGTTCCGTCGCGAGACGGTCGCAGGCGTCCGGCAGGCTGAGGTCCATCGCAATAATGTCTGGCTTACGTCTGCCCGCTGCAGCGATCTGCTGTGCCACCGCGGCCAGTGCGTTCTCTCGACGGGCGACCAGCACGAGCCTGTGACCGTGTTCGGCGAATACGCGGGCGAGTGCTGCGCCGATCCCGCTCGACGCACCGGTTATCATTGTGACGGGCTCGAGAGTACTCATACTGCCTTAGACGTGCCGCGCCACGAAGCAATGCGTGAACGGGCCGTCGACTGCGCCGAGATCAAGAATGGTGCATGACTTTTGTAGGTAAGAGCTATCTGGAACGACATTCCCTTGATGAACTCAGCAACGACGTGAACTTTAGCAAACGGCCGCCTTCAGGCTATATAGCATAACACGTCGGGTATAATTCCTTCCCTGGCTGTATAACCATCCAAGGCAGACGCCGGGGGATCATCCATGCGCGGGCGAGCGATTCGGTTGTCCAAACCCCGGCGCATGGTCATAGACCTGCTGTATTTTGCCAAGGAATTGCCGACGGTTCCCGTGCAGCGGCGGATGGCCCTGGCATCTGTGGTTGCCGCCCGCGCCGCCTGCCGCAACCGGCCGCAATGGACGGCCATCTTCACTAAGGCCTACGCCTTGACGGCCCGGGAGTTTCCGGAACTCCGGCGCGCCTATGTGAAAATTCCTTGGCCGCAGCTTTACGAATACCCCGTGAGCATCGCCAATATTGGCTTCGAGCGGGATTACCGGGGTGAGCCAAGCTTTTTCTCGCGTTGTATAAAGGATCCAGCCGGGCGTTCGCTGGCCGAATTGCAGGAGTTCATCGGCTATGGCGCGACCGCTCCGATCGAGGAGGTGAAGGACTTCCGCCGATCGCTGTTGGTCTCCAACCTGCCCCGTCCGTTGCGGCGGTTGTTGTGGTGGATTGGATTGAACATCGGCCGGGGGCGGGGAAATTATTTTGGGACATTCGGGGTATCGGTCTATTCCGCGCTCAACGCCGAATCGCTGCACCCGCTTGCGCCGCTGACGGTGGTGATGAACTACGGGGTTATTGCGGACGACGGAAAAGTGAATGTGCGGATCATCTACGATCACCGCGTGATGGACGAGGCGACCGTGGCGCGGGCGCTGGCGAAGATGGAGCAGGTTCTCAACGGGCCGATTGTGGACGAGCTGAGGACGTTGGAAAAGACGGCGTTGGACGGACCCCACTGGGTGGTCTAGGTGGAATGTTATAATTGAGAGTTGGCCGTTGCGCCGTCGTTCGGAGTGGAATTGAGCCCGATCGATGTGCGCGAGGCCGCCGAGATCAACCTCAAGACAGCCAAGGCGCTCGGCCTCACCGTACCGCCAACGCTGCTTGGCCGTGCCGACGAGGTGATCGAATGACAATGCAGAATGTTGCGGTGCATGAGTCCGCTTTTGACACAAAGCGGACAATCCAGCCGCACCCGCGTTTGTCCGCTATTGGAGCAACAGCGGACATTGATCGGCATGAGCGCTGAATAGCCTGGTCGCTAACGTTCGATCCCAGTAGGATCGGGCGGCCAGGCGCTCATCCAAGTCGCGAGCGGCATTATCAGCGGCGGCACCCCGACGTCTACCAAGCTCGCGTCGATCGCGAAATAACCGCCGTTGATTTCCTGTAGTACCGCGGTGTTGCGCATGTCGGGGTCGGTCAGGGAGCCGCCGTTGGAAAGCTGCGCCACCCGGTGGAAGTGGAACAGTCCGCTGCGCTCCATTAGCGTCATGTAGGTCCACGTGTTGACCGACGTGTCGACACAGTCGAGTTGCGTCAGATCGCCACCATTGGGCATGACGAGCATGTTCTGATGCGTCCATTGGTGGGCGTCTGTTCCGGTTTGCGGCCCGACAATGGTCTCGATAAGCGCCACGCCACGCGCGATTTGTTGCCGCTCAAGCCGAGCATTCTTCGCGCGCGGTTTGAAGACTGCAGTGACGCGCCGCCACTGGTCCTTGCTTATGTTGGCGTACGATCTCTCAGTGCAGTAGAAGCCGTGGCATACGGTGAATTCCGCCAGCGTCGGATTTGGGGTGGCAAAACGATCGAGGTAGACCGTCTGCAGGTGATTGGCGTTTTGCGCGCAAGCGGAAACCGCTAGCGCCACAGACAGCCACCTCAAGATGCGCCAAATCCGCATCGCCTAACCCCCGTACCCTTTTCCATACTAGCGTACGCCGAGACGCGGTAGAACACCGCTCGCCTCCGCGTCTACGATGCGGCCCGAATAGGTGGCCCGATGTCCGTGATTGGCACTTAGCGGACATTCCAACCGCGCCTGCGTTTGTCCGCTCTTGGCACTAAAGCGGACATGCCTTGCGGAGGTCAGAATGTCCGCTTTTTGGGGCAAAGCGGACTCTCGCGAGCGAACTCTCGGCCATTTTATATATTTATGTCGTCGTGCGGAACTACTCCGCCGGGATCGGCGTCGCCGGGCCTGAGGGCGCGGTGGCGCCCTGCGACGGCGCGCTTGGTCCCTTCAACGGGCGCTCTTCCATCGAGATCAGGAACGCCAAGCCAAAGGTGAGCACCAGCGCGCAGGCCAGGAACACGAAGCGGAACGCGTAGGCGAGCTCGTTCGCCGAGGCCGACGCGCGCCAGCATCTCCACCGACATGCCGGTGACGCCGCCGAGCCCGCCCAGCACGATCGCGCCCAGCACCGCCACCACCAGCGCGGAAAACAGCGCGCGGAAGAAATTGGCGGCGCCGGTGGCGATCGCCCATCTGCGTGCGCGACACCGCGTTCTGCATGCACGACGGTGGAGACCGGAAACACGGTGCCGAGCCCCGCGCCGATCAGCGTCAGCAGCAACAGCACCAGCACGGTCGGCATCGACGCCGGCCAGATCGCCAGCGGACCCAGCGACAGGATCGCGATCGTCAGGCCGATCAGCGGCATGCGCTTGTAATGCTTCGACATGCATCATCAGCCGGCCGGTGATGGTGGAGAACATCGACGGTCGCGCCCATCAGCGGGATCAGCGCCATGCCCGATTGGCTGGCCGACAGATGCAGCACCACTTCGAAATAAAGCGGCACGAAGATGGTCATGCCGACCAGCGTGCCCATGTTGCAGGCGCCGGCCAGCGCCGCGCAGCGCACCACCGGATTGCCGAGCACCGTCAGCGGCAGGAACGGCTCGTGCGTCGACATCAGCCGCCAGGCGAACAGGCCCCACAGCACCGCGGAGGTCAAACAGCAGCGCGCCGATCTGGACTGAGATCCAGTCGAAGCGGCGGCCGCCCCAGGACAGCGCCAGCAGCAGCGCAATCGACGCACACATCATCAGCGCCGCGCCGATGATGTCGAGCCGATGCTTGCGCGGATGGAACGGCACCAGCTTGAGCACGCTCGAGGTCATGCCGAGCGCGGCGAGGCCGAGCGGCACGTTGATCCAGAAGATCAGCGACCAGTCGAGATGCTCGGTGAGGAATCCGCCGAGCACCGGCCCGCCGACCGACGAGACCGCAAACACCGCGCCGATATAGCCCTGGTAGCGGCCGCGCTCGCGCGGCGAGACGATGTCGGCGATGATGGTCTGCGCCAGCGCCATCAGCCCGCCGCCGCCCAGGCCCTGCAACGCGCGCGCCGAGCACCAGCACGGTCATGCTCGGCGCCAGCGCGCAGGCGACCGAGCCGGCGATGAAAATGCCGATGGCCGTGAGCATCATGACGCGCCGGCCGTGGATGTCGGACAGCTTGCCGTAGAGCGGCGTCGACCGCGGTGCCGGTGAGCAGATAGGCGGTCACCACCCAGGACAGGTCGTTGAGATTGCCGAAATGGCGGCCGATGGTCGGCAGCGCGGTGGCGACGATGGTCTGGTCGAGCGCGCCCAGAAACATCGCCAGCATGATGCCGAGCACGATGGTCTTGATCTCGGGATGGGTGAGCGCGCGCGGCTCGCGTCCGGCCGGCGCCTGCGTCTTGGGCTTTGCGGATTTCGCCCTCATGGGCGGGCTTGATGCCGCGAGTGCCGCGCCATTGCAATGGGGACAAACGCGGGGGTGGTATGTTTTCAGTTGTCATGCCCCGCGAAGGCGGGGCATCCAGTATGCTGGGACGGAATGGACTCATGATGCTCAAAATGCAACGCGCGTGCGGATTGCTGGTGGCAACGCTGGCGCTCTCGCTGCCGGCCGCCGCGCGCGACGGCTTGCCGGCGGGCTTCGTCTATCTGCGCGATGTCGATGCCGAGCATCGCCCAGGACATGCGCTATGCCGCTTACGACAATTTCGTCGGCCACCCGCTGCCCGGCTACGAGGCGGCCGAATGCGTGCTGCGCCGCGACGTGGCGATGGCGCTCGCCAAAGTGCAGGCCGATCTGGCCGGCGGGGGCTTCAGTCTCAAAGTCTATGACTGCTACCGCCCGACCCGCGCGGTGCGCCGCCATGGCGCAATGGGCGCATGACGGCGCGCGCGCCAGCGCGACCAAGCGGTTCTTCCCGGCACTTGCAGAAACGCAATCTGTTCGCGCTCGGCTACATCGCCTCGCAGTCGGCGCATTCGACCGGCACCGCGATCGATCTCACCATTGTGCGGCGGCCGGCGGCGCAAGTCCCGGCGTTCGATCCGGCGGCGAGCTACGGCGCCTGCACCGGCCCGGCCGCCGCGCGCGCGCCCGACTCAAGCCTCGACATGGGCACCGGCTTCGATTGCTTCGACGACAGGAGCCACACCGCACAGCGGCGCGATCGATGCCGAGCAGAAGCGCGCGCGGGCCATGCTGGTGGCGGCGATGCGCCGGCACGGCTTCCGGAATTATTTTCGCGAATGGTGGCACTTTTCGTTCGGCCCGCCGGGCGAGCGTTACGATTTTCCGATTGCGCCGCGGGCGGGGAAGTGAGTGGGCGCTGCATCCACACTTTCCCTCTCCCCTTGTGGGGGAGGGTGGCGAGTGCGGAGCGATAGCGAGCACGAGCCGGGTGAGGGGTCGGTGCCTGACGCGGAGTTCGCACCCCTCACCCGCCCTCGCTTCGCTCGGGCATCCTCTCCCACAAGGGGAGAGGGGAAGAGAGCAAGCCGCGCTCACTTCGGTAATACAAGACTACGGTCGGGCCGATCGACCTATATGCGCGAGCGAAGAACGGCGACCTCGTGGTGATAGAACTCAAGAAAGGCAGAGCCGCCGACAAGGTGTTTGGGCAGGTATGCAGATACATCGGCTGCATCAAGGAAGACCACGCCGAAGACGGCGAGGAAGTGCGCGGATTCATAGTCGGCCGCGAGTTGGACGAGAAGCTGAAATATGCCGCCAAAGCGGTGCCTGTTGGGCTGGTCGCTCTGCAGGTGTTCGATTTCAAGGGGGAGAAGGGCAAGGAAGATTGGATACAAATCGCAAATGCCTAGTGTGATTCCGCCCGGTAATTTTTTATTTTTCCTTTCACGTATTCGTTCTTTTTTGATCCCGCCCCCTTCCCCCGCGCTCCCTTCGGCCACTTCCCTGGCCAACTCACGATGTACTCCTCGAGTTCGGCGTCCGGCACGTCCTTTTCGGTCGCCGTCACGCGGCCGCGCACCGAGACGCCGGCCGCGTGCACCGTCTCCGGGTCGCCGGAGACCAGCGGGTGCCACCAGTAGAGGTCGCGCCCCTGCGCCACCAGGCGATAGCCGCAGGTCGGCGGCAGCCAGGAGAGCCTTGCGACGTTGCGCGGGGTGAGCCGCACGCAGTCCTTCACGCGGGCCTGGCGGTGGGCATAGTCGGAGCAGCGGCAGGTCTGCCCGTCGAGCAGCCGGCAGCCCACGTCGGTGTAGACGGTCTCGTTGCTGTCCTCGTCGATCAGCTTGTTGAGGCAGCAGCGGCCGCAGCCGTCGCACAGGCTCTCCCATTCCGATTTGGTCATTTCGCCCAATGACTTGGTGCGCCAGAACGGGGGTGGGTCGGCGGGCATCGCTGGAATCCTTTGGCGCCCTTGTAGCCCCTGGGCCAAGCGCCGTCATTGACCGGCCACGACGCTGTCGTCCCGGCCGAGCGCCAGCGAGGGCCGGGACCCAGTAACCCCTGTGTTTCAGATACGGATCGACCGGGGTTACTGGGTCCCCGCTTCCGCGGGGACGACAGAGGAGAGACCCGGCACCCCGTGGAATCGGCCCAATTTCTCCGCAATTTATGTTCACCCTGCCCTATGTTAACCGTGGCTACGGCATTGGCCGAAGCCGCGCCGATCGGCTAAATTGCCGCCACCCGGCACGTCCCGCCGCCACCTCGAGAAGAGCGACAAAACCCTTGCGCGACCTTTTCCCCGAGGACTGGAAGCCCAACCTCAAGAAGCTGATGCTCGGGCTCGACGCCTGGGTCGACTTCAGCGTGTTCCGCGGCGCCTCCGGCACGCGCGAGGCCTACGAGCGCTTTTCCACCTTCATGGACCGCTTCCACGTCGCCGGCTGGCGGCGCGGCCTGGACGAGCTGGTCTCGGAAGGCGCCACGCTCGGCACCGCCGGCGCGGTGCTGGTGCTGGCGCTGGCGGTGCCGGCGTTCCGCGAGACCTCGGACGACGACTGGCTGAAGAAATCGGAGCTGGCGGTGACCTTCCTCGACCGCTACGGCAACGAGGTCGGTTCGCGCGGCATCAAGCATAACGACTCGGTGCCGCTCGACCAGTTCCCCGACAGCCTGATCAAGGCGGTGCTCGCCACCGAGGATCGGCGCTTCTACGAGCATTTCGGCATCGATCTTCCGGGCACCATGCGCGCGCTTCGTCACCAATGCGCGCGCCGGCGGCGTCGTGCAGGGCGGCTCGTCGCTGACCCAGCAGCTCGCCAAGAACCTGTTTCTGTCGAACGAGCGCACGATCGAACGCAAGGTCAAGGAAGCCTTCCTCGCGATGTGGCTGGAAGCGCGGCTGACCAAGAACGAGATCCTCAAGCTTTATCTCGACCGCGCCTATATGGGCGGCGGCGCCTTCGGCGTCGACGCGGCGGCGCAGTATTATTTCAACAAGTCGGCGCGCGACGTGAATCTGGCCGAAGCCGCGATGCTCGCCGGTCTGTTCAAGGCGCCGACCAAGTTCGCGCCGCACATCAACCTGCCGGCGGCGCGCGCGCGCGCCAACGTCGTGCTCGATAATCTGGTCGAAGCCGGTTTCATGACCGAAGGCCAGGTGTTCGGCGCCCGCCGCCACCCGGCCACCCCCGTCGACCGCCGCGACGAGCGCGCGCCGAATTATTATCTCGATTGGGCCTTCGACGAGATGAAGAAGCTCGTCGACACTTTCCCGAAATCGATGACCGAGCGCGTGTTCGTGGTGCGCACCGCGCTCGACACCAATATGCAAAAGGCCGCCGACCTGGCGGTCGAGAATTCGCTGCGCCAATACGGGCAGGAATATCATGCCCGCCAGGCCGCCGCCGTGCTGATGGACGTTGACGGCTCGGTGCGCGCCATGGTGGGCGGACGCGACTACGGCGCCAGCCAGTTCAATCGCGCCACCGATGCGATGCGTCAGCCCGGCTCATCGTTCAAGCCTTACGTCTATGCCACCGCGCTCGAACATGGATTCAAGCCGACCTCGATCGTGGTCGACGGGCCGGTCTGCATCGGCAACTGGTGCCCGCACAATTACGGCCACGGCTATGGCGGCTCGATGCCGCTGATCACGGCGCTCACCCATTCGATCAACACCATCGCGGTGAAGCTCTCGATCGCCATCGGCGACGGCAATCCCAAACTCGGCCGCGCGCGCATCGTCAAGAACGCGCACGACATGGGCATCCGCACGCCGCTGCCCGATACGCCGTCGCTGCCGATCGGCGCCGACGAAGTGACCGTGCTCGATCATACCGGCGCCTATGCCACCTTCCCCAATCTCGGCAAGGCGGTGACGCCGCATGCCATTCTTGAAGTGCGCACCGGCGGCGGCGAATTGGTCTGGCGCTTCGACCGCGACGGCCCGAAGCCGCGGCAGGTGCTGCCGCCGCAGGTCGCCGCCGACATGATCAAGATGATGAATAGCGTCGTCGAAAACGGTACCGGCAAGCGCGCGCGTCTCGACGGCATTGCTGCTGCCGGCAAGACCGGCACCACCAACGCTTATCGCGACGCCTGGTTCATGGGCTACACCGGCAACTTCGTTTGCGGCGTCTGGTTCGGCAATGACGACTATGCCTCGACCAACCGCATGACCGGCGGCGCGCTGCCGGCGATGACGTGGCACAACATCATGGCCTATGCCCATCAAGGCATCGAGTTGAAGCAGCTTCCCGGCGTTCCGGTACCGACGTGCGCCAAAGCAGCCGGCGGTTGCCGAGCTCAAATCGAAATCCAGCGAGCCGCCGCCTCCGCCGCGCCCAACCGTGCTGACCAAGCGCGGAGCCGATATCCTGGTCCGCGTCGAGCGAATGATGGATGACGCCAATCGCGCCTTGGGTCCGGCGCGACCGACCGTCTCCACCGAGAAGAAGAAACAGGCTGAAGCCCCGCAAAAAGGCGACGCCCTCGCCGCGACGCTGGAGGGACATGCGTTCGGCAGCCGGAACTGATTAGCCGCACGCCGCAGTCAGCGTAGTCTCCCTTAGCGCGAATCAACTCTCCTCATTGTCAGCGGATCGATCGTGCGGCTGCTTCTCGGATCGCTGTTTGCCCTTGCTGTCGCCGCAGTCGTCGGCCTCGGCGCGACTTATCTCGCGCTCACGCGCGGCGCCGCCTTCGGCGCCTTGTCGATCGGCAGTTGGACCGCCTGGCCGAAAACCGGCACCATGGACGCCGATCCCTATGCGCGGGCAACGATCGCGCGCACCGGTCAATTGCCGATCGCCCTCGGCGACGGCGTGTCGTTTACGGCCCAGGCCGACGACAATGGCAAGCTTCTCGACGGACGATGCGACGTCGTTCTCTCAGGCGTCACGCCGGCGGCGCGCTTCTGGACGCTGACACTCTATAACGCCGACGGCGAACTCGTCGCCAATTCGGTCAACCGCTACGGCTTCACCAGCCAAGAAATCGTCCGCCACGCCGACGGCAGTTTCGAGATCGTCGATCGGGCCGCGCGCAAATCCCGGCAACTGGCTGCCGACCGGCGGCGTCGAGCGATACGCGCTCGTGCTGCGCTTTTACGACACGGCGGTCGGCGTTTCGACCAAGGCCGGCCGCGAGGTCCCGATGCCGGCCATCAACACCAGGAGTTGCCCATGATCCGATGGCTGCTCTTGTTTTTCGGCGGCGCGTTGCTCGGCGGAATCGTGCATCTCGCGACCGTCATCATCATTGCCGCGCACCGCGACCCAGGATGCCTATTCGCGACTGGCGCGTATTGCGCCGGTCAACACGGTGACCGCCCTGCCCGCGCCCACGCCGGAAAACGCGACGATGCCGTTCATGGATCCGGCCTTCGCCAGCGCGGTCTGTCGCTACGATCTTTCGCAAGGGCCGCTGAAACTGACCGTGCCGGTCAGCCTCGCCTACACGTCGGTCTCGTTCTATACGCGCTATGACGTCGCCTATTACGCCATCAACGACCGCGCCGCCGGCCGGCGCGTGATCGAACTCGACTTGATGACCGTCGATCAGCACAACCAGATGCCGGAGGACGAGGACATCACCGCGGCCGACCGGCTGATCGTGGAATCGCCCACGCTCACCGGCTTGATCGCGATCCGGGCGCTCGCGCCGGAGCCGGGCTTGATGCCGATGGCGCAAAGCACGCATCGCCGCCGCGCAATGCAAGCGGCAGGACGAACCGAAGCCATCGCGGTAATCAGCGAGCCGCAGCCAGGCTTTGCTCGCGCACCCATGTCGGCGCGGAGTGGGTGCGGTAGTACGCGATTTGAGCTTGCAATTGATTGAGCGAGCGTTCGACCTCGACCGCTTGCGCGATCGGGGTCATGATGACCAGACGCTCGAGCGCGAAGCGATAGGCCGATACGCGCTGCGTCCAGTTTCGTGCGCACCAGCGACACCAGCGATGCGTTCTCGCGAATGCGCCGGAGCGCGTTGTCCCGTTCCTTCGGAGACAGATCGGAGACATAGGCCAGACTCTTCCGCCGCTTCTGATCGATGTCGAGCACGCGCGCCGCGGTTTCGAAGAATTGCGGAAGGCGCGTGACGTCGTTGCGGATGTCTTCGGTGAGCTGCGCATAGCGCGCCGACGGCGAGCGAAAGCGCGACGACATCAACGGTTCGGCATAGGCCGAGCGGTCGAACTCCGTCCGGTGATCGGAGCCGATCACTCCATATTCGCCGGCGACGGAATACCATTGCTGCCGATCGTAGGGCGCCTCGATCAGCGGATAGGCAAGATCGCGAAGCTGACGCTCGTCGTCGGTCAGCTTCGAAGCTCGACGGAAAGCCCGGCTGTCCAGCGGTGGCATCGAGGCCGAGCCAATCGTGAATGTCGTCGCGCACCAGCGATGGCCGCACTTCGCCGAAATCGCCGTTGGGCGCAGCCGGCGAGCAGCGACAAGACCGCGAGCGCGAACACGCGCCGGCGCCAAATGGGCGCCTGCGTCGGCGGCGGCAGCGGAATTTGCATCGGATGGTTCGGCGGCGGTTTCGGTTCAGCGCGCGACGCGACGGCGGCGGCGGCGGCCGGAACTGTTGCCGGTGTCCGGTTCGAGGCCGTTCGAGCCATCCGGATCACGCTCGATCCGGATCACCGGAAGGATGATGACGGTCGCGGGCTCGGTATTGGCGTCGACATATTTGCCGCCGCGCGCGTAGCCCGCCTCGTCGGGAAATCGGATGACTTCGCCCATTGCAGTCCCCCTTCCGTCCCGGCGCAAAGCCTCTCTCGGACCTGCCGGGTCGGCGCCTTTCGCAATTAAAGGCGGCTGCAAGGTTAACGGTCTGCTAACGCGCCCCGACTAATGTGAGCCATCGCATGCTTGTAAAGCGTAGTCGTCATGACGAAGTCCTCCGCGTACCCCCCTCTCGACGGTCTGGTCGATCTGGCATGCCGGGACGGCGTCGATATCCGCCCGACCCTGCTGCGCGTGCTCACCGACCTCTATGTGCAGAAGCCAACGCATAGCGCCGACGAAGAAACCCAATATGTCGAGCTGGCGCTGGGGCTGATCGAGGCGGTCGATACGCCAACCCGCGCCGCGGTCGCTGGCAAGCCTGTCCGCCTATCCCGGCGCGCCGGCGGCAATCCTGCGCAAGTTGGCCGGTACCGAATCCCCGCCTGGCGCCGATGCCTCCACCCAGAACGAGGCCGAGACCGCACGATCTCGTCGAACTGTTCTTTGCGGCCGGAGCCGAGGAGCGACGCCTGATTCTCACCAATCTCGATGTCGCGGCCGGCACGGCGGCGCGCCGTCCGGCGCCGACCGCGAGCGAAGTCGATCCGCCGCCTGGAGACCGCGGCGTTGCAACGCAACACCGGCGAATTCAGCCGCATGCTCGAGCGCGCGCTTGGCATCAGCCACGCGCTGGCCGAGCGGATCGCGCGCGATCATTCCGGCGAGCCGATCGTCGTCGCAGCCAAGGCGCTCGGCATGAAGGCCGCGGTGCTCCAGCGCATTCTGCTGTTCCTCAATCCGGCGATCGGGCAATCGGTCGAGCGGGTCCACGATCTCGCCCGCCTTTTTGACGAACTCACGCCGGAAGCCGCCGAACGCATGGTGGCGATCTGGCGAAAGACCGGCGCGCAATCGCAGCCCGTACTACGAGCCGGTGCATTGGGACGATGAGCGCCGCAGCGCGCGCTCGCTGTCGACACCGGCGCGGCATCGTGCCGCCGCGAGCGCGACGAACAGCCCTCGCGGTTCAAGACCGGCGGGCGCTAATAACTTCAGACCACCGCGTCGTCGAGGAAATGCCGCCCGGCGCGGTCCTCGACTTCGACGATCCACACATCGGGATCGTACCGAATTTCGCGCACCAAGACGCGCTTCGATATCGGCATCGGGTACCGGCGCCTCGCGGCCGAGGATGACCGTGAATATTCGGTCCGCCGGCTGCGCCTCGTCGAAGACGGCTTGCGGCGCCGGGCCATACAACATGCCGGTGCCATCGAGCCGGTTGATCTTGATGAATACCGCGCCGGCCTCTTCGGCCCCGCGCCGGCGCACCGCCGCGAAGGCTCCTTCGATGTGGCAACGGCGCACATAGGCCGCCACCCAGATGCCGGATTTCAACCGCATCGCTTTCGTAGCACGGCGCGAGCGCCGCCATTCACTCCAGCGGACGGCCGGTCATGGCGGCAAGTTCGCGCACGAACCGGTCGGATATCTCGCCGGTCACCGGCAGCCGGCGATCGCGCTCGAATTTTTCAATCGCCGCCCGCGTATCCGCATCATAGATGCCACTGGGCTTGATCTGGCCATAGCCGAAATCGGCCAGTGCGCGCTGGATCGCAAGCACGCGCTTGGACGGCGCAATCAGTTCGGCGATCGGATCATTGCGCACCGGCTCCGGCGTGCCGCACGGCCGCTTTGCGCCTTGGCGTTGGACGCAGCGATCGCGCGCAGCAGACTGTCGCTCGCTTCCGGATTGATCTTCAAGCCGGCGGCCTGGACGAAATCGCGCGTCGCCGCATCGGTCTTGGCGCCCCAGATGCCGTCGACCGCGCCGTCGTAGAAGCCCTTGCGGCCAAGCTCGCGCTGGATATCGGAGATAAGCTGCGCGCGGCTTTGCGCGGCGGCGTCGGGCGCGGCATTGAGGCTGCGCGACTGCGGGACGCGGCGGCGCGACCGGTGTCTCCTGCTTCAGCAGCGGCCGCGTCGCAAAGATCGGCGCCGGATGCGGGCCCTTTTGCAGAAACAGCGCATTGACAGACGATCGCAAATACGGCGACGGTCGCCATCACGACGCCGACGAATTCGCGCGGATGACGGCCGATCGCGGCGGCCAGCCTGCCGGCGCCGCCGCAACTCAATACGTCTCACTGCGATGGCTTCGTCTACGCACTTTTCTTCACCAGGATATTGGCGACCGCGGCGAGTTCGCCGGCGCGCTCGGTGACCAGCTTGATCGGCTCGACCGCGGGCCGGTCGCCTTCGCAATCGATCGGCAGCCGCACGGTCACCCGCGTTCCTTCGCCCAGCCGGCTGCGGATATCGATGTCGCCGCCGTGCAGCCGCACCAGGCCCTTGACGATGGAAAGGCCGAGGCCCGAGCCGTCATGCCGCCGGTCGTAGGACGCGCGCGCCTGGAAAAAGGCCTCGCCCAGTCGCGGCAGATCGTCCTCGCCGATGCCGACACCGGTATCCTCGACCGTGACGGCGAATTTCGGGCCATCGCATATGCGCGCTGACGGTGACCCGGCCGCCGCGCGGCGTGAACTTGATGGCGTTGGAAATGAGATTGATCAGGATCTGGTTGAACGCGCGGCGATCCGCCACGACTTCCGGCAGATCGGCGGCGATGCGGGTCTTGATCTCCACGCCCGGCGTCGCGCGCCTTGAGCGCCAGCAGATCGCAGCAGCTTGCGATCGCCTGCGCCGGCACGAACGGCTCCGGCGTGATCTCGAAATTGCCGGTCTCCATCTTCGACATGTCGAGAATGCCGTTGACCACCGACAGCAGATGACGGCCGGAATCGTTGATCAGCTTGGCATATTCAAGCTTGCGCGCGGCATCGAGCACCAGCGAATCATTGGTCAGCATTTCGGAGAAGCCGATGATCGCGTTGAGCGGCGTGCGCAGTTCATGGCTCATGGTGGCAAGGAAGCGGCTTTTGGCGGCATTGGCGCGTTCCGATTCGGCTCGCGCGATCTCGATGCGCGCGCTCCTGCGTCTTGCGTTCGCTGACGTCGCGCAGCACCGCGACCACCTCGCGCTCGCCGGCATTCGGCATCATCGGTGGTCCGATCGAGCGGACGGCAGCGCATTTCGACCCAGACGAAGTGGCCGGCATGCGGCTTCGCGTCACCGCCGCGGCGGATGCGGAATTCGACCGAACGGCCCTCGCCGAGCGCGGCCGCATCGGCAAGCGCGGTGAGATAGGCCGGCCGGTCCGCCACATGCACGCGGTCGAACAGGCCATGACCGGCAAGCTCGCCGTGCCGCACGCCGAACAGCGGCTCGGCCGCCGGCGAGACGAACAGCACCACACCGTTGCGCCCGTGACGGGTGATGACATCGGTCATATTGCGCGCGAGCAGCCGGTAGCGGTCCTCCTCGGCATAGAGCAGCCAGAAGCTGGTGCGCGCCAGCGACTCGGCGCCGAGCGCGAGACCGGTGGCATAGAGCGCCGCCGAGATGATGCCGAGCGCGGCAAGCGCGCCGTGTTCGTTGGCGATCGTCGTCGCCGGCGGCAGCAAATCGGACGGCGCTGAGCACCAGCAGCAGCCCGGCGGCGGCGAGCGCGAAGGTCGAGGCCAGCGCCACCACGCGGCGCGAGGCCGACAGCGCGGCTTCCAGCGGCACCACCACCAGCCAGATCGCCGCGAACGAGCCGATGCCGCCGGTGCACCAAGCCACCACCGCCACCAGGCCGGTGAGCGAAAGCGAGGACAGCACGTGCGCGCTTTCATAGCGGCCGGTGCGCGAGAGGAAATAGGCGATCAGGATCGGCGCAACCAGCCAGCCGAACACGCCGACTTCGAGCACGCTCGGCACGCCGCGGAAGGCGATATAGACCGGGAAAGCTCGCAAGCGCGGCAAAGCTGCCGAGCAGGCGCGGCGCAATGAAGGCGCGGTGGCGCGCCGCGGTCAACGCATCGTGCTGCGCCGCCGGGTGCACCAAAGCGTCGACATAGTTCCGCACTGGTGTGAGGAAACTCACGGTCCCTGTCTCACGTCTTGTCGAAACAGACGCGCCCCTTTTTCGTGAGCGAAATCCTAAGCCAGACCCGCTTAAGCGAACGCTAAGGCGCGCGGCCGCGGGGCCGTTCGCGCAGCCGGACGCCGATTTCCGGCGCGATCCCAGCGGCCATTTGCCGGTCATGGTGAAATTTCTGTTGCCACAGCTGCGGCTCCGCGCGCGCGCCAGCGACATTCTTACCGTTGCGGTAACCATGTCCGGCGGCGCAAAGACCGAAGGCCGCAGGTGCCGCGCGACGATCTTTAAAATTTTAGTCAAATTCGATCTTCTCGAATTTGACGAAAATTCGCGTCGTATTCGCGTCGATTTTGCCCAAAAACGTCGCTTCATCGCCAACGACAGCTTCAAGCCTGTCTGCTAGGTTTAGTTCAAAGGCGGCGAAAAATAGCCGCCGGGGATAATGGGTAGGGTCATGTTCTTTCTGTTGCGGATGGCGTTTTGGCTGAGCGTCGTTTGCGTGCTGCTGCCGAGCGGCGGCAGCAAATCGACGTCGCCGGATGCGCAGATCGATGCGACGCAAGCCGCGATCGCTGGCGGGCGCCGCCGTGTCCGATGTGCGCGGCTTCTGCGATCGGCAGCCCGACGCTTGCGTGGTCGGCGGCAAGGTGGCGGTCGCGCTTGGCCACAAGGCCGAGGCCGGCGCGCGCACGATCTACGAATTCATCACCACCAAGCTCGAACGAGAAATCGGCGCCCGCCGAAAAAGCCGCCGCCAAACTGGCCCCGGCTTCGCAGCCGGCACAGCCAATGGCACGCTGACGCCGGCGGACATGGCGCCGGCCTGGCATGCGCCGGTTCCGCTGCCGCCGCGCCGCGAAGCCCGGGCCGGCCGGCCTTCGGCCTAAACAGCCAATTTATCGGGATTTTGAGCGCGGGCTGCGACGCCCGCCGCGAATCTTTTTGGCCATCGGCGCGCGCAGGCCTATATATCTGCGCTGAGGCTCAAAGGGGACCGCCTATGTCCCCGCAACGAAAGCGCCATGACCACAATCGACGAGATCGTTGAGAATTTCACGCTGCTCGACGAGTGGGATGACCGCTATCGCTATGTCATCGAACTCGGGCGCACGCTTGCCGCCGCTGCCGGAAAGCGCCCATACCGACGCCAACAAGGTGCAGGGCTGCGCCAGCCAGGTCTGGCTGCTCACGCATGTGAAGCCGGACGGCGCCGCAGGCCCCATTCTCACCTTCGAAGGCGACAGCGACGCGCATATCGTGCGCGGGCTGGTCGCTATCTTGTTCGCGCTCTATTCCGGCAAAAGCGCGCGCGAGATTCTGGCCACCGATGCGATTGCGCTGTTCGACCGCATCGGCCTGCGCGAGAATCTCACGCCGCAACGCTCGAACGGCTTGCGCTCGATGGTCGAGCGCATCCGCGCCGAAGCCAATGCGGCGCTCGCGGCCGTGGCCTGACATCTAAGTTCCATCGACGCTGAACGTCGCGCCGTCGGCAAGCCAGATACGAAACCGCCGCGGCCAGGCCGCGGCGGCTGATTCAATCCGGTTTCGATTATTTGGCGCGGCGACGGCGCTGCTGGCCGAGCCCCATCTGCTTGGCCAGTTGCGAGCGCGCGGCCGCGTAATTGGGCGCGACCATCGGATAGTCGGCGTTGAGGCCCCATTTGTCCCGGTATTGCTCGGGCGTCATGTTGTACTGCGTGCGCAGATGCCGCTTGAGCGACTTGAACTTCTTGCCGTCCTCCAGACAGACGATGTGTTCGGGCGTGATCGACTTCTTCACCGACACCGCCGGTTTGAGCGGCTCGGCCGGCGCATCGCCGGATTTGCCGGACACGCGCGCCAGCGCCGCGTGCACCTGATTGATCAAGCCGGGAATTTCGGCAGCCGGGACCGTGTTGTTGCTGACATAGGCGGAAACGATTTCCGCCGTCAGTTCAATGTAATTTCCATTGGCCGTGGTGTCGCTCATCGAAGCTGCCCCGCTATCGCGCGGCCGCCGGACCAGGCGAACCGCAGACGCGCGTGACGAACGTCAAATGACGACGCAACGTAACGAACCTATATTTAAACTTTACTATCGGACTTCAATCGCCGCAAGAAAAAGATAGGCAAAAACTTCGGTTAGACTTTGCTTTTTGCTGTGATGTTATTGAATATCACGGGATACCGATGCCTGAGCCGCCGGCAAACGACAATGCCGCCCGCGGCGTGCGCGAGCGGCTTTGCACTTTCGCCGTCTCGTCTTACGAGTTCTTTTCGAGGTGGCTGCGCAGCTCGTTGATCGAGGCAAACCGCAGCGTGCCTTGCGGCAGTTCGGCCTCGATCGAACCGTCGACATAGAGCGTGTAGCCCATGCCGTCGACGACGCCGGATTTCAGGATCGCGACCGCCGCGCGGCTCGCTTGCCGGACGCTGCTTCGGCGCATCCGGCTCGGCGCGCTTGGCCGGCGCGGCGGCGGTTTCACGCGGCGACAGATCGAGTTTCGGCTCAGGCTTCGCTTCGCTGCCGGCCGGGCTCTTGGCCGGCTTGGGCTCGGCAGGCCACATGGCATCGAAATATGCGGTGTGCGGCTGTCGCGGTCGCGCCGGAGCGGCCGGAGGCGGCGGCGCCCGCCAGCCGGCATCGAGCGTCGGCTCGATTGCGTCGCGTTCGGCCATGCCGTCGGCATCCGTTCGATTGGCCGTAGCCGAGCAGCGGCCATTGGCTGCTGCGGCGACAGCGAAACGTCGTCCTCGACCGTAACCGGCGGCTCCTCCGGGTTACGCAGCGTCGGCGCAAAGGAATGGGCGGCCGGGCTCGTCGAACGGCATATCGGCCGGCGCGCAGTCCACGCGCGGCTCGATGCATGCGGCTCGCGAATGCCGGCGTTCGGATTTCGGCTTGGGCGGGAACGGAATTCGGCCTGAGCCGGGACCGGGGCGGCGCGCGAGCCGGCAGCGGCTTCGAATGTATCGAGCGGCCGGCTGGGGCGGACTGGCGCCCGCGTGGCCAACGCCTCGGCGATCCGCTGCAACTGGGTAACGACCACGCCCAGCCCGATGACGATCAGGCCGCCGACGGCAGCCGTCGTCCCTGCGACGATCAGGGTGTTGCCGAAGCTGAATTCATTGATCGGAATGCCAAATCCGACCATCACGGCGCCCACCACGACGGCGACGGCGCCGACGCCAAACAACAAACCCGACATACGCGTTACGACCCTCTACTGAACCACTCGCGTCATCGCCCGGTACATGACTACCGGCTAAACTCTTCTAACAACGGAGAATTCTGGCTTTTTCCGGCGTTGGCGGCAACTGTTAAAGTTAAAATAGCAGCAAATGCCCTCAAACTTGATTAACGCTGAGCGGCCCGACAACCGGCGAGCCGGGATTGGCGGACCATGCGCATTCGGCCGCGCAGAGCCAGTGGCCCCAATAGCCGCGGCCCCTCGCTTGCAAGGCGTTGCCCCGGCCCGCGCCAGCGCCTAATTAACTTAATTGAGGAACTCGCCCGGGACGGGCCGGTTTCATTCAGAGACTGGTTTATTCCGCAATCATCGTTTGTGGATCGAGGAGGATCTGATGTCATTCAAGCTGCCCGACCTGCCCTACGCCCATGACGCGCTGGCGCCGCTATATGTCGCGCGAGACGCTCGAATATCACCACGACAAGCACCACAAGGCCTATGTCGACAACGGCAACAAGCTGCTGGAAGGCAGCGGGCTGGAGGGCAAATCGCTCGAGGAGATCGTGAAAGGCTCCTTCGGCAAGAATGCCGGCCTCTTCAACAATTCCGGCCAGCATTACAATCACATGCATTTCTGGAAGTGGATGAAGCCGAACGGCGGCGGCGACAAGATTCCCGGCAAGCTGAAGGCCAAGATCGATTCCGATCTCGGCGGCGTCGCCAAGATGAAGGAAGATTTCACCCAGGCCGGCGTCACCCAGTTCGGCTCCGGCTGGGCCTGGCTCGCGGTGAAGGACGGCAAGCTGATCGTCAGCAAGACGGCGAACGGCGAAAGTCCGCTGGTGCACGGCGCAAAGCCGATGCTCGGCTGCGACGTGTGGGAGCATTCCTATTACATCGATTACCGCAACCGGCGGCCGGACTATCTCAAGGCCTTCCTCGACCATCTGGTCAATTGGGACTACGTGGAAGAGATGTTCGTCGCCGCGAGCAAGTAAACCTCTTGGCCAAGCTACGACTGCTCGTCTCAGACTAATATTTTCTTCTCGCTGTTCTGGAGGACTTGTTCTGCATGCGATCGGCAAACCTCTTGGCCGATCGCTTTGCCGTCGGCGTCCTGGCCGCCGTCGCCATTATCGCGGGGATCACCTTCCGCGACTATGGCCTCGGCTGGGACGACTACACCCATTCCGCAATATGGCGACCTGCTGCTCACGCTCTACGGCTCGGGCTTTACCGACACGCGCGCGCTCTCCTTCGTCAATCTCTACATGTATGGCGGCGGCTTCGACATGGCGGCGGCGCTCGCCGCCAAGGTGCTGCCGTTCGGTCTGTTCGAGACGCGCCGGCTGATCGGCGCCGCGGTCGGCATCGTCGGGCTGTTCGCGACCTGGCGGCTCGGCCGCCGGCTCGGCGGGCCGTTCGCGGGCTTGAGCGCGCTGGTGCTGCTCGCGACCTGCCCGCTCTATTACGGCCACATGTTCATGAACGCGAAGGATGCGCCCTTCGCGATGGCGATGATCGTGCTGCTGCTCGGCGTGGTGCGCGCGCTCGACGAATATCCGCAGCCCGGCGCGCGCACCGTCGTGCTGGCCGGCGTCGGCCTCGGCCTCGCCTTCGGAACGCGCATTCTGGCCGCGATCGCCGCGCCTTGCGGCGTTGGCCGCGCTGCTGTTGATCGTGATCGCGGAAAGCCGCGCGCGGCGGCTGGCGCACGGCCGCCACGCGGCTCGGGCAATTTGTCTGGGCTGATGCTGCCGGCCTTGGCGCTCGCCTATTTGATCATGGGGCTGTTGTGGCCGTGGGCGATCCTGTCGCCGCTCAATCCGCTGCTCGCCAGCGAATATTTCGCCAATTTTTTCGAAAAGCCGTGGCGGGAACTGTACGAAGGCCGGCTGATCTCCGTCACCGACATGCCGGTGAGCTACCTGCCGCATCTGTTCTCGCTCAAGCTGCCCGAGATCATGCTGGCGCTCGGCGTTGCCGGCACCGTCGGCGCATTCGTCGCAGTCGCGCGGCACAGCGTTCCGACTCAACCGCCGCGCCGCGCCTGCTGATCGTCGCGCTTGCCGCCGTGCTGCCGGTGGCGATCGCCATGGTGATGCACCCGGCGCTCTATAACGGCCTGCGCCATTTCGTTTTCGTGGTGCCGCCGTTCGCGGTGCTGGGCGGCTTAGCGGCCGGCTTCGCTTTCGATCGCGTCCGCGCGTATGGCATGGCCGCGCTCGGCGCGCTCGCCGCGCTGTTCATCGGCGGCGTCACATTGCCGGTGATCGATATGGTGCGCCTGCATCCTTACCAATATACCGCGTTCAATTGGGCCTCCGGCGGCGTGCGCATGGCGCACGACAACTACATGCTCGACTATTGGGGCCTCTCGTTCAAACAGGCGTCGCGAAGCATTGCGCGCCAGGCTCGACGCCATGCGCCTCAAACCGCCGCCTGGCCGCCGCTGGATCGTGGAAATCTGCGGTCCGCAGCGCGGCGCCGAAGTGGCGCTCGGGGACCAATTCGAAACCACCTGGGACCGCAAGCGCGCCGATTTCGCGATGATGCTCGGCACGTTTTATTGCCGCGACCTGCAAGCGCCGGTGCTGGTCGAGATCGCGCGCGAAGGCGTGGTTTATGCCCGCGTCTATGACATCCGCGGCCGTCCGGTGCCCAACCTGCTGACCGAGCCGCCGCCGTGAGGGCGTGCCGAGGCACGCAATCAAGCAACCGTTTGCGGCGCGCGTTTTCTCACGTATTCGTGATGCATGTCGGACGTTCCAACGCCACATGGTCGCTATAACGTCAATCCACACCCAACAGCTTATCAATGCGAGGGGTTTTCGATGCTCAAATATGACTCTATCGACCGCGGCCGCCGCGCCATGCTCGGTGCGGGCGGTGCGCTGATCCTCAGCGCAGCGCTGTGGCCGGCGCGCGTGCCGGCGCAAACCAGCGGCGGCGACAAAGTGCGCATCGGCGTCGTCGGCTCGGGCCATATCGGCGGCACGATTGGCGGGCTGTGGGTCAAGGCCGGGCATCCGGTAATGTTCTCGTCACGCCATCCCGAGTCGTTGAAAGAGATGGTCGCGGGCCTCGGTTCGCTCGCGCAAGCCGGCGCTGTCGATCAAGCAATCGCATTTGGAACGGTCATCTTCATCGCCGTGCCGTATGGCGCGATGCCGCAGATCGGCCGCGACCACGCCGCGGCGCTCAAGGGCAAGGTCGTGCTCGATGCCGGCAACGCCAATGCCACGCGCGACGGTGACATTGCTAATGAGGCCGAGCGCGACGGCATCGGCATCACCTCGCAGAAATATATGCCCGGCACGCGGCTGGTGCGTGCATTCAATACGATGTCCTATATGACCTTTGGGAAAGAGGCGAACCGTCCCAGTCCCAGGCTGGCGATACCGATCGCCGGCGACGATCCGGAGGCGGTGCAGGTCGCGACCGCATTGGTGCGCGACGCGGGCTTCGATCCGGTGGTGGTCGGCAAGCTGGCGGATGCGAAGCGGTTTCAGCGCGGCAACCCAGGCTACGGCCAACAGGTGAGCGCGGCCGAGCTCAAGCAGAAACTAAATCTGGCCCCGTGAGCGCGCTGCAGCGCTGGATCGGGCGGCTGATGCCGGCGACGCCGCTGGAGCGCGCGGCGGCGCTGTGGTCGTTCGCCTATTTCTTCACGCTGCTTGCCGGCTATTACGTGCTGCGGCCGCTGCGCGACCAGATGGGCATCGCCGGCGGCGTCAGGAACCTGCCGTGGCTGTTCACCGCCACCTTCGTGACGCTTGATCGTCGCGCAGCCGCTCTACGGCGCACTGGTGGCAAAGCTGCCGCGCGCGCGGTTCATTCCCATCGTCTATCATTTCTTCGTCGCCAATCTGGCGCTGTTCTGGCTGCTGCTGACGTTCGACGTCGAGGTCGTGATCGTCGCGCGCGTCTTCTTCGTCTGGGTCAGCGTGTTCAACCTGTTCGCGGTCGCGGTGTTCTGGTCGTTCATGGCCGACCTGTTCGACGCCGAGCAAGGCAAGCGGCTGTTCGGCTTCATCGGCGCCGGCGGCACGGCCGGTGCGCTGCTCGGGCCGGTCATCACGATCGCCCTGTCGGTGCCGCTCGGCCCGGTCAATCTGCTGATCGCGGCGATGGTATTGCTCGAAGCGGCGGTGTTCTGCGTCTATCGGCTCGAGCGCGCGGCCACGCTGCAACCGGGTGCGCCGGCCGAACCGCAACGGGTCGGCGGCAGCGCCTTCGCGGCGCTGATCGAACTGATCCGCTCGCCCTATCTGTTTGGCGTCGGCGCCTGGGTCAGCCTGCTGTCGTTCGGCGCGACCATCGTCTATTTCGAGCAAGCCCACATCATTTCAACGACGGTGCAGGGCGCCGGCGCACAGACACGCATCTTTGCCAGTATCGATCTGGCGGTCGGCTTGCTAACCTTGGCGACGCAGATCTTCGCCACCGGCCATCTGCTCAAGCGCTTCGGCACCGGCATAGCCGCCGGCGCGCTGCCGGCGGTTTACGTGGTAGGCTTTGCCGCGCTGGCCTTAGCGCCGAGCTTGGCCGTCGTGGTGACCCTACAGGTGGTGCAGCGCTGGATGAATTTCGCCATCGCCAACCCGGCGCGCCAGGTATTCTTCACGGTGGTCGCGCGCGAAGAAAAGTATAAGGCCAAGAATCTGATCGACGTGGTGATCTATCGCGGCTCGGACGCGTTATACGGCTGGGTGTTCGACAGCCTGCAAGGCTTGGGACTGAAGCTCGGTGCGATCGCGCTATGCGCACTGCCGGTGATGGCCGGCTGGCTCGTGCTGTCCGCGGCACTCGGACGGGCCCAGGAACATCGTGCCGCGCGGCTCAGCGCCGCGGCGGCGCAGGGAGACTGACATGACGATCGAAATAACGCGGCGAGAATTCGCGGTGCTGACGGGCGCGGCGCTGCTGGCGCCGCCTGCCAACGCACAAACCGACGCGCCGCTCATCACCCGCGCCATCCCGAGCAGCGGCGAGCACCTGCCGGCGGTCGGTCTCGGCACCGCATCGGTCTTCGACACCGCCGATGAGGCGACCCGGCGCAAGGCGGCGGCGGTGGTGCAGGCCCTGATCGCGAATGGCGGGCGCCTGATCGACACGGCGTCGACCTACGGCAATGCCGAGAGCGTGCTCGGCGACGTGATCGCGCCCGCCGGCCTGCGCGACAAAATCTTCATCGCCACCAAGCTCGAGCAGCCCGACGCCGCAGAGCTCAAGCGCTCGTTGGCCCGGCTCAAGACTGAAAAGCTCGACCTGCTCCAGCTTCACAACGTGCGCAACCCGCGCCAATCGCTCGCGCAGTTCAAGGAGTGGAAAGCGCAAGGCATATGCCGCTATATCGGCATCACGTCGACCTATCACGGCGACTTCGGCGCGGTCGAAGCGGTGCTCGCGCGCGAGAAGCCTGATTTCGTGCAGATCGACTATTCGCTCGACACCCGCACCGCCGAGAAACGCATCCTGCCGCTGGCGGCCGAGGTCAAAGCCGGCGTGCTCACCGCGCTCCCGCTCGGCCGCGGCAGCGTGTTCCAAGCCGTGCGCGGCAAGGAGATCCCCGATTGGGCGCGGGGCTTTGCCGCCAGCTGGGCGCAGTTTTTCCTCAAGTTCCTGCTGAGCGATCCGCGGGTGACCGCCGTCATCCCCGGCACCGGCAATCCGGCTCACATGATCGATAATCTCGGTGCGATGCGCGGGCCGCTGCCCGATCCCGACCAGAGAAAGCGGATGGTGGCATTCGTCGAGGCCCGCTAGCATCGAAAAACAAAAAGGCCCGCCGCACGGCGGGCCTTGTCTTTCATTGGGTCACCGTCACCACCAGAAGAACGGGAAAACCGGGAACGGCGGCACCGGAACGTAAACGTACGGCTGGTAATACGGCCGGTAGTAATAGGGCCGGGCGTAATAATAGGGGCGGTAAACAAACGGCCGGAAGATAAACGGTGCCCGGTAGTATCGGCGCGCATACCGGCGGGCGCTTAAATCAACTTGATCGAGATTTCTCACGCCGCTCGGCCCCCGCTGCGCGGCCTCGGCGGGACCGGCCAGGGCAATCATGCAAAGCACGACGATGGCTGCCAGGGCCGTAAGCATTCTGCGCATGGCGATGTCCTCTACGGTTACGACGTTGACGATTTAGCACGCAAGACCGACTCGACGGCAATAGTCCATTCAATTTCTCGATAGCCCGGACAACTGGCAGATGCGCCCATTAAAATTCCCGGTTTGCATGCACTGGCTATATAGCGCGTTGCAGTGACTGCAATTCAGCCTGCCGCTATTGCTGCATTTGCGGATGCAGCCATTCATCGCCTGGGAACATGACCTCGCCCCACAACGCGCACCGCCGCCACCTCCGCCGGCGCCTTTGTTTATGGATGGGCCTGTATCGCCTGAGTTGCTGATAATTTTCGGCAGGGCGGCAACCTTGGCGGCGTTCTTGTTCTTTTTCTCGGCGTCCCGCTTGGTCGCAATGGCTTCCTCGGCTGCGTTGGTTGCTTTTTCGGCCGCCTTGACGGCCGCGAGCCTCTGCTCCTCCGCCGCCTTGGCGGCTTCGCGCGCGATGCGCGCCTCATCCAGGGCTTTGCGCAGCTCCTCGGTCCGGGCGGCCAATTCCTGCTCCAGCCGCTTGGCTTGCGTATCGTCCTTGGCTTGCTCGCTGCGCTGGCGTTCCAGCACAAGCGCCGCCTCGCGCGCGCGGCGCTCTTCCTCGAGGCGTTTCACCTCCGCCGCTTTCTTCGCCTCCTCCTGACGTTTCTGCGCCTCCTCGCGCGCCGCCTGCTCCAGCTTGGACTGCTGCTCATAGTGTTCGATCAGCGTGCGCGCGATCGGAGCAAATTCGCCTTTGGGATAGCGCTGGATGTAGGTGGCCAACACCGCCGGGTTCGTGCTGTCCTTGACCGAGGTCCAGAAGGTCATTTCCATCTGCTGCTCGGCCGTGGGCCCCGGCCGTCCGCGCAGGTAATACTCGCCGACCAGGGACAGCGACAGTTCCGGAAGCTGCTCGTGGCTGGTCGCATTGTACACGTCGGTGCTGATGCGGCGGAATATCGTGCCGATTTCGTCCTTGGCTTCGATGTATTTCAAGAACGCCGCCGTATACGGGCTGTTGCGGCCGCGGCCGTCGGCCACCGTGCGGCCCGCCTGCGTCGCATAGGCCACGATCATGCCTTGCGGCGCATCGATGTGGGCGAGCCCCCGCTGCAGCGAGACCGCGCGCGTCAACCCGATGGAAATCCTCAAGCTATCCGCCAGCGGATTGTCGCGGCAGGCGTCGAGCACCACAATGCGGATGTCCTTCGCCTGTTGCAGGTCGCCGAGAATGTCGTCCATGCGCGCCATGCGCCGCAGGTCGGCTTCATCGGTCAGCTGGGTATCGACCGGCGCCAGGTAATTGATGCCGCCGAACTGCATGGCATGGCCGCTGTAATAGAACAGCGCGACATCGGCGCCGCGCGCGGCCCGGGCGAAGCGAATCTCGGCGTCGTCCATGCCCGCTTTGTCGAGATCGATGGCAACAATGGTTTCGAAGCCGGTGCGCTTGAGGGCCGCGGCCACGTCCTCCGCGTCGTTGCGCGGATTGGGCAAGCGCGGCGCATTCTTGTAGGCGCCGTTGCCGATCACCAGCGCCACGCGCTTCTCGGCATGGCCCGGCACGACGCCGAGCCCGGTCAGCATCACGGCAAATGCGAAGGCTGCCATAAGCCGCATCGTCAACCCCCGAACCTGAGGATTACGCCAATAGTGTCGCACAACCCCGCGGTGGCCGGAAGCACGTTGGTCCAAATCCGCCAGGTCAGGCCACCCAATCAAAATTGACGGATTGACGGTCGAGTTGTGACGGCCGCGGCAGGCCAATTCCGGCGGGTAACTGCAGCTATTTTTTTCAGGCGTTCGTCACCCGATTTGGGCGGCTTGCCACCGTGTATTGGCTAAGCGGAGCGAACACGCGCGGGAAACCAGCCAAGACCTTATTATTACGGGGGAATTCAAAATGCTGCCAATCATGGACGTTGTCCCGCACTGCTCCGCGCTGCTGAGCTACGTGTCCTGTTTCGTCATGGCCCATGGCAACAGCAGGATCATTCAATTGGCGGACTATCTCGAAAGCCTGAAGCTCAAACTCGGCTAATGCGGAATCTTTTTTGCCGCCTCGGCCCGCACGCTGTCGTCGATAAAGGCCGATACGTCGCGTGACGCCGGAAGCACCCCGTGGGTGACCAGCATGTCCTCGGTCCATTGCAGCTTTGCCTTGGGGATCGCGAAGTCGGGCGTGATCGTCTTGTACTTGACCGCTTCGTCGAACACGAATGCCGGCGCGGGATCGTCCGGCTTCAGATGCGCGACGTCGCGGCTCAAAGCGATGACCTCGTCGCGATGGGCGAGCGCGTAAGCGTAGGCTTCCATGTTGGCGGCCAGGAAGCGCGCCATCAGGTCGCGTTTGGCGGCGATGGTGTTGCCGGTGCTCATGATGCAGACGTGCAGGAAATCGGGCGTCGCGTCGACGCCGCGCAGCAGCACCTTGCCGCCCTGCTCGACGACCATGGGCTCGAACTCGCTCGAACTGGCCGCCGCCGCCAGCACGCCGCCGAGCACCGCCTTGACCCGGCTGGAGCTGGAACCGACGACGGCATAGTCCACATCATGGTCGCCAAGCCCGACGGCTTTGAGCGCCTCGCGCGTGAACAGATCGGGCAGCGAACCGGCGCCGGAGACGCCGATCACCTTGCCTTTGAGATCGGCAACGCTCGCGATCGTGCCGGAGGCATAGAGCGAATAGGTCATGCCCGGCCAGGCGCAGCCGATCACCTTGACGTCGGCGCCTTTGTTCATGGCCGGAAGCGCGACAACCGGACTCACTTCGAAGCTGTCGAGTTCGCCGGCGAGCAGCGCTTTGAGCGGCGTCACGCCGCTGGTGAATTGCTTCATCTCGATGTCGAGATCGTATTTTTTGTCGAAGCCCTTGCGGCTGGCCATGAACAGGAAGCCGGAATCGCCCTTCGCCACCACCACGCCATGACGCCATTTGTCCGCCGCGCCGGCAGGCATCGCCAGCGCGACCGCCAGCATGGCCGTGACGGCGAGCGATAGCAGCGTCCTGGCAATCTTACCGTTCATGGCGTGCTCGGGCCGGCCGGATCAATCCAAGCCCGCGCGACCGGTCGGGAACATCGCGCACCGGCGTCTCCGGGGTGAGCCCGCCGCGCCGTCCGGCCAGCGTGTCCTTGCCGCTCTGTTCCCACTCGCCGTTCACCGCGCGGCGGGCATAAACGTCCCAGGCCTCGGCCCAGTCGCCCAGCGAATAGCCATGCCAGGGCGCTTGTGGCATCAGCGCCGGCAAGCCCAGCCGCTCCCAGATCTCGCGTGCGCGATCCATGTATTCGCGCGCCGGCAGCGCCAGCGGCGGCATGGTGTGCTTGAGGGTGGCATCGACCAGCATCGTCGAATCCCCCGTCCGCGGCCCCGACTTCGGGCCGTGGCCGCTCGATCGATAAGGCGCGATATGCACGTCCTCGATCGGGTTCGAGCGATAGGCGAGCGACCACAGCACCGCGTCGGTACTGGTCGGGTCGATGTCCTCGCTCACCGCGACGACGATCTTGCCGCAAGCCGCTTGTAGCGATGCCGCCCCGTAGAGCCCGCGCCACACTTCCGTTTTCTGCGTGCCGGCGGCAAATTGCAGGAAAATGATTTTGCGAATGTTGGTCAGCGGTTCGTGCATCGACACCCGGCGAATGCCCTTGATCCCCAATTGATCGCGCAAGTGCGTGAGGAACAGCGGCTCGTAGGCGACCTTCTTGATGACGCTCGATTCGCTCGGCGTAACTTGACTGATAATCGATACCAAGACCGGCTTGCGTTTGCTGGTGATCGCGGTCACCTGCATCGACATATTGTAGTCCTCGAGCGCGACGTGCCCGTGGCTTTCGCCGAATGGCCCCTCCGGCTCAAGTAGTTCGGGATCGATCAAACCCTCGATCACGATTTCCGCGTCGGCCGGAATATCGAGGTCGACGGTGACCGCCTTTGCCGTCCGAATCGCCGCGCCGGCGAGGCCGCCGGCCACCGCCATCTCGTCCTGGTCGACGGGAAGCTTTTGCGGGCCGGTGAAGATGATGACCGGCGCGCAGCCGACGACAATCGCGCACGGCATCGGCTGCTTGCGCTTGCGATATTTCAGCCAATGCAAATATCCGCCGGCGCCGCCGATCCGCGATGCCATGCGCACGCCGAGGCGGTCGGTCGCTTTCAATGCCGCCCGATAGGTTCCCATATTCTGGATTCCGTTCTCGGGATCGCGCGTGATGCACAGCGTGGCGGTCAGATACGGCGCGGAATCGAAGCCCGGAGTCGAGATCGGAACCGGCAGGCGCGCGAGACCCTCGCCCGGCAGGCGCAGATCGTCGCCGGTGATGACGATTTCCTGGCACGGCGGCGATGCGACCAAGACCGGCGGAATTGGTTTTGCGATCGCGCTCATCCATGCCTCGCCGATCTCCGCGACCGGCCGGCCCATGCCGACGGCATAGATCTGCGGAGAGGCTGCCAGCGCGCCGACCACCACCGGAATGTCGTAGCGGCGGCCGTTCGAGTCGACCACATTGCTGAACAGGAATGCCCGCCGCTGGTCCTCGCGCAAGCCGCCGCGAAATTGCCAACGCACCAACGGGTGCAATTCGGTATCCTTGTTGATCGGTTCGTCGATGCGAACCAAAAGGCCTTTGGCTTCCAGGTCCGCCAAGTGCTGCTGCAAATCCAACGGCGGGCCACCGCCCGCGCGCGGGCGAGTGACGCGGCCACCGGCGGCCTTATCGAGCATCGTCATGACCCCAAGGAATGCGGTCAGACTACAATTCGCCGTGTTGGGGAGCAACGCCTAATGCTCATGCGCGGATCGGCATTAAAAACCGCGACCGCGGCACATCACGCCGCCTTTTCCAGCGTTCTCAGCTCGTCCACAATCGGCCCGTTGAGAACCTGCTCCATCTTCGCCAGCGCCCGCGCCACGGTCGCCCCGTCCATCACGCGGTGATCGTAGATGATCCGCACATCCACTTTTCCGTCGTCCGCAATGACCCCGTAGTTCATCACCACCGTCAGCGGCAAAAGCGGGTGCAGGGATTCGGCGTTGAGCGCGGAATAGACCGATACCCCGAATGTCCCAAAATAATTTCCCCGCTGCCGGCCGATGTTCAATCCAATCCACCACAACAACCGCCGCAACGGACGGGGCAGGCTGGAGACCCATAGCGACCGGCGGAAGTCCTTCACCTCCTCGATCGGAGCGGTCGCGCCATAGCCGATGAACTCCTGCAATTCGGCCAGCGAACGCCCGGCCGGATCTTTTATCCAAAGCGAGAACAGGCCTGGCTCACCCCGGTAATCCCGCTCGAAGGCAATATTGGCGGTGCTCACGGGGTATTCGTAAAGCTGCGGCCAAGGAATTTTCACATAGGCGCGCCGGAGTTCCGGAAACTCCCGGGCCGTCAAGGCGTAGGCCTTAGCGAAGATGGCCGTCCATTGCGGCCGGTTGCGGCAGGCGGCGCGGGCGGCAACCACAGATGCCAGGGCCATCCGCCGCTGCACGGGAACCGTCGGCAATTCCTTGGCAAAATACAGCAGGTCTATGACCATGCGCCGGGGTTTGGACAACCGAATCGCTCGCCCGCGCATGGATGATCCCCCGGCGTCTGCCTTGGATGGTTATAACAGCCAGGGAAGGAATTATGCCCGTGGCCGGGCTGTGGAGAACAGCCTGATGGCGGGTATGTGGCCACGCCGGTAAGCCAAACCCAGCCCGGTATGTGCCCTCGGTTATGCCCGCCAGACGGCCCGTTTAGCTTGAAAAAGGCAGGCTACAAAGCGGTCTGATTATCCTGTGTGTGTGACTTTTTAGCACTAGCGAACGGGCTGTTAGACCATCTAAACCTACAACCTGGTTGGACCCACGACCTGGTGAATAATTTTTTGGAGGGGCGTCATGCGGAAGTACGTTCTTGTTGTAGTTGCCATTTTGGCTGCTCTGAGTGTTGCTAGCTGCGCTGGCAAGGCTCCGGTAGGCAAGGGTAAAGCCCCGGTTGTCACGACCAAGGGCTAAAACCCTGGTCTTTCAGGCCAAAGGCTTATGAAATAGACGGGGCCGGCTTAACAGCCGGCGCCCGTTTATTCTTCTTATCTAATGACCAATATCGAGGCCGCCCAATCCGGCGGCCTATTTGCGTTTTAATGACGCGGCCTTGGCCGCGTTCGACCTATTTCGATGGCAGTCGGTCGACGAGGGCTTGGGCCTGCCTGGTCAAATCGGCGAAATAACCCTGGCTTTTGGCCTGCTGCGCGAAACATCGGTGGAAGGCGGTATCTCCGTCCTGCTCGATCCGTTCGCGCTGCTCCGACAGCTTCTCGTTCTTCATTTCGGAATCGATATAGGGCTGCTGGGCCGCGGCGGCTTTTCGCTGCGCCTCGTCCCAAATCTTCTGGCAAGCCGGGATGGAAGCGACCTTGGCGTTCGCCGGCGCACTCACCACGAACACGCGGCCGCCCTGGACCACCGACACAATCAGTTCATTGGGGGTGCGCGGGCCGATGTCCTGGGCGCGCGCGACCAGCATGGCGAAGGCAAACTTGGCGTTCGCCGGTTTGGCGACGGGAAGCTCCACGTATTTGAATATCGCCGAATCGGTCTGGAGAGCCTGCGTGTAGAACGCCTCCGTCTTCAGCGCGGCGGTGACCTCCTGCGGCACATTCACGCTTTTCGGGCCCCACCAGTCCTTGTGCGCGCGCAGCCAGCGATCGAACAGCCGGTCCGTCGTCACGATGACGTGCGTCTTGTCGTCCGCCGACGAATAAATCATCCCGTCCAGCAGCCCGAATCCCATATCGCCGTCGAACAGACTATCCAGGCTGCTCTTTCCCTCCGCCGGGAGACCTTTGATCGCAACCGGCCCGACGATCGGCCGCATCAGCTTTCCCAATTCGCCGATCGCCATTTCATGTTGCTTGGTGGCGTCGTCGTCGATTTTTTTGGCGTCGCTGAGTGCCTTGAATTTGGCGATATAGGCATCGCGAGCCGCCAGGTAGCTCTCTTCGGGCGATGCCGCCCTGGCGGCCATGGGAGCCAATATCAATAGCGCGATGAGGATGGATTTCATTTGAGCGCTCGCAATCTCGCTTCGCAAATCCGACCCTTTAGGAATGCGCATAGTCCCAATACAGCTCGCGCGCCTTGCGGTAGAGCGGGCCGGGCTGCAATGAGCGGTGATCGATGCGGTTGACCGGCATTACCTTGGAATAGTTGCCGGACGAGAAAATCTCGTCGGCGTTCTCCAGGTCGCTGTAGTTTAGCGTGGTCTCCACCACGCTCACGCCGGCTTCGCGCAACAGCGCGATGACGCGCTGGCGGGTGATGCCATTCAGGAACGTGCCGTTCGGCGCCGGCGTGAACACCACGCCGTCCTTGCCGATGAACACGTTGGCGGTCGCAAGCTCCGCCACATTGCCGAGCATGTCGCGCACCGCGCAATTGCCGAAGCCGCGCGAATTCGCCTCCAGCAGCGCGCGCGCATTGTTTGGATAAAGGCAGCCGGCCTTGGCGTCGACCGGCATGCATTCCATGCTCGGCTTGCGGAACGGCGACAGCGTGATGGAGAAGCCTTCCGGCTGCCGCATCGGCGCCTCGTACAGCGTCAGGCACCATTGCGTCGAATCCGGGTCGGGCGCGACCAGCAGCGTCCCGCTCCGCTCGGCCCAGTACATCGGGCGGATGTAGAGCGCCGCGCCCTTGTCGAAGCGCTTGATGCCGTCGCGCGTCAGCGCCAGCCAGGTCTCGGTCGATACCGCCGGCTGAAGGTGCATGGTCGTGGCCGAGGCATTCACCCGCGCGCAGTGCAGGTCGAGATCGGGCGATACACCCTCGAAGGTGCGGGCGCCGTCGAACACCGATGAGCACAGCCAGGCCGCGTGCGAGCGCACGCCCATGATCGGGATGTTGCCCTCGTGCCAATCGCCTTCATAAAACGTCCAGGTCTTCGACCAGCCCGGCCCCGGCGCCATTCAACGCTCCATCACTCAACATTCATCAGTCGTCATGCGCGGGCTTGACCCGCGCATCCATCCTGAGCTTCCACTTGCGGCAACGCATCATGGATTGCCGGGTCAAGCCCGGCAATGACGAATTGGAGGCCTCATGTCTATCTTCGTGTTCGACGCCTATGGCACGCTGTTCGACGTGCACGCCGCGATAGCGCGGTTTCGTGGGCAAGCCGGGCCCGATGCCGACCGCATGTCGGACATCTGGCGCGCCAAGCAGCTCGAATACACCTGGACGCTGACGCTCGCCGGCCACTATGTGGACTTCTGGACGCTGACCGAACGCGCGCTCGACTATGCGCTGGCGCGCGTGCCGCAGGTCGACAAGACGCTCAAGCCGAAATTGCTCGATGCCTATTTCAAGCTCGATGCTTTTCCCGATGCGCGTGCGGCGTTGCGCGCGCTCAAAGCCAAAGGCCACAAGACCGGCATTCTGTCCAACGGCTCGCCCAACATGCTGAAAGGCGCGGTGGACGCGGCCGGCATCAGCGGCGATCTCGACGCCGTGCTGTCGGTAGACAGCGTGAAAATGTTCAAGCCGCGGCCCGAGGTCTATCGGCTCGTGACCGATCACTACGCCTGTAAACCGGGCGATGTGACGTTTGTATCGTCGAACCGCTGGGACGTGATGGCGGGAATATCCGCCGGTTTCCGCGCGCTATGGGTCAACCGCGGCAAGATGCCGGACGAGTATCTCGACTTCCCGCCGCGGCAGACACTGGGCGATTTAAGCGGTCTAGCGGCGCTAGGCTGACGATCTTAATGTTCCCACGGGTCGAAGGCGTCGGATTCCTTGGCCTTGATCTTCTCGGTCTCGCGGATGAACTTGTCGATCGCGCTGATCGGCTTTTTGTCGGGGTTGGCCTTGCAGAAATCGGCGACCATCTGCGTGATGTTCGGCTCGGTCACGGCGCCAACGTCGACGTAGTCGGTGTATTCGTTGAGCAGGTAGAGATTGGCGGCGCTGATGTAGCCTTGCGTCCAATAGAATAGGAGCGCGTTCGGCATATGATTGAGGCCGGCGCCCGGTTTGAGGTCAGATCCTAGTTTCGCGCAGGTCGCGAGCCCGATGCCGCTGGTGAGCAGCGGGTCGGCGCGGCTCACACTCGCAACACCAAACGATCCAAACAGCAGCGCCAGCGCGGATGCGGCGCGCAGCCAATGACGGCAGTGCATGATTTTTCCCCAAGGTGCTCCCGGCACCGTGAATAAGGATGCGTCGTTCCAAACCGCCCGGCAAGTGAAATCGAATTTATGTGCTCAATGGGGCGTGACCTCGGATGCGGGGCTGGCGCGCTTATCTACGGTCGATTATATGCCCGGTGTCACCGAACGAGTTCCGCCATTCCTGCCCCATGCAATCCATCATTTCCGTCAAAAATCTCTGCAAGACTTACGCGTCCGGGTTCCGGGCGCTGAAGGATATCAATCTCGATATCCGGCGCGGAGAGATCTTCGCCCTGCTCGGCCCCAACGGCGCCGGCAAGACGACGCTGATCGGCATCATCTGCGGAATTTTGGTTCCCACTACGGGCAAGGTCACGGTCGACGGCCATGACATCATCACCGGCTATCGCGCCGCCCGCTCGCTAATCGGGCTAGTGCCACAGGAGCTGCATACCGACGCCTTCGAGAGCGTGTGGGCGACGGTCACCTTCAGCCGCGGGTTGTTCAACAAACCACGCAACCCCGAATACATCGAAAAGGTGCTGCGCGCGCTGTCGCTGTGGGACAAGAAGGACGACAAGATCATGACGCTGTCGGGCGGCATGAAGCGCCGCGTGCTGATCGCCAAAGCGCTCGCACACGAACCGCAGATCCTGTTCCTCGACGAGCCGACCGCCGGCGTCGACGTCGAACTGCGCAAGGACATGTGGCAGGTGGTGCGCGACCTGCGCGCCTCGGGCGTCACCATCATCCTGACCACACACTATATCGAAGAGGCCGAGGACATGGCCGACCGCGTCGGCGTCATCAGCAAGGGCGAGATCATCCTGGTCGAGAACAAGGCCGATCTGATGCGCAAGCTCGGCCGCAAGCAATTGATCCTGCATCTGCAAAAGAAGCTCGATGCCGTGCCGCCGGCTCTGGCCGCGCATCCCTTGACCCTTGCCGCCGGGGGCAGCGAACTGGTCTTTACCTATGACACCCAGGCGGAACGCACCGGCGTCACGGCGCTGCTGGACGACCTCAACAGCGCCGGCATCGGCTTTCGCGATTTGCGGACCGAGCAAAGTTCGCTTGAGGACATTTTTGTCGGATTGGTGAGCGACCGACAATGAACCTCCGGGCTGTCCACGCGATCTACCGCTTCGAAATGGCGCGCACCGGGCGCACCGTCTGGCAGAGCATCGTCTCGCCGGTGCTCTCGACCTCGCTTTATTTCGTGGTATTCGGGGCGGCGATCGGTACCCGCATTACCGAGATCGAGGGCGTCAGCTATGGCGCTTTCATCGTGCCGGGGCTGATCATGCTGATGCTGCTGACGCAGAGCACGATGAATGCCTCGTTCGGCATCTATTTTCCGCGCTTCACCGGCACGATCTATGAAATCCTGTCGGCGCCGGTGTCGGCGTTCGAGATCGTGCTCGGCTATGTCGGGGCGGCGGCGACCAAATCGATCATCCTGGGGCTGATCATCCTGGCCACGTCGTTTCTGTTCGTGCCGCTGCGCATCGCGCATCCATTCTGGATGCTGATCTTCCTGGTGCTGACGGCGGTGACCTTCAGCCTGCTCGGCTTCATCATCGGCATCTGGGCCGACAATTTCGAGAAGCTGCAGATCATTCCGCTGCTGGTGATCACGCCGCTGACCTTTCTCGGCGGCACCTTTTATTCCACTCAAGTGTTGCCGCCAGCTTGGCAGACCATCACTTTGTTCAACCCCGTGGTCTATCTGATCAGCGGGTTCCGCTGGAGCTTCTTCGAGATTGCTGACGTGAACGTCGGCATCAGCGCCGCCATGACCTTGCTGTTCTTAGGGCTTTGCCTTGTAACTGTCTGGTGGATTTTCCGGACCGGCTACCGGCTGAAAAATTGATGATGAAAGAACTGTCCTTATCGAAGGTCTATCAGCTGTTGGAGCCGGGCCCGGTGGTTCTGCTGACGACCGCCCGCAAGGGCCGCGCCAATGTCATGACGATGTCCTGGCACATGATGGTCGAGTTCGAGCCACCTTTGGTCGCCTGCGTCGTCAGCGGCGCCAATCACAGCTTTGCCGCACTGCACGCGACCAGAGAATGCGTGATCGCGGTGCCAAGCGTGAGATTAGCCCCGAAAGTCGTGAAGATCGGCAATTCGTCGGGGCGCGATATCGACAAGTTCGAGGCGTTCGGCCTCACCCCCGTGCTGGCGGCCCAAGTGGCGCCGCCGCTGATAGACGAATGTTTCGCCAATCTCGAATGCAAAGTGAGCGACGCAGCGCTTGTGAACAAATACAATTTATTTGTTCTCGAGGTGATTAAGGCCTGGATCGACCCCGCCCAAAAGAATCCGAAGACAATCCACCATCACGGATATGGCAAATTCGCTGTGGATGGCCGGATGATCAAGCTAAAATCGAGGATGCGGTAACGCGCGTTCAGGACGCCGCCAGCGCGTCAAGAATGCGCGCCCAGGAGCGGATGCCCTTGTGGTAGCAGTTGAGGTCGAACTTCTCGTTCGGCGAATGCACGCGGTCGTCGTCGAGCGCGAAGCCGACCAGCAGCGAATCCATGCCGAGCACGCTCTTGAAATCGGCGACGATCGGAATCGAGCCGCCGGCGCCGACCGCCACCGCCTTCTTGCCCCATTCCTCGCCGAGCACGGCGCGCGCCTTGTTGAGTGCCGGATTGTCGAACGACAATTGGAGCGGCGGCGCCAGGCCGAAATTGCCGAACTCGACCTTGCAGTCCGCCGGCAGCCGCGCCGCACGAAGGCGCGGAAGGCGTCGCGGATCTTGGCCGGGTCCTGCTCGCCGACCAGGCGGAACGACACCTTGGCCGAGGCCTGACCCGGAATAACGGTCTTGGCGCCCTCGCCGGTATAGCCGCCGACGATGCCGTTGATCTCGGCGGTCGGCCGCGTGGTGATCTGCTCGATCAGCATGCGGTCCTTCTCGCCGGCCGGCGTTTTCAGCCCGATCGGCCCGAGGAACTTCTCCGGCGTCAGATCGAGCGCCTTGAGGTCGGCCTTGATGTCGGCCGGCAGTTCCTTCACGCCGTCGTAGAAGCCGGGGATGGTGACGCGGCCATTGTCGTCCCACATCGCGCCCAGGATCTTGGCCAGCAGGCGGATCGGGTTCTGCGCCGCGCCGCCGAACACGCCGGAATGCAGGTCACGATCGGCACAGGTGATCTTGACGTCCTCATAGACCAGCCCGCGCAGCGAGGTGGTGATCGCCGGCGTCTTCTGGTCCCACATGGCGGTGTCGCAGACCAGCGCCAGGTCGAGTTTGAACTCGGCGGCGTTGTCGCGCACGAACTTGAACAGATGCTGCGAGCCGCACTCCTCCTCGCCCTCGATCATCATGGTGATCGGCAGCGGCAGCTTGCCGGTGACCGCCTTGAAGGCGCGGCAGGCCTCGATGAAGGTCATGGCCTGGCCTTTGTCGTCGCAGGCGCCGCGCGCGACGATGATCTTGCGGCCGTCGGGCAGCGTCTCGATGCGCGGCTCGAACGGCGGCGTCTTCCACAGGTTCAGCGGATCGACCGGCTGCACGTCGTAATGGCCGTAGAACAGCACCCGCGGCCCGGCGGCGCCGTTTGCCTTGCCCACCACCACCGGATGGCCCGCGGTCGGGCGCACGTTTGCGTCGAAGCCGATCGATTTGAGGTCGGCGGCCACGTGCTCGGCGGCGGCGCGGCATTGCGGCTTGAAGGCCGGATCGGTGGATACCGAGGCGATGCGGAGCAGCGCGAACAGCCGCTCGACGCTGTGGTCGATGTCCTGGTCGATGCGGCTCAGCACCGCGTCGAGTGTGCTCATGACGGGCTCCTTTGGGGCTTTCGGAGCCACGCTAGCAACGCCGTCAGGCGCTGAAAAGCGCCGTCAATGAATGGTCGGTTTGCCGTATTCGCCGAAAATAGACGCCGGCCGGCCCGCAGTGACGATGACCGGCGGCATTCGCCTTCGGTGGCGGCTGGCGGCGCGCCGCCGTTGCAGCGCGGCGCCGATGCGGCGATAGAGCATTCGGGGCGCGATCGTGGCCGGCACAGTCGTCAGATAGCCGCAGCGGCGGGCCATCTTGCGCAGATGCGGTGGTCGCCGCCGGGACCACCATCAGCGAGGGCACGCCGCAGCGGCGGCCGGGCGCATCGGTTTCCGGCATCGGCGCCGCATCTGGGCACGGCGTCGTCGAACACCACGATACAGGCATCGGTCCCGCCGGCCTGGCAGAGGCCGCGCGCCTGCGGAACAGCGGCGACGGCTGTGACTTCGGCCACCTCCATCCGCCGCAACCGTGCCGCCAGCACAAGAGCTTGATCGCTGCCGGCGACCACCACAAATGCGCGCGCTGGATCGACTTCATGACGCAACCCTCCGCAACCCCCACAACACCAACTGTTGAAACGGCCGATCGTGCCGTAAGCACAAATCGAAGCCTTAACACCGCCCAATACCTTCATTCACGAATTTGTTCAGACTTTTTTAAGCATAATGGGCCGCTTCGTTCGGCCAACCGCAAAAATTACTGATCGTATTTCTACGTATAATGCTGATGGTATTACTGGACAGCCGATGGAATTTCCGAATTGTTCCTCACACACCACCAACGGTTTCACCAGTCCACCAGAACTCCACTTTGCGGATGCCGGTGTGCGCGCAGTCTTGCCGGCGGCGGCGCGCGTGACGACATGACCGCGATCATTTCCGTCGCGCGACGCACGCTTCATTTTACTTGACACCCGGGTGCGACAATGAAAGCGCGCGGAAAAAACAAACGCACATCACGACGCAACACGCTTGTCATTGTCGCGAACGACGTTCAATATAACGACAACCCGCCGTCAGTGCGGGGACGTGAGGGGAATCATGGATGAATTGATTGCGCGTCTCGTCGCCAATGTCGGCGTCGATCGGGTTGCCGCCGAAAAAGCCGTCGGCATCATCCTCGACTTCCTGCGCAAGGAAGGCCCTGCCGACAAGGTGCAAGCCCTCATCGATCGTCTTCCCGGCGCGGAAGCGCTCCTGCAAGCCCAGCAAGGCGGCAGCGGCGGCATGTTCGACATGGGCGGCATCATGGGCGCCGGCACCAAGATGATGGCGGCGGGCTTGAGCATGGGCCAGGTGCAAGGCGTCACCAAGGAAGTCATCGCCTATGCCCGCGAAAAGGCCGGCGAAGATGCGATCGGCGAGATCGTCGGCGCGATTCCGGGCTTGAGTCAGTTCATTTGAATGATCCGTTCGAGTTCGTCGACAAAGACAAGAAGCAGGCGAGGAGACGCGGATGTCCTATCCCATCACCGATATCGAAGGGATCGATGGCGACGTGGCCGCGACCCTCAAGTCGGTGGGGATCCGGTCGACCGAACGCCTGCTCGAAACCGCGCGCACGGTGAAGGGGCGCAAAGCGCTCGCCGAAAAGACCGGCTTTGCCGAGAAGCAGTTGCTGTGCTGGGCCAACGTCGCCGACCGCATGCGCATCAAGGGCATCAGCAAGGAATACGCCGAGCTGCTGCAGGCCGCCGGCGTCGATACCGTGAAGGAACTCAAGTACCGCAACCCGGCCAACCTCGCCAAGGCGATGGCCGACGCCAACAAGCAAGCGCAAAATGGTCCGCCTGCTGCCGTCCGAGAAGGTGGTGTGCCGCTGGATCGAGAACGCCAAGAAACTGCCGCTCAAGATCACCTATTGAGGCTTAGCGGCCGCTTGACAGCCCCTGCCCGACCGCGCAAAGCGACCGCCATGGGGCTCGCCCGCACCATCACGAATACGCGCCGAAACCGCCCAGAAATCGGCGCCGGACGCGCTTTCCGCGCTGTTCAAGCTCGGCCGTCCGCTGGTCATGGGCATCCTCAACGTCACCCCGGATTCCTTCTCCGACGGCGGCCAGTTCCTCGATCCGACAACGGGCCATCGCCCATGCCGGCGAGATGGCCGATCAGGGCGCCGACATCCTCGACATCGGCGCGGAATCCACGCGCCCCTATGGCGGCGCCAAGCCGGTGTCGGCCGACGACGAGATGGCGCGGCTCGCGCCGGTGTTGCCGGCGGCGGTCAAACTCGGCCTGCCGGTGTCGATCGACACCATCAAGGCCGAGCGTCGCCGCCTGGGCGCTCGACCAGGGCGCGGCAATCGTCAACGACGTCTGGGGCCTGCAGCGCGATCCGGACATGGCGCGGCTGGTCGCCGAGCGCGGCGTGCCGGTGATCGTGATGCACAATCGCGAAGCGCCGACGAAAGCCATCGACATCGTCGCCGATGTGATCGCGTTTTTTTCCCGTTCGCTGGAGATCGCCGAGCGCGCCGGCATCGCGCGCGAGAAAATCGTGCTCGATCCCGGCATCGGCTTCGGCAAGACGCCGGAGCAAAGCATCGTCTGCATCGCGCGGCTGGCCGAATTCAAGCGCTTCGGCCTGCCGCTGCTGGTCGGCGCCTCGCGCAAGCGCTTCATCAATTCGGTGACGCCGTCGCCGCCGGACGAACGCATCGGCGGCTCGATCGCCAGCCATCTGCTGGCGGTGAAGAATGGCGCGGCGATCGTCCGCGCGCATGACGTGGCGGAAACCGTGCAGGCGCTGCGGGTGGCCGCTGCCATCGAGGCGGCGCGATGACCGACCGCATCTTCATCAACGGGCTGTCGCTGCACGCCTATCACGGCGTGATGCCGCACGAGGCCAAGGTCGGGCAGACCTTCACCATCGATCTCGAACTCGAGATCGATCTGTCCGCCGCCGCGCGTTCCGACAAAGTGGTGGACACGGTGTCCTACGACAAGGTGGTCGAATGCGCGAGCAAGGCGTTCAGCGCGCAGCGCTTTCGGCTGATCGAGGCCGCCGCCGGGCGGGTGGCCGACGCAGTGCTGGCGGCATTCCCGCGCGTCCATTCGGTGACGGTGACGATCCACAAGCCGCATGCGCCGATCGCCGCCACCTTCAGCGATGTCGGCGTGACGCTGGTGCGCGCGCGGACAGCTTCCAGACCATGACCGAGGCGCTGCTGGCGCTCGGCGGCAATGTCGGCAACAGCCGGGCCATGCTCGACCGCGCCGTGGCCCTGCTGTGCGACGGCACTGAGGTGCGGCTGACAGCGCGCTCGTCCGACTACCGCACGCCGCCCTGGGGCTTCAAATACCAGTCGCCGTTCATCAACCTGTGCATCGCGGTCGAGACCGAACTTACGCCCGCGCGAGCTGCTGGCGCGCGCGCAGTCGGTCGAGCTGCAACTCGGCCGCGACCGCGCGCACGAAAAGCGCTGGGGCCCGCGCACCGTCGATATCGACATCATCGCCTATGACGACCTTGCGATCGCCGAACTGGGTCTGACCTTGCCGCATCCGCGGCTGTTCGAGCGCGGCTTCGTGCTGCTGCCGCTCGCCGAAATCGCGCCGGATCGGGTCATTGCCGGGCAAAAAGTGCGCGATGCGCTCGAGCCGCGTCGATATCGCCGGGATCGAGCGGTTGCTGCCGTTTCCGGGCCTGTAATTTGCTTTATCTCAATAGCGCCCCGTGCTCTGACTGTGCCATTTTCGAGCCCAATGACCGACCAACTCTCCCTCGCCGCCGAATTCCCACCCACCAGCCAGGCGGAATGGCGCAAGCTTGTCGAGGCCGCGCTGAAGGGCGCCTCGTTCGAGAAGCGGCTGGTCAGCCAGACCTATGACGGGTTGCGGGTCGAGCCGCTTTATCCGCGCGCCGCGGGCGCAAATCCTGTCGCCGGGCGCACGCCGGGCGCGGCCTGGACATTGATGCAGCGGGTCGACCATCCCGATCCGGCGGCCGCCAATGCGCAAGCGCTGCGAAGATCTGGAGAATGGCGCGACCGGGCTGACGCTGGTGTTTGCCGGCTCGGTCAGCGCCAATGGCTATGGCCTGGACGCAACGCCGGCGACGCTTGCGCGCGTGCTCGACGGCGTCGCGCTCGACGCCGGCATCACCATCGATTTCAATCTCAGCCCGCCGACGCGCAACGCCGTGCAGCATTTCGCAGCGCTGGTGAAAAGCCGAAAAATCGCGCCGGCATCGGTCGACCTGCGCGCCAGCATCAATCCGATCGGTGGATTTGCCGCCTCAGGGACCAGCCCGCGGCCCTGGAGCGAACTGTCGCAAAACTTTGCCGAGCATGGTGCGTGACCTTGCCGGCCAGGGCTTTCGCGGACCGTTCGCCGTCGCCGACGGGCGCATCATCCACAATGCCGGCGGTTCGGAAGCGCAGGAATTGGCTTTCGCGATTGCGAGCGCGGTCGAATATTTGCGCGCGCTCGCGGCGAACGGCGTGCCGCTCGATGCCGCGCGCGGCATGATTTATTTCCGACTGTCGGCCGATGCCGACGAGTTTCTCACCATCGCCAAGTTCCGCGCCTTCGGAAATTGTGGGCGCGCGTCGAGGAGGCCTGCGGCCTGGCGCCGAAGCCTGCCTATGTCGCGGCCGAGACCGCCTGGCGGATGATGACCAAGCGCGACCCTTACGTGAACATGCTGCGCATGACCATCGCGGTCACCGCCGCCGGTCTCGGCGGCGCCGACAGCATCGTCGCGCTGCCGCATACCGCGCGCGCTCGGCTTGCCCGATGCGTTCGCGCGCCGCATCGCGCGCAACACGCAACTCATTCTGCTCGAGGAATCGAACCTGGCGAAGGTCGCCGATCCGGCCGCCGGCTCCGGCGCCATCGAGGACCTGACCAGCAAGCTCTGCGCCGCCGCATGGTCGCAGTTTCAGGAGATCGAAGCCGCGGGCGGCGTTTGGGCGGCGCTCGAACGCGGGCTCATTCAGAAGAACGTCGCGGCCGTGCGCGCCGAGCGCGAAAAGGCGGTCGCGCGGCGCAAGGACGCGCTGACCGGCACCAGCGATTATCCGAATCTCCATGAAAAATCGCCGGCCGTGCTCGATGTCGCGCCGGTCGTCACGCCCAAAGAGAATGCCGCCGCCGTCACCATCGAGCCGCTGCCGCGCATTCGCTTGGCCGAACCGTTCGAAGCCTTGCGCGATGCGTCCGACCGCATGCTGACGAAGACCGGCGCGCGGCCGAAAGTGTTCCTGGCCAATCTCGGCAAGCTTGCGGACTTCACCGCGCGCGCGATGTTTGCGAAGAATTTCTACGAGGCCGGCGGCATCGAGGCGCTGAGCAATGATGGCTTCAAGGACCAAGCCGAGATGATTGCCGCGTTCAAGGCCTCCGGCGTCAAGCTCGCCTGCCTGTGCTCGTCGGATACCGTCTACGACGCAACAGGCCGCCGAGGCCGCCAAGGCGCTGATCGCCGCGGGCGCGACCGTCCATCTCGCCGGCCGGCCGGGCGACAACGAGGCCAATTGGCGGCAGGCGGGCGTGAAATCCTTCATATTTATGGGCTGTGACGCGCTTTCGACCTTGCAAGCCGCCCATGATATTCTGGCCGCGAAATGACTCAGGTCCCCAACTTCACCAAGGTCGATTTCGCCGATATCGGTCCGACGCAAGCCGGCGCCAAGGCTGCGCCTTGGGTGACGCCGGAAGCGATCCCGGTGAAGCCGGTGTTTGCCGAAGCCGACCTCGCCGGACTCGATTTCCTTGAAAGCTATCCCGGCAAGGCGCCGTTTCTGCGCGGCCCCTACCCGGCCATGTACGCAGCGCAACCTTGGACCATCCGGCAATATGCCGGCTTCTCCACCGCCGAGGATTCCAATGCCTTCTACCGGCGTAATCTCGCCGCCGGGCAGAAGGGCCTTTCGATCGCCTTCGATCTCGCCACCCACCGCGGCTACGACAGCGATCATCCGCGCGTCGCCGGCGACGTCGGCATGGCCGGTGTGGCGATCGACTCGATCTACGACATGCGCACGCTGTTCTCCGGCATCCCGCTCGACCAGATGAGCGTGTCGATGACCATGAACGGCGCGGTGCTGCCCGTGCTGGCGCTCTATATCGTGGCCGCCGAGGAACAGGGCGTGCCGCACGCCAAGCTCTCAGGCACGATCCAGAACGACATTCTCAAAGAATTCATGGTGCGCAATACCTACATCTACCCGCCCGGGCCGTCCTTGCGCATCATCTCCGACATTTTCGCCTACACCTCCACCGAGATGCCGAAGTTCAATTCGATTTCGGTGAGCGGCTATCACATGCAGGAAGCCGGCGCGACGCAGGATCTCGAGCTCGCCTATACGCTGGCCGACGGGGTCGAATATGTGCGCGCCGGATTAAAGGCCGGTCTCACGGTCGATCAGTTCGCGCCGCGCGTGTCGTTCTTCTGGGCGATCGGCATGAACTACTTCATGGAGATCGCCAAGCTGCGCGCCGCCCGCATGCTGTGGGCGAAGCTGATGAAGCCGTTCAAGCCGGAAGACGCCCGCTCGCTGTCGCTGCGCACCCATTGCCAGACCTCGGGCTGGTCGTTGGCCGCGCAAGACGTGTTCAATAATGTCTCCCGCACCATGATCGAGGCGATGGCGGCGACCCAAGGCCAGACCCAGTCGCTGCACACCAACGCGCTCGACGAGGCGCTGGCGCTGCCGACCGACTTTTCCGCCCGCATCGCCCGCAATACCCAAATCGTGCTGCAGCAAGAGGCCGGCGCCACCCGCATCGTCGATCCCTGGGGCGGCTCCTACTATGTCGAGCGGCTCACCTATGAGCTGGCGCGCAAGGCCTGGGGCCACATCGAGGAAGTCGAGGCGCTCGGCGGCATGGCGAAGGCGATCGAAGCCGGCATCCCCAAACTGCGCATCGAGGAAGCCGCCGCCAAGACGCAGGCGCGCATCGACGCCGGCGTGCAGTCGGTGATCGGCGTGAATAAATATCAGCCGACCGACGAAGCGCCGATCGAGGTGCTCAGAGATCGACAATTCCGCCGTGCGCGGACTTCAGATCGACAAGCTGAAACGGCTGAAGGCCGAGCGCGACCCGGCGGCCTTGCAGGAGGCGCTCGATGCGCTGACCCGCGCCGCCGACCGCGGCAACGGAAATCTGCTGGCGCTGGCGATCGACGCGGCCCGCGCCAAGGCGACCGTCGGCGAGATTTCCTCGGCGCTGGAGAAGGTATTCGGCCGTCACGTGGCCTCGATCAAGGCCATCACCGGGGTCTACAAGCGGGAGGTCGGCATGACCGGCGCCGTCGAACGGGTGCGTATTGCAGTCGAGGCCTTCGAGGCGGCGGAAGGCCGCCGGCCGCGACTGTTGGTCGCAAAGATCGGCCAGGACGGCCACGACCGCGGGCAGAAGGTGATCGCGTCGGCCTTCGCCGATCTCGGCTTCGACGTCGACATCGGTCCGCTGTTCGCCACGCCGTCGGAAGCCGCCCGCCAGGCGGTGGAGAACGACGTTCACATTCTCGGCGTGTCCTCGCTCGCCGCCGCCCATCTCACGCTGGTGCCGCGAGCTGAAAGCCGAACTCGCAAGCCAAGGCCGCGACGACATCATGATCGTGGTCGGCGGCGTGGTGCCGCCGCAGGATTACGATACGCTGATGAAGGCAGGCTGCGAGGCGATTTTCCCGCCCGGCACGGTGATCGCCGACGCCGCCGAGAATTTGCTCAAGAAGCTCAATAAACGGCTGGGGCACGGCAAAGAGGCGGCCGAGTGAATCCGCGCATCGTCCGCGCGGCGATCGCCGCGCTTTGCGCATTTCCGCTTTCGGGTTGCATTGACTCCACGGGTCCGGTCCTGCCGGATCCACAGCCGGTGTTCGGTCCGCGCCTGAAACTCCAGCTCTATGGCCTGCGCGAGGGTTATGCGAATGACCCGCAGCGGGCGAATTTCAACTGGAACGGCGCGCTCTATGCCCATGCCGGCGGCGGTCTGCGCGACGTAAGCGCCTTTTCCGTTCATCCGTTCGAGGCCGGCGACTACATCATCCAGGAGGTGCCGGCCAAGCACGTGCGCATCACCGAATATGCGCTGCTGCACAAGCTCGCCGAAGGCGTCTATCAAGTCATCGCCATTGACGAAGCCGACGCCGATGAGCCGACCCGCGCGGCCTATTGCGGCAAGGGCGACAAGACCGATCCGTCGCCCTGCCGGATCGCGACGCGTGACCAGTTGTTTGCATTCGCGCGCGCCACCGCGGCACGCCGCAAGACGGATGGCGGGCTGGTGATCCGGCTGCCCGACAACGAAAGAGCGGCCCGGCCGGCGCGCTAGCGCTGACCGGGCCGCTATCTATCGCGCACTACTGCTGACTAGCCGGGTGTTGGATCGATCCGTTGGTCAAATTGACCGGTTTGATCCGGATATTCAGATGCTGGTCGAGAATGGCGCGCGCATGGATCATCACGCTATCGGCCACCATGGCATGCCCCTCCGCGCTCGGATGCACAGCGCCGCTGTAAAGTCCGGCATAGGATGGCTGCATGATATCGAACGGTAGGATATCCCGCGAGATGGGTATTGGCGATGAGGAACGCATCGTTCGGCGTGCGGAACAGCCGCCATTGGTGGGCGTAAGGCAGCACGTCGTCCGGCGAATAGGGCTTGAACTCATCGGTGATCCGGGATTTGCGCGGCATTCCCATCATGATGCCGTCGGACATCGCCCGGCTCGGATCGCGCGCACATATGCCGCGTTTGGCGAATTTCGCAAGGTGCTCGGTGACCAGCGTAAAGCCGGTGCCGGCGCCCGTCGCCAGGCCTGCCGGGCAATCGGCGTGCCGGCTGGCGCTGATGGTGCATTCGAGCCGCTTCTGGAATTCTTGCAGGAAATCCGGCGGTTTCGGCGACACGCTGGCGGTTGAGCTTGAGCTTGGGCTGCACGTCCATGCCGAGCGTCGGCATCGAGCCGCATAGCCCGCCGGTCTCATCGAATTGAATAGGCTCGTAGGCGCTCTGCAGCACGCGCGATGGTTCGACACCGAATACATCGTGCAGCGCTTGCTTCACGGCCTGCAAGCGCCGGTCGACCACGCCAAGATAGACGCGCGACACCGCTGGCGGAAACCGGAGCTCCTGTCCGACCAGCGCCGCGACCGGCGCCAGATCGCCCGCGCTCTCGGTCATAGAGTAGGCCGCAAGCCCGCCGAAGCCGACATCGTTGCCGCCGATCGACATCAGCACAAGATCGATTGGGCGCTTGCGCTGCTCGGGCGGACACCAGCGTTGCGCTCATGGTGCGCAACTCGATTGCGGTGCTGCCGATCTTGAAGAACGGAAGCGTATAGCTGGCGCTCCGCGTCCGCGCCGCGGCGCCGCCGCGGCAAATCAGGTCGCTGAGTTGATCGAACTGGGCGCGCACGTGGTCGGGCTTGCCCTCGCGCGCCTTCATGTCGAGGAACAGGCCCTCGATCACCTCGGCGCCGGAGCAGGTCAAGCGACATCAGCGTGACCGAACGGTGCCGGTTTTCCAGCGTCAACTCGAGGCCGACGCGGAACGGGTAGCCGTATTGCGAGCGGTGGCAATCGGCGCTCAGCCATTGGGCGCCGCGCCGCTCGAAGGCCGTCAGGAATTCGCGCGAGGTCAGTTTGTAGATGAGTTCCTTGTCTTCATCCTCGAGCAGCCGGCGCGGCAGCACCTCGGATCGGATTGGTCGTCGGTGCAGGCGACGCTGTAGACTCTGTTGGCTGGGCTTCTTCGTGCCGCGTCGCGACATTCTCGCGCAGCATCGAGGGATCGTAGAGCATTTCGCGGCTGGCGCTAAATGTGACCGGCCGGTCCGGATTGCTTTCGCCCGAGGCAAAGGAATCGCCGAGTGCGACGATGAAGCAGGTCCTCGACCACGACGTTGGGCTCGGTGAGTTCGCTGCCGTCGGGCAACTTGACGCTGACCGCGACGCCGGAGGCGGCGCGAATCGAGCGCATACGGCACGCGCGCGATGGTCAGCTTGTTCTTGCAGGATTGCTTGCGGCTCTCGACGTGCGCCTGCGCCCGAGCGCGGCCGCCAGCTCCACACGCAGTCACCAGTGCCGGCTTGCGCGAGCCGCTCAGGCGACAAGCCGATGTTGACGGTGTGGGCCTCGGGAAGAACGTAGTCTTCCTTGGCGGTCCCCCAGGAATATTTCCGCTCGCATTGGACCGGATAGCGCCGTGGATTGCCTGTACTCTCGTAGCAGACGGCGCCGATCGTTTGCGACGCCCAGCCAAGCCGCGACTGCTCGTAGTGCGCGCGCGCTGTCGCCGCACAGTTGGTCGGCGTGGAGGGATCCTTGCAATCCGGATCGTTCAGCCGGCGCTCGAGCCGCCACACAATGTCGGCGGGAAGCGGGCTAGCCGGATTGCCGCGTACTTCGGCAAACGCCTTGGCTTGATGCGCGAAGGAGTTCGTCGATTTGAAGAAACGGAATGGACTCTCGACCTCCCAAACCAGGTCGGACGCATGGACGGGGCAAACGGAAAGCCGGCCCCGAATGAGACAAGCGCGAGCGTGGCCTGCAGCAGTTTCCGACGCATGAACGTTCTCCGCGCGTTACCGTGGAAGTTACAATATCCCTTTAGTATCGAGTTAGTCGCGGCCAGCCGGCAAAACGTTCATAATCGTTAACTTGTGCCGCATCCCGTTGATTTTACTTGAAAAAAGGACTTTGCCCCGGCCTTTATTGGGCCTTGGCTTAAGAGAACCGAATGGCTTCGCGCACCCAAAAACCGACCGACCTCGCCCGCGGCATCCGCGCTGGCGACCGTGCGACCCTGGCGCGCGCCATCACCCTGATCGAAAGCAAGCGCGCCGATCACCGCAGAAGCGCCCATCACCTGGTGCAGGAGCTGCTGCCACTCACCGGCAAGGCGGTGCGCCTCGGCATCACCGGCGCGCCCGGTGTCGGCAAATCCACCACCATCGACGCGCTCGGCACCTATCTCACCGGCCTTGGCCACAAGGTCGCGGTGCTGGCGGTGGATCCGTCCTCGTCGCGCACCGGCGGCTCGATCCTCGGCGACAAGACGCGCATGGCGCGGCTGGCCAGCGATCCGAGCGCCTTCGTGCGACCCTCGCCCGCCTCCGGCACGCTCGGCGGCGTCGCCGCCAAGACGCGCGAGACCATGCTGGTCTGCGAGGCGGCGGGCTACGACGTGGTGATGGTGGAGACCGTCGGCATCGGCCAATCGGAGACCGCGGTCGCCGACATGACCGATTTTTTCCTGGTGCTGATGCTGCCCGGTGCCGGCGATGAATTGCAGGGCCTCAAGAAAGGCATCGTCGAGCTCGCCGACATGATCGCGGTCAACAAGGCCGACGGCGACAATATCGACCGCGCCAAGGTGGCGGCGGCGGAATATCGCGCCGCGCTCAACATCCTCACGCCGCACTCGGCGACCTGGTCGCCGCCGGTCAATACCTATTCGGCGCTGACCGGCAACGGCATCGCCGAATTGTGGAGCCAGGTGCTCACGCACAAGGAGAAGATGACCGGCTCGGGCGAACTGGCGGCGCGGCGGCGCGAGCAGCAGGTGAAATGGATGCGGACCATGCTGGAGGAGCGGCTCACCGCACGCCTGCGCAGCGATCCGGCCGTGCGCGCCAAGCTGCGCCAGGCGGAAGCCGCGGTCGCCGCCGGTAAGCTCGCGCCGACGCTGGCCGTGGAACAGATCGCGCAATTGCTCGGGGTGTGATGGCCGTCACTATTCTCGTTACCGGCTTCGGGCCGTTTCCCGGCGCGCCCTTCAATCCGACCGGGCCGCTGGTCAAGCAGCTGGCGCGCATGCGCTTGGCGACTGTGAAACTTGTCCCGCACGTTTTCGCGACAAGCTACGCGGCGGTGGACCGCGACCTGCCCAAGCTCATCGCCGAACACAAACCCGACGCCTTGCTGATGTTCGGGTTGGCGACGCGCACGCCGCATCTTCGCATCGAAACTTGCGCGCATAATGCGCTGGCGCTTATCCCAGACGCGACCGGTATTTCGCCACACGGCCGGGAAATCGCGGTCGGCAAACCTGCGGCGATGGCCATACCGGTGCCGGCGCGCCGGCTATTGGTCGCCGCCCGCGACGCGCGCCTGCCAGCCGCGCTGTCGCGCGATGCCGGGCGCTATCTGTGCAATTATCTGTGCTGGCGCGCAGCCGAGGCGGCGCGACTGCCGGGCGGACCGCGGCTCACCGCCTTTGTCCACGTGCCCAAGCTCCGCCCGGCGGCTATGCCGCACATACGGGGGAAAAAAGGCCTTCCGTCGCTGCCGGATTTGGTACGGGCGGGGCGGGCCATTCTGCGGGCGACCGCCGCCGCGGCAGCAAGGCGTTAACCACCGCGGGCGCAAGATGCGCCGCGCATGGACCTCACCCGCCGCCACCTGCTCGCCACCGCGGCCGCCGCGCTCGCCTCGCCCGCCGCCGCGCCGGTATCGGCCTTCGGTCTCGACGCCGCGCATTTCGGCGTGCGCCCCGGCGCTGCCGACGACCAGAGCCGCGCCTTGCAGCACGCGATCGACCAGGCGGCGCAAAACCGCGCTCCACTCATGCTCGCGCCCGGCGTCTACCGCGCCGGCGATCTCAAGTTGCCGGCCGGCGCCCACCTTGCCGGTGTGCGTGGCGTGAGCCGGCTGATCTTCACGCACGGGCCGTCGCTGCTGTCGGCCGAGCACGCCGACAGCGTGATGCTGTCCGGCCTCGCGCTCGATGGCGTCAAGCAAGCACTGCCAGACGGCCGCGGCCTCATGCACTTCCTCGGAGCCAAGGCCGTTCGTATTGCCGACTGCGAAATCATCGGCGCCGGTGGCAACGCCATCGCGCTTCTGCAGTGCACCGGCGAGGTAACCACCACCAGAATCACCGGCGCTGCCGACAACGCGCTGTTCTGCAACGACAGCAGCGGACTGCGCATTACCGCCAACGTCATCGTCGGCTCCGGCAATGGCGGCATCCGCGTCTGGCAAAGCGTCAAGCGCCATGACGGCGCCTTTGTCGCCGACAACAGGATCGAGGACACCCACGCGCGCGCCGGCGGCAACGGGCAGAACGGCAACGCCATTAACGTCTTCCGCGCCTCCGACGTAATCGTGCGCAACAACGTCATCCGCAACGCGGCCTTCTCCGCCATTCGCGGCAATGCCGCCTCGAACATCCAGATTCTCGGCAACAACTGCGCGGCGCTCGACGACACCGCGATCTATTCCGAATTCGACTTCGTGAACGCGCTGATCGCCGATAACGTGGTCGATGGCGCCGGCAGCGGGATTTCCGTCACCAATTTCAAGGAAGGCGGCCGGCTCGCGACCGTGCGCGGCAATCACCTGCGCAATCTTCGGGTCCGGCGCCAAGGCGTGGCGCCGGAGGACTTCGGCGTCGGCATCGGCGTCGAGGCCGACACAACGGTCAGCGGCAACGTCATCGATAATGCCCAGAGCATCGGCATCCAGGCCGGCTGGGGACCCTATCTGCGCAATGTCGCGATCACCGGCAATGCGCTGCGCGAGGTCGGTATTGGCGTCGCCGTGTCGGTCGTCGCCGGGGCCGGCAACGCGGTCATCGCGGACAATGCGATCGCCGGCGCCAAGCGCGGAGCCATTGTCGGGATGGAATGGCATAAGCCGGTGACCGGCGACCTCGCGTTAGCCGGCGGCGAGCGCTATCCGCAATTGCGGATCAGCGGCAACCGGCTAAGCTGACCGGCGCCCGACTGCCACGTTTAGGCCGGAAAGTATCTATAGATACCAGCCATGCCATCCACCCGCCGTTTCCGCCGCCGCACCACCATCATGCTCATCATCTTCGCGCTATTCCTCGCCCCCATCCTCGCCCGCGCAGCGTTCTATGCGCTCGGCAATGATCCGCGCAGCTGGCGCGACGCCGACTGGTCGAGCACCGGCAGCCTGCCGCCCGCCAGCCAGTTCAAGCCCGCGCGCATCGTCTTTTTCACCGGCACCACCGGTGCGTGGAAAGGCGTGTTCTCGGTGCATAGCTGGATCGTATTCAAGCACGAGAGCGCGCGCGACTGGACGCGCTACGACGTAGTCGGCTGGGGCAATCCAGTGCGGACCAATGGCTGGCCGGCGGACGGCCGCTGGTATGGCAATATGCCGGTGGCGATCGCCGACGTGTCCGGTGCGGAAGCCGAGCGGCTGATCCCGAAGATCGAGACGGCCGTGAAGCAATATCGCTTCGCTCGCGCCGGCGACTACCGCATCTGGCCCGGTCCCAACAGCAACAGTTTCACCGCCGCGGTGTTGCGTGCGGTGCCCGAACTGCGCGTTGCGCTGCCGCCGAATGCGGTCGGCCGCGATTTCCGCGACAGCTTTTATGCCGGGCTGACCGACAGCGGCACCGGCGTCGAGCTCAATCTGCATGGGCTTGCCGCCGTCAAGCTCGGCTGGGTCGAGGGCATCGAGGTCAACCTGCTTGGCCTCGTGGCCGGGCTCGATCTGCGCCACCCCGGCTTGAAGCTGCCGGGCTTCGGCCGCATCGGCGTCGAATCGCCGGTTGCCACCGCGCTCGCGCGCTAACACCACTTTAGCCTGAGTGACGCGGACGCGTCCCTCGTGGCAAATTGGCGAGGCAAACCCAAGGGCCCCATGCGCGACACGCTGCCCCTGCTCGACAAGATCCGTTTCCCGGCCATCCACCGGGCCAAGCTCGACACGCTGCAGGTCAATGTCGGCTATCGCTGCAACCAGTCCTGCTTCCATTGCCACGTCAATGCCGGCCCGAACCGAAGCGAGGAGATGACCGCCGACGTCGCCGGCCTGGTGCTCGACTTCGTCAAACGGCGGCGTATCGCAACGCTCGACATCACCGGCGGCGCGCCCGAGCTCAATGCAAACTTCCGTCATCTGGTGCGCGAAGCGCGCGCGCTCGGCGCCAAGGTGATGGACCGCTGCAATCTCACCATCCTGGAGCAGCCGGGTCAGAAAGATCTCGCCGAATTTCTCGCGGCAGCCCACGTCGAGGTGGTGGCCTCGATGCCGTGTTATCTGCAGGACAATGTCGAGCGCCAGCGCGGCAAGGGCGTGTTCGACGGCTCGGTTCGCGGATTGCAAAAGCTCAATGCGCTCGGCTACGGGCGCGATCCGGCGCTGGTGCTCAACCTGGTTTACAACCCGCAGGGGCCGTCGCTGCCGCCGGCGCAGGCCTCGCTCGAAACCGACTACAAACGCGTACTGGGCGAGCAATACGGCATCGTGTTCAACAAACTTTACGTTCTCGCCAATATGCCGATCCAGCGCTTCGGCTCTGCGCTTGTCACCAAGGGCGAGTTCGAAGGCTATCTTGGCCTGCTGCAGGACGCGCATCTCGACGCCAATCTCGGCGGCGTCATGTGCCGCAACCTGATCTCGGTTGACTGGCGCGGCTTCGTCTACGATTGCGATTTCAACCAGATGCTCGACCTGCCGCTGTCGCGCGGCGGGCGCAAGCGCGTGCATCTCTCCGATCTGCTCGACGAGAATATCGAAGGCAATCCGATCCGCGTCGGCGGCCACTGCTATGGCTGCACCGCCGGGCAAGGCTCGAGCTGCGGCGGCGCGTTGAAAGAGGCGGCGGAATGATCGCTGTTACGGATCGATGAAGCTCTCCATCGTCATGCCGGTGCTCGACGAGGCCGCCGGAATCGAAGCGGCCTTGGCTGCGCTCGCGCCCTATCGCCGGCGCGGCGTCGAGGTGATCGTGGTCGATGGCGGCAGCCGTGACGGCACGCCCAACCTCGCCCGCCTGCTCGCTGACCGCGTGCTGACCGCACCGCGCGGGCGCGCGGCGCAAATGAATGCCGGCGCCGGCGAAGCGCACGGCAACATTCTCTTATTTCTCCACGCTGATACACGACTTCCCAACGATGCGGACCGGCTAGTGACCGACGGCCTTTCCCGTTCCGGCCGCGCCTGGGGCCGCTTTGACGTGCACATCGACGGCGGCGGCCTGCTCGGCCTGGTCTCAACCATGATGAACTGGCGCTCGCGGATAACTGGCGTCGCCACCGGCGACCAGGCGATGTTCGTCACCCGCGCGGCGTTCGATGCCGTCGGCAGATTTCCGGAGATTGCGCTGATGGAGGACGTGGCGCTGTCGGCGCGGCTCAAGCGCATCGGCAAACCGTCCGCCTTGCGTGCGCGCGTGACCACCTCAGGCAGGCGTTGGCGCAAGCACGGCACGTTGCGCACCATGTTTTTGATGTGGCGGCTGCGCCTGCGCTTTTTCTTCGGCGCCGATCCAGCCAAGCTCGCGCGCGCTTATGGTTATGCCAAACACTAGCCGGGTTGCCGTCGCCGTGATGGCGAAGGCGCCAATACCCGGCATGGCCAAGACCCGCCTGATCCCGTCGATCGGCGCGCATGCGGCGGCCGTGCTGCAGGAGCGCCTGACCGAGCGCGCGGTCGCAACCGCGCTCGCTGCGGCCGTTGGCCCAGTGACTGTTTGGTGCGCGCCGGATCCGGCGCACGTCTCCTTTCGCGATCTGGTAGCGCGCAACTCAGTGACGCTGAAGCGGCAGACGGACGGCGATCTCGGGGCACGCATGCTGGCCGCCATGGCCGCCAATACCGGCCCCACGCTGGTGATTGGCAGCGACTGCCCTGCATTCACGGCCGAGCATCTGCGCGCAGCCGCCACCGCGCTCCGCGACGGCGCCGACGTCGTGCTGATCCCAGCAGAGGACGGCGGCTACGTACTAATCGGCGCGCGCACCGCACACCCGAAGCTATTCACGAATATGAACTGGGGCAGCGCCTCGGTGCTCGCCGAGACACGCGCGCGCATATCCGCGCTCGGCCTAAACTCCGCCGAACTCGCCCCGCTCTGGGATGTCGACACCGAACGCGACCTGGCGCGGCTCGAGCGCGAGCATCCGGAGCTGGCGCTGTAAAAATTTGCTACTGCAGCCGGATCAGGATCAACCCGCACACGATCAGCAGAGCGGCGGCAATGCGCACGGCGCGCAGCGGCTCCTTGAGCACGACAACGGCGATTACTGCGCCAAACAAAACACTGGTCTCGCGCAGCGTGGCGACGATGGCGATCGGCGCCACCGTCATCGCCCAGATTGCGATGCCGTAGGACAGCACTTGCAAGGCACCGCCCGCAAAGCCGCGCCGCCAATATTGTTGCATCGCCGGAATGACATCGCGGCCGTCGCGATAGAGAGCATAGGGCAACATCACCAGGGCGATGCCGACGAACAGCCAGAGCGAATAGGCGTTGGGGTTGGCTGACAGCCGCGCGCCGATGCCGTCCACCACCGAATAGGCGCAGATGGTGAGTGCGGTGAACAGCGCAAAGCCGACGGCGCGGCGGTCGATTTTCGCGAGATCGCGGCCACCATGCGCCGACAGCAGAAACACGCCGGCAACCAGCGCGACGATCCCGCTCCAGCCGACGACGCTCAATTTTTCGCCGACCAAGATGGTGGTCGCCGTTGCCGTCATCAGCGGCGCCGAGCCGCGCGCGATCGGGTAGACTTGGCCGAGATCGCCGGTGCGATAGCTCTCGATCAGAGCTGCGAAATAGACGAGATGGATGGCCACCGAGGCAATCAGCCACGGCCAGGCGGCCCAGGCCGGCACCCCGACAACCGGCAGGAAAAACAGCGCCACCACGCCGGAGCCGATCGAAATCAGCGTCGTGGTGGAGAGCGGGTCGAGCCCGACCTTGATCAGCGCGTTCCAGCCGGCATGGCAGGCGGCGGCAAACAGCACCGCGACGAAAACGAAGTTTTCCATGCCGGGTCCCGCTCAGCCGCCACTGGCTGCCGGCGCCCACAATTTCGGGCCGGCGCGCGCATATTGCGGCGGCCGCGCGACATCGGCGCCGAGCGCCTTGGCCGCATGCCAGCCCCAATGCGGATCGTCAAGGAAGCAGCGCGCCATCGACACCATGTCGGCCTGTCCCTTCGCCACGATCTCCTCGGCATGCTCGGGCTTGACGATCAACCCGACAGTGCGGGTGGCAATGCCGGCTTCGTTCTTCACCCGCGCGGCGATCGGCACGTTGAAGCCCGCTTCCGTCGGATTGCGGATATCGGCGGCGACACCGCCGGACGAAATGCAGATGAAATCGAGCGCCTCGGCCTTGAGCGCTTTCGAAATGGCGACGGCGTCGTCGGGGGTGAGCCCGCCCTCGCGCCAGTCGCTGCCGGTGATGCGGGCGCCGAGCGGCAGGCCTTTCGGCACCACGGCGCGCACCGCGCGCGCGATCGATAGCGGAAAGCGCAGGCGATTCTCGAACGAGCCGCCATATTCATCGGTGCGCTTGTTGGAGATCGGCGACATGAAGCCGTGCGCGAGATAGCCGTGCGCCATATGCAACTCGATCTCGTCGAAGCCGATGCGCAGCGCGCGTTTGGTGGCGGAAACGAAGGCCTCGCGCACGCGGTCCATGTCGGCCTCGGTGACAATGCGCGGCGTGTGCCAGTTCTCGCCGAACGGGATCGGCGAAGCCGCAATGGTCGGCCACGGATCGGCCTCCGGCTTGAGCGCACCGCCGCCCTCCCAGGGCCGTTGCGCCGAGCCCTTGCGGCCGGAATGGGCGATCTGAATGCCGAACTTGGCGCTACCCATGCGCCGAGCCTGCGCGATCACGCGCGCCAGCGCCGCTTCATTGTCGTCGGAATACAAGCCCAGGCAGCCGTGGGTGATGCGGCCATGACGTTCCACATGGGTTGCTTCCACGACCACAAGCGCGGCGCCGGAATGCGCCATCATGCCGAGGTGCATCAGATGCCAGTCATTGGCGCAGCCGTCATCGGCGCTGTACTGGCACATGGGCGAGACGACGATGCGGTTGGCAAGCTCCAGGCCGGCCAGCCGATAGGGCGAGAAAAGAACACTGCTCATGGGATTAAAACAACTCGAGGTGGGCGCGCCTGGCTGCCGTTCAGCGCTGCTGGATGGACTTCAGATAGGCAATGATGGCACCGACATCGTCGGCGTCAAACGAGAATTCCGGCATATCGGGGTGACCGGACATGACACCCTCGCCCAGCGCTTCTTCCAGGGATTCTATCGGATAGCGCTGGCCGAGCGTGCGGAACGCCGGCGCCTCCTTGCGCGGACTGTCGCCGGTGCGGCCAACCGCATGGCAGGATGCGCAACTCTTGGTGAGCAGTTCCTCGCCCCGCTTGAGATCCTCGGCGGCAACGGCCGGCTGCAGGACCGCCGCCAGGCCCAGGGCCGTGCTGAGGATGGTTGGGACGAATTTCATGCGGCGGGGCGCAGCGCGTCGTCGCGCGCCGCCGGCTGTTCGAGCCGACGCCCTTCGGCCAGCTCACGCCAGATCTTCACCGCCCTGATCACGTCTTGCATGCGCAAACGGAATTGCTCCTGCGTGTAGTAAAGCTGCCAGCGGCCGCTGCGATAAAGCTCGGTGTAGTGCTTAAGCCGGCGCTCCGCCAGATCGCTCCATTGCCGCACGACTCTATCGAAGCGGGGGGCACCTTGCACTGCCGGCATGAGTGGTCCGTGGCGAGCGCTGAATCGTCAAACGCCCAATTCCAGCGGGATCGGGCATGATCAGCAGTTGCACAATGACGCCGACGCACAGGTTTTGGATTTCTCCCGCCGTGTAAGCTGATTCGCTAATGATTTAAATAGGCTAAGTAACGCACGCACCGATTGCGCCGTCATTTTGGGCCGTCGATCCGGTAGAGCTGAAAATTGGTTCCGTCCTGAAGCAGCGTCAAACGGCCGGGATCCGGATTGGCCCCGTCACTCTCGGTGAACAGGACGTAGAGATAGTCGTAGTGCTTCGGCCACATGTCCCAGTATTTGGCCTTGTCCACGCTCGGCCGATCGGCCGCAACCAATAGCCGCGTTACGGTGGGCGGAGTGCCATCCTCGGTATCGACAATGTCCTGATATTCGGGACGAACCTGGAGCACTTGCTTGCCCTTGACGGTGAACGCGATCGTCACCAAAGACGACTTTTCGATCATGGCAATACAGGCGGCATGCACCAGTCCATAATCAGAAACGTCGTCTCCGCCAGCCGGGTTGGAATAGGCCACGAGCACCTTCGAGCCTTTCTTGATTCGCTTGACGGAAGCGCGGAACTCGCTGGTCGACGTCGACAACTCCGCCCACGACACGTCGACTTCAATGACGCGCACAAGCAGCGTAACGGCAAGCAGGACCAGAAACCCTCGGCGGACGATGCGATGACGCAAATCGACGTCCATGCATGCAATAATCATGAAGGCGAATGCGATCGGAAGCCGCTGATCCGCCATGTAGGTCGCAAACATGACGCGCGGCATCGCCAGATAAATGATCCCGCTGACGGCGACGATCACCCATAGTAAAGGCTGCACCCGAAGTAGGTTTCGTTGAAATGCAAAGACGAAGCCCGCAATGACCATGGCGAGCAATGCGAATGCCGCGATATCGGAGTAAACCTCGACGGCGTAGATCAAGCCGTTAATTTTTCCGAGCCGCTCCCAGTAATATTGATCGGCGAGCAGCATGGTCGGACTGCGGAGTAGCAGCGGCACGATGGCCGTGAAAGGAATTCCGGCCGCGACAAAATCCAATAGGTTCAAGGTCAGCGGCTGTTTGCGGCGCGACCAGAGGCGCAGGCATTCCGTCGCAAGCAGCCCGACGCCGTAAACCCCGAGCGCGGAAAAGTGGCAGAAGAACAGGAGAACCACAAAAACCGTGGAAACCGTCAACCGCAAGTACCAGTGGCGTTCACGCAGCAATATCCAGAACGTCAGCGCCCAAAGTGCGAGCCCAATGCCAAAAATGTAATTCGTCAATCCGACTAGAAACACATGATTGTAAAGCAGCGGGACGGACACGAGGGGAAATGCCGACCAGCGGCCGAATAACGCGCGATTGAGCGCCACCGTCCCCGATATGATCAGCGCGAACATCGAGACCAGATAAATCTGTCCCGCGTGATAGACCGTCATTACCCGCGCAAACAGCGGAACGATCAGATCCATCATCAGGTTTGGAATCGCCTGCCATTCGATTTCATAGAAGCGGGCGAGATCGGGATCCTTGTCGATCGACGCGATCACGTGCATCCGCGCCAAATGATTGATGTAGTCGGCCAGCGGCGGCAGCGGATTCGTCCAGATCGGGATCGATGCCACCAGCAGCATCAAAAACAGCAAGACCGCAATCTGGCCGCCGGAAAAGACCAGTGTGCGCCGGCGCGGCTGCGCGACCCGCGTCGAATGCGCAGGCTGCGCCGGGAATGCCGCCGTCAATCTAGTATCCTGAACGTTCATTCATCTCCTCGAATCCGGCAGATCGCACGCACGAAGATTGGTTCGACGCTAAGCAACGAAGTGTGACCACGCGATGAACAAGGGTGCCAATTTTGTCCAATGGATGGTTCGGCCGGGTTCTATAGAAAAGAACATCCCACGCAAACGGGTGCGCCCATTTACCGGCACGAACAGACATAGTCCAATTTTCGGTGATTCCAAAAGCCCTATCGCTCGCCGACGCCTGAGGGGCCCGAAGCCCGCGAGTCCGGCCGCCTTTGGACTAAAGTTTGATCCGCGAAATATTGGCCAGCTCGCCGATTATGCCGCGGCGAAACAGCAGCACGCAGGCCACGAAGATCATGCCCTGGATTACCAGCACCCACTCGCCGACCGGCGCCAGCTTGTATTGCATGAGCAGGATCACGAACGAACCGACGATCGGACCGAAAATGGTGCCGAGCCCGCCAACCAGCGTCATCAGCACGACCTCGCCCGACATCGGCCAATTGACGTCGGTGAGCGAAGCGAGCTGCAGCACGACCGCCTTGGTGGCGCCGGCGGCGCCGGCGAGCGTTGCCGACAGAACGAAGGCCACCAGCTTGTAGCGGTCGGTCTTGTAGCCAAGCGAAATCGCGCGCGTCTCGTTCTCGCGGATCGCCTTGAGCACCTCGCCGAATGGCGAATGGATGATGCGGTAGATGAACAGGAAGCCGGCGAGGAAAATAACCAGCACCACGACATACATCGCCATTTCGTTGCGCAGGTCGATGAGGCCGAACAGGTAGCCGCGCGGCACCGCCTGGATGCCGTCCTCGCCGCCGGTGAATTTCACCTGCAGCGCGAAAAAATACATCATCTGCGCCAGCGCCAGCGTCACCATGGCGAAATAGATGCCCTGGCGTCGGATCGCCAGCGATCCGGCAATCAGGCCGCAAACGGCGGCGGTCGCGGTGCCGGTGAGAATCGCGAGCTCGGGCGGGAAGCCCCAGGCCTTGGCGGAATAGGCCGACAGATAGCTCGCCCAACCGAAATAGAGCGCATGGCCGAACGACAGCAGGCCGACATAGCCGATCAGCAAATTAAAGGCGCAGGCGAACAGGGCAAAGCACATCGCCTGCATCAGGAACAGCGGATAGGTGAAGAACGGCGCCGCAACCAGCCCGACGACCATGATCACGAAGGCGATGGTCTCGCTGTTCTTGCGCAGCGCGGAGGGCTGCTTGGCGAGCGGATCGACCACGCGTTCCATCACGCTCTCCGTCCGAACAGGCCGGCCGGCCGCACCAGCAGCACGATCGCCATGATAACGAAGATCACCGTGTTCGACGCCTCCGGGAAGAACACCTTGGTCAGGCCCTCGATGACGCCGAGCCCGAAGCCGGTGACGATGGCTCCCAAGATCGAGCCCATGCCGCCGATCACCACCACCGCGAACACCACGATGATCAGCTCCGAGCCCATCTGCGGCGACACGTTGTAGATCGGCGCCGCCATCACGCCAGCGAAGGCCGCGAGCGCCACGCCGAATCCATAGGTCAGCGTGATCATGCGCGGCACGTTGATGCCGAAGGCGCGCACCAGCGTCGGATTTTCGGTTGCGGCGCGCAAATAGGCGCCAAGCCGCGTGCGCTCGATCACGAACCAGGTGCCGAAACAGACCGTCAGTGAGGCCACGATCACCCAGGCGCGATAATTGGGGAGGAACATAAAGCCGAGATTGCGGCCGCCCTGCAGCGACTCTGGCACCGTGTAGGGCAAGCCGGCCGAGCCGAAATAATTGCGCGCCACGCCCTCGATGATCAGCGCCAGACCGAAAGTAAGCAGCAGACCGTAGAGGTGGTCGAGCTTATAGAGCCTTTGCAGAAACAGACGCTCGATAATCACGCCGGTGATGCCGACCAGCACCGGCGCGATGATCAGCGACGGCCAGTATCCGAGGCCGGAATATTGCAGCAGAAGATAGGCGGCAAAGGCGCCCATCATGTACTGGGCGCCATGGCTGAAATTGATGATGTTGAGCATGCCGAAGATCACGGCGAGGCCCAGGCTCAACAGCGCGTAGAACGAGCCGTTGATCAGCCCGATCAGGAGCTGGCCGAACAGTGCCGTCGAAGGGATGCCGAAGATTTCGAACACGCAGAACGCTCCGTCAGGGCGAAAGGGGCGGGCCAAGGCCCGCCCCCTCGTCGTCGTCACATATCAGCCGCTCACCAGCGGGCAGTTGCCTTCCTTGAGCGGACGGAACGCTTCATCCGCCGGGATGGTGGCGCGGACCTTGTAGAAATCGCCGGGATACTTGGATTCCGACGGCGCTTTCACCTCGAGCAGATAGGCCGGGTGGAGCTTGCGACCGTCGGCCCGGATAGTACCCTTGCCGAACAGCGGATCGTCGGTCGGCATCTTCTTCATCTGATCCGCGACCGCCTTGCCGTCGGCGGCGCTCTTCAGCGCGACGACCGCCTTGAGGTAATGGGTCACGGCCGAGTACACGCCAGCCTGCACCATCGTAGGGAATTTGCCCGCCGCGCCACGTTCCGCCTGCCAGCGCTTGGTCCAGGCGCGGTTGGCGTCGGTCATGTCCCAGTACCAAGTTTCCGTCAGGGTTAGGCCTTGCGCCGTTTGCAGACCGAGCGCGTTGACGTCGCTTGCAAACACCAGCAAGCCGGCGAACTTCTGGCCGCCCTTGACGATGCCGAATTCGGCGCCCTGCTTGATCGCATTGATGGTGTCACCGCCGGCATTGGCGAGGCCGATGATCTTGGCCTTGGAGGCCTGCGCCTGCAGCAGGAACGACGAAAAGTCGTTGGTGTTGATCGGGTGGCGAACCTTGCCGAGCACCTTGCCGCCGGCCTTCTCGACCGCCGCCATAGTGTCGCGCTCAAGCGCATAGCCGAAGGCATAGTCAGAGGTCAGGAAGAACCAGGTGTCGCCGCCGGTTTTCACGATGGCCTTGCCGGTGCCGTTGGCGAGCATCCAGGTGTCATAGGTCCAGTGAATCGTGTTGGCATTGCACTTCGGACCGGTGAGGTCGGATGCCGCCGCGCCGGAGACGAGGAACAACTTGTTCTTGGTGGTGGTGACCTGGCTGACCGCCAGCGCCACGCCGGAGTTCGGCGTGTCGATGATCATGTCGACCTTGTCGACATCGTACCATTGGTTAGCAAGCTGCGAACCAATATCCGGCTTGTTCTGATGGTCGCCGCTGACAATCTCGACCTTCACGTTCGGATTGGTCTTGGTGAAATCGGCGATTGCCAGCTTTGCCGCCACGACCGAGCCAGGACCGCCGACGTCGGAATAGAGGCTCGACATGTCGCTGAGCACGCCGATCTTGACGTTCACCTGTTGGGCGTTGGCCCCTCCGCAGGCGAGCAGGGTGGCGAGCGCCACCAGCCCTAGGGTCTTTCTCATGGATGCATTCCTCCTTGTTGTTTTGGCTACTTTCGATCAGACACCGAGATAGTCGTGAAGCTTCTCCACATTATTGTCCAGTTCGCTATTGGCGAATTGGTCAATGATACGTCCATGTTCCATGACGTAATAGCGATCCGCAACCGTCGAGGCGAAGCGGAAATTCTGTTCCACCAGCAATATCGTAAAGCCCTTTTCCTTCAGCGCCCGGATGGTCTTGCCGATCTGCTGGATGATGACGGGGGCAAGCCCTTCGGTCGGCTCGTCGAGGAGCAGAAGCCGCGCCCCGGTGCGCAGGATGCGGCCGATCGCCAGCATCTGCTGCTCGCCGCCGGAAAGCTTGGTGCCCTGGCTTGAACCAAGCCGCTCCTTCAGATTGGGAAATAATTCGAAAATCTGATCGAGCGAAAGTCCGCCGGGCTTCACCACAGGTGGCAGCAGCAGGTTCTCCTCGACGCTGAGGCTGGCGAACACGCCGCGCTCTTCCGGGCAGAACGCGATCCCCGCCCGCGCGATATGTTCGGAGGTGCGATTGATCAACTCCTGGCCCTCGAAGCGCACCGAGCCGGTGCGGTGGCCGACAATTCCCATTACTGATTTCAGCGTCGTGGTCTTGCCGGCGCCATTGCGGCCGAGCAACGTGACCACCTCGCCTTCGCGCACGTCGAAATTCACGCCATGCAAGATGTGCAACTCGCCGTACCAGGCCTGCAGGTCGCTGACCGCAAGCAACGGTGTGCGGGCGTCAAGCATGCCCCACCCCCAGATAGGCCTCGCGCACCTCGGCGTTGCCGGACACCGCGTCGTAGTCGCCCTCCGCCAGCACGCGCCCGCGCGTGAGTACCGTGATGTGATCGGAAAGATCGGCCACCACCGAGAGATTGTGCTCGACCATCAGCACGGTGCGGTCGGCGGATACGCGCTTGATCAATTGCGAGATGCGATCGATGTCCTCGTGCCCCATGCCGGCGGTCGGCTCGTCTAGAAGCAGCATTTCCGGATCGAGCGCCAGCGTGGTGGCGATCTCGAGCGCGCGCTTGCGGCCGTAGGGCAGCTCGACCGCAATCCAGTCGGCGAAAGACGACAGACCGACATCGGCGATCAGCTCCATCGCCCGCTCGTTGAAGATTTTGAGCGCCGAGGTCGAGCGCCAGAAATCGAACGAGCCGCCGCGGCTGCGCTGCAATGCGATGCGCACGTTTTCCAAGACGCTCATGTGCGGGAAAACGGCCGATATCTGAAACGAGCGCACCAGACCGAGCCGGGCCACGTCGGCCGGCTGCATCGACGTGATGTCGTGCCCCTTAAAGAGAATGCGTCCGCGCGTCGGGCTGAGGAACTTGGTGAGCAAATTGAAACAGGTGGTCTTGCCGGCGCCGTTCGGGCCGATCAAGGCATGAATGGTGCCACGCCTGACCTGCAGGCTGACGCCATTAACGGCGATAAAACCGGCAAACTCTTTGGTGAGATCCTCGGTTTCGAGGATCATTTCTTCGCTCATACGCAACGGCTCCTCGCCTCGCATTAATGGCAGGTTTTCACAGGGCGGCAAAGCCTACTAAAGGTTGCCCGCGTTCGATAAGTGGCTGATATTATTGGGCCGACGCCGTTGGGCGGAGTAATTCCGAAGTGGGCCCGCGCTTAATCGCCGCATCGGACCGGCGGACCTTCGCCGCCTACCCACCCTTGAATTTCTTCGCCAGCGCATCGGCGTTGCGGGCGAGCAGGCCGACATCGGCGCCGACCGCCACGAACAGGTAGCCCCAGCCGATATAGCGGCGCGCTTCTTCCTCGTTGCCGGTGAGGATGCCGGCCGGCTTGCCGAGCGCCTTGAGCCGCTTGACCGCGTCCTCCATCGCCTTCTGCACGTCCGGATGCTGCGGATTTCCCAAATGGCCGAGCGACGCGGCCAGATCCGACGGCCCGATGAACACGCCGTCGACGCCTTCGACCTTGGCGATCGCTTCCAGTTGGCTAAGCGCCGGACCGGTTTCCACCTGCACCAGCACGCAAATCTCGTCATTGGCCTTGGTCAGATAGCCCGGCGTGCGGCCGTAGCGGCTGGCACGCGCCGCCACCGACACGCCGCGAATGCCTTGCGGCGGATAGCGGGTTGAGGCGACCGCGCGCTTGGCTTCCTCGGCATTCTGCACATAGGGAAACAGCAGCGACTGCGCGCCGATGTCGAGGCAGCGCTTCGCCAGCACCGCATCGTTCCAGGCAGGCCGGATGATCGGCGTGGTCGCGCTGCCCTGCATGGCCTGCAATTGTCCGACCAGATCGGGGATTTCGTTCGGGGAATGCTCGGTGTCGAGCAGGATCCAGTCGAAGCCCGAGTCGGAAATGATCTCGGCGGCGATATTGCTGCACAGGCTCGACCACAGGCCGATCTGCAATTTGCCGGCCGCGAGCGCGTGCTTGAAGGCGTTGCGTGGCAGGTCCATGGACGACACCTAAATAAACTGGATAGCGATGCCGCCGAGCGCGCCAAAATCGGCATGCAGCGTGTCGCCCTTCTGCGCGAACACCACGCGGGTGAACGAGCCGGCGAGCACGAGATGCCCGGGCTCGAGCGCGGTGCCATGTTGCCCAAGCTTGTTGGCGAGCCAGGCGACGCCGAGCGCCGGATGGCCGAGCACGCCGGCGGCCAAGCCGGTCTCCTCGATCTCGGAATTGCGGTACATGATGCCGCCGACCCAGCGCAGATCGACGTCCATTGGACCGACCGGACGGCCGCCCAACGCGATGCCGGCAGCGGCGCCATTATCCGCCACCGTGTCAAAAATCTTGCGCTGGTCCTGGATGCGTGCATCGACGATCTCGATCGCCGGCACGACATATTCGGTGGCGCGCAGCACGTCGGTCAGGCCCACGCCGGGGCCGAGCAGCCGCTTGCCCATCACGAAGGCGAGCTCGACCTCGACCCGCGGCTTGCAATAGTCAGCGTGTTTCACCTTGGCGCCGTCGGCGATCATCTGGTCGTCAAGAATGAAGCCGAAATCCGGCTCGTCGATCATCGACGACCGTTGCATCGCCTTGGAGGTCAGCCCAACCTTGTGGCCGATCAGCTTAGCGCCGGCGGCCATCTTACGATTGGCCACTTCCGTGGAAATTGCATAGGCATCCTCGATGGTGATGGCGGGAAAGGTGACGGACAGTTGGACCGCCTGTTTGCGCTCTTTTTGCGCGGCAATCAGAATATCGGCGGCCTTCTTGCGGTCGGCGTCGGAGAGCATGGGTGCGTCAGTGCTTCAACTTAGCGTCGACCTTGAAGCCCGCCTCGGTCTTCTTCTTGATCTCATCCACCGTCACGCCGGGCGCCAGCTCGGTCAGCGTCATGCCGCCACCCTTGCGGTCGATGTTGAAGACGCCGAGATCGGTGATCACCATGTCGACCACGCCGGCGCCGGTGAGCGGCAAGTTGCACTTGTGCAGCAACTTCGGTTCGTCCTTGGCGGTGTGCTCCATGATCACCACCACCTTCTTGACGCCGGCGACCAGATCCATGGCGCCGCCCATGCCCTTGACCATCTTGCCGGGAATCATCCAGTTGGCGAGATCGCCGTTTTCTGCCACCTGCATGGCGCCGAGCAGCGCGATGTCGATATGCCCGCCGCGGATCATGGCAAATGAATCGGCGGAGGAGAAAAAGCTGGTGGTCGGAAGCTCAGTGACGGTCTGCTTGCCGGCATTGATCAGGTCGGGATCCTCGTCGCCCTCATAGGGGAACGGCCCGAAGCCGAGCATGCCGTTCTCGCTTTGCAGCTGCACGGTCATGCCCTTCGGAATGTAGTTCGACACCAGCGTCGGGATGCCGATGCCGAGATTGACGTAGAAGCCGTCGCGCAATTCCTTGGCCGCTCGTTCGGCCATCTGCTCGCGGGTCCAGGGCATGAGAGGCCCTCCTTTAATTCGAATCCGAAACTATTTTTGATTTGCGCATGATCTTTTCCGAAAACCGGTTCCCACTTTTCGGGATCATGCGCTACACTTCCTCCCCTGTACCGGCGGCAGCGGGACGCTTGCGCACGGTGCGCTGCTCGATGTGCTTGACCGCATTCGGCACGTGGACAATGCGCTGCACGTACACGCCGGGAGTAATGATGTGATCGGGGTTGAGTTCCCCGGGCTGGAACAGGTGCTCGACCTCGGCGACGGTCACCTTGCCCGCGGTCGCCATCATCGGATTGAAATTGCGCGCGGTCTTCCGGTACACGAGGTTGCCTTCGCTATCGCCGGTCCAGGCGTGCACGATCGACAGATCGGCGACGATGCCGCGCTCCATGATGTAGCGATCGCCGTCGAACTGGCGCTCTTCCTTGCCCTTGGCGATGTCGGTGCCGGCGCCGGTGCGGGTGAAGAAGGCGGGGATGCCGGCCCCGCCGGCGCGGATGCGTTCGGCCAGCGTGCCCTGCGGATTGAATTCGATCTCGAGCTCGCCGCCGAGATATTGCTGGGCGAACAGTTTGTTCTCGCCCACATAGGACGAGATCATCTTCTTGACCTGCTTGGTCTCCAGCAGCAAACCGAGGCCGGCGCCGTCGACGCCCGCATTGTTCGATACGATCGTCAGGTTCTTCACGCCGAAGTCGCGAACGGCTTTGATCAGCGTTTCAGGAATGCCGCAGAGGCCGAAGCCGCCGGCCATGATCAACATGCCGTCCTTGAGCACCCCGGCCAGCGCCGCCGTTGCGTCGGGATAGACTTTCTTCATGCAACATGACCCTTCGCCGGCACCGCTACGCCCCTAGCATAGAGCAGGAAAACATCACAATAAGACGGCCCGACGCAAGCCTAGCGCGGATTGGCCGGCGGCGGGATGGTGGTGACCGGATTGCTCGGCGGCGTGATGTCGGTGACCGGATTGCGCGGCTTAGCCGGTCCAGCCGGGGCTGCCGGCGCGACCACGGTGGCCGGCGCCTTCTGGGCCGTGAGCGTCGATGGCAACGGCAGGCCGTGCGGATAATAGGCCCAGAATATGAACATCACCGCGAACCCCACAGCCGCCAGCCCGGCGGCGGCGCCGCGGTTGCTGAACGACAACAGGTTGCCGATACCGCTCGCCACAAAGACGAACACCGTGAGCACGAAGACAAGGAACCAGTCCACCTGTGCAAGATCAATCGGCATAGAACGTCATCCTCTTTAAGCTCTTTAAGCCAAATTCACGCGCCCGCTGAATAATAGCGCAGACCCACGATGCGGGTCACCACGGCGCGCGGTTATTTCCCAACAGTCCGTTAGGCACTATACACCTGGCGCGTGATCTTTGCTGAAAACCGGTTCCCACTTTTCGGGATCACGCGCTATACCTGCCGCCGCCATGCCAAACTTGCTCATCCTCACCGAAGTCCAGGAAGCGATGCGGGCCCGCTACAAGGGCATGCTGCTGGAGCGGTTTCCGCAACTGACCATCAACGTGGTCGGGCATCATAACGATGTCGGGCCCTACATCGCCAACACCGAAATCCTGTTGTGCTTTTCCCCGCCCATGGCCGACCACGTGGTGCGCGACGCGCCCAAGCTGAAATGGATCCAGGCGCTCGGCACCGGGGTCGACAACATCGTGGACCTGCCATCGCTCGGCAAAGAGGTGCTGGTCACCAATATCCGCGGCATCCATGGCGCGCCGGTCTCCGAAGCCACCATCGCCTATATGCTGTCGCTCGCCCGTGATCTGCCGCGCGCGGCCCGAGCGCAGGACAAGGGCCAATGGGAACGCTGGCCGGCGCAGTTGCTCGACGGCAAGACCGTCGGCATTCTCGGCGTCGGCCTGATCGCGGAATATTTGGCGCCGATCTGCAAGAAATTCGGCATGAAAGTCATCGGCATCAGCGGTAGCCCACGGACGGCGCCCGGATTCGACCGCATGGTCACCCGTGACGATCTTACGAAAGTTGCCGGCGAACTCGATTATCTGGTGGTGCTCACGCCGGTCACCGCCGAGACGCGCGGCATCATCGGTGCAAAGGTGCTCGCCGCCATGAAGCCCTCCGCCTATCTGGTCAATGTGGCGCGCGGCGGCGTGGTGGATGAGGCCGCTTTGATCGCAGCCCTCGACGGCGGGAAAATCGCCGGCGCCGCGCTTGATGTGTTTTCGCAGGAGCCGCTGCCCGCGACCAGCCCGCTGTGGCGGACGAAAAATGTGACGATTTTCTCGCATCTCGGCGGCTATTCGCTGGGCTACGAGGATCGCGCGATGCCGACCATCGAAGGCAATATGCGCAAGTTCTTCGCCGGCGATCTCAAGAATATGATCAACATCGTGCGCAAGCCCGCCTCCTGGGGAGACTGACGCTCATGCAATTGTCCGAACGCCTGAACACGCCGATCTCCACCGCCGAACTCGAGCGGCGCTGGCGCGCGGTGCGCGCCGCCATGGCGAGCGAGAAGATCGACGTTTTGCTGATGCAGAACAACAACGACCACATGGGCGGCTATGTGCGCTATTTCACCGACATGCCGGCGACCAACGGCTATCCCAACACGGTGGTGTTCCCGCGCGACGACGAGATGACGGTGGTGTGCCAGGGACCGTTCGGCGGCAGCGAACCCACCGCCCAGGGCGACATGACCGGCGAATCCATTACCCCGCAGGCGGGCGATACATCCTTCGATCAGAAGGGACGCCTGTCGCAATGGCGCGGCGTGAAGCAGATCCTCACCACGCCCAGCTACGCCTCGGCGCACTACACCAAGGACTACGATCCCGAGCTGGCGGCCAAGGCGCTCAAGCCCTTCGCCAAGGGCACCATCGGCTATGTCGGCACCTATCAGATGTCGTTTGCCATGCTCGACTTCATCAAGCGCGCGTTTCCGAATGCGCGCTACGTCGATGCCTCGGACCTGGTCGACAAGATCAAGGTCATCAAGAGCGCAGAGGAGATGGAGCTGGTCAAGCGCGCGGCGCTGATGCAGGACGGCGCCATGCGTGCCGCTTTCGCCGCTGTCAAGCCAGGCATGCGCGACACCGAAGTGGCCGCGGTCGCCCAGCACTACAGCCAATGCCACGGCAGCGAGAACGGCATCTATCTTTGCGCCTCGATGCCGCTAGGCCACCCATCGAAATTCGGCAATCGCCATGTGCAGAACCGCGTGATCCAGAAAGGCGACCAGATCGCGCTGCTGGTCGAGGACAACGGACCGGGCGGCATGTACACCGAACTCGGCCGCTCCTGCGTGGTCGGCGCCAAGGTGCCGCAAGCGATGAAGGACGAACTCGCCTTCTGCATGGAGTCGCGCCGCGTCACGCTCGACCTGCTCAAGCCCGGCACGCCATGCAAGGACGTATGGGACGGCTTCAACGCCTTCATGCGCAAGAACGGTAGGCCGATGGAGGCGCGACTTTATTGCCATGGCCAGGGCTACGACCTGGTCGAGCGGCCGCTGGTGCGCAACGACGAGCCGATGACCATCGAAAAGGACATGAACATCGTCGTGCACCCGACCTATATCCACGCCGGCTATCTCAACTGGCTGTGCGACAATTATCTTATCGGCGGCAATGGACCGGGCGACCGGCTGCACCAGTTCCCGGAACAGATCGTCGAGGTCGGCTAGCCTCAGCGGCCTTGACCGCCAGCGCCGGGAGCGCAAGGATTCCCCCACCAAGGGAGGAATTCCAATGAAAAAAGCAATAATTGCTGCGGCGGCGTTTGCCGGTGTGCTGGCGCTCACCGGAACGGCCGGCGCGCAGACCTTTCCAAACCGTCCGGTGACGATGGTCATTCCGTTCGCCGCCGGCGGACCGCAGGACACCATCGGCCGCATCGTCGCGCAGCGCATGGGCGAAGTGCTCGGCCAGACCGTGGTGATCGAGAACGTCGGCGGCGCCGGCGGCATGACCGGCGCCAAGCGCGTCGCCGACGCCAAGCCCGACGGCTACACCATGATCCTCGGCAGCGTCGGCACCCACGCCCAGAACCAGACGCTGTACAAGCATCCGCTCTACAATGTGGTGAGTGATTTCACGCCGGTCGCGTTCCTGGCCGAGACGCCGATCGCGCTGATCACGCGCCCGGACCTGCCGGTGAACAATTTCAAGGAATTCATCGCCTACGCCAAGGCCAATCAGACCAAGATGCAATACGGCTCGGCCGGCGCGGGCTCGGCGACGCATCTTGGTTGCGTCGTGCTCAACAGCACGATCGGCGTAAATATCGTGCACGTGCCCTACAAGGGCACCGGACCTGCGATGCAGGATCTGATCGGCAGCCGCATCGATTACCTCTGCGACGTCATCGCCGGCGCCAAACCGCAGATCGACGGCGGCAAAGTGAAAGGCATCGCGATCATGACCAAGAGCCGCTCGGCGGTGCTGCCCAATCTCGCCACCACCGGCGAACAGGGCCTCGACGTGCAGGCCTATACCTGGAGCGCCTTGTTCCTGCCGAAGGGCGCGCCCGCCGATATCGTGAAAAAGCTCAACGAGGCGGCCGTCGCCACCGTCGAAACTGCGTCGGTGCAGGAACGCTTGAAGGGTCTCGGCGCAACCGTCGCCAAGAAGGACGAGCAGAGCCCGCAATGGCTCGGCGATTTCGTCAAGAGCGAAGTCAAGAAATGGGAAGCGCCGATCAAGGCGAGCGGGGTGCAGGTAGATTGACGGTCGTTGCGTTTTGCCGCGGCGTGTGGGCGAGGGATTGGCGATGGCTGAGATCAAGATTCTCAATCCCGACGCACTCGGCAAGCCGCTCGGGCAGTATTCCCACCTCACCCGCGTGAAGGCGTCGGAATTCGTCTTCATCGCCGGCCAGGTGGGCGTCGACAAGGCCGGCAAGGTCGTCAGCGACGATTTCGACGCGCAATGCGTGCAGACCTTCGCCAATATCGAGGCCGCGCTGAAATCGATCGGCGCCGGCTGGGACAATATCGTGCAGTTCACCACCTATCTGGTGCACTCGCAGGACATCCCGAAATTCATGAAATATCGCCTGCGCGAATTTCCCAAGATGTTTGCCAACGGCGCCTATCCGCCCAATACGCTGCTGATGGTCGACCGGCTGGTGCAGGAGCCGCTGCTGGTCGAAGTGCAGGCGGTCGCGGCGCTTTAATTTTTTTCAATCAGGCTGACATGGGCGGCCACCACGCGCCAGCCGTCGGGAAATTTCACCCAGGTCTGCATCTGCCGTCCGATCTTGCCGGGCGCGGACGGCCGCTCATACAGCGTCGAGGCCACCGCGAATTCGCGGCCGTAGGTGGTGATGACGGTGCGCGAGATCGTGCGCCCGAGCGCCACCGGCGAGCGCGCGGTGCGGAACGACCTGATTTCGGCATGGCCGTAGAGATTTTCCGCCGTGCCATAGCGGATGGTGCGCGCATCGTCGCGGAACAGCGTGTTGAGGCCGGCGACGTCGTTTTCGACCAACGCCGTTTCGTAACGGCCGAAGGCTTCCTTCACTTCGGCGACGACGTCGGGCAGGTCGATGTCCATGATTGGTCTCCCAAAAAAATCGCCGCCACCAAATCGCAGTGACAGCGTTCGCGCAAGCGTCATCACCCGTATTCTTTGCGGCGCCGGGTACGCCGTAACCCTGCCCCGCTTGCGTGGGGCCTTCTTTCTTTCCCCCGCATAAAGCGAGGGGATGGAGCGCCACGCGACGCATCCATTCTCTTCCGCGCTTGGCGAAGTGCGGGCACCCTTGGCGAAGGGTGCGCGCCCCGCGGCGCTCCATCGCGGCGATTTCATGTCCCCGGGTCCGCGTTTCCTGGGACGAGGCATTGCGGCCAGTCCCAGTCCAGCGAGCACCTCGCGGAGGGGTCATAGTGCCCCCCGATCGGGTCCCGAGGCCTCCCGAGTGCGGGGTAACGAACCCCGCCCGCAGGCGCCGCATCCTGCTCCATCCTTTAGACGCCTCTAGACGACGCCCTCTGGTGAGCAGGACATGCGAATGATAAGCGCGCTCGAAACGGCGGGGATAAGTTTTGATTCGATTAGTGACGCCGCGCGTTGTTGCCGCCACAGGCAACGTGACGCTGATGCCCGACTTACTCCACGAACTTCCCGTGCCTTCGCTCGCTGGCGTATTTCACCAGCGCGAGAAAGCGATAAAGCCCGTGCACAAATTTGCCGTAGGGCAGGCTCAAGAAAAGCCCGAGCACCACGCCGAGATGCAGTACCAACAAAATTCCCATCGTGCCCGTGTCGCGCAAAATCATCAACAGAAAGCCAGTTAAGCTGGTGAGGAACAGCGTCGCGATGAAGGCGGTGTCCATGCCCTTGTGCGCACCGTCGACCAGAACCGGATCGCGCCTTCGCGCCAGCACGAACAATCCGGCCGGGCCGATCAGCAGCCCTAAGCCGCCGAGAATGCCGAGCATGACCGGCAGGCTGAGCAACGGATACGGCGCCTGCCAGCCGAAGGCGTAATGATAAATCGTAGCGACCGAGGTGGCAGCGAAGCACAACAGAAACCCGTAGAAGGTGAAGTGGTGATAGATCCGCCGCTGCGCTGACGGGCGCTCGTCCTCGCTAGTGCAGCCGCCTCCGCCGCCGCCGAGATTGCGCAGATGCGCGGAGTCGCCGATCGCCTGCAAGAGCGACACGAACCCGGCGCGCGGCCCGTCGCCGTTGATGTCGCGCCAGAACGCGCGCAGGCTGAAGGTGAAGGCGGCGATGGCGTAGAGCGTGACCGCGCCGAACAGCGCCACCATCGCATTGTGCGGCATGACTTTGTAGAAGTCGCCCGCGTGCCTTGAGAACAGCACCGCCGGATCTTGTCAATGCGACAAAGCCGATGACAAAAGCGGCGACACTCGCCGCCGTCAGCAGCGTGACGACCAGCCCGTTGCGCGCGAACGCGCCCGCCAAAAACTTCGGCCAGGCATAATGCGCGTAGCTCTCGTTGCGCAGCTTGGCGAGCGACGCCGGCACATTGACGTTGAACTCGTGCGGCGGCGAATACTGGCAATCGCTGTAGCAGGCGCCGCACTGGTGGCAGAGATGGCTAAGATAATTGAGATCGCCGTCGCCGAAGGTGAAGCGCATCTCCATCGCCGGGAACACCGCGCACAGGCCCTCGCAATAGCGGCAGGCATTGCAGATCGTCATCAGCCGGTCGGCTTCGCGCAGCGCCTCAGTTGCGTGCATGCGTGGACGCCCCCTGCCCGGCGATGCGGCCGAACACCGCGCCGATGGTCATGCCGATGCCGGCGAGATAGCCCTTGCCCAGCACATTGCCGGCCATGATCTCGCCGGCCGCGAACATGTTGCCGGCGGGCTTGCCGTTCTTGAGCAGCATGCGCGACTCCTCGTTCACGCGCACGCCGAGATAGGTGAAGGTGATGCCGGGGCGCAGCGGATAGGCATAAAACGGCGGCTGGTCGATTTTGCGCGCCCAGTGGCTCTTGGGGATTTTCAGGTTTTCGGTGCGGCAATCGTCGAGCTGGGTGTGGTCGAAGGTGCCGGCCTTAACCGCTGCGTTGAATTCGGTCACGGTTTTTTCCAACGACGCCGGATCGAGGCTGAGTTTCACGGCGAGCTCTCGTATCGTCGGCGCCTGGATGGCGGGGAAGATTGACGGCATGAACAGATGGAACGATTTCGCGTCGACAATCGTATAGGCGCTCTGTCCCGGCTGCTGCGCCACCAGGCGACCCCAGATCGCGTAGCGCTTCGGCCAAGTATCCTCGCCCTCGTCGTAGAAGCGTTGCGCTTGCGCGTTGACCACGATGCCAAACACGATGCTGTCGAGGCGGGTGGCGATGCCGCCGTCGAATTTCGGCGCGCGCGCGTCGATCGCCACCGCATGACATTGCGTCGGATCGCCTACGGCTGAGACGCCCGCGTCGAGCAGCATGCGCAGCACCTCGCCGCGATTATAAGGCGTGCCGCGGATGAGGAAATTGTCGGCCGCCGCGCCCCAGTATTGCTTCAGCCATTCGATATTGGCCTCGAAGCCGCCGGCAGCCGCGACCATGGCCTTGCCGCGAATTTGCGCGCGCGGCCTTCGTGCTTGACGGTCGCGGAAGTGAAATAGCCGTCTTCGACCGTCAGCGCGGTGACTGGCGAATCGTAGATCACGCTGACGCCGAGCCGTTCCGCGCGCCGGTACAGCGCGTTGAGCGCGCCGCGCCCGCCGCCGAGGAAGAACGCATTGGTCTTGCCGAGGCTGAGCGTGCCGCCGAGCGGCGGCTGGAAGCGCACGCCCTGCTCGTCCATCCAGCCGAGCAGTTCGGTCGAGCGGCCGATGGTAAGTTCGGCCAACACTTTGTCAGTCTCGCCTCCGGTGACGCGGTAAAGGTCGTCGAGGAATTCAGCTTCCGCGTAAGGCCCGGTCATGGTCGGCGCGCTGCCGTCATGGGAGAGCCTTAAGTTTCGGGTGTGGCGGGTATTGCCGCCGCGATAGAAGGCGGGCGCGCCCTCGATCACGATGGTGTGGCAGCCGGCGCGCGCGGCGGTGATGGCGGCGCACAGCGCGGCATTGCCGCCGCCCAGCACCACCACATCGAAAGGCTCGGAGAAATCCATCGCCAGCGTCACGCTGTTTTCAGGCTCTGAAAATTTATAGGCCGGACCGCCGGCTTCGACTGACGCCGTGACGGTCGCATGCTATTGCAATTGAATTCAATGCCTCGCTTCGATGGTGCTGGCAATGCTTGAGGCTCGATATCCCCCGCCCGGCGCATGCGACTGCCATGTGCATGTGATCGGGCCGAAGGCGCGCTTTCCGCTGGCGCGCGAGCGCCCCTATACGCCGAAGGATGCGACCACGGCCGAGCTAGGCGGAATGCTCAAGCTGCCTGGCGCTCGATCGCGTGGTGCTGGTGCAGCCAAGTTTCTACCGCACCGACAATTCCTGCATGCTGGACGCGATGGCGCATATCGAAGACTCGCGCGGCGTCGCGGTGCTGCCGCCGCAGGTGACCGACGACGAACTCGACGATCTCGACGACCAGGGCGTTCGCGGCTTGCGGGTCAACATCGCGACCTTGGGGCTAGGGCCGATCGACGCGATGCGCCGCGACATCGAGGCGGCGGCGCGTCTGTGCGAACGCCACGGCTGGCATGTGCAGATCTTCGTGCCGCCGGAGGCGATCGAACCGCTCACACCGACCCTGCTCGCGCTGCCGGTGGCAACCGTGATCGATCATTTCGGCCTGATCGCGCCCGGCCCTGAGAACGGCGCCTTGCGCGCCCTGTTGAAGCTTTTGGAAGTCGGGGCAAATCTGGGTGAAGATTTCCGGCGCCTATCGCATCGCCAAGGATCCCAACGATCCGGGCATCGGGCCGCTGGCGCGCAAGCTCTGCGATGCCAATCCGGAACGCATCGTCTGGGGTTCGGACTGGCCGCATACGCCGACGCCCGACATCCGCAAGCCCAACAGTACCGAGGAATTGCCGTTCCAGAAAATTGACACGCGCGCGCTGCTCGCTTGCGTGCCGCGCTGGCTCGGCGAATGACGCCTTGGTGAAGCGGGTGCTGGTGACAAATCCGGCGCGGCTTTACGGGTTTTAGGACTCCACCGCCTTCGCCACCCGCGCGCCGAATTCCTTTGGTGCCGAGCTTGCCACCCATGTCGGGCGTGCGGCCGTCCGGCTTCGGCGATGACGCGGTCGAGCGCGGCTCTCGATCGCACGCGCGCCGTGCATGAGCTTGTCATCCTTGCGGCGCTCGCCGAGCCAGGAGAGCAGCATCGCCGCCGAGCCGATCAGCGAGGACGGATTGGCGATGTTCTTGCCGGCGATGTCGGGCGCCGAGCCGTGCTGGGCTTGCGCCACGGCATGGTCGGCGCCGGCATTGAGCGACGCCGCCAAGCCCAAGGCTGCCGGCGATCTCGGACGCCTCGTCGGACAAGATGTCGCCGAACATGTTGGTGGTGACGATAACGTCGAAGGCACTGGCGTCGCGGATCAGCAGCGCCGCCATGGCGTCGATAATGCGCTCTTCGTATTTGACGTTCGGATATCGGGCCGCGACCACGCGCACGCATTCCAGATAAAGCCCGTCCGAGACGCGCAGCACATTGGCCTTGTGCACCGCCGTCACTTTTTTGCGCCGTTGCATGGCGAGCTTGAAGGCGGCCTCGGCGATCCGGGTCGAGCCGGCGCGCGTGATCTTGCGCACCGCCAACGCTAGGTCCGGTGTCGGCATGAACTCGCCGGGCCCGAGATGCATGGAGCGGTCGGCGTAGAAGCCTTCGGTATTCTCGCGCACGATCACCAGATCGACGGATGAGCCGCAGCGCGGGGGAAATCCCTCGCGCGAACGCGCCGGGCGAATATTGGCGTAAAGGTCGAGCCGCTTGCGCAATTCGCCGGACGGATTGAGGCCGCCCTGCGCGCGCGGCGGATAATCGTTGTGTGACACCGGACCGAGCAGCACGCCGTCCGCCGCCTTCGATTTCGCTTCGACGGAGTCGGGAAAGGTGGTGCCCGCGGCCTTGTGCGCCGCCCAGCCGATCACCGCCGTATCGAAGGCGAGCCCCAGCGCGAATTTGGCGTCGGCCGCGCGCAGCACATCGAGGGTCGCGGCGGTGATCTCCGGGCCGATGCCGTCGCCTTCCAGCACCAGGATGCGCAACCCTTCTTTGCCGGCCATTCCACCACTCCCCGCGCCCGTGCCGATGCGATACCGTATTGTTAGCGCAGAAGGTCGCCATCCGTCCCGCCCCCCGTCCTGCAGGCTTGCCATGCCGGAACCCGAACACTTCGTGCTGCGTTCGACCGAAACCTCGCCGTTCGGCCGCAAGGTGCGTATCGCCGCCGAGGCGCTCGGGCTGGCCTCCCGCATCACTTTGGTGCCCGCCAATCCGCTCGACGAAGCCGACACGCTGCGGGCGCAGAACCCGCTCGGCAAAATGCCCTGCTTGCTGCGCGCCGACGGTAGCGCGATCTACGACAGCGGGGTGATCATCGAATTCCTGGCCGATGTTGCCGGCAGCGAGCAAATAATTCCGGCGCGCGGGCCCTGCCCGCTTCAAGGCGCTGACGCGGGCACGCCTCGCCGACGGCATCAGCGAGGCGGCGATCTTGATCGTCTATGAAACCCAATTCCGCGATCCGGGCATGCAGTCCGACCGCTGGCTCAAGCATCAGCGCGGCAAGATCATGCGCGGGCTGGCCGCCTTCGAGGCGGACCCACCCGACCCGGCCAAGACCGATATCGTCGCGATCGGGCTGGCCTGTGCGCTCGGATATCTCGACTGGCGCAAGCAGGTAGACTGGCGAAAATCGTTTCCGGGACTGGTGACCTGGCTCGCGGCATTCTCCAAGAACCAGCCGGCGTTCGAGCGCACGCGCAAGGAAGGGCCGTAATGACGCAGCACAATGCCGACACGCCCGCCGATCCGCCATACTGGATGGCGTCCCCCAGCAAACCGAAATTGAAATTGCCGCCCGGCGCCTGCGATGCCCATGTGCACGTGTTCGGTCCGCGCCAACGTTTTCCGTTCGCGGACGGGCGAAGCTACACGCCGTCGGATGCGCCAAAGGAGATGTTGTTCAAGCTGCATGAGTTGCTCGGCATCGAGCATTGCGTGATCGTGCAACCGAACTGCCACGGCTTCGATAATGCCGTCACCGAGGATGCGATTGCCGCCACCGGCGGCGCCTATCGCGGCGTGGCGCTGGTGCCGACCACGGCAAGCGCCGACGAACTCAAGCGGCTTGACGCCGCGGGCCTGTGCGGCGCGCGTTTCCATTACATGAAACATCTCGCCAAGGGCGCCCCGATCGACGACGTGATCGCCTTCGGCAAGCGGCTCGCGGACATCGGCTGGCACCTGCAATTGCACATGGAGGCCGACCTGATCGGCGATATCAGCACCGCGATTAAACGCTCACCGGTCCCGGTGGTGATCGACCACATGGGCCGCATCGATGCCTCGCTCGGGCTCGAACAGCGCCCGTTTCACGATTTGCTCAAGCTGATGAACGACAAAAAGTTATGGGTGAAGGTGAGCGGCTGCGATCGCATCACGCGCCAAAGCCCGCCTTACGCCGACGCGGTTCCGTTCGCGCGCAAGCTGGTCGCGGAATTCGGCGACCGCGTGGTGTGGGGCACCGACTGGCCGCATCCCAATCACGCAGGTCCCACGCCCGACGATGGCATGCTGGTCGATATCATTGCCGAGATTGCGCCGACGGAAGCCGCACGAAAGGCGCTGCTGGTGGACAATCCGCAGCGCCTGTACCGCTTCGCGCCGGCGAAAAAGCGCGTGGCGGCGGAGGCAAGATCATGAGCGGGCGTCTCAAGGACAAGATCGCCATCGTCACTGGCGCCGGCTGCGTCGGCCCCGGCTGGGGCAACGGCCGCGCCACCGCCGTGCGCTTTGCCGAGGAAGGCGCGAAGATCTTCGCGGTCGATCGCAATCTCGACACTGTCGTCGAGACCGTCGAACGGGTGAAGGCCGCGGGCGGCGAAATCGTCGTGCAGCAATGCGACGTCACCGACAATGCCGCGGTCGCCGCCATGGCGGCGGCTTGCGTTAAGCGTTTCGGCCGCATCGACGTACTGGTGAACAATGTGGGCGGCTCGGCCGCCGGCGGGCCGGTCGAGATGGCGGAAGAAGTCTGGGACGCCCAGGTCGATTCCAATCTCAAGAGTGTGTTTCTGACCTGCAAGCACGTGCTGCCGGTGATGGAAAAACAAAAGGCGGGATCAATCGTCAACGTCGCCTCGACTTCCGGAATCCGTTTCACTGGCAACGCCCAGGTCGGATACGCCGCGACCAAAGCCGGCGTGATCCAGCTCTCGCGCGTGGTCGCCGTGCAATACGCCGCCAAGGGCATTCGCGTGAACACGGTGGTGCCCGGGCAACTGCATACGCCGATGGTGGAGGCCCGCCTCGCCAAGCAACGCGCCGGCGGCGATATCGAGGCCTTGCTCCAGCAGCGCGTGGCGCGAATTCCGCAAGGCTTCATGGGCGACGGCCGCGATACCGCCAATGCCGCGCTGTTTCTCGCTTCCGACGAGGCGCGCTTCATCACCGGCACGGAAATCGTGGTCGATGGCGGGATGACGGTCAGGTGCGATTAGGGCGCCACACGCAGGTTCTAACTGACGCTCGATGGCAGTACTACGACCTTGGTGCCGACAGGGGTGCGGTCGTAGAGGTCGATAACGTCCTCGTTGACCATGCGAATGCAACCGGCCGAAACATTTTTGCCGATTGTCCAGGGCTCGTTCGTGCCGTGGATTCGGTAGAGGGTGTCTTTGTTGCCTTGCCACAGGTATAGAGCGCGGGCACCCAGCGGATTATCGGAGCCGCCGGGCATTCCCTGACCGCTCTGTAGTTCTTTCATAGCCGGTCTGAGTTGGGGCCGGCGTTGGAGGATCTCGCTGGTCGGATACCAGTCCGGCCATTCCTGCTTGTTGTGGACCATCGCCACTCCGGACCAGCCAAACCCTTCGCCGCCGACGCCGACTCCGTAGCGCAGGGCTCGTCCGCCCTCCTGTACGAAGTATAGAAAATGCTCCGCCGGATCGACAACGATGGTACCCCGCGCCTCTCGAGTGGCGTACTGGACGTCTTTGCGCCGGTAAGCTGGATCGACATCGGTCAACTGGGTTTGCGTGCTGGCACAGCCGGCAAGACACCAGCTAGCACCAATTGCGGAGACGCTTATTATCAGCGTACGGCGGCTCAATGCCGCCATGAGCTGCCCGGCCTTAATGGGCTGCGTCAGTTTAGCCATCCACGGTCATTCCGTGCCCAAATTGCACATTACCCACATACAGCGTGGCACGCGCGGATGCGGCCGTCAGGATGAACGCCTTAAGAGAATAATAGTTTCAGCGTTTGATAAATTATTGACGTAAATCAATCGTGTCCGCTAGGCCTGCACTGACCGCTAAGCGCGCGGCGGCCGGCGCCGCTCGTGGAACCACGCGCGGTACTTCGTCATCTTCGCGCGCTGCGCCGACGGCGCATGCCGCTTGCACGTCGACGCCTCGTCGCTCTTGTCCGGCGCGCCCCACCGCAGCTCGACGCAGTCGTTCGGGTTGTACGCCATCTCGAGATCCGCCGCGCGGTCGACCACGTCCTTGAGCGCGAGCGTCCACGCGGAGCCATCGCTGCGCGTATACGAAAACTTGCGCGCCGCAAGCTCCGACGCGAGCACGCTCTGCAATTCGGCCTTCACGTCCGCGACGCTCTTCTCCTTCGGCATCGCGTACCGCTCGGGCCGCCGCGCGACGCGATCCGGAAACCCGCGCACCACATCGATCGCGATCAACAGACGCAAATCGCGCGACGGCGTCGAGAAATCTTCCCACGCGCCGATCGTCTCGAAGATCGCCGCGCCGTCCGGCATGGCCGCCTCGCCGCGCCCGCTGTTCTGGAACTTTCGCCCGTTTTCGACCGACGTCACGCGCACCTTCACTTGCTCTTCGAGCGACGTGATCGCCTCCTTCATCGCGCGCAAAGGATCGAGCGGCGCCGGCGACATCACGTCATCCATCCGATCGTAAAAGTCTTCGACCCCGAGTCGCGACTGATCGAGCGAAAAATCGCCGTACTGCGGATTTTTCGCGATTTCGTCGTTGGTCAGCCGCCGCAAGACGCCGTTCTTGTCGCGCACGATCGGCCGGAAGCGCTTGAACCCGGGGCCCCCGAGCGCGGGATCCTGCGCGAACAGGAAATTGCCGCGCCAGAAGCGCTTTCGCGCGACCGTCCCGTCGGGCTGCCCGTCGACCGCGAGAATGACGCCTGCCGCGCCGTCCGACTGCGGCACGCGCCGCACGATCATCAAAACGTGCCCGTACGGATCGTGGTACACGGTCCCCGGGCGCAGCGTCTCCTGCTTGAGCGGCACGGGATAGTAATCGGTGTTGTTGTCGCTCGCCAGCGTTCGCCCGGATCCGGAATGGACGCCGTTGGCGAGGTTCGGCAAATAACGACCGAACGACGCGGCGAGCCCCGGCCGTTGGCGCACGGACACGCTTGCCGGCTGCGCGGCTGGCTGGCGAAGCGCCTCCAATGGGATGCGGGACGCGTTGTTCTGGTGCGGGCGGCGGAACGAGTTTCCGCGGCGCTCTGAATGCTCGACCACGTCGGGCACTTCGGCGCCGCGCCGCCGCCGCCGCGCGAGCAGATCGAATACCCGAACGGCAGCCCCATCTTGAACGCGAAATACGCGCGCAAGAAGTACGGAAGGTCGGCGCAGTCGGGGCGAAGGACGAGCTTCATCTCGTCTTCGCCGAGACCCAGATGGTTGAACAGGAAATTGCGCGATCGATCGCGCAGCACTTCATGCAGCGCCGGCCACGACGGCGCCGCGTCCAGAGGGTCGTCGAAAAGCTTCTCGATCCATGCGGAGAACAGGTTTTCCGTCGCGCGATTCCATGTATTGCGCAACGGCCAGACGCTCCCCGGCGTCGCGCTCGGCGGCGGCGGCCGGTCGGCGCGCACGGCGATGTCGCGCGTGATCGTGCTGCACTCGGCCGGCGCGCGGTCGCGCGCGAGCGTCGCGCGCCACGTCCCCGCGGCCGGCGACGCGACCTCGGCGAACCAGAAATACGGCGGCCCGCCGTGCCGCTCACGCGATTTGGCCGCGACGCTTCCATCGGGCGCGATCAGCGAAAGCTCGCCCTCGAGCGGCTTCTCCGCGGCGAAGACGACGCGCAAAGGCGCGCCCTTCCACGGCGCGATCGGCGAGGGCAGGACCGCAAGCTCGGCCGCATCTTCACAGGTGCCGGGTGAACCTTCGGCCCGCGCGTCCACTGCCGAGAAAAGGAAGACGAAAAATGCACCTGCAATCAGCAGCGAATGCCGTCGCAGCAGCAGCAAACTGGCGTGCTGGAAACAATTGAGCGCCCTTCTATCTCTCGACCGCAACTAACAATTATCGCGAAAGCTCTGGCTGAATCATGGCAAAATTCATCGCAGGGCGGCTACGTCGGAACCCTCAAGTTTGCACGCCGGACCGCGGTTCACCTCAACTGCAGCAGCACGAACCATTTCTTGTCGTTGAGCGAGCATTTGTCAGCGAGGCTCGGTGCGTGCGGCGGGTGGGCCGAGGGCTGAGGCAAGGTCCACTGGCCTGAGCCGCCGCAATGGCCCTTTTGCGCGGCCGAGAACTTCAGGTCGCGGCGCAGGTTCAGCTTCCTGGCGGTGACGGCCTGATTGACGTTGCCGCCGATGGTGTACATCTTGCGCGCCCGCGCATCGATATGCGCGACCACCTCGCAATGGGTGCGCCGGACCGAGCGCGCGTCGGTGCTGCCGCCGAGCTCCGCCCGGATGCGCTCGCGCACCGCCTCGTCGCTGGCGTCGGCGAGCGCGGGCTCGCGCTGTTGGCAGATCAGATCGCCCGCGCGAGGTCTGGTTGTGGTGAGCGGACACGCACGATAGAGCCGGTCGCCGGCCTCGTTGGTCAGCTCGGCCGCGCTCGCCGCGAAAGCGTCGTAGATATAGGCGCGATGGGCGTTGGAGAACTGGAACGCGTTCGCCGCGACGCCCGACTGCCGTATCACGTAGCTGATAAAGGCCGCCGACCACGAGGTATCGATGATGGCCGCGCGCAAGGCCGCCTCGCGCAGGATTTCGCGCGTCTGCCGGATCGGACACACCCTCGGCGGCGCGCAGGAGCTGGGCGGCAGCGGTCCGCAACAGCTCCGCGCCCTGCGTCTCCTGCGTCGAGGTCGAGGCGTCGCGATAGCCGCGCACCTCGAGCTTGTCCGCGGCGTCGTCGCCGAACAGCGCCCGCCAGTATTTCATCACCTGCCACCAGCCGAGATGGCCGAGGCTCGCCGGCCGGTCGCCGCCGTCGTCCTCCTCGTGCTCGGCCTCGGTCAGGCCGAAGCGGAACAGCCGGCCGTTGGAATCGATCTGATGGCCGCCGAAGCGGGTGAACTCGTCGATCGCCGTCTGCGCGATGCGCCGGCCGAGCTCGCTTGGAGGCTTCGCGGCGGTGGCGTCGCAGGTGGCTTGCACGGTTTTCCAGAACGCCGCCGCGGTGCGGTCGGCCTGCGCGAACGCCGGATGCGCGGCCAGGCCGATCGCCGCAACAATGGCGCAGACAGGGGCACGCATGATCCCTCCTTGGCAGGTGAACGGCAGGCTGTAGTATAATCCAATCGGAGGCCCGATGGTCACGACCAAAGACGTGTTCCCGAAGGGCGCGCGCGGCGCTTCAATGGCTACCTGGCGCGGCCAGTAGATGTTGATGATGTCTCCTAAGGGGTCATTAGCAGACATGGACACAAGTACGCGCCACGTCCGCTTTACCCCCTATAACGGACATTGGTCGTCGGCTCTTCAACGGCAGAGCGCGGAGGCTGCCAATATTCGCCCAAGCCGTCGGCAACGGACACCGGCGTTAGCGGTTCAGCCACCTTCGCGCGAAGCCGAGCAGGCCCTGCGGCAGGAAAATGATCATGGCGATGAAGATGAAGCCGAGCGGAACCAGATAGGGGAACTGGTCGCCGAAGATGCGCGACATCAGTTCGCGCAGCAGCTGGAAGAAGCCGGCGCCGACGATCGGGCCGACCAGCGTGCCGATGCCGCCCATGACGTTGAAGATCACGGTATCGCCCGAGGTGATGAAATAGACGAAATCGGGCGCGGCGAATTCGTTCTGGATCGCGTACAGCACGCCGGCGAGCCCCGCGAACAATCCCGACAGCATCACCGACACGATCTTGTAGCGCTCGACCGGATAGCCGATCGCGCGCGTGCGCGCCTCGTTCTCGCGGATCGATTGCAGCACCATGCCGAACGGCGACTGCGTGACGCGCCGCAAGGTGAGATAGGACGCCGTCACCACCGCCAGCACGAACCAGTGCATGATCGACGAGGTGAAGCGCAGGTCAAAGATGTAGGGGATCGCGAAATGCGGCCGGGTGAAGATTAGTCCGTTTTCGCCGCCGGTGACCTTGGTCCAGGTGAAAATGATAACGTAGAAGATCTGGCTAAAAATTAATGTCGTGATGGCGAAATAGATGTCGCGCAGGCGGGTGGAAAAATACGCCACGAACAAAGCGGCGATGGCGGCGCCGATCAGACCGAACAGAATCGCCAGCCAAAGATTGGGCGGGCTCACCAGCAGCAATGCGGCGGCCGCGCCATACATGCCAAGCCCGAAAAACGCCGAGTGGCCGAACGAAATCATGCCGGTGTAACCGATCAAAAGGTCGGACGACATCGCCAGCAGGCCCCAGATCAGCACCTCGGTCAGGAACCGACGCCAGAATTCCGGCAGCACCAGCGGCGCCACGATCAACAGCGCCATCACGACGCTGAACGCAAGCCAATAGGTTTTGTTGGAGTGTTTGGTCATTTCGGTGTCGGCACAAACAGACCCGTGGGACGGAACAGCAGCGTGAGGATCAGCACCACGAACGAGACGATCACCGCCTGCGACGGGTTCACCCAGACTGAGGCATAGGACTCAAGCAGGCTGATGAAGATCGCCGCCGCGATCGAGCCGCCGAGATTGCCCATGCCGCCAACCACGACGACGATGAAGGCTTTCAGCACCCAATCGAGCCCCATGGTGTGGCTGACGCCGGCCAACGGCGCGAACAAGACGCCGCTCGCCGCCGCCATGCCGGCGCCGATGGCGAACACGCCGGTGTAAACCCACGGCACCGGGATGCCCATGGCTTGCGCCATCACGCGGTCCTGTGTGGTGGCTCTGATCCAGATTCCGTATTTGCCGTATTTTAGGAACAGCCAGAAGCCGCCGATGATGAGGGCGGAGAGCGCCGCGATCAGCAGCCGGTACCAGGGATATTCGAGATAGAACAGATTGAAATGGGCGGTGATCGGCTCGCTGATCTTGCGCGACACCGGGCCGAACTGCCAGAGCACGTAGTTCTGCAAGATCAGCGAAATACCGAAGGTCGCGAGGATCGTGGTCAGCGGATCGCGGCCGATCAGCGGCCGCAGCGTCACGATCTGCATGGCGGCGCCGAGGATCGCCACCACCAGCGCGGCGAGGACGAGCGCGAGCCAGAAACTTCCGGTCGCCGTCAGCACGATGACGCCGATATAGGCGCCGAGCATGAACAGTTCGCCATGGGCGAAGTTCACCACGTCCATGATGCCGAAAATCAGCGTGAGGCCCGACGCCACCAGCGCCAAGATCATGCCGGTGACGATGCCGTTCATGGTCTGGATCACCAGCTGGTCGTAGGGAATCGATTGGAAAAAATGCAGCACGGCATCCATCCTAATACGCGCTCCGTTTAGATTGATTCATTCTGCGCCCCTGACATTTTGCTGGCGCATGATCTTTTCCGAAAACCGGTGCCCACTTTTCGGGATCATGCGCTACACTCCCAGATACTGCTTGATGACCGGGTCGTTCACGTCGATCTCGGAGGCGGCGCAGGTGTGGCGCACCTGCCCCTTCTCCATGATGTAGATGCGCTGGCTGGCCTCCAGCGTCAGCGGCACGTTCTGCTCGACCAGCAGGATCGCGACGTCCTCCTTGTGCAGGATCTCGATGATGCTGCGGATCTGCGACACCATGCGCGGCATAAGCCCTTCGGTCGGCTCGTCGAGCAGGATGATCTTGGGCTCCAGCATCATGGCGCGCGCGATCGCCAGCATCTGCTGCTCGCCGCCCGACAGCGTGCCGCCGGCCTGATTGCGCCGCTCGGCCAGCACCGGAAAATAGGTGAACACCTTGTCGAGCAGCGCCCGTTTCTTTTCTTCCGTCACGCCGCTGCGGTCGAAACCGGTGCGCAGGTTTTCCATGACCGAGAGCAGGCGGAAGATGCGCCGGTCTTCCGGCACATAGCCGATGCCGAGACGGGCAAGCTTATGCGCGGGCACGCCGTTGATGGCGCTGCCGTTGAGCAGCACTTTGCCCTGGCTCGGCTGCACCAGGCCCATGATGGTCTTCAACGTCGTAGATTTGCCGACGCCGTTGCGGCCGAGCAGGCCGACCACTTCGCCTTGACCGACCTGCAACGAGACGCCGTGCAGGATATGGCTCTTGCCGTAATAGGTGTGCACGTCCTCGACCAGGACGAGCGGCGGCGTGCTGGGGCTGGCTGCGCTCATGTCTTGAGATAGACCTCCAGCACCCGCGCATTCTTCTGGATTTCCTCCGGCGTGCCCTCGGCCAGGATTTCACCGTAATGCAGCACGGTGATGCGGTCGGCGAGCTCCATGACCACCTGCATATCGTGCTCGACGATCAGGATGGTCAGGTTCTTGGCGATCCGGCGCACCAGCTGCATGGTGTCGTGGGTTTCGGCCGCACTCATGCCGGCGGTCGGCTCGTCGAGACACAGCAAGGTCGGTTCGGTCGCGAGCGCGATGCCGATTTCGAGATTGCGCTGCTGCCCGTGCGAGAGATTGGCGGCTAACTCATACGCGTTGCTGAGCAGGCCCACCGACTCGAGGGCCGCTTCGGCTTTCGCGTTGATGTCGGGAAACTCGCTGTGGTGCTTGACGATGTTCCAGGCATGCCGGCGCGACTGCGCGGCGATGCGCACGTTTTCCAGCGCCGTGGCGTTCGGCATGATGTTGGTGATCTGGTAGGAGCGCGCGATGCCCTTTTGCGAGATCAGGTTGGGCGGCAGCCCGGTGATCTCCTCGCCGTTGAAGACGATGCGCCCGCCGGTCGGCCGCAGCACGCCGGTCAGGCAATTGAAGAAGGTGCTCTTGCCCGCGCCGTTCGGTCCGATGATGGCGCGAATTTCATCGCGCCGGACCTCGAAATTGACTTGGGACAGCGCGGCCAGCCCGCCGAAACGGACGGTCAACAGCTCGGTCTTCAGGATCGGCGCCGACGCGGCTCCCCGGCTGCTCGCCGGGGAGCGTATGTCGGCTACGGATTGCGCGCTCACTTACGAGGAAGCGAACTTGCAAGCCGGTGGAACGACCGTCTTTTCTCCGGCGACCGTCTCGATGAGGTGATGCTTGCCGCCCTTGATCTCGAAGATGAACTGGCGGATGAACGCCTGGTGATCTTCCTTGCGCAGGACGCCGCCGCCCTGCGGGAAGTCGTCGCCTGCCGGCATCACCAGACCTTCGAGCGCTTCGATCAGCTTCATGGTGTCCTGGCGGCCCTGGAATTTCGACTTCTCCATGCCGAGCTTGAGCGCGTTGATCGACTCGTAGTTCGACTGAACGTAGCGGTCGGGCAACGGGCCGGACGGATCGATCTTGGCCAGCCGCGCCTTGGCTTCGTCGAAGAACTTATGCAGCGCCGGCGTGTCGAGCGCCCCCTCGAACACCGGAATGTACCGGTTGATGCCGACAAAGCCCTCGATCTTGTTGCCGAGCGCCGGCAGGTTGACCGACTTGGCGATGGCGCCGTCGCCCGCCCATTTGTACTTCTTGGTGAGGCCGAGATCGTAGGCCTGGTTGCCGATGGTGATGCCGTCCTTGCCGAAGAAGATGCCGAACAGGCCGTCGAATTCGCCGGTGATCTTGGAGAGGAACGGCGTCATGTCGGCGGTGCCGAACGGGATGCCGGTGGTCTCGACCACCTCGCCGCCCTGCTTCTTGATTTCCTGGGCGTAAGCGTCGCGCGTGGACTGGCCCCAGGAATAGTCGGCATAGGCGATGTGCCACTTCTTGCCCATCTTGTTGACGAGGTAGGGCGCGATCGCCACCGCCTGCGCCGGCGCAAATTCGTAGGTGCGGAAGCTGTAGCGGTTGCACTTGGTGGTGGTCAGCGTGGTGTCGAGGCACACGCTGATCATGTTGACGACCTTGTTTTCCTCGAACACCGGCATGCAAGCGAGGCAGATGTTGGAGAGGAAGCCGCCGACATGCACGTCGACATTGTCCTCGACCAGCAGCTTCTGGGTCTTGCGGCGCCCAACGTCGGGTTTGGATTCGTCGTCCGCGATGATCGCCTCGAGCGGCCGGCCGTTGACGCCGCCGGCAGCGTTGATGCGGTCGATCGCCATCTGCAGGCCGACCACCGCGGTCTTACCGCCGAGCGCCGCTGCGCCCGACAGCGGCTGCAACGAACCGATCTTGTACGGCGTGGCCGCGCCGAACGCGGCGCGCCACGGCGCCGGCACCAGCATGGCGGCGCCCAGCACGCCGCCGCCCCAGCCGACCAGCGTGCGGCGGGTCACCTTGCCGCTGTACCAGATGTCCTGCGCCCAGGCCTCGTCTTTCCATTTTTCAGTCATCGCGATTTCCTCCCTCTGAGTTCAGTTTGTCCCCATCGTCAGTTTCACGCCCGCGCATAAGCGCGGGCGGCGAAGCGAATGAGCCGGAGATTTTCGGAATAATGAGGGGTGCGATCGCGTCTGTCGCATGCGCCGGCTCTGCCGCCGGCACAAAGCCCGGCTGCAAACCCGGTCGCCGCGCACCATGTCCTGGCGCCACGACGCGACATTGCAACTCCCTCCCCTGCGGCCGTTGACCGGCACTTGTTATGCAACGTTGCCCTTAGCAAACGCGATCCGGGGGCAAGTTTCAACCGCTATTTCCATATTGATGCATGCCCCCTCACATGGTCGTATGCGTGCCCGCGGATTGTGCATGCACCCTCGAACCAGATTGCCGCCGATGCTAGGCTTTCCGGCGTTTGCCGATTGCAGTTATTGGATGGGAACACGCTGATGGCCGTCACGCCCATGCGCCGAGACGACGCGGCTGCGCCCGGCAGCGGGCTGGCCGCGCGGCTGGCGATCCGCGCCGGCAAACATCGCGGCCCCACGTCGGGCCTGGCGCCCGGGTTTGTGCAAGGCAATCTCGCCATTCTGCCGAATGCGCTGGCCGCGGATTTCCTGCGTTTCTGCCAGCTCAATCCGAAGCCGTGCCCGCTGATCGGCACGTCCGCGCCGGGCGACTGGCGCGTGCCGCAGCTTGCCGAGGACCTCGACATCCGCACTGATTTACCGCGCTACCGCGTGTGGAAGAACGGCGAACTGGTGGCCGAGCCGGAAGATGTGCGCGACGTGTGGCGCGACGATCTGGTGAGCTTCGTGATCGGCTGCTCGTTTTCCTTCGAGGAAGCGCTGATGGCGGACGGCATCGAGATGCGTCATATCGTGCGCGGTTGCAACGTGCCGATGTACCGCACCTCGATCGCGACCAAGGAAGCCGGTCCATTCCACGGCCCGATGGTGGTGTCGATGCGGCCGATGACGCCGGCCAACGCCATCCGCGCCATCCAGATTACCACGCGCTTTCCGTCCGTGCACGGCGCGCCGGTGCATATCGGCAAACCGGAATTGATCGGCATCACGGATCTGGCCAAGCCCGATTACGGCGACGCCTTGCCGGTGCGCGACGACGAAATCCCGGTGTTCTGGGCCTGCGGAGTGACGCCGCAGTCGGTGATCGCGACGGTGAAGCCGGAATTCTGCATCACGCATTATCCGGGCAGCATGCTGGTCACCGACCGGAAGAATACTGAGTTTGCTATTATGTGACGCTTGTCATTCCGGGTCTGCGCGCTTCGCTCGCGTGCCGGAATGACAGCTACGCCGCGTCTCTTCCCGCGTCCTTGCCGAGAAGACCAGCCTCGACCAGCGCCTGGCGGATGCGCACGATCTCGGCGCGCTCGATCTTCACCAGCGGCGGGCGCACCACCGCGCGCGGCAGATGGCCGAGCAGCACCAGTGCTTCCTTCATGCGGTTGTGCATGTCGACGAACGGATCGGCATAGAACACGCGCGCGACCGGCTCGATGCGGTCGGCCACGCGCTTGGCTTCCGCCAAGTTGTTCGCCTGCACGGCTCGGAACAGCGCAGCCTGCAAATCGGCGATGACGCTGCCCGAGCCCGACAATAGCCCGTTGGGGCCGAGCACCAGCGACGAAAACAGCCACGAACTGTGTGTCGTGAGCACGTTCACCGGCCGCGGCAGATTTTGCAGCGTGCGGATGTGCCACTCGTGATGCGGCACATTGCCGATCCAATCCTTGATGGCGCGGATGCTCGGCACCTGCTCGCACAACTGCAGCAGCGTATCCTTCGGATAGCCCTGGCCGGTGGCGAGCGGATACTGGAACACGATCAGCGGCAGGTCGGTGGCGTCCGCGATGCGCTTGAAATGCGCCAGCGCCATCTGCGGCGACTGGCCGAGGGTGAATGGCGCCGGCGGAAACACCAGCAGCGCCGAGGCGCCGCCTTGCGCCGCCATGCGGGCGATGCGCGCGGCCTCGATGCTGCCGTCGGCCCATATGCCGTTGACCAGCGGCAGCCGGCCGCCGATCTCGTCCTGCGCGATGTCGAGCACGCGGCGCTGCTCGTCGAAAGTGCACGACGCCACTTCGGTCGAATGCGCGTTGATGGTGATGGCCGACAGGCCCTCGACCGCGGCCACGTCGCGCAGGTGCTTGCGGAAACTCGGCTCGTCGATGGCGAGATCGTTATCGAACGGCAGCAGCACCGCCGGGATCACGCCCTTGGGGATATAGTTCGCGTGCCGTGGCATGATTTTTCTCCCTCTTGATCTTAATTGCGCATGATCTTTTCCGAAAACCGGTTCCCACTTTTCGGGATCATGCGCTATCCCGCCACTTTGACCTTCGCTTCACCGTCGCCAGCATAGCCGAAATCGGCCGACAGTGCTTCGGCGGCCGCGCGCACCAGCCGCGCGCGCTTCTGCAGCGCCTCGATCGACAGCCGCCAGACCGGCCCGGAAATGCCGATGGCGCCGGTCACCTGGCCGCTGAAATCGCGCACCGGCAGCGCCACGCAGCGCACCTCGGGGTCGAATTCGCCGTCGTCGAACGCCATGCCGGTGCGGCGCACCTCGGCGATCTCGCGCCGCAGCGCCTCAGTGCTGGTGATCGAGTTCGGCGTTTGCGCCTTGAGGTCCGCGCGCTGCAGGAAGCGCTCGAATTGATCGCCCTGCAGCGCGGCGAGCATGACCTTGCCGAGCGCCGTGCAATGCGCCGGCCGCACCACGCCGACCCGGTCGGTCAACTGGAACGCGCCCGGCCCGCTGGTGCGCGCCAGCACCACCACCGCGTCGCCCATGCGCACGGAGAAATGCGCGCTCTCGCCGGTCTCGCGCGACAGATCCTCCAGCACCGGGGTGGCGAGGCTCATCATTTCGAGTTCGTCGAGCGCGCTGGCGGCGAGCGCGAACAGCGGGCGGCCGATGCGGTAGCGCTTCGAGTCCTTCAACTGCCGCACATAGCCGAGCGACACCATCGTCTTGACCAGATGGAAGGTGGTGGAATTGTGCAGGCCGACGCGTTTGCTCAGTTCCGCCAAGCCGATGCCGTCGCGGTTGCGCGCGATTTCTTCCATGATCGCGAAAGCGCGCGCCGAGCGACTGCACGCCGCCGCCGCGCGCACGCTCCTCGGCGTCGCGATCGATGTCGCGGACGGCCGCGACGCGCATCCGCGCCGGTGACTTTACGGCTGCCGCCTTGGGCTTGGTTCGTGCGCTCACCTGATTCATCTCCTCGAATGTCTAACTGATCTTCTCGTCGTCGCTGACCGGCGACGTCACCACCAGAAACACCAGATCGACCAGCCCGGTGTTGGAAATCGCGTGCGCAACGCCGGGCGGCAGGAAGATGAAGTCGTGCTTGCGCACGACGTGGTCCTTGCCGTCGATATGCATCAGGCCCTCGCCTTCGATGACGTGATAGACCTGCTCCTGCACCTTGTGGCTGTGCGTCTCGACATAGGCCTTCGGCTGATACATCGAGATGCGGTAGTCGATGTGATGCGATCCCGCGGTGTCGGGCATCACCAGCGGCTTCGACAGCGCGCCGCCGAAATGGTTGGGAAATTCCAGCCACGGCACTTCGGCGATGTTGCGGATGAAGGCCTTGCGGCGATCGGCGGCCATTTTAAGTCCTCACTACTTCGCCGGCACCGGATCGCCCGGCACCCAGCGCTTGCCGAAGGCCGGCTCCTTCCAGGGCGTCGGCGGCAATTGCCAGGCGCCGGTCGCGGGCGGCCGGACCTCGGCGTCCACATGCACGTCGAGCACGAACGGCTTGTTGGCCTTGATCGCGTGTTCGAGCGCGCCCTTAAAGTCTTGCGACTTGGTGACGGTGATCGCCTCGACGCCGGTGGCGCGCGCCCAGGCGGCGAAATCCGGATTATACGGCGTCTTGTTGGGCCCCTCGTGGAACATGGTGCCGAGCTCGCGGCCGCCGAACATGCCGAGCTGGATGTCGCGGATCGAAACCCAGCCGAAATTGTTCCAGATCACCCACACCACCGGGATATTGTATTCGACCGCGGTGCACAGCACGTGCGGCACCATGGTGAAGCAGCCGTCGCCGGCGATCGCCACCACCGGCCGGTCGGGCGCCGCGAGCTTGGCGCCGAGCGCACCGGCGGCGCCAAAGCCCATGCCGGAAAAGCCCCAGGAGTTGAGCATGGTCTGCGGCCTGCGCGCTTTCCAGAACTGCATGTACCAGTTGTGGTTGACGCCGACGTCGCAACAGAGAATGGCGTCCGGCGGCATCACCGCCTGGCAATCCGCCACGATGCGTTCGGGCCGGATTGGCGAGGCGTGAATGTCGAAATTCGGCGCGGTGAACTTTGCCCACTCGCTCTGCCATTTGATGATATCGGCGAGCCAAGCCTTCAACGCGTCGCCGCGCTTAGCCCCTCGCCGCTCCACTTCGGTGAGCAATTGCCGTAAAAAAGTACGCGCGTCGGCAAGCATGCCGATATCGGGCGGATAATTGCGGCCAAGTTCGGCCGGATCGACGTCGACATGGATCAGCTTGGTATCCGGGAAATTCCACGAATAGCCGGGCAGCCATGACGAAGCCGAACGGTCGTCGAAACGCGCGCCGATCGCGATCACCACATCGGCGTGGCGGCCGGCCTGTTGGCCGGATAGGCGCCGTTGCGTCCGATGAAGCCGAGCGACAGCGGATCAGTCATGTCGAGGCAGCCCATGCCATTGGGCGAGGAGATCACCGGAACTTGCAGGCGGTGCACGAGGTCGGTCAGTTCGCGGCTGGCTTCCGCCAGCGTCACGCCGTGACCGACGAAGAGCACCGGCTGCTTCGCTTTCAGGATCAGATCGACGCAGGCGGAAATTTCATCCGGCGAGGCGCCACTGCGCTGGGTGCCGAGCGGCGGCGCCGGCTGTCGGCACCTCGACGTCGTCTTCTTCCTGGAACACGTTGAACGGCACATCGACATTCACCGGCCCCGGTCGGCCCGACAGCATGGTCGTGGTCGCCTGGCGCAACGCCAGCGGCAGCATATCGACGCGCGTCGGCTGGAAGCTGCGCTTGACCACCGGCCGGATGATGTTGGGGAAGTCGGCCTGGTAGTGCTTGTTGATTTCCTGGAACGGGCTGCGGTTGAACTGCGAGGTCGGCACATTCGAGGTGATCGCCAGCAGCGCCGAGGAGTCGGAGATCGCGCACGGCCAGCGGCATCACGATGTTGCAGGAGCCCGGCCCGCACGAGGTCAACGTCGCCACCGCCTCGTGCCGCACGCGGAAGTAGGCGTCCGCCATGTGCGCCGCCACCTGCTCGTGGCGCGGCGACACCATCGTGATGCGGTCGCGCGCCGCATAGAGAGAATCGAGCATGCCGACATTGCCGTGACCGCAGATCCCGAACACGTAGGGAATCTTGCTGTCGACCAGAAATTCGGTGATGAGGTCGGCACCCTTCATCCGCGGCATGTGTTTTCACCTGTCGCGTTTCCTGCAATGCTTCGGCACGAGTGAGGCGGCCGCGGCGTTCCGAGAAATTCGCGTTTTTGCGGTTGCGATAATGCGAGAGAGACTTTAACCATATCGGTGCCGCAAAACAACCTGACCGTCCTCGGTTCGAGACCAGCGTAGCGTTTCCATGAAAGCAGCGCCGTTCGAGTATTCCCGCGCCGCCAGCATCGACGAAGCCTGTGCGCTGCTGGCGGCCGACGAGAACGCGCGCGTCATCGCCGGCGGGCAGACGCTGGTGCCGATGATGGCGATGCGGCTCGCGCGCCCCACCCGGCTGATCGACATCAATCGCATCGCCGCGCTCTCCTATATCCGCGAGGACGGCGACGGCATCGCGATCGGCGCCACTACGCGGCAATGCGTGGTCGAGCGCGATCCGCTTGTTGCCGGCCCGGCTTCCGCTGCTCGCGCGCGCGATTCCCTTCATCGGCCACGCCGCCACCCGCGCGCGCGGCACCATCGGCGGCTCGCTCGCCAATGCCGATCCGGCGGCGGAACTGCCGCTGATCGCCATCACGCTCGATGCCAGTCTGAGCTGCCCGCGCCGGCAGCAAGACAACGGACATAGCGGCGCGCGACTTCTTCATCGGGCCGATGATCACCACGCTGCCGGCAGGCGCGTGTCTCACCGGCGTGCGCTTTCCGGTCTGGCGCGGCAAAGTCGGCATCGGTTTTCACGAAGTGAATGCGCGGCGCAGCGATTTCGCTTTCGTGTCGGCGGCGGCGCAGGTCGAACTGGGCGACGACGGCAAATGCAAGCGCATCGCCATCGGCGTCGGCGCCGTCACCGATTTTCCCATGCGACTTGAAAGCGCCGAGCAGCAATTAAAAGGCAGCGCGCTCGACGACGCCGCGGTGCAGGCTGCGGTGACCGAGGCGCTCGCCGATATCGATCCGCTGTCCGATCTGCACGCCTCGGCCGAATACCGCCGCCGCGTCGCAGCCAGTCTCGCCGCGCGCGCTGTTGCCGATGCGCGTGAGCCACGCGCTGGGGAAAAAAGCCCATGCGCATTAAACTCAACGTCAATGGCACAGAGCGCGAACTCGATGTCGAGCCGCGCACCACGCTGCTCGATTGCCTGCGCGACCAGCTGCACGCTGACCGGCGCGCATGCCGGCTGCGAGCACGGCGTCTGCGGCGCCTGCACGGTGCTGTTCGACGGCGTCGCGGTGCGCTCCTGCCTGATGTTCGCGGTGCAGGCGGAAGGCTCAGCCATCACGACCATCGAAGGCGTCACGCCCGGCCCCGGCGAATTGTCGCCGATCCAGGACGCCTTCTGCGAAACCCACGGCATGCAATGCGGCTACTGCACGCCGGCCATGATCCTGGTCGCGCATGCGCTGCTCGCCGACAATCCGAACCCGACGCGCGAGGATATCGTCGAGGCGATCTCCGGCAATATCTGCCGCTGCACCGGTTACGCGCAGATCGTCGAAGCCATCGCGCTGGCCGCCGAGCGCATGCGCGGCGCCAACCGGCCCGCGGAGCTGCGCAAATGAGCCGAGGCCGTCCGCCACCGCTACGTCTCCACCGATCGCCGCGTGCGCGAGGACCGCCGCTTCGTGGCCGGCAAAGGCAAGTTCGTCGCCGATATCGACCTGCCCAACACCAAGCATGTCGCGCTGGTGACCTGCCCGCATGCCGCCGCGCGCATCGTCAGCATCGACGCCAGCGCCGCGCTGAAAATGCCGGGCGTGCATTACGTGCTGGATGGCGCTGAGCTCGCCGCGGCGACGCTGCCGCTGATGACCGGGCTCGACACGCCGAACGTGCCGCGCCGGCCGCTGGCGGTCGACGTCGCGCGCTATTCGGGCGAATGGGTCGTCGCGGTGGTCGCCGACACGCGCGCGCTGGCCGAGGACGCCGCCGAGGAGATCGAAATCGAATACGAGCCCCTGCCCTTCGTGCTCGACGCCGAGAAGGCGCTCGAGCCCGGAGCCACGCTGGTGCACGAGGCGCATGGCTCCAATGTGCTGCTCGACAAGACCTTCGTGTGGGGCGAGGTCGACAAGGATTTCGCCGCCAGCCCGCGCAAGCTGTCACTGCGGGTGAAATGGGGCCGCTCATCGACGGTGCCGATCGAGACCTTCGGCGTGGTGGCAAGCTGGGACCCCTGGCGCGACATGCTCGATGTCTATGCCTCGATCCAGATGCCGCGCTACGCCGACCAGATCGGCATCGCGCTGAAAATCCCGGTCACCTCGGTGCGCGTGCATCACGACGTCGACGTCGGCGGCAGCTACGGCGTCAAGCGCGGGATCAAGCACACGGTGCTGGCCGGCTACCTGTCGCGCCGGCTCGGTTTCCCGGTGCGGCTGATCGAGGACCGGCTGGAGAACATGCGCGGCGGCGATGCGCATGGGCCGGAGCGGCTGTTCGACGTCGAGGTCGCCTTCGACGACAATGGCATCGTGCGCTCGATGAAGATGCGGGCGCTGGAGAATGTCGGCGCCTATGCCGGACGCTCGCCGTTCCAGCTCGGCAAGCCGATCGGCGCCATCGTCGGCCCCTACAAGATCAAAAGCGTGCAGTACCGCGCCATCGCCGTGGTCACCAACAAGACCACGCAGGACGCGGTGCGCGGCTTCGGCCAGGCGCCGACCAATCTGGCGCTCGAGCGCATCATGGACGAGGTCGCCAATGTGCTCGGCCTCGATCCGCTCGACATCCGCCGGCGCAACTGATCCGGCACGAGGAATTTCCCTACCTGATCCCGAGCGGCACAACCTACGACAGCGGCGACTACCACACCGTCATCGACAAGGTTCTGGCGGACACCAGTTACGAAGATCTGAAGGCCGAGCGCGACCGGCTGCGCGCGCGAGGGCAAGCTCGCCGGCATCGGCATTTCCGCGTGCTTGGAGCCCTCCGGCGGCAACGCCATGTTCGAGGCGCTGCTCAATCCGGCCATCACCACCTCCACCTTCATGGATTCCTGCCGCATCAATGTGGACGGCATGGGCACCATCACCGCCACCATGCACACCACCTCGTCCGGCCAGGGCCACGAGACGCTGGTCGGCACCGTGATCGGCGAAGTGCTGCAGGTCGATCCCGACATGATCCGGGTGACGCGGCCGGATTCGCTCAATTCACTGCCGAGCGGCACGCCGGTCGGCAGCCGCATGGCGATCATGCTGGGCGGCGCGGCGTTCCACGCGGCGAACAAGCTCAAAGCCAAACTGACGGCCATCGGCGCGCACGATCTCGGCATTCCGCTCGATCGCGCGGTCTACGAGCAGGGCAGCGTGTATGACCGCAACACGCCGCAGCACAAGCGCACTTGGGCCGACCTAGTACAGATCGCGTTTCGCAATTACCACCGCATGCCGGCCGATATGCAGCCGGGGCTCGCGGTCGAGCATGTCTATCAGGTGCCGACCGGCGGCACGCTGCCGACGCCGGACGGGCGCGTGCAGATGTATCCCTGCTTCTCGTTCGAATTCCATCTGCTCCTGCTCAGCATCGATCCCGATCTGGGCGTGCCTCAGATCGTGCGCTACCGGCTCGGCCACGACTGCGGCACGCAGATCAATCCGAAGATCGTGCGCGGCATGACCATGGGCGGCATCGCGCACGGCATCGGCGCCGCGCTGTACGAGGAGTTCGCCTATAACGACGAAGGTCAGCTGATCGCGCAGACCTTCATGGATTATCTGCTGCCGTCCTCGCATGAGGTGCCGGCGGTCGATATCGTCGATCACGAGACGCCGTCGCCGCATACCGTGTTCGGTCAGAAGGGCTCGGGCGAATCCGGTTATCTCGGCGCGCCCGCCGCGGTCGCCAATGCCATCAATGACGCGCTGAAGCCCCTCGGCATTTCGATCAACACGCTGCCAATCAAAGTGTCAAAGCTCGGCGACATGATCGCCGCGGCGAAAGACAAAAAAGGACATTGAATGATCGTCGATGCTCACGCCCATCTGGTGCCGCCCGATCTGCTGGCAGCGATCCGCAAGGACGCGGCGAAATTTCCGAACGTGCGGCAGATCGAGGACGGCGGCAGCCTGGCCTTGGCTTTTGCCGGCGGCAAGCCGACGCGGCCGGTGTCCAAGCCGCTTTCCGATATTCCCGCGCGGCTCACCTGGATGACCAAGAACGGCATCGACAAGCAGGTCGTCGGCGGCTGGGTCGACATGTTCGGCTATGAGCTGCCTGGGCCCGAGGCCGAGGCCTGGAGCCGGCTCGCCAACGATTGCCTGCTCGCCGCAGCGAAAGCCGAGCCGCATTTCGTGCCGCTGGCGACCGTGCCGTTGGGCGACGGCGCGCGCGCCGCTTCGGTCCTGAAGGCGGCGATGGCGGCGGGCTTTCCCGGCGCCATGATCGGCACGCTGCCGCGCGGCGTCGGCAGCACGCTCGATCATGCCGATCTCGATCCCTTCTGGCAGGCGGCGGATGAGACCGGCGCGGTCATCCATATCCATCCGAGCTTCGATGCCGGCGACAAGCGCGTGAACGATTTCAACCTCGCCAATGGCGTCGGGCGCATCACCGATGCGGTGGTCACGATGGCGCGGCTGCTCTGCACCGGCCATGTCACCCGCTACAAAAATGCAAAAATCTTCGCGCCAATGGGCGCGGCTGCGCTCCCCTTCGTGCTCGGCCGTCTCAAGCGCAACCATGCGATCACGCCCGGCATCGGCGATCCGGTCGAAGGCCTCGCCCACATCTATACCGACACCATCCTGCATGACGTGCGCGTGCTGAAATTCGTAATCGAGATGATGGGGACGGACCGCCTGATGATGGGCTCCGACATGCCGTTCCCGATCGGCGATCACGAGCCGATGAAGATCGTCGCCGAGGCGGGATTGTCCAAAGCGCAGACCAATGCAATCAATGGCCGGCTGGCGGCGCGGCTGTTCCGAATTCAATAACAATGACAAGGGCCGAAGGTCCACCGTACTGAACACTGTCCAGGGAGGATTCGATGACTAAACTTTCCGCTCTCCTGCGCACGGCCCTCAGCGCCGCCGCAGCGCTCACGCTTGTGGCGCTGATGGCGCCTGCACCTGCCGCCGCGCAGGCGCCGGCAAAAGTCACCATCGTGGTGTTCGGCTTTCCCTCGCTCGGCGCCTTCATGCCGCCGGTGATCAAGGCCAAGAAGCTCGACGAGGCGAACGGGCTCGATATCGAATTCGTCGAGCGCCCGCCGGACGCCTATACGACGCAATTCAATTCCGGCGAGTTCAAGGTCGGCGGCAGCGCCGCGGTGCTTACCGTGGGCCTGGCCGACGCCCGCGGCGTGAAGGTGAAATATCTGTTCAACCTGTTCGACTTCTGGGGCACGGTCGTCACCTCGCGGCCCGAGGTCAAGACGGTCAAGGACCTGGAAGGCAAGCAGCTCGCCGCCGCCAGTTCGACCACCAATTTCGTGATGTTCGAGTTCTTCGCCAAGCAGCTGGGCGTGGACGTCTCGAAGGTGCAGGTGGTCAATACCGCGCCGCCCGGCCTGGTCGGCTATGCCCTGGCCGACCGCGCCGATGCGATCCAGCTTTGGGAGCCGGCCTATACGCTGCTGAAGGCGAAGAAGGCCGATATCCGCGCGCTCGACACCAGCATCACCAAGACGTGGGCGAGCTTTGCCGGCGGTGAGCGCATTCCCTATCTCGGCGTCGCCGCCCATACCGACTGGATCGAGCAGAACCAGGCTTTGATCCCGAAGCTCTATGCGACCTACAAGGCGGCCGGCGAATTCATCGCCAGGAATCCGGAGGAAGCAGCCGGCCTGATCGCGCCGAAGTCGACGCCGGAGGACCGCGCCGCGCTGGTCTCGCTGATCAAATCCAATGACCGGCTCGGCATGAGCGTGGTGCCAGCGGGCGAGGTCGCCAAGCAGATCGAGGCGGTTTACAAGGCCGGCATCGACGTCGGCTATTTCAAGTCGCAGCCGTCGAACGACACCATCTACCAAAAGCCGATGAAATGATGAACTCGCGCTCCATGCGCGTGCTGCAAGCCGCCGCCGGCATGATCGTGCTGGCGGTGGGCTGGCAGATTTTGTCGATGATCTTTCCGCATTATCTTTTTCCGCCGGTGCCGGAAATCGTTTCGCGCACCGTCGAGGTGCTGATCACCGGCTCGCTCTTGGTCGACGTACTGCTCACCGCCGGCCGCATCTTCGGCGGCCTGTTCGGCGCCTTCATCCTCGGCGGCATTCTGGCGCTGCTGATCGGGCAATCGAAGACGGCGGAGAATTTCATCGCGCCGGTGCTCACCTTTTTCCAGGGCATTCCGGCGCTGTCCTGGGTGGTGTTCGCCATCATCTGGTTCCACGGCATCGAATTCCGCGTGCTGTTCATCATGGTGATGACGACGCTGCCGGCTTTCACGTTCCAGATTCTCGACGCCTTCCGCTCGATGTCGAAGGATCTGTTCGAGATGACCATGTCGTTTCGGCCTTCGCGCTGGACGCTGTTCCGCTTCCTGATCGTGCCGACCATCGTGCCGGGCATCCTCACCGCCTGGAAAGTCAACCTCGGCAACGCCGCGCGCGTGGTGGTGGTGGCCGAGCTGGTGGGCGCCACCGGCGGCGTCGGCTATCAGCTGCTGCGCCAGCAGCAATTGTTCGACATGGCCGGCGCCATGGCCTGGACCTTGCAACTGGTCTTGTTCGTGCTGGTGGTGCAGCAGACCATCAACGCGATCGAGACCTGGGCGCTGCGCTATCGCGCGGTGTCCGAGCGGGCGATGTAATTCATGACTGCCGAGCCGGTCATCCGTTTCAAGGACGTGAGCAAGGCGTTCCTGCGCCCGGACGGGCGCGGCGATTTTGTCGCGGTCGATGAATTATCGTTCGAGATCGGCAAGGGCGAGATCGTCGCAGTGCTGGGCAAGACCGGCTGCGGCAAGTCCACCATGTTCAACATCGTCGCCGGATTGATCGAGCCGACCTCCGGCTCCGCACGAGTCATCGGCCACGATCCATTCCGTGAATTCGAGTTTTTCCGCGGCAAGATCGGCATCGTGTTCCAGAACGACCGGCTGATGCCGTGGCGCAGCGCGCTCGACAATGTGCGGCTCGGATTGCAGATCCTCGACACCGCTCCTGCGCAAGCGGAGGAAACCGCGCGCCAGTGGCTCAAGCGGCTCGGCCTCTCCGGTCATGAGAACGACTATCCGCACGCGCTCTCGGGGGGCATGCGCCAGCGCGTGTCGATCGCGCGCGCCTTCGCGGTCGATCCCGAAATCCTGCTGTGTGACGAGCCGTTCTCGTCGCTCGACGAGATGACCGCGCGTGACCTGCGCGCCGAGTTCGTCCGCCTGGTGCGGCAGAGCAACAAGACCGCGGTGTTCATCACCCACCAAATCAACGAGGCGATGGAAATCGGCGACCGCGTGCTGGTTTTCCACCGGCCGGCGCGCATCGCCTATGAGGCGCGCCTCGATGCGGCGACCGGCGAGGACGCGCGGCGCAAGGTCCACGACGACATCATGCGCGTGCTGTCGATCGAGCAGACGGCGGATGCAAGCGCCTGAGAACGGAAAAGGCCTACGCCACCGCGCGCCGGCCGACGAGCGCCGGCGCGTCCGGCTTGACGCCACGCCACATCCGCGCGTCGGGCGAAATCGGATAGACGCTGTCCCATTCCGCCAGCTTCTCGCGATAGAGCGCGCGATAAGCGTCGTCGCTCAGCATTTCGACGTCCTCGAGAGCGAGCCCGACGCCGATTTCGTGGTAGATATCCAGATTGCGCAAATCCGGAACCGGCAAGGCGCCGTTCTTGAACTCGCTCCACATCTGCCGATAGAGATCCTCCAGATGGCGGACGAGGCGCGGCGTATCGAACAGCAGACATGGAATCGCGGCCGGTTGCGAGCTTCGCCTTGATCGCCGATAGTTTTTCTCTGGCCTGCCCGAATTCAACCGCCCGCGCCACATAGTCCTCGGGCGTGGCGCAGATCAATTCTCCAACCCCCGCCGCCCGCACCAGGCTCGCGCAAACCCGCGACGCGAAGCTGCGTCCCGGCAAGGTCAAGATCGGCACATTCATCCACAATGAATCCGCGGCGGTGGTATGGGCGCCATACGGCAGGCTATCCAGGAACAGATCCGCCAGCGGATAGCGCGCGAGATGCTCGGGGTTCGCCATCTTCTCCGCGAACACGATGCGCTCCGCCGCGATGCCATGCTCCGCCGGCAGCCTTGCGCAGGCGGCCGTTGGTTTCCGCCGTCCCGCTCAGGATCCACAGCACGCTGTCCGGAACCTGGCCGAGGATTGTCATCCAGCGCTGGAAGGTGCGCGGCGTGATCTTCTGCATGCCATTGAGGCTGCAATAGACGAAGGCATCGTCGGGCAGGCCCGCCTCCGCGCGCGACGGACGCCGCTCGGCGACAACCCGCTTGCGGTCATTCGGCTGGTAGCACGGCAGACGCACGATCTTCTCGGAATAGAAGATCTCGTGATCCTCGCGGAATGATGTTGGAATCGGCGATGAGGTAATGATGGTACGGACGTGGCCATCGTGCCGGGATAGCCGAACCAGTTCACGGCGATCGGCGCCGGCCGGCGCGCAAACACCTTGGTGCGGGCGTCCTTGGTGTAGCCGTTGAGATCGATGAGAATGTCGATGCCGTCGGCCGCGATCTTCGCCGCCGCCTGATCGTCATTGAGCCGGTTGATGTCGATCCAATGATCGACCGCCTTCATGATCCGCTGCTGCGTCGCGTCGGTGCGGTTGATCCCGCAATAGTAGGCGAAAATTTCGAAGTTCTCACGATCGTGCTGTTCCATCACGTCGGTCATGGCGAAGCCGACGGCGTGATCGCGCAGATCGGACGAGACATAGCCGATGCGCAGCCTGTCGGCATCGCGGCCGATTGGCTTGCGGGCGGTGCGCCGGCTTCGGCATGCCGATGGATGTTTTCGCGTAGTGATAGGCTTTCGCCAGCTGGAACATCGGATCGTCGGCGAGATTGGCAAGCGACAGCGACGATATGCCCTTCAGCAGATCCTTGCGGCTCGACGCGCTCCCATTCGGCGATCACCGGCCATTTGCACTGCCGCTGACGCAGCGAAATCCAGTGCTGCGTCGGCCTCGACCTGGTGCGGATTGATGTCGAGGCTTTGCTTGAGCGCATCCTCGGCGGCGTCGTCGCTGTTGGCCGCTTCGAGAACGCGGCCGATCTGCTGCAAGGCGGTGATCTTGTGCGTCACCGAGTTCGCCGTTGACGGCCGCCAGATTGTTGACGAGCGCCAGCCACTGCGCCACCGCCTGGCCGCCCTGGCCGCTATCCTCCAGCGCACGACCAAGATTGATGTAAGGCGGCGTGGAAATCCGGCTTCAGCCGGATGCATTCCCGCAACGCATTGATGGCGCCGGCGCGATCGCGCGACTCCGCCGAGCGCGACGCCGTAATTGAAATAGACCGCATAGAGCAAGCTATTGTCGGCGTTGTAGGCGATCCAGGTCTTGTAGAGTTCGACGACCAGCTGCTTTTGGTCGACAGGACGCCAGCGTTGCGGTGCTGTTGAACAAGCTCAACGACCGAAAGCTGCCGTGCGACGGCCCGATTCATCGAGTCGTTGAAGATTTCGGTGGCGGGATTCAATTCGACGGGCTGGGCGGTCATGATGACGTCCTATAAGCGTTGAAGTTGCGAACGCGACATGTCGGCCTCCGATCGGGAGGCCGCTTCGGGTACGCATGACGAAACGCGATACAGTACGCCTTACTTGTTCTGTCCGGCGCCGAACGTGCCACGGTATTGCCCGAGGCCGTTCGGCCGCCATTATCCGTTACCCGACGAGCGTCACCAGCGCGCTCACCTGATCGATCGACATGGCTTCGATCTGTGCCGTGATAAACGCATTGCCTTGGGTCGTGGTCAGGGCGCTGATCTCGGCGGTGGTGAGCCCGGCGATCGCCGCGACGCTGATGGCCGGTATGCCGGTGGTGCTGGTCAGCGCGGCGAAGTTGGCCGTCGTCATTCCCGCGATCTGCGTGCTCGTCAAGGCGCTGGCCTGAGCCGCCGTGAATGCG
>CAWAHP010000005.1:2500-51033 GCA_963781875.1 uncultured Alphaproteobacteria bacterium
CGGCCGCGTCCCGGATGTCGGTCAGGCGCTGGCGGATCGTCTCCATCGATTTCGGCGAGAACGGGATGTCGGTCTTGCGCAACCCGTGCAGGGCGTCGAGCGCCGATTGCGCGTCGCGCGCGCCCGACAGCGCCCGCATCAGCTCGCGCGCCTCAGTTCGCATCAGATCGGCCTGTTCGCCGAGCGGGCGGGCGAGCAGCCGCAGCAGCGCGCGCCAGCGCTTGAGGGCCTTTCGCACCTCATGCACCACCTCGGCGTCGGTCAGTTCCGGGTCGGCCAGCGCCCGGCGGGCGTCGGCAATAATCGAGCGCGCGGCGGCGGCAAGGCCGTCGCCGAAGCTGCTGCCGCCTTGCGAGCCGCCCCCCATCATGGCCGCCTTTTGCCGCGGTTTCATGACAAGTTCATGAAATGCAACGTTTTGCGCCCTTCCCATCGGCGTCCGCCATTGCTACATACCGCTCGAAATGCGCGGGCATCGCCCCGCGCTTCGCATTTTGACGCGGGGTGGAGCAGCCCGGTAGCTCGTCAGGCTCATAACCTGAAGGTCGTAGGTTCAAATCCTACCCCCGCAACCATCATGAGCGCACGCACTTAGGCCCGGCCGCTTGGCCGGGCCTAAGTCGCGCGGCGGGGACCCGCGTAATTCACAAGAGCGCACGACTAGACCGCGGCTTTTGTGCAGATGCCTTCGAAACCGCTATTGCGCTGCGGCAAAAGCCTGCGGCAGAACGCCCCGGGCGGGATACAACCCCTTATTCCCATTGCCTGAAAGGCTGGTATACCAAGGGCTGCTATTTATGTTTTGCTCCGGAGAGAATACATTCTACTAGGGCGAAACGAGGAATGCCGAGCCGGCAAAGACCGGCCGCGCGCAAAAACACATAACGGGAGGAGTTCATGCCATTAGTTAAGACCCTGAGCATCGGGGCCGCTTGTCTTGGCGGCGTGCTCGCGCTTTCGTCGGCGCCCGCCAGCGCCTGGGAGCCCACCAAGCCCATCGAGATTCATCGTTCCGGCCGGCACCGGCGGCGGCGCCGATCAGATGGCCCGCGTCATGCAGGGCATCATCACCAAGCACAATCTGTCGAAGCAGTCGGTCATCGTGATCAACCTGTCGGGCGGCGCCGGCGGCGAAGGCTTCCTCGCCGCCAAGAATGCGAAGGGTGACGCTCACAAGCTGATCATCACGCTGTCGAACCTGTTCACCACGCCGCTCGCCACCGGCATTCCTTTCAACTGGAAGGATCTCACGCCGGTCGCGATGATGGCGCTCGACGAATTCATCCTCTGGGTCAACGCCGACAAGCCCTACAAGACGACGAAGGACTACATCGCTGCCATCAAGGCCGCGCCCGATAATACCTTCAAGATGGGCGGCACCGGCTCCAAGCAGGAAGACCAGATCATCACCGTCGCGCTCGAAAAGGCGGTCGGCAAGAAGATGACCTACATTCCCTACAAGGGCGGCGGCGCGGTTGCGGTGCAGCTGGTCGGCGATCACGTCGACTCGACGGTGAACAACCCGATCGAGGCGGTGGCACATTGGCGCGCCGGCAAGCTGCGGGCGCTCTGCGTGTTCGACAACAAGAAGCTCGACTACAAAGAAAAGATTGCCGGCGACTTGTCGTGGAACGACATTCCGACCTGCAAGTCGGAGGGCCTCGACATCGAATACCTGATGCTGCGCGGCTTCTTCATGCCGCCGGGCGTCAGCAAGGACGAGGTCGCCTACTATGTCGACATGTTCAAGAAAGTGCGCGAGACGCCCGAGTGGCAAGAAGCTGATGAGCGACGGCGCGTTCAACACGACCTTCATGTCCGGCGCCGAATACGCCAAGTGGGTGGCCGACGCGGAGAAGCTGCATGAAGGCTTGATGAAAGAAGCCGGCTTCCTCGCCAAATCCAACTGATCCTGCGGGAACATCGGCCGCAGGCAAGCGAGATCTTAATGAGCAAAACAGTAAAAGTAACCGGTGGGACGGGTCCGTCCCACCGGAGTGTCGAAATCGGAGTAGCCGCGTTCATGGCTCTCCTGGCGCTGATCGGAATCTACGGAAGCATCAAGGTTGGGATCGGTTGGGGCGACGAAGGGCCGCGCGCCGGCTTCTTCCCGTTCTATGTCAGCATTATCGTTCTGATCTCGTGCGCGATCAATGTGACGTCGGTGTTCGTCACCGCCGACGCGGGAAAACTATTCGCGCAATGGGGCCAACTCCGGCAAGTGGTGTCCGTCTTGGTGCCCACTGTGGTCTACGTCGCACTGGTGCCCTATCTCGGGATCTACGTATCCTCTGCGCTGCTGATCGCATTCTTCATGCGCTGGTTTGGCCACTATAGCTGGATCGTTTCCGCGGCGATTGCAATCGTGGTGCCGATCTTGATCTTCCTGATGTTCGAGCTGTGGTTCCTGGTCTCGCTGCCAAAGGGTCCGCTCGAGACCTGGTTGGGATATTGAACGAGTACGGTTCGCCGCGCTGAATGCGCTCGCGGCTCCGGGGGCAACAGACAAAGTAAAAAGTATCGAGAGACGGGGCTCATGGAAGACATCGGCAATCTTTTTCACGGTTTCGCGGTGGTCGCGCAGCCGTTCAATCTGGTGCTGATGGTGGTCGGCATCGTGCTCGGCGTCATCGTCGGCGTGCTGCCCGGTCTTGGCGGCGCCAACGGCGTCGCGATCCTGCTGCCGCTGACGTTTTCGATGTCGCCGACCTCTGCGATCATCATGCTGTCGTGCATCTACTGGGGGGCGCTGTTCGGCGGCGCCATCACGTCGATCTTGTTCAACATACCGGGCGAACCATGGTCGGTGGCGACCACATTCGACGGCTATCCGATGGCGCAGCAGGGCCGCGCCGGCGAAGCGCTCACCGCCGCGTTCACGTCATCCTTCGTTGGCGCATTGTTCGCCGTCATCGTCATCACGCTGGTGGCTCCGCTGGTCGCCAGTTTTGCATTGCGCTTCGGCCCGCCCGAAATCTTCGCGGTCTATTTCCTCGCCTTCTGCAGCTTCGTGGGCTTGAGCAAGGAACCGCCGTTCAAGACCGTCGCGTCGATGATGCTCGGCTTCGGGCTCGGCGCCGTCGGTCTCGACCAGATGACCGGTCAATTGCGGCTCACCTTCGGCGTCGAGCAGATGCTCAATGGTTTCGACTTCCTGATCGCGGTCATCGGCCTGTTCGGCATCGGCGAGATCCTGCTCACCATGGAAGAAGGCCTGAGCTTCCGCGGCAAGCCGGCGAAGATAAATATGAAGATCGTAATCCAGACCTGGGCGAAGCTGCCGCGCTATTGGATGCTCTATTTGCGCTCCTGCCTGATCGGCTGCTGGATGGGCATCAGCCCGGCAGGCGCGACGCCCGCCTCGTTCATGAGTTACGGCATCGCCAAGCGCATCTCGAAGAACGGCCACCTGTTCGGCACCGGCCAGATCGAGGGCGTGGTGGCGCCGGAAACCGCGGCGCACGCCGCCGGCACCTCCGCGCTGCTGCCGATGATCGCGCTCGGTGTGCCGGGTTCGCCGACCGCCGCGGTTCTGCTGGGCGGCCTGCTGATCTGGGGCTTGCAGCCGGGCCCGCTGCTATTTGTCGAGCAGAAGGACTTCGTCTGGGGCCTGATCGCCAGCATGTACATGGGCAACATCGTCGGCCTGATTATCGTGCTGACCTGCGTTCCGCTGTTCGCCGCCATCCTGCGCATTCCGTTCAGCGTGATCGCGCCGGTCATCATGGTGCTCTGCGCCATCGGCGCCTACACCGTGCATAACAATACGTTCGACGTGACGATGATGGTGGTGTTCGGCGTCGCCGGCTACTTCATGAAGAAGTGCAACTATCCGCTGGCGCCGATGGTGCTGGCCATCGTGCTGGGCGACAAGGCGGAGGAGGGGTTCCGCCAGTCGCTGCTCGCCTCGCAGGGCGGCCTCGGCGTGTTCTTCTCGACCGGATTGGTGAGCACGATCATGGCGCTCGGTCTGATCGCGCTGTTCTGGCCGATGATCCAGGCCGGTCTGACCCGTCTGCGGTTCGGCAAGAAGCTGCGGCCGGCGGAATAACGCCGGTTCAATCGTCTCGTCCTTAATTCTCAGGATGCGCAATCACCTTACCTAAGGCGGTTGCGCGCGCCCCCGCGCATCTGGCATATTGTATACCAGTCATGAGTAGCCGAGATCGTACCTCCCGTCGCGTCAGTGTGCGTGCCCGCGGACCTGTCCCCGCCCGCGCCGCGCTTGCCTTGCAGCCGGCGCTCGATCCGATCGACACCACGCCGAGCTTCAAGCACAAGGCCTATGCCGCCTTGAAGAACGCGATCGTGGCGATGGACATCTATCGCAGCCGCGACGACATCCGCCTCGACGAACGCAAGCTGGCGCAGGATTTCGGCATCAGCCGCACGCCGGTGCGCGAGGCGATGGCGCAGCTCGAGAGCGAGGGTTTCGTGCGTTCGGTGCCGCGCCGCGGCATCTATGTGGTGCGCAAGACCAAGCGCGAGGTGATCGAGATGATCACCGCCTGGGCGGCGCTGGAAAGCATGGCGGCGCGCCTGATCACGCAGACCGCCAGCGCGGACGAAATCGCCGGTTTGCGCAAAATGTTCACCACCTTCGAAAACGGCAAGGTGCGCGCGCACCTCGACGAGTATTCCGACGTCAACATCGAATTCCATCAGGCCATCATCCGTCTCAGTCATAATGCCGTGCTGATCGATCTCGCCGAGAATCTGTTCACCCACATGCGCATGATCCGGCGCAAGACCATCGGCGAGAAGGATCGCGCGGACCGTTCGATCCGCGACCACATGAACATCATCGAAGCTCTGGAAGCGCGCGCCACCGACCGCGCGGGAGAACTGGTGCGCGACCACGCGCTCGGCCTGGCCGACCACGTGGCGCGGTTTGCCGACTATTTGGACTGACACGGTCTAACGAGAAAAAAGGGGAGAATTCCCATGGCTGACGCAGCAGTAAAAGCAAAGCCCCAAACCGCAAGTGCGGCCGAGGCGCAGCAGGAACTGACGGATGGGTTTCACCTCGTCATCGATGCGCTCAAGCTCAATGGCCTCAACACGATCTACGGCGTGCCCGGCATCCCGATTACGGACTTCGGCCGTATGGCGCAGGCGGCAGGCATTCGCGTCCTTTCGTTTCGCCATGAGCAGAACGCCGGCTATGCTGCCTCTATCGCCGGCTTCCTGACCAAGAAGCCCGGCGTCTGCCTGACTGTGTCGGCGCCTGGTTTCCTCAACGGCCTGACCGCGCTCGCCCACGCCACCACCAATTGTTTTCCGATGATCCTGATCTCGGGCTCGTCCGAGCGCGAGGTCGTCGACCTGCAGCAGGGCGACTATGAAGAGATGGACCAACTGGCGATCGCCAAGCCGCTGTGCAAGGCTGCGTTCCGCGTGCTGCATGCGCAGGACATCGGCATTGGCGTGGCGCGCGCGATCCGCGCGGCGGTTTCCGGCCGTCCAGGCGGCGTCTATCTTGATCTGCCGGCCAAACTATTTTCCCAGACTATGGATGCAGGGGCTGGCGCGAAGTCACTCGTCAAGGTCATCGACGCGGCGCCGGCTCAGATTCCCGCTCCGACCGCGATCAAGCGTGCGCTCGATGTATTGAAGAGCGCCAAGCGTCCCTTGATCATCCTCGGCAAAGGCGCGGCATACGCGCAGGCCGACGACGCGATTCGCGCTTTGGTCGAAAAGAGCGGCATCCCGTTCCTGCCGATGAGCATGGCCAAGGGCCTGCTGCCCGACACCCATCCGCAGTGTGCGGGCGCTGCGCGCTCGACCGTGCTGAAGGACTCGGACGTCGTGATGCTGATCGGCGCGCGGCTGAACTGGCTGCTGTCACACGGCAAGGGCAAAGCCTGGGGCGAAGCGCCGAAGAAATTCATCCAGATCGACATCGAACCAAAGGAAATGGATTCAAACGTCGAGATCGTTGCGCCGGTGGTCGGAGATATCGGCTCCTGCGTGTCCGCCTTGCTCGAAGGCATGGGTAAATGGCCGTCACCGCCGAGTGACTGGGTCGGCGCCGTCAGCAAGAAGCGCGAAGAGAACATCGCCAAGATGGCGCCGCGGCTGATGAACAACAATTCGCCGATGGACTATCACGGCGCGCTTGGCGTTCTGCGCACGATCGTCAAGGAGCGGCCCGACGCCATCCTGGTCAACGAAGGCGCCAACACGCTCGATCTCGCGCGCGGCATTATCGATGTATATCAGCCGCGCAAGCGTCTCGACGTCGGCACCTGGGGAATCATGGGCATCGGTATGGGCTACGCCATCGCCGCGGCTGTCGAGACCGGCAAGCCGGTGCTGGCGGTCGAAGGCGACTCGGCCTTCGGCTTTTCCGGCATGGAGATCGAGACCATCTGCCGTTACAACCTGCCGGTCTGCGTCGTCATCTTCAACAACGACGGCATTTATCGCGGCACCGATGTCAATTCGGTCGGTTCGGACCCGGCAACAACCGTGTTCGTGAAGGGTGCGCGCTACGACAAGATGATCGAAGCCTTCGGTGGCGTCGGCGTGAATGCGACATCACCGGACGAGTTGAAGCGCGCCGTCAACGCGGCCATGGACTCCGGCAAGCCGACCCTCATCAACGCGGTGCTCGACCCTGCGGCGGGCAGCGAGAGCGGTCGCATCGGCAACCTCAACCCGCAAAGCGTACTTCGCAAGAAATAAATCGGAATCCAGTTTCCACCGCAGAGCTAGTCTCTGGATCCCGGGTTCTCTCGCCCCGCTCGAGCCCCGGAATGACGAATGAGATGGAGGGACGACAAATGGGTAAGAAAAAGGAAAAAAAGAAAAAGAGGGCGAAAGAAGCCAGGGCAAAAGCCGCGGCTAAGAAATCTGCCCGCAAAGTGGTGAAGCTTGCGGCGCCCAAGAAGGCGAACGGCAACGGCAAATCTAACAACTTGCCGAAGCCGTCGTCGAAGCCTTGGGGCCAGGCCGGCAAGGCGCTCACCGGCGTACAAATTCTCGATTTCACGCATGTGCAATCGGGCCCGACCTGCACGCAGCTGCTGGCCTGGCTCGGCGCCGACGTGATCAAGGTCGAGCGTCCGGGTGTGGGCGACATCACGCGCGGACAGCTGGTCGACGTGCCGGGCGCCGACAGCCTCTATTTCACCATGCTCAACCACAACAAGCGCTCGATCACCATCGACTCCAAGCATCCGCAGGGCATGCGCGTGCTCAATGCGCTGATCAAAAAGTGCGACGTTCTGGTGGAGAACTTTGCGCCCGGCGCGCTCGACCGCATGGGGCTGACTTGGGACTACATCCACAAGCTCAACCCGCGCATGATCGTCGCCTCGGTCAAGGGCTTCGGCCCCGGCCCCTACGAGGACTGCAAGGTCTACGAGAACGTCGCGCAGTGCGCCGGCGGCTCGGCCTCGACCACCGGCTTCCGTGAAGGCCCGCCGCTGGTCACCGGCGCCCAGATCGGCGACTCGGGCACCGGCCTGCATCTCGCCCTCGGCATCGTCAGCGCGCTCTACCAGCGCATCCGCACCGGCCGCGGCCAGCGTGTGCTTTGCGCCATGCAGGACGGCGTGCTCAATCTCGCCCGTGTCAAGCTGCGCGATCAGCAGCGCATCGCGAAAGGGCCGCTCACCGAGTACAGCCAGTACGGCGAAGGCGTGCCGTTCGGCAAGGCGGTACCGCGCGCCGGCAACGATTCCGGCGGCGGCCAGCCGGGCTGGATCCTCAAGTGCAAGGGCTGGGAAACCGATCCCGACGCCTACAGCTATTTCATCACCCAGGCGCCGGTGTGGGGCGCGATCTGCGACGTGATCGGCAAGCCGGAATGGAAAACCGATCCGGATTACGCCACGCCGAAGGCGCGGCTGCCGCGGCTCAAGCACATCTTCGCCACCATCGAGCAGTGGACCATGACCAAGACCAAGTTCGAGGTCATGGATATCTGCAACAAGGTCGATATTCCGGTCGGCCCGATCCTGTCGATGAAGGAGATCGCCGAGGAGCCGTCACTGCGCAAGACCGGCACCGTGGTCGAGGTCGATCATCCGACCCGCGGCAAATATCTGTCGGTCGGCAATCCGATCAAAATGTCCGACTCGATTTCCGAGGTGAAGCGCTCGCCGCTGTTGGGCGAGCACACCGATGAAATCCTGAAAGACGTGCTCGGCTTCAAGGCGTCGGAAATCGCCGAGATCAAGAATTCCGGCGCGCTCAGCGCGCCGAAGAAGGAAGGCAAGGCGGCTTAATATTGACCGCTCGTCCCCGCGAAAACGGGGACCCAGAAGCTACCAGCGCTGGATGCCCGCTTTCGCGGGCATGAGCGGATAGGGAGGAACGTTGAATGCGTATCGTGGTGCACGGTCAGCAGGCTTTCGGCAAGGCCGTGCTGGAGGCGCTGCTCAAGCGCGGCGAGAACGTGGTCGCGGTCTATGTCGCGCCGGAAAAGGAAGGCGCCAAGGCCGATCCGCTGAAGGAAGCCGCGGTCGCCGCCAAGCTTCCGGTCTATCAGCCGGACTCTTATAAGAAGCCGGAGGTCTGGGCCGAGTTCAAGGCGCTCAAGCCGGACTTGCAGGTGATGGCGTTCGTCACGCTGTTCGTGCCGGAAGAGTTTCTCAACATCCCGACCAAGGGCTCGATCCAGTATCACCCCTCGCTGCTGCCGGCCTATCGCGGCGCCAGCGCGATCAACTGGCCGATCATCAAGGGCGAAAAGGAAACCGGGCTGTCGATCTTCTGGCCCGACAACGGGCTCGATACCGGCGCCGTGCTGCTGCAAAAGAAGACGCCGATCAGCGCCACCGACACGCTCGGCACCGTTTACTTCGACCGCCTGTTCCCGATGGGCGTCGATGCCATGATGGAATCCGTGGACCTTGTGAAAGCCGGCAAGGCACCGCGCATCAAGCAGGACGAGTCGAAAGCCACATACGAAGGCCGTTGCGGCCCCGGCAATGCCAAGATCGACTGGGGCAAGCCGTGGGAGCAGATCGACCGGCTGATCCGCGGCTGCAATCCGGCGCCCGGCGCCTGGTGCACGCTCGACGGCAAGACCGTCAGGATTTTCGACGCCAAGCCGCTGCCGGCGAAAGACCCCAAAGGCATCGCCGGAAAATTGGGCGAAGTGGTCGCGGTCGCGGCCGACGGCTTCACGGTCGTCTGCGCCGACGGCCGCTTCAAGGTCACCCGCGTTCAGCCCGCCGACGGCAAGAAGATCGACGCCGGCGAGTTCGTGACAACCGCCAAGCTCGCAACGGGTGCGAAGTTCACTTGATGTCTCCGAGACCAAAATTCTAAATCGCCGGCTCCCCGCTCTTACATTAAATGGATAAATCCCATGCCCGCCTCGCAGCATCAGAAACCGAAATCCGATATTGAAATCGCCCAGGCTGCGAAGCCGCGGCCGATCATGGAGCTCGCCAAGGAGAAGCTCGGCATCGCTCCGGAAAATCTCGATCCTTACGGCCATTACAAGGCCAAGGTGTCGATGAATTACATCAAGTCGCTCGCCAGCAAGCCGAACGGCAAGCTGATCCTGGTGTCCGCGATCACGCCGACGCCGGCGGGCGAAGGCAAGACCACCACCACGGTCGGCCTCACCGACGCGCTCAACCACATCGGCAAGAAGGCGATGCTGTGCCTGCGCGAGCCTTCGCTCGGCCCCTGCTTCGGCGTCAAGGGTGGCGCGGCCGGCGGCGGCTACGCGCAAGTGGTGCCGATGGAGGACATCAATCTGCACTTCACCGGCGACTTCCACGCCATCGGCGCCGCGCACAATCTGCTCGCGGCACTGATCGACAATCACATCTACTGGGGCAATGCGCTCGCCCTCGACGGCCGCCGTGTCGCCTGGCGCCGCGCCATCGACATGAACGACCGCTCATTGCGCTCGATCGTTTCCTCGCTCGGCGGGGTCGCCAACGGTTTCCCGCGCGAGGACGGATTCGACATCACGGTCGCGTCCGAAGTTATGGCGATCTTCTGCCTCGCCAAGGATCTCGACGACCTGAAGAAGCGGCTCGGCAATGTGATCATCGGCTATACCCGCGACCGCAAGCCGGTGCGCGCCAGCGACGTCAAGGGTCAGGGCCCGATGACCGCGCTGTTGAAAGATGCACTGTCGCCGAATCTGGTGCAAACGCTGGAAGGCACGCCCGCCTTCATCCACGGCGGCCCGTTCGCCAATATCGCGCACGGCTGCAACTCGGTGCTGGCCACGACCACGGCCTTGAAGCTGTGCGATTACGTGGTGACCGAAGCCGGTTTCGGCGCCGATCTCGGCGCGGAGAAATTCCTCGATATCAAATGCCGCAAGACCGGGCTGGCGCCCGATTGCGTGGTGCTGGTCGCCACCATCCGCGCGCTCAAGATGCACGGCGGCGTCAAGAAGGACGATCTCAAGAAGGAAGACCTGAAGGCGCTCGCCGCCGGCATGGCCAACCTGCAGCGCCACGTCGAGAACATGCAGAAATTCGGCATCGTGCCGGTGGTCTCGATCAACCGCTTCTCCGCCGACACCGAGGCGGAAATCGCGCTGGTCAAGGACAGCTGCAAGAAGCTCGGCGTCGAGGCGCTGATGGCCGATCACTGGGCGATGGGCGGTGAGGGCGCGGCCGACGTCGCGCGCGCCGTGGTCAAGGTGGTCGAGAGCGGCAAGAGCAAGCTCAAGCTGCTTTATCCCGACGACATGCCGCTGTTCGAGAAGATCCGCACCATCGCCAAGGAAATCTACCGGGCCAAGGACGCCACCGCCGACAAGTCGGTCAAGGACCAACTAGCCGCCTTCGAGTCGATGGGCTACGGCAAGGCGCCGGTCTGCATCGCCAAGACGCAGTACTCGTTCTCGACCAACCCGGACTCCAAGGGCGCGCCGGTCGACCACACGATCAATGTGCGCGAGGTGCGGCTCTCGGCCGGCGCCGAATTCGTGGTGGCGATCTGCGGCGAGATCATGACAATGCCCGGCCTGCCGCGGGTGCCGGCGGCGGATTCGATCGACCTCGGCGCGGACGGCAGGATCGTCGGGTTGTTCTGATTGTTTTTGCCTCGGTGCCATGCGGCGAGCGTAACCATCAACCCAGGATGAAAGATGATCAAATTCTACTATAGCGGCGCGCCCAATCCGATGAAGGTCGCGCTCATGCTCGAGGAAACCGGCTTGCCCTACGAGCCAATCCCGGTTGATACCCGCAAGGGCGACCAGCACAAGCCGGAATATCTGGCGATCAATCCGAACGCCAAGGTGCCGGCGATCGTCGATGGCGACGCTACCGTGTTCGACAGCAACGCGATCCTGCTCTATCTCGCGGAGAAGACCGGAAAATTCCTGCCGGCGAATACGCCGAAGACGCGCGGCGAGCTGTTGTCGTGGCTGATGTTCGTGGCCTCGGGGGTCGGCCCGTTCTCCGGCCAGTCGGTGCATTTCCGCAATTACGCGCCCGAGAAAAACGAATACGCCATCAATCGCTACATGTACGAGACCCAGCGGCACTACGCCATTCTTGACGCGCGCCTTGCCAAGCAGAAATACGTGCTGGGCGACGTCTACACCATCGTTGACATGGCGGTCTGGGGCTGGGCGCGGCTGATCCCTGCCGCGCTCGGTGAAGCCTATTGGGCCAAGTTCCCCAATCTGAAGCGGCTGGTAGACGAGATTTCCGCTCGTCCGGCCGCCGTGCGCGCGAACGCGATCAAAGACAAGCACAAGTTCAAGACCGAGTTCGACGATGAAGCGCGTAAAGCCATGTTCCGGCATATGACAGTAAAGGTGGCCTGATCGATCCCCAGCCAGAGACGTTCATGGACAACAAGACGCGACCGCCGGAAAATAAAATGGGCCAGCGCCGCCGCCCGGCACGCACGCCGAAGGGCCGTCAGGTCGATCCGGCCGCGCTGTCGGAGGTGCGCGCGCTGCTCACCGACCGGCCGCGCCGGCGCGACCTGCTGATCGAGCACCTGCATCTGATCCAGGACCATTACGGACATCTCTCCGCCGCGCACCTGACGGCGCTGGCGCTGGAGATGAAGATGGCGCTCACGGAAGTCTACGAGGTCGCGACTTTCTACGCGCATTTCGACGTGGTGAAGGAAGGCCCTCCGCCGCCGGCGGTGACGGTGCGGGTGTGCGATTCGCTGTCCTGCGCCATGGCCGGCGCCGAAAAACTTCTGGCCGCGCTGCCCGGCAAATTGGGAAAGGACGTTCGCGTGCTGCGCGCGCCCTGCATGGGCGCCTGCGATCGCGCGCCGGTTTGCGCGGTCGGCCATGTGCAGACCTTCCAGGCGACGGCGGACAAGGTCGCCGCGGCGGTGAAAGCCAAGCCGCATGCGCACGCCTATCATCCCGGAGCCGACTTCGCCGCCTACCAGAAAGCCGGCGGCTATGCGCTGCTGAAGGATTGTCTGTCGGGCAAGCGCACGCGCGACGACCTGATCAAGATCGTGAGCGACGCAGGGTTACGCGGTCTCGGCGGCGCCGGATTTCCCACCGGGCGCAAATGGTCGCTGGTGCGCGCCGAACCGGCGCCGCGCATGTTCGCGGTCAATGCCGACGAGGGCGAGCCCGGCACCTTCAAGGACCGCTACTATCTCGAGCGCGATCCGCACCGTTTCCTCGAAGGCATGCTGATCGCGGCGCATGTGGTCGAGGCGCCCGAGACCTACCTCTATATCCGCGACGAATATCCGGAAGTGCGGCTGATGCTGGCCGACGAGATCGCCAAGGTGGAGAAGGCGGGCCTGTCGCCGCACACCAAATTGCATCTGCGGCGCGGCGCCGGCGCCTATATCTGCGGCGAAGAGTCGGCGATGATCGAGTCGATCGAGGGCAAGCGCGGATTGCCGCGCCACCGTCCGCCTTACGTCGCGCAGGTCGGCCTGTTCGGCCGCCCGACGCTGGAGCAGAACGTCGAGACGCTGTTCTGGATCCGCGACATCATCGAGAAGGGCGCCGCCTGGATGACCTCGCAGGGCCGCCATGAGCGAAAAGGTTTCCGCAGCTTTTCGGTGTCCGGCCGGGTGAAGAAGCCGGGCGTGGTGCTGGCGCCCGCCGGCGTCACCGCGCGCGAGCTGATCGACGAATTCTGCGGCGGCATGGCCGCCGGGCACAGCTTCAAGGGCTACCTGCCGGGCGGCGCCTCCGGTGGCATCCTGCCGGCGAAGATGGCCGACATCCCGCTCGATTTCGGCACGCTGGAACCGCACGGCTGCTTCGTGGGGTCGCACGCGGTTGTCATCCTGTCCGACAAGGACGATATGAAGGCGGTCGCGCTCAATCTGATGAAGTTCTTCGAGGATGAATCGTGCGGCCAGTGCACGCCCTGCCGGGTGGGCGCCGAGAAGGCGGCCAAGCTGATGGCCAAAGGCCCGTGGGACGTGAAATTGCTGACCGAGCTGTCGACCGCCATGCGCGACGCCTCGATCTGCGGGCTCGGCCAGGCGGCTCCGAATCCGCTGCTGTGTGTGATAAAGTATTTTCCGGAAGAATTGTCGAAACCGCTGGGAACCTGGTGACGGAAGGCGAGACGCAATGACCACTGGAAACGGCGCCGGCAAATCGGTGAAATTCATCCTCGACGGCAAGGAAGTCGAGGCGCTCGAGGGCGAGACCATCTGGCAGGTGGCCAAGCGCCAAGGGATCGACATCCCGCATCTGTGCTATTCGCCCGAGCCCGGCTATCGCGCCGACGGCAATTGCCGCGCCTGCATGGTGGAGATCGAAGGCGAGCGCGTGCTGGCCGCGAGCTGCATCCGCAAGCCCAGCCCCGGCATGAAGGTGAAGGCCGCCTCCGAGCGTGCCAAGACCGCGCGCCAGATGGTGTTCGAGCTGCTGATTTCCGATCAGCCGGACCGCAAGACGCTGGCACACGACCCGCAATCGAAATTCTGGGCCTGGGCCGACCGCATGAATATCGGCACCAGCCGCTTCCCCACGCATGGAAAGGTTTCGCCCGACCGCAGCCATCCGGCCATGGCGGTCAATCTCGACGCCTGCATCCAGTGCAATCTGTGTGTGCGCGCCTGCCGCGAAGTGCAGGTCAACGACGTCATCGGCATGGCCGGCCGTGGCCACGCCGAGAAGATCGTGTTCGATTTCGACGACCCGATGGGCAACTCGACCTGCGTCGCCTGCGGCGAATGCGTGCAGGCGTGCCCGACCGGCGCGCTGATGCCGTCGTCGGTGATGAACGAGAAAAACCTGCGCACGCAATTCCCCGACCGCGAGGTGCACAGCGTGTGCCCCTATTGCGGCGTCGGCTGCCAGCTCACTTATCAGATCAAGAACGACAAACTCATTTCGGTGGTCGGCCGCGACGGGCCGGCGAACCAGCAGCGGCTATGCGTGAAAGGCCGCTTCGGCTTCGACTATGTCAGCAATCCGCAGCGCCTGACCAAGCCGATGGTGCGCAAAGACGGCGTGAAGAAGGCCGCCGACGATCTGGTCGATCCGGCCAATCCGTTCACGCATTTCCGCGAAGCGACCTGGGAAGAGGCGATGCAGCGCGCCGCTTCCGGCTTGAAGAAAATCCGCGACCGCGACGGGGCGCGCGCGCTCGCCGGTTTCGGCTCGGCGAAAGGCTCGAACGAAGAGGCCTATCTGTTCCAGAAGTTGGTGCGAACCGGCTTTGGCTCCAACAATGTCGATCACTGCACGCGGCTGTGCCACGCCTCGTCGGTGGCCGCGCTCTTGGAAGGCGTCGGCTCGGCCGCGGTGACTGCCACCTTCAACGAGTGCAAGAACTCCGATGTCGTCATCGTCATTGGCGCCAATCCGACTGAGAACCATCCGGTCGCCGCCACCTTCTTCAAGCAGGCGGCCAAGCGCGGCGCCAAGCTGATCGTCATGGATCCGCGCGGGCAGGCGCTCAAGCGCCACGCCTGGCAGATGATGCAGTTTAAGAACGGCACCGACGTGGCGATGCTCAACGGCATGCTCAACGTCATCATCGGTGAAAAGCTTTACGACCAGCAATATGTGCAGACCTATACCGAAGGCTTCGCGCAGCTGGCCGAGCACGTGAAGGATTTCACGCCGGAGGAAATGGAGCCGATCTGCGGCATTCCCGCCGACATTATCCGCAACGTGGCGCGCACCTATGCGCGCGCCGAAAGCGCCATCATCTTCTGGGGCATGGGTGTCTCCCAGCACACCCATGGCACCGACAATGCGCGCTGTTTGATCGCGCTGTCGCTGATCTGCGGCCAGGTCGGCCGCCCCGGCACGGGCTTACATCCGCTGCGCGGGCAGAACAACGTGCAGGGCGCTTCCGACGCCGGCCTCATTCCGATGTTCTTCCCCGATTACAAGTCGGTGGAGAATCCGGAAATCCGCGCCAAATACGAAAAGGCCTGGGGCAAGACGCTCGATCCCAAACGGGGAAAGACCGTGGTCGAGATCATGACCGCGGTGCATGACGACGAGATCAAGGGCATGTACATCATGGGCGAAAATCCCGCGATGTCCGATCCCGACTTGAACCACGCGCGCGGCGCGCTCGCGCATCTCGAATGTCTGGTGGTGCAGGACATCTTCCTGACAGAGACCTGCTCCTATGCCGACGTGATCCTGCCGGCTTCGGCCTGGCCGGAGAAGGACGGCACCGTCACCAATACCAATCGCCAGGTGCAGATGGGCCGCAAGGCGCTGCCGCTGCCGGGCGACGCGCGCCAGGATTTGTGGATCATCCAGGACCTCGCCCAGCGCATGGGCGAAAAGTGGAACTACAAGCACGTCAGCGAGGTCTACACCGAGATGGCGAACCTGATGCCCGCGCTCGACAACATCTCGTGGGAGCGCGTCGAGCGCGAGGATCACGTCACCTATCCGTCGGACGCGCCGGACAAGCCTGGCCGCGACGTGGTGTTCGACAAGGGCTTCCCGCGCCCGGGCGGCTTCGGCAAGCTGGTGGCGGCGAAGCTCACCCCGCCGGACGAGACGCCGGACCACGACTTCCCGTTCATCCTCACCACCGGCCGCCAACTCGAGCATTGGCATACCGGCGCCATGACGCGGCGGGCGAGCGTGCTCGACGCGCTGGAGCCGAGCGCGGTCTGCTCACTCTCGCGCGGCACCATCGAGAAGCTCGGCATCAAGCCCGGCGACATGGTGCGGGTGGCGACGCGGCGCGGCGAGGTCGAACTGGCCGCGCGCCAGGACGACGGCATCCCCGACGGCGTGGTGTTCATCCCGTTTGCCTATGTCGAGGCGGCGGCCAACCTGCTCACCAACCCGGCGCTCGATCCGTTCGGCAAGATTCCGGAATTCAAATTCTGCGCCGCCAAGGTCGAGAAGGCCGGGGCAAGGCAGCAGGCGGCGGAGTAGCCGCGGCTGTCGTCCCCGCGAAGACGGGGGACCCAGTAATCACGGCGCTATCGGTGACGACTAAATCGCCAGCCTGTCGGCCTCATGGTTCGAGACGCGCCTGCGGCGCTCCTCACCATGACGGTTAAGGCGGGCGGCTGTTTGAAATGAGAATCTGCTACCGCGCTTGCAACAGCGCCGTCTTGCCGGAGCCCGTCTTTGGCAGCGTAAACGCCAGCACAATTTCTGTCGGCGTCTGCTTGAATTCGCTGGTGACTGCGCGGCGCACCGTCTCGGCGAGCTCGCCCAGAGGGCTCTTCTCGTAGAGCGTCGGGAAGGTCACGGTCACGGACTCCAGGAAGATGTTGTGCCATTTGAAGCCGACCTCGGGCCTGATGCCGGTTGAGGCTTCCAATTTCTCTCTCACGGCATTGGCGTGCTGCAAGCCGTCGGTCAGCGTGTCGACCACATCGCAGCCTGCAAGTACGGCTGCGACAACCAGCAACGCGGCAAGTCTGCGCATACAGAGCTCCTTCGTGGGACAGGAAACACAGGATAGCATTTTTACCGATTACGCTTAATGAATCGTCCGGCGCTCCTCGACCACCCGCAGCTCCATCCGCCCGATCATCTCCGCCCGCATCGCCTCGGCGGCGCGCAGCGCTTGCTCGGTCTGCGTCCAGGTGGTCGCGTTCGATCCCAGCAGCACAATGCCGCCGATCGAAGCCGCCAGCGCGGCGATCACCGCGCCGGGCATGAACGGGATCAGCCCGAGCAGCGTGAGCACGATCCAGCCCGCGCCGGCCGCAATCGCGAGCTTGGAGGCTAATGAAATCTTGCGGCAGCGATCGAGCAATTCCGCCAGCACCTCGATGCGAACTTCGAGTTGCGCAATGTCGTCGCGGAAATCGTCGCCCGCTGCCTCAGCCAGGTTTCTTGCCCTTGTAATAAGCCTCGACCTTGCCGGTGAGCTTGATGGTCAGCGGATTGCCGTAGCGGTCGAGTGCCTTGCCGGCGGCGACGCGGACCCAGCCTTCGCTCACGCAATATTCCTCGACATTGCTCTTCTCGACGCCCTTGAAGCGAATGCCGACGTCGCGCGCCAGAGCCTCGGCGTTGAAATGCGGGCTGCGCGGATCGTTGCTGAGACGATCGGGCGGGGCGTCGGGCGCGTGTTTAGCCATGCGCGCTTTTCCCATGGCGCCGAGGGCTGGCGCAAGCGCGACGGGCGGCGCGTTTGCCTGGCCCCGCGACGGGAGCGAAAAATAACCCGCAATTTACGCGACCTGGGCGACTCTGACGCTTAAAAGGTGCCGCCGGGGGCGGCCGGTGGTGACGGGTTTGGGGGATGGCGGGCAATACGCAAAAAATCGGCGTCATCTGCACGCGCTGCCATGCGCCGGTCGTCTTGATTGCGCCGGAAAAGGTGGCCGAGGAATTCTCGGTGGCCTGCCCGAAATGCGGCTATCGCGGCCTCTATCGCATCAAGGACATCAAGACGCTGAGCGCGCGCTGAGCCGTCCGCTGCCCCGATCCCGCCGCTTTCCCAGTTGAACATCGCACCCGGTTTGGGCTTTCATCTTGACCCAGGACATGAACGAGAAAGCGAGCATGGTCATGAGATTTGTGCCGCATTTATTGGGCATCGGCGTGCTGCTGTTCGCGGCCACGGACGCGCCGGCAAAGCCCGCTTATGCGACCTCGACGGTCAATCTGCGCGCCGCTCCCGGCACCACCAGCGAGATCGTCGCCAAGATCCCTGGCGGCGCCCGGGTCGAGGCCGGCGAATGCACCGACGGCTGGTGCGAGGTCACCTGGCAGGGCAAAAGCGGCTTTTCGATTGCGACGTCCCTCGACATGAGCGGACGCCCGCCGGTGCGCCGGTCCGCGCCGGGGCCGGGCTATCAAGACGGCCCCGACTACGTCGCCGGTGGTCCGCCGGTCTATTACGAAGAGGCACCGCCACCGGTCTATTACGCGCCGGGTCCGTATTACGGTTACTATGGGCCGTATTATCGCGGGTATGGCTATCGGTATCGGGGTTGGCGCCGCCGCTGGTGATATTCGCGCGTGAAGCGTGAATCACTTCATTGGCGTGTCGGCTCCCAGCATCAGGCCCAGCGCGACCAGGGTGACGATATAAGCGACGATGGCCGCGGGTATGGCCATGTACAATTGCAACCCGAGCCCTTGTTCGAGCCCGAACAACACGGCAGCGCCGACGAACATCGAGACGATCCTACTGATCCGGTGCCGGGTCATGCGCGCGCGGCGCTAGCGTTTGGTTTTGGAATCGTCAGGCCCGCGCATGGTCGACCACGGATCGGAGCGGACCTGAGGAATTCCCTGATTGGTCTTTTCGACCGTGGACTTGTATTGCTTGTCGATGTCGATGGCGTCTTTCTTCTTTCGCTCTTGTTCCAGAATGATCGGGTCTTTGTCCGCCATTGACGGCTGCTGGGCATAGGCCTGCCCTGCCAGCATCGCCAGTAATATTGCGCCTAACGTAAGCCGTCTCATGCCATCCACTCCAGAACTGACTAGCAAAGATTACCACGGCAGTGCCTGCTGCTACAATCCGATGAAATCATGGCGAAAACGGCTGGCGTTGTTGCTATAAGCTTGACCGTACCAAAGGATAAGTGATGTCGCTTTCGCACCACTACGTCACCGCACCCGGCTTCTGGCCTGCCGCGCCACGACTGGACGCGCGACGAAGTGAGGGCGTTGTTCGCGCTGCCGTTCCCGGAGTTGATGTTCCGCGCAGCGCAGGTGCACCGGGAGAATTTCGACCCGGCCGAGGTGCAGATCTCGACCCTGCTGTCGATCAAGACCGGCGGCTGCCCGGAAGATTGCGCCTACTGCCCGCAGGCCGCGCGTTACGACACCGGCGTCAAGGCCGGAGAAACTCATGGGCCTCGACGCGGTGCTCGCCGAGGCGCGCGCGGCGAAAGCCGCCGGCGCCTCGCGCTTCTGCATGGGCGCGGCCTGGCGTTCGCCCAAGGACCGCGACCTCGACAATGTCTGCGCCATGGTGGAAGGCGTCAAAGCGCTCGGCCTGGAAACCTGCGCCACGCTCGGCATGCTGACGTCCGATCAGGCCGCACGCCTGAAGCAATCCGGCCTCGACTACTACAACCACAACCTCGACACCTCGCCGGAATTCTACGGCGCCATCATCACCACCCGAATGTATGAAGATCGTCTCGATACGCTCGAACATGTGCGCGCGGCCGGCATCCATGTCTGCTGCGGCGGCATCGTCGGCATGGGCGAGACGCTCGATGACCGCGCCGGCATGATCGCGACGCTGGCGAGCCTGCCCGTCCATCCGGAGAGCGTGCCGATCAATATGCTGGTGCAGGTGGAAGGCACGCCGCTCGCCGGCGCGCCCAAGCTCGATCCGTTCGATTTCGTGCGCACGATTGCCGTCGCGCGCATCTGCATGCCGGCCTCGGTGGTGCGGCTGTCGGCCGGACGCGAGGACATGAGCGAGGAGACGCAGGCGCTGTGTTTCCTCGCCGGCGCCAATTCGATCTTCTACGGGCCGAAGCTGCTCACCACGCCCAACCCCGAGCGCGACCGCGACATGCGGCTGCTGGACAATCTCGGCATGCGGCCGATGGAATAGCGCATGATCCCGAAAAGTGGGAACCGGTTTTCGGATAAGATCATGCGCAAATAAACGTGACGTCGCGCACTCATTTCACAACCAGAACCGGGCAAGGCGCCAGCCGCACCAGGCGATCCGCGGTGCCGCCGATAATCCGCTCGAACAGCGCTGAATGTCCCATGAAGCCGACCACCAGCAGTTCGGCCTTCTTCGCTTTGACATAGGCGACCACGGCCGCCACGGCGTGCCCGGCGACGACCTCGGCATCGAGCTTGACGCCCTTCTTTTTCGCGAGTTCGCGCGCCTTCGCGAGCGCATCGTGAAATTTATGGTTTTGCTCGGTCTTGGTTTCGATCACTTCGTCGATCGAGGCGGGGAAATTCGGAATCTCTTCCACCGAGATCATATGCAGGGACGCGCCGTGCAGCTTGGCGATATCGCAGGCCATCGCCAGCGCTTTCAGCCCCCCTTCCGAGCCGTCATTGGCCACCACGATATGCTTGAACACGTCACACCTCCTGCTTGGCGAGGCCGATCTTCGGCAGGAACCATTTCTGCGCGATCACCGTGGGCACCACCGCGCTGCCGATCACGGCCGTGAGCAGGATGGTGTACTGCTCCTGGTCGATGATGTGGTTGGTCAGGCCGTAAAGCGCCGAAATCGAACCAAACGTCAGCCCGGTCGACATCAGCAGCGTCGTGTACATGCCTTCACGGTTGTCAAAGCGATAATAGCGCGTCAGCGGCAAAATGCCGATGAACTTGGTGGCCATCTTCATGCCGAGGAACAGCGCGATCAAGCCTGCGCCGGCTAGGAGCGCCTTGGCCTCGACCAGCGAGCCGGCTTTCAGGAAATAAAACGGCGTCAGCACCGCGAAGGCGATCACCCGCATGCGGTGCGGCAGCTCGGGGTCGTGCTGGAAGGCCGGCGCCAACGCCATGCCGATCAGATAGGCCGGCAATACCGCCTCGCTGCCGACCGACGTAGCGAAACCGCCGAGCGCGAACAGGATGAGCAGCAGGAACTTGATCTCCGGTTCGCTCACGCGCTGCCCGACGAGCGCGAAGAACCAGGGCCCGACCTTCGGCAGCAAGATGGCCACGACGATGGTTGCCGCGGCGAAGGCGACCAGCCAGATCGTGAAGGATGCGAACACGATGCCGAGCGCCAGCACGGTGCCGAGATCGGTGATGAAACAGGCGGCCAGGATGATCTTGCCGAGCTCGGTCTTGTTGAGGCCGGTCTCCACCATCACCGCATAGACCACGGCCACCGAGGTCGTGGACAATGAAATGCCGGCGATCTGCGCTTGTGGCCACGGCCAGCCGAGCAGATAGCGCGCGGCCAGCATGCAGCCGAGATAGGGCAGCAGGAAACTGACGAAACCGATGCCGATGCTGGCGCCAAGATTGCGGCGCACCACCGCCATATCCACTTCCGCGCCGGCTAGAAAGGTCAGCAGAATGGCGCCCAAGCCGGCGAGATAGTTCACCCACGGCGTCAGCGGCAAGCCGACCAGGTTGCCGCCGATCGCGCCGACCACGATCTCGATCAGGGCGACCGACAGCGCGATCCGGATCGAAATCAGGGACGAGGCCAGCGCAAGGCCGATCCACACCGCCGACGCCAGCCAGATATTGTCCATCATCAGTCACGCTCCTGTGCTCGCGTTCGGCACCAGGCCGACGCGGGATCGGAAGCGTGGCGGCGCGTTTTAGCCAAAGAAAATCCGCCCCGCTCGACCGATCGATTCCTACCGTTCCTCAAATTAAACACGGTAGGAGTCATCAGCCGAACCGGCGGTTTCGGGGGACTCCATCCCCATCGCATTGCAAATTACCGGCGCCCGGGCGCAGGGTCAACGGGGGATGGCAGACAAGCGGCCCGCATTCGACTAAACTTAGTGGACAACGGATTCTTAAGGAGACGCAGATGTGTCACCATGCCCATATCCGTGTCCTGCTCACGGAAGAAGAGCGCAGGGACGTCAAGAAACTGTCGGGCATCATGATTCCAGTCTATGCCTCGGTCTTGCTGGCCATGGTCGCGGTGGTCGCGCTCAGCAGCGGCTCGCGGCAGGGCGAATTGATCGCCGCGAGCTCCGCCCCTAGCGCAACGCGGTGATGCGCGGCCTGTTGACGGCTTGAATGGCGGGCGGCGCGCGCGCAGGATGCCGTCCCTTAACGCCAGAGCGCGGCCTCCGCATTGTCTTTAGAACAATCCACCCCTCCACGCCGCCGCCGGCGCGCATTCGACTGGTCGACGGCGATCATTGCGGTATTCGCGTTCGCGGCCGCGGCGGCCGTCTATTGGCGCGACGGGCGTGAGCACTTCCTCGCCATCCTCGGCAGCGACCTCGCGCTGTTCGGCGAGATGCTGCCGAAAGTTTTGGCCGGCTGCCTGATCGGCGCCTTCGTCACGCTGCTGCTGCCACGCGAACTGGTGGCGCGCTGGGTCGGCCATGAATCGGGCATGACCGGGCTGCTGATCGCCGCGTTCTTCGGCTTCCTGCTGCCGGGCGGTCCAATCACGATCTATCCGGTGGCCGGCGCATTCCTGGTGATGGGCGCCGACGCCGGCGCGGTGGTCGCCTTCATCGTCAGCTGGACGCTGATCGGCTATACGCGCGCGCTGGTCTGGGAGCTGCCGTTCTTCGGCTACGAGTTCGTGATCTGGCGCATCGTCGCGGCGCTGCCGCTGCCGATCATCGCCGGCTTGCTGGCGCGGATCGCGGTGCGGGCCGGATTTCCGGTCGAGCGGGGCTCATGATTCTGCTCGGCATCAACATCCTGCTGTGGCTGGTAGTCGGCGCATTGGCCTTCCTCGCCGCATCGCGCGGCCGCGTGCTGTTGAACCAGGGCGCGCGCGATGGGCTGATCGAGTTCCTGCTGCTGTTGCCGCGCATCGGCGTCGGCGTGGTCGGCGCGGGCTATGTCGCCGAGGTCCTGCCGAGAGAGCTGATCGCGCCGTGGCTCGGCCCGGAATCGGGCTTGATGGGTGTCGCGATCGCCACGCTCGGCGGCGCGCTCACGCCGGGCGGCCCGGTAGTCGGCTTTTCCATCGGCGCCGCCGCGCTCAAGAGCGGCGCCGGCGCGCCGCAGGTGATCGCCTATTCTACCGCCTGGGCGCTCTATGCGATCCACCGGCTGGTGATCTGGGAAGTGCCGATGATGCCGGCGCGCATTGTCTGGCTGCGCGCGATGGTGTCGCTGCCGCTGCCTTTCATGGCGGCGGGGCTGGCGATACTGCTGGGAAAGCCGTGATTATTTCGCGGCGCGTGGCCTCGTCATCGCGCCCCTGGACGACTCAGTGAGGCTCTTTTACCTATCGGCGGGGGTTTTAGCCGACATGCCGCCATCGCTGCTTCCCAGCGCCAAGCCGCTCAACGTGCCGCACGCGCTCGCGCAGGCGCTTGAACTGCATCGGCAGGGAAATCTTGCCGGAGCGGAACAACTTTACGCGGCCGTCCTGGCAGTACGGCCGGACAATTTCGACGCCTTACATCTCTTGGGCGTGATCAAGCTCGCGCAGGGCCGGCTCAGCGAGGCGCTGCAATTAATCGCGAGCGCCATGCGCGCAAAAAAGCCGTCGCCGCAGATCCTGTTGAACCACGGCCTTGTGCTCAACGCGCTCAACCGCCACCAAGAGGCGCTGGAAAGCTTCGATCATGCGATCAAGCTGAAATCGAAATTTTCCGAAGCGCATAACAATCGCGGCGTCGTGCTTGCCACGCTCGGCCGCTACGAAGAAGCGCTGGAGAGCTACCGCAAGGCGCTTGCCGTCACGCCGAACTATGCCGACGCGCACTCCAATCGCGGCAATGCCCTGATGCAGTTGCAACGCTATGACGAGGCGCTGGCGAGCTACGACCGTGCGCTCGCCGCGCGGCCAGCCTATGCCGAGGCGCTGTACAATCGCGCCAACACGCTGAAGGAGCTCAAGCGATTCGACGAGGCGTTGGCGGGCTACGACCGCGCGATTGCGCTACAGCCAAATCTTGCCGAGGCGCATTGCAATCGCGGCGTCACCTTGCAGGAGCTCAAGCGCCTGGACGAAGCGCTGGCAAGCTACGACCGCGCGCTCGTCGTGCGGCCCGACAATCCCGAGGCGATCTACAATCGCGGCAATGTGCTGGAAGGCTTGAAGCGCTATGACGAGGCGCTGGCGGCCTACGACCGCGCGCTTGTCGTGCGCCCGGACCTCGCCGAAGCCTGGTCCAATCGCGGCAATACGCTGCGTGAGCTGAAGCGCTATGACGATGCGCTGGCGAGCTACGACCGCGCGCTGGCGTTACGGCCGGACTTTGTCGAGGCGCTTTCCAATCGCGGCATGATCCTGCATGAGCTGAAACGGCTCGACGAGGCGGTGGCGAGCTACGATCGCGCGCTTGTCCTGCAGCCGGACCATATCGACGCGCTATCCAATCGCGGCGTGACCTTGCAGGAGCTCAAGCGTTTCGACCAAGCGCTGACGACGTTCGAGCAGCTGCTGTCGTTGACGGCGAACCATCCCTATGCGTTCAGCGGGGCGGCGGGCGCCGCGATCAACCTCTGCGATTGGGACCGGCGCACGAAGTATGCCGCGGATATGGAAGCGCAGGTGACGGCCCATAAATCGGTCGTGTCCTCGTTCGTGCTGCTCGGCTACAGCGGCGATCCCGCGCTGCAGCTGCAATGCGCCCGCAGCTATTTCGAGCACAAGATCCCGCGGCTGCCGTCGCCGCTTTGGATCAGGCGAAAAATGGCGACACGACAAGATCCGCATCGCCTATCTGTCCGCCGATTTCCGCACCCACGCCACGGCGTTTCTGATGGCCGAGCTGTTCGAGCGGCACGACCGCTCTCGCTTCGAGACCATCGCCATCTCGTTCGGCATCGACGACCGGACACCGATGCGACAGCGGCTGATCGCGGCCTTTGATCAGTTTCACGACGTCCGCAACAAGAGCGACCGCGAGGTCGCGCAACTGCTACACGAACTCCAGGTCGATATTGCCATCGACCTGAAGGGCTATACGCAGGAAGGGCGGCCCGAGATTTTTGCCTATCGCCCGGCGCCGATTCAGGTGAGCTATCTCGGTTACCCCGGCACCATGGGGACGCCGCTGATCGATTACATCATCGCCGACAAGATCGTTGCGCCATTCGAGCACCAGCCGTTCTATTCCGAGAAAATCGTGCAGCTGCCCGATAGCTATCAGGTCAACGACAGCAAGCGCAAAATCGCCGAGCGCGCGCCGACGCGGCAACAGGCGGGGCTGCCGGAGCAGGCGTTCGTATTCTGCTCATTCAATAACAACTGGAAGATCACGCCGGATGTCTTCGACGTCTGGATGCGGCTGTTGCAGCAGGTCGCGGGCAGCGTGCTGTGGCTGTTGCGCGACAACGACGGCGCCGAGCGGAATTTACGCAAAGAAGCGCAACGGCGCGGGATTGATCCGTCGCGCCTGGTGTTTGCCGGACGGCTTTCACCCGATGAGCACCTCGCGCGTCATAACTTGGCGGATCTGTTTCTGGATACGCTTCCCTGCAATGCCCATACCACCGCGAGCGACGCGTTATGGGCGGGATTGCCCGTGCTGACCTGCCTAGGAGAGGCATTTGCCGGGCGGGTCGCGGCCAGTCTCTTGAATGCTGCCGGCTTGCCTGAATTGATCGCCCACAACCGCGCGGACTACGAAGCGCTGGCGCTGAAGCTTGCGCGCGATCCGGCACAATTGGCCGAACTCAGGGACAGGCTCGCGCGCAACCGCGCGACATGCGCGCTGTTCAATACCGATCGCTTCGCCCGCCATATCGAAGCCGCTTATACGACGATGTGGGAGACCTGGCAGCGCGGCGAGCTACCCAAGAGCATCAGCGTCGAGCCGATTGGTTAGCGTGCCGGACACGCTAACGAATCGCCCGCGCCCCGCCGCGGCCGGCACTCGTTAATCTTTGCCTTAACGCGAATCAGATAGCCGTGCGGCCCAGGCTCATGGAGGGGACTTCATGGCAAGATTTCTGGTCGCGCTTTTCACAATTATCGTTGTGACGATTTTAGCTGGCTACGGGACTGCCCCAAGACCGTTTTCCATCGAAGAAAAATTTTGGCACGACAACGCGACCGGAGCCGTATTCAACGGCATTGAAACGCTGGGGCGCAAACGCGAAGGCCCTTGACGACTAGTGCGCGTCGAGGCCCGACTGCCCCATTGGCGTTACCGGAGCAGCGGCGGCGGCTGTCTGCTTGGGTCGATGGCGAAGGACTGAGCGCGCCACCTGCGTCATACGTCGAGCCGATTGCGCCACCTGCGGCTGCCGCGTCGATTGCGCTACGCAAAAGGCGTCCACGGCATCGATCACCGCCGCGCTGATCTGCAATTGACGCTCGGGCGAAGCCATCAGCAATTCCTCGTCGCGATTGACGATCGAGCCGGCTTCGAGCAGCACGGCGGGCATCTGGCTCTTTTTCAGCACGAACAGTGTGTCGTACCGGTAGACGCCGGCATCAGCATCGAGCAACTGACGCTGATATCTGCCCATGAAGCTTTTGGTGTAATGCGGCGTGTATTGCATGCCGCGGGATTTCAACTGTTCGCCGAGCAGATGGCCGAACAGAAGGCTCTCCTGGAGATGGACGTTATTGTCCGAGACAAAAATCGAATGACCACTGAACTGGTCGCTGAAAACGGCCGGCTTGCCGTCATATTCCCATTTTTCCTTAAATTTATCGGGCACCGAGTCGTGATGGATCGATAGCAGCAGGTCGGGTGATAAGCCGTTGGCGCGCCCCACGCGCTCATACATGCTTTTGTTGCCCGGGCCCCCGGTGACCATCAAGACGGTCTTGTTAAAACCGGCATCGATCATCTTCTGGTCGATCACCTTTGCCAGCCGGAGATTGAACACATATTCGTCGACGCCGCGCGCGCTGCTGGCACCCGGCGCGTCGGCGGTGTGGCCGACGTCCAGGACGACGCGAAATTTATCGCGTGCGCACTTGGCGCCGTCGGATTTCGGCGTCGAAATGTCGGGCGTCTCGGCCCATGCGGCGCCCAGCGCCAGCGACGATGCGACGACGGCAATCGAAACGATCGGGATGCGCCGGGACCAGGTCATGATGCGGGCCTTGCTTGCTGTGCTGAGGGCGTAGCGTCAGATTCGATAAAGTGGATATTAGCCGGGAAATTTCCCGCCGGCATGAAAATTCCGCCCCACATGGGTCGCCTGTGGACGGTGATATCAGCCCTTGGCGCCATCGATCAGCCCCCCGATTGGTCCCAAGGCGAATGTTAGTTGAGCATTGACCGCTTTGCCAAGGTGGTCGAACGCAATAATGTGCCCAATCGCGCGGCGCCGAAGGCAGGTTCTACTGTCTCGTCAGGCCGCAATACTTGTTGGTTCCGCTATCCCAGCACCCCGTTTGCTTGCACACCGATTGACGGGCGCGACAATTGGCGATGCAAGGTGAAACGACAGCGCGATTGGGATTCTTGGTGCAATTGGAAATGCACACTTGTTGCTCACCGCTGCAACGCATCGGTTGGGCGTGGCGGCCGGCGGGCAGACCGAAAATAATCCGGCGATGACAACAATCGCATAAATGAGTTTGCTTGTCATGGCTGCTACGTTTTCCGCGCTAATGAACCGCCGCGCCGGCGCGCGGCACGATGGCGCCGCGATGGCGGATCACGTGGCAGGCCAGTTTGTGCGCGTCATTCACCGCCTCGACCGGTGCGCGTCCGGCAAGCCGCGCGGCGAGATAGCCGGCATTGAAGCCATCGCCGGCGGCGGTCGCATCGACCGGCACAACCACTTCCGGCACCGGCACGGCGTCGCGCTCGCCTGAGGCCGCAACCAGCGCGCTGTTCGGCCCGTTCTTCACCACGATCTCGGCCACGCCGAAGGCCTGCAGCCGCTCGATGGTCGCCTCCGGCGAGGGATCGCCCCACAGCACCGCCTCGTCGTCATACGCCGGCAGCGCGATATCGACGCGCTTGAGCGCTTCCGCGAACACGGTGCGGGTGCGGGTGAGATCGCCGTGCCAGCCGCGCGGGCGGAAATTTCCATCGAAGGCGATTTTGGCGCCGTTGCCGCGCGCGATCTCGACGGCGGCGAGGAATCGCCCGAGCCCGGTATTGGAATAGAGCGAGAGCGTAATGCCGGTGAAGTAGATCAGCCGCGCAGCCGTAAGGCTTTCCGCCATGCGGCTCCAATTCGGCAATTCGAACAAGTCGCGCGCCGGCGCCGCCTCACGCCAAGTATGCGTGCGCCGCTCGCCTTGCGCGTCCGCGTCAACCAGCGCGAGGCCGGGAAGCCTTCCGGGCGCGCGCAGGATCAGGTCGGTGCCGATGCCTTCGGCTGCAGCGAGCGACACGATCGCTTCGGAATAGGGATCGTCGCCAAGCGCGCTGGCGAATGCGACCGGGACGCCGGCGCGCGCCAGATAGATCGCGGTATTGAACGTATCGCCGGCGCTCGCCAGCGCGAAGCGGCCGTCGCCGCCGCGGGCAAGCTCCACGATCGCCTCGCCGATGCAGATCGCGCGTTTGGCCTGCTCGCTCATGGGCGACCTGCCTACCACGGAGGGTTGCGAGCGTCACCGGGCTAAGGGCTGGAATGCCCGCTAAAAATAGCCATCCGGCGGCGGTTCCATCGAGTGGCCCGCACGTTTTACGGAAACGGCAAACGTGTTACGTTCCGGCCGGGGCGAGGGGCGGTCACAGCACTGCCGTCAATAAGGGCACGGAATGAATTCCGGCCGATGACAATATTTTGCTCCGGCGGCTGAAGTCCGGCTGGCGGTGCGGGGGAAACGATGGCTGAAGACATCAAGGTCAACTCGGAGATTTCGGCGGAAGCGCTACGCAAGGCCGAGGAATACGTCCAACAAGAAGAGGGCGCCGCCAACCGGCTCTCCGGCTGGGCGGGAACCATCGTGACGGGCATCGCCGTCGTGATGACGCTGTTCCACTTATATGCCGCCTACGACATCGTTCCGACCCAGACGCTGCGCTACATCCACGTCTCCTTCGTTCTGCTGCTGAGCTTCCTGCTATTCCCGCTCGCCGCCCGCTTCCGCAATCGCATCCAGTGGTTCGACGTGATTCCGGCGCTGGCCGGCATCGGCATCATTATGTATGCGCTGTGGGGCGGCGACGATTTCCTCGACCGCGCCGCGGTGCCCGAGCGCTGGGACGTGATCCTCGGCGGCATCTTCGTCGTGCTCGTGCTCGAAGCCGCGCGCCGCACCACCGGCCCGATCATGCCGATCGTGGCGCTGCTGTTCCTCGCCTATGCCTTCTACGGCCCTTACCTGCCGCCGCCGTGGACGCATCGCGGTTTCGACGTGGCGCGCCTGGTCGGCCATTTGTTCATCACGCTGGAGGGCATCTTCGGCGTCGCGGTCGACGTCTCCGCCACGCTGATCATCATGTTCACGATCTACGGCGCCATCCTGCAGCATTCCGGCGCCGGAAAATTCTTCATCGATTTCTCGCTTGCCGTCATGGGTGGCAAGCCGTCGAGTGCCGGCCGCGCCGTGGTCGCTTCATCCTTTCTGCTCGGCGGACCGTCCGGCTCCGGCGTCGCCACCACCGTGATGATCGGCACGGTGGCCTGGCCGATGCTGAAAAAGGCCGGCTTCGAGCAGAACGCCGCCGGCGGCCTGCTCGCCGCGGGCGGGTTGGGCGCCATCATCTCGCCGCCGGTGCTGGGCGCGGCCGCCTTCCTGATCGCCGAGTTCTTGAAGATCAGCTATCTCGACGTGATCTGGATGGCGACGATTCCGACCTGCCTCTACTACCTGTCGCTGCTGTTCATGGTCGAACTCGACACGCTGCGGTTCGGCGCGCGCGAGGTGGTGTTCAAGCAGGAGATGACGATCTGGCAAATGACCAAGCGCTACGGCTTTCATTTCGTCTCGCTGGTTGCGGTCGTCGTCTTCATGGTGATTGGTTATTCGCCGATGCTCTCGGTGTTCTATTCGACCGTGCTCGCGTTCGCGATGAGCGCGCTTGCGCCCGAGACCGCGCTGGGTCCGAGGCAGATCCTGATTCCGCTGCTGGTCGTCTATGCCGTCTCGGCCGTGCTCCTGCTGATCCCGGGCGCCGGGTCTACCGCCGTGGGGATCTTATTCGAGTCCTACTTCCCCATCGTCATTCTGCTTTTGATCGCTGGACTGGCAATTCTCGGTCTGACCTCCGTCGGTCAGCGCGCCGTGCCCTCGTCCAAGAAGCTCACGGCCGCCATGGCCGACGGCTCGATCGGCGTGCTCAGCGCGGCGACCACCTGCGCTGCCGCCGGCATCATCGTCGGCGTCGTCACGCTGACGGGCTTGGGGCTGAAATTCTCGTCCATCGTCATCGATCTTGCCGGCGGCAGCCTGCTGATGACCGCGATCTACACCTCGCTGGTGGTCTGGATCATCGGGCTCGCGGTGCCGGTGACCGCCTCCTACATCATCTGCGCGGTGATCGCGGCACCCGCGCTGATCAAGCTCGGCGTGCCGGACTACGCCGCGCACATGTTCATCTTCTATTACGCGGTGTTGTCGGAGGTGTCGCCGCCGACCGCGCTGTCGCCGTTCGCCGCCGCCGCGATCACCGGCGGCGATCCCTACAAGACCACGATGCAGGCGTGGAAATACACGCTGCCGGCATTCCTGGTGCCGTTCGTCTTCGTGCTCGATCCGCTCGGCATCGGGCTTTTGATGAAAATCCCGAAGGGCGGATCGATCGTCGATATCATCTGGATTACCGCGGTCACGGGCGCGGGCTTAGGCGCGCTTTCGGTGGCGGCGCAAAATTGGGCGCTGCGGCGCACCACGCCGGTCGAGCGCGGCTTGTTCCTGTTCACCGGGCTGTTGCTGGTGTTCCCCAGCCTGCTCGAGGCGATGGCGGAGGGCCTCACCGGGCTGGACATTCCGCATCCCGCGCCTTTCGGGCTCGCGCTCGGCGCCGGTCTGCTATTATGGCAATGGATGAGCCGGGCCCCGTCTCCGGCCCCGGTTCCATAGCCGCTGAGACCTAAAATCTCGATAGAAGTAGAAAAAAGCAAAGAACGCGCAACGTCAGGGAGGAAGACCATGCAACGAGGATTCAAACTCGCATTCGCCGCCATCGCGGCCGCGGCCCTTGCCGTCGGCGGCGCCATCGCGCAGCAGCGGGCCATCGCGATCGGCACCGGCGGCACCGGCGGCGTCTACTATCCGATCGGCGGCGCGCTCGCCAACCTGCTGTCGAAGAACATGCCGAACATGCAGGCCACCGCGCAGGTGACCGGCGGCTCGGTCGACAATCTCAAGCTGATCAATTCCGGCCAGAGCGAACTTGCCTTCTCCATGGCCGACGCCGCGCTCGATGCGTTCAGCGGCGAGGACAAGTTCAAGGGCACCAAGGTTCCGCTGCGCACGCTGATGGTGCTGTATCCCAACATCATGCACGTCGTGAGCATCGAGGGCGCCGGCGTCGAGAAAATGGCGGACCTCAAGGGCAAGCGTGTGTCCACCGGCGCGCCGGGCAGTGCCACCGAGGTGATGGCGTTCCGCGTGATCGAGGCGGCGGGCCTCGACAAGGACAAGGACATGAAACGCGAGCGCTTGTCGGTCGCCGAATCGGTGAACGCGCTCAAGGACCGCAAGATCGACGCCTTCTTCTGGGTGGGCGGGTTGCCGACCGCGGGCGTGACCGATCTCGCCGCCACGCCGGGCGTGAAGATCAAGATGATCGATCACTCCGATTTGGTCGCAGCGATGAATGCCAAATACAACAATCTCTATTCCACCTCGGTGATCAAGGCCGGGACCTATCCCGGCCAGGACAAGGACAGCCAGGTCTCCGCCGTGTGGAACATCCTGGTCACCAACGACAAGATGTCCGACGACGACGCCTACGCCATCGTCAAGCTGATCATCGACAAGAAGGCCGATCTGGTCGCCGTGCATAAGGATGCGGCGAGTTTCACGGTCGAAAACCAGATCGTGGCCAATTCCCCGATCCCGTGGCATCCGGGTGCGGTGAAATATCTTCAAGGAGAAGGGCGCGAAGATGTGAGGTGCGACCCTTCGTTTTCGCCAACGGCCCCGCTTCGGCGGGGCCGTTTGCTTTCAGCTTTCGGCCTCGTGAGCGTGCTCGTGGTGCGTTCGTGAGCGCAGCCCGGCAGGCCGAGGCAGACGAAATAGCCGAGCGCACTGAGCATGGCGATGCAGAAGCTCACCGGCCAGTCGGTGTAATAGGCGATCACCAGGCCGAGCCAGGCCTCGGCGAGGGCGAGTGCGGCCGACAGCATAAGCCCGCTCCACAGACCGGTGGTCAGGCGCTGCGCGGCGGCGGGCGGGCCGACCATCAGCGTGAACACCAGCAGCACGCCGACGATCTGCGCACATTCGGATACGGCCAGCGCCACGATCGCCAGGAACGCGGTGGAGACGAAACGCAGCGGCACGCCTTTAGCCTCGGCCAGTTCCGGCTGCAGGCTGGCAAAGATCAGCGGACGCATGATGGCGGCAAGAGCGATGAGCGTAATGGCGCCGAGCACGGCCAGCGTCGCGATCATCTGGCGGTCGACCGCCAGCACATTGCCGAACAACAGCGCGGTCGCCTGCGTGGCAAACGACGTGTAGTAGTGCAGGAACAGCAGCCCGAAACCGAGCGCCAGCGACAGCACGACGCCGATGGCAATGTCGCGATTGCTGATGCGCTCGCTCAAGGCACCCATCACAATGCCGGCGGCGAGCGTGAAGCCGAGCAGTCCCCAGAGCGGCGCCAGCCCGATCAGCCCTGCGCCGGTGGCGCCGGCAAAGCCGATATGGGAGAGCGCATGGCCGGCGAAAGTCTGCCCGCGCATCACCAGGAAGAAGCCGACAATGCCCGACACCACCGCCACGATGCCGGCGGCGGCGAAAGCATTGTTCATGAATTCGTATTGGAACATGTCAGTGATGATGGTGATCATGCTCACCATCTCCGTGCTCGTGCATGTGATCGGCGCGCTCGACGTCGAGGCCGCGCGACATGACGAAGATGTGGCCGCCGGCGCGCACCACATTAATGTCGGTGCCGTAGAGGCGCGAAAGCACCGGCGCGGTCACGACGTCGTCCACGGTGCCGAGCACCGCCTGCCTGTTGCCGAGATAGAGCACGCGGTCGAGCGTGCCGAGCAGCTGATTGAGCTCGTGCGCGCTGAACAAAACCGTGATACCGCGCTCGCGGCAGACCTTGCGCACGACGTCGATCGCCACTTCCTGATGGCGCGCGTCGAGGCTGATCAACGGCTCGTCGAGCAGCAGCAATTTTGGGTTTCCGATCAGCGCCTGCGCCAGCAGCAGCCGCTGCCGTTCGCCGCCGGACATCTCGGCCAGCGGCCTTTGGCCAAGGTCGCGGGCGCCGACCGCGTCGAGCGTTGCTTCGATCATGCGGCGGTCGGCATGCGAAAGCGACGGCAGACCCCAGCGCTCGCCATGCAGCGAGCTACCGATGAAGTCGAGGCCGCGCACCCGCAAGTCCGGCAGCACCGTGCGCAATTGCGGCAGATAGCCGATGGTTCGGTCGCCGCGTTGCGGTGCGTGCCCGAACACGCGCAACATCCCTGCGCTCGGCGGCAGCAGGCCGAGAATGGCGCGCATCAGCGTGGTCTTGCCGGCGCCATTGGGGCCGAGCACGCCGATGAATTCACCGGCGTTGATCGTGAAGCTTGCGTCCGCCAGCACGGTGCGGCCGCCGATGCGCAACATGACGTTGTCGAGCTCGACGACCGCCGTCATGACGAGGGCCCGCTCAGCGCCTTGTCGAGTGCGTCGAGCTCACCCAGCATCCAATCCTGAAACGAAATGTTCGCCGGCTGCGTCTCGGTCACGCCGACCACCGGCACTTTCGCGGCTTTGGCGATATCGAGCAGCCGCTCGGTCAATTTCTCCGACACTTGTTTGTTGTATAGCAGCACCTTGACCTTGCGCTGCTTGAGGTCGTTCTCGAACGCCGCGACGTCGCGCGCGCTCGGCTCGGTGTCGTTCATCATGGCGAGCTGAAAACGTTGATTGCGCATGGTGAGGCCAAGCGCGCCGGCCATCGGGCCGAACACCGGCTCGGTGGCGGTGATCGCTTCGCCTGCGTGCTTTGCCTTGATCTGGGCGACCCGCTGCGCGACGCGTTCGAGCGAGGCAAGCGTCGCCGCAAGACGCGCGGCATAGTCGCTCGCATGCGCGCTATCGGCCTTGGTGAAAGCCGCGGCCAACGCCTTGGCGACCGCCGGCATGGTGGCGGGCTCGTACCACAGATGCGGATTATCCCCGGCCTTGGCGGCTACCTGCTCGGCGGCAACGATGACGCTGCGCCCCGGCCGCGGCGCGGCCGCCAGCAGTTTTTCCATCCAGGGATCGTAGTTGGCGCCATTGAGGATCACGATTTGCGCGCCCGCGATCTGCCGCACGATGCCCGGCGTGGTCTCGAACAGATGCGGGTCCTGGTCGGGATTGTTCATGATGCTGACGACATCGACGTAGGTGCCGCCGATCTGGGCCGCGATGTCGCCATAGAAATTCTCCGCCGCCACCACGGCGAGTTTGCCCTCGGCGGCACGGGCGGCAGGGGGCGAGGCGAGGGCCAAGGCGATGGCGAGGGCAGTGACGGTCCTCAAGGCGGGAAATCCATTCATTTACGCGCTCAAACGGGGGCGAACCCAGATAAGTGTAACAATATAACATATCGAATGGCAAGACCAAGGCGCGGCCGTGCGGGGGACGAAGCGTCCGGCCCGAGATAGTTCCTTGCGGCCGAACACGTTCACCCGCTATTGAAGACGGCAATCGCTGGACCTCATCAGGAGACCGTCATGGCCATATCGATGTCGCGTATCCGCGGCGTTCTTGCCGCCGTCGTTCTTGGGCTCACCGTCGCGGGCTGCGGCTACAATACCATCCCGACCTATGAGGAGCAGGCCAAGGCGAAATGGGCCGACGTGCAGAACAACTATCAGCGCCGCGCCGATCTCATTCCCAATCTGGTCGCCACCGTGCAGGGCTTCGCCGCGCAGGAAAAGAACGTCCTGACCGCGGTGGTCGAGGCGCGCGCCAAGGCGACGCAAGTCAAGATCGACGTCTCGCAGCTCTCCGATCCCGTCAAGCTGAAGCAGTTCCAGGACGCGCAGAATCAACTTTCCGGCGCGCTTGGCCGGTTGCTTGCAATTAGCGAGAACTATCCCGACCTCAAATCCAATCAGAACTTTCTGGCGTTGCAGTCGCAGCTCGAGGGCACCGAGAACCGCATCGCGGTCGCGCGGCGCGACTACATCGAGGCGGTACGAGTCTACAACACTGAGCTTCGCACATTCCCCGGCGTGTTGTGGGCGGCGACCTTCTTCCGCTCGAACAAGCCGATGGCGGAGTTCACCGCAGCTGAGAATGCGAACACGCCGCCGCAGGTAAAATTCTGACGCGCCGCGGCGTAAGGATCGCCATGAATGCGGGCCGCACCTCTACTGCGTTTGCGGGCGGAGGAATGCGTCTGGCCGTCGCTTGCGTGGCCTTGCTGTGCACGATCGTTGCGGTCTTCGCGTTAAATCTTCCAGAGCTGTCGGGCCGCGTCGTCGATCAGGCGAATATCATTCCGGCCGACACGCGCAGCGCGATCACCGACAAGCTCGCCGATCTCGAAGCCAAGTCCGGCATCCAGCTGGTCGTCGCCACCGTCAGCTCGCTCGAAGATCAGGAGATCGAGCCCTACGCCAATCAACTGTTTCGCAGCTGGCAGCTCGGCGAGAAGACCAAGAACAATGGCGTGCTGCTGCTGGTCGCGCCGAACCAGCGGCGGGTGCGCATCGAAGTCGGCTATGGCCTCGAAGGCACGCTCACCGACGCGCTGTCCAAAGTCATCATCAGCAACGCCATCACGCCGCGCTTCAAGGCCGGCGATTTCGGCGGCGGCATTGCGCGCGGCGTCGACGACATCATCACGGTGCTGACCACCGATGCCTCGGAATGGCAGAAGCGTCCGGCGCTGCGGCTCGACAACACCAATCAGATCTTCAATCCGGCAATCTGGCTTGTGCTTCTGGTCTTGTTTATTTTCATCTTAATAATAATTTGGTTGCCCGGTATGCACCGGTTTTTTGAGGCCGGACCGCAGCGCGGCTCCCGCAATTCAAGCAACTGGGGCAGCAACTGGGGCAGCAGTAGCAGCAGCGGCGGATCCTGGAGCAGCAGTGACAGCTCTTCGAGCAGCGATTCAGGTGGCGGCTTTTCCGGCGGCGGCGGCGATTCCGGCGGCGGCGGGGCTTCGGGGAGCTGGTGATGAGCATTTCGACACAAGACCGCGAACGCATTGCCAGCGCGATCCGTTCCGCCGAAGCAAAGACCTCGGGTGAAATCGTCTGCGTGCTGGCGCGGACCTCGCCCAGCGCTACGGCATTGCCGGTGCTGATCGCGGCGGCGATCGCGCTGGCGCTGCCTTGGCTGCTGGTCGCTTTCACCGCGATGACGGTTGAACGGATATTATTGCTGCAGACCGTGGTATTTTTCGCGCTGTTGGTGCTGCTGTGTTTGCCGGGCGTGCGGGTCATGCTGATGCCGCGCAAGGTGCGCCGCGCCATCGCGCATCGTGTTGCCATGGAGCAGTTCGTCATGCGTGGCATCGCGCGCAAAAAGGATCGCTCGGGGATATTGATCTTCGTCTCGCTGGCGGAGCGTTATGCGCGCATCATCGCCGACGACGGAGTTGCGGCGCGTGCGCCGCAATCGGAATGGCAGGCCGCCGTCGATGCGCTGGTTGCGCATATGCGCGATGGCCGCATCGCCGATGGTTATGTGACCGCGATCAATGCGTGCGGCAACGTGCTTGCGAAGCACTTTCCGCGCAGCGCGACCAGCAGCGATGAGCTGCCGGACAAGATTTTTGTGATCTGAGGCGCGGCTGGCATCCGCGTCAACAAGCCGTTGGCGGGCTTCACGACAAACCAGAATTCGCGAACGCTGCCGCAAGTGAAATTCTAAACGCACGCCGCGCCTTGAAAGCCTCGACATGAACACCGGCCGCATTTCAGTTGCCTTCGCAAGCGGAGGTCGTCGTCTGGCCATCGCCGGTGTGGCCTTGCTGTGTACGATCATTGCGGCATCCACCCTGAATCTGCCGACGCTCTCCGGCCGCGTCGTCGATCAGGCGAATATCATACCGGCCGACACGCGCAGCGCGATCACCGACAAGCTCGCCGATCTCGAAGCCAAGTCCGGCATCCAGCTGGTCGTCGCCACTGTCAGTTCGCTCGAAGACCAGGAGATCGAGCCCTACGCCAATCAGTTGTTCCGTAGCTGGCAGCTCGGCGAGAAAACCAAGAACAACGGCGTGCTGCTGCTGGTGGCGCCGAACCAGCGGCGGGTGCGCATCGAAGTCGGTTATGGCCTCGAAGGCACGCTCACCGACGCGCTGTCTCAAGTCATCATCAGCAACGCCATCACGCCGCGCTTCAAGGCCGGCGATTTCGGCGGCGGCATCGCGCGCGGCGTCGACGACATCATCACGGTGCTGACCACCGATGCCTCGGAATGGCAGAAACGTCCGGCGCTGCGGCTCGACAGCAAGCCAAGCCGCGATCCAACCGACTTGCTGCTCTTTTTGGCAGCGTGTGTTTTCATCGTCCTGTGCATCATGTTTCCCAGTTTCGGCTGGTTTGCTCTGAATTTGGCGTTCCAAATTTTGCTCAGCTCGGGCGGATCGGGCAGCGGCGGGGGGTCATCGAGCGGCGGCTTTTCGGGCGGCGGCGGATCATCGGGCGGCGGCGGGGCTTCGGGGAGTTGGTAATGAGCATATCGACACAAGACCGCGAGCGCATCGCGAGCGCGATCCGAACCGCCGAGGCAAGAACCACCGGCGAGATCGTCTGCGTGCTGGCACGAACATCGTCCGACGCCACGGCATTGCCGGTTGTTGTCGCCGCCGTGACAGCGCTCGCGCTGCCTTGGTTGCTGGTGGCCCTCACCGCGATGACGGTTCACCGGATATTATTACTGCAGACCATGGTATTTTTCGCAGCATTGGTGCTGCTGTTTTTGCCGGGCGTGCGGGTCATGCTGATGCCACGTAAGGTGCGCCGCGCCATCGCGCATCGTGTTGCCATGGAGCAGTTCGTCATGCGTGGCATCGCGCGCAAAAAGGACCGCTCGGGGATATTGATCTTCGTCTCGCTGGCGGAGCGTTATGCGCGCATCATCGCCGACGACGGAGTTGCGGCGCGTGCGCCGCAATCGGAATGGCAGGCCGCCGTCGACGCGCTGGTTGCGCATATGCGCGATGGCCGCATCGCCGACGGCTATGTGACCGCGATCAATGCGTGCGGCAGCGTGCTTGCGAAGCACTTTCCGCGCAGCGGAACGGGCGGCGACGAGCTGCCGGACAAGATTTTTGTGATCTGAGGCGCGGCTGGCATCCGCGCCGGGTCTAAACTACATTGATCGCAACGTGGTCGCGGCCTCCGGGGCGCACAAGATAGCGATGCCAATCGAGCAGTGGGGACGGAATGGCTGACGGAAGTCTGACGCGGACACGGATCGTCATAATCGGGGCGGGCTTCGGCGGGATCGGCCTCGGCATCAAACTCAAAAGCTTCGGCCTGGACGATTTTATCATTCTGGAAAAATCAGATTCAGTCGGCGGCGTATGGCGCGCCAATCGCTATCCGGGCGCGGCATGCGATATACCGTCGCATCTTTATTCGTTTTCCTTCGAGCCGCGCGCCGACTGGCCGGACAAATACGCGAAGCAATCCGACATTTTGGATTATCTGATCCAATGCGCGCGAAAATACGGTCTTGGCACCCATATCCGCTTTGGCGCGGAGGTCACCGAGACACGCTGGGACGAGGCCTCCAATCACTGGATCGTCAAAACAAGCGACGGTCAGGTGTTCGAAGCGCAGTCGCTGGTCACGGCAACCGGGCAACTCAGCCGGCCTTTGATTCCGAAAATTCCGGGCCTCGCGCGCTTTGCCGGCGTGGTTTTTCATTCCGCCGAATGGCGACAAGACTACGATCTTTCCGGCAAGCGCGTCGCCGTGATCGGAACCGGCGCCAGTGCGATTCAATTCGTGCCGGAAATCGCGCCGCTGGTCGGCAAACTTTACGTATTCCAGCGTCACGCCGCCTATGTCCTGCGCAAGCGGGACAAGACCTATGCGCGATGGCAAATATCGATGTTCGAGCGCTTCCCGCGCGTGTTGCGGCTCGCCCGCTTGCTCATTTACATCCGGCACGAGATGAGCGCATTCGCATTCTTTACCTGGCGTGCGGCGCTGAAGTTTAAGGGGCGGGCGTTCTTGCGGAATCTCCGGCGCGGCGTCAAGGACCCGGATTTGCGCGAGCGCCTGGTTCCGGACTACCGCATCGGCTGCAAACGAATCCTGCTGTCGAACGATTATTTTCCGGCCATGGCCCGCCCGAATGTCGAACTGGTGACCGACGGCATCAGCGAAATACGCGCCGGTGCCATTGTCACTACCGATGCAACGGAGCGAAAGGTCGACTGCATCATATTCGGAACCGGATTTGCGGCCACCGACTTTCTGACGCCGATGAAGGTCACCGGCCTGCACGGACAGGACTTGCAGCAAGCCTGGAAAAACGGCGCGGAAGCGCATCTCGGCATCACGGTCGCGGGTTTCCCAAATTTCTTCATGCTCTATGGGCCCAATACCAATCTGGCGCACAACTCCATCGTCTACATGATCGAGAGCCAGATTCACTACGTCATGGCCTGCCTGGCGCGGCTCTGCCGCGACGAGATCCGCAGCATCGAGATCAAGAAGGACATCCAGGACCGGTTCAATGCGCGCATTCAGCGGCGCATGCAAAACACCCAATGGTCCAAAGGCTGCACCAGCTGGTACCTCACGGCGACGGGGAAGAACACGGCGAATTGGCCCGGCTACTCGTTCGAATTCAGGTTGAGAACCCGCGCGCCGAAGTGGGACGATTATGCCGTCCAATAACGCGGACTTCATACCGGGCGGTGCGCGCGAGCGGCTGGTGGCGGCGGTGTTGCGCATGGCTGCGCGGATGTTTTTGAAACCCGCGCTGTCGCCGCACGTTCCGATCCCCTGGCAACGCCGCTGGCTCAAACAGGTGACGCGGGCGGTGCGGCCGCGCGTGGCGGTTGACGTGCAGGCTGGCGCCGTTGGCGGCGTCGCGGGGGAATGGCTGCATCCGCGCGATTCCGCGAACGCGAGAGCCACGATCCTCTATCTGCACGGCGGCGCCTATTGCGTCGGATCGCCCGCGACTCACCGCGCCATCACCGCGCATCTCGCGCTGGCCGCGGGCCTGCCGGTGTTTGCCGCCGACTACCGGCTGGCGCCCGAGCATGCGTTCCCGGCGGCGCTCGAGGATGCCGTGTCCGCCTGTCGATCGCTTGCCGGCATGGGGCCGGTCGCGATCGCCGGCGATTCCGCAGGCGCCGGCCTTGCCGTGGCAACCGCGCTGGCGCTGCGGCAGCGGCAATTAGCGCCGCCCGCCGCGCTGGTTTTATTTTCGCCATGGGTCGACCTGTTGGCGAATTCGGATAAGGCGAAGGGCGAGGTGGTGTTGAGCGCGGCCTGGCTTAATGCCTGTGCCCGCCATTATCTCGCCGGCGGCGACGCCAAGGCGCCGCTCGCCTCGCCGATCCATGGCGACTTGCGCGGTCTGCCGCCGACGCTGATCCAGACCGGCAGCGACGAGATTCTTCACGGCCAGGCGTTAAGGCTTCACGACGCGCTCCGAAACGCGGGCGTCGCGGTCACCTGCGAAACCGTGCCGGCGCGCTGGCACGTGTTCCAGCTGCACGCCGGAATGCTGCCAAGCGCCGATGCGGCGATCGAACGGGCGGCGAATTTTATCGTGAGCAATATCGGGTCGTGAGCGTTCGCGGCAGCGCGACCGCTACTTGGTGACCACGATGAAGTCGGTGTCGCTGTCGGTCTCGTCGCTGAGTTCATTGTCCGACACGATCAGCGACGAGCCCGGCGAGAGCAGAGCGTTAATCTGCTCGATCGCCTCCGGCGGCAGCGTGAGCCGGTCGAGCGCCTCAGCGGCGGGCGACGCTGCTTGCACGGCTGGCTCCGGCGTATCGCGCCGGTTCTTGGTGCGCTTGGCCTCGCGCGCATAGCCGCTCGGGATCGATACCACCGTCCAGCGCATTCCCGTCCCGTCGTTCGTCAACGCCATGGCGGTGAAGACATGGGTGCCGAGCGGGCGCTCCGGCGACGCGATGGTCAGCGGCAGGTCGAACAGCGGCACCAGCTCCTGGCGCACTAAGATGCGGTTTTGCTTGCGGCTCACGAACACCGACACCGGACCTTTGCGCTTTGGCAGTTCGGCGTTCGGTCTTGGCGCATCCGGCAGCTTGATGATGTCGGCAGGGGCCGCCGGCTCGACGATGGTGCCGGTGACATCGGCGTTTGTCGGCCGTCTTGCCATTCTCGATCCGGCTTGAAGCGGCCATCTCGGTGGTCCCGGTCGGCGCCGCCACGACGTCAGCCGGTTTCTCCTCCGGCTTTTTCGGCACGAACAGGTTGCGATGCGCGATCTCGACCGGCGCCACCGCCTCGCGCGTCACGATCACCCGGGCGCCGACCTTGGTGATGCCCCACAGCTTGATGGCGAAGGATTCCGGCAGGCGGATGCAGCCGTGCGAGGCCGGATAGCCGGGTAGCGCCCCGGCATGCAGCGCGATGCCGGACCAGGTGATGCGCTGCATATAGGGCATCGGCGCGCCGCTGTAGATGTTGGATTGGTGCCACTTGTGTTTCGAGATCACGGTGAAGACCCCGAGCGGGGTCGGATGCTCCGGCACCCCGGTGGAAACCGGCGCCTGCGCGATGGCGCCATGCTGGCCGTAGAGTGTGACCTGCTGGCGGGCGATGGCGACGACGAGCTGGTACGGACCCTGCGCCGGCTGCTCGCGCTTGTTTTCGACATCGTGCCGCTTCGCCTCGCGCTCTGGCTTGGCGCGGCGCGGCTTGGCGACGCGCGCCGGGGCGGCGTCCGCATCCTCGAGCCGCGGCCCGCCCATGAAGTCAAAGAGTTCGGCGGGCGCCGGCGCGGCCGATGCCAGCAACAGGCCGGCGGCCAGCGCCGGGCCGAATGGCATTCGCTTGATATTTCCGGATCTCGCCAATGGATTCCCCCGCCCGAAGCAAATCATCCGGCATTCTAGCGCAGGCGTAAAGGGGGCAAAGGCGCATGATCCCGAAATGTGGCAGCTGTTTTCGGATAAGATTAATGCGCAACTCGGGTTTACCCGCGTTCGGCACTTTCGATTGAGATTGGCGGAAATCGGATAAATCCGGCCTCGGCGGGGAGAAGTGAAGCTGCAAGCGTAGAGTAGGCTCAGGCACGGCTTGCCCGCCGTAGCGAAGCGCCGGCGGAACACGCCGAAATGGGCAGGCGATCGGCCATGCGAACTCGAAAAACGGCGTATGCAGTTGTGACGGGGGCCGCCCGGATGGCGGCGGTGATCATGCTCGCCGGCGCGACGATCGCGGTCGCCTCGCGGCAAGCGATGGCGAACACCGACGTGGCGAAAAAGACCGGGCAGCCATGCGCGAAATGCCACACCGCGGCGCCGGCGCTCAACGGCTACGGCAAGAAATACAAGGACAGCCTCAAAAAATAGCGCGAGGCGCGGGCGCGCCCGCCCAATGGGTGCGGCCAGCGGCCGGCCCGATGATAAACTCCGCCCGCAGGGCGAAGGCGGATCAGTCCTGCTCGCCGTATCGCTCTTTGACCGCCGCCGCGATGAACATTTTACGCCCCTGTCGGCCCGGCGTGGTGCCATGCGCGGCGCACCAGGCCGCGAAGGGGGCCGGATCGATGCGCACCCGCATCACCGGGTGGCCGTAGGCCTTCAGGCCTTTTTCCATCTCTTCGGCCATCTTGCGCCATTCGGTCCACGTGCGCGGCAGGGTGGCGCCGTCGTCGAAAATCTTCAGCACCGCCGGATAGTCGGCCTCCTCGATCCAATAGACGCCGACGGCGGGGAGGGGTTTGTCGGAGGAAGCGGGCATGGGGGTGAGACTAGCACGGTCGTATCCGGAGGGCGGCTTAGCCAACGGGTCGGCGCGAAGCGCCGCCCGATGGTAGGCTCCGCATCATCCGCCCTACGAGCCACGAGCTTTGTTGGCCATGCAAGGAACTTTAGCTTTGACGTCGCGTTGAAAACACGGAGCGTTTCAATGCATATCTTCTCATATTTTCTCGTCGTCGGATCGCTATTATTCGGCACCATATATTTTGCCGAGGATATATTCGGGCCGCCTGGAAGACCGCTTTTCGCCGCTGAGTTCGCAGGTCTGCCGAAGCGGTCAGCGCCGAAGGACGCCGTCCAGATCTTGACCGTGCGGGAAGCCCCTGCGCCCGACCTGAATACAAGTTTCCCGGGGCTGGAGGCTTATGCGCGTGCCGACAAGCTGCCCGTTGCGCCGCCAAAGATTGTCAAACCGGCGCGCGATAGCGAGCCGGCCATCAGCATTGCGCAAACACCCGAACGGGAGAAATATTGGTAAGCTGCGGGCCTGACCAGGCCGCAAACTGCGCGGCTAAACCCATGGATCTTCAAAAGCGATGAAAAACTTCATGTATGCGAGCGTCGTGCTGGCTGCGTTGACGGCCGGTTCATTGCCGTTGGCGACATTGGCCGCGGCGCAGCCGATCGATCAAGGCGATTATCGCTATTACTCTTATCCCTATTACTCCTATCGCTTTTACTCCTATCGCGATCACTACCGCGCTTACGGCATCAACTCGTTGTATGACGGCACCTTGCCGCCCGACGAAGTTTACGTCGATCCTTGTTACAGGTGGGTGAATACTCTGCGCGGTGTGCGGAGAAAGTTTGTGTGTCGGTCTTAGGGGTGAGGTCAGGGGCGCGCCGATTTGTCGTCGGTGGCCTGCAGAAACAAAATCGCGCAGGCGGCCACGATCGACTAAATAGCTTCAGTCGGATTTTTATTTTTTCGCGGTAAGTGCCAGCTCGATTTGTGCCTTCCCTCCATATTGCCTATATCTCCTCCTCACGGAGCCCCATTCCCCAATGCCCCCCGCCACCCCCGCTTCCCCTGCCAAAATCCCCGTCACCGTGCTCACCGGCTATCTCGGCGCCGGCAAGACCACGCTCTTGAACCGCATCCTGTCCGAGCCGCACGGCAAGAAATACGCCGTCATCGTCAACGAATTCGGCGAAATCGGCATCGACAACGAGCTGGTGGTCAACGCCGACGAGGAAGTGTTCGAGATGAACAACGGCTGCATCTGCTGCACCGTGCGCGGCGACCTGGTGCGCATCATCGACGGCCTCATGCGGCGCAAAGGAAAATTCGACGCCATCATCGTGGAGACCACGGGCCTCGCCGATCCCGCGCCAGTGGCGCAGACCTTTTTCATGGACGAGGCGGTCGGCGCCAAGACCAAACTGGACGCCGTGGTGACGGTCGCCGACGCCCGCTGGCTGACCGACCGGCTCAAGGACGCGCCCGAGGCCAAGAACCAGATCGCCTTTGCCGACGTGATCCTGATCAACAAGACCGACCTGGTGTCGCCCGAGCGAGTTGGCCGAGCTGGAGGCGCGCATCCGCGGCATCAATCCTTATGCGCGGGTGCACCGCACCGAACGCGCCAAGATCGCGCTGGAGGAGGTTTTGGGCCGCAATGCCTTCGATCTCGACCGCATTCTCGACATCGAGCCGGCCTTCCTCGAAGCCGAGGATGAGCACGTGCACGAGCATGAACAGGGGTCGGATCACGTTCATCATCATGGCGACGGCCACAATCACGGCCACCACGGCGGCCTGAAGCACTATCACGACGAGGACATGCAATCGGTCGCGCTCAAGACCGACAAGCCGCTCAACCCGGACAAGTTTTTCCCCTGGGTGCAGGATCTGGTGGCGACCGAGGGCAAGGACATCCTGCGCTGCAAGGGCATCCTGTCGTTCAAGGACGACCCCGAGCGTTTCGTATTCCAGGGCGTGCACATGATCCTCGACGGCGACCACCAGCGCGCTTGGGGCAAGGATGAGGCGCGCTCGAGCCGCATCGTCTTCATCGGCCGCAAATTGCCGGAAGCCAAAATCCGCCAGGGGTTTGAGGGCTGTATCGCTTAATCCCTCCGCCTGCAAGGGGAGGGTGGCGAGCGAAGCGAGCCGGGTGGCGTATATTCCAGCGCGTCTCGATATTAGACCGCGCCCGGCCGCTCGCTCCCGCTCGCGGCCACCCTCCCCCTATCGGGGGAGGGATGCCCCCACTGAACCGTCTTCTTTATGACCGACACCGCCCCCATTCCCTCCCTCGCCGACCGCGTCCGTCCCATCACGGCCGGTGCGCCGGTGGTGGGCGTGCATTTTTTGGGCGAAACGCCGGTGTTCGTGCTCGGTGAGGAAGTCCCTGTTGTTCGCGCCCGAGCAGGGCGAGCAACGCGTGACGATCCATGAGGGTGCGATCCTCGCCAGCGCCTCTGACGGCACCCGCGTCGTCACCGGCGGCGACGACGGCAAGCTTGTGGCGACCGATGCTCTCGGCGAGCATCAGGTGCTCGCCACTGACGACAAGAAGCGCTGGATCGATCAGGTCGCGCTCGGCCCCGACGGCGCTGTCGCGTGGTCGGCCGGAAAAACCGCCTTCGTGCGCACCGGCAAGGGCGAATTGCGCTCGTTCGAAGCGCCATCGACGGTGGCGGGCTTGTGCTTTGCGCCGAAAGGATTTCGCCTCGCCATCGCGCGTTACAACGGAGCTACACTTTGGTTTCCCAATGCGGCCGGGGCGAAGCCCGAGACATTCGAATGGAAGGGCTCGCATCTCGGCGTGACGTTCAGCCCGGACGGCAAATTCCTGGTCACCACCATGCAGGAGTCCGCGCTGCACGGCTGGCGCATCGCCGATGCCCAGCACATGCGCATGTCCGGCTATTCGGCGCGGGTGCGCTCGCTTAGCTGGAGCGCGGGCGGGGATTTCCTTGCCACATCCGGGTCGGAGCAGCTGATTTTGTGGCCGTTCGACGGCAAGGATGGGCCGATGCGGCGGCAGCCGAAGATGCTCGCGCCGTCTAAGGCGCGCGTGGCCGTCGTGGCCTGCCATCCGCATCAGCCGGTGGCGGCGGCCGGTTTTGCGGACGGCACGGTTTTGCTGGTGCGGATCGATGACGGCGCCCTGATCATGGCGCGTCAGGCCGACGCGCAGCCAATTGGCGCACTTGGCTGGGATGCCGCAGGAAGGCTGCTCGCCTTCGGCACCGAGGCGGGCGAGGCCGGCGTGCTGGCGCTGTAATGTCACATAGCGGTGCTGCGCCGCCGCGATTGCCGAAGCTGGCGTTACGGCGTTAGTTTGCGGCTTAATCGATTCGGGAAACCAACGCCGCGCGCCGCGGTTGCCGTGCCGGGGCATCTCACGTCCTGCCCGGGGGCAAGGAAAACAAAAATGTTCATCATCAATGCCTGGCGCCGCCTGGCTTTGGCCGTGCTGGCCGGCCTGGCGGTCGCGGTGCTCATGCTCTCGGCGCCGATCGCTATCGGTTCGCTGACGCCGGCCATCGCGCAAGTTTCCGAAGAGTTCGAGGCCGCACTCGAGACCTATGGCGCTTGGCGCCCGCATCCGCGCTACGGCATGGTCTGGGCGCCGATCGGCGTGCCGCGCGACTGGCGGCCTTATGAATACGGCCACTGGGTCTACACCGACGACTGGGGCTGGTACTGGGTGTCCGACGAGGTCGAGGAAGACTGGGGCTGGGTGACCTATCACTACGGCCGTTGGGCGTTCGAGCGCGGCTCGACTGGTTCTGGGTGCCCGGTGATGAATGGGCGCCGGCCTGGGTCGATTGGCGCTTTGGCGGCGATACGTCGGCTGGGCCGCGCTGCCGCCGGACGATCTGATCGACGTCAATGCGGCCGAGCCCGCGCTCTGGATCTTCGTGCCCGGGCGTTACATGACGGCGCCGCGCTTGCGCAGCCCACATCTTCCCGGCGCAGCGGCGCGCGGCCGCGCTGCGCTCGACCCGTCTCGTCAATCGGACGTTTGCCGTGCGCGGCGCGCGTCTGGCGGTCAATCCCGGCATTTCGCCCGCCTTTGTCGCCAAGGTCACGACGACGGAGCTGCCCGCCTATCGGGTGCGCCCGCGCGTATTGGGCTCGACGCAAGGCGTTTCCGGCGCGGTGCATGTGAAACCTGATGAGTTGCGCACCGCCCGCCAGGCCGGCCCGCAAGGTCGCACGCATGTGAATGCGGTTTCGGTGACGGCAACGACCACCAAGATCCAGCCTCTTGCTTCCGCGCCGGTGCCGACGGCGCTCGGCAAGGGCGAACGGGCCACCTTGGCAGCCATCCGCCGCGCGCCGCGCAAGAAGGCGCCGCCGCTCCGGGTGGCGGCACTCCGCAGCAGCAACAACAGGCGCCGGCGACCGCTCCGGCAGCCCCGACGCCGCCGGCAGGCGCGCTGCTGCGTCCGGGAGCACAACATCCCGGTACAGCACCAGCAGCGGTACCTGCGTCTCCACCGCCGGCCGCCGCGCCGGCTGAGGAACGGCGTGAGGAGCCTCGCGATCAGCGTCCGCCGGCAGCAAGCCCGCCAGCCGGACGTCAAGGCGAGCCGCCGCCGCAGCAGGCAAAGCCTGCGCGCCCGATCGCGCCGCAGACGCCGCCTCCGCCGCCACCCGCGCAGCAGCGTCAGCCGCCGCCAGCCACGCGTCCGGCGCCGCCGCCGCATCCGGTCGCACCGGCTGCAGCACCGCCTCCGCCGGCTGCGCGTCCGGCACCGCCGCCACCACCGCCCGCGGCCAAACCCGCGCCGGCCAAGCCGGCCGTTCCGCCCAAGCCGGGCGTTCCGCTGAAGCCCGGCGAGAAGCCGCCGGAGGCGCCGAAATAGCGCCAAACAAACGGGCGGCCTCAAGGGCCGCCCGTTCCATGTCAGATGACTGGTCGTCGCCGTCTAGATTATGCGCATCGCTAAGCCGCGAGCGCGGTTTCCGACGCCGCGATTACGTAAGACCTCAGCGGCGGATAGCCGTTGAAACCGACCGAGGAGTAGGTCGAGGTATAGGCGCCGGCCGCCTCGATCAGCACCTTGTCGCCGATGGCGAGCGAGACCGGGCAGCGGGTAGGGCGTCGTCTCGTACAGCACGTCCACCGAGTCGCAGGTGGGGCCGGCCACGATGCAGGGCCCAAGCTCGTCGCGGTCCTTGCGGGTGCGGATCGGATAGCGAATCGATTCACCGATCGTCTCCGCCAGCCCGTGGAACTTGCCGATGTCGAGATAAACCCAGCGGGTGTCGTCCTCCGGGCTGCGCTTGGCGATCAGCACCACCTCGGCTTCGATCACGCCGGCATTGCCGACCATTCCGCGGCCGGGCTCGACAAATGTCTCCGGAATCCGGTTGCCGAAATGGCGGCGCAGCGAACGGAAGATCGCCTTGCCGTAGGATTCGAGCTTGGGTGTCTTGCGCACATATTTGGCCGGAAAGCCGCCGCCGAGGTTGACGGTCGAAAGCGTGATGCCGCGCTCGGCGAGATTGCGGAAGATCGCCGCGGTGGAGGCGGGAGCGCCCCGGTCCCACGCTTCCACATTGTGCTGTTGCGAGCCGACATGGAATGAGATGCCGTGGGCGATCAGCCCCGCTTTATGGGCACGCTCCAGGATATCGGCGGCGAATTCC
>CAWAHP010000006.1:0-124057 GCA_963781875.1 uncultured Alphaproteobacteria bacterium
TTAAAGCCTTCCGCGCCCAACTGCCGCACGCCGACATTTACGTCTACGACAATAATTCCACCGACCGGACCATCAAGGTTGCCGCCGCTGCAGGCGCCATTTGCCGCAGCGAATCAAAGCAAGGCAAAGGCAACGTCGTCCGACGCATGTTCGCAGACATCGACGCCGACATTTATGTGATGGTGGATGGTGACGACACTTACGATGCAACAAGCGTCAAACGCCTGATCGAGCCCGTGCTTTGCGAACAGGCCGACATGGTCAATGCCGTCCGCCTGGCTACCGGCAAGGAGGCCTATCGTCCTGGTCACCGCTTCGGCAATGTCCTGCTCACGAGCGTGCTGTCGCGCACGTTCGGCAATCAATGCACAGACATGCTGTCGGGCTATCGGGCGCATGTCCCGCCGTTTTGTGAAGTCGTTTCCGGCCCTGTCGGAAGGATTTGAAATCGAAACGGAAATTACCGTCCACGCGCTGGAACTCGGGCTCCGCATCGTCGAGATCACAGCACCATACAACGAACGGCCGGAAGGCTCGGTAAGCAAATTGAACACGGTTCGCGACGGCATTCGTATTCTGCAGCTCATACTATTGCTGCTGAAGGCCGAGCGTCCGTTCCGATTTTTTGCCGCGATGAGCGTAGTGGTGTTCGTGCTCACCGCGCGCCCTCGCCACACCGCTGGTGATGACCTATCTTGAGACTGGCCTGGTGCCGCGCCTGCCGACGGCGGTCTTGGTGACCGGCCTGTCGATTGTCGGCCTTCTGACCCTAATGAGCGGAATCATTTTGGAAACGGTGACGCGCGGCCGCCGCGAGGCCAAGCGCATGCATTATTTCTCCTTCCCGGTGCTCGATGGCAGGGTCCGGAAACCTTCGAAGCGGCTATTTCGCCGTCCGCCGTGTCGTCATATCCGAACGGCTTTAAGCGGAAAGAGATGGAGATATCGCTCGGCAAATTGCACCAGCACGATGTCTGGTTTGACCTCTTTGACCAGGTTGAAATTGAACGTGCCGCCGTTGTTGTGGGTCCAGACCGGATCGCGGAACGTCTCGTACAGCATGGTCGGACCGAGTACGTAGTCGGTGAATGAATCGCCGAACACGAGTAGCCGCGGCCGGTCGCTGCAGATCGTTCTTGTTTTCGGTGACCCGCCAGCCCCAACCCGGCCGATAGGTCGTGGTCTGCGGCGCGATCTGGTGCGATTTCCATTTCGGGGTCATGCGTTCGACGGTGTAATTGAATGTCGCCGTCGAGCGCCAAAATGGACGTCAGATCGATCGCCGCCGGCGCGCCGTAGCTGATCTTGAAATCGTTCAGCGTGAGCGGAACGACGGACGGGAACCGTTTGCGCACCCGCTCCATCAGCATCTGATAGGCAACGAACGCGCCGCGCTCGCTCCAGTGCGTATCGCCCGGGGTATAGACCATTTCGCCGGCGGCCTTGGCGCGAAACAGCTCCTCTCGCGGATCGATGAATTCAAGATCCGAATTTCGCAACCGCGCGGCAAGCTGATCGATGCGGGTGACCGCCCCGCGCGGATAGTCGGGCAGTTTCTCCGGATAGATCGTGTTCTTGTCCGGCGCGATCAGGACGTAAAATGCGATGCCGCGCTTGGCCAGCCAGTCGCGGTCGGCCTCCATTTGCTTGACCCAATTCTCCAGCTCGGCCGGCGTGAAGATGTCCGCGCCGGTGTGCTGCTCCATCAACTTGTCGGCGGTGTAGAAAAGCCAGCCGTCCTTGCCGATAACGACATCCTTGGTGCTGCTCAGGCCGAGCCGGTAACGCACCAGGCTGTTGAGATGAACGAGTTGCTTGCGCAGGCCGAAGCGGTCGTTGACGTAATTCTCCGACATTTTCGGCAGGAATTTGATCTCGCGCACCGAATTGATCTTCGGAAATGGTGCCAGAACGCGATTTTCGGTGGTGCTGTCGGTCGAGAACCCGATCACCTGCGTGACGAAGGGCATGAGCAGCATCACGCCGAACAGCACGATCAGCAGCCAGTCGTTCAGACGGCTGCTGACTTCAGATCTCGAGCCTGGACCGTTTGCTGGACGTGTTGCGACATTATCTCGAGCGTCCGTTCAGAAGCGGAAATAGATGAACGGATTATAGGCCCCGCCCGCCAGGCTCAGCGTAACCAGACCGAACAGCACGACGAGACCCGCCAGCTGCCCGACCTGCACTTCGCCGGCGCGCAAACTCGAACCGATGCGAGGTCAGCAGCCGGTCGCCGTACGGACCCGAGGCAATGATTCCGGCAACGAGCGCCAGCATGACGTCGACGCCGAGAAAGCGATGCAGCGGCGGAACAGCCGCCGAACTGGCCCCGAAGCCGATCATGGCGCCGAAATAGTGCACGGCAGCGCCAGCGTGTCGGCGCGAAACAGCACCCAGGTCACCATGACCGCGAGCATGACGTAGACATGCCGGAGCACCGGTGCATGCGCTTCGAGCACGCGGCCAAAGCCCGCGCGCTCAAGCACCAGAAAGCCGCCATGCGCGGCGCCCCAGACCACGAAATTCCACGCCGCGCCGTGCCACAGGCCGCACAGCAGGAAGACGATCCAGAGATTGAGATAGGTGCGCCCGGGCGAGATGCGGTTACCGCCGAGCGGGACATAGAGATAGTCGCGGAACCACGACGACAGCGAGATGTGCCAGCGCCGCCAGAACTCGGTCATCGACGTCGAGATGTAGGGATAGTTGAAATTGATCGGAAAGGTGAAGCCGATCATCAGGCCGAGACCGATGGCCATGTTCGAATAGCCGCCGAAATCGAAATAGATCTGCAGCGTGTAGCAGACGATCCCGAGCCACGCGAGCGGCGTCGGACAATTGGTCGGGCGGCAGCGCGAAGATCGCGTCGGCGCTCGCGGCGACCGTGTTGGCGATCAGTACCTTCTGGCTCAAGCCCGATCACGAAATAGCGAATGCCGAGCGGCGAAACGATCCAATGTGATGACGGCTTGTGCAACTCGCCCGCAATCGTCTTGTAGCGGATGATCGGACCGGCGATCAGCTGCGGAAACATCGAGATATAGACCGCAAGATCGCGCAGGCTGCGCTCGGCGCGCACGTCCTTGCGATAGACGTCGATCAGATAGGACAGCGAATGGAACGTGTAGAACGAGATGCCGAGCGGCAGCGGAATGGTGTTGGCGATGAACTGGTCTGGCGAAACGCCGAACAACCTTCGCGATCACCGGCCCAGCGACGCCTAACAGCATGTGCACGAGAAACATGCCGTATTTGAAGATGGCAAGCGGCAGCAGGTTGACGACGATCCCGATGGTCACCCACAAGCGCGCCCGGCCGTCGTCATGTCCGCGCTCGATCGCCAGGCCGAAGCCAGAAATTCAGCGCGATCATGACCAAGATGAGCGGCAGAAAAATCGGCTCGCCCCAGGCATAGAACACCAGGCTGAACACCAGCAGCACGTATTTGCTGAAGCCGCTCAGACAGAAACGTCGCAAGGAACAGCGGCAGGAAATAGAACAGAAAAACGATGCTGCTGAAAACCATCGCCGTGTCAACCGATGCCGGCTGCGATGGCCCGCGCCGTCGAGCCGGCAAAACACCGCGGCACTGCTGACTTGCATCGTGGATCCCTGGCGTCGTCGCGCCGACATCGTTCAGGCGACCTTGCTCAGGATGCAGAAGTGGCCGGCGAACGGCAGCGGCATCTCGAACTTGTAGCGCTTGCCGGCGGCGGCAACAAACTGGTCGACGGCGAGCTGCGCACCTTCGGAGAAGAACCCGTAGTCGTCGACCACGATGCGCCCGCCGGCCGGCATGCGCGTATCGAGAAATTCGAGCGCGTCCTTGATCGGATCGTAGAAATCGAAGTCGACATAGGCGAACGCCACCTTGCGCGGGCAGTTCGCCGCTCTTGATGGCGTCCTTGACCCAGCCCTTTTTGATCTTGATGCGCTCGCGAGGAAAATTGATCGAGGCGAGCTTGCCGAGAACCTCGGTTTCGGGCGACGCCATCGTTCCCTTGTACTTGTCCATTGTTCCGAGCTTGAAAATGTCGTGGATCAGCTTGTCTTCCTTGGTCGGCGCCGGAAGCCCTTCGAAACTGTCGAACAGCCAGAACTTGCGGTCCGCCAGCGGCATGATCTCCGAGGCCAGCAGTCTTCGACGTCGCGCCCTGCGCCACGCCGAATTCGCAAATGTCGCCGGCAACCTTCAGGCCATCATGCAAATTCTTGATCACATAGATCGCCTCACTCACCGTCGTGCCGATCAGATCGCTGAGATCGCGCGCGCGGCCTTCCCGTCGCGGAAGGTCGGTGAACAGAAACCGGCGATAGAGTTCCTCGACTTCCACGGCGTCCTGGCGATGGATGTCGCGCATCGCCTCGGACATCCTGAATTGCTCAAGCGTCTCGATAGTACAGATGTTCCCAATTCTGACTAGGCGTCGCGGAAGGAGCATAAGATCCGGGAGGATCGTAAACCAGCGCGTATCCCAAGGCGGCGCAGGGCCTTTCGCAAAAGTCGCTTCACCAATTCGTCACCGTTTCGAGTCTATAATAGCCGGGGGGTGGAGCAGCGCCCGATCCGAACAGCCGAAACCGGGTAGTGTCCTAGCAGAGCGGCGGAACCTCGGCATAGGCCAAAAATGGCGCGTCCGCCGGGACACGAAATTGATGCTTCATTCATGGGCTTGCCCCGACCCTCGCCTGCAACACAACCGAAAAGCTGCTCTGCCCTAAGGCTAAAGCTGATTATTAAAGAATAATTAACCATGTTCCAACTTCATTGGTTCATCGGCACCCATCGAGATTCGACGGGATTCCGGCGGACCAATCATGAAATCCACTGCTAATAATGTTGCACAGACCGGCTGGCAGCAATCGTCTTGCGGTCCACAAACAGTTTATGCGGCCCGCCTGCCACTCCTCGGCCTCTTGCATAAAATCTCCTGGCTCGCGCTCTATCTTCTTTTTATCCGCATGGTCTCCGCCGCGGGTTTCGTTGTCGCATTGTGGCTCTGTCCAGTTCATATATTTGCAAATCTGGGCCTTTACCTTGCTTCGATCAACTTAGCCGCGTTGGCGGTGTTCGGCAGATATGAATTGCTCGTTGTTGCTGCACATGACGAACGGAAGTGTGCCGACGCTGTCCATCTCTGTACTATCACAGGCGCCTGCACAGTCGGTCACGACCCTGCTTATCTCTATAATTGTCAACCATCTCTTGATTTCGCACGCCTTATATTTTTTGCTGGGTCGCTTTTGGCGCGCGCTTGGTTGCGATTGGGCTTAACCTTCGCAACGCGAATGGACGATATGATCGTGCTGTAAAAGCGTTGCTTCCACATACGATCGGTCAACCTGTCATACTTGTTGCCTAATATACAATGGGTATAATTCATTTTTGGCGTTTATCTTATCCGACTTCGCGGGTCATCTGATCGCCGCCGCTTGTGTCTGCATCAGCGAGTGGGGCGCTTTCCGCTCTTCATTTCGGCAGCAGAATTCGATATCGACAAATTAGCGAGCTTGCGGCGGAAAATCTCGGACTGCCCACACTCAATCTGACTGCTGCTGCTTCCGCATTCATATTTGCAACCATTCCCCTGTATTTTTTGCCGGGGCTGCCAAATGTTATTTTAGCCGGCACTCTTGCGCTTCTGTTTCGTGTGCTCGATGTTCCGACATCCCTGACAACTGCGTCGGTTAGCCCAATTCTCATGAAAGAGGTCGCCGATCGCAACCGTGATGGGACGTTGCGGATGTCGCGGAGCACTTTCCTGCTTCCAGCTACAATCGCTGCGATTGTCTTCGGATTGATCTCGCTTGGCGGCCTTACCCTCAATAGTCTCGAACTTGCCCCGAGCTGGCATATGGCTCTAGCCGTCTTGCCGGTGGTTGCTCTATTTCAGGCTGGCATTGCCGCAACAAGCCCCTTGATCGATGTTGCAACGCTGGCCGGCCGTCAGCAGGGCTTATTGGCACTCAATATTATTTCAGTTGGCCTTGCCTGTTCGGTATTGCTCTTCTGGAGTAACGACCCAATCTTTGCGATCGTGCTGGCCGGCTCCATCGGCTTCGCCCGCGTTATTGCCATGAGCATTTGGCTCGTCGGATCTGGCGAGCGCACCAACCAAATAGGTATTCTTAAAGTAGCCCATTCGTGATGAATTGCCATCCGATGTGAGGGGGTGGCGGCCATTCGTCCAATTGTGTTGCGACACTCTGCGACGAATAGCTGGCAAAAAAATAAAATCGAGCCGAACTGCACTTTGGATCAACATTTCGCTATGTTCACCAGCTTCGCCCTGGCTTGCGCTTAGGAATCTGACGACTTAAACATCGATTGCGGAACGCGTAAAAGGGGCGCAGTCGAAGCCCCGTTTGATAAATTTCTCGGCAGACTGGCTCAATTTCCCCTCGTTGTAACGAACGCAATGATCAGCACTACCGACGCGTGGTCTATTCTCGTGAAACTCGGGCTGCTGGCGACCATAGCAGCCATTATCAGTGGCGCCCTCATTGTTGTATTGCGCCCAATTCTTGCGCGTTATGCATTGGCGCGCCCGAACGCGCGCTCTTCGCACCGCAAGCCCACGCCGCAAGGCGGCGGCATTGCTGTGATTGGAGCCACGATTATTGCCGTAGTTGGCGCATTTGTTTTTGCTCCTGACCTCTTGAATGATCCGCGCCGGCTGGCCATAGTTTTTGCGTCCGTCGTTGGACTAGCCGTCGTCGGCGCCACCGATGACATCCGTCCACTGGAGGCATTGCCGCGGCTTCTCCTGCAAGCCGCTGCCGTCGCCGTTGTGGTTGCGACATTGCCCACCGAACTGCGCATCATTCCGGCGCTGCCCTGGTGGTTCGAGCGCACATGCTTTCTGATCGGCGGCGTCTGGTTCGTTAACCTCGTCAATTTCATGGACGGGATCGACTGGATGACCGTCGCCGAAGTGGTGCCGATCACGGCCGGCCTCACTCTTTTCGGTCTGATGGGTGCGCTCCCGCACGACGCCACGGTCGTGGCCGTTGCCCTATGCGGCGCAATCATCGGCTTTGCACCTTTCAATCGGCCGGTGGCGCGGCTGTTTCTCGGCGACGTGGGTAGCTTACCAATCGGCCTGTTGCTGAGCTGGCTGCTCGTCTTGCTCGCCGGCAGCGGGCATCTCGCTGCAGCACTGCTATTGCCGCTCTATTATCTGGCGGATGCGACCATCACACTGCTGCGTCGGCTCGCTAACGGCGAGCCGGTCATGCAGGCACACCGAAGCCACTTTTATCAACGCGCCATGGCCGGCGGCTTCAATGTCTATCAGATCGTCGGCCGCGTCTTTGCGGTAAATATTGTGCTTGTGGGCTTCGCAGCCCTAACGCTGCTGAATGCGTCATTTGATGTTCCATATCCTCGCACTGGCCGCGGGTAGCGCTCTCGTCGGCGCACTGCTTTGGAATTTCAACCGCGCCTCTCGCTAAAAACCTTCAGTCATCGATATAAAGTTAATCAATGACCGGAATCACCTTGTCGCAAATTGAATTTCGAATAGCTCAGCGGCGCGTTAGGTTGCTATTCTCAGACAGAATTGGGACGCAAGCTGCGTCTACTCCTGGAGCGAGTATCGCATAACGCAATCATTGGCCGTCAGAACGAACCCAATGTTTCCGCCATCCATCAGGCGTGCTTTCGATGCGAAGACCCCAGCGCCCGTCCACCGCGGCGATGACCTGCTGCGGCGACAGTTCGTCGAGACAAGGGCTGTAACTGTCGAGCCGCCGCTCGCAGCCTTCGAGCTGGCATGGCGTGCACGGCAACGCGTTCTGCACCAGCCAGACATTGCCGCGCTGCTGGATCGGTCCCGGTCGCGCCCCACATTGTGTCGCAAGCCGCCGACCGGCCACGGCCCCCACAGCCGCGGATCGGTCGGCCCGTAGAGCGCGACGGTCGCACAGCCGGACGCGGCGGCAAGATGCGTCACCGACGTATCGGGGCCGATATAGACCCGCGCCTTCGCCAACAGCCCGGCGAGCTGCGGCCAATCGAGCTGGCCATCGACGCGGCGTACGGGACCGACGCTCCGGTCCAAACATCATCGAGATAGCGGCGCTCGCTTTCGGCCGGACCGCCGGTCGCAATCACCGATAAGCCGCGCGCCGCAAGCGCCGCAGCCAGTTCGCGCCAGCCGGTCTTGGTCCATTGCTTGTAGCGAAACATCGGCGCGGCATGGATCACCGCATAATCGCCGGCGACAATGCGCTCGGGCCCAGACGACGGCGCCGACGGACAAACCAGCTCCGGCACCCGCGCGATGCCGAGCAGATCGGCAAGCCGCAGCATCTCTTCCACCCGATGCACGCCCGCACGTAAGGCACGCTGCGATGGTAGCCAAACTGCTTCAGCCGGCCGTTAAGATTTTCTTCGATCGGACCGACACGCGCATGCGGCCGGCGACGAAGGCAAAAAACCGTCGGCCGGTCGCCGCATTGGGTCGAGATCGCGAGGTCGTAGTTCCGCCAAAGCCGCGCCGCGAGCGCGAGACTTTGCGCCGCCGTCGGCCGCGGCGGCATGGTGACAACGGCGTTGAGATCGGGATTGCCGGCAAGAATTCCCGCGGTGTCGGCAAACACCAGCGCATCGATGGTCGCCTCCGGCCAGGCGCGCCGCAGGCTGCGGATCAGCGGCGTCGTCAGCAGCACGTCGCCGAGCCGGCGCAACGCGATCACCAGAATGCGCGCGGAGCGGGAAGATCGAACCGGTTCATTCTGCCTGCGCCACGACTGCAGGCGCCCTCGCCGGCATGGCCGGATCGAGCGTCATTTGCCGACGCACCATCCCGCCGGCCACGCCGACGCCGAAGACGTAGACCCAGCCCTCGGTGAAATCGAACAGATGCGAATTGAACAGCGACCCGACGATGTTCTGCACGACCATCACGAGCCCGATCCATTCGACCAGGCCGCCGCCGCGAAACAGCAGCAGATGCGAAATCCACATCGCCCACAGCACCGCTGCGCCGACAAGCCCGAGCTGGATGGCGACGGCGAATGTCTGATTGTGCGGATTGGACGATACCTCCGCGCGTGACGCCGTTTCGCCGACCGCAGCGCGCCGGAACATCTCAGTGATCGATCCGGTGCCGTGACCGATCAGCGGCGCGCTTGCGACGAAACGAATCGACTTTTTCCAGAACATCAATGACGCTCACCCGTCGACGTTCGGACATTTCGGCCTCGTACCTCTCCGTTTCCGTCAATATGCCGGTCACGCGCTCGCGCAAATACGGCGACGCCGCCCATAACGCGCCGCAATAAGAACGAGCCCCGCCACACGTAGCAGCGATAAATCCTTTCCATCGAAATTGCCGGACGCCGAAAAGAAGAAGCAGAACGGGAACAACGACCAGCGTCGTGCGGCTGGTCGCGATGAAAAAATATGTCGGCAAGAAAGCCAGCGCCAGCAACCGAGCAACGCCGCGAATACTGCCAACTGCGCGCACGCGCCGCGTCGACGGCAAGCCATAGCAGAACAGCCGCGCAGATCGCGAACTCGCCGCTTTGCACGATATAGTTTTTGACCGCGACCCCGCTGTCCAGCGACCGCCAGGAATCGTCCGGCCAAATCGTGACAATCCACGACGACGATCAACAGCACCACGCAGGCACTCAGAAAGCCGACGAAAACCCGCTGCCCGCGATCGGAACGCCGAAACTGGACCAGCAGCAGCGGGATCACCAGCAGCTTGAAAAACGAATTCGAGACCCTTCCAGCGCTCGATCAGCGTCACATCGGCCCACAACATTCCGAGCGCGCCGAGCAGGACGAGCAAGACCGGCAAGCCGCCCGCCGGCGTCGCGAGTTCACGGCGGACGTCGTCCAATCGAGCGTCGGAATAAGCGCGAGCAGCCACAGCACCAGCAGAATGCCGGTCGCCGAGGTCGACCATGGCAGCGACACCGCCACCGCAACCGCCAGCCCATCGGCGATGCTGCGCAAACCGCGTGCGGTCAAAATGGTTATGCAATCGACACGCTGGCCATCGCTCAACCTGCGGCCATTGGCTGTCGCGCCGGCCGGCTCGCAGCGCGGACAGGCCGCGTTGCGCGCGGACGCGATCGCTGGCGACGATGCCGGCGAGCTTGCGTTCGTTCTCGGGCAGCCGCGAGCGATCGGCTTCGGCATGCCAGAGATGGATGACGCCGGTGGCGAAGATGCCGTCCTTGCGGCGCACGCCGGCATGCAGCAGGCGCACGATGATGTCGGAATCCTCCTTGCCCCAGCCGCTATAGTCCGCATCGAAGCCGTCGACGCGATCGAGATCGCTGCGCCAGATCGCCAGATTGCACGAGCGCGCGCCGCGCCAGGCGTGCTGGCGCAGCCGGCGCAACGGTCCGAGCGGCAGCCGCAGCAGCGCCGACAGACGATTGACGCCGCCGCGCCAGCGCTCGGCGATCCAGCCGCTGAAACTCCAGATCTCCGGCGACAAGCTTTTCGCGCAACACCTTCGCGGTGAGTTCGCGCGACAGCAGGATGCGATTGCCGGTGACGAACCAGCCGGGCTCGGCCAGGCGGCGATGGATCGCGACGAAATCCGGCCGCACGATGCAATCGCCATCGAGGAAAATGCAATAAGCGCCGCGCGAGGCCAGGATCGCGCGATTGCGGATTTCGGCGGCGCGAAATCCGCGGTCTTCGTGCCAGACATGCTCGAGCCGGTGCCCGACCTTCGCCTTCCAGGCTTCGATCAATTTGGCGGTCGCCGGCCCCGAGCCGTCGTCGGCCACCACCACCTCGAAATCCCGATCGGTCTGGCGCGCGAGCGACCGCAACACCGCCTCGAGCGCATCCTCGCGGTTATAGGTGGTGACGATGACGGAAATCAGCTCGGCCACGGCGCCCTCGAAATGCCTCCGGATCGGCCGGATGCAGGCTTTAGCCGATGTCGCACGCGCCGACAAATCCCTAGGGCAGCCCGCCCCGCAATGTTAACTTGGCACGCACCGGCCGAAGGTCTCAAACCGGCAGCCATCCGACCATGCAGAAGATATCAGCCTATATCCTCACTTATAACGAGGCCGAGAAGATCGAGGCGGCCGTTTCCAGCGTGCTGTGGGCCGACGAGGTGGTGGTGGTCGATTCGTTCAGCATCGATCGCACCGCCGAGATCGCCACCTCGCTCGGCGCGCGCGTGGTCGAGGTGCCGTTCAACGGCTTCGGCGACTTGCGCAACCGCGCCATCGAGGCCTGCAAATACGACTGGATTTTCAGCCTGGATGCCGACGAGCGCTGCACCGAAGCGGTGCGCGACGAAATCCTCAGCCTGATCGCCGGATCGCCGCCGCACGATGTCTACCGCGTGCCGCGCCGCAGCTACATGATGGGCCGCTGGATCCGCGGCTCCGGCTGGTATCCGAATTTCCGCCAGCCGCAGCTCTTCCGCAAAGGCAGCATGCGCTACACGCTCGAGCCGGTGCACGAGGGCTACGAAATCTTGAGCGGCAAGCCGGTCGGCACGCTGCAGAACGCAATCTGGCAATTTCCGTTCCGCAATCTGGAAGAAGTCATCAACAAGATGAACCGCTATTCCTCGCTCGGGGTGCCGAAGCTCGCGCACAAGCGCGTCTCGATGGCGAGCGCGTTCGGCCATGGCCTGTGGTCGTTCCTCAAGCATTACATTTTCAAGCGCGGCTTCATCGACGGCTGGGCCGGCTTCGTCATCGCGTTCGGAAATTTCGAAGGCACGTTCTATCGCTACGCCAAGCGCTACGAAGAGACGCAAGGCTGGCAACCGCCGCCGAGCCAGCCGATCAGGCGCGAACCTGATCCCTTGATGCGCTCGCGCAGGCGGCGCGAGAGATTGCGCAGCACGCGGAACGGCAGGGCGAGATAATATTTGCGCAGGATTTCCCACCGATCCGACCAGCGGCACTGAATGGCGGAATCGCGCGGCACGTACCAGCCGTTGTTCTCGTAGCGGCGGATGATGCGGTAGCCGGCCGCGGTTAAGAAAACGGTGCTTCGACAAATCCGCGACGTGATCCTCGAGCAGAATCAGACGCGGCCGCCAGCGGGCGATATCGAAGCCGCGCAGCACTTCGATTTCGTGGCCCTCCACGTCGATCGAGAGGAAATCGAAGCGCACCGGCGCGCCGGCTTCCTCAAGCATGCTGTCGAGCGTCCGGATCGGCACCGCGATGACGGCTTCGGGCGTGGCGCCCGGCGCCATGCGCTCGCGGTCGAGCGACGACAACGGGCCGGCTACATGCAGCGGCAGCGTGCGTCCGGCATTGTCGGGCGAGGAACAGGCGACCGCGAAGACCATGGCCGAACGCATGGCGCGCAGCTTGTCGGCAAGATCGGGCTGCGGCTCGATCAGCACGCCGGTCCAGCCGGCCTGCTCCAGATGCCAGGTTTGCGAGCGCTCGCGCGGATCGTTGGCGCCGACCTCGACGAAGAACCCTTTAATGTCGCCGAAGAACGCCGCGACCAGCCGCATCTCGTGATCGGGCGGAACGCGCGACAAGAGGACGCCTTTCACCGGAATCAGCGCACTTTCGGAGCGCGCGTGCGCTCGACCATGGCGCTGGTCGAATGGCCGGGCACCAGATCGATCAGGATCACTTCGCCGCCCTGCGCCTCGACGATGGCGTGGCCGACGACATCCTCGCGCTTGTAGTCGCTGCCCTTGACCAGCACCGTCGGCTTCACGCGCGCGATCAGCTTTTCCGGCGTGTCCTCGTCGAACACGACGACGAGATCGACCGCCTCGAGCGCGGCCAGCACCTCGGCGCGCGATTGCACCGGCTGCACCGGGCGGCCCGCGCCTTTAAGCCGCGTGACCGAGGCATCGCCGTTCAAGCCCACCACCAGGCGGTCGCAGGCCGCGCGCGCGCCGGCCAGCAATTTGACGTGTCCGGGATGCAGAAGATCGAAGCAGCCATTGGTGAAACCGACACGCAGGCCCCGGCGCCGCCATTCGGCCAGATGCTCGTCGAGCAGCGCCCAGTCGAACACGATCTTTTCCTCGGGCGCGAGCGACGCCGCCGGCAGAATGCGCGAGCGCAGTTCGGCGACCGACAGCGTCGCGGTGCCGCGCTTGCCGACCACCACCGCCGCGGCCGCATTGGCGGCGCGCATGGCCGATTCGAAATCGGCCTGCATCGCCAGCATCGCCGCCAGCACAGCGACGACGGTATCGCCGGCGCCGGAGACGTCGCGCACGCGCACCGGATAGGCCGGCACATGGACGGGAGCACCCTCGCCCACCAGCGTCATGCCGGCTTCGCTGCGCGTCACCAGAACCGCTTTGGTGCCGAGCGCACGGCCGAGTTCCGCCGCCGCGGCCGCGACTTGATCGTCGGTCTGTGCCGCGCTGTGGGTCGCATCGGCGAGTTCCTGCCGGTTCGGCGTGATCAGCGTCGCGCCGCGATAGATGCTGTAGTCGCGGCCTTTCGGATCGACCACCACCGGCTTTCCGAGTTTGTTGGCGGCATCGATGACGGCGCGGATGACGCGCGGGGTCAGCGCGCCCTTGGCGTAGTCGGACAGCACCACCGCGCCCGCCTTCGGCATCGCCTTGATGGCGTGCGCGATCAGCGCGTCTTCGCTTTTCGGATCGATCGGCGAGGCCGGTTCCCAATCGGCGCGCAGCAGATGCGTCGAGTGATGTTCCGAGACAAAGCGCACCTTGCGTGTCGATCTGACGCCCCTTGTCGATCACCAGGTGCGCATCGATCTTCGGATCTTTCGCCAGCGCCTCCTGCAATTCCCTGCCCGCATCATCGTCGCCGACGACGCCGACGAAGATGCAGCGCGCGCCGAGCGAGACCAGGTTGCGCGCGACGTTGCCGGCGCCGCCGATCATCACCTCGCTGCGCTTGACCGCGATCACCGGCGTCGGCGCTTCCGGCGAAATGCGCGACACCTCGCCGTAGACAAATTCATCGAGCATCAGATCGCCGACGCAGAGCACGGTCTGATCGGCGAGCGCGGAGAGGTTCTTGTCGAAATCGAACATGACTAAATATTTTCCTTGCGCATGATCTTATCCGAAAACCGGTTCCCACTTTTCGGGATCATGCGCTACCGATACCGATCCGCGCGATCGAGATAGCCGGTGACATAGTGGCCGACGGCGGTCTCGAGCGGCGTGAAGCCGGCGTTATAGCCCGCGCGGCGCAGGTTCTCGACACTGCCTTGCGTGAAATACTGGTATTGGTTGCGGATCGCCTCCGGCATGTCGATATATTCGATATTCGCCGGCTTCCGAAGCGCCTTGAACATGGCGCCGATCATGTCGCGGAAACTTTCCGCCTTGCCGGTGCCGACATTGAAAATGCCGTTGACCGAGGACGTGTCGAGCAGCCAGCGCAGCACCGCGATGGCGTCATCGACATAGATGAAATCGCGGCGCTGGTCGCCGTCGGCGATGCCGTCGCGATGCGACTTGAACAGCCGCACCGGTTTGCCGGCCTTGGCGCCGTCGAACACCTTCGCCAGCACGCTCGCCATGTGGCCCTTGTGATATTCGTTCGGCCCATAGACGTTGAAGAACTTCAGTCCCACCCAGCGCGGCGGCAGTTTTTCTTTTTTGACGTGGCGATCGACGACGGCGAGATCGAACAGATGCTTGCTCCAGCCGTACAGATTCATCGGCTGCAACTTGCGCAAGCGCTCCGGCGACCAGTCGTCGTCAAAACCTTGACCGCCGTCGCCATAGGTCGCCGCCGACGAGGCATAGATGAACGGCGTGCGCGTCGCCGTGCACCAGTCGAGCAGGCGCAGCGACAAACGAAAATTGTTTTCCATCACCAGATCGCCGTCGGTGGCGGTGGTGTCGGAAATCGCGCCCATGTGGATGACGGCGTCGAGCTTGCGGCCGTCGAGCCAGTTCATCAATTCGGCCGGCGGCACCAGGTCGGCCACCTGGCGCTTGGCGAGATTGCGCCATTTGGCGTCGTCATGCCCGATCAGGTCGTTGACCACGATGTCGGTGTGGCCGGCCTCATTGAGGCTCGCGACCACATTCGATCCGATGAACCCGGCCCCGCCGGTGACCAAAAACATGCCTGACCCTCGCCGCCGCCCCGGCTTTGCGGCAAACCTTTGCCCCAGTCCGCGGACAGGCGCAAATGGGACGGCGTAAACCGCCATAAATGGCTCAGGAAACGGTAAAAATTGCGGCTGGACAGGCTTAGGCCCCGCAGGCTAACGCCTGTCCTGCCGGCCCAGAACGGGGCGAAACGGGGTGATCGGCGCCGATCCATGAGCCAGGCCTTGAACGCAAGCCGCCACGCCGGTCCTGATCGTCCCCTATGTCTGGATCGGCGATTTCGTCCGCGTCCATTCGGTGGTGAAGCTGCTGCGGGCGCAGGCGCCCGAGCGGCCGGTGGACATCGTCAGCAGCACGCTGTGCGCGCCGTTCGCCGACTATATGCCGGGCGTGCGGCGCACGATCGTCATCGACCTGCCGCGGCGGCGTCTCGGTGTCGCGCTTCAGCGGCAGCTCGCCGACAGCTTGCGCGAAGCACATTACGGACAGGCGCTGGTGATGTCGCGCAAGTGGAAGGCGGCGCTGGCGCCGTGGCTTGCCGGCATTCCCGTTCGCACCGGCTTTGCCGGCGAAGTCCGCTTTGGTCTGCTCAACGATCTGCGCTGGGGCGAACGCAAACTGCCGCGCATGATCGATCGGATGGGCGCGCTGGCCTTGCCGAAAGGCGCCACGCTCCCGCTCGACTGGCCGCTGCCGGAATTGAAAGTGCCAGCGGACGACGTCGAGCGCTGGCGCGCGCAGCGCGGGCTTAGGCAGGAAGGCCGACCGATCGTCACGCTCTCGCCCGGCGCGGTCGGCGCCGGCAAGGCCTGGCCGGCCGGCCACTACGGCCAATTGGCGCGCGCGCTCGTCAAGGACGGCGCATCGGTTTGGGTCCTGGGCGGACCGAGCGAGACGGCGCTTGCCGCAACAGATCGCGGACGCGGGCGGCCCGCGCGTGCGCGATCTCACCAGCAACGATCTGCGCAACGCGATCCTGGCGCTCGCCGCCGCCGATATCTCCGTCACCAACGATTCCGGCCTGATGCATGTTTCGGCGGCGATCGGCACGCCGACGGTCGCGATCTTCGGGCCGACCAGCCCCTGGCACTGGAAGCCGCTCAATCCGATCGCCGCCATTCTCGAGCCGCCCGGCGACGAGGCCGCGCGCCAGCGCGCACGGATCGAAGGCAATGACGCGGTGCGCCATCGCCGCACCGATGATGTCGCGGTCGAGACCGTGCTGGCGACCGTGCGCAAGGTGCTCGGGCGTCGAAAAGCCGTTAATGGCCTAGCATTCGCGCGCGTTAACGTTTGCTCCATCGCAAGCCTGACGGGCGGCCCATTCCGTGCTATCTAACCGGCGACTTATCCAGGATCGTGACCCCCGAATGGCCAAACCCAAACCAGCCGATGTGAGCAGCGACCGCGCGCAAGCCGCGATCGATTCCGCCTTGCGCACGCTCGACGCGGAAGGCGGCGGCATCGATGCGCTGGCCACCGCGCTGCGCGACGGCCTCGGATCCGCCTTCGCCGCGGCAATCGACCTGATCCGCGCCGCGCAAGGCCGGGTAATCGTGACCGGCATGGGCAAATCCGGCCATGTCGGGCACAAGATTGCGTCGACTTTCGCCTCCACCGGCACGCCGGCGCTGTTCGTGCATCCGGCCGAAGCCAGCCACGGCGATCTCGGCATGATCACAAAAAACGACGTCATCCTGGCGCTGTCGTGGTCGGGCGAAACGGCCGAGCTCAAGAACCTCACCGACTATTCGCAGCGCCACAACATCGGCTTGATCGCGATGACCGCGAGCGCGGACAGCACGCTGGCCAAGACCGCCGATGTGGTGCTGGCGCTTCCGCAGGCGCGCGAGGCCTGCCCGCATAATCTGGCGCCGACCACATCGGCGCTGATGCAACTCGCGCTCGGCGACGCCTTGGCGATCGCGCTCTTGGAAAGCCACGGCTTCACGGCGGTCGATTTCGGCATGCTGCATCCTGGCGGCAAGCTCGGCACGCTGCTCAAGGCGGTGCGCGACCTTATGCACTCGGGCGCGTCGGTTCCGCTGGCGCCGCTCGGCACGGCCATGTCGGACGCCCTTCTCGAAATGTCGACCAAGGGATTCGGCTGTGTCGGCATCACCGATCCGCGCGGGCTGCTGGTCGGCATCATCACCGACGGCGACCTGCGCCGCCACATGCGCAATGACCTGCTCGATGCGCGCGTCGACGACGTCATGACGCGTGAGCCGAAGACGGTGCGCCCCGATCAGCTGATCAGCGAGACGCTGGACATTCTCAATTCATTGAAAGTGACCGCGCTGTTCGCGGTCGAGGCCGGCAAGCCGGTCGGCATTATTCACGTGCACGATCTGTTGCGCGCCGGCGCCGCCTGACCGCTATGCGCTAGCGCGCGAGCGCTTCGACCGCAGCGATCACCGCAGCGACCGAAGGCGGCGCGTCTTGCGCGCCGAGCACGGCGATCGGCCCATGGCCGACCGGACCGGTTAGGCTCGGCTTGCTGCCGGAAAAGATCGCGGCCAGCGGCACGCCGAACGCGGCGGCCAGGTGCAGCAACACTGCCGGCAAATCTTCGCCTTCACATGCGCGCCGATTTGCTCGACACGCATGTGGACGAATGACGCGTGGACCGACGCCGGCGCACGTCGAGCGTGATTTCCACGATCGGTCGATTCGGCCAGCGACGCACTATTCGAGACTCGAACCGCGGCGCGATGCGACCTCACTCGCTGCGGCCTCGAAGCCGCTGCGGGATCGGGCCCGCTTACCCGGCGGGCCGGTTAGAAGCTCGATTCGGCTCGCCGCGGCCTGCGAGGCCGCGAGGAGCCGCGCCTTAAAACACTTCTCTACAACTCGTGGCTTTCGGTTGGTGTGTATCTCGGGTGATCATACGGCCTCTGCGCACCCTCGCACCCCGCCATTCTCCGCAAAAAAATCGGCGAGGTCATCGCACGCAACGTCCTTTTCCAAAGCGTAGCGCAGCGCCTTTGCCCACACATGTCGCAGTTTTTGATCGACGGTTGACGACGCCGCTATGATGGCGCTGATCGGGTGCCGATCGGCCCGATGAGGCAACCTCCGCACCAATTCGATTTCGCGGGCGACTTTGTCTGCATTGCCGGCTATTTCCAATTCCCGGAAATACTTATAGACCGCGACCAAATATGGGCGGTTGGCCGTGCGGCGGCCACGGCGACGCTTGCGCCGATATTTTTCGACACTTGCGCTGCAGGCGCCTATTATCGCGCGTAAGATTGGGATCGTCAAATTCAATCCGTACCATGTTTTTCTCTCCATTGCTTGATTGAAGTTACGTGAGTTTTAATCGTCGGCTCCTTATCGTTTCGATCAAAAAGCACATCACTAGATTATTTCCAGCGGCGAATTTCTGAGCCTGCCGGTTTGTTCAATAGTATCGTCGACCGGCAGTGGCTTTCGCTCGAAATCGCCCCGATCAAAAACTGTCCCACAAACATTATGTTAGATGGCTAGGTTAGTGTGCCTACTTTGTTCCGCGATCATGGCAGTTCAAGTCGGCAAACCGAGCGCACGAGAATCGAACAATCGATTTGGGCAACTTAGAGACGGCTTCGCGGTAGTATTTTGGTACACATCGCGATCGGCGCCATCACCGTCCCCTTCGGACCGTGGGCCTCAAGAGATCAGATCGGCGGCGCGATGGTTTCGACAGCGTTCGCCACCGCATCGACCGAAGGCGGCGCACCTTGCGCGCCGAGCACCGCGATCGGCCCATTGCCGACCGGACCGGTTAGGCTCGGCTTGCTGCCGGAAAAAATCGCGGCCAGCGGCACGCCGAGCGCGGCGGCGAGATGCAACAGTCCGGTATCGACGCCGACCACGAATTCGCGCCCCGGCAATGAGACGCGCGACCGCGTCAAGCGGCGCCCGTTCCGGAACGCGCGCGCGCGGCAACGCCGCCGCGATGCTTTCGCTGAGCGCGCGCTCGTCAGCGGTGCCCCATGGCAGCACCAGTTCGATCCCTTCGCGCCCGAGAGCGTTGCCGAGCGCGATCCAATTTGCCTCCGGCCATTGCTTTTCCGGCCGCGCCGTGGCGTGCAGCAGCACGGCATAGCGCGGCCTTGCGACTGCGAGTCTCTGCGCGCTCCAGCCCGAAGTCGGGCGCGCCTTGCGGGGTATACCCAAGCGCAAGGCCGCTGAGGATCCGGTTGCGCTCGACCGCGTGCAGATCGCGGCTGACGCCATGGCGAATATCGTAAAACGGCGCGGCGATCTTCTCGCGGATGCTGCTTCTGTCATAACCATGCCGCCGTCCGCGCGCGACGCGGGACATGATGGCGGACCGCAGCAGGCCCTGGCTATCCACGATCTCGTCGTAACGCCGCGCGCGAATCGCGCGCAGGCTGCCGGCAATTTCCGCCAATGTCGTGGGCGTGTAGAAGGACTTTCGCCAGCGCCGCCAGGCCACCGGAATGACCTCATCCACCGCCGGATGCAGGCGCACGAGCGGCGCAAAGGCCTCCTCCACCACCCAGTCAAAACGGGCGTCGGGGAGCCGTTTGCGCGCCTCGGTTAACGCCGGCATGTGATGGATCACATCCCCGAGCGAAGACGTCTTGATGAAGAGAATGTCGGACATATCGGTAACGGCGATCATATACCGGGCATGCCGGTCAGCCGCCATAACCATTCATTAAGGCTGACCGCCATAACCATGACCGCTCGCCGGGCGCCCTAACCACTCATTTCCTGGTCGTCCGGTAGAAGGCTCGCGACGACGTTCAAGGGCGCGGTTATGACGATCCTGGTCACGGGCGGAGCCGGCTATATCGGCAGCCACATGGTGCATGAACTCGCCGATGCGGGCGAGCCGGTCGTCGTGCTCGACAATCTGTCGACCGGGTTCCGATTTCTCCTCCCCAACGCGGTTCCGTTCGTCACCGGCAGCACCGGCGACCGCGCGCTGGTGGCCAAGACCATTGCTAAGCACGGCGTCACCGCCATCATCCATTTCGCCGCGTCGATCGTGGTGCCGGAATCGGTGAGCGACCCGCTCGGCTATTACCGCAACAACACCATGAATACCTGCACCCTGCTCGACGCCGCGATCGAAGCGGGCGTGAAGCAGTTCATCTTTTCGTCCACCGCCGCGGTCTACGGCAATCCGGACACGATCCCAATTCGCGAGGACGCCGCCACCCAGCCGATCTCACCATACGGCACTTCGAAACTGATGTCGGAGATCATGCTGCGCGATGCCGGCAAGGCGCATGGGTTGCGGTTCGTGGCGTTGCGCTACTTCAATGTCGCCGGCGCCGATCCGAAGCTGCGCACCGGGCAATCGACGCCGGTGGCGACCCATTTGATCAAGATCGCCTGCGAAGCGGCCCTCGGCAAGCGGCCCAAGATCGATGTCTATGGCACCGACTATCCAACACCGGACGGCACCTGCATCCGCGATTACATTCACGTCAGCGACCTTGCGCGCGCGCATTCGGCCGCGCTTGCCTATCTCCGCCGCGGCGGCGAAAGCGCGACATTTAACTGCGGCTACGGTCGCGGATCTTCGGTGCTCGAGGTGATCGACGCGGTGCGGCGCGCCAGCGGGCAAGATTTCCCGGTAGAGATTTCCGGCCGGCGCCCGGGCGATCCGGCCGCATTGGTGGCCAATGTCGATCGTATCCTCTCGACGCTCGACTGGCGCCCGCAATTCCAGGACCTCGACACCATCGTCACCCATGCGCTCGCCTGGGAGCGGCGGCTGCCGGGCAAGCGCAATACCGCCGCCGCCTGACCGCACGCGGAACTGGCGGTCGCGCCCAAGTTTTTTAGCACCTTTTGGCTTGAAAATTTCGCTGCCAGCAGGCAAGGAAACGGTTGCTCCTGCCCGCACTATACCCGTGCCCACTTCAAAGCCCGACAGAGGGCGGATGAACAAATACACCTTGCCACCGGCTAACGACGAGCGATACGGCGCCCTTGCCCTGATCCGGCGATTGCTGGTCGAACAAGGCTTCGTGCATTGGCGCAAATACGCGATCGCGTTCGTCATGATGGCGATCGCCGCCGCCTGCACGGCGATGAGCGCCTATCTGATCGGCAACGTCATCAATCAGGCCTACATCAATCGTAATCTCGCCGGGATCATCACGTTCAGCGTCATCATCGCTGGGATGTTTATCGCCAAGGGGTTAGCAACTTACGGCCAAAGCGTGATGCTCTCGCGCATCGGCAACAGGATCGTCGCCAACAATCAGCGCGCCGTCTTCGCCAAGCTGCTCAATGAGGGCCTCGGCTTCTTCTCCGACCGGCATTCGACGGAATTCATCGCGCGGCTGTCCGCCGGCGCCACGGCGGTGACGCAGGTGATCAATCTGCTGATTACCTCGGTCGGACGCGATCTGATGTCGCTGATCGGTCTGGTGACGGTCATGGTGCTGCAGGACCCAGTGATGTCGTTCTTCAGCTTCGTGGTCGTGCCGCCGGCGTTTCTGGTGTTGCGCAAGATGATCCGCCGCATCTACGCCATCGCGCGCAGCCAATTCCATGGCGGCACGCAAATCATCGAGACACTGCAGGAAACGCTGCAAGGCATCAACAATCGTCAAGGCCTTCACGCTCGAAGACATTATGCGCGAGCGCTTTAACCGCAATGTCGCGGACGTCGAGCATGAAGCCAACAAAATGGCGCGCGTCTCCAATCGCGCAAGCCCGCTGATGGAAGCGCTCGGCGGCTGTGCCATCGCCATCGCCCTGATCTATGCCGGCTATCGCGTGATCGAGACTGGCGCAACAGCCGGGCAATTCTTCTCCTTCATCGCCGCATTTCTGCTGGCCTACGAACCGGCCAAGCGGCTTGCCCGTCTCAACATCGAACTCAACAGCGCGCTGGTGGGCGTGCGCATCCTGTTCGAGGTGATCGACAGCCCGCCGAGCGAACCCGCCGACAACGACAAGCCGGCTTTGCAGATCAAGACGCCGCGGCTGGAATTTGACGACGTTCATTTCGGCTATCACAGCGACGAAGCGGTGCTGCGCGGCATATCGATCGTGGCCGAGCCGGGCAAGCTGACCGCGCTGGTCGGACCCTCGGGCGGCGGAAAATCGACCGTGTTCAATTTGATCCTGCGCTTCTATGAAGCCGAGCGCGGCAAGATCATCATCGATGAGCAGGATATCGCCCAGGTGTCGCGGCGCTCGCTGCGCCAGCACGTCGCCTATGTCGGGCAGGACACGTTTCTGTTCCGCGGTACGGTCCGCGAAAATATCGAATTCGGAAAACCGGGCGCCAGCGAGGACGAAATCATCGCAGCCGCCAAGGGGGCCTATGCGCATGATTTCATCATGTCCTTCCCGCGCGGCTACGACACGCCGGTTGGCGAGCATGGACTGCAGCTCTCCGGCGGCGAACGCCAGCGCGTGGCCATTGCGCGCGCGCTGATCAAGAATGCGCCGATCATCCTGCTCGACGAGGCCACCGCCGCGCTCGATTCCGAATCCGAGCTGCAGGTGCGCGAGGCGATGGAGCATCTCTGCCGGGGCCGCACCACGCTTGCGATCGCACACCGGCTGCACACGGTCTCGCACGCCGACCGCATCTACGTCTTGGAGGCCGGCCGCGCATCGGAATCCGGCCGGCACGACGAATTGCTGCGCAAGAGCGGCCGCTATGCCGCGTTCTACCGGCTCCAGCTCAAGGAGCAGGAACCACGCACGCCGGTCGCGGCCGTGGCGTCGACTTGAGGTCAGCGCCCGAAGCTCAGCGCCAGAGCGGGCGGGAGCCGTTGACGGCGACGTGCTTCACCTGATAACCGGACAGCGGCCCTGACCAGCCGCCTCATCCTTCCATCACGCGAACCCTCCAACCGACGCAGCATCATGCCCACCGACGACAGCCGTTACGTCATTCCGGCAGCCCCGCAGCCGACCATCGCGGTCGCCGGCACGCCTAAGACTTTCCCCGTTCGCCGCGTCTGGTGCGTCGGCCGCAACTATATCGAGCACATCCGCGAGATGGGCCAGGACGAGCGTGCGCCGCCGTTCTTCTTTGCCAAGCCCGCCGACGCGATCGTGCCGGACGGCGGAACGGTGCCCTATCCGTCGCTGACCAAGGACATGCACCACGAGGTCGAACTCGTGGTCGCGCTCAAGAGCGGCGGCCGCAACATCCCGGTCGCCAAGGCCAATGATTGCATCTACGGCTACGCCGTCGGCATCGATCTCACCCGCCGCGACCTGCAAATCGCCTCGCGCGACTTGAAGCGGCCGTGGGAAGTCGGCAAGGCGTTCGACCATTCCGCGCCGTGCGGACCACTCAAGCCGGCGAGCGACATCGGCCATCCGGCCAAGGGCAAGATCACGCTCAAGGTCAACGGCAAGCTGCGCCAGGACGGCGACCTCAATCAATTGATTTGGAACGTACCGGAGATCATCTCCAAGCTCTCGGAAATGGTCGCGCTCGCGGCCGGCGACATCATCATGACCGGTACGCCGTCAGGCGTCGCCGCCACCGTCGCCGGCGACAAGATCGAATGCGAAGTCGAGGGTGTCGGCAAGCTGAGCGTGACCATCGGGCCGCCGCTGAAATAAGTCCGGCCCGGCTTGATTTATGTCATTTCGGGGCACTCCGGAATGACCAATCATCCCGTTCGAAAAACAACTCCGCTGGAGGAACTCTGGCGGCTCGGTGCGTTTAATCCGCCGGGGTTTGATGCTGTGATTTCACATCGCGCGGGACTTCATTCCAATGGGCGAAGCCTTCAGATCCGAGCGGCATTCCTTTTCACCAGCCATTGACCCGATCAAGATGCTGGAACGCGTGATTCAGTTCGCGCCCGCCACCGACGCGGACGCGCTGAAGTTGCTGCGCTCCAGTTTCCCCGATTACCCGCTCAGCATGCGTGTGGCGGCGCTCGATTTTCTTTTGCGGCGCCGGGCGCGTGGAGTAGGCCAGCGCTATAGCCCCAGATACGCCTGTCGCACGCGATCATCGACCAGCAGCGCCTCGCCGCTGCCGGCAAGCGTGATGCGGCCGTTCTCCAGCACATAGGCCTGGCTGGCGAGCTTGAGCGACACCGCCACGTTCTGCTCGACCAGCACGCAGGTGAGACCCTCGCGATTGAGATCGCGCACGGTCTTGAGCACGCTTTGCACGACGGTCGGCGCCAGGCCGAACGATGGCTCGTCGAACATCACCAGATCCGGCGCGCCCATTAAACATCGTCCAATGGCGAGCATCTGCTGCTCGCCGCCGGATAGCGTGCCGGCGGCCTGATCGAGGCGCTCGGCAAGCTTCGGAAACAGCGCGTAGACGCGTTCGAGATTGCGCACGCGCGAGGCGCGCGCGCGCGGCAGCATCGCGCCCATGGCCAGATTCTCGGCAACCGACAGCGACGGGAAAACCTGGCGGCCTTCCGCCACCTGGCCGATGCCGAGATCGCAGACCTTGTGGCTCGGCCAGCCGGCGATGTCCTTGTCGCGAAACAGGATGCGTCCGCGCGCGGGTTTATGCATGCCGGCAATGGTACGAATGAGCGACGTCTTGCCGGCGCCGTTCGCTCCAACAATAGCGACGATCGCGCCCTGCTCGATGTCGAGCGAGACGCCGTCGAGCGCCTGGGCGTCGCCGTGGAACACGTCGAGGTTCTCGATCTTGAGCATTACGAAACCGCCTCCGCGCCGAGATAGGAGTTGATCACCGCGCGGTCGCGCACGACCTCACTGGGCGCACCTTCCGAAATCGCCGCGCCGTGATGCAGCACCAGGATGCGCGAGGCGAGCGCCATCACCGCGCGCATCACGTGCTCGATCAACAGGATGGTGAGCCCGCTTTCGCGATTGAGCTCTTTGAGGATGGCAACGATGCGGTCGGTCTCGGTCGGCCGCAATCCGGCCATCACCTCGTCGAGCAACAGAAGTTTCGGATCGGTGGCGAGCGCGCGCGCTACTTCCAGCCGTTTGCGGTCCGGCAATGTCAGCGCCGAGGCGCGTTGCGCGCGCTTGTCGTAAAGGTCGAGCCGGCGCAGCACCTCGTGCGCATGCGCGCGTGCCGCGTCGACATGCTGGCGATGCAGCAGCGCGCCGACGATGACATTGTCCTCGACGCTCAATGCCGGAAACGGCCGCACCAGCTGGAAGGTGCGGCCGATGCCGCGCCGGCAGACCCGGTCGGGCGTGAGGCCGTCGATACGCTCACCGGCGAAGGCGATGGCGCCGCTGTCGGGCGCAAACACGCCGGCGATCATGTTGAACAGCGTGGTCTTGCCGGCGCCGTTCGGGCCAATCACCGCGAAGATGCCGCGCTCGGGCACCTCGAAACTAAGCCGATCGACCGCGATCAGGCCGCGGAACCGCTTGCTGACGGCATCGACCTTAAGAAGCGTGCTCACGATTTTGTCTCCGTCAGTCCGAGCACGCGCTTGAGCCACGGCCAAACCCCGTCCGGCAGCGCCATGATCACCAGCAGCAGGCAGATCCCGTAGAACACCCGCTTGGCACCGGGCAGATCGACCCCTAACGCCGCCAGCGCAGCGGTGAGGGTTTCCGCCAGGCCTGTCAGCACGAAGGCCCCCAGGATCGGTCCGAATAGCGTGCCGACGCCGCCGACGATTGGTCCAAGAATGATCTCGATCGAGCGCAAAATATGAAACACCTGCTCCGGAAACAGGTTGTTGTAGAAGAACGCATAGATCACGCCGGCAAATGACGTCATGGCGGCGGAGATCACCACAGCGACCATCTTGTAGTGGAACGTATCGATGCCGGCCGAGCGCGCCGCCTCCTCGTCCTCGCGGATCGCTAGCCAGAAATAGCCGACGCGGCTTTGCAGTAGCGCGCGGCAGAAAATGAAGGCGAGCACGGTCGCGGCGAGAATAATGTAATAGAACATCACCGGATGGCCGCGCAGGTGCCAGAGATCGTTATGAGTATATTGCGCGACCGGCAGGAACAGTCCTGACGATCCGCTGGTCCAGCTCAAATGATCGAAGCCGACGCGGGCGAATTCAGCCACGGCTATGGTGAGGATGGCGAAATAGACGCCGGCAACGCGAAAGCGGAACGCGAGAAAGCCGATGAATGCGCCGGCCGCCGCCGCCACCGGCAGCGCGACGAGGAAACCGAGCCAGGGGCCGATTCCGAAATGGACATAGAGCGCCGCCGCGGTATAGGCGCCGAGCCCGACATAGAGCGCGTGCCCGAGCGAAAGTTGCCCGGCAAAGCCCATCATGATGTTCCAGGCCTGGCCGATATAGGCGAAGTATAAAATTAGAATGAGCACGGTGAGCAGATAATCGCCGGCGACCAAGGGCGCGGCTGTGAGAGCCACCAGCAGCGCGCCCAGCAAAGCCAAGGCACGGCGCGGAACACCCTCGATCAGGCGGGCGATCATGCCGCCCTCTTGCCCATGATGCCCTGCGGGCGGAACAGCAGAACCAGAACGAGGATGCCAAACGCGAACATGCTCTTGGCCGATGGCGTGAACAGCAATCCGGCCATCGCCTCGGTGAGGCCGATCAAGACGCCGCCGATGAGCGCGCCCGGCATCGAGCCGAGACCGCCGGTGATAACGATGACGAAGGCAAGCAGCGTATAGGCCGGCCCGACCGCGGGCGTGACGTCGAATATCAGCAGCAGCATGCAGCCGGCGGCGCCGACGCAGGCCGCGCCGAGGCCGAAGGTCAAGGCATAGAAGTGCCGCACGTCGAGCCCGACCACCAGCGCACCAGTGTAATTATCAGCGCAGGCGCGGATCGCCGTGCCGAGCGCTGTGTACTTGAAGAAGGCGAACAGCGCGGCCGCGACCACGATCGCGGCTAAGCCGGCATAGGCCTTGGTGGCGTCGACAATCAGCGGGCCAAACTGGAAACTGTCATAGGCGTAAGAGGTCTGCACGTTCTGCGCGTCGGGCCCGAAAACGATCAGCAGGCCATTGACGATAATGATCGCCATCGCGACCAGCAGCAGGAACTGGCTGTATTCGGGCCGGGTGATGAAGCGGTTGATCACCGCCTTCTGCAGCACGTAGCCGAATGCGAACATCACCGCGGCGATCGGCACCAGCATCACCAGCGGGTCGAGGTGAAAGGCGGTAAACAGCGTTACCGCGATGTACATGGCGATGGTCATCATCTCGCCGTGGGCGAAATTGACCACGCGCACCACGCCGAAGATCACCGACAGGCCGAGCGCCATCAGGCCGTAGACAAGGCCGGTCAAGACCCCGCCGACGGCCACGTTGAGATAAATATCTGCCGGCACCCGACAATCCTATGCAGCAAAGTACCGGCCGCCGAAACAAGCGGCGGCCGGAACAAGGATGAGAAATGTGCGCCTCAGCTGCGCTTGTCGTATGGTTTGAGCGGCCATTCCGGCTTGCCATTGGCCGCTTCCTTCGGGGCGACGGTGAGCAGCTTGCCGCCGCGATTCTGGATGCCGCCACCCAGGATCTTGTCGTTCTGGCCTTTGGCGTCGAACTGGATGCCGGGGCCGATGCTGACATTGTCTTTGATATTGGTCGTGCGCACCGCGTCGGCGAGCGCCTTCGGATCGGCCGAGCCGGCGCGCTTGTAGGCGTCGGCGGCGATCAGCAGCGCCTCGAAGGTGTAAACGTGGTTAGTGTTCAGGTTGGAGCCTGGATGCACCTTGGCGAGCGCGGCTTCGAGCTGCTTCGACATTTTCTTGTTCGGATCGTACCAGGGCGCAAAGCTCAGCGGCCCGTCCGACAGCTTGCCAAGAGTGTTGATATACTGGTCCTCGTACCAGCCCGGGCCCATGCTCAAGATCGCCATCGGCGTCCAGCGCTGCTTGACCAATTCGCGCGTGAGCAGGATGGCATCGTTGAGCCGGCTGACCATCAGCAACGCGTCGGCACCGGTCGCCTTGGCCTTGGAGATTTCCACCGACAGGTCACGCGCCGCCGGATCGTAAGCGATCGTCTCCACGATCTTGTACGGCATGTCGAACTTTGGCATCACCGCGCCGATACCGCCCTTCATCGCGGTGCCGAAGGTGTCGTTGACGTGCATGAACACCGCAGTCTTCGGCGCTGCGCCGGTGAGTTCGAACACTTGCAACTGATCGACGAAGGCGTCGCGCAGGATCATGCCGGCGGTGGGGAAATTGCGGAACACGAACTTGTAGCCCTGCTCCGTGATCGGCGGGGCAGCGGCGATGTTAATCACATACGGGATGCCCTTCTGCTCGGCCACCTGCGCGATTGCCGTGCTCTGCCCGGAATCGAAGGCGCCGACCAGCAGCTGCGCGCCCTCGCCGATCAGCTTCTCGGCCCGCGAGCGGGCGACTTCGACATTGGTCTCGGTATCGGCGTTCATGAGCTGGAGCGAAGGCAGGCCGAGGTCCTTCAGAATCCCCGCCGTGATATCGACGCCGCGCTGGCAGTCCTGTCCGATGCCGGCCTGGTAACCGGAACGCGGCAGCAGCACGCCCACTTTCAGCGCGGCGCCCTGCGCGCGCACGATGTTGAAGGGCGCGGTGCCGGCGGCGATGGCAGCGCCCAGGCCGGCGGAAACGGTGCGGCGGGTGACGCGTGCTGCGGTCGTGGTCATTTTGCGGGTCATATCAATATCCTCCCTGTCGGCTTGACGGCCGTTGACGCCATGATGCCGAATTATTGCCTTACCGCAACACATCATTTTCCGCGCGACATCTACCGACCGATCAAGATCCGAGCAATCGCTCCACCGCCGCTGCGATGCGGAACAGCCGGTGGTCGTGGCCATTGCGAACAATTAGCATCAGCCCGGCAGGCAAGCCGCCCTCACGCGGCATCGGCAGCGTGATCGCGCAGCAATCGAAGAAATTCCAGATCACGGTATTGCGCAGCAGCATGGCATTCTTGCGGGCGAAATTATCCGGCGCCGCTACTTCGTCCATGGTGGGTGCGACGATCGGCGTGGTCGGCGTCGCCAAGACGTCAATGTCGGCAAGCCGCGCGTCCATGGCCCGGATCAGTAGGTTACGTTCGTTCACCATCTCGATATAGTCGGCGGCGGTGATGCTGCGCGCCCGTTCCAGCCGCGCGCGCACATTCGGATCGATCATGTCGCCGCGCCGGTCGAGCCGATCGCGATGCAAGGCGAAGGCTTCCGCCGGTTGCACGCCGCCGCGGCTGTTGACCTTCACCATGCCGTCGAGCAGCGCCAGCTTCTCGTTGGAAAGCCGCGCGCCGGCGCGCTCCAGCCGATCGATCGCTTGCGGAAAACGTTTGGCCACCGTCTCGTCCAGATTTTCCAGCGGCAATCCTTGCGCGATGCCGATACGCAAGCCCGCAAGCGGAGCCGGTTCGAATGGCGCGAAATCCTCGCCCGCCATCACCGCATCGGCCTTGGCGCAATTGGCAACGGTCTTGGCCATCGGCCCGATCGAGTCGATGCTTTGCGACAGCGGAAAAGCGCCATCGATCGGCACGCGCTGCCGGCTCGGCTTGAAGCCGACGATGCCGCAGAGCGCGCCCGGAATGCGCACCGAGCCGCCGGTGTCGCTGCCGATGGAAATCTCGCACATGCCATCGGCCGCCGCCACGCCGCCGCCCGACGACGAACCGCCGGGCACGCGTTTGCGGTCGGCGGGATTGCCGGGCGTGCCGAAATGCGGATTGGCGCCGATGCCGGAATAGGCGAATTCGGTCATGTTGGTCTTGGCGACGATCACCGCGCCACCGCTGCGCAGGCGGCGCACCACCGGCGCGTCGGCCTCCGCCGGTTTTGCCTCCTCGGCGAGCAGCTTGGAGCCGGCGCGCGTCACCTCGCCGGCAACGTCGAACAGATCCTTGATGCTGACGATGGCGCCGTCGAGCGGCCCCAACGAAATGCCGGCGCGGGCGCGTGCATCGGCGGCCTCGGCCGCGGCCTTCGCTGCCTCGCGGTAAACGGTGAGGCAGGCGCGCGCGCCCTCGCCTTGTCGGTCATCGATGCGCGCGAGCGCGGCCTCGAGCCGTTCGCGGGCGGATAATCGCGTCATGGAACGAATTCTCCCGGCAAACGTTAGTAATTACACCTGAAGTTCATAGTGGGAGGATATCATGCGCAAAGCAATTCTGGCTGTTGCGACGTTGGCCGCACTGGCGGCGATGCCGATGAGTGCCAACGCGCAAGATCCCGATTGGCGGTGCGATCGTCGGCGCCGGCGCGGGCGCTATCATCGGCGGCGCCGTCACTGGACGCCCCGAGGGCGCCGCGGTTGGCGCGGTGATCGGCGGCACCACCGGCGCCGCGATCGGCGCCCAGGGCGAGCCGCGTTATCGCGAACGCGTGTGCTGGCGCGACGACTGGGGCCACCGGCGTTGCCACTGGCGCTAAGTGCATCTCGTAAGTTGCGTTGTGTTGAACGAGGCGTCCTGGCAAGGGCGCCTCGTTTCGTTTTGGCGTCTAGCCGCCATCGTTCTCGCGGCGCGATTGCGCCCGAGCTATTGGGTTGTTCGGAATTTGACTTCGCCAGGGCGCTCCAAATCGAACTCCCAGCGAATCGCATCGTGTTGCGCCTCCCGGAAGGATTCGATTGTTCTTTCAAGATCACCAAGGCGTTTTCCTGCCCACTTTGTCCGGGCGAGGGCCCCATTGAGCGAAGCGACCACGGGTGTGCTAGTATTGAGCAATGACTGAGAAATGCAGCCACGACCAATACAGCGGCGCAGAAACGCAACGACGCTTGCAAACCATTTTGCGAGGCGCATTTGCCGGCCCCCCGACGCCACTAAAGGATATTTACAAAAAAGAACGGGGGGTCTCGCCGGGTGAAGCAGATGGCGAAAACAAAGCAAAAACCGCGCTAGGCCCTGCATGAAAACCGCTGTCGTGCGCAGTTTGATTGCTACCTCAATCTTTCTAATTTGTGTCAGTTGTGCATCCGATCCCCCGCAAGAGCACCCTTTAAAGCCGGGCATGGCTCAAGTTATTATGAGCCGCGCGGGCAATACATTTTTTGCTGGGTCTGCGTCTGTCGAAATAAATGGTTCGCACGTTATCGATATCGGTAATTCCGAAATCTATACAGGCGACATCGCGCCGGGGCCGGTCGTCATCGCGACGTATAGTTCAATAATTCCGGGCCGCTACGTTCTCAAATTCACTGCCGAGGCTGGTAAAATATACCGCTTTAGGGTCTGGTCGCGCGGCGAAACTGCTGGCCGCCAAGGTAGTAAGTTTACCGTAACTGAAACGAGTGGTGCGTATCAGGTCATCGGCGACTAAGCGATAATTATCCTATAGGAATATTGTCGAGAGGCGCTTCATTTTGATCGCCTTATTTCGTCCTCGCAATTATCAACAGCGTAACGTTGCGCTTGCCAGGCGCGGCGACGTGCGTAGGCTTGCGCGCAGGTCACCCATCTTCGGCTCACGCCGGACACGGATGGCCGCCATGACCGGAGCGGGCATGGGACGTGGGTGCTGCTTGCAGTATTCGTGGTCCATGTTTGCCGATCCTGGCTCTCAGTAACTGGGTACGTCGCTGTGGGCTCACGCCCGCGCGCCGGAAATGGATCCGAGAGCTTGTGACGGGCAGACGACGGTCTGCCCGTTATGGCTTTTAGGCAGGCGCATGATCTAATCCAAAAACCGGTTCCCACTTTTCGGGATCATGCGCTGGATTGCGCGCGCGTGAGCCCGCCTACCAAAGCTCGTCGACATCGAGCGGTCGAGAAATCAGTCCCTGCTGGACGGCGTAGGAAATCAGCAATTCGAGGCTCGGCCGGTTGGCCTCTTTGCCGAACGGCGCGGTATCGATCTGGCCGGCCACCGGCAGCCCGGCCGCCTTCTTTCCCGCTTGCAGCAAGCGGTAGAGTTCGGCGACCGCTTGCGGATTTGAGCGCGCCAGGGTTTCCGTCACAACCACCATATGATTGACCGGCAGCAAGCGGCGCTTTTCGTACCAGGCGCGCGCCGCCAGGTCCGGATTGGGGATCACGCTTTGCAGCCGCGCATCGTTCGGAATCGCCGCGCCATAGATCGCGGCGTCGAGCTCGCCGGCAATCAGCATGTCGGTCATGTCCTGATCGGAGCGCGCGCGCATCACGCCGGATGGGTCCTTGGCCTCGGCTACATGCCCGTCCTCGAAGGTTACCCACTGCACACGGCTGAGATCGACCCGATAGTCGTTGGCGAGAATGCCGCGGATCCAGACGCCGGTCGTCTGGCTGTATGAGCGCACGCCGATCCGGCGGCCGGCCAAGTCGGAGGGCCCGATCTTTCCGCGCTCGGCGTTGAACAGCATGGTCCCATGCTGAAACCGCGCCAGCATGGCGGCCGGCAGCAGCTTCAAGCCCTTGTTGTAGATCTTCGCCTGTAGATAGGTGACCAGCGCCATTTCGCTGGCATCGTAGGCGTGTTCCCGCACCATCGGCTTGAACGCCTTGTGCATCGGCTTCACGTCGACGAATTCCAGCTTCAACGACGGCGAGACGATCTCGCCGCGCTTGAGCGGCAGCGTGTGCGGATAATCGGCGATGGCAATGCGAAGCGTGGTCGCGGGCGTGGCATCCATGAGGGAAAAGACTTTCTGGCCGGTTGCGCCGGCAAATGCTATTGGAAAGCCGCCAATTTGAGAATGGAGTTGTGCGTTCATGCCGGAACAAAAGACCGGGCAAAAAACCGGACTTGTCATCACCGCCCATCCCGGCGATTTCGTCTGGCGCGCGGGCGGCGCCATCGCGCTGCACGCCAAGCGCGGCTACACGGTGAAAATCGTGTGCCTGTCGTTCGGCGAGCGCGGCGAAAGCCAGTTCGCCTGGAAAGAGCCGGGCGCCACGCTGGAAAAGGTGAAAGCCGGCCGCAAGGACGAGGCCGAACGCGCGGCCAAGCTTTTGGGCGCCGAAATCGAGTTCTTCGATTGCGGCGACTATCCGCTGAAGCTGGCCGAGAAACATTTCGACCGCATGGTCGACATCTATCGCGAGCTGAACCCGTCCTTCGTGCTCACCCACGCGCTCGAAGACCCGTACAATTTCGACCACCCCAACGCCGCGCATTTCGCGCAGGAGACCCGCGTGGTGGCGCAGGCCATGGGCCACAAGCCGGACGCCAAATATAAGTACTCGGCGCCGCCGGTGTTCCTGTTCGAGCCGCACCAACCGGAAATGTGCAACTACAAGCCCAATCTCATTCTCAAGATCGACGAGGTTTGGGAGCAGAAGTACAAAGCCTTCCAGATCCTGGCCGCGCAGAAGCACCTGTGGGCTTACTATGAGCGCGTCGCGCTCAACCGCGGCATTCAAGGCGCGCGCAACACCGGCGTGCCGATGACCTATGGCGAGGCCTATCAGCGGCTGTTCCCGACCGTCGAGGAGATTCTGAAATGAAACCCGTCGTCGTCCGCAACATCAAACGCGCCGATAGCAACGCCATTGGAACGCTCGGCGCGGTTGGCGTCTCCACCGCGCACGAGGCGCTCGGGCGCTCCGGCCTGATGCGGCCCTACATGCGGCCGATCTGGGCCGGCGCGCAGATCGCCGGGCCCGCGGTCACCGTGCTGGCGCAGCCCGGCGACAACTGGATGATCCATGTGGCGGTCGAGCAATGCCAGAAGGGCGATGTGCTGGTGGTCGGCTGCACCGCCGACAATTCCGACGGTATGTTCGGCGAATTGCTGGGGACCGCGCTGCATGCGCGCGGCGTCATCGGCCTGGTGATCGACGCCGGCTGCCGCGACGTGAAGCCGCTCAAGGAGATGGGCTTTCCGGTGTGGTCGAAGGCGATCTCGGCCAAGGGCACGGTGAAATCCACGCTCGGCGCGGTCAACATTCCGGTGGTGTGCGCGGGCGTCAATGTCGAGCCCGGCGACGTGGTGGTGGCCGACGACGACGGCGTCGTGGTCGTGCCGAAAAAGCTCGCGGTGGAAGTCGCCGCCAAAGCGCAGAAGCGCAAGGACGACGAGGACGGCAAGCGCAAGCAACTCGAAGCAGGCCAGCTCAGCCTCGATATGTACAAGATGCGCGAGGGGCTGGCGAAGGCCGGGCTCGTTTACGTCGATAAGCCGGAAGACGTTTGAATTATTAAACGTGCCTGCTGCCTATCACCGCTACGCCCGCGGCATGGCGTCGGCGATCGCGCCGCGGACGGCGGCATAACATTCGCAGGCGGATTTTTCCAGGCCTTTGCGATCGAGAATGCGGATGATGCCGCGCGTGTAGGAAATCAAACCCGCGTCCTGAATCTTGGTGGCGCTGCCCGAGACGCTGGTGCGGCGCACGCCCATCATCTGCGAGAGGAATTCCTGCGTCAGGTTCAGGGTGTCGCCGCCGACCGCGTCCTGCGCTTGCAAGAGCCAGCGGCACATGCGCGCCTCGACCTGATGCAGCGCCTGACAGGCGGCGGTTTGCTGCGCCTGGAAATACAAGACCGACTGATATCCATTGACCAGGATGCGCAGCTCATCGCTGGCGTCATAGGCCTTTTTGAAGTGGCGAATATTGAGCTGCATCGCCTCGCCGCTCATCTGCATGACCGCGTGGCCAAATGGACGCCAGCCGCGCACGCCCTTATAGCCGCCGACAAATCCTTCGCGGCCGATGACGCCGGCCTCGATCGCCTCGCCGCTTTTCAGGACGGCGAGCATCGACACCATGCCGCTCAGCGGAAAATAGACGTCGGTGATGGCCTCGCCGGCTTTATGCAGAATCGTGCCCTGCTCAAGCTTCACGTTGCGCAGATGCGGCGCGAGCAAGTCCAGCGTCTTGCCGGAAAGGCATTGCAAAATGCCGTTTGTCCCCAAAGGGGATGCCCTGGCGTCCATGTCGGTTCTCCAAACCTCATCGGATGAGGCCGAGAAACCGCAACATGTTCACCAGCGCGCCGATCAGCGCCTGCTGCGGAGGACAGAAATTGAATGCTAGGCGCCGACAATCATGCGTCGGTTACCCGACAGATAAGCACGACGGCAAGGCTTTACAATGGCAGGCTCTTGGGGCGCTCGGAGCTAAGCCTTGAACGAGATGGCGTGCGGCAAAGGAAAGCCGGCAATAATGACGCGCATTTGGGAACCAAGGGCCGATCGATCGCGCTTTCGCTGTCACAATCGGCAATATGACCTTCAGCGGCGCTTTATCCAAATTTTATATAGCGTCTATTTAAATTCTATCGGCTTAAATTCGATCTATTGCCGAAGCGTTCGTTAGTTTGCATTTTGGCATTCATGCAAGAAGTTTTTTAACGCGCCGGACGCTAGCAAGCTACAGGCGGGGGGCTAGCTGCGGAGTACTACCGATGTCCAAGCTCGTCGCATTCCTGAAAAACGAGAATGGCGCTACCGCCATCGAATACGGCCTGATCGCCGCCGGTATTTCGATTGCGATCATTGCCACCGTCAACGCCCTGGGCACCCAGCTCAACACCACGTTCACGAGCGTTTCGACCCAGCTCAAGTAATGACGATAAGGCTGATGTCATGAAGCCGCCGGCGACGGGCGGCTTCTTTTTTGGCTCGAACGACGGGCGTGAGCGCTCGGGGAAGGTTTCCAAATACCGTACGCGCGATTGAAAATGTTCCCGGCCATCATAAACGTCGTTTAACGCTTTTAATTGATTCACAGCACGCATTGTTAATGCGCGCGGCCCACGCTGCACGTCTGTCAATGGAAACGGAGCGTTGAGTCACATGTCAAAGATTGTTGCATTTATGAAAATGAGAGCGGAGCCACCGCCATCGAATACGGCCTGATCGCCGCCGGCATCTCGGTCGCGATTATCGCCATCGTCAATACGATCGGCGGCAAGCTCAACACGAGCTTCACGAGCATCTCGACCCAGCTCAAGTAGACGGCCACACGTTTGACCGATCGAGGTAAAGCCGCCGGCGACGGCGGCTTTACCTTTTGGCGCGAGACGACGCTGCTACGCTATGTGGAAATCGTGCTGCCATGAAAGATAGTCGGCATGGAAGCGATCGTTGCGCGCCGCTCAGCGGTTGGCGTTGCTCCAGGGCGCGATGCGGCGCTCGACCCATTTCAACAAGGTGGTGAGCGACACGCCGAGGATCATCAGCACGATCACCGGCACGAACGTCTTGTCCATGTCGAAGATATGGGCGTAGCGCGTGATCATGTAAGCCGAGGCCGGAAATGGTGGTGTAGAATTCGGCGATGATCATGCCGATCAGCCCGCGGCCGATGGCGAGCCGGATGCCGGCGACGATATAGGGCAGCGCGAATGGCAGCAGCACGTCCTGCCACATCCGCCGCTCGTTGGAACGGAATGAGCGCGCGACCTCGATCATGTTCTTGTCGCATTCGCGCACGCCCTGATAGGTGTTGATCAGGACCGGGAATACCGCGAACAGGAATACGACGATCATCTTGGCTTCATGTAGATGCCGAACCACAGCACCAGCAGCGGCACCAGCGCCACCATCGGCGTCGCGTACATGCGCGTTGATCGGCAGGTCGAGCGACCAGTCGAGCCGGCGCAGAGCGCGCCATCGCCATCGCCAGCGGAATGCCGACCACGATTGCAATGCTAAGGCCGTAGACCAGGACCTCCAGGCTCTGCCACCAGATAATACGGCAGCTCGCCGGTGACGACGGTCAGATCGTAGAATGCAACCGCGATTTTCGACGGATAGGAAAAGAAGATCGGATTGATCAACGGCCCGACGATTTCCCAGACGATCAGGATCAACGCGAGAAAACCGTAGCGATAAAAGCGCGGGCGTTCCCATCCACGGATCGCGCACCGGCACAACCGCTGCCGGTTGCTGCGCCGGCTGCGAGCCGCTGGCGCGAACGTCACTGGCCAATGCTCATCGCAATTGCTCCGTGTGCCCATGAGCGCTCGAGTCGTCAGATGTCACTACGTTCTCGTCGGACGGACATACCGGGCCCTTCCATTCGCCGAGCTCCTCGATCGCCTCTTTCGGCGAACGACAGATCGACCAGTTCTTCGTATTTCGGCACCTTGCCTTGCGCGATGTTGCCGACCTTTTCCATCAGGTCGGCGGTGAAATTGATGCGCTCGGGCCCGAGGCCGGTATTGGCATCCCAGATGCAGTTCTTGATCATGTAGTCGAGCGCCTTCTCGGCCACGTCTTTCGGCAGCTGCGGTGTACTTGATAATGGCCGGCAGCACCTTGGCCTTGTCGGTGTAGATCAGCCGGGTCGCCTCGATATTGGCTTTGACGAAGGCCTGCAGCGCGGCGCGCTTGTCGGCGATCGTCTTTTCCGTCACCGCCATCACGGTGTTGAGATTCTTCGGCTGGATTTCCCACAATTGGGCGACCGCATGCAGGCTCGGCAGCTTCGACTGCGCGACGATGACCTGCTCGACGTGCAGGATCGCGGTGTCGACCTGGTTGGCGACCAGCGCCGGAACGTCTTCCGACGCGATGCTGACGAAGTTGACCTCCTTGGGATCGATCTTGGCGACGCGCAGCACGCCGCGGCTGAGCACGTCGGCAAAGCCGCCCGGCTCCTGGATGCCGATGCGCTTGCCCTTGAGGTCGGCCAAGCGTCTTGATGTCCTTGTTGACCACCATCGACGCTTCCAGCTTCGGCGCGTTGGCCAGGATCAACTTGGTCGGCGCACCCTTGGCGCGACCGACGATCGTGAACGCGCCGCCCGACAGCGCCACGTCGGCGCTGCCCGCCACCGTGGCGCGATAGGTAAAGACGCCGCCCTCGAGCTGGATGGTCGTAGACCTCGATGCCCTTGTACAGGCCGAGCTCCTTGGCGATCAGCACCGGCATGTGCACGACGTTCGGCGGCGTCGTCGGCAGCGCCACGATCAGCTTATTGTTTTGTGCATTGGCCGCGCCCGGCAGCGTCAGCGCCGCGGCGGCGAGCAGCCGCCAGTGTCGAATAAAGTTTGCGCATGTCATCCTCCCAGATGTTTTTCTTAAGCCGACCGAAGCGCCCCACAGCATCGGACCGATCGCGGCATTCCCGCTTGAGGCCGCGATATTGCCCGATCACGGCTGTAAAAACAATGAAGCAGGCGATGGTACAACGAACACCGGCCGCGTAATCCGCCGATAGCTTAGTCCTTAAGCGAATTCACCTTTGACCGCGACCGGCGGCCATGCCTAATTGCGCTCCAGCCGATGCGTCCGATTGCAGCCATGGCAAAATTCGTCGTCGAATTCGGAAAAAACGGAACGCCGCCCGCGCCCGACGGACGACTGGATGGACCGGCCTTTCACCGCAACCACGAAGCCATCTGGTTGGCGATCGCCGAATTCATGCGCGAGCAGGCCGGAGACATACTGGAACTCGGCAGCGGCACCGGGCAGCACGCCGTCGCGTTCGCGCGCCAGGCGCCTCACCTCACCTGGTGGCCGAGCGATATTTACGCGTCGCCATCTCGCCAGCATCGCCGCCTGGCGGCGTGACGCTGGGCTTGCCAACCTGCGCGCGCCGCAGCGCATCGACCTCACCGATCCGGATTGGACTTGGGTTGCGGACGGCAAAGCCGGCGGCGAGCTCACGGCCATCGTCTGCATCAATGTGCTGCACATCGCGCCTTGGCGCGTGTCGCAAAACCTCTTCTCCGGCGCCGGCCGTCTGTTGCGCGACGGTGGCCGGCTGTTCATCTACGGTCCGTTCATGCGCGACGGGGCGCATACCGCGCCGAGCAATGCCGCCTTCGACGCCACTTTGCGGGCGGAAAACCCGGACTGGGGCGTGCGCGATGTCGGCGATCTGAAATCGCTCGCGGACCGGGCCGGGCTGACGCTCTACCGAAATCGCGCCCATGCCGGCCAACAATCTGGTGCTGGCGTTCGCGCGCGCGGTTCGGCAGAATTGACGACATGACAGCAACGCTCAAGAACGGTCCCATGCCGCCGGAGCCCATTCGCGACATCGCCCATCTCGGCCATGTCGAAGTCCTGACGCCGAAATTCGAGGAGAGCCGCAAGTTCTTTATCGACGTGATGGGCATGACCCAGAGCGGCGAGAAGGGTTCGACGCGTTTATCTGCGCGCCTGGGACGACTATGAACGCTATTCGCTCAAGCTCACCGCATCGAAGACCTCGGGACTGGCGCATGCCGCTTTCCGCACCCGCAGCCCGCAGGCGCTGGAGCGGCGCGCCGCCGCGCTGAAAGGCTCCGGCTTCGATGTCGGCTGGAGCGACGGCGACCTCGGCCATGGCAAGACGTTTGTCTGTAAGGATCCCGACGGCCACGTGATCGAACTCTATTACGACACCGAATGGTACGAGGCGCCGCCGGACAAGAAGCCGGCGCTGAAAAACCAGGCGCAGCGCTACCCGGCGCGCGGCTGCAATGTGCGGCGCATCGACCACTTCAATGGCCTGGCGGTCGACATCAAGGCCAATCGCGAGTTCTTCGAAAAATATCTCGGCTTCATGCTCACCGAGCAGATCGTGCTCAACGACGGCAGCGAAGCCGGCATGTGGATGACCGCCACCAATAAGTCCTACGACTTCGCTTACACGCGCGACCACACCGGCACCAAGGGCCGGCTGCATCACGTCACCTACGCGCTTGATTCGCGCGAGGACGTGCTGCGCGCCGCCGATGTATTCCTGGAGAACGGCGTCTACATCGAGACCGGGCCGCACAAGCACGCGATCCAGCAGACCTTCTTCCTGTATGTGTACGAGCCCGGTGGCAACCGCATCGAGGTGTCCTGCGCCGGCGCGCGGCTGGTGCTGGCGCCGGATTGGAAACCAATCCGCTGGACCGAGGAAGAGCGCAAGAAAGGCCAGGCCTGGGGCCTGAAGACCATCGAGTCGTTCCACACCCACGGCACGCCGCCGGTGGACCACAAATAGCTCGCGATGGCGCCGGACGACGACTTGCTGACGGCCGATCGCGCGCTGGTGTCCGCGCTGGCGAGCGGCGATGCCGGTGCGGCCGCGACCCTGCTCGACGACGATTTCACCTGGGTCGATATTCAGGGCCGCATCGTGAGCAAGCCGCAAGCGGCGCAAAATATGCCGATGCCGCCGCTCGGCGTCGAAGCAGGATTAACGCCCACGCTCCATCGTTACGGCGACGTCGCCACCATCGCAGTCGACCACGACAAGGTGTTCGTGCTGCGCATCTGGGTCAGGCGCTCCGGGTCATGGCGCGCGCTTGTGTATCACGAGGTCTCGCAAAATCTCCCCGCCGCCCCGCACGGCCCGGGCCGCAAGCAGTGGGATAACCCTTGCAAGACCATTCCCTATCAGCCGCGCAACGCCGATGAGCGCGACGCGCTCGCCTCCTGGCAGCGGCTGGAAACCGCGGTGATGCATCACGATGCCGAAACCTGGGCGCACCACGTGGCCGACGAATTCATGGTGGTCGGCGCTGCACGGCGCCACAGCAAGGCCGACCGCAAGGCGGTGATCGAGGAGCAGAAGCGAGCAGACGCCAATTCCGCCCCCGCCCCGCTGGTGTCGGCGCGGCTGTTCGATTTTCACGATGCGATGGTGATGACCTGCGAGCACCAGCCGTTCACCGGCAAGGCGGCGCGCGTGAGCCGCGTCTTCGTCAAGCGCGGCGGCCAATGGCTGATGGCGGTGAGCTACCAGACCACCCGGCAAGACGCGCCCGTGAAAACCATTTAGATTTGCGCATGATCTTTTCCGAAAACCGGTTCCCACTTTTCGGGATCATGCGCTAAAATATCGCCAAGCATCCACGGACCAGGACAGCCATGACCCGCCGCAATACTCCGCGTGTTTCGTTCATTGGTTTCGGCGAGGCCGGGCAGGCGATCGCCGCGGGCTTACGCGACGCCGGCATCGAGCGCATCGCCGCCTGGGATATCCTGTTCCCGCAGGCCGCCGGTGAGCGGCTCAAGGCGGCTGGCGACAAGATCGGCGTGCGGCTGGCGAATTCGGCCGCCGACGCGGTTGCTGAGACCGACATGATCGTTTCCGCGGTGACCGCCGCCTCGAGCGTGGAGGCCGCCCGTTCGGTCGAACCGCATCTCACCGGTTCGCCCTATTATCTCGACATCAATTCAGTCTCGCCCGGCCGCAAGCAGGAGACCGCCAAGCTGCTGGGCGAGCGTGCGCGCTATGTGGACGTGGCGGTGATCGCGCCGATCCATCCGCTACGCCACCGCACGCCGCTGCTGCTCGCCGGCCCGCACGCCGAGGAGATTTCGCCGCTGTTGCGCGAACTGGAGATGCAGCTGTCGGTGACCGGAACTGAGACCGGCCAGGCGGCGGCGATCAAGATGATCCGCAGCGTGATGATCAAGGGTATCGAGGCGCTCACGCTCGAATGCTTCCTCGCGGCCGCCCGCGCCGGCCTGCTGGAGGAAGTGACGGCGTCGCTGAAGAACAATTATCCGACGCTCGATTGGACCAAGATCGCCGATTACAATCTGGAGCGCATGGCGAGCCACGGCGAGCGCCGCGCCGCCGAGATGGAAGAGTCCGCCGTGACCTTGCGCGAACTCGGCCTCGATCCGCTGATGGTGGATGCAACCGTCGCCCGCCAGCGCGAAATGGGCGCCATCGGCAAGCATGAGACGGTACGCGAGACGCTAAAATCGGGCCGCGCCGCCATGCTCGATGCCATCAGCACGGCCGCCAAAAACCGGCACTAGAGCAAATTTAAACGACATCATTTTAAACGTAATTTCGCTCGGCCATTCGGCTTGCGTTTATTCGCATGGCGAAAGCGCAGGTGCCGTGCGCACTTCGGCGCTTCCCACGAAAATCGATAACCTGCGACGGCCGCCAACCGCCCACCAATTCTGAACGTCCATTCAGCGTAAATTTCTTGTGCTTTCCATCGATGCTCTTCTAGTATGGCCGCCTCACTAACACAGTCTTGGGAGGGCTTTAATGAAACTCAAACTCGGCACTGCGATTCTTGCCGCCACCGCATTGGCATTCGCGTTCGGTGCAACCACCGCGACCGCGGACTACAATGGCGGCGGCCCGGTCAAGCGCGGCAAATTGTGCTGGAAGGCTACCGACTGCCTCGATCACGGCTATTGGATGGCCTGCCCGAAGCCGGCGAAGCACGCCCGCGGGCATAAGCACGGCAAGAAGGGCGGCAAGAAGAAGATGAAGAAGTAATAGCGATCGAGGCGTTCAGCCTCTTCGCTCTAAATCAAACGGGCCGCTGCCAGGCAGCGGCCCGTTTTGCGTTTCAGCTATTTTTCCAGCGCACCGACCTATTTCTTGCGCGGCGGAATCTGTAGAAGCTCCGCGAGCTGTTCCTTGGTCAGCGGCTTGTCGAGAAACTTCAGTTTCACCGCGTCGGCAACGGCGCCATCCAGATCGGCGAATTTATCGGTCTGCATGGTTTCTTTCGGCTGGAACTTGTCCATCGACTCTTTCAAGAGCGCGATCGGACGCTTCATCTTGACCGAATACATCTCGACCGCCTTCGGGTCGGAATACATCCAGTCCACCGCCTCGCGATAGGCATCCATGAAGCGCATGATCGCGTCGTGCTTGGTCTTCAGCGAACCGAGGTTGACGATCAGGGTGCGCGCGGTCTGCCCGCGCAGCGAGGGCACGTCGCTGCCGCGCGCGAGAATGCGGATCTTGCCGTCCTTGATTTCCTGCAAGCCGAATGGCGGCGCCGCCCAGCCGATATCGACCTGGCCCGACATGGTCGCGGTCAGCGTGGCGGCGGGCCCACCGGTGGCGGTCGGCTTCCCCTTGGCGCCGAGTTCGCTGATGAAGGCGACGACGATGTTGTTCGAGCTCGAGCCGTTGGTCGAATAGGCGATGGTGGTCTCGGGCGTGGCGTCCTTCAGGCTATTGAGCTTGGAATCCGCCTTCACGTACCAGAACAGATCGCCGGTGCCGGTGAACATGGGCGCAAGAATGCGCACCGGCGCGCCCTTGGAGAAGGCACGCATGATGCCGGCGGCGCCGACGCCGGCGCCGATATCGGCGCTGCCGGAGATCACCGCCTGGAGGGTTTCGCCGGCGCCTTGCGTGCCGACATTCTCCAGCACCAGGCCGTGCTTCTTGAAGATGCCGGCGTCCTGGCCGAGCGTGGGGGCCTGGTTTTCCCAGTTGTTGATCTGCCCGATCGCGACCTTGAGCGTGTCCTCGGCCGCGGCCGGGTTGCCCGCGAGCGCCAGCGGGACAACGAACCCAAGCGCGCCGATGATGGTTTTGAAAGCCTTCATTCGATTCCTCCCACTATTTTCTATTTGTCGATCCTGCGCCCCCACCTTGGGCGGCATTCAACACCGAGACCCGCCCACTGGGGAAGCCCCATCGTTACCGCCGCCGGGCTTTGCCGGCGCGCCGCGGCTTGGATTTGGCGCGTGCGGGGCTGGCGCGTTTGGCCGCTGACGCAAGCCCTCCGGCCATCCCGCCCGATTTGGCCACCCGCATCGACCAGTATTCCCACGAGCGCGTCAGGCCGGTGGTCTTGGCGCTGATCTGGCCGGCCAGTTGCGTTTCGCCCGGCGTGAGCGACGCAACGCTGCCGCCGATCGCCAGCGATCGCACCTGATACTCCGCATTGCGCGCCGAATAGACCGAACGGAACACGCAGTCGCGCACGCTTGTGCCCGCGACGGTGACGCCGTGCCGCTTCATCAGCACCATCCAGTGCTTGCCAAGCGCGCGCGCGAGCGAGGCCCCCTCCTCCGGCTTGACCACCAGCATGTTGGTGTCGCCGAACTCGTCGTGCTGATCCCAGAACGGCGGCTTGCTGCCGCCGACCGCACCGAGGTGGAACACCGGCACGTAGTCGGTGCCGGTGGCGAGCAGCGGCATGAAGGCCGGGCAATGGTGATGACACACCGAATTCACCTCCGGCCGCGCCTTGTAGATTTCGCCGTGGATCACGCGCTCGGAATATTGCCCCACGCCGGGGTCGCGCGCCGGCTGCGAGTCGAGGTCGTATTCGATGAAATCCTCCGGCTCAACAAGTTCGGGCGCGCGCGAGCGCGACAGCAGATAGCGATTGGGATTATCGGGATGCCGCATGCTCACATGCCCGAAGGCGTCGATGACGCCTTCATGGGCAACAATGCGGTTGGCAAGGGCAAGCTCGGCGCGGGCGTCCTTAAGTGTATTGGGCACTGACGTTTCCTCTCGATTTACTGATGCTTTTGTGTCCCGCATTATAGTGTAACGGGCACGCCGAAACAGTGACGACGGCGCTTGACAGAACGCGGTCATTGGGGAGGCTTCATGCCACCCATGACCGCGCCCGCGCAGATCGTCATCGACCGCGTCAGCCACCTCTATCGCCCGCCGCGCGGACGTGAGGTGCTGGCGCTCGACGAGATCTCGCTCGAGGTGCGAAATCGCGAATTCATCGCCCTGCTCGGGCCGTCCGGATGCGGCAAGTCGACGCTGCTCTATCTGATCGGCGGATTTTTGCCGGTGGAAACCGGCGCGATCCGCATCGACGGCAAGCCGGTCGCCGGTCCCGGTCCCGACCGCGGCATCGTGTTCCAGCACTTCGCGCTGTTTCCGTGGAAGACTGTGCGCGGCAATATCCTCTACGGGCTCGAACGGCAGGGCATGCCGAAGGAGGAGCGCGAAAAGCGCGCGATGGATTTTATTGAGCTGGTCGGCCTGCATGGCTTCGAGGACAGCTACCCCTCGCAACTCTCCGGCGGCATGCGGCAACGCACGGCGATCGCGCGCACGCTCGCCTTCGATCCGAAGATATTGCTGATGGACGAGCCGTTCGGCGCGCTCGACGCGCAGACCCGCGGCCTGATGCAGAGCGAGCTGCTGCGCATCTGGCAGCGCACGCCGAAGACCGTGATTTTCGTCACCCACGACGTGCAGGAGGCAGTCTATCTCGCCGACCGCGTGGCGGTGATGTCGGCGCGGCCGGGCCGCATCAAGACCATCGTCGATACCAAATTCGATAAGAACGATCCCAACATTTTCAAGGCTAAAGCCTTCGTCGAGAAGGTCGACGAGATCTGGAACCTGGTGAAAGAAGAAGCCATCAAGGCGCAGGGAAAGCGCGCGCCATGACGGCTCAAATCCAAACCACCCTGCTGCGCTATCTCCCGCTCCTGCTACTCGCCATCGGCTGGGAGTTGGCGGCGCGCCTGGAGTGGGTCTCGAGTTCGGCGCTGCCGCCTTTGTCCGACGTGATCATTGCCTGGGTCGACATGATCAAGAGCGGCGAGCTCATCACCAACGGATTGTCCTCGCTCTACCGCGCCGGCGCGGGCCTCGGCCTGTCGATCGCGATCGGCGGCGTCCTCGGCATCGTCATGGCCTGGTGGAAGCCGGTGAACGTGCTGCTCAGCCCGATCGTGGAAATTTTTTATCCGCTGCCGAAGTCGGCGCTGATCCCGGTCACCGTGATCTGGCTCGGCTTCGGCGACGGCTCCAAGATCCTGCTGATCTTCCTCGGCTGCATGTTGCCGGTCACCATCGGCGCTTTCAACGGCGCGCGCTCGAGCGAACAGGTGCTGGTGTGGTCGGCGCGCAGCATGGGTGCGAGCCGCTTGCGCATGCTGTGGGACGTGGTGGTGCCGAGCGCGATGCCGGAAATGCTCAACGGCATTCGCACCGCGCTCGCGCTCTCGTTCATATTGCTGGTGTCGTCGGAACTGATCGTGGCGCAGAAGGGCTTCGGCTATTTGATCGGATTCATGGGCGCCAACGGCTCCTATGATGCCATGTATGCCGTGGTTCTGACGGTGGCGTTCCTCGGCTTCGCCGCCGACCGGCTCTATCTCTTGATCACCAAGCGGACGCTGGCATGGCGCGAGTAATCGAAACCGCATCGGGCGCGAGTGGCCCCCCGGATGGCATGCCGGAGAAGGCCGCGCGGCTCGCCTATTTGCTGTTCCGGGGCGCCACCCGCGTATTTTCGATCGCGCTCTTGCTGGTAGCGTGGGAAGTCTTGGCGCGAAGCGGCACCTTCACGCCGTTCCAGCTGCCGGCGCTCAGCGCCGTGCTCGAACGCATCTGGAGCGACGCCTGGTCGGGCGATCTCGCCATCAACACTGCGCTCACGCTCTATCGCGCGCTGGCCGCCTTTCTGATCTGCGCGGTCGGAGGCGTCATCATCGGTATGGCGATGTCGCGCAACGTGGTCGCGAACTGGTTCTTCGATCCGATTATCTCGGTCGGCTTTCCCATGCCGAAGATCGCCTTCCTGCCGGTGGTGATCCTATGGCTTGGCGTCTACGACGTGTCCAAGATCACCATCATCGTCATCGACGCGATCTTTCCGGTGATCGCCGCCACCGTCATCGCCATCCAGGGCGTGGAGCGGGAGCTGATCTGGTCGGCGCGCAACATGGGGGCCAGCAATCGCGAACTGCTGACCCAGATCGTGCTGCCGGCGGCGCTGCCGCAGATCATGACCGGCTTGCAGGTGGCGCTGCCGCTGTCGCTGATCGTGGCGGTGGTGGCCGAGATGCTGATGGGCGGCTATGGTCTCGGCGGCGCCATGATGACCGCCTCGCGCTTTGCCAATTCCACCAGCGTCTTCGCCGGCATCGTCGAGATCGCGGTCATCGGCTATGGCCTGGTCAAGGCGATGGCGCTCATCCGCCGGCGGCTGCTGATCTGGCATCAAGAGGCAAACGAGCCGACCACTGCGTAATTTCAAAGGGTTCGGCTTTCGAGATGGACTATAGTCTCGCTATAGTCTCATTGCTAATTGCTCAGTCTACGAGTGCGACGCGAACAAAGAACCGCCAATTCCGACGGCTCTCAAAGTTCTCGCATTAGGGCGCATACTCATAAATCGAGAGGTTGGTAAGCAGCGATGACCGCTAACCGCATGCCGGGTTTCTTCCGGTTTCTATCTTTGGTGCAAGACCTGCGCGGCAACCAGTACAGAAAAAACCAAAGTCTTCAACCAAGTTTAGCTCCGCCAAAATCATTTCGTAAATTTTTGCCACTTCGCGTTCTTCTATTCCGATATTAAGCTCTACCAAACAGCATAGGTGTTCGGCCGCAATGGTCAATTCCTGGCGCAAAAACAATAAACTCAAATGGTGCTGATGCATGCCTCACCCGGTGTAAAAATACACTTTCACATTTGCGTTTAATCAAAATGGGGCTTGAATTATGCTTGTGTAGGCGCGTGGCGTGTTGCCGATATCACCACAAGCATTAAAACTTCAGTTGCCCGTGCGTATCAATGGCGAAGTCTCTAATCCAGATCTCGGGAATACGTCCACGCTGGTGGGCGGGTACGCGCCATCGTGCCCATTACTCTGCTGCGCTGCGTGCTTTCCCATCACATATAGCAAAATTTCGTCGCGCGCCTTAACCGCCTCGATCTGGGCCCTCATCGCAATAATTTCGAGCTTTTGCGAATTGGCCAACTTCGAACATTTGTCGAATTCGCTGATAAGCTTTGCCAAATCCGCTGCTTTGTCAGAGTGCGCGCGCTCGGCTTTGTGCATGGCGCTCGTCTTGACCGCAATTTCTTCCTCGGCGGCGTGTAACTGATCGCGCAGCGCCTTGTTATGCGCTTCCATCGCGAAAATCGTGGGGGTCTTTTCGCCCAGCTCCATTTTGAGCCGGTTGATGGCGTCGCCCTTCTTGCTGATCTCGGCAAGGTAACTGATGGTCTTGCCCTTCAACTGCTCGACGCTCATTTCCAGACGCCGCGTCGACATGGCGAATTCCGCACGCAGCTGATCCTTGTCGGCCTGGAATTGCACCATTGATGCTGGCGTTGCGGCGTCAAGTCGCCGCATGGTCAGCCGCGCCGCGCGACCGTGCACGAGAGGAATCATGACAAGCCCGAGCAGGGCTGCAACGAGAAATCCGATCCCGAAATACATGATCGGTTCAATCATGAACCAGTGCCCCTAACTCATTCTCGGCGGAAAATACTTCATCGAATCTATTACATGGAGAAGAAAACATTTTCTAACGTCAGCCAAGCTTAACCTTAACGTGACCTCGCCCCCAATCACGGCACAAGCTGCGATGTTAGTCTAGCAAAACCGCATCGGCGAATTCTCGCTTTCGGGGTAAGAGCGGGCATTACAATGAGACGGCGCCACGGTCGCTTCTGACCCAACTGCGACATCGCAGCAAACCTCAGTCTGCTGTCTGTCCAGCTATTCCAGATGCTTAAACTTTGATTCAATTTTTATTGATCGGCTTCTCAACGCTGCCGGTAGCCCGCCTGTGGCTTCCTAGAAACTTCGCCGACTGCTATCATCCGCGCCGTTCCATAGTTCATATGTCGGTTGTGTACGAGAGGAGAGTGATATGGCAAAGACTTTGGTGGCATTCGGCACTGCGGCGGCAATCGGTGCTGCTGCGTTGACAACTTCCACTCCGGCGGCGGCGCAGCCATGGGTCGCGCCCGTGGTTGCCGGATCCGTCATCACAGGTGCCTTTGTGGGGGCGGCAGTAGCCTCGTCGCCCTACTACTACAGACCCCGTGGCTTATTCGGCTATTTTAATAATTGCGGCTGCGGGTCCTCCTACTATCCGGTGTATGTCGAGCCAGTAGATCCCTACGTCGATGCGCAGCCCTACGTGCAGCCCTACTACGAGCAACAATATGAGCGGCCCTACGTGCGGCCCTACTACGAGCAACAATATGAGGTGCGGCCCTACGTGCGGCCCTACTACCAGCGACATGCGTCATACCGTCCGTACGGCCGGCCCTATGTGAGACCGTATTATCGCGCCAACTACCGGCGCTGGTGACTACAGACTTCTTTGCCAAGGCGTGGGCATGTAAAAAAATACTCCCGCAAGATAATCACTGGGAGGCCGCCTTAGTGGGCGGCCTCTTTCATTTCATAACAAACGTGCGATGTCGCCTATTGATGCTGTGGACGGCTCCTCCAATGCACGTGAGTGTCATGAATGTGGGTGCTGTTTCAGAGCTTCTCGAATAGACAACGCTGTCTGCCATGCATCGAGTCCGAAGCTGTGTCGGCCCACATTGATACGCAATTCACGTGTTCGCGTCGGATGCACTCGCCTAGCAATAGGTCTCTGACCTCGTGCTCACGCGCGCTAAAGATGGCGTATGCTGACATTACGGTTCTATTTTGCATCGCAGAGGCTCGCTCAATCGGTTTCAGACAGGAGATCACCACTGGCCGCTGCCAGTGCAGTTCGATTGGGTACAAAGATTCCTTCAGCTCTCCCCGCCTAGCCCCTGCTGCGCAGCGGCGGCGGCGAGTAGACCGGCGGCGGCGCAACGTCGCAACAGAGCCAACGGAAGCCGAGCATGAAGTCATGCGAATGCAGATTGCTGAATTTGTAGGAATCGGATTGCAGCCGCCGATGCAGTCGACGGTGTCGGTAATCGAGCCGAGATCGAGATAACGATAGGCAAGTTCGACCTTGAAACACTTGGACACGTTGTAGGCGACGCCGGCGTGCAGCGCCCAGGCGAGATTCCATTGGCTGCTGTTTCGTCCGAAGCCGGCGCCGGTGGTGCCAATTCCCATATCAACGAAATCGGCCAATTGATTGTGTGCAGCGCCGATGCCGGCGCCGACGAACGGCGTGAAGCAATTCCAGGTGCCGAGATCGACATAGGCGTTGGCGAGAAACAGCCCAGGATTTCAGGTAGCCTTGATAGGCATCGCCTTGGCCGGTGATGAGATCGTAAACGCCACGCGCGTTGACCTGAGTCCTGGCGCGATATTCGGCGGTGGCGTCGAAGCGTAGCCAGTTGTTCCACTCGTAGCCGATACCGCCGCCGATAAAAAACGTATCGGCGTTCGAATTGTGATCGAATGCGAAGCCGTTGCCGACATTGGCCGGGGCCGGCAGATATTCGATCTTGTAGGCGCTGTTGATGCCGATGCCGATATTGCCGCGCAGGTACCAGCGGCCGCCGATTTCCTCTATCAATGGCGGCTGCACGATGGCCGGTGGCGGCAAGTCGGCCGCATGTGCCGCCGTTGCAACGAACAAAGAAACCGCGGTCATTGTGCATAGCCCAAGGCGTGTGCCGACCATCGTATTATCCCATCGTTAATCTCGTCCGTCGTCCAGAGCGACGGGCGAATACGGGGACGATGGCAGCATATCCTTAAGTGTCCCTTAACCCTGTTTTTTAACCAAGCATCTGATCGAAACTGTGCGCATGGACGCACGGCATGTCGAATACGGGCAAGTCGAATACGGGCAAGTCGCTAATTAATAATTTGTTTACCGTTCAAGCGCTGCCAGCAGCAATCCCCCAACATCCTCGACAATCGCACGGGGAACTGTGGGAGGACGGCTACGTCAATTGCGGCAATAGAGTGTCCCAACTTGCAGACCAAAAAACAACGCGGCGCAATGAACTTATTGCACATATACGAGATGAGAAAATGCGAGATCAGAAAAGTATTTTGCCGTAACAGCGATTAAGTCGAAATTAGCCAGGCACATTGTGCAGAATCGGCTTGAAGCCGAGAACGCGGTGCTACCAAATCAGTTGATTGTGATACGGGCCAAGGTGGACAGCCGGCGTATCCGGCGAACGAATAACGTCGACCCTGCTGACTGACCCGGCCTGACGGTTGCGGACGCTATTATAGTGCATGCTCGCCGTCCTGTAGCAGGAACGCGCCGCATTGGCGAAGGCACGTCCTGCAGCCTGCCAGCCGAGCGGGGAGCAGGACGGACAAACGAATTTTGGCCGGCGGGCCCGGCAGTTGCGGGTGGAGCTCAATAGCAGGGAGACTATCTGCCGCGTTACTGGTCTAGCTGGATACTTACTGATCCTTGCTGGTCGCCAAGGCGGCACTCGACCAGACCGGATCGGCGGTGCCGCTACCCCAGGCATAAGGCCGGTAAAATTCGTGCATCCCGTAGCGAGCGATCTTGCGCATTTCCCATTCCCAATTCGGGCGCACATAAATGGTATGATAGTGCGTTGCTGTGCCAACTTCGGCCTCGTATAATTCCCCGTCGAGTGTAAGTTCGGCGATGTGTCGGGCGCGCGCCCAGGCGCCACTGTCGGTAATCGCTTTGCGCTTACTGACGCAAGCGAAGCTGAACTGGCAACCCAAATGTCGCTTGGCATTCTGGTAAACTACGGCGCAGACGTCTCTCGGATAATAGCCGGTGAAAACACGGTTGATTACCACCTGCGCAACCGCTATCTGGCCATGGACCGGTTCGCTGCGCGCTTCGAAGTAGACAGCCTCCGCTAGACAACGATCTGCCTTTGCACGTTCGTTTCCCTTAAGGTGCAGCCATTCAGCCGGCGATAGTGGTTCAACGCGTTGGGCTCTGGCCAAATGCGATAGTGGCCTCTCCACCACGGACGGCAATTCAATCGCAGATTTAACGACGTCGAATTGGTGCACTGCGGCACCCTTGTCGATCACCAACCCATCTATTAGGGCAGCCGCCGACGGCGCGGCAAAATCGCCATTCGGAATTGCAACTATGACAGAGGGTTGCCACGAATAAAATTCAAAATTGTAAATGCTAGATCGAATAGGTTCCGGCAGTTGCGCGATGCGTTGAATATATTCTTTATTGATGAATGTTGCCGCTTTAATCGAATAAATATTTGTCAGATCCAGTGCGCTGAACATGAGCGCAACTGCTGCACAAACGCAGCATGTGCGCTTCGCGCCACGAATGATTCTTGCCCAGACTGTCAGATCAAGAGATTCAAAATCGATACGACACTTCGCCACGTCCCTACCCCGCTCGCTAATGATCGATCCGATTTTTCCCAGCGGTGCGCATCTTACTGGCTCGCAATGCGATCGCCGCGTCGTTGGAAATTATTTGATTGAATACGGCAAACGCGCATGATTAATTTAACCATACGCACCCGCGGTTGACCTCCACCTCGATCCGTAAAGAATCTTTTCTTGCCGCATCAATCACGTTCGGTCTGCCGAATTCGAGACGCAACTCCGAAGAGATTTTTGACTTGCACAGGTAACGTCGATTTTGCCGGCCGGGCGATGACTTATGATCACCAAAGCGATATGGTTGGATCTGCCGACAAACTGACAATTTCGCGCGGCGCACCGCAAATCGGTGATTTATTGGAGTGCCACCCCAAAAAAGTCGGCGTGGCTGCATAGCTGACAGAGAAACAATTCCGCGACAATCTTGGGAGAACCAAGAGGGGTCGATCTAGACAGCGGATGTTTTTGCGGCGGGGTCGAATTAGCTCAAACTACCAACACGATCTCAGGATTCAGGATTCAGACGAATGGTTTTCATTCCTCATTACCGCAACATTTTACTATAGCACGGCCGCTTTGATGGTATGTTCGCTTAAGAGTCGTAGTGGTCGTTGCGTAAATCGAATTAACGTTAAATTAGGAACAATCTTTTGCTCGTCAGTTGGATATGAGCGACGGTGAGACTACTTAAAAATTTTTCTGGCACCAGGAAGCGCACGAGCCAACCACGGCGTGACGCCGCGCGCTTCCACAAACCGATCGAATTAAGCCGGGTGTCCGCTATTTACACAGCTTGTCGAGAGCATCGAGCACCGTGGTAATTTCCTTACCCTCGGCAGAATTCGGGTCCACCTGCTGAACGCCATCCATGAATGACATGTATTCGGGACCGAGCTTTTGCTCCATGCCGCCCAATTGCTGAGTAAGCTCTTCGACTTTCTTGGTATCTTTTTTCGACTCGGCCTCCCCAATCTGGTCATCGAGCTTGGCGAGCTCACAGAATTGCTGCGTCTTTGCCTTATCGCCGCTGATAATCTTGACGACCCGTTCCGCATCCGCCTTGGTCGCTTTCGGCGGGGCTTTCTGCTGCGCATGCGCGCACACCGGCACAGCGGCAATCAGGAAAACAGCAACAGCGGATTTCAGATACATGGGGAACTCCTCAGACATGCTTGGGGGGTGATCATCTAGGCCTTGCGCAAACGACAAAAATAGCACGTCAGGCGGGCGAGCACAGCAATTCCCGGCTTGATATTCGAATCGTCCACAAAGCAAACATGCAATCATTCGTGATCAATATCCGTAGTGGATTGAAATATTTGCAGACCGCCCGCCGTTGGTGTGGAATAATAACCAGGGCATAAAAAAGAATTGAACGTCGCCTAAGGGGAACGCCATCGCCTTGCGGCCGGAAAATATCGCCATCGGCAAGTCCGACGGCAGCAATGCCTTTCGCGCCCGCGTGCTCGGCCGCCGCTATCAGGGCACGCAGACCGTCTATGACATCGATCTGTTCGGCCACCGGTTGGAGGTGCTCGAACTCGGCACCGCGGCGCGCCATGATGTCGGAGCCGACGCGCAGGTCACGCTGCCGCGCGATGGTCTCTGGGCCTACCGCGACCAGGGCACCGCGCGCGATAATTAAGCGGTGGCAAGGCCGCGGCCCCCGCCCGCGCTGTACCGCATGGCGGTCAAAACGCCACAGCCGTAAGGCTTGCCAAAATCGGTTGGACGCCCGACAATCTTTGCATTCGCGGCGCGACGCTTGCCAAACAATCACGCAAGCCCGGCGAATCTGGGAGGACAAGATGCGCTTTATGAAACTCGCGCTGGCCGGCGTGTGCGCGCTCGGCCTTTTCGGCATCGGCGCCGCCAACAGCGCGGAGCCGGTGAAGATCCGCATGTCGTGGGTGGCCCCGGTCGCCAACTGGGCCTCGATCATTCTGGAGAAGAAGGACCTGGCCAAGCACATGGGCAAGTCCTACACGCTCGAAATCGATACGCTATCAGGGCACGCCGCAGATGATTACGGCGATCGCCAACAACGAGCTGGAGGTTTCCAACCTCGCCTATTCCTCGCTCGCCATCGCGATCGAGAACGCCGGGCTCGACGACCTTAGGGTCATCGCCGACGAATTCCAGGATGGCGTGCCCGGCTATTACAGCAGCCAGTTCTACGTGCGCAAAGACAGCGGCATCAACAAGGTCGAAGACCTCAAGGGCAAGGTGATCGGCACCAATGGCGGCGGCAGCGCCATCGACGTCGCCATCCGCGCCATGCTGAAGAAGCACGGGCTCGAGGAAAAGCGCGACTACACCATGCTGGAAGGCCCGTTGCCGGCGATGCCGGCCATGCTGCTGGAGAAGAAGGTGGACTTGATCCCGGCGGTGCTGCCGTTTTCGTTCAATCCCAAGCTCAAGGAAGAAGGCAAGGTCCTGTTCGAGCAGCGCGAAGTGCTGGGCGTGACGCAGATGATCGTGTGGACCGCGCGCAAGTCGTTCATCGACAAGAACCGCGCCGCCATGGTCGACTTCATGGAGGATATGCTGATCATCACCCGCTGGTACCTCGACCCGAAGAACCACGACGAGGTCGCCAAGATCGCGTCCGACTATCACCAAGGTGCCGCCGGAGCGGTTCGGCTGGCTGTTCACCAAGGCCGACACCTATCGCGATCCGAATCTGATCCCGAACCTCGAAGCCCTGCAGCGCAACGTGGACACCACGCGGGACCTCGGCTTCGTGAAAAAGAAGATCGACATCAAAAAATACGCCGATTTGACCCTGGCGCAGGAGGCGGCCAAGCGTCTCAAATAGGCACAACTGATTCCATACCATTACTAGCGTCATTGGCCCCGGAGAGCCGTCTCCGGGGTCAATCTGTTGTGTCTTGCCGCTTGGCGGAAAAAAGTCTTTACAAAAATGGTTAAAAGCGAAAAACTAACGATGGCGTCATAACTTAAATGGTTAACGGGGCGTAAAAATGAAACATGCGTACAAGGCGTTCTACGGTGCCCTGCTTGTCCTTGGGCTGGCGGGCGTCGTTCCGGAACCGGCTATGGCAGGTGGCGACGGCACCCATTGGGACTCCGTCTGTAACTGCCGGCGCCCGGATTTCGAATACAACACCAAGCGCGTCGTCCGTGAGGCGCCGAGCGTGCGCACCCACGAACGCGTCGTCGACCACACCCGCGTGGTGCGCGGCGACACCAAGCTGATCCAGGAAAACCGCCTGATCGTGCACGTGAAGCCGGTGATCAACCGCGAAGTGGTCGTGCATCGTCAGCACACGATCGTGAAGGATCTGGTGCTGCATCGGACCAACACGACCAACCGCACCGAGGTCGTAAACCGTCATGAGGTCGTGAACCGCCAGGCCGAAGGTTCGGTGCGCCACATCGTTGAGCATCGCAACGTGCGCGGCGTCAACTGCAATTGCGGCAATGGGGCGGCTATGAGGGCGGCTCGCGCTACGAAGGCGAGCGCGTTTCCTACCGCGACTAGGCGCAACCAACGTCTCGTTAATAACGAAACCGCCTCGCCGGGAACCGGCGGGGCGGTTTTTCATTTGGGTGAGACGGAAGACGGCTGCGCGATAGATCAGATCCGCTTGATCGGGATGGCGCCCAGGAAGTCGCGCTTGCCGACTTCCACGCCGCACTGCCGCGCGATCGCGTAAGCGGCGGTGAGGTGGAAATAGAAATTCGGCAGCACGAAGTGATTGAGATAGTCGGAGCCCTTCATCTGGCCCTTGGCCGGCCCGAGCGGAAAGGTGATCTCGCGGTCGGCTGAGGCGTCGATCGCCTTGACATCGAGCGTCTTGAGAAAGGCGACCGTCTTGGCAAGGCGCGCCTTGAGCTGATCGATGGTGGTCTCGTTGTCCTCGAACTTCGGCGGCTCGACGCCGGCGAGACGGGCGGCGCCATTCTTGGCCTGGTCCGCCGTCACCTGCACCTGGCGGGCGAGCGCGAACATGTCCGGCACCAGGCGCCAGCCGAGCATCACCGCGGGTTCGATTTTCTTCGCCGCCGCGTGGGCGGCGGCCTTGTCCAGCACGGCGGTGAGCGCGTTGAGGCCGATCTCGAAGACCGGTAGGGAAGCTTGCGACATTGTAAACGGCATGGGGACGGGATCCTTGAACGATGAATTTGCAATCGGGCGATACGCCAGCGCGGCGGACGATGCACGGAACTAGCCCGCGTTTCAATTGCCGGAGATGCGAATATATAGCGCGCGGCCCGCGGAATAGCCGGCGGACTTCGCCTGATGGGCATGCCGTCGCCTGCTCGACCCCTGGTCACAAAGGATGTACTAGGTTGCCGGCCAAACTGGCCAAAAAAGGCCTGCTCATGGCGGACGCGCGCGCGTTACACTAGACAGACGGCGAGTGACAAAAGGACTTGGTGCGATGCGCCGAAATCTCGGCTGTTACCGGCACCGGCTGCTGTTGGCGGTCTTGCTCGCCATCGGCCTGATCCTACCGGTCTTTGCTTTCGCACAAACTCCCGATATTGCGCTCAAGCTGCCGCGCGATCTGTCGCCGTGGGGCATGTTCATGGCGGCCGATATCGTGGTCAAAGCCGTGATGGTCGGGCCTCGTCTTCGCCTCGGTGCTGACCTGGACGATCTGGTTCGCCAAGGCGATCGAACTGATGATCGCCCGCCGCCGCATGCAGCGCGGCGATCGACGCGCTCAGCGCAGGCGCGCTCATGGAGCGAGGCGACCGCGCGCCTGAAGGCACACGACGACGGCGCCGCCGCGCTGATCCGCGCCGCCGATACCGAATTGCGGCTGTCGGCCGATGCGCATGTCCGCCGACGGCGTGAAGGAGCGCATCGCCTCGCGGCTGGAGCGGCTGGAGGCCGCCGCCGGCCGGCAGATGATCCGCGGCACCGGCATTCTCGCCACCATCGGCGCCACCGCGCCGTTCGTCGGCCTGTTCGGCACGGTGTGGGGCATCATGAACAGCTTCATCGGCATCTCGAAGTCGCACACCACCAATCTGGCGGTGGTGGCGCCGGGCATCGCCGAGGCGCTGCTCGCCACCGCGCTCGGGCTGGTGGCGGCGATCCCGGCCGTGGTGATGTACAACATGTTCTCGCGCTGGATCGCCGGCTATCGCGCGCTGCATGCCGACGCCGCGGCGGAAATCCTGCGCATCGTCAGCCGCGATCTCGATCGCGGCGCCTTCGATCAACGCCCGGCGGAACGCCGCCGCGGCGCGACAGCGGCCGAGTAGTCAGACCATGAGTGTGCGTCTCGACCACGGCGACGAAGAGCTCAGCGAGATCCACGAGATCAACGTCACGCCGTTCATCGACGTGATCCTGGTGCTGCTGATCATCTTCATGATCGCGGCGCCGCTGGCGACCGTGGATATTTCGGTCGACCTGCCGGCCGCCAATGCCGAGCGAGCGCCGCGCCCGGACAAGCCGCTGTTCCTGACGCTGAAATCGGACCTGAGCCTGGCGCTCGACAACGATGCCGGTCGTCGCGTGCGCGCTCGGCGCGGCGCTCGACCAGGCGACCGCCGGCGACAAGCAGCAGCGCGTGTTCCTGCGCGCCGACAAGACCGTGCCCTATGGCGAGCTGATGGCGCTGATGAACGAGCTGCGCAGCGCCGGCTATCTGCATGTGGCGCTGGTCGGCCTGGAAGCCGAGAATGCCATGACGGCGGCAGCGCAAGCATGAACCGCTGGCCCGAGCTCATGCGCTGGGGCGCCTGCTTTGCGCTCGCGCTGTTGCTTCCATGCCGCCGGCGCCGCGGCGCTGCTGGCGCGCTGGAACGAGAGACTCCGATCTGGTGGCGAATGCGCCGGTGATCATGATCGAGCTTGCGCCGGTGGCGGCGCGCCCGAGATGACGCCGAACGAATTGCCGCCGGGCCCGCAGCAGACCGAAGCGCAGCCCGAGCCAGAGCCGAGCAAAAGCCGATCGACAAGATCGAGTTGCCGACGCGCCGAAGGCCGAACTGACGATGACTCCGCCGCCGAAGCCGGTCGAAAAGCCGAACGAGAAAAAGCCGAAGCAGAAACACGCCAGCCTGCCAGCGCGCCCAGCACGGCCGAAACCAGAGCGGAGCGCGCGGCGGCGCCGGCGCCGGGCGCCACTTCGCGCAATCCCAATGCGCTGCCGAACTGGAAATCGCAGCTGGTCGCCCAGGCTCGAACGATACAAGCGCTATCCGTCGGAAGCGCAGGCGCGCGGCGAGCACGGCGTGGCGCAACTCGCCTTCAGCGTCGATCGCAGCGGCGGCGTGCACAACGCCCGCATCGTGCGCAGCTCGGGCTCCAGCGTGCTCGATCATGAGACGCTGACGCTGGTGCGAGCGCGCGCAGCCGCTGCCGCCGCCGCCGCCGGAGATCGCCGGCGCGCAGATCGCGATCATGGTGCCGATCCGCTACAATTTTCGCTGATTTGATCGAAATTTTATGCGATCAGCATCGCATTGCGCGACATGTCGTGCGCTTAACGCGCGTTAACCATAACGAAAATGCGGCCGGAACTGTTGCCCTGCTTGCCTTGCGGGCGCCTCATCTAATCGAAAAAGATGCCGCGGTTAACTAGCTTCGCGCACGCCGCGCATCTTCGCCGGCGCGCCGGTGTAAGAAGAAACAGGGTGAGGAAGTCCGGCCGGTCAATGTCGGCGGGACTGGAAAACATGAAGCGGTCGATTGCAGCTTTGATCACTTGTGTTTTCGCGATCGGCATCGCGGCGCCGGCGCATGCGACCGGCGACAAAGGCAGCGATCGCTTCGCCAACACCGAACCGCTCGAGCCGATGGCGCGCAGCCGCACCGACGCCGCCGAAGCCGCGGCGCAAGTGCCCGGCGCCGCCGGCGTGCTGCTCGAAGCGCTGCGCTGGCGCGGCCGCACCGCCAAGCAGCTCGGCCTGCCGAGCCAGCTCTGGTGCGCCGATTTCATGAACTTCGTGCTGCGCAAGGCCGGCGGCAAAGGCACGCAATCGCGCGCCGCGCGCTCGTTCCTGGAATACGGCAAGAAGCTCGACGGCCCGCGCGTCGGCGCCATCGCCATCTTCTACCGCAAGGGCCCCAACAGCGGCCATGTCGGCGTCGTGCGCGGCACCGACGGCCAGGGCAATCCGATCGTCGTGTCGGGCAATCACGGCCCGACGGTCACGGAGGCGGTCTATCCCAAGGCAAAAGTCATGGCCTATGTGATGCCGCCCAACTACGTGCTCGAGGATATGGCGGCCGCCGCGCGCGCCGCGGCGCTCAAACAGCCGACCGCTTTCGAATGTCGACGCACGCGTCGCATCACGTGACGCGCATGATTTTTACATCGCGCGCTTCGCATTAACGTTTGTTCTCAACGCGCGCGTCGTTGCGCATTAACCCGATTGTCGTTAATGCGCGCGCGACGGATGTCCGCGCAGAGATTAATGTTAACTCGGGCAATTCCTCGACCCGCACGACTCCACGCGCACAGTTCGATCTAAATTCGCCATCGAATCAGAAACCTAGCCCGGTGCGGATAATAAAACACCGGGAGTGACGAGGCGACATGGACTGGGGAGCGCGACGCATTTCTGCGATTTGCGCGATGGCGGCGGCAATGACGCTGCTGGCCGCGCAGAATTCGTTCGCGCTGACGCACGAGCAGCAGAAGTGCGTGCGAAGGCAAGGACGACGCCTCGCCCGATCTGCGCATCACCAGCTGCACCGCGGTGATCGAGCAGACGCATCAGTCAAGAAAGCAAAAGTCCGACGCGCTCACCAACCGCGGCAAGGCCTATCGCGCCAAGGGCGACAGCGACCACGCCATTCGCGATTTCGACGAAGCGATCAAGCTCGACCCGAACGACGGCGAAGCATTCTACAATCGCGGCCTCGCGTTCCGCGATCGCGGCGAGACCGATCGCGCGCTGCAGGATCTCGAGCAGGCGGTCAAATACGACCGAAGAACTCGGTCGCGCTCAATACGCTCAGCCACATCTATTACGACAGGCGCGACTACGACCGCGCCATCGCCAGCCTGAACCAGGCGATCAAGCTCAACCCGAATTACGGCGCTCGCCTACTACAATCGCGGCATGGCCTATCGCGCCAAGGGCGAGCCCGACCGCGCCATTCCGGATTACGACCGCGCCATCAAGCTCAACGGCAACGACGCCGTCGCCTATCACAGCCGCGGCCTCGCCTATCGCGACATCCGCGACTACGAGCGCGCGATCCAGGACTTCGACCAGGCGATCAAGATCAATCCGGAATTCATCCTGGCGCTCAACGACCGCGGCATCGCCTACGCCGCCAAGGGCAGCGTCGAGCGCGCCATCCAGGACTTCGACCAGGCCATCCTGCTCGATCCGCGCGACGGCTTCGCCTACAACAACCGCGGCCTGGCCTATCGCAACCGCGGCGAGGTCGACCGCGCCATCAAGGACTACGACCAGGCCCTGCTGCTCAATTCCAACTACGTGCTGGCCTACTACAACCGCGGCAACGCTTTTACGACAAGCGCGACTACGACCGCGCCATCCAGAACTACGATCAGGCGATCCGGCTCGATAGCGAATACGCGCTGGCCTATTACGACCGCGGCGTCTCGTATTTCGAGAAGCGCGATTACGACAAGGCGCTGCGCGACCTGTCGCAGGCGATCAAGCTCGATCCCAAGGACGCGCTGTCCTATTACAACCGCGGCATCACCTATGCCGCGCGCGGCGAGGCCGACCGCGCCATCGCCGATTTCGACCAGTCGATCCGCATCGATCCGAAGAACGCGCTCGCCTATCTACAATCGCGGCCTGGCGCTGCGCGGCAAGGGCGACGACGACCGCGCCATCGCCGATTTCAGCGCAGGCCATCCAGCTTCGATCCGAAGAACGCGCTCGCCTACTACAATCGCGGCATCGCCTATCGCGGCCGCGGCAATATCGATCATCGCGCTCGCCGACCTCGATCAGGCGATCAAGCTGGATCGCCAAGAACGCCAACGCGTTTTACGAGCACGGCAACGCGCTCTACGACAAGCGCGACTACGACCGCGCCATCGCCGACCTCAACCAGGCGATCAACATCAAGCCCGACTACACCGCCGCCTTCAACGTGCGCGGGCTCGCCTATAACGCCAAGGGCGACAGCGACCGCGCCATCGCCGATTTCGACCAGGCGCTGCGCATCGATCCGAAATTCGCCGCGGCGCTGAGCAATCGCGGCGACGCCTATCAGAAGAAGCGCAATTTCGACCGCGCCATCGCCGATTTCGACGAGGCGATCAAGGCCAATCCGAACTACGCCGGCGCCTATTACAGCCGCGGCCTCGCCAACCAGGACAAGCGCGACTACCAGAACGCGGTCGCCGACTTCACGCGCGCGATCAAGCTCGATCCCAAGAACGCCGCAGGCCTATAACGCGCGCGGCTTCAGCTATCTCGCATCTGCGCGACGAGGAGCACGCCTTCCCGGATTTCGATCAGGCGATCAAGCTCAATCCGAACTTCGGCGCCGCCTACTACAACCGCGGCATGGCGTACTACGAGCGCCGCGACTTCGACCACGCCATCGCCGACCTGAGCCAGGCGATCCGGCTCGATCCGCGCGACGCGCTCGCCGCCCACGGCCGCGGCCTCGCCTATCGCGACCGGCGCGATTTCGACCGCGCCATCGCCGATTTCGACCAGGCGCTGCGGCTCGATCCGAAATTCACCGCGGCCTATGTCGACCGCGGCAACGCCTATCAGAGCAAGGGCGACTACGACCGCGCCATCGTCAACTACGACCAGGCGATCAAGCTCGATCCGAAATACGCCGCCGCGTTCACCGAGCGCGGCAACACCTATGCCGCGCGCGGCAAGATCGACCGCGCCTTGCAGGACTTCGAGCAGGCGATCAAGTTCAATCCGAGCTATGCCGGCGTGTTCAACAGCCGCGCCTTGCTCTATCAGCGCAAGGGCGACCTGACCCGGGCGCTCGCCGATCTCGACCAGGCGATCAAGCTCGACCCGAATTTCGCGGTCGCGCTCAACAATCGCGGCAGCCATCTACCAGAGCCGCGACGAGCTCGATCGCGCCATCGCCGACTTCGACCGCGCGATCAAGGCCAATCCGCATTTCGACGCGGCGTTGAACAACCGCGGCATGGCCTACAAGAGCAAGGGCGAGCTCGAACGCGCGGTGAAGGACTTCGACCAGGCGATCAGCATCAATTCCGGCTTCGCGCTCGCGCTGTTCAACCGCGGCGAGACGCTGGAAACGATCGGCTATCACGACCGCGCGATCAAGGATCTCGACCAGGTCGCTCAGGCTCAATCCGAGCAACGCGCAGGCCTACAATGTGCGCGGCCTGGCGCTGAGCAACAAGCGCGACTACGACCGCGCCATCGACGACTTCAGCCAGGCGATCAGGCTCGACGGCAAGCTGGCGGCGGCCTACAACAACCGCGGCCTCGCCTATCGCGCCAAGGGCGACATCGACCGCGCCATCGCCGACTTCAGCGAGGCGGTCAAGCTCGACCCAAGTACGCGCTCGCGCTTCTACCAGCGCGGCAACGCCTATTTCGACCAGCGCGACTCGACCGCGCCATCGGCGACCTCAACGAGGCGATCAGCTTCAACCCGAACTATCGACCGCGGGCCTACTACGACCGCGGCATCGCCTATGGCGCCAAGCAGCGACAACGACCGCGCAATCGAGGATTTCAGACCACGCGGTCAAGCTCGACGGCAAGAACGCCAGCGGCGTTCAACAATCGCGGCGTGTCTATCGCATCAAGGGCGACATCGACCGCGCCATCGCCGATTTCGACCAGGCGGCACGGCTCGATCCCAAGTCGTCAGCCAGCTTTAACGACCGCGCCACCAGCTTACGGCATGCGCGGCGAAAACGACCGCGCCATCGCCGACTTCGACGCCGCGATCAAGCTCGATCCGAAGAACGCGGTCGCGTTCAACAACCGCGGCTTCGCCTATCGCAACAAGGGCGACACCGACCGCGCCATCGCCGACTTCAGCGAGGCGATCAAGATCAATCCCGGCTACACGGTCGCGCTCTACAATCGCGCCAACGCTTACTACGAAAAACAAGACCTCGACCGCGCAATCAAGGATTTCGACGCCGCGCTCAAGCTCGATCCCAATTTTACGGCCGCCTACAACGCGCGCGGCGTCGCCTACGACAACAAGAACGAGTTTGACCAGGCGATCCAGGATTTCAGCCAGGCTGTGAAGCTTGATGCCAAGAACGCGCGCGCCTTTAACAATCGTGGCTTCGCCTTTCGCAACAAGGGTGAATTCGACCGCGCCATCGCCGACTACAACCAGGCGCTGGCGATCAATCCGAATTATGCGCTGGCGCTCTACAATCGCGGCATCGCTTTTTACGACAAGCGCGACTTCGAGCGCGCCAGCGCGCGACATCAATCAGGCGATCAAGCTCAATCCGAACTTCTCCACCGCGTTCCTCGACCGCGGCATCACCTACTACGATAAGCAGGATTACGACCGCACGCATCGCGGCTGCCGACCCACTGATCAAGTCGACGCCGGCCTATGCGGTCTCGTTCGACAGCCACGGCAGCTCTTACCAGAACCGGCGCGAGGGCGATCGCATCATCCAGGAAGCCAATCAGCCGATCCGCAACAACCAGTACAATGCCTACGCCTATTCGCCGGACACGTTCCCGCTGGTCAGCCCGCAGCCGGTAGCACTGGAACCGGCGCCCGCGGCCAGACAGACGCCGGCCACTAGACTGTCGCCCGCAGCCGAGATTGAACTGGAGAACGTGCCGATGCCGCAGCCTAATCCGGTGCGGCACAAGCCGGCACAACTGCGGCCGGCGCAGCGCCAAGTCATGTTCGGCGGCCCGTCCATCCGATAAGATAAGCGCCAAGTTTCCGGCGTGCGGCAGCAACTTAGCTGTGGAATTGACATCGGCGGGCCCTCCGCCGCACGCGCGACGCGCCTAGTATCGCGCCGATCATGACCGCCACCGCCTACCGAAACCGCTTACGCGCTCTGCTGACGCCCGCCGAACATCGGGCGCTCGCGCGCCTCGACACGCCGCAAAAGATCCAGACCTTCATCGAAAGGCTGCCGCCCAATTTCGAACTCACGGGCGAGACCTGCATGTCGCCGCGCCGCGTGCTGAAGACGCGCACCGCCCATTGCGCGGAAGCCGCATTCCTCGCCGCCGCAGCGCTCGCCTATCACGGCAAGCCGGCCTGGCTGATGGACATCCGCGCGCTGCCGAGCGATCAGGACCACATCATCACATTGTTCAGAGAACACGGTCTGTGGGGCGCGTTCAGCAAGACCAACCACGCCGTGCTGCGCTGGCGCGATCCGATCTACCGGTCCCCACGCGAACTGGCGATGACTTACGCGCACGAATACTGTCTGGATTTCGGCAAGAAATCGATGCTGTCCTATTCGCGTCCGTTCAACCTGCTGCGCTACTCGCCCGCGCGCTGGGTGATCGCGCCCGACGATCTCGATTGGCTGCTGGTCGCGCTCGACACCTCGCCGCACCTGCCGGTGGCGCCGAAGCACGCGTTGCGGCGGCGGCGACGTACGACCCGGGTCGAATTGCAGTCGCAGGACGTGGTGGAATGGCCGGTTCCGCCCGAGCGCAGGGTCGCGCCCACCAAGTAATGCGCCTGCGAATGTCTGCTATCGGGAATTAAAGAAAACGTGACGCCGACAGTCTGCCACGTCCGCTTTTGACCCAAGCTGACGACCTGGGTGATGAGATCAATCTTGCTGTAACGTGACCCGAAACTCGCAGGCACCCTCTCCATCCGTTTTGATTTCGAACTCTCACCCACGCCCGACCAAATTCACGCCAGGCTGCGGCAAGAAAGCCAATGTCACCGTGCCCGCCAATGACACTGTGGCCGCCAACAGTGAGAACATAATACTTCGAGGTGCTGCCGGGCAGCGGGCGCCATTCTATGGTGCCCGGCCTTATCGCATCTTCCGGCTTGAGTTGTGGCGAAAATGATCCGTAGCGCGTCTCAAATGATCGCAGCAGGTCTTGAAACCCTCGCTCGCATTCCGAAGACGGCCTGGCCGTCCCGACTTCGGTGAAGCTGATGCTCTTTAACTTCTTGTCCTTATCAAAATAGATGCCAACCCGGAAGTCGTGGCCCTCGATCCTGGTCGATGCAAGAGCATTCATATAATGAATTGATCCGTCCGGTAACGACTTCAGATCAGACCACGACGTGCCAGGCAATGCGCGCGTCTGATCGGGCGTCATCCCGAACCTGTAGTCTCCCCAGCCCGGCAATGTCGTTTCGATCGCCGCAGCAATCGAGAGGCCGAGACTGATCACGGCGATCGGCAATGCGGCTCGGAACATCGCATAGAGCGGACTCATGCCATCCCCCATGGGGCAAACTGCGCTACTGACCCGATCCCGAGTTTTACGTCCTTAACCCGACATTCCTCAGATGGGGACTGGATCAAAGTACATGATAGTATTCTCCTAAAATACCCGAAAGCCGATGCAAGTCGTTTTGCTACAAGCATCGTGGCTTGCAAAATGTCCGGTTGTGGCACTTAGCCGACATGGCATTCGCGTTGGCAAATGTCCGTTTTCGTGGGAATAGCGGACATAGAGCGGACGTAGCGCACAGCGTGTTTTATAAGTGCACGGCCTAGTATGATCCGTGACCTTAAAGTGCCGGAGGCAAATCGGGTGGCTTCTTTCATCAACCGCAGGCAGATGACCATCGAGTGGGGCCAGTGCGACCCGGCCGGCATCGTGTTCAACAGCCGCTTCTTCGAAATGTTCGATACCAGCACCTGGATGCTGTTCGAAAAAGCGCTCGGCGTGAAGCCGCACGAGTTGGCGAAGACCTTCGGCATCATTGGCATCCCGCTGGTGGACGCGCGCGCCAATTTCCTCAAACCGGCGAAATTCGGCGACGTGATCGAGATCGCCTCGCGGGTGAGCGAGTTCCACCGCTCCAGCTTCGAAATCGAGCACCACGTGTCGATCAACGGCGAGCTTGCGGTCGAGGGCGAGGAGACCCGGGTGTGGGCGGCGCGCGACAAGACCAATCCGGATAAGATCGGCGGCGTCGCCATTCCGAGCGAAGTCATTGGCCGATTTGGGTAATTGCCGCCTGCCTGAGGGCAATCGTCCAAGCCATTCCCGGTAATTGGCCTGGAGGGGCGCGGCGCGCTGGTGTGTCGTAACAGAAACAATTAGACGAAGCGCAATTCGAAACGCGCCTTAGAGGGAAGAAACGCTTGGCCCGGCTGCTTTCGTGCAGGCTCAATGGGCGCGACCGCGCGGATGCGGTCGCGGACAATATTCTTTTGCTCGATTATCTGCGGGAGAAAGTCGGGCTCACCGGCACCAAGACCGGCTGCGACGGCGGCGAATGCGGCGCCTGCACCGTCCTGATCGACGACAAGCCGGCGCTGTCCTGCCTGACCTTGGCGGCCACCGTGCAAGGTAAGCGCGTCGACACCATTGAGTCGCTTGGGTCTGACGGACAGCTCTCCGCCGTGCAGCGCGGCTTCCACGAAAAGCTCGGCTCGCAATGCGGCTACTGCACGCCCGGTTTCATTATGGCGTCGGCCGGGCTGCTGCGGAAAAATCCCAACCCGAGCGAGGCGGAAATCCTAGAGGCGCTCGGCAGCAATATCTGCCGCTGCACCGGTTATGTAAAAATCATCGAAGCGGTGAAATACGCAGCCTCGCTGAACGCGCAAGGGGTGTCGCCGTGAACGAGATCGTCCCGGCACACAATATCGGCAACTATGTGCCGATGATCGACGGCCCGGAAAAAGTGTCCGGCCGCGCCAAATACACCGCCGATATCATCCAGCCGGGACAGCTCGCCGGCCGCATCTATCGCAGCCCCTATTCGCACGGCGAGATCGTCGAGGTCGATGTGTCGGAGGCGCGCAAACTCCCCGGCGTGCGCGCCATTGTCACCGGCGCCGACTGCGACAAGGCCTTCGGCGTATTGCCGATCGCGCGCAGCGAATATCCGCTGGCGCGCGACCGCGTGCGCTATCGCGGCGAGCCGGTGGCCGCCGTCGCCGCCGACGACGATCAAACCGCGCGCGAGGCGCTGCGCCGCATCAAGTTCAAGGTGCGCGAATTGCCGGCCTATTACACCGCTAAGGCCGCGCTCGCGCCCGACGCGGTCGCGCTGCACGAGAAGAAACCCGGCAATCTCGAGCGCGACGTGCTGTTCGAATTGGGCAGTATCGAGCAGGGCTTCGCGCAAGCCGATCTGGTGCGCGATGGGACCTACAACTGCGCCGAGGTCTGCCAGAACCAGATGGAAATGCACGCGGCCGTCGCCGAATACGACGCGGTGCGCGAGCGCATGACCGTGCATGCCTCCACGCAAGTCCCCTATTACGTCCACCTCTCGCTCTCGCAGATCCTCGGCATGGAAATGTCGCGCATCCGCGTGATCAAGCCGCATGTCGGCGGCGGCTTCGGCTGCCGCACCGAGACGCTGAATATCGAGCTGATCGCGGCGCTTCTCGCCCGCAAGGCCAATGGCACCGTGCGCGTGGTGACGACGCGCGAGGAGACCTTCATCACCCATCGCGGCCGGCCGGAGACCGACATCCGGCTCAAGATCGGCATGCGCAAGGACGGCCGCATCACCGCGGTCGAATGCGAATGCGACCAGCGCGGCGGCGCGCATTCCGGCTACGGCGTGGTGACGATCCTCTATGCCGGCTCGATGCTCTACGCCATCTACGACCTGCATAACGTCAAATATCTTGGCCGGCGCGTGCTCACCAACACGCCGCCCTGCGGCGCCTTCCGCGGCCACGGCACCGTCGATATCCGCTTCGCGTTCGAAAGCCTGATCGATGAGATGGCGGGCGAACTGGGCTTGGATCCGTTCGCGGTGCGGCGCGCCAATCTGCTCAATGCGCCGACCTTCACCGACAACGACCTGATGGTGAACAGCTACGGCCTGCCGGAGTGCCTCGACTGGGTCGAGAAAGAGAGCGGCTGGAAAAAGCGCAAGGGCAAGCTCGGCAAGAGCAAAGGCCTCGGCATGGCCTGCTCGCACTACATCAGCGGCGCGTCCAAGCCGGTGAACTGGACCGGCGAGCCGCATGCCACGGTCAAGATCAAGCTCGATTTCGACGGCTCGATCGTGGTGTTGTCGGGCGCCGCCGATATCGGCCAGGGCTCCACCACGATTCTCGCGCAGACGGTGGCCGAAGTGCTCGGCCTCGATCTGTCGCGCGTGCGCGTGGTCACCGGCGACAGCGAAGTGGTGCCGAAGGACAACGGCTCGTATTCCTCGCGCGTTACTTTCATGGTCGGCAACGCCGCGCTCGACGCCGCACGCAACCTCAAGAGCCTGCTCACCGCCGCCGCCGCGCGCAAGCTGGAAGCTCGCCCCGAGGATATCGAATGCCTGGGCGAACTCTATCGCGCCGGCGCGCAGGACAAGGGCGCCACGTTCGACGAAGTTGTGACCGAGGCGTTGAAGGACTCAGGCACCATCACGGTCACCGGCAACTATTCGACCATTCCGGAATCGCACGGCGGCAAGAAATATCGCGGCGCCGCCATCGGCGGCACCATGGGCTACAGCTATTCGGCGCAGGTGGTCGAGGTGAGCGTCGACGAGGATACCGGCGTCGTCACCGTCGACAAGGTGTGGGTGGCGCATGACTGCGGCAAGGCGCTCAACCGGCTGACGGTCGAAGGCCAGGTGCAGGGCTCGGTCTGGATGGGCATGGGCCAGGCGATGAGCGAGGAGGCCGCCTATCACGACGGCCTGATGGTCACCGCCAATATGCTCGACTACCGGGTGCCGACCATCCAGGATTCCCCGCCCATTGAAGTGGGCATCGTCGAGAGCAACGATCCGCACGGGCCGTTCGGCGCCAAGGAGGCGGGCGAAGGCTCGCTCGCCGCGTTCCTGCCGGCGCTCACCAATGCCATCGCCGACGCCATCGGCATCCGCTTCAACGATCTGCCGGTGACGCCCGACCGCGTGTTCGAGGCGATCGAGAAGCGCAAACGCGCGCTGGGCAAAAGCAACGGGGGCGCCTGATGGACGCCCTCCCCGAATTCACGGTGCTCAATCCGACGACGCTCGACGAAGCGATCGCGGCGCGCGCCGCGCATCCCGGCAGCAAGCCGCTCGGCGGCGGCACCGATCTGGTGGTGAACATCCGCCGCGGCATCGTGGCGCCGCCGGTGCTGATCGACATGAACCGGGTCAAGGGGCTGGCCGCGATCCATGCCGACGCCAATAGGCTCGAGATCGGCGCCTCGGTCACCTTGACGCAATTGGCCGAGCATCCGGCCGTGCTGAAGCATTATCCGGTGGTGGCGCAGGCAGCGTCACACATCGCCGGCCCCACCCACCGCAACATGGGCACGGTCGGCGGCAATCTCTGCCTCGATACCCGCTGCATCTTTTACAATCAGAGCGAATGGTGGCGGGACGCCAATCACCATTGCCTGAAGACCACCGGCACCGTCTGCCATGTGGCGCCGAAAAGCCGCGGCGTGTGCTTTGCCACTTTCAGCGGCGATCTGGCGCCCGCGCTGCTGACGCTTGGCGCCGACGTCGACATCGCCGGGCCCGCCGGCAAACGCACCGTCCCGCTCAACAAGCTCTATATCGGCTTCGCGCGCCAGGATGTGCCGGTCACCGAGACGCAAGGCGACGGCAAGTTCTATCTCGCGCTGCGGCCGGGCGAGATCGTCACCGCGGTGCGCGCGAAGAACACCGCGGGACTACGCTCGGGCTATGACAAGATCCGCATCCGCAAGTCGATCGAATATCCGGTCGCCGGCGTGGCGGTGGCGCTGAAGCGCGAGGGCGACAGGCTCGCCGATCTGCGCGTCGCCTTCACCGGCACCAATCCGCGCCCGGTTCTGCTCGATGGCACCGCCGAGCTCACCGGCGGCGGCCTCGACGAGCGCGTGTTCAAGGGGCTCGACGCGCTGGTGCGCGACCAGATCATGCCGATGAAGACCACCTTCACGCCCGGCCATTACCGCCGGCGCGTCGCCGGCGTGCTGGCGCGGCGGCTGCTGACGCGATTGTTCGAAGGCTGAGGGCACAATGGCGATCGGCTTGCCGGACGACTTTGCAGAGCGCAGACCCTACAACGCGGTCGCCGATTTCGTTGACGCCAATGTGGCGCGCGGCCTCGCCAAGAAAATCGCGTTCATCGATCCCGACCGCTCGCTCAGCTATGGCGACCTGCAAACGCGCAGCGTCCGCTTTGCCAATGCGCTGCGCCGCCTCGGTGTGGCGCAGGAACAGCGGGTCGCGCTGCTGCTGCACGATACGGTCGATTATCCGGTGGCGTTCTGGGGCACGATCCGCTCTGGCTCGGTCGCGATCCCGCTCAACACGTTCCTCAACGTGGCGCAGTACGGCTACATCCTGGCCGATTCCCGCGCCGCCGCGCTGGTCGCCGCGGCGCCGCTGGCGCAGGCGATCTGGCCGATCATCGACCGGCTGCCGCATTTGAAGACCATCATCCTGGTCGGCGCCATCGCCGACGACAAGGCCGCATTCCCTGGCCGCGAGGTGCATCTGTTCGAGGACGTCATCGCCGCCGCCAGTGCGACACCGTTCACCGCCGACACGCTGTCGGACGAAGTGGCGTTCTGGCTCTACACCTCGGGCTCGACCGGCGATCCGAAAGGCGTCAAGCACGTCCATTCCAATCTGATGGCGACCGCCAAGCTGTTCGGCCAGGGCGTGCTCGGCATCGGCGAGAACGACGTGGTGCATTCGGCGGCGAAATTGTTTTTCGCCTATGGGCTCGGCAACGCCATGACGTTCCCGCTGTCGGTCGGCGCCACCGCCGCGCTGTGGCCCTACCGGCCGTCGCCGGAAGCGGTGTTCGAGATGATGCGCAAGCATCGCCCCACTATCTTTTACGGCGTGCCGTCGCTCTACACCGCCCTGCTCGCGCATCCGGACATCTGCGCCGGCTGCGGCTCCGACCGGTTGCGCATTTGCGTGTCCGCCGGCGAAGCGCTGCCCGCGCATATCGGCGAGCGCTGGCGCCAGGTCGTCGGCGTCGATGTGCTCGACGGCATCGGCTCCACCGAACTGCTGCAAACATTCCTGAGCAACCGGCCCGGCGACATCCGCTACGGCTCGACCGGCAAGCCGGTGCCGGGCTACGAAGCGCGCATCGTCGACGAGACGGGCCGCGTGCTCGGGACCGACGAGATGGGCGAATTGATCATCCGCGGGCCGTCGGCCGGCGAAGGCTATTGGAACCAGCGCGGCAAGAGCCGCCGCACCTTCGCCGGCGAATGGACCTATACCGGCGACAAGTATCGCCGCGACGCCGACGGCTACTATTATTACTGCGGGCGCACCGACGACATGTTCAAGGTCAGCGGCATGTGGGTGTCGCCATTCGACGTCGAGGCGGCGCTGGTGTCACACGAGGCGGTGCTGGAAGCCGCCGTTATCGGCAAGGAAGACGCCGACGGGCTGATCAAGCCGAAAGCCTTCATCGTGCTCAAGAACGGCTATGTCGCCGACGAGCGCCTGCTGGAAACATTGAAGGTCCACGTCAAGGAGCAGGCCGGCCCCTGGAAATATCCGCGCTGGATCGAATTGCGCGCGGACTTGCCGCGCACCGCCACCGGCAAGATCCAGCGCTTCAAGCTGCGCGATGAAGACTTGCAGTCGCCGGGGCGCTAGACGCGCGATCAATGCAGCGGCGCGGCTTTCGATTGCAACGCGCCCAGCAGATCGGTCGAGCCCTGCACCGCCACGCGCTGATGATAGAATCGCAGACCATAGAGCCCGCCGAGTTCTGCCCCGTTGCCGGCGCGGCCCGGCCCGCCATGATGACATTGCGGCATGACGATGCCGTGGCCGGTATGGGCGTCGGCAATCGAGGGATCGACCGCCAGAATGCGGCCATGCGAGGCTCCAAGCTCATTGACGGCGCGCGCCAGGAACGCCTGGTCGTCGCCGAAGACCGAGGCGACCAGCGAGCCGCCGCCGCGCACCACCAGCGCAAAGGCTTCCTGCTCGTTTTTGTACGGGATGATGGTCGCCACCGGGCCGAACACCTCGGTGTCGTGCGCCGCGCGCGCCTTGTCGGCGCTCTCGACCTTCAGCAGCGTCGGCGCAACGAAGGCCGATTTCGCGCCGTCGATGCCGTCGAGCTTGGGCGCCGAAGACCCGCCGCAAACGAATTTGGCTTCGCTCGCCAGCTTGCCGATGCCTTCAAGCGCCGCCGCCTGCTGCGCGCGCGTGACCAGCGGCCCCATGCGTACGGTATCGCTGCGCGGGTCGCCGACCGTGGTTTTTGCCAGCCGCGCGGCAAGCGCCTCGGCCACCGCGCTCGCGCGCTCCGACGGCGCCAGCACGCGGCGGATCGCGGTGCATTTCTGCCCGGCCTTCACCGTCATCTCGCGCGCGACTTCCTTGATGAAGGCGTCGAAGGCGGGCGTCGCGGGCGCAACGCCGGGCGCCAGCAGCGCGGCGTTCACGCTGTCGGCCTCGACGTTCACCAGCGTGCCGCGCGCGAGCACATTGCGGTGGCTGCGGATGCGGTTGGCCGTTTCCGACGAGCCGGTGAACGCGATCGCGTCCTCAGGCCCGACATGGTCGAGCAGATCGCCGATGCCGCCGCACAGCAGGCTGAGCGCGCCTTCGGGCAGCACCTTCGCGGCCACCACGTCGCGCACCATCTGGTGGCTGAGCAGTGCGGTGGCGGAGGCCGGCTTCGCCAGCATCGGCACGCCGGACAGCAGCGCGCAGGCGGCCTTTTCCCACAGGCCCCAGCTCGGAAAATTGAAGGCGTTGATGTGCACCGCGACGCCGCGGCGGGGACTGAGCAGATGGATGGCCTGGAAGTTCTCGGCTTTCGCCAGCCGCACCGGCTTGTCGTCGAGCAGCGCCTTGGCATCGCCGAGCGGAGCACCGAGCCGGGCATAATATTTCAGCGTGCCGATGCCGCCGTCGATATCGATCGCCGCGTCGATTTTGGTATTGCCGGAATTGGCGACCGCGATTTCTTCGTAACGCGCGCGGTTGGCGACCAGCACGTCGGCAATAGCGCCCAGCAGCTTCGCCCGCTCCGCGTATGAGAGCGCTCGCAAGGCCGGCCCGCCGCGCTCGCGCGCGTGCGCAAGCGCCGCCTTCAGATCGAGCCCGCGCGCGCTTGTCGTGGCCAGCACCGCACCGTTGGTCGGATCGACCAGTTCGGTTTCGACGCCCTGCCCGCGCGACCAGGTGCCGCCGAGATAACTTTCCAGCGCTTCGGCACTCATCGCACGCCCCCGGCTCGAACTGACGGTTACGCGATCTTCACATATTCGAATTCGCCGGGCTTGTTGTCGATGCCAACCTTGGGCGGCGCGATCCAGCTGGCGAATTTGTCGGGCTCGAACTGCGGCTGCATCAGGCTTTCGATGAAGTCGCGATCGCTGTCGGAGGGCAGGAATTCGCCGCGACGCTTGTTCCATTCGGCATCGCTGAGCAGATTGCCGTCCACGTCCGCCTTGATGCTGGAGAACTCGCCGATGTGGCGGTGGAAGGCGACGTGCGGCAGCTTGATCTGGAACGGAATGCCGTGCTGCTCGATCACCTTGTTCCAGCGGCCGACGCCGACATTGCAGTCGACCACGTAGTCGTCGCGCAGCCGCATGTTGAGCGCCGACAGCGCCGGCGTGTCCTCGTTCTGAATTTTTCCGTCGATCAGGCGCAGCACCGGATAAGTGCCGCTCTCGAGCTGGTGATCGTCCTTCAGCCGGTCCTCGCGGTAGCGGCCTTTCAGGCCGGCGTGGAAGGCGTTCGCCGCATTGGTCGAAATCTCGTTGCCGAACAGATCGAGCGTGAGCGAAAAGTGCAGGTTCGCCTTCTTCTGGATGGTCGGCAGATCGATCACGCCGAGCTTGCGCACTTTCTCGATTTCATTCGGATCGCTGATGCCGGCTTCCTTCATCGCTTCGCAGGTGCGCTGGATGATGCGGGTGACGCCGGTCTCGCCCACGAACATGTGGTGGGCTTCCTCGGTCAGCATGAAGCGGCAGGTGCGCGAGAGCGGATCGAAGCCGGACTGCGCCAGCGCCTCGAGCTGCATCTTGCCGTCGCGGTCGGTGAAATAAGTGAACATGAAGAACGACAGCCAGTCCGGCGTCTTCTCGTTGAAGGCGCCCAGCATGCGCGGCGTGTCGGGGTCGCCGGAGCGGCGCTGCAGCAGGGCTTCCGCCTCCTCGCGGCCGTCGGTGCCGAAATATTTCTGCAGCAGATAGACCATCGCCCACAGGTGGCGGCCCTCCTCGACGTTGACCTGGAACAGGTTGCGCAGGTCGTAGAGCGAGGGCGCGGTCTTGCCGAGATGACGCTGCTGCTCGACCGAGGCCGGCTCGGTGTCGCCCTGGATCACGATCAGGCGGCGCAGCATGGCGCGGTATTCGCCCGGCACTTCCTGCCAGGCATCCTCGCCCTTGTGCGTGCCGAACGGAATCTTGCGTCCTTCCATCGGCGGCGCCAGCAGTACGCCCCAGCGATATTCCGGCATGCGCACGTAGTCGAACTTGGCCCAGCCTTTCGGATCGACGCTGACTGCCGTGCGCAGATAGACCAGCGATTCCTGGAAGCCTTCCGGCCCCATGTCGTTCCACCAGTCGATGTAGCCGGGATGCCATTTCTCCAGCGCGCGCTTGACGCGTTCGTCCTGCCCGAGGCCGACATTGTTCGGGATCAGGCCGTCATAGTCGACTTTGGCGATGTTGATGTTCATGGCTACACCCTTTCCTTTGCGAAGGTCGGCGACACGCCGCTGCCGTAGAGCTTCAGCGCGCCTTGCTCGCCGATCGCGTTCGGCCGCTGGAAGATCCAGTTCTGCCAGGCGGTCAGACGTCCGAAAATCTTGGTTTCCATCGTCTCCGGGCCGGCGAAGCGCAGATTGGCTTCCATGCCGGTCATGGCGTCGGGCGAGAAGCTGGTGCGCTCCTCCAGCATGACGCGCAATTCGTCGTCCCAGTCGAAGTCCTCATAAGCGGCGGTGACAAGGCCGAGTTCGGCGGCCTCCTCGCCTTCGATCGCTGTCCCGATCTTGTCCTTCGCGCGTTTGACTGAGTCCGGCTCGCCGAGAAAACGCGTCTCCAGGCGCGTGAGCCCATTGCCCATCGGATAGAAGCCGAAATTGGCGGCGCCCAGCGTGATCGCCGCCGGCTTGCGGTTGTCGCCGTCGCGCGTGCCGACCAGCATCAGCGAGCGGTCGGCGGCAAAGGCCAGTTCGGCCAGCGTGCCGGCAAAGCACGAGCCCGGCTCGATCAGCGCGATGAAGCTCTTCGGCGTCACGTCGACGCGCTTGAGCACGCGCTTCAGGTAGTGGCGGATTTCGCGCATCAGCCAGTCGCCATTGGCCTTGGCCAGGAAGTCGTCGTGCTCGAGCACGGCTTGCGCATTGCCGTCGGTGCGCAACAGCACGACGCCGATCGCCGCCTCGTTGGCGCGCAGATGCAGGATGGCGTCTTCCAGCTCGCGCGCGACGGTGAGCGGCCAGAATTTGGCGCCCAGCGCATGCGCGGCTTCCACCGACGCCGGCACGGCTTGCGTCGGGCCCTCGCACGGTGACGGTGACGAGCCCGCGCGCGCGGTCGATCTCGACATCGACATGCGAATAGCTGACCCGGTCGCCCGCGATCTTGCGCTCGAGCGGCGTCAGTGTGATGCCCTTGGCGTCTTTCGGCCGGTCGGAGCGCGCGGCGATCTCGTGGGCGCGGGCGGCGACCGTTTCCTTCCATTTCGAATTCGGCACCACCTCGTCGACCAGCCGCCATTCGACCGCTTTCGATCCGCGGATGCCTTCCTCGATCGAGCAGAACACGTCGGCGCGGTCGCGCCGCACTTTGCGCTTGTCGGTCACGCGCGTGAGCCCGCCGGTGCCCGGCAGCACCGCCAGCAGCGGCGTTTCCGGCAGTGCGACCGCCGAGCGGCGGTCGTCGACCAGCATGATGTGGTCGGCGGCGAGCGCCAGCTCATAGCCGCCGCCGGCGGCATTGCCGTTGATCGCGCACATATAAATCTGCTTGGAATTCTCGCTGGCGTCCTCGATCGCCAGCCGCGTCTCGTTGGTGAACTTGCAGAAGTTCACCTTGTGGCCGTGCGTCGCCTTGCCGAGCATGCGGATATTGGCGCCGGCGCAGAACACATTGTCCTTGCCGGACTTGATGACGACGCAGCGCACTTCCGGATGCTCGAAGCGCAGGCGCTGAACCGCGTCGTTGAGTTCGATGTCGACGCCGAGATCGTAGGAGTTGAGCTTGAGTTCGTAGCCGTCGGAAAGCCCGCCGGCCTGATCGACGTCCATGATCAGATAGGCGACATCGCCGTCGCACTCGATGCGCCAATGGCGGTAGCGCGAAGGATCGGTCTGGAAATCGATGGCTGGCATGGTCTAAAACCGGCTCGGGGCAAAACCGCCCGCCGCCCTGCTCCCTCTATGCATTATTTTGCATATCAATAGCACCCCCGCAGGCCCGCTACAACAGCTTCCTGCGCATAAATCCCAAACATCTGCTCTTGCTTAGCATTATAATGCATGTTAGCCGATAGCCCATGAAACCGGCCCGCGCCAAGCCTGCCCCAACCCGCGACACCGACGCCTATTTGCACCGGCTCGGCGAGCGCGTGCGGACCTTGCGCAGTCAGCGTGGCATGACGCGCAAGGCGCTGGCCCAGCACGCGAAAGTGTCGGAGCGCTATCTGGCGCAGCTCGAAGTCGGAAAGGGCAATTGCTCGATCGTGCTGCTGCGACGGATCGCGCGCGCCATCGGCTTGCCGGTCACGCAGTTGGTGCACGAAGGCGCCGAGCCCGCGCTCGATCTGGTACTGCTGTCGCAGTTCCTCGAGCGGCTGTCGCCGAAGGCGCTCGGCGACGCGCGCGACATGCTGCTGCGGCAATTCAGCGAGCCGTCGGAGGATATGCGGCGCCGGCGCATCGCGCTGATCGGCTTGCGCGGCGGCGGCAAATCGACACTCGGCGCCCTGCTGGCGGAGCGCCTCGGCGTGCCGTTCATCGAGCTCGACCGCGAGATCGAGAAACGCAGCGGCGCAACTTTAAGCGAAATCTTCGAGATGTTCGGCCAGGAAACCTTTCGTCGCGCCGAGCGCGAGGCGCTGGACGAGGTGTTGCGCCAGCACCAGCATTTCGTGATCGCCACCAGCGGCAGCATCGTCACCGAGCCGGGCACGCTCGAACTGCTGCTGTCGTCGTGCTTCACGGTATGGGTGCGCGCCGAGCCGGAAGAGCATATGAAGCGCGTCATGGCGCAGGGCGACATGCGGCCGATGGCCAACAGCGCCCGCGCCATGGAGGATCTCATATCCATTCTCAAGAGCCGCGAGCCGCTCTACGCCAAGGCGGAGGTGGCGCTCACCACCACCGGCCGCACGCCGGAGCAGAACCTGACCGAGCTGTAGCGCGTCATCGCGGTTCCCGAAACCAAAATCACCCGCAGATCGGCGTGACCAACAGCCAAAGCAAAGTGAGGAGCCGGCCGGCGCCGGGCTGACCAAGAATGAGCGATACGATCAAATCCGATGTTTTGATCATCGGCGCGGGGCCGATCGGCCTGTTCGCGGTCTTCGAGCTCGGCCTGCTCGACATCAAGGCGCACTTGGTCGACATCCTCGACAAGGTCGGCGGACAATGCGCGGAACTCTATCCGGAAAAGCCGATCTACGACATTCCCGGCATCCCCTACATCACCGGCCACGGCCTGACCGAGGCGCTGATGCAGCAGATCAAGCCGTTCGGGGCGACCTTTCATCTCGGCGAGATGGTGACGACGCTTGAAAAGATCGGCGAGCCGCTGTTCCGCGTGACCACCGACCGCGACAAGGTGTTCGAGACCAAGGCGGTGGTGATCGCCGCCGGCGGCGGCTCGTTCCAGCCGAAACGCCCGCCGATCAACGGCATCGAACCCTACGAGGGCAAGTCGGTGCATTACGCCGTGCGCAAGATGGACGCGTTCCGCGACAAGCGGCTGCTGATCGTCGGCGGCGGCGACAGCGCGCTCGACTGGACGCTCAATTTGCAGCCGATCGCCAAGCGGCTGACCTTGGTGCACCGGCGCGACGACTTCCGCGGCGCGCCTGCCAGCGTCAGCAAGATGCGCGAACTGGTCGCCTCCGGCGGCATGGATCTCAAGATCGGCCAGGTGGCGGCGCTGGAAGGCGGCGACGGCCAGCTCACCGCCGCCAACATCAAGGGCAATGACGGCGCCACCGCGCGGGTCGAGATCGATGCCATGCTGCCGTTCTTCGGCCTCACCATGAAGCTCGGTCCGGTGGCGGACTGGGGCCTCGCGCTGGAGGACGAATTGATTCCGGTCGACACGGCCGCGTTCGAGACCAGTATGCCGGGCCTGTTCGCGATCGGCGACATCAACACCTATCCGGGCAAGCTCAAGCTCATTTTGTCCGGCTTCCACGAGGCGGCCTTGATGGCACAGAAGGCGCACCACTACGTCCACCCGGAGAAGAAGCTGGTGTTCCAGTACACCACCTCATCGACCAGCCTGCAGAAAAAGCTCGGCGTGGCGTAATCAGCAATGCCGAAAATCACCTACATCGAACATGACGGCACCGTGCATACCGTCGAGGCGGAGATCGGCTCGACGGTGATGGAAACAGCGCAGCGCAATAACGTCACCAGCATCGTCGCCGAATGCGGCGGCTCCTGCACCTGCGCGACCTGCCTGGTGCATGTTGACGAGGCCTGGAGCGCCGTGGTCGGCCCGCCCTCCGCCGAGGAGGAAGACATGCTCGACTTCGCCTTCGAGGTGAAGCCGACCTCGCGGCTGTCCTGCCAGATCAAGGTGACAGAAGCGCTCGACGGCCTGATCGTGCACACCCCGGCCTATCAGGGCCGCTGACCGGCTCGGCCTTCCGTGGCTAACGAAGCGTAAATCCCGCCGGCAAACTTTGCGCCGTTTCCGCAACGGAACCTCACGCTAATTATGCGACACTCGATTCCTTGGCTGAGGTTGCCGTGGGAGCCGCTTCGCTATGGAATTGCGCCGCACACTCGCCGTGCTGTTCAGTACCGCCGTTTGCGCGGCCGCATTGATGTTTCCGGCGCCGATGCCGCGCTCGGGAACGATTGAATTCGCTTCGCCACAGCATTTCCAGCAACTCGCCAGTGCGGATAATTTTGCCGACAGCGACGCGACCATGGCTGCGCTGCGCCGGCAGGCCAACGCAGCGCTGGCGAGCCTGCAAGCCGCGGCCGCCAATCGCCCCTAGCCGCTGCGCGCTGTGCGAATTAGCCACCGCCGGGCTTTGACGAACGCCGCCAGCTGACAACCATCAGGCCTTTCGCCGCATCAAGCACCTGCCGCTGGCCAGGCGCGAGCCCATGGCTTGCCAGCACGTCCGCCGGCGTGCGCGCGGGCACCCCGGGAAAAACCGGCCGGCCGCCGGGCAGCCGCACATTCGGCGCCCGCGTCAGGTGGAAGACGTCATAACGGTCCAGGAACATCCCGAACACGTCGGTACCGCCGATGACGCCAACGCTGCCGTCCGGCGTCCCGAGCGCGGCCAAGGCTTGTTCGAACGAAGCGCCGGCCGGGTTCCAGAACAGCGCCTTTTCATTCGACGGATCGGGCACAATAGCCGCCACCTGCCGGGTCAGGATCAACCGGCGGCGCAGATGCGAGCGCGGCTGCTGCTCATGCGACTGACGCCCATGCACCACCACATCGACGCCGTCGAGCCCGCGTTCGAAGAAGCGCTGATCGGTCTCGAACTTGAGCTCATCCGGCATGATGCCGGCGGCATTCGCGAGCATGCCGTCCTCGGAGACAATGGCGTAACCTTCGATGCGACGAGGACGCGGCATGGGAAGTCCCTGACTGCCATCTTGCGAGGCGGGTGAGGCAGGATTTGCCATTTCCCGGCGGCGGATGCCACCGCCGTCATCGTTAACCTATCGTCAACGAGGATGGCCGACTGTGTCCCGAAATGAGGAAAGCGCATACTGCGGCAATGACATTTGGCCTGGTGGGCGCGCTTGCGCTGCTGCTGGGCACGGGCGCGTCGCTGTCCGCCGACACGCGCTGCGACCGAACGTCCTGCCGGGAGCAATACCGGCGCCCGGTCGAAATTCCCTTCCCCGAAGGCAACCCCTATTCGGAGGCCAAATCCAAGCTCGGCCGCATATTGTTTTTCGATCCCATTCTCTCCGGCGCCCAGGTCCGCTCTTGCGCCACTTGTCATAACCCCACCCTATCGTGGACGGACAGCCAGCCCCGGGCGATCGGGGAAAAAACGCTGCCGTTTCGCTCGCCGACCTTGCTGAACGTTGCCTGGATCGCCGAAGCTCGGCTGGGACGGGCATTTCCGCGATCTCGAGGCGGTCGCGTTTGGGCCAATCACCGCGGCCGGCAATATGAACTTGCCGGAAAAGGTGCTGATCGAACGGCTGTCGGCGATACAAGGCTACAACGATGCCTTCGCCGCCGCGTTCGGCAAGCCTGACATCACGCGGCGGAACGTCGAATTGGCACTGGCGACCTACGAACGCTCGATCGTATCGGGCGAGGCGCCGTTCGACCGCTGGATCAAAGGCGACGAGACGGCGATCAGCGAGGCGGCCAAGCGCGGGTTCGATCTGTTCAATGGCAAGGGCCGTTGCTCCTCGTGCCACAGCGGCTGGACGTTCACCGATGGCTCGTTTCACGATATCGGGACCGCCAGGAACGACGATCTCGGCCGCGGCCGCTTTTTCCCGACCTCGGTCAAGCTGCGCTACGCGTTCAAGACCCCGACCCTGCGCGATGTTGCGCGGCGGGCGCCCTACATGCATGACGGATCGATTGCGACGCTTGAGGCGGTCATCGATCTCTACGATCGCGGCGGCATCGAAAGGCCAAGCCGTTCGGAACTGATTTCGCCGCTCGGATTGAGCAAGGACGAGAAAGCCAACATTATCGCCTTCCTGCACACGCTCAACGAAGCGTCCAACCCCGTCGCGCTTCCGGCGCTGCCGCGCTAACGCGAAGGCGGACGCGCCGAATAGAAAAACGGCGCGGCACATCCGATAATTTCTTGAAATTCGGCTAGAGAATTGCCGGCAAGGCGGAGCCCAATAGCGCCAGGCCGCCGATCAGCAATGCACCAGCGCTTATTTCGAGCGCCTCAATATGGGCGGGGAAACGATCGGCGACATAGGCGACCGCGGCGCCGAGCACGACGCTGATCAGGCTCATTGCACCGATCATGGATCTCTCCCGCGAGATTCGTTTTTTCCAATCTGGCGTCCCTGATAAGCGCCAAAGCTTACCAACGGCTCATTTTTGGCGTCCGGCGGCGGCGTTAACTTTCAAAGGTTAACCAAGAATTAATTTCGCCATACAACCGACCCTAAGAAACGTGGTAAAAGATTAGTAATACCAGCGGCCTGCAGGAAGCGGCGAAACTGGTGGCTTAACAGACCCGTGGAGGGGTAATGATGTACCGGCTGCCTCGTTGGCTGCCGCGCGCGGCCACGATTCCGCTCGCCATTGTGGTTAACGCAGCGCTCACCGGGAGTGCGAGCGCCCATGTCAAATGGTTTTGCGGCTTCGACATAGCCGGGCAGCCGCGCGGCCTGGAAAACGTCCTTTGTCCGGACTTCGAGTTCCTGTTTGGGCTCTCGGTCCTCGCGCTGATGACCGGCTGCTTGCTCGAGGGCACCAATTTGGGCGCCGCCATGATACGCGCCATGGATCGGGCGACGACTTTCGTGCGCGACAATACTGAGGTGATATTCCGCGCCGGCTGCGGGTTCTTCTTCGTAGCAATCTGGGCCATCGGCGGCATTCTTCTGACGCCCGAACTGAAAACCAATTCGACATTGATTGGCGCGCTTCAGCTCGGCATTGCCGCAGGCATGTTGTCGCGCCGGACCATGCCGCTGTCGGCCCTCGGCATCGGAGTCATTTTCGCCATCGCGATCTGGGAATACGGCGTCTTCCATCTCGCGGACTATCCGGTGTTCCTCGGCGTGGCGGCCTATATCGCGTTGATCCGGATTGCAGCGCGACCTGTTTGGAATACGCCCGCTTGACGTGGTGCGCTGGACCGCCGGCGTCACCCTGATGTGGGCCTCGGTCGAGAAATGGGCCTATCCGGAATGGTCGTTTCCGCTGTTGATCCAGCATCCCGCCATGTCGCTCGGCTTCGATCCCGAATTCTTCATGCGCGCGGCTGGCGCGGTCGAATTCGCCCTGGCGTTCGCGCTGATTTGGACGCCATTGGTGCGCCGGTTTGCCGCGGTTCTCTTGGCTGCGATGTTCATCAGCGCCGTGTTCGAATTCGGCAAGGTGGACCTGGTTGGCCACACGCTGATTGTCGTCGTCTTGCTGGCGATCATCGCCGACAATGGCGGCAAGGCGGCGCTGGTGCGCTATCCATGGCTGGCGCCTGTCGCTTATGCGTCCGCGCTCAGCGTATTCCTGGCCATCTATTATGTGGCGCACACGCTACTGTTCGGCACGTCGATAACCTAGCTAATTCACGTGCACGACCAGCTTCATCTTCGGATGAATAGCGCACAGCACGTCGAAGGTGCCTTCGACCGGGAAGCTTATATTGGATTTGCTGCCCGGCTCCTGGTCGCCTGAATCGAAACGGAATTTATCGGAATCGATATAGGCGTGATGCTGTAGATCGGCGTCGTCGTTGACGATGGTCAGCACCTCACCGCGCTTGATGGTGACGCTGCTGGGCCTGAATTCGCGCCCCTTTTGCGACACCACATATTGCGACGCGGCAAGGCCCGCCAAGGGGCCAGCACCAACCAGCATCGCACCGGCGATCAACGCGGCGATGGAAATTCGCGCCTGCGTGGTCGAACCCTGATTCCGCATGTTCATTTCCTTGGCCGGCTCAAAGATGGTCAAAAATGCGCACCCGGCGGTTGTTGCCCCGCGGTATTCAACAACGTGGCGATGTGCGGTTAAGGCGGCGTTAACGAACGACACACAATTGGATTGACCGCTCAATCTGCCTTAACCGCGGCCAGTCTACGCGTGCGAGGTCCGTAATAAGGCGCGTTCATGCCTCGCAAGAAATCAGTAGCGTTCGTCGGAAACGTCACATCACGGTGGCACGGAGGCGTGTCACGTGCTGGCGCGTTCTGCATGACGATCCGCGGCCGGATTCTGGTCGCTTTTCTGGTCATGAGCATGATCACGGCGGCGCTCGGCGCCTACGCCACGTTTGGCATCAAGGATGCCGGGATCCTGGTCGACAAGACGTTCGATGAATCGCTGATGTCGATCAACTACGCCCGGGCGGCGGCAACGGATTTCGCTGCCATGCGGGCGGCGTTTGCGCGGCGCTGGATCGTCACCGACGGCTCTATGGGCGACAAGCTCGATCGCGAAATCAATACGCTCACCAAGACGCTCACCGAGGATCTGGCGGTCGCAGTTCAGCGGTCGCAGTCGAGCCGCGCCAAGCAAGCCGCCGCCAATGTGCAACTCGCGGTGACCGCCTGGACAACCATGCGCGAGCGCCTGCTCGACCGAACAAAGCTCGACGCCGACTGGGAAACGCTCGACCATTACGCCAGCAAGGTCGACGAGCAAATTGATCTGCTGGTCAATTATACGGCCGGCGACGGCTTCCTCTACCGCCAAACCGCGCGCGCGACTGTCGCGCAAGACCTGAACCTGAATATTGCCGGAACGTTCCTGGCGCTGTTGCTGTCGGCATTGGTCGCCTGGGCACTGGCGCGGCGGATCGTCAGACCGGTCGCGGTCGCATCCAACGTCGCCGAGCGCATCGCCACCGGCAAGCTGGATGTCGTCATCCCGAAGGGTAGCGCCGACGAGCTCGGCGCATTGCTCGTGTCCATGGGACTGATGCGCGACAACATCAAGACCATGATGGACCGCGAAGTGGCGCAGCGCCGCACCGCGCAGGCGCGCCTCGCCGACGCGCTTGAAAGCTCCCAGGAAGGCGTCGTGGTGGTCGACGCCAACGATTGCATCGCGCTCGCCAATGCGCAGGCCGCCGATTTTTTTGGCGTCATCTTCCGATTTGTTGAAACCAGGCACGCCGCTAGTCGACCTGCGGCTCGCTTCGGAGGATTTGGCGAGTGCCGGCCGGGTTCTGCTGCGGCGTGATAACGATCCGCAGGAAACCGGCGAAGTGCAGCTCGCGGACGGACGCTGGCTGCGCGTGAGCCACAGCGCAACCCGCGACCGCGGATTTATCGTCGTCTGCAGCGACATTACTCTATCGAAAAAGCAAGAGGCCAGTCTCCGGCAAACAAACCGGCGGCTTGACGTCGCGCTCGACAACATGTCGCAGGGCCTTTGCCTGTTCGACGCGCAGAACCGGCTGGAAGTTGTCAACCGGCGGTTCTTCGACATCTTCGGACTGCCACGCGACCAAATTCAGCCCGGCAACACGTTCCGGGAAATCCTGGAATTGAGCGTGGCCAACCAAAATCACGAGGGCAAAACCGTCGACCAGTTGCTGGCGGAGCAAGCTAGCTTCATGCGCCGGCATGCCAATGGCACGCATTTTTATGAGCTCAGCGGCGGCCGCGTTATTGCATGCGCGTACAATGCCACCGCCCATGGCGGATGGGTTGCGACCTACGAAGACGTCACCGAGCGCCGGCAGGCCGAAACCAAGATCATGCACATGGCGCGGCACGATGCGCTCACCAACCTGCCGAACCGCGTGTTGTTCCGCGAGAAGATGGAACAGACGCTCGCGCGCGGCGAAAAACTCGCGGTTCTGTTTATCGATCTTGATCGCTTCAAGGGCGTCAATGACACGCTCGGACATCCGGTCGGCGACGTGCTGCTGTGCGAGGTGACCAAGCGCCTGCAGATGCAGGTGCGCGGCGCCGATACGGTCGCCCGGCTCGGCGGCGACGAGTTTGCCATCATTCAACACGACGCGCGGCCGACCGACGCCACCGAGCTGGCGGCCCGCATCATCGATTCGATCTCCGAAGCCTTCGACGTCCTTGGACATCAAGTTGTTATCGGCACCAGCATCGGCATCGCCATCGCGCCGACGGACGGCAACGAACCCGACCAGCTTCTGCGCAATGCCGACATGGCGCTTTATCGCGCCAAGAGCGATGGGCGCGGAAATTATCACTTTTTCCAGCCGGAAATGGACGCGCAAATGCAGGCGCGCCACAGTCTGGAGCTCGATCTGCGCAAAGCGCTCCTCGCCGATGAGTTCGAACTCTATTATCAGCCGCTCGTCGACCTCGCGGGTGACAAGGTCAGCGGATTCGAAGCGCTGGTGCGTTGGAACCATCCGGAGCGCGGCATTATCGGGCCGGATGATTTCATCCCGGTGGCCGAGGAGATCGGCCTGATCGTGCCGATCGGCGACTGGGTGCTCAAGCAGGCGTGCCGTGACGCCGTGACCTGGCCAGGCAAGCTCACGGTCGCGGTCAATTTGTCGGCCGTGCAGTTCAGAAATCCGACGCTCGCGCTTTCCGTGGTCGGCGCCTTGGGCGCGTCCGGACTTGCGGCGTCCCGGCTCGAACTGGAAATCACCGAGACTGTGCTGCTGCAGGACAATCGAGCCGTGCTTGACGTATTGCACCAGATTCGCGAGCTCGGCGTGCGGATCTCCATGGACGATTTTGGAACCGGCTATTCATCGCTCAGTTATTTGCGCAGCTTCCCGTTCGATAAGATCAAAATCGACCGCTCGTTCATCCGGGAGCTCGGCAAAGAAAACGACTGCGTAGCGATCATACGGGCGGTCACGCGGCTGGGCCGTAGCCTGGGCATGATCACGACCGCCGAAGGCGTGGAGACCGAAGAACAGCTCGAAATATTGCGGGCTGAGGGATGCACGCAGGTGCAGGGCTATCTATTCAGCCCGCCGAGGCCGGCCAAGGAAATCCCGGCATTGCTGAAAAAACTACAGCCCCGGGTCCGCGCCGCGTAAAATCGGATGCGGCGGGCTGCCTGACCTGACTTGACCATCGAATTTACAGCGAAGAATATGTGCTGAGCGATCATCGCCCGGCCATCCGGCGAATGTCGACCAAAATTGCCGGTATTGGGTTTATCGAATTGCATGACGACTACGCCCCGAGTGAGCCGCCGCGCCGTCCTCGCGAGCGCCGCCGCCATTGGAGGCGGACTGGCATTAGGCTTCCGCATCCCGTTCGAGCCGACCGCCGCGCGCGCCGGCCGCGCACAGGAAATCAACGCCTGGATCGTGATCCGGCCGGACCAGACCGTCATTATCAGGTTCGCACGGGCGGAAATGGGGCAAGGCAGCCTCACCGCGCTGCCGATGCTGGTGGCCGAGGAGCTCGCATGCGACTGGGCCAAAGTGACGGTCGAGCAAGTTGCCCCGCATGAGAATTTGCGGCGCGAACGCGCCTGGGGCGACATGTCGACCAGCGCCAGCCGGGCGGTCAGCGCGTCGCAGGACTATTTGCGGCGGGCCGGCGCGACCGCGCGGGAAATGCTAATTGCCGCCGCGGCAGGGCGATGGGGCGTGTTGGTGTCCGAATGCAGTGCCGAAAACAGCATCATCACGCATGAACCGAGCCGCCGCACGCTGACGTTCGGCGACGTCGCCGAAGCGGCCGCCGCCATTACACCGCCCGCACATGTCAAACTGAAGGACCCCAAGGACTGGAAGCTGATCGGTACGCCGCAGCACCCCTTCGACGCGCCCGACAAGGTCAACGGCAAGCTAATCTACGGCATCGACGTGCGCGTGCCCAACATGCTCTATGCGGCGATCGTGCAGTCGCCGGTGTTCAACGGAACGGTGCGCGCGGTCGACGACACCGCGCTGCTCGGCCATGCAGGCGTGCGCCGGATCGTGCAAATCCCCCACGCGGTGGCGATCGTAGCCGAGCGCTGGTGGCAGGCCAAGCGCGCGGCCGATGCATTGCAAGTGACATGGGATCTCGGCGACGGGGCCGCGGTTTCCAGCAGCACTATCTACGATTTGCTTGACGAAGGTCTTGCCGCCGCCGACGCCGGTATCGGCCGCAAGGACGGCGACGTCGCCCTTGGCCTCGCGCAAGCCGTGACGCGGATCGCGGCGACATATTCCGTCCCCTACCTCGCCCACGCCACCATGGAGCCGCAAAACTGCACCGCACACATCACCGCCGATGGGGTCGAGATCTGGGCGCCGACGCAGGACGGCGCACTGGCGCTGGCGACTGCGGCGGACGCGGCCGGCGTTCCGCCCAGCAAGGTCGTGGTGCACACGACCATGCTCGGTGGCGGTTTCGGCCGGCGCGGAACGATCCAGGACTATGTGCGGCAGGCGGTCTTGATCGCGAAGGAGATCGGCCAGCCGGTCAAGCTGGTGTGGACCCGCGAGCAGGATATCCAGCACGATTTTTACCGGCCGGTCGCGGCCGCCCGGATGACGGCCGGTCTCGACGCCGGGGGAATGCCGATCGCTTGGAAGACCCGGATCGCGGGGCAGTCGATTGTCGCTTCGATGGTGCCATCGAGCATGCGGGTCGGTACCGACCGGAGTTTCATGCAGGGCTTCCTCGACGAGATGGCCTACGCGGTGCCGAACTATCTCGTTGATTTCGCCATGCGAGCGACCCCCGTCCCGGTCGGGCTATGGCGCGCCGCCAATTATTCGCAGAACGCGTTTTTCATCGAAAGCTTCATCGACGAGATGGCGCATGCGGCGGGCCGGGACCCCTACCAGTTTCGCCGCAAGCTCCTGCAACGCAAGCCCAGACATCTCGCGGTGCTCGATGCGGCGGCAAAGCGGGCGGACTGGAACGCATCGCCGCCACCAGGCCGGTTCCGCGGCATTGCCATGCAGGAATCGGCCAATACCGTCTGTGCGCAGGTGGTCGAGGCGTCGGTGAGCTATCAAGGCGCGGTGCGCGTTCACCGCGTCGTCTCCGCGATTGACCCCGGTTATGCCGTCAATCCGCTGACGATCGAACAGCAGACCGAGGGGGCGATCGTCTATGGGCTCACCGCTGCGCTCTACGGCGAGATCAAAATTAAAGACGGCCGTGTCGCCGAGAGCAATTTTAACGACTACCGCATGCTGCGCATGTCCGAGATGCCCGAAGTCGTGACAGTGATCGTGGCGAGCGGCGGAATCTGGGGCGGATGCGGCGAGCCGCCGCTGCCGCCGCTTGCGCCGGCGTTATGCAATGCGGTGTTCGCTGCGACCGGCAAGCGCGTTCGCTCGCTGCCGCTCAAGAACCATGACCTTCGCAGCGCGTAAGGAGCCCCGCTATCGGGAACATTTGTACAGAACGGCGGAAAAGGTCTTGTCCTGATCCTCGATGGCCACGGTGTTGTCATCGCGCAGCGTGAATGTGATATCGCTGCCCATGACAATACCTGCCGGAAACTTGCAGGTCGCGTGCACCGTCAGCTTTTTGTCCGTATAGCGTTTGTCGCTGAGGGAGCATTCGCCGCCGCCATGTTTGATGCCGTCCGCTGTGATCGTCACCATGAGCAGCGACGGGTCGCTGCCATCTCCGTGGCAGGGCGCCTCTTGCCGATAGGTGCCCTCAATTTGAATTTCATCGCCGGGAAATGCTGGTTGCGAAAGGATCAAGACGGCGGCGAGTATTGCCAGATACGCAACGCGGCCGGGCACTAACCCCTCCTGGATCCTGTCGGTAATTCATAGCGCATCGAAATTTCAATTGAAAGCTTCTCCCGGGCTTCCAAGCAATTCGAAACATCGCTACCATTCACCTCGTTCGCGGCCCATTGCCGCGTCCCATTGGTACAGCAAAGCCCATATTAAATCGCTATTAACGCGGAATGCCCCATTACACGACACCCAGAGCCATCACTTGCCAGTGCCGACATTTGTCTGCTGTTACTCCGATAGTGGACAAACGCGGGTGCGATTGGATTGTCCGCTAAGTGCCAATAGCAGACATTGCCTGAGCCCACTTAATGTGAGGCAACGAAGCGAGGCACGTCATTCCCGTCGGCGTAGGCAAGCAGAATATCCGCTGCCGCATTTGCAAACTGCGAATACATTTCATCAGTCGGCCAGCCGAGATGTGAGGTTAGAACCACATTGGATATCTTGGTGAGGGGATGGCCCGGAGGTAGCGGCTCTTTGTCAAAAACGTCGAGACCTGCCCCGGCGATTTGGCCCGATGAGAGAGCCGCGCACAATGCGAGTTCGTCAACAATTGGGCCGCGTGCTGTATTTATGAGGACTGACGTTTTCTTCATTAGCGCAAGCCGTTTGGCGTCAATAAGGCCACGGGTTTCCTCACTCAACGTGGCATGAATGGAAACAACGTCAGAAGACCGCATTAGGTCATCAAGCTCGCGGTACTCTGTACCCGCTTGCGCCGCGGCATCGGAACTTAGGCGCCTACCCCACGCAAGCACCTTCATTTCAAAGGCTGTGGCGATCTTTGCGACGTGACGACCAATTTTTCCCAATCCCACAATGCCCAGCGTTTTGCCGTGAAGGACAGGCGTCATTGGGGTTGGCCAGCGGCCATTCTTGACTTCCCTGTCTACGATTGGAATCTGCCGCATCACCGCAATCATTAATCCAATTGCCAGTTCACCTGCACTTCGACAGAACCCACCCGCAGCTTTTGCCACGACTATCTTAAGTGCCTCGGCAGCAGGTAAGTCGATGTGATACGCGTGATTTCCGGTCTGCGCGATGATGCGCAAATTTGGAAGTTGTTCCAAAAGTTGGCGTGTAAATCTTGTCCTCTCTCGGTTCGCAATGAGCGCGTCGAAATCGCGGAGCACAGACGGGTCGCCAAAAGGCTTAGTGAATATCTGCACCTCGGCGTGTTCGCGCAGACGGTGAATGCCGCTGGTTGCCTCGTAAGCGTTATGAATATCGTCCAAGATTGCTATACGCATGTGCCCTCGCATGCTTTCAGATCGAAATCAGCTTACTGCATGCCGAAAGCCGTCAGAAGACGGATCAGCCGGGCAAATGTCCGCTTTGGGTCATTAGCGGACATCCCGACGCGAGCCAAAGTTCATGTTCCGCTGTTGTCCGAAAGCGGACAAACACGGGCGCGTTTGGAATGTCTCGCTAAGTGCGAGAAGCAGACATTCCGACGGACTCAAATCGTTCATCGTAAGCAAGCTATTTTATGACATACGCAACTTTATAATCATAACTTTATAATTTCACTCTAAAGCGTGCGACCTCCAACGCGATCTTATAGCAGCCATCAGTTATTTTTCTTCGCAATGGCTTCAGCGCGATATTTGATGGCATCGGCGTCATTTGGATCGAGCTTGATTGCCTGGTCGAAGTCTTTAATGGCCCGATCGTATTGGCCTTTGCCTGTGTAGGCGACGCCGCGATTGTTGAGGGCATCAGGATAGTTCGGATTAAGCTTGATCGCCAAGTCGAAGTCTTGAATGGCTCGGTCAACTTGGCCGATTTGATAGTAAGCGTTGCCACGATTATTGACGGGAATGGCCTCTTTCGGATCGAGCTTGATCGCCCGGTCGTAGTCTTGGATGGCGCGATCATATTGACGTTTAGCGAGGTAGGCGTTGCCGCGATTGCTGATGGCTCTGATGTAATTCGGATTGAGTTTGATTGCCTCGTCGTAGTCTTGGATGGCGCGGTCCCATTGGCTTTTGTTGCTATATGTGAGGCCACGACTGTACAAGGCGCCGACGTGGTTTGGATTGAGTCTTGATCGCCTGGTCGAAGTCTTGAATGGCGCGGTCGGCTTCGCCACGCATGCCATTAGCAATGCCGCGATAGTAGAAGGCGGTGGCCTCGTTCGGATTGAGTTTAATTGCTTGATCATAGTCCTGGATGGCGCGGTCGAGGTCGCCCTTGGCTCGGTAGGCGTCGCCACGATTGTTGAAGGCTTTAGTGTAATTGGGAGCGAGCCGGATCGCCTCTGTGTAGTCGGCAATGGCGCGATCGAAGTCACCCCTGTCTTGATAGGCGGTTCCACGGCCGTTTAAGGCATAGACGTCTTTGGGATTGAGCCGGGTCGCCTCTGTGTAGTCGGCGATGGCACGGTCGAGGTCGCCCCTGTCTAGGTAGGCGCCAGCACGATTGTTGAAGGCTTTGGCGTAATTGGGATCGAGCCGGATCGCCTCCGAGTAGTCGACGATGGCGCGCTCGATGTCATCCTTGACTTGGTACGCGGTGCCACGGTCGAAGAAGGCATAAGCGCCTTTGGGATCGAGCCGTATCGTCTCTGTGTAATCGGCGATTGCGTGGTCGTAGTCCTTCTTGCCAAAGTACGCGTTGCCGCGACCCTCGAAGGCTGCGGCAAGATCCTTTCCAGTATATCTTCCTGACTTGATCGCGTTGGCGCATCCGACGATTTGCTCGTCCCATGGGATGTCGGGATTACCGGTGCATTTCCAGTCCTTCAACGTTTGCGCCAGAGCTGGCGCAGTCATCGACGCCAACTCTAACACCGTTGCCGAAAGCATCAGCGCGCCCGCAAGCGCGGCCCACACAATTCCCCTCACGGATCATCCCTCCCAACGGCTGCCCGGATCAATAAAATAGCAAAAACGCGGCGCGGCTGAAACGGTCCCGCCGGGGATCAAAACTGCCAATGCGATTGATGTCTGGCACTATGTCGCAGTTGGGTCATTAGCGGACAAACCATCCCGCGCCAAAATCCACCGTTGTCCGCTTTGGTCCAATAGCGGACAAACGCGGGTGCGGTTTGATTGTCCGCTATGTGCCATCCTGAGACTATGCGCGCCGATAGAGCCACGTCTGCTCCACCCCAATGAATGGAAGTAGCGACCCTCCGTATGTTACAGTCGCGCGCATGGCCAAAGCCACCCCGAAGGTCTTTGCACTCGCGGTCATTCTGCCGATAACGCTGATGGTGTCTACCCATGGTCATGCGCGCTGCTTCTGTCAATGCGTGGACGGCCGGATGCAGCCTCTTTGCGATACCAGTTCAGATGTCCGTCCTGCTTGCGCGCCATCGCTCTGCAAGCCAAGCGCTCCCGGAGCTGGCTTGGATATGCCATTAGGATCTCCATCGGCAAAATGTGAGCAGCGCATGCTTTGCGATTCGTTCAGACGATGCCGGCTGCGGCAGATTTGCCGATGACGCCAGTAGCCTTAGAGGCATTCCTATGATTGCGCCCAATGTCTGTTATGGGTCATTAGCGGACAAAGCATCGCGGGCCAAAATCCGACTTTGTTCGCTGTTGTCCGAAAGCGGACAAACGCGTGCGCAATTCGATTGTCCGCTAAGTGCCAATAGCAGACATTCGGACGAAACCTGCCCGCGACCTCCGCGCCAGCTGTCCTCTCTATTTTACTCTGACTCGGTTCTCGGTAAAGGTGCAGCCCAATAATAGTAGAGACGCCAACGCAAAGCGTTCGAGCTTCCAATTCAACTTTTCAATCGGAACCTTTTTGAGCGTTCCTATTCCTCGCACCGAAGCATGTCGGGCGAAAGGAACCACATGTGTGCCGTCGTCGTTAGAGTGCGGCAGTATCTCGTCCTTAAAGGGCACAGAAATTGGTTTGTCAAATCGCTTGGACGTCTTGGCGTTCCTTACTCCAGCGAAGTTAGAGCCATAAGGGGTGCGGTCGACCGCGCCGAGAAGAGTGGCAAGAACGGCAAGCCGGCATGGTCGCCTTGTTTATCAAGCGCCGTGAACCAAAAGTAATCTGGACGTTTGGCATAGACCCCTATCCGCCTATCACATTTAATATTGAGCTCCCGGCAGTTCGGTCGTCACCACCCTGAGGTTCCAACTTCTGCATTCCGGTAGTGGGGAAGGAGCGGAATTCAGCGATCTTCGATCGCAAGTCAGTTTTGTGTCATTCGCTACCGCGCCATTCAGCGCCAGTGTTGAGCATTGTCCGCTGTTACTCCAATAGCGGACATTCCACGGCTGAACTCGTTTGTCCGCTAAGTGCCAATAGCCGAAATTGCGCGCTCAATTTGAAAGACGCCGCCGACCGAGGCGGTAAAAAAGACCGGCATTGCCGGATCTAAGTTAGACAGCCTAAGGACGTGTGTTTGGCCACTAAAGTCGAGAATCAACGATCGTCGTTTGGATTAGGCTGAATATTCGTTAAACCACCGGCGTCCGCCTCTTGCCCGTTATTTCCCACTGGGCGGCGTCAGCGGCGGAAGGGTCGGAGGCGGAGGAATGTCAACGACCGTGACCGTCGGCTTGAAGCTCGGATCACGCACGGCGATTTGACCTTGGCGGGCGAAGTTGATCGATTCGCCGAGAATGCGGGCCGCCTCCTGCGGCGCGTGGAAACCCGTCGAGTTTTCCGCCTCAACGAAGTCGAGATAGAACTGCGCCCGACGTTGCAGATAGAGCGCGGTCTTGAGATCGGCGTCGGATCTTGCCGGCGGCTTTAGCAGCCTTGAGGTCGTCGATCAGTCCCACCAGAGCAGCCATCGCGTCGTTGCGCAGGTTCCAGTGCCGATCCTGGATTTCATCGACTCGATCTTTGAGATCCTGCTCGGTGACCTTGGCATCATGCCTCTGGTGGCAGCCGAGGCAGGCGTTGCTGATATTCAGCACCGGACTGCGCACCCAATGATCGGTCACGGTCGCGCCTTTATACTCCATCTGCGGCATGTGGCAGTCGGAGCAGGTGACGCCGGAGCGCGCATGTACGACCCTGGCTCCACAACTCGAATTCGGGATGTTGTGCCTTGAGCACCGGCGCACCTGTGTCCTTGTGGGTCCAGTCGCGGAAGCCAGCCTCGTCGTAATAGGCCAGGATGTTCTCGACCTTCAGGCCTTTCGACCACGGAAAGACGAGCCGCCGCTCGGCGCCTTTGAAATAGTATTCCACGTGGCACTGGCCGCACACATAGGCGCGCATCTCCTGCCGCGTCGCCTGCTTGTTGACGTCGTAGTCCTTGACGCCCTGCGACGCCTTCAGCGCCCTGATGCCCTCGATGAATGCCGGTCGGGTGACCCGCAGCGCCAACGTTTGCGAGTTGTGGCAATCGATGCAGGAAACCGGGTGCTTCACCAGCTTGACCGCGTCGGCGAACGGCATCTGGTTGATCTTCTCGAAACCCTTGGTGATGTCGCCGTTCCCCGCCTTCTTGTACGCAACGTAGGTGGAGGCATGGCAATTCATGCACGCGCCGGGCTGCGCGACGAGCTTGGCGCTGAGTGTAGGTCTGATCTTCCAGCATGTAGGCATGGCCTCGATCCTCGCGGAAATCGGTCGCGAAAGCATAACCCTGCCACATGGCCTTGAGGCCGGCATCCTCCTCGACCTTCGACTTCGCCACGATGCTGCGCGGATCGGCTTGGGTCGGCGTGCGCGGCACCGCTTCGCTGCCACCGTGCTTGGTGCGCTGCATGTCGGTGGTCTTGAGATAGAGTTCGTATTGCAGCGGGAAGATCTTGCCCCACACTGCAGGGTCGTCTACGTCGTCGTTGATCGGATAGGGCTGGCTCGATGCCACGGTCACTGCCAGTCCGATATAGACAGCGAGCCACAGACTGGCTGCCGATCCCAGAGCCGCATATAGCCATCACATAGGAGCGAAAGGGCTTACCCATAATTGCTCCTCCTGAGGAGGCTTATTACAGCAAAGTTAGAGCGCGAAGTCCGGACGAGTGTCAAGCTAATCAAGTATGATTTGATACCAATGTATCGTTCCTTTGGAACAATGCAACTCGGTAGGCTATGCGTATTCGCGAGTGTGCAAATGTTCACAGCAAGCGGAGCACGACGATGCAACAACATGCGGAAGGCGCTCAAATTCGCGATCGTCGGTACTCGGATAGCAGCGGCGATTTTGCTGACGTTCTCAATGGTTCAATTCGTAGCTCCGAGGGCGGAAGCGACCCCCGCGATGGCCCAAGGCAAGCCGTGTAATACCTGCCACACTAGTTCGAGCCCAAGCAAATCTGATGTGAAGAAATAGCGGACAGACTTGGCTCGACGGTCAAGCGGGGGCGCGGCGATGTTTCTTAGATGGGTGCGCGGGTCTTTATGGCGACCGGGTGTTCTCATCAAATTCTAATAGTGCACTTCTGGTAGGTCCACCGTTTGCCGTCATTAACGATGGCTGGTCGGGGCGGGTAACCGCGGAGCTTGCAGTCAAAGCTGTGCAAGGCATCGTGGTCTCGCTTGGCGGCTTGGGAGCAAGCTACAAAATCTGGTCGGGCAACGTTCGCGCTGTCGTACCGTTCTAAGAGCGCGGCGCAAGCTCACGCTGGCGATTTAATGTCGCTTATGGGTCAAAAGCAGACAACCTATCCCCGGCCAAAATCGACCGTTGTCCGCTTTGGTCCAAAAGCGGACAAACGCGGGGGCAACTTGATTGTCCGCTAAGTGCCAAAAAGCGACATACATAAGGTCGATCATTGACGGTCCATCGAGACAATGAATTCAACTGGATCATCTAGTGTCACCCCGGGTGGGATGACTGCGCCACCGGTCTGCAGGTCACGCCACTGCAGCGGACCGTGGACGCCGTTGAGGATGAGGACCACGCGCTTCTTCGATCTTTCGACCCGCACTTCCATGAAGCTCTGGAAGAAGGGTGCGCGGTTGAAATCGAAGATGCCGGAAAAGGCCTCGACGCTGAACGGCCACGCATTAAACCACTTTATCCAGTACCAGAACGGCTGTTTCCATAGCGGCATCTCGGCATCCATCTTGGCGCGAAGGCTGGTCGGTCCTCGGGTAGAACGCCCAGTCCGCTGCAGCAGGCTGCTTCGGAAAGTCGAGGGCCGTGCCGATGCTGAGGTAGGCTCCGCCGCCGCCGTTGACGAAGTGGTGCATCACCCGCGCGGGGCCGTCGCCGGCGATGTTTTCCCGGTAATATTCAAAGTCGTGCGTATCGCCGGCCATGGCGATCCTGACGTTGTGGGTCGCCAGCAGCCGATAGAGCGCAGCGAACTTTTCCGAGGATTCGGAGACATCCTGGCCTTCGGCAATCGGCGGAATGTCGTGGCCGCCTGCGAAACGTGGATGGCCGACGATGGCCATGGTGAATTTGCCGCGACTTCGATCGAGAGCTCGCTCGATCCACGCCAGTTGTCGCTCGTCCACCGTGCGCAAGATGCCGGTGTCAATCGCAAGCAGAGCAAAATCATCGGTCTGCAGTTCGAAAAAGGGCGCTCGCTGGGTCCCGACATTTACGGCGTATAGCCGGCGCAGACGCGCCGCGTGTGCCATAAGATTGTCGATGCGGCGCGCGTTCGTGCCGGTCAATCCCAGATCGGCTTCGACGCGGGCTTCCATTGCGCTGCGCGCCGCCTTCGGTTCGAGAAAGTTCGCGTTGAAGCTTTCAAGCGCATCGAACCAGTCATGATTGCCGGGGATCGCGTAGATCGGCTTTGCGAACCCCTGGAACGGGAGATAGAACTTGGCCTCATAGTCTTCGATTGCGCCGGCCGGATAGATGACGTCCGAAGAGATCACGAGAAATTTTACATCATCGCTCTGTCCGAGCTTCAGATAGCGCGAGGCCAGCGAGATATTGGGAAGCGTCGCCTTCGCCCGGATCGCCGATTACGAGGAAGCTGAAGTCGTCTTTTCCAGCAACGCCCTGCGGATCGATCCGAAAGAGCTCATCACCGCCGCCGTAGGCACGCGCCACGGCATCGATCATGTTGGCGCGCCACGGATCGACCCGCAGCTCCGTGAGCTTCTGATAGATGCCTGTCGCCCAGCTTTCGGTGTTGAAGTACCAGCTGAAGCCCCAGATCGGGTTAAACGCCACGAAGAATGCGGTCACCGGCAGGCCGAGCCGCAGCAGCAGGATCAGCGCGAACGGCAGGGAGAGGCGGGCCTCGCGCAGGCGCAAGCTAAAACCAAATCGGGCTTCCAGCCATCGACGCATCAGCCAGTCGGCCACCGGATTCATCCGTGCAGCCCCTTCCTCCGCATTGAAACGCAGGGACCATGCCAGACGTTCGACCGGCCTTGTCACGCGACGCCAAGCCAGGCGCGCCGGAAGCATGAGCACCATGGCGAAGACGAGCGTCATCAGAACGTCTCCGGCCGTGGCGACAAACGGGGAAATGCGGCCGAGCAGATCATCGGTCAGCGGCATCCGGCCGGCATGGATCGCCAGGAACACGATCCCGAGCGTTGACATCCACAATAGATCGGCGGCGCGCACGAACTGCGACCCGCTGTCGGTCTCGGAACGCAAACGGGCAAAACTTTCGTTCCCGGGAACGTCGAGCCCTGGTCCGGGTGAACGTTCAACACTTGGCCGCCGTATCCGGCGCGGCCGTCTCGACCGGCGCCATCAGCAACCGCCAACCCGCGGCTACAATGTAGGCGCCGACGATGACGCCAATGGCTTGAACGGCGCCGATGAAACGACTGAGATACCAAATCACCGCCGCGCATCCGAGATCGACGATTCCGTTAAGCACGAGCGGGAGACGGTCCGGATGCGACCTACGCCATGCGGCAATGAATTTTCCAAATCCATCGACCGCCAGAATTGCAATCAGCAAGATCAGCAATCCGCGGAAGACGAGGGCAGAGCTAAGCAGCAGGACGTTTCCGGCGAGCAATGCAAACACGCTAGGGAGATAAGCGCTCGCCTCGGCACCTCGCGGCGACATGAAAGCGGTATAGGCCTCTGCAATCCCCATCGCGATCAGAGGAAGCCCGAGAATCGCAAGTGACCATCGGCCTGCTACGAGCGGCGTCGTCAGGGCGAAGGCTCCTAACGCAATCAGGAGAGCACCAACGACACGCGTCCTGATGGACCCTGAAGTCGTGATGAACACTCGCCGCCTCATGCCCGTCTCCAAACTCAGGAGGCAGCATTGTATCGGCTCAAACGCGGACTTCGATAGAGGTTGAAGCCGGCATCAAAGCCAGTGCCGCAATGCACAGCCAATGTCGCTGTTGGGTCATTCGCGACCGAGCCATTCAGCGCCAGTTCCAGCCAATGTCCGTTTCGCTCCGTTAGCGACCAAAATGGTGCGTCGCGGCGAATGACGCGATGTGCCAATAGGCGACATTTCTGCCCTGCTCAATTGCTGAGCGGCAGTGCTATAAAACGGGGTTTCCTCCAGCAGTCCGGCAATTTTTAAGCGTTCCACATAACTAACAAGATCATCTGATCTATCTCAGGCCGACCTAGCCCTGTAACAATTTTTAGTGTCTAAAACTCGTCCAGGCGGCCGATCAGTTCTGCCGGCCAAGCTCAAGGTGAATCACATGCGTTGCCTGTTATCCCGCACCGCTATCATGCTTGTCGCGGCGATGCTGTCGCTGTCCTCCGCTGCTGTTGCGCAGCAAGCCTACAGGACAGCCTATTCCGGTCGGCACTGTGGTTGCCACGAAGCAGCCGGTGAATCAGGCGGTCGAATTTGTCGGCCGGGTGGAAGCGATTGACCGGGTCGATGTCCGCGCCCGGGTCACCGGATTTCTGCAGGAGACGTTCTTTAAAGAAGGCGACACGGTCAAGGAAGGTGACAAGCTGTTCCTCATCGACCCCGCGCCATTCGAGGCCGCGCTGCAGCAGGCGCAGGGCTCCCTACTCCAGGCCCAAGGGATGCTGACCAATCAAACTGTGCAGCGTCAACGCGCCGATGTGTTGGTCAAGACCCAAGCGACTTCGGAAGCCGACCGAGATCAAAAAGTGGCGCTCGAGCGCCATGCCCAGGGCGCCGTGGTGATCGCCGAAGCCAATCAGAAAACCGCCGCAATCAATCTCGGCTACACGACCATCATTGCGCCAATCTCCGGACGGATCGGCCGGGCCAAGGTGACCAAGGGCAACGTCGTTGGGCCCGACACCGGCCCGCTGGTGCTGATCGTCAGCCAGGACCCAATGTATGTAACCTTCCCGGTCAGCCAGCGGGAATTCCTGCGCTTGCGCCAAGAAGGCAGCAAGACCAGCAAGGATAGACTATGCGGTTAAGTTGCGCTTTGCCGACGGCACCGCCTATGACCAGGACGGCAAGATCGACTTCGTGGACGTGACCGTCAACAAGGGCAACGGACACCATATTGGTCCGCGCACGCGTGGCAAATCCCGCGGGAGCCTTGACCGACGGGCAGTTCATGCGTGTGGCCGTGCAGGGAGACACACCGGAGGAGAAGATCGTGGTGCCGCAGGCGGCGCTGCTGGCCGACCAGGAAGGTCTCTATGTCTTCGTGGTTCAGGACGGCAAGGCCGTCGTGAAACGCGTCAAGACCGGTCCCGAGGTCGGTACCGGCATTGCCATCGAACAAGGATTGTCGGGCGGCGAGCTGGTCGTCGTATCTGGGCTGCAAAGCGTGCGTCCCGGCGCACCTGTTGTCGCCTCGCCGATGCCCGCTGCGGTTACCGTTTCGCCCTCCGGTGGGGGCTGATCCGTGCTTTCATCGGTTTTCGTCGATAGGCCGCGACTGGCAATGGTCATTGCGATCGTGACCACCATCGCCGGGCTGATCTCGCTTCTCGGCATCCCGGTTGCGCAGTACCCGGATATCGTGCCGCCGCAGGTCTCTGTTACCACCGTCTATCCCGGCGCTTCGGCAGCGGTGGTGGAGGCGACGATTGCACAGCCGATCGAGGCTCAGATCGTCGGCGTCGACAAGATGATCTACATGAAGAGCGTGTCGGGCAACGACGGCAGCTACTCGCTGCTGCTGTCCTTCGAGCTTGGCACCAATGCCGACATCAACACCGTCAACGTCAACAATCGGGTGCAGGTGGCGCTGTCGAAACTGCCGGCCGATGTGCGAACGCAGGGCGTGACGGTGAAGAAGCAATCTTCGGCGCTGCTCGGCGTGATCAGCCTGTACTCGCCCAAACACACCCGCGATGAACTTTTCATCAGCAATTATGCCACGATCAATCTAGTCGACCCTATCCGCAGCACGCCAGGCGTCGGCGATGCGCGACTGTTCGGCCCGCAGGACTACGCGATGCGCGTCTGGCTGCAGACCGAGCGGATGACCGGACTGGGTTTGGCGGTTTCGGACGTGATCAGCGCCATTCAGTCACAGAATACCCAGGCGCCGGTCGGACGCATCGGGGCGCGGCCGGTGGACAATGCCCAGCAGATTCAGCTGAACATCGAGACCAAGGGAAGGCTCGCCTCGGTCGAGGAATTCCAGGAGATCATCATACGCACCAATCCCGACGGGTCGGTGCTAAAGTTAAGGGACATCGCCCGGGTCGAGCTCGGGGCGGCGAACATGGACCGTGCTACCCGGCTTAGTGGGGCCGGCGCGGCGTTGATCGCGATCTATCAATCCCCCGGTGCGAATGCCCTGACCTCACTGGGTGCGGTCAAGAAGTTGTTTGCTGATGCGCAAAAGAATTTCCCCGACGATCTGGCCTGGAAAGTTACCTACGACCCAACTACCTTCGTCACTGCCACCATCCACGAGGTGCAGAAAACCCTGATCGAGGCTTTCGTCCTGGTGGTGTTGGTCGTCTATCTGTTCCTCGGCAGCTTTCGCGCCACGCTTATTCCCACCATCGCGGTGCCGGTCAGCCTGATTGGCACGTTCATCGTGCTGAACGCCATCGGTTATTCCGCCAACTCCGTCTCCTTGCTCGCCATCGTTTTGGCGATCGGGATCGTGGTCGATGATGCCATCGTGGTGGTGGAGGCGGTCGAGCAGCGGATGGAGACGCATCCCGACGAGTCGCCAGCGAAAGCAACCAAGGCGGCGATGGGACAGATTACCGCACCGATCATCGCCATTACGCTTGTGCTGTTGTCGGTGTTCGTACCGATTGGCTTTATCTCCGGTATTTCCGGCGAGTTGTTCCGCCAATTTGCAGTGACGGTCGGCGTTTCGATGCTGCTGTCGGCGATTAATGCGCTGACCTTGTCGCCAGCCTTGTGCGCCTTGCTGCTGAAACCTCACCATGGTCCTCGCCGTGGGCCGATTGGCATGATTATGCGGTTCATCGACAGGGTGCGCGACGGCTACGGCCTCGTCGTGGCGCGGCTCGTGCGCATCGCCATGATCAGCATTCCCATCGTTGGTGTGGCAGCGTTCGCCATCTACGGCTTGGGCAAGATAACGCCGACGGGCTTCTTGCCGGAAGACGATCAGGGCGCGTTCTTTACCATTGTCCAACTGCCGGACGGAGCATCCGTCGGACGAACGCTCGATGTTGTCCAGCAGGTGGAGAAGATCCTCGCCACCGAAGAGTCGGTGTCAGACGTGTCCTCGGTCGCCGGTTTAAACTTCATCGACAATTACAGCCAGCCGAACGCGGCATTTGTGATCGTTTCGCTGAAACCGTTTGAAGAACGAAAGGCTCCCTCGCAGACCGCACAGGCAATCATCGCGCGTCTGTCAGGAAAGCTGCGTGCTGTACAGGGTGGTATTGCGGTTCCGCTTGCGCCACCGCCGATCATCGGGCTCGGCTCTGGCGGCGGCTTTACCTATGTGCTGCAGGACACGCGCGGCGGTGACCCGAAGGCGTTGGCGCAGGTGATGCGGGGGCTTCTGGTCGCGGCCAACCAGGATGCGTCGCTGGGCCGGGTGTTCAGTACATTCTCTGCGGTAACGCCGTCGATCTATTTGGATATCGACCGTGAAAAGGCATCCGTGCTCGGACTGAAGCTCAACTCCATTTTCCAGGCATTGCAGGCTTCGCTTGGCGGCTTCTATGTCAATGACTTTAACCTTTTCGGTCGCACCTGGCAGGTCCAGATACAGGCGGAGGCGGCCGATCGGTCCTCGGTCGACGCCATTTATCGCATCAACGTCCGCAATGATTCCGGCGAATTGATCCCGCTGCGCAGCATCGTCGAAGTTCGCTTGGCGCTGGGGCCTCAAGCACTAATCCGCTACAATAATCGTCGCGCTGTGACGATCCAGGGTAGCCCAGCGCCCGGCGTGTCCTCGGGACAAGCGCTAGCAGCGATGGACGCAGTGGCGGCACGCACATTGCCACCGGGCTACCGTGGCGATTGGACAGACACTGCGTTCCAGGAAAAGCGGGCGGAGGGGCAGACAACGATCGTACTCGGATTTGCGATCCTGTTCGCCTATTTGTTCCTGGTCGGCCTTTATGAAAGCTGGACCATTCCGGTGCCAGTGCTGCTGTCGGTATCGATCGGCATCGTCGGCTCGTTCGTCGGCTTGGTGCTGTGCGGACTGACTCTGGACCTCTATGGGCAGATCGGCCTCGTAGTTCTGATTGGTCTGGCGGCGAAGAATGGCATCCTGATCGTCGAATTTGCCAAGGAGGAGCGCGAAAAAGGCGTGCCGCTATTGGAAGCGGCGACAAACGGGGCGCGGTTGAGGTTCCGCCCGGTGATGATGACTAGCTTCGCCTTTATCCTGGGCCTACTGCCGCTCGTCATCGCGGTCGGCCCGAGCATGCTGGCTCGGCGCAATGTTGGTACCCCGGTGTTCGGCGGCATGATCGCCGCCAGCTTCCTTGGGATTTTCGTTATCCCGATCTTGTACGTGGTGTTCCAAGGATTGCGGGATCGGATCAAAGGAACCAAAGCGAAATCCGCGGCCGACACAGCGGGGTGAAACCCAGGCCCACTCAACATGATCGACAGTCCGGGTATTTAGCGGCGACATAGGCGTCAATCCGCGATGTCGGCATATTCGTCTCCGCAGCAGAAATGTCCGCTTTGGGTCATTAGCGGACAAACCGTCGCGGGCCAAAATCGACCGTTGTCCGCTTTGGTCCAATAGCGGACAAACGCGGATGCGGCTGAATTGTCCGCTAAGTGCCAAAAGCGGACATTTTATTAATAAATGGAGAATAAAATCGGAAGTGATTTGGGTGGCGGAGGAGAACACCAAGTGCAAGTCATGTTGGTGATCTTGATGATGAGCGGCGCGACCATTGATCGCTTGCCGTTCGACAGCTACGAGAAATGCCAGGCGGCGGCGAAGGTGATGAACGAAGAGGTCCTGCCGCCGACGAAGAACGTGATTCGCAAATCATTGCGCTCAAATGATGCCGATGCCGTTGTACGCTACGATTGCGTTATGAACATCGCGGCGAAATGAAATCGAATAAGAGCCGTCTGGCCCCGAGTCCGCTTTGGGTCATTAGCGGACAAACCATCGCAGGCCAAAATCCAAGTTTGTCCGCTGTTACTCCAATAGCGGACAAACGAGGGTGCCGTTGGATTGTGCGCTAAGTACCAATAGCAGCCATGCGCGACTCACGAGCCGTTCTATAGCAGCAGCTTCATGCTGGAGATGCGAACCGATCTAAGACGCGCCCGTAGACGACCCCGGCCACATCCGAGCAAGGGCGTAGAGCACGATACCCGATCCGAGACAGGCCGGAATCGCAGCCCACAACCACGATTCGTTTCCCGTCGTAACGTAGACGGTTACGACGCACACCCCGATCGCAGCACTTAAACCAAGAATGACGAGAGCCCATCGCCCGCTCAAGGTTCCAAAGCCCGAGTGCGTGCGACCGATGATCGGCCCCAATATCAGGGGTACAAACGAGAGCTGGGCGCAATAAAACGCGAATAACAGCGCGAGAAACTTGCTGCCCATGAAGCTTGTCTGAAGGTATGTGTTATCAAAATAAAGTGCCGCGACCATCACGAAGTATAGCCCGCCCCCCGCCATCACGGCACGTCGCTTTGTGATTGCTTGATCCGCGACCTGCGCGTGTCCCGGCGCTGGTTCCGGCCAAAGCGATGGCAGAATATCGTAGCGAATAGCGCACAGGCCGGCTGAGAACAGCGAGCTCATCGTCGACAGGGCGATCGCAAACACGCTGACGAGCAATAACGACAAGGCAACTGTGGCCACCGGATTTTCCTGCGCCGTCAACTGCTCAATGAAAGCCGCCATGACGTTGGAACCACCTGGCGTTGCCGTTGACACGACTGCGATGGCGCCGAACATGCACATGAATAGTGATACGAGAGGAGTCTCGATGGCGTAGATCCGAAAGATTTTCCTAAATGCCGCGCGGCGCCAGCTTGGTTCAGTGCCATTCGGGTCTCGATCCCTGGCGAAAGCTGCAATTCTTTGCCAGTTTGTGATATCGACGATCGGATAGAAAAGCGGCAGCAGGAGCACGGTCAATAGTCCCATAATGGACATCCGTGTGCCGGTTTGTAGTGCCGCGGTGCTGTCGCGGATAATGGTCGTGAGCCCTTGCGCGTACAATTCCATGATAGCAAATACGATCACCCCTACGGCGAATACCGATATGCTTGCATTGAGAATCTTTTCGAGCCGGGTGAACAGACGCCCACCCAAAGTTTCCCGACCGAAACCATTGTTATCAGGATTGCCGGAACTCATTATAGGGCTGGTATCGATGTATCGTGACCCTCGGTAATAAATCATGACGATGCAACAAATCGCAGCAAATACCACTGCGAATGTGCCGGAGGGCGGCATTGGCGGGAGCGCCGAAATCAATATGTACAACAGTAGAAATGTCGAGCCGAACAAACCCAGATAAATTATGCCCAGTTGCAGCTGAGCTGAAGCCATCACCCCTGAATTGCCGGCAAAGATTGCGTACAAAGCCACCACCAACAACATGCCATAGATAAACGCATTGGTGGCGAATTGGTTGTCCCACAGCATCGGCTTGAGCAGTGCCGCCACTGCGGACGCCTCGCCGACGGTAAAAGCAGAAAGTGCGAAAATCGTCAGGCCCGATGCGAGCAGGCGGACCCTGACATCATTACCGTGCTGCTGGGCGATAAATGCGTGGACTGTGATGGATTGATCACGCGCTAGCGCACTTGCCAGAAACGCAAGCAAGGGCCGGCGCAATATATAGATCAAATACACACCCAGGCCAAAGGAAACGGAACTTATAATTGCGGGCCACAAATCACCGCTTGCACCCCAGGCGAAGAGCGGGCCGAACGTCGCCATCTGGAGGGAATACGCGATGGATGAGTTCTGGATCACACCGGGCGGAGTGGGTTCAGACGAGACGAAAAAGTCCTGCGCCCGCGCGGCGGCCTTCCGGCGCAGGAGATAGACTGGCACCAGACCGAGTCCGAGGGAGATTATTAGGAGTAGGAACGTGAGGAATGGCATGAGAAATCTGCGGGGTTCTTTATTGCGTGCCAGGCGGCCGCGAAGCTAAATTATGTGAAATCGCGCCGCAGCGAGCAACTGGCCGGGCATCACATTTAGGTACCGTGATAATTGGTTCACCGCCAGCAGGTAGAGTTGCAGGCGGAATTACGCCGGTTGAACTCCACAATCTTTACATGTCTGACACGGACGGGTAGGATATCTGTCGCTTATCGCATGCGCGCGACGAGATCGGAATGGTAGGCAGTGTAAGGGGGTACGCGTGCGAAATGCTCGTGACCAATTCGTTTCAAGAACTTACGCGACATTGCTCGGCGCCGTCATGGCCACTGCGTTGCTCTGGTGCAGCTGCGCCCAGGCCGCGGAAACCCGGGTGATCCTCGTGCGCGGCTGGTTTGGCGTGTTCTCGACCGGCCTCGATACCATCGCCTATGAGCTCAAAGCCAAAGGCATTAATGCGGAAGTGATCGGCCACTTATCGTGGTCGAGCGCCGTCGCGGAAATTCTTCGGGATCGGGCAGCGGGCAAGGCCGGTCCGATTGTCCTCGTGGGTCACTCGCAGGGCGGCAACAACGTGATCGATATGGCGCGCAAGCTCGAGGCGGCCAATGTTCAAGTCGACCTTCTGGTGACGCTCGCCCCGTCAGGGCAGGATCCTGTTCCGGCCAATGTTCTGCGGGCCGTCAACTTCTACCAGTCACCCGGCTGGGGTGATCCGCTCACGACCGAGCGCGGCTTCCATGGCATACTTTCCAACAACAATGTAGTGGACGACTGGACCATTTCCCACATCACAATGGACAAAAGTCCGCAGATCCAAGCGAATGTTTTACGCGAAATCGCCGCCCTGCCAAAGGTAGGGGCGGACACCGCCGCCAACGCCCGCAGTCTGCCGGCCGGAAGCGCAGCGCCGCGATCAGCAAACAAAAAAGTTCCAACCCCACCTCCGGCGCAATAAAGCGAGGGACATGCCGCCCGGCGCACGTGGCGGTTGGTGACAGGCGCGGATGTGGAATTTCCTCGATCGCCCGCCGCCACAATGTAGGCAGCTCGAAACAAAACCACCGATTACGGTTCCTCTTCGTTGGTTTCGGCGTTCTCTAGCCCGCCCGTGATCTGCGCCGCCAGCGTCATCGCGATCTCGCCGTGGGCTGCAGCGGTAAAATGGATACCGTCCATTTGCAAGAAATTCCGCGGTATCACTGGGTCGTAAACAATGACGCGGATGTGACGCTGCTGCAGTCGATCAACGATGGCCGAAATGTTGGCGGCGCGCTGCTGCTTAGACCCGCCGAAGCGAAGATCATTGGTGCCTGGTTGCAGGATGACGATATTGGTGCTGTTGGGGACAGCGCTATCGATGCGGTTGAGCATACCGGCGGTGGTATCAGCAAAGATCCCGGCATTAGTGACCGTAGCATCGATGCCGCGCTGCCTGAGAATAGTCTGCAGTCGTGCCGGGAAGGCAGCGTCTGCGCCAACGCCCCAACCCACTGTATTGCTGGCGCCAACCACAACAATGTTGAGCGAACTGGCATGACCGAGCCCGACCCCAAGGATGAGCACCGCCGCTACCGCAAATCTGTACAGTGTGGACATCACGGCCTAGCCCTCCGGAACGCAACACCCGTGGCCTTGTCGTCAGTCATTGATAGCCGTTTCGGATCAATCTTTGTATAGGCGACAGGGCCGCGGCAAGTCAGTTTTGGGTCATTAGCGACCAAACCATTCAGCTCCAGTTCCGGCCATTGTCCGCTGTTGCTCCACAAGCGGACAAACGCGGGTACGGCTGAATTGTCCGCTAAGTGCCACAACGGTTTCCCAGCCGCAAATTGTTTTTCCATCTGACGGACTTGTTAAGAAACTGCTGAATCATATTCAGTCAGGACTGGGTAGGAATGTCCCAATTAGCATCCAATTGACCTATGTTATTTTCGCGCGGAAGCTGTAACGCTCATGTACGTTGCATTCATTAGCCCTGCGGGAGACCACATGCGTTATACTGCATTCTTGAGCCTCTACATCGCCGCAGCGTTAGCGGTACCAGCCGAGACCCTCGCCCAACCTGACAATGGCCATTCCCTGGGACGCCAAGTAGCGATAGAGCTTTGCAGCTCCTGTCATCAGGTTACCGAGGGACAGCCCCTCCCCCGTCAGAACGTTGCGAGCTTTTTTGCTATCGCCAATTTACCATCAACCACCGCCCTTTCCTTGAAGGCGTTCCTTCGGTCAAACCACAAGGGAATGCCTAACCTGATAGTCTCTGAATTAGATTCCGACAATTTAACCGACTATATACTCAGCCTTAAGCGGCAATGAGTTTCGCACCAATAGCAGCGGGCGCTTCTACGCCCGTAACCTACCGCTATCTAAGGAGATGCTGAAGAAGTGGCAGAGTTTTGCGTGTTTCATAACAAGTGAGATTTTTAGGGCTTAGAACGTTTTCTTCACTCGGGAGGCCGATTCGGTTGATGCGCACTTAGCGACTGTCGATTTTAGCTGGTTCTATGTTTGCCACGGCTTTGTCTGCTGCATCCTTATGCTTTTTTCTTATAGAGCGTTTTTTTGCGACCTTGCGGCTCACTAATTTGAGCGTCCGTGCGTAAACCTGTGACCGACGAATCTGGAATAATTGCTTTCTCGACTGGGTCAAGAGTCGCTGTCAATCCGCTCGATGTCTTAGCGTCGGCAAATACATCATTTTCGTTGCTGACGATGCTTACTAATGGAGTTGTCGAAGGACCCGCGACAGGACCACTGCCAGTCCCTTTTGTATTTTCCAATCCGAACAAATTTAGCGCGCCGATAAAGCCTAAGAGAATAATAATAATAGACATTGTGAATAGTTTTGTCTGCTGATCGTCAATTTGTCTCTGCTGCTCGGCTGCTTTATCAGCAGCTTCAGTAGCAGAACGTTTGGCAGCTTCCACTTCAGCAGCCTTAAGCTGTGCTACCTTTTCGGTAGCACGTCTCGTCGCCTCCGCTCTGGCTGCGGCACGATTGGCAGCGTCTACTTCAGCATCGTTTCGCTTCGTCGTTTCTTCGTCATTTGTGGCAGAAATTGTAGGAGCAACTCCTGGTCCAATTAGTTGGAATACGAGTAGATCGTCGACATATCCAATAATGCGACAATTATAGTCGGCACGAGGGGCCTGCCCTCGCAACTCAACTCGCCGTGAATTTTCGAGGAGTGGTCCGCTCACATGATACGGTAATTGCCCGCAGCGACTATTGAAAAGATATGCAGTACCTTCGAACTGCTCACCAATAGCCTCGCCTTCAAAAAGCAGCGATCCGGGTTTTGCGCCTGCGCTCACGATTCCCGGTCGGGGCTCATTGTAAAAAAACTTTCGAGAGTGACCTTGGACGACCAGATAGACGGTAGACCCGTTGTGGTTCCACAAAAGTTCCTTTGTCTGGGTGGGCTGGCTGTCAGTGGGTGAACGAGAAGAGATTTGAGCATTTGCGGGCGTATAGGCAGCAAAAATTGAAAAGAAGAACGCCACGACGCCTAACCTGATGCAATAGCTCCAAGTCATCGGAGTTAATCCAATAAACACCAACCGCTCTTAGCCCACAACGCCCTGCACTTGACGAGCGTTCCCTTCACACGGGAGAGGTCGTAGATTCGATCCCTACAGCGCCCACAAGCTCGAAACACGAACAAAACTGTAAAAGGTGCACTGTAAAACGTGGGCTGTTTGTTCAAACCGATGTCAGCTAAGTTGTTGAGTAGATTGGTGGGCGCAACAGGGCTCGAACCTGTGACCCGCTGATTAAGAGTCAAGTCGCTTGCGTTAGATATCAATGGCTTAGCTGCAAACTAAATACATTCCACGCCATTAGAAGACAAAGGGTTACAGACGGAATGCAAACTGCACCGGCGACCGAAAGCGGACTATGAGTTTACGTTTGGGTTATATCCGCTCTTACCCCGATAGCGGACATTCGTCGGATGTACCGGCACGTCCGCTTTGCGTCAGGACCGGACATCGCGGCTAACAGAAACGATGTTCGCTAATTGGTGCAAAGCGAGCTCGCGCCGGGCCCCTAGCGAGACCGCCGATATCCGTGAAAGAGCGACTGGTAGTAATCGGGCTCCATTGAATAAAGGTAGTCCGGCTGCACATATTGAGGCTGAGGGTACTTGGTATATCGATTGTAACTTCGCTGGGTTGCTCTGTCTCCGCGGATCGCCTCGGGCCCACGCTGGCCTACTGCCAAGCGCTCACTGCCTACCAGGACAACTTTGGTATTGGTGACGCCATCGTTTCTCACCATTGCAAATAAAGTAGCAGCATGAGCTGGCGAAAGCCGCACGCATCCATGACTCACAGGCGAGCCAAGTTTCTTAGTTTCGTAGGAGCCGTGAATCGCATGACCAATTTTAGTGAAAAAAATTGAATAAGGCATCGGCGCCTCATCCCATTCCCTCGAATAATGGTCCTCGTTCCATACGAAAAGCGGTAAATGAACCAGAAGGCGTGGCATAACCAAGACGTCCCGTGGAAACCGGCCAAACGTAAAGCAATTGGCCATTGCGGGCGACGGTCATACTTTGAGTGCTTTTATCAACAGTAATAAATATTTCAGCTCGCGCAGGTTGGAAAATAAATTGCATGAAAAGAAATGCAACAAAGAGGATCATCACTAGGCGCGTTGATCTATCTGCTATTGCCATCATCGCACTCGCGGCCGACTTTCGCTTCGTTAACTTTCCGACACACACGAAACTGTCTAAGCATATTTGATATGCAGACGCAGCTGCACTTTCCGTTTGAGAGCATCACAATCGAAACCCGTAACGAGTTCTTGTTGCCGCCTTAGATGCGCTATGGCGTCTCCTAGCCTGTGATCCATGTTGGGGCTTGCATGCAAAGGTTTCATTTTAACTCAGTACATATATGAGGCTCTGCCAATTGTCTTAGCCCGCCTGAGATCAGACTTAAAAAAATTACGGTTAAGCGTAAACGTTAATACTGAGCTTGAGGGATGACTAACACCAGCAGCTGCCATCCAATTTAATTTAACAATGTGCAATCGGGCGTAAGATGAATATTTCTGCCAAGGTTCGGTATGCGTGCTAAATTAGTGTCGGTAAACGCGAACTTATGTCTGCTTCGGTCATACGCGGACAAACCATCGGGGGCTAAGATCCGCCGTTGTCCGCTCTTGTCCAAAAGCGGACAAACGCCGTTGCGGCTGGATTGTCCGCTAAGTGCCAATAGCGACCGTGAAAACACTTTCATGTTTGATCCTCGAGCATAAACAGAAATGTCGTCCCGCCGCGATCTCTCCGAAATCAAATTAGGCGTTTTTTAGATCGGGTGGCCGCCCCTTCTAACACCGAGTGATTTTGATCTGCCGGTCGCCGCCGTTTTCCGATGGGACCGTTACGGCTTCCTGATTATGGTGACAACTCAAAGCAAAGGTCGGTGGTATCACAGGATTGATCGGTTGGGGTATTGACACATTATCAACATCAACGGGCTCATTGGAATAGTTGGGAGTGTCATAGTAGGCGACGCCATAGCCGCCGTTGTAGCCACCGCCATAGTAACGGCCGCGATTGCCAACGCGACGCCAGCCACCAACGCCACGCCAGCCAGCAACGCGATGTCTGCCAGCAACGCGATGCCTGCCGCCAACGCCATGCCAACTACCAACGCCATGCCAACTACCAACGCCATGCCAACCACCAACGCCGTGCCCAGCCGCCTCAGCAGCGTCTACATTAATGGCTACCGCCAACACGCAGGCTGCAAGCAGACAATTTAAACGCAACATATTAACCCCCATACCCCAAGGCTTCGCCCCTTATCCAATATCATCTTTATCGACGGCAATGCCTAGGACCTACCGGCAGCATTGCGCAGCCCATTGCTAAACTTTGAATCAAACTTTACGCATCTGGAAACAGGGTGGACGGCAGCAGATAGCTGGGCCTTCAGCTTTCACCGGCGGTACATAGGGCAACAGCAACGACCGACTGCGTGGCGTTTTTCAGTTCTGAATGTCCGCTTTGGGTCATTAGCGACCGAGCCATCCAGCGCAAGTCCCGATCAATGTCCGCAGTTAGTCCAATAGCAGACAAACGTGGGTGCAGTTGGATTGTCTGGGTTAAGTGCCAATAGGCGACATCGCAAGCTTGTCTTGAAACAAAAGAAGCGGCCAACTGAAGCGGCCTACCATTTAGCCAGAACCTACAGAAATTGTTTGCATAGACAATGCTCGGCGCAAACTACGCCTCCTGCATCCTGTACCGTAACGCGGACCCGCTGATCCGTATTGCGCAATTGAAGAGCATCAGTGATAGCCACGCGCAAGGCTATGTCGAGCGATGAATAAGGCCCCGCTTCACGGGATTTGAGGTGCGCAGTCCAACGACCGACAGAGGCCGGGCAAACTAGGTATTGGGTGCAATCCATGTCGGTATTCGCTCCAGCGCAGATTTAAAAAGCGCCCAGCATTTCCGAGCACAAACACAATAGGTTTCGATAATTAACTGATCATTTATATATGAAAAGCGAATTAGCACAACCACCCTATCAATTTAGGACACAAAGCCATAAATACAGACAGCGACCACCGGCCCATAGGACCAGATCGGAAATCTAGCAATATTTCCTGAACATGGCAGGTAGCATTACACGCGGCTCAGACAGATTGTCGGCTTCGGGTCAAAAGCCGACAAACCATCGCGGGCCAAAATCCACCTTTGTCCGCTAAGTGCCAATAGCGGACATCGCGGACGATTGGTTTGAAACAAAAGAGGCCGCCAACTGAGCGGCCCCAGCAGCCCTTATGCACAACTGAGCAAAGGCTCAAGACAGCGCGACGGTGATCGCGTGTAATATCCACTGCGTATTTACGGCTGCAAAAACAAGAATAAATAGGACGGCGGCAATAATCATAATTGCAAGATTACCCTCGTTGCTACGGTTTGTTTCGTCCGGGTCCGTCATGATGTAGGGACCCTATAGCCTGAGCGCGGACGCGCCTTGTTCTGAATCAAGTCCGATAATTACAGAGCAGGCCGGCAGCCAAAGAAAACCCCGCCCGGGGGCGAACCAAGGCGGGGCTGCCGATGCTTTTGGTTGGGATTACTGGGCAGTGATCCCTAGGTTAGTGGAGCGAGTCGGCGGAGTAATTAGATACTCCGAATGAACCAATAGCTAATCAACACGATATAAAAAAGACGCCAGGACCCGGTTTTTCCGACCAGGGTCTTTCAGTCGCAATACGGAGCGCGAATTACTTCAGCTGGGTCGAGACGCTCGTGAATGTGGTGCTGAGCTGGCTGCCCAGCGAATTGACGGTGGCGATGATCGCAATCGAAATACCAGCAGCAATCAGGCCATATTCGATAGCGGTAGCCCCCGAACTCGTTTCTCAAAAACTCGACTATTCTGGTCATCACTCAACTTTCCTGAAGCGTCCTGCCCCCGCCGCACATAATGTTCCATTGCTTCTAAAATAGCGTTTCTTGATTGCCGATCATTTTCAGTATTTGAAATTAGGATAGCGGATTCAGCAAATTAGCGCACTGAGGGGCAAATACGGAGAGCACCCGCCTAGGCTTTAGCTTGCTCTGCTGTTTTGCTCGGCACTATTCGTGCGAGCCAAAACCGCTCCATCGCAAACCAATACTCGCGTTTATCGTCGGAGGCTGCTTCTGCCATCCGCTTACACGTGGCGGCGAGTGAAGCCGGGTCTTTAGGTGCGTCTTTCATTTTCCCGACAATACAAAACACCATTTAGAAAAACGTGAAATGAACCGCGTAAATCTTGTTAGTTCTCGCTAATTGTTGCCAGAACGAACCCTAAATTGATCTATCTAAACCAAATTAGGTCAGTCGTCTCATCAAACTAGGCCACTAGGGGTCAAAACAGGCCAGCATCTAATGACCAGATTATCACTAGTCAATAATACCTTTCGCCATCGTCTCGGATTGTGCGTAAATCTGTTGCGCACTTTTGAGTTCTGCAACGTTAGGGTGCCGAACTATGTCAGCGACGCGTGATCAGATCAACGTCTTAAACCTCGGCATTCAAAACATCATGCCGACGACGGGACCGTCACGGCGGGCCACTAAGCGTAAGCCAAAAATGATCGCGACACAGACGACGCCCGGACCGAGTTCAATCATGCGCCGCCATCGCCGCACCCTCCCGGCACCGGAAGGTTAGTGGACAAGGCGGTTTAGCTAGCAAAACGTGCAGGCTGAGTGTTTATGCGTGTAACCACAGTTCCCGATACGAGTGTCGCGTTGGGTGTGCGGCTGGCCCACGAGCAGATGTTGCGGCGGCGGCGCGAGGCCAAAGTCAGGCTATCGCGCGAGCGCATCAAAAATCTCATCCGCGCGTTAGTGTGCGGCGGGATAGTCGCCGCATTGCTGGCGCTCGGCATCTTCACCGGCTGGGTGCCGCTGCTAGGGTCGTCGGCTGTCGCATCGCGCGAGTTGTCAGCAGACCGATCTGCCGAGATGCGGACGGGCCAGATGTTGGTTCCCACGTTCGATGGTGTTTTCTGCCGGCAAGTTTTATTCAACAACGAAACCGGGCTGCTCAGCGACGAAAAGACCGTGCGCTGTGAAGAGGCCATGTCCGCAAATTCGAAATCCAGGATGTCACGCGACCTTTCCGATGGGCTCCGTGGTGGGTTCAAGAAAAAGTAATGGGCGCAGCGGCTTTTCGGGCGGCGAAGATTCGGCGCACTGCCGATAAAGCATGTCAAATGTCCGTTGTTACCCCAATAGCGGACAACGCCGGTGCGGTCGGATTGTCCGCTAAGTGTCAGTAGCAGTCATCTTCATTCGCCTTTCAGGACAAATTCGCTAGCGGCTGAAATAATTTACAAGCGCAAAAAGATATGCAAGTTCCGATGTGATTAACATCGCTGTTATCGCGACTATGTAAAGCGCGTTGATGTTTAAAGGCAAACTCAACGTATGCCCAGACTCACCCCGCCTTCTGAATCCAGAACTGATACATGCCGACGAAGATGTCGGGATTGTCGCGTTTCGAAGCCTGCCACTGGGCGAGATCGAGTGGCGGCGGGATCGTTGGGGAAACGCCGCCGGTAGGCGTGCAGGACCTGGCGTCGATTTCAAACCCCAGAAACGTCAGGCCATTGTCGCGCAGGAACGCTTCGATGCCGGCAAGCGTCATGCGGTGTTCCTGGGCGTGAAACAGCAGATCGCGGCAGGTGCTCGTGCTGTAGAAATCCAGCACGTTCGTCGTCGTTCCGAAATCCGCCCGCCGGTCCAGCACATCCTGGCGGCAGCGCCGGATGTCGTCGGCGGTGGCGGCGTAGCCGCGCCGCGCGACAAAGCCGCGCGCCTTGACGATATGGCGTCGCGCCAGTTCGCTGTAGAAGCCGAGGTTCATGAAGCCGCCGGGGCGCAGCAGCGACAACAGCACCCGCCAGCCGGCGAACGGATCGGCCAGATGGTGCAGCACGCCGACCGAGGCGATCACATCGAATTGACGGCCGATCGAACCCAGCTCCAGGAAGTCGGCCTGGGCGTAGTCGATCGAGGGCAGGCCCAGTTCCTGCGTCTTGCGCTTGGCGTAGCCGAGGCTGCTGAGGCTGAGATCGACGGCGAGAATTCGCGCGTCCTTGAAGGTCTGCGCCATGCCGATCGACTGCTGGCCGGTGCCGCAGCCGGCGATCAGGACATCGGTCGTGTCCTTGTTGCGTCGCGCTTGAAGGCCGCGCGGGGAAATTTCTGGCTGAGATAAGGGATGATGCTGAGGCGCGTCTCCAGCGGGCTCGATCTTGACCCAGCGCGGGTAGGGATTTTCCTCGTATTGATCGCGCACCAGTCGCGACACTTCGTCGTCGATTTTGGTCAGCCGGGGCATCGCCGCGCGCAGTTGCCGCTCCTGCTCCGGCTCGCTGATCTGCTGCGTCAGGATCGCGGTAATCGGCGCGGGCCATGGCATGTCCAGCAGCCGCGCGGCGTTCGGAACGGAAGACAGCGGGACATAGGCCGCGACCGCCAGCAGCCAAAGCACCGGTACCGGCTTTGTTCCGGCGTCGAGCGCCGCCGCCAGCCGGTCGCGCAAGTCCGTTGGCTTTCCGGATTTCATCGTCGGTGTGACAGAACACGTACTCGTTGATGAAACACTGCGACGCCAAGGCGCTGTAGAACCGCACGGCGGCATCGTCATCCGAAAGCGTCGGCAGCGATGGTGGCGTCGAGCAGGGCGTGCCGCGCCATGGTCAGAAAACGCTCCAGTGCCATGTCGAGGAATGACCGACGAATGAAGCAGCGCACCGAGCAGCTCACTGCCGGCGAGCGCCGAGAGGCCGTCCGGCCCGTACAGTTCCGGCGCGGCGAGCCGCCGCGGCCAGGCGGCGGCAGCGCGCGCGATGCAGCCGCCGATCAGCCGGGTCGAGCTTGAGGAGATCGGCGCCGACCCGCGCCAGATTTGCCCGGCCGGCACCAGGGCTCGGCCACAGGCGCGAATCAGAAACTCCTTGATGCCGCCGTCGTCGCCGGTGAAATGCAGATCCTTGACGCAATCGACAAAGATCCGCTTGGATTCCGCGGCGTCCTTGATCTGCAGCGACAGCTTGATCGCGTTCAAGGCCACGATCGGCTGGCCCTGCTCCATCAGCAGCAAAGCGAGATTGTTGAGAGCATCGACAAAGTCCGGCTTGAGCTCGATCGCCTTGCGATAGCAGCCGAGCGCCTCGTCCGGCTTGCCCTGGTCGCGCAGCGCCTTGCCGAGATGGCTGTAGGCCTCGGCGTAGTCCGGCTTGACGGCAATCGCCTGGCGAAAACAGGCAACCGCCTCGTCGGTCTTGCCCTGGAGCCGCAGCGCGATGCCGAGATTGTTGTGGGCCTCGGCAAGGTCCGGCTTGAGGGCAATCGCCTGGCGATAGCTCGCCACCGCCTCGTCCGGCTGGCCCAGATCCAGAAGCGCGTTGCCGAGATTGTTGTGGGCCTCGACATAGTCCGGCTGCAGCGCCAGCGCGCGGCGATAGCAGGCCACCGCCTCGTCCAGCTTTCTCTGGCCGCTGAGGGCGAGCCCCAAGTTGCAGTGATAATAGGCCACGCGGGGCGAGACGCTTGATCGCGCTCGCGATCAGCTCGGCCGCCGTGTCATGGCGTCCGACCTGATAGGCAATCATGCCGAGCAGGTGCAGGCCGTCGGCGTGGCGGGGATCGGCCGCCAGAACCTTCCGGTACAGCCCTTCGGCCTCGTTCAGGCGCCCGGCTTGATGGTCGGCCAGGCCATCGGCGAGGTCCTTTTGAACGCCCGGTGACGCCGGCGCATCGGCCTGCTCTGCTTCTTTTCGGCGCGGCGTTGTTGGCGGTTCATCTGTCCTCAGACATGTCCGAGACAACGCACGCCAGGCAGGATTTGGGGTCACGAGCCGAATCACACGGGCCCTGACGGTGATTCGAAGACCTCGAATCCATCTGACACCTCCGATAGATTTCGGCAACTGATTTTCAGCTTGCGGCCGCCGCCAGATCTTCGAGGCAGTGCGTCGAAAGACAGGCTATGCACCGGCGCGTCTCGTACATGTCTCTTGTGTCTCTTATGGGTCATTCGCGACCAAGCCAATTAGCGTCAGCGCCGACTAATATCCGCTATGCCCCCAATTGCGGACATGCGCCAAACTCGATTTGTTTCTAATAGAACAGCTGCGCGCTTTTCAGCGGGTCTAGCTGCTGTCAACTAAGTATTTGAATTTATTGGTGGGCGCAACAGGGCTCGAACCTGTGACCCGCTGATTAAGAGTCACCAGATAACTGTTATTTATCAAGCCCATTTCGACATTTCCCCTGTTCGTTCCGGTATTAAACCGGAAAAGGAATTGGAAAATGTCGAAATGAAAATCGAGTGACGCGGTACTGCCACCTAGCCGATCAATGTCCGCTTTTGGACCAAAGCGGACAAAGTTGGATTTTGGCCAGTGATGGTTTGTCCGCTAATGACCCAAAGCGGACATCGCGTGGCTGGATCGCCGCGCAGCGACCCCCCTTTCAGTGTGCTGGTTTGTGCCGATACGATGCCCGGTCTTGAGCTCGGGGGAGACGGAAAATGATGCGGCTTTGGCACCTGTTCCGGCGATGTAGGCGATATACAAGTCACGCGCTGTGGGTTGTACCATTCAGCGCAATAATCCTTGAATTGGTACTATATCGCCTTCTGCATGCGCTTGATGACATGCTCGGATGGCAACTCCAGCGCTTTTCGGCCGCCGGTGCGCAGGCCATGCTGGAGACCATCATCACAATGAACTTATCGTTTGTCGTCTTCACATTTGGGTCTCTGCTCGTTGCAATCCAGGTGGCCGGCGGCCAACTGACACCGCGTGTTATTGCCACCACCTTGCTGCGGGACAACGTCGTTAGATACACTGTTGGGTTGTTCGTTTTCACGCTACTGTTTGCGATTTCCGCACTCAACCGAATAGAGGGGACCGGCGACCAGCTGGTGCTCTTTGTGGCTGGGGTGCTCGGCCTGCTCTCGATAGCGGCCTTTCTCTACTTGATCGATTATGCAGCGCGACTGTTGCGGCCCGTCAGCATTCTGTCCCGGGTAGGCGAAGATGGCCTTACCGTGATCGAGGCTGTTTATCCTCAACCGGCACAAGGTCCATCGCTGCCGCACATCAAGTCTCAGACTACTGGGATGCCTTCCCGGATCGTTCATCATGCAGGTAGATCCGAGGTCATCCTGTCGGTGAACATAGAGATGCTTTTGGCAGAATCGCAGAAAGCGAATGCCGTTGTGGAGCTCATCCCCGTCGTGGGCGACTTCGTCGGCAAGGACGAACCACTGTTTGCGTTGTACGGCAACGTATCTGGAATCGACGAAAATATACTGGTTTCTTCTATCAACTTTGGAATCGAACGCACGCTGGAGCAGGATCCGACCTTTGCATTCCGGATCATCCTCGATATCGCGTTGAAAGCGCTCTCGCCGGCAATCAACGATCCGACTACGGCCGTGCTGGCAATCGACCAGCTTCAGCGCTTGCTCCGCAGCGTCGGCGAGCGAAACCTGCGAACCGACAATATAACCGATGAATCGGGAAAGCTCCGGGTCATCTTCCGTACACCCAACTGGGAAGATTTCGTGAATCTGGCCTGCACCGAACTTCGGCGTTACGGTGCGGATAGTATTCAGGTTGTACGGCGGCTGCGAGCAATGATTGAAAACCTGATCCGCACCTTGCCCGAGGATCGTCACGCCGCCCTTCAGGCCCAGCTCGCTCTGCTCGATCACGCAATCAAGGCTATATACAGTCTTCCGGAGGAATTGGCTCTCGCACGGGCAACGGATTCACAGGGCCTCGGCGGGACACCGATTTGAGAAAAGCAGCCAGCGTCTTCAGGCGGTCTTTCTGTTTTGTAATGTCATTTCGCGAATGTCCGCTATTGGCACTTAGCGTCATTCGCGGCACTGCAACATTTTGTCCGCTTTCGGACAACAGCGGACAAAGACGGATTTTTGCATGCGATGATTTGTCTGCTTATGACCCAAAGCGGACATTGGGTTTGAAGTGGGGTCGTTTATCCGAGTTGCTAAACTGTTAAACCTGCTGGCGCCGAGAGCGCTTCCCGGCGCCAGCAACTCGCAAGTCGGCCGCCACGAGATTAGTGCGCGACGACCGGGGCTTTCATGCCGCCTTGAGCCCGGCCGGCACCTTGCCGCCGTTCTCAGCGAGTTTTTGCATGACCTGCTTGTGCAGCCAGACATTCATAGTGGCAGCGTCATTCGTGTCGCCAGTGTATTTCAATTCGCTGGCGAGTTGCTTGCGAGCCGTCACGCTACTGTCCAGGTTCAGTAATTTCATCAGGTCCACGATCGATTTTCGCCAATCCAGCTTTTCCTTGTTCTGCTCGGCGAGTTTCGTCAGGACGGCTTCAACGTCAACCTGCGCCATTGGCGCGGCCGAAGGGATCGCTGCGGATATCGCCCCACCCGCGGCGGTCGCGGATTTGGTAATTGCAGACATGATATTGCCGAAGATACTCATGGTATTGCTCCTTGTGAGTCGTTGGCATCAAACTGCTTGCCGCGGATGCGGCAGGCATCGTTTCATCGGCCGGCGAGTCGCTGTCGCCGCCTAGTTTCCAGCACCCCAAAATTTGCGGCGCCTTAACCCGTTACAGTATGTGAGCCCATCTTGTTTATGATGAGCCCAACTTACGGCTTGAAGAAATGCTCTAATTACGTGTGATCAATCGCGGAAAATAACAATTGTCCTTTGGTGCCATCAATTACAGGGGGGCATCACTCCCACTATTGGCACTTAGCAGACGTGCCGGTTCATCCGAGCAATGTCCGCTATTGGGGCTGAAACGGACATCGCGTGGACTTGTCGTCATGTCCGCTTTTGGCACTTACCGGACAATCCAGACGCGCCCGCGTTTGTCCACTATTGGGTCCATAGCGGACAAAAGTGGATTTTAGCCCGTGACGGCTTGTCCGCTAATGACCCGTAAGCGACATCCAAGCGCCCTCTATGCACCTAAGTGCAATATCAATTTACCGTGACATCCGATCAATATTCATACAATGGATGATCTAAAAGCTAAGTTAGTCAGGCAACACGAGTTGGAGTCGAAACGCCATGGGAATTATTAGCTGGCTTATATTGGGCCTCATCGCGGGCTTTATTGGCAGCAAGATTGTCAACAAGAGCGGCAAAGGCTTCTTCCTCGACATCGCCCTCGGCATCGTGGGCGCGCTTGTCGGAGGATTTCTGTTCAGCTTGCTCGGCGCGCAAGGCATAACTGGTCTCAACGTCTATAGTATGATCGTGGCGATCATTGGCTCTGTCGTCGTGCTTTGGGGCTATCACGCCGTGACGGGGCGGTAATCGCATTACCGACCGCCCCGTCGCAGCTACGCGAGTGTCTGCTGTAAACATATGGAGGTGGCAATGGGATTTCTTGATAATGTGGTCAACAAAAGCGTGCCGCAGGGAAGCGGCGTAGCGAAACCGCTGATGCTGGCTTTCAGCGCACTACTGGCATCAGGCGCCCTTACGCAAAAAAAACAGGCGCCGACCTCAGCGCCGGGCACCAGCCCGGCGGCCGACCCGCAGGCTGGCGGATTGTTGGCGGGCTTGGGTGGACTGCTCGGAAAGCTCGCGCAGGGCGGTCAGGGCGACGTGGCTAAATCATGGGTCGGGAGCGGGCCAAATCAGCCGATCTCGCCGGGTTCACTTGGCTCGGCGCTCGGTCCAACAATTATCAAGACCTTGGCCGAAAAGACGGGTGTGTCCGAACAGGAGGTGACTGCGCAACTGTCGAAAATTCTGCCAGCTTTTGTTGACAAGCTGACGCCGCAGGGCCGCATTCCCACCCATGACGAGATTGCCAAGCTCGCTGCCTGATCTTACAGCCGTATGGACGCGCAACTAAACAGTTGGAAGAAATAATGCGGACATCACAGCCGCCTGATCAAAACAACTGATCGGATTTCGGAGAGACCGCCGCGAGGCGGTCTTTCTTTTTTGTGCTCAACGATCAAGATGTGAGACTTGGCTGATGTCGCCTATTGGCACTTAGCGGACAATCCAAGCGCATCCGTGTTTGTCCGCTATTGGACCAAAGCAGACAAAGATCGATTTTTGGCGGGGGATGGTTTGACTGCTTTTGACCCAAAGCGGACAATGAGCGGACTTAAAACCATAACCTCTTCAGTGGTGGCTTGAACCATTCCACTGGATCGTACGACTTAAAGCAGAATCGGCTTTTGCGGACGGCAAGACATGCGGGCGACAGTACTTGGCTTGTTACTGGGCCGAATGCTGATTGCCGGCCCTGCAGCGGCGTATGACGCTTACGACCCGGCGAACTGCAATGGCGTCGGCTGGGACGACAAGCGCGCCCTGGTCGTATCGGCGGTAACAGCCAAGCCACGCGTCAATTTTGTAAAGAGCCCATACGACGACGACTTCAAGGCCGAAACCTGTCCAGCCGCAACGGATGCGTGCCGGAAAACATCTTATCTTGTGACCGGCGACCTCGTGCTCACCGGCGCCACGCGGGGCGAGTTCACTTGCGTTTCCTACCATTCGCCGCTGTCGAAGAAGCGGATCTGGGTGACCGGATGGCTGCCCAGCGCGGCGCTGACACCTGTTGCGCCCATGCAGGCGCCGAAGGCATACGACTGGGTCGGCACCTGGCGCCAAGGTAAACGCTACGTGGGCGGCGGACTTGTCGAGATCAAACCGGAAGCCGAGGGAAAGTTGCACATCGACGCTGGAATACTCATGCCCACTGCACGCGATTTCCACAACGGCTCCTTCGAGGCGCATGTCAAACCGCAGGGAGACACGATTGCTTTCGAAGACGACGGCAGCAACTACGGAAGCGGATGCAAGGTGCGGATGCAGCGCATCGGCCCGTGGCTTCTGATTGAAGACGACGGCGGTTGCGGCGGGGCGGCGGTGACCTTCACCGGGCTCTATCGTCGTGAAATCAGGTCAGCTCGATGAGCGGCTCCACGCCATGGTCGCTGCGGGGCGCGCTGGCGGCTCTGGCCTTCACATCGACAGTTTGGTTGGCGGCGACGCCCGCTGCGGCAGACGATCGCGATACGTGTGAAAAGGCATCTGGCGACGAAGCAATAGCCGCGTGCACACGTGCGATCGATTCCGGTCGATATAACGGCCATCTGCTTGCCGCCCTTCTTACAAATCGTTGCGCCGAGTGGAGCGAAACAGGAAAGCGACAAAGCCATTGAAGATTGCAACGAAGCGATCCGGATTAAGCCGAACTACGCATTGGCGTTCTTCAACCGCGGCAACGCCTCTTTTGCCATAGGCCAATACGACCGTGCCATCGAAGATTACGACCAATCGATCCGGCTCAATTCCAACGACGCAAATGCGTTCAGCAACCGCGGCAACACCTATGCCAACAAAGGCCAATACGACCGCGGCATCGAGGATTACAACGAAGCGATCCGGCTTAATCCGAAACACGCAGACTGCGTTCAACAACCGCGGCACCGCCTATAACGCTAAAGGCCAATACGACCGCGCCATCGAGGATTTCAACCAGGCGATCCGGCTTGATCCGAACCACGCAGATGCGTTCAGCAACCGCGGCCTCGCGTATAATGCGCAAAGGCCAATACGACCGCGCCATCGAGGATTACAACCAGGCGATCCGGCTTAATCCGAACTACGCAGATGCGTTCAACAACCGCGGCAACACCTATAACGCCAAAGGCCAATTCGACCGCGCCATCGAGGATTTCAACCGAGCGATCCGGCTTAAACCGAACCACGCAGAGGCGTTCAACAACCGCGGCGCCGCCTATAACGGCACAGAGCAATACGACCGCGCCATCGAGGATTTCAACCAAACGATCCGGCTTAATCCGAACGACGCACTAGCGTTCTATAACCGCGGCTTGTCATGGGAACGGAAGAACGATCTGCAACGCGCATTGGCGGATTACAAGAAGTTCTCCGAATTGGCCCCGTCCGATCCGGATGGTCCAAAGGCAATTGAGCGCGTCACAAAGGCGTTGAGCGGTCGGTGACAGCTGTGTTTTCGATACGCCATCGAACGACCTAATGTCGCAGTTTGGCACTTAGTGGACAATCCAACCGCACCGGCGTTTGTCCGCTATTGGGGCAACAGCCGGACATTGGCCAGCAGCAAACCAAACTCGATTTATGAGTACACGTCCTTATCAGCCAGGGCGCCTTATTCAAACTAACTATTCCCGGCATCGGAACCTTTTTGTTCATGCCGCAGTTCACTTCATTAGCGGCGCCCCGCAGGGGAAAGCCCCTAGTGAACGATAACAGGGACGCCCGGAGAATTCCTGGTTGTCCCCAACTGGGGCTCTCTCTTGATGGGCATAGGATCGGTTTCCCCCATTTTTCTCAAGACTCTGCTCGGTAAAGGCGCAGCTTAAAAACAATCGAGACGCCAACTCAAAGTGTTCGATTTATTAATCCAGCCTTTGAACCGGGACCCTTTTGAGCGTCCCGTTCCCTCGCTCCGAAGCGTGTCGGGCGAAAGGAAATAGAAATGCGCACACTCGTCGAGCCGCCGCCCTCGTCGCGTTGCGACCTCTGTGGTGCCGAGTTGCGACTGAAGCTGATTGAGTTAGCCGACCGTGCCCTGGATTTGGACAGGCGGATGTCGTCTGCGCGGAGTGCAGCAGCCAATGAGCAGTCGTCGTCGTGTCGGCCACTGTCCATCACACCGTGCCGCCAATCCCCAGCCCGGCGGCTTCGCAACGATTGCGTTCACCGCGCCCCTACTAGGTCGATAGGCTACACCGCGCAGCGGGCTACCTCCGTTGAATTGCAGTTTCTATGACGCCCAGACACCGGGTTCCAACCCGGCGAGGTTTGTCTTAGATGGTGGAAAGAGTCAAAGAAGATGAATCGCCCTATGTCCGCTAAGTGCCAATCGCGACCGTGAACGCCGACGCTTTGCGGCTTCCGGTGCTGCACTGCGTGCTGAATGTGGAATTCATGACGGGAATTGTCTAAAGAGAACCAACCATGCCACCGAACCACACTTTCTCCGGGCTTAGTCGTCGCACCATGCTCTCGGCTTTGGCGATGCTTCCGGCACTTTCGGAAACGCTCCTTTCTGTTTCCGCATCAGCGCAAACGGGAACTTCGGGCAGCCCGCTTCCCTCATGGAATGACGGCGCGGCAAAGCTGGCGATCCTTGACTTCGTGCGCGTCACCACCGACCGGGCAAGCTCCAACTATATTGCCCCGCAGGAGCGCATCGCGGTGTTCGATCAGGACGGCACGCTCTGGGTAGAGCAGCCGCTTCCCACGCAAGGTTTCTATTGCCTCGAACGTATCCCGGCCGTGGTCAGCAAACATTCCGGATTTAAGAATGTGAGGACCCTTCAAGAGCGTGCTTTCCGGAAATCGGGAGGCCTTGGCCAAGCTGACAATACGGGACCTCGAAAAAATCGTCGCCATGTCGCTGACTGGCATGACAACGGATGAGTTCGAAGCGGATGTGAAGAAGTGGCTTGCCACCGCCAAGGATGCGCGCTGGAACCGGCCCTATACCGAGCTGATCTACCAGCCAATGCTAGAGGTGATGCGCTACCTGCGCAACAATGGATACAAGACATACATCGTGACTGGTGGTGGACAGGACTTCGTGCGCGCGTACTCCGAACAGGTCTACGGTATCCCGCCCGAGAACGTCATCGGTACTATGGGCGGATCGAAACTCGGCTATGACAAAGACGGCAAGCCGTTCCTGACCAAGGAGCCCAAGCTTATGCTCAACGATGACAAGGCCGGCAAGGTGGAAGCGATACACATGATGATCGGGCGCCGACCCTATGCAGCATTCGGTAACTCGATCGGCGATCGGGAGATGCTGAAGTGGACCGCCGCTGGCACCGGTGCACGGTTGGCGATGTTGGTGCTACATGACGACGCTGCCCGCGAGTACGCCTACGGTCCGGTGCGGGGCCTGCCCGACCCCAAGCTGGGCGATTTCACTCTGGGGCTTTACGACGAGGCAAAGAAAAACGGCTGGCCGGTGATCAGCATGAAGACCGATTGGAAGCACATCTTCGCCTTCGAGTAACGTCGTTCCGACTGCTATTTCGAGCTACGGGGCAATTATTGTCGCCAGGCGATCCTCTATTTGGCGT
>CAWAHP010000007.1:0-237064 GCA_963781875.1 uncultured Alphaproteobacteria bacterium
AGCTTTGGCTCGATCCACTGCGGCGTGCCGGCATCGCAATTTGTTGGGACGACACCGCAGCGCTGGTCCCGCTGTGCGATCTTTATGTCGCCTCGATTTCGGCCACCATCCGCTGGGCGCTTGCCTGTGGACGTCCGGTAATTAATTACGATGTGTTTCATTATCACTTCGACGACTATGTCGGCGCCCCCGGCATCGTCACGGTCAATGATCTAGTCGCCTTCAACGATGCTCTCAGCGAGCTCGCCGCCGCGCCGGAAAAATTGGCGGCACTGATGGCGGCACAATCGGCAGTCGCCGCGGATTGGGGCTGCCTTGACGGCCAAAGCGGCGGCCGCATCCTGGCACTGGCCGACCGGCTGCTCGCCGGCACTAAACGGCCGGCGTGATGACGAATACTTACCGATTATGGCGCTTGGAACGACACAGATACTGACTTATGAAGTGTAGCGATCCGCCCGATATGGCGGAGCGCACACAGCCGCCGTGCGGCGATCCAGAAACAGCCCAATGCCCGATATTGCGAATTCATTCCACGTCAATGTGATCGCAGAAGCCGGCGTCAATCACAACGGCAAGCTTGATCTTGCGCTCGCGCTGGTCGATGCCGCGGCCGATGCTGGCGCTGACGTAGTTAAATTTCAGACATTCCGCGCCGATCAACTCGCTACCGCATTAGCGAAGCAGGCCGACTATCAGACGCGCAACACCGGCATCACATCGAGCCAGATTGACATGCTCAAGGCGCTCGAGCTCGACGATGCCGCTCACCGCCGGCTGTTGGCGCGATGCCGGGAACGCGGCATCGCTTTCCTGTCCACACCATTCGATCATCTCAGCCTCGATCTACTGGTGGACGGGCTCGGGCTCAAGACGCTGAAAGTCGGCTCCGGCGATCTCACCAATGCGCCAATGCTTCTTGCCATGGCACAGCGGCATTGCGCCGTCATTCTCTCAACCGGCATGGCGACGATGAGCGAGATCGAACAGGCGCTTGGCGTACTGGCATTCGGCTACACGCAGCAAGATGCGCCGGATCGCGGAAAATTCCGTAAAGCTTTCGAAAGCAATGGCGGAAAGAAGGCATTGCGCGACAACGTCACCATCCTGCACTGCACCTCCGACTATCCGGCGACCGATAGTGAGATCAATCTCAAGGCGATGGACACGCTGGCGCAGGCGTTTGGCCTCCCGGTCGGATTTTCCGACCATAGCGAAGGCATTTCGGTATCGATTGCCGCGGTGGCACGCGGTGCGGTTGTAATCGAAAAGCATCTCACGCTCGATCGTAGCTTGCCGGGTCCCGATCATGTCGCCTCGATTGAGCCGAGGGATTTTGCTGCCATGGTGGCGGGTATCCGCCAGGTTGAGCGTGCGCTTGGCGACGGGCGCAAGGTGCCGATGCCGTCCGAGCTCAAGACTATTCCGGTGGCGCGCAAAAGTCTGGCCGCGCGCGTGGTAATCCGCCGCGGCGAGGTCTTCAGCGCCAATAATGTTTGCGTCAAGCGCCCGGGGCAGGGTATGTCGCCGGGATTGTATTGGGATCTCATTGGCCGCAGTGCCTCGCGCGACTATGCAATGGATGAATTGCTTGATGAGAAGCTTTCAATCGAGTGAACGCGCGAAATGCAGCGCGCGGTGCAGAATTTGCGTTCCAGCCAGTAGCGGACGAGGCGACCAATAACGATGGCCGGCATTCGGGTCTGCCTATCTGACGCTCGAGGCGCCGCGCCAGGGCCAGGCGAGCTATACCCACGTCTCCGAAATCGTCGAGGGCTTGAAGCGTAACGGCTTTGCGGTCGATCTCTATCTGCCGCGCTATACCAATGTCGCCGCCACGCCCAGCATCCTGCGCCGCGTATGGGAATATCTCTGGCTGCAGGGCCGGCTGCTGCTGCAGTGGTGGCGCTACGATTTCATCTATGTGCGCGGGCACTACATGGCATTTCCTGTCGCAGCTCGTGGCGCGCTTGACGCGCAAGCCGGTCATGCACGAAGTCAACGGCCCCTTTCTCGACATCACGGTGACCTATCCCTGGACACGTTATTTTTACGGACTGCTCAATTGGCTCCAGCGCGTGCAATATCGCTTCGCCAACGGGCTGGTGGCGGTGACGCCGCAATTGCAACAGTGGTTGCGCAATGAAGGCTGCCGCGGCGCCATCGAGGTCATTCCGAACGGCGCCAATCTCGCGCTATTCAATCCACAGCGGCCGCGCTGCGCCGGCCTGCCAGATCGCTATGTCGTGTTTTTCGGCGGCTTTGCGCGTTGGCAAGGCATCCCGGTGATGATCGACGCGCTCGGTTATCCAGAATGGCCCGCCGGCGTATCGCTGGTGATTGTCGGCGACGGCCAGTTGAAGGACATGGTGGCGCAGGCGGCGGCGAATAACGGCAATCTCCGCTATCTCGGCCGGCTACCCTATGCCGAGGTCGGCGCGGTGGTTGCGGGCGCGCTGGCTGGGCTTGTGCCAAAGACGAGAGACGACGATGCCGATCAAACAGGACTGTTTCCGATCAAGTTGTTCGAGATTTTGGCCTGCGGAATTCCTGCGATCGTTTCGGATTATCCCGGCCAGGCGCATCTGGTGCGTTCGGAAAATTGCGGGCTGGTGATAAAGCCCGGTGATCCGAAAGCACTCGCCGAGGCGGTGGCGCGGCTTGCCAACGATCCGATTGAACGAAAGGCGATGGGCGCGCGCGGGCACGAGATGATTGCCGCCGACCATTCCTGGGACCGCCGCTCGCAGCAGACCGCGCAATTCATCGAGCGGACCATTGCAGCTGGGCGGAGTGCCGCGCAATGAAGATCGTCACTATCGTCGGTGCGCGTCCACAATTCATCAAGGCGGCGCCGGTGTCACGCGCCTTGCGCGCCGCCGGCCTCACCGAGATCGTCGTCCATACCGGCCAGCATTACGACACTACGATGTCGGATTTGTTCTTTGACGAGCTTGGGCTTGCCAAGCCGGCTTACAATCTCGGCGTCGGCTCCGGCGCGCAAGGCGCTCAGACCGCCCGCATGCTGGAAGGCATCGAGTCGCTACTGATGCAGGTTAAGCCGGACTGGGTGTTGATCTATGGCGACACCAATTCGACGCTGGCCGGCGCGCTCGCCGCCGCCAAGCTCAATATTCCGATTGCGCATGTGGAAGCTGGCGCGCGCTCGTTCAATCGAGCCATGCCGGAAGAAATCAACCGCGTGGTGGCCGACCGACTGTCAAGCCTATTGTTTGCGGCCAGCGAGACCGCCGTCGCCAATCTGCGGCGCGAAGGCATGCCAGTAGCATCGATCCATTTCGTCGGTGACGTGATGTTCGATGCGATCAGGCTATTTTCCACCGCCGCCGAAAAGTGCAGCCGCATTCTCGATCGCCTTGCGCTTAAACCGAAGGGCTTTGCTCTCGCCACCATTCATCGTGCGGCGAACACCGACGACCCGCAGCGGTTGACGGCAATATTTGCGGGCCTGGCCGATCTCGCGCGCGAGACGCCTGTTATTTTTCCGCTGCATCCACGGACCCGAGCCGCAGCCGATGCGCGCGCTAGCGAGGCCTTCATGGCGGCCGGTGGAAAGTTGATTGAGCCAGTCGGCTATTTCGACATGCTAATGCTGGAGCGTCACGCGATGCTAATCGTTACTGATTCCGGCGGCGTACAGAAGGAAGCGTTCTTCAACGAAGTGTTCTGCATCACGCTGCGGGAGGAAACAGAATGGACCGAGCTCGTGGCGCTCGGCTGGAATACGCTGCTGGCGCCGGCGCAGGCTCATCGTCTGTGTGATCTCGCGCGCGAGGTGCGCGGGCGGCGCGGAAAATCGGCAACACCCTATGGTGATGGTAATGCCGCCGCATTGATCGCCGCGCGCATCACTGCGAATCGTTGACCGTTCCAAGGTCCTTTTGTTAATGGCTTGATCGGCATGGATAAATCAGACCGAATTCTGGTGACGGGCGGCCGCGGCATGGTCGGTGCCGCGCTGCTCCAACGGCTGCGGCGCGAAGGCCACGACAAAGTGACGGCGCCGACCTCAAAACAATTCGATTTGCGCGATGCGTCGGCCGCGCAGCGCATGTTCGCCGAACATCCGGTCGATTACGTTTTTCACCTCGCCGGCCACATCGGCGGGATTGGCGCGAGCGTGACCTATCCAGTCGAATTTCTGTACGAGAACGCGATGATCGGCATGCACGTTATCCACGCCGCACGGCTCGCCAACGTCAAGAAGATGGTGTTTCTCGAGCAGTTCCTGCGTGTATCCGCGCGAGTGTCCGCAGCCGATGAAGGAGGAATACATCCTTACCGGCAAGTTCGAACCTACCAACGAGGGCTATGCCATCGCCAAAGTCGCTGCGATGAAGATGTGCGAATACTCGAACAGGCAATACGCCACCAATTTTCTCAACCTCATGCCGTGTAACCTGTATGGCTATGGCGACCATTTCGAGCCGGAGAAATCCCACGCGGTCTCCGCACTGATGTACAAGATGCACAAAGCAAAGCAGCAGAAGCTTCCGTCGGTCGAAGCCTGGGGTACCGGGACGACACGGCGTGAGCTTCTTTTCATCGACGATATGGTCGAGGCGTTGCTCCACTTCATGCGCAACGTGGACGCCAAAGACGTCGGTCCGTTTGTCAATGTCGGGCTCGGCGATGACATTTCCATTCGCGATCTCGCTGAATACGCTGCGCGACATCCTCGGCTATTCCGGCGAGATCGTGTTTAATTCAAAAATGCCGGACGGCATGCCGCGCAAGCTCATGGATGTGAGCCGCGCCGCGCGGCTTGGCTGGAAAGCCAAGGTCGGGATTGCCGAAGGCTTGCGCCGCACTTATGAATGGTATCGGCAAAACGCCGCGGCGTAGTCATTGGGGGTCAGGTGAAAGAGAACGTTAAGACCACGCTTTTGGTGCCAACCCTCAATGAGATCGAAGCCGTCACCGTCGTCATCCCGAAAATCCGCAAGGACTGGGCGGACGAATTTATTTGTATCGACGGCGGCTCGACTGACGGCACCGTGGAATTCATGCGACAGCAGGGATTCCACGTGCACCCACAAATCAAACGCGGTTTCGGTTCCGGCATGCAGGAAGGCATGCAGCTTGCCAAAGGCGAGATCGTGGTCGAATTCATGCCGGACGGAAACTCCGTGCCGGCCGACATTCCACGCATCATCGCCAAGATAAACGAGGGCTACGACCTGGTGATCGGCTCGCGCTATGGTGAGGGCGCCCAAAGCGACGACGACGATTGGCTGACTGCCATCGGCAATTGGCTGTTCACCACGATCGTCAACGTGCTGTTCTGGACACGCTATACCGACGTGCTCACCGGCTTTCGCGCCTATCGCCGCAGCCGGGTGATTCCGCTCAACATGGACACGCCGGGGCTGAGCTGGCCGTGCCAGAGCTGCATCCGCGCGGCGCGCGCGGGACTGCGCGTGGTCGATATGCCCGCAGACGAGCCGCCGCGCATCGGCGGTCAGCGCAAGATGGGGCCGTTCAAGACCGGCGTCGAGATCAGCCTGCTGATCCTGCGCGAATTCTTCACGTATTGGCCGGCCGCCACCGCCAAAGCGCCGCCAGCCCCGCGCCGGTAAGCACTGTCAGCGGCGGTTCAAGCGGCAACCGATATTTCGGCGCGGCAATCGGCCCGCTGATGCCAAGCACGAAAACAATCCACAACGCAAAAAGACATAAGGCCGGCAGGTTGCCACGTTGCTGAAGTATTGTGCCGATCCCGGCCAACTGAACAATCCGCATGATGGCGAGACCAGCGATTCCGGTTAGCAGCGCCCAGGCAAAGACGGCATTGTCCGAATGGAAAAGATAGTTCTCGACTTTTGCGATCGGTGTCGGGCCGGCCGTGGCGAAAAATCCGGTGCGCGGAAGCTGCGCCACGGGCGGTGACTGCACCACCGCCGGCGTTGCAAGGTTGAGCGCTGCGCCCATGAGCCAGGCTTGGGCCGCTGCGGACTTGCCGAGCGATTTCAAGTCTTCGCTGCCGATGGCGCTGAATTGGTGCGACTGCTCGAACGGATTTTCCGGTATCGGTCCGTAGCGTTCGAACCGTCGGCGATCGATATCCTCGACGGTACGCGCGCGCGAGGTTCCGTCGCGAACCTCCTTGACGAATGGCACGACGTGACGCGCCAGATGTTCGCCGCCCTGCGACGTTAACGAGAAGGCGCCGTAATGCGACACATTGCGCCAGACCACCGGGACCAGACACAGCGCGACAATGAGACCGGCAGCTGCAAGCTGGATGGCATGGCTCACGCGCAAACGCCGTGCTAGGGCGAGCGTGATCAGCAGAACGCGGCAACCACGAGCATCCACACGGCAGTATAAACGCGCGTTAAGGTGGCGCCGGCGACGCTGGTACCGAGCATCAGCGCCCAGCGCCAATCGGGCGTCCGCATCCAGCGCAACGCCGCGTAAAGAAAGAATGCGACAAAAAACACGAACGGCGTGTCGCCATAAACGAGCCCGCTCATCACGATCTGGGTCGGATTAACGATGGCAGCGACCGCAGCGGGTAGGGCGTAGCGCTCGTCGATCGTGCGCGCCATGGCAAAAACGACGACGCATGTGCCAGCGTCGGACGGGGCGCGTGCATCAAGACATAGGATAGCGGCGCGAAGCGGGCCGAATAGCGCGCCGTTTAGCGCCAACAGCCAGGTGAATAACGGCATGGCGGACGGATTCGGGCCGAGCCAAGTCTAGCCCATGCACGCTGCCGCTCAGGATCTCTGCACCAAACTCATGCGCGAGATCGAGATAGCCGACTAATTCGGCACCCTTGAGGCCGGCCTCGCCCATCGCTGCGAACAGGATCAGCGCATAGATCCAGCGAATTGCGACCGCAATCCCAAAAATCTTGATCGGCATCGATGAGATAACTTGCTTGTCGTTCAAGCGATATTACTGATGAATTATACGCAAGCATTGACCTTGCGGCTGTAATTTTAAAACGTGATCCCGAAATGGCTATATGTAAAGGCGGCCATTGACCCCAGCGCAGACATTTTGCGATCAGGGCGATGGTCCTTTTGATTTTATGTTACAAAATAGCTAGTTTAATTCGACACGGTTGTTGGCGGGTTTCGCGGTCCTTGACTCCAAAGGCAATGCGTCCGCGTGTACGCATTTCGCAAGCGGGGGCGGCGGCCCCGGTCCGCAAGCACATCAGCAAAGTTAAAGGATACGATTTTGGGGCACGGCCGGAAGCTTGGAATTATCGGCCTCGGTTATGTCGGGCTGCCGGTCGCGACGGCGTTCGCGAGGTCCGGCGTCGCCGGTGATCGGTTTCGACATCGATCGCAAGCGCATCGATGAGTTGCGCTCCGGGCACGACCGCACCCGCGAGGTCGAGCCATCCGATCTCTCGCATCCCTCGCTCTCCTATGAAAGCGATCCGGCAAAACTTGCAAGCTGCGATTTTTTCATCGTCACCGTGCCGACCCCGATCGACGAGGAAAATCGGCCGGATCTTGGCGCCATGCTGGCGGCCTCGCAGACCGTCGGCGGGGTGCTCAAGCGTGGCGATATCGTCGTCTATGAGTCCACCGTCTATCCGGGCGCGGTCGAGGAGGATTGCGCGCCGGTGCTGGAGAAAGCCTCGGGTCTCAAGGCTGGCAGCGATTTTATGCTCGGTTATTCACCGGAGCGCATCAATCCCGGCGACAAGGCGCATCGTTTTGAATCGATCATAAAGGTCGTCTCGGCGCAGGACGAGAACACGCTCGATATCGTTGCCGACGTTTACGGATCGGTCGTGAAGGCCGGTATCCATCGCGCGCCCTCGATCAAGGTTGCGGAAGCGGCGAAGGTGATCGAAAACACGCAGCGCGATCTCAACATCGCTTTCATGAACGAGCTCTCGGCGATTTTCAGCGCATGGGCATCGATACCGGCGACGTGCTTGCGGCGGCGGCGACCAAGTGGAATTTCCAGAATTTTCAGCCCGGTCTCGTCGGCGGGCACTGTATCGGCGTCGATCCCTATTATCTGACCTATCGCGCGGAAAAGGCCGGATATCATCCCGAAATCATCCTCGCGGGCCGCCGCATCAACGACGGCATGGGTGAGCGGATCGCGCGCGAGTGCATGCGCTGCTTTCTCGCCGCGGCGTCAGTCGAGCCGACGGTCACCATTCTTGGCATGACGTTCAAGGAAAATGTGCCCGATATCCGCAATTCAAAGGTCATCGATATCGCGCAGGCGCTCGAAGCGGCTTGGCATCGCGGTGCAGGTGCACGATCCGCTCGCGTCATCCGAGGATGCACAAGAAGGAATACGGCATTGCGTTGATGCAGTTCGACAAGCTGCGGCCCGCTGATGCGGTCATTCTGGCGGTTGCCATAAGGAATATGTCGATGGGGGCTGGCCGCTGGTCGATGCGACTGCTCAAGGACGGAAGCGGTGTCGTGCTCGACGTCAAGTCGAAACTCGATCGCTCGCAAAAGCCCGAGGGGATCGATCTGTGGCGGCTGTAGAGCAATGAGCTGACGATCCGGTTCTCGTTACCGGTGCCGCCGGCTTCATCGGCTTCCATGTTGCGCGGCGGCTGCTGGCGAATGGCCGCCCGGTCATCGGCGTCGACAATCTGAACGCCCTATTACGATCCCAAGCTGAAAGAGGCGCGGCTCGCGGAACTTGCGAAGAATGAAAGGCTTTCGCTTCATCAAGCTCGATCTCGCCGATCGCGCCGGCACGGCCGCACTGTTCGCCGAACATCGCTTTCCGTTCGTGGTGCATCTCGCGGCGCAGGCCGGCGTGCGGCATTCGCTGGTCGATCCGCACGCCTATGTCGATGCCAATCTGCAGGGTTTCGTCAATGTGCTCGAAGGCTGCCGGCACAATGGCTGCCGGCATCTGCTCTATGCGTCATCGTCGTCGGTCTATGGCGCCAATACGCAGATGCCATTTTCGGTGCACGATAATGTCGATCATCCGCTCAGCCTCTACGGCGCGTCGAAAAAGGCCAACGAGCTGATGGCGCATTCCTAAGCCATCTGTTCACACTGCCGACGACGGGATTGCGCTTCTTCACGGTGTATGGGCCTTGGGGGCGCCCGGACATGGCGATGTGGATCTTCGCCGCGGCAATCATCGAAGGGACGACCGATCAAGCTCTTCAATCACGGCAAGATGCAGCGCGATTTCACCTATATCGACGATGTGGTCGAAGCGGTCGTGCGTCTGATCGATCGCGCGCCGTCAGGCAATCCGAAATGGTCCGGCGAGACGCCGGATCCGGGTTCAAGTCCGGCGCCATGGCGGGTCTACAATATCGGCAATAACAATCCGGTCGACGTTCCTCGAGGTCGTTGCGATCTCTGGAGAAAGGAATTCGGCCGCAAGGCGAAGAAGGAAATGCTGCCGATGCAGCCAGGCGACGTGCCGGCGACTTATGCCGACGTTGACGATCTCATGCGCGACGTCGGCTTTCGCCCTTCAACGCCGATCGAGGAAGGAATCGGGCGCTTTGTTGCCTGGTACCGCAAATATCACTCGGTCTGAGAACGTTTCGCACCCTGCAAATCGATTCTGCTCGACGCGGGTATGGATAGTCCGCGCTCTCCGCTGAGAATCCAAGCCAACCCACCGATCGCGCCGATGGTGAAAACGCCGGCGCCGTAAAGCAACGAGACCGCCAGGCCGTCGCCATCGGGCAGCCCTGCATAAGAAAAGGCTACGACCATCGCACCCTCACGCACGCCCCAGCCAGCGATCGATATCGGTATCGCGGCGATCAAAATCACCGGCGGCATCAGTAGCAGAGATTGCACGAAATCCAAACGGCGATCCGATCGCTTTGGCAGCAAACCATGCGACTAAAACAGTCATCAGGTGAATGGCAATTGACGTTGCGGCGACGGATCCACCGGTGCGCGTCGATGTGAGCGCCTTCCACGCGATTGCCGAGATTTCGGAAACATGTCGCGTTACTCGCCAGCGCGCGAGCGCTTTGCGTCCCAGATGCGTCAGCGCGAACAGGACAAGCGGGCCGATCACGCCGCCGGCGCCGATCAGCACCAAGGCTGTCCGCCCGACCGGATTTTCGATCAATCGCATCGACCACGGAAGGCACGCGAGCACGAGGATAGCCAGCCAGATCAATCCCGCGGCCCGGTCCACCAGCACGGAATAGACGGCGGTTTTCCAGTGCCTGGTTGCGCGTGCAAGCAGCCACATGCGGGCCGCATCGCCTCCGATCGTCGAGGGCAGCGTCTGACCGAAGAATTGCCCGATCAGCGTATAGAGCAAAGATTGCCAGATCGGGAACATTGTACCGCACGAGCGAGCAATGACTTGCCACCTCACTGCGGCTACAACGATTTGCACCGCCAGGGTAATTAGTGCGATGGCGACCCATCCCGCATTTAGCCTATTGAAGCGCTGCTGCAGATCGCCGAAGCTGACCAGCCGGAGCGCCAGATACAGCAGCAGTACCGAGACCGCCGCCTTCACCGCAAAAGCAAGTAAACGCCGCATTAAGTCACACTATAAGCGTTGAGGCGGGGAAAAAGGATCAAGACCATGCCCCTCATAGCTTGATCAGCGGTGGATGAGAATGGATAAATGCAGGAGAGGGCGAGGGAGCTATCAATACATGACTAAACTGTCCGACCTCAAGGTCAAGCTGTTCACCGACGGTGCCGACAAGGGCCAAATCGTCGAAATGGCGAAGCAGCCGTGGATCGCAGGCTTTACGACCAATCCGTCGCTGCTGAAAAAGGCCGGGGTCAGCGATTATGAATCCTATGCGTCGCGATCTGGTTGCGGCGGTGCCCGATCGGCACATTTCGTTCGAGGTGTTTTCCGACGACATTCCGGAGATGGTTGCGCAGGCGCGCGTCATCACGGCATGGGGCAAGAATGTCTATGTCAAGTTGCCGGTGACGACGACGCGCGGGGAGCCACTATTCGAGGCGGTGCGCGCGCTATCGCGCGACGGCGTCAAGATCAATATGACGGCGATCTTTGCCGCAGAGCAGGTCGTCGCGCGCCGTTGAGGCGCTCGACGGCGGCGCACCCGCTTGCGTTTCGGTGTTCGCCGGTCGGCTCGCCGATCTCGGCATCGATTATCGGCCGATCATGCAGGATGCGATCGCGCGCGCGCGCAAGACCCGCAATGTCGAGATTATATGGGCATCCACGCGCGAGGTTTTCAATGTGGTGGAAGCCGACGCCATGGGCTGCCATATCATCACCGCGCCGGCCGATGTGCTCAAGAAAGCTGCCCGCGCTCGGCACCAAGACGGCGGCGGAGCTCTCGCTCGGTGCCGTGACATCCTTTCGCGAGGACGCGCTCGCCGCGGGCTTAAGACTTTCGGTTCCTGCCTCGCGCGCGGCCGAATAGGGTAAACGCCAGAGTGGGCGCTGCCGTCGGCTTTGAATTTAAGCATATCGCGTGTACATGTAACTCTTTGAATCAAAACGTGTTCACCGCGTTTTGCGGGGGTGGTCGCCAGCCGCCTCCGAGCGTGCTAGGGGATGCGGGGCACGAGTGGTGCGGCAGGGGAAACCATCGAGACATGATGCAGGCTACAGTACCGAGCGCGGAGCGTTCGTTGCGTGTGGGTGTCGTCGGCGTCGGCGTCATGGGCAGCAATCATGCCCGCGTGCTCGCCGGATTGCCGGGCGCCGAGTTGGTTGGCGTCGCCGATCCAGACCGCAAGCAGGCCGATTTTGTCGCGCGCACGTTCGGCTGCGCTGCCGTCGCCGATGTTGGCGAATTGCTCGACCTGAACGTCGACGCATCACCATCGCGGCGCCAACCCATCTCCATCGCGATATCGCGCTTGCCTGCATTGCGCGCGGCGTCCACGTCATGGTGGAAAAGCCGATTGCCTCATCGGTCGAAGAGGGCCGCGAGATCATCAATGCGGCGCGCCACGCCGGCCTCACCTTGATGGTCGGCCACGTCGAACGATTCAATCCGGCGGTCGAGGCGATCAAGGATGCCATCCGCAACGAGGATATTCTCTCGATCGCCATCACCCGGGTCGGACCGTTCCCGCCGCGCATGTCGAATGTCGGTGTCGTGATCGATCTTGCAGTGCACGATATCGACCTGATCCGCTGGTTCACCGATTCCGACATTGTCGAGGTACAGCCGCAGCTCTCCAGCGCGGTCGCGGAGCGTGAGGATATCGCGCTGCTGCAGTTCCGCACGGCGTCCGGCGTGCTCGCGCACATCAACACCAATTGGCTGACGCCGTTCAAGGCGCGCAACGTCACCGTTGCCACGCGCGGCAAATACGTGATGGGCGACCTGCTCACGCGTCAGGTCACGGAATGTTTCGGCTTCCAACCGGACGGCAGCTATTCCATGCGGCATCTTTCGGTCGGCCATGCCGAGCCGCTTCGCTCGGAACTGCTCGCGTTCCTGCACGCCGTTCGTTCAGGCTCGGCGCCCGCCGTCACCGGCGAAGAGGGCGTTGCCAGCCTGGAAATCGCAACGCAGTGTCTCGTCGCCCGCCCGTCGATGTTACGCCCGCACAGCGGAAAGGCCCGCGCGTAGTCGCCGGCTGATCGACGTAGCCGCCTTATTCCGGACATTTTGATGAATTTGCGAACCAATCTCCCGTCCATTCCGTTCATCGACGTCGCCGCACAGCGCCGACGACTTGGCGGCGCCATCGATGCGGCGATCGCGCGCGTTCTTGAGCCATTGCCAGTTCATTCTCGGACCGGAGGTGCGCGCCTTCGAGGCGGAGCTTGCCGCTTTTTGCGGCGCCCGCCACGTGGTCACCTGCGCCAGCGGCACCGACGCTCTGGTGCTGGCGTTGCGGGCGAAAGGCATTGGGCCGGGCGATGCGGTGTTGTGTCCGTCGTTTACCTTCTGCGCGACGGCGGAAGTGGTGGCGTTGGTCGGCGCGACGCCGGTTTTCGTCGACGTTGACGCGGCCACCTTCAATATCGACGCGAACGGCAATTGCCCCGGCCGCTGCCACGGCGAAACGTCTCGGTCTCAAGCCCAAGGCGGTGATCCCGGTCGATCTGTTTGGATCTGCCGGCAGATCATGATGCGGTTGCCGCCGCGGCCAAGGCGGAAGGTCTGTTCGTACTCGACGACGCCGCGCAGGCTTTCGGCGCGACATTACAAGGACCGCAGGCTTGGCACCTTCGGACATGCAACCGCGACCAGCTTTTTTCCGGCGAAGCCGCTCGGCTGCTACGGCGATGGCGGTGCGGTGTTTACCGACGACGATGAGATGGCCGATGTCTTGCGCAGCTTGCGCATGCACGGCCACGGCAGCGACAAATACGACAATATCCGTATCGGTCTGGCCTCGCGTCTCGACACTGTGCAGGCCGCGATTCTGAGCGAGAAACTGAAGATATTTCCCGACGAGATCGAGGCCCGCAACCGAGTAGCGCAACGTTATGCTGAGGGTCTGCCGACTTGCATAACCATACCGACGGTGCCGACAGGATCTAAATCGGTGTGGGCGCAATACACGATCAGGCTGCCGAAAGGACGGCGCGACGGTCTCGCGGCGGCGCTCAAGGCCGAAGGCATTCCGACCGCAATCTATTACCCGATCCCGCTGCATCGGCAGCAAGCCTACAAGCATTTTCCGGTCGGCGACGGCGGTGTGGCGGTCAGCGATCAACTCGCTGGCGAGGTCTTCAGTCTGCCGATGCACGCCTATCTCGATGCACCGACCCAGGATCGCATCATCGATGCAACTCGCCGCGCACTGAAGGCGTAATTTGACCAGTCAAGCAGACGGTATCCAGTCGTGGGTCGTGGGTCAGTTTGAAGAAGGCATAGATGGCAATTTCCAGTGTTTTAGGCGGCGGGATTGGCGTTCGGCTCAGCGAACAGGAAAAATCATGAAGATTTGATTGAGCAGGGCGCGACCGCAAAGACTTGCGCAACATGACTAGTCAGGCTAAGTTACATGTAACCATTTACAGCCCGGCTGGAGCAAGAGATGAAGACCGCCCCGAAGCGCCAATCATCGCGCGACAAAGTCCGAACCCATCGTAAGCGGCTACGAGCGCAAGGGCTCAGGCCACTGCAGATTTGGGTGCCGGACACCCGATCGGCTGCATTTAAGTCCAAGGCTCATCGCCAATCGCTAGTCGTGGCGCGTAGTGCGCATGCCCAGGAGGATCAGGATTTCATTGATGCGATCTCGGGGGATTGATTGAAACGAGGTGAGATTTGGACGGTCGCTGGAGGCAAAGATTACGTTGGCAAACCGCGTCCGGCGGTAATTGTCCAGGATAATCGCTTTGACGCCACAGGATCTATCACGATCTGTGCTATCACAAGCGACAAGAGCGAAGCGCCGCTTTTTCGAATAGTAATTCAACCAAGCGACCAGAACGGACTTACAATCACCTCAAGGCTCATGGTGGATAAGATTACAACGATTCCAAAAAGCAAATTGGGACATCGCATCGGGCATCTCGATGCCGCGGATTTGGTTCGCGTCAATCAAGCGATGTTGATTTTTTTAGGACTGGCTGGATAGTGCAGACTGATAAATCGGTATCGTGACTACGATGTTTTGCCAATTCCAGAGCACCAGGTCGGCGATCCGCTTGGTGGGACAATCGGGCGGGACAGTTAGATCGCTAGGCAGTATTGAAATGCCGAACCTTTAACGAACGTATGCGCTCACGCGCTTGCCAAAGGTCATAAGCCATTTGCAATCCGAGCCACGTCTCCGGGCTCGAACCGAACGCCATCGAAAGACGAATTGCCATATCAATGGAAATCCCGGCCTTCCCATTGACCAAATCGGATAGTGCTTGGCGTGTCACGCCAAGTCCTTTGGCCGCCTCCGTGACGGACAGCTCAAGCGTATCTAGACACTGCCGACGAACGATGCCGCCCGGGTGCGGAGGATCGTGCATAGCCATGAGCTTCGGTCTTTCTAGTGATAATCAAGACAGTCGACATCGACCGCTTGTCATGCGGCTTAGGCGCTAGCGCCGACAAAAAGTCAAAGCTGAGGTCAACCGCGGCTGTAGATGTCCTCGATACGCTCGATGTCGTCCTCGCCGAGATAACTGCCGGTCTGCACCTCGATCAATTCAAGCGGGATTTTTCCCTGGTTGGCCAGGCGGTGGACGCTGCCGATCGGAATATAGATCGAATTCGTTTTCGTGCACCGCGCGGCGTTCCTCGCCGATGGTGACTTCGGCGGTGCCGCGCACCACCACCCAATGCTCAGCGCGATGGCGGTGCTTCTGCAGCGACAGCATGCCGCCCGGGATGACGACGATGCGCTTGACTTGGAAACGCTCGCCCATGTCGATCGACTCGTAGTAGCCCCACGGCCGGTGCACGCGCTTGTGGTCGGTCGCCTCTGGACGTTTGCCGGCCTTGAGCTTGGCCACCAGTTCGCGCACCTCTTGCGCGCGGGCACGCGGGACCACCATCACCGCGTCGGACGTACTCACCACCACCAGATCCTTGACGCCGACCAAGGCGGTGAGGCGCCCGTCGGAATGCACCACGCATTCGGTGGTGTCCATGGTCACCACCGGCCCTTGCACGACATTACCGGCCGCATCGTGCGGCGTGATGTCGAACAGCGCGTCCCAGCTTCCGATGTCCGACCAGCGGAAGTCGCCGGCCACCACCGCGGCGCGGTCGGTCTTTTCCAACACCGCGTAATCGATCGATTTCTGCGGCGCGCGCGCAAAAGCCTCCGGCTGCAAACGCAGGAAGCCAAGATCGGTCGTTGCATTCTTGACCGCGGCATCGATCGCCTTGGCCATCTCCGGCTCGAGGCGGGCGAGTTCGGACAGCATGACGTCGGCGCGGAACAGGAAATTGCCCGAGTTCCAAAGATAGCCTTCGCGCACATAGCGGGCGGCGGTGGGGCCATCCGGCTTCTCGACGAATTTCTTGACCGTGTGCACGCCGTTCTTGCCGATGGGCTCGCCTGGAAGAATATAGCCATAGCTGGTCTTCGGCTCGGTGGGCTTGATGCCGAAGGTGACAATGCGTCCGGCCTCGGCGGCTTCGCGGCCGGCGAGACAAGTGGCGCGGAATTGCGGCACGTCCAGAATAATGTGATCGGCGGCGAGCGCCAGCACCACGGCGTTCGGGTCGCGCTGCGCGGCGACTGCCGTTGCCGCTGCGATGGCGGGCCCGGAATCGCGCCGGACCGGCTCGATCACCACGGTCACCTCGATGCCGATTTCTTCGGCCTGCCGGCGGGCAAAGAAGTGGAAATTCGGCCCGGTGATGACGATGGGTGCTGCAAACATCGGGTCCTGCACCCGCAGCAACGTTTCCTGGTAGGTCGACCGTTCGCCGACCAGGGGCAGGAATTGTTTAGGCAGGGCGTCGCGCGAGACCGGCCAAAGGCGCGTTCCGGCTCCGCCGGCAAGCAGGATGGGAATGATCGGCGAGGGCATGGCTATGGTTCGGCTCGTCGGGGCACTATGTTTGGACTGGGAATCGTCTTAAGGCAGTTCAGCCTATCTGGCTATCGGTATCGTTGCTTCCAGTTCAAGTCCATTCAACGGCAACCTTTGCAACCCGGCCCCATTCTGCATGCGCATGATCTTTGCCGAAAACCGGTTCCCACTTTTCGGGATCATGCGCTAGGGGCATAGACCGATGATCGAACGCATCCTCACGGTCGGCGGTTTCACGCTGCTCTCGCGGATTTCGGGCTTCGTGCGGGATATCATTCTGGCGGCCGTGCTCGGCGCAGGCCCGGTGGCTGATGCTTTTTTTGTAGCACTTCGCCTGCCGAACCATTTCCGCGCCATCTTCGCTGAGGGTGCCTTCAATGCCGCCTTCGTGCCGGCCTACGCCCGCATTCGCCAGCAGGGCGGCGCCGAGCGTGCGGGGCAATTCGCCGACCGCATTTTCACGCTGTTGCTTGCAAGCCAGATCGTGCTGCTGGCGGTCGCGTTGATCTTCACGCCGGTCGTGATCGATGTGCTGGCGCCGGGCTTTGCGCACGATCCCGGCCGCTATGCGCTCGCGGTCGATCTCACCCGCATCACGTTCCCGTATCTGCTGCTGGTCACGCTGGTGACGCTCTATGGCGGCATTCTCAACGCGCTGCAGCGATTCGCCGCCGCCGCCGCTGCGCCGATCCTGCTCAATCTTTCGCTCATCGTTGCGCTGGCACTCGCCGCGTTCTTCCCGACCGCCGGCCACGCGGCGGCCTGGGGGGTGCTCATCGCCGGTATCCTCGAATTCCTGCTGGTGGCCGGCGATGCAACCCGCGCCGGCACTTTGACGCGGCTGCGCTGGCCGCAGCTTGACGCCGACGTTCGGCAATTCTTCCGCGCGCTCGGCCCGGCAACGGTCGGCTCCGCCGGCGTGCAACTCGCGCTGTTCGCGGATACCATCATCGCGAGCTTTCTGCCGGCCGGCGCGCTGTCGGCGCTCTATTACGCGGACCGTCTCAATCAACTCCCGATCGGCGTGATCGGAATAGCCGCCGGCACCGTAATCCTACCCGAAATGGCACGGCGTATCGCAGCCGGCGACGAAACTGGCGCCGTGCAGGCGCAGAATCGCGCGGTCGAATTCACCTTGCTGCTGTCGATTCCGTGCGTCGCGGCCTTTTTCGTCATTCCAGAACTGATCATGCGCGGCTTGTTCGTGCGCGGCGCCTTCACCGCGGCCGATGCGTTAGCCGCCGGCCGGACGCTTTCGGCTTACGCCTTCGGGCTGCTGCCGTTCGTGTTGATCCGCAGCGCGGTTGCGACATTCTTTGCCCGCGGCGACACCACAACGCCGCTGAAGGCTGCGCTGATCGCGGCAGCCGTCAACATCGCCTTCAAGGTATTGCTGATGGGGCCGCTCGCGCAGGTCGGCCTGGCGCTGGCGACATCGATCGGGGCCTGGATCAATCTCATTCTGGTGCTCTGGTTTGCGATGCGCGCCGGCCACCTGCAGATCGACGAGCGGCTGCGGCAATCGGCGATCAAGCTGGCGGCTGCCGGCATCGCATTGGCTGTCGTCTTGTGGTTCTGCGCGGCGCCGGTTGCCCATATTTTCGACGGCTGGGACCGACTGCACGACTTGGCCACGCTGATCGCGCTTTCCGCAATCGGCGGAGGCATTTACGGTGGAGTCGTTTTGATCCTATTCGGCCGCGAATGGCTCGAAAAATTTCGTGCTGCCCAGCGGCGCTGAACGAATGTTTCACGGTTGCGTTACCGCAGTGCAACAGGTGGACATCAATGCCTGCCGACGTTAAGGGACTGGTCCGGTGCATCTGGCCGGATTAGCAATCGCAGCCATTTCATGAAACACCATCTGCATTTGGCATCCGCGCGGCCGCTCCATGTCGCCCTGATTCTGGCGCTTGTGATTTTGGTCGCAAGCTGCGGCGAGAGCCAGCCGCCAGGCGGACCGCCACCGCCGACGGTGACCGTGGCCGCGCCGGTCAAGCGCATGGTTTTCGATTTCGACGAATATGTCGGCCGTTTTGTCGCCGTGAATTCGGTGGAGGTGCGCGCCCGCGTCTCGGGTTATCTCGAGGGCGTGCATTTCGAGGACGGGCAGTTGGTGAAGCAGGGCGACCTCCTGTTCACCGTCGACAAGCGGCCATTCCAGAACACGCTCGATCAGGCGCGCGCCAATCTGGTGCAGGCAAAATCCAATCTTGCCTATACCGAAGCCGATCTCGCGCGCGGACAGCAACTCGTGCGCGACAAGACCATCACCGAGCAGACATTCGAGCAGCGGTCGCAGGCTTTCCGTAATTCCCAGGCCGCCGTCAGCAACGCGGAGGCGGCGGTGCGGCAGGCCGAGCTCGATCTTGAATTCACCGAGCTGCGCGCGCCGATCAACGGGCGCATCGGCGATCGGCGCGTGACGCCGGGCAACCTGGTCACCGGCGGCACAAGCGGAAACACCACGTTACTTGCCACTATCGTGTCGACTGACCCGATCCGCTTCGAATTTACTTTCGATGAGGCGTCCTATCTGCGCTACGAGCGGGTTTTCAAGACCGGACAGGACGTGGCCAGCCGTAGCGCCGGCGTGGAGGTTACGCTCAAGCTCATCGACGAGCGTGACTTCGACCACCAGGGCCACATGGATTTCGTCGATAACGTGATCGACCGCTCGACCGGCACCATTCGTGGCCGTGCGGTATTTGCCAATCGCGACGTCGTTTTCACGCCGGGCATGTTTGCACGCGTGCGTGTACCCGGCTTCGCCGCCCTACGAGGCGCTGCTGGTTCCCGACCAAGCCATCGGCACCGAGCAGATACGGAAATATCTGCTGGTGGTCGATGCCGAAAATACGGCACGGCAAAAATACGTCACGCTCGGCCAACTCACCGCCGACGGCTTGCGTGCCATCAAGGAGGGGCTCGGGCCTGACGACCGCGTGGTCATCAATGGCCTGATGCAGGCGAGGGCCGGGCAGAAGGTTAAGCCGCAGGAGCAGGGCTCAGGCGGCGCTGCGCCAGGCCCCACCGGCGCCCCGCCGCAACCGTCGAAATAACGGGCGGCACCAGCCCATGCGCATTTCGCATTTCTTCATCGACCGGCCGATCTTCGCCTCCGTGGTCTCGATCGTATTCGTGATCCTTGGCGGCGTCGCATTTGCGCGGCTGCCGGTCGCGCAATATCCGGAAATCGCTCCGCCCGTCATCAATGTGAGCGGTCAGTATCCGGGTGCGAGCGCCGACGTGGTCGCCTCGACGGTAGTCGCACCGATCGAGGAGCAGATCAACGGCGTCGAGAACATGCTTTACGTGTCGTCGAATTCGACCGCGGACGGAAAATTCTCGATCGCGGTCACCTTCGACATCGGCACCAACCTCGATATCGCGCAGGTTCAGGTGCAAAACCGGGTCGCCATCGCGCAGCCGCGCCTGCCGGCTGACGTGCGCAATATCGGCGTCACCGTGGCCAAGAGTTCGCCCGACCTGATGATGGTCGTGCATCTGTTCTCGCCCGACAAATCGCGCGACCCGCTGTTCATCTCCAACTACGCCACGATCGAAATCAAGGACGCTCTGACACGCGTCGATGGCGTCGGTTCGCTCATCGTGTTCGGCAGCCGCGACTATTCCATGCGGATCTGGCTCGATCCCGACCGGATGCAATCGCTGGGGCTGACCGCAAATGACGTGGTGACGGCGCTGCAAGGGCAAAACGTCCAGGTCGCGTCCGGCACCCTCAATCAGCCGCCGGTGGACAAGCCCCGCGCATTCCAGATTGCGGTGCAGACACTCGGCCGGCTGGCTGATCCAAACGAGTTCGGCAATATCGTCGTCAAGCAAAATGCGAACGCCGTAGTCCGCGTCAAGGACTTCGCGCGAGTCGAGTTGGCTGCGCTGGACTACAGTTCGAATTCCTATCTCAATCTCGATCCGGCGGTAGCGATCGCGGTATTCCAGCGGCCGGGCTCGAATGCACTGGCGACCGCGCATGCGATCCGCGTCACCATGGCGGATATTTCGAAGCGGTTTCCGCCCGGTGTGAAATACGACATCATCTACGATCCGACCCAATTCATTCAGCAATCGGTCGATGCGGTGCAGGAGACGATTGGCGAAGCCATCTTCCTGGTCGTGCTGGTGGTGGTGATGTTCCTGCAGACCTGGCGCGCGGCGGTGATTCCACTCATCGCCATTCCGGTATCGCTGGTTGGCACCTTCTTTTTCATGGCGATGTTCGGCTTTACGATCAACACGCTGTCGCTGTTCGGGCTGGTTCTGGCGGTCGGCATCGTGGTGGACGACGCGATCGTGGTGGTCGAAAATGTCGAGCGCAACATCGCGGAAGGGCTCGATCCGCGCGCGGCGGCAATCAAAAGTATGGACGAGGTCGGCGCCGCATTGATCGCCATCGCGCTGGTGCTCACCGCCGTGTTTGTTCCGTCAGCATTCATCACCGGCATATCCGGTCAGTTCTACCGGCAGTTTGCGCTCACGATCGCCAGCGCGACCGTTATTTCACTGATCGTGTCATTGACATTGTCGCCGGCCTTGTGCGCGCTTCTGCTGAAGCCGCATCACGAGCGCCGCACGGCGGATCACTGGTGGGAGCGCCCGATCCACGGATTTTTCCGGTGGTTCAACCAGACATTCGAGCGGTTCGCGCATGGCTATGGCTTACTTGCGGGGCGGCTGGTGCGGATCGCCGTGCTGATGCTGGTCGTCTATGCCGGGGTTCTCGCCTTCGGCCTTAATGAGTTTCGCAAGACGCCGATCGGCTTCATCCCGCAGGTCGACGGCGGCTATCTCATCACCGTCGTGCAATTGCCGCCGGGTGCTTCCCTCGATCGCACTGACGCGGTCAATCGCCAGGTCGTGGACCTTGCTTTGCATACGCCTGGCGTGTTGGGCTGCGGTCAACATTGTCGGCTTCTCCGGCGCGACTTTCACCAATGCGCCGAACTCGGGTGCGATCTTCCTGGTGCTGGCGCCGTTCAGCGAACGCGCCAGGCAGTCGAACCAGTCGGCGGCTGCGATCCAGCGCGAGTTGTTCGCCAAGACAAAGTCAATCCAGGAAGCGCTGGTGGTGGTGGTTGCGCCGCCGCCGGTGCGCGGCATCGGCAATGCCGGCGGCTTCCGCATGATGATCGAGGATCGGGCAGGCCGGGGCCCGCAAGCCTTGCAAGCCGCGGCCTCTGCCATGACGGGCCTCGCCGGGCGCACCGTCGGCGTTCAGCAGGTGTTCAGCCTGTTCGAGACATCGACGCCGCAGCTCTATCTCGATATCGACCGCACCAAGGCGCAACTGCTCGGCGTCAGTGTCCCGGATGTCTTCAGCTCGCTGCAAATCTATCTCGGCTCGGCCTATGTCAACGATTTCAACCTGTTCGGTCGGACCTTCCGGGTGATGGCGCAGGCCGACGCCGACTTCCGCATGGATACGCGCGACGTGCTCAAGATCAGGGTGCGCAATTCCAATGGCGACACCGTTCCGCTCGGCGCCTTCACCACGGTGCGCGACATTTCCGGCCCATACCGGGTGCCGCGCTACAATCTGTATCCGGCAGCCGAACTCGACGGCAACGCGGCGCCCGGCTATTCGCAGGGTCAGGCGATCGAGGCCATGCAAAAGCTTGCGGCGCAGACGCTGCCGGAAGGCTTCTCCTACGAATGGACGACGCTCGCCTACCAGCAATTGCGCGCGGGCAACACAGCCATCTTCGCCTTCGTGCTGGCGGTGGTATTCGTGTTCCTGGTGCTGGCCGCGCAGTTCGAAAGCCTGACGCTGCCGCTCGCGGTCATCATGATCGTGCCGATGTGTCTGGTGGCCTCGATCGTCGGCGTGGTCTTGCGCGGCCAGGATAACAATATTCTCACCCAGGTCGGCTTCGTCGTGTTGATCGGGCTGGCGGCAAAGAACGCCATCCTGATCGTCGAATTCGCCAAGCAGATCGAGGATCAGGGCAAGGATCGTCACGACGCGGCGGTGGAAGCGGCGCGGCTGCGATTCCGACCGATCCTGATGACCTCGCTTTCGTTTATCTTCGGCGTGGCGCCGCTGGTCTGGGCGGTTGGCGCCGGCGCCGAGTTGCGGCAGACTCTCGGCACGGCGGTGTTCTCGGGCATGATCGGCGTCACCGCCTTCGGTTTGATATTCACGCCGGTATTCTACGTGGTCACGCGCTGGATCGCGCTGCATCTCGCAGCGCGCCGGAGCCGGTCGCAACCGGCCGAATAGCGCATGATCCCGAAAAGTGGGAATCGGCTTTCGGAAAAAGTTCATGCGCAGACTGTAGTGTACGAATGGCGAGGTCCCATAGCGAATGGCAACAATGAAATTCGGATTCGGTCAGTCGCTCACGCGCAAGGAGGACGATTCCCTGCTGCGCGGGGCCGGGCGTTACGTGGCCGATGTCGCGCCGGCGGCGACGCTGCACGCGGTCATGCTGCGCTCGCCGCACGCGCACGCCCGTTTCAGCATCAGCGACCTTGCGCGAGTGCGGGCGATGCCGGGCGTGCGCCTGGTGCTGACCGCCGCTGATGTAACGGAGCTCGGCCCGCTGCCGACGCCCGGCGTAATTCCGGGGCCTGAGATCAAGATCCCGGTTTATCCGATCCTCGCCAAGGATGTCGTGCGCCATGTCGGCGACGCCATCGCTTTTGTGGTCGCCGACACCCTCGATGCGGCAAAAGACGCAAGCGAGGCGATTGCGGTCGATTGGCAGCCGCTGCCGCATGTGATCGGCGCGGTTGCCGCGCTCGCGCCGGGCGCGCCGCAGGTTTGGCCCGACCGGCCGGGCAATCTCGCTTTCGAAACCGAAATCGGCGATGCACGCTCGGCCAAGGCGGCGTTCGCGCAAGCCGCGCGCACCGTCGAGATCACGATCGTTAACCAGCGGCTGGTCACCAATTATCTCGATACCCGCGGCGTGATCGCCGAATACGACGGCGAACGCATTACGCTGACGCTCGGCAGTCAGGGCAGCCATACCATTCGCGACATTCTTTGCGGCAACGTGCTCAAGATTCCGCGCGATAAAATGCGGGTCGTGACCCCCGATGTCGGCGGCGGCTTCGGCACCAAGCTGTTTCCCTACCGCGAATATGCGCTGGCCGCGGTCGCGGCGAAACGCCTGCGCCGGCCGGTGAAATGGATTGCCGATCGCACCGAGCATTTTCTCGGCGACAGTCACGGCCGCGACAACATCTCCACCGCGCGGCTGGCGCTCGATGACAAGGGACGCTTCCTCGCGCTTGAGCTCGACATCGTCGCCGACATGGGCGCCTATCTGTCCTGCTACGGCCCGTACATTCCCTGGCTCGGTGTCGGCATGGCGACCGGCGCCTACGATATTCCGGCCGCCCATGTGCGGCTGCGCGCGGCCTATACCAACACCGTTCCGGTCGACGCCTATCGCGGGGCGGGGAGGCCGGAAGCCTCCTACCTGATCGAACGGCTGGTCGATGCGGCCGCGCACGATCTCGACACTGCGCCGGACGCGCTTCGCCGCAAAAATTTCGTCAAGCCGAAGGCGATGCCGTACAAGACTCCGACCGGAAAAATCTACGACTCGGGCGATTTCGCCGGACACATGGCGCGTGCCCAGGAGCTCGCCGACTGGAGCGGCTTTGCCAAGCGCGCGGCGCAATCCAAACGCGCCGGCCGCCTGCGCGGCATCGGCATGGCCACCTATATCGAGGCCTGCGGCGCGAACGGGCCCGAAACCGCCATCGTGCGGCTCGACCGCGACGGCGATGTCACCGTGCTGATCGGGTCGCAATCGACGGGGCAAGGTCACGCCACATCCTATGCGCAACTCGTCGCCGAGCGGCTCGATCTGCCGCCCGAGCGCGTGCGCGTCGTGCAGGGCGATACCGATCTGATCGCGTCCGGCGCCGGCACCGGCGGATCGAGTTCGATCCCTGTGGGCGGCGTGTCCGTTGACCGGGCCGCCAAAACGCTTGCCGACCAGCTCAAGCAGCTTGCCGCCGACGCACTCGAGGCGGCGGCGGGCGATCTGGAAATCGCGAACGGAACCGTCAAAGTCGCCGGCACCGACCGTGTCATCTCGTTTGCCGACCTCGCCGCGCATGCGCAAGCAAGACCCGAACGGCTGCGCGCGTCGAACGAATTTTCGACCGAGCAGCCGACTTTTCCGAACGGCACGCACGTCGCCGAAGTCGAAATCGATCCCGGCACCGGCGCCACCACGATTCTGCAATACGTCGTGGTGGACGATTTCGGCGCCACGCTCAATCCGCTGCTGCTGGCTGGTCAGGTGCACGGTGGCGCGGTGCAGGGCATCGGACAGGCGCTGATGGAAGACACCGTCTACGATGCCGGCTCCGGACAATTGCTGAGCGCGAGCTTGATGGATTACGCGCTGCCGCGTGCCGAGCGTTCACCGTCCTTCGTGTTCGAAACCCGCAACGTGCCGTGCAAGAACAATCCACTCGGCGTCAAAGGCGCGGGCGAGGCGGGCGCCGTTGGCTCATGCCCGGCGGTGATCAATGCGGTGATCGATGCACTGTGGCGCGCCTATCGTATCCGCCATATCGACATGCCGGCGACGCCGCAGCGAGTCTGGCAGGCGATCGAAGCGAGCCGGACCGCTCAATCGCTTTGAAGGTTTGCCATTCACAAATTTGTGATGGCACACTGATTTGCACTGATCCGCTGTAGCAAGTTTCACTGTGGCGAGGAATAACCTTGCTCGATGAGGGTTCATGGGGGAGTGGTTTAATTGCCCAGCAGAAGGTGGAACGAGATGTTACTGCGCACAACGCTTGCTGCTCTCCTCGTTGGTCTCGGTGTTGGCGCCGTCATCGCCCAGCAGGATCCGGTGACCACGCGCGAAAATCTGATGAAGCAAAATGATGAGCACGCGCGCACGGTGGTCCAAATGATGCGCGGGCAAAAGCCATTCGACGCGGCCGCGGTCGACGCCGCCTTTGCGCAATGGGCGGACACCGCGCAAAAGTTGCCCGGCCTGTTCCCCGATAATTCCAAGACCGGAGGCGACAATCGCGCGTCGCCGAAGATTTGGGTCAACAAAAAGGACTTCGACGCCAAAGCTGCCGCCTTCGCCACGGCCGTGGCGGAAAATCGTGACAAGGCAAAAGCCTCGCTTGACGGCCTGAAGGCGGCGATACCAGTCGTCGGCAAGGGCTGCGATAATTGCCACGAGGACTATCGCCTGTCGAAGCGCTAATGCCATACTTTAGCTTGTGAATGCCGTGGTGGGTTCACCTGCTGCGGCATTTGCATTATGACTCCATTGCCGTAGTCAACCGGGGGTGCCGGCATGTTTCGTAAGTTAGCCATGCTGGTGGTGGCGGCTGGGATTCTGGGCCTTGGTGCGTTCTGGATCTTGACCATTCCGGCGACCATTCCGGAGAGCGCGCTCGCGCCTCACACGCCCGACATCGCCAATGGCAAGACCATGTTTCTGATCGGCGGGTGCTCATCCTGTCATGCGGTGCCCAAACAAGACGACGGCACTAAGCTCGGCGGCGGGTTGGCGATCAATTCGCCGTTCGGCATCTTCTACGTCCCGAATATTTCACCCGACCAAAAGGACGGCATCGGCGCCTGGAGCGAGGCACAATTCATCACCGCCATGACACAAGGGACGTCGCCGTCGGGCGAGCACCTGTATCCGGCACTTCCCTACACCTCGTATCAGCGCATGGCATTCAGTGACGTGCGCGATCTGTTTGCCTATCTCAAGACCTTGCCGCCGATGGCGGGCAGGGTGCGCGACCACGATCTGCCGTTCCCTTTTAACATCCGCCGCAGCCTGGGGATGTGGAAGCTGTTGTTTCTCGACGGCCAGCCGTTCAGGCCCGACCCATCGAAGTCCGCGCAGTGGAATCGCGGCGCCTATCTCGTCAACGGGCCCGGCCACTGCGCCGAATGCCATAGCCCGCGCAACATTCTCGGGGCCATCATCACCAGCAGGCGCTTCACCGGCGGCGAAAGTCCGGCCGGCCAGGGCGGGGTTCCCGATATCACGCAACACAAGCTCGGCAAGTGGTCGGAAGCCGAGATCGCGGAGACGCTGGAGACCGGCATGACGGCGGACTCCGACCGCGTCGGCGGGCCGATGGTCGAGGTGGTGCGAAACACCTCGCAACTGAGCGCCGCCGACCGCGAGGCGATGGCCGCCTATATCAAGTCGCTGCCGGACACCGAAGGCCCGCCTCCGAAAAAATAGCCGCTTACTGTGTGTTGTGACGCCGTGGGCGGGACAAACCCGGTCATCGCCGTTATGTATGGTCAAACGCGTCACGACTGATCGCGATGAATCTATTCAGGGCCATCGGCTTCAAACTGATCTCCGCGCTGCTGTTCGCCGCGATGTCGGCGCTGGTGCGCCAATTGGGCGATGTGGCGCCGGTCGGGCAGATGGTGTTCTTCCGCAGCGCCTTCGCCATCCTGCCGGTGGTGGTGATCTATGCGTTTCGCGGCGAGCTCTCGACCGCGGTGCGCACCAGCCGGCCGCTCGGCCAGCTCGGCCGCGGGCTGCTCAGCGTCTGCGGTATGTTCACCAATTTTTCCGCGCTGACGCGGCTGCCACTGGCGGACGCGACCGCGATTTCCTTCGCCTCGCCGCTGATCACGGTGGCACTCGCGGCCATCGTGCTGAAGGAACGCGTGCGCATCTATCGCTGGTCGGCGGTGCTGGTCGGCTTTGCCGGCGTGGTCGTGATGCTGATCCCACATTTCGACGTCGGGCACTACGCGGTGGTCGGTGCAGCGACGGCCGCCACCGTCGGCTCATTGTTGGCGCTCATTTCCGCCTTCTGCAATGCCGGCACGGTGATCCAGACCCGCCGCCTCACGCAAAGCGAGACCACGTCCTCGATCGTGTTCTATTTCTCGCTGGTCTGCGCCATCGCCGGCGCGCTGACGCTGCCGTTTGCCTGGCACACACCGACCGGATCCGAGCTTGTGGCGTTGATCTCGCTCGGCGTGTTCGGCGGCGTGGCGCATATCTTCCTCACCGAAAGCTACCGCTATGCCGCCGCGTCGGTGGTGGCGCCGTTCGACTACTCCGCGATGTTGTGGGCGCTGCTGCTCGGTTACTGGCTGTTCGGTGAATTGCCAAGCGCGCTGGTCTATGTCGGCGGAGCAATCGTCGCCGGCGCCGGGCTGTTCGTGATCTGGCGCGAGCGCCAGCTCGGCCTTCAGCGCGCCCGCGAGGCGGAGGGACCGCCGACGCCAACATAAGATTCAGGTCTGAAATGCCTTGAAGGTGATGATGGTATGGGTGTCTTTGATGCCCGGAATGCAATGCACCTTCTCGTTGACGAAATGCCCGATGTCGGTTCCCGCCTCCACGTAGAATTTCACCAGCAGGTCGTAGTCGCCGGCGGTCGAGTAAATCTCGGAGGCGATCTCGGCTTCGGCCAGTTCGTTGGCCACCTGATAGGCCTTGCCGAGCTCGCACTTGATCTGAACGAAAAAGGGGGTCATCTCGCGCCTCCGGCCGCTCGCTTGCTGGTTTATGCAATCCAGCAAAAAGGCTTGCCGCTGGCAAGGCGCCCAAGTCTTACGGGCTTGCCTTAGGAACCCGCGCGGACTAGGTATTCAAGCAGCAATCTCGTGGGGTGTCCGGCTGTTTCCGGGCTGAGAGGCCAGTTGAGGCCAACCCAACGAACCTGATCCGGGTCATGCCGGCGGAGGGAGAAGAGATGCACCATCCGCAAGCCGTATCGCGCGACGACATGCCGCAAATAGCGGCTGCGCTGCTCGACCGTCTGCGCGCGCGCAGTCTCCGCGTCCACTGCATCACCAATGCGGTGGCGCAGAATTTCACCGCCAATATCCTGCTGGCCGCAGGCTGTGTGCCCTCGATGACGCTGTCGCCCGAGGAGATCGCCCCGTTCGTCGCGCGTTCGCAGGCGCTGCTGGTCAATCTCGGCACCTTCGATCGCGAACGCCGCGAGGCGACCGAGATCGCGGTCGAAACCGCCTCCCAGGACAACGTGCCGTGGGTGCTCGATCCGGTATTCGTGGACCGTTCCGCCCCGCGCGCGGCCTTTGCCCGCGAATTGATCGCGCTTGGGCCCAAGGTGATGCGGCTCAACCACGCCGAATTTTCCGCTTTGGCGGGGGCGGAGCCGTCGCGCGCCGCGCTCGTCGCTTATCGCCCGCGAGAAAAAAATCGTGATCGGGCTGTCGGGCGAGACCGATCTGGTCACCGATGGCGAGCGGGTCGTGACCATCGCCAACGGGCATCCGTTGATGGCCAAAGTGACCGCCATGGGTTGCGCCGGCTCCGCGTTGATCGCGGCTTGCCTTGGTGTCGAACAGGACGCGTGGCGCGCGACCGTGGCTGCGCTGGTCATGATCGGCGTTGCCGGCGAGCTGGCGGCGGCACATGCTAATGGTCCAGGGAGCTTCGCGGTCGCGATCATCGATGCTCTCCATAATCTTGACGCGCAGACCCTCATCGCGCACGCACGGGTGAATTGATGGACACCGATCTTCGTCTTTATGCCATCCTCGATCCCGCCGTCGCCGGCGGCCGCAAGCTCGCCGAGCTGGCCAAGCTCGTCGCCGACAGCGCAACGCTGGTACAGTTGCGCGACAAGCACGGTTCCACCCGCGCCATGATCGAGGAGGCGCGCGCGCTGACGGCGGTACTGGCGCCGCTCGACATCCCGCTGCTGATCAACGATCGCGTCGACGTGGCGCTGGCGGTGGAAGCCGACGGCGTGCATATCGGGCAGGACGACATGTCGCCCGCCGACGCGCGGCTGCTGCTCGGCCGCACCGCGATCATCGGGCTCAGCATCAAAACGGTGCAGCAGGCGAAAGACGCAGACCTCGAACATCTCGACTATGTGGCAATCGGCGGCGTGTACGGCACGACCTCCAAGGACACTACCGCGACGCCGATCGGGATCGCCGGCCTGCGCGCGATCGTGCAGGCGATCCGCGCGCGCGTGAAAGAATTTCCGATCTGCGCCATCGCCGGCATCAACGAGAGCAACGCCGCCGAGGTGATCGCGGCCGGCGCCGACGGCATTGCCGTGATCTCTGCGCTCTCGCTCGCGCCCGATCCGGCTGCGGCCGCGGAAAGCCTGCGTGGCGTCGTTGACGATGCGCTGGCGCGGCGAGGCCCATCATGACCGCGGTCGCCGTCACCATTGCCGGCTCGGATTCGAGCGGCGGCGCCGGCATCCAGGCGGATCTCAAGACCTTTGCCGCGCTCGGCGTTTATGGCGCTTGCGCGATCACGGCGCTGACCGCGCAGAATACGAGCGGCGTCACCGCCATCCACGATGTGCCGGCCGATTTCATCGCGGCGCAGATCGACGCGGTGTTCTCCGATCTCGACGTGGATGCGGTGAAAATAGGCATGCTGTCGCAAGTGGCCGCGATTGCAGGCGGTGGCGGCGGGACTCGACCGCCACCATGCCACCAACATCGTGCTCGACCCGGTGATGGTCGCGACCTCCGGCGATCGGCTGCTGGCGGCATCGGCCGTCGAGGCGCTGCGGCGTGAACTCATTCCGCGCGCGCTGGTGGTGACGCCCAATCTGCCGGAAGCCGCCGCGCTCACCGGCGCGACGCTCGCGCGCAATGAAGAGGAAATGGAAGTGCAAGCGCGTGAAATATTGTCGCTGGGCGCGCGCCGGGTCCTGATCAAGGGCGGCCACGGGGACGGCGATGAGAGTGTCGACCTGCTGATCGGACAAGGCGAGGTCGTCCGGCTTGTCCGCCAAACGAATCGCTACGAAAAACACCCACGGCACCGGCTGCACGTTGTCGGCAGCCATCGCGGCCGGGCTCGCCAAGGGCCTCGATCTCGTCGCCGCGGCCCAGGACGCCAAAACTTACGTTACCGCGGCCATCGCCGCCGCGGATCAACTCAATATCGGCCACGGCCACGGCCCGCTGCATCATTTTCATGCGCAGGCGCATGATCCCGAAAAGTGGGAACCGGTTTTCGGAAAAGATCATGCGCAAAAATAAACGGAGACAAGCATGAGCACGCGACGCAATTTCACGATTGGCGCTGGGGCGGCGGCCGCCGGGGTTCTGGCCGCGCCGGCAATCGCGCGGGCGCAAAGCCTGAAATGGCGCATGGTGACCTCGTGGCCGAAGCGGCTGCCGGGGCCGGGCATGTCGGCGGAGCGCATCGCCGAGCGCGTGCGCACGCTTTCGGGCGGACGGCTCGACATTTCCGTGTTCGCGGCCGGCGAGGTGGTGCCGGCCTTCGAGGTGCTGGACGCGGTCGGCAACGGCGTCGCCGACATCGGCCACACCGCGGCGTTCTACTGGCAGGGCAAGATGCCGGCGGCGGCGTTCTTCACCACGGTGCCGTTCGGCCTGACGCCGTCCGAGCACGTCGCCTGGATCGAGGCCGGCGGCGGGCAGGCGCTGTGGGACGAACTCTACGCGCCCTTCGGCGTCAAGCCGTTCATGGGCGGCAATACCGGCGTCTGCATGGGCGGCTGGTTCCGCCGCGAGATCATGAGCCTTGCCGATTTGCGCGGGCTTAAAGCTGCGCTCGCTCGGCCTCGGCGGCGAGGTCTATCGCCGATTGGGCGCCACGCCGCAGACCACGCCGCCGGCGGAAATCCTGGTCAGCCTGCAATCGGGCGTGATCGACGGCGCGGAATTCGTCGGGCCCGGCACCGACATCGCGCTCGGGCTCTATCGCGTGGCGCCGTTCTACTACTATCCCGGCTTCAACAAGCCGAACGGCACCGGCGAGTGCATCGTCGCGCTGAAGGCCTGGAACGCGCTCTCGGACGAACTCAAGGCCGTCGTGGCGCATGCCTGCGCGGCGGAGGCGAATTTCGCGCTGGCCGAGATGGAGCGGCTCAACGCCGAGGCGCTGGCCGCACTGGTGAACGACCACGGCGTCAAGCTCGCCGCCTTCCCCGCCGATCTGGTCGACGCCGCGCGCACGCAGGCGCGCGACGTGCTCGGCGACCTCAGCCAGCGCAACGCGCATGGCCGCCAAGGTGCACGCCTCCTACAGCGCGTTCCGCGAGCGCAGCGCGCCCTGGTCGCGGGTGTCGATCGAAGCGGTGTTGCGCGCGCGCGGGGCCTGACCCGCGCTAGAGCGGCGGTGCCCCCGGAACCCCCCGAATTACGGGGCTTTTCATGGTTAACCAGCCTTTAACGATTCGTAGGCTTTGTTAGGGCCCATACGCGTTCCTGCGGATGCGGGGCCGCGCGTCCGTTTTGAGTCTCCCAGTACAGCATTGCGTCGTCGCCCGGGTGGATCAGCGTGATCGCCCGCTTGCAACACTCATCTGACCAGTCAAGGGGCCGATACATATGATGACCAAAACGATCCGAACCGGCATCGCCGTCGCCGCATTGCTGAGCGCGCCGATTGCCGCGCAGGCGGCGGATTTGCCCGCACCCACCTACAAGGCGCCGGCCTATGTCGCGCCAGTTCCGATTTTTTCCTGGACCGGTTTCTATGTCGGCCTCAACGGCGGCTACGGCTGGGGCAAGTCAAACTGGAGCGGGAGTGGCGGTAACTTTGAGGTTACCCCGAAGGGATGGCTTGGAGGCGGTACGCTCGGTTACAACATTCAGACCGGCGGGTGGGTCTGGGGCATTGAAGGCGACATTGACTATATGAATCTCAAGGGCACCGCCGACGCAGCATTTTGCCCGAGCTGCACTTTCAAAGATACGTGGCTCGGGACCATCCGTGGTCGCATCGGTTATTCGTACGACCGATGGCTTCCTTATCTGACCGCCGGTGGCGCTTACGGCAATATGTAACATGGATTTCGGCGCCGGAGCCTCCGCAACCAAGACGAAGGCGGGCTGGACGGCGGGCGCCGGCGTTGAATACGCTTTCGCCGGACCATGGACGGCCAAACTCGAATACCTCTATGTCGATCTTGGCTCGGCGACCTGCGGCTCGGCGGCCTGTCCGTTGGCCGCCGACGAGTCGGTTAACTTCAAGGCCAACCTCATCCGCGCTGGCCTGAACTACCGCTTCTGACCGTCGCGTTATTCCGGCCAAACGACGAAGCCCCGGGCTCGGAGCCCGGGGTTTTTTTATTCGGCGCCGGACTGGGTGCGTTGCCCGGTTGAACAGACCCGCCGTCTTTGCTAGCGGCTTGTCTGCCACCCCGATCGTCATCGGCCATTACGGAAAGGTCAGCGCAGGACCATGCGTATTGCAGCCATACAAAGCCCGAAGGGCAAGATTTTCGGCACCATCGAGGGCGACAGCTTTCGTCCATTTTCGATTGGCGGCGGCACGCTGCGCGATTTGCGCCATGTCATCAAGCTGGTGGGCGAGGGGAGCGCGACGCCGGACTACGGCGAGCCGGTTGCCCTGGCGCGCGCCAAACTCGCAGCACCCGTTGGCCCCTTGGCGAAGAATGTGATCTGCGTCGGAAAGAATTATCACGACCACGCCCAGGAATTCGCCCGCAGCGGTGTCGATCAGTCCGGCGACAAACAGGAGTCGCCGGCCGATCCGGTGATCTTCACCAAGTCCACCTCATCGCTGGCCGATCCGGGGCAGAAAATCTCCGCCTCTGCGGACCCGACCCATACCGTGGACTACGAAGGCGAGTTCGGCGTGGTGATCGGCCGCCGTGCCAAGAACATCAAGCGCGCCGACGCGCTCGATTACGTTTTCGGCTACACCATCGTCAACGACCTCACCGCGCGCGCCGTGCAGCAGCGCCACAAGCAATGGTTTCTCGGCAAGAGCCTCGACGGTTTCTGCCCGGTCGGGCCGTGGCTGGTGACGCGCGACGAATTCGGCGTGCCGGACGCGCAGGAACTCGCCACCTTCGTCAATGGCGAACGCCGGCAGTTCGCCAAGCTGCGCGACATGATTTTCGATGTGCCCACCTTCATCGAAACGGTGACCGCTTATGTGACGCTGGAGCCGGGCGATCTGCTCGCGACCGGCACGCCGGCCGGCGTCGGCATCGGTTTTAATCCGCCGCGCTACCTCGCCGCCGGCGATGAAGTCCGCATCGCGATCTCCGGCATCGGCGAACTCGTCAATACCTTCATCTAGGCCGTGCACTCACAAAACACGCTGTGCGATGCGTCCGCTATTACTCAGAAGGCGGTCATTCGCGACCTTGTTGAACAGAGTGTTGCGCGGACCTTCACGGCGATTTTCCCTCCGGACTATGGACGAGCGCCCTGTGCAACTCGGCAACCGCTTGCTCGAGCTGATCGCGATGCATGATGTCGTCCTTCGGGATGCGGCCCACCGTCGAAGCCAGCTCGCGCAGAATGTCAGCAAACAGACCGAAGTGGATGTGCATGTGAATCGATTTGCGGACGTCGTCAGCCCCCGGCCGTTCGAGGACCAGCGCGATGCCGGCCGGATCGAGATGCGCCTCGAATCGCGATGAGCGTTCGAATGTGCCAACATAGAGTTTGTCCGGATATTCGAGCGCAATCTCCGCCTTGTCGGGGATAGGTTTCGTCATTGGGGACCCTCTTCGAAAATCCAACTGTAATACTCTTGCATCAGCACTAAACAACCGGAACCGTTCGACCTGCTCAACGGATATCCGCGCATTGTTGGCGCGGTGGAGGCTATTTCTGCTTGAGGCTGAGGATGAATGCGATCACGTCATCTGCCTCAGCGTCGGAAAATATAAGGTTGGGCATTTGTCTGTGGTTTGAACGAAGGAACACTTTCAAGGAAAGCGCTGTGGTCGACGGTAGGTTAGCAATGTCATCGAAGCTCGGAGGAACTTCTTTTCTCGACAACATCGTCGCAGAAATATTGTGACAAGAGCCGCATATTGTCGTCGCGACCTGGCGTCCGGATGACGGACTGCCAAGAGGCTGAGCGAGCGCTGGAAACTGTACCGCTAATGTTACCGCGGTGATGGCGCAGGGGAGCATAATAATTCGACGCATGGCAATCCTCCGAAGTATGAGCTTTGAACGGCATCTTCCAGTTCTGTCGTCACTAAGCACGGGACGACCTGCGTATTGCTATTTATTTAAAGATCTGAACGCGGGCCTCCAGATGTCCGCTCCGGGTCAAAAGCGGACATCCCACGATGTCCGGGGCATGTCCGCTTTACCCCCAATAACGGACATTGGGCGGCGCATCCACGCCGGCATTTGGCTTCCCGTTTATGAGTCCGCGCCTTAGTGGCCGCCGCGGCATCATATCGGTGTCCACCACACCGGCTAAACGCATGTAAAATATGTAATTTCAACGGAGGCCGCGATTTATGATTTGATGAAAATCAATCCCGCGCGAAGGGGATTGCGCACCTTTACCCGGCTGTGGCACCACATGCCGGACACGACAATCCAACCAACAGCCGCCAAGGCAGGAGGAGCCGCTCATGGCCGACCAACCCTGGAAGACCAACGATTGGTTCGTCAGCGAATGGAATTACGCGCCCGAAGTCACCAAGGACTTCAAGTTCGCCAAGAACATCAAAATCCACGACGTCACCCTGCGCGACGGCGAGCAGCAGACCGGCGTGATCCTGAGCAAGGACGAGAAGATCCGCATCGCCGAGGCGCTGGCGGAAGCCGGCGTGCACCGGATCGAGGCCGGCATGCCGATCGTCTCGCCGTCCGACAACGACGCGATCAAGGAAATCGTCAAGCGCAAACTGGGGCCGCAGATCTTCTCGTTCGCGCGCTGCATGAAGGAAGACGTCAAGCGCGCCGTCGACACCGGCGTCAACGGCATCGTGATGGAGATCCCGTCCAGCAAGCACATGCTCGAACTCGCCTATCGCTGGCCGCTGGAAAAGGCGATCGAGACCTCGATCGAAGCCACCAAATTCGCGCACGACAACGGGCTCGAGGTCGTGTTCTTCCCGATCGACTTCTCGCGCGCGGAAATTAAATGGGCGCTGGATCTGATCGAGCGCGTCGGCAAGGAAGGCCACATGGACGCGCTGGCGCTGGTCGACACCTTCGGCGTGGTGTCGCCGCACGCCATGAAGTACTTCGTCACCGAGGTGCAGAAGCGCATCAAGAAGCGCCTGGAAGCGCACTTCCATCAGGACTTCGGCATGGGGGTGGCCAACACCATCATGGCGCTGTCGCTGGGCGTCGAGGTCATGCACACCACCGTGCTCGGCATCGGCGAGAGAAGCGGCAACGCGCCGATGGAAGAAATCGTCATGGCGCTGAAAACCATGTACGGCGTCGACGTCGGCATCGATACCACCAAGCTCACGCCGCTCGCCAACCTGGTGCAGCGCCTGACCGGGGTCGTGGTGCCCACCAACAAGGCCATCGTCGGCTCGGGGCTCTATCAGATCGAGTCCGGCATCATCGCCAGCTGGTTCAAGAATTGCGGCGAGAAGCACGCCACCGAACTGTTCCCGATCCGCTGGAGTGCGGTCGGACAGCCGCCGGCCGAAGTGGTGATGGGCAAGGGCAGCGGCATCGACTCGGTCAATCTCTGGCTGCAGCATGTCGGCATGCAGGTGTCCGAGGAGGACGCGCTCAAGATCACGGCGGCGGTCAAGGCGCACTCGCTCAAGAATAAGAAGATGTTGACGCACGCCGAGTTCCGCGACCTGGCGAAAAGCGTGATCAACCGCGCGGCGGCCTAAAAAGGCAGCGGTCGATAACGGAAAGCCCCGGGGCAAAACCCCGGGGCTTTTTTTGTTTTCGTCATTCCGGGACGGCGCACTCGGATCGGCGCTACGCGCCGTCCGAGTGCAGCTCCGCGCGGCCGGAATGACAGTTAGGCTTTGAACGGCACGATCTGTCTGCTTCTGGCTCGCCGAGCCCGTCGATGCCGAGCTCGACCACGTCGCCGGCTTTCAGCCAGACCGGCGTGGGCTTCATGCCGAGCGCGACGCCGGGCGGCGTGCCGGTGGCGATCACGTCGCCCGGCTCCAGCACGAACAATTGCGAGCAATACCAGACGATGTGCGCCACATCGAACACCATGGTCTTGGTGTTGCCGCGCTGGCGCTTCTGGCCGTTGACGTTGAGCCACATGCCGAGCTTCTGCGGGTCCTTGATCTCGTCCTTGCTCACCAGCCACGGCCCGAGCGGGCCGAAGGTCTCGGCGCCCTTGCCCTTGGCGATGGTCTGCCCATGCTCCATCTGGAACGCGCGCTCCGACACGTCGTTGGCCAGGCAATAACCGGCGACCGCGTCCATCGCCTTGTCCTTGGCGAGATAGCGTGCGCGCTTGCCGATCACGATCGCCAACTCGACCTCGTAGTCGAGCTTGGTCGAGTCCTTCGGGATCATGGTGTTGTCGTTCGGCCCGCAAATGCAGGACGGCGCCTTGTTGAACACCACCGGCTCGCTTGGCACCGCCACGCCGGATTCCGCCGCGTGGTCGGCGTAGTTGAGCCCGATGGCGATGTAGTTGCGCACGCGGCCGACGCAGGGGCCGAGCCGCGGATTGCCGCCGACAAGCTTGAGCCGCTTGAGGTTGGCCTTTTTGATCTTGGCGAGGCCGCCGGAGGAGAGCATCTCGCCGTCGATATCTTTCACGAGGCGCGACAGGTCGCGGATCTTGCCGTCGGCGTCGATGATGCCGGGCTTCTCGCGGCCGGGTGCGCCATAGCGGACGAGCTTCATGCGGTTCTCCCTCGAGCGTCTGTTTTTGGGTGGTGGCGTGTCGATGGCAGGTCGGGGCGGATCATGCGATGGCGGGGGGCAGGGGGCAACCCTCACTTATCGTCCCCGCGAAGGCCGGGCCCTATCGCCCTGCACTTTTCGCCCTTTGGGAATCGGCGGCTCATTGGTACAATTTGGCGCGTTCCGGCGGCGCGTTGCAACGCGCCGTCGCGGCCGTCGAGACACGCTCAACCGATGAAACCGGAGGGAAGCCCATGCGGATGATCTTGATTGCGTTGCTGATTGCCATAGGGATCGGCTTGACCGGAACGTCGTCGCCAACGGCGGCGCCCGCCAATGGCGTCGTCATCGGAGAAGCGGCAGGCAGCGCCGCGGTGTTATCGGACGTTGGCTATGTCCGCCGCCACGGCCGGGTTTGCTATGCGAAGTGCTACAACGAACTCTTTTTCTTCGGCCGGCGCATCTGCCGGACCTATTGCTGAGATCGGCCGAAGCCGCAAAGTTCGAGCGGCCCGCGCCACGGCGCGGGTCGCGCCCCAGCTCGCCTGTCCCGCCGCAGCGAACTGCGTATTTCTACTGACCGGCAAATTCATATTGCCGAAAGGAATTTGCCGTCAGCGTCGCCGCTGAGGGAAGGGACGTCGCGAGCCTAGGAGAGTAAACCGTGACCAGCTCCATCATGCGTTTGGCGAACAGTTCGCCTGCGGTCCATGTCGGATTCCTCGCCGCCGGCATGACGATTTTCGGCGTCGCCGTCTTGCAGTCCGTCGCTATCGTGCTGGCTTGGTTGGCATCGGGCGGTCTTTAGCCCGAATGTCGAAATACGCGCCGCCCGCGAAATCGCTGCGTTACTTCTTGTCGTCCTTCAGCTTCCAGAGCTGATAGCCCTCTTTGGCAATCGACTTCTCGATCACGTCGCGGCTGAGGTTGTTCGGCGGGGGCGATTCCGGCTTGACCACGCCGACCGCGTGCCAGGGGCGGAATTGCGCCGGCAAGTTCAGGCCGCCCTGGTCGTCCGAAAACGCCCGCAAGTCGCGGCTGGCTTCGGACTTGAAAATATAGATCTGCATGCGAGCGTCTTTCCGCGGACCTCGATCCGCTCAAACATGCCGCTGTTGACGTGACGTTACGCGAACCGCTCGCGAACGCACCGGCATGCAATCCAATTTCCGACCATCATCGTTAGCACTCATATAGGCTTAATGCTGCTTCGCCACAAGACGAGTACCGGTGTACCTGCGTCGGGATTGGCATGACGCATTCGCACCTGCGCGGCCTAGTGTCCGCACATCCAAAATCTGTGCGCGGCGGGCAAATTGCTCTTTCGCTCCGGCTTCAAAGCGCGCATGCTGCCAGCGTTGAGATGACCATCCCGTTCACCCAGCACTTCGATGCCCTGCTGCCGGCGGTCGCCGCGCCGGTGCGCATCACCTCGTTCTATGACGCGCAGGTTTTCACGCGCCGCTGGGTGATCCGCGACAAGGATCCCAATCTGAAGGTGCTGCTGCGCAAGATGGAAAAGGCCAATAGCGCCGCGCTGATCGACGAGGCGATCGGCTCGTTCAAGCAGGAGCTGGCGGTGCGCGCTTTGCTGCCGAATAGCGTTCGGTCAGGCGAAAGCGCCTAACGCGCGCTTTGCCGCCGCCGTCCGGCGATGGCCAGCACCGCGAAATAAAGCGCGAGCCCGCCGCCGATAAGCAGCATCCAGTTCTCGACCTCCAGGCCGAAAATCTGGAAATTGCCGACCAGCCAATTCATCATGGTACAGCCAAGGCCTCTCGTGGCGCGATCTGGGATCGCTCCATAATGTACCCGTGGCCGCGCGCCATATTCCGTAAATTGAAAGTAAATTGCGTTAAGTCTTTGGCCAGGCCCGCGATTTGCCTGGCGGTGGCTTGGTTACCAAATAGCAACGCGAACCTTCGTATTTAGAGGATCAGTTTCACGGTCGGCTAAAGCGCTTGGCGTATCATGCAAGCGTTGGTCGAACCGTCTGACCGCAATATTTTTCGGCAAGGCCGGGTTCAGGAAGCACGCCGGGCGCCGATATCGACGGAGGATGCTCATGGACGAGAGACGCAAGGTCCAACGCCACCGCACGCTCAAGGCGGGCAATATTACATTCAACCGCGCCGCCGGGATCGACTGCCGCGTGCGCAACCTGTCGCCGGCGGGCGCCTGCCTGGAAGTGGTGAGCCAGGTCGGCATTCCGGACGAGTTCATGCTGGTGATCGAGACCGATCACCTCAAAACGCCGTGCCACGTGATCTGGCGCACGGCGACGCGCATGGGCGTGGAGTTTCGCGGCTGAGGCTGAGCCTGAGATCCTGAATTGTCGTCCCCGCGAAGGCGGGGACCCATAATCCCTGTGCCTCGCTTGGCCGGATTGATAGCCGAACTCAAAACGCCCCCGGAAACGTGCCGCCGTCGATCAGCAGGTTCTGCCCGGTGATATAGCCGGCCTGCGCCGAGCACAGGAACGCGGCCGCGGCGCCGAACTCGGCCGGATCGCCGAAACGCCGAGCCGGGATGGTGGCGATGCGGTCGGCCGCCACCTGGGCGATGCTGCGGCCCTTCTGCTCGGCCGCCTTGCTGAGCGTGCCGCGCAGGCGATCGGTGTCGAAGGCGCCCGGCAGCATGTTGTTGATGGTGACGTTCTTGTCCGCCACCGTGCGCGCGATGCCGGCCAGGAATGCGGTGAGCCCCGCGCGCGCGCCCGACGACAGATCGAGCCCCGCGAGCGGCGCCTTCACCGCGGCGGAGGTGATGTTGACGATGCGCCCGAACCGCCGCAGCGTCATCGGGTCGATCACCTTCTGGATCAGTTCGACCGCCACGATCATGTTGGCGACCACGCCGTCGATCATCTGCTGGCGCGGCTGAGCTCGCGGAAATCGCGCAGCGGCGGGCCGGCATTGTTGTTGATCAAAATGTCGGGCTGCGGGCAGGCGGCGAGCAATTCTTTTTGCCCGTCCGGCGTCGCGACGTCGGCTGCGACCGCGATGATCTTGGCGCCGGTCAGGCTGGAAAGCTCGGCGGCGGTCGCGTTCAGCGTCTTGCCGTCGCGGCCGTTAATCACGACCTCGCAGCCGGCTTCGGCCAGGGCGCGCGCGCAGGCCTTGCCGAGGCCGCGGCTCGACGCGCAGACGATGGCCTTGCGGCCGGCAATTCCGAGATCCATGGCGGTCCTCTTTGCGTGAAACGGCGTTTGTTCGGCTGCGAGTGTTATGGCCGGCACGCGGGGCGTCAAGTCTCGCCGTCATTCCGGGACGGCTCGAAGGGCCGGGCCCGGAATCCATAACCCCGGTCTGTGATTATGGATTCCGGGCTCGCTCGCTTCGCTCGCGCCCCGGAATGACAAATGGTGTCGCTGAACTGTAGCAATCGCCCGCTAAGCAGAGCGAACCGGTCATTCGATTCGGACGTGAGGGAACCATGCGGCGCGATCCCGACAAGCAGGTGATGGAAAAGGCCTATGCGCGCTGGGCGCCGGTCTATGACGTGCTGTGCGGGCCGGTTTTCGTCAACGGTAGGCGCGCTGCGGCCGGCGACTGGGTGGAAAGCTGTACGGCGGTGGCCGAGCGCCACGACGGGTGCTTCGAGATCATCACCTGGACGCACGGCGGCGAAGACAGCAAGCCGGCGCTCGAAGCGCAACAGCAGGCCGCATGAAGATCCTGGTCGCCACCGACGCCTGGCGCCCGCAAGTCAACGGCGTGGTGCGCACGCTCGGCCACGTCGCGCGCGAGGCGCGCGCGCTCGGCGCCGATCTGGAATTCCTCGCGCCGGGAGAGTTCTGGACGCTGCCGATGCCGAGCTATCCGGAAATCCGCTTGGCATTGGCGGCGACCGGCGACATCGAACGCAGGCTCGATCGCGCGCGCCCGGACGCCATCCACATCGCGACCGAAGGCCCGCTCGGCCATGCCATGCGCCGGGTCTGCATCAAGCGCGCGCTGCCGTTCACCACCAGCTTCCACACCCGCTTTCCCGACTATCTCGCCGGCCGGCTGCAGGTGCCGGAGCGCTGGACCTCCGACCTGGCCTGGGCCTGGCTGCGGCGTTTCCATGCCCCGGGCGCGGCGATCCTGGCGGCAACGCCGGCGCTGGTGCGCGAGCTCGGCACGCGCGGCTTTCATGACGTGAAGCTGTGGCCGCGCGGCGTCGATGCGCAACTGTTTCGACCCGCGCAAAGCGCGTCGCGCGTCGATCTGCCGCGGCCGATCTTTCTCACGGTCGGGCGGCTGGCGGTGGAAAAAAACGTCGAGGCGTTTCTCAAGCTCGATCTGCCGGGACCAAACTGGTGGTCGGCGATGGCCCGGCGCGTAGCGCAGCTTGGCGAAGGCAATTTCCCGACGCGGTATTTCTGGGCCCGCGTCACGGCGAGGAACTGGCCAAGATCTACGCCGCCGCCGACGTGTTCGTGTTCCCGAGCCGCACCGATACTTTCGGCCTGGTGCTGCTGGAGGCATTGGCGAGCGGCGTGCCGGTGGCGGCGTTTCCGGCCGCGGCGCCGCGCGACGTGATCGGCGAGGCGCCGGTGGGCGTGCTCGACGATGATTTGGCGCGCGCGTGCCTTGGCGCGCTGGAATGCTCGCGCCAGGACTGCCGCGACTTCGCGCTCGGCATGAGCTGGGAGATCCAGCGCGCGCATTTTCCTCACGCATGTGACGGACGCGGCCAAGGTCGCGCGCGGGAAGCCGGCGCCGATCGCGGCATAGTTACTCTTCCGTTGTGCGCGCCGCGGCGTTACCGTTGTGGCCATGGGCGCCATCGACAAAATCGTTCCGTCCGCCGCCGATATCGAGTTGGCGGCGAAGCGGCTCGCCGGCGTCGCGGTGCGCACGCCGCTGATCAATTCAGCCGTGCTGGACGAGCGCCTAGGCGCGCGCGTGTTCCTGAAGGCCGAGACGCTACAGCGCACCGGCTCGTTCAAATTTCGCGGCGCCTATATCAAGATCGCTTCGATCCCGCCCGAGCGGCGCGCCGCCGGGGTGGTGGCGTATTCCAGCGGCAATCATGCGCAAGGCGTGGCGGCGGCGGCGCGGCTGTTGGGGCTGCGCGCCACCATCGTGATGCCTTCCGATGCGCCGAAGGCAAAGCGCGAGCGCACCTTGGCGCTCGGCGCCGAGATCGTGCCCTACGACCGCAACACGCGAAGACCGCGCCGCCATCGCCAAGAAAATCGTGGCCGAGCGCGGCGCCACGCTGGTGCCGCCTTACGACGATCCGCTGATCATCGCCGGCCAAGGCACCATCGGCCGCGAGATTGTCGAGGATCTCGATCGCCTGGGGCTGAAGCCCGACATCGTGGTGGTAGGCGCCTCTGGCGGCGGGCTCGCCGCCGGCATCTCGCTCGGCGTCAAGGCGCGGCTGCCGTCCGTCAAGTTCTATACGGTCGAGCCGGAGGGCTTCGACGATACGCTGCGCTCGTTCAAGAGCGGGCGGCGCGAGGCCAATGCGCGCATGAGCGGCACCATCTGCGACGCGCTGATGACCAATACGCCGGGCGAACTGACCTTCCCGATCAACCGCGAACTGATCGGGCAGGGCATCACCGCCAGCGACACGCAAGTCGCGCGCGCGGTGCGCTATGCGTTCGAGGAGTTGAAGCTGGTGGTGGAGCCGGGCGGCGCGATCGGCCTGGCGGCGCTGCTCGCCGGCAAGCTCGACGTCAAGGGCAAGGTTGTGGTCGGCATTTTGTCGGGCGGCAATGTGGACGCGGAATTGTTTGCGAAATTGATTGCGGGGTAGTTAAAGGCCGCTCGGCAAATGTGCTCTCGCGGCGGCCGTCCGCTCAATCATCGGAATAGGGCTTGGCCCAAGCGGGGAGGCCGTCGCCGAAAGCCTTCTCGATGAGCGTGATCCGCTTGCCGTCGCTGAGCGAGAACAGCTCGACCCAGGCGGGGCCGTGGGTTGCCCGCGACTTCACCACCAGGCCCTCCGGGATGAAGGCCCAATCCTCGATGAAGGGCTTGCTGGACTTCACATCGAACAGGAGCTGCTTGCCGCGTTGCACGCGCAGGTGCTCGTTTACCCACAGTTGAGTGCCGCGATCATTGTAGCGCTCTTTCGACCAGGCCCAGCCGATCAGACCATCGGGCCCCAGCTTGGGCTGCTCGGCGTGGGCGCCGCGGGTCAGCTGCTCGCGCTTGCCATCATTCCATGTGACGAAGACATCGCCGACCTCCTCGGAGCTGCCTGCGGGTGCGACCACCTCGATCTTGCTGGCGGTGGGATCGGCGGCAGCGGCGCTGGTGCTGAAGAGCGAGGCGCACAGCGCCAAGGCGAGGAGGGGCCGAGGGATCATCAGTTTACTAAGCATACCGCCGGCAGCTTGGCAAAGGCCTCCCGCTTTTCATGCTCACGTAAACAGCGCGATGCGCTCGTCCTCGCTCAGCGCCATGAGTAGCGCGAGCGGGCTGGCCGGCGGCCGCGCAGGTTTTGCGGCGGGCGGCGCGGCTTCAATCTCCTGAATGGGCGCCGGCACTATTTGCTCAACGACGGCAGACTCGATCGGCGCGGGCGCAACCGCTTTTTCCTCGACAACGGCAGACTTGGGCTGTGGAGGTTCGAACAAGGTGACCTCTGGCAGGGCCACGATCGGGTGTACCAGCGTCACCGTCGGCGGTTGCGCGGCGGATGGCGAAGGGATCGGCAATTCCGGCTCTTCGGCCAGCGGCACTACCGCGAGATGCGAGCGTGCGGCGTCGCGCGGCCCCGGCGCGGTTGCTGGCGCGTCCGGTTCGTCCGCCGGCGCGGCCTGCGCGCGCGCGGGCTCGGTCATGGCCTCGATGCGGCGCTCGAGCAGGTTGAGCAGCGCCGCGAGTTTCGCCGTCTTGGCGGTTACGCCGGCGCTATCGATGTCGGGGCGGGCGAGGCGGATCGCGATCAGCAGCATGCGCAAGTCGTCACGCATCCGCTCCACGGCGGAAGCGTCGGCGCGCAGGCGCGTCTCCAGCCGGTCGAGCGCGGCCAGCAGCACCTCGGTGTCGGCGTTGCGGTTGCGCCTGGCATAGTCGGCCAGGAATGCACGGCCGCGCGCGCTTGCCGACAGCGCCGCGCAGAACGCCCGGTAGTCGTCCTCTTTGATGGCGTCCGGCGGCAGTCGCGCCAGCGCTTGGGGTTCGTTCGGCATGTGCAATCCTTGAGAGCGCAGTTTATCAATCAGGCTGATTGATTCGGCCAGCGCATGATCCCGAAAAGTGGGTACCGGTTTTCGGAAAAGATCATGCGCAACTAAAAAAGGTTGGAGAATGCGGCCTGTTTCCCAGTCTAAATTCGGCTTTGCGCCGCGCCTGGCGGCACTTTATGCCGCGATCTTCATCCTGACCGGGATCCAGCTGCCGTTCTTTCCGCTCTGGCTCAAGGCCAGGGAACTCGACGCCAGCGAGATCGGCCTGGTGCTGGCGGTGCCGATGGTTGTGCGCGTGTTGGCGATTCCGTTCGCCGCGCGCGTCGCCGACCGGCACGACGCGTTGCGCTCAGGCCTCATCGTGGCGAGCTGCCTGAGCGTCGCCGGCTACGTGCTGTTGGGCTTTTCCTCCGGCGCGGCCGCGATCCTGATCGCCTACACGCTGGTCTCGCTCGCCTTCACGCCGGTGATGCCGCTGGCCGAAACCTACGCGCTCAGGGGCTTGAGCCAGCGCGGACGCGCCTACGGGCCGGTGCGGCTGTGGGGCTCGGCGGCCTTCATCCTCGGCACCTTCGCGGCCGGCTTTGCCACCGACGCGATGCCGGCGCGCCATCTGATCTGGCTGATCGTGGCGGCGAGCCTGTTCAATGCGCTCACATCGTTTGCGCTGGCGCCGCTATCGACCGGTCAGCCGGCGCCAAACGAGCCGCCGGCGCCACGCCAGAGCCTGCTGCGCGATCCCGCATTTCTCGCCGTGCTAGCCGCTGCGAGCCTGATCCAGGCCAGCCATGCGGTCTATTACGGCTTCTCGGCGCTGCAATGGCGTGCCGCCGGGCTCGACGGCAGGACAATCGCCGCGCTGTGGGCGCTGGGCGTGATCGCGGAGATCGTACTGTTCGCTGTGTCGGGGCGGCTGCCGCCGGTCTTTCAGCCGACCGTGCTGCTGCTGATCGGCGCCGCCGGGGCTACGTTGCGCTGGAGCGCGATGGCGTTTGATCCGCCGGGCTTCGCGCTACCGTGGCTGCAATTGCTGCATGCCTTGTCGTTCGGGGCGACCCATCTCGGCGCGCTCACTTATTTGGCGCGCAACGCGCCGGCCGGGCAGGGCGCGACGGTGCAGGGCTATCTCGCGATCGCGCTGGGACTAGCGATGGCCGGCGCGATGGGGCTGTCGGGTTTGCTGTACGCGGCGTTCGGCAGTCTCGCCTATGCGGCGATGGCGCTAGCGGCGATCGCTGGAGGCGTTTGCGGGCTCAAAGCCCACCGGGCGCGGCTGGTCGCGGCGGTCTGAACGCGCATTCGCGCGCTCCGAGCCGCTGCTCGCAGCTCGCGACGATGCCGTCGAGATCGCGGCCTTGCATGTAGATCATCTTGCGCGACAGGCCGCCGTGCCGGCTGATCCAGCGCCGCACCGAGACCGGATAAATATTCCACAACGCCTGCGTGCCCATCGGGCTGGTCACCGGACGCCCGTCATTGTCCGGCATCCAGGCGGCGTGGAAGCCGAAGCGCGCGCGCGGCGTCGCGCACATCTTGGCGCGCGGCACCAGGCCCAGCACCAGCGTGCAGGCCGACAGGCAATTGCCGTCGATGACGACGCGCTCGCCGGTGGAGCGCAACATGGCGAAGGCTTGCAGGTAATGGCCGATCTGGCCGCCGCGGTCCTCGGCAATGCGCATCGTCGCCGATGCCGACGTCACGCCGGACGCCAGCACAGCGGCGCAGAGCACCAGGCCGCGAATACGCATAACCCCCGTCCCCGTTACCGTTCCCACGTCGATATCGGCGTGGCCATTGTGGCCTAAGTCTAGGCCAGAGAGGCGGGAGTCGGAAAGGTTTGGTTAACCAAAAAGCGGGGGACAATTCGTGAACGAATTCAGGTAGTTGCCAAAGGGATACAGTGCGGCCTGTGGACGTTTCAGTGCAGCGGCGTGCCGGGATCGCGCACCGGCTCGATATTCGCCGCCGCGCGGGCGCAATCGTCGGCCAGCCGCGCGAGCTTTTTGGCCGTATCTTCGTTCCAGCTCGCGCTGGCGATCTGCCGGCACAGGCGGGCATGCGCGAGCAGGCGCTCGGCCATCTTGGAGGAGTGCGGCGCCGGGACCAGTGCGAGTTTCGCGAACGGGAACATGCGGCATAACTACAGCCGCCGCACGTAAAAGCATTGATCGAAGTCAATCGTTCGAAATGCTCCGCGACCTCAGCCCCACAGCGCCGGCGTTGCCGGATAAACCAGGCTGTCCACGTAAGCCAGGCCGTGGTCGCGGTCCTTTGCCAGCAGCAGAGGCCCGTCGAGATCCACAAAGCGCGCCGTCTGCGCCAGCAGCATGGCGGGCGCCACGGCGAGCGAGGTCGCCACCATGCTACCGGCCATGATGGTAAAGCCCGCGCGCTCAGCGTCCTTGACCATCGCCAACGCCTCGGTCAGTCCGCCGGCCTTGTCGAGCTTGATATTGATCGCGTCGTATTTGCCGGCGAGCGCCGATAGCGAAGCACGGTCGTGCGCGCTCTCGTCGGCGCAGACCGGGATCGGCCGCTTGATGCGGGAGAGCGCGCTGTCGTCGGCCTCGGGCAGCGGCTGCTCCACCAGCACGACGCCGGCGTCGGCGCAGGCGGCGAGATTGGCGGCGAGGTTCTCCTACGTTCCATCCCTCATTGGCATCGACGATCAGGGTCGCCTTGGGCGCAGCGGCGCGCACCGCGGCGATGCGCGCAAGATCGCCACCATGATCGTCATTGCCGCCGAGCTTGACCTTGAGCAGCGCGCGGTGAGCGGCGGCCTCAGTGGCCTTGGCCATCGCGGCCGGGGCCCCGAGCGAAATTGTGAAGGCGGTGGTCACCGGTCTTAATCCGCTCAGCCCGGCGAGTTCGTGAACCGGGCGTCCGCTGAGTTTGGCCTCGAGGTCCCAGAACGCGCAGTCGAGCGCATTGCGCGCGGCGCCGGCCGGCATGGCCATTTGCAAGGCCGCACGGGTCAGGCCTTGCGCCAGCCGCGGCCGCATCGCCTCGATCGCCGCGGTGACGCTTGCGACGCTTTCGCCATAGCGCGCATAGGGCACGCATTCGCCGCGCCCGTGTGCCTTGCCGCCGCCCAGTTCGGCGACCACAACCACGGCCTCGGTCTTGGCGCCGCGGCTGATGGCGAAGGAGCCGGCGATCGGCCAACGCTCGACCGCAAGGGAGAGGGTTAGGGGGGAGGGGATATCCATGAGACACAGCTGCCGGCAAACCCTCGACAGGTTCATTAGCCTGGGTCAAGTATGGCCCCGCGTCGTATCCTCCGAATCGCGGGGGGATATCAGCGAAATCAGAGGCTTGGTCGCATGAGCGCCATGCTGCTCGAAGGCACGACCGAAGGCGAGCGGCTCAAGCTCGCAGGTAGCGGCGCTTGGACCGCCCAGAACGCCCGCGATCTGGAAGCGCTGATCGACGGCCAGACCCGGCGGCGCGGCATCAAGCGCGTCGACATCGATATGGCCGCCGTCGAGCGGCTCGACACCTTCGGCGCCTGGCTGCTGGAGCGGCTGGTGCGGGCCTTCTCCGCGCGCGGCTGCAGCACCAAGGTGGTCGGGCTGCGGGAAGACTATCGCGCGCTGATGGACGAACTGCATGAGGTGAAGCCGGAACAGGCGCCGCCGCATCAGGGCGGCCACGTGCTGTCGCGTGCGCTCGCCTCGATCGGCCGGACCATGGTTGAGGTCGGGGCTTCGTTCGAGGCGATGGTCAACATGCTGGGTGCGCTCACGGTCGCAATCCTGCATGTCGTGGCGCACCCGCGCAGCTTCCGCCTCACCTCGCTGGTGCATCAGCTCGAAAATGTCGGCTGGCGCGCGGTGCCGATCATCCTGCTGATCACCTTCCTGATCGGCTGCATCATCGCGCAGCAGGGCATCTTCCATTTCCGCAGGTTCGGCGCCGACATCTACGTGGTGGACATGGTCGGCATCCTGGTGCTGCGCGAACTCGGCGTGCTGATCGTCTCCATCATGGTGGCCGGCCGCTCGGGCAGCGCCTACACGGCCGAGCTCGGCGCCATGAAGATGCGCGAGGAAATCGACGCGCTGCGCACCATGGGCTTCGACCCGATCGAGGTGCTGGTGCTGCCGCGCATCGTGGCGCTCATCATCGCCGTGCCGATCTTGACCTTCCTCGGCTCGATGGCGGCGCTCTATGGCGGCGGCCTGGTGTGCTGGCTCTATGGCGGCATCGATCCCGACGTGTTCCTGCCGCGGCTCAAGGAGGCGATCACGCTCGACCACTTCAAGGTCGGCCTGATCAAGGCGCCGTTCATGGCGCTGGTCGTCGGCGTGGTGGCCTGCGTGGATGGGCTGGCGGTCAAGGGCAGCGCGGAATCGCTCGGCCTGCAGACCACCGCCTCGGTGGTGGAGTCGATCTTCCTGGTGATCGTGCTCGACGGCCTGTTCGCCATCTTCTTTGCCTCGATCGGGATGTGAGCGATGGCGAAGGAGAACAAGGAGGTCGTCATCGCGGTGCGCGATGTGGTGGTCGGCTTCGGCGATAACATCGTGCTCGACCATATCGATCTCGACGTCTATCGCGGCGAGATCCTCGGCTTCGTCGGCGGTTCGGGCGCCGGCAAATCGGTGCTGATGCGCACCATCATCGGCCTGCTGCCGAAGCGGAGCGGCAAGATCAAGGTGTTCGGCGTCGATATGACGATTGCCAACGACGCCGAACGGCGGGCGATCGAGCGGCGCTGGGGCGTGCTGTTCCAGCAGGGCGCGCTGTTTTCCTCGCTGACGGTGCGGGAAAACCTGCAATTTCCGATGCGCGAATATCTCAATTTGCCGCAAGAGCTGCTCGACGAGCTGGCGGTGGCCAAGCTCGAAATGGTCGGCCTCGACGCCACCGTGTGCGAGAAGTTTCCGTCCGAACTGTCCGGCGGCATGACCAAGCGCGTGGCGCTGGCGCGCGCGCTCGCGCTCGATCCGGAAATCGTCTTTCTCGATGAGCCGACCTCGGGCCTCGATCCGATCGGCGCGGGCGAATTCGACACTCTGATCGCCACCTTGCAACGAACTTTGGGGCTGACCGTTTTCATGGTAACCCACGACCTCGACAGCCTGCACACGGTCTGCGACCGGATCGCGGTTTTGGCCGATGGCAAGGTGATCGCCGCCGGGACCATGGACACCATGCTCGCGTCCGAGCACCCCTGGCTGAAAGCCTATTTCCACGGCAAAAGGTCGCGGGCGGACAACTAGGCGTTATCAAGATCGAAAGCGTTGCAGACATAAATATGCGGTCAGGAATCCGACGCAATCGGGCCTGATATTGGAGCCGGATCGATGGAAACCAGAGCGAACTACGTGCTGATCGGAGCGTTCACGCTGGCCGTCGTGGTCGGCGTGTTCGGCTTCGTCTACTGGTTCCAGAACATCGGCGGCAGCGGCGAGCGCGCCTTCTACCGCGTGCAGTTCGACGGCTCGGTCTCGGGCCTGCGCACCGGCGCCTCGGTGCTGTTCAACGGCATCCGGGTCGGCGAAGTCACCGATCTCAAGCTCAATCCGGAACGTCCACAGCAGGTGGTCGCCACCATCTCGATCGACAAGGCTGTAGCGGTGCGTCCCGACACCGCAGGCCGGCCTCGAGTTCCAGGGCCTGACCGGCATCGCCGCGCTGTCGCTGAAGGGCGGCACTCCGTCGTTGCCGCCGCTGGTCGGCGACAAGGCCAATCCGCCGGTGCTGGACGCGTCGCCGCGCCGCGGCGCAGGACGTCACACAAGCCGCGCGCGATGTGCTGCGCAAGGTCGATGAGTTCATGCAGGAAAACCAGAAGTCGCTGCACGACCGCGATCAACAACATTTCGACGTTCAGTACAGCGCGCTCGCGCGCAATTCCGAGCGCTTCGACAAGATCATCGAGGGCATTCAAAATCTCGTCGGTGGCAAGGACGGCAAGTCCGGCGAGGTCACCGAGGCGTTGCGCTCGATTCAAAACATGTCCGATACCGCGAACCGCCAGCTTGGCACGCTCTCTACCGACGCCAAACATACCCTCGGTACCATTAATCGGCGGTGAAGAACATCGAGCGCAATCCGAGCCGGTTGCTGTTCGGCGGCAGCAGCGGAGCGGCGCCCGAAAAACCCAAGCGCTAATACGAAGGCGCCGGTGGCCTGATCACCCGACATAAAAAAGGGCGCCCGATGCGGCGCCCGTTCGCATTTCATTCGCCGCGATTCGTCGAAGCGTCCGGCCGCGTGCGCCAGCATGGTGTAGACCTTGCCGGTCTCCGAGGTGAGGTAGGTGCGCGCCACCACCTGGCCGCGGTCGTCGCGCGAGACCTCGTCGAGCAGGCGCTCGAACTCGCCGATATAGCGGTCGACCGTCTGCTTGAATTCGCGGTCGGCGCGATACTTCTTGCGGATTTCGTCGAACGTCTTCTGGCCCTGCAAGGTGTAGAGCCGCCGGGTGAAGACGTTGCGCTCGCCGCGCTTGTAGCGGTCCCACAGATCGGCGGCCGCGTCGTGGTCGATCATGCGCGCGATATCGACCGAGAGCGAATCGAGCGACTCGATGGTGTGGCGGGGCGTGCGCTCCTCGGGCCGCGGCGGCGGCGGCTCGCGCACCGGTTCGCGTTCGCGCGCGGCTTCGCGCGGATATTCGCGCGCCGGCTCGCTCTCCTGGCGCGAGGCGCGGCTGAGCAGATCGGTGAGCCAGCCGCGGCCGGCGCGGCTGCGATGGACTGAAGCGGCGCTTCGGCGGCGCGGCGCGAGGCCGGCGCAAAGCTGCCGGGATCGGTGCGCGGCGCCGAGCGCGGCGGCAAGCTGCGCGGGGCAAGATCGCCGCGGCCGCCGACAATGGCGAGCGCCGGCTCCTCGCGGCGGCGCGCCGGTTCGACGGCGTCGAGATTGCGGCCGTGGCGGGCGACGATGCGGTTGAGTTCGGCCAGCGCCTCGATCTGATCGACGATGACGCGGCGCATCTGCGCGGCGCTCTCGGCGGTCTCCTGCGGAAGTTCGAAGACGCCGCGGCGCAGCTCGGCGCGGGTGGCCTCGAGTTCGCGCTGCATTTCGGAAGCCATCTGCTTCATGCCCTGCACCGCATCGGCGAAGCGCTCATTGGCATCGCGGAACAGCGCCTCGGTATCGCCGACCGATTGATCGTAGATCGAGCGGGCGGTATCGCGCACGCGCTCATACTGATCGTTGATTGCGCGCGTGCCCTCGGCGCTCGACTCCGACACCACGCGGGCGATTTCGCGCGCGCGGGCGGAGGCGGCCTCGAGCGACTCGTCGAGCAGGCCGGAGAAGCGCGTCAGCCGCTGATCGAGATCCTCGGTGCGGATGTCGAGCGTTGAGACCAGCGAATCGAGCTGCACGCGGCGCTCGTTGACGGCGGCCTCGGTGCGCTCGTTACTGCGGTCGACCAGATCGACCGCTTTGGCGAGATCGCGGCCGTGGGCGTCGAACTGGCCGGCCAACTGGCCGAGATCGGTGATGACCTGCGAGGTGACTTCGTGGAAATTGATAACGTTTTTTTCCATGCGGTCGGTGGCGCCGCCGGTCGAGGTGGTGACCTCGTTCATGGCGGAGACGAATTCGGAGACGCGCAGCATCAGCGTGTTTTCGAGCGCGCTCATGTTCTCATGCGAGCCCGAGAGCACTTCCTGCAACATGATGTTGGCTTCACGCAGCCGCTCGAACAGAGCGGTGGTGTCGGCGCGCAGCATGTTGTGGGTTTCCATCATTTCGCTGACGGTCGAGGTCGCAGTCTCCTTCGACTGCGTGATCGCCTTCTGCGCGGTGTCTTGCAGCTCGTTCAGGGTGCGGGTGACCGAATTGGCGGCGGTTTCGCCCGCGGTGTTGATCACGCGCGAGATCTCGTTGCTGTTGTCCAGCATCGCGCGAGTGAAAGCGAACCCCTTTGCCTCGATCGAGGCAACCGCCTGGTCGGTGGCCTTGGTGATCTCGCCGGCGAACTGCTGGCCCTTCTCGGTGATGGCCGACAGCACGCCGCCGCTGCGTTCCGACAGGATCGTGGCCATTTCGTTGGTGCGCTGGCTGACCACATTGGCGATCTCGTCGCTTGCGCCGACCAGCGTGCGCTCGGCTTCGTTCGCGCTGGCGCGGATCGCGTCGGTGGTCGAAAGCGCGAGTTGGCCAAGCGAGCGTTCGGCTTCCGCCGAATTGGTCTTGATCGCCAGGCTGAGCTGCTCCATGCGCGAATTGAGCACGTCGGCGGCGGCCTTGGTGCGGGTCTCGATCTGATTGGTGACGGTCTCGGCGCGGCCGACCAGCAGGTCCTCGAAGCGGCCGATGCGGCTGTCGAGATTGTTGGCGACCTCGAGCGCGCGCGCGCCGAGGGTGCGGTCGAGTTCGCCGATCTTGGAGCCGATCGCCTCCGCCACCGCGGTGCCGCGCGCATTGATGGTGCCGGTGACTTCGCCGATGCGCTTGTCGAGCGCGCCGACGACGTCCCGGCCGCCGTCGGCCAGGGTCTTGGCGAGGCCGGACACGCGCGCGCCGAGCAGTTCCTCGAATTGCGTGAGCCGCTGGTCGAGCTTGCCGGTGAGGTCGCCAGCGCTGCCGGTCACGCGCTGATCGAACGAATCGACGTAATTGCGCATCGCCTCGGTCACGTCCTGGGTGCGCTGGCCGAGCCGCTCCACCAGTTCGCCACCGTAGGTCTTCACGGTGCGGTCGAATTCGGTGAGGTGGCGGGTGATCAGGTTGCCGAGCGTGCTGGAGTCGCGCGAGACCTTCTCGGTGAGCTCGGTGCCGCCGTGTTTGAACATGTCTTCGAAGGCCTGCAGGCGCGCCGCCAGCATGTCCTTGACCGCGTCGCCGCGGTTGTTGAGCGCGTTCACCAGCGCTTCCGCGCTGTCGCGGAAAGTGTCGGCCACGGTGTTGCTGCGGCTGACGATGGTGTCGGTGATGCGCGCGCCGGTCTGCTCAAGTTTGGAGACGACGTCGCCGCCACGCAGGCTCAGGTCGAGCACCAGCGAGTCGCCGGTCGAGCGCAACGTCTGGTTCACCTCGTCGGCGCGGGAGGCGATGGTTTCGGCCATGCGGGCGCTGGTGTCGATGATGGCGTCGTTGAAAGCTTGCGAACGGGCGCCCATCGACTCGACGGTGACGGCGGCCTTCTGCGCGAATCCCTGCGCGACCTGATCGAGTCGCGCCGTCATCATCTGCTGCAGGCGGGCGGCGAGTTCGGAGAACTCGTCGTGCACGTGCTCGGTCTTGAAATTGAGGCTGGTGGACAGCCGGTCGCTCGCCGAAGCGATGGCGGTGGTGGCGTGGTCGCTGGTGGTCTCCAGCCGGTCGAGCAGGGTGCTGCCGCGTTCGCTCAACGCGTCGATCATGGAATCGCCGGCGTGGCCGAGCGCCAGCGTGATGTGCTCGCCCTTCTCGGTGAGCGAGCGGGTGACGCGCTGCGCCACCTCGTTGACCTTGTCGGCGACCAGATCGCCGACCGAGGTGATGTCGTGGGACAGATCGAGGTGGACGCTGGCGATGGCGTTGCGCACCTGTTCGGCCTGGCTGACCAGGGTCTCGCGCTGGTTGGACAGCTCGCTGAGCAGATCGCGAATGCGCACTTCGTTGTCGTTATAGGCGCGCTCGAGGGCGGAGACTTCGTTGTGCACCAGGGCTTCCAGCTCGGCCGCGCGCGCGAGCGCGCGTTCGACGCCGTCGCCCATGGCGGCGACTTCGCGGCGGATGGCCTGGCCGACCGTCACGATCGACTCGCGCGCCGTGGTCTCGGGCTGCGACAGCTGCATCGCCACCTCGGCCATGGATTCGGCGACCAGGCGCATGTCCTGCGAGCGGCTGAACATGTGGGCGAGCACGTAGAAGAAGATCATCGGCACGGCGAAGGCGAGGGCAATGCCGATCATGGTGGCATAGCCGATGCGCGGGGCCACGAGCGCGGCCTGCAATTCGGCGCCGGAAAGGATGGCGATGGCGATGCCGCCCAAGGCCCAGACCACGGCTGCGGCGCTGGCGACGAAGTAGGGCATGCGCGTCGGCTGGCGGCGCATCGTCTGCAGGATGCGGCCGATGGTGGCGCGGTCGTCGTTGGCGGCGCGGCGCTGCGCGGTGTCACCGGCCGGCAATTCCTCGAACAAATCGGCGCCGCCCGCCGCCTGGCCGCGTTCGCTGTCGGCGGTCGATCCCAAGGAGGTAGCCGAGCGCGGCTCCGTCGGGCGGATGCTGAGCGCTTCCTGAATGGCGGTGAGCGCCTCGTCCGTCGCGTCCTTGGATTTCTGCGGAATGTTGGCCATTTCGCTCGTCGCCTCGCTGTTACGCCGGACTATTGCCGCCGCCGGTACCGTCACGATCAGCCGGCAGCGCCGGGAACGCGGAAAGCTCGGAGCCGCGGGAACCCCCCAGAGCCGCCCCGATTGAACGTCCGGATTTCATCCTATCGCCTTGGCAATGCAAAAGAAACCAAGCTGGTAAGGAGTTTTTCATCATCGTTAACTGACTGTTAACCATAAGGAACGCGCTCCGCGAGAGTTGCGCGTGATATTTTTCGAAAGCCGGTTCCGATCCCGGATCGCATTCGCGGCAGACTTTTTGCCATCAAGGGCCGGCCGCGACCGTCTAAGCGGATCATGCAAGCCGAATTGGGGCCGCGTTGCGACCGCCCGCGCCATCATCTCGGTCCAGTGTGGCTGTCGGTTACGGCGTCCTTAACCTTTGCCGGGTTTGCTGGCGTAGCAGGTGCCGGCCGGCGGTCGTGTATTTACCAAGATTTGGCCGCGGGCAGGTCAAATTCCTGCGCGACAAGGGACCCTAGAGTTCCTGGAGGACTGCATGGCGCAACTAGCGGGCAAGCGACGCGATCCGGCAGCGGCCGATGCGCCCGACACGGGTGCGGCAATCGACCGCGATCATCTCGCGCGCATGACCTTCGGCGACCGCAGCCTCGAGCGCGAGCTGCTGGAGCTGTTCGACCGCCAGGCCGCGATGGTGATCGTGCGCATGCGTGCCGGCGGAGCAGCCGCAATCGCACCGTTCGCGCACACGCTGAAAGGTTCGGCATCCGGCGTCGGCGCCGGCCGCGTCGCGGCTGCTGCGGAAGCAGCCGAGCTTGCCGCGGACCGCTCGCCTTCCGAACGCAGCCTCGCGATCGACCGGCTGGTGCAGGCGGTGGAAGAGGTGCGCGCGCATATCGCCGAACTGCTGCGCGAGGATTGAGCCCAACGAAGGGATGGCGCGTTCCGCCGAATGACGTTATACGGTGCGCCGCTTAGCGCCAATTCCGGCGCTGCTGTTTCCCGCGCGCGTCTTCCATGCCGAAAATTACCTATATCGATCCCAGCGGCGCGTCCCGCACCATCGACGCCGAAGTCGGCTCGACCGTGATGGAGACGGCGATCCGCAACAACATTCCCGGCATCGAGGCGGAATGCGGCGGCGCCTGCGCCTGCGCCACCTGCCACGTCTATGTGGACGAGGCCTGGCGCGCCAAGACCGGCGAGCCCTCGCCGATGGAAGAAGACATGCTCGACTTCGGCTACGACGTGCGGCCGAATTCGCGGCTGTCCTGCCAGATCAAGGTCACCGACGAGCTCGACGGGCTGGTGGTGCGCACGCCGGAGAAGCAGGCGTAAGCCTTCGCCATTGGCGACGGGTCTTGATCGCCGCGGGTCGTGATCACTAAATTTTGCGCGTAACGCCCAGTGCGGGGAACGCCCATGAGTGAGCCGCGATCAAAACCACGTGCTGCATCGCCGGCGGCGGGCCGGCGGGCATGATGCTGGGCTTTCTGCTGGCGCGCGCCGGCGTCGCGCGTGACGGTGCTGGAAAAGCACGCCGATTTCCTGCGCGATTTCCGCGGCGACACCATTCATCCCTCGACGCTCGAATTGATGCACGAGCTCGGCCTGCTCGACGAGTTCCTCAAGCTGCCGCACGATAAGATCGATCATCTCACCGGGCAGATCGGCGCTGACACCGTCACCATCGCCGACTTCTCGCATCTGCCGACGCACTGCAAATTCATCGCGCTGATGCCGCAATGGGATTTTCTCAATTTCCTGGCCGCGCACGGCAAGCGCTATCCCGACTTCGATCTGCGCATGCGCGCGGAGGCGACCGATCTGATCGAGGAGGGCGGCCGCGTCGTCGGCGTGCGCGCCAAGACGCCGGACGGCGAGCTCGAGATCCGCGCCGATCTGGTCGTCGGCTGCGACGGCCGCCATTCGACCGTGCGCGAGCGCGCCGGCTTCAGCGTCGACGATATCGGCGCGCCGATCGACGTGCTGTGGTTCCGCATCTCGCGGCGCGAAGACGATCGCCGACGACACGTTCGGCCATCTCGAAGCCGGCAGGATGATGGTCATGCTCAACCGCGGCGACTACTGGCAATGCGCCTATGTGATCCCGAAGGGCGGCATCGACGAGGTGAAGGCGAAGGGCCTGCCGGCGTTCCGCGACGCCGTGGTCGAGATGTCGCCGTTCCTGCGCGACCGCATCGGCGAGATCAAGAGCTGGGACGACGTCAAGCTGCTGACGGTGGCGGTCGACCGCCTGCGGCAGTGGCACAAGCCGGGACTGCTCTGCATCGGCGATGCCGCGCATGCGATGTCGCCGGTCGGCGGCGTCGGCATCAATCTGGCGGTGCAGGACGCGGTCGCGACGGCGAACATGCTGGCCGCGCCGCTGAAGGCGGGCCGCGTCACCGGCGAGCTTCTCGAGGCGGTGCAGCGGCGGCGGAGCCTGCCGATGCGCGTGATCCAATGGCTGCAGGTGCAGGTTCAGAACAATTTGCTCGCCCTGCGATCGAGAGCACGCAGCGTCCGGCGCCGCCATTCCCGGTCAAGCTGGCGCAGTGGTTCCCGGTGCTGCAGCGGCTGCCGGCGCGGCTGATCGGCATGGGCATCAGGCCCGAGCACATCCGTACGCCGAGAGAACATAATCCCACAGGAACAACGAATAGGTCGCGAGGAAAGCGACCGACGCGAACGACAATACATAGACCGTCGCAATTGCGAGAGCGGCGGGACCGGGATGAATACAGCGTCCCGAGCGACGTTGAGACAAAGCGCCACGACGGCAATCGTGCCCAGCAGGGTCATCACCCAATAGCGCAGCGGCAGACTTTCAGTAGGCGCGGCTGCCTTTCGGCGCAATGCCATAAAATATCAGCCATGGCACCAAAACGACGAGCATGATGGCGCTGGAAACTCCGCCACACAAGATCTTCGATGGATTCCGCAGATCGCCAGGGTAGGCGCCAGCATGGCAAATGCTGTGGCCATCAACCCCAATTCGACGAACAAATGGGTAAACAGGAGATGGAGTGCCGAGAGCGGCTTGCCGGTGCCTTGGCGAAGGACGACGACGATGGCGGTAAATCCGACGAACGCCATCGCCAATGCCGCCAAGGCGAAGAAATATCCCGAGCCCTGCAATTCCATCGCCGATAATCCCGAATCCTGGCTAAGGCTTCATTCCGGCCGGCGCGACGATCGACGACTTCAGGCCCATGTCATCGAGCGCGCGGCGCACCAGGCCGGCGGCCTTGGCTTCCTCGATGAAGGCGCTGACATAGGCCAGCGCCTCCGGCTTGCCCTTCGGCACCGCGACCGAGGTGGTGGAATTCATGAAACCGCCATCGAGAATGCGCGAGCCGGGAACATTGGCCTGAAGTCCGGTGAGGGACTCGCGGGAAAACGCCAGCGCGTCGAGCTTGCCCTCGCGCATCGCCGCCACCGCGGTGTCGGCTTTCTCGAAGGCGGTATGGGTCGCCTGCGGGGCGGTCTTCATGGAGGTGCGGAACGTCGCGGTGTTGGCGACGCCGCCGATGCGCACGCCTGGGGCATTGGCGTCCTTGACGGCGCTGATCTTGGCGCCGGGCGCCACCAGGTAGGTGCTCTGCAAAATGTGATAGGCGTTGCCGAAATCGACGAATTTCTTGCGCTCTTCATCAACAGGTATGAAGGCAACGTCCCATTTGTTGTTGGCGGCCGAATTCTGGATTTCGCCGGAGCCGTTATGGACGATCAATTCGACCGGAACGCCGAGTTTCTTAGCGAGCGCAGTGCCGAGCGTGACGGCAACGCCGCGATAGGCGCCAGTCTTCTCGTCCTTTATGGCGAATTGCGCGGATGGCGACGGCGCGATGGCAATCGCGACGCGCAGCTTTCCGGTCGGAGTGAGTTCGTTCATGACGGTACCGGCTCTGGTTGTTGCGGCGATGATGCAGGCGAGACCTGCCGCGGCGAAGGCTATCCGCGATGGGTTGGTCATAGTGTCCCTTTTAAACGATTGTGCCGCGCAATCAGTCGCAGAGCAATTCCCCCGTCGATGGAGGCGCCGGCGCTTGACGCGACCGGGGCGAGGGGCGAATTGTCACTGCCATGTTTGTCACCTTCTTCACCGAGCTCAAGTCCGCCGGCGTGCCGGTGACGCTGCGCGAGTATTTGACGCTGATGCAGGCGATGGAGGCCGATCTGGCCTCGCGCCGGGTGGAGGATTTCTATTATCTGTCGCGCGCCACGCTGGTGAAGGACGAGCGCAATCTCGACAAGTTTGATCGCGTGTTTGGCCATGTGTTCAAAGGGCTGGAGATGCTGGCCGACGGCGCGGAAGCCGAGATCCCGGCCGAGTGGCTGAAGAAGCTGGCGGAGAAATATCTCACCGAGGAAGAAAAGAAGCAGATCGAGGCCATGGGCGGGCTCGACAAGCTGCTTGAGACCTTGCGCAAGCGGCTGGCCGAGCAGAAGGGCCGCCACCAGGGCGGCTCGAAATGGATCGGCACCGCCGGCACGTCTCCCTATGGCGCCTATGGCTACAATCCGGAAGGCGTGCGCATCGGCCAGGACGGCAACCGCAATTTCCGCGCGGTGAAGGTGTGGGACAAGCGCGAGTTCAAGGATCTCGACGACGAGGTCGAGCTGGGAACGCGCAACATCAAGATCGCACTTCGCCGCCTGCGCAAATTCGCCCGCACCGGCTCAGCCGAGGAGCTCGATCTCGACGGCACCATCAAGGGCACCGCGCACAAGGGCTATCTCGATATCCTGATGCGGCCGGAGCGGCACAACGCGGTGAAGGTGCTGCTGTTCTTCGACATCGGCGGCTCGATGGACTGGCACATCAAGGCGACGGAGGAATTGTTCTCGGCCGCGCGTTCCGAGTTCAAGCATATGGAGCATTTCTACTTCCACAATTGCGTCTACGAGAAACTGTGGAAGGAGAACCGCCGTCGCTTTCAGGCCACCACGCCGACCTGGGACGTGCTGCACACCTACGGCCACGACTACAAGGTGGTGTTCGTGGGCGATGCCTCGATGTCGCCTTACGAAATCAGCGCGCCGGGCGGCTCAGTCGAGCATTACAACGACGAGGCTGGCGCCGCCTGGCTCGAGCGCGTGACGCGCACTTATCCGTCGGCGGTGTGGCTCAACCCGGTGCCGGAGCCCGAATGGGACTTCACCTATTCGATCAAGATGGTGCGCCAGCTGATGGGCGGGCGGATGTATCCGCTCACGCTGGAGGGGCTCGACCGCGCGATGCGGGAGTTGGTGAGGTGAATTCGCGATCGTATTCGAAATACGTCGGCGACTAATCCCCTAGACTATCCGCAATCGGCACTTCGTCGACCTTCTTTCCGTGCTGGTCGACGATGGCGACGAACCAGCCGTCCCAGTTCCAGCCCGGCATGGCCGCGCCGTGCTTGAGGTCGCGCGCGAGCGCCACGGCGTCGGTGCGGGCGGCGGCGTTGCCGGCAAGATCGACGCCTTTGTGGTTGTTCAAGACGTGTTTGCCATCGGTGAGATGGAAGTAGTAGCGCGGCATGGCGGGGTCTCGCGTGCTTGGATCGATGGGTCGGGCCGGCGTGTCGGGGTGCAGTCCTACCACCCCGATTACGGGCCGTCACGGCGCCGGCGGTAAGCACGCGCTGCGGTTTAGCCCGGCCATGGCGGCGGAGAGAGTTGCGCTGGATCAATGCCGCAGCGGCGGAATTGGTTCAAATTGCAACTATGATCCGATTTTCCAAGCTTCAGACGAAAACCGAAGGCCCGCCGACGGAGCATCCAAATACCGTCCGCAACATGGCCAAAATGTCCGCGCGGCTGGGGCTATCGACGGTACCGGCGGCTTGGCCGGCCGGCGTATCGCAATTGGCGCAGGCGATCGACGCCTGCCAGCGCTGCGATGTCGACGAGCTATGCAGCGATTGGCTGGCGCGCGCGCCGCAGACCGTCAAGCTGCCGCCGGACTTCTGCCCGAACGCAGCCGAATTCACCCGCGCCAAGCAGGCGAAACAGCGCTAAATCATAAAGTTGCGCATGATCTTATCCGAAAACCGGTTCCCGTCCCCGATCAAGTCGAGGACAAGCTTTTCGGGATCATGCGCTAACGCGCCACCCACATCTCTCCGTCCTTGACGTACGAGCGCTTGACCGCCGCCCAGGCGATCATGTGCGCGCGCTTTTCGCCGTCGGCTTCGCCGGCATGGGCCGCGTAGGCGTGGTTGAAAGCCTCGCGGTAGATGTCCTGCGCATGCTCGGGCAGGTGGTTGCGCACGGACGGCGGCAGGTCGTCATTGACGCGGTACGGCATCGCTTAAATCTCGGCCCCCGCCGGGATGAAACATCGGCAGGCTAACGCGCACGCACGCCGACCTGCCTTGCGGTAAATCAATATGCCCACGCTCAGTTCTGCACGTGGGTACACCCCAAAAACGACATCGCCGGGCTTTTGACCCGGCGATGCGAAAAGCTCCGTTATGAAGTGGTTTATGCCGCGTTGGCGGCGCGCAGGCGTGAATCGTCCGGCGACAACTGGCTGCGCTGCAGGGTCATCACCTCGCGCATCAGGCGGGCGAAGTCCTTGCGGCCGCTCTCCAGCGCCCCTTCCACCACCGCGCGCTCCAGCTTCTCGCGCTGAACCGACGCGTTGAGTTCCTGGATGGTGTTTTCGGCGCTCTGTTTCTCATTGGCGAGCGTCGCCTCCAGGGCCGCGATCCGCTCTTTGAGCGAGGCGTTGGCGTCCTCGGCGCGCGCCAGCGCCGCTTCCTTGGCGGTGTAGGCGCGGGTGAGCGCGCCACTGCGCTCCATCAAGGTGGCGCGCGACTGATCGATCTCCTTGAACTCGGATTCGCGCACCAGGCGCTCGGTTTCCAGGTCGGACACGCGCGCCTGCAGAGCGTCGCGCTCGTTGGCGATGTCGCTGATGCGCCGGTCGTAGCCGCGGATCTCCTCGGCACGGGCGAGCAGATGCTCGCGCGCCTCGCCCAGCAGCTTGTCGGTCGCCGCCGCGCGCGAGTTCAAGGCATCGAAGCGCGTGCGCTGGCTGGTGAGATCGTGCTCGTGGCGCTCGTTGGCGCTGTCGAGCGCGCCGGCCAGCCGGGTGCGCTCGTTGGTCACCTCGGCGAAATTGGCTTCGACGTGGCGCAAGCGGCCCTGCGTGGTGTTCAGCGCCGCCTCGGTCTCGGCCAGCGTGCGCGCCAGGCGGGCGGCTTCCGCGCTCAATTTGTCGAGCGAGCTCTGCTGCGCGCGCTTCTCGTCCTCGGCCAGCAACAGGCGCTGGCGCGCGGCATTGAGATCGGATTCGAGCACGATGATGCGCTTGTCGGCAGCGCAGAGCCGCTCGTCGAGCCGGCGGTTCTCCTCGCGCAGCGCCTTGCATTCCGCGGTCTCATGCGCGAGCCGGGATTCGAGGTCGATGATCTGCTCACGGCGGGCGGCGACATCGATGGCGATCTCGGCGCGGGTGGCTTCCGCCGTGTGCAGCTGGTTCTGCGTGCTGGTGAGCTCCTGGCGCAGCTGCCGGCATTCGGCTTCCGACGCCGCCGATTTCTTCTCCAGTTCGGCGAGCTGGTTGCGCAGCTTGCCGTAGGCAGTGCGGGTATTGTTGAGGACCGACTGGATGCTGATCTTTTCGGATTTCTCGGCCTCGAAGGCGCGCAGCGTCTTGCTGACTGGATCGGCCAGCTTTGCGACCGCGGCCTTGATGGTGTCGAGCTCACCAATTTTGGCATTGGCATCGAGCAGCAGATTGCGCAGCGTCTCATTGTCGCCGCCGATCTGGGCGCCGAGCGCGGAGAACAATTCCTCGTCGAGTTCGAGCGGATTGTCGGGCAGGGCGGTGCTTGACGGTGTCGCCTCGGCCGTATTGTCCAAAACGCCGGCCTTGCGGGCGAATAAGCCCCCGAATTTGCTCATTGACGTGATCCCCCTGTGCGCCGATCCGCCCGGCAAAAGCGACGCCGAATCACTTTGGTAATGTCTCCTAACGGAATCTGAACGGCGGTGGTAAACGGGGGGTTAATGAGCCCACAGTCGACCCGAAAGTTTGTTTTTTATCAGAAGGTTGAACCGAACCGCTCGCGTGCCGGCGAAGGCGGTTTTTAAGCCCCGGACGCACGCATTTCGGCAAACAGTAGGCCTGTGGCAGTAGGCCTGTGGATAACTTTTGTGGTCGCGCCGGCTCAAGCCCGTTTGGCGATGAACAGACCTTCGCTCAGGCGGAAGGTGAGGTCGCTTCCGGCGCCTTTCGGCTCCAGCGTGGCTTTCACCTCGGGCGTGACCTGCGCCAGCATCGCGCGCAGCAGCGCTTGCATGGTGGCGTCGTGGCGCGCCGCCCAGTTCTTGAATTCCATCTGCTTGTAGAGCTGCTCTTCGTGCCCGATGGTAAAGCCGTGTGCTTTCAGCGCCGCGCGCCATTCGTCCATGGTCCAGGCGCGCAGATGGCTCGGATCGCGGAAACGCTCGAAGGCATTGACGTAGTCGCCGACGCTGCCGTCCGGCACCACATTATCCACCACCGCGAACAGGCCGTTCGGCTTGAGCACCCGGCGCACCTCGTCGAGAAAATCCGCAATCGAGTCGAAGTGATGCGGCGCGATGCGGCAGGTGACCAGATCGAAGCTGGCGTCCTCGAACGGCAGCGCCTCGGCCTTGGCATAGGTGGTGCGCAGATTGGCGAGGCCGCGCTTGGCCGCCTCGGTTTTCACCAGGTCGAGCATTTCCTGGGTAATGTCGGTCGCCCATACGCGTTCGACATGCGGCGCAAAGGCATAGGCGACGTGGCCGGCGCCGGTGGCGATGTCGAGCGCGTGCCAGGTCTTTTGCGGGGAGGTGAGGGCGACCAGCTTTTCCAGGCTCTTGCCGAGCGCGTGCGGCGTGCTGGTGAGATAGCCGGCGGCGTTTTTGCCGAATTGTTCCTGCGAGAGTGTCTTGCTCATGGGTGCTTCCGAAAGGCGCTGCGGCGGAAGCCGATACATAGCGCGTCCAAAGCCGCCGCGCGACCGGGATTTGGATCGTCAGCGCTGCTTGCCGTCGCCGCCGCTCAAATCGTCGTAGCCGTGGCGGTTGCTAGTAGAACACCAGCGCCATCAGCCCGCCGCCGACCAGAAGCGAGAACAGTACGCCGCCGGCAATGGCGACGTAGCCGTAGAGCGGGATCTCATCGCCGCCGAGGTGGATCCAGGCGCTGCCGGCGAACCAGAGCGCCAAGACCAGCAGGGCGAACAGGGCGATGATGATCAATGCGCGCATGGAATTGATATAGGGTGCACGGCCGCCAATGTCATGACTGGCGGCTTTAATGAAAATAACGGCGGGCGGCTCTCGGCCGGGCGCCACGAAATGAAGTCTGCGTTATTTCTTCCAGTCGTCCTTCATCGGGTTCAGGCTCTTGATCTTGTCGGTCACGCTCGAGCCCGTGGTCTGCAACTTGGCCGGCTCGTAGAAGGCGAAATTCGGCGCGTTCTTGAGCTCATCCTTCGAGTAGCTCACGGTGATCTTGTCGATCGAGTTCGAGTTCGGCATGCGCGTGATATTGAGCGCGTCGAACGACACCGCGACGTCCTTCTCGCCGACGCCGAGGAATCCGCCAACACCGATCACAACGGCGTTGATCTTGCCGTCATTGGCGATCAGCACGTCGTTGACGTTGCCGATCGAGGCGTTTTCCGGGCCGTAGACGGTTGCGCCGATCAGCTTAGAGCCGCGCCAGTCGGTGGAATGCTGGGTCTGCACGAAGCCGCCATGGCTGCCGGTGTTCTGTGACGGCATGGAACTCTCGGCTGTGGTGTCGGGCTTCGCCGTCGGCGCCTGCTGCGCGAACGCAGGCGTTGCCAAAACCGCGGCCAGCGCGGCGGCGGTCAATGTGTGCTTGAACATGAAAATATTTCCTCACTTTGATTACAGAAATGCGGATAGCGGCGCATGCAGAAACAACGCGCCACCTGAAAGCAGAACGCGGGACCGGGGTCCCGCGTTCCTTACATGGAGAAATGTTTAGCTGCGGAATTGCGCCGCTTGTTATTCTTTTTCGGTAGTTTGAGCGGTTTCCGCAGCTTTGCCCTTCTTGCCCTTGGCCTGCGTCTCGTCGTTGGCAGGCTCGGGCGTCGGCGCCACCGGCGCTTCGTCGAGCAGTGGGGCTCCACGTCGCAGCGTCGAGCGCAGCGCCGCGACCTCGCTTTGGATGCGCGAATTGTCCTTGCGCGCGGCTTCCAGCGCGCCCTCGACCACCGCGCGCTCCATGCGCTCGCGTTGCAGCGCCGAGTTGAGATCCTCGACCCGCTTTTCGATGTTGGTGCGGCTGACCTGGACGTCCGCTTCCAGATGGCCGTTGCGTTCGGTGAGCGCGGCGATCCGCTCCTCGGCGCGCGCCAGCGCGGTCTCGCGCGCTTTCAGCGTCTTGGTCATGGCATTGTTGCGCTCGGTCAGCGCCAGGCGTCCTTGCTCGAGGTCCTTGATCTGGCGCTCGCGCGCTTCGTGCGAAGCCTCGATCTGGGCGAGACGCTTCTCCGAGTTGTTGCGGGCGATGGTTGCTTCCACCGACTTGCGGTCGAAGGCGCGCACCTCCTCGGTGCGGGCGAGCAGATTCTGCCGCGCTTCCGACAACAGCCGTTCGGCGGTGGCGGCGCGCGATTGCAGCGCATCGAGCCGCATGTTCAGGCTGTTGCGTTCGGCCTGGTGCGCATCCTTGGCCTCGTCGAGCGCGGCGGCGAGCCGGCCGCGCTCCGCATAGGCTTCCGCGAAGCTCGCCTCGACCTTGCCGAGCTGGGCGCGGGTGGCGGTGAGGGTGTTCTCGCTCTCGGTGAGCCGGCGGGTGAGGCGGGCGGTCTCGTTGAGCGACTGGTCGATCCCCAGTTGCAGCGAGCGCTTCTCGTCTTCCAGCAGCGCCAGCTTCTCGCGCGCGGCGGCAAGCTCGCCTTCGAGCTCGCTGATGCGCTTCTCGGCGCCGTCGAATTGTTCCTGCAGCGCGCGGCGCGCCTCGCTCAAGGAGCGGCGTTGCGCGCTTTCCTGCGCCAGTTGGCGCTCGAGCTCGGCGATCTGGGCATTGCGGGTGGAGATGTCATTGCTGAGTTCGATGCGCGTGCTTTCCAAGCCGCGGGCGGATTCGCGCGAGAGTTCGAGATCCTCGTGCAGCTTGTCGGCCTCGGCTTCGAGCGCGGTGGCCTTCTTTTCGATCTGGTAAAATTCGGTGCGCAGGGTTTCGTAGGCGGTGCGGGATTCCTCCAGCATGCCGGACAGACTTATCGTCTGTGACTTTTCCTGCTCGAGCGCGCGCAGCGTGCTGTTGAACGGCGCAACGATCTTGTCGAAGGCGTCCTTGAGTTCGTCGAGCTCGCCGATCTTGCGGCCGGTATCGGTCAGCAGGTTGCGCAGGACCTCGTTTTCCTCGCCCATGCGCGCGCCGACGTCGGAAAAATTCTCGATGGTGATATGATCGCCGTCGCCGTTGCCGCGCTTGATGACCAAACGCGGCGGGGTGTCGCCTTCGCCCGCCTTCCGGCCAAACAGATCCGACAACTTAGCCATGACAACGCCTCCAACCCCGGTACACGACAAAACGCCGACGAATGCGCGATTAAGATATTATATACCTTTGGCGATTGAAACACACGCGGCGGCTCGATGTCGTGCACATCGAGGCTGACCGCCATCATGGTTAATGGCTGAAATCATGGGTGAAACCCTTGCAGACGCGACTTTGTCATGCAGGCATCACGCATGAACGTCGATCCGGCAATTAAGGCAAACGAGCAATTTATCTATGCCTACCGGGCCTCGCTGATCGGCGCGGCCCGCGAGTTCAAGCTGACCGGGGACGATATCGAGTGGTCAGCGGGCGCCAGGTCCGGCCGAATTCCGTTCCGCAACGTCCGCCGCCTGCGCATGTCGTTCAAGCCATCGAACATGCAGTGGCATCGTTTCCTCACCGAAGTGTGGGCGGACGGCGCGCCCAAGCTCGAAATCATTTCCAGTTCCTGGAAAAGCATGTTCGAGCAGGAGCGTCTGGACAGTTCCTATTCGGCCTTCGTCGCCGAATTGCACCGGCGTGTCGCCGATGCGGCGATGCCGGTGCGCTTCGAGCGCGGCCGCAATCCGCTGCTGTTTTGGCCGGGGCTCGTCGCCTTCGTTGGCGTGTCGCTCGGACTTGCCGTTTTGATCGTGCGCGCCTTGCAGGCCGGTGCGATCGGCGGCGCGGCGTTCATCGGCGTCTTTCTTGTCGTGTTTCTCTGGCAGGGCGGCAATTTCGTTCGCCGCAACCGGCCGGGCGTCTATCGCCCGGATGCCCTGCCGCCGGAGTTGCTGCCGAAAGGCTGACGATCAAGCGGCGCGCTAATTCCGCACCACCAGCACCGAACATTTGGCGTAGCGCACCACGTGGCCGGCATTGGAGCCGAGGAAATAAGTGCGCATCGCCGGCCGGTGCGAGCTCATCACGATCAGGTCGGCATTGATCGCCTTCGCCTGTTCCAGCACCTCGTGATAGATGCCGCCCTGCCGCACCGTCCATGAGACATGCGCGGCATCGAGCCCGCATTCGCGCGCAATGATGCTGAGCGCTTCCTCCGCCGACTTGCGCTGCTGCACGTCGAAATCCGGCGGCACATATTCCGCCAGCATCACCGGCGTCATCGGCAGCACATTGACCAGCCGCACCGAGCCGCCGGATGCCCGCGCCATCTCGACCGCGGTGCTGATGGCGGGTTTGGCGAGGTCAGTATCGGCGAGATCGACCGGGACCAGGATCTGCTTGTACATGACAGCGCCCCTCGTTTCGCTGCAGGGCTGCGATCATGACACGTTTTTGCGGGCGCGTTGAGTGAGGCGGATTGCCTCAATTTGTTTGGCGCATGATCTTGTCCGAAAACCGGTACCGACTTTTCGGGATCATGCGCTAATTTGCAGCGGCTTCCAGTGATTTCGGGCTCACGAAACGCTCCAGCCGGCCGGATTGCGGATGCAACTTGCCCCAGTTGTCGAAGGCGAAATCGATGATGACCAGACCCGAGGTCGGCAGCTTCTCGCGCAATCGCTCGCGCGTGTCGACGTCGCCGGAGGCGATCAGCATCAGCGCGAGCTCATGCAGGCCGGGATTGTGGCCGATGATCAGCAGCGTATGGGCCGACGCCGGCGTGTCCTTGATAAGGGCAAAAATGCCGTGCGGGGTCGCATCGTAAAGCGGCTCCGCCGTCATCGCCGCGGGCGCCGGCCGGAACGCGGTTGCGGCGAATTTCCAGGTTTCCTGGGTACGGGCGGCGGGGGATATCACCACCCGGTCGGGGACCAGCGCATGGCCTGCCATATAGGCGCCGATCTTTGCGGCATCCTTGCGCCCGCGCTCGATCAGCGCGCGGGCGCGGTCTTCCATGCCCGGTTCGGAACGTTCGGCCTTGGCATGGCGAAACAGTATAAGGCGGCGCATGGGCTGCTATAGATGCCGGGACGACGACGGGCGGACGATGATGCCTGTTCGAAAGCGTCGATTTCGAATCTGCGGCAGTCTAGCATGCGGCCTGCCGCGGTAGACGCGGCGTTAGTGACAGGATCCGATGAGCGAAGACGATATCACGGCGGCTGGCTGGTACGAGGCGACCCGGGTTGCAAGCCCTGAGCACCCGAGCCTGAATTTCGACCTCGATGTCGACGTCTGCGTGGTCGGCGCGGGCCTTGCCGGCTTGACCGTCGCGCGCGAGGTCGCGCAACGCGGCTGGTCGGTGGCGGTGCTGGAGGCCCATCGCGTGGCCTGGGCCGCGTCCGGCCGCAATACCGGCTTCGTGCTGCCGGGCTTCGGCGAGCACATCGACGAATTGGTCGAGCGCGTCGGGCTCGATCACACCAAGCAGCTCTGGGCCTTGTCGGAGCGGGGCGTCGACTATGTCCGGTTCACGATCGAGGACACTGGCATGCCGGGCGTCGACCCGGTTCCCGGCTGGCTGCACGTCTCGAAGACCGACAATGGCGAGGAACTGCGCGCCTATGTCGAGCGGCTGCGCTGGATCGGCGCCGACGTCGAGGCCTGGCCGACGGAGCGCGTGCGCGAGCTGCTGCCGAGCCCGCATTACTTCGATGCGGTGCATTTCCGGCGCGCCTTCCACATCCATCCGTTCAATTACGCGCTGGGCTTGGCCGCCCTGGCGGAGAAAGCCGGCGCCCGCATCTTCGAGGACACGCCGGCGGTCTCGATCGATCCGACCGGTGTGCGCAAGCGCATCGGCACGCCGAACGCGCGCGTGCGCGCCGCCCATGTGGTGCTCGCCGGCAATGTCCATCTCGGCGCGCTGATGCCGCGGCTGGCGGCGACCTTGCTGCCGGTCACCACCTTCGTGCTGGTGACCGAGCCGATCGGGCCGGTGCTGCACGAGGTGGTGCGCTATCGCGGCGCGGTCAGCGACACCCAGCGCGCCGACAATCATTACCGCATCGTCGGCGGCGACCGGCTGCAATGGTCGGGGCGCATGCGGGCGTGGGAGGCCGATCCGCGCTGGGTCGCGCGCGGGCTGGTCGCCGACATCCGGCGCAATTTTCCGGAGCTTGGAAAAGTCGAAATCGCGCACCTCTGGAACGGCACGCTCGGCCGTACCATCCACCGCATGCCGCAGATCGGCGAAGTCGAGCGCGGGCTATGGCTGGCGAGCGGCTTCGGCGGCCACGGGATCAACACCACGGCGATGGGCGGCGAGCTGATTGCGCGCGGCATCGTCGATGGCGACCAGACTTGGCGGCTGTTTGCGCCCTATGAACTGGTGTGGGCCGGCGGCCTGCTCGCCAGTGTGCTCGCGCAGGGCATTTATTGGGGCACGCGGCCGGTTGAGTTCGTCGAGCACGGTCTTGCGCGCTATCGCGAGCAGGCCCGCGCGCGCAAGCGGGCGCGGCTTGCGGCGCGTCAAGCAGCCAATGGCCAGCCCGCCGCGCCGGCTGGCGCACCAGATCTCGCGCCCGCCGACGTCGAGGCCGCTGCCGAAATCGAGCTGCCGCAAGGCGCCGAATCCGCGCCCAGACCGCGCAAGGGGCGCAAGGGCAAGCGGCCCTCGGCCCCGCCTTCTTGATCCTGCCGATGGAGTTTTTGTACCAGCGCGATAAAGAGATTATTGCATTTGCGCGACCTGATCTAGCGGTGTCATGAACGGGTTAGACATCGGCTGGACGGCTGGTGGTGGTCTCGAATATTGGATCCCTGGCACCCGGTTTACCCTCAGCGCCGAGTACCTCTTCGTCAGGCTCAAAGACAACCAAACTTTCGTGACGACCGCCGCAACAACACTGAGTTGCGGTGCGTCCCAAGCGGTCGTGCCGGTCGTGCCAGTTCGCTATGACGGCGGCGGACACCTGGACAACCACATCGCCCGCGTCAAGTTGAACCTCAAGTTCTAAACGCTGGCGAGACAGACAAGATGAAACCCCGGGCAATATGCCCGGGGCTTTCGTTTTTGCGGGGCAATCGGGCAGCCGGAAAATCATATTGCCCGGCTTAGGCCCGCCGCGCCGCGCGATGAACGCCAATACGCCGAGATATACAGCCGCGGCCTCAGCGCCCGTCGCGCCTGCGCCATAAACGCCAGCCGCTCGAACAAATGCACGTCCTGCTCGTTCTTGAGCAGCGCGCCGTGCAGCGGCGGAATGAGCTTCTTCGGGTCGCGCTCGCGCAGGATCTCCGGGCCGATATCCTCGACCATCAAGAGCTTGAGCCAGTCGAGTAGTTCGGATGTGGACGGCTTCTTCTTGATGCCCGGCACGTCGCGGATCTCGTAGAACAGCTTCAGCGCCTCGCTCACGAGACGTTGCTTGATGCCGGGAAAGTGCACCTCGATGATCGCGGTCATGGTGTCGGCGTCGGGGAAACGGATGTAGTGGAAGAAGCAGCGGCGCAGGAAGGCGTCCGGCAATTCCTTCTCGTTGTTGGAGGTGATGACCACGATCGGCCGGCGGCGCGCCTTCACGGTCTCGCCGTTTCGTAGACGAAGAACTCCATGCGATCGAGTTCCTGCAACAGGTCGTTGGGAAACTCGATGTCGGCCTTGTCGATCTCGTCGATCAGCAGCACCGGGCGCTCGTCGGCGACAAAGGCGTCCCACAGCTTGCCGCGCTTGATGTAGTTGCGGATGTCCTGCACGCGCTTGTCGCCGAGCTGGCTGTCGCGCAGGCGCGAGACCGCGTCGTATTCGTACAGGCCTTGCAGCGCCTTGGTGGTGGATTTGACATGCCACTCCAGCAGCGGCGCGCTCAGCGCCTTGGCGATCTCCAGCGCCAGCACGGTCTTGCCGGTGCCGGGCTCGCCCTTGACCAGCAAGGGACGCTCGAGCGTGATGGCGGCATTGACCGCGATTTTGAGATCGTCGGTCGCCACATAGGCCTTGGTGCCTTCAAACCGCATGGAATTCCTCGCTTTTCAGGGCGACACTAGGCAGGGCCGGCGATGTCGGCAAGCTCGCACAACCGTGATGGCGGAGTGATGGCAAGTTGAATGGCACTCTTGCGCAAACCGTATATGTCATGGCGCGAGACAACCGAAATCGGGAGGGTCGGATGCCCCGTCTGCTGCTCAGCGTCGCATTTATCACTGCCGTCGTCGGCGCTGGCCGCCGCGCAAAGCGTGCAGCCTGCGCCGGGCCAAGCGGTCGCCACCTTCGCGGGCGGCTGCTTCTGGTGCACGGAAGCCGATTTCGACAAGGTGCCGGGCGTGATCTCGACCACCTCGGGCTACACCGGCGGCAAGGTCGCCAATCCGAGCTATGGGCAGGTTTCCGCCGGCGGCACCGGACACGCCGAGGCCGTGGAAGTGGTCTATGACCCGGGCAAGGTCAGCTACCAGCAGCTGCTCACCTTTTATTGGCACCACGTCGATCCGACCGTGAAGGACCGGCAGTTCTGCGACGTCGGCGAGCAGTACCGCACCGCGATTTTCGTCCACAGCGAGGAGGAGCGCACGCTTGCCGAGGCCTCCAAGAAGACGGTCGAGGCCGAGCTCAAGAAGCCGATCTATACCCAGATCGTGGCCGCCGGCCCGTTCTATAAGGCCGAGGACTATCACCAGGATTTCTACCAGAAGAACCCGGCGAAATATAAATTCTACCGCTGGAATTGCGGCCGCGATCAGCGACTGGAGCAACTGTGGGGCAAACCGAAGGGAGAAACTTGAAATGATCAATCGGCGCGCCCTGTTGACGGCCGGCGTGGCGCTTGGTGCGCTCACGGCCACATGCAAATTTGGTGAGGCAGGACCAATGACGACGACCGAGCAGGCAATCGACTACCGCAATCTGAGCGACGCCGAATGGCGCAAGCGCCTGAACTCGGCGCAATACGACGTGCTGCGCAAGCACGGCACCGAACGCGCCGGCACCAGTCCGCTCAACAAGGAAAAGCGCAAGGGCACCTTCGCCTGCGCCGGCTGCGACCTGCCGCTGTTCTCGTCCGACACCAAGTTCGAGAGCGGCACCGGCTGGCCGAGCTTCTACCAGCCGCTGCCGGACGCGGTCGGAGACCAAGACCGATCGCGCGTTCTTCATGACCCGCACCGAGGTGCATTGCAAACGCTGCCTCGGCCATCTCGGCCATGTGTTCGACGACGGCCCGAAGCCGACCGGCCTGCGCTACTGCATGAACGGCGTGGCGATGAAATTCATCCCCGAGGGCGCGTCCTCGTCCTAACGCACGACCCCGAAAAGCGGACCCGGCTGCAGAAAAAATCATGCACGAACTCTAAAACAGACGGCAAATTCTGCCGCCTGCAGGCAGAAAAGATCGTATACGCCGGCCCCTTGGGGCCGGCGTTTTCATATAAGTAATTGATATAATTATGTTTTCTGTCTGGCATGGGGATTGCGTTTCTCGTTGCGCGGGTTCGTCTGCGGCACCCCTCTTGGGTGACGTGTAACTCGATAGTGGAGACTAGGTCATGGGTCTGTTCGACGCACTTTCATCTGCGATTAGTGGTTTGCAGGCGCAATCCTTTGCGATGCAGAATATATCCGGCAACATCGCGAACTCTCAGACAATTGCATACAAAGGTGTCGGTACGAATTTCCTGGATCTCATTCCAGGTGCTTCGGTGCCAACGCAACAAGTCGCTGGTGGTGTCATTGCAAATTCTATTGCTACGAACACGGTTCAAGGCGCGATCCAAAGCGCGACATCCGGCACAGATATGGCCATCAATGGCGACGGCTATTTTATCGTGCAACCACCAGCAAGTTTTAGTGGGAACGCCCCAATCTTCGGGGGTGTCGACAGCTATACAAGGCGCGGCGACTTTCAGCTGAATGCAAATGGCTACTTGGTCAATGGCGCCGGCTACTATCTCGAAGGAATTCCAATAGACCCAACAACCGGCGTGCCGACCGGCAACGCCTCCGCTCCTCTACAATTTCAAAATAATTTTCTGCCGGCGAACGCGACAACTCAAATTAATTATGGGATCAACCTCCCAACAGTTCCCGCGACAAATGCGTTCAAATCTTCGGTCCCAAATTCAGAACTTATCAAGCCCGCGGATTTCACTGTCGATCCGACAGTCGCTGGTACCGGCACTGTTGTCGGAACTGACGTTGCAACCTTTGTCAATGAATCAATCGATGGTGGGTCAGTAACAATTTACGATGCAGCCGGTACGCCAGCCAATCTTCAGTTGAGATGGGCCAAAACGAATAGCGTTGCTGCCGGCGGGACTGACACATGGGAATTGTTTTATCAGACGGATGCAACCGCGGCCGGTGCGACGGTGGCGTGGCAAAATACCGGTACCGATTTTGTATTTGACTCAACCGGTCAACTCAATCCGCCCATCACCAATCTGGCGCTCCCTGGCGTCACCATAAACGGCATCGCGATTGGCAATCTCACGCTGAGCAGTCCGACCGGCGGCATTACGCAATTTGCCAGCATCAGTGGAAATTCGACCGTCAACAATATGCAGCAGAACGGCTATGCGGCCGGTCAACTGCAGTCAATTGCGGTCACGGGAAAGGGCACGATTACCGGCACTTTTTCCAACGGGCAAAATGTCGCTCTTGCCGAAGTCCCGTTGGTCCATTTCAATAGTCCCAACAATCTCAAAAGTCTGGACGGTGGAGCTTATCAAGCAACCGACGAGTTCTGGTCAGGCGCTCGCCGGGGCGTCCGGCAAGATCGTTGGGCAATCGCTGGAAGGCTCGAATACAGATATTGCCACTGAGTTTACCAAGCTGATTGTAACTCAGCAGGCTTATTCGGCGAATACAAAGGTGATCACGACGGCAAACCAAATGTCGCAAGACCTGTTGAACATTTTGCGATAGCCGCAGGTGAACTTCCGATATAAATCGGTATGGCGAATGATCGGGGCTAGCAAATGGGACTAACTCAGGTGCTCGCCGCGTCATTGTCGGGATTGAACGCGACGCAAACAAACCTTGCGATCGTCGCTGGCAACGTCGCAAATGCACAAACACCCGGCTACATTGCCCAATCAGCGGTTCAGGTTGCGGTAACATCCGGCGACGCGGGCGACAGCGTACGCATTGCCTCTATTAACCGTATCCTCGACCAATTTGTTCAACAGCAATTGCGCACCGAAAGCTCCGGTGGGGCTTATGCCGACCTTAAAGCCAATTTCTACCAGAAACTGCAGCAAGTCTACGGTCAGCCTGGTTCAAGTACGACGCTCGATTCGACATTCAATAATTTCACGACTGCGGTGCAGGCATTGTCGACGACGCCGAGTTCATCCTCCGCGCAAAGTCAAACAATTATTGCTGCGCAACAGTTGGCGCAACAGCTTAATAGTGCGACATCTAGCGTCCAAGCGCTCCGCAGCGAGGCAGATCAAGGAATTGCCGGCGATGTGCAGCAGGCCAACAACGCCCTTCAGCAGATTGCTAACATCAATCAACAGATATCGACCGGCAACCCGAGCGACAGCACAGCCGTGTCACTCGAAAACCAGCGCGATCAATATATTGATCAACTTGCGAAATTGATGGATATCCGTGTTGTCCAGGGTAGTGACAATCAGGTTACGGTATTCACCGCCGCTGGCGCGCAGCTCGTTGGAAATCAGGCTGGTCAACTTAATTTCAACCCCACAGGAACAATCACAGCCGCACAACAATGGAACGCCGATCCCACAAAAAGCGGACTCGGAACTATCACGCTTGTGGCACCTGGCGGAGGAAGCGTCGATCTAGTCGCTGGTGGCGGGATTCGATCCGGGGAAATCGCTGCCTATCTCAACATGCGCGACAATGTACTTGTGCAAGCGCAGGGCCAGCTCGACGAGATGGCTTCGCAAATGTCTAATGCGCTCTCGGACACGACCACGGCTGGAACCGCCGTAACGGTCGGAACACAATCGGGTTTTGATACCGATATCGGCGGGCTACTCGCCGGAAATACGATCCAGGTTACCTATACTGATGGATCCAATATTCAGCACAATATCAGTATCGTGCGGGTCGATGATCCGTCTGCGTTGCCATTGTCGAATTCGGTGACGGCAAATCCAAATGATACCGTCGTCGGCGTTGACTTTTCCGGCGGCCCCACCTCGGTTGCGGCGCAACTGAATGTCGCACTTGGTGCTACCGGGCTGCAATTCTCCAATCCATCGGGTACGACGCTGGAGGTTCTCGACAGCGGACCAGGCACCATCAGCGTAAATGCGGTGTCGGCGACGACGACGGCGACGTCATTGACTAGCGGATCCGCTGCGCTTCCGTTTTTTGTCGATGGCACGACGCCGTTCACAGGCGCCATTAGGGCTTCTGGTTCCGAAACCACAGGTTACGCCGGACGGATCGCGGTCAACAATGCGCTTATTGCCGACCCCACGAAACTGATCACTTATCAGACGTCCCCGCAGACGCCGGTTGGCGATTCGACACGGCCTAATTTCATATACAATCAGCTCGTCAATGCGACGCTCGAATATTCTCCCGCAACGGGCATCGGTGGAACCGCCTCTCCATTCCATGGAACGCTGTCAGCCTATATGAGCCAAGTTGTGAGTACGCAAAGCATAGCGGCAAACTCTGCAAGTAACCTGCAAGCAGGTCAGGATATCGTAGTTAATGCACTTCAAGCCCGATTCAATTCGACGTCTGCGGTCAATATCGATACGGAAATGGCGCACCTGCTCACGCTGCAAAATGCGTATGGAGCAAATGCGCGGGTGATGTCGACAGCGAAGTCGATGTTGGATGCTTTGATGCAAATGATGTGAGGATGTCATGACAGTTTCTGGTGTTGCATCAAATATTTCTCCGCTCATTCAGTCGGCGCTGAACATAAACAGTCAGCTCGACAATCTTCAACGGCAGCTCAGTTCAGGAGAAAAAGCGGATAGCTATGCAGGCCTTGGCTCGCAAAGTGGAATTGCCGTTGCATTAAACGCTCAGCTGTCCGCACTCAGCGGTTTTAACGACACGATTACGAATGTTGGAACAACCATCAGCTTGCAGCAGTCGGTGCTCCAGCAAATCGCCAGTATTGGCAGCACAGCTCAAGCTGCCACGGTGCAATCAAATTTTGCTATCGATAGCAGCGGCCAGACCACGGTACAGAAAACAGCCCAAGCCCAACTCGATCAGATTCTCAGCTTGCTTAATTCACAAGGAGGAAACGGCTATCTGTTCTCGGGAAGCGGGTTGAATCAGCCGTCAGTCGACACAGCCGATCATATTCTCAATGGTAACGGATCGCAGGCAGGCCTCAAACAGATTATCGCCGAGCGTCATCAGGCTGACCTTGGAGCCGATGGGCTTGGCCGCCTGGTCATTCCGGCGGCCGCTGGCACGACCGTGTCGGTGAGCGAGGACGTGGCGGGCTCTCCGTTTGGTCTTAAGCTCGCTGGGGTCAATTCGTCGCTTACGGGGTCGACTGTGACCGGCCCTTCCGGTTCGCCAGCCGCTGCTTCTGTCGATCTCGGTGCGACCAACCCGAACGATGGCGAAACCATCACCTACACCTTCTCGCTGCCCGACGGTTCGACCCAGGCGCTGACACTCACGGCAACGACATCGGCGACCCCCAAAGCCAATCAGTTCGCCATTGGCGCGACGCCCGCGGATACTGCGATCAACCTTCAGGCCGCGCTCACCGCCGGCGTCAGCCAGATTTCGAGCACGTCGCTGTCGGCGGCGTCCGCGATGGCCGCATCCAATGATTTCTTCGATAATCCGCCACAGCGGGTCAATGGCCCGCCGTTCGACACCGCCACATCGCAGGTAGCCGGGAGTTCTGCCAACACGGTCATCTGGTACACCGGCGAGGATGGGTCCGGGTCGGCGAGATCGACGGCTGTCGCACGTATTGATCCAACGTTGACAGTCTCTTACGGGACGCGGGCAAACGAACAGGGCATTCGCTGGATCGTGCAAAATGTCGCGGCTCTCGCCGCGACGAGTTACTTGCCAAGCGATCCGAATGCATCAGCGAGCTATACCGCACTCAAGCAGCGGGTCTATTCTGCGCTTGCCGTTCCTTCAGGCGTTCAAAAGATCGACGATATCGAGGCCAGCCTTGCCAGTGCGCAGACGGCTATGTCTGCGGCACATAGCCAGCACCAGCAGACGTCGACGACACTGACCAACATGCTGCAATCGATCGAGGGTGTTAATACGACCGAAGTCGGCGCCCAGATCCTGGCTTTGCAGACAAGTCTTTCGGCATCTCTGTCGACGACAGCGAGGCTAGCACAGCTCAACCTTCTCTCGTATCTCGCGCCTGTGACGGGGTGATAAGTCTCGGTGCTGAACTATTAGTTTGGATTTTGAGCACCCAAGCTTTGATGCAGGCCACAGATACGCAGTTCCATACCAGTCTGGGCAATTAGCTAAAATGATTCGCAATGACCGGTGGGCGCTCCGCCCGTTCGACCGGCAAAACAAAAGACCGCGGCCGGGCCGCGGTCTTTTGTTTGTTGTTTGCGAGAATCCGCGGCGCGTCACGCGCGGCCGAGCAGACCCGCCGCCAATTCGCGGTTGATGTTGATCAGCGAGCCAAGGCTTTCCCGACGTGGGTTGGCCAGGATCGCCAGCGTATGTTTGAATACAAATAGCCCCAGATTGGCGACGTTCTGGCGCACGCTGGCCGGCAATGGATTGTCCGGGCTGGTCGCCGACGTCACGAAAATTGACCACAGCTTACGGTTATAGAGCAGCGCGGCATCAAGCTCGCGTCGCTTGCCATCCCAGCCGTCGTGGATCGCCTGCAGCCGCGCAGCAGCGGTCAAAAGCAGATCGGCTTCCAGTTCACGCGGATTGGCGGTCTGTTTGGCGATCGCGCCGTAGGTCTGTGCTGCGTGTTGCATTGTCGAGCAGTTCCTTCTCGTAAGCAATTAGGGTCTTGGCGCATTTGAGCGCCTTGTACATTTCGCCGGCCATGATGTGATTGCTCACCGCCTCGACGTGCGGCCAGGCACTTGGGACCGCCTCCACCAGTTCGCGCATCAGTGTAAAATAGGTTTCATGATGTACAATTGGATCGCGCGCGGTGTACATCAGCTGAACGGCGAGATAGATGCGCTTGGCCGGCGTATCCGCCTGTTCTGGTGTCATGATGTCCTTCTCGCGCAGAATTGCCGCATGGCCTTCGATCAGCAGGCGCGTGCGCTGATCGCCATTGGTGACCAGACAGTCGCCGAGGATGAAACGCTCGCCGGGTTTCAGTTCGACCTTGAGGCCCATTCGATCCCGCTCCTTGCAGCCGCCTGGCGGACACGGCGCGGCGCGGGAAGGAATTCCTCCGCCGCGTCAGGCCGCCGCAGTTATTTAAACAGCCGCAGGACGTTCTGATCGGCCTGCGCGGCCAATGACAATGCCGTGGTCGACAGTTGTTGCCGGGTCTGCAGGGCGAGCAGGTTGGCGCCCTCCTCGTTGCTGTCGGCAAGCGTAAGATTGTCGGCGCCGGTATTCAGAGTGTTGACCATCGCCTTGGTGAAGTCCTGACGGATCTGCACGGTCGACAAGCTCGCGCCGAGGGTCTGCGATTCCGAACGCAAGGTGGTCAGCGCCGTCGTCAAAAGGGTTGACGAAGCGGTGATGTCAGTGTCGGCCGCCCAGGAGTTGTGATTGGCCACTGCGCCATCGATGCCGAGACCCGTTTGCGCGTTGGTGTAGTCAACGCCATTCACGGTCGTGCTCGAGGCGCCGGTTTCGTCCAGCGTGACGGTCAGGTTGTTGCCGCCGAGCAGGTTGGTGCCGTTGAAGCCCGAGTCGCTGGCGAGCTGGCCGATCTGGGTCATCAGGGCGTCGAACTGGCGCTGCGAGGGTCGCGCGGACCGTAACGTCGGTGGTCTGCTGAGCCTGGCTGGTCAGGGATTGCGCCGACTGCACCAACTTGGTGATCGCGGTGATACCGTTGTTGGCGGCCTGAATCGTATTGATGCCCGTGGACATGGAGTCCAGCAGGTTGTTCAGGTCGTTGGCGCGGACGCTCAGGCTCTGCGCGGTGAAAAAGTTGATCGGATTATCGAGGGCCGAGTTGACCCGCTTGCCAGTGGCAAGCTTGGTCTGGGTGCTGGTGATGAGGTCCGAAGTCTGCTGCAACTGCAGCAAGTTCGAACGCACGCCAGCTGAGAGTACAATGTCACCCATGGCAAACTCCTTGCCCGCTTATGGTCCAATCGCTCGGTCGTGATAATGGATTGTTAGGGTTGATGGATGGTTAAGACCGCCGATATTAAGAATTTGTTAACCATAATTCCACTGCACACAAAAAAACGGCGGCCCGGAGGCCGCCGTCTTTATCGATTTGCTGAGCCGAATTAACGGAACAGGCGCAGCACGTTCTGGTCGGCCTGCGAAGCGAGCGACAGAGCTGTCGTGGACAGCTGCTGGCGGGTCTGCAACGCAAGCAGGTTGGCGCCTTCCTGGTTCGAATCGGCCAGGGTGAGGGCGGCAGAACCGGCCTGCAGCGTGTTGATTGTCGCCTTGGTGAAGTCCTGACGGATCTGCACGGTCGACAAGCTCGCGCCGAGGGTCTGCGATTCCGAACGCAAGGTGGTCAGCGCCGTCGTCAACAGGCCCGAGGAAGCGGTGATGTCAGTGCCGGCTGCCCAGGAGTTGTGATTGGCCACTGCGCCATCGATGCCGAGACCCGTTAGCGCGTTGGTGTAGTCGACGCCATTCACGGTCGTGCTCGAGGCGCCGGTTTCGTCCAACGTGACGGTCAGGTTGTTGCCGCCGAGCAGGTTGGTGCCGTTGAAGCCCGAGTCGCTGGCGAGCTGGCCAATCTGGGTCATCAGGGCGTCGAACTGGCCTGCGAGGGTCGCGCGGACCGTAACGTCGGTGGTCTGCTGAGCCTGGCTGGTCAGGGATTGCGCCGACTGCACCAACTTGGTGATCGCGGTGATACCGTTGTTGGCGGCCTGAATCGTATTGATGCCCGTGGACATGGAGTCCAGCAGGTTGTTCAGGTCGTTGGCGCGGTTGTCGAGGCCCTGCGCAGTGAAGTAGTTGTTCGGATTATCGAGGGCCGAGTTGACCCGCTTGCCAGTGGCAAGCTTGGTCTGGGTGCTGGTGATGAGGTCCGAAGTCTGCTGCAACTGCAGCAAGTTCGAACGCACGCCAGCAGAAAGAACGATGTCAGACATCTTACGTACCTTTCTGGTCTATATGCCGTACTGGCAGTTACACGTGTACGATCCAGAGGATCGGGAAATGTCATCGCACACGGCTCCAAACGGCGCGTAAAAGATCATGGTTAACAAGTTATCGCTTCTTGTTCGTGGTCGATCGAGTTTAAATCGAATTGGAATTGCCGGTTCGCGAAGGCCCGCGCCCATGCGCACCGTGCTTGGCCGGCCGGCGGCAAAGCCTGAAATGCGGTCTGGCGCGTTGGCCCGTTAGCAAATTGTTAACGGTCAGACTTTTTTAACGCTACCGGCGTAGACTTTCGCCGTTATGTCAGTGATTAGTTCGTCGACGACCGCCAGTCTGTACAGCCAGCTTTTCAGCACGGGCTCGGGCTCGAACTGGCTCGCCGACACGTTTACCGCCATCCAAAACGAACAAAATCAGGGCGGCCTTCTGGGGATGCTGGCAAACTCCGGCGGCGATGGCAGCATCAATTCTTTTCTGGGTTCAAGCTCCACCAATGCGAACAACTTTGCACTCATTTCGCAAAACAGTGTCGTCAACGCCTCCAGCCTGATTGCGCAGGAGGCGGCTCAAAATCAGCAAGCGGCTGCTCAGAAAAAGCTGCAGGATGTAGCGAGCCAACTCGCTGCAACGCAGCAGATGGTGCAGCCGAAAAATGTGCTCGACCCCTTCATCTATTTGCCGGATGGAACGACGATCGACACTAATAGCAACATCATGACGAGGCCGGACGGAACGCAATACGATACGATCAGCGGCGCGAAATATGTGGATCCCGACGTCCATTATCCAAATGGCCAACGGCGCCTATCTCGATACCAAGAATAACATCATGACCGAGACTGACGGCACGCAGATCGACATCAACACCGGTCTGAAGATTTCGAAGACGGCCTAGCCAAGAGTTTCGATCGCGCGGCCGTGAAAAACAGCCGGCGCGATCTTCTGAAAAAATTGATCTCGCTAGAGCGTGCGGCTGACCGCCAGCGGCTGGCTTGCCTTGCTGCCCGGTGCATTGGCGCGGCCGGAGGCGCCGTAGGTCGAAGGCGCTTGCTTGCGGGCAAGCTCGCCCGACACGCCGCGGATGATGCCCTCGGAGACCGCGTGCGCGGTCGCCAGCACCGTCAGATTGGTCTGCAATAACGCCTGGAATGCGTCGTGACGCTTGCGCAAGCGGTCGATCGCCTCGGGCAGCGATTGGGCGATGAGATCCTTGGCGGCCTTCACGCGGTCGCTTTCGGCGGCATAGCGACGGGCGAGTTCGACCTTGGCCTCGTCCAGTTCGACGGCGTCGCGCAGCCGGCCGGCGCGCACCCGCGCGGTCTCTTCCTCGACGGTTTCCACCAGCCGGTCCATGATCTTTTCCAGGTTGGCGATGGCCTGCTCGGCCTCGCCCGTGCTGGCGATCGGAGCAAGCGGCTCGGCCGAAAGGGCGTTCATGAGCGGATCTCCTGTTGCGCGATCAGCGAGCGATAGACCTGGTCGGCGATGCCGATGCCGCCGGCCTTGGCGAACGACTTGGCGTATTCGTCGGTGAGGAACGAGCGCCAGACGCCGGTTGCGCCATTGCCGCCGAACGGACCTTCGCCTTCGAGCCCGGTGAACATCTGCTGGAACATGGAATTGAGGAACACGGCCTCGAAATCCTGCGAGGCAGCCTTCGCCTTGGCCTTGGTGGTGGCCGACAGCGTGCTTGGCGCGCCCTGGCGTGCCGAGAGCATGTCGAGCGGGCTCAAGCCCGGCGCGGTGAGGGGAATGGCGCTGGCCATCACATCACCTCGATGTCGGCCTGGATCGCGCCGGCGGCCTTGATCGCCTGCAGGATGGAGATCAGATCGCGCGGGCCGATGCCGAGCGCGTTGAGCCCGTCGACCAGCTGCTGCAGCGACACGCCGTCCTTGACCAGCGCAAGCTTCTTGCCGTCCTCCTGCACGCCGATGCGCGTGCGCGGAACCACTCTGGTGGTGCCGCCGCGCGTGTACGGCAGCGGCTGGCTCACTTGCGGCGTCTCGGTGATGGTGACAGTGAGATTGCCCTGCGCCACCGCGACCATGGACACGCGCACGTCGCGGCCCATGACGATGATGCCGGAACGTTCGTCGATCACGATCTTGGCGGCGAGATCCGGCTCGACCTGAAGCTGCTCGACTTCGGTGAGCAGCGAGATCACGTTGCCGCGATATTGCTCGGGAATGGTGATGCCGACGGTGCCCGGATCCAGCGGCTCCGCCGTCGGCGCGCCGATGAAGTCGTTGATCGCGGCCGCGATGCGCTTGGCGGTGGTGAAATCCGGATTGCGCAGCGCCATGCGCAGCTGGCTCAGCCGGTTCAGCGTGAATTCGATCTCGCGCTCGATCAGCGCGCCGTTGGAAATGCGGCCGACCGTCGGCACGCCGCGCACGATCTTGGCGGCCTCGCCCTCGGCCTGGAATCCGCCGATCGCCACCGAGCCCTGGCCCACGGCGTAGACATTGCCGTCGGCGCCGAGCAGCGGGGTCACCAGCAAAGTGCCGCCTTGCAGGCTCTTGCTGTCGCCGAGCGCGGACACGGTGACGTCGATGCGGGTGCCTTGCGTGCCGAACGGCGGCAGGTTCGCGGTCACCATCACCGCGGCGACGTTGCCAGTGCGCAGCGTCTGGCCGCGGATATTGACGCCGAGCCGTTCCAGCATCGCGGTGAGCGATTGCTTGGTGAAGGGAATGTTGTTGAGGGTGTCGCCGGTCCCGTTGAGACCGACCACCAGGCCGTAGCCGATAAGCTGGTTCTGGCGCACGCCCTCGATATTGGCGAGGTCTTTGATGCGCGAGGTCGCCCCGGCATTCACCGGGACAAACATGGCCATAAGCGCCGCCAAGAAAGCGGCCAGCAAGGTCCTCGTCATCACTGCTCCCCAATGTGACGTCTGACTGCCATTACCTATGCGAACGCCGTGCCAACACCGGCGCGTCGCCCAAGACTCTGGCAATGCTTGCGGTTTTTGAATTGCCGCGGCGAGGGCAGGGGCCCTGCGGCCGGGCACGAAACGCACCCGGCGGCAATTTTTGCCGGTTCATTTACGCCGGATTAACCATAAAAGCTCAGGCTCTAAGGTATTCGGGGACCGATACGCTTTTCGTTGGGGGTCATTGCCATGCGCATCTACGGGGCCAACGGGGCCGCGCTCGCGAAAGCGCCGGCAGCCGCGCGCCGCTCGGCCGGCGGCACATTCACGGTCAATGAGCAGGAGGCGCCGCGCAATTCCGCCGCCGCCGGCTCGTTGCGGGCGATTTCGACCGTCGATGCGCTGATCGCCCTGCAGGGGGTGGAGGATCCGGCCGAACGCAAGAAGCGCGCGGTGGTCAAAGGCCGCAAGGCGCTCGATGTGCTCGATACGCTCAAGCTCGGCCTGCTCGATGGCAGCGTGGACGGCTCCACGCTCGCCCGACTCAAAGTGGCGGCCGAGGGCCTGACCGAGGGCACCGGCGACGCCGGCCTCGACACGGTGCTGGGGGAGATCGACCTGCGGGTGGCGGTCGAACTGGCCAAAGCCGGTATCCGCTAGCCTGCCGGGGCGCCCCTCCGGCCCGGGCAATTTGCTCAAATCATTGAAATATCACGATAATTGGCCTGACCGGGAACCCCTACTGGGATATTGTCCGGGGCTTGCCAGCCGTATATAAGCCTGCCGCGCGAGGGGATGCGACTTCGCGATCCAAGAACAAAAGAAACAAGAACAAAAGAAAACAGGGAGTGCGTGGGAATGTTGGCCAAGACCAAGACCTATCGGCCGTCCGACAAGGAGCCGTTCATGAACGAGCGGCAGCGGGACTATTTCCGCTTGAAGCTGCTCGCCTGGCGCGAAGACATTCTGAAAGAGGCCAAGGAGACGCTGCTGCATCTGCAGGAAGAGAACCAGAACCATCCCGATCTCGCCGACCGCGCCTCCTCGGAGACCGACCGCGCGATCGAGCTGCGCGCGCGCGACCGCCAGCGCAAGCTGATCGCCAAGATCGACGCGGCGCTCGGCCGCATCGACGATGGCACCTACGGCTATTGCGAGGAGACCGGCGATCCGATCTCGCTGCGCCGGCTGGAAGCGCGCCCGATCGCGACGCTGTCGGTGGAAGCGCAGGAGCGCCACGAGCAGCGCGAAAGAATTTATCGCGACGATTGACGGCAGCACCCGATCCTGCAGCCGGCCAGCAAGGCGTGAATCCCACGCAATGGGCCGCGGGCAGGGCGAGTAAACCGCTCGGTATTTTTACGCACGCATGATTTTGTCACAAAACCGGTTCCCGCTTTTTCGGGATCATGCGGCTTAGGCTGGAATCCGTTCATCAACCTCGGGCGGCTCGCGCAGACCCGGCATGGCACCGGCTGCGACAGCGTTTCTTGTAAACGCGCCCGGCGGATCGCACATAATTGAACGTTCTAATGACGGGAACGAATTGCCGCCATCTGCATTGAGGGGGACAATGCCCGATTGCCGAAATGTTTTCGGCAATTTTAACTTTGGAAATGAGGGAATATGTGCTGTCATAAGCTGCTGTTTGAATTCAGTTCACCCGCGCGGACAGAGGAAACGGTAAGCGGCTTTCTGAAGCTCTCCACGTCGTGAATTTGCGCGCAGGTTGCAACCGGCGATGCAACGCGTCGACTGGCAATGACGCGCTGAGCCCGGTGACGAAATCCATAGGAGTCCGGCAGCTTTGATCCAGCGGTCGAGGCTGACCGGCTATCGACCATCCAGGGAGGCGTTCCAAATGAAAATCAAAACATTTATCTGTGCGGCCATCGTCGGCGTTTTTGCGTTATCCGCGCCGATTCATGCCCAGCAGAAGACTGTGAAGGCCTGCGAAGACGAATGGAAGGCTGACAAGGCTGCCAATCAGAAGAAAGGGGTAACGGAAAAGGCTTACGTCGAGAAATGCCGCGCCGGCACCGCCGCTGCCAAGCCCGCCGCCCCCGCCGCTGAATTCGTCGAAAGCGAAGTCGGCGGCCCCGGCAGCCCCGGCCGCTGCGTCGTCGACGAAAGAGAAGTCGGCCGCTGCTCCCGCGGCTGCTGAGAAAAAGACCGTGAAGGCCTGCGAAGACGAATGGAAGGCGGATAAGGCTGCCAATCAGAAAAATGGGATAACGGAAAAGGCTTACGTCGAGAAATGCCGCGCCGGCGCCGTTGCCGCAGCGCCCGCCGCCGCGCCAGCGGCGCAAGCAAAGCCCGTGGCTCCGGCGGCCCCATCGGCGATGGCGCCCGCCAAACCGGCAGCGCCTGCCGCCGCCGCGCCTGCCGCCGCCAGCGCTCCTACCGGCGCTAATCAGTATGCGATGGAATCGCTGGCCAAAGCGCATTGCCCTACAGCGACCGTCGTCTGGGCAAATCTTGACTCGAAGATTTATCACTTCGCCGGCAACGCCGACTACGGCCACACCAAATCAGGCGCGTATATGTGCGAGAAAGACGCGACCACTCAGGGTATCCGTGCGGCTAAGAACGAGAAGCACCCCTGAACCGGGACGAACTGTAGTTCGTCACTGGTAATCGCACGGTGGACATTTCCACCGTGCGAAGCGAGGCGAAAAAAGCGCCTTCTCGCGAAACTGGGCGGTGTCATCGGACAAGTCACCGCCGCAGCCGCACCCGCGCTGATTACGGCGGCGTTGGCCAAAACGAACCGCGGCCTCCGGCTGGGGAGCATCCGGAGGCCGCGTCGTTGACGCCGTTTACGCTCGCGAAACGGAAACGGCGCGGGAGCTGAACTAAACTGCTTAGTCGGGCAACTCACTCAACAGCAAGCCACACTTACAAACTCGTTGCCGGCGAGGCGACGACCCCGCACCCGCCCGACATTGCTGCGCTTCGGCGGGCGAGCCTCGGGTCGAAGCCCGAGGGCCGGCTCTCCCCCTTTGCAGGGAGAGGTAAGTTTAAATCTAGAACGGCAGGATCACGTCGAGCACCTGCTGGCCGTAGCGCGGCTGCTGCACGTCGGTGATCTGGCCGCGCCCGCCATAGGCGATGCGCGCCTGCGCGATCTTGGTGGAATCGATGGTGTTGTCGCTTTCGATGTCCTCCGGCCGCACCACGCCGGCGACGATCAGCTCGCGGATCTCGAAATTGACCCTGATCTCCTGCCGGCCCTCGATCACCAGGTTGCCGTTCGGCAGCACCTGCGTGACCACGCCGGCGACGTTGGTCTGCAACGCCTCCTGGCGGTTGACCGAACCCTTGCCGTCGCTCGACGCACTCGAGTCGGCGGTGAGGATGCGGCCTGGCAATATCGGCTTTCGCCGGATTGGCGGATGGTCTTGCTGCCGATGAAATCGGTGATGCCGGAGTCTTCCTTGTTGTTCGCGGCTGCGCTGGGTTTCGTTGGCGATGTTGGCCTTGTCGGTGATGTTGACCTTGACGGTGAGAATGTCGCCGATCTGGTGCGCGCGCTGGTCCTTGAAGAAGGCGCGCGAGCCGTTGCGCCACAGCGAATTCGGATTGTAGGAGGCCGGCTGCGCCGCCGGCATCGGCATCTGCACCGGCTTGTAGCCCGGCCGCGTGGTCGGATTGTCGACCGCGGCCAGCGGCGGCGGCTGGCCGATATTCTTGATCCGGTCGATCGCGGCGCAGCCGCAGAGCAGCGAGGCCGCGAGCGTGGCCAGAACCGCATGACGCATCACTTTGAGGACATTCATCGACATCACTTTCACAAAGATGGGTTAGTTTCACAAAAGATGAAAGATTTCCTTGCGCATGATCTTTTCCGAAAACCGGATTCCACTTTTCGGGATCATGCGTTAAGGCGCCTTCGCATTGGTGGCGGGTTCGGTCGGCGGATATTGGCGGCAAGCCGCGGCGAACTGGTGCTGATGATGACGCGGCCGGGACCGACCACCACGCCTTGCACCGTGCGCTTGGATTGCTCGTTGAGCACGCTGATCACGTCGCCGTCGGCGCCGCCTTCGATCGCCTTGCCGCGCACCGTCAGCATGATGCCCGGCAGCTTCGTAGATCAGCGTCACCGTCTCGTTGCGCTGAACCAGTTCCGGCTTCATCAGGTCGGCGGCGCGCAGCGGCCGGCCCGGCTGCAACGAAGTGCGGGCGGCAAAGCCGATCGCCTGGTCGCGGTCGGTGACGAATGTCGCGGCCGATCTCGGCGCGCGGACGCCGCTCGATCAGCACGTCGGCTTCCTTGATGATTCGCGCCGCGCTCGACCGGCCGCAGGATGGTGACGACTTCGACGGTCGCCATGGCGCGGCCGGAAAGCCGCAGCAGGCCGCGATTGATGGCGCCGGTCGGCATTTCGAGCGTGACGTCGAAGCGGCCGCTGCGCGCGTCGAAGGTGATGCGCGCGACGCGCGGCTCGCCCTTGGCACTGGGCTCGACCTGGATTGCGCGCAGTTCGCGCTCGAAATTGACCGCCGATGTCCTTGGCCTCGCCGAGCGCGAATTTGCCTGGACAGCGCCTGCGGCGACGCAGTCTTCGATTTCCTTGGCCGGGATCGTGCGGCTCGCGCGCGTCACCACCACTTCGCTGAAGCCGCCGGTGTCGAGCCCGACCAGCGCGTGCAGCGCGCACCGCCTCGATCACGGCGTCGGCCGGCACCGTGCCGGTGGAACCGAGATCGGGCGCGCGGAAGATCGGCACATTGGCGACGATGCCGGCATGCTCGACCAGATCGCCGATGCGCACGACGTCGCCGGTGACGATGGCCTCGGCTTTGAGCACCGGCCGGTCTTGCTCGGGCGCGGCGGAAGCTTGCGCGGCGCCGAGCGCGGTAAGCGCTGCGATGGCGAGCGTGAATGTGCGGATCATGGTTCGACCTCAGCGCATCAGGTTGGAGGTCGCCGACAGCATCTGGTCGGCGGCGGTGATCACCTTGGCGTTCATTTCGTAGGCGCGTTGCGCGGCGATCAGATCGGAGATCTCGCTGACCGCTTCGACGTTGGCCTGCTCGAGATTGCCTTGCTGCATGTCGCCGGCGCCGTCGGTGTTGGGCAGGCCGTCCTGCGGCGTGCCGGAGGCGGGCGTCTCGGTGAACATGTTGTCGCCGATGGCGAGCAGGCCGGCCTGGTTGATGAAGCGGGTCAGCGTCAATTGCCCGAGCACGGTCGGCGTCGTTGAGCCCTGCGGCGTGACCGACACCTGGCCCTGCGCGTTGATCGTCAGCCCGGTCGAATTGGTCGGGATCGTGATGGCCGGCTGCACGACGTTGCCCTGCGCGGTGACGATGCGGCCTTGCGCGTCCATCTGGAACGAGCCGTCGCGGGTATAGGCGTAGGTGCCGTCGGGCAATTGAATCTTGAAGAAGCCGTCGCCGCGGATCGCGAGGTCGAGGCTGCTGCCGGTCTGCGACAGCGTGCCTTGCGTCATCAGGCGCGGCGTGCCGACGGTCTTGACGCCGCCGCCGAGATCGATGCCGACGGGCAGGATGTTGCCCTGCGCCGAGGTCTGCGTGCCGATGCGGCTCACATGCTCGTAGAGCAGATCCTGGAATTCGACGCGCTGGCGCTTGTAGCCGGTGGTGCGCATGTTGGCGATGTTGTTGGAGATGACCTGGACGTTGAGTTCCTGGGCCATCATGCCGGTCGCCGCGGTATGAAGTGCACGCATGGTTTCAACTCTCCTCGATCATCAATTCGGGACTTCGGCGAGCTTGTCGATCGCCGACTGACTGAGATCGTTCTGCTGTTGCAGCATCGCCGCGATCTGGGTGTAGGTGCGCGTGATTTCGATCATGCGCGACATCTCGACGACGCCGCGCACGTTCGATTTTTCGATCGAACCTTGCATGACGCGCGATGTCTTGGTCGGCTTCGGCTGCGCGTCGCCGGTGGTCGGGAATGTGCTGCTGCCGTCCTTCTGCAGTTGCTGCGCGTTGTCGAACGACACCAGCCGCAACGTGCCGCGCAGCGAATCCGTTTTCGAGGTGCCTTCGCGCACGCTGATGGTGCCGTCGAGGCTGATCGAGATCTGATGGTCGGTCGGCTGGAACACGATCGGGCCGGCGTCGCCGAGCACCGGATCGCCTTCGCTGGTGACGAGCTGCGCCGGTGCCGTTGATCTGCAGCGCGCCGTTGCGGGTGTAGCGCTCGCCGCGCGGCGTCTGCACGACCAGGAAGGCGTTGCCGTCGATGGCGACGTTGAGCGGATTGCCGGTCTTCTCGATCGGCCCCGGGCTCAGATCGTGCCAGGTGCCGCGGTCGCGCACGAAGCTGACGCGCGCCGCGGTCTGATCGGCGCGCGCCGCCGACGAGAGAAATTCCTCGAACAGCGAACCGTCGGCCTTGTAGCCGGTGGTGTTGATGTTGGCGATGTTGTTGGCGACCACGTCGAGTTCGCGACCGAGCGCGACCTGGCGCGACAGTCCGACCAGAAGTGCGTTCTGCATCGGTAACTCCCCTGGTAACCGGCAAGGTCTGAAGCCCTCCCGAGGCCGCGCCTTGCCGAAGCCATGGCCACCACGCTCTCCCAAGCCGGCGGCCAACGCATTCATTGCAGCCGCCGTGCCAAGTGAAAATATCAAGTTAGATCAGTTGATTAGCTAAAAAGCCGAGGCCGCCGGCCGGGGCAAAAACAGCCCTTTCGGCGGGTCTCACCCGGCAAAAGATTCCGGCCCAGGGAACCCGGGAAAGCATCTGTTAACCATACCGACCTACCTTCCCATGAAGGGGGCGCAGCGTCGCGCATCCGCGGCGTTTGCCTGGTGCGACGCCGCGCGCCGAGCCGCCCAAACGCTGAGAACCGGGGCAATAATTCATGGCAGCAGCCAAGGCGAAGCAGGCGGACGCTGAACGCGACGACACGCCGGACGACGAGGCCGAAACGCCGGCGGCGAAGCCGAAGAAAAAACTGCCGCTCAAGATGATCATCATCGCCGCGGCCGGCCTGCTGGTGCTCGGCGGCGGCGGGGCTGGCGCCTATCTCTTCTTCGGCGGCGGCTCGCACGACAAGGCCGGCGCAATCGGCCGTCAAGCCCGCGATCTTCGTCGATCTGCCCGACGTGCTGGTCAATCTGTCGAATGCCGGCACCGACCGCACGCAATATCTCAAGGTCAAGATCGTGCTCGAATTGCCCGATCCCAACCTGGTGGCGCAGATCCAGCCGCTGATGCCGCGGGTGATGGATGCCTTCCAGACTTATTTGCGCGAATTGCGGCCGACCGATCTCGACGGCTCCGCCGGGCTTTACCGGCTCAAGGAAGAGCTGACCCGGCGCGTCAATGCCGCGGTCGCGCCCAACCGCATCACCGCCGTTCTGTTCAAGGAGATCGTCGTTCAGTGACGGCGTGATAATGCAGGTCAGGTTTTTGATCTAATCCGAGAAAGTGCGGCACTACCCAATGGCGCAAAATAACCAGATCGACCAAGACGCGCTGGCCGCCGAATGGGGCGTGGCGCTGGAATCGGAATCCGGCGCAGCCGGCGCCGGCTGCGGAGGCTGCTGCCGGACCCGGCGTCGATGAAGCCGCCGCGCAATGGGCGGCGATGGTCGACGACGGCAGCAATGGCTTCCAGTCCGCCAAGGGCGGCGCCGAGCGCATCCTCAATCAGGAAGAAATCGACAGTCTGCTCGGCTTCAGCCTGAGCGACGTCACGCTCAACGACAATTCCGGCATCCGCGCCATCATCGACTCGGCGATGGTGTCCTACGAGCGCCTGCCGATGCTGGAAATCGTCTTCGACCGCCTGGTGCGGCTGATGACGACCTCGTTGCGCAATTTCACGTCCGACAACGTCGAAGTCTCGCTCGACCGCATCACCTCGGTGCGCTTCGGCGACTATCTCAATTCGATTCCGCTGCCGGCGATCCTGGCGGTGTTCAAGGCCGAGGAGTGGGACAATTTCGGCCTCGCCACCGTCAATTCCAGCCTGATCTATTCGATCATCGACGTGCTGCTGGGCGGCCGGCGCGGGCAGAGCACGGTGCGCGTCGAAGGCCGGCCCTACACCACGATCGAGACCAATCTGGTCAAGCGCATGATCGAGGTGGTGCTGGCGGATGCGGAACTCGCGTTCAAGCCGCTGTCGCCGGTCAAGTTCAACATCGACCGGCTGGAGACCAATCCGCGCTTTGCCGCGATCTCGCGGCCGGCCAATGCCGCGATCCTGGTGCGGCTGCGCATCGACATGGAAGACCGCGGCGGCAATATCGAACTGCTGCTGCCTTACGCGACCATCGAGCCGATCCGCGCCGTGCTGCTGCAGATGTTCATGGGCGAGAAGTTCGGCCGCGACCCGATCTGGGAAGGCCATCTCGCGACCGAAATCGGCCAGGCGCAAATCGGCGTCGATGCCGTGCTGTACGAAGCGCGGCTGCCGTTGCGGCGGATGATGAGCCTGAATGTCGGCGACACGCTGATGCTCGAACTCAAGCCCGATGCGATGGTGACGGTGCGCTGCGGCGACATCACGCTGACCGAAGGCCGCATGGGCAAGGTCGGCGACCGCGTCGCGGTGCGCGTCGCCAAGGCGTTGCGCAAACCGCGGACCACGTTCGCCATGTTCGAGAAGGCGGACGAGCCCACAAATCGGATGGAGGCGCAGTGAGCTACCATTACGGCTTCCTGGTCGAGAGCCATGGTCTCGATCCTGCTGCTGCTGACGATCCTGTATTGCGTCCGGCTCAACAAGCAGCTTCGTCTGCTCAAGGCCGACGAGCAATCGCTGCGCGCGACCATTGCCGAGCTGATCACCGCCACCGAAATCGCCGAGCGCGCCATCGCCGGCCTGAAAGCGACCATGCGCGATGGCGAGCAGAGCTTGAGCGAGCGGCTAGACCGCAGCGAGCAATTGTCCGCCGACATCGAGCATCAGCTCAAGGCCGGCGAGGAACTGCTGGCGCGGCTCACCCGCATCGCCGGCGTCGGCCGGGCGGGCGATGAGCCCTCGCCCGTTCCCGACGCCAAGGCGGTGGCCGCCGCCGCGCAAGCCTTCGCCGAACGCACGCGCGCGCGCATGGCGGGAAATCGGGCGGCCTTGCGGCATGATCCGCTTTACGCGCGATTTCCGGCTGATCCCGATCGTGCTGCTCGCCACGATCAGCCTGTTCGCGCTCAAGGTCTCCGGTCTCGTGTTCGACGGCGGCTATACGCTGGCCGAGCGGCTACAGGGCCGCAACAAGACCGACATGCAGATCACCAGCGCCGAGAGCGTGCCGGACTACCCGAAGATCATCGTCGCCGACAAGCAGGTCATGCCCGATGCCGCCGTGCCCAAGCAATCCTGGGCGCAGGAAATGTTCAACTATAGTGACGCCGGCAATCGCGACGTCACCGGCTCGGTCGGCGAGGACGACAAAGCGAATGGCCCGCCGCTCAAGACGAGCGAGAAGCCGCCGGACCCGCCCAAGCTCGAAATCGGCGATCTGCCTAGTGCCGCTCGAGGCCGGCAAAATGGCGTCCGCCGGCGAGCGTGCCGTGCTCGAGCGCCTGCAGGAACGCCGGCAGGAGCTCGACACCCGCGGCCGCGACCTGGAAATGCGCGAGAACCTGCTGAAGGCGGCGGAGAAGCGGGTGGAAGCCAAGGTCGCCGAACTCAAGGACGTGGAGACCCGCGTCAACGCCGCGATGGGCAACCGCGACAAGGCCGAGGCGGATCGCTTCAAGAGCATCGTTTCCATGTACGAGAACATGAAGGCGAAGGAAGCCGCCCGCATTTTCGACCGCCTCGACATGAAGATCCTGGTCGACGTCGCGACCCAGATGAACCCGCGCAAGATGTCGGAAATCCTGGCGCAGATGTCTCCGGAAGCCGCCGAGCGGCTCACCGTCGAGCTCGCCGCGCGCGCCAGCGCGCCGAAATCGCAAAATCCGGATCAATTGCCGAAGATCGAAGGCACGCCGAACGGCGGGTAGCGCATGATCCCGAAAAGCGGACAAAAGCACGGTTAACGCGACGTTAAACGCCAAACCCTAGGCTGCCGCAACCGGCATTGTCGCCGGGTGGAACGGCTTCATGACGGCTTTGCCACTGCGCTTGAAAGATATGCGCGCGCATGAGCATGCGCGGCAATGGCCGCGGCATCTCGGCCGCGCGGCGGCGCTCGCGCTGCTCGCGCTGATCTTTGCCGGCAATGCGCGCGCCGAAGAGCCGGTCAAGGGCGAGGTCCAGGTCTCCACCGACGGCGGTTATGCGCGGCTGGTGTTCCGCCTCGAGCGAGGAGGTCGAGGCGAGCGTCCGCGTCTCGGGCGCGATCGTGGTGGTCAGCTTCAAGAAGCCGGTCGATATCGCGGTCGATCGCCTCAATGCCAGCGCCGCCAGATTATATCAGCGCGGCGCGGCGCGATCCCGACGGCACCGCGATCCGGATCGCGCTCACGCGCAAGGTGAAGATCAATACGATTGCGGCGGCCGAGCGGCTCTATGTCGATCTCCTGCCCGACACCTGGAAGGGCATCATGCCCGGTCTGCCGCAGGAGGTGATCGACGAACTCGCGCGCCGCGCGCGCGAGGCCGAACGGCAATTGCGTGCGCAGCGCCACGACCGCCAAGCAGAAGAAGCCGTCGACGATCCGGGTCAAGGTCGCCAGCCAGCCGACCTTCATCCGTTACGTGTTCGAAATGCCGGACACGGTCAATGTCGTGCCCGAGCGCGCCGACGGCAAGCTCACGCTCAATTTCGACCAGCCGGTGAAATGGGATTTGGCGGACGCCAAGGCGGCATTGCCGCCGACGCTGGAATCGATCGACGCCGAAACCGAATTCGATTCCGTCGCCGTCATCTTCACGCTCAACGGCGCGCCGACGGTGCGCAGTTCCGCGAAGACCGCAGCATCGTGGTCGATATCGGCCTCGAAGGCGCCAAAGCAAAGCAGGCGGCGGAGCAGGGGGCTGAGAAGGTCGCCGCTGCGCCAAAAACCGTGCCCGCGATCGAGCCGCCGGAAACCGTGCCGGCGAAGGATGCAGCCGTGCCGGATCAGCCGCCGAAGTCGCCGTCCGCGCCGCCGACGATCGACGCGGCCGCGCCGGCGCCCGCCGCCGCGCCGCAGCCTGCGGCGAAAGTCACGCCGCCGCCACTGCCGCCGCCTCCGGCGAAAGCTGGCCGAACAGCCGCAACCTGCATCCGCGCCGCCAGCGTCCGCGCCTTCCGTGCCGGCGCCGGCAGCGCAATCGGACACGGCGCCCAAGGCCGCCGCCGCACCGGCTCCCGCTGAAGCGGCCGCACCGCCTGTTGGCGCTGCGCCGCCTGTAGCGCCCGCCGCGCCAGAAGACGCGCCGAAATCGGCCGCCACCGAGCACGCGCGGCCGGCGCCCAATCCGGACGCAGCCGTGGTCGCCGTGGTGAACCGGTCCGGCGACAATCTGCAAGTCGAATTCCCGTTCGCGGTGCCGACGCCGGCCGCCGTCTTCCGCCGCGCCGACACGCTGTGGCTGGTGTTCGACAGCGCCGCCAAGATCGATCTTGCCGCGCTGTCGACCGATGCCAGTCCGGTGATCCGCAACGCGGTGTTCGAGCGCGGCGAGGACGGCGAAGCAATCGTGCGTATCCGCCTGGAGCGGCCGCGGCTGGCCAGCCTCGATGCCGACGGCCCCGGCTGGATCGTCAATATCGGCGACACCGTCGCGGTGCCGACGCGCCCGCTCGGCATTGCACGCAGCATCGTCGGCAAGGGCCGGGCGAGCATCGCCATTCCGTTCGAGGATGCGCGCAAGATTCATCGCCTCACCGATCCCGACGTCGGCGACCGGCTGATGGTGATCACCGCGCTCGGGCCGGCGCGCGGCTTCCTGAAAGGCCAGGATTTCGTCGAGCTGCGCGCGCTGCCGTCGACCCATGGCGTGGTGGTGCAGCCGATCGCCGACGACATCACGGCCGAGCTCGCGGTCGACAAGATTACGATCGGCCGGCCGGGCGGGCTGTCGCTGTCGTCGACGGCGCTCGGCAGCCAGCAGCAGGTCGCGCCCGCCTTCCGCGCCTTGACCTTCGACACGCAACTGTGGGGCTTCGACCGCCAGGCCAAATTCAGCGACCGGCAGGCCGAATTGATCAGCCTTGCCGCCGCCGCGCCCGAGACCAAGCGCAAGCAGGCGCGGCTCAATCTCGCGCGCTTTTATCTCGCGCGCGACATGGCGGCGGAGGCCAAGGCCGTGCTCGACGTCGCGCTCGCCGACAAACGCGGCGCGGACGACGTCACCGGCAGCGTGCTCAAGGCAGTCGCCGACGTGATGCTCGACCGGCCCGATGAGGCGCTCAAGGAGCTCGCCAATCCGCAGGTCGGCAACCAGCAGGACGCGCCGATCTGGCGTGCGATCGCCTATGCCCGCCAGGGCAAATGGCCGGAAGCGCGCGACGCCTTCAAGAATGTCGAGGCCGCCATCGGCGCGCTGCCGATCGAATTGCAGCGGATGGCGATGCGGGAGGCGCTGCGCTCGGCCATCGAGGTGCGCGACTACACCGGCGCCACGCGGCTCGTCAACGAGTTCGAGACGCATCGGCGTGCCGCCGGAACTGGAGCCGGTGATCGCCGTGCTGGTCGGCCGCCTGTATGAAGGCCTGGGCCGCAACGAGGACGCGCTCACCAACTACCGCGCCGCCGCGGCGTCGCGCGACCGCCGCGTCCGCCGCGCAAGGACGCCTGCGCGAGATCGTGCTGCGAGTTTGCCGTCGGCGACATGCCGCGCAAGGACATGATCCACGAGCTGGAGACGCTCACCACCGTCTGGCGCGGCGACGAGACCGAAGTCGAAGGTCTCAAGCTGCTGGCGCATCTTTATACCGAGGACAGCCGCTATCGCGACGCCTTCCACGTGATGCGCACGGCGATGATGGCGCATCCCAATTCCGACCACACCCGCAAGATCCAGGATGAGGCGGCGGTGACGTTCGACAGCCTGTTTCTCGCCGGCAAAGGCGACGCGCTGCCGCCGGTCGAGGCGCTCGGCCTGTTCTACGATTTCCGCGAGCTGACGCCGATCGGGCGGCGCGGCGACGAAATGATCCGCCGGCTGGCCGACCGGCTGGTGGCGGTCGACCTGCTCGACCAGGCGGCGGAATTGCTCCAGCACCAGGTCGATCACCGCCTGCAAGGCGCCGCGCGCGCGCAGGTCGCGACCCGCCTGGCGATCATCTATCTCATGAACCGCAAGCCGGATCGCGCGCTCGCTACGTTGCAGGCGACGCGCACCGTCGGAGCTGTCGAACGAATTACGCGACGAGCGGCTGCTGCTGGAGGCGCGCGCGCTGTCCGATACCGGCCGCCATGAGCTCGCGCTCGAATTGATCGCCAATATCCAGGGCCGCGAGGCGATCCGGCTGCGCTCGGATATCCTGTGGGCGGCGCAGCGCTGGCGCGACGCGGCCGAGCAGATCGAGCTGCTCTATGGCGAGCGCTGGCGCGAGTTCGCGCCTTTGAGCGATACCGAGCGCGCCGACATCCTGCGCGCGGCGATCGGCTTTGCGCTCGGCGAAGAGGCGATCGGACTTGTCGCGTTTGCGCGAGAAATACGCGGCCAAGATGGCGGACGGGCCGGATCGCCGCGCCTTCGACGTGGTGAGCGCGCCGATCGGCACCAGCGGACAGGAATTCCAGGACGTCGCCAAGAAGGTCGCGAGCGTCGATACGCTCAACACGTTCCTGCGCGACATGCGCGCGCGTTATCCGGATGCGGCTCCCGTGTCGCCGGCCGATCCGACCGCCAAGGATGATGCTGCGCCGGCAGCGGCCCCGCCCGAGCCGGCGAAACCGAAAAGCTCGAGTTGCAAGCGCCGGTGCCCGACAAGGCCGTCCTGAATGCGCCAGTGAAGCCCGCCGCCGCGCTGTCGCCGTTGCCGCCGAATGCGCCGGCCGGCGTGCCGCTCAAGCCCGACAAGTCGCCGACCGGGTCGATTGCAAGGCAGCCCCAAGCGCGGACCGGCGCGCGCTAGACACAATTCGGACGTTGATTGCTTTACGTCCCGTAGCTCTGGATCAGCGAGCCGGCGACCAGGCTCCAGCCGTCCACCAGCACGAAGAAGATCAGCTTGAACGGCAGCGACACCACCACCGGCGGCAGCATCATCATGCCCATCGACATCAGCACCGAGGCCACCACCAGGTCGATGATCAGGAACGGCAGGAACAACAGGAAGCCGATCTCGAAGGCGCGCTTAAGCTCGGAGATCATGAAGGCCGGCACCAGCACGCGCAGCGAGAGATCCTCGGGCTTGGCGGGCGCGGTTTCCTTCGCCATGTCGACGAACAGCTTGAGGTCCTTCTCGCGCACGTTCTTCTGCATGAAGGCGCGCAACGGTCCGGAGCCGCGCTCGAAGGCTTGCTCGGCGGTAATCTCATTGGCCACCAGCGGCCGGATGCCGGTGTCGTAGGCGCTTTGCAGCGCCGGCCCCATCACGAACGCGGTCAGGAACAGCGCCAGCGAGACGATCACCGCATTGGGCGGCGCGGTGGCGGTGCCGAGCGCGGTGCGCAGCAGCGACAGCACCACCACGATGCGGGTGAACGACGTCATCATCACGAGGATCGACGGCGCCAGCGACAGCACCGTGAGCAGCGCGATCATCTGGATCACGCGCTCGGTCAGGCCGCCGCCGCCGCCGTTCTGTCCGAAATTGACGCTGATGTCCTGCGCGGCAGCGGGCGATGCCGCTGCCAGGATCAGCCCCGCTACTCCGATCGCCACCGTCACAAGACGGACACGGCGGTCGGAATGGGCTGTCACGTCTTGCCTGAAGGACGGCCCAGCAAACTGGCCATCTCCTCTTCAAGATTGTTGTAGAGAGTTCTTGCCCGGCGCCGCCGCCGGCTCGAGCCGGGGCTCGGGCCTGGCGCCAAACTTTTGCTCGAACTTGGGTTCGAATTTCGGCTCGACGCGCGATTTGAAATCGCGCATCGGCGCGCGCGCGGGTGCATCGGCGGGCCTGGCCGGCGGATTGGCCGCTTGCGCGGCCAGCGGATCGGTCACCGGCGGGCGGCCTTCCGGCATTGGCGATCGGCGCAGCGCTGCTTCCAGCTGCTGCGCCATCTCCGCGAGATTATGATCGTTCTGCGGCGATGGCGCGGGCTCGCTGTGCGCCGCGCTGGCGCGCGTTGCCGGTTCGTTGCGGCCGGCGGCGGGCCGAGATCGGGCGCATTGAAGCCGCGTCGACAATTCGGCGGCGAGCCCGGCGAGGCTGTCGGCGGGGCGAGCCCGGCCGCTTGGTTCTGGCACAGCCCGGGCGGCTGGCTCCGGCGCAAACCAGGTGTCCTCGGTGTCGGCCGAACGGTAGGGACGCGGCGCCGGAACCGGCGTCGGCTCGCCCACCGGCTGCAGCGGCCAGGTTTCTTCGCGCGCAGCGACGTCGATCCGCGACGGCTCGCGCGTGACTTCGCGGGAGCCAACCGCGCGCACGATATTGGGCTCGACCACCAGATCGGTCGGGCCGCCGATCATCAGGAGATGCTCGATATTGTCGCGGCGGATCAGCACCAGGCGCCGGCGCCCGTCGACGGTGGCTGCATCGATCACCGCCAGCCGCGGCTGGCGTCCGCGCGCCGCGCCGCCGCCCATGCGGCTTGCGCCGAACCGGCGCACCAGCCACGCGGTCAGCCCGATCAGGCCGAGCACGACCAGGAAGGCGATAAAGAACCGGGCAGCCAGCGGCATTTCCGAGCCGAACAGGGTCTCGAACATCAATGCGCTCCGTTCCTGGTGCAGCCGCTCATCGGACGGGAATCGCCCGAATGGTTAATACCGTTAGGCACAATTTGCCGCCCCGAATACTAACAGAGCATTAACAAATAACGAGCCTTTTGGCACCCGGGCTGCGAAACTGAATTACTGATGCTGGTAAACCACCACTGCGACGGTGAGTTCCCGCCGCTTCATCCCTATCCCTTTACCCGCCATTAACCATACGCCCGGCAAAGTCTGCCTAGCGCGGCATAGCCGCGAAAGGGGACTTTTTAAGGGGGCGCCATGGCGATCACCGATATTCCGATCCTGTCCATGCTGCGCACCCGGCTGGAATGGGCGCAGGAGCGCCAGCGCGTGCTGTCCGAAAACGTCGCCAATTCCGATACGCCCAAATTCCGCCCGCGCGATCTCACCCCGCCGAAATTCGACGAACCGGCCCAGGTCACGCCGGCCGCGGTCTCGAGCGTCGCGCTCTCGCGCACCGAGAACGGCCACATCGCCGGAATGGGCTTGAGCGGCTCGGCGTTCCGTACCGAGAGCAAGGGCAACTACGATGTTCGCCCGACCGGCAATGCGGTCAGTCTCGAGGACGAGATGATGAAGGTGGCCGCCAACCAGATGGACTACCAGGCGGCGACCGCGCTCTACACCCGCAGCCTCAATCTGATCAAGACCGCGCTCGGCAAGCGTTGATATCACGCGCGCGCGAACCGCGCGAAGGAGGGAAAAGGTGGATTTTCTCAAGACCATGGCGATCGCCGCGTCCGGCTTGCGCGCGCAGGCCGGCCGCATGCGGATTATTTCCGAAAACATCGCCAATGCCGACTCGACGCCGTCGGCGCCGGGCGCCAATCCGTATCGTCGCAAGGTGCCGACCTTCCGCAGCGAATTCGACCGCGCGCTCGATGCGCGGCTGGTCGAGCTCGGGCGCGTGCGCAACGACACATCCGAATTCCGATTGAAATACGAGCCCGGCCATCCCGCCGCCGACAGCAACGGCAACGTCAAATATCCCAACGTCAATCCGCTGGTGGAAATGACCGACATGCGCGAGGCCCAGCGGTCCTACGAAGCCAACGTCAATGTGATCAGCGCCACGCGGCGCATGATCCAGCGCACCATCGATATCCTCAAGGCTTGAAAGGCTTAACTCATGGCCACACCGCTCGCCGCCGCCAGCGCCTATGCCAATGTCGCGCGCCTCGCCGCCGATCCGTCGGCCTTGCTCGGCCGTGCGCCGGTGGCCGAAGGCAATAGCGAAACCAGCTTTACGTCCGTGCTCAAGGAGGCGCTCGGCGCCGTCAACGAGGCGGGCAAGAAATCCGACATCCAGACCCGCGCCATGGCCAACGGCAAATCCAACATGGTGGACGTGGTCACCGCGGTGGCGGAGACCGAGGTCGCCATCGATGCCGTGGTGGCGGTGCGCGACAAGGTCATCGCGGCCTACGAAGAAATCATGAAGATGCCGATTTAAGCGCATGATCCCGAAAAGTGGGAACCGGTTTTCGGAAAAGATCATGCGCCAACCTAAAACGATAGAGCAGGAACAATGACCGGACCCGAAGTTCTCGACGTCGCCCGCGACGCGATCTACACGCTCATCATCGTCTCGGCGCCGGTCATGCTGGTCGGCCTGGCGGTCGGCGTCGCCATCTCGCTGCTGCAGGCGCTCACGCAAATCCAGGAAATGACCATCGCCTTCGTGCCGAAAATCCTGGCGATCTTCATATCATTGCTGATCGCGCTGCCGTTCATGGCCGAAAAACTGCACGCCGAGATGCTGCGGATCGCCGCCCGCATCGTCAGCGGCTGACACCTTATGAAGATCGATATTTCATTCCTGCCGGCGCTCGCCGCCGCATTCCTGCTGACATTCGCGCGCGTCGGCGCCATGGTCATGCTGCTGCCGGGCGTCGGCGAAATGAACGTGCCGTCGCGGGTGCGGCTCACCATGGCGCTGGTGCTGACCGCCATCCTGCTGCCGGCGCATCAGAAGGCCTATACCGTCGATCTCAAGGCGATCGGCCCGGTGCTGGTGGTGCTGTTCCAGGAGCTGATGGTCGGCGCGGTGCTGGGATTGACCGCGCGGCTCGCGATCTCGGCGTTGCAGGTCGCGGGTTCGGTGGTCGCCCAGCAATTGGGCCTGGGCTTCGTCACCGCGGTCGACCCGACGCAGAACCAGCAGGGCCTGCTGGTCGGCAATTTCCTCACCGTGCTCGGCGTCACGCTGATCTTCGCCACCGACCTGCATCATCTGGTGATCGCGGCGATGAACGACAGCTACACGATCTTCCAGCCGGGCGAGATGCCGATCGTCGGCGACGTGGCGCAGCACGTGACCCGCGTGATCGCCACCTCGTTTCGCATCGGTATCCAGCTCTCGGCGCCGTTTCTGGTGTTCGGACTGCTGTTCAATCTCGGGCTCGGCGTGCTGTCGCGGCTGATGCCGCAGATGCAGGTGTTCTTCATCGGCCTGCCGCTGTCGATCCTGCTCGGCTTCCTGCTGCTGGTGCTGGTGATCGGCGCCATGATGGGCACCTTCACCGGCTATCTCGAAGGCGTGCTCGGCGACCTTGCGCCGCATAGCTGACCGGGGAGCGCAACATGGCCGAAGACACCAACGACGCCGATAAAACAGAAGACCCGACACAAAAGCGCCTGGAGGAGGCGCTCAAGCGCGGCGACGTGGTCAAGAGCCAGGAGGTCAATACCTGGTTCGTCATCGCCGGCGCCACGCTGGTGCTGATGACGTTCTCCGGCGGCATGGGCAATGGACTGACCACCACCATGCGCGGGCTGATCGCCAATGCGCACGACATCAGGATGGACGGCCCCGCGCTGCCGCTGTTGTTCCAGAAGATCGGCGTCGAACTGATCGCGGCGATCGCGATTCCGTTCCTGCTGCTGATGCTGGCGGCGCTCGGCGGCAACCTGATCCAGCATCAGCTGGTGTGGTCGTTCGAGGCGCTGTCGCCCAAGCTCTCCAAGATTTCGCCGCTCGCCGGCCTCAAGCGGCTGTTCTCCAAGCAGGCGCTCGCCAACTTCGCCAAGGGCCTCATCAAGCTGGTGGTGGTCGGCAGCGTGCTGACCGCGCTGATGTGGCCCGAGCGCGATCGGCTCGAAGGGCTGGTGCGCAGCGATCCGGTCGCGGTGCTGCCGCTGACCCAGTCGCTGGCGCTCAAGCTGCTGGGCGCGGTGGTTGCCATGATGGCGGTGGTCGCCGCCGCCGATTACCTGTTCCAGTACCGGCAATGGTACGAGCGGCAGAAAATGTCGCTGCGGGAAATGAAGGAGGAGTTCAAGCAGACCGAAGGCGATCCGGCCATCAAGGGCAAGATGAAGCAGGTGCGGCAAGTCCGCATGCGCCGGCGCATGATCGCGGCGGTTCCGAAGGCGGCGGTCGTCATCACCAACCCGACCCACTATTCGATCGCGCTGCAATACGAGCGCGGCATGGAGGCGCCGATCTGCGTCGCCAAGGGCGTCGATGCGCTGGCCTTGAAGATCCGGGAGGTCGCCGGCGAGCATTCGATCCCGATCGTCGAGAACCCGCCGCTCGCCCGCGCGCTGCATGCCACCGTCGAGATCGACCAGGCGATCCCGCCCGAGCACTACAAGGCGGTCGCCGAGGTGATCGGCTATGTCATGAAGCTGCGGCGGGCGGTCCCCGGCAATCGTCAAAAGGACTAAAATTATCCAAAGGGCGGGATTGGCCGCGGCTGGCTCTTGCGCCGATGGGGCGGCTTAAGGCACTCAGGAGTCATGGCAGGTCAGGATCCGGCAGCGCGGACACCGGCACGCGACCGCAGCGAAGCGCAGGGGCGGCAGGCTTTCGACAAAAGCCAGAGCGCGCCGCGCTCCGGCTCGGTCGGCATGGTGCTGCTGGTCGCCCTGGCGCTGGTCGGCGCCGCCGCCGGCCTGATTTATGTCGGCAGCGCCTATGCGGCAACCTACATTCTGGTGCTGCTGGCGGTGCTCGGAACCTTCGGCGTGTTCGCGCTGTTCGCCCTGGCCTCCGGCATCATGCGTCTCACCAGCAGGGAGCATGGCAATCCCGTGCTCAAGGCGGTGGTCGACAATGCCTTCGACGGCATCCTGGTCACCGACCAGAGCGGCCGCGTGTTCTACGCCAACGCCACCTATCTCGACCTGATCGGCGCCGCCGACAGCAACGACGTGCGGCCGATCGAGCGGGTGTTCATCGGCGATCCCGATGTTTCCGAATCGATCTACCGCCTGCTCAAGGCCGCGCGCGAAGGCCGCCGGCTGCAGGAGGAGGTGCGCATCGCCGGCGCACCGGCGAGGCCGCGCGCTGGCTGCGCATGCGCGTGCGCCCGCTCGGCGCCAACAAGCGCGACGCGCGCATGACGGTGTGGTCGATCGCCGACGTGACGCGCGACCGCGAGCGCCAGGAAAACGTGTTCCAGGAGCTGCAGCACGCCATCGACTATCTCGATCATGCGCCGGCCGGCTTCTTCTCGGTCGATGCCGGTGGCGACATTGTTTATCTCAACGCCACGCTGGCCGCCTGGCTCGATCACGATCTCGCCCAGGTCGGCGCCGGCTCGCTCAAGCTGACCGATATCGTCGCCGGCGAGGGCGCGGCGCTGCTCACCACGCTCAATGCCGCGCCCGGCGAAGTCAAGACCGAGGTGCTCGACCTCGATCTCAAGACCCGCGGCGGCAAGCCGGTGCCGGTGCGCCTGTTCCATAAAGTGGCGTTCGGCGCCGACGGCGCGGCCGGCACCTCGCGCACGCTGGTGCTCAATCGCGCCAGGGATGACGGCACCGATCCGCAGCGCGCGGCGGAAGTGCGCTTCATGCGCTTCTTCCAGAACACGCCGATGGCGATCGCGACCGTCGACAAGACCGGCCGCATCGCGCGCAGCAATGCGCGCTTCGCCAGCGCCTTCGAAGGCATGCTCAAGGGCGACGACCGCTCGATCCTGTCGGTGGTGGCCGAGCGCGACCGGCGGCGCGCTCGAAGCCGCGATCCGCAAGGCGGCGGAGGGCCAGGGCGACATCGCGCCGGTGGAGGCGGCGCTTGCCGGCAGCAGCGAGCGCTGGGCGAATTTCTTCGTCTCCGCGGTCGAGGAGGAAGATCGCGACGGCGAAGCGGCCATCGTCTACGCGCTCGAGACCACCGCGCAGCGCACGCTGGAGAACCGGGTCTATCAGCAGCAGAAGATGGAGTCGGTCGGCCAGCTCGCCGGCGGCATCGCGCACGACTTCAACAACGTGCTGTCGGCCATCATGATGGCGACCGATTTCCTGCTCAACGCGCACAAGCCGACCGATCCGTCGTTCCAGGACATCATCCAGATCAAGCAGAACGCCAACCGCGCCGCCGCGCTGGTGCGCCAGCTGCTGGCGTTCTCGCGCAAGCAGACGCTGCGGCCGCAGGTGCTCGATCTCGGCGAGACGCTGAGCGATCTCGGCATGCTGCTCAAGCGGCTGATCGGCGAGAAGGTGACGCTCGAGTCTGGTGCACGGCCGCGATCTGTGGCCGGTGAAGGTGGACATTTCCCAGTTCGAGCAGGTGATCGTCAATCTGGCGGTCAATGCCCGCGACGCCATGCCGGATGGCGGCAAGCTCACCGTGCGCACCGCCAATGTGACGGCCGCCGAATGCGCCAAGTTCGCCTACAAGGGCATGCCGAACGCCGACTATGTGCTGGTCGAAGTGACCGACAGCGGCACCGGCATTCCGCCCGACATCATCGAAAAAATCTTCGAGCCGTTCTTCTCGACCAAGGACGTCGGCAAGGGCACCGGCCTCGGACTTTCGACGGTGTACGGCATCGTCAAGCAGACCGGCGGTTTCGTCTATGCCGATTCCAAGCCCGGCAAAACCGCGTTCCGCATTTTCCTGCCGCGCCACGTTGCCGGCGCCGAGGAAGCGCTCACGCAAATTCCGGCAGCCGATGCGCCGGCGATCGCCGGCGCCATGTCGGCCGCCGACACCATGGCGAAGGCGGCCAGCCGATCTCACCGGCCACGGCACCATCCTGCTGGTCGAGGACGAGGAGGGCCTGCGCGCGCTCAATGCGCGCGGGCTGGCCTCGCGCGGCTACACGGTGCTGGAGGCGAGCAACGGCGTCGAAGCGATCGAGGTGCTGGACAAGCAGGGCAGCGTCGATCTGGTGGTGTCGGACGTGGTGATGCCGGAAATGGATGGGCCGACGCTGCTCAAGGAACTGCGCCGGCGCGATCCGGGCGTGAAGATCATCTTCGTGTCCGGCTATGCCGAAGAGGCGTTCAGCAAGAACCTGCCGAGCCAGGAGCAATATGCATTCCTGGCCAAGCCCTTCACGCTCAAGCAGCTGGTCGCCGAGGTGAAGCAGACGCTGGCCGAATAACCAGCCGCGAATTCCGCCGGTAAAATTGGCGCCGCGTCAGTTGCAGGATGCTGGGCGAGCCGCGTCTTTTCGAATACGCGCAGCTGCAAGCGGCAGGGAAAAATGCGTCCGCCGGCGATCGGCGGTTGCGGCGCGCGGAAATAATCGGCCTCGCGCGTGGCTCCGGCCGGTCCGATATTGATTGCCGAAGCATCGGCCAATGCTGCGCCATCGTAGGATTGCGAAACCGCCACGCTGTCGACCGGCATGGGCTTGGCCTGCGCGGCTGCGCCGAGGGCTAAAAGCACCACCAAAGCGATCAAGGCTTTCATTCGGCGTATCTCCATCATCCGGAAGACAACCGCCTGGGAGACAACAGGTTCCCGGCCTGGCCATGACATTCCCGTGACACGACAGCGCAGCCGGCGCCGTGACCCCTTACAATCGGCGCTGCGCGTACCTATTGTCTGAGCGCCGATTTGGCCGGGGAGATAAACATCATGATCCGCCACCGCTGGGTGATCGCGCTTGCCGCGATTGCGACTGCACTTGTGCTCGTTGCCGCCGATGCGCAATGCCCGCGCCGGCGGCGGTTTCTCGGGTGGCAGCCGCGGCATGCGGACATTCTCGGCGCCGCCGACCACGCGCACCGCGCCGAATACCGCCGCGCCGATCCAGCGCACGATGACGCAGCCCGGCGGCGCCGCGGCCGCCGGTCAGGCGGCGGGCCGTCCCGGCTTGTTCGGCGGCGGATTGTTCGGCGGGCTTGCCGCCGGCTTCATCGGCGCCGGTCTGTTCGGGATGCTGTTCGGCCACGGAATGTTCGGCGGCATGGGCGGCTTTGCCTCGATCCTCGGCCTGCTGTTGCAAATCGTGCTGGTCGTGATCGTCGCCCGGCTGCTGTTTGCCTGGTGGCAGCGGCGCAATATGCCGGCGCCGGCCTATGCGGCTGCACATCCGGCGACCGGCCACGCCTTTGGCGGCCTCGGCGGCATGCTCGGCGGCAATGCGCCCGCCGGCGAGCCGCTCACCATCGCCAAGGCGGACTACGACGCATTCGAACGACTGCTCGGCGACGTCCAGGCCGCCTATTCGGCGGAGGATCTAGCCGCGCTGCGCGCGAAGGTGACGCCCGAGATGCTGTCCTATTTCTCCGAGCAGCTTGCGGAGAACACCAGCCGCGGCCTGATCAATCGCGTCACCGGCGTGAAGCTGCTGCAAGGCGATCTGTCGGAAGCCTGGCGCGAAGGCGATGTCGATTACGCGACCGTCGCCATGCACTTCGCGCTGACGGACAGCATGGTGGAGCGCGCCAGCGGCCGCACCGTCGAGGGCGGCAGCCCGAGCGAGGTCACCGAATTGTGGACCTTCATGCGCGCGCGCGGCGGCGACTGGCTGCTGTCGGCCATTCAGCAGGCGTGATGGTCGGGATCGTCAGAACTCGGGTCTAGACGCTTTTGGCCGGTTCGAGCCTCGGTCTTCGCAGCATCCGTATCGGCGTCGAGTTTCGGCACCAGCGTGGCTCGCTCGCCGGTGGAAAGCGCCGTTCGAATTTCACGCCGATCTGACGCGGCTTGCGCCACACCACGCGGCACTTGCGCCGCGCCGCGCCATTGCTCGACAACAGCAGCATGAATTGGTCCGGGATCGTCTTGGAATCGTCGATGTCGATGCGCGCACCGGTCTCGGAAATGTCGGACAAGACGCAGCCGTGCAACTGGTCGGGTGCGAGCGCCACCCAGGCGGTGTAGCGCATCGGCCGGCGCAGTGATTTTCGTTTGTCTTTGAGCATGTCGCCTCGCCGCCATCGGATCGGGCAGGCGCGGTCCGGCATTCATCATCCGTTAACGCTCGCGCCCAACGCCGCCGGACTATAGCGGCCGGCCATTACCAATTCATAAAACGTTATATGAGGCGGGTGGCTACCCGCTTAGCCGTTGACCAAACGGCGAAATCCGTTTATGTCGCCGCCCGCAACCTGGTTTTCGGCCTCATCTTGCTGACACGCTCCCGGCTTTGGGCTGCGCTTCCCAAGTGAACTCCCAAAACTTAGGATAGTTGCCGCCAACGCGATGCGCGCGCGGGCGTTCAACGTGAAGCGTGAAAGGAACTATGATGCCGGTCGGAACTGTGAAGTTCTTCAATACCCAAAAAGGCTTCGGCTTTATCCAGCCGGACGATGGCTCCAAGGATGTGTTCGTGCACATCTCCGCGGTGGAGAAGGCTGGCATGCGCTCGCTGGCCGAGGGCCAGAAGGTCAGCTACGAGATCGTCACCGAGCGCGGCAAGCAGGCGGCGGGCAATCTGCAGCCGGCGTAATGCCAGGCGAAGCGTCGATTCTGACGATGAAGCCCGGCGGCGACGCCGGGCTTTTTGTTTGCACGCGGGTGATGCTTCGGCCGACAAGAAGCTGATAGGATGATTGCGAAATAATCGGGAGGAATTGACCATGGACATTATTGCTTGCGGATCGCGGCCGTCGAAGCGTATGGGCGCGCCGAGCTTCACCGGAACGGTGTGGCAGGACCCCATCATCCAGGCGCCGGATCCCGCGTTGCTGCGCTCGGCCTGGGTGCGCTTCGAGCCGGGCGCCCGCACCGCCTGGCATACCCATCCGCTCGGGCAGACTTTGCACATCACGTCCGGCATCGGCCATGTGCAGACCTGGGGTGGTCCCATCCGCCAAGTCCGCGCCGGCGACACGGTCTGGATTCCGCCGGATGAGAAGCATTGGCACGGCGCTACGCCCGATCACGGCATGGAGCACATCGCCATGCAGGAACATAAGGGCGGCGAACACGTGAAGTGGATGGAACCGGTGACCGACGAGCAATACAAGGCCAAGCCGGCCGGCTAAGAGAGATCCCGTGCGCTACCAGCTGTTCTACTGGCCGGACATCCAGGGCCGCGGCGAATTCGTGCGGCTCGCGCTCGAGGATGCCGGCGCGTCCTACGACGACGTCGCGCGCAAAAAAGGCGGCATGAACCGCATGCTGGCGATGATGGACGGCGAGCGCACCAAGCATCCGCCGTTCGCGCCGCCGTTCCTGAAAGCCGGCAAGCTGGTGATCGCCCAGGTTGCCGAAATCCTGTTTTATCTGGGGCCGCGTCTGAAGCTTGCGCCCCGCGACGAGGCCGGCCGGCTGTGGCTGCATCAGTTACAGCTCACGGTGACCGACTTCGTGAAGGAGATCCACGACACCCATCACCCGATTTCCGGCAGTCTCTATTACGAGGACCAGCTGGCGGAGGCGCGCCGCTTCACGAAATATTTTCTGCAAGAGCGCGCGCCGAAATATCTCGACTATTTCGAAACCGTGCTGAGCAAGAGCCGCGGGCCTTATCTGCTCGGGCGCCAGATCAGCTACGTCGATCTCTCGCTGTTCCAGCTGATCGAGGGGCTGCGCTACGCGTTCCCGCATGCGATGAAGCGGATCGAGCGCAAAGTTCCCGGCGTCGTCGCGGTGCGCGACCGCGTTGTCATGCGTCCGCGCATCAAGGCCTATCTCGCTTCACCGCGCCGCATTGCGTTCAACGAGATGGGAATTTTCCGGCATTATGCGGAGCTCGACGTCTAGCCGCGTCACCCATGCGCCGGCAAGGTTTTGCCGCCGGCGCTGACCGATTTCGACGCCACGAGCGTGAAGGCGATGATGCAGGGCTCCTTGCCCTTGTTCACCCAATTGTGGATGGTGCCGCGCTGCACCAGCACGTCGCCGGCCTTCAGGTGCACGCTGCCGATGTCGAGCTCCATGTCGATCTCGCCCGACATCACCACCGCGTAGTCGATCGAATCGGTGCGGTGGTTGCGCGCGGCGACGCCCGGCCCGAAGCTGACGACGCGGAACACCGTGCCGTTGTCGAGGGTGGTGGCGATTTTCTTGTGCGAGGGATCGCGGTCGCCGTCGTTGTTGACCGGAAAACCGACGCTCGACCAGATCACCGACGAATTGGCGCCCGGACGGGCCGAGACCACGTTCTTCACTTGTTCGTCGATCAGCACCTTGGCGCGGCCCTGATCGTCATGGCCGGTGACGACGCGGCGGATCTTCAGGCTCATCGGTTATCCTCCCTGCGATGTTTGTGACCGCGATCAATGGCGCAACGTCCGCGCGATTGCAAATCAGTTTGGCTAGTCCGCCGGCAGCGGCTTCTTGCCGCTTTCGTGCCAGAGCAGGAATAGCCCGGAGCCGACCACTATGGCTGAGCCAGCGAGCAGGCCAATCGTCGGCAGGTCGCCCCAGAACACGAAGCCCAGAACCATCGCCCAAACCAGCGTGAAATAATAGAACGGACCGACCGCCGACGGCGGCGCCAGCGACAGCGCGCGCGTCCACCAATATTGTCCGAAGCCGTTGAACACGCCGCCGGCGATCATGGCGGTCGCGTCTGTTCCCGTCGGCCAGTCGAATCCGAACAGCGGCAGCGCGCCAAGAAAAATCCGGCCATGAAAAGCATCTGGTACATGGTCAGCGTCTCGGCCAATTCGGTCGCGGTCATGCCGCGCACCGCGGCGGTGACGCTGCCGTAGAGCACGGCATTGCCGATCGCGAACAGCGCGCCGATGCGGAAACTGTCGGCGCCGGGCGAGGCCACCAGCAGCACGCCGAGAAAACCGACGAGCAGCGCGGCCCCGCGCGCGACGCCGATCCTTTCTTTCAGCCACAGCGCGGCGAACAGCGTGGCAAACAGCGGTGCCGAGAAATTGATCGCGACCGCGCCGGCAATCGGCATCAGGCTGAGCGCGATCACGATCAGGCTCTGCGCCACGGACTGGGTCGCGCTGCGGCCGACGTGATCGCGCAGCCGCCGCGTACGGAACACGTGCAGGCCGAGGCGCGGCAGGATCAACAGGGAAACGACAATGAGCGAGACAAAGCAGCGGAAGAACAGCACCTCGACGAACGAATAAGTGGCGACCTGCCATTTCGACAGCGCGGTGGAGCCCGCAAACATCACGGTCGCGCCGAGCATATAGAAAATCCCGAGCGGGACGCGGTCGGCGCGCGCTGGTGCGCGCTGGTTCATGTCGTCGGATGTCACAGCGCGGGGACGCCTCTGGCGGCAGGTCGGGACAAGTGACCTAGCACGGGCGCGGGGATGGCCGGCAGAGGCAAAAGCGAATGGCGGGCTTGCCCGCCGTTGCTATGGGGCCGGCTATGGTTAACTTTGATGCGACGCACCATCTTGCCGCCGGTTCCGGAACGGTTCATTCTAACCCTTACAAGACGTCGCCAAGACGCTTGTTTGTCCTGTTGCATGTGTTGGGGGAGTGCGATGGCTTGGCGCTTGGGGAGCGCATTGTTGCTGGCGGCGTTGCTCGCCGGCTGCGCCGAATTCTCCTGAGTATGCGCGGACGCACCGGATTAGCGGCTGGAACGATTTCGCGATGGCGACACCCGATACAGGGAACTCGCCGGTGTTGGATCCTCGTTCCGCATCAGCGAACTCAGGGTCGGGATGACCAAGGCCCAGTTAGAGGCCATGTATCCGGGCCGGCTTGCCTTGGATAACGGAGATGGCCGCAACAATCATTATTTCGTGGAGCCGCAGGCCGCGATCCCGAATTCCACTGTCGCGCGCGACCGGCTGTCGCTCTGGCTCAATGACGGCAGGCTCGCGACCTTCGGCTTGGTGAGCACCAACGAGCCGGTGCTGGTCGCATCCGCGCCCACCATACCCGCGGCGTCCGCCGTGCCCGCCGGATTGCCGCCGCCGCCGAGCCGTTCCACGCCGCCACGCGGCAAATATGCCGTGCAGATCGCAGCTCGCGCAGCGAGGCGGAAGCGCGCGCCGTCATCGACTCGATGCGCGCCAGGTATCCCGCGCTGCTCGGGCGCGAATGGGCCACCATCTCCCGCGTTTCGCTGTCCAACGGCGAGTTCTATCGCGTGGTGGTCGGGCCGCTCGGCAGCGCGCAGCAGGCGGGGCAACTGTGCGACAGCCTGCGGGCGCAAGGCGCCGAGTGCTTCCTCCGCGGGACGTGAGCGGCTAGCGCGCTTTGCGCTGCGCTTGGCGGCGCGGGTCCGGAGCAGCCGCGCTTTTTTCCCGCGTTTTCAGCGCACGCAACTCGCGTGCCGGCGCGCGCGCCGCCGCCGGCAGCGCGAACATTGGCAGTTCGAGCGTCCGATGACGTTCTTCAGATAATCGATGCCGTAGTCGTAGACGATTTCCTCGCCCGGCTTGATGTTGCGCAGCGCGCGGATGAACACGCGGCGCTTGACGTTATAGGTATCGGCGTTCGGGTTGCAGGAATGGTTGGCGTAGCGCGCGATATTGCTGCGCGGCGTGCCGTCGATGGTCCAGCGGCTGTTGATCTCGTAGAGGTAGCGGTTGCCGCTGGCCTCGATCTTGTCGGCTTCTTTGGTGGCGAGCAGACGGCCTTTGTATTCGGCGATCCGGCTGCGCTTCTTGATCGGCCTGGTGGCGAACAGGCCAAGGCCGGTGCGCGAGCGGCCGATGCGAAAGGGTCTGCGGGACATTGCGGAACTTACGATTCCAAACGAACGGCGTTGCGACAGGAGCGTAGCACGGGTTGCGGCTCGAATCAGATATACCGCATCGTCTTCGGTGATTATGCGTGATGCGCCGCCGGATCAAGGAGGGCGACCTTTGATCGCGTGTTCGCGGAAAGCCGCAATCCTGCTGTGCGCCGCCGCGGCGGCCGCCTCGTGTCCGGGCGAGGCGCGCGCCGCCGGCGCGGCCTATGCGGTCGACACCGCGGAAGTCAACGAGCCCGGCGCCTGCAAGGTCGAGTCGTGGGTGTCGTCGGCCAGCAACCATGATTTTTTCGCGGCGACCACGCCGACCTGCGTGCTGGACATGTTCCGCCCGGTCGAGGTGAGCACGCAGTTCAGCCGTGCGCGCGCCGACGAGGAATGGACCACCACCGCGACCCCGAAGCTCAAGACCAACCTGGTGCCGAGCGCGATCGGCAGCTGGGGCCTCGCGCTGTCCGCCGCGGCGGCCTACGACCTCGATCACGCAGCGAGAACACCGCGCTGTTCGCCACCATTCCGGCGACGCTGCGGCTGTCGAACGTCGTGCGCATCAATCTCAATGCCGGCTGGCAGTGGGACCGGCTCGCCGACCGGCACTACGCCACCTACGGCGCCGGCGCTCGACTGGCGCACGCCCGACAATGTCTGGACGCTGACGGCGGAAGTGTTCGGCCAGCTCGGCGCGTCGCAGGATGTCAACAGCCTGATCGAGCCGCGCTTCCAGCTCGGCCTGCGCTGGCGGCCGGTCGATCATTTCAACATGGACTTGATCTACGGCCGCAACATCACCGGCGAGAACGCCAACTGGATCACGCTGGCGACGGTGGTGCGGTTTCACGCGGGGAAGTGACCGGCTTGACGGCGCATGGGCGGAAGCTCAGTTTTTCAGCCGGTGAGGCCACCCATGCCGCCAAACTCTAACGCCGCCCTGTGGCCTGCGCTGCCCTACGCCGCGTGGAGCGGACACCTGCGCCACGCTGCAGCTGTGGACGCAGATCGTCGGCAAGATCCGCCTGGCGCAGGCGCCGTGGCTCAATCATTCCTGGCACGTCGCGCTCTATGTCACCGCGCGCGGGCTGACCACCTCGCCGATCCCCGTACGGCGCGCGCACGTTGCAGATCGATTTCGACTTCATCGATCACGTGCTGTGGATCAGAACCAGCGACGGCCATTTCCGCCAGCTCATGCTGAGGCCGATGCCGGTGGCGGAATTCTACGCCGATATTTTGATCGCGCTCAATGAGCTCGGGCTCGAGATCGCGATCGACCCGATGCCGTGCGAGATCGCGGACTGCATCCCGTTCGACCAGGATACCCTGCACGCATCTTACGACGCCGACGCCGTCAATCGGTTCTGGCGCGTGCTTCTGCGCGTGCACGAAGTGTTCGCGCATTTCCGCACCGGCTTCCTCGGCAAAGCAAGCCCGGTGCATTTCTTCTGGGGCAGCTTCGATCTGGCAGTGACGCGATTTTCCGGGCGCAAAGCGCCGCGCCATCCCGGCGGCGTGCCGCATCTGCCCAATGCGGTTGCGCAAGAGGCCTATTCGCACGAAGTGTCGAGCGCGGGCTTTTGGCCGGGCGGCGGCGCAATCGATTATCCGGCATTCTATTCCTACGCCTATCCGGCGCCGGAGGGTTTTGCGAATGCGCGCGTGCAGCCCAAGGAGGCGTTCTTCTCAAAGGAATTGGGCGAATTCATTTTGCCCTATGACGCCGTGCGCAGCGCGCGCGAGCCCGAGCGCGCGCTGATGGAATTTCTGCAAAGCACCTATGGTGCGGCGGCCGATTTGGCGAAATGGGACCGCGCCGCGCTGGAATGCGAATTGGGCGAAGCGGGCAAGGTGAGGGCGGTGTAAGAAATCTCCGCTCATGCCCGCCCCCACCTGCGCGGGGGGCAGGCTCCAGCGGGCATCCAGTATCAATCACGCTTTTTGTAAGCGCTGGGTCCCCGCTTGCGCGGCGACGAGCGGTCGTTTGCTTTGAACCTGCACGCTCGGGACGCGACTAAGACGGACGGACTGAATCCGTCACAAAAGGTGCGCCTCATGACCCCTGCCGCCAGATGTCTTGCGTTTGCCGCGTTGATCATGGGCGCATCTTTCGCGGGCGCAGCCATGGCGCAGAACGCGCCCGACGCAGGGCAGGAGCCGCCGCCGGTGGCCGATCCAGGCACCACCGGGCAGACCAAATGCATTTCCGAGAACGACCATTACAAGATGAACGGCAAGACGCCGACGTTCACGATCGAGCTCGAGAACAAATGCGAGCAGCGCCTGACCTGCAAGGTCTTCGTCTTTGTCACCAGCGCGAAGGGCATGGCGCAGGGCCGCGGCACTCTGGTGCTGGCGCCGAAATCGGCCGGCGCGGCGGCGAAAAAAATCTACAGCATGAAGGTCAAGATGATCGGCGGCAGCTCGCAGTCGACGCGCGAGTGCCGGGTGTCTTGAGATCGGCTTTGAACCTGCGGGCGCAAAGCCGCGACCTAGAAAGATAGGCTTCAATCCATCAAGGGGGACCCCATGACCAATGGCAACCTATGTCTTGTCGGCACCATGCTTTCGGCCGGCTTTTTCACGCTGGCTGCGGCGCCGGCGTCAGCCGAGACGCTGTTCAAGATCGTGACCGTGAAGGACGAGATTACGGTCGGGTTGAACGACGCCGAGCTGAAGGAGTACGGCGGCGACGCCGGCGGGCTTGCAAAGGCGATCGCCGCCAAGGGCTCACTCACGCTCTGGCAATATGCCGTCACGCAGAAGGACGGCGAGCGCCAGGTTGCGCCGCACGCCAAGATCGGCGTGCTGGCCGCGTCCTCGCTGCGCGTCGAGCCCTACAAGCAGCCGTTCAAGGTGCTGCCGCACGAGTGATAGGCCGGGGAGCAGGCCATGCAGGACGTTCGACGCGCGCCTTTGCAGGCGGCGCTGATCGCCCTGGTTCTCTGCGGGGCTACTCCCGGCGCGCGGGCCGAAGAGACCGGGCTCGAATACCGGCTTGTCGTCAATGACGGCGAGCCGCTCGCGTTTCCGCACGACGACAAGGAGCGCTATTTCTCGCGGCTGCCGTTCATGACGGCGGCGGATTTTGCCAGCGTCGCCGTGCGCAAATCCACCAATCCGAATTTTGCCGGCAAATGGGAGGTCGTGCTGACCCACACCGCGCTCGGCCGCGTCAAGCTGCGCGCGGTGGCCGACGCCGATCGCAGCCGCGAATACTGCCTGGTGTTTCATTCCGTGCTTTACGAATGCAGTGTTTTCCGGGCGTGGCGAGCAAGGACGTCTACGACAAGGGCACCGTGCTCGCCAACTATACACGCGAACAGGCCGAGCTGCTCGCCGGCGCGATGCGCAATGAGATCGAGAAGGCGCGGCGGCGGTGAGGGCGTATCGGCGAGTGCGCCGGCTTTGCCACCAGGACGCGATTCCAGATGACGATGAATTGACCACTCACGGCGTAGTTGATCTGGACCAGCTGATCTCGTCGAAATATTTCACGTGCAGCCCGCAGATGAAACATGCCGCTTGCGAGGTCGTTGCGGTCGGGAAACCAGAGATCGATGAAACTAGCGGTGCCAATCGGCGGCCGCTATATTGGTTTCGAGAATGGAAAGTGGCAAACGGAAGCTCGCGCGAGAGTTGCGAGCGGCGGGTATTCCGTTTGATCTTTCAATAGTATTCTAGAGGCCTGGTCCTTTGTTATTGAAGAGAAAAAACATGAACGCGCCCCTTACCTCGCCCCCCGTCGTCCCGCCCTATAAGCACACGCCGCTGTTTCCGCTCGGGCCCGACAAGACGCCCTATCGCAAGCTCACCGCCGAGGGCGTCAAGGTCGAGACAATCGCCGGCAAAGAGATGCTGGTGGTCAGCCATGAGGCGCTGCGGCAGCTTGCCGAGGCCGCCTTCACCGACATCAATCATCTGCTGCGCCCGGCGCATCTCAAGCAGCTGCGCGCCATTCTCGACGACCCGCAGGCCTCCAGTAACGACAAGTTCGTCGCCTACGATTTTCTGAAAAACGCCAACATCTCCGCCGGCGGCGTGCTGCCGATGTGTCAGGACACCGGCACCGCCATCATCATGGGCAAGAAGGGCCGCATGGTGTTCACCGACGGTTCCGACGAAAGCGCGCTCTGCGAGGGCGCGCGCGATGCCTATCTGAAACGCAATTTGCGCTATTCGCAGCTGGCGCCGATTTCCATGTTCGAGGAGAAGAACACCAAGTCGAACATGCCGGCGCAGGTCGAGATCTACGCCGAGGGTGAGGACGCCTACAAGTTCCTGTTCATCGCCAAGGGCGGCGGCTCGGCCAACAAGGCGTTTTTGTTCCAGGCGACGCCCTCGATCCTGACGCACGATCGCATGCTCGCGTTCCTGAAGGAGAAGGTGTTGACGCTCGGCACCGCCGCCTGCCCGCCCTATCATCTGGCGATCGTGATCGGCGGAACCTCGGCCGAGCTCACCATGAAGACGGTGAAGCTCGCCTCCACCAAATATCTCGACGAATTGCCGACCAAGGGCTCCGAGGACGGCCACGCCTTCCGCGATCTGGCGATGGAAAAGGAAGTGCTGGCGATGACGCAGTCGACCGGCGTCGGCGCGCAGTTCGGCGGCAAATATTTCTGCCACGACGTGCGCGTGATCCGGCTGCCGCGGCATGGCGCGTCGCTGCCGATCGGCCTCGGCGTGTCGTGTGCGGCCGACCGGCAGGCGCTGGCGAAGATCACCCGCGACGGCGTGTTTCTCGAAGAACTCGAGCATCATCCGGCGCAGTACTTGCCGGATGTCGACCAGAACAAGCTTGGTGGCGCGGTGGTCAAGGTCGACCTGCGCAAGCCGATGAAGGAAATTCTGGCGATGCTGTCGAAGTATCCGGTGAAGACGCGGCTCTCGCTCTGACCGGCCCGATGATCGTCGCGCGCGATCTGGCGCATGCCAAATTGCGCGAGCGGCTGGAAGCCGGGAAGGGGCTGCCGGATTATTTTAAAGATCACCCGATCTATTACGCCGGCCCCGCCAAGACGCCGGCGGGCTATGCCTCGGGCGCGTTCGGGCCGACCACGGCGGGGCGGATGGACTGCATACATCGACCAGTTCCAGGCCGCCGGCGGCTCGATGATTTCACTTGGCGAAGGGCAACCGCTCGGCGCAGGTGCGCGACGCCTGCAAGAAGCACGGCGGATTTTATCTGGCCTCGATCGGCGGCTCGGCGGCGAATCTCGCCGAGCACTGCATCAAGAAGGTCGAGGTGCAGGAATATCCCGAGCTCGGCATGGAAGCGATCTGGCGCATCGAGGTCGAGGACTTCCCGGCCTTCATCGTGATCGACGACAAGGGCAATGATTTTTTCAAGGAATTGAATTTGGGGTAGCGGCGAGTGGCCGCATTTTGAGCCGTCACAATCTGTACCGTATCGTGGACGCGCGTGAAAATTGCTTTGCGCGCAAGCAGTGGAAAAACACGGCCGAATGAAATCGCGCTTGCCGAGTCGTGAAGGCGCGTGGCAACGTTTTCGTGCTGCCAACGACGACAACCACAAGAAACGCGCGTAAAAAACTGGGGAAGGGGAAGCGTCCATGCCGGATGCGATCATCGATTTCAACGCGCCCGATCTCGCCGCGCGCATCGAACAAGTCAGCCAATTCGAGCTCGACAATTTGCCGTTCGGCGTGATCCTGCTCGACCGCGACGGCACCGTGTTGTTTTACAGCGCGACCGAGGCGCGGCTATCGGGCTATGGCGCAAATCCGGTCGGGCAGAACCTGTTCGAAATCTCGCGCTGCATGAACGGCGACGATTTCCGCGGCCGCCTCACGCGCGCCATGGAAGAAGGCCCGGTCGATCTCGAATTCGGCTGGCCCGGCGATTACGGCGATCCGTCGCGCGAACTGCGCATTCGCATCCAGTCGTCGCGCAAAGGCGGGGTGTGGATGTTCATCGAGCGCGATGAAGCGCCCGCCATGGACACGAAACGCCGCAGCCGCGCGACTTGAACCGCCGCTCAGATCGCCGCCACTGCCACCATCAGCAACGAGATGCTGACATATTTCGCGGTCTGCATCAGGTCGGGAAGCTGCTCGCCAAGGCCGATCAGCCAGAGCACGGTGGCGCCGGCGATCATCGCGTATTTGAGCACGGGTTTTTCGTTCAATTTCTTCAGCATGACACTCCATTCCGCCCCGCCCGGCCCCGCGGCTGCGTTTCAACAAGCTAGTGCACTGCAACAATAACTTATTGCGATGCAAAAAAGCAAATCAAGCGGCACGCCGGGCCGCCAGGCACCTCACGAAATACCGAATTACGTCGGGCGAACAAAGGGTTAGACCGCCGCCCGCGATGCGCCCGATCGGGCTGCGGCGAGGGCTTTCATCGGTCCGCCCGCCGGTCGGCACAGGCCAGGCCGAACGCGACGACCTGCGTGAAGAGCCCGAGAAACCAAAGGCCGATCGCCACCGGTTTCAACTGGGCTGCCGACAAGTGCGCGACCATGACGGCCGCGCAAACTATCAGCGTCCCGATCACGCCGATGACTGGCGGCAAGCGGGCATGGGGTTGAGAGTCGGCGGAGTCGGGTGCGGTCGTCGACATTGCAATGGTCAGATGAATGTTGCCGCGCCGGCCAGACAGCCGCCGAGCAGCCCCGTGCACTCGTAAAACAGCGGCGTGAACCCATAGACGGCGGCGGCGTCCGCCATGCCGAAGCCGGCGAGACCGCCCAACAGTGCATTGGCGGCAAAGCTCAAGAAGTAGCGCATCGGAGCCACATCCTCGATGCTACTTTAACGTGTATGATGAGAGTTTTCTAGCGCTAATTCGGGTCAAATATTCGGCGTCGCCGCGCTGTCAGAACCCGGTGGCGAAGCGCGCCATCACGACAATGATGGCGACCTGCATGGTGCCCTGCACCGCCACCACGCGCACGTAAGTGCGCATCCAGCGCTTGAGCTTGTCGTGGTCGGGCGCGGCTTTCATGATTTCGAAATAGAGCTTGAGATTCATCGGCAGCAGATAGCCGAGCCCCTGCACCGTCAGCACGCTGACGATGGCGAGCGCCGCGATCACCCACCAGAATTGCGGATAGCCGAGATCGAGATAGCCGAGCCGCACCGCCAGGAACCATCCGGCGGTGGAGGTGATGGTGGACAGCGTCGGCATCAGGATGAGCGTGCGCGGGATGATGCCGGCGATCATGGCGCGGCGGGTGTCGAGCGAGACGCGGCGCAGCACCGGGCCGATGACGAAGCCCATGAACAGGTCGATGCCGGTCCACAGCGCGCCGGTCATCACGTGGACGAAATTAAGAAACCAGCCGCTGTCGCCCAGGATCGCCGCGGTCATCAGCGCGAAGGCGCACGCTGCGGCTGCGAGATACCAGGCGCGCAGCGGCGAGGCGACGGCTGATGGCGGCGCGGTGAGAGTTGTTTGCGTCAATCGGCGCTCCCGCTGTGTGAACGCCGCGACGCTAGCGACGTGATAGCATAATGCCAAGAGGCGCGCCGGCGCTCATATGCAACGAGGCCGCCCATTATTCGGAGCGGCCTCGGCAGCCCGTAACTCAGCCACGATGGTTAGCGGGCGAACGACGATACCGCGGGAAGCAACGCCGGATCGTGGACATCATGTGCCGGCACCTGCTCGCCGGTGGCCAGTGCGCGAAAATGATTGAGCACGAAGATGCGGATCGCCGACGACAGATTGGCGTTGCGCCGGTCGAGGTCGATTTTCTGCAACAGCGTCGACAGCTTGGTTTTTTCCAAGTCGCCGATCTCGCGCAAGCCTTCCCAGAATTCGTTTTCCAGCGATACGCTGGTCTTGTGCCCGTTCAGGACGATCGAGCGTTTGACGATGGCGGATTTCATGGTCGCACCTAGTTTTGCTTGCATGGAACGGCAGCGTTGTGCGCCGCCGAATCTCGTACGAAAAATTAACGCGTCTGGCGTGTACAAATTTGAGCGAGATCAAAAGTTGGGCGCCAAAATGTCGCGGCGCGCTGGTATGGCCAATTAAGGGTTACCGTTGGTCGTCGGGCCGCGCCCGATTTGCGCCGGATGCCGTTTTTTTGTCGCCAGCTGGCGCTTGCGGCTTCGATTCGCGGATCACGCTGTGGCAGCTCAGGCACTCGAAGGTGTCAAACTCCGTCAGGTTTTCCCGCGATTTGCTCGCCTGCATGGCGATACCGCAAACCGGGCAGTGGCGGATGCGCGGTCGCGATGTCATTGCGAACACAATCGCCGAAGTCCGCCGCGCGGCATTTGATCCAGATCAATGCGGATTCGCAGCCGCGTGCTGACGTGCGCGCCGTCGCCGTGCCGTGCCGCTGCCGCCCGCCGACTATCGCGCAAAGTGATTTACATCAATGCGCAGGCGGGTTTTCGGCGCAAGCTTATCTAATGTGGGAACTTATATCTACCGCGCCCTTCGCCCGCGACCTTGAGTTGGCCGTCATCGACAAGGACGGCCCGCATCCGCTGGTCTTTCCGTGCCGGCGCATTCTCGGCGGCTGGATGAACGCAGCAACCCAGGAGCGGATGGACGTGCGTCCGACCCATTGGCGGGACTGGGGCGCGACGGCTAGCGGCGGTGTTTCCGCTCGGGAGGCTTGAAATCGGCGATCTTGGCCTCTTCCTCGGCCAACAGACGCATGACAATCTGCCGGCGCTGCTCGTCGGTTTCCGTGGCCAACAGCCGCTTGTAATGCTCGATGTTGAGGCGAGCCACGCTCCGGTCCATGACGTGCTCCACCTATGTCGCCCACCGTACATTAGCAGGCTTGCGGAACGATCCGAAGCGGTCTTTACGGCGCTGATGGCAGCCGGTGCAGCTCGAAACGCGAGCATCGGCCACCGGATTTCCGGTCAGAATGTCGTTTTTGGCAAGATTTGATGAAAATTCGTCGCGATGCTGGCGAATAACGAACAAGCGCGGTCGCCGTTAGTTTTATTCTCGAATTGTGTGTTCAGGCGGCCGTTATTCCAGTAGGACTGTGGGCATGCTCGAGCACGCCGATTTTTCCGTTGTGGTCAAGAACCGGGCCCGTCCGCCGAAGCCGTGGCGCTGGGAGATTTATCGCGCCGGCAGAACCAGTCCGATCGATCATTCCGAGATCTATTTCGAATCCATGACCGAGGCCAATCGGGCCGGCAAAGCGGCGCTCAAGCAGATGCTGAGCGAATACCAGCTTTGACGTTTGCGAGCGCCAAATAGGCTGCCGAACATTTTGAAACGACCGCTGCCGCCGCCTAGCGCATGGTTTTCCAGGGGTCGGACTTTTCGTTCGCTGCGGGGATGCTTTTGAGCGCGTTTTGATAGGCCTCCTCGGCGGCCTTCTTTTTGGCCTGGTCTTCCGCCTTTGGCGCGTCCTGTTGCTGCTTTTTGCCCTTTGCCGTGGCCTGGCCAGGGGCGGCCACCGCCAGCACCGCAATTGCCATCGCCGCTATGAGGGTCCGCATGATCAAATCTCCTCATCTTCGGGGCTGTGTCCCCGCAAACGAGTCGGCAAGCTAAGACCGCATTTTGGTCGAACTGGGACAGCGAAAATTAAAGACGAGCAGGCCCGCGCCGGGATTTACCGGCACTGGCCGCACGACAACATTGGCGAACTTGTTCCGAATCGCCCGATCAACGGCCGTCGGAAAACACGAATGTCGTATCGTTCAGCTTCTGCACCGGAATATTTTTCATGTTCGGATAGGCGAGGTGCATTTGCAGGACGTTGATGCCGGCGCTCGTTCGCGCTTCATGACTTGCATGGGCGGGCGGGCTTGAGAGAAATCCCTTGACGCCAAACCCGAACACGAAGGCCGCGGCGATGGCGATGATATTGTGGACTCGCATGGCGATCACCCCTTGGCGGACATGGTGATATGCCGCGCCGTCGCGGCATTTCGGCACCGTGCATCCGCTATTCGCCGACAACCGACAACGGCCGTTTCCGTTCCTGAAACTTTGGTATGCCCCGAAAAAATACGGACAGTTCCAGACAGTTCCAATTTTACAGTTCCAAAATGGACGAGGCCTCCGCCGAAATTTTTTATCCAATTTTAGAAATCGAACTTTGCGAATGATCGCACTTTGGACACCCGAAGACATGGTGTTCATATCCCGGTTTGTCCGGCTCAATGCGCACCAGCCGCGTCTCGGCGCCGCACTTTGCGCACGGCGGCCGCACGATGACATCGGACTCAATGTTGGTCGCGTTTTGCAGCATCGGCTTTGTTCCCCTTGATCCGCGCCTCATCGCACCCGCGTGAGACACGTCGCCTTCCTAGTGACGGCTGCTGGCGACCAACTCCGGCGCGCGAATAAAAAATTTCGATAAAGTGTGATCGTTGGTCGCCAATCCGGCCATGAAAGTTCAAAGAGGCCATTCGCCGATCGAAAGTAGCCCGCGCGCCGGCTGCGCGCATGGTGGCAAAATTTTACCCCCTCTCCGGCGAGAACCGGAGAGGGGGTATTGATGTGACGTCGCTTGACGCAAGTGATGGTTCGGTTCGATTACCGCCCACCATTCGTCGTGTCCGGCTGGATATTGCCGGTTTCACTCATCTCGCCGCTCGACGGGCTCAGGGTTCCGGCACCGGTCGTCGAAGGCGGAGAAATGTTCCCTGCACGATTCTGTGCGCGGCGCGCCGGAACACCTTGTGTGTTGCCGCTGGTTCCAGCGGAACCCAGATCGGTCGGCGCCGGCGCGGTTGCGCTGACGCCGTTACCGGATTGGTTTGCAGGCGCCGGGGAACTCTGCGCGTAAGCGAAAGTCGTGGCCGCGGTGATGGCGGCTGCCGCGATGGCAAGACTACGGAACTTCATGGCCTTACTCCTTTTTGATGTTGATCGACGTGGGGTCAACCATGAAAAGTTGCTGTGGTTCCTGACGAATTTTTTTGTTTTGTTCCCTGTGGTGGACCGATTTTTTTCGCATGGCCCGTAATCTAAATATGTTTTTTCTGCGCCAATAACTCGGGAACCGCTTGCGCCGAAGCGCTGACGGCCGGCCGCCGGCCGGATTGGCTGCTTTATTTGATCTGGCTCCGCCGGCAAATTATGGTAGACAGAAGGGTCATCGAGGGGGCGGGCCGTGCGGTCTTTAATCGTAGCATTCGTGATGTCTTGCATTGCGCTCGGCGCGTCGCGCGCGCATGCGGAGGATATTGATAAAGACAAAATTACGCTGCCTCCCGTGGGCGTTTGGGTTGGCCAGAGCGATAAGCCGGATTTTTTGCTCGATTTTAAAGGCGACAAGACGCCGAGCGCCGCCGACGCGCAGTTGGGCAAGCCGCCGATTAAGAAAGACGACATCAGGCCCTTTATTGGCTTCTCACTCACGCGGCCATTCGATTATCGCAACTAGCACGCTTCATCCCACCGATTGAGAATGCCGGGGCTTTCAGTGCGCACGGCACGGCACGCCGCGCCGAATGCGGAAATCGCGCGCGCAAAGAAAAAAGAAAGAGGCCGCCAAAGCGGGCGGCCGAAAAAGAAACCCCAGCGTGCGACCAGGGCTTTAGAATTGCAAATGCGGGCCGGCCTCTTTGGGGCCGTGTCTCACGCCACAGTCGGAGCAACCCACATCGGATTGTTCGGCGATGACGATGCTCACTATCGGCAGGACGACACGCACCGCATTGAGGTGCGTCAAAACTCCCGTGTTGGGTGTCCGACTTAGAACCGCACGCGCATTCATCAGCCTTGCCGCTGATCCCAAATCGTCCGGGACAGCAGGTAGCTCAACGCGATGCAGACCATGAGAAGAACGGCCAAACGGTAGTCCATTGAATAAATATGATTGCACTGGCTTGGGGCCACATTGAGCTAAATCAATCGCCCGCAAACCCGGCCAGCACCCCTTAGCTTTTCAGCCATTGCCGAAGCACCGGGGCCAGAACATAAATCAACGTGATGCCGATGATGAAAAGGCGAAGAGACAGATGCGGATCCATTTGATTATTATGAACAATCCAGCGCGGCTGGCATTGAGCTAAATCAAGGCCCCGGATGCGAAATACGGCCGTCGTTCCAGTAACTTAGGACAGCAGCGGGTCAAATACGGACCGCACCTTGAAATGAAAGCGGCCGCCAACGGGGGGCGGTCTATCCTAGCTTTTTGTCATTTGGAAAAACGGCCTGGATAATTTGAGTACGGCGAAGCTCATCGGCCTTTTGCATGTACTGATCGCCCATGTCCTGCAAGGTTTCCTTGGCCTTGGGATTCAACGTGCCGTTGGCTTGCGCGTAGCATTGCCTGGCAAGCTCAAACAATTCATGGATTCTCGGCACGGTTCACGCTCCTCTGGACGCATGCCAAGAGCCCCGGCAAATCTCAGATTCGTCCGGGGCCCTTTCTTGGCTCAGAACACGTAGAACCACGCGACAACCACCACCGCGAGTAGCGCAACGGTCATCAACGTCAGCTGTGCGCCGACATTGTTGCTTAGGCCATGGCCATGCTGATTGGTCTGCATTGTCATCGGACATCTCCATGGGCAATCTTGCCCGCACGGAAGGCCGAAACCTCAGCTTAAGGGCCGGATTGCCCCTAATTCAGGGTCCCAGCATCCGCAGATTGACACATACAACTTTAGTCGAAGGCGATGTTGGCACATTGAGGCAGATCAAATTGCTGCGCCCGAATATGAAATTGCGCTCGCGGTTCTAAAGAAAATTAGAACAGTCAATTCATCAACTTAGGCCGCCGGGGATCAAAACCGGCCAGCGCCGCAGCGGACTATGAAAAGAGGCCGCCAACTGAGGCGGCCTACTTGCCGGACGTACGAGGAAAACGCGCGATAAGGCGAGCCTTCTCCCAAAGCTCTATGTCACGGCCATCGATGAACTGCTTTGCCTTTTGGATGGCTTCTTGATCGTCGGCACATTCGATGATTTTAGCCGGCTGCGTGATGTAATGGGTTGGGTCGCGAAAAAAGACGCTGTACTTGGGCATGATGGCCACTCCCATCCGCAGAACAGGCGGGGCGCAACTGGTCTCTCAGTCACCGACGCCTGGCGCAGGGCCGTTGTCGGTGATGTTCCAATGTGAGCTTCCCGACATACGAAGTCCAGGAGCAAAAACGTATCACTCGCAAACTAGGCCAGTACCAAACAGACTAGGACACCACGGGTCAAATACGGACAGTACCAAAAATTGTGGATGGCTTTGGCGGCCAGCAGGAATTTCAATTCGTAATGCCAATACCTTCTCCGCAACGGAAAGAGGCCGCCAACTGAGGCGGCCTAAATGGGCAGAGAGTCGTAAGTCACGGCAAAAAGGCAAAACACAGTCCATGTTATTACGACTGCTATCGCCAATCGGGAGAATAGAGCTCGGGGCATTAAATCCTCGCAGTCATCAATTCTAGGGTCCCATTTTATGGTTAGCGGCTGGTTAACCGCTTCAAAAGGAGCCACTCCCAATTTCAAAAAGGACCACTGATTCCAATGGATTATCGAAAGGGGTCAGTACCAAAGGGACCAGTACCATCCCCCAAAAAGAACATATTGCGAACAGAGAACAAATAGTGTACAGTGTTTTCTTTAGTCGATCCCGGTGCCGCGGCGGGGGCCGCGTTGTCGGGGGTGCAAAACCCGGCCATAAGGAGCGCTACCCATGAGTCAGCCTGCCCTGCGTCTCGTCGAAGGATCGTCCATGGACAAGTCGAAAGCCCTTTCCGCCGCGCTCAGCCAGATCGAGCGCCAGTTCGGCAAGGGCTCGGTCATGCGGCTCGGCAAGAACGACAAGTCGATGGATGTCGAGGTCATCTCCTCGGGCTCGCTCGGGCTCGACATCGCGCTTGGCGTCGGCGGCCTGCCGCGCGGCCGCGTGGTTGAAATCTACGGGCCGGAATCCTCCGGCAAGACCACGCTGGCGCTGCATACGATTGCCGAAGCGCAGAAGCTCGGCGGCATCTGTGCTTTCGTCGATGCCGAGCACGCGCTCGATCCGGTCTATGCCCGCAAGCTCGGGGTCAATGTCGACGAGCTCTTGATCTCGCAGCCGGACGCCGGCGAGCAGGCGCTGGAAATCGCCGACACGCTGGTGCGCTCCGGCGCGGTCGACGTGCTGGTGGTCGAATTCGGTCGCAGCCCTGGTGCCGCGCTCCGAACTCGAAGGCGAGATGGGCGACGTGCAGCCCGGCAGCCAGGCGCGGCTGATGAGCCAGGCACTGCGCAAGCTCACCGCCTCGATCTCGAAATCGCGCACCATGGTGATCTTCATCAACCAGATCCGCATGAAGATCGGCGTGATGTACGGATCGCCGGAAACCACGTCGGGCGGCAATGCGCTGAAATTCTACGCCTCGGTGCGCCTCGACATCCGCCGCATCGGCGCCATCAAGGAGCGCGACGAGGTGGTCGGCAACCAGACCCGCGTCAAGGTGGTCAAGAACAAGCTGGCGCCGCCGTTCAAGCAGGTCGAGTTCGACATCATGTATGGCGAGGGCGTCTCCAAGGTCGGCGAACTGATCGATCTCGGCGTCAAGGCCGGCGTGGTGGAGAAGTCCGGCGCCTGGTTCTCCTATGACAGCCAGCGCATCGGCCAGGGCCGCGAGAACGCCAAGGCCTTCCTCAAGGACAACCCCGACATCGCCAACAAGATCGAGGCGCAGGTGCGCCAGAATGCCGGCCCGATCGCCGAGGCGATCCTGGCCGGCGAGCCGGAGAAGGACGAAGGCGACGACGACAAGGCCGTCGAGGCTTGAAAGGATGCGGGCACGCCGGCTGCTAGCGATCTGACGCTAGCGCCCGGTGCCGGTCACGGTGAGGTGGGTGACGCCCCTCAACAAGGACCGGCGCAGGAGCGGATCGAACCGCTACCTGAACAGCCCAAGCCGGCCAATCCTGAAGCGGTAGCTTCCGCCGACGAGTCGCGCGCCAAGATCGTGCCTGCTCGCCCGGACCACGAAACCGGAAGCGGCTGACGAAACAGCCGCCAGTCCCGAGACCGCCGGTCTCGTGACGGTTCGTCCGAAGCCTGAAAAACGCCTGAACGCCAAGGAAAGAGCCAAGGCCAAATACAAGAACGCCAAGGAAGACACCAAGGACGGGACCACGCCGACGATGACGGCAAAGGCGAAGTCCAAGGAGGAGACCAAGGCGAAGAAAAGCAAGGCTGCCGATTAGGCTGCCTGAAGCTTCGGTAACGCGTAACGTCGATCGCCCCCGTCGGCACCCGGCTGCGTAAAGCGGCCGTCACCGAGGACGGGGGCGATGTCGTTTTGCTCTTTCCCTCGCCCCGCTTGCGGGAAGAGGGTCGGCCGCCGTCAGGCGGCCGGGTGAGGGGGCGTTGCCGCTATTCTGAGCCCTTGAATTGCCCCTCATCCGGCTCGGACCTTCGGTCCTCGCCACCTTCTCCCCGCAAGCGGGGAGAAGGAACCGCCCTTCCTGGACTTGAGCCACCCCCGCCGCTAAATAGCCCTTGAAACATCAAGCCGGACGGGGATTTAGCTCTTCGCCGCGGCTGGCAGGGAACACCAGCGGCACCCATCCATGAGCGGCGTCAACGACATCCGCAAAAGCTTCCTGGATTTCTTCGCGCGCAACGACCACACGGTCGTGGCGTCCTCGGCGCTGGTGCCGCGCAACGACCCGACCTTGATGTTCACCAATGCCGGCATGGTGCAGTTCAAGAACGTGTTCACCGGCCTGGAAAAGCGCCCCTACAGCCGCGCGGTGACCTCGCAGAAATGCGTGCGCGCCGGCGGCAAGCATAACGACCTCGACAATGTCGGCTACACCGCGCGCCACCACACTTTTTTCGAGATGCTCGGCAACTTCTCGTTCGGCGACTATTTCAAGGAACGCGCGATCGAGCTGGCCTGGAAGCTGATCACCAAGGAATTCGCGCTGCCGGTCGATAAGCTCCTGGTCACCGTCTATATCGACGACGACGACGCCTTCAAGCTGTGGAAGAAGATCGCCGGCCTGCCGGACAAGAAGATCCTGCGCATCGCCGGCGCCGACAATTTCTGGGCCATGGGCGACACCGGGCCCTGCGGCCCGTGCTCGGAAATCTTCTACGACCACGGCGACAAGATTCCCGGCGGCCCGCCCGGCTCGGCCGATGCCGAGGGCGACCGCTTCATCGAGATCTGGAATCTGGTGTTCATGCAGTTCGAGCAGCAGGCCGGCGGCAAGCGCATCGACCTGCCGCGGCCCTCGATCGACACCGGCATGGGGCTCGAGCGCATCGCCGCGGTGCTGCAGGGCACCCACGACAATTACGCCATCGACCTGTTCCGCGCGCTGATCGGCGCCATCGCCGAGCTCACCAAGGTTTCGCCCGACGGCCCGCACAAGGCCTCGCACCGGGTGATCGCCGATCATTTGCGCGCCTCGGCGTTCCTGATCGCCGATGGCGTGCTGCCGTCGAACGAAGGCCGCGGCTATGTGCTCCGCCGCATCATGCGCCGCGCCATGCGCCACGCCGAACTGCTGGGCGCCAAGGACCCGCTGATGTGGAAGCTGGTGCCGATGCTCACGCGCGAGATGGGCCAGGCCTTTCCGGAACTGATCCGCGCCGAGGCGCTGATCAGCGAGACGCTGAAGCTGGAAGAGACCCGCTTCCGCGCCACGCTCGAGCGCGGCCTCGCGCTTCTCGAAGAGGCCAGCAAGTCGCTGAAAAAAGGCGCCATGTTCGACGGCGACACCGCCTTCACGCTCTACGACACCTATGGCTTTCCGCTCGACCTGACGCAGGACGCGCTGCGCGCGCGCGGCATCAGCGTCGATCTCGCCGCCTTCACCGACGCGATGGAGCGCCAGCGCGCCAAGGCGCGCGCCTCCTGGGCGGGCTCCGGCGATGCCGCGACCGAAACGGTGTGGTTCGGCTTGCGCGAGAAAGTCGGCGCCACCGAATTCCTCGGCTACGAGACCGAGAGCGCCGAAGGCGTGGTCGCCGCGCTGGTAAGCGACGGCAAGGAAGTCGCCGAGCTGAAAAAGGGCGACAGCGGCGTGGTGGTGATGAACCAGACGCCGTTCTACGGCGAGAGCGGCGGCCAGGTCGGCGATACCGGCGAGATGCGCCGCGACGGCGTGCGCCTCACCGTCACCGATACGCAGAAGAAGGCCGGCGATCTGTTCGCGCATCTGGTCAAGGTCGAGCAGGGCGCCGTCAAGGTCGGCGATCCGCTGCTGCTGGTCGTCGATCACGCCCGCCGCGCCGCCATCCGGCAGAACCATTCCGCCACCCATCTGCTGCACGAGGCGCTGCGCCAGGTGCTCGGCGATCACGTGGCGCAGAAGGGCTCGCTGGTCGCGCCCGACCGGCTGCGCTTCGACTTCTCGCATCCCAAGCCGATGACCGCCGACGAACTCGAGAGGGTCGAGGACATCGCCAACGACATCGTGCTGCAGAATGCGCCCGTGACCACGCGGCTGATGGCGCTCGACGACGCCCGCGCCTCCGGCGCGCGCGCGCTGTTCGGCGAGAAATACGGCGACGAGGTGCGCGTGGTGGCGATGGGCGAGGGCTCGGGCAACACGCTCGGCTGGTCGGTCGAACTGTGCGGCGGCACGCATGTGCAGGCGCACCGGCGATATCGGCCTGATCTCGGTGCTCTCCGACAGCGGCGTCGCCGCCGGCGTGCGCCGCCTCGAGGCGCTGACCGGCAAAGCCGCGCGCAAGGCCGCCAACAAGCAGGTTCAAGTCGCCAAGGCGGCCGCGGCGGAACTCAAAACGCCGCTCGAAGAAATGCCGGCGCGCATCTCGGCGCTGCTCGACGAGCGCAAGAAGCTCGAGCGCGAACTGTCCGATGCGCGCAAGAAACTCGCCATGGGCGGCGGCGGCAAGGCGGATGGCGGCGCAGGCGACGTGCGCACCGTCGGCGACGTCAAGCTGCTGGCGCGCGCGGTCTCCGGCATCGATCTCAAGGACCTGCGCAGCCTCGCCGACGAGGGCAAGAAGCAGGTCGGCTCCGGCGTGGTCGCCATCGTCGGCCTGACCGACGACGGCAAGGCCGGCATCGTGGTCGGCGTCACCGACGATCTGACCAAGCGCTTCAACGCGGTCGAGCTGGTGCGCAAGGGCGCCGAAGCGCTCGGCGGCAAGGGCGGCGGCGGCCGCCCCGACATGGCGCAGGCCGGCGGCCCGGACGGCTCCAAGGCCGACGCCGCGCTCAAGGCGATCGAGGCGGCGCTCGGGCGGCTAAGTATCGATTCGTCGGCCAGGCCACTTGATCGAGGAGCGCGAGCTGGACCCAGCCCTGTCGTTGTATCGGAAGGCCGGGTATTCCCCGCGTTCGCGGGGACGCCAATTCCGCGATAGGCTTGCTCAATGGCGCAACTGCATTTCACCAGCTGGCTGCGGGAACTGGTGCCGAACGGCCCGCTGCAGGCCGAGGGCGCGCACGGTCGGCGACGCGCTCGGCTCAGGTCTTCATCGAACGGCCGCATGTGCGCGGCTATGTGCTCGACGACCACGGGCGATTGCGCAAGCACGTCTGCATCTTCGCCGACGGCGGCGGCTGCCGCACGCAGGCCGCGCTGAGCCACAGCATCCGGCCGGACTCCAAGCTCTACGTCATGCAGGCGCTGTCGGGAGGTTGAACCCATGAGCGATCAAGATGCTGGTGGCGACACGCAAGGGCCTGCTCACGCTCGCGCGCAAGAACGGCGGCTGGTCGATCGCGCGCACCGATTTTCCCGGCATCCCGGTGACCGCGGCGCTGCACGATGCGCGCGACGGCACGCTCTACGCCGTGCTCAAGCACGGCCATTTCGGCACCAAGCTGCATCGCTCCGACGACGACGGCGCGATCTGGACGGAGCTGCCGGCGCCGGCCTTTCCGGCCGATGCGGCGGGCTGCGCCGACGCTGTTTCAGATCTGGACGCATCGAGGCCGGCGGCGCCGATCAGCCGGGGCGGCTGTGGGCCGGCGCGCTGCCGGCCGGGCTGTTCCGCTCCGACGATCGCGGCGAGCACTGGCAGCTGGTGAGCGCGCTGTGGAACGTGCCCGGAGCGCGCGAAATGGTTCGGCGGCGGCTATGACGATGCCGGCATTCACACCATCTCGCCCGATCCGCGCGACTCCAAGCGCGTGTTCGTCGCGATCTCCTGCGGCGGCGTGTGGGACACGCGCGACAGCGGCAAGAGCTGGACACTGCACGGCGACGGGCTGATCGCGACCTATATGCCGCCGGAGCAGGCGGGCGAGCGCGAGACGCAGGACCCGCATCGGGTGGCGCGCTGCGCCGCCGCGCCCGACACCATGTGGATGCAGCACCACAGCGGCATTTTCCGCTCGACCGATGCCGGCGCGACCTGGACGCAGCTCAAGCTGCCGGGCGACGATTTCGGCTTCGCGGTCGCCGCGCATCCGAAGGACCCGCAAGACCGCCTGGTTCGTGCCCGCGATCAAGGACGAATTGCGCGTGCCGCGCGACGGCGCGCTCGCCGTGACGCGCACCCGCGACGGCGGCAAGACCTGGGAAACGTTCCGCGACGGCCTGCCGCAGCGCGACGCCTTCGATCTGGTCTATCGCCACGGCCTCGACGTCGATGCGACCGGCACGCAGCTCGCCATGGGCTCGACCACCGGCAGCCTGTGGGTGAGCGAGAACGCCGGCGAGCGCTGGCAGCTCGTCAACGCCCATCTGCCGCCGATCTACGCGGTGCGTCTGACCTAGCGACTGCTGCGAGGCGCGGTTTTAACGACTTGATTAACCGCAACGTTTTGCGTTCGGTGGCGTGCTATCAAGATTTTCCGAAATTTGCGGATGCCCGCGGCATGGCACGCGACAGGATCAAGGAACTGCGCCGGCGCATCCATCTGGTGCTCGAGCAGGGCCCGGTGGGCGACGGCATCGGCGCGCATGATCGACCGGCTGCTGGTCGCTGCTGATCGTGATCAATCTGGTCGCGGTCGCGCTCGAATCGGTGCCGGATTTCGGCGCGCGCTATGCGCTCGCCTTCGAGCTGATCGAATATTTCTCGCTCGTCGTGTTCACGGTCGAATATGGCTTGCGGCTGTGGGGCGCGGTCGAGCATGGGCCGCACCGGCATCTGTCGCCGACGCGCGCGCGGCTCAAATATGCGCTCAGCCCGGCCGGCATCGTCGATCTGCTCGCCGTGCTGCCGTTCTGGTTCGCGCTGGTGCTGCCGGCGGATTTCCGCTTCGTGCTGGTGTTCCGCATGGTGCGCTTCTTCAAGATCGCGCGCTATTCGCCGGCCATGCGCTCGCTGCTCGACGTGCTCTATCGCGAGCGCCGCGCGCTGTTCGGCTGCCTGGTGATCACGCTCGGCACCGCGCTGGTTGCCGCCGCCCTGATGCATCTGGCCGAAGGCAAGGTGCAGCCGGACAAGCTCGGCACCATTCCCGACGCGCTGTGGTGGGCGATCGTGACCGTCGGCACCATCGGCTATGGCGACGTGGTGCCGGTGACCGTGCTCGGCAAGCTGATCGCCACCGGCACCATTTTCCTCGGCCTGATCATGATGGCGCTGCCGATCGGCATCATCGCCACCGCCTTCGCCGAGCAGATCCACCGCCGCGATTTCATCGTCACCTGGGGCATGATCGCGCGCGTGCCGCTGTTCGCCGAACTCGACGCCGGCGAGATCGCCGACATCATGCGAGCTGTTGCGCGCGCAATTGGCGGAAGCCGGGCGAGGTGATCGTGCGCGAGGGCGATCACGCGCATTCGATGTATTTCATCGCCGCCGGCGAGGTCGAGGTGGCGTTGAAGAAGGAGCGCGTGCGGCTCGGCGTCGGGCAATTCTTCGGCGAGGTGGCGGTGCTGCGCCGCGCCCGCCGCTCGGCCACCGCCACCGCGCTCACCCGCACGCAATCTGCTGGTGCTCGACGCGCAGGATCTGCACGCCCTGATGCAGCGCGACCCGCGCATCGCCGCGCGCATCAAGGACGTGGTGGAAAAGCGCGTCGGCCGCGAGGTGGTCAGCCCCAAAGGCGACATCGTGGCGGAGGAGATTGGGTAGTCGCTTCTCCCCGCGTGCGGGGAGAGGCGATCACGCCATCGCCTTCTTCAGGTTCTCGTCGACCTTGTCGAGGAAGCCGGTGGTGGAGAGCCACTTCTGGTTGGCGCCGATCAGCAGCGCCAGGTCCTTGGTCATGAAGCCCGATTCCACCGTGTCGACGCAGACCTTCTCCAGCGTGCCGGCGAACTTCGCCAGCGCCGCGTTGTTGTCGAGCTTGGCGCGATGCGCGAGGCCGCGGGTCCAGGCAAAGATCGACGCGATCGAATTGGTCGAGGTCTCCTTGCCCTTCTGGTGCTCGCGGTAATGGCGCGTCACCGTGCCGTGGGCGGCTTCCGATTCCACGATTTTGCCGTCCGGCGTCATCAGCACCGAGGTCATCAGCCCGAGCGAGCCGAAGCCCTGCGCCACGATGTCCGACTGCACGTCGCCGTCGTAGTTCTTGCAGGCCCAGACATAGCCGCCCGACCACTTCATCGCCGCCGCCACCATGTCGTCGATCAGGCGGTGCTCGTAGGTGAGCTTCTTCTTGTCGAACTCGGCCTTGAACTCCTTCTCGAAGACTTCCTCGAAGATGTCCTTGAAGCGGCCGTCATAGACCTTGAGGATGGTGTTCTTGGTCGAGAGATAGAGCGGATAGCCGCGCGAGAGCGCGTAGTTCATCGAGGCGCGCGCGAAATCGCGGATCGAGTTGTCGAGATTGTACATCGCCATGGCGACGCCCGCGCTCGGGAATTCGAACACCTCGTGCTCGACCTTCTTGCCGTCGGGGGCGACGTAGCTCAGCGTCAGCTTGGCCTTTTGCGGCACCCGTATGTCGGTCGCGCGATACTGGTCGCCATAGGCGTGGCGGCCGATCACGATCGGCTTGGTCCAGCCCGGCACCAGGCGCGGCACGTTCTTGCAGATGATCGGCTCGCGGAAGATCACGCCGCCGATGATGTTGCGGATGGTGCCGTTGGGCGAGCGCCACATCTTCTTGAGGTTGAATTCCTTCACCCGCGCCTCGTCGGGCGTGATGGTGGCGCATTTGACGGCGACGCCGACCTTCTTGGTCATCTCGGCCGAGTCGATGGTGATCTGGTCGTTGGTCTCGTCGCGCTTCTCGACGCTGAGATCGTAATAGAGCAGGTCGATGTCCAGATAAGGATGGATCAGCTTGTCCTTGATGTAGTGCCAGATGATGCGGGTCATCTCGTCGCCGTCCATTTCGACGACGGGGTTTGCCACTTTGATCTTCGCCATTGCGGATAAAACCTTTTGAAAGTCGCGCGGATTGGGGGAAAACGGCTTCCGGCGGGCGTGGCTATAGCATCCGAGCGCCGGTCAGGCAAAGCGGCCATTTTCGCCATTCTTTCCCGGCGGCGGCAGGCCAGCTATACCGCCCGCACGGAGGATATTCATGCCCGGCGCCGGCACCGACAAGACCAAGCGCTGGATCGAGAGCCCGGCGCCGATCGTCGTTCTGGTCGAGCCGCAGCTCGGCGAGAATATCGGCGCCACCGCGCGCGCCATGGCTAATTTCGGCTTGTCGCGGTTGCGGCTGGTCAAGCCGCGTGCAGGGCTGGCCGAACGAAAAGGCGCGTGCGATGGCGGCCGGTGCCGACCGGGTCCTCGAGGGCGCCGCGCTCTACGACAGCCTCACCGACGCGATCGCCGACTGCACGCTTCGTGCTCGCCGCCACCGCGCGCAACCACGATCAGGCCAAGCCGGTGATCTCGCCCGAGCAGGCCGCGACTGAGGCGGCGCCGCGGGTGGCGGCGGGCGAAAATGTCGCGATCGTGTTCGGGCGCGAGCGTAACGGATTGGAAAACCACGAGGTCGGGCTCGCCGACCGCATCGTCACGCTGCCGGTCAATCCGGCCTTTGCCTCGCTTAATCTGGCGCAGGCGGTGGTGATCGTCGGCTACGAATGGTTCAAGCACGCCGGCGGCGGCGAATTGCCCTTCGCCACGGCGGAAAAATCGCCTCCGGCCGCCAAGCAGCAGCTTGATGCCCTGTTCGCCGATCTCGAGCGCGAATTGGACAAGGTCGAATTCTTTCGACCGGAAGAAAAACGCGGCACCATGGGCGTGAACCTGCGCAACATCTTTCAGCGCATGGCGCCGACCCAGCAGGACATCCGCACCCTGCATGGCGTGATCATGGCGATCGCGCAGGGGCGCAAAGGGCCGGCGCGCGGCGGCGTGCTCGACGGCGCCGACGCGCAGAAGCTGCGCGATCTGCTGGCCGAGCACGGGCAGGGGCGCGCACCGTCGGAACGCACGCCGTTGCGCGGCTTGCCGCGGCTGCTGCGGCGCAATCCGACCGAGGCCGAGCGAACCTTGTGGCAGGCGCTGGTGAACGACCGCCGCTTTGCGGGCTTAGGCTTCAAGCGGCAGGTGCCGATCGGCCAGCATGTCTGCGATCTTGTATCGTTTCCGCTGAAATGCGTGATCGACCTGGTGCCGCACGCCGAGAGCGAGACGGCGGCGCGCGCGCGCGCCGAGAAGCGCGCGTGGCTCGCCGCGCACGGTTACCGGGTGGTGGAGGCGAGGGGTCGCGAGGTGGAGAAGGATGTGGGGAAGGTGCTCGACAAGCTTGCGGACAAACTGTCAGCCCTTTAGCGCCTTCAACTGCGCCGCGGCGCCGTCGCGCAGGAAACCTTGATCGCTGCCGATGGTGATGAAGCGGAAGCCGCGCTTGGCCATCGCCAGCGCGCGTTCGGCGTCGCGGCAATAGATGCCGGGAATCTTGCCGGCCTTTTTCGCAGCGGCGCTAATCTGGTCGATCGCGCGCTCCACTTCCGGAGCCTGCACATCTTGCGCTTTGCCGCCGCTCAACGCCGTCGACAGATCGTAGGGGCCGACGAACAGCGCATCGATGCCGGGCGTGGCGGCGATCGCCTCGACATTTCCGAGCGCGGCCGCGGTCTCGATCATCGCCAGCGTCAGCGTGCCGTCATTGGCCTCGCGCAGGTAGTCGACCGGGACCGCGCGGCCCTGTAGCGTCATGGCGCGCTGGGGCCCCCAGCTGCGCTCGCCGAGCGGGGGATATTTTGCAACGGAAGCGAATTGGCGGGCATCAGCGGCGGTATTGATCATCGGCGCGATGATCGCCTCGGCGCCGAAATCGAGCGCGCGGGAAACGAACGCGAAATCGCCGAGCGGCACCCGCACCACCGGCGTCGCATTGGCGTGATGCAGCGCGCCGACGCCGGCGATGATCGAGGCGGTGTCCCACAGGCCATGCTGCTGGTCGAGCACGACGGCGGAAAATCCCTCGCGCGCGATTGTCTCCGCTGCAATGGGTGAAGCCAGTGTGCACCAGGCGGCGTAAACCGTTTCGCCGGCGCGCAGCCGCCGGGCGAGGGCAAAAGCCGCCACGTCAGCCGCTCTTCTTGATCTGCTCGATCGCCTGCCCGAGCAGCTCGGTCATCTGCGCGCGAATTTGTTGCTCGGTGACGCCCTTGGCTTGCAGATCTTTTGCAACTTTATGCAAAACGTCGTTATCGCCAGCCTCTTCGAAATCGGCGAGCACGACTTCTTTTGCATAGGCCTCCGCCTCTGCGCCGCTCTTGCCGAGAACGCCCGCGGCCCACAGGCCCAGCAGCTTGTTGCGGCGGGCCATCGCCTTGAAACGCAGTTCCTCGTCATGCGCGAACTTCTTCTCGAAGCCTTCTTCGCGCTTGTCGAATGTGGTCATGCCGCCCTCGCTCGTCTTGAACCGTATGTTCGCGTGCACACATATAACCGTGCGCCTTGCATATCGCCCGGGCAGCGTCAAGGCAACCTGGGTGAAAGTTATAATGGCGAAATTGCGAAGTGGAAAACGTGGAGGTAGGTCGATTGTGCTGCCCGAATTGATCGGCTAGGTTCGCGTTGTGCCCGGACCGTTGTGGCGCGCCAAGCGCAAACGCCCGGTCCCGCCGCCGCGGATCTCGAGAATTCACTAGAAGGAGCCACGGCATCCGATGGACTTTCAAAAACCACGGTACACCCCGATGAGTCGCCGCCGCCGGATTTACGAAGGCAAGGCGAAGGTCCTCTATGAAGGCCCCGAGCCTGGAACGCTTATTCAGCATTTCAAGGACGACGCAACCGCCTTCAACGCCAAGAAGCATGAAATCATCGAAGGCAAAGGCGTCCTCAACAACCGGATCTCCGAATACGTATTCCAGCACCTCAACGATATCGGGGTTCCGACTCACTTCATCCGCCGGCTCAACATGCGCGAGCAGCTGATCCGCGAGGTGGAGATCATTCCGCTCGAAGTGGTCGTGCGCAATGTCGCGGCGGGCTCGCTGGCGACCCGCCTCGGCATCGAGGAAGGCACGCAGCTGCCGCGCTCGATCATCGAGTTCTATTACAAGAACGACAAGCTCAACAATCCGATGGTATCGGAAGAGCACATCACCGCCTTCGGCTGGGCCAGCCCGCAGGAGATCGACGACGTCATGGCGCTTGCCATCCGCGTCAACGATTTCCTCTCCGGCCTGTTCCTCGGCGTCGGCATCCGCCTGGTCGACTTCAAGATGGAAACCGGCCGGCTGTGGGAAAACGACGTGATGCGCATCGTCGTGGCCGACGAGATTTCGCCCGACTCGTGCCGATTGTGGGACATCAAGTCGAACGAGAAGCTCGACAAGGACCGCTTCCGCCGCGACCTGGGCGGGCTGGTCGAGGCCTATACCGAGGTGGCCAAGCGCCTCGGCATCATGAACGAGGGTGAGCCCCCGCGCGGCGCCGGCCCGGTGCTGGTCAAAAGTTGAACCGGTCCCGTTTTCGGCCGTTTTGCGATGTGAATTATCCGATGCCCGGTCTTGTGCCGGGCATCGCCGTCTCTAGTTTAGGCGTGGATGGGCGGCTGATGCCCGGCCAGACCCAGCGACTCATGCCATAAGCGGCAAACCATGAAAGCCCGCGTCACCGTCACCCTGAAATCCGGCATTCTCGACCCGCAAGGCAAGGCGATCGAGGGCGCGCTGCGCTCGCTCGGCGTTGCCGGCGTCGCCAGCGTGCGCCAGGGCAAGGTGTTCGACATCGAGATCGAGGGCTCCGACCGCGCCAAGGCGGAAGCCGCGCTCAAAGCTGCCGCCGACAAGCTGCTCGCCAACACGGTGATCGAGAATTACCGGGTCGAGGTGCTGGGATGATCTCTCTCGTGGAGTGCGAGCGAGCCGGGTCTTGCTTCGAATGATACCGTATGTCCAAGCGACATTCGGACACAAGGGGAGGGAAGCAAGCAGGTGCATTAGTCGTATGAAATCCGCCGTCGTCGTCTTCCCCGGCATCAATCGCGAGCGCGACATGGCGCGCACGCTGCATCTGATCTCGGGCAGCAAGCCTGCGATGGTGTGGCACGCCGACACCGAACTTCCCGCCGGCACCGATCTGGTGGTGATTCCGGGCGGATTTTCCTACGGCGACTATCTGCGCTGCGGCGCGATCGCGGCACGCTCGCCGGTCATGGATGCGGTGCGCGCCTTTGCCGCCAAAGGCGGGCTGGTGCTCGGCGTCTGCAACGGTTTCCAGATTCTGTGCGAAGCCGGGCTGTTGCCGGGCGTGCTGATGCGCAACGAAAATCTGCGCTTCATCTGCCGCGACGTCTATCTGCGGGTCGAGCGCTCCGATACGCCGTTCACCCGCGGCTACAATGCCGGGCAGGTGATCCGCGTGCCGGTGGCGCATGGCGAGGGCAACTACATCGCCGACGGCGAGACCATCGCCCGGCTGGAAGGCGACGGGCGGGTGATTTTCCGCTATTCCTCGCCGGACGGCATGATCGATCCGAACTGGAACCACAACGGCGCCATCAACGCCATTGCCGGCATCCTCAACGAGCGCGGCAATGTGCTCGGCATGATGCCGCACCCGGAAAATCACGTGGAAGCCAATATCGGTCCAACCGACGGGCGCGGACTGTTCGCAGGGCTGGCCGATCATTTCAAGCAGGCGGCGTGACGCGGAATTGCCAGTGATCCCTAACGAATTGAAGATCACCCCCGAACTGGTCGCCGAACACGGCCTCAAGCCCGACGAGTACCAGCGCGTGCTCGACCTGATCGGGCGCGAGCCGTCGCTGACCGAGCTCGGCATCTTTTCGGCGATGTGGAACGAGCACTGCTCGTACAAGTCCTCCAAGGTCCATCTGCGCACGCTGCCGACCAAGGGCCCGCACGTGATCCAGGGCCCGGGCGAGAATGCCGGCGTCATCGACATCGGCGACGGCCTGGCTTGCGTGTTCAAGATGGAGAGCCACAACCACCCGAGTTATATCGAGCCCTATCAGGGCGCCGCCACCGGCGTCGGCGGCATCTTGCGCGACGTGTTCACCATGGGCGCGCGGCCGATCGCCTGCCTGAACGCGCTGTCGTTCGGCGCGCCGTCGCATCCGAAGACGCGGCATCTGGTGTCCGGCGTGGTCGCCGGCATCGGCGGCTACGGCAATTCGTTTGGCGTGCCGACCGTCGGCGGCTCGGTGCGCTTCCACGCGCGCTATGACGGCAACTGCCTGGTCAACGCCATGGCGGTCGGCATCGCGGAGAAGGACAAGATTTTCTACGCGGCGGCGTCGGGCGTCGGCATGCCGATCGTTTATCTCGGCTCCAAGACCGGGCGCGACGGTATCCACGGCGCCAGCATGGCATCGGCGGAGTTCGACGAGGATTCGGAAGGCAAACGGCCGACCGTGCAGGTTGGCGATCCGTTTTCGGAAAAGCTTTTGTTGGAAGCTTGCCTGGAGATCATGCACAAGGGCTGCGTGATCGCGATCCAGGACATGGGCGCGGCGGGCTTGACCTGCTCGGCGGTGGAAATGGGCGCCAAGGGCGATCTCGGCGTCACGCTCGATCTCGACAAGGTGCCGTGCCGCGAAACCGGCATGAGCGCCTACGAGATGATGCTGTCGGAGAGTCAAGAGCGCATGCTCATGGTGCTCAAGCCCGAGAAGGAAAAGGAAGCCGAGGCGATCTTCCGCAAATGGGGGCTCGACTTCGCGATCGTCGGCGAGACCACGCCGGGCAAGCGCTTCATCGTGCGCCATCACAACGAGGTCATGGCCGACCTTCCGATCAAGGAGCTCGGCGACCAGGCGCCCGAGTACAAGCGGCCCTTCGTCAACGCGGCAAAGCCCGCCGCCATCGATGCGGAGAAGGTCAAGGCGCCGATCGGCCTTGCCGACGCGCTGGAGAAGCTGATCGGCTCGCCCGACCTGTGCAGCAAGCGCTGGGTGTGGGAGCAATACGACCACATCATTCTGGGCAACACCGTGCAGCGACCGGGCGGCGACGCCGCGGTGGTGCGGGTCGAGAACGGGCCGAAGGGCCTGGCGCTCACCACCGATGTCACGCCGCGCTATTGCGAGGCCGATGCGTTCGAGGGCGGCAAGCAAGCCGTCGCGGAGTGTTGGCGCAATCTCACCGCCGTGGGCGCGCGGCCGCTCGCCGTGACCGACAATTTCAATTTCGGCAATCCGGAACGGCCGGAGATCATGGGCCAGTTGGTCGGCTGCATCCGCGGCATCGCCGAGGCCTGCAAGGCGCTCGACTTCCCCGTCGTCTCCGGCAACGTGTCGCTCTACAACGAGACCAATGGCCGCGCGATCCTGCCGACGCCCTCGATCGGCGGCGTCGGCCTGCTCGACGATTTCACCAAGTCGGCGACGCTCGCCTTCAAGCGCGCGGGCGAGGCGATCCTGCTGATCGGCGAAACGCAGGGCTGGCTCGGCCAGTCGATGTATTTGCGCGAGATTTGCGCGCGCGAGGACGGCGCGCCGCCGCCGGTCGATCTGGTCGAGGAGCGCGAGAACGGCGATTTCGTCCGCGCGCTGATCCTCGACGGCACGGCAAGCGCCGCGCACGATCTCTCCGACGGCGGGCTGCTGGTGGCGCTGGCCGAAATGGCGATGGCCGACGGCATCGGGGCGAAGCTGTCAGCCGCGCCCGACGATACTCCTGCGCACGCCTATTGGTTCGGCGAGGACCAGGCGCGCTACCTCATCACCGTGCCGGCGGATAAGGTCGAGGCGGTGCTGACCCGCGCCCGCAGCGGCAAGCGTGCCGGTGTGGCGCATTGGGACAACCGGCGGCGACGCATTGACGCTGCCGGGCGAGCGGCCGATTGCGATCGCGGCACTTGCGCGATCAGTTCGAAGGCTGGCTGCCGGCCTACATGGCGGGAGCCACGTCGTAAGATCGCCGGCGCCGAGCGACGTTGCGTGGGCTCACTGAAGCGCCTTGGCGAGCATATTCCGGCAGCCCGCCGATAGGGCGTTGGTGTGCGCCGCCAGGCAGGCAATGATGCGCCCTTCGCCGACCCTGGCCGTGGGGCAGACCGCCTCGCGGTCAACGCGGCAACTGCGAATGATGGCGAGCCGTTCGGGCAACGGAATTGCGTTGATCTTGGCAAGCGAAACGGCGGGCGCGGGCGGAGCAGGGCTGCGGTGCCGGGACCTGCCGGCCGTGGCTGGCGCTGCCGGTTTAGCAGGGCGTGGAGGTTTCGGCGTGGCGGTTGGCGGCGCGGCGGCGGTCGCCGGCTTCGCCGCCGGGGCCTGAGCCGGGGCGGCGGTCGCCGGTGCGGGTTGCGGTGGCGGAGCAGCAGCCGCGCCGGAGCGGCCGGCACTGGAGCGGCCGCCGCTGGGCAGCCGGCGCCGGCGCTGGAGCGGCCGGCCGGCGCAGGGATCGTCGCGCTCACCGCCGTCTTGCACGCCGGCGACAGGCTGGCGACGTTTTTCTGCAGACAAACCAGGGCGTCCTTGCCGCCGGGCGTGACGCCCGAGCATTTCGACATGAAATCGGAGCGGCACGACGCGCGAATGGCGCTCTGCTGTTCGGCGGTAATTTGCGCCGCCGCGACTTGCGTGAGCGCCACAAGGGCAATCGTGGCGGTGCCCGGCACCAGCGCTAGGCGCGCGCGGTTCATCAACATAGTCATGACTTTGCCCCCGTTTTCGCTGCGGCGCGCTGCGGCGCCGCTTATTGATAATGCTAACCGGCATGCGCGCTTTGTCATCTGGAAATTTATGGGTGCACATTCTATCGATGGGGCTGCCGGAGTCAGCTCCTGGCGGCGTATCTTGGAGCTTGAGGAGTTCGCGGATGGCGATGGATGCCGGTGAAATCGAGCGGCTGATCAAGGCGCGCATTCCCGATGCGCAGGTCAGCGATCCGGGATCTCGCCGGCGACGGCGACCATTACGCCGCCACCGTGATTTCCGCCTCGTTCAAGGGCAAGTCGCGGGTGCAGCAGCATCAGCTGGTCTACGAGGCGCTCAAAGGCCAGATGGGCGGCGTGCTGCATGCGCTCGCGCTGCAGACCGGCACACCGGACGCCTAGCGCATGATCCCGAAAAGTGGGTACCGGTTTTCGGACAAGATCATGCGCAGGCAAGAATTCTAATGGCGGGTGTGAAGATATTATCCCCGCAAGGCGCGATTGCGCCCACCGGCAGCTGGAGCCTGGGCGCGCGCGCCGGCGATTTCGTGTTCGTGGCCGGAATGCGTGGCATCGATCCCGGCGAGCAATACGATCGTCGGCCCCGAGGAAGCGCGTATTCGGCAGGCTTTCAAGAACATGAAAACCATCGCCGAGTCCGAAGGCGCCAAGCTTTCCGATTGCGTCCGCCTCACCGTTTTCGTCACCGACATGAATCGCTTGCGGCCGCTCGTGAACAAAGTGCAGGAGGAGTTGTGGGCCGGCGGGCCCTATCCGCCGCGCACCATCGTCGAGGTGGCGAAGCTCAATCAGGACGACATTTTCGAGGTGGAAGGCACATTTTACGCGCCCGCCAACGGCCGTTAACACTCGCCCACGACCCCCTCTTGGGTTGGCGATACAATCTGCGCTACATATATCGTCGACAGGGCGAATTCGCCGCGCCGCCGGCAGACAGGACCTAAATCCATGGCTATCGAGAAATTCATCGACAACGAAGTGAAGGGAAACGACGTGGTGCTGTTCATGAAGGGCACGCCGCAGTTTCCGCAATGCGGGTTTTCCGGACAGGTGGTGCAGATTCTCGACCATCTGGGTGTGAGCTATAAAGGCCTCAACGTGCTCGAATCCGCCGATCTTCGCGACGGCATCAAGGCCTATTCGAACTGGCCGACCATTCCGCAGCTCTACGTAAAGGGCGAGTTCGTCGGCGGCTGCGACATCGTGCGCGAGATGTTCCAGGCCGGCGAATTGCAGCAGACGCTCAAGGAAAAAGGCGTTCCGGTCAAAGCCAGCCGCCTGAGCGGCGGGTCGATCGGCCATGGCCAAGGTATTCCTCGTCATCGCCGCGGTCGTCGATCTGTGTCTTGCCGCGCTTCTGATCGGCGTATCCGGATTCCTGTTCGGGTCAGGCCCGGAGAGCATGCATGGCGGCGGATTGCTGACGGCGGCCTATGCGGCGGCGGTGATCGCCTGCCTGGTGGCTCCGGTCGCCGGATTTGTTTTCAATAGTCGCGGAAAAACCGGCCTCGGGCTGGCGCTCGCGTTGCTGCCGCTGGCCGGCGCGCTGGTGGCGCTGATGATCCCGGCGCCTTATTGAGCGGCTAGAGACCGCGGCATCGAATCTGCGGTAGGCCGCCGTCTCTTGCGCTCGACCGTCCCCACGCCCGGGTAGGGCAGGTGAAAGCCGATCAGCTTCGCGCGGTCGGTGGCGAGCCGGTCGAGCAGCTTGCGCCGTGTTTCCACGGCCTGATCCGGCACATGGTCGGCGGTCGGCTTCCAGTCCGGATGCTGGAACGAGATCAGCGGGTGGGTGAGGGCGTCGCCGCCGACGATCAGCCCGTCGCCGCCGGCGAGTTCGAGCGAGACGTGGCCCTGGGTGTGGCCCGGGGTATCGATCACCCGCAGGCCGGTGACGATGTCGTCGCCGGGCTTCACCATTTTCACCCGCTGCTTGATCGCCGCGTAATTGCGGCGCGCGCCGGTGACGAAGCCGGCGCGTTCGGCCGGCAGGCCGCGCAACGCGTTTTCGCCGGTCCAGAAATCCCATTCCGCGCTGGGCGACGAAGAATGCCGCCTCCGGCGTCACCAGATCGTCCAGTTCGTCCACCGCGCCCCAGAGATGGTCGGGATGGCCGTGGGTGAAGATCACCTTGGTGATCTTGGCCTTGTCGATGCCGGCGGCTTTGAGATTGTCCCACAGCTTGCCGGCGGTCGGCATGAAGCGATCGCCGGAGCCCATGTCGACCAGGATCAGGTCGTTGGCTGTGCGGATCAGCGTGACATTGGTCGGTGAATTGTATTGCTCGGCGGTCTGCCCGGCCGCCTGCAGCAGCGCCGCGCGTTCCGCCGGCGGCGCGTCGGGCGCGAGAAAGCTCACCGGCAGCACCAGGTGGCCGTCGCTGACCACCGTCACCTCGAAGGCGCCGTGCGTGACCGTATAGGGCTGGTCGCTGCCAACGCCGGCAGGCTGCGCGCGGCCAGGCTTGCAGCGGTGGCGGCAAGCAGCGTGCGGCGGCTTAGGCTTGGCATGGTCGGGCGAGACCGGTTTTGTGAGGGCGTTCAGGACCTCTACGCCAAAGCTGCGCCGCCCGCCACTCACGCGGGGCCGCATTGCCGACCGCTCGAATTGCCGCTTAACGCAGGCGTTTCGAGGCCAGAAAGAGGATTGCCAGAAGCAGCCCCATGCCGATCAGGCTCGATGTCGGCACCGCGTTGGCGAATTTCATCACGTTGTCGGCCACCGACAGCACGAACACCCCGGAGTTTTGCCCCAGGATGAGATAGATCAGCATGATCAAAAGAATGCTGGCGAAGCCGATTTCGACGAACGCCCACAGGTAACGCTTGGCCTTGCCAAGGAAATCCATCATGGCTCACCTATGATGGCGCGAAAACGCGATTAAGCTTGGCGAATGTCCGGGCCCGGCGCCCAAGGGCAATTCGACCACTCGCCTGAAAATTTAGAGCGATTGGGTGGGGAAGAGTTCCCCACCCAAAAGCACCGCCCGCGCAACGCGCGGTCGGCAGCAGTTTGCAAACAGCTCTGTGGCGATCAGTCCATCGAGCGGTTGGAGAACAACCAGAGAATGACACCGAGGGCGATCAGGCCCACGACACCGTTCTTGCCCAGGTCGTTGATTAGGGCGACGATATTGCCGACTACGTTGCCGAGGAACGGCACTTGCGGGCCGGCGAGCAACGCCAAGACGATGCCGAGAGCCAGTAGCATCAGCGCAACTTCCGTCAACGCACCGATCCAGCCTTTCAAGGCATTCAACCCATTCATGAGCGATTCTCCCCTGATTCAGTCTTCAGCGATCGTGAATTACTAAATCTAGCTAATTGATGGCAAGCTCGGCACAATATTAGGTATTGATTTCCCATAATTATTTCGATCGCTGCTGTTAATAATGGGGGTAATCAGGGCTGCCACAATTGAAAACCCCCTGCCTTTGGAGCAGGGGGATTCGACTTTGGTAGCGATACCGCACCGCACAATTCGGCCAGAACCACGAATCAGCGCGAGTAATATTCGACCACCAGGTGCGGCTCCATCTGCACCGCATAGGGCACATCGGAGAAGGCCGGGATGCGGCTGAGCTTGGCGGTCAGCTTGGCGCTATCGACGTCGATGTAGTCGGGCACGTCGCGCTCGGCCAAGGCCTGCGCTTCCAGCACCAGATTCATCTGCTTCGACTTTTCCTTGACCTCCACCACGTCGCCGACCTTGACCCGGTAGCTCGGGATGTTCACGCGCTTGCCGTTCACCTTGATGTGGCCGTGGTTGATGAACTGGCGCGCCGCGAACACGGTGGGCACGAACTTGGCGCGGAAGATGATGGCGTCGAGGCGGCGCTCCAACAGGCCGATCATGTGGGCGCCGCTGTCGCCCTTCATGCGGATGGCTTCGTCGTAGATGCCGCGGAACTGACGCTCGGAAATGTTGCCGTAATAGCCGCGCAGCTTCTGCTTGGCCTTGAGCTGCACGCCGATAGTCGGAGAGCTTGCTCTTGCGGCGCTGGCCGTGCTGGCCGGGGCCGTATTCGCGCCGGTTGACCGGGCTCTTGGGACGGCCCCAGATGTTCTGGCCCATCCGGCGGTCGAGCTTGTACTTCGATTCTTGGCGCTTGGTCATCGCGTCCTCTAGGATTGGTATTGGGTTGAGGAACCGCGCCCTCCTTTGTCCCGGATCTCTCCGGAACCGACAGGCAGAACCTCGAAAGCGCAAGGTCTTGCCACGGGTCGCGAAACGCCCTGTCAGGTCCTGAAAACCCGCAGGACGCGCGGGTTTTAGGGGCGAACCGGGTGGCTGTCAAACCGGAGCCGGGTGGTAACGCACTACGGAGCCGGCGGCCTTGCCGGCCGCCGCCCGGACCCCATCTAACGCGCGTCAGGCCGGGCCCCGCTGGCAGCCATATGGCTGCGATGTCGGACTGATTGAGCGCCGAAGGGCCCGAGCAACATGACTGACACTTTTCATCCTATCGCAGGGAGTCGATCGCGGCCTTGCTCCAGGTCATCGCCATCGACCTGGTGCTGGCCGGCGACAATGCGGTCGTCATCGGGCTGGCGGCGGCGGGCTTGGAGCCAAAGCGCAGCGCGCGCGCGCGATCCTGGTCGGCATCGTGGCCGCGACCGGGCTGCGCATGCTGTTCGCGGTATTCGCCGTTCAGCTGCTTGGATATCGTGGGGCTGCTGCTCGCCGGCGGCATTCTGCTGCTGTGGGTGTGCTGGAAGATGTGGCGCGAATTGCGCGGGCCGTCGCGACAGCAAACCGAGGCGGCGCTGACGGCGGGGCACGTCGATCTGCCGCAGCAAGAGCTTTCGCGCAGGCCGCCTGGCAGATCGTGATGGCCGACGTCTCCATGTCGCTCGATAACGTGCTGGCGGTGGCGGGCGCGGCGCGCGACCACCGGCCGGCGCTGGTGTTCGGGCTTGCGCCTGTCGATCGTGCTGATGGGCGTCGCCGCGAGCTTCGTCGCTCGCCTGCTCAACCGGCACCGCTGGATCGCCTATGGCGGGCTGGCGATCATCCTCTACGTCGCCGGCGACATGATCTGGCGCGGCGCACTCGAGGTGCAGCCGAGCCTAGAAGCCGTATTTCGCTAGCGCCGCGGCCAATGCCGGCGAGGGCTTTCGCCCCGAGGTGAAGACGATCTGCGGGGCTAAGGCTGGCGACGGCCGAAGGCCGTTCAGCGCATCAGATCGGCGACGCGGCGCGCGATCGCCGGCGCCGGATCGAGCCATTCGACCGGCCAGGGCGCGTTGGCCCGGAAGCGATCGATCAGCAGCGGATAATGCGTGCAGGCGAGCACCACCGTATCGGTGCGGCGGCCGTCCGCATCGACGAAGCAGCCGGCGATCTCGGCCTTGATCGCCGCATCGGCAACCGGGCTGCCGGCAAGCTCGGCCTCGGCGAAGGCCGCCAGACGCGGCGAGCCGACCAGCACCACGTCGCAGCCGGCGGCGAATTCGCGGATCAGCGCGCGGGTATATTCGCGGCCGACGGTCGCTTGCGTGCCCAGCACCGCCACGCGCTTGGCTTTCGACTGCGCGCAGGCCGGCTTGATCGCCGGCACGGTGCCGACGAAGGGCACCCGATACCGCGCGCGCAATTCGGCGAGCGCCAGCGTGGAGGCGGTGTTGCAGGCCACCACCACCAGGTCGGGCGCGTGTTCCGTGATCGCTCCGCCGATCACGTCCAGGATGCGCGCGATCAGCGCGTCTTCGTCGAGGTTGCCGTAGGGAAAGCCGGCGTCGTCGGCCACATAGACGAAGCGCGCGTCGGGCCGTGCGGCGGCGATCTCGCGGAACACCGTGAGCCCGCCGAGGCCGGAGTCGAAGACCAGGATGGTTGTGGGCACGTCACTCACGGGTTCAGGCGGCCCCGAACACCCGCTTGAAGATGGTGTCGACGTGCTTGAAATGGTGGTCGAGGTCGAAATTGGCCTCGATCTCCTTGTCGCACAGTTTGGCGCGCACGTCCTTGTCGGCCTTGAGCAGCGAAAGGAAATCGCTTTCGCCGCCCCACACCTTCATGGCGTTGCGCTGCACCAGGGCGTAGGCGTCCTCGCGCGGCGACGCCCTTTTGCGTGAGCGCGATCAGCACGCGCTGCGAATGGATCAGCCCGCCGAGCCTGTCGAGATTTTTCTGCATGGTCGCCGGATAGACCACCAGCTTGTCGATCAGCGCCGGCCAGGCGCGCCAGCGCGAAGTCGAGCGTGACGGTGGCGTCGGGCCCGATCATGCGCTCCACGGACGAATGCGAGATGTCGCGTTCGTGCCAGAGCGCGACGTTCTCCATCGCCGGCAGCGCATAGGCGCGCACCATGCGCGCGAGGCCGGTGACGTTTTCGGACAGCACCGGATTGCGTTTGTGCGGCATCGCCGAGGAGCCCTTCTGCTTCTCGGAGAAGAACTCCTCCGCCTCCAGCACCTCGGTGCGCTGCAGGTGGCGGATTTCGGTGGCCAGCCGTTCAATCGAAGAAGCGACCACGCCGAGCGTCGCGAAATACATGGCGTGGCGGTCGCGCGGGATGATCTGGGTCGAGATCGGCTCGACGCTAAGCCCCATCGCCTTGGCGACATGCGCTTCGACGCGCGGGTCGACCTGCGCGAAGGTGCCGACCGCGCCGGAAATGGCGCAGGTGGCGACTTCCTTGCGCGCGGCGACGAGCCGCTCGCGCGCGCGCGCGAATTCGGCATAGGCATAAGCGAGCTTGAGCCCGAAGGTGGTCGGCTCGGCATGGATGCCGTGCGAGCGGCCGACCGTCGGCGTCAGTCTTGTGTTCGAAGGCGCGGCGCTTGAGCGCGGCGAGCAGCGCGTCGATATCGGCGATCAGGATGTCGGCGGCGCGCACCAGCTGCACGTTGAAGCAGGTGTCGAGCACGTCCGACGAGGTCATGCCGGAATGCACGAAGCGCGCTTCCGGGCCGACGATTTCGGAAAGATGCGTCAGGAAGGCGATGACGTCGTGCTTGACCTCCGCTTCGATCGCGTCGATGCGGGCGACGTCGAACTTCGCGGCCTTGCCCTTTTCCCAGATCTTCTTGGCGGCGTCCTTCGGGATGATGCCGAGCTCGGCCATGGCGTCGGCCGCGTGCGCCTCGATCTCGAACCAGATGCGGAATTTTGTCTCCGGCGACCAGATCGCGACCATCTCGGGGCGGGAGTAGCGCGGGATGTCACGCCGCTTCCCCGCGCGCCAGCGCCGCCGCTTGCGGATCGCGGCGATATTGGCCTTGTAGTTGCCGCCCTTGAACACGGCGGAGCCTGCGACCAGCACATTGGCGCCGGCTTGTACGACCCGCGGCGCATTCTCCGGCGTAATGCCGCCGTCGACCTCGATGTCGATCGGCCGCGCGCCGGCCATGGCGCGCAGGTCCCTGATCTTGTCGATCGCGGCCGGAATGAACGTTTGCCCGCCGAAGCCGGGATTGACCGACATCACCAGGATGAGATCGACCAGATCGATGACGTGCTCGACGCTGGACGCCGGCGTGCCGGGGTTCATGGTGACGCCCGCCTTCTTGCCGAGCGCGCGGATCGCCTGCAGCGAGCGGTGCACGTGCGGGCCCGCCTCCACATGCACGGTGATGATGTCGGAGCCGGCCTTGGCGAAGGCTTCGAGATAGGGATCGCAGGGCGCGATCATCAGATGCACGTCGAGCGTCTTCTTGGTGATCGGGCGGATCGCCTTCACCACCGTCGGGGCCGATCGAGATATTGGGCACGAAGTGCCCGTCCATCACGTCGACATGGATCCAGTCGGCGCCGGCGGCTTCGACCGCGCGCACCTCTTCGCCCAGTTTGGCGAAGTCGGCCGACAGAATCGACGGCGCGATGATCAGCGGGCGGGGCATTTGCGGGCCTCCAAACGAGGTTCGCGTAACACGGAGAGCGCGAACGGGCAACGCCGCAGCCGATGCCGTGCACCGGTCCGTTAACGATTGGCGGCAAGCCGCCGTGCCAGCGGCTTCAGCAGGTGCGGCAGCAGATAGATCGGAAACTGCGCCAGCGCGAAATAGAGCCAGGCCAGGTCCGGCACCGCGAAGCCGGTGGCCGCCAGCATCAGGCCGATATTGCGGTTGCCGGCGATCAGACCGATCGCGAAGCGCGCGGGCGCGTCCGGCACGCAGGAAGACCAGCGCGGTGATCGCGATCAATCCAAGCGCCAGCGCGAAGGCGAGCGCCGTGAGTTCGATGACCAGCAGCGGATCGGCAAGAAAATGGTCGACGACGCCGTCCATGGCCGCGATCGCGAACGAGGACATGGCGATGCACGCTCAGGCCGTCGATGCGCTCGCGCTGCGTCTCGATGAAGGCGCGCCCGGCGATGCGGCGGATGACAGCGGCGACGAACGCGCAGCCGGCGATGATCAGGAACAGCTTGAGGCCGAACGTGAGCGGGTCGAGATGAGCGCGGTGCCGAGGAAAATATGCGTGAACAGGCTCGCGGTCAGCGGCGTGATCGCGCTGCGACACGATCAGGCTGGCGAGCGTGAGCGCGACGTCGAGCCCCAGCAGCGCGGCCAGCGCCGGCGATGACATCAGTCCCGGCGCCGACATCTGCAGCACCAGCATGAAGATACAGCCCCGGCATGCTTTGGTCGACGCCGAGGCTGAGAAACAGCGTGCCGAGCACAGCCGGTACGATCAGCATCACCCATAAGGTGGCGGCGGCGATCAGCCCCGGCCGCGTGAAATGGTCGCGCAGTTCGGTCGGGTCGACCCGCAGAAAGGCCAGCGTGAGCATCACGATGATGGCTTCGCCGAGATAGGGCTTGACCGCCGCGGCCAGCGGCGGCACCGCCAGGCCGACGAAGATGGAGGCCGCCGCCAACAGCGTGCCGTGGCGGCCGGCCCAGGACGAGCGCGGCCGCAGGCAGCCCGAGCAACATTCATTGCGGGACAACTCCGGCCGCCCGGCTGGGCTGGTGGGCCTTGATAGCGCCTTTAGGCGGCGGCGATCCATATATGGAGCAAAGGGAGAGTCCATGGCACGCACCGATGCCATCGTGCTCGGCGCCGGCATTGTCGGCACCTCGATCGCGCTGCATCTCGCCAAGCGCGGCCTGAGCGTCGCACTGGTCGATCGCGCCGGCGTGGGCGAGCAGACCTCTTACGGCAATGCCGGCGTGATCGAGGGCAACACGGTGTTCCCGCCGGCGTTTCCGTCCGACCCGGTCGCGCTCATGCGCATCGCGCTCAAGCGCGCGGGCGAGGCCAATTACCATTTCTCGTTCCTGCCACAGGCGCTGCCGTGGCTGATGGCGTTCCGCGCCGCCTCGCAGCCGGAGCGCATCGCGGAGACCGCGCGGCTGATCCGTCCGCTGTTTGCGCGCGCGGTGGCCGAGCACGAGGCGCTGATGGCGGAGTCCGGCGCGTCGCACTATTCTGCGCAAGACCGGCTGGCTTAAAATTTATCGTAGCGAGCGCAGCTTCGCAGGTTTGCAGCGCGAATTCGATCTCGCCGCGCAATTCGGTCTTCCGCTTGCAGTCGCTCGACACCGCGGGTGCGCAGGCGCTCGAGCCGGCGCTCAAGCCGGTGTTCTGCGCATGCGGTGTTCTGGCCGCAGGCGGCGAGCGTGAGCAATCCGCTTGGCGTCACGCGCGCCTATGCCGCGCGCTTTGCCGCGCTCGGCGGCGTGACGTTGACTGGCGATGCGCGTTCGCTGCATCGCGCCGGGCAACGGCTGGCGGGTGGAGACCAACGAAGGTGGGATCGACGCGCCCGAAGTGGTGGTCGCGCTCGGCCCGTGGGCGCGCGATCTGCTCGATCCGCTCGGCCTGCGGCTGCCGCTGATGGTCAAGCGCGGCTATCACCGGCATTTCCACGCGCAAGGCAATGCTGGATTGGCGCGGCCGGTGCTCGATGCCGACGCCGGCTATCTGATCACGCCGATGGAGCAGGGCATCCGCATGACCACTGGCGTCGAATTCGCCGCGCGCGACTGCGCGGCCGACGCCGGTGCAGTTCGATCGGTTGCTGCCGAAGGCGCGCGAATTGTTTCCGCTTGGCGAACAGGTCGACGACAAGACCTGGCTTGGCAGCCGGCCGTGCTTTCCGGATTCGCGGCCGGTCATCGGCCGCGCGCCGAACCTCGCTGGATTGTGGCTCGCGATCGGTCATGCGCATTGGGGGCTGACGCTCGGCCCCGCCACCGGGCGCATGATCGCGGAGATGATGGCGGGCGAGACGCCGTTCTGCGATCCGGCACCATATCGGGCCGAACGTTTCCTCTAGCGCGCGAACTTATCCTTCCAGCTCGGCAGGCTGCCGGGGAACGGCAACGCCGTCGCTTCATAGACGCCGCGCGCCACCGCGCGCGCCAGCACATTGGCGGCGACCATGCCGAGCTCGGCGAGGCCGTAATACGGATCGGGAAGCGGCTTCTTGCCGGTCGCGGCGGCGAACACCACGTCGCCGTCGAGCGGCGTGTGCACCGGATAGATCGCGCGTGCGAGGCCAGTCCTGCGCCATGACCGCGAGCCGGTTGCACTGCGCCTTGTTGAGCATCGCGTCGGTGGCGATCACGGCGATGGTGGTGTTTTCCTGCGGGCCGCCTTTGGCGCGGATCGCGAGGTCGGCGGGCGAGAACGCCGCCGGCCGCCGCGGCCGCCGAATTCCCCGTTCTGCTCGAACGGCGCCGCCCAGAAGTGCGGGCCGTCGCCAACCACCGTCGACGCCCGACCGCATTGACCACCGACCAGCGCGCCGACCGTGATGCCGCCGGGCGTGATCGCCGAGGCCGAGCCGATGCCGCCTTTCAGGGTGACCGTGGTGGCGCCGAGCCCGGCGCCGACGCTGCCGAGCGCGAACACCGCGCCCGCGTTCTTCGCGGCATCGTAGCCGAGCTCGCGATAGGGCGGATAGCGGCCCCAATTTTTGTCGCCGCCATTGAGCAGGTCGAACATGATCGCGCCCGGCACGATCGGCACTACCGCCTCGCCGATGCGGAAACCGCGGCCCTGCTCGCGCAAGTAAGCCTGCACGCCGGAAGGCGGCATCGAGCCCGAAGGCCGAGCCGCCGGAGAGCACGATGGCGTCGATGCCTTCCACCGTCAGCGCCGGATCGAGCAGGGCGGTCTCGCGCGTGCCGGGCCCGCCGCCGCGCACGTCGATGCTCGCTACGACCGCGGTATCGAACACGATCGCGGTGACGCCGGAGCCAAGCTTGGCGTCGTCGGCATGGCCGACGCGCAGGCCGGGAATATCGGTAATGAGATTGCGCAATGGCTGTTCTCCTGGACGGAGCGGAAACGATTTGCACGGCTGCGTCAATCGCCCCGATCACGGCCGATCACTTCAAGGTCAGACCCTTGCCGGGTGACTTGCCATGGCCACACTTGCTGGCGCATCTAGGGCCCCATGAATGGCGATGTCACCTATCTGGCCGCCCTGATCGCGGGGCTCGTCAGCTTCCTTTCTCCATGCGTGCTGCCGCTGGTGCCGCCCTATCTCGTGTACCTCGCCGGCACCTCGCTGGAACGTTTCGCCGACAAGGAGCCGGAGCCGCGGGTCAAACGCGAGACGGTGCTGGCGGCCACGCTGTTCGTGCTCGGCTTCTCGACCGTGTTCGTGGCGCTCGGCGCCAGCGCCAGCGTGATCGGCTCGCTGATCCGCGCCTATTCGGGGCCGCTGTCGACCATTGCGGGCATTGTCATCATCGTCATGGGCCTGCACTTCCTCGGCATCACGCCAATCGCGCTGCTGCATCGGCAGAAGCGGCTGGAGGTGGCAAAGCCCGTCGGGCTGTGGGGCGCTTATGTGATGGGCCTGGCCTTCGCGTTCGGCTGGACTCCATGCATCGGGCCGATCCTCGCCGCGATCCTGACGGTGGCGGCCTCCGAGCAGACCGTGACCAAGGGCGCCAGCCTGCTCGCGGTCTATTCGCTCGGCCTCGGCATTCCGTTCATCATCGCCGCCTTCGCGATCGAGCCGTTCGCGGCGTTCCTTGCCCACTTCAAGAAGCATCTCGCCCGCGTCGAGCAGGCCATGGGTGCGCTGCTGGTGCTCACCGGCATCGCCTTCCTCACCGGCAACATCAACCAGATGAGCGTGTGGCTGCTGGAGGCTTTCCCGGTGCTGGGCAAGATCGGCTAGCGCGCAAAAAATGAAGCCCGCCAACGCGGCGGGCTTCTCGACTTGATCGAAGCGGAATTATTTCATCTTGCTGCAGTCCGAGCCCGGGCATTCCACGTAAGTGACCTTGCCGCTGGCGTCCTTCTTCCAGATGTACATCACGTAGTCGAGCTTGGTGATGTCGCCCTTCTTGTCGTAGGAGATGTCGCCGAGCACGGTCTTGAAATGCATGCCGGAATGCATCTTCTCGGCGACTTTCTTCGGATCGAGCGATTTTGCCGCTTCCGCCGCCTGCTTGATGATCTGCACGCCGGCGTAGCTATAGAGCGTGTAGGCTTCCGGCTCGAATTTCATGGCGCGGAATTCCTCCACCGCCTTCTTGGCTTCCGGCTTGTTGCGCGGATCGGGGCCATAGGTCATCAGCGTGCCTTCCACGCCCGGACCGCCGACCGAAGCGTATTCATCGGAGGTGATGCCGTCGCCGCCCATCAGCGGCGCCTTGACGCCCTGGTCGCGCATCTGCCGCACGATCAGGCCGCCTTCGGTGTAGAGGCCGCCCCAATAGACCAGGTCGGCGCCCGATTGCTTGATCTTGGAGACCAGCGCTGAGAAATCCTTCTCGCCGGTGTTGACGCCCTCGTAGAGCACTTCTTTCATCGCGCCCTTGGTGAGCGCCTTTTTCGTTTCGTCGGCGAGACCTTTTCCATAGGTGGTCTTGTCGTGCACGATGGCGATCTTCTTGCCCTTGAAGAACTTGACGATGTAGGCGCCGGCGACCGCGCCCTGCTGATCGTCACGCCCGCAGACGCGGAAGATGTTCCACATGTTGCGCTCGGTGACCTTCGGATTGGTCGAGGCCGGCGTGATCTGCAGAATGCCGTTTTCCTGATAGACCTCCGACGACGGCATGGTGACGCCGGAATTGTAGTGGCCGATCACGAATTTGACGCCGTCGGCCGCGAACTTGTTGGCGACCGAGACGCCCTGCTTGGGATCGGAAACATCGTCGCCGTAAGAGACGACGATCTTCTGGCCAAGAATGCCGCCGGCGGCGTTGATATCGGCGGCCGCCTGGTCGACGCCGTTCTTCATCTGCGCGCCGGTCGCGGCGCTCGGTCCGGTGATCGGGCCGCCGACGGCGAGCTTGACCTGGGCCGTGGCTGTTCCGGCAAAAGCAAACGCGAAGCTCAGCGCGAGGCCGAGCGTGGTGATCCTCTTCATCCGTTATTCCCCCTCGAGTGGAGCCGGCAAGGCTCGAAAACGACGGTAATGTTACGTCAGCGCGGCTTTCGGCGCCAGCGCAGTGGGCCGTCCGGCTCGTTGATCCAGCGGTATTGCGTGAGCATTTGTGCCACGCGGGCGGTCCTAAACCCCAGGAATCCGAAGGCCATGCAGACCGCGCTGTCGACCATATAATAATGGGCCGACAATAAGGTGCCGTCGAACAGGCTGAAATGTATGAAGCGCACTGCGCCCCCGAGGATGAAGCTATATGCGACAACCTGCCACCATGGCCGCCAGGTTTCGGCAATGGCCCGGCCGGAAAGCACCGTCGCCCCGCCGCCCAGGATGACGGTGACCAGCAGGAAGACGCCGAACGAGCCTTCCTCGTAGAGCAATTCGGGGATCGAGAAAGCGGTCGAAATCTGGTCGAAAGCGTTCAAGTCCGGCCCCCTTCCAGATAGGCCGACTTGATCTCGGGCCGCTCCAGCAATTCGCGCCCGGTGCCGGTGAGCGTGATCAGGCCGTTGACCATGACGTAGCCGCGGTGGGCGAGCTTGAGCGCGTGATAGGCGTTCTGCTCGACCAGGAACACGGTGAGGCCTGCTTCGGCGTTGAGCGCCTTGATGGCGTCGAAGATCTGGCGCACCACCAGCGGCGCCAGACCGAGCGACGGCTCGTCGAGCAACAACAGCCGCGGCCGCGCCATCAGCGCGCGCGCGATCGCCAGCATCTGCTGCTCGCCGCCGGACAGCGTGCCGCCGCGCTGGCTCAAACGCTGCTTGAGGCGCGGGAACAGCGTCAGTACGCGTTCGAGATCGGAAGCGAATTCGGCCCCCTCGGCGGTGGTTGCGCCCATTTGCAGATTCTCGAGCACCGTCATGCGCGAGAAAATGCGGCGGCCTTCCGGCGCCTGCGCGAGTTTGAGCCGCGCGATCTCGTGGGTCGGCAGGCGGGTGATGTCGCGGCCGGCAAACGCGATACTGCCTTCGCGCGCGCGCGGATTGCCGCAGACCGTCATCATCAGCGTGGATTTGCCGGCGCCGTTGGCGCCGATCAGCGTGACGATCTCGCCCTCGTTGACGTCCATGTCGACGCCCTTGAGCGCCATCACGCGGCCGTAGAAGGTCTTCACGCCGCGCACCGAGAGGAGCGGGGAGGTCATAGGCCGACCTCCGCTTCGACTTGCGCCACGTCCTCGTCGGCGACGCCGAGATAAGCCGCGATCACCTTGGGATCGTCGCGCACTTGCTTCGGTTCGCCGTCGGCGATCTTGACGCCATAATCAAGCACGACCACGTGGTCGGAAATCTCCATCACCACCGACATGTCGTGCTCGATCAGCAGAATGGAGATGGCGTGCTCGTCTCGGATGGCGCGCAGAAGTGCGTTGAGCTCGGCGCTTTCGCGCGGGTTGAGGCCGGCCGCCGGCTCGTCGAGGCACAGCAGCACCGGCTCGGTGCACATGGCGCGCGCGATTTCCAGCCGCCGCTGCGCGCCATAGGGAAGATCGCCGGCGGGATCGTCGGCACGCGCGAGCAAGCCGACGCGGTCGAGCCATGACCCGCGCCTTATCGATCGCGGCGCGTTCGGCGGCGGCATAGGAGGGAAAGCCGAGGATGCCGAGCAGCGTGTAGCCGGAGGCGAGCATCAGCCGGTTGTGCTGCGCGACCAGCAGGTTTTCCAGCACCGTCATGCCGGGAAACAGGCGGATATTCTGGAAGGTGCGGGCGACGCGCGCCTGTTGGGTGACGAGATAGTCCGGCATGCGCTCGAGCTGATAGAGCGCGCCGTCGGCACGCGAAAGGCTGCGCTCGCCGCCGTCGGTGAGTGTTTCCAGTTCGCTCCACACCGCGGCGTTGCCGTGGCGTAGCCCCAAGCGGCCCGCGCTCGGTTTGTAAAATCCGGTGATGCAGTTGAACACCGTGGTCTTGCCGGCGCCGTTCGGTCCGATCAAGGCGGTGATGTCGCCTTGCCGCGCCTCGAACGACAGATCGTCCACGGCGACGAGCCCGCCGAAGCGCATGGTTAGATGCTCGACCCGCAACAGGATGTCGGATGCGCTTGCCATCAGCCGTGACCTTCCTTGACCAGGTCGGCGGCGATGGTCTTGCGCTCCTTCAGGAACACCGACGGCTCGCGCGTCGCGATCAGCCCGCGCGGCCGCCAGATCATGATCATCACCATGGCGAAGCCGAACAGCAGCATGCGGTACTGGGTCGGATCGAACGTGGGCCCGAAGATCTGCTTGAGGAAATCGAGTTCGCGCATGATCTCGGTGCCGCCGATCATCACGATCGCCGCGATGGCGACGCCGATCTGGCTGCCCATGCCGCCGAGCACGACGATCGACAGGATGGTGGCCGACTCCAGGAAGGTGAAGGATTCCGGCGAAATGAATCCTTGCCGAGCTGCGAAGAACGAGCCGGCGAACCCTGCGAACATTGCGCCCATCGCAAACGCGGTGAGCTTGGTGTTGGTGGTGTTGATGCCGAGCGAGCGGCAGGCGATCTCGTCCTCGCGCAGCGCCTCCCAGGCGCGTCCGACCGGCAGCCTTCGCAAGCGCACCGTGACGAAGGCGGTGAGCAGCGCAAGCGCGAGGATCAGGTAGTACAGAAAGATGGTGCGGTAGATCGGCGAGAATTCCAGCCCGAACACGGCGGCAAAGCCGTCGTCCTCGGCATTGAACGGAATGCCGAAAAAGGTCGGACGCGGAATACCGCTGATGCCGGCATAGCCGTTGGTCAGGTCCACCCAATTGATCAAGACGATGCGGATGATTTCGCCGAACGCGAGGGTGACGATTGCGAGATAGTCGCCACGCAGCCGCAGCACCGGAAAGCCGAGCAGAATGCCCCAGAACGAGGCCAGCGTGCCGGCGATCGGAAACAGAATCCAGAACGAGAAGCCGAAGGTCTTGGCGAACAACGCATAAGAATAAGCGCCGACCGCGTAGAAGGCGACATAGCCGAGGTCGAGCAGGCCGGCCAGGCCCACCACGATGTTGAGGCCCCAGCCGAGCATGACGTAGATCAGGATTTGGATGCCGAAATTGTCGATCCACTTCACCGCGCCGCCGAAGCCGACCGCGCCAACCACGATCACCGGATAGACGATGACGAATCCGATGGCGAACGGTCCGAACCATTTGCCGACATGCGAGCGCCAGGCGGATGGTGTCGTCGCGACCGGCCGCATCGTGCGCTGTTTGAGCCACGGCTCGAACACCAGCGAATAGGCGAGGCGGCCTCCGCCGGTGAGCGCGACGATCGAAAACAGCAGCGGCCAGCGCGTCGTCAGGATCAGATCATTGCGAATATCAGTGACGGTCTGAAAGCCGATCAGCGGCAGGAACAGCCCGAAGGCAAGCAGGGCGGTAAGTCCTGCGTCCCGCAGCGCGCGGGCGATATCGACGCGCTGGTCTTGCGCGCCGCCTTGCATCTCACACCTTCTCGACGTCCGGCCGGCCGAACAGGCCCTGCGGCAGGAAGATCAAGGTAATCGCCAGCACCGAGAAGGCGGCGACATCCTTGTAGTCGATGGAAAAATAAGCCGACCACATGGTCTCGATCAGGCCGATCAAGATGCCGCCGATCACTGCGCCCGGCAGCGAACCGATGCCGCCCAAGACCGCCGCGGTGAACGCCTTCACGCCCGGCACGAAGCCGTCGGAGAAGCTCACCACGCCGTAATACATCAGGTACATGGTGCCGGCGACGGCGGCGAGCGCGGCGGCGATCACGAAGGTCATCGATATGGTGCGGTCGACGTCGACGCCGACCAGCGCCGCCATCTTCTGGTCCTGTTCGCAGGCGCGTTGCGCGCGGCCGAGCCGCGTCTTGGCGACCAGATACCAGAAGGCGACCAGCAGCGCGGCGGTGACGCCCCAGATGATGAGCTGCTTATATGACAGCGTGACCGCGTAGTCGTTCTTGGTGAACAGCACGAATTCGCCCTGCACCATGGGCGGGGTCGACTTGTTGCGCGGCCCTTGGCTGACCTGCACAAAATTCATCAGAAAAATTGACATACCGATGGCCGAGATCAGCGGCGCCAGGCGGAACGAGCCGCGAAGCGGGCGGTAGGCAAGGCGCTCAATGGTCCAGTTCACCAGCGAGGTGAGCAGCATCGCCACGATCAGCACGATGAACAGCGCCAACGCGATCGAGGTGATGCCGAGCCAGGTCGTGAGGATCAGGAAGGCGATGAGCGCGATGAAGGCCGACACCATGAACACGTCGCCATGGGCGAAGTTCACCATGCCGATAATGCCGAACACCATGGTGTAGCCGATGGCGATCAGGCCGTAGATCGAGCCGAGGGTGATGCCGTTGATGAGCTGCTGGAGGAAGACTTCCATGCGTCCGCTTCGCCTTCCCGACATCCACCCCGGGCAAGGAGCGTTTGTTCGATAGATAAGGCTTAACAGGGCGTGGCGGGAGCGGCAACGCCGCGGCCATGGCGTGTTATTAAGTCCTTATCTCCGCAGCAGCGGGCCAGGAAAGGACCCATGTCGCCGAGCCTCGAAATCGTCGTCCGCGTCGGCAGCTATGCCGTGGTTTTCGCCGGGATGGCGCTATGGGAGTGGTTCGCCCCGCGGCGGATGCTGACGGTCGGCCGCCGGCCGCGCTGGCCGGGCAATCTCGGCATCCTGGCGGTTGACATCGTTGCGGTGCGCCTGCTGGTCCCGACTGCCGCCGTCGGGGTGGCTTTGATCGCGGCGGAGCGCGGCTGGGGCCTGTTCAACATCGCCGGACTGCCATCCTGGGTGTCGATCGTGATCGGCGTGATCGCGCTCGATCTCGTCATTTACACCCAGCACTACGTCTTTCATCACGTTCCGGCTTTTTGGCGATTGCATCGCATGCATCACGCCGACCTCGACATCGACGTGACCACCGGCGTGCGTTTCCATCCTTTGGAAATCCTGCTGTCGCTCGCGATCAAGATGGCGGCCGTCGTGACGCTCGGCGTCTCGGCGCTCGCGGTGCTGATGTTCGAGGTGCTGCTCAACGCGACCTCGATGTTCAATCACAGCAACGTGGCGCTGCCGCCGCGGATCGATCGCATTGCGCGCTGGATCGTTGTCACGCCGCAGATGCACCAGGTGCATCACTCGATCGCGCGCGAAGAAACCGACAGCAATTTCGGATTCAATTTGCCGTGGTGGGATCGTTTGTTCGGCACTTATCGCGCCAAACCGGCGGCCGGCGAACAAGGCATGGTCATCGGCCTGCCGATTTTCCGCGATGTTGCGGAGTTGCGAATCGTGCGGCTTTTGACACAGCCGTTTCGCGATGCGTCCTAGTGCAGGCCGCCGAATATCCAGATCAACGCCAGAATCGGACTCGGCACTCCCAGCAGCAGATAGCGTCCCATGACGGTCATCCCTCATTGCGCGATTGCGTAAAAAGTGGAACTCGCATGATCACGCGAAGTTCCGGCATCTCGTTACAAACGGAACGAAGTAATTCACGGGACGTTATCGTGTTGGCCAGAGAGTCTCGAAGGCTGTCTTCGAGCCACAAAGGCCAACAACGTTGGAGGAATACAGGATGAGTCAGGACCAGAATCAGAAACCCAACCAGAATCCGGGTCAACAGCAGCAGGGCAATCAGCCCGGCCAGAAGCCCGGTCAGCAGCAGGGTGGCGGGCAAAAGCCCGGCCAGCAACAGCAGCAGAATCGCCCCGGACAGGGCGGCCAGCATCAGCAGGGCCAGAACCGCTAACGCGGCTCGCGCTGAGATGAAGCCCCGCCCCGTCGGCGGGGCTTTTTCTTTTCGTGGCGTGGATGCGTTGGCCTTGGAGCGCGCGCTCGCATATGCTGAGGCGCCATGGCCACGTCCGCGCTTCCGCTGTTTCATCTTTACGGCGATCCGCCGGACGATTCCGCGTTCGACTTCATCCATATCGAGACCATCGCCTCGCGCTCCTCGATCCACGACTGGACGATCCGGGCGCACCGCCACCGCAACCTGTTTCAGGTACTGCTGATCGAGAAAGGCGGCGGCGAGATGAGCTTCGAGACCGAGACCGTGCCGTTCGCGGCCCCCGCCGCGATCCTGGTGCCGGCCACCACCGCGCACGGCTTCCGCTTCACGCCGCAGGTCACCGATGGTTGGGTGGTGAGCTTCACCGAAGACGTTGCCGACGCGCTCGGCGACAAATCGGGCGAGGCACTGGCGCGGCTCAAGACCGTGGCGGCCGATCCGCTGCTGCCGCTGGCGGGTGCGACCGAAGCACGGCGGCTGTCGGCGCTGTGCGCGGAGCTGAACGAGGAAGCCTCCCTTGCGCGCGAAGGCTATCGCCTCGCCATGCGCGGCTTGCTGGCACTCATTGCAATCGAGGTGGTGCGGCTGGGCGTGAGCCGGGCCCGCAGCGGCGCGGTGACGCTCTCGCGCGCCGACGCGCGGGTGGAGCAGTTGCGCCAATTGGTAGACGAGCATTTTCGCAAAGAGCGCCTGATCAGCTTTTATGCCGAGAAGCTGGCGATGACGCCGGACCGGCTTAATGACCATGTGAAACGCGCGAGCGGGGTGACGGCCGGCCATCTGATCCGCCAGCGCGTGTTGACCGAGGCCAAGCGCCAGCTCGTGTTCACCAATCAGCCGATCCACGAAATCGCCTACGATCTCGCATTCTCCGATCCGTCCCACTTCACGCGATTTTTCCGCAAGCAGACCGGCATGACGCCGCAAGCGTTCCGCGAAGGCCGCGGCGGTTAACCTTGAGCGACGCGCTTAATGCGCCGGCGCGGTAAGGTAAAATATCGGTTTCTTTTGAAATTCACATTTAAAGCAATTACGCATGAGTTCCTGTTCAAGGAGGAACGCATGCGGAAAGTTTCCGGCGCTGCCGTCGCCATGATCCTTGCGATTGCCTTCTACTTCACCCTGTTCTGGGGCTTCGATGCCCTGCGCATGCTGACCTCGCCGACCTACGGCCTCGAGGACGTCTGGCGTTCGCAGTTCATCTTCGGTATCGGCCGTGTGCTCGGCCTTGGGCCCATGGGGCTGATCAAGCTCGCCGCCATGTTCGGCGTTCTCAAGCTCGCGGTCGCCATCATCTGCGGCGTGCATATCGTCGATCGCTTCCGTTGGCTCGCCGGCGGCAAAGCGGATTCGGAAATCCTGGAGGGTGGCTTGATCCTGGTGGTGCTGGTCACGCTTGCGTCGGTCGGCCCGGCGGTGTGGTTGCACAATGCCGATCTGGTGCGCGAGCAGGCGATCCAACTGCTGCTCGCCGCGGTCGCCACCGGCCTCTGCATCGTCGAGCGCAGCTATGGCCGCGCCGAGCCGGCGATCGAACCGCTCGCCGTCACGCCGCAAGGCGCGACCTGGTTCCAGCCCTGGCGCTAACGAGCCGCTAAAGCCGCATTATTACTTCGGCCGCGCCTCGTGTAGGCCGCGATCCGGCGGCTCTAGTTTTCCGCTGCGCCGATCCTTGACCGCCTGCACCAGCGCGAGCGCCGCGTTGCGCACGTCCAGCTGAAAATCCGTATCGCGGTCGAGGTCGTCGTGGCTGGTTGCATAGGGCGTCAGATAGCCGACATAGCGGTCGATCTGGCCCTGGTGCCCTGACGGGATCAGGCCGATATCCTGCAGCCAGTCCGACAAGATGCGGCGCAAATTCTCGGTGCCGGCGGCATCGCCGTGCACCACCACCGAGAACACCCGTCCCTCGAGATGGCGCGGATAGGGCCAGCCCTTCAATTCGATTGCCTTGGCCTTCGCAGCGTCCTTGCCGCCAGTCGAGGTGAAATCCGGGTTGCCGCCGTCGGCGCAGACCAGGCGGTCGATCATCAGCTTGAGCGAGGAGGGCGCCTGGTACCAATTGACCGGACAGATGATCATCACGCCGTGCGCCGCCACCCATTTCGGATAAATCTCCGCCATCCAGTCGCCGGTCTGGCCGAGCGCATGATTGGGATAGCAACTGCACGGCCAATGGCAGAGCGGCTGCGCGGTGGAGACGCAAGCTTTGCAGGGATAGATCACCTTGCCGTATTCGGCGGTGAGCCGTGACAGGTCGAGGATCTCGACCTCGAAGCTGCGGGTTTTCTCGATCGCCTGTTTCGCAAGTGTGACCAGCCGCCAGGTTTTCGACATTTCGCCCGGGCAGGTTTGGTCGTTGCGCGACGAGCCGTTGACGATCAAGATGCGCGACGGCGTTTTTGGATTTTTCTGTTTGCGCTCGGCGGCCTGGACATGGCTCCGAGTCTCCAGCCATTCGACCGGCAGATCGAATTTCGGGTCGGCAAAACCGGGGCCGGCTTTCCGCGTGCGCGGACTTTTGTGGTAGCCCTCATAAGTCAGCCAGGCCGTGTCGACGATCTTGTCGAGTTCGGGCATCAGCGGATCATAGTCGGGGTCGTAAAATCTCGCGAGGAACCGCTTCTTGAATTCCTTTTTGTCGAGCTCGACGCTCGGCATGCCCTTGCGCACTTTGATCTTGGCCATGGTGTCCCCCAATGCATTGGGCCATGGCTAGCATTATGCCTTTTCACATCGAAATGACGAGCGCGTCATTAGTGGTTGAACAGATTGCGCATGATCTTGTCCGAAAACCGGTTCCCACTTTTCGGGATCATGCGCTGACGCGTGATCGCATTATTTGTTTTTAGCGACCTCTGCGATCACCTCGGCGGCTTCCTTGAAGGCGTGGTTGGCCGCCGGCACGCCGCAGTAGATCGCCTGCTGCAGGATAATTTCCTTGATGTCGTTCTCGGAAAAGCCGCCCTCGCGCAGCGCCGCTCCGACATGCAGCCGGAATTCGTCCCATTGCGCGAGCGCGATCATGGTGCCGATCACCAGAACGCGCCGCGTGCGCTCGTCGTAGTGCGGCCGCGTCCAGATCTCGCCCCAGGCGGCGCGGGTGATGAAATCCTGGAACTCCGCGTTGAACGGCGTCTTCTTCGCATTGGCGCGGTCGACCCATTCATTGCCCAGCACCTTGCGGCGCTTGGCCATGCCGCGCTCGTGGCGTTCCTTCTCGTCCATCGGTGTTGTCCCTAGCGGCGGAGGAAATCCAATACGGTGTCGATATAAATTTTCGGCTGCTCGGCGTTGGAAATGTGCGCGGCCTCAAGCACCGCGAGCCTGGCTCCCGGAATACGATCGCGCATGCTTTCACCCATCGCCACGGTCGTCGCGGGATCTTGGCGCCCGGCGATGATCAGTGTCGGCGCCTTGATCTTGGGTAGAAACGGACGATGGTCCATGTCGCGCACGGCTTCGCCGCAGGCGATGTAGCCGTCGAGTTTGGTCGCGAGCAACATTTCGTTAAAGCGCGCGATCACAGCCGGGTGGCCGTCGCGGAAGGCTTTGGTGAACCAGCGTTCCATGGTGCCGGAGACGATGGCCGAAAGACCTTTTTCGCGCAGCAGCTTGAAGCGGTCATTCCACGGGCCTTTGTCCGCGTAATAGTCCGTGCAGTTGGACAGAATGAGCTTCTCGATACGTCCGGGCGCGTTGCCGCCCAGCCACTGCCCGACCATGCCGCCCATCGACAGCCCGCACCAATTGATGGTCTTTATCTTGAGCGCATCGAGGATATTGAGCACATCATGGCCGAGGCGCTCCATCGAATAGGGGCCCTTCGGCACGCCCGACTTGCCGTGGCCGCGGCGGTCGTAGCGCAGCAGCCGGAAGTGCTTGGACCATTCCGGCGCCTGGTCGTCCCACATATGCAGATTGGTGCCGAGCGAATTCGACAGCATCAGGACCGGCGCGCCGTCGCGGCCCTCGACCTCGACATTGATCGGGCAGCCGTCGTCGGCTTTGATCATCGGCATGAAATTCCCCCCTTAAATTTGGTTGTTCGACGCGGCGTTAGGCGACAGACTTAATGCGGTCCGCGCCCGCTGCAAAGCTCTTTTCAGGCGCTCGCCAAAGGCTTAAGCCCTCACTTTGGGCCTGGCTCAAGCCGGTTGAGTGATAAGGAGACGACGCCGATGGCAATGGTCATGACGGGAGAGGTGCAACTTGCCGCGCCGCGCGAGGTTGTGTGGGCCAAGCTCAACGACGCGGACGTGCTCAAGGCCAGCATTCCCGGCTGCGAGGAGCTCAACAAGACCTCCGACACCGAATTCACCGCTGTCGCCACCACCAAGATCGGGCCGGTCAAGGCGCGCTTCAAAGGCAAGGTCCATCTTACCGATATCGATGCGCCCAACGGCTACAAGATTTCCGGCGAAGGCGACGGCGGCGTCGCCGGCTTCGCCAAGGGCGGCGCAACGGTCGCGCTCACCGAAAAGGACGGCGGCACGCTGCTCACCTACAATGTCGAGGCGCAGATCGGCGGCAAGCTTGCCCAGCTCGGCCAGCGCCTGGTCAACGGCGCAGCCAAGAAGATCGCCGATGATTTTTTCAAGAACTTTGCGGCCAAAGTTGCGGGAGGTTGATAGGCCGGTCACCGCGGTTTGAGCCGTCCCCGCCGCTTGATCCCTTGACCCGGTATGCGGTCGGGGTTCAAAGTTATTCCAGTTCCCGGGCGCATTCGGGCCGAAATCGGCTCGAATTTGAACCCGAAGCGCCGGCGCCCGCCACGGGCGAGGCAAAAAGAGGGTCTTTGGCCCCGAATTTGGGAGGAAGGTCATGCCTGCCGTGTCCATGACGGTGAACGGCAAAGCCGTCACCGGCGATGTCGAAGCGCGCACGCTGCTGGTGCAATTCCTGCGCGAAAACTTGCGGCTGACCGGCACGCATGTGGGTTGCGACACCTCGCAGTGCGGCGCCTGCGTCGTGCATGTCGACGGCATCGCGGCCAAGTCATGCACCCTGCTCGCGCTGCAATGCGAGGGCGCCAAGATCACCACCATCGAAGGCCTTGCCGAGCCGGGCGGGCCCTTGCATCCCATGCAGGAGGCATTCCGCGAAAACCACGGCCTGCAATGCGGCTACTGCACGCCCGGCATGATCATGGCCGCGCTCGATATCGTGCGGCGGCGGGGCAACGATCTCGACGAGCACACTATTCGCGAACAGCTCGACGGCAATATTTGCCGCTGCACGGGTTACCACAACATCGTCAAGGCGGTCGCGGCGGGTGCAAAGACTATGGCCAAGGGCGGCGCGCCGCGCCGGGCCGCCGAGTAGCGTATAAAAATAACGGGAGGAGACCGCCATGAGCGCGACCGGGATCGGCGCGGCGGTGCGCCGCAAGGAAGACTTCCGCTTCATCACCGGCAAAGGCCAATACACCGACGACGTGGTGCGGCCGGGCGAGACCCGTGCCGTGTTCGTGCGCTCGCCGCACGCCCACGCCAAGATCAAGAGCATCGATGTCAGCGCGGCGAAGAAATTGCCCGGCGTGGTCGACGTGCTCACAGGCAGCCAGCTCGCCACCGACAAGATCGGCAATTTGATTTGCGGCTGGATGATCCATTCCAAGGACGGCTCGCCCATGAAGATGGCGGCGCATCCCGCGCTCGCGGCCGGCAAAGTCAATTGTGTCGGCGACGCGGTCGCCGTGGTGATCGCGGAGACGATCGCGCAGGGGCGCGATGCCGCCGAGAAGGTGAAGGTCGAATACGACGTGCTGCCGGCAGTGGTCGACCCGGCCAAGGCGCAGGCGCCGGGCGCGCCGCAGATCCACGCCGACATCGCCAACAACACGATCTACCAGTGGCATCTCGGCGACGCCAAGGCGACCGCCGCGGCGTTCGCCGCCGCCAAGCACGTCACCAAGCTCGATATCGTCAACAACCGCCTGGTGCCGAACGCGATCGAGCCGCGCGCCGCGCTCGCCGAATACGACGCCGGCACCGACTGCCTGACGTTATGGAACACCTCGCAGAACCCGCATGTCGCGCGGCTCGTCATATCCGCCTTTATCGGCATGGCGCCGGAGCACAAATTGCGGGTGATCGCGCCCGATGTCGGCGGCGGCTTCGGCTCGAAGATTTTCATCTATCCCGAAGAGGTCGTCTGCCTGTGGGCCTCGCGCAAGGTGCAGCGGCCGGTGAAGTGGACGGCGGATCGCACGGAATCGTTCCTGACCGACGCCCATGGCCGCGATCACGTGACGCATGCGGAGCTGGCGCTCGACGCCAACGGCAAGATCCTGGCGCTGCGCGCCCGAACAATCGCCAATCTCGGCGCCTATATGTCGACGTTCTCCTCGTCGGTGCCGACCTATCTCTACGGCACGCTGCTGTCGGGCCAATACGACATCCCGTCGATCTATTGCGAGGTCGACGCGGTCTACACCAATACCGCGCCGGTGGACGCCTATCGCGGCGCCGGGCGACCGGAAGCGACCTTCGTGGTCGAGCGCCTGGTTGAAGTCGCGGCGCGGCAGATGGGAATCGAGCCCGCGGAATTGCGCAAGCGCAACTTCATCAAGTCGTTCCCGCATCAGACGCCGGTGATCATGGCTTACGACGCCGGCGACTATCACGCTTCGCTCAAAAAGGCGCTGGAAATTGCCGACGTGAAGGGCTTTCCCAAGCGCCGGCGCGACGCGGCGCGCAACGGCAAGCTGCGGGGCCTGGGCTTCTCGACTTATATCGAGGCCTGCGGCATTGCGCCCTCACAGGCGGTCGGTTCGCTCGGCTGCGGCGTCGGATTGTGGGAATTGGCCGAGGTGCGGGTCAACCCGACCGGCAGTGTGGAAGTGCTCACCGGCTGCCATGCGCACGGCCAGGGCCACGAAACGACGTTCGCGCAATTGGTGTCGGAGCGGCTCGGCATTCCGTTCGAGAATGTCTCTATCGTGCACGGCGACACCGACAAGGTGCAGTTCGGCATGGGCACCTACGGCTCGCGTTCCGGCGCGGTCGGCATGTCGGCGATTGTCAAAGCGCTCGACAAGGTCGAGGCCAAGGCAAAAAAAGTCGCCGCCCATTTGCTGGAAGCGGCGGAAGGCGACATCGTTTTCAAGGACGGCAAGTTCACCGTCGCCGGCACCGACAAGTCGGCGGCCTGGGGCGATGTTTCGCTCAACGCCTATATCGCGCACAAATTCGCCGGCCAGGAGCTGGAGCCCGGATTGAAGGAGACCTCGTTCTACGACCCGACCAATTTCACTTTCCCGGCCGGCTGCCACATCTGCGAGGTCGAGGTCGATATCGACACCGGCAAGACCGAGATCGTCAATTGGACCGCGGTTGACGACTTCGGCACCATCGTCAATCCGATGATCGTGGAGGGGCAGGTGCACGGCGGCATCGCACAAGGCGTGGGGCAGGCGCTGCTGGAAGGCGCCATCTACGACAAGGAAGGCCAGCTCGTGACCGGCTCGATGATGGACTACACCATGCCGCGCGCGCACGATCTGCCGTCGTTCCACGTCGGCGTGACCGTGACCAAATCGCCGTCGAACCCGCTCGGGATCAAGGGCTGCGGCGAGGCCGGCGCGATCGCCGCGCCTGCCGCCGTGATCAATGCCATCACCGATGCAATCGGAACCGAAGATCTGGCCATGCCGGCCACCGCCAATGCGGTGTGGTCGGCGCTGCAGCGCGCCACCCCGCGCCAAGCTGCTTAAAGGAGCGACCGATGTACAACTTTACTTTCCATCGTCCGACCACGGTCCGCCAGGCGGCCGGCCTGCTGGCGCGCAATCCGGACGCCAAGCTGCTGGCCGGCGGCCACTCGCTGATCCCGGTGATGAAGCAGCGGCTGGCAAGCCCGTCCGCGCTGATCGATCTCGCGCTGGTCGAAGGCATGACCGGCGTCGAGCAGAAGGGCCGCTCGATCGTAATCGGCGCCATGACGCGGCATGCCGACGTCGCCAATTCGACGGTGTTGCAGCAGGCGTTGCCGGGGCTGGCCGCGGTGCCGGGCGCGATCGGCGATCCGCAGGTGCGCAACCGCGGCACCATCGGCGGCTCAATCGCCAACAACGATCCGAACGCCGATTATCCGGCGGCCTGTCTCGGCTTGGGCGCCACCATCATCACCAACAAGCGGCGCATCGCGGCCGACGATTTCTTCACCGGCATGTTTTCGACCGCGCTGGAAGACGGCGAGATCATTACCAGGTTGAGTTTCCCGATCGCCAAGAAGGCGGCGTACGAGAAGTTCAAGCACCCAGCCTCAGGCTTCGCACTTGTCGGCGTGTTCGTGTCCAAGCGCGGCTCCGACATTCGTGTGGCGGTTACCGGCGCAGGCAGCAACGGCGTGTTCCGGGTCAAGTCGTTCGAGGAGGCGCTGAAGAAACGGTTCGCGGCGAAATCGCTCGAGGGCATGACCATTCCGGCCAACGGCATGAACAGCGATATTCACGCTAGCCCGGAATACCGCGCGCATCTGGTCGGCGTGTTGGCGCGCCGCGCACTGGTGAAGGCGACGGCTTAGCGTTCCGCAATCCGCTCATTCCCGCGCAAGCGGGAATCCAGTGCCAAGTTAGCAAGGCTAGAAATTTGTGCTCTGGGTCCCCCGCTTACGCGGGGACGAGCGGTAAGATTGTCAAATCTACTTATCCAACTCCGCCAGCAGATCGTGCAGGTCGAGCGGGTGGGTATACATCTGCAAGCCGCCGTCGGGCCGCTTCGGCCACTTATCCTTGGGGCGGTCCCAATACAGTTCGACGCCGTTGTCGTCGGGGTCGCGCAGATAAAGCGCCTCGCTCACGCCGTGGTCGCTGGCGCCTTCAAGCGGGATCTTGGCGACGATCAGCCGGCGCAGCGCGTCGGCCAATAGCGGCCGGGTCGGGTAAAGAATGGCGGTATGGTAAAGGCCAGTGGTGCCGGAAGGCGGGGGTGAGCCGCCCAGGCTCTCCCAGGTATTCAAGCCCAGATGGTGATGATAGCCGCCGGCGGAGATGAAGGCCGCCCCCGGCCGGCTGGTGGTGAGCGTAAAACCCAGCACCCCGCAATAGAAATCCAGCGCCCGCTGCAGGTCCGCGACCTTCAGGTGCACATGGCCGATGCGCACGCCCGCATCGATGGTCGGAAACTGCAGCTTTTCCTTCGTCATTTCGGCGGTATTCGACATGGCGCAAATCCTTACGGTGGCTGCGGGGCCCTTCAATGCACACATGTAAGCTGTGCCCGCGTTAGGATAAAGTCCCCCCATGACTGGTAAACCCATTCCAACCTCGATTGAGGCCACCCTCGACCTGCTGGCCAAGGCCGATTATATCGCCGACCGGTCGCTGGCGACCGTGCTCTATCTCAGCCTGCGCATGGGCCGGCCGCTGTTCGTCGAGGGCGAGGCCGGCGTGGGCAAGACCGAGATCGCCAAGGTGTTGGCTGCCACCCTTGGCCGCCGGCTGATCCGGCTGCAATGCTACGAGGGGCTCGATGTTTCCTCCGCCGTCTACGAATGGAATTACGGCGCGCAGATGATCGCCATCCGGCTGGCGGAAGCCGAGGGCGAAGGCGACCGCGCGCGCATCGAGCACGACGTGTTCTCCGAGCGCTTCCTCATCAAGCGGCCGTTGCTGCAGGCGCTCGAGCCCAATCCGGATGGGCCGCCGGTGCTGCTGATCGACGAGATCGACCGCACCGACGAGGCCTTCGAGGCGTTCCTGCTGGAAGTGCTGGCCGATTTCCAGGTCACCGTGCCGGAGCTCGGCACCGTGAAGGCGGCGCATCCGCCGATCGTGCTGGTCACCTCCAATCGCACCCGCGAGGTGCACGATGCGCTCAAGCGCAGGTGTCTCTATCACTGGGTCGGCTATCCGAATGCCGAACGCGAATTGAAAATCCTGCGCGCCAAGGTGCCGGGCATCGCCAAGAAGCTGTCCGAGCAGGTGGTCGCCTTCGTGCAAGGCTTGCGCAAGGAGGACCTGTTCAAGTCGCCCGGCGTCGCCGAGACGCTGGACTGGGCCGGCGCGCTCACCGAACTCGACGTAGTCGCGCTCGATCCGGCGACGGTGTCGGACACGCTCGGCGCGCTGTTGAAATATCAGGACGACATCGCCCGGCTCGACGGCACCAAGGTGAAGGCGCTGCTCGACGAGGTGAAGTCGGAGATGCGCGCGGCGGAGTGAAAGCCATGGCCGACGGCCGCCTTGCCGAAAACATCGTCTACTTCGCACGCGCGCTGCGCGCGGCCGGCATTCCGGTCGGGCCCGGCGCCGTGCTCAATGCGCTGGAGGCGATCAGCGTCGCCCGCGTCGGCAACCGCGAGGATTTCTACTGGACGCTGCACGCCGTGTTCGTGAAGCGGCACGAACACACGATTTTGTTCGATCAGGCCTTCCGCGTCTTCTTCCGCAAGCGCGGCTATATCGAGAAACTGATCGCATCGATGCTGCCTGAGGTCGCCACGACCGCGCCAAAGGCGCCGCCGCCGGGCGCGCAGCGCATTCAGGAGGCGCTGTTCTCCGGGCTGAACGAGTGCGAGGATAAAGCGCAAGTCGAGATCGACGCGCGGCTGACGGTCTCCGACCGCGAGATCTTGCAGCAGAAGGATTTCGCGCAGATGACCGCGGCCGAAATCGCCGCCGCCAAGGCCGCGATCGCGCGTCTGGCGCTACCGCTCGACGAAGTGCGCACGCGCCGCCTTGCCGCCAGCCGCAGAGGGCATCTGATCGACATCCGCAGAACTCTTCGGGCGAGCATGAAGGCGGGCGGGGCGGTGATTGATCTGAAATACCTGGGGCCGCGCGTGAAGCAGCCGCCGATCGTGGCGCTCTTGGATATTTCCGGCTCGATGAGCCAGTACACGCGCCTGTTCCTGCATTTCCTGCATGCTGTCACCGATGCGCGCAAGCGCGTGACCACGTTTCTGTTCGGGACGCGGCTCACCAATGTCACCCGCGCCATCCGCCAGCGCGATCCGGACGAGGCGCTCGCCGCTTGTTCCGCCAATGTGGCGGATTGGTCGGGCGGAACGCGCATTGCGTCGTCGCTGCGCGCCTTCAACAAGCAATGGGCACGACGCGTGCTCGGACAGGGTGCGGTGGTGCTGCTGATCACCGACGGGCTCGAGCGCGACGCCGACGATACGCTCGCCTTCGAAATGGACCGGCTGCACCGCTCTTGCCGGCGGCTGATATGGCTCAATCCGCTGCTGCGCTTCGAGGGCTTCGAGGCGCGCGCCAAGGGCGTACGCACCATGCTGCCGCATGTTGACGAATTGCGGCCGATCCACAATTTAGAGTCGATGACCGAACTGGTGTGCGCCCTGTCGGGCGCATCGGCCAAGGGCTACGATCCGAAAGCGGTGCTGAGAAAAGTTGCCTGACGGAGGACCGACATGTTGTCGCGCGAGGAAGACATTCTGAAAGCGGCCGAGGACTGGCGCAAAGCCGGGCGCGGCGTGGCGCTGGCGACCGTGGTCGAGACCTGGGGCTCTGCGCCGCGGCCGGTCGGCTCCAATCTGGTTATCGATAATGACGGCAATTTCCTCGGCTCCGTGTCGGGCGGCTGCGTTGAGAGCGCCGTGGTGACGGAAGCCATCGACGTGATCGAAAGCGGCAAGCCGAAAATGCTGGAATTCGGCGTCGCCGACGAAACGGCCTGGAATGTGGGCCTGTCCTGCGGCGGCACCATTCGGGTTTATGTCGAGAAGGTCGCTTAAGTGAAGCTCGACATCCTGCACGCACTTAATGCCGAACGCGCCGCGCGGCGCGCGGTGGTGGTCGTTACCGATGTGGCCAGCGGCGCGCAGCGGCTGGTCAAGGCCGCCGATGTCGTAAATGATCCGTTGAAGGAGGTGCTGCAAAAGCGCCTGCGCATGGCCAAAAGCGGCATGGAGGAAACGCCGCAAGGCAAAATCTTCTTAACCGTGCATGTGCCGTCGCCGCAGCTCGTGATCACCGGCGCGGTGCACATCAGCCAGACCTTGGCGCCGATCGGGCAACTGCTCGGCTACAACGTCACCATCGTCGATCCGCGCACCGCCTTTGCATCGATCGAACGCTTTCCCGACGTGAAGGTGATCGCGGAGTGGCCGGACGTCGCGCTGCCGCCGCTCGGAATCGACCACTACACGGCGTTCGTCGCGCTCACCCACGATCCAAAAATTGACGATCCCGCGCTCAAGCACGCGCTGGCGCGCGATTGCTTCTACATCGGCGCGCTCGGCTCCAAGAAGACCCATGCCAAGCGCGTAGCGCGATTGAAGGAGGCGGGGCTCAGCGACGCCGACATTGCGCGCATTCATGCGCCGATCGGCCTGCCCATTGGCGCGGTGTCGCCGGCCGAGATCGCGGTCGCCATCATGGGCGAGATCACGCAACGGCTGCGGCAGAAACCCGGCGCGGATAAATCGGAGGCGGCATGAAGTTCGGTCCGGTCGCCCCCAGCGACGCGCTCGGCGCCATCGCGGTACATTCGATCCGCCAGGGCGACCTTGTGCTCAAGAAGGGCACGCTGATCGGGCCGGCGGAAGTCGCCGCGCTGAAGGCCGCTGGCGTTAAGGAACTTGTGGTCGCGCGGCTCGAGCCAGGCGACGTGTCGGAGGATCAGGCCGCCGCCGATATCGCGGCGGCAGTTGCGGGCGAGGGCGTACGCATCGACCGCGCCTTCACCGGCCGCTGCAATCTGTTCGCCGAAACAGCCGGCGTGCTGGTGGTCGACAAGGACGCGATCGACCGGCTCAACCGCATCGACGAGGCGGTGACGCTGGCGACGCTTGCCGCCTACAAGCCGGTGGTGGCGGGCGAGATGATCGCGACCGTGAAGATCATTCCGTTCGCGGTCGCTCGCAGCGCGCGCGACACGGCGGTGGCGCTGGCGAACAAGGCGAAGCCGGTCATTCGGATTGCCCCCTATAAGGTCCGCAAGATCGGCATTGTTTCCACCTTGCTGCCGGGCCTCGCACCGAAGGTGGTGGAGAAGACCCTTAAGATCACCGCGACGCGCATCGCGCCGACCGGCGCAACCATTATCGCCGAGCGCCGCGTGCCGCACGAGCAGGCCGCGCTCGCGCGCGCCATCGATGAGGTGCTCAAGGCCGGCGCCGAGCTGGTGATCGTGTTCGGCGCTTCTGCGATTGCGGACCGGCGCGACGTGATCCCGATGGCGGTCGAAGCGGTCGGCGGCGAGATCGAGCATTTCGGCATGCCGGTCGATCCCGGCAATCTGATGCTGATCGGACGCTTGCGCGGGCAGGCGGTGATTGGCGCGCCCGGCTGCGCACGAAGCCCCAAGGAAAACGGCTTCGACTGGGTGCTGATGCGGCTGCTGGCGGGGCTGCCGGTATCGCGCGCGGACATCACCGGCATGGGCGTCGGCGGCCTGCTGATGGAGATCGTGACGCGGCCGCAGCCGCGCACCGAGCCGGCGCCGGAAAAAGGCCCAAAGAAAGATCAACACATCGCCGCCGTGGTGTTGGCGGCCGGCCGTTCCACCCGCATGGGTGCGGTCAACAAGATGCTGGCGGAGATCGGCGGCAAGCCGCTGGTACGCATCGCCGCCGAGCAGGCGCTGGCCTCGCGCGCCAAGCCGGTGATCGTCGTCACCGGGCATGAGCGCGAGCGGGTCGAAGCCGCGCTGGCCGGGCTGAATGTTCGTTTCGTGCACAATCCCGATTATGCCGACGGCCTCGGCACCTCGCTGAAGGCCGGTATCGGCGCCGTGCCGGAGGATGCCGATGGCGCCATCGTCTGCCTCGGCGACATGCCGCAGGTTGACAGCCAATTGATCGACAAATTGATCGCGGCATTCGATCCGGAACGCGGCGCGCTGGTGGTGGTGCCGAGCATCGAGGGGCGGCGCGGCAATCCGGTGGTGTGGTCGCGGCGATTCTTTAACGATCTGATGTCGATCAATGGCGACATCGGCGCCCGCCACCTGATCGGCAGTTATGCCGAGGCGGTCGTCGAAGTGCCGGTCGCCGGCGAGGCGGCGCTCACCGACGTGGACACGCCCGAGTCGCTCTCCGCCGTCAAGGCCGAAATCGAACGCGCCTGAGACTTCGAATCGTTGATTGGGACTGCGACTCAGCCCTTATCTGGCAGCAAGGCACGGGTAAGGGACGATGACGGATATCTACACGCCGGTCATGCGCGCGCTTGTGGTCGCAGCTTTGGCGCTGGCGACCGCCATGCTGATGTTTGTCGCGCTCAACACCGCGCGCGCGGCCGGCGCGCTGGCGATCGGCTCGTGCGGGGCGTTTGGCGAGGCTTTTGATTTCCGCACCACCGAGGAAGCGCGGCAGAGCGCCCTGTCGAAATGCGCCGGCGACGCCTGCCGGGTGGTGACGACGGTCACGCGCGGCTGCGCGGCGGTGGCGGTCGATTTCGTCAGCCCATGCGGCGCCCATGGCTGGGGCAAGGGCTCGAAACTCGGCCAAAGCCAGAACGAGGCGCTGCGCGCCTGCTACCGCGACGGCGGCAAGGAGTGCGTGATCCGCACCTTCTTCTGCGACGCCAAGGGCTGAAGCTCGCCATCGCATGCATGACTGGCATGCGGCCCAGCGCCGTTCGCGCATATCCTATTGATCCATAAGAGTTATTTGCGCGGCCGTTATCGGCTTGCGGGCGGCTCATTTCTATATTATGTAATGACTGACCAGTCAGTCAGTGAATTACGGTCATGTCCCGACCCCGCACCATGACGACGAGCCTGAGCGAGCGCATGCGGAACGCGCGCCGCAGTGCATCGGGCGTCAAGCAACGCGTGGCGACGGACCGCAAGACACGCAGCGCCGAACGCCGCGACGCCATCCTGGCCGCCGCGCTCGATGAGTTTTCCGCCCGCGGCTTCGAGGCCACAAGGCTCGACGACGTGGCCAAGCGCGCCAATGTCGCCAAGGGCACCATCTATCTCTACTTCCGCGACAAGGAGAGCCTGTTCCAGGAGCTCATCCGGACCATGCTCACGCCGCTGGTCGGCACCATCGAGGCCTTGGGCGCGGCCGACGTGCCGATGAGCATGCTTGCCGACCGCATCGTCGATTTGTTCGTGCGCGAGGTCTACGAGACCCGCCGCAAGGACGTCATCCGCCTGATGATCACGGAAGGCCGCCGCTTCCCGAAGCTCGCCGAGTTCTACTACCGCGAGGTGCTTTCGCACGTCATCGCCGCGGTGCGCGCGATCCTGCGCCGCGCCGCTGCGCGCGGCGAAGTGCCCGAGGCGCTGGTGGAGTTTCCGCAAATCATCGCCGCTCCGGGCTTGGTTGCGATCATCTGGAGCGGATTGTTCGAACGCTTCGAGCCGCTCGACGTGCGCAAGATGATGAAGACCCATGTCGATCTGTTGTTCGCCCCGAGGAGGGCAACATGAGGACGAAACTTGCCGGACTGCTGGCCTTGGCGCTCGCAGGCGTAGCGCTCGCCGGCTGCGACAATGACAAGGAGCGCATGCTGCAGGGCTGGGTCGAGGCCGAGCTGATTTTCGTCAGCCCCGACGAGCAGGGCCGCATCGAAACCCTGAAAGTGCGCGAAGGCAGCCGGGTGGAAAGCAAAGAATTGCTGTTCACCGTCGACGACGATCTCCAGCGCGCCGACTTGGCGGTGAGGAAATCCACCGTGACGACGGCGCAGCAGACCTTTGATCGCGCCACGGCATTGTTAAAGACGGCGGCCGGAACGCAAAAGAACTACGACGACGCCGAGGCCGCACTGCGTCAAGCGAATGCCAATATGGCATGGTCGGAAACGCGCCTCGCGCGCCGGCGCGCGGTCAGCCCCGCCGACGGCACCATCCAGCAGGTCTATTACCGGCCGGGCGAAACCGTGCCGGCCGGGCGGCCGGTGGTGGCGCTGCTGCCGCCCGGCAATTTGAAAATCCGTTTTTTCGCGCCGGAGGCGCAGCTGTCGCAGATCTCGTTCGACGACACGGTTACCGTGTCCTGCGACAATTGCGAGAAGGGCTTGACCGCGAAGGTCAGCTTCATCGCGCGCAGCGCGGAATTCACCCCGCCGGTGATCTACAGCATGGATGAGCGCACCAAGCTCGTCTACCTGATCGAGGCGCGGCCCGAGCAGCCGGAGAAATTCCGCGTCGGGCAGCCGGTGAGCGTCATGCTTGCGAAAAAGGCGCGGCCAAAAGAGAACTCAAAATGAGCGCCCAAAACGGGGCACAAGACATCGTCATCGATGTCCATCACCTGACGAAAAAGTTCGACGGCCGGGCGGTGGTGCGCGACCTGTCGATGCAGGTCAAGCGCGGCACCATTTACGGCTTTCTCGGGCCGAACGGCTCCGGCAAGACCACGACCATCCGCATGCTGTGTGGGCTGCTCACGCCCGACGAAGGCACCGGCACCTGCCTCGGCTACGACATCCGCACCGAGACCGACAAGATCAAGCGCCAGGTCGGCTACATGACGCAGCGCTTCAGCCTGTATCAGGACCTCTCGGTGCGGGAGAACCTGGAATTCATCGGCCGCATTTACGGCATCGAGAAGCCGGAAGCCGCGGCGCGCGCGGCGATCGAGCGGCTCGGCCTGTCGGGCCGCGACGAGCAGATCGCCGGCGAGCTGTCCGGTGGCTGGAAGCAGCGGCTGGCGCTCGGCGCCTGCACGCTGCCTAGCCCGCAACTTCTTTTGCTCGACGAGCCGACCGCCGGCGTCGATCCGAAGGCGCGGCGTGAGTTCTGGAACGAGATCCACGCGCTCGCCGCTGACGGCCTCACCGTGCTGGTGTCCACCCATTACATGGACGAGGCGGAGCGCTGCCACGAGATCGCATATATCGCTTATGGCGAATTGCTGGCGCACGGCACCGTCGAGCAGGTGATCGAGGCCTCGCATCTGACCACCTATGTGGTGAGCGCGCCCGCCGGCGAGGGGCTCAACAAACTCTCGGAAGAGCTCGACGGGTAAGCCCGGCATCGACATGGTGGCGCCGTTCGGCACCAGCCTGCACGTGTCGGGGCGTGACGCGGCTGAGCTCGAGGCGGCGATCGCGCCCTATCGCAAGCGCAAGGGGCTCGACTGGAAACGGTCCGAACCCTCGCTCGAGGACGTGTTCATCGATCTGATGAGCAAGGCGCGGGACAATTTCCAATGACCCACATGCTCCCCAGCCAGGCGCCGCGCCGCCTCCGGGGCGACGGCTTTGCGCGCAAGACCTGGGCGGTGCTGGTCAAGGAATTCATCCAGCTGCGGCGCGACCGCGTGTCCTTTGCCATGATCATCATGATCCCGCTGGTGCAGTTGATGCTGTTCGGTTACGCCATCAACACGACGCCGCGCAATTTGCCGACCGCGGTGCTGCTGCAGGAGCGCAGCGATCTCGCCCGTTCGATTCTGGCGGCGCTGGAGAACACCAAGTATTTCAGGGTGACCGAGCTGCCGCGCAGCGAAGCCGAGCTCGATCAACTGCTCGCCTCGGGCAAGGTGCTATTTGCGATCGAAATCCCGGCGAATTTCGAGCGCTCGGTGCGCCGCGGCGACAAGCCGGCGATGCTGGTCGCGGCCGATGCCACCGATCCGGTCGCGTCGGGCTCGGCGCTCGGCGCGCTATCCCAGGTTTTGACCACGGCGCTATCACATGACCGGGCGGTTCCCGACACCGCCGCGATGCCGTTCGAGATCCGCAGCCACGCGCGCTACAACCCGGCTGGCCTCACCCAACTCAACATCGTGCCCGGGCTGGTCGGCACAATTCTCACCATGACCATGCTGATCTTCACGGCGTTGTCGGTGACGCGCGAGATCGAGCGCGGCACCATGGAAAATCTTGCTCGCCATGCCGATCACGCCGATCGAGATCATGCTCGGCAAGATCATTCCCTATGTATTTGTCGGCTTTGTGCAGGCTTCGCTAATTATCAGCATCGGCGTCCTGTTGTTCGGCGTGCCGATCGTCGGCAACCTGGCGGTGCTCGCCGCCTTGAGCACGCTGTTCATCGCCGCCAATCTGTCGATCGGGTACACGTTCTCGACCGTGGCGCAGAACCAGTTGCAGGCGATGCAGATGTCGATGATGTTCTTTCTGCCGAATATCTTATTGTCGGGCTTCTTGTTTCCTTTTGCCGGCATGCCGATCTGGGCGCAGTGGATCGGCGAGGCGCTGCCGCTCACGCATTATCTGCGCATCGTGCGCTCAATCATGCTGAAGGGCTCTTCGGTGTCGGATCTGCATTACGATGCGGCGGCGCTGGCGGTGCTGATGCTGATCGCCATGACGATCGCGGTCACCCGCTTCCGTCGCACGCTGGACTAATTCACCGTCTTGTCAGCACGCCAAGGCGCAGATAGGGGCTGGAGCGCCGGTCGGAATCTTGCGCCCAGCCGCCGGCGGCGGACCATTCGAAATTGCCGGTCTTCAGACTGGTGTCGTTTGCGCCATAATACCGCACTTTTGCGCTAATCGCTAAAAGGTTGCGGGTAATAATAGTTACAACGGCAGGCTTGCCAGCCGGCGCGGCGTGCTTGCCTGACGGCACAAGCGAGCAATCGCCAAATGGTTAGGCCTATAGTACGGTCCCGGCGAGATTTACGCCCATGACCTCCATGATCAGCCCCAGTGCTGCTGCTTCCGACGATGCGGCCCGCCGCCGCTCCATCGGCTTTCTCAACTGGGCGCACGCGATCGACCATTTCGTGCTGCTGATCTACCCGACGGTCGTGATCGGGCTGGAGGTCATCTACCAGCGGCCCTATAGCGAGTTGATCGCGCTTTCCAGCACGGCGTTCCTCGCCTTCGGCATTTTCTCCCTGCCGGCCGGATGGCTCGCCGACCGCTGGAGCCGCCGCAACATGATGGCCGCGTTCTATATCGGCTGCGGCGTCTCACTCGCCGGCGCGGGCCTGGCGCCGAACTTGACGATGCTGGCGGTGGCGATGTTCGCGCTCGGCGTTTTCGCGGCGATCTATCACCCCGTGGGCATGGCGATGCTGATCGAGGCTTCCGGCGCGCGCGGGCGCACGCTCGCCTTTAACGGCGTTTGCGGCAATCTCGGCGTCTCGCTTGCGGCCGGCATCAGCGCCGCGCTGGCCACCTGGTTTGGCTGGCGTTGGGCGTTCTTCGCGCCGGCCGTACTCTGCGTCATCACCGGCTTTGTTTACCTCTGGGTCACGCCCGACGACCGGCATCATGCCGACAGCCGTGTGTCGAAAGCCGCCGTGCCGCTGACGCCGAAGGTCATGGCGATGCTGTTCGGGCTGTTCCTCGTGATCGCGGTTAGTTCCGGCCTTGTGTTCAACGTACTGACCATCGCCTTGCCGAAGATCGTCGATGAAGGCCTGACCGCGTCGGTGCCGCTGGTGCTGGTCGGCAGTATTGCGACCGCGGTGCTGGTGTGCGGCGCGCTGGCGCAGCTCACGGTCGGCCGCGTCGTCGAGCACGTGAAGCCGCATACGATTTTCGCGATTGTCACCGGGCTAGGCTTCATCGGAAATCTGTGGGCGACCTATGCTGCCGGCCTGCCGCTGCTGGTGGCGCTCGGTATCGCGATTGCCGCGATCTACGGCCAGGTGACGGTCAACGACATGATCCTCGCGCGCTACACCGCCGATGCCTGGCGCGGGCGCGTCTACGCGGTGCGCTACTTCACCTTGTTCATCAGCGCCGGCGCAGCCGTCGCGCTGATTTCGCTGCTGCACAAGAACGGCGGCTTCAGCCTCGTGCTCGGCGTCAACGCCATCATCGCGCTGGTGATGTTTCTCTCGACGCTCGGGCTGGTGTCGCTGATCTCGAATATCGAAGCCGAGCACGCGGCGGCGCAGCCGGCCGAATAATCAAAATAACGGCGGGATCAGGTCCTCGACTTTCACGCGCGTGCGCTTTTTCACCAGCGCGGCGATGCGGCTGCGGTGACATTCATTCGGATCGCGCTCATAGCAGAGCAGGCAGACGCGCTTGCCCGATTTGATCAGTGCGATCAGTTCGCCGAGCGCGTCTTGGGCATCCGCCGTTTTGATGTGTTTGTCGTAGATGCGCCAGAGTGTTTCAAGATCGCCGGAGCGGGCGGCAGCGCGGCCTTCCGCCGGCGTGCCGAGCTTCTGCAAATGCACATAGGCAATGCCGGCTTCGTCGAGCGAGGCGGCGAGCTGGCGCTTGGAAAATCCCGGGCGGCGCGAGGCCGCGACCGCGCGGGTATCGACCAGCAGATCGACGCGTGCGCGCTTGAGTTCGCCCAAGACCGCGCCGGGCTTGGCCTGCTCGTAGCCGATGGTAAACAATGGATGCATTCAGCCGTCACAGTACTGACACATGCGTCCGCTATAAAGACGGCAAGTTGGCGATCCGGAATAGTTGAGTACGGAACGTCTTGACGGCCACGATGAGATCCAAGGCGACGGCGGATGTACCCGCGCCTCTCATTTGTGGTCGTTTTCATTTTCGGCGGTGAGTATCAGGCGAAAGGCCCGGGATTGCTCCCGGGCCTTTGCATTTTTGGGTTCGTTAGGTCGGTGGATTAGAAATCCATCCCGCCGCCCATGCCGCCCATTCCGCCGCCGCCGGGCATGCCGCCCTGGCTCTTCTTCTGCGGAATTTCGGCGACCATCGCTTCGGTGGTGATCAGGAGCCCGGCGACCGACGCCGCGCCCTGGATCGCCGAACGCACGACCTTGGTCGGGTCGATCACGCCCTTGGCTGACGAGATTGCCGTATTCGCCGGCCTGCGCGTCGAAGCCCCAGTTGTACTGATCCTTCTCCAGGATCTTGCCGACAATGACCGAGCCGTCTTCGCCGGCATTGGTGGCGATCTGGCGGGCCGGAGCCTGGATCGCCTTGCGGACGATCTCGACGCCGTGCTTCTGGTCTTCGTTGGCGGTCTTCACCCGCTTGAGGGCCTCGGTGGCGCGCAACAGCGCGACGCCGCCGCCCGGCAGGATGCCTTCCTCGACCGCGGCGCGGGTTGCATGCATCGCGTCGTCGACGCGATCCTTGCGCTCCTTAACCTCGATCTCGGTGGCGCCGCCGACGCGGATCACCGCAACGCCGCCGGCGAGCTTCGCCAGCCGCTCCTGCAGCTTCTCCTTGTCGTAGTCCGAGGTGGTTTCCTCGATCTGCGCCTTGATCTGGGCGACGCGCGCCTCGATGTCGGCTTTCTTGCCGGCGCCGTTGATGATCGTGGTGTTCTCCTTGTCGATCATCACCTTCTTGGTGCGGCCGAGCATGGCGATGGTGACGTTCTCTAGCTTGATGCCGAGATCTTCACTGATCGCCTGGCCGCCGGTCAGGGTCGCGATGTCCTGCAGCATGGCCTTGCGGCGATCGCCGAAGCCCGGAGCCTTCACGGCCGCGACCTTCAGACCGCCGCGCAGCTTGTTGACGACGAGAGTGGCGAGCGCTTCGCCTTCGACGTCCTCAGCCACGATCAGCAGCGGCTTGCCGGACTGCACCACCGCCTCTAACAACGGCAGCAATTCCTGCAGGCCCGACAGCTTCTTCTCGTAGATCAGGATGTAGGGGTCTTCCATCTCAACGCGCATCTTGTCGGCGTTGGTGATGAAGTAGGGCGAGATGTAGCCGCGGTCGAACTGCATGCCCTCGACCACATCGAGTTCGGTCTCAAGCGATTTCGCTTCCTCGACCGTGATCACGCCCTCGTTGCCGACCTTCTTCATGGCGTCGGCGAGGAACTTGCCGATCTCGACATCGCCATTGGCGGAAATGGTGCCGACCTGGGCGATCTCTTCGTTGGAGGTGACTTTCTTAGAGTTGGCCTTCAGGTGCTCGACGATCGCCTCGACCGCGAGATCGACGCCGCGCTTGAGGTCCATCGGGTTCATGCCCGCGGCCACTGCCTTGCAGCCTTCGCGCACGATCGCCGCGGCCAGCACGGTCGCGGTGGTGGTGCCGTCGCCGGCCTGATCCGAGGTCCGCGACGCCACTTCGCGCACCATCTGTGCGCCCATGTTCTCGAACTTGTCTTCGAGCTCGATTTCCTTCGCCACCGTCACACCGTCCTTGGTGATGCGCGGAGCGCCGAACGACTTGTCGAGCACGACGTTGCGGCCCTTGGGGCCGAGTGTAACCTTCACCGCATTGGCGAGGATGTCGACGCCGTGCAACATACGGTCGCGGGCATCGACGGCGAATTTGACGTCTTTTGCAGCCATTGTTCGAATTCCTTCGGTTTGATGTCGGCTAAGCGCTTAGGCGGCTTTCTTCTTGGCGGCAGCGCCGCCTTCGATCACGCCCATGATGTCGCTTTCCTTCATGATCAGGAGATCCTGACCATCGATTTTCACTTCGGTGCCCGACCATTTGCCGAACAGCACGATGTTGCCGACCTTGAGATCGATCGGGATCAGCTTGCCATTCTCGTCGCGGCCGCCGGGGCCGACGGCGACGATCTCGCCCTGGCTCGGCTTCTCTTTGGCAGTGTCGGGAATGATGATGCCGCCGGCGGTTTTTTCCTCGGCGTCGATGCGCTTGACGACAACGCGGTCGTGAAGCGGGCGGAACTTCATGGCAGTCCTCCTCGGTTATTGAACGGTTTTGCGATGTGGTCGCCGGCGTCCCTTTGCCGGCACCTGGACGGCAGGTGGGGGCAGACTTTTTGCCCGCAAGGGGCGTGGACAAATTTTTTAGCACTCAATGCGGCTGAGTGCCAACAGCGGCTGAAAATGCTTGCGGAACAATGGTTAACGGCCAGGCGCCCGGGACCTCGCGCGTGCCCTTCGGGTTAGTCGAGACGGCGGGCTGACGCCTGCCGGCCGGGCTGTTAGCAGGCTTGAAGCGTTGCTGCTAACGCTCTGATTTTAAACAGTTTGTTTACCTTTTCGGCTTGCAATGGAGGGTGCCGGAATTGGAAACTTGCGGTCCGACAAGACGGAGGACGCGATGGTTTCAGAAGACTTCCGCCGACAGGTCAGCGGCTACGGCCTGACGACCGCGCATATTCTGTACCGGCGTCCCGATCATCGTTGGCTGCTACAATCCTACGTCTGGCAGGCCTACGACCTGTTCCCCGAGTTCCCGGAGCTGCATCGCTTCCTCGCCTTCTGGCAGGAGAAGCTGGAAGGCCCGCTGCATTCGGTGCAGGTGGCGCATTGCAAGCTGATCAAGCCGGCCGAGCTTAGAGCGATCAACGGCGAGTTCCGGCTGCATTGATGCCTTTCTCCTCATGGTGAGGAGCGCCGCTATAGCAGGCGCAGCCTGCGTACACTTGGCTGCGATGCGGCGCGTCTCGAACCATGAGGCCATCCTTCGAGACGCATCGCTTCGCGATGCTCCTCAGGATGAGGTCCGAGCAAGCCAACGCTCCGCCGCCCGTATTCTTGGCGGCGCCGGGTACGCCGTAGTCCCCTTGTTCTCCTCCTCGGAAAATGCCGAGGGGACGGAGCGCCGAGCGGCGCACCAGTCTTCCGTCTTGCCGCGTCCTCTTTTGGAGAACGCGGGCGCCTCTCGGCGCTCCATCGCGGCGTCTTCCGGCGCCGGGCCGCGCTTTCGCCTGGTCTAGCCAGTGCGTCAGCGAGCTCCTCGCATCCAGGTCCTAATGCCCAGAGGGCGGGGTCCGACACCGCCCGAGTGCGTGGGATACGTTTCCCCACGTCCGCGGGCGCCGCACCAGCCGTCCGGTTTCCCGGTCGGCCCTGAAAGAGCGATGCCTGTTCTCCGGCAACGGCCCTTTCCGTAGCTCCATCCTCGAAACGTCTCGCGAAGACGCCCTCAGCCGAGCCAGGCACGCGCAAGATAATCTCGCTGGAGTAAGCGGGGATAAGTTTTCTGTCGAAGTTTCGCGGCGTGTGTCGCTGACGCCACAGCGGGGATAAGTCATTTGTGCGCAGCGCGCACAAGCAGCGTCTCCAGTTGCGGAAGCATGCGCTCGACCACGATCTTGTAACCTTCGGCATTGAAATGCTGGCCGTCGCGCGCACGATATTGGCCCGGCGGCAAACTCCATTGCGCGTAGAGCGCGCCATTCTCACGGGCGACGTCTGACAGATCAAGGCGGCCAAGGCCGACGACGAGGATCTCGATGCCGCGTGCGCGCAAAGAGCGGATAAGTTCGGTTAATCGTGCGCGCACCGTATTCATCGACGCGCCGCTGCGCAGGTCGTTGGTGCCGAACTCGACGATCGCGATATTCGTGCCCGGCGCAATCGCCATGTCGAACCGCCTGAGCGCGCCGGCGATGGTATCGCCGTTGACGCCTTCATTGGCGACCACGGCGTCGTAGCCCTTTTTGCGTAACAGCGCCTGCAATTGCGCCGGATAGGCTTGCTGGCGCGGCACCAGGAAGCCTGCGGTGGCGCTGTCGCCGAAGGCGACGATGTGAATGGTGGCGGCAGAGGCGGCGCTGACGGCGAGCAGCAAAGCAAATGCGGTCGCGGCCGCCAGCAAAAAGTGCCCGGTTCGATATGTCATCACAATCGTGGCTACCGCCCTTGCCAATGCTTGCACGCTCATGAAAATGCATGAATTGCCGGGGTCAGGGCAATGGGAGTTCGCATGGCTCGTATCCGCTTTGATTTCGGCGCGCTCACGCTCGACGCCGAGCTGCTCGACACGCCGACTGCTCGCGCTATTGCCGCCGCGCTGCCGATTTCCTCGTCGGTGCTGACCTGGGGCGAGGAGGTCTATTTCGACGTGCCGGTGGAAGTGGCGCGCGAAAAGGACGCACGCGCCGTGGTCACGCCGGGCGAGATCGCCTACTGGCCGGAGGGGCCGGCGATCGCGATCGGGTTTGGCCGCACGCCGATCTCCAAGGGCGACGAATGCCGGCTGGCGAGCCCCTGCAACATATTCGCCAAGGCGCTCGGCAGCGTGAAAGTGCTGGGCAAGGTCAAGACCGGGACGAAGGTCGCGGTGACGCTGATCAAGTAAAGCCCGCGTCCGTTGGGCGGCGCCGCACGCATTAGCGTTTTGCCCGCGCGTGGACTATAAAATCGTTTCAAGCCCGGCAGCGGCACCGTTTAGAAAACATAGGCGCAAGTGATGGCAGACGTAGTGCAGAGCGACAAAATCCTCGTCGGCAAGAGCAAGAAGCCTGAATATCTTACGCTCAAGCTCGCCAACCGGCACGGCCTGGTGACCGGCGCGACCGGCACCGGCAAGACCGTGACGCTGCAGGTGATGGCGGAAGGATTTTCGCGCGCCGGCGTGCCGGTGTTCGCCGCCGATATCAAGGGCGATCTGTCCGGCATCGCCGCGCCCGGCGAGGCGAAGGATTTCCTGGTCAAGCGGGCGGCCGATGTCGGCATCAAATACCAGCCCGACCAGTTTCCCGTGGTGTTCTGGGACCTGTTCGGCGAGCAGGGCCATCCGATCCGCACCACCGTGTTCGAGATGGGACCGCTGCTGCTGTCGCGCATGCTCGATCTCAACGACGTGCAGGAAGGCGTCATCAATATCGCGTTCCGCTTCGCCGACGACGAATTCGGCGCGGCCGATGCCGAGAATAAGGGGCTGATCGATCTCAAGGACTTGCGCGAGCTGCTGTCCTATCTCTCCAAGAACGCCAAGGAGATCGGCGAGAAATACGGCAACGTGGCGACGGCGACCGTCGGTTCGGTGCAGCGTCAGCTGCTGGTGCTGGAAAACCAGGGCGGCGCGAAATTCTTCGGCGAGCCGGCGCTCGACGATCGACGACTTGATGCGAACCGACCGCGACGGCCGCGGCATCATCAACATCCTCGCCGCCGACAAGCTGATGGAGAACCCGCAGCTCTACGCCACCTTCCTGCTGTGGCTGCTGTCCGAGCTGTTCGAGAAATTGCCCGAGGTCGGCGATCCGGACAAGCCGAAGCTGGTGTTCTTCTTCGACGAGGCGCATCTGCTGTTCAACGACGCGCCCGAAGGCGCTGCTCGACAAGATCGAGCAGGTGGTGCGGCTGGTCCGCTCGAAGGGCGTCGGGGTCTATTTCGTCACGCAAAATCCGCTCGACGTGCCGGACAAGGTGCTGGCCCAGCTCGGCAACCGCGTGCAGCATGCGCTGCGCGCCTTCACGCCGCGCGACCAGAAGGCGGTCAAGGCCGCGGCCGACACATTCCGGCCGAACCCGAAGCTCAACACCGAGCAGGTGATCACGCAGCTCGGCAAGGGCGAGGCGCTGGTATCGTTCCTGGAAGGCAACGGCACGCCCATCGATGGTCGAGCGCGCGCTGATCTGCCCGCCGACCGCGCGCATCGGACCGGTGACGCCGGCCGAGCGCAAGGCCGTGATCGCGCGCAGCCCGATCCGCGGCAAATACGACCAGACCATCGATCCGGATTCGGCCTACGAAATCCTGCAACGCCGCGTGCACGAAGGCGGCGACGGCAAGGCGCAGCCGGACGGTACCGCGCCCGCCGCCAGCCAGCGGCGGCGGGTGGGGCGAGGTACTCGGCGGTGTTCTCGGCGGCGGCCGTTCGCGCGGCCGTATGTCGACCGGCGAAGTGGTGGCCAAGCAAGTCGCCCGCTCGGTGGCCTCCCAGGTCGGCACCCAGCTCGGCAAGGCGCTGATCCGCGGCGTGCTCGGCAGCCTGGGCAAACGCCGCTAGCGGCGCGCGAATAACTCAGCGGCGGCGCGCGTGGTTGCGCACCATCGAGAGCGTCAGGTCCCACGCATTGCGAATGTTGACGATCAGCAGCAGAAGCAGCGCACCGGCCAGCACGACCAGCGCATATTCGTGTTCCGTCAGGATCATGGCCGCGGCGACCAGCAGGGCGGCATAACAGATCGCCGGCAACAAGCCATAGGCCAGGTGATCGCGCACATATCTCGTCCAGCGGTGACGCAGAAGCTGGACCGTCGCGAACACGGACACCGCGCCGCCAAACAGCGCGCAGGCACCGACCAGCGCCGCGAACATAACCGCATTGTGCGCGGGAAAGAGACCGACGGCCGAAATAAAGAAAACGGCGGTAAAATGCACAACGACCGGACTAAAAAAGGCGCGCGTTGCGGCCGACCGCTTGTCGGTCAGAAAACCGGCGCCGAGCGATATGGCCACGAATAAAAGCGCGACCAGCGTCGCGCCGGCGGTGCCAAGCAGCACAAAGAACTCGTGCCAGCGTTCCAATGCGCGGACGGGGTCCATGGTCGCCTAGCCGCGCCCGACGAACGGCATGTTGTTCGCCATCACCGTCATGAACAGCACATTGGTGTCGAGCGGCAGGCTCGCCATGTAGACCACGGCGTTGCCGACATGGTCGGCGTCCATGCGCGGCTCGATCTTTTTGGTGAGGTCCGCCTGCAAGATGCCGTCGCCCTGCACCATGCGCTCGGTGAGGGCGTCGCGGCGTTGCCGATATCGATCTGGCCGCAGCAGATGTCGTATGGCCGGCAGTCGAGCGAGGTGGATTTGGTCAGGCCGGTGACCGCGTGCTTGGTCGAGGTATAGGCGACCGAAAACGGCCGCGGCGCGTGCGCCGAGATCGAGCCATTGTTGATGATGCGGCCGCCGCGCGGCTTCTGATCCTTCATGATCTTGATGGCTTCCTGGGTGCACAGGAACATGCCGGTGAAATTGGTCGCCACCACGTTCTGCCAGGTCTCGAACGGCAGATCTTCGAGCGGCACCGGCGGCGCGCCGATGCCGGCATTGTTGAACAGCACGTCGAGGCGGCCGAAGCTCGATTTCACCGTGGCGAACAGTGCCAGGATCGAGTCGCGCTTCGACACATCGGTCGGCACGGCCAGCGCCTGCGAGCCGGCGGCGTTGACTTCGCCGGCGACCTTGTCGAGCATTTCCTTGCGGCGGCCGGCGAGCACCAGGCTGTAGCCGGCTTTGGCCAGCGCAATCGCCACCGCGCGGCCCACGCCGGTTCCGGCCCCGGTCACCAGCGCAATCTTGGCGGACGCAGCTCATCGGCTTTCCTTCCCCAACGCGATTGTCTGGCGGAACGCCATATCACAAAAGCGCGCGCGCGCCATCTAGCGGCCGGGCACCGGCATGTCGCAAGTTGCGGAGCGACTTAGGGACGGTCAGCCCGCCAGCGCGGCCGGCGACGTCGATGGGCTGGAACGGCTCGGGCGATTGCAGCCGGGCGGTGATTTCGGCGGCGGTCACCGCCTTGCCGAAGCGATAGCCCTGCATGCAATGCACGCCGGCCGCGCGCAGGAACAGCTGCTGGTCGGCGGTCTCGACGCCCTCGGCGGTCACTTTCATGCCGAGGCCGCGGCCGAGGCTCACCACCGCGTGCACGATGGCCGCGGCGTCGGCGGCCTTTTCGATCGAGAGCACGAAGCTGCGGTCGATCTTGAGCTTGTCGAACGGAAAGCGGCGCAGATAGAGCAGGCTCGAATAGCCGGTGCCGAAATCGTCGAGCGCCAGCCGCACGCCGAGCGCCTTGAGCCGCAGCATGGCGGCTTCCGCGGTATCGACGTTGCCGAGCAGCACGCTTTCGGTGAGCTCGAGCTCGAGCCGCGCCGGATCGAACTTGGTTTCCGCCAGAATACGCTCGACCACCTCGACGAAATCGGTGCGGCGGAATTGCAGCGGCGAGACGTTGACCGCAAACGGTCAAATCCGGCCAGGCCTTGCCGTCGAGGCAGGCGCGGCGCAGCACCCAGGCGCCGAGCTCGATGATCAAGCCGCTGTGCTCGGCGGCGGCGATGAATTCGATCGGCGGAATTTCGCCGCGCGTCGGATGCGTCCAGCGGCAGAGCGCCTCGACGCCGACCACGGTCTCGCCGCTCTTGTTGACGATCGGCTGATACAGCAGTCGCAGGCGGTCGTTCTCGATCGCCTCGCGCAGGTCGGCTTCCAGCAGCTTGCGGTTGGACAGGTCGGCATCCATCGCCGCGTCGTAGATGCAGGCGCGGTTGCGGCCTTCGTTCTTGGCGCGGTAGAGCGCCATGTCGGCATAGCGCATGATGTCGGCGGCGCCGCCGCAGTTGCGGTCGATGACGGCGATGCCGATCGAGGCGCCGATCACGATGTTCTGGCCGCCGATCGAGTAGGGCGCGCAGATCGCGGCGATGATGCGCTGCGCCAGCGCCATCATCTTCACGCTGTCGTCGCCGATCGAGGAGATCACCGCGAATTCGTCGCCGCCGAGCCGCGCCACCAGGTCGCCGCCGCGCAGCGTGTGCGACAGCCGCAGCGTCACGTTGCGGATCAGCTCGTCGCCGACCGGATGGCCGAGCGTGTCGTTGACGTCCTTGAAATGGTCGAGGTCGATGTAGAACACGGCGGCCGCCGATGAGCCGTCGCGCACCTCGTCGATCACCGCTTCCAGCCGCTCGCCGAAGAAGATGCGGTTGGGCAGGCCGCAGAGCGGATCGTGCATGGCGAGATGGCGCAGCCGCGATTCGCCGGCGGCGATCGCCACCGCGGTGCGGCGCATGTAGCGCAGCACGAAGGCGGCGAGCAGCGCGAAGCCGGCGAGCGCGACCGCGATGAACGGAATGACGCTGTGGACGATCTCGGCGCCGGGCTGTTTCGGCGTCCAGGCGAAGCGCGCGATTTTGTTGCCGTTCGGGCTGTTCAGCTCATAGGCGAAATCGCCGGGCGGCGACCGGCTCCTCGTCGATCATGCGCAGGTTGGTCAGCCGCAGTTGGCTGGCGATGCCGGCAAGCACGTCGCTGTCGATGAATTTCACCGACATCATGATCGGCGCGGCGTTGTCGAGCGCGGCGGGAATGTCGTCGACCGGCCCGACCGCGACCGCGGCAATGACCGCGGGCCGGCCCAACAGCAGGCGGATCACCGCGGCTTGCGGGTGCGCGCCGCCTTCCGTCAGGCTCGATGGATTGAGGCGGATCGCGTCATGCAAGGTCGGTTCGCGTCCGCGCATGTAGTCGAGCACGCGCGGTCAGATCGGGCTGTGCCGAATCGAACCAGGCCGGCTCGGCCGTGCGGCGCCGGCCAGCGAATAGATCGGATTGTCCTGCCGCGTCGAAGACGAAGACGTAGTCGTGATCGAAGAACGTCTCCAGCCAAGTGCCGACGCGCTGCTTCGCCCAATCCGGATCGAATTTGACGCGGATGTTGCGGATCGCCGCTTGCGAGGAGGCGACGCTTTCCACTTCGCGCAGCACGCGCTCGCCGTAATTGCTGAGCGCGCTCGAGAACAATTGCGTTTCGTGCTCGATCGGCGACTTCGTCGGCGCGCTGGGCGGACGAGAGCACGGCGACGACGATGCAGACGATCGCCACGGCGACGATGACGCCGATCGGGACCACCACGCTCAAGCGTGCGCGATCCCAACTGGTGTATTGCCGCTCTTCGGAGGTGCGCGGGCGAGCCACAGCCGGCAAGGTGGAGGTCCCTTAAAGTGTCCTGCCATTGGACTTTTCGGGCCGGAAGCTAGGGCAGAAAGCTTGCTTTTCGCTTTCGTTTTGCCCATCCGGCGGGCGGCCTGCAGCGGGAAACGGCAATTCGCGCGGCGGTGTTAACCGGAGGTAAAGGCGCAGCCGATGGAACATGCAACCCGGCGCGAGCGGCTCGGCAGACGGCGTTTTCAGCCCGGGCTGCGATAGGGCGGGCGCGGAATGGCCATATGGGCGGCGCGCAAGGCGCCCGACCAGCGCTCGCGCAGGTCCTGGAAATAGGGTTCGCCCGGCTCGATGCGGTAATTCACCTCGGCATCGCAGGTATCGCGGCGCACCACCAGGATGTCGATCGGCAGCCCGACCCCGAGGTTGGAGCGCATGGTGGAATCCATCGAGATCAGCCCGATCTTGAGCCCGTCATAGAGGTCGGTGTCGAAGCTGATGGCGCGGTCGAGCACCGGCTTGCCGTATTTGTGCTCACCGATCTGCAAATAGGGCGTGTCGGTGGTGCATTCGATGAAATTGCCGGCCGAGTAGATCATGAACAGGCGCAGCCGCTCGCCCTTGATCTGGCCGCCGAACAGGAAGGCGACGTCGTGATCGACTTCGGCGGCCTCCAGCGCCTTGCCTTCGGCGTTCTGGATGCTGCGGATGGTGCGGCCGATGCGCTGCGCGGCCTGGAACATGGTCGGCGCGTTCATCAGGGTCTCGCGCTCGCCGGTTTCCGGATTGTCGACGCCTTCGGTGAGCATCGAGCGCACCGTTTGGCTCAGCGACAGATTGCCGGAGGAGGCGAGCGCCATGATGCGTTCGCCCGGCTCGCGTGTAGACGTGCAGCTTGCGGAAGGTGGAGACGTTGTCGAGGCCGGCATTGGTGCGCGTGTCGGCGATCATCACCAATCCGTCGCGCACCAGAATTCCGCAGCAATATGTCATGAGGTCCGACTTTTTCTTCAATGACCCGGCCGCAGGGTTATAGCGATGCGGAGCCCATGTCCGGCAATGTCATGCGCATGATCCCGAAATGACTGAGACATCGCAATTCTGCGCTTGCTGGTGCGCCTGATCGACATGGACCGCCACTTTCAGCGTTTCGCCGCTGCCGCCATAGCGCGTGCCGCGCACCGGCGCGGCGCCAAGATAGTCCAGCCCCACCGCCACCCGCACATGGGCGTCGGTGGTGGAAATGCCGTTGGTCGGATCGAAGCCGACCCAGCCGAGATTCTCGACATAAGCTTCCGCCCAGGCATGGCCGGCGTCCTGCGCGGTCACGCCGTCGGCGCGGTAGAAATGGCCGCCGATATAGCGCGCCGGAACGCCGAGCTGGCGCGCCGCCGCGATGAAGATGTGGGTGAGGTCCTGGCAGACGCCGCGCCGCAGCGCGAAGGCTTCCGCCGCGGTGGTCGCGGCTTGCGTCGGGCTGGTGTCGAAGGTGATTTCGCGATTGAGCTCGCTGCATCAGCTCATGCAGCAGCGCCAGCGTGTCGCCGCCTTGGCCGGCGCCGGCGCGCGTGCTCTCGGCGAAATTCGATGATCGCGGCATCGGCTTGCGTGAGCGCGGTCTCGCGCAGGAACAGCGCCGGCGGAAATCGCTCGATCGCGCCGTTCACCAGGCCGTGGATGTCCTGGGTTTCGACTTCGCCGTCGACCGTGACCGACAATTCGTCGAACGGGCCCTCGGCGGTGAACGAATGCGTGATGTTGCCGAAGGCATCCTCATGCTGGTGCAGCAGGCAGTCCTCCGACAGATCGATGCGCCAGTCGACCACGTATTGCCCGTCGTGATTGCGCGGGGTGAGCCGCATGATCTGCGTCACGCCGGTCGGCGGCGTGTCGTAGTGATAGGTGGTCGCGTGGGAAATACGAATTCGCATGGTCGCTGATGTGTCGCGGCGATTCTAGCACAGACGAGCGTTGTGCGCTCGCGCTCATATCAGGAACTGCTCGGTGATGGCGGCGCCGAGGCCGATTGTTCTCGGTGATGAATTCGCCGATGAATTCGTGCAAGCCCGCGCTGGAAAATGCCGTCCATGCGGCTGTTCTGCAGCCGGGTGCGGATGCCGCGGGCCTGGCGCTGCGCCGGGCCTTGCCGGCCATAGGCGCCGGCGATCTGGTCGAGATTGCGCACGATCGCCTCGTAGCAGGAGGCGAGCGAGCGCGGCATCTCCTCCTTCAGGATCAGCAGGTCGGCGACCAGCCAGGGCTTGAGGCTCTCGCGATAGACCCAGTGATAGGCGGTGAGCGCCGACACCGAGCGCAGGATCGCCGCCCACTGGAAATAGTCGAGCGGGCCGCCGACGCGCTCGTTGTCCGGCAGCAGCAGATGATATTTCACGTCGAGAATGCGCGCGGTGTTGTCGGCGCGCTCGATATAGACGCCGAGCCGCGAGAACCAGTAGGCGTCGTTGCGCAGCATGGTGCGGTAGGCCGAGCCGTCGTAGCGCAGCGAGGATTCCTGCACCCAGCGCAGGAAGCGGGAGAATTCCTCGCGCGAGGTCGGCCCGTTGCCGTAGCGCTTGCAGTTCGAGCCAGGTGCCGTTGATGGCGTCCCACATTTCCATGGTGAGCGCGGTGCGCACGGCGCGCGCGTTGCTGCGCGCCAGTCTCGAAGCAGCTGCGGATCGAGGACGAATTGGCGGTGGAGAAGGCGAGGAAGTCGGTGACGTTTTCCTCGTTGGCCTCGTCATAGAGCTTGAAGAAGGCGGTGGCGCAGCCGGCGGTGGCCACCGCCGATTCCCATTCATTGCTGGCTGCCGACATAGGCGAGCGGCAGCGCCGACAGCCGCTGCGTGGCGTCGAGAATGCGCGCGAGATATTCGGCGCGTTCGACGTAACGCGAGAGCCAGTACAGATTGTCGGCGGTGCGCGAGAGCATTACGTCATCATCCGTCCAACACCCAGGTGTCCTTGGTGCCGCCGCCCTGGCTGGAATTGACCACCAGCGAGCCTGCCTTGAGCGCGACGCGCGTCAGGCCGCCCGGCACGATGCGGGTGCGGTCGCGCCCGGTGAGCACGAACGGACGCAAGTCGACATGGCGCGGCGCCACGCCTTGCTCGACGCAGGTCGGGCAGGTGGACAGCGCCAGCGTCGGCTGCGCGATGAAATTCTTCGGCGCGGTCTTGAGCTTGGCGCGGAATTGCTCGATCGCGATCTTGCTCGCCGTCGGCCCGATCAGCATGCCGTAGCCGCCGGAGCCGTGCACTTCCTTCACCACCAGTTCGGGCAGATGATCGAGCACATAGGCGAGATGCTCGGGCTCGCGGCAGCGCCAGGTCGGCACGTTTTTGAGGATCGGCTCCTCGCCGAGATAGAACTTCACGATCGCCGGCATGAAGCTGTAGACCGCCTTGTCGTCGGCGATGCCGGTGCCGACCGCGTTGGCCAGCGTCACGTTGCCGGCCTGATAGGCCGACATCAGGCCGGGCACGCCGAGCGCGGAATCGGGGCGGAAGGTGAGCGGGTCGAGGAAGTCGTCGTCGATGCGGCGATAGATCACGTCGACGCGTTGCAGGCCTTGCGTGGTGCGCATGTAGACGATTTCGTTCTTGACGATCAGATCGCGGCCCTCGACCAGTTCGACGCCGAGCTTGTCGGCGAGGAACGAATGCTCGTAATAGGCCGAGTTGAAGACGCCGGGCGTGAGCAGCACGACGTTCGGCTCGCGCGCGACCGACGAGCGGCGCCACCGATTTCAGCGTGGCGAGCAGTTCGTCCGGATAATTCTCGACCGGCGCGATGCGGTGGCGCGAGAACAATTCCGGAAACAGCCGCATCATGATTTCGCGGTTCTCCAGCATGTAGGAGACGCCGGAGGGCGTGCGCGCATTGTCTTCCAGCACGTAGAACGTCTCGGCGTCGACGCGCACGATGTCGATGCCGGCGATATGCACGTAGATGTCGTGCGGCACGCTTTGTCCGCTCATCTCGGGGCGGAAGGCCGGATTGCGGAACACCAGGTCGTCGGGCACGACGCCGGCGCGCAGAATTTCGCGCGCGCCGTAGACGTCCTTGATGAACAGATTGAGCGCCTTGACGCGCTGGGTCGAGGCCGGTTTCCAGGAGCCGCCATTCGGCGGCCGGAGATGATGCGCGGGATGACGTCGAACGGGATCAGCCGTTCCTGCGCGTCGGCTTCGCCATAGACCGCGAAGGTGATGCCGATGCGGCGGAACAGCAGTTCGGCTTCGCGCCGGCGATAGTCGAGCACGTCGGGCGGCACTTCCTCGAGCCAGCGCGACAGTTCGCCATAGGCCGGCCGCACGCCGCCGTCGTGGCCCTTCATTTCATCGAAGGCGGCAGCCATCTCGGAGCCCCCAGCAGCAAACGCGTTACAACAATTCTCCCCAGGACCTGCTCCCATCCCGCTTAGGCGTGGGCATCCTTGGGGTTAATGTGCAAGCTTCAGGCCAAGAAAAACGCTAGGAAAAACAGCGTATTTGGCCGCAGATCTAGCCGGCGCCGAATTGCTGCCTATTTTTTGTGCGGCGGCCGCGCTACAATGCGGGACGCCGGGTTCCGGCGCAATGTCCAGGTCAACTTGAGTGGCTATCGGGGCCACGCTAGGTGTTCCGCAGGCTTTACCGAAGGACACCATCATCGCCATGACGCAGCGCGTCGTCCGAGATCGTCACCGCGGCCGTGCTTGTCATCGGCGACGAGATTCTGTCGGGCCGCACCAAGGACAAGAACATCGGCTATATCGCCGACTATCTCACCGCCATCGGCATCGATCTCAAGGAAGTGCGCGTCGTCTCCGACGACGAGCGCGCGATCGTCGACGCGCTCAACGCGCTGCGCAAGAACTACACCTATGTCTTCACCACCGGCGGCATCGGGCCGACCCATGACGACATCACCGCCGATTGCGTCGCCAAGGCCTTCGGCGTGACGATCGACCACCATCCGGAAGCGGTGGCGATCCTGAAGGAGCGCATGGCCAAGATCGGCGGCGAACTGAACGAGGCGCGGCTGCGCATGGCGCGCATCCCGCGACGGCGCCGCGCTGGTCGCCAACAAGGTGTCGGGCGCGCCCGGCTTCTGGATCGGCAATGTGATCGTGATGGCGGGCGTGCCGTCGATCATGCAGGCGATGCTCGACGAGGTGGCGCCGAAACTCAAGACCGGCACCAAGCTGATGTCGGAGACCATCCGCGCCGATGCCAAGGAAGGCGACGTCGGCACCGAGCTCGGCGCGATCGCCAAGGCGCATCCGGAGGCGATCATCGGCAGCTATCCGTTCTTCGACGAGAAGCTCGGGCCCAACACCAATATCGTGGTGCGCTCGCGCGACGCCGACAAGCTCAGCTGGTCAAGGGCGATGTGGAGAAGATGCTCGCGCGCGTGAAAGCGAGCTTGTGAAGGAGACGGGCATGCCCGATTTTACCGAACAGACGCGCCGCAAATTTTTGCTCAGTGGCGTATCGGCGGCAGGCGGTTTTGCCGCCGCTTCGGATTTTTCCTTCGCCCAGCAGCTTTCGCCCACGCCGGAATGCAAGGACGGCCATGAGCCGACGCAACGGCAATCCGACGGGCCGTTCTATAAGCCGCGCTCACCGCAGCGCGCGGACTTGCGCGAGCCGGGCAGCGCCGGCCGCGCCATGGAACTGAGCGGGCTGGTGCTCACGCGCTCCTGCAAGCCGCTCGCCGGCGCGCTGGTCGATCTCTGGCATGCGGACGAAAAAGGCGAATACGACAACAGCGGTTTCCGCTAGCGCGGCCATCAATTCACCGATACGCAGGGCCGCTACACTTTCCGCACAATTATGCCGGCGGTGTACAGCGGCCGCACGCGCCACTTTCATGTGAAGGTGCAGGCGCCGAACCGGCCGGTTCTGACGACGCAGCTCTATTTTCCCGACGAGCCGGAAAACCGGCGCGACGGCATGTTCCGCCGCGAATTGCTGATGCGGATGGCGAAGCGCGAGGGCGATCCGGCCGCGCGTTTCGATTTCGTGCTGGATTTGGCATAGGAAAATTCCTCGTGCCCGAGCCAAAACCCCGCCGCGCCCGGACAAGATCTTTCCCGTCTCCTGGGACCAGTTCCACCGCGACTCGCGCGCGCTGGCCTGGCGGCTGCATGAGGCCGGGCCGTTCGAGGCCATCGTCTGCATCACGCGCGGCGGGCTGGTGCCGGCGGCGATCGTGGCGCGCGAATTGAACGTGCGGCTGATCGAGACCGTGTGCGTTTCGAGCTATCACGACTACAAGAACCAGGGCGAGCTCAAGGTGCTTAAAGGCATCGCGCCGGAGGTGACCGCGATGCGCGCGCAGGGCAAGGGCGTGCTGATCGTCGACGACCTGGTCGACACCGGAAAAACCGCGCGCATGGTGCGCGAGCTGCTGCCCGCCGCGCATTTCGCCACCGTCTATGCCAAGCCGATGGGCCGGCCGCAGGTCGACACCTTCATCACCGAAGTGTCGCAGGACACCTGGATCTATTTCCCCTGGGACACGGGGCTCGCCTTCGTGCCGCCGATCCGCGAAGGTGGCGATTAGCGCATGATCCCGAAAAGCTTGTCCACGACTTGATCGGGGATGGGAACCGGTTTTCGGATAAGATCATGCGCAAGGAAAATGTTAGCGGCGCACACTTAGAAAATTCGGGAGGAGACCATGCTGAACAGACGACCTTTCTCGCCAGGCCGCGTCGGCCGCGGCTGCAGGCGCGATGCTCCCCACCGGCGCACAGGCGGCATATCCCGACCATCCGATCCGCATCCTTGTCGGCTATGCCGCCGGCGGCGGCGTCGACATCGTGGCGCGGCTGCTGAGCGAGCCGATGAAAGCGGCGCTCGGACAAACGGTCATCGTCGAGAACCGCACCGGCGCCAGCGCGATGATCGCCACCAACACGGTCGCGAAGGCGCCGCCCGACGGTTACACCTTGCTGATGGCCGCGTCGGGCGAGGTCGCGATCAATCATCATCTGTTCAAGGAGAAGATGACCTACGACTCGCAGCCGCGAACTGACGCCGCTCGCGCTGGTCGGCATCGTGCCCTGTGTCGTGATCGTGGCCACGGACACGCCGGTTCACAATCCCAAGGAACTGATCGCCTACGCCAAGGCCAATGCCGGCAAATTGTCGTTTTCGTCGTCCGGCGTCGGCAACCCGCAGCAATTGGCCGGCGAACTGATGAACAGCATGGCCGGCACCAATGTGTTGCACGTGCCGTATCGCGGCTCGGCGCCGGCGGTGACCGATGTCGCGACCGGCGCCGTCACCATGAGCTTCACCAGTCTGGCGGCGGCGCTGCCGTTGATCAACTCCGGCAAGATCCGCGCGGTCGCGGTGACCTCGAGCGAGCGCATGCCGCAATTGCCGAATGTCGCCCCGTTGAGCGAAGGCGCGCCCGGCTTGGCGGGCTACGAGCTGCTCAACTGGTTCGGCATGTTCATCACCGCCGGCACGCCGCCGGCGATCGTCGACCGCCTCAACGGCATCGTCAACAAGGCGCTCGGCGATCGCGCGATCGCCGACAAGCTGATGGTGCAGGGCATCGTGCCGAAGCCGATGACGCCGGCGGAATACAAGAGCTTCGTCGATTCGGAGACCGCCAAATTCGGCAAGATCGTGCAACAAGCCAATATTAAGCTGTAGCAACTAGGTATAGGGCTTCGTTTGGGTGTATGATTTACTCGTCGAACGTGCGAACGGCCGGGAGGAAATCGATGAACGTCAAGCCGAATACCAAGAACGCCAAACCTGTTGACGATCTGCCCGTCGACGAGCTGCGCTCGGGTGCGGTGCGCACGAAGGATATGCCGTGGCAGAAGATGCGGTTTCCCGGCTGCGAGATGAAGACGCTGCTGTTCGATCCCAAGAGCGGGCTTGCCACCGTGCTGATGAAGATGGCGCCGGGCGCGGTGCTGCCCGACCACGAGCATGTGCTGATCGAGCAGACTTACGTGCTGGAAGGCTCGCTGGTGGACAAGGAAGGTCCCGATGCCGGCATCGAAGTCGGCCCCGGCGAATTCGTCTGGCGTCCGGCCGGCAGCCGGCACGCGGCCTGGAGCCCGAAGGGCGGCACGTTCATCGCCATGTTCCAGGTCCCGAACAAGTTCTTCGAGAAGGACGGCCGGGTGGTGGACGCCAGCGGCAAGGAATGGGATCCGGCCTGGAGTCACGTGTTATCGAAATGATGTAACACGCCGCCGCGTGGGCCTACCGCCGCGCGCCGGCGGTAGATCAGATTGCCGCGCGGACGTGGCGGAATGGTAGACGCAAGGGACTTAAAATCCCTTGGGAGTAATCCCGTCCCGGTTCGAGTCCGGGCGTCCGCACCAAGGCCAAGCGAATGGAAAATCCTGGATTGAATTGGCGATGATCAACACCAAGAAAATCTTGCACATGACCGCGGCCGCGCTGCTGGCCGCATCGCTTGCCGGCTGCACCACGTCGGGCGGAGGCACGGCGGATGACACGGCCGGCAGCTTCCTGATCGCGCCGAACAAGTTCGCGATCTACAATTGCCCGCAGCTTGCCGACCGGGCGAAAGCGTTGGCCGTGCGGGAAAAGGAACTGCAGGGGTTGATGGCGAAGGCCGGGTCGTCGCCGGACGGGCGCTTTGTCAGCACGGTCGCCTATCGGCCGGAATATCTGTCGGTGCGCGGCGAGACCAATGAATTGCGCAGGGCGGCCGCCGAAAAAAATTGTAAGAACATGCCGGGCAGCGAAAAGCCGGGCGGCAGGGTGAGCGACAGGGTCATTCGCTAACGAAGCCCGCGCGCCGCCCGTTGTCGGCGCGACAGCCATATGGAACTTCAGAACGCCGCCTGTTAGTATCGATGCGGCAGCGACGTATACAAGCAAGGGGACATTGCCATGGGCCTGATTATCAGCATCCTGATTACGTTTCTCGTCATTATTCTGATTCTCTATCTCATCAATTTCTTGCCGATCAAAGGTCAGGCCAAGCAGATCGTGCGCATCATCGTCATCATCATCGGCGTGTTGTCGCTGCTGAAATATATCAATATCTACTGAGCGCGCCGGATCGCGACCAGCGAGCCATCGGCCAGACCGACCACGATCGCAGGCGGCCCCGCGGCGCCTGCGATCAATCCGATATTGGTCACCGCCTTGGCCGGCAGCGCGACGCTGGCGATCTCGTGCGGCGCGCGCGCGAACGAGAGAATGCGCAGTCGGCTGCGGTCGAGCGATGGGACTGCGAGGTCGGCAATACCGTCGCCGTCGAAATCGGCGGCAGCCGCCATGTTCAGCGCGCGCGTGCCGGCGACGTGATTGGCGGCGTCGGCAAGCTCGGCGGTCTTGCGCAATTGCCGGTCACGCCAGCTCCACAATTCGAGCCGTCCCAGCGTATGCGGCAGGCGCACCAGCGCGATGTCGGTTTTGCCGTCGCCGTCGAAATCGGCGATGCCGCCGGGTTGAGCCAGCGCCGCGGCGCGGCCGAGCGGCGGCGTTTCGGCGACGATCTCGATACCTGCCCTCGTGCAGCGCGATCACCGCCAGGCTGGAGCCGCGCTTGAGATAGGATTTCACCACGATGATTTCGTCGTGCCCGTCGCCGTCGAGATCGGCGAGGCGCGGTTCGAGATCCTCGAACACGGCGTCGCTGCCGAGCTGGACGGTGTAACGCTTGCCGTCGCGGGCTTCGATCACCAGGCTGCCGGCCTCGATTTCATCGCCGAGAATGCCGTGGTCGTAGCGGGTGGTCGGCTCGGCCAGCCAGGCGCGGGCGATGTCGCGCGTGCCGGTGGAAATTATGGCGTCGGGCAGCGCGCCGTCTGGACGCTTCGGCTTTGCCGGGGTCTCGATGTAACCGAGCGTCGCCCGCTCGCCCGCGAGCACGATTGAATACCAGAGCCCGCCGGCATTGACTTGCGTTTTGCCGCCGACCGTCTCGATCGCCGTTACCCGCGCCGGAATATCGACCCGTTGCACGCGCCATTCGGCGGCCTGGCTGGCGCCGGCCACGACCCATGCCGACGCGGCAAGGCAAGCGAGCAGGGCGCGGCGCATTCGACTTCGTCCTACAATTTCACGCGGCGCAGCCGCAACGCATTGCCGACGACGCTGACGGACGACAATGCCATCGCCGCGGCGGCAATGATCGGCGACAGCAGCAGCCCGAACGCCGGATAGAGCACGCCGGCGGCAATCGGGACGCCGGCGGAATTGTAGATGAAGGCGAAGAACAGGTTCTGCCGGATATTGCTCATCACCGCGGCCGACAGCGCGCGCGCCTTCACGATGCCGGTGAGGTCGCCCTTGAGCAATGTGATGCCGGCGCTCTCGATCGCGACATCCGAGCCGGTGCCCATGGCGATGCCGACTTGCGCCGCGGCGAGCGCCGGCGCGTCGTTGACGCCGTCGCCGGCCATGGCCACCACGCGGCCTTCGCGGGAAAGCTTTTCGATCACCGCGCTTTTCTGATCGGGCAGCACTTCGGCCTCGACTTCGGCGATGCCGAGGCGCTTGGCGACGGCGAGCGCGGTGGTGCGGTTGTCGCCGGTGAGCATCACGACGCGGATGTTCAGGGCGGACAGCGCTTGCAGCGCGGCCGGCGTCGTGGTCTTGACCGGATCGGCGATGGCGATGACGCCGGCAAGCTTGCCGTTCACGGCGAGGAAAATGGCGGTGGCGCCGTCGCCGCGCAGTCGCTCGGCTTCTTGCGCGAGCGGCGCCGTATCGATGTTAAGTTCGGTGAGGAATTTGGCATTGCCGAGCGCGAGCCGCTTGCCCTCGACCATGCCGATCACGCCTTTGCCGGCCGGCGCATCGAAACCCACAACCTTCGCAAGTTCGATTTTGCGCTCGGTGGCGGCCTTGACGATCGCCGCCGCCAACGGATGCTCGCTGCCGCGTTCGACGCTGGCCGCCAGGCGCAGCACCTGTGCCTCGTCGAAGCCGGGCAGGGCGACGACCGCCACCACCTTCGGCTTGCCTTCGGTGAGCGTGCCGGTCTTGTCGACGACGAGCGTGTCGATCTTTTCCATCCGCTCCAGCGCCTCGGCATTCTTGATCAGCACGCCGGCTTGCGCGCCGCGGCCGACGCCGACCATGATCGACATCGGCGTGGCCAGGCCGAGCGCGCAGGGGCAGGCGATGATCAGCACGCTCACCGCCGCGACCAGGCCGAAGGCGAAGCGCGGCTCCGGCCCGAACGTCGCCCAGGCGGCGAACGCGATGAGCGCCACCGCGATCACCGCCGGCACGAACCAGCCGGCAACCTGGTCGGCCAGCCGCTGGATCGGCGCGCGGCTGCGCTGCGCATTCGCCACCATCTGCACGATTTGAGACAGAAGTGTGTCGCGGCCGACCTTGTCGGCGCGCATGACAAAACTGCCCGAGGTGTTGAGCGTGCCGCCGATCACGCGCGCGTCTTTCTCTTTTGTTACCGGCATGGATTCGCCGGTCACCATCGATTCATCGAGCGAGGAACGCCCCTCCAGCACGACGCCATCGACCGGAACCTTGTCGCCGGGACGCACGCGCAGACGGTCGCCGACGTGAATCGCGTCGAGCGAAACTTCCTCGTCGCTGCCGTCGGTCTTGACGCGGCGCGCGGTCTTGGGCGCCAGATCGAGCAATGCGCGGATCGCGCCCGAGGTCGCCTCGCGGGCGCGCAGTTCCAGCATCTGGCCGAGCAGCACCAGCACGGTGATGACGGCGGCGGCTTCGAAATAGACGTCGATGGCGCGCCGCCGTGGCCGCGGAAACGCGTGCGGGAAAAGCGCCCGGCGCAACGTGGCGACGACGCTGTAGACATACGCGACGCCGGTGCCCATGGCGATCAGCGTGAACATGTTGAGGTTGCGCGTGAGCAGCGATTGCCAGCCGCGCACGAAGAACGGCCAGCCCGCCCACAGCACGACCGGTGTCGCGAAGGCGAATTGAATATAGTTCGATAGGTTGGGTCCACCCAGCATGTGGAGCCGACGAGATGGCCGCCCATCTCCAACGCCATCACCGGCAGCGACAGCACGAGCCCGATCCAGAACCGGCGCGTCATGTCGACGAGTTCGGGATTGGGGCCGCTGTCGGCGGCGGGCATTTCGGGTTCGAGCGCCATGCCGCAGATCGGGCAGGCGCCGGGCCCGACCTGGCGGATCTCCGGATGCATCGGGCAGGTGTAGATCGCGCCTTCGACGACCGGTTCGGGTTCGCGCTCGCCCAGATATTTCTGCGGATCGGCGATGAACTTGGTTCGGCAGCCGGCCGAGCAGAAATAATAAGGGTGGCCGTGATGCTCGGCGCGATGCTTGGCGGTGTGCGGATCGACCGTCATGCCGCAGACCGGATCGATCGCGCCGGTTTTGTGATGGTGGTCTTGTGTAGAATGCTCGGTCACGGCCAGTCCTTCAGTCCCGCTTTAGATAGGCGAGAACGGCCGGATTGCGAAGCCTAAATAGGTTTATTGGAATTTCTTGCGCGCCAGTGCCGCGCCTGCGCCCAGCGCCATCAGCTTGGCGGCGGCGATATCGCGCTGCATCGGCGCCATGCCGCAATTGGTGCAGGCGACGATGCGCTCCTTGGGCACAAATTTCATCACCTCGCCGATCACTTGCGCGACCTGCTCGGGCGTCTCGATCTCGTCGCTCGCCACATCGATGACGCCGACCAGCACGTCCTTGCCGTCGAGCAGCGACAGCAGTTTCAGCGGCACGCGCGAATTGATGCATTCGACCGAGACCTGGCCGATGCGGCTTTTGGCCAGCGCGGGAAAGATCTTTTCGTATTGCTTCCACTCGCCGCCGAGCGAGTTCTTCCAGTCGATATTGGCCTTGATGCCGTAGCCGTAGCAGATGTGCACGGCGGTGGTGCATTTGAGCCCATCGATGGCGCGATGCAGCGCCTCGATGCCCCAGCCGGCGACTTCGTCCATGAACACGTTGAAGGCCGGCTCGTCGAACTGGATGACGTCGACGCCGTCGGCTTCCAGCGCGCGCGCTTCCTGGTTCAGCAGCCCGGCGAAGGCCATCGCCATCTTCATTTTGTCGCCGTAATGCGAGTCGGCGATGGTGTCGGAAATCGTCATCGGCCCCGGCAGCGTGATCTTCAATTTGCGTTTGGTGTGGGCGCGGGCGTGGCGCGCCTCCGTCTGATGCACGCGGCCTTTCAATTTCAATTCGCCGCTCACCACCGGCACCATGGCTTTGTAGCGGTCGCCGCGGATGCCCATCTCGACCTTGTGCGCGAAATCGATGCCGTCGACGAATTCCAGGAAGCCGTGCACGAAATGCTGGCGCGACTGCTCGCCGTCGCAGACGATGTCGATGCCGGCGTCCTCCTGCAATTTGATCGCGAGCAGCGTGGCGTCGAGTTTTCCGGCCGCGAGATCGTCGCCTTGCAGGCGCCATTGCGGCCACAGCTTGTTCGGCTCGGCGAGCCAGGACGGTTTCGGCAGGCTGCCGGCGATGGTCGCGGGAAACATCATGAGTTTGCACTCTCGTAACGCTCTGGCGGCCGCCAATTATAGAGCCAGTCGTAGCGCGCGCGCAGTCTTTCTCCGCCCAACGCGCGCATGGCGAGATTGCGGATGAGCGCTTCCGGGCCGGTCATCCCATAGATGCGGGCCTGGCGGCGGGCGCTCGTGTTGGGCGCGCGCGGTGCGGTGGCAGCGGGCGCCCTCATAGGCGCGCAGCGCATCGCGCGGGTCGTCGAGATATTTGCCGAGCATGTCGGCGAGCACCGCGGCATCCTCGATCGCCATGCCGGCGCCTTGCGCAAGAAACGGCAGCATCGGGTGGGCGGCATCCCCGATCAGCGTCACCGGGCCCACGCCGCCGCGAAACGGCGCCTTGCGGTCGTACAGCGCCCACTTCAGCCAGCGCTCGGGGATCGCGATCAGCGCGCGCGCTGTCTCGGCCCAGGACCAGCGCGCGAAATGGCGCAGGATTTCGGCGCGCTCGCCGGCAGCCGACCAGCCGGTCTTGTTCCATTCGTCATGCACGATGGCGACGATGTTGATCAGGCGGCCGCCCTTGACCGGATAGTGCACCAGATGGGCGTCGAGCCCGAGCCACAGATGCACCAGCGGCTGGCGGAATTCGGCTGGCACCGCCTCGGCGGGAACCAGCGCGCGCCAGGCGGTGCGGTGGCGGAAGCGCGGACGCGCGCTGACGGTGCAGTTGCGCGCTCACGCTCGACCAGATGCCGTCGGCGCCGATCAAAGCGACGCCGCGCTCGTCCACCACGCGCTGGGCGCTGCGGCCTTGCACGGTGACGCCGTTGCCGTGCGCGACGAAATCGTCGACGCGGGTGCCGAGCTTGAGCGTGACATCCTGCGCGGCTAGCGCGGCGCCGGCGAGCGCGGCCTGCAGGTCGCCGCGATGGATCGTCCAATAGGGCGCGCCATAGCGGCGCTCGGCGTCCGCGCCCAGCGGAATGCGCACGATCTCGCGGCCGGAGCCGCCGGCCATCACGCGGATCGCCTGCGGCGCCATCGACCGAAGGCGCCAGCTTCTCGCGCAAGCCGAGCGCGATCAGCACGCGAGTGGCGTTGGGCGAAAGCTGAATGCCGGCGCCGGTTTCTTCGAGCTTGGCGGCCTGCTCGAGCACGGTCACCCGCAAGCCGGCGCGCGCCATCGCCAGCGCCGCCGTCAGCCCGGCAATGCCGGCGCCGGCGACGATGACATGACGCGCGGACGCCAAGGCTTAAGGCTCCAAGTTTTGATCAGGCGGCGGCGGTGAGCGGCAGCGCGCATTCGGGCGGCCGCGCCGCATGCGAATTGAGCGAAGGATCGAGCCGGTACAGCGTCGAGCAATAGGGGCAGATGATCTCGTTGTCGTCGCCCATGTCGAGGAACACGTGCGGATGATCGAACGGCGGCGTGGCGCCCACGCACATGAATTCCTTGGCGCCGATTTCGATCACCGGCACGCCCGGATCGTTGTGGAAATGGGGGACGACGTGTTCCGCCATGGCAGGTCCTCGTGCTGCCGCGTGGAACGCGGCGATTTGCGGCCGCACCATAGCGAGGCGGGTGTGCCGTGCCTAGATGTACTCTTCGTAAACCGTGCCAGGTGGAGGGCCGGGAACAACGTTGAATCGCAAGCCTTTTCGTGAGGCCAAGCCCCGGTTTCCGCCGTCATTTTTTGTTTGAGCCATAGCATGCGAGACGCGCAAGGATTCGCACCGCCGGAACTGCAGGCAAAAATGTCCAGGCACCGCCCGGGCATCGGAACAGCATTGCTCACGGCCGCCGTGCTGGCGGCGCTCGCCTGCTATGTGGTGCCGCGCGGGCTCGAAGCCAACTCGCAGTTGGCCATCGAAGACGATCCGGCGCAGATCGCCGACCGCGCGCTCGACAGAAATTCGACGCCGCGCTGGCGCAGCGCGAAATCGAGGCGGCGCTCGCCGCCAAGGATGCCGAGCTGGCGCAGAGCTTCGTCGAGCTTGCTGCCGCAGCGTCATGTGGCGCTCGATCCGGCGCTCACCGAAAAGGTGACCGTGGCGGTGGCGGAAACGGCATCCGCCAGGCACGCGGCGGAGAGCTTCGCGCTCGGCCTGGTGACCGGCGAGCCCAACGACATGTCGGGCCTGGCCGGCACCACGCTCGGCGACCTGTTCGTGTTCGGCGACATCCGCGACGCGGTGCGCGAGGGCGACGCGGATGGCGATGGGCGAACCGGCCGACGAGCTGGTGCTGGGTCTGGCCTGCGTCGGCCTCGCGATCACCGCCGGCACCTATGCCACGCTTGGCGCCAGCCGCGCCGGCGCGCGTCGGCCTGTCGCTGGCGAAAGCCGCGCGCAAGACCGGCCAGCTCGGCGGCGAACTCGCCCTCACCATCGGCCGCAGCTTGCGCGGGGTCGTGGACTGGGGCCGGCTGAAGCAGGCGATTGTCGGCGCCTCGATTTCCGAGCCGGCGCTGGCGATCCGCGCCGCGCGCGAGGCGGTCAAGATCGAGCGCGCCGGCGGCCTCATGCATCTCGTGCGCGACGTCGGCCGCGTGCAGGCCAAGGCCGGCACGCAGGCCGCGCTCGATGGCCTGAAGATCGCCGAGACCCCGCGCGAGATGGGGCGTGTGGCGATGCTGGCCGAGAAGCAAGGCGGCAAGACCCGCGCGATTCTGAAAGTCGTCGGCCGCGGCGCGATTGCGCTCACGCTCGCCACCTTCGATCTGGGACTTTGGATTCTCGGCGCGCTGCTCACCGTCTTTTTCTTCGTGTCATCGCTCAAGAGCGCAACCGAGCGCACAACTTTGCGCATTCTGCGTTGGCGCAAGACGCGCCGCTTGCAGCGCTATGCGGCGCTGACCGCGCGCGGCTAGACTGTCGCATGACAAGTTTCAAAAATGGTGACGTCGAGATCGCTTATCTCGACGAGGGTGAAGGCGAGCCGATCGTGCTGGTGCACGGCTTTGCCTCGACCAAAGAAGTGAACTGGGTCGCGCCCGGCTGGGTGACGACGCTGACGCGCGCCGGCCGGCGCGTGATCGCGCTCGACAATCGCGGGCATGGGCAATCGAGCAAGCTCTACGATCCAGCCGCCTATCACAGCGCCACCATGGCGGAGGATGTGCGCGCGCTGCTCGATCATCTCAACATCGAGCGCGCCGACGTGATGGGCTATTCGATGGGCGCGCGCATCTCCGCCTTTCTCGCGGTGAACCATCCCGCGCGCGTGCGCGCGGTTATCCTCGGCGGGCTCGGCATACGGCTGGTGGACGGCGTCGGATTGCCGGAAACAATCGCCGAGGCGCTGGAAGCGCCCTCGCTCGCCGATGTCACGCGATCCGACCGGCCGTATGTTTCGCGCCTTCGCCGAGCAGACCAAATCGGATTTGAAGGCGCTTGCCGCCTGCATGCGCGGCTCACGCCAGACCTTGAGTCGCGCGCAGGTGGCAGCGATTGCCAAGCCGGTGCTGGTTGCAGTCGGGACCAAGGACCCGGTCGCCGGCTCGGCGCAGGCATTGGCCGCGCTGATCCCGGGCGCGCGCGCGCTCGATATCCCGGACCGCGACCACATGCTGGCGGTCGGCGATAAGGTGTTCAAAGCGGGCGTTCTCGACTTCCTTAACCAACGCGCATGAGCCATGCGCCGGGCACATTTCGCGCCCTTCTTGGCCCTTCAAAATTTGTGATAAAAGACCTATCTAGGGGTTCGAGAGGCGCCGGGAGATATCGATCCATGGCTCAATATCAGACGCGGCCTGCCAAGGCCCTCGACAAGGTCGATCCGGTCTGGGCGCGCATCCGCAGCGAGGCGGAGGACGTCACGCGCCGCGAGCCGGAGCTCGCGACCTTCATCTTCGAGAACATCCTGCACCACGACACGCTCGAGGCCGCGGTCATCCATCGCGTCAGCGAGCGGCTCGGCAATGCCGACGTGTCGGGCGACCTGATCCGCCAGGCCTATGGCGACGCGCTCGACGACCAGCCCGCGCTCGGCGAGGCATTCCGCGCCGATATCGTCGCCACCGTCGACCGCGATCCGGCGACCAGCCGCTTCGCTCGAGCCGGTGCTCTATTACAAAGGCTTCCACGCCATCCAGACCCATCGGCTGGCGCATTGGCTGCTCGGCAAGGGCCGCAAGGATTTCGCGCTCTATCTGCAAAGCCGCTCGTCGTCGGTGTTCCAGTGCGACATCAATCCGGCCGCAAAAATCGGCCGCGGCATTTTCCTCGATCACGCCACCGGCCTGGTGGTGGGCGAGACCGCGGTGATCGAGGACGATGTCTCGATCCTGCATGACGTCACGCTCGGCGGCACCGGCAAGGAGCACGAGGACCGTCATCCGAAAATCCGCCACGGCGTGATGATCGGCGCCGGCGCCAAGATTCTCGGCAATATCGAAGTCGGCCATTGCGCGCGCATCGCCGCCGGCTCGGTCGTCATCAAGTCGGTGCCGAACAATGTGACGGTCGCCGGCGTTCCGGCCAAGGTGGTCGGCGAAGCCGGCTGCCCCGAGCCCTCGCGCGCCATGGACCAGATGCTCTACGGCATCATGCTCGACGGCTGATTTCGGCTAACATTTTGCTGGCGCATGATCTTTTCCGAAAACCGGTTTCCACATTTCGGGATCATGCGCTACCGCTTGCGCCCGGCGCCGCAATCGGGCAACTAGGCGTTATCCACGATCAAGGAGCGGCCCGGTGGACGTGCAGGAAGTCAGGAAACTCGACGCCTATCTCAAGAAGCTGTTCGGCAACGCGAATATCCGCGTGGTGCCGCAAGACCTGACGAAACCGCCGAGGTTTTTGTCGGCGACGACGATCTCGGCGAATTGATCGCTCGACGACGAGGATGGCGACCGCTCGTATAATTTCCGCATGGTCATTCAGGTCGGCCATGACCCCAGTATGCAGCCGGTGCCGACGCTGAACGCCTATCTGCGCCGCAAGTTCGACAACGAAAATATTCGCGTCGTGACGCGACCGAAGAAAACGGATTCGCTGGAAGTCTATATCGGCGAGGAATTTCTCGGCGTGCTGTTCCTGGAAATCGAAAAAGGCCGCAAGTCCTATATTTTCGAATTGCCAATTCTCGACGTCGATCTGGTCGACGCAGGTCTGCTTTAGCTGACTTAAGAATTCGGATGCAGCCGCGCGATCAGGCGGTCGATGCCGTTCGCGACGTTTTGCCAATCGGTCAGCCAGTCGCGCGGAAAGCGAATGGTGATGTCGGCATTGCCGATGCGCCGCTCCAGCAGGCAGATGCCGGAATTGATGACGCCCTTGCGCGAGCAGCGCGCCAGGAAATGTTCGGGCGCCAGTCGACTCGAACACCAGCTCCTCGCCCTGATAGGGCGTGTCGTCGCGAAATCCGCGCAGCGTGAGGCCCTCGGGTCCGGCGACCGGCTCCGGCCACCAGATAGCGCGGATAGATCGTCTGCACGCGTTCGAGCAGCGGCAGCGTGCCGTCGCCGGTTTGAATGGTGACGAAACAGCCGCTCATTGGGATCGACCGGCGCGCCGACGGTGGCTTTCAGCGCCGGATCCGGCGGCACCAGCGACGGCCAGAGATAGGCCAGATCGACGCGGTCTTGAGCGCCCGGGCGGCGCTCGACCGCCATGCGGATCGCCGCCGGTTCGATGTTGAAGACAACGCCGGCGATCACGATCGGCAGCGATGGCGCATCGAGCGTGACCGGCGCCTCCGGCCAGCGCGGCCACAGCACATAGGCGACATAGGCCGCGGCGGTGACGGTTGCGGCGACGAACAGCAGGACGGGGCCGGTGAGCGGGCTTCGCCCGACGTGGCGCCGGCGAGACGGATGGGGCCGGACCGCTTGCGGAGGCTCTTGCGCGAGATAGGCCAATCCCTGCTCCTGAAAACGAATCACACCGGATTATGCCACGGCGCCTCGGAACGCCTCGCGGATCCGGGTTAACCATTCGTTACGGATTGGCTGGCGCCGGGCCACCTCGTTTGCAAAACATCGCCTCCTGTATCGCGTGCGAGGCCGAAATGACGCCGGAATCGTTGCAAATGTTGCTGGCTCTCGCGCTCGGCTTTGCCGTGGCGGGATTGATCTGCTCCACCTACCAGCTTGCCACCAGCCGCCTGCCGAGCTTCAGCCTGCTGTGCACCGGTCCCAAGCCGGCGGCCTTCGCGGCGGTGCCGCTGTTGATGCTGGCGGCGCCGTTCCTGATCATGCGCAACACCATTCTCGGCCGCCAGCAGGAAGGCCGCCGCTTCGAGTTCGTGTTCATGGCCACCCTGATCGCCGGCATCTGGAGCCTGATGTCGGGCAAGGTGCTGGTCATGACCTTGCAGGCCTGCGGGTTGCTGCTGACCTGACAATTCCCAATCGTTATGGAAATTGCAGCCGCTGCTTGATCGGGCGGCTATTTCAGTGCCGGCATGTTCTGATCGGTTTCCGGCTTCTTCAGTTCGTCCGCGATTTGATCCGCGAGCGTTTTCGCGATTTTGGCGTGGGTCGCGGCGGTGAAGTGGATTCCATCCCAGGCGAAATAACTCCGCGGGAATTCCGGATCGTAAACGATAACGCGGATATGGCGGCGTTGCAGCCGATCGACAATCGCCGCGATCGTGGCGGCACGTTGCTCCTTCGAGTCTGCCAAACCGCAGATCGTTGCTGCCCGGTTGCAGGACGACGATATTGGTGCCGTCGGGGACGAGGTTGTCGATGAGGCCGAGCATAACGGCTGTGGTGCTGCCGATGATGCCGGCGCTGACGACCGTAGCATCGATACCGCGTTGCCTGAGGATGGTTTGCAATCGGGCCGGAAAGGCATCCTGCGAGCTAACACCCCAGCCCGAGGTATTACTGGCCCCGACCGCCACAATCTTGATCGCTTCGGCACAGCCTGCCCGGGCGCTCAGGATGAGCGCAACCGCTATCGCAAACCCGCGCAACAGGGGCGTCATAATCTGACTTCTCGGAAGCCGGCAATCATGGTCTTGTTGTAGTTGCCCACCGCGCGCGTCGCAACGCAGGCCAAATAGCGGCCGCGTAAAACCCTTCCAAATTTGCGCGGTGCGATTGTCGGTATCGGGAGGCGGGAATGCCGATCTATGAGCTCGATGGACAGGCGCCGGAATTGCCGGGCGAGGGACGCTACTACCTTGCCGACAGCGCGGTGCTTATTGGCCGGGTGCGGATCAAGACCGAAGTCAGCATCTGGTTCGGCGCCGTGCTGCGCGGCGACAACGAGTGGATCGAGATCGGCGAGCGTTCGGATGTGCAGGATAATTGCACGTTGCATACCGATCCCGGCTATCCGATCGTCATCGGCTCCAACACGCTGATCGGCCATAATGTCGTGCTGCACGGCTGCTGTGTCGGCGACAATTCGCTGATCGGCATGGGCGCGATCCTGCTCAATGGCTCAAAGATCGGCAATAATTCGCTGGTCGGCGCCGGCAGCGTTATCACTGAAGGCAAGACCTTCCCAGACAATTCATTGATCGTGGGCGCGCCCGCGCGCGTGATCCGCACGCTCGATGAGAAATTGATTGCGATGATCCGCGGCGGCGCCGACATCTATGTGCGGCGCTGGAAGCGATATGCCCAGGGTCTCAAGCAGGTCGGGTAAATCCTGAACGGACATTGCCACCACGAAGCATCCCTGGCAAAATTTGCTTTGCGAGAATTTGAGGGGAACTCGCGTGAGCCATCTAGCGCACATTGGCGACGTGCTGGGAATGTATGCCCGCATGTTTCCTGACAAGGTCGGGGCGCGCGATCTTGAAAGGGCGATGACGTTCCGCGAGTGGAATAATCGCTCCTGCCGGCTGGCCAATGCATTGATCGGCATCGGGCTTTCGAAGGGCGACCGTATCTGCGTCCTCGCCTACAATTGTCTTGAATGGATGGAAATCTACGCCGCGACGGCATTGGCGGGGCTCATCGCCGTGCCGATCAACTTCCGGCTCGTCGGCCCGGAAATCGCGTACATCGTCGAAAACTGCGAGGCGAAGGCGCTCATCGTCCAGGACGAGTTGCTGGATGCGGTCGAAGCCGTGCGCGCAAATCTTCCGGTTCCGGCTGACAATTTCATCGTCTTCGGCGGCGGCCGCCGCCCCGCCGGATACCGCGCCTATGAGGATCTGATCGCAAAAGCCAGCGATGTCCGTCCGCGCGTGAATGTGACCGCCGACGATCCCTGGACCTTGATGTACACGTCGGGCACGACCGGCAAACCGAAGGGTGCGATCCGCAGCCACAAGGGCAGCGCCATGCTGTCGCTGGTGACCGAAGTGGAATTGGGTCTGACCAGGCGCGACAGTGCGCTGCTGGTTATGCCCATGTGTCACGCGAACTCGTTGTATTTCTTCGGTGCGTTCACTTATTGCGGCGCGGCCTGCACGATCTACAGCCGGAAGAGTTTCGATCCCGAGCATCTGGTGCGCACGCTCGCCGAGGGCGGCGCAACCTTCACGTCGCTGGTGCCGACGCACTACATCATGATGCTCGGCCTGCCGGCCAGCGTGCGGGATCGCTACAACGTCGATGCAGTGACGAAGCTGATGATCTCCTCGGCGCCGGCCCGCCGCGACACCAAGCTGGCGATCATGGATTACTTCAAGAATTCCGGCCTGTTCGAGCTTTACGGCTCGACCGAAGCGGGCTGGGTCACCATGCTTCAGCCGGAACAACAATTTTCCAAGCTGGGCTCGGTCGGACGCGAATGCGTCGGCTCGCGGCCGGTCCGGCTGCTCGATCCGGACGGCAACGACGTGCCCGATGGCGAGGCCGGGCGAACTCTATTCGTGCAACGCCTACACATTCGACGGTTACTGGAAGCTGCCGGAAAAAACGAAAGAAGCGTTCCGCGGAGACTATTGCACGGTCGGCGACCTCGCCCGCCGCGACGAGGATGGCTACATTTTTCTCGTCGACCGCAAGAGCAATATGATCATTTCCGGCGGCGAGAATGTCTATCCGTCCGAGGTGGAAGCCATGCTGGGCGGCCATCCGAAAGTGAAGGACGTGGCGGTCATCGGCGTTGCCGACGCAAAATGGGGCGAGCGCGTTCACGCGGTGATCATTCCCCGTGACGGCGAGACGCCGACGCAGGACGAGATTCTCGACTGGTGCAAGAATCGTATCGCTGGCCACAAGCGGCCGAGATCGGTTTCTTTCATACGAGAGGACGAGATGCCAAGAACCGCGACTGGAAAGATTCTGCATCGCATGCTGCGAATCCAGCATAGTGCCGGCAGCGGCTGAACGACGCTTGAACGTGCGGCGCGGGACCGCGGCAGGGAGAAGGTCAATGAGCCAAGCCGCCGACAAGACGCAGGATTTGAATGCCGACGAACAGTCCTGCGCGGCCTGGATCGCCCGCTTTCTGAAAGCGCGCGGCATCGACCGAATCTTCGGTCTGCAGGGCGGTCACATTCAGCCGATCTGGGACCATGTCGCGCGCCAAGGCATCCGCATCGTCGACGTGAGGGATGAGGGCGCCGCAGTCCACATGGCACACGCCCATGCCGAGCTCACGGGCCAGTTCGGCGTTGCCATGGTCACGGCCGGGCCAGGTGTCACCAACACGGTCACCGCTATGGCCAATGCGTCGCTCGCGCGCGCGCCCGTGTTGCTGATCGGCGGCTGCACGTCGCGCCCGCAGGCGAATATGGGACCCCTGCAGGACATCCCGCATGTCGATATCCTGCGGCCCGTCACCCGCGCCTCGCGCACCGCGCGCGTCCCCGAGCAGGTGGTGCGTGAACTCGATGAAGCCGTCGCGCGCGCGTTTGGAGACGCGGGCGAGCCCGGCCCGGTCTATATCGAAATTCCGACCGACGTTCTTCGCACCCAGGTAGCCGCCGCAGCTGGTGCTCGACGAATGGATGCAGGCAAAGGCGCCGCGAGTTCTCCCGCCTGATCCGGCCACCATTGTCCAGGCGGTTGACGCATTCTGGTCGGCGAAGCGCCCGCTCGTCATGACCGGCCGCGGCGCGAGGCAGGCCGGCGCCGGCGCTCGTCCGCTTCCTCGACGCCACCGGCGCGCTCTATCTGGATACGCAGGAAAGCCGCGGCTTGGTGCCGGCCGATCATCCCTCGGCTGCCGCCGCGGTGCGCGCCGCTGCAATGACGGAAGCCGATGTCGTGCTGCTGATCGGCCGCAAGCTCGATTATCAGGTCGGTTACGGATCGCCGGCGGTGTTTCCAAACGCGCGTTTTATCCGCGTCGCCGACACGGCCGGTGAACTGATCGACAACCGCCGCGGCCAGCCGGAATTGCTGGCCTCGCCGCATTTGGCGCTCGACGCGATGATCGAAACCGCCGGCAACCGTGAACCGGATATTGACAAGGCCTGGGCCGACGGATTGCGCCGCCGTCACCGCGAACGGATGGCATCGGCGGCAACCGACAAGGACCGGCCGTTGACCGGAGCCGATGGCAAGATCCATCCGCGCGTCATCTTCGATGCCATCGCCGCGGTCGCCGACCCCGACTACGTCGGTGTCGCGGACGGCGGCGATCTTCTGAGTTTCGCCCGCATCGGGCTTCGGGCAAACACCTACATGGACGCAGGCGCCTTCGGCTGTCTCGGCGTCGGGGTTCCATTCGCGATCGCGGCCGCGCTGGCAATGCCGGACCGGCAGGTGATCTCCGTCAACGGCGACGGCGCCTTTGGCATCAATGCCATGGAAATCGACACCGCCGTCCGACACGGCGCCAAGGTCGTATTCATCGTGTCCAACAATGCCGCCTGGAATATCGAACGCCTGGATCAGGAAATGAACTATGGCGGGCGCGTCGTCGGCACCACCTTGCGCCACTCCGACTATGCAGCGCTGGCGCGGGCGCTCGGCGCGAACGGGGAGCGAGTCGAAAAAGCCGCCGACCTGCCGGGCGCGTTGCAACGAGCGCTGAAGAACGCGCCCGCGTTGATCGACGTCGTCACCTCGCAGTCGGTCATTTCATCGGACGCGCAAAAGGGACTCGGCTTCGTCCCCGACTTCCAGGCGTTGACTGCCTGGGACGAAGCGGAAAGAAAGCGGCGCGAGACGCGATAGGTTCAATCGCCAATGTGAGCGCTGTTTTCGCACCTTCAAAACAGGGTGCGGCCGGCCCCTGGGGGAGGGCCGGCCGCTCGCGAACCCGGTCTGGGGACGGGGAGGGGTGGGGACGTGACCGGGAGCGCGATTTCGTTGTTCAGTGCCGCTGCGTTAGCGGGCCGAGACCACCGGCGGTGCGGCGCGCGGTTCGCCGAGGGTGACCCAGACATTCGGATCGGACTGCGACTGCCGTTTCACGAAGCGGTAGCCGGTCTTGTTCCAGGCCAGGACCTGGGCTTCCTGGTTGTCGAGAATGAACTCGCCGCGATTGGTCTTGACCGTGAGCACGGCATGGCCGTCGCCCTTCTTGTCGCGCACCACGGTGATCAGCAGGGCCTCGCGCGGCCAGCCGGCCTGCATCAGCATGCGCCGCTTGAGCAGCACATAGTCCTCGCAGTCGCCCTGGCCGTCGTCGGGATAATTCCAGCGCTCGACCACGCCCCAATGCTCGAGATCGGTGACCGGCTTGACGTTGCCGTTCACCCAGGCGTTGACCTTGACCATGTCGGCCCAGGCCTTGGGCGTGAGCACGACATCGCGCGGCGTCGACGGCTTGGTCGCGCATTCCGGTTTGTATTCGACGCAGAACTCGACCCAGCCGATCGGCGTGCGCGTCGGCTCGCCGACCGCGACATAGACCGGCCGATCGTTCGACGGCATGGCGCCGCCGAGCGACGCGGTGCGATCGCTTGCCGCGGTGGCGCCCGCGGAGACGGCCAATGCCGCCGTGCAGGCAATGACCAGCGCGCTGCCGGTCCGTAGTGCTTGTTTGAAACGCCAGCCCATTTTGTGGCCCCTTCCCGTCTTGTTGGGACCACATTTCTCATAAAGCTTTTGCAGTGCCGCTAAGTCTAGTAAGTCATTTTGCGGAAAACCAAACTAAAGAAAGAGACGAATACAGTATAACTTCAAATAGAACTCGATTAAAATCTTAGCGAATACAATTTATCTAAAATTTTATACATTAATCGATTCAAAGCAGCAATGACGGCCCGCGCGGGTTCCCGCGCGTGGAACATTTACCCTGAGCGATTTGTGGAGTGCGGCACCGGAATGCCCGCAACAATGCGTGGCGAACGCGAATTCACCGCCGGCGACGCGCGCAATTTTACGCAGCGTCGTTTACCGTGCGGTGACGCTATTCGCCGGTGACGTTGTCTTCGATGAAGTCGGGATGCTGCAGGCGGGTGAATTCGATGGCAAAGCCGTCCTCGATGTGACGGACCACCCGGCCCGGCGTCTTGCCGATGGTAACGGCGGAGCCGACAACCGGCCGCAGGTCGGGAGCGATCGCGACCGCCGCGCCCGACGCGGAAAGGTCGATGACGCGGCAGGTGACATTGGTGCCGTTCGGCAGGATCAGCCGCGCCAGCGGATTGCGCGGCGTGAAACGGCCGTGGCGGCGGTCTTCCGGCAGGTTGAGGATCTGCCGGTTGGCGAGCCAGGTGAGCTGGGCGGCGAGCTTGTCGCGCTTGCGCGCAGTCGCCGAAATCGTCATGGCAAAGCCGTTATCGAGAAGGCGGGCGATCTTGCCTTCGAGCCGGCCGAGATGATCGACATAGGCGATCACCCGCTCGCCCGGATTGCCTGTGACCGGCGCCACCACCGCCATTCCGCCCGGCGACATATCGACCACCTGGCAGGGATATTCGCGCCGGTCGGCCAACATATAGCGGCCGAGCAGATTGACCTTGACGCGCTGATGCCGCCGGCGTTCCTCGGCCCGCGGCACAATTCTCGGCTTGGTCAATGGCATTGCCATGGAAACTGGCATTGGGACGCATGCTCCCGCAGCCAGTGACCCTATTGGGCTATCGTTAACGGCGCGTTAGCCGGTCCGCTCCCCGGATGGGGTCTCGCGGCCGCCGCTATAGACCACAAAGCCATGGCGTAGCCGGACATTTTCTGGCCCGGTACCGAAGCGGGCGGGCCGTAAACCGTCCAGCTCCGAGCCGATATGGCGCAGGGTGCCGAGTTCGAGTTCGACCACCGGCTTTTCGCCCAGCCAATACGGCGGAACCACCGGCGCCAGCACGCCGAGCGCGCGAATGCGGGCATGGCCGCTATAGGCGAGCGGCAGCAGGAGGATTTCCAGATCGGCTTCGGCGCCATCCTCGGTACGGCCGGTGACCCCGGCCACCGCGCCCACCACCTCGTCGTTTACGATGGTGAGCAGGTCTTCGACCGCCTTCTGGCTGCTCTCGCTCCATAGCGCGGAAAAGGCTTCGCCCTTGATCTCGCGGCAGAACAGGGCGCAGACGCGCGTGCCGGCGAGGCGGAACCGGAGCTGATCGACGAAATCCGCCGCCAGCATGAAGGTATCGCCGAGCGCATGCCGAATTTTAACCGGATCGATGTCGCCCCGCTCGGGGGCCGGACGATTTCCCCGCCGCTCGTTCCAATAAGCGAACAATGCTTTCGTCGATGGATGTTTCATGGACGCCACCTGTTCCGTCGCGAGACGGTGCCGGCGTCGCCATGTCCCCGATCGGGACATGCGCGCCGGCTTTTCGCCGCGACAGCGATGACGGAGCAGGGGCCGTGCCGGGCGCGCAGGTGCGCGCGTTCGAACGCGTGTTAGTGTTAAAATCGCAATCAAATTGCGGCACGCGCGCGTTTGTTTATGATAATCGCCGATCCAAACAACGTGCCGGATCGTGAGTAGCTCCACGCACCGGCGTCGCAACTGAAAAGAGCCTCGGGGAGGCGTGGGGACGTGACAATCGCCGTCAAGGCGCGACAACGACCCAGCAACGTGGCTCAAGGGAGGGTGAAAGCCCTCCTTTTTCTTTTTGAGCGATTGGGTGCGGCTTGCGATGAAGCGGGCAAGGGCGTAACTCGGGCCTTCCCACCGGGCCCTCCTCGTGAAACGCGAACCGCTGTTTAATATTCCACCGGTCATCGTTGCGGTGCTGGCATTGCTGGCGCTCATTCATGCGGTGCGCATGCTGCTGCTCACCGACGATCAGGACATCGTGTTCCTGCTCAGTTTTGCATTTATTCCCGCGCGCTATGACACTTCGGTCGTGCTCGGCGGCGCGCTGCCGGGCGGCGCCGGCGCCGAGGTTTGGAGCTTCGTCACCTATTCGCTGATCCATGCCGACTGGACCCATCTCGGCGTCAATGCGGTGTGGCTGCTGCCGTTCGGCAGCGCGGTGGCGCGGCGGTTCGGCGCGCTGCGGTTTCTCGCATTCTTTGCGGTGACGTCGGCGGCGGGCGCCGCCTTGCATCTTGCCACCCATGCCGGCGAGCCGTTCCCGATGATCGGCGCGTCGGCGGCGATCTCCGGCGCCATGGCGGCGGCGATGCGTTTTGCGTTCCAGCGCGGCGGTCCGCTCGGGCTTCTGCGCGGAGCCGACGAACAAGCCTATCGGGTGCCGGCGGTCCCGCTCACCGGCGTGCTCAGCGATGCGCGCGTGCTCATTTTCGTGGCGGTCTGGTTTGGGATCAATATTCTGTTCGGGCTCGGCTCGCTGCCGATCACCGGCAGCGAGCAGACGGTCGCCTGGCAGGCGCATATCGGCGGCTTTCTGGCAGGCTTATTGTTATTTTCCTGGTTCGACCCGGCGCCGGATTTTCCGCAATTCAACGACAACGCTGAAACGCGGCATTAGCCAAAGCGGGCTGCGGCGCCTTAGCGCGCCCGATTGCGCTTGACGGAACCAGTGCGCCGGCGGGAACGTTCACCTTGGCCCGGATTCGCGGGTCCTCCCCGCCGCCGGGTTCAGGGAGACTGCCATGAACGTCAAAACTATCTTGGCCGCCAAGGGCGGCGACATCGTCTGCATCGAGCCAACCGCGGATCTTAGCGCGGCGACGAAACTGCTTTCCGCGCACCGCATCGGCGCGGTGTTGATCCAAGGCGCGGGAGGGCATCTCGCTGGCATCTTGTCGGAGCGCGACATTGTGCGCGCACTCTCCGAACACGGCGCCGCCGCGCTCAAGCTTCCGGTGGGGCAAGTGATGACCCGCGAGGTCGCCACCTGCGGCGAGGATGACACCATCGCCAGCATCATGGAGCGAATGACAGAAGGAAAGTTCCGCCACATGCCGGTGGTGACCAGGGGTAAGCTCGCTGGTCTGGTATCGATCGGCGACGTGGTCAAGCAGCGCGTCGAGGAAATCGAGCGCGAGTCCGAGGCGATGCGCGACTATATTCGCACCGCGTAGTGCATGATCCCGAAAAGTGGGAACCGGTTTTCGGACAAGATCATGCGCAAATTATAAGTGAGATTATTTCGCGCCGCCGTTGGCGCTATAGGGCTGCGACAACGCGGTGACCGCTTCGGTCACCGAGTCGATGGCCTTTTCCGTCGCCTCGGCACCGATCGCGATGGCTTCGGTGGCGCGATGGAAGTCGGACCAGCCGACCGCGCCGAGCCGCGGGCTGATCAGCACGTCGGGCGGGTCGCCGGCAAGCCGCGCCCGCGTGATGCGATCTTGCATGACGTTGAACGCTTCCACCATGACGGTCGGTATGCCCGGACGGCCGCGCCGGCCGAAAAACTGCCGGCGCAGCGAACGCTCGCCGCTGAACATGCCGCGCAGCCCTTGCGGGTTTGACTGTGCATTGGCCGCGTCATCGCCGTCGTCGGAGCCGTGGCTGGCGATGATGCTGCCACGGCCGAACAGATCAGAATTGAGATTGACCGCGATCACCAGGCGGGCGCCGAGCGCGCGCGCGGCCGATACCGGCACCGGATTGACCAGCGTGCCGTCCACCAGCCAGCGCCCGCCGATGCGCACCGGCGGGAAAATTCCTGGCAGCGCATAAGAGGCGCGCAGCGCCTCGACCAGCAGCCCGCGGGTGAGCCAGATTTCATGGCCGGTGTTGAATTCGGTCGCGATCGCGGCAAAGCGGACGGCCAAGTCGTCGATGCGGCTGTTGGTCAGCGCTTCTTCGAGCCGCTTGGCGAGGTGGCTGCCGCGAATGAGGCCGGTGCCGGACAGGCTGATATCGAGGTAGCTGAGAACGCTGCGGACATTGAGGCTGCGCGCCCAGGATTCCAGATTGTCGAGGCGTTTGGCGGCATAGCAGCCGCCGACCACCGCGCCGATCGAGGTCCCGACGATGACGTCGGGCACGATGCCGTGTGCGATCAGGGTCCGCATCACGCCGATATGGGCAAATCCACGCGCGGCGCCGCCGCCGAGCGCCAAGCCGATGGTCGGCCGCGTGGCGACCGGCTCGGCTTGCAAGGTGGCTTCGGCGGAGCGGTCGCCGTTGCGCGCTCGCGTGAACAGACCCTCAAACATCACAAATTTCTCCCCGCCCCCAATATTCCGATCGGGCCCGCCACCGGACAAACGTTTCAGGCCAACATGGTGAAAGCTGGTGGCGGAGTCTTGTGACCGAAACGTGACGGAAGCCTGCGCTCGGGTGATTACATTATGGTTAAGCGGCGCGGCGCACTTTGCTCGCGCATGGATTTTTCCGAAACCGAGTTCCACTACCGGGTCTAGCCGCCGTAGCGGGTGACGATCTCATCGAGCGCCGGGCGCTCGCGCTCCTCCGGCGGCTTCGCCGGGCGGCCAATATGCACGAAGCCGGCGATGCGCTCGTTGGGGCTAAGGCCGAGTGCATCGAGCACGCGCCGGTCGTAGGCATACCACTCGGTGATCCAGCTCGCCGCGTAGCCCATGGCGTGGGCGGCGAATACCAGGCTCATGGCGGAGGCGCCGGCCGACAATTGCTGCTCCCATTCGGGGATCTTCACATGCGGGCCGGCGCTGCTGACCACCGCGATCACCAGCGGCGCGCGGGCGAGCCGTTTGCGTTCGAATTCGATCTGCTCGGGCGTGGCGTCGGTGCGATCGGCGCGGAACACGGCGGCGATCTTCTCGCCGGCGGCGATGCGCGCGTCGCCCTCGAACACGATGAAGCGCCAGGGCTTGAGCTTGCCGTGGTCGGGCACCCGCGCGGCGATGGTGAGCAGGCTGGCGATTTCGCCCTCGCTCGGGGCGGGACCGGTCAATTCCATCGGCTTGACCGAACGGCGGGTCTTGAGCAATTGCAATGCGTCGGGCATTACCACCTCATCAAAATAGCTTTTGCGCCTAGCATAGCGGTACCGGGGTGACAAACTTAGGCATCGGCTTGAAATCGCCGCGATTTGGGCCGAAAACCGCCCTGTCATGAACAGCGCATCTGCAATCGCCGCGGCCCCACGCCGGTTATGGCCGGCGCTTGCGCTTATCCTGTCTGCGCTCGTTCCCGATGCGGCGCAGGCGCAGGGACAGAATTCGCTGTTTTCGATTGTCCCATCGACAGGGCTTTTCTTTCCGGGGCCGACCAACAACCGTGCCCCGCCGTCGCTGGTGATGCCGAAAGCCGCGCCGCCGGCCAAGCCAGCCACGCCAGCCGATCCGGCGCCCGCACAGACCGCTGCGGCGGCGGTGCCAGCGCCGCTGGTTCCGGCCGGACAGGTTGCGCTCGCGCTCAGCGCGCGCTTCGGCAAGGACGCTCCTGCCATCGACGGCGGCCTCACCTGGCGCGTCTATGGCTCGAAGCCCGAGCCAGGCGGAAGCTACAAGCTGATCAAGGAAGAGAAATCGCCGTCGCCCACGCTGGTGCTGCCGGCCGGCACCTACATCGTGCATGTCGGGTTCGGGCTCGCCACCGCGGTCAAGCCGGTGACCTTGAACGGATCGACCGTGCACGAGGAATTCGACCTGCCGGCGGGCGGCCTGCGTCTTGAGGGCCGCGTCGGCGACGTGCGCATTCCGGCCGGGCAGATTTCTTTCGACGTCTACAAAGGCAGCCAGTTCGAAGCTGGCGACCGGCGCCCGATCGCCGAGCGCGTGATGACCAGCGACGTGGTGGTGTTGCCGGAGGGCGGCTATTACATCGTGTCGAATTACGGCGACGCCAATTCGGTCGTGCGCTCGGACATCCGCGTGCAAGCCGGCAAGCTCACCGATATCACGGTCACCCACCGCGCCGCCGCCATCACGCTCAAGCTGGTAAGCGAGAAGGGCGGCGAGGCGATTGCGAATACCGCCTGGTCGGTGCTCACGCCCGGCGGCGACGTCATCAAGGAATCGATCGGCGCCTTTCCGCGCGTGATCCTGACCGAGGGCGAATATCGCGCCATCGCCCGCAACGAGGGCAAGGTCTTCGAGCGGGAATTCAAGGTCGTCACCGGCGTGGATGGCGACGTCGAAGTGCTGGCGCGGTGACCGGAAATCAAGCGAACAACCGCTGACAATCCACATTGACATATGTTAACGGGGATGCGGTCGCTGACGCGATTGGCGATCTCATGAACGTACCGGCAAGGCCATTTCCCATGCATCGATCAATTATCGGGCTTTTGCTGTTCGCGGCGGCAGCCGTCGTTACGCTGGCGAATCCAGCATCCGCGGCCGATGCGGCGAATGGAGGCACGCTAGCCAAGCGCTGGTGCGCCAGTTGTCATCTGGTGGCCGCCGACCAGCAAAACGGCAACACGCAGGCGCCGCCATTCTCGGCCATCGCCAAGAATCCAGGCTTCGATGCCGCCAAGCTCGCGTTGTTCCTGCTGCTGCCGCATCCCAAGATGCCCGACATGAATTTGTCGCGCGCGGAAGCCGCCGATCTCGCCGCCTATATCGGGACGCAGGGCAAGTAGCGCGACGTCTGCTGGCTTCATTCACGGCAAGACCGCCATTAAACGCCGATCGTAAACAATTATAAGCCCCCGCAGCTTATATGATCTGGATCATATCTATTGGATGCGGGGAGGCGCTATTTAAAAATGCCATGGTAAGGCGCTGTGGAACGTTCGCAGCTTGATCCGGCGGCGGCAAAATTGGAGCGGCCCATGATCCATCATTTGCTCGCGCGTTTAGCGCTCGCAGCATTGGCAACCGCGACCGCGATCTTTCCGATGGCAAGCTCGGCGCGGGCGCAACATCAACCGCCCGCTGCGCAAGCGCAACCGGCGCCATATCCCTTCGGCTTCAAGGCCTATGGCGTTTTCCAGCGCATGATCACGGAGCGAAACTATCTTGCCGTCGTTGCGCTGAAAGACGCCGTCGGCGGCCGCACCACCGATGCGGTCGGAGCGGTGTCCGGTCTGCGCGGCGAGATTTCAGTGATCGAGGGGCGCCTGATCGTCAGCTATGGCGCCGACTGCGGCACCGCCTGCCCATCCGCCGCCACCGAAACCGCGACCCTGCTGGCGACGGCGGCAGCCGGCGCCTGGCGCCCGGTTGCGATCGACAAGGATCTCGACGCCAAGGCGACCGAGACCTTCATCCGCGAGCAGGCCAAAGCCATCGGCCTGGATGAAAACAAGCCGTTCCCATTCCGCATCAACGGCGCGATCACCAATTTCGTCATGCACGTGAACGCCGCGCCCAATCCGCGCTTCAAGGGCCATGGCTCGTTCGACGAGATGGCAGTCACCGGATTGGCGAAAGGGCCGCGGCTGGCCGGTTCCGTGGTTGGCTTCTATGCGCCGCCCCCGTTGCAAGGCGTCATCACGCATGGCGGAGACTACTTCCACTCGCATTACGTCGATGAAGCACGAACCACGACGGCGCATCTCGACAGTTTCGGCGTCGCGGCGGGCTCGACATTGATGCTTCCCAGGGAAGAATAAGCAGCGGGATCAGCGACGGTCGTTTACGCCGCTTTCTGTATCCGCCGCACATCCGGCGGCACCGCTTCGTCGGCCAACGCCTTGAGCGCCGCATCGAGCGGCATCACCTGCTGGCCTTCGCTGCCCAGGCGGCGGATCGACACCAGACGCTCGGCCGCTTCCTTTTTGCCTATCACCAATAGAGCGGGCACCTTGGCGAGCGAGTGCTCGCGCACCTTGTAATTGATCTTTTCGTTACGCAGGTCGCCCTCGACGCGCAGGCCGAGCTTGCGCGCGGCTTCGATCGTCTCGCGCGCATAGTCGTCGGCGTCCGAGGTGATGGTCGCGACGACGGCCTGCAACGGCGACAGCCACAGCGGCAGGTGGCCGGCATAATGTTCGATCAGGATGCCGGTGAAACGTTCGAGCGAGCCGAACATGGCGCGATGGAGCATCACCGGCGTCACTTTGTTGGAGTGCTCGTCGATGTAGAAGGCGCCGAGCCGGCCGGGCAGATTGAGATCGACCTGCACGGTGCCGCATTGCCATTCGCGGCCGATGGCGTCGCGCAGCACGTATTCGAGCTTCGGCCCGTAGAACGCGCCTTCGCCCTTGTTGAGCGACCACGGCCGCCCCGAGGCTTTCAGCGCCGCCATCAACGCGGCTTCCGCCTTGTCCCAGACCGCGTCGTCGCCGATGCGTTTCTCCGGCCGGTCGGAGAATTTGATGCGCACGTCGTCGAAGCCGAAATCCGCATAGATCGACAGAATCTGATCGTTGACCTTGAGAACTTCCTCGGCGATCTGGCTTTCCATGATGAAGATGTGGGCGTCGTCCTGGGTGAAGGCGCGCACGCGCAGCAGCCCATGCAGCGCGCCCGACGGCTCGAATCGATGGACCTTGCCGAACTCGGCGATCTTCAGCGGCAGATCGCGATACGACTTCAGGCCGTTCTTGAAAATCTGCACGTGGCCGGGGCAATTCATCGGCTTGATCGTGTAGACGCGCTCGTCCTCCTCGCGTTTGGCGGTCAGGAACATCATGTCGGAGTAAGTCGGGATGTGGCCGGTGGTGACCCACAGCTCGCGGTCCATCAGTTGCGGCGAGTTCACCTCGACATAGCCGGCGTCCTGCTGGCGGCGGCGGATATAGTTTTCCAGCGCCTGGAACAGCGTCCAGCCTTTGGCGTGCCAGAACACCGAGCCCGGCGCCTCTTCCTGGAAAGTGAAAGAGATCCATCTCGCGCCCGACGCGGCGGTGGTCGCGTTTTTCGGCTTCCTCGATCTGCTTCAGGTAAGCGTCGAGTTCTTCCTGCTTGGCGAAGGCCGTGCCGTAGATGCGGGTGAGCATCGGGTTCTTGCTATCGCCGCGCCAATAGGCGCCCGCCACCTTCATCAGCTTGAAGGCATTGCCGACCTTGCCCGTCGAGGTCATGTGCGGGCCGCGGCAGAGATCGAACCAGTCGCCCTGCTTGTAGATCTTGATGGTCTGGTCTTCCGGGATGGCGTCGACCAGCTCGACCTTGAAGTTTTCGCCCATGTCGCGGAAGGTTTTCTTCGCCTTATCGCGCGGCCAGATTTCCTTGCTGAAGGGTTTGTCGCGCGCGATGATCTCGCGCATCTTCTTTTCGATGACGGGCAGGTCTTCCAGCGTGAACGGCTGGTTGCGGTAGAAATCGTAATAAAAGCCGTTCTCGATCACCGGGCCGATGGTCACCTGCGTGCCGGGCCACAGCGATTGCACTGCTTCCGCCAACACATGGGCGCAGTCGTGCCGGATCAGCTCCAGCGCGCGCGGGTCCTCGCGCGCGACGAATTCGATCTTGGCGTCGCGCTCGATTTTGTCGGAGAGGTCGGCGAGCGTGCCGTCGAGCGCCATCGCCACGGTGCGTTTGGCCAGCGAGGGCGAAATGCCCTTGGCGACGTCAAGCCCGGTGGTGCCTGGGGGGTAGTCCCGACGCGCGCCGTCGGGAAAGGTCAGCGCGACCATAAGTGTCTCCTGTTGCTCACTCGCTGCCTACGAATGCAGGTAAGCGGAATCGGGAACGGATATAGCAGCCGATTCCAGCGGTGCAACAGCTTTCAGCGCGCCTCGGGCTGCGAAGCTCCGGCACGATAGGCGGCGGCAATAACGAGCACCGCCAGCGCCGACCAGCAGCCCGCTCAGATTGCCGAGGAATTGGCTGGCGGCGTCGATATTGTTGCCGATGCCATAGCCGAGACCAAGATAGGCCGAGGTCCAGATCACGCGGCCCACCAGCGCGAAGCCCAGGAAATGCGAGAATTGGTAACGGCTGACGCCGGCGAACAGGCTGACCACCGAGCTCAGCGACGATGTCAGCGTGCGCGAAATGATCACCGTGATGCCGCCCCAGCGTTGCAACAGCGATTGGATGTGAGCCTTGCGCTCCGCGCTGTAACCGATCCAGCGGCCATGGCGGGCGAGAAAATCCTCGCTCACGGCGCGACCGATGCCGTAGGCGATGATGTCGCCGGCGAATGACGCGATGACGGCGACGGCGGCGGCCCATCCCCAACTCAGGTTTCCCAGCGCCGCCAGCGAGCCGGCCAGCACGGCCGCGACCCCGATCGGCAGCGGTAAACCGATCGCGCCGAACAGCAGCGTCACCGCTAGCGCCGGATAGCCGTAGACCAGCAATGCCGAGAGGATGCGATCGGTAAAGCCGCTGGAGCTTTGAGCCATCGACCGGAGGCGGCGCCGATTGGCCGAGCGCGCGCTGCACCTGCCGCACGAAATCGAAGCGCGCCACGCCGCGCCGGTCGGCGATGGATTTGAGCGTTTCATCGTGGCTCGTCTCCGGCGGCAGGCCGAGGCGCGGCAGCAACTCGGTCATCGGCACGCGATAGGTCGCAGCCACATGGTCGAGCGTCATCCAGGCGCGCAGGCTGCTCAGCTGCGGCCGGCCAGCCTCATAGGCCGAGCGCAACAGCAGGAACGAGCCGTAGCTGCGCAATCCGAAAAATATCGACGCCAACGCGCTGAGCGCGATCACCGCGATGAGAATTTGGCGCCCGCGTCGGCTCATCGCGGCGCGACCGAAGCATTCGTCCCGCGCCAGCGCCCGTACCGCCACGGCAGCCACCAGCGCGCGTGCGCCGGCAGCGCGGCCGGCACGAAATCGAGCCCGGACGTGCCCCATGGCTGGCAGCGCAGGATGCGCGCGAGTGCCATCCATCCGCCCGCCCACAGCCCGAAGCGCGCGATCGCCTCGTCGGCATATTCGGAGCAGGTCGGCAGGTGCCGGCAACGCGGGCCGATCAGCGGCGCCAGCGTGTAGCGATAAATCGCCACCAGCCCGCGCCCGGCCAGCCGCGGCAGCCGCGCAAAACCGCATTGCTGTCCGCTCATCTCCGCCATGAAAGTTCCAAGATAAGTTCCATCGCCCGGAACCTGCTCAGGTCTTGGTCAAAATCGATCGCCGATAGCGACCTTTTTACACTAGACCCGAATCTGCGGGCGCTTCTAAAATGACAGCTTCGGGGCTTTAAAAGCCGCCAAGTCCAACGAGAAGCGTGAGCAACCACGCCAATAATAGGGGCTCGGCGGTTGAGAAGGGGGAAGAATGGCTCGCTCCCTGTCGGTCGCGATTGCGCTCGCTTTGGCGACGGCATCCTTGCTGTTGCCGGCCTCGACGCGCGCGTCCGACCGCACGCTGCCGATGCGCTTCGACCTGCGTTTGCAGGGACCGGCGGAAGCCTGCGGCAAAGAGTGCAAGGTCTTGATCTCGGCGGCCGGCGCCATCGTCGCCGACAGCGCGCGCGACTTCAAACTGTTCGCGAAAAGCCACGATCTTTCCGGCGCCATCATGGTGCTCGATTCCGACGGCGGCTCGGTGCTCGGCGCCATCGCGCTCGGGCGCGAAATCCGCCGCCTCGCGCTCGCCACCACGGTCGGGCGCACCGTCGATCTTGCGCAGCCGGCGGAGAATGACATTAAGCGTGCAGCGCTTTCGCCGCACGCCGATTGCGAGTCGATGTGCGCCTTCGTGCTGCTCGGCGGCGTTCGCCGCTCGGTGCCGCCGCAAGCGCGCGTGTTGGTGCATCAGATCTGGCTCGGCGACCGCCGCGAGGATCCGGCGGCGGCGAGCTACACGGCCGAGGACCTCGTTCTGGTCCAGCGCGATATCGGGCGGCTCGCGCAATACACCACGGAAATGGGCGCCGCCATCGAGCTGCTCGATCTCGCGTTGCGGATTCCGCCGTGGGAGCCGATGCATGCCATGACCGGCGATGAAATTCGCCACACGCGGCTTGCGACCGACGAGGCCGGCGAGCAGCCGGCGGCAACCGTTGCCGCTTCGCCACCGGCGGCGGCATCGCAACCGGCTCCGCGCATCATCGACGGGCTGCGCTGCGACCGAGATCAGCGAGCGGCGCTGGGCCATGGTCGATCGCGCCGGTGTCGCTTCGCTGGCGCGGCACCATCCGCTCACGGTCGAAGGCGAGGACATCGGCAGCTTCGATCTGGTGGTGTCGTGCGGCGCCGGCAGCGACAGCTACGACGCTGAGTTATGCCGAGCGGCGCCACGGCGGCGGCGATACGCCGGTACCCGCCAAACTGGGCGCGGTCACGGTGCGGATCGCGAAGAGCTCGGCGCGGCTCAAGGTGGCCTCCTCCGAACGCCGCAGCGCAGCCGGACGAACTCGTCAGCTACGCGGCCGGAACGGTGCCGGCCGCGCTGATCGGCGGCTTCGCTGGCGCCGGCAACCACTCGATGGTGATCGAGACCGAGAGCGATGGTCTGGTCACCGTCATTCGTCTCGGCAATACCGGCGCGCAGCAGTTTCTGCCGCAGCTTGCCGCCAGTTGCAGCAAGGCGATCGGCGCTCGCGCCGAATTGCCGGTAAAGAAAACCGGCGGCTTAGCGGCGGCGCAGTAATTATAATTTTTCCTGGCGCATGATCTTATCCGAAAACCGGTTCCCACTTTTCGGGATCATGCGCTCGCCTGCTGCTGCTTACGCTTGGCCTCGATCTGGTCGACGGCCTGCACCACCGCATCGAAGGTCAGCATGGTCGAGGCGTGGCGCGCCTTGTAGTCGCGCACCGGCTCGAGCACCGCGATGTCGGCCCACTTGCCGGCCGGCGGCGGACCGTTCTCTTTCAGCATCTTGCGCACGGTCTCGCGCAGCTCACGCAGCTCGTTCGGGCGCGCGCCGATCACGTGGCGGGCCATGATCGAGGACGAGGCCTGGCCGAGCGCGCAGGCTTTCACGTCATGGGCGAAATCGGTGACCACCGGCCCGTCCATCTTGAGGTCGACCGTGACCGTGGAGCCGCACAGCTTGGAATGCGCGGTCGCTGTGGCGTCCGGCGCTGCCAGCCGTCCCAGGCGCGGGATATTGCCCGCCAGGTCCAGGATTCGGGCGTTGTAAACGTCGTTAAGCATTGAACTTTTGCTGTATTTACCGGGTTCCGCCGATTGCCTCGGCCGCGCAAACGAATATATAGGGGTTGACCCAATGGCGCGAGAAGGGGTTCTTGACGCTAAGGCATGGTTTCAAGCGCCATGCTAAATGGGAATGCGGCGTCCAGGCGCCCCGCATTGGACCACAATGGTCGCGAAGCGGGATACTGACGCGGCCACCCCGGTGACACTCCCGGTGCTGTTCTTATCCAGGACGAGCGCCGGTCGAACGGAGAGACCGTCATGGACGCCAAGAGTACAATTATAAAGCCGTGGCCGAAGCAGGGCCTGTCCGAACATGTGCGGGCGGCGCCAACGCCGGTCGAGCCGCGCCCGTCGCGCGACGAGGCGGAAGCCGCCGTGCGCACGCTGATCGCCTTTGCCGGCGACGATCCCAACCGTGAAGGCCTGCTGGAGACGCCGAAGCGCGTGATCGGCGCCTATGAGGAAATCTACCAGGGCTATCGCGAATGCCCGGTGGAGGTGCTCGACCGCACCTTCAGCGAGACCGGCGGCTACGACGACTTCGTGCTGGTCAAGGACATCGGCTTCAACTCCCATTGCGAGCACCACATGATGCCGTTCTACGGCAAGGCGCATGTCGCCTACATGCCGGTGGAGCGGGTGGTGGGCCTCTCCAAGCTCGCGCGCCTGGTCGACGTCTATGCGCGGCGCCTGCAGACGCAGGAGCATCTGACCTCGCAGGTGGCGACCGCGATCGACGAGATCCTGAAGCCGCGCGGCGTCGCGGTGATGATCGAGGCCGAACATATGTGCATGTCGCTGCGCGGGGTGGAGAAGCCCGGCGCGCTGACCGTGACCACGCATTTCACCGGCGCATTCCGCGAAGACGCGAACGAGCAGGTGCGGTTCATGTCCATGCTGCGCGGGACGCAACGCTAAGCGCGCCCCGCGTCAACACGCGAGGCGAATTTGGCAGATCAATCCAAGATCGAAGAAGGCTTGGCCTTCGCGCCGCAGTTCGACGCCGATGGGCTGATCACCGCGGTCGCCACTGACGCCAAGTCGGGCGATGTGCTGATGGTCGCGCACATGAACGCCGAAGCTTTGCGTAAAACCATCGACAGCGGCGAGGCCTGGTATTACAGCCGCTCGCGCAAAGCACTATGGAAAAAGGGCGAGAGCTCCGGCCACGTCCAGCGCGTGGTCGAATTGCGCGTCGATTGCGATCAGGATGCGCTCTGGCTGAAGGTCGAGCAGGCCGGCCCCGGCGCCTGCCACACCGGACGGCGCTCGTGCTTCTATCGCGCCGTGCCGCTCGGCAAGGCCAGCAGCGTGACGCTCGAGTTTCGCCAGGCTGAGAAGACCTTCGATCCGGGGAAGGTTTACAAGTAGCCGGCATCAGCCCTTTGTTTGCGCCAACAGCCGCTGCGCCCTTACCAGATGTGGGCGGTCGTACATCTTGCCGTCGATGCCGACGGCGCCGGCGCCGGGCTGCGCCGCGAAGGCCGCCACCACCGCCTTCGCTTTGGCGATCTGCTCGGGCGTGGGTGTGAACACCTCGTTGATCACCGGCACCTGCGCCGGATGAATCGCCAGCCGTCCGGTGAAGCCGTCGCGGCGCGCGTCATGAGTGTCGCGCCGCAGTCCCTCCGAATTGCGGAAATCCACATAGACCGTTTCGATCGCCGGCAGCTTCGCCGCCGCGGCGGCATAAAGACACATCGAGCGCGCCAGCCGATAGGGCTCGGTGAGCTCACCGGCGCCATCGCGGTTGGCTTCTGCACCAAGCTCGGCAGAGAGATCCTCCGGGCCCCAAGTGAGACCGATCAGGCGCGCGCTGGCGTCGCGAAACGTGCCGGCGGCAAAAAGCCCCGCCGCCGACTCCACCGCCTGCGCCAGAATCTTGATCTGCCCCTCGGGGATGCCGGCGATGGCTTCGCGCGCGGTGAGCTTGGCGTCGAGATGCACCACGCTCGATCCGCCCTCCGCCTTCGGAAACACGATGGCGTCCGGCTTACCCGGCAGAACGGCGTCGAGATCGGCATCGGTCATGCCGGTGTCGAGGCCGTTGATGCGCACCAGCAGGCGAGGGCGCTGCTTCTTGCCGTGCGCGGCTTTAAGAAATTCCAGCGCGGCAGCGCGCGCCTGCGTCTTGCGCTCGGGCGCGATCGAATCTTCGAGATCGAGGATGACGGCATCGGCGCCGCTCGCCATCGCTTTGTCGAGCTTGCTGCCGCCGTCGGCGGGAACGAAAAGAAGCGATCGCATCATTTCGGCCGCATGATCATGAAGGCCTGGCGGTGACATTCCGCCACCAGCGTGCCGTCCTGCTTGAACGCCTTGTGATGGAATTCGACGATGCCGGCGCCGGGCCGCGATTTCGACGCGCGCTTGCTGACGACCTGCGTCGTGCAGTGGATGGTGTCGCCCTCGAACAGCGGGTTGGGGAATTTCACGTCGGTCATGCCGAGATTGGCGATGGTGGTGCCGACCGTCATGTCGGACACCTGGATGCCGATCATCAGCCCGAGCGTGAACAGCGAGTTCATCAGCGGCTGGCCCCACTCGGTTTCGGTCTCGCAGAAGTGGCGGTCGATGTGCAGCGGCTGCGGGTTGAGCGTCATGTTGGAGAACAACATGTTGTCCATCTGCGTCACGGTGCGGGTGTACCGGTGCTCGTAGAGCTTGCCGACCTCGAAATCCTCGAAATAGAGGCCGCCGCGCTTATGCCGCTGGATCGTCTCCGCCATCGCTGACCTCCGAAAAGATTCTTGCGCGGGGTAGGGGCTTGCTTCCGCGATTAACGTTTCATTTACCATAATTACCCATGGTCGACAGGGCCCGAAGCCGGGTGCGTCAGACCTATAGCAGCCGTGTTTTCGCAAGGCGCAACCCGATGGCCGTCAACACCGTCGCCGCCAGCGCTGCACCGCAGATCACCGGCGCGATCCGCCAGGCGGCGCATTCGACCGGCATCAGCTTCGAATATCTGCTCACCACCGCGCAAATCGAATCCAACCTCAACCCGGCGGCGCAGGCTTCGACCTCGTCCGCCAAGGGCCTCTATCAGTTCATCGAGCAGACCTGGCTCGCCACCATGAAGGGGGACGGGCCGGCGCACGGCTACGGCAGTTATGCCGAGGGCATTTTCCGCAGCTCGGATGGCCACTACGAGGTGCCCAATCCGGTCTTGCGCGCGGCGATCATGCGGCTGCGCAGCGACCCGACCGCAAGCGCGATGATGGCGGGCGCCTTCGCGCGCAACAATGCCACCCAGTTGCGCGCGGCGATCGGCCGCGATCCGACCGAAGGCGAGCTCTACATCGCGCATTTCCTCGGGTCCGACGGAGCCGGAAAACTGATCGGCGCCGCCACGACGCAGCCGCGGGCGAACGCCGCCGAGCTGTTTCCGCAGGCCGCGGCGGCAAACCGGAGTATCTTTTTTGACAGCGCCGGCAGCCCGCGCAGCGTGAGCGGTGTCTATGCCAAGCTGACCAGCCGTTTCGAGGTCGCCCGTGCGGTCAGTTTCGCGCCAGCCCTGCCCACGGCCGACAAGACTGCCGCGGCGCCAGCCGCTTCGCCGTCCGCGCCGCCAGCAGCCTCGTCCCCCGATACCGCCGGCGTCACGCAAGCGCTAGCGGCTGCCAATGACGGCCTGCCGCCGCTGCCGGACACCAGGCCGCTGTTCCAGGCCATGTTCACCGACCGGGCCCGCGCCGCGGTGGCGCCAGCCGTCAGCAGTCTGTGGGCGCCCGCCAAGACCGAGACGCCGGGCGCACCTGAGCCGGTGCGGTCGCACAATCTGTTCACCGACCGGGCGACCGATACCCGCAAACTGTTCGGCGGCAACACCTGAACATTCGCCAGTCCCGCCGGCGCCGGCGTCGTTAACAGCTCTTCAATTTCTATGGTGAACGCTTTGTTAAGCCTCCTCGGCTAGGCTTAGCGTTGGCCGTCGCTGTGGACGGTCTAGTTGTCGCGTCTGGTTGTGCCATGATTGTTCGTCAGTTTTTGCAGTGGGTCCGCGTTGCTCCGCCCGGTGAACGGGCCGAGGCCACGTCCGCGCTGGCGCGCGCCTATCTCCATTCCAATTTGTCGCCCGACGATCTCGCCGCCGCCGAAGGCGCGATGATCATGATGCTGGACGATCCCTCGCCGCTGGTGCGGCGCGCGCTCGCCGAGGTTTTCGCCTCGGCGCAAAAGGCGCCGCTGGTAGTGGTGCATGCGCTCGCGGCCGATCAGCCCGACGTCGCGGTGCCGGTGCTGTCGCGCTCGCCGCTGCTGCTCGAAGACGATCTCGTCGACCTGATTGCCACCGGCCATCCGGACGTGCAGGTCGCGATCGCCAGCCGCGCGCTGTTGCCGCGCTCGCTCGCCGCCGCCGTCGCCGAAGTCGGCTCGGCCGAGGCTTGTCTCGCGCTCTTGGAAAATTATGCCGCCGAAATCGCGCCGTTCTCCATCGACCGCATCGTCGAGCGGTTCGGTCATCTGGCGCCGATCCGCGAAAATCTTACGGACCGCGCCGATCTGCCGATGGCGACCCGCCAGGCGCTGCTCAGCAAGCTGTCGCAGACGCTGGCCGGCTTCGTCGCCGGGCGGCAATGGATGGGCATCGAACATGCCGAAGACGCGGCCCGGGAGGCCTGCGAGAAGGCCACCGTCGCGCTCGCCGCCGAAACTCCTTACGAGGAATTTGGCAGCCTGATGCACCATTTGCGCCAAAGCGGCCAGCTCACGGCCGGCATGATCCTGCGTGCTCTGCTCTCCGGCAATGTGGTGCTGTTCGAGGAGGCGCTGGCGGAATTGTCCGGTATGCCGCTCGATCGCGTCACCAGCTACATCCACGACAAGAACATTTCCGGCTTCCACGCGCTCTACTCAAAGGCCGGGCTGCCGGACGTCGCCTATCCGGCCTTCCGCGAAGCGATCGCGGCGATGCGCGAGGGCATCCTGATCGGCGAGCACGGCGGGGTGGCGCGGCTCAAGCGGCGGATGGTCGAGCGCGTGCTGGCGCGTTGCGCCGCCGAGCGCGGCCAGGATTTGGCGACGCTGCTGGCCTTGCTCCGGCGCTTTGCGGTCGAGGCCGCGCGCGAGGAAGCGCGCATGTTCTGCGACGATCTGGTCGCCCGCGACTACGACTATGTGATGGAAGACGACAGGCTGGTGGCTTAGAACCTGATTCGACCCGTTTGAATCAGAATCCTAACCTGACATTTTGCTTGCGCATGATCTTTTCCGAAAACCGGTTCCCACTTTTGGGGATCATGCGCTAACGCCGCTTATTCCACCTGGTCGGGCACGATCGACGGGCCCATGATCTGTTCCAGCACGTCCGGCCGGCCGCGATTCTCGTAAATGAGGAATTCGTCGGTGACCTCGCGCAGCCGCCCGGTCAGCGAGGCGGCGAGTTCCTCGGCATCGGAGCGCGAATATTCGCGATAGATCGCGCGCACGGCGTCCACGTGCTGGTCCACCAGCTTGATCGGAATGCGGGTGACATCGGGCGTGTATTCGATCAGCCGGCACAGGCTGTCGGCCGCCGCGGTCACCAATGGATAGCCGAAGGTCACGGCTTCGCCCTTGATGTCGTGGGCGGCGTGGAACAGGGCTTCCTTGTTGGCCTTGTTGAAGCCGGAAGCGGTGACCGCATGGCGGGCCTTGTCGAGCCGCTCGCATTCGGAATCCATCCAGGAGGCGAATTCCGTGGATAGCTCGGCCAGCGCCTTTTCCGCGCGCACGACCGGATCTTCCTCGCCGGGCTCAAGCGGTCTGATGGTGACCATCTTGCGCAGCTTGTTTTCCGGCGTGATGACCTCGTGGTCGCCGTAAGTGGCGGTCGCCGCCGTGTGTTTCGAGGGGGCCATAGACATTTGCCTTTGTCAGCCTGGGGCACGGACTTTTTCAAGCAAGGGAGCCTGCCGGATCACGTCGGCCTTGCCGCCCTTGCGGCGTTCCGGGCCGACATAATTCGGATTGACGTTGCGGCGGCGATCGGGACCGAAATAGGTCTTGGTCTTGATGAACGGGCGCGGGTTGGCGACCACGTTGACGATGCGCTGATAAAGACCCTTGGCCGAGATCGGCTTGGCGAGGAATTCGGTGACGCCGGCATCGCGCGCCGACACCACGCGCTTTTTCTCGGAATGGCCGGTGAGCATGATGATCGCCACGTAGGGATTGGAGTTGGCGCCGGGTTGGCGGATCATCTGCGTGAGTTCGAGCCCGTCGAAGATCGGCATCGCCCAGTCGGTGATCACGATATCCGGGATGTAATGGGTGAAGGCTTCCAGGCCGGCGGCGCCGTCTTCCGCCTCATAGACTTCGCGCGCACCAAAGCCGTGCAGCAGCGTGCGCAAAATCCTGCGCATATGGGCGTTGTCGTCGATGACGAGAAAACGCAGACGATTGAAGTCGATGCGGACCATGGTGCCCCGGGCCTCGGGCGGCTGCCGCCCGATACCGGTTCCCAAGCTAGCGGGGGGCCGTTAACGAAGGGTTTAGGAAGTCGGTCTGGACAAGCGATACTTATCAATGGCTTGGAGGAATAAATTGGCTAACCTTTGAGGAGATTAATCAAGCCATCAGCGAACTGCATGAACACTTCATACGACTGCACACTTTCAAATCGAGTTCTGCAATGTCCGCTATTGGAGTAACAACGGCTAGCGCCGGCGAAACAAATTGGCTAACCATTGGGGCGGTTAAGCGCGATGTCGCTAATGGCACTTAACGGACAAACGAACTGCATCCGCGTTTGTCCGCTTTTGGACAACAGCGGACAAACTTAGATTTTGGCCCGCAACGGTTTGTCCGCTAATGACCCAAAGCGGACATCAAGCCTGATTGGCATCTGAGGCCGGTTGTGTGCTATTCCCCACTCGCCGCCCGATCCCAAAGTGCTAGGCTTTAGGCCTTGTACGAGGCGTGATCTTTAGTGGGCACATGCGGCGACGCGAGCAAAAGTTTCGGATGCCGTTGTGCGTGAACCGACGATTTGAAATGGTGGCAATGATTGCCGCCTGTCTTTCATTGCTCACGGCTTGCGTTGGAATTTCCGGTGCCGAACTGAATAGCATCGGTTCGAAGCTCACGCCGGTGGCCATCAATTTCTCAGAATTGAAGATCTATGCTGAGCGATCAAAGGTCGCCTATGACGCAATACCAGTGATCAAGGCAAAATATCCCAAAACAATCCGCATCAGCTCACCTGGTGACACGGGCGTCCGCTATTACCTGGAACAGGACGACAAGGCGAAAACCCAAATCATCACTGTGCGGGGAACTGCCGACCAGCAGAATTTCTCAGAAGACCTTGATATTACCGTGCGGACCGACCGGCAGGCCGATATCCCCGTACATGCTGGCTTCGATCGAGCAGCGCGGGCCGTCTACAGCGATGCGAAGTCTTACCTTAAGCGTAGCTACAAGATCTATGTGACAGGGCACTCTCTCGGCGGCGCTGTCGCAGCACTTGTTACAATCTACGCTATTGAGGATCGATTCATGGTCGAGCGCGTGATCACTTTTGGGCAGCCGAGATTTACCACGGCCGCAGGCGTTTCAGCGGCTACGGCTTCCCCTCATCCGGGTGATCGACGAAAACGACATAGTGCCAATGCTTCCGCCTGCGACGGCAACCGACCCCAATTTCGGCCCATATGAACATGTAGGACCAGAAGTGATCCTGCTACAGGAGCAGCGCTATGTGTACCTTCCAGCCCATGATGCCAATCGCGTCGCCATTGGAGAGTTTTGGCGTTCGATTGGCGTTGCAGACCTGTCAGATCACAAAATTGACCGCTACGTGAACAGGATTACCGACAAGATCAATGGTGCTGTGGAAGTGACTTATAATCAGCGCGAAAAATACGTACGGAATTAAATCGCATGTTCGCTTTTGGCACATAGCGTCATTTCGCTGGGCCGCAAGATTTGGTCGTTATCGGGAGCATAGCGAACATTGATCGGGGCTAGCGCTAAATGCATAGGTCGCAAATAACCCAAAGTGGACATTTGACATGAGTCCATACCGGTGGAACCCTCGATGGGCAGCCTTAATCGCATTTAGTCGCCAATTCATGTCCGTTATTTATCTGAGAAATAGCAACTAGGCCCCGGGAAATGGGAAAATTCAACGTGATAATCAATCAGCGTCGAAACCTACAAGTCGGCCAGTTTCCCCTCATCAGCCGACGCGCACTCGTGCTTTGCATCGGTACAGCGCCACTGGCACTGCTCGCTCATGAATTGATCGCAAGCGAGG
>CAWAHP010000008.1:0-165834 GCA_963781875.1 uncultured Alphaproteobacteria bacterium
TCCAGACGGGGCGAGCCACCGCTCTTGCGCAACGTAGGCAAGCTTTTCCCGCTCTTGGGGGCATCCATATTGGAGTCCCGCGACATTCTGCAGGTGATGAACCATCTCGTGGATGAGAATGGATATCCCCTCGGGCGTGTTGCCGCTCCAATCGTCTGGCACGTAGATCGTTTGTTTTACGTCGTCATACTTGCTTAGAATGCTATTTTGCGACACGAACTGGCTGCCGTGTAGCACCGCTGCAAGCTTGATCTTGGGCGCGCGTTCAACACGCGGGTGATCATAGATCGCTGGAAGATTGAGAGTATTCGAAAGCCAGGTTACGATGGAGGTCAACACAGCGCGCCCTGGGGTCTCGCTTGGCCGGAGTTCGGCCATGGCGGCGACGATTTGCTCCCTGATTATTGGCTCGTCCACGGACCAATTAAACTCAGGCGGCATCGACATCCGTTGGGGATTTGGCTGCTGCGCGTTTACGGGAACGGCTAGCGCCAACACAAGAAACACGACGCAGAATGACGATTGTTTGTGCATGGCTTCGTCCTTGAACGTTCTAATTTTTCACCGAGATGAGACGCGGGGTTTTTGGCCTTTATGTTTGAAGACTTTTCCTTTGACGCCGATAGCCTCGCAGCGCGCGTGGCATTGCGCCCACTACTTGGTCAGAACATGCAGGCGGATTTCATCAGGATCGTGAACAGGTCGATCTCAAACGCCGTTTCCAGGTCAGTTCCGAACCGCTTGAGCCATTGATCTTGCGCCAGATAGGCGGGCTTTTCGCGGGCTGCCGGGCACTCATATTTTATTTTGCCCAAATTCTGCAGGTGGTGAACCGTTTCGTGCACGATTATGGATTGTTCGACCGGCGCGCTTCCGGTCCAGGCGTCGGAGACAAAGATCGTTCTTGTCTGGTCGTCATAAACAGCGATGGAATCGCGCTGAAGCGCGTCATGGGACGGCGGATCGATGCCGACATTGCCCGGCGCGCGCGACAAGAAAGCTTTGTAACGGATGTCGGCGAGTTTCAGTGCGGGCACGAATTCGACACGCGGCGGATCGTAAATTGCCGGCAAATCGAAATTCGACGACAGCCAGGTCACGATTTCCCGCAGCATGGCTTCGCTCGGTTGCGGTGCGGTGCGGCGGTGATCGACTTTGTCGGGCTGCGCTGCAGTTTGGGTTGTAGATGGCCCAGACAGGACCAGGGTCGCCAGTCCTGCACAAAGTGCGAAGTGTTTAAGCATGGTTTCCTCCCTCAAGAAGGGCTGAACCATGCCAACGGCGCGACGGGCCGTCCTTTAGGCAGGCCCGAGGTAGCGCTGATTTTATCCTGATTTTTGCCCAGATTCCCTCATTCGGCCCCCGATGGTATAATTCGCGCGGGGAGCAAATTGTTTTGATCTATCAATTCGAAAATTATTCATTTGACGTCGACCGCCAGGAATTGCGGCGGGGGCCCGAACTCGTCACCATTGAACCGCAGGTTCTCGATCTTCTGCACTATCTCATCCGCAACCGTGAACGCGTGGTCAGCAAAGACGATTTGATCGCGAACGTGTGGAACGGGCGCATCGTTTCGGAATCGACGCTAACCAGCCGAATTACCTCCGCCCGCCAAGCGATCGGCGACAGCGGCGAGCAACAGCGCCTGATACGCACTATCCCCCGCAAGGGTCTTCGATTTGTGGGAGAGGTACGTGAAGGGCAAGAATTGCCAAATAGAAATGACACTAACGCGAGCCAAACACCCTCCACTCCGGAATTAGCCGCTCCCGCGTCCACGCAACACGAGGGCTCGGGCAGGCGTCAACTGACCGCCGTGGTGTGCAAGTTGACCGATTCGACCGCGCTTTCAGCAAGTCTAGATCCCGAGGATATGCTTGAGACCATGTCAAATTACCACGCATGCGTTCGTGAATCGGTTGCACCGCATGGTGGTTTTGTTAGCAAATATATCGGTGATGAAGTCTTGGTTTTTTTGGATACCCGCAGGCCCACGAACACGATGCCGAACGAGCGGTGCGAGCAGGTATAGCGGTCTGCAAAGCCGTCGGCCGGCTTAAGATCGACCGCCTTTCAAGGTCACTGCAGGTTCGCGTCGGTATCGCGACCGGCCTCGTCGTCGTCGGTGACTCGAATGGCGCGACCGAAGCGGCTGACCGCCCGGTGGTCGGCCAGCCGCTGCAGGTTGCGGCGAGCCTGCTATCCGCGGCCGAGCCGGGTGCGGTGGTTATCTCCGTCGGCACTCGGCGCCTAATCGGGGGTCTCTTCGACTACAGGAATTTAGGTCCCGTCAAATGCGAAGGTTCCGCTGAGCCGCTCGAAGCTTCGCAGATCTTGTTCGAGCGCCCGATCGAAAGCCGCTTCGAAGCGCTGCGATCACCTGGAACCCGGCTCATTGGCCGCGAGGAGGAACTGGAAATTCTGCTACGTCGGTGGAATCAGGTGAAATCGGGTGAAGGCCGCGTCGTCCTTATCTGGGGTGAGCCTGGTATCGGCAAATCGCGTCTCGTCGCCGCCATCCAGGATGCCGTCAAGACCGAGGCCCACACAAGTTTGCGGTTCTATTGCTCGCCGCATCGCGCCCAAACGGCGCTGCATCCGGTAATCGGCCGAACTGGAACATGCCGCCGGCTTCGAGCCGAACGACAGCGACACCGTCAAGCTCGACAAACTCGAGAGCGTGCTTGCCTTATCGTCGCAGGAAATGGATCGCGATGTCACGCTGATTTCAGATTTGCTTTCGATTTCGACCGGCGGCCGCCATACCCCATTATCGTTAAGCCCGCAACGCCGCAAAGAACTATTGCTGGAGTGCCTGATTGCCCAGACAGTCGGGCTCGCCGCGCGGCAGCCGGTGCTGATGATTCTCGAAGACGCGCACTGGATCGATCCGACCACGCGCGAATTGTTCGACCGCAACATCGAGCGTATCAGAAGCCTTCCCGTCCTGTTGATCGTGACCTATCGGCCGGAATTTGTGCCGCCCTGGCTTGGTCAGTCACACGTGACGACATTGACGCTGAACCGTCTCGGCCGACGAGAAAATGCAATTTTGATCCGGCAGGTGGCGGGCGGCAAGGAACTTCCGGCCGCCCTTTTGGAACAGATTATTACACGCACCGATGGAGTGCCGCTATTCATCGAAGAAATGACCAAATCGGTTCTGGAGAGCGACGACTTGCGCGAGGAAAACGGTGCCTTTGTTTTTGCCGCGTCGATGCCGATGCTTAGCGTGCCGGCGACCTTGCAAGCTTCGCTCGTCGCACGGCTCGATCGGCTTGCGCCGGTCCGCGCCGTGGTGCAGACAGGGGCGGCACTTGGGCGCCAGTTCTCATATGCAGTGTTGAAGGCTGTTATTAAACTCAGCGATGCCGAACTTGAGCCTTTGTTGGACCAACTCGTCGCGTCAGAACTCGTGCATCAACGCGGCACAGTTCCGCACTCGGTTTATACATTTAAGCACGCGCTGGTGCAGGATGCAGCCCACGAGACTTTGATTAAGAGCCAGCGCGCGAAGCTGCATGGCCGTATCACGGAGGTCTTGGAGCAGGCATTTCCGGAAACGCCTGAACGTAATCCGGACGTTCTCGCATACCATTGCACCGAAGCGGGGCTTTGGGACGAGGCCATCAATTACTGGCTCAAATCGGCCCACATGGCACTCGAGCGGTCCGCCGGCGTCGAGGCGCAGTCGCAAGTCGAACAAGCAATGAGTCCTGTTCCGAAGATCGCCAACGACTCGAGCGCGCAAGCAGCTTGAGGGCCGCTTGCAGGTCGCCCTCGGTAGCACATTTGTCATGACAAAAGGATTTGCATCATCCGATGTCGCGGCTGCGCTGCTAAAAGCGCGCGGTCTCCTTGATGAATCCATTCATCCGCTCGAATGCCTTGCCGCACTCGGCGGACTTTTTGGTTATCACCTAATTCGCTCGGAATTGCCGCAAGGTCTAAAACTCATCGAGCCGTATTTGCAACGCACGACTGACCGATTAACCGATAACATCGCTAACTATTTTGCCGGGACTGCGTATCTGCATATTGGCAATTTCTCAAACGCCAAGTTTCATCTCGAAAAAGCCTTGTCGCTCTACGACGAAGACATCTGCCGCCCTATCGCCTTCGTCCCAGGCCACCACGTTGGGTCCTTCACGCTCGTTTGGCTCAGCCTGGCGTATCTTTATCTCGGCAAGATGAGGCAAGCGACTGAAACAATGTCGGCTGCAATCAAAGATGCTCGCAGCCGAACGCATCCCTTCACCTTGATGTCCGCTCTTCTGGCCGAGGCTCGCTTTCGCATTCACACGCGCGACTTGGAGGGCGCGGTCGCCGCCACCGAAGAAGGCTTCGCCATCGCGACCGAGCAGCGCAGTCCATATCATCTTTCTCGCGCTAGTATCTTGCGCGCGGTCACTGTTGCATTGAGCGGCCGGCCTGAAGAAGGCATCGCGCTTATGGAAAAGGGCCTCGTCGCACACCGCCAGACCGGTGCTAATTTTCAGAGTTCATTCAACTTGTCGCATCTGGCGATGGCTTATGCCAAAGCCGGAAATTATGAACGCGCGTTTGATATTGCAACGCAAGCTGTCAACGAAGTTGAGCGAACCGGAGAGCGCTGGTGGGAGGCCGAGGCTCAACGTATGCGCGGAGAGGTTTTGTTGGCGGCGGGTTCGGCGAACCGCAATGAAGCGGAGACATGTTTTCAGCGGGCGCTTGAATGCGCGCAGCAACAGAATGCGAAATTCTGGGAGCTTCGAGCGGCGCAAAGCCTAGCCCAGCTATGGTCCTCCGAAAAACGCCATAGCGAGGCACGACAATTATTTTCGCCTATCTATGCCGCCTTTTCCGACGAATTGGGTTCACCTGGCCTGAATGACGCTAAGGAACTGTCGGCCATATTCGACCAAAAAATATAGGATAAATGTGGGAAAAGGTAGGTAACGAAGAAGGTCGCATACGTGGGACCCCAATGTCCGCTTCGGGTCATTAGCGGACAAACCATCGCGGGCCGAAATCAAACTTTGTCCGCTCTTGTCCAATAGCGGACAAAATGTTGCAGTGCCGCGATTGTCCGCTTTGTGCCAATAGCAGACATGGCGACAGCGCGAGGCCTTCGTCACTTCGGCGAGTCAGATTGTGATGCCCGTGGTGCGCATCGACGGCCGCACCGTCGCCGACGGCAAGCATGGCCCGATCGCAAGCGCTCTGCGGCGCGCGTTTCACAGCTATGCGGTACGAAGGAATTGCGCAATGCGCCCGTGCGGAGGCGATCTCCCGACACGGTCCAACAAATCAAAGGGCGCCCGCCTGGCCTACTCCGAGACCTCGTACGGTCATCCCCACTGACAGCCGCAGAGCGCGATCGCCATGAAAGCGAGCACGATTGAATTAAGCGACAGGCGATACGCTCTCGAACTCCTGGTCAGGCGCTGTAGCTTGGCGGAAAGCACGCTCACGCCGAGCGAGATCGATGCGAAGCCGAAAGCAGGGGATAGGTTGGCCATTTCTTCCTCCATTTGATTCCAATTAACCGCGCATCATTTGCCGATTGAATATCTCTGCCCCGCGCTGTCAACGGGGCTGTGGGATATAGTACCGGACGTACGCCTGTCCGCCGGCGATCCGGAATTCAGCGCTCTTTTGGTAAAATCCCTTAACGCCGAAATCCCATCCGCTCGGCTGCCGGACATCGATACCCGCGCTGGCGCCCAAAAAAGTCTGCGGTCCGCCGAAATGAATTGTGTGAGCGACTTGCGCAGTCTGCACCGGGATATCGAACGTGTGGGAAAAGCCGAACTGTTGATCCACATTCGCGGCCACGAATGGTGTCCAGATCCAGCCCTGTCTCGGAGCGACAATGGATAATTTTGCCTGTCCGCCGGTCGTCCAGTTATGCTCTTGCTCAGCCCCCCACATAAATCCGGTACTGTCGGTGAATCCGTTGTTCTGATCCTTGTCATATCGTAGGTGCCCTCTCAAATCGAGCAGCACGGCATACCCGTCCGTTTGTTTCGGCGGGGCCTTTGTGGGCATGCGCGGACTTGGAGCAGTTCGGGAATCAAACAGAGTAAAGGTGTTGCCAATAAATAGGTCTGTTGAATATCCGCGCATTCCGTAATCGCCCGTAGCGCCGGCGACGTTGTCGGTCTCACTACCGTGGCCCCACCTGCCGTCGATAATCGCCGCGACATATGCGCTGTTTATCATATAGCCAGCCGCCGCGGAGAGCGTGTAGACGCTCTGATGATTGGACCCAGCGCTCGCGAGGCCCGGCGCGAGGGGGCTGGCATCGTAAGTGGTATTCGAGGAATCATAACGGAAATTGGCCCCGACCATGAGGCGCTGGTTGGCGGCGAGATTGAAGGTTTTGGACGCATTGTATGACGCATTGGCGCCACCGCCGACGTCGGTCGTACGACTGCCTACGGCCTGGTTGGTGAATGTCCCGGAGGTGCTGGTTGCCGAAGCGCCTTTGTCTCGAATGGTGGTGAAATCGATGAAAGGATCGTTGGCCAGGGCGTCAGCAAACGCGTCAACAAATGATTCATGTACGGGATGATGAACCCGTGCTTGAGCCTCCTTTATTTCAGTTTGCGAACAAATCGGAGTTTGAAAAAACTGGTTGCCGGACTTAGTTATGCAAAAATTTCCAGACACAGAGCCGCCAGTTGCAGTACATTGTGCCGCCGTAAACTTCCCAATACAATCCGCCAGCGAAGTTGTGGCGGTAAGGGTAAGCATGAATGCGCTCATTGCGGCAACGCAAAACGCTGTCCCAAGCCCACGCTCCAAAGCGCAACGCGAACTGCCCATATTGGCCCCCGCTTTTGCAATGCATTTCTTATAAGCGGTCAATCCCGCGGCACCAGAGCGTGGATGTCAACGAAGCGACGGGACTATCCACTGCCGTGGGCCCCTTTTTCGCAGCAGTGTGACGAAAACGACACAATAGCGTGCTGCGCCGAGCACGGCTATTCGGCGAGTTTTCATCGATTCTGGTTGAGGAAGCCTCGCTCAACGGCGACTAACCCCATTCGCCCCGATGGAGACGGGGGGCAAGTCCAATGTCTGCTTCGGGTCATTAGCGGACAATTCATCGCGGGCCAAAATCCGACTTTGTCCGCTTTGGTCCAAAAGCGGACATCGTCCGCGGTGTTCTCGGTTTCAGTAGCCGGCAAGCACGCGTTCGATCTTTTGTACTTTTGTAAGCCGCGGGGCTTAAGTCGGCGATGTGGATGAGGGGATTGGCTCCGATAAACAGGATTATCGGAGCCAACCGATTCGCCTGATTGAGTGGAGTGCCGGTCGCTCAATGAGTGCTGATGGCATATAGCCGATAGATCATCTGTGGGTAGGGGCGTGGGTACGCTAGTCAGCGTTACGAAAACTACCGCAATTTCAAACCACATGAGCGGATGGCTTCTCCGATTGGCGGAAGGGGTGAGATTTCGAACTCACGGTACCCTTGCGGGTACGCCGGTTTTCAAGACCGGTGCCTTAAACCACTCGGCCACCCTTCCGACGCAACAAGCGAAATCGCGCAGTCATTAGCGCGCTGTCCAACGTTTTGGCAACATTGGCTGTTCGTGGCTTCCCGTTATTTCGGACACGGAAATGCCGCGGCCAATGCGCCCACAGCCTGCGAATGAAAGTTCTCGTTAAGCCGCTCGGAGTGACTTTTGAGGTAGGCAGCGACGACGAGGATTGCCTGGTTCGCCGACCGTTTTCCGTCCGGAGGAGGACAGGCCGCGAATTCCGGTTTGAAGAACGGCTCTACGTTCATAATGGCCGTCACGGCCCCAAAGCAGATCGCGGCCTTTCGGAGCTGCATTGCCGCTTCCTCGGAGTTGGCTGCGGGCCGTTTGCCTTGGACAATGTCGGCCGCGGCCAAGCAACTAGGATAAAACGTCTTCGCGCTCGTTGGGTCGTTTTGGGCCTGAGCTTGCGTCGCGGCGATGAGGGCCACTAGCAGAGCGCCGCATTTCTTCATCGGAACGAGCTCCCTCGGCAGTCGCGGCCATTTCTTAAGACAAAGATGGAGAACAGGGGAAGCGGTGTCCAGAATTGGAGAGGCCGCCACCTGAGGCGGCCTTTTTGCTATCCGACCTCAGCGGCTGGCTTTACCGCTACTCCCGAGCCGTTTCAATTCGGCCGCCGCGCCGTCGGACTCGACGAAGCCTTTCGGACATGTGTTCAGAGCGGCGCGCAGGGCGGAGGTCGCGGCGGCCTTGGTGTCGCGCAGCAAGTGCCATTCGCCAATGTAAAACTGTCGCTTCGCAGCGCGCCTCGGGCGTATCTGCATCGGCCAGCGCGGTCTCCGGCTTCCGGATTCCGATAAACATCTCGACTACCGGATAGGGCCAGTCCGCGGGTGTCAGCTTGGCCGCGTTCCGTTCCAGCTCCGCCCGGCCGAACTCGTCGCCGGCTCGCGCGCGCGCGAGATAAAGCCACAGCACGCGGTAGGCGTCGTCGGGTTGCAGTTGCACGGCGCGCGCCAAATCGGACGGCGGCGCCCGCGTAGTTTGCCGCCGCGAAATGCAGATAGGCGCGCGACTTGAAGGCTTCGATGTTATCCGCATCGAGTTCGGATCGCCTCATTGTAATCGCTGATCGCGCGATCCTGATCGCCCTTGTCGCGATAGGCGTTGCCGCGGTCGTAAAAGGCTTCGGCAAGATTGGGGTCGAGCCCGATCGCTTCGTTGTAGTCGTCGATCGCACGGTCGTGGTCGCCCTTGGCGCGATAGGAGTTGCCACGGTTATAGAAGGCGGATGCATTCTTCGGATCAAGTTTGATCGCTTGGTCATAGTCAGCCAAGGCGCGGGCGGGCTCATCCTTGTCGTCATAGGCGACGCCGCGATTGTAGTACGCGACGGCGAGATTTTTCTGCGGCTCCTTGCCGGATTCAATCACGGCGGTACAGCCACGAATTTGGACATCGAGCGACACTTCGTCGTCGTCGCTGGCGGTGCACAGCTGCCAGTCGTGCGATTGCTGGGCGCTTGCGGGCCATGCCGCAAACGACAGCACCGCCGCCAGATAGACGCTTCCGATTTTGCTTCGTCGCGCAAGGCCCGTCGTTATTTTCATTCGAATCACCTCGTGTTGTGCGGGAGCATACAGTGTCGAGATGCACCGCCACCGAGCTGGCAGACGAGGGCGGCCATGCGTTGCAAGTGGGCAACGCATTGGCTTTGGCGGGCCTGGAATGCGACGAATACCGCAAAAAGGCGGCATGGAACCGATTATTTACCAGCCCGCGAGCCAACGGTTCCCGGCAGCGGCGCGGCGGGGTAGTCTGCCTGCTTCACATTGGGGACCGTAAGCCGGATGGACGTGTTGGGGGGCAACGGCGGATTCTGCCGGTTCGCGCGGCTGCTCGGGCTGGCCGCCAGCTGCCTTGCACTTGGCCATTGCTCCAACAGCAATCTCGCCGGCAAGGTCGATCCTAAATACGGCGTCCACACCAGCGCGCGCGTGGTCGAGCCGGGCGAGCCGGTGCCGAAGGGCGGCGGCGTCTACCGGGTCGGCAAGCCCTATACCGTGGCCGGCCGCACCTATGTGCCGGAAGAGAACTTCAACTACAGCGCCGAGGGTCTGGCGTCCTGGTACGGCGACGACTTCCATGGCCGCTACACCGCCAACGGCGAGATCTACGACATGAATTCGATCTCGGCAGCGCATCCGACGATGCCGCTGCCGTCCTACGCACGCGTCACCAATCTGGTGAACCATCGCTCAATCGTGGTGCGCGTCAACGACCGCGGTCCCTATGTCGGCGACCGCGTCATCGACCTGTCCGCCAAGACCGCGCAGCTCTTGGGCTTCCACGGCCACGGGCTGGCCAATGTGAAGGTCGAATATGTCGGGCGCGCGCCGCTGGAAGGCTCTGACGACCGCAAGCTGATGGCAACCTTGCGTGACGGCGTGCCTGACTCGGGTCCGGCTTCGCAGGTCGCCTCCAACAAGCCATTCGCGCCGGCCTATTTCGATGCCCGGCCGATGGCCAAATTGCCGTCACGGGGCTCGGCGCCGCCCGAGCGGCCATACCGGCTGGGCGAGGGGCCGCGCGAGGTCCCGGCCCAGGCGATGCCGCGCCGCCGAAAAACCCGACCACCGAACTTGCAGCCTCCGCCCGTCCGCGCGCGGTTGAAACCGCTGCGCCGGCCCCACTTTCCCCCGGTGGCGAACCCCGCGGATCGACGGTTTCCGCCTATGCCCCGACGCGCTATGATGGCCGGGCGAGCTACATGAGCGGTCGCGGCCTTTACTGAGCCGCAATTTTACGCCAAATCGCCGCCATCAAGCGCCGCAGTTGCGCACGCTCGTGCGTGCCGGGGATTAAGAGCGTCGAGTATGGCCAGACGGAATTATCACATCGGACGTTTGCTGCTGGCGGCCACCGTCGTGGCCGGTCTTTGCGCGGCCGCCGCCGCCGCGCCCGAGAAGAAAGCGGCCCCCGCGCCTGCGGCCGCGCATAAAAAGGAAGCTCCCAAAAAGGACGAGCCGCCGATCAACGCGCCGCACGCGATCCTGATGGAGGCCGAATACGGCGCGGTGCTGTTCGATCGCGCCGCCGACCAGATGGTCTTTCCGGCCAGCCTCGCCAAGCTGATGACCGCCGAATACGTGTTTCACGAAATCAAGGAGGGCCGCCTCAAGCTCACCGATGAATTCAGGGTGAGCGCCAATGCCTGGCGCAAGGGCGGCGCGCCCTCGCACGGCTCGACCATGTTCGCCGTGCTCGACAGCAAGATCCCGGTCAACGACCTGCTGCACGCCGTGATCATCCAGTCCGCCAACGACGCCTGCATCGTGCTGGCCGAAGGCATCGCCGGCACCGAATTGGAATTCGCCGACCGGCTGACCAAGCGCGCGCGCGAAATCGGGCTGACCAAATCGGTGTTCACCAATTCGAACGGGCTGCCCGATCCGGGCACGCAGGTCACCTCGCGCGAACTCGCCATGCTGGCGCGCCATATCATCAACAATTATCCGGAATTTTATCAGATCTACGGCGAGCGCGAATTCACCTGGAACAAGATTCGCCAGCAGAACCGCAATCCGCTGCTCGGCTCGTTGAATGGCGCCGACGGTTTGAAGACCGGCTTCACCAAGGAGGCCGGCTACGGTCTGGTCGGCTCGTCGGTGCAGAACGGTTTACGGCTGATCGCGGTGATCAATGGCGCGAAAAACGCCAAGGAGCGCGCCGACGAGGGCAAGAAACTGCTGGATTGGGGCTACCGCAATTTCGAGCAACGCACGCTGTTCGCGGAAGGCCAGATCATCGGCGCGGCCAAGACCTATGGCGGCGCCAGCGGTCGCGTGCCGCTGCTGTCGACCAGCGGCGAGGTGAAGATCATGCTGCCGAAGAACGGCCCTGAACGACTGATCGCCCGCATCGTCTATTCCGGCCCGGTGCCGGCGCCGGTCGAGCAGGGCCAGCGCATCGGCGCGCTCAAGGTGTGGCGCGGCGACAGTGTGATCCTGGATATGCCGCTAAAAGCCGCCGAAAGCGTCGGCAAGGGCAATATTCCCCAGCGCGCCTTCGACGCCGTGACCGAATTGATGATTGCACTGTTCCGCGCCGGGGCGCAGCGGCTATAATTTCTGGCTCCGCCTCGCGCGGATGACACCGAAAGGCGTTTCACGCTTGCGCGGACATTTCATCACTTTCGAGGGCGGCGAAGGCAGCGGCAAGTCCACCCATGCGGCGGCGCTGGCGCAGCGCCTTAAATCTCTTGGGATCGAAACCGTGCTCACGCGCGAGCCGGGCGGCTCGACCGGTGCCGAGATCATCCGGCACATCCTGCTCTCCGGCATCGCCAAGCCGCTGGGCGCGGAGACCGAGACGATCCTGTTCGCCGCCGCGCGCCACGATCATGTGCTCAACACAATTCTGCCGGCGCTGAAAGCCGGCAAATGGGTGATCTGCGACCGCTTCATCGATTCCACCCGGGTCTATCAGGGCGCACTCGGCAAGGTCGATGCGAAATTCATCCGCAGCCTCGAACGCGTGACGGTCGGCCCGGCAAAACCCGATCTCACCTTCATTCTCGACGTGCCGGCGGCAATCGGTCTTGCGCGCGCCAAAACCCGGCGCGGCACCAGCGCCGCCGACCGCTTTGAAGCGGAAGGACCCGAGTTTCATGAGGAGCTGCGCAAGGCCTATCGCGCCTTGGGCGAAGCCGAGCCGAAGCGTTGCTTCGTGATGGACGGCCGCCCGCCGCGCGACGTGGTGGCGGACCGCATCTGGGCGATCGTGCTGCAGCACCTGCGTCCGGAGCCGGCACGCATTAAGGAGCACGCGGCGCCGTGAGCGAGGACGAGACGGACGAACGCGAACTCCGTCTGCCGCGAGAAACTTCCGTGCTGTTCGGTCATCAGGAGGCCGAGCAGGCGCTGCTCGAAAGCTATCAAAGCGGCCGCATTCCCCACGCCTGGCTGATCGGCGGGGCGCCCGGCATCGGCAAGGCGACGTTGGCCTATCGGCTCGCGCGTTTCGTGCTCGCGCATCCCGATCCGAAGGCGCCCGCGGTGCAGAAGGCGCCGACACTTGCCCTCGATCCCGACAATCCGGTCGCGCGCCGCATCGCCGCGCAAGCGCAGGGCGATCTGCTGGTGCTGGAGCGCACTATCAATGAGCAGACCGGCAAGCTCTACACCGTGATCCGCGTCGACGACGTGCGGCGAACCGTTTCATTCTTCGGCTCGACCGCGGGCGAGGGCGGCTGGCGCATCGCCATTGTCGATGCGGTCGACGACCTGCAACGCGAAGGCGCCAATGCGCTGCTGAAAGTTCTGGAAGAGCCGCCGGCACGCACGCTGTTACTGCTGGTCAGCCACGCGCCGGGGCGCGAACTGCCGACCATCCGCTCGCGCTGCCGGCGCCTGCTGTTGCGTCCGCTCGAGGTCGCCGACGTAGTGCGCGCGATCGCCGCCGCCACTGGCCGCGGCGCCGACGAGGCCGAGGTGAAGGAAGCCGCGCAATGCCGCCGACGGCAGCGTCGCGCGTGCGCTTGCGTTCCTCGATGGTCCGGCGCTGGCGCTGCGCCAGCGCGTGCTTGAACTGTTCGCGCAGCTTCCCGATCCCGATCCGCGCGCGCTGCATGCGCTCGGCGACGCGCTCGGCGGCAGCGAGCCGCAAACGCTGGCCGCATTCATGGACATGGTCAACGGCTGGCTGTCGGCGCGGCTCGATCGCGACGCCGCGCAAATACCGCGCATGGCGCGCGTGGCGCTAGCTTGGGAAAAGGTCAACCGCGCCGCACGCGAGGTCGAGACCTACAATCTCGAACGCAAGCCGCTGGTTTTCGCCGTGTTCGGCGAGCTGGCGGAAGCCGCGCGCGCGTAGATTGCGTTGCGCGTCTTGTGGGCAAAAGTGGGCAAATACGGTGTTCGCTTCAGCGCCGCATTGTGATTGAATTCGCTTCGACCGTTTGACGTCCACATCAATCCGGCCGCGCAGACAAGGCCGGTCGCCTGGGGAGGATGCCATGACCACTCATACCAACCGCCGAAAATTTCTGGCCGGCAGCACCGCAGTCGCAACTGCTGCCGCGTTTCCGATGCCGTCGATCGCGCAGAATGCACCGCTGAAGATCGGCCTGTTGACGGTCAAGACCGGCCCACTGGCGGCGGGCGGCATTCATTTCGAGGAAGGCATCACTTCGTTTCTCAAGGACAAGAATTTCACGCTGTCGGGACGCAAGATCGATCTGATCATCGCCGACACTGGCGGCAATCCAGCCGGCGCCAAGAACAAGGCGCAGGAAGTGGTCGAGCGCGACAAGGTCGATATCGTGCTCGGGCCGTTCGCGGCCTTCGAGTTGCTGGCCACCGTCGACTATCTGAAAGAGCAAAAGAAGCCGACGCTGGCCTTTGCCGGCGCCGAGGACGTGACGCAACGCAAAGCCAATTCCTATCTCACGCGCACGTCCTACACCTCCGCGCAGTGTCTCTATCCGCTCGCCGACTACGTCATCAAGGAGATGAAGCTCAAGCGCGCCTGCACCATGGGCGACGATTTCGCCTTCGGCTACGAGCAGGTCGGCGGCTTCCAGCGCGTGCTGGAGGAGCAGGGCGGCCAGGTGGCGAAGAAATTGTGGTCGCCGCTCAACACCGCCGACTATGCGCCCTATGTCGCGCAGATTCCGGCGGATTGCGACGTGGTCTGCGAAGTGCTGGCCGGCTCCAATCCGCTCAAATTTACGTCGCAGGCGAAGGGTCTCGGCATAAAGCAGCCGCTGGTCGGCGGCGCGACGGTCGCCGACGACACCATCATCGGCGCGCATGGCGACGAGGCGGCCGGCCTGATCAACACCAATCCCTACACCCTCGATCTCAACACCGACGCCAATCAACGTTTCATCGCGGCGATGAAAAAGAATTACGGCGCCGACGTTCGCATAGGCCACTACGCGGCATGCTTTTACACCAATGGCATGATCATCGAGGCGGCGCTGGCCAAGACCGGCGGCAAGGCCGACGATCCCGACGCCTTCACCAAGGCGGTGCGCTCGATCTCGCTCGCCGAAACGCCGCGCGGGTCGATCAGCTTCGACGCCTATGGCAACGCGGTCGTCGACGTTTATGTACGTCGGGCCGAGAAGCAGGGCGGCAAGATGGTGAACAAGACCATCAAGACCTACCGCAAGGTCAGCCAGTTCTGGACCATGGATCCGAAAAAATTCCTGGAACAGCCGGTGTTCTCACGAGATTTTCCGCCGATGAAGGGGTGACGGGCGGGCGGCGCATATTCGATACCGCCGCGCATCGATGCTGGCGGCTCCGAGCCAATTCGGCGCCGTCACCAAGGAACATGGCGGAATCGACCGAGGGCTACCGATCTTCGGACCAGCGTCCCCGATCTGACCTGCGTTCGGCAAGTGCGGCGAGGATTCTGCAGAATGACCACCGGTGACGACAACAAACCGGTGAAATGGTATTTCATCGATTTTTCCGCGCAGGCGACCGGCGAATTGGTGCCGGGCCGCAAATATCGCGTCAGGGATTTGAAGCCGGGGGCGTTTGACTGACCGAGCCGCCGCCCCCGACCTTCCTTTGTGTTCTCGTTAGAATCCCTTCAGCAAGCATCCGGCCGCGAGCACGATATAGGCGACAATTGCGACCCAGATTGCGTTTAGGCTGATGAGTGGAATGAAGAAGAAGACGCTGATCACCGCGACGATGGCAATGATCAACGAGATCAGAAATACGATCTTGGTCGGTGCACTCAATCTCGGCATGTTGATTCTCCCCCTATCGCAAATCCGATCTTGGCCGGATGACATATAGAGTGGACCGCGCCTTCGACCCGCCGTCAAGACGCCGGAAGACCTAAAACCATTAGCGTCTGCAGACGACTGCTTATAGACAGTCGGCGGCCGAGAAGGATGCGCGGACCTCGGTTTATTTCTTCATCAGATCGGGCGAGACCTTGCCGCCGTTGTCGGCAAGCTTTTGCATCACCTGCTTGTGCAGCCAGACATTCATCGTGGCGGAATCATTCATGTCGCCGGTATATTTCAGTTCCTGGGCGAGCGATTTACGAGCGCCCACGCTGCTGTCCAAATTGAGAAGTTTCATCAGATCGACAATCGAATTTTTCCAATCGAGTTTTTCCGGGTTCGCCGCCGCGAGCTTTGTGCAGACGGCCGCGACATCAACTCCCGCGCCGGCACTGCTGGTGCCGGTGGCCGCCGCTGCGGCGCTAGCTACCTTGCCGAAGATCGCCGACACGATATTTCCAAAAACGCTCATGATCGCCTCCCTGTTGATTTCGTTGGACCCATTCTGAAAACGCGCAGTCAAAATGCTGCACAGATTTTCTTGCGGCTGTCGCCGACGCGCTTGATCACTTTGCGGACGCTGTCCGCGCTCACATGGAATTTACGCGTATTTCGCGATATCAGGTACAATTATATTGCGAGTCAACCGCGTTCTGCACGCTCGCGCTTTAGGCTCAAGGCGGCTGCTTCAGTTTCGACCACATGAATGTGCCTTCACCACACTTCAGCCAGGCTTTCTTGTAGCCCAGCATCAGCATCGCTTGCTCCTCGGCCTCGCGCGCCTTATGCAATTTTCTCGTTGCAGCCAGAGTCTTGATCTGCGCCCGCAGGTCTTTGATTTTGGCGAGATCGGTTTCGGGCAGGGTCGCTTGCGGCAAGAGTTCATCGAGAGTAACTGCAAGCGGCGGGATTCGATCGCAGGCCAGGACAGGAATACCCGTGAGGCCCAGCAGCGCGACGGCAATCGTGAGTGTGCGCATGAGGGACATATCCGGTTACCCCGCTACAATTCAAATGCCAATGAAGCGCCGCGAACCAGAATAGCGGGTAAACACGCCGACTTCGCGTTTTTCTCGTTGCTTGCCCCAGCGGCGAGGGGTTGATACCTAGTCCCTGACTCGTTATGGCCGGGCCAACCCGGGCCATTCATGTCTTTCAATAAAGTCGCAAATGCCGGCCAAGCAGCCCTTCTACATCACCACCGCGATCTCCTACCCGAACGGCCCGCCGCATATCGGCCACGCCTATGAGGCGATCGCGACCGACGCCATCGCGCGCTTCATGCGGCTCGACGGCTACGACGTGTTTTTCCTCACCGGCACCGACGAGCACGGGATGAAGATCCAGCAGACCGGCGCCAAGGAGGGGCTGACGCCGCACGAGCTGCTCGAGCGCAACGTGCCGCGCTTCAAGGCCATGGTCGAGCGCATGGGCTGCTCGAACGACGATTTTATCCGCACCACGGAAGAGCGCCATCACCGCTCGTCGGAAGAAATCTGGCGGCGCATGGAGAAAAACGGCGACATCTATCTCGGCAAATATGCCGGCTGGTATTCGGTGCGCGACGAGGCCTATTACGCCGAGGACGAAACGCATCTGAACGAGCAGAAGGTGCGAGTGTCGTCGAAGACCGGCACGCCAGTGGAATGGGTGGAGGAGGAGAGCTATTTCTTCAAGCTTTCGGCCTATCAGCAGAAGCTGCTCGACCTCTATGCCACGCCGAACTTCGTGCTGCCGAAGGAGCGCCTCAACGAAGTCGCGAGCTTCGTACGCGGCGGCCTGCAGGACTTGTCGATCTCGCGCACCACCTTCGACTGGGGCATCCGCGTGCCCGGCGCCGACAAGCACATCATGTATGTGTGGGTTGACGCGCTGACCAATTACATCACTGGCGTCGGTTTTCCCGACACCGAAAGCGAGAAGTTCAAGCGCTACTGGCCAGCGGCACTGCATGTGATCGGCAAGGACATCGTGCGCTTCCATGCGGTCTATTGGCCGGCGTTCCTGATGTCGGCCGGCATCGCGGTGCCGAAGCGCATTTTCTCGCACGGCTTCCTGTTCAATCGCGGGGAGAAAATGTCGAAGTCGGTCGGCAATGTGATCGACCCGTTCGCGCTCGCCGACGCCTATGGCGTCGATCAACTGCGTTATTTTTTCCTGCGCGAGGTGCCGTTCGGGCAGGACGGCAATTACAATCACGAGGCGATCGTCAACCGCATCAATGCCGACCTCGCCAACGACCTCGGCAATCTGGCGCAGCGCTCGCTGTCGATGATCGGCAAGGCGTTCGGCGGCGTGCTGCCGGCGCCGGGCGCGTTCAGCGATGCCGACAAGACCATTCTGGCCGCCGCCGACGGCATGATCGGCAAGGCGCGCGAGGCGATGGCGACGCAGCAGCTGCACCAGGTGCTCAATGCGGTCTGGTCGGTGGTGGCCGACGCCAACCGCTATTTCGCCTCCGAGGCGCCCTGGGCGCTGGCCAAGACCGACCCGAAGCGGCAGGGAACTGTTCTTTACGTGACCGCGGAAGTTATCCGCCAGGTCGCCATCTTGGCGCAGCCATTCGTGCCGACGTCGGCATCGAAATTGCTCGAGCTTCTCAACGTCGACCCCGAGCATCGCAGCTTCTACGAGCTTAAACCGGGGTCACGAATTAAGGCGGGCGCCACATTGCCGCCACCAACGCCAGTGTTTCCTCGTTACGTTGAACCCGAGACAGCGACCTGACGATGCTGGTGGACAGCCACTGCCATTTGGATTTTCCGGATTTTGCCGCCGAGCTCGACGCGGTGGTCGATGCGCGCGCGCGCCGCCGGCATCGGGCGCATGGTCACGATCTGCACGCGCGTCCGCAAGCACGCGCAGGTGCTGGCCATCGCGGAGAAATTTCCCGACGTGTTCTGCTCGGTCGGCACCCATCCGCATAACGCGCATGAGGAGCTCGACATCGGCGCCAGCGAGCTGATCGCAATCGCGAAACATCCGAAGGTGGTGGCGATCGGCGAGGCCGGCCTCGACTATCACTACGACAACAGCCCGCGCGAGGCGCAAGAAGCAGGCTTGCGCCAGCATATCGCCGCAGCGCGCCAAACCGGCTTGCCGCTGGTGATCCATTCGCGCGAATGCGACGCCGACATGGCGCGCATTCTGGAAGAAGAAACCGGGAAGGGCGCCTTCCCGGCCGTGCTGCATTGTTTCACCGGTACCCGCGATCTGGCGATGCGCGCCGTCGCGCTCGGCCATTACGTGTCGTTCACCGGCATTCTCACCTTCAAAAACTCCAATGATTTAAGGGCGATCGCAGCCGAACTGCCGGCCGACCGCATCCTGGTCGAAACCGACGCGCCCTATCTGGCGCCGTTGCCGTATCGCGGCAAACGCAACGAGCCGGCCTATGTGGTGGAAACGGCGAAGGTGCTGGCTGAGGCGCGCGGGGTTTCGCCCGAAGCAATCGCGCAGCAAACCACCGAGAACTTCTTCCGGCTGTTCAACAAGGTTCCGCGCGTGCTCGCGGACGCGGCATGAGTCTCACCTTCACCATTCTCGGCTGCGGCTCGTCCATGGGCGTGCCGCGCGTCGCGCTCGGCTGGGGCGACGTGCGACCCGAACAATCCGAAAAACCGCCGGCGGCGCTGCTCGCTATTGGTGGAACGCAGCAATGCGCAAGGCCACCGCACGCGCGTTCTGGTCGACTGCACGCCGGATCTGCGCGAGCAATTGCTCGACGCCGAGGTCGATTGGCTCGATGGCGTGCTGGTCACCCATGAGCATGCCGACCATACCCACGGCATCGACGACCTGCGCCCGCTGTTCGTGCACAAGCGCCGGCGCGTGGACGTCTATCTCGACGAGGCGACCTCGCGCGCCATGCATGCCCGCTTCGGCTATTGCTTCATGACGCCGCCCGGCAGCGAATATCCGCCGATCCTGACCGAACACCGGCTGATCCCCGGGCCATGCCGTGACCATCGAGGGGCAGGGCGGCCCGATCGAGGCGCTTCCGGTGCTTGCAGAATCACGGCGATATCCCGTCGCTCGGTTTCCGCTTCGGCAATGTCGCCTACTCGGCCGACATCAAGAGCCTGCCGCCTGAGAGCGTGCCGGCCTTGGCCGGGCTCGACGTCTGGATCGTGGACGCGCTGCGCAAGACGCCGCATCCGAGCCATTTCAATCTCGAGGAGGCGCTGGACTGGATCGCCCGGATCAAGCCGAAACGGGCGATCCTGACCAATCTCCATAGCGACCTGGATTACGAGGCGTTGCGGAAACTCCTGCCGCCCGGCATTGAGCCCGCCTACGACCGGATGGGTTTTGCCGGGAGCTAAAGTGTTTGATGCGATCAGCGGAGGATCATTCTGATAATACGAAGGAAAACGCGCTTGCGCCGCTATCGATCAATGTTTCGAATAATCGAGATAATTCAAACTATTCCATCGGCTTTCTAATCTGCCGTCTGCTTACGCACCCATTACGAAATATTCCATAATATGTCTTATGCGAATCATGCGTTGACGGTCGCTGGCCAGGGCGGGCTTTGCTACGGTCGGCTTTTCCAGCCTTGAGCGCCCGCCCCGTGAAGCCCTCCCGCGACATCGCCCGGCTGATTGAGATCATGGCGGCGTTGCGCACGCCCGGCAGCGGCTGTCCCTGGGACCTGGAGCAGAATTTCCAGACCATCGCGCCCTATACGCTTGAAGAAGCCTATGAGGTTGCCGACGCCATCGCGCGCGGCGACCTGGACGACCTGCGGGACGAACTTGGCGACCTCCTGCTCCAGGTCGCGTTCCATGCCCGCATGGCCGAGGAGCAAGGCGCCTTCGATTTCGGCGATGTGGTCGAGACCATCACCAGCAAGCTCATCCGCCGCCATCCGCACGTGTTTGCCGATGCCGAAGGCCGCACCGCGAAGGCCGTCGAAGGCCTATGGGAGCGCATCAAACACCAAGAAAAGGCCGAACGGGGCGAGGCGGCACCGGCTGGTGCGCTGACCGGGGTGCCGGTCGCCCTGCCCGCGCTCACGCGCGCCTTGAAGCTGCAGGACAAGGCCGGCCGGGTCGGATTCGACTGGAACGACCCACGTCGCGTGCTGGCCAAGATCCGCGAGGAAGCCGACGAAATCGAAGCCGAGCTTGCAAACGCCGATAAAACCCATGCCGCGGCCGAAGTCGGCGATCTGCTGTTCGCGGTGGTCAACCTCGCCCGCCATCTGGGCGCCGATCCGGAAGGCATTTTGCGGGTGACCAACCTCAAATTCGAGCGCCGCTTCTCGGCCATCGAGCGCGCCCTGGCCGCGCGCGGCAAGACGCCGAAGGACGCGACCCTGGCCGAGATGGATGCCTTATGGGACGAAGCGAAGGCGGCCGAAAAAGCCGCCTCCGCCGATGGCTAAGCCCGCAATTCAAGCCCGCGCAAGCTTACGGCCCCTTCTGCTGGCCGCTTGGCGCGGCATCGACGCCGTGCCCTTGATCGCAATGCGAACACGCAGCGCTGACCAGTGCCGCGAACACCACGTAAGCGCACAGGTACCAAGGTTGATTGCCGTCGGCGGCAATCAAGTAGGTGGCGATGATCGGCGTGATCCCGCTCGCGAAGATTCCTGAGAATTGATAGACAAACGAGATACCGGTGTAGCGCACGCGTGCATCGAACAGATCGCAGAACAAGCCTGCTTCCGGCCCGTAGCACATCGCGTAGATGATGCCGAACGGGATGATCAGCGCCGCGAAGATCGATGACAATGCTGCCGCTACTCATCGCCCAGAAGGCCGGGTAGGTCACGAGTGCCAGCAGTATCGAGCCGATCGCGTATGTCCTGCCCCTGCCCCACTTGTCCGACAGATGCCCGAACAGCGGAATGAACGCGATCATGACGAAAGCCGAACTGCATACCGCCCAAAGCGCCGTGGTGCGCGAGATGTGCACCGTATTGACCAGATAGGCGATGCTGAACACGGCGAACACGTTGAAGAACACGCCGTCGATATATCGCGCGCCCATGCCAAGCAGGATATTGCGCGGATATTCCCGCAGCATGCTCATGAATGGAATGCGTACTTCCTGGCGCTGCGCTTTTAGTTTTGCGAATTCCGGCGTCTCCATAATCCTGAGACGGATGTAGAGGCCGACAACCACCAAGACGATGCTGATCAGGAACCCGACACGCCAGCCCCAGGCGAGGAACTGTTCCTCCGGCAGACTGGATGCGATCGCCACCACGCCTGCACTCAGGCACAGGCCGATCGACAATCCGATCTGCGGCAGGCTGGCGAACAGTCCGCGCTTGTTTTTGGGGGCGTATTCGTAGGTCATCAGCACCGCTCCGCCCCACTCGCCGCCGAGGCCGATGCCTTGCAGGACGCGCAGACAAGAGCAGGATCACCGGCGCCGCGACGCCGATCTGCTGGTAGGTCGGCAGCAGACCGATCAGCACGGTGGCGACGCCCATGATCATGAGCGTCAGCACCAGCATGTTCTTGCGGCCGATGCGATCGCCGAAATGGCCGAAGATCACGCCGCCGAGCGGACGCGCGACAAAGCCGACCGCAAAGGTGGTGTAGGCCAAGCAGGATCGAGATCAGCGGATCCTGGGCCGGAAAATACAGTTTATTGAAGACGATCCCTGCGACCGTTCCGTAGAGGAAGAAGTCGTACCACTCGATGGTCGCGCCGATCAGACTGGCGGCGACGACGCGTCTTAGCTTGCGATCCGATAAGCTTGCAGTTGCCATGGTGTTCTTCCTGTCGCTTGTTTTTCGTTGTCTTGCAAAATCATGTCGGCAGACTTTTCGGCGATCATCATCGCGGAACGTTCTATTCGATCGGCGTCGCGATATATTTTCGGCGCACAATCTCGGCGTTTTTCGAATCGGCGCGCACCGTCACCGCCAGCCGGCCATCCTCATCCATGCCGCGGGACAGCACTTCGGAATGGCGGTAGAGCCAGCTCAAGCCGGCGCCATCGGCGGGATCGAGCGAGAGTTCGAGGGTCTGGCGACTTTCGCCCAAGCGCGTTTCGATCGCGGCGATAAGTCGGTCGAGCCCTTCCCCGCTCAAGGCCGACACCACCACTGGCCGGCGGTCTGCCGCCTGTCGCTCAGCAAGATTGAAAACGCGCGCGCGGCCATCGGCGTCGAGCCGGTCGATCTTGTTCCAGACCTCGATCAGGCGGCGATCGGTCGCCTCGATGCCAAGCTCGCCGAGCACCTTTTCGACATCGTGCGATTGCGCGCCGGCGTCCTCATGCGACATGTCGCGCACGTGCAGAATGATGTCGGCCTCGATCACCTCTTCCAGCGTGGCGCGGAATGCCGCCACCAGCATGGTCGGCAGATCGGAAATAAAGCCGACCGTATCCGATAAAATGATGCGGTTGCCGAGCGGCAGATCGATCGCGCGCAGCGTCGGATCGAGCGTGGCGAACAGCATGTCGGCCGACAGCACGCTCGCCGCCGTCATGCGATTAAACAGCGTCGACTTGCCGGCATTGGTGTAACCGACCAGCGCCACGATCGGATAAGGCACGCGCTTGCGGCTGTCGCGATGCAGCTTGCGGGTGCGCTTGACCTTGTCGAGGTCGCCCTCGATGCGCGCGATGCGCTCCTCGATCAGCCGGCGGTCGGCTTCGAGTTGCGTCTCGCCCGGTCCGCCGAGAAAGCCGAAGCCGCCGCGCTGGCGCTCGAGATGGGTCCAGGAGCGGACCAGCCGGCTCTTTTGATAATTGAGATGGGCGTGCTCGACTTGCAGCGCGCCTTCCCGCGTGCGCGCGCGCCGGCCGAAGATTTCCAGGATCAATCCGGTGCGATCGATGACTTTCGCGTTCCAGGCTTTTTCCAGATTGCGCTGCTGCACCGGCGAGATCGGGCAATCCATGATCACCACCGACGCCGGCAGACTTTTGGTGAGGCCGGCGATCTCGTCGACCTTGCCCTTGCCGAGATAAGTCGCGGGGCGGATGGCGTTGAGCGTGACCAGCCCTGCCTGCACCACGTTGAGATCGATGGCGCGAGCAAGGCCGACGGCTTCCGCCAGGCGCGCTTCGGGCGTGCGCGTGTCGGCTTCCGCGCGGCCAGACGCTGCCCGCGCCGCCGCGCGCTTGAGCCAGGGCTCGATGACGATGGCGCGGCCGCTCTCCGCGCCCGACGCCGTTGGGCTCAGGAGATCCGCGCGTTCATCGCGACGGCGTTGTTCCAATCAGGCCTTATCCCCGGCCGGTGGCTCTTCGCCGCCTTCGAACAGCTGGATCGGGTGACCCGGCATGATGGTCGAGATCGCGTGCTTGTAGACGAGCTGGGAGTGTCCGTCCCGCCGCAACAGCACGCAGAAATTATCGAACCACGTCACCACGCCCTGCAATTTCACCCCGTTGACCAGAAATATGGTGAGCGGGATTTTGCTTTTGCGGACGTGATTGAGAAACGTGTCTTGCAGATTTTGCGCACGATCGGCTGCCATGGCCGTGTTCCATTTTTTGCTCGCGTCTTGCGCGCGAGACCTTCGTTGCCCAGGCCCTTCGCATGCGAGTTCCGCTGCATGCGCCGCTTTGCCCCACGCAGAAGCGGTCAAAGGCCCAAGAGCCGCTATTAGATGGCAGGCGCTCTCCCGGCGCAAGCACAAGTTGGTGAGTGCTGCACCAAGCTACTGAAATAAATGATATTTCACGGCCTTGGCGCGGGGTTCGGCGGCGCCTTCAAGTGAATTCGGCATGGCGGTGATAGTCGCGGCGCAACGCCGTCGCGATCAAGCCGGGCGCGCCGTTGCCGACCGGCCGGCCGTCGATGCTCACGACCGGCAGCACGATCTGGCTCGCCGAGGTGACGAATGCCTCGCGCGCGGCATAGGCCTCCTCGACCGAAAATGGCGCGTTCCTCGAAGGCGAGCCCCTGCGCCTTGATCACGTCGATCACGACCGACCGCGTGATGCCCGGGCAGGATATCGCGCCCGAGCGGATGCGTGATCAGCTTGCCGTCGCGGCTGACGATCCAGGCATTCGACGATGCGCCTTCGGTGATGCGGCCTTGCGCGTCGACCAGCCAGGCCTCGCGGGCGCCCTGCTCGCGCGCCGCCTGCTTGGCCAGCACATTCGGCAGCAACGCCACCGATTTGATATCGACGCGCTGCCAGCGGATATCGGGCACGGTGATGACGGCGATGCCTTCCGCCGCCGGCTTGTTCGAGCCGCGCGAGATCGTTGCTGCGCGCGGTCACGACGACGGACGGCCGCGTGTCCGCCGGCGGAAACGCAAAATCGCGTCGCGCCACGCCGCGGGTGACTTGCAGATAGACGATGCCGTCGCGCACGCGATTGCGCCGGACGGTTTCATGCAACACGATCGAAAGCGCGGCCGCCGACATCGGGCGCGCGATGCGAAGTTCGTTCAATGAGCGGTCAAGCCGCGCCATGTGACGGCGCTCGTCGACCAGCCGGCCTCCCCTCACCTCGCAGACTTCGTAGACGCCGTCGGCAAACTGATAGCCGCGGTCCTCGATGGCGACCTTGGCTTGCGTGTGCGGCAGATAGCGGCCGTTGACATAGGCGATGCGCGACATATTGGCTTAACCTATGCCGAGCGCCTTGAGCTTGCGATGCAGCGCCGAGCGCTCCATGCCGACGAATTCGGCGGTGCGCGAGATGTTGCCGCCAAAGCGGCTGATCTGCGCCACCAGATATTCGCGCTCGAACACTTCGCGCGCATCCCGCAATGGCAAGCCCATCAGATGCTCGCCGCCATTGCCGTTCGGCATGGTCGGCACCATCGAGCCGACGTCGGGCGGCAGCATGCTGGCGTTAAGAACCGCATCCGGATCGCCGCCGGCGAGAATCATCAACCGCTCGACATTGTTGCGCAGCTGGCGGACATTGCCGGGCCAGTTGTGCGATTGCAGCACCGCCATCGCATCGTCGCCGATGCGGCGTTTCGGCAGGCCGGTTGCCTGCGAAATCTGGTCCATGAAATATTCGACCAGCTCGGGAATATCCTCGCGCCGTTCGGAGAGCGGCGGCACGCGGATCGGCACCACCGACAGACGGTGATAGAGATCCTCGCGGAATTTTCCCTCGGCAATCGCCGCTTCAAGATTGCGCGCGGTCGATGACACGATGCGCACGTCGACCGCGATCTTGGTGCTGCCGCCGACCCGCTGGAAGGTCTGATCGACCAGCACGCGCAATATCTTGTTCTGCGTCTCGCGCGGAAGATCGGCAATGTCGTCGATAAACAGCGTGCCGCCATGCGCCTCTTCCAGCGCGCCGGGTTTGCGGCTCTTCCGAACCATTTGAGTGATCGACACCGAACAATTCGATTTCCATGCGCTCGGGCGTGATCGCGGCCGCATTGATCACGATGAAGGGGCCATTCGCGCGCCCCGATAATTGGTGCAGCGTGCGCGCGGTCAGCTCCTTGCCGGCGCCCGAGGGCCCGACGATAAGAACGCGGCTATTGGTCGGCGCCACGCGGTCGATCGCTTGGCGCAATTGCGAGATCGTTACAGATTTTCCGATCAGCGTGGACGGCACCGGCGCCAGCTGCTTGAGCTGCTTGACCTCGCGCTTGAGCCGAGAGGTCTCGAGCGCGCGGTTCGCCACCAGCACAAGCCGGTCGGCCTTGAACGGCTTTTCGATGAAGTCATAGGCGCCGTGCTTGATGGCGGCGACCGCGGTCTCGATATTGCCGTGGCCGGAAATCATCACCACCGGAAGATCGGGATGTTCTTGCTTGATGACGTCGAGCAATTGCAGGCCGTCGAGCTTGCTGCCTTGCAGCCAGATGTCGAGGAAAACCAAGTTCGGCCGGCGCGCCACGATCGCCGCAAGCGCCTCGTCGCTGTTGCGTGCGGTGCGCGCACCGTAGCCTTCATCCTGCAGGATGCCGGCCACGAGATCGCGGATATCGGCCTCATCGTCGACGATCAGAATTTCAGCGGACATACCATCACTCGTTCACAGTCATTTTTCTTTCAAACTCGGGCTCTTCCGCCTTGCCGGCGGCGGCAAATTGCACGCGCACCCAGGCGCCCCGCTGTCCCGGAATTTTATCGGCGGCATCGCGCAGCTCGATGCTGCCGCCATGGTCCTCGACGATCCGTCCGACGATGGCGAGCCCGAGCCCGGTGCCCTTTTCGCGCGTCGTGACATAGGGCTCGAGCAGCCGGCTGCGGTTTTCCTTGGGCAAGCCGATGCCATTATCGACGACGTCGATGACGATATTGTCGCCCTCGCGCGCGGCAAAAACGCGGATCGAGCCCTTGCCGAGTTCGGCCGGCGGCACCGCGGCGATCGCTTCGGTGGCGTTCTTGATGATGTTGGTGAGCGCCTGCGAAATCAGGCGCCGGTCAAATCGCGCCGGCATCGGATCCTCGGCGATCTCGACGTCGATATCGATTTCCGAATTGCCGACGCGCATCAGGAACACCGATTGCCGCACGGTGTCGGCGACGTCGTCGGCGGCGATCACCGGCTTCGGCATGCGCGCAAAACGGGAGAACTCGTCGACCATTCGCCTGATGTCGTCGACCTGGCGAACAATGGTGTCGGTGCATTGCTCGAACACGCCGTCGTCGTTGCCGATCATTTTTCCGTATTTGCGGCGCAGCCGCTCGGCCGACAATTGGATTGGCGTGAGCGGATTTTTGATTTCGTGCGCGATGCGGCGCGCGACGTCGGCCCATGCCGACGTGCGCTGCGCGGCGACCAATTCGGTGATGTCGTCGAGCGTCACGACATAGCCGTGTTCGGATTCGCCGGACTGTTCGCTGGTGACCCGCACCGACAGATTGCGCTCGCGGCCATTGCGGCTGATCGTGACCTGATCCTGCGTGCGCGCGCCGATTTGCGCCGCCGCCATGATGTCGGCGAGTTCCGGAAATACGTCGACCAACGGCCGGCCGAGCGCCTCGGCCTCGGTGCGGCCGATCAGTTTTTCCGCCGATCGGTTGAGAATGCTGACGCAGCCATTGCCGTCGACGCCGATGACGCCGGCGCTGGCGCCGGCCAGCACCGCTTCGGTGAATCGCCGGCGGCTATCGATGAGATCGCGCGCGCGCACGATATCGTCGCGCTGCGTGCGCAGTTCCTGCGTCATGCGGTTGAATGTTTCGCCGAGATGACCGAGATCGCCTTCCGACGGGCGAACCGGCACGCGCACATACAGATTGCCGGTCGATACGACGTTGGCGGCGCCGATCAGGCGCCGGATCGGCGCGACCAGGCGGTTGGCGAAATTCAAACCGATCCAGACCGCCGACAACAGAACGATCAGCGCGATGACGGTGTACATCAGCCCGAACGCCACCTGCACGCCGATGCGGCGCGCTTCGAGCGCGGCATATTCGGTCACGCTCGCTCGCGTCGCCTGCAATTGCGGCACGACACGCGGATCGAGCAGTCGCGTCACGTAAAGATAATTATTGTCGTATTTTTCCAGCTTGAGAATCGCCGCCACGTAATTGGTGTCCGGCAACAAAACGATTTGCGGATCCTTGTCGGTGATTTGGGATAGCGCATCACGCGGCGGCAAGGCAAAGGTCTGATTGATCTTGACGTCGGCGCGCGCGATGACATTGAGATTTTCATCGATCACGATCACGGCAGCGAGACCGCGGACCGAGGCCTGGAAGGTGAGAAATTGCCGCAGCTTATCAGGGTCTTGATCGAACACCGGCTTGGCTGCGCGCGATATCGAAGGCCATGACCATGATATCGGAACGCACGATCTGCGCGTGATCGCGCAGGTAAGCTTCCGCCACGATCAGCGAATTCTCGATCGCCGCGCGCGTGCGCGTGGAAAACAGTCGATCGAGGCCGCGATCGAGCGTCACGCTCGCGACGATCGCCACCAGAATCGCGGGCGCGGCGGCGATGATGGAAAACAATCCGACGATGCGCACATGCAGCCGCGCCGCGGCACGCCCGCTGCGGCGCGCCTGCACCACCTGCCAGACTTCCCGCACGATGATGCCCAGCAGCAACAGCACCGTTGCCGCGTTGGCGAGCAGCAGCGTGACGACGACGTAATGGGTCGGCGAAATCGGCGTGAGGTCGGCGAGAACGATGAAGGTGATAAAGGCCGATAGCAGGGCCAGCCCGACCGCGATCGGACCGAGCACCCGCGTTTCCCCCCGCTTCGCAGGGCGGACCGACGAGCACGGTTTCGGCGGTGGCAGCCTGTTCGACGGTCATTAGGTCCCCGGCGTCGCGGATGGGTGGAGCGCACGCGCTTCGAGAGAACGTGCCAAGAAAGGCAGTGTGCCCTCCCCGTCACTGATGCTTTTATACAACAATGTTGCCGAATTGCGACAAATCCGCGGCGCAAAACTACAGGTTAAGTTAATCCGGCCGCTCAGCTGCCGCTGCGAAATACCTGGATATCGAGGTCGCGGATTTTCTTGCGCAGGGTGTTGCGATTGACCCCCAACAGGTCGGCGGCGCGGATCTGGTTGCCGCGGGTGGCGGCCAGCGCCGCCGTCAGCAGCGGATATTCGATCTCACGCAGGATACGGTGATACAGGCCAGCCGGCGGCAGCCCGTCCTCGAAGCCGGCGAAATAGGCCGACAGATGCCGCTCCACGGCGGCGCTGAGACTTTCCTCCGCGCGCGGCTCCTCGCCGCCGACCGGCAGCGCCGGCTGCGCCAATTCGGCGTCGATCACCGCCGCGGTGATGGTCTCCTGCGGATAGAGCGCCGCCAGCCGCCGCGCCAAGTTCTCCAGTTCGCGCACATTGCCGGGCCAGCGATGGCGTTTCAGCCGGTCGAGGCCGGCCTGGTCGATCTGTTTCGGCGGCAGGCCCTCGCGCTGGGCCTGGGCGAAGAAATGCCGGATCAGGTCGGGAATGTCCTCGGTGCGCTCGCGCAGCGGCGGCAAGCCGCAGCGGCACGACATTAAGGCGGAAGAACAGATCTTCGCGGAACAAGCCCTGCTGGATCAGCAGCCGCAAATCCTTGTTGGTGGCGGCGATGATGCGAACGTCGCTCTTGATCGGCGTGCGTCCGCCGACCGTGGTGTATTCGCCCTGCTGCAGCACGCGCAATAGCCGGGTCTGCGCTTCCATCGGCATGTCGCCGATTTCGTCCAGGAACAGCGTGCCGCCCTCGGCCTGCTCGAAGCGGCCGGAGCTGCGCGTGTTGGCGCCGGTGAAGGCGCCCTTCTCGTGGCCGAACAATTCCGATTCGATGAGATCGCGCGGAATCGCCGCCATGTTGATGGCGACAAAAGTGCCGGCCCGCCGCTTGCCGTAGTCGTGCAGCGCTTTGGCCACCAGCTCCTTGCCGGTGCCGGATTCGCCCGAGATCATCACGGTCAAATCGGTCTGCATCAGCCGCGCCAGCACGCGGTAGATTTCCTGCATCGCCGGCGAGCGGCCGACCAGCGGAATGGAATCGAAATCTTCGGTCTTGGCGCTCGCCGGCCGCTTCTCTTTCGGCTCGGACAGCGCGCGCCCGACAATGGCGATGAGCTCCTTCAGATCGAACGGCTTCGGCAGATATTCGTAGGCGCCGCGTTCGGACGCGCGGATCGCGGTCATGAAAGTGTTCTGCGCGCTCATCACGATGATCGGCAGATCGGGACGCGCCTTGCGAATGCGCGGGATCAGATCGAAGGCATTCTCGTCCGGCATCACCACGTCGGTGATGACCAGATCGCCGTCGCCCTGGCTGATCCAGCGCCACAGCGTCGCGGCATTGCCGGTCGAGCGCACTTCGTAGCCGGCGCGCGACAGCGCCTGATTGAGGACGGTGCGGATCGCGGCATCGTCGTCGGCAACCAATATGCTTCCGGTCGGCATTGTCGACCTCACGGGCTCTGGACGGACGGCGCATCGTCGGTCATGACGCCGTCGCCGCTGTAGATGGGCATCAGCACGCGGAAGACTGGTCCGCCGCGGCTGCGATTCACATTCGATGATGCCGCCGTGGTCGCCCACGATCTTGGCCACCAGCGCCAGCCCCAAGCCCGCTGCCGGACTGTTTGGTGGTGACGAACGGATCGAACAGATGCGGCATCAGATCTTCGGGTACGCCCGGGCCGTTGTCCTTGACGCAGAATTCGAGCGGCAGCGAGACGCGCGCCTTGCTGCCCGGCACCGACAGCCGCACGCCCGGGCCGGAACGCGGTGGTGAGCTGAATTTCTCCGTCGATTGCGCGTTTCGCCGATCGCCTCGGCGGCGTTCTTCACCAGATTGAGAAACACCTGAATGAGCTGGTCCCGATTGGCGAGAACTGGCGGCAGCGAGGGATCGTATTCCTCGACGAATTTGATGTGGCGGGCGAAACCCGATTGCGCCAGGCGTTTCACGTGGTCGAGCACGACATGGATGTTGACCGGTTCGCGCTCGACCGGCCGCTCGTCGGCGAACACTTCCATGCGGTCGACCAGCTTCACGATGCGGTCGGTCTCGTCGCAGATCAGCTTGGTGAGCGAGCGATCGTCGTCGCCGGCGGATTGCTCGAGCAGTTGCGCCGCGCCGCGAATGCCCGACAGCGGGTTCTTGATCTCGTGCGCCAGCATGGCGGCAAGCGCGATCACCGAACGGGCCGCGCCGCGATGGGTGAGCTGGCGGTCCATCTTGTCGGCGATGGTGCGCTCCTGCAGCATCACGACGACGTGCTCGGGATATTCCGGCAGCGGCGCCACGTGCAGATCGACCAGCCGCTCGCCCGGATTGCGCGGGGTCGCGAGATCGACCTTGTATTCGTTCACCGCCGCGCCGCGTTGGCGAACCTGCTCGATCAGCGTGAGCAACGGCGAGCCAAACGGCACCAGATCGCGCAGCATGTGCCGGCGCAGCATCGGGATCGACGCCTCGAAAAATTGCTCGGCCGCCACGTTGGCATCGGCGATCTTGCCGTCGGGCGCCACCATGATCACCGGATGCGGCAGCGCATGCAGCATGGCATCGGCCGGCGAATTGACTTCGGCGGAGACGGCGTGCGCCCGGCTCATGCGGCGGCTCTCCATGCGAAGTCGTCGTAGGCGTCGGCAAGCAGGCGGCGCGCCTGCGCCGGCTCTTCGGCCGTCAGCACGCGGGCGCGGTGGCTCTTGAGAATGTCGGTCGATACGCCGGCGCTGGCGGCGGCGGAATCGAGCGCCCAGGCCAGATGCTTGCGGGCGTGGCGGCGGCCGATCCTCAGGCCGTGGTGGCCGAGCATTTCGTCGTAGAGCGCATCGATCAGCGCAAACTGTTCGGCGAGCGGCGGCGTGCGTTCGCGCCGGCCGGTCGCGAGATAGCGCGCCACCTGCCCGGGAAACCACGGCCGGCCTTGCGCGGCGCGGCCGACCATCACCGCGTCGGCGCCGGAGATCGTCAGTGCGTCCTTGGCATCGTCGAAGCGAACGGATGTCGCCATTGACGACCACCGGAATCGAAACGGCCTGCTTGACGGCGCGCACCGCCGACCAGTCGGCGCTTGCCGTCGTAGAACTGGCAGCGGGTGCGGCCATGCACGGTGATCATTGTATCGCCGGCCGCTTCGGCACGGCGCGCAAGTTCCGGCGCATTGATGCTGTCGGTATCCCAGCCGAGCCGCATCTTCAGCGTGACCGGCACGCGCACCGCGGCGACCGTGGCCTCGATCAAGGCTCAGCGCGTGATCGAGATCGCGCATCAGCGCCGATCCCGAGGCCCCATTGGTGACCTGCTTGGACGGGCAGCCCATGTTGATGTCGATGATGTGCGCGCCTTGCGCTTCGGCGATGCGGGCGCCCTCAGCCATCCAGCGGGCTTCGCAGCCGGCGAGCTGCACGACATGAATGCCGACGCCCCGCCCTTCGCTGCGCATGCGCGCTTCGCGCTGCCCTTGGGCCAGCGCCGCGCACGCGGTCATTTCCGACACCACCAGGCCCGCCCCCAGCCGCTCGGCCAGGCGGCGGAACGGCGCATCCGTGATGCCCGACATCGGCGCCAGAATCACGCGGTTCGGCAGCGTCACCGGGCCAATCGGCAGAGTTTCGTGCCTGGAAATGGCGTAATTTCGCCCCGCACGGAATGATTGCCTATCATTTAGGCTGCCCCTTTTGATGCTCAGAGTTTAGCCATTTTGCCAGCAGCGCAAGTGCTGCACTGCAATAAATTGTTCATAGCTAACCGCCCGCCCGATCGGCTCATCCGTTCCCGCCGCGTCAGGAAAGCGCTACACGCATTGGCAAAATCGGGAGCACAACAGCATGCCGGACGTCGCCGCCGTCGTCGTAGCCGCAGGGCGGGGAACGCGCGCGGGCGGCGATCTGCCCAAGCAATTCCGGCGGATCGGTGGCGAGACCATGCTGCGCCGCGCGCTGTCCATGCTCGTAGAACATGCCGACGTCGGTCTCGTACAGCCGGTAATCCATCCCGACGATCGCGACCTCTATGCTAGTGCATCGGCAGAACTCGTGCTCTTCTTGTCCCCGTGTTCGGCGGCGCCACGCGGCAGGCTTCGGTGCGCGCCGGCCTCGAAGCGCTCGCGCCGCGCAAGCCCGACATCGTGCTGATCCATGACGCGGCGCGGCCGTTCGCCAGCGCCGGCCTGATCGCGCGCGCGATCGCGGCGGCGGAAAAAACCGGCGCGGCGATCCCGGCGCTGCCCGTGACCGACACGGTCAAGACCGTCGATGCCGACGGCCATGTCGACAAGACGCTCGACCGCAACACGCTGCGGCTGGTGCAGACGCCGCAGGGCTTCGCGTTCCCTGCCATTCTCGACGCGCATCGCCGCGCGCACGCCAAAGGCCGCGAGGATTTCACCGACGATGCCGCGCTCGCCGAATGGGCCGGCATGAAAGTGAGCGTGTTCGCCGGCGAGCCCGGCAACATCAAGATCACCAATGCGGAGGATTTCGCCCGCGCCGAGGCCATGCAATTCGCCGCGCTCTCCGACGTGCGCACCGGCACCGGCATCGACGTGCACGCCTTCGGGCCCGGCGATCACGTCACGCTCGGCGGCATACGCATCCCGCACGACCGCGCGCTCACCGGCCATTCCGACGCCGACGTCGCGCTGCATGCGCTCATCGACGCCATTCTCGGCGCGCTGGCCGACGGCGACATCGGCGCGCATTTTCCGCCCAGCGATCCGCAATGGCGCGGCGCCTCGTCCGACCGCTTCCTCGCCTTCGCGGTCGAGCGCGTCAAAGCGCGCGGCGGCCGCATCGCGCATCTCGATCTCACCATCGTGTGCGAGGCGCCGCGCATCGGGCCGCATCGCGACGCCATGCGCGCGCGCATCGCCGAGCTCGCCGGCATCGATGTGAGCCGCGTGGCGGTGAAGGCGACCACCAGCGAGAAGCTCGGCTTCACCGGCCGCGGCGAAGGCATCGCGGCCTACGCGACCGCGACCGTGCGGCTGCCCTGGAGCGCATGACGACGAGCATGAGCGAAGACCTGCGCGCCGCCGCCATTGCCGTGCTCGACGCCTGCCGCGCGCGCGGGCTGAAAATCGCCACCGCGGAATCCTGCACCGGCGGTCTGGTGGCGGGCGCGCTGACCGACATCGCCGGCTCGTCCGACGTGTTCGATCGCGGCTTCGTCACCTATTCGAACGAGGCCAAGCAGCAGATGCTGGGCGTGCCGGCGCAGACACGTTGAAACAATTCGGCGCGGTCAGCCGCGAGACGGCCGAGGCCATGGCGCGCGGCGCGCTCGGCAAGGCCAATGCCGATGTCGTGGTCGCCATCACCGGCATCGCCGGCCCCGGCGGCGGCAGCACCGACAAGCCGGTCGGCCTGGTGCATTTCGCCGCTGCCTCGCGCGGCGGCAAGCTCAACGTCGCGGAACTGCGCTACGGCGATCATCGGCCGCGCCGACGTGCGGCGCAAATCGGTGCTGCAGGCATTGATGATGCTGAAGGCGATGGCGGAAAAGCTTTAGTCGAATTTGTTGGCGGACGCGAAAATATTGCGGATATCTGCCTTGATCCGTCGCGCAAACAATCAGACGACCGTGCCGAACAATTTTCCGATACCGGCGGTGAGCGCCATCGCCAGCGCGCCCCAAAATGTCACGCGGATCGTTGCGCGCAGAACGTTTGCGCCACCGGTTTTTGCGCCGATTGCGCCCAGAAGGGCGAGAAAGCCCAAAGACGCAGCCGAAACCATCGGGACAAGGGCGCCGGCGGGCGATACGACGACCATGAGCAAGGGCATCGCCGCGCCGACTGAAAACGTTACAGCCGACGTCAATGCGGCTTGCACCGGACGCGCGGTGGTGATTTCCGAAATCCCGAGTTCATCGTGCGCATGGGCCGTCAAGGCATCTTTCGCCATCAGCTGCTTGGCAACCTGCAGCGCAAGCGGCTTATCGACACCGCGCTTGACGTAGATTTCGGCAAGCTCATCAAGCTCGAACGCGGAATTTTCGCTCAACTCCTTGCGCTCGCGCGCGAGGTCCGCCTGTTCGGTATCGGATTGCGAACTGACGGACACGTACTCGCCGGCCGCCATCGACATCGCGCCAGCCACCAGTCCGGCAACGCCCGCGATCAAGACATCATTCGGGTTCGCGGCCGCCGCGGCCACGCCGACAATCAAACTCGCGGTCGAGACGATGCCGTCGTTTGCTCCGAGCACCGCGGCCCGCATCCAGCCGATGCGAGTGACGAGATGGCGTTCGGGGTGCAGGCGAAGACGACTCATTCGATTAAAGTCGACCGAGCAACACCAGGATCAACACGATCACCAGCACCAGGCCAAGGCCGCCGCCGCCGTAATAGCCGGTACCGTAAAACGGGCCACCGCCGAACCCGCTAAAACCGCCGAGCAATATGATGACGATGATGATGAGCAGTATGGTTCCTAGCGACATGATGTCGTCTCCTTTCGGTTGAACTCATTGAATCTCTGACTTCTGCAAGCCTGCAGCCCGCTCCGGCATTGCCGCCAGTCGCGATCAAAAGTGCGCCCGCAACGGCAAGCGCTGCTAAGATGCGAATTTGCTCCATTGACGCAATTTCCCTTTTGAAGATCGAATTTGATGCCTTGCGGCTAGACATAGCCGCGCTGCTCCTCGCGGTTCATACTCGAACGGTTTCGCGATTCTCGGGTCGAATTGCAATGTATTGATAAATGTACGCTATCCGACATTGTTGATCTGGATCAATGCGACCTGACCATCTCCGTCGCGATGATAAGAATCAAGGGTGGTCAGGCATCGAAGTTTGGATAGCGTGAGGGAGGTTGAGGATACGACGATTTCTGTCGAAATGAATGTGTGACGTGGATTTTTTAGGGGCGAGCGCATGGGCAGTATTCAACCTCATCCTTGGCATAGGCTGACGTTGGCAGCGGTCGCTGGCGTCGGCATCGCACTTTCCGCGATTCTCGCAGTTCACTTTTCCAATACGCAGATCGAGGCGACGCGGCATCAATTGATGGACGAGGCTACGAGCTTCGCCGACGATCTGGAGCAATATTTGCAAAGTCGCGAGATGATCGCAAAGACAGTCGGCGCTCTTTTCGAAGCTCCTGATTTATCGGCGCCTCACCCGCTTGGTTCGATCGGCAAAAAGGTTCTCGCTCTCACGCCCGAAATTGTGGTGATGGCTTGGATTCCGCAGGTTGATCCCTCGCGCATACAGGAGGTGCTCAATGCTCTTTTCCGCGGCCGGACGGCCACCGCGCTTATACGGGCCGCACTTTGAAACGCTGGACGTTACCGATATTCGTCGAGCGCTGTACCCGGTTGTGGACATTGAACCGAAGTCCGACGAACCATGAGGTCGGGCTCGGGATGGAAATCGGTCTGTTCCCTTCACGCAAGGCAGCCTTCGAACAAGCCCGTGATGAACAGCGCGTGATCGCAACGGCGCCGGTGGGACTTCTCCAGCCCGTCAATGCGACAGGTTATATTCTCTACAGCCCCGTATTACGACGAACGCGGCTTCGTCGGCTGCATCATGTTCGCATTTCGTGTCGATCAGTTGCTGAATGGGTTCGCCCACGGAAGGCGTATCCCCATGAATTACCGGGTCTACGATGAAACCGACCCCGGTCAATTGAAATATCTTGTGGGGGTTACGCGGCAAGGAGAAATTGAAACCGTCAATTCATCCGTCCGCTCCGACGGCGCGGAAGCGATTCGGCAGTCCTTGGACTTTGCAGGGCGGAAGATGTTGGTGCTGTTCGATCCTGGACCCGATCTCGTTCAAGTCGGTATGCAGCAGGCGCTGATGATCGGTTGCTTGGGGCTGATTCTTACGGGGATGGTGCTCTGGAGCATGTACTATTTCATGCGATCCTCCCGGCGGCTGGCTTCTGAAATCGCAACAACCAATTTGATGAAAGTCAGTTTGGAGCTGGTGAACAGGGAGCTTTTTCATCGGGTCGGCAACTTGCTGGCTGTCGCTCAGGGCATCATCAGGTTGAGCTACGAGGCATCGCTCAGCACGGTTGAATTCAGAGACTCCATCGTCGCTCGGCTGCACGCGCTCCATCAATCGGTGGGGTTGATCAACCGGGACAGATTGGACGAGGAGTGTGGCTGCATGAGCTGCTGCAAACGGAGTTTGCTCCGGTCGTGGATCGGATCAACGTCTCCGGTCATGACGTCTTGCTTAAGCCGCAAGCCGCTCAGAGCCTTTCGCTGCTCTTTTATGAATTGATGACGAATTCCGCGAAGCATGGAGCGCTATCAAAGCGCGGAGGGAACGGTCACGGCGGAATGGGAGATAAAGGACTCGCATTCAGGGCCGGCTGTTTTGTTTCCGATGGCAAGAACACGACACAGGATTGTCAAACCGCCGACGCGGCAGGGGTTCGGCACGAAACTGCTGACGCGCCTCGTGCCTGGCGATCTGTCGGGGCGGGCCACCTGAATTTTGAACAGGGCTGGTTCAGGTACGAATTGGAGGCTCCCGTCGAGCGCGTCGTCGAGCAGGAGGCAAACGCGGCGGTGAACTTAAAAGCGGTTGTGCCTCTGCGCGTCACCCGTGGGCATTCCGGCACAGATAAATTAACGGCTTAACCCAAAGGGAAAACGCCGTGCGAAATTCGCACGGCGTTTTTTGTCGCGATCCGCGCGCCTTACTGCCTAGCCTTTTCGTAAGGGTAGATCACGCTTCCTGACTCGTATCCCGCCGGCGCCAGCAGCGTCTGGGTATCCATTGTCCGGAATTGTCCAACGTCATTGCTCTTGATGCCGTGAAACTGGATCGCCAGCATCCGGGGCTGCGCCCATTCGCCGTTGGCAGCCGAACTTGACTTTGCCAAGCACGGTGGAAAACGTGTTGGCGCGCATATAGTCGGCGATTTTCTTGTCGTCGAGGCTCTTGGTGGCCTCGACGGCTTGCGCAAGCACCTGCAGTTGGCTGTAGGCCCACGGCGCCATGTAATAGCCAAGCGGGTCCACTCCTTCAGCTTGCGCCCTCGCCTGATATTGTTTCAAGAGATTTTCGACCCCCGGGTTGGTCAATTTCGGGAACGGCAGCCAGTAGTCGTAGTTGACCCAGCCATTCAGAAGCGGGCCGAGTTGGGTCTTGATGGCCGTGCTTTGCAGTCCAACCATGGCGCCGCCGATCATCTTGGGCTTGAAGCCGATCTCATTGACCGCCCTCACCATGCCGACCGAGTCCGGCGGATATGAGCAGATCACGACGAGATCGGGATTGGTCGCCTGGATGGCGCGCACGATCGGCGTGAAATCGGTTTGCGCCGGCGGATAGGTCTTGTCATAGACGACTTTAAATCCAGCCGCCTTCGCGTTTTCGCGCGCACCGTCCGAGGCATTGCGCGAGAATTCCTGGTCGGCGGCGACGATGGCGACCGTCTGCGGCTTCGGGTTCTGCGCCGCCGCCACGTCGAAAAAGCCCTTGGTGAAGGACTCTTTGGCGTTGGCGCCGCCCGACGGGATCATCGAGAAGTAGTTCGGATATTTAAACTCGCTGTTGACCGCGAGCCCCATCAGACCGATGAGCGTTTTATTCCGCTGGATCGCGATCGGCATCGCCGGCGCAATCTGCGCGGTCGCATAGGCGCCGATGATCAAGTCGACTTTGTCGACATCGAGCAACTTCGTATAGATGCCCGGCACTTGCGCGGGACTACTCTGATCGTCATAGAAGATCAGCTTGACCGGACGGCCGAGCAATCCGCCTTCCGAATTTATGTCCTCTTCCCAGATCTTCTGGGCCAGCAGTGCGGATTTGCCATTGGCGGCCAGTCCGCCGGTCATGGCCATGCTGTAGCCGATCTTGATCGGCTGACCGGATTGCGCCGACGCGACCGGCGCCACCTCACGGGAGACCGCAACCGCGAACAGTACGGCGGCCGTGCGCACACACACGCGCTTGAGCTTGTGAAGCATCTCTCGTTCCTCCCTTTGGCTCGGCTATTTTTCGATGCTCCATTTCATAGACCGGGAGGCGCCTTATCGGCGTTGATCGAAGTCAAGGTTGCATTGGGTTGACCGACAAAGTCTCGGCCAGCTGTTTTTGCACTTCGCTCGCATTCGCTATTCGATAATTGATGTTAATCAAGGAGCCTGCCCTGTCGCCTAAGCCGTCCGGCGCCCATAGACCTCATCCGCCCGTTGCTCGAACGCGGCGGCGAACTTGCGAAACGCAGCATCGAACATCGCGCCCATCAGCAACGCCAGGGTGCGGCTCCTGAATTCGTAGTCGATGAAGAATTCGACCTCGCAAGTCTGTTCGCCGGTCGGATGGAAGATCCAGCGGTTTTGTAAACGGCTAAACGGGCCGTCGAGATATTCCACCAGGATTTTCAGGTTCGGCCGGTCGAGCGTGTCGCGGGTGACGAAGGTCTGCCGGATCAATTTATAGGCGACCGTCATCTCGGCGATCACGACGCGTCACGCCCTCGCCCTTAGGCGCACGGCTGCGCACTTTCAACGCGGTACACAGCGGCACGAATTGCGGATATTTCTCCATGTCCACCACCAGATCGAACATGTCCGCTGCGCTGTGGCGAACGCGGCGCTTGGTGGAAAATTGCGGCATGGTTGTTATCGGCTCGGTCGTTATCGGTCCGCTCGTCCCCGCGAAAGCCGGGACCGAGTGATATGAAAATTCTGGATTCCGGCTTGCGCGGGAATGAGCGGATTGGGGCACCGCCGAATCGATCCTGATGCAGGCAACCCAGAATAACGGATCATGCGCCGGCGCGCGCGGCTCGCAGGCGCGCGAAATCCTCGCCGGCATGATGCGAGGAGCGCGTCAGCGGAGACGCCGCCACCATCAGGAAGCCTTTGGCGTAGGCGATGGTCTCCAGCGCCTTGAATTCGTCCGGCGGCACGAAGCGCACCACCTCGTGATGCTTGCGGGTCGGCTGCAGATATTGCCCGATGGTGAGAAAATCGACATTGGCCGAGCGCAGGTCGTCCATCACTTGCAGCACTTCGTTGCGCTCTTCGCCCAGGCCCAGCATGATCCCCGACTTGGTGAACATCGCCGGATCGATCTCCTTCACCCGCTGCAACAGCCGCAGCGAATGGAAATAGCGCGCGCCCGGCCGCACCGACAGATAAAGCGACGGCACGGTTTCCAGATTGTGGTTGAACACGTCGGGCTTGGCCGCGACCACGATTTCCAGCGCGCCGTCCTTGCGCAGGAAATCGGGCGTCAGCACTTCAATCGTTGTGTTGCGGACAGCGCGCGCGGATGGCGCGGATGGTGTCGGCGAAATGCTGCGGCGCCGCCGTCGGCGAGATCGTCGCGATCAACCGATGTGACAACGATATGCGCAAGGCCAAGCTTTGCGGTCGCCTCGCCGACATGCGCTGGTTCATTCGCGTCGAGCGCGCCGGGCAGTCCGGTCTTGACGTTGCAGAAGGCGCAGGCGCGCGTGCAGGTGTCGCCCATGATCATGAAGGTGGCGTGCTTCTTCTCCCAGCACTCGCCGATATTCGGGCAGCCGGCCTCCTCGCACACGGTGTGCAGGCCGTTCTCGCGCATGATGGCTTGCGTGGCGAAATAGCCCGGCGAGACCGGCGCCTTGACGCGGATCCAGTCGGGCTTTTTGAGCGAGGGCTGAATCCGGCCGCTGCGCCTTTTCCGGATGGCGCGGACGCGGATGGTTGAGGTCGAGGACGACGGCCATGGCCTCTACTTACGGCTGCGGCTTGGCGGCTGCAAGGTCACGAGGCTGTCGTCCCGGCCAAGCGAGCGACAGCGAGCGCGAGCCGGGAGCCAGTAAGCCCGGCCGTCAAGCATGGAAAGACAGGGGTTACTGGGTCCCCGCTTTCGCGGGGACGACAGTTGAGAGGTTACGCGTTTCTTATCGCTCGCCATATCAGCAGGAAGATGATGGCGCCGATGGTGGCGGTGATCAGATTGCCCCAGAAATCCGGCATGACTTCCAGCCTGAGCTTTTCGAACAGGAAGCCGCCGACGATGGCGCCGACCAGGCCGACCGCGAGATTATAAAAAAGGCCGCCGCGGCCGCCGAGAATTTTGGTCGCGAGCCAGCCGGCGATCAGGCCGATGACGATCCAGGCGAGGATGCCCATGGATTTTTCTCCGATTTGATTTCGTTACGCGGCTTTCGGCGGCAGCCGGTTGCTCGGCGTCGAATTGGAAATCTTCAATTCGTCTTCGTTCATGTCGACGCCGATATCGGCGAACAGCGGCGTCGACAGATAGCGCTCGCCGGTATCGGGCAGCATGGCGAGCACGGTATCGCCCGGCTTGGCGCTTCTGCACACTTCGAGCGCGCCGGCGAAGGTCGCGCCGGCGGTGATGCCGACGAAGATGCCTTCCTTCTGCGCCAGCTCGCGGCTCCACTTCATCGCGTCGGCGTTGGCAATGGTGATGATGCGGCTGATCACGCCCATGTCGACCGCGTCGCCGGTGATCTTCGGAATGAAATCCGGGGTCCAGCCCTGCATCGGATGCGGCTTGAAGGCGGCATTGGGCTTGGCCGGCGAGCCGTCGGGGTTGCGCTCCTGCGTGCTGCCGCTGGAGAGCATCGGCGCGTCGGCGGGCTCGCAGACGACGATCTTGGTGTCGGGCCGCTCCTTGGCGAGCACGCGGGCAACGCCCTTGAGCGTGCCGCCGGTGCCGAAGCCGGTGACCCAGTAGTCGAGCTTCTCGCCTTTGAAGTCGTTGACGATCTCGCGCGCGGTGGTGCGCGAATGCATGTCGGGATTGGCTTCGTTCTCGAACTGGCGGGTCAAGAACCAGCCATGCGTCTTGGCGAGCTCGACCGCCTTGTTGACCATGCCCATGCCGCGCTCGGCCGCCGGCGTCAGCACCACCTTGGCGCCGAGGAAGCGCATCAGCTTGCGGCGCTCGACGCTGAAGGTTTCCGCCATCGTGACCACCAGCGGATAGCCCTTCTGCGCGCAGACCATGGCAAGCCCGATGCCGGTATTGCCGGAGGTCGCCTCGACCACCGTCTGCCCGGGCTTGAGCTTGCCGGTGCGTTCGGCGTCCTCGATGATGCCGAGCGCCAGCCGGTCCTTGACCGAGCCGAGCGGATTGAACGCCTCGATCTTGACGAACAGGTTGATGCCTTTCGGCGCCAGCTTGTTGATCTTGACCACCGGCGTGTTGCCGACGGTCTCGAGAATGTTTGCGAACTTGGCCATCGAAATATTCCCTTTGGTCTAGCGTCACGCCAACGCTTACATGTTCAGCACGCGCCCGTAGGCGTCGAGCACGGCTTCCTTCATCATCTCCGACAGCGTCGGATGCGGAAACACGGTGTGCATCAGTTCCGCTTCCGTCGTCTCCAGGTTCATCGCCACCACATAGCCTTGGATCAGCTCGGTGACTTCGGCACCAACCATGTGCGCGCCGAGCAGCTGCCCGGTCTTGCTGTCGAAGATCACCTTCACCAGCCCCTGGTCTTCGCCGAGCGCGATCGCCTTGCCGTTGCCGACAAAGGGAAAGCGGCCGACGCGGATGTCGCGTTTTTGATCTTTCGCCGCCTGCTCGGTAAGGCCGACCGAGGCGATCTGCGGCGAGCAATAGGTGCAGCCCGGGATCATCAGCTTGTTCATTGCATGGGGATTGAGACCCTTGATCGCCTCGATGCAGACCACGCCCTCGTGCTCGGCCTTGTGCGCCAGCATCGGCGGGCCGGAGACGTCGCCGATGGCATAGATGCCGGGCACATTGGTTTTGTTGAAGAGATCGACGACGATGATGCCACGCTCGGTTTTCACGCCGAGCTTTTCCAGACCAAGATTTTCGATATTGCCGACCACGCCGACCGCCGAGATCACGCGCTCGGCGGTGATGGTCTGCGATTTGCCGCCTTCTTCGATCGTCGCGGTGACGCTGTCGGACTTCTTGTCGAGCTTGGTCACCTTGGCATTGGTCAGGATCTTGATGCCCTGCTTCTCGAAGCTCTTGCGCGCGAACGCTTGAATCTCGTGATCCTCGACCGGCAAGATTTGCGGCAGCACTTCGACCACGGTCACTTGCGAGCCGAGCGTGCGGTAGAACGAGGCAAACTCGATGCCGATGGCGCCCGAGCCGATCACCAGCAGCGACTTCGGAATCTTGTCGGGCACCATCGCTTCGAAATAGGTCCACACCAGTTTCTTGTCCGGCTCGAGGCCGGGCAGCACGCGCGGCCGCGCGCCGGTGGCGATGATGATGTGCTTGGCTTGATAGCTGCCCACGCCGAGCGCGCCCTTCGGCGCTTCGCTCTTGGACGCTTTCACCGTCACCTTGCCGGGCGCGTCGATCGATGCCTCGCCCCAGATGATCTGGACTTTGTTTTTCTTCATCAGGAAGCCGACGCCGTCGTTGAGCCGCTTTGACACCGCGCGCGAGCGCGCCACCAGGGCCTTGGCGTCGTAGCCGACATTGTCGACCTTCAGGCCGTAGTCCTTGGCGTGCTGCATGTAGTGAAAAATCTCGGCCGAGCGCAGCAGCGCTTTGGTGGGAATGCAGCCCCAGTTGAGGCAGATGCCGCCGAGATAGTCGCGCTCGACGATTGCCGTCTTGAAGCCGAGCTGCGCGGCGCGGATGGCGGTGACATAGCCGCCGGGGCCGGAGCCGATGATCAGGACGTCGAAACTCGTGTCGGCCATACGCTCATTCGCCTCCGCGCGGACCCGATTGAATGTAGCCCAGATTAGGCATGTAATGATCTCCAAGAAAATCGGGGAGAGAAACAGTGTCTAAGCATATCGGCCGCCTGGCGGCCATCGCCGCTTTTTGCATTGCACCGGCCGCATTTGCGCAGGCCGCCGAGATCAAGGTCTTCAGCACCGTGGGCGTCAAGAGCGTGCTGGAGGAGGTCGTTCCGACGTTCGAGAAGGCCAGCGGCCACAAGCTCAATATCACCTGGAGCACCGCCGCCCTGCTGACCAAGCGCGTGCAGGACGGCGAAACGCCGGACGCGGTGATTTTGATCCGCGGCAATGTCGATACCTTGCTGAAGGACGGCAAGATCGCGCCCGGCTCCGACGCCACTTTCGGAAAATCGATTTTTGCCGTCGGCGTGAAGGCCGGCGCACCGAAGCCGGATATCTCCACCATCGACGCGCTCAAGAACAGCCTGCTGGCGGCGAAGGCGATCAGCTTTACCGATCCCGCCACCGGCGGCGCCAGCGGGGTCTATATCGTCAAGCAGCTCGAGCGCATGGGCATTACCGAACAGATGAAAGGCAAGAGCAAGCATCCGCCGTCCGGCGGTTTCGCAGGCTCGCTGTTGGTCAATGGCGAAGCCGACATTGCCATCAATTCGAAACCGGAACTGCTGACGGTGCCCGGCGTCGAGGTGGTCGGGCCGTTGCCCGGCGACATGGCCTTCACCGTGGTCTATGCCGCCGGTGTCGGCTCCGGCGCAACGCAAGCCGAGGCGGCGAAGGCGCTGGTGAAATATCTGACGTCGCCGGAAGCGCAAGCGGTATTCAAGGCGAAGGGCTACGATCCGGCCTGAGCCGCGAGTGCATCATTGCGCCGCGCGAGATGGCGATGACGCAAAAAGACTTCGAGCGCGCCCAAGGTCGCCAGTAGCCCAACAGCGCAAAGCACGATCATCGCCGCCAAGGTGGCGAAATAGTCGGTCACCGACTGGCGCAGCGCCGAGCCAATCAGCTCGATGCCCAGCGGGTTGAGGCCGACGAGGCCGGCGAAAGCGATGGTGATCCATGGCCAGCGCGTGCGGTATTCGACGCCGCGCGCTACCAGCCAGCGCCGCCGGATGAAGGCCCATTGGATCAGCAGCATGACCGCGGCCGGGATCAGCATGGTGGCGGCAATCGCGTTGTCCTGCGTGCTGCCGATCATGGCCGGATTGGTCGAGCGTTTGGCGAAGGCTTCGGCAAGTACCGGCAATTCCTCGATCACGATGGCGATCACGGCGAGCGCAAGCGCAACATAGCCGAGCAGGCGCACGCGCGGCGCCAGCACATAAGCGGCGGCGAAGGCGGCGATGGCGACTGCTGAGAAAATTCCCAGCGCCATCAGCACGGCGGTGAACTCGTCCTGCAAAAAGAAATAATCAGCAATCTGGCGGCCGGCCGCGAAGGCCGCAAGCAATGAAAGCTTGTAGACCACGATAAAAATCAGGACGGTGCGCACGGCGTCACACCACCATCATCACCGGATTCTCGATCAGCGCCTTGAACGCGCCGAGCATTTCGGCGCCGAGCGCGCCGTCGACGGCGCGGTGATCGGTCGACAGCGTCACCGTCATGATTTGCGCGACCGCGAGCTGGCCGTTGCGCGCCACCGCGCGCTCCTCGCCGGCGCCGACCGCCAGAATAGTGGCGTGCGGCGGATTGATCACGGCGGCGAAATCCTTGATGCCGTACATGCCGAGATTGGAAATCGCGGTCGAGCCGCCCTGATATTCGTGCGGCTTCAGGTGGCGGGTGCGGGCGCGCGCGGCATAATCTTTCATCTCGTTGGATATGGTCGACAGCGATTTCGCTTCAGCGTGCCGCACCACCGGCGTGATCAGCCCGCCCGGGATCGCCACCGCCACGCCGATGTCGGAATGCTGGTGGTGCAGCATGCCGACTTCAGTCCAGGTGACGTTGGCGTCGGGCACGCGCTGCAAGGCCAGCGCCAGCGCCTTGATGACAAAGTCGTTGACCGAAATCTTGTAGGCCGGCTTGCCGTCTTTGTCCTTGGGCGCGGCATCGTTGATCTCCGCGCGCGCTTCCAGCAGCCTGCCGATGTCGCAGTCGAGCGTGAGATAGAAATGCGGAATGGTCTGCTTCGACAACGTCAGCCGCTGCGCGATGATCTTGCGCATCGAGTCGTGCGGCACGAAATCGTAACTGCCGTCCTCGTACAGCGCGCGGATCTGGGCATCGGACGGCGTCGCTGCCATGGGCATGGCGGCCATCGTGGCCGCAGCGCCCGGCGCGCGCAAGCCTTGGCCCAATTTCGCCGCGTCGACGTCGCGCGCGATCACGCGGCCATGCGGGCCGGAGCCTTGCACGCGATTGAGATCGACACTCGCGTCCTTTGCCAATCGTCGCGCCAGCGGGGAGGAGAAAATGCGGTTGGCGCCAGTGACACGCCCGCCCTCGCCCTTCGAGACGGGCGCTTTTGCGCCCTCCTCAGGACGAAGGCTTCTCTTCGCCTCATCCTGAGGAGCGCCCGCAGGGCGCGTCTCGAAGGATGAGGCCTGGGCGCAGCGGACGCCCCGAAGGATGGCGCGGCCAGTTTCTCCAGCGCCCGGGTCGGAGCTGTCGTTTTTCCCGCACTCGCGGCCGCCGCCTTCACATCCTCGCCCTCGCTCGCCAGCACGGCGATGACGGCGTTCACCGCCACGTCCTGCGCGCCTTCCGGCACCACGATCTTGGCGAGCGTGCCTTCGTCCACCGCCTCATATTCCATCGTCGCCTTGTCGGTCTCGATCTCCGCGATGATGTCGCCGGCCTTGATCTTGTCGCCCTCCTTCTTGAGCCAACGCGCCAGGTTGCCCTTCTCCATGGTGGGCGACAGCGCGGGCATGAGGATGTTGGTGGGCATGGCGCGCTACCGGTAACAAACCGCTTTCGCCGCCTCGACCACGTCGGCGACCGAAGGCAGCGCGAGCTTCTCGAGATTGGCGGCGTAAGGCATCGGCACGTCCTTGCCGGACACGCGCGCGACCGGCGCGTCGAGATAATCGAAAGCGTGCTCCATGATGCGAGCGGCGATCTCGGCGCCGACGCCGGACTGCTGCCAGCCCTCCTCGACCGTGACGGCGCGGCCGGTCTTCTGCACCGAGGCGATGATGGTGTCGGTGTCCATCGGCTTGAGCGTGCGCAGATCGATCACTTCCGCGTCGATGCCGTCCTTGGCCAGTTCGTCGGCCGCCTTCAGCGCATAGGTCATGCCCATCGACCACGCAATGATCGTGACGTCGTTGCCGGCGCGCGCGATTTTCGCCTTGCCGATCGGCAGCACGAAGTCATCAAGCTTCGGAACGGCGGAGGAATGGCCGTAGAGGATTTCGTTTTCCAGGAAGATCACCGGATTGGGATCGCGGATCGCGGCCTTGAGCAAGCCCTTGGCGTCGGCGGCGGTCGAGGGCGCGATCACCCGCAAGCCCGGGATGTGCGAATACCAGGACGAATAATCCTGGCTGTGCTGGGCGGCGACGCGCGCGGCGGCGCCGTTCGGTCCGCGGAACACGATCGAGCAGCTCATCTGCCCGCCCGACATGTAGAGCGTCTTGGCCGCCGAATTGATCAGCTGGTCCATCGCCTGCATGGCGAAATTGAAGGTCATGAACTCGACGATCGGTTTCAGGCCGGCCAGCGCCGCGCCGACGCCCAGACCGGCAAAGCCATGCTCGGTGATCGGCGTGTCGATCACGCGCTTGGCGCCGAACTCCTGCAGCAGTCCTTGCGTGACCTTGTAGGCGCCCTGATATTCGGCGACCTCCTCGCCCATCACGAACACGTCTTTGTCGCGCCGCATCTCCTCGGCCATGGCGTCGCGCAGCGCTTCGCGCATGGTCATGGTGACCATCTCGGTGCCTTCGGGAATGTCGGGATCGGCCGCGGCCTGCGGCATGGGCGCTGCGGGAGCTTTCGTCGCCGTTGCCCTTCGAGCCGACGCTTCGCGCCTCTCAGGCTGAGGGCTCTAACCGCCTATCCTGAGGAGCGCCCGCGGGGCGCGTCTCAGGCTGCGGCGCCGTGGAGCGGGTTTTGCAGCCTTGATCGCCGACTTGTCCTCGCCCTCGCTCAGGATCACCGCGATCGGCGTATTCACCGCCACGTCGGCGGTGCCGGCGGGCACCAGGATTTTTCCGAGCGTGCCCTCGTCCGCCGCTTCCACTTCCATGGTGGCCTTGTCGGTCTCGATCTCGGCAATGATGTCGCCCGACTTGACGCTGTCGCCTTCCTTCTTGAGCCACTTGGCGAGGTTGCCCTTCTCCATCGTGGGCGACAGCGCGGGCATGAGCACTTCGATCGGCATGGGCGCTACTGGTTTCCCGGCAACTGACTCAGCGATAAATGTCGGTATAAAGTTCGGACACGTCCGGCTCCGGATCGTGGGTGGCGAATTCCGCCGCCTGGTTGATCAGGTCGCGCACCTCGCCGTCGATCTTCTTCAGCTCGTCTTCGTTGGCGAATTTCTTTTCCAGGATGCGGTGCCGCGCCATGTCGATCGGATCGTGCGTGGTGCGCACCTCGTCGACTTCCTCGCGCGTGCGGTATTTCGCCGGATCCGACATCGAGTGGCCGCGATAGCGGTAGGTGAGCATTTCCAGAATGATAGGGCCCCTTGCCGGCGCGGCACCAGGCGGCCGCCTTCTCGCCGGCGGCTTTCACCGCGCGCACGTCCATGCCGTCGACCTGCTCGCCGGGAATGTTGAACGACAGTCCGCGCCGCGACAGGTTCACCTCGGCCGAGGCGCGCGTGATCGCGGTGCCCATGGCGTAGCGGTTGTTCTCGATCACGTAGATGACCGGCAGCTTCCACAGCTCGGCCATGTTGAAGCTCTCATAGACCTGGCCCTGGTTGGCGGCGCCGTCGCCGAAATAGGTCACGGTGATGTTGTCGTTGCCGCGGTAGTGATTGGCGAAGGCCAGGCCGGTGCCGAGCGGCACCTGCGCGCCGACAATGCCGTGGCCGCCGAAGAAGCCCTTCTCGACGCTGAACATGTGCATCGAGCCGCCCTTGCCCTTGGAATAGCCATGGGTGCGGCCGGTCAGTTCCGCCATCACGCCCTTGGGGTCCATGCCGCAGGCGAGCATGTGGCCGTGGTCGCGGTAGCCGGTGATCACCTGGTCGCCGGCCTTGAGCGCCATCTGCATGCCGACCACGACGGCTTCCTGGCCGATATAGAGGTGGCAGAAGCCGCCGATCAGCCCCATGCCGTACATCTGCCCCGCCTTCTCCTCGAAGCGGCGGATGGTCAGCATGGTGCGATAGGCGGAAAGGTCCTGTTCCTTGCTGAAATCGGGGACCGGCTGGCTCGCCGGCGTTTTGTCACCGGCGTTCGGGTTTTTCTGGGCGACCGCCATTGGCACTCCCTGCGAAAGCGTCCGCGCGAATTGTGACGGGGCGTCGGTTAAGCCTTGCGACCCTGCAATAGCTTAAATCGCAGGTGGGCGGAAGCGCGAGGCCGCCGCGCGGAATTGCGGAAATCACCTGGAAATTGGCCGAAAATTTCAAAGCGCGGCGGTGGACAACGGCGCGATACCCCGGTTTAGACAAAACGCGCGTGATCTTATCCGAAAACCGGTTCCCACTTTTCGGGATCACGCGCTAGCGCGGGTGGATGAGCAGGGTCAGATCGCGCGGGTCGACATAGCCCGAGCAGCGCGCGGGCGCGCTCGTCCAGCATGTCGGGGTCGAGCCGGTCGGAGCGCAGCAGCGCCACCCGCCGCTCCCACACCGCGTGCTCGGCTTTGAGCCTGCGCCAGTTCCTGCTGCATCGCCGCCAGCTGCTGATCGAGGTCCTGTTGCGCGCGCAGGCCGTGATTGCCGGTAAAGGCATTGACGGCGAAATAGCCGATGAACAGCGCGGCGAAGATATAAAGACCGAGCGCGGTCAGGATGGTGCGGCGACGCCGGTGGGAGACCATGGGCGCCACGATGCGGCAATCGCGTTAAGGCGGCTTTAATGGCGGGCGGCGCTCCGCTGTCATGCGCGGGCTTGACCCGCGCATCCCGCTTAGGAAGGCAAGGCCGTGCGCCCCTAATCGAGATGGCCGGGACAAGCTCGGCCATGACAACAAAATATTCAATGCTGGTGGGACGACAATCTATATCCGGTGCCTGATCTCGTTGCGGACGAAATTGCCCAATCGCTTGCCGCGGTTGCGCAGGATGCGCAGCAGCCCGTGATCGACGAAATAAGTGAGCAGGATCGAGTTGCGGGTCTTGACCCGGTTGTGCACCGGGTCGGCCGAGTGCCAGGTGTCGTCGCCGACCGCGAAGGCGTAGCCGGTATTGGGCGCAAAACGCATCTGCGTTTTCTTCGGCAGCGAGCCGTCGGGCAGCTTCTCGTGGAAGATGGTGCCGATGTCGGTGTTGGCGTCGTCCTTCGGCAGGTAAAGCTGAACCGTGATTCCCTTCCAGCGCGTATCGGTGTGCGGCGTGATCAGATAGCCGGGGATGTCGCGGGTCAGGATCGGGATCGGATACATGCCGACCTTGGCGAAGTCCTTGCCGAAACGCTTCGACAGGCCGGGCGCGAGACGGCGGATGAAGGCCTGCTTGACCGGCTCGGAGCACAGCGCGCGGCCGACCACGTCCCACAGCGCGCGCTTCTCCGGCGGCAGATTGCGGATGTATTCCGGGAACAGATCGATCTTCACGCGCGTATGGGTGCCGTCGGCGAGATCGTGGCCCTTGCTGCGGCCATGCATCGGCCGGTAGTCGGACGACTCCGGCATCAGCGCGAGAATTTGCGCGTAGATGTCGTCCGGGAACACCCGGTCGAATTCGAGATGGAAGAATGGCTTGTCGACCGCGCGCGCGGCGTCGACCGATTGCGCGACGAACTCGGCGAGGCTATCGACGGCGCGGCGGCGATCGTGGCGGGCAAAGCTCGTGGTCTGATCCATCGTCAATTCTCGCTTACGGCGTCCGGGATTCGGCGGCAATTTGCGGCGATTTGGCGGTCAATGCAAGCCGCCGCCCACGCAGGCTAATTTGGAACATGTCTAACGCCTCGCCTTCAACGCCTCGCGGCCGGCATATTTCGCCTGCGCGCCCAGTTCCTCCTCGATGCGCAGCAGCTGATTGTATTTCGCGGTGCGGTCGGAGCGCGCCAGCGAGCCGGTCTTGATCTGCCCGCAATTGGTGGCGACCGCGAGATCGGCGATGGTCGAATCTTCCGTTTCGCCCGAGCGGTGCGACATCACCGCGGTGTAGCCGGCCTTGTGCGCCATCTCGACGGCGGCCAGCGTCTCGGTCAGCGTGCCGATCTGGTTGACCTTGATCAGGATCGAATTGGCGATGCCGTCCTTGATGCCCTTGGCCAGCCGCGTCACGTTGGTGACGAACAGATCGTCGCCGACCAGCTGGCATTTGCCGCCGATCTTTTGCGTCAGCAATCTTCCAGCCGTCCCAATCGTCCTCCGCCATGCCGTCTTCGATCGAGACGATCGGGATATTTGCCGACAAGCTGCGCCAGATATTCGACCTGCTGCTGCTGGCGAGCGGGTCTTGCCCTCGCCTTCGTAGACGTAGGCGCCGTTCTTGAAGAATTCGGTGGCGGCGCAGATCGAGCGCCAGCATGACATCGCCGCCCGGCTTGTAGCCGGCCTTCGCGATCGCCTGCATGACGAAATCGAGCGCGGCTTCCGCCGACTTCAGGTTGGGCGCAAAGCCGCCCTCGTCGCCGACATTGGTGTTGAGGCCGGCGGCCTTGAGCGCGACCTTCAGCGTGTGGAAAATTTCCGCGCCCGCGCGCAGCGCCTCGGCGAAAGTCGGCGCGCCGACCGGCATGATCATGAATTCCTGGAAGTCGATCGGATTGTCGGCATGCACGCCGCCATTGACGATGTTCATCATCGGCACCGGCAGGATGCGCGCGGCGGTGCCGCCGACATAACGATAGAGCGGCGCCTGCTTGGCATTGGCCGCGGCCTTGGCGACGGCGAGCGACACGCCGAGAATGGCATTGGCGCCGAGCCGGCCCTTGTTGGGCGTGCCGTCGAGCGCGATCAACGTCTCGTCGATCTTGGCCTGCGCCTCGGCATCCATGCCGCCGAGCGCGTCGAAGATTTCGCCATTGACCGCATCGACCGCCTTGCGCACGCCCTTGCCGCCGTAGCGCGCCTTGTCGCCGTCGCGCAGCTCGACCGCCTCGTGCGCGCCGGTCGAGGCGCCGGACGGCACCGCGGCGCGGCCCTGCGAGCCGTCCTCCAGCACGACGTCGACTTCGACGGTCGGATTGCCGCGGCTGTCGAGGATTTCGCGGCCGATGATGTCGATGATGGCGGTCATGGGCTGTTCCGGCGTTGGTGCCGCGCTTCTACAGGATCGGACAACCCCCTTGTCATGCTCCGCGCAAGCGAGGCATGGAAAGCCGCGACATGGCAATAAACGCCCATGGCCAAGAAACCGCTGCAACTCGGCCGCCCGAGCCCGATCCCCGCCTCGCCCGACAAGGCGGTAGCTCGACCGCGTCGCCAATCCGCACGCCGACACCAATTACGTGGCGCGTTTCACCGCGCCGGAATTCACCGCGCTGTGCCCGATCACCGGCCAGCCCGATTTCGCCCATCTGGTGATCGACTATGTGCCGGGCCGCTTCCTGGTCGAGTCGAAATCGCTCAAGCTCTATCTCAACAGCTTCCGCAATCACGGCGCCTTCCACGAGGACTGCACCGTCGCCATCGGCAAGAAACTGGTCGCGCTGCTCAAGCCGAAATGGCTGCGCATCGGCGGCTACTGGTATCCGCGCGGCGGCATGCCGATCGACGTGTTCTGGCAGGCCGGCAAATTGCCGAAGGACGTCTGGGTGCCCGACCAGGGCGTCGCGCCCTATCGCGGGCGCGGCTAGCGCATGATCCCGAAAAGCATGTCCTCGACGTGATCGGGGATGGGAACCGGTTTTCGGATAAGATCATGCGCAAACAAAATGCTCATCCGACGATGGCGTGCGGCAGGAAGCGCGACGTGTTCTTGGTGATCGCGGCTCGCGTCCTCGCGCACCGACAGTCCGCACGGCGCGCCGGCGGCGAACCACGAACCGAGCACGGTGTAATTGCCGTCGAACTGCGGCAGCGGCGCGATCGCCTGCCGCACAAAACCTTCCGCGCCATAGGGACCGTCGTCCTTGTCGAGCGAACGGCCGTCGCTGACCAGATCGATATTGGCGCCTTCGCGCGAATAGAGCGGCTTGCGCGCATAGGAGGCGCCGAGCGTCGCGGCTTTCGGATCGTCGTCGAAATAGGCCGGCAGCAGATTGGGATGGTTCGGAAACATCTCCCACAGCAGCGGCAGAATGCCCTTGTTGGAGAGAACCGCCTTCCAGGGCGGCTCGACAAATTGCGTCGCCGAACCGGGCAGCGAGGCGCCGAAGGCTTCGCGCATCATCCATTCCCACGGATAAAGCTTGAACAGCAATTCGATCGGACGATTGTCGTCGTCGATGAACTGCCCGGCGCGGCTTTTGCCGATGTCCTCGATCGGCAGCACCGTTGTCGTCAGGCCGGCCTGATGCGCGCAATCCTCGAGATAAGCGATGGTGCCGGCGTCTTCCGGATTGTCCATCATGCGCGGTGAGATGCAGCGGCCGGCCGTTGCCGATCTCCTTCCAGCCCTGGATCAGCCGCTCGTGCAGCGAATTGAACTGGTCGGCGTCTTTCGGCAGGACTTTGCGCTCGATCGCCTGCTCGAGCCACATCCACTGGAACACGCCGGTCTCCAGCACCGCGGTCGGCGTGTCGGCATTGTATTCGAGCAGCTTTGCCGGCCCGTTGCCGTCATAGCGCAGGTCGAAGCGGCCATAGAGGCTCGGTTCGCGACTTTTTCCAGCTGCGCGCGATCCAGTTCCAGAACGGCACCGGAATGGCGAGCCGCCGCATCAGCTGCTCGTCGGCGATCACGCGCGCGACCAGTTCGCGGCACATCTTGTCCAGTTCGCCGGTCGGCGCTTCGAGATCGCGTTCGATTTCCTTCAGCGTAAAGGCGTAATAGGCCCGCTCGTCCCAATAGCGCTCGCCGTCGATGGTGTGAAAATTAAAGCCGATCTCTTCCGCGCGCGCGCGCCAGTCGGGACGCTCTTCGCTGGCGATCCGTTGCATCAGCTGCCGGAAGAATGCGCGCCGACCGAATGGCCGGTGCTGCCGAAGCCGCCGCGCGAGTCCGGTCGCTATGCCCCACCGACGGCACCGAGGTGTGGCTCCGTCGACGGCGAGAACAGACTGCGCCGGCCGGATGGCTGCGTCGGCGACGAACTGTAGCCGTACGAACGGCTGGACCAATAGGAACGATAGCGCCAGGACGAGCGCCGGCTCGGCTCGCAAGGCGCATGCCGGCTTCACGGCCGGCCACAGCACCAGGCGCGAGCGTCTGCGGGCTGATCGCGCCCGGCGCCATCGCCGCCGGTTTTTCCGGCGCGGCGCATTCGCGCGGCGGAAGCAGCGCGTAGGCTCGAAGCGCCGGCGCTGGTCACGCCCATCAGCAACAGCGCGACCTGAGAGGATCGCTTCATCGCCGTCTCACAGCGTCATCGAGGCGGCGCTCAGCAGGCCGGCCGTGAGCGAGGCAAGGCCGAGCCAGATCGCCGGCGCCAGATCGCCGGCCGCGATCCGGTTTGAAAGATCCGGCACCGGAATGCGCGCGGCGTAAAACGTACCGATTTGCACGACGAGCGCGATCACGCCCCAGATCGCGCAATCGACCAGGTCGGCGGCATGCGCGACCGCGCTGGCGACCGGCAGGGCGAAGCCGAGCAAGCTCAAGCCGAGCGCAATGGCGGCGCCCGGAACGTTCTTGCGGACCAGTTCAAATTCGTTGATCGGCGTGAGGCGCGTATAGATCAGCAGGAATGCGATCACCAACGCCACCGACAGACAAAAATAGGCAACGAATGCCGGCAAACCTTCAAGCGACTGCAACACCATGACTTAGCCCCCGTCGTTCGCGCAAAGCACAATAATTTCCAGGCCGTGGCGATCATAGCGAACTCCGGGCGCTTGCGAAGCAGGTTTTCCACGTCGTCATGCGACTAAATCGGGGACGATGCGCTCGCCGGCCGCCGCAAACGCAAGCGCGCAAATCCAGCCGGTCGCCGTCAGCATGACCGCGCCGAACAGCAGCACCGGGACGATGCCGACGCTGGAAAGGCCGAGGCCATAGACCACCGGCCCGATCGCCTGACCCAAAAAGAAAAACGCCGAATGCCCGGCCATCGCCGATCCGCGCGCCGCCGGCGCCAGTTCGGTGACATAGACCTGGATGCAGCCGTGCAGCAGGTAGAAGCCGAAGCCGAGCAGAATGAAATTGGCGAACTCGACCGGCCAGGGCGCGCGCAGCGCGATCACGATCAGGCAGAATGCCATCGCCATGCCGCCGGCCGCCATCAAACGCCGTTCGCCGAAATGTGCGAGCAGCCGCGACACCAGCAGCGTGTAGATGATGCCGCCGATGCCGAAGCCCGCGATCACGATGCCGGCGATCGAGGCGCGCGTTTCGCCTTCGGTGTGCAGCAGGCCCGCCATGTAGGGAAACACGCCGAACATGAATACCGCTTCCACGAATACCGCGCCAAAACAGTATTTCGCCATCGGTTGCTGAAGATCGCGCGATAGTTCGGAACCAAGCTCGACAGATCGAAACGTCCGGCCGCCTCGTTCATGCCGCGAGAAGCCGGGAATGGCTACGCCGAGCGCGATCAGGTCGATGGCGCCGGTCGCAAAGAACACGCCGCGCCAGCCGATCAGATCGCCGATCACGCCGGCGCCCGACGCGCCCAGCAGATTGCCGCTCATGGCCGCGAACAGCAGCTTGCCGATCGCGACCTGGCGCTGCGCCACCGGAACGCGGTCGCCGACGACCGCGAACGCGATCGGGAATACGCCGCCGGCGGTCATCCCGGCGAGCACGCGCAGACCCATCAGCGTCTCGAAATTCGTCACCAGCCCGCAGGCGAGCGTGGTGATGCCGCCGATCAGCATGCAGATCGCGATCAGCCGCGCCTTGCTGAACATGTCGGCGAGCGCGCCGAGCACCGGCTGCATCAGCGCATAAGGCAAGGTGAAGCCGGTCGACAGCAACGCGGCGGTGGTCGGCGCCACGTTCAAACCTTCGGCGATTTGCGGAATGACCGGATCGACCGAGCGCATGAACAGCGACGTCGCGAATATGACGAACGCCATGAGGTTGAGGACGCGGCCCATGATCAGCGCACGCCGCGTATTCTTTGTTTGCGCATGATCTGATCCGACAACCGGTTCCCACTTTTCGGGATCATGCGCGTTCAGCGCTTGGCCAGCCGGTCGAATTCGACCAGCGTGCGCAGCAGCGGCTCCATCTGCTTCAGCGGCATCATGTTGGGGCCGTCGGACGGCGCCTTGTCGGGATCCTGGTGGGTCTCGATGAACACGCCGGCGACGCCGACCGCGACCGCCGCGCGCGCCAGCACCGGCACGAATTCGCGCTCGCCGCCCGAGGACGTGCCCTGCCCGCCCGGCTGCTGCACCGAATGGGTGGCGTCGAAGATCACCGGTGCGCCGGTTTTCTCCTTCAGGATCGGCAGCGCGCGCATGTCGGACACCAGCGTGTTGTAGCCGAACGACACGCCGCGCTCGGTCACCAGCACGTTGCGGTTTCCCGCCGCCGTGATTTTCGCGACCACGTTCTGCATGTCCCAGGGCGCCAGGAACTGGCCCTTCTTCACGTTGACGGCCTTGCCGGTCTTGGCGGCGGCGATCAGCAGATCGGTCTGCCGGCACAGGAAGGCCGGGATCTGCAACACGTCGACCGCTTGCGCTACGCGCGCGCATTGCTCGGCATCGTGCACGTCGGTGAGCACGGGCAGTTTCAGCGTGTCGCGGATTTCGGCGAATATGGGCAGCGCCGCGTCGAGCCCGATGCCGCGCGCGCTCTTGGCAGAGGTGCGGTTGGCCTTGTCGAACGAGGTCTTGTAGACGAGGCCGATGCCGACGCGCGCGGCGATCTCCTTCAGCGCCGTCGCCATTTCCAGCGCATGCGCGCGGCTTTCCAGCGCGCAGGGCCCGGCGATCAGCGCCAGCGGCAAGGCATTGCCGAAGCGCACGGCGCCGATGGTGACGGTGGTGTTGGGTTTTGCTTCCACGCTTAATCCTCGTGCGCCGAGACCATGAAGCGCCCAAGCGGCGCGGTCAACGGTTGGCGAATTACACCAGCCGGCTCTGGTCGACCGCCGCGCCGATGAACGACGAGAACAGCGGATGCGGCTCGAACGGCCGCGATTTCAGCTCGGGATGGAATTGCACGCCGATGAACCAGGGATGATCCTCGTATTCGATGATCTCCGGCAGGATGCCGTCCGGCGACATGCCGGAGAAGCGCATGCCACGCTGCTCGAGCCGGCCCTTGTAGGTCGTGTTGACTTCGTAGCGGTGGCGGTGGCGCTCGGAGATTTCCGTGGTGCCGTAGATTTGCGCCACGCGGCTGCCGCGTGTCAGCGTCGCCGCATAGGCACCTAGCCGCATGGTGCCGCCGAGATCGCCGCCGGCGATGCGCTTCTGCAGTTCGTTGCCCTTGAGCCATTCGGTCATCAGGCCGACCACCGGCTCCGGTCGTCGGGCCGAACTCGGTGGAATTGGCGTTCTCGATGCCGCACAGATTGCGCGCGGCTTCCAGCACCGCCATCTGCATGCCGAAGCAGATGCCGAAATACGGCACGTTGCGCTCGCGCGCGAACCGCGCCGCGCGGATTTTGCCTTCGGCGCCGCGCTGGCCGAAGCCGCCGGGCACCAGAATGCCGTTGACGTGTTCGAGGAACGGCGCCGGGTCTTCGTTCTCGAACACTTCCAACTCGATCCAGTCGAGATTGACCTTGACCTTGTTGGCGATGCCGCCGTGCGACAGCGCCTCGATCAGCGATTTGTAGGCGTCCTTCAGGCCGGTGTATTTGCCGACGATGGCGATGGTGACGTCGCCTTCCGGATTGCGCATGCGCTCGTTGATCAGCTGCCAGCGCGCCAGATCGGGCGCGCTTGACCGGATCGAGACCGAAGGCCTCCAGCACTTCGCGGTCGAGCCCGGCCGCGTGATAGGCCTCCGGCACGGCGTAGATGTTGTCGACGTCGCGCGCTTCGATCACGGCGTTTTCGCGCACATTGCAGAACAGGCCGAGCTTGCGCCGCTCGCCCTCGGGGATCGGGCGGTCGGTGCGGCACAGCAGAATGTCGGGCTGGATGCCGATCGAGCGCAGCTCCTTGACCGAATGCTGCGTCGGCTTGGTCTTCAACTCGCCCGCGCTCGGGATGAACGGCAGCAGCGTGAGATGGATATAGACCGCGTGGTGGCGCGGCAGATCGTTGCCCAATTGCCGGATCGCCTCGAAGAACGGCAGGCCCTCGATGTCGCCGACCGTGCCGCCGATCTCGCACAGCACGAAGTCGAAGCCGTCATTGCCGTCGCGGATGAAATCCTTGATGGCGTTGGTGACGTGCGGGATCACCTGGATGGTGGCGCCGAGATAGTCGCCGCGCCGCTCCTTGGCGAGAATGTCCTGGTAGATGCGGCCGGTGGTGATGTTGTCCTGCCGCGTCGCCGGTCGGCCGGTGAAGCGCTCGTAGTGGCCGAGGTCGAGATCGGTCTCGGCGCCGTCGTCGGTGACGAAGACCTCGCCGTGCTGATACGGCGACATCGTGCCGGGATCGACGTTGAGATAGGGATCGAGCTTGCGCAGGCGGACCTTGTAGCCGCGCGCTTGCAGCAGCGCGCCGAGCGCCGCTGATGCGAGACCCTTACCCAGTGAGGAGACCACGCCGCCGGTGATGAAGATGTACCGCGCCATGGGACCTAACCTTTAGCTACCCCAAATCAATTCGACGAGCGCGAAAAGCGAAGGGCCGCTCTGCGCCTGTGCGTAGATTGAAAATCTTTCGCTATTGCAGATACTTGCATCTCGACCTTCACGTTTTTACTGAGCAAGTCTACTGGCCCCCCGATCTGCACTCGTCCAAAACGCCGAAGGGCCGGTTTCCCGGCCCCTCGTTGAAGTCTCTCACTTCGACTGCGGCACCTGCGGTCCCGACGGAGCGGCCGGCGGCGCCGCGGGTGCGCCCGTTGCAATTGGTTGAGCAGCCCGCCGCTGCCGCTGCCGAGCGGTGCCGGCGCACCTGGCGCTGTGGGCGCGCTCTGGCCGCCCTGGATGATGGAGGTCGGCTTGCGGTTGAAGCCGGCCAGGATCGACAGCACGAGGCTGGTCACAAAGAACAGGCCGGCGAGGATCGCGGTCGCGCGCGTGAGCATGTTGGCGGTGCCGCGGCTGCTCATGAAACCGCCGCCACCGCCCCCGCCAATGCCAAGCCCGCCGCCCTCGGAGCGCTGCAGCAGCACCACGCCGATCAAGGCGAGCACCAGCATCAGATGGATGACAATGATCACTGCTGCATGACGCTAAAATCCGTTCAATACCCAAACCGGTCCGGGCTCGCCGCGAGAGGCGGCGCCATGCGCGTCATATAGGAATTCGCCGCGGTCTCTACACGATCCTTCGGCGTATTTCCACCCTTGCCGGACTGCCGTTAAAGCACTTCAGTCCGCAACAAAATCGCGCCTTGTTTGTGCATGATCTTTTCCAAAAACCGGTTGCCATTATTTTAGGATCATGCGCTAGCGGTAAACCCCCGCAATACCAAGGAAATCCTCCGCTTTCAGGCTGGCGCCGCCGACCAGGGCGCCGTTCACATTGGCAACGTCGAGAAGCTCCTTGGCGTTTGAGGGCTTGACCGAGCCGCCATAGAGGATGCGGATGCGGCTACCTTCTTCTGCGCCATAGCGGTCACTGAGCTTTTGGCGGATGAAGGCGTGAACCTCTGCCACGTCGGCCGCCGTCGGGGTCAAGCCCGTTCCGATCGCCCACACCGGCTCATAGGCGATCACCAGATTGGCGCTGGTTCCGCCATCGGGCAGCGAACCGTCGAGCTGGCGGCCGACGACCGTCGAGGGTCTGCCCCGCCGTCGCGCTCGGACCGCTGTTCGCCGACGCAGACGATCGCGATCAGTCCTGCCCGCCGCGCGGCCAGCGCCTTGGCGCGCACTTGCGCGTCGGTTTCGTGATGGTCGGTGCGGCGCTCGGAGTGGCCGACGATGACGGCGCGGGCGCCGGCATCGGCCAGCATTTCGGCCGCGATGTCGCCGGTATGGGCGCCGGACGGCTCGGCGTGACAATCCTGACCGCCGATGATCACGGCGGAGCCGCGCGCCGCGCCTGCGAACGTCGCGATCAGGGTCGCCGGCGGGCACACCATCAGGTCGACTTTTGCGGCAAGCGCTGCCGCGCCCTTGATGATCTTGGCAAGCTCGCCCTCCGAGACGGCAAGCCCGTTCATCTTCCAGTTGCCCGCCACCAGCGGGCGTATGGTCGCCGCCGCCATGTACAAGTCCCTTTGCGCGTGCGGTTATCAGACCCGCTCGACGGGCGCCAGAGCGGGCCGGCCTGACGCCGATCCTTCTTGAGTTGCAAGGAGTTGACCCGCTCCCTATAAGGACGCCATTACCCTTCATTCTGACGTCACGGACACCCAGGAAGAAACGCGCGCATGCTCCGCGGTATCCACAAAGCCTCCTCGACCTGGCTCGGCAAGGCCGTCATGGCCGTCATCATGGGCGTCCTCGTGATCAGCTTCGCGATCTGGGGCATCGGCGACATTTTCCGCGGCTTCGGCCTCAATTCGGTGGCCAAGATCGGCAATACCGAGATTTCGATCGAGCAGTTCCGCCAATTTTACACCGACCGGCTGCAACAGCTCGGGCGGCAGCTTGGCCGTCCGATCACGCCCGACCAGGCGCGCGCGCTCGGCCTCGACCGGCAATTGCTTGGCCAACTGGTCGCCGAGACCACGCTCGACGAGCAGTCACGGCAATTGCGCCTCGGCCTGTCCAACGACGACATCGCGCAGCGCATCACCAGCGATCCGAATTTCCGCGGGATCACCGGCCAATTCGACCGTTCGCGTTTCGAGCAGATCATCCGCCAGGCCGGCTTCACCGAAGGCCGCTTCGTCGAAGAGCAGCGGCGCGTGACCTTGCGCCGGCAGATCGCGCAAAGCGTCAGCGGCGAGCTGCACGTTCCGGTCGCGACGCTGACCGCGATCAATCAATTTCAGAACGAAAAACGCACCATCGAATATCTGCCGTTGGGGCCGCGCAGGCCGGCGATGTTCCGCAGCCGACGCCGGAGGAGCTCGCCAAATATTTCGAGGAGCGCAAGGTTCTGTTCCGCGCGCCGGAATATCGCAAGGTCACGCTGCTCTCGCTCGCGCCGGCCGACATCGCCAAGCCGGAGTCGGTGCCCGACGCCGATGCCAAGACTTACTACGAGCAACACATCAACAACTATGGCACGCCCGAGCGCCGCGAGCTGCGCCAGATCGTGTTCCCGAATGCGGACGAGGCCGCGGCCGCGCATGATCGCATCACCAAGGGCCTGAGCTTCGCCGATCTGGCCAAGGAGCGCGGCATGAAGGAGTCCGATATCGAGGTCGGCACGGTGGCGAAGTCCGACATCATCGATCCGGCCGTCGCCGACGCCGCCTTCGCGCTCAAGCCGGGCGAGGTCAGCGCGCCGGTCAAGGGCCGCTTCGGCACGGTGCTGCTGCAAGTCGACAAGATCGAACCGGGGCAGCAGAAGACCTACGAGGACGTCGCCGCCCAGATCAAACGCGAGATCGCCGAGACCCGCGCCAAGACCGAGCTCGGAAATCTGCGCGACAAGATCGAGGACGAGCGCGCCGCCGGCTCCACCCTCGCCGAAACCGCCAAGAAGCTTGAACTCAAATCCGTCACCATCGAGGCGGTCGACCGCTCCGGCCGCGGGCTGGACGGCAAGCCGATCGCCGACCTGCCGAAGACGCCGGACGTGATCGACGCCGCCTTCTCCAGCGACATCGGCGTCGACAGCGATGCGCTGCAACTGCCGGCCGGCGGCTATCTCTGGTACGACGTCACCGGCATCACGCCATCGCGCGAGCGCCCGCTCGACGAGGTGAAGGATCAGGTCGCGACGCGCTGGCGCGACGACGAGATCGGCAAGCGTCTGCAGGCCAAGGCCGACGACATGCTCGGCAAGCTCAAGGCCGGCACGGCGTTCGCTCAGGTCGCGAGCGAGGCCGGACTTAAAGTGGAAACGGCAACCGATCTGCAGCGCCGCAAGCAGGCCGGCTTCCTGCCGGCCAAGGTGGTCGACGCCGTGTTCAAAACGCCGAAGGGCGCGCCCGCCAGCGCCGAAGGCGACCAGCAGACCGAGCGTTTCGTGTTCCGCGTGACCGACGTGATCGATCCCAAGCTCGATGCGGCTTCGCCGGAAGCCAAGCAGCTTTCGACCACGCTGCAAAATTCCTATGCCGACGACATCATCGGCGAATATATCGCGCGGCTCGAAAACGATTTCGGCGTCAACATCAACCAGTCGGCGTTGAACCAGGTCATCAGCGGCGGCACCGCCAACACCTCCAACACCAGCGGCCCCGGCGACTACTGAGCCCATGCAGATCGAGCCGTCGGAAAGCGCATTCGCGGAACGCTACGGCCGCGGACAGGCGCAGGTGGTGTGGACCACGCTGGTCGCCGATCTGGAGACGCCGGTCTCGGCTTTTCTGAAGCTCGGCGGCGGCAAGCCGATGAGCTTTCTTCTGGAGTTGGTGGAAGGCGGCGCGGTGCGCGGCCGCTATTCGATCATCGGCCTCGATCCCGATCTGATCTGGCGCGCCAACGGGGCACAGGCCGAGGTCAATCGCAGCGCGCGCGCCAAGCCCGACGCCTTCGTCGCCTGCGCCGAGCCGCCGCTCAAGGCGCTGCGCGAGCTGATCGCGGAAAGCCGTATCGCGTTGCCCGACAGCCTGCCGCCGATGGCGGCCGGCGTGTTCGGCTATCTCGGCTACGACATGGTGCGGCAGATGGAGGAGTTGCCGTCCGCCCAATCCGGATCCGATCGGCATTCCCGACGCCATCCTGGTGCGCCCGACCATCATCGTCGTGTTCGACGCGGTGAAGGATTCGATCACCGTGGTGACGCCGGTGCGCCCCGAGAAAGGCGTCGACGCCAAGACGGCGCTCGCGCGCGCGGTCGAGCGGCTGGCCGGCATCGTCGAGAGCCTCGACCGCCCGCTCGACAAATCATTGGCCGAATACGACGAAGGCCCGCTCGACGTGCCGCCGAAATCCAACACCACGCCGGACGAATACAAGGCAATGGTGCTCAAGGCCAAGGACTACATCACGGCCGGCGATGCCTTCCAGATCGTGCTGGCGCAGCGCTTCGAGGCGCCGTTCACGCTGCCGCCGTTCTCGCTCTATCGCGCGCTGCGGCGGACCAATCCGTCGCCCTATCTCTACTTTCTCGACTTCGGCAGCTTCGCCGTCGCCGGCTCCAGCCCGGAAATTCTGGTGAAGGTTGCCGGCGACGCTGGTGACCATCCGCCCGATCGCCGGCACGCGTCCGCGTGGCGCTACGCCGCACGAGGACAAGGCGCTGGAAGAGGAACTGCTCGCCGATCCGAAGGAGCGCGCCGAGCATCTGATGCTGCTCGATCTCGGCCGCAACGATGTCGGCCGCGTCGCCAAGATCGGCACCGTCACCGTCACCGATCAATTCTTCGTCGAGCGCTACAGCCACGTGATGCACATCGTCTCCAACGTGGAGGGCAAGCTCGGCCCCAACCGCGACGCGCTCGATGCGCTCGCCGCCGGATTTCCCGCCGGCACCGTGTCGGGCGCGCCGAAGGTGCGCGCCATGCAGATCATCGACGAGCTGGAAAAGGAAAAGCGCGGTCTCTATGCCGGCTGCGTCGGTTATTTCTCCGCCGCCGGCGAGATGGACACCTGCATCGTGCTGCGCACCGCGCTGGTGAAGGACGGCAAAATGTATGTGCAGGCCGGCGCCGGCATCGTCGCCGACAGCAACCCCGAGCTCGAACAGCAGGAATGCGTCAACAAGGCGAAGGCCTTGTTCCGCGCCGCCGAGGAAGCCCGCCGCTTCGCCAGCGCCGCCAAACGCGGGCAGTAACCAGCTTAATCCGGGCTGCTTGACCCCCCTTGAGGCCCGTCTTAAGACCTTGAGACGGCGGGCAAACATGATCGTTCTGATCGACAACTACGACAGCTTCACCTTCAACCTGTTCCATTACCTGGGCGGGCTGGGGGCGGATGTCGTCGTGCATCGCAACGACAAGATTTCGGTCGCCGACGTGATGGCGGCGGACCCGGAGGCGATCGTGCTGTCGCCCGGCCCCTGCACGCCGAACGAGGCCGGCATCTGCCTCGATCTCATCGGCAAGGCCGCGCCCACCATTCCGATCCTCGGCGTCTGTCTCGGTCACCAGGCGATCGGGCAAGCGTTTGGCGGCAAGGTGGTGCGCGCGCAGCCTGCGCACGGCAAGGTGTTCGAGATCAAGCACACCGGCACCGGCGTGTTCCGCGGCATCAACGGGCCGTTCAAGGCGACGCGCTATCATTCGCTGGTGGTCGAGCGCGCAACCATGCCGCGCGAGCTTATCGTCAATGCCGAGACCGGCGACCATCTGGTGATGGGCTTGGCGCATGCGAGCCTGCCCGTGCACGGCGTGCAATTTCATCCCGAGAGCATCGCCTCCGAGCACGGCCATCTGATGCTGAAGAATTTCCTCGATCTTGCCGCCGCCTGGAACGCGCAACGCGGCCGCCGGCCGGCTGCCGCGGCGGCGCGCAAGGCGCCCGGGCAAAAGTCGCCCGCGCACGCCGCGAGTTGAGGGGCGCAACCGTGGCCGACGATTTCAAAGCGCTCATCGCCAAGGTCGCGACCGGGGCGAGCCTGACGCGCGAGCAGGCCGCCTCCGCCTTCGACCGCATGATGTCGGGCGAAGCGACGCCCTCGCAGATGGGCGCGCTGTTGATGGGCTTGCGCGTGCGCGGCGAAACCGTCGACGAGATCACCGGCGCGGTGACCACCATGCGCGCCAAGATGCTGGGCGTGAAAGCGCCGCCCGACGCGATCGATGTCGTCGGCACCGGCGGCGATGCGTCCGGCTCGTTCAACATCTCGACTTGCGCGGCGTTCATTGTCGCGGGCGCCGGCGTGCCGGTCGCCAAGCACGGCAATCGCGCGCTGTCGTCGAAATCCGGCGCCGCCGACGTGCTGGGTGCGCTCGGCGTCAAGATCGAACTTAGTGCCGGAGCAGGTCAGCCGCTGCATCAAGGAAGCCGGCATCGGCTTCATGTTCGCGCCCGCGCATCATCCGGCGATGAAGAATGTCGGCCCCACCCGGGTCGAGCTCGGCACCCGCACCATCTTCAATCTGCTCGGGCCGCTGTCGAACCCGGCAAGCGTGAAGCGGCAGATGATCGGAACGTTTTCCAAGCAGTGGATCGAGCCGATGGCGCAGGTGCTCAAAAATCTCGGCTCGGAATGCGTCTGGGTCGTGCACGGCTCCGATGGCCTCGATGAGATCACAACGTCCGGCCCGACCAGCGTGGCGGCGCTGGAGAACGGCAAGGTGCGCACGTTCGAGGTGACGCCGGAGGAGGCAGGCCTTGCGCGCGTGAAGCCCGAAGCGCTGCGCGGCGGCGATGCGGCTGAGAACGCCAAGGCGTTGCTCGACGTGCTCAAGGGCAAGAAGGGCCCGTTCCGCGATGTGTCCATCATCAACGCCGCCGCGGCCCTCGTCGTTGCCGGCAAGGCCAAGACTTTGAAGGAAGGTGCCGCGCTGGCCGCCAAATCGATCGACAGCGGCGAGGCCGAAGGCCGGCTCGACCGATTGATCGCGGTGTCCAACGCCGCGGAGGCGTGATGTCCGACATCCTCGCCAACATCGAAAAATACAAGCGCGAGGAGATCGCGGCCGCCAAGCGTGCACGCCCGCTGGCCGAGCTCGAAAAGCAAGCCAAGGCTGCCTCGCCGCCGCGCGGCTTCGTCGCCGCGATCGAGCGCCGAATTGCCGGCGGCCATTATGCGTTGATCGCCGAGATCAAGAAGGCGAGCCCGTCGAAGGGACTGATCCGCGCCGATTTCGATCCGCCGTCCTTGGCGCGCGCTTATGAGGCCGGCGGCGCCACATGCCTCTCCGTGCTCACCGACGCGCCATCGTTCCAGGGCAAGCCGGAATTCCTGGGCGCCGCGCGCAATGCCACCGCCCTGCCCGCCTTGCGCAAGGATTTCATCTACGAGCCCTATCAGGTGGTGGAATCGCGCGCGCTCGACGCCGATTGCATCCTGATCATCATGGCGGCGGTGGACGATGCGGCGGCGAAAGCGATCGAGGATAAAGCCTTCGCTTACGGCATGGACGTGCTGCTGGAAGTCCACAACGATGAGGAGCTTGCGCGCGCGCTCAAGCTCAAATCGCGCCTGATCGGCATCAACAATCGCGACCTGCGCACGTTCAAGACAACGCTCGAGGTGAGCGAGCGGCTGGCGCCGAAAATTCCACGCGAGCGCATCGTCGTCGCCGAAAGCGGGCTCAATACGCCAGCCGACCTCGCCCGGCTTGCACGCATCGGCATTTCGACTTTCCTGGTCGGCGAAAGCCTGATGCGGCAAGCCGACGTCACCGCGGCCACCCGCGCTTTGCTCGCGCGCGCGCCGCGCAACGCAGCGGCGGAGTAAGTCATGGCGCGCGGCAGAAAAAACCTCGCGCGGCGCAAAAAACCCGCGGCCCGGCCGCGCCTTAAGAATAAGGCGAAGCGCGCGTCGCAGATTGCCGACGCCGAACTCACCCATATCGATCAGCGCGGGCAAGCGCGCATGGTCGATGTCTCCGCCAAGAACGCCACCGAACGGCTCGCGATAGCCGAAGGCCGCGTGATCATGCGCACCAACACGCTCGACATGGTGCTCAGAGGCAATGCCTTGAAAGGCGACGTGCTGGGCGCCGCGCGCCTTGCCGGCATCATGGCGGCCAAGCGCACCCATGGGCTGATCCCGCTCTGCCATCCGCTGCCGATCACCAAGGTCGAGGTCGAGATCAATCCCGAACACAGCCTGCCCGGCTTTCTGGTGCAAGCCACGGTCAAGGTGACCGGACAGACCGGCGTCGAGATGGAAGCGCTCACGGCCGTTTCGATCGCGTGCCTGACCATCTACGACATGGTCAAGGCGGTCGAACGCGGCATGCGCATCGAAGGCATTCGGCTGCTCGAGAAGCGCGGCGGCAAGTCCGGCGACTACTACACGGAGGATTAGCGCGCATGATCCCGAAAAGTGGAAACCGGTTTTCGGACAAGATCATGCGCAATGAGAATAACTCATGGCGCTGATGCCGGTCACCGAAGCGTTGCAGCGCGTGCTCGCCGATGCAAACGCGCTGCCGGCGGAAACGGTGGCGCTCAACGACGCGCTCGGCTGCGTGCTTACCGAAGACGTCAAGGCGCTGCGCACCCAGCCGCCGGCCGCGGTTTCCGCCATGGACGGCTATGCCGTGCGCGCAGCCGACATTGGCACGGCGCCGGTCAAATTGAAACTGATCGGCGAAGTCGCCGCCGGCCATCCGTTCGAAGGCAAGGTCGGCGCAGGCCAGGCCGCGCGCATCTTCACCGGCGGCGTGATGCCGGAGGGCGCAGACACCGTGGTGATCCAGGAACTCACCGCACGCGACGGCGACACGGTCACCATCCAGAAACCGACCGTCAAAGGCCGCAACGTGCGCGGCCAAGGCATCGACTTTTCGCAAGACCAGATCTTGCTCCGCAAAGGCCGCCGTCTGACCGACCGCGACTTGATGCTCGCTGCCGCCATGAATTATCCGACACTCCGTGTGCACCGCCGGCCCAAGGTGGCGGTGCTCGGCACTGGCGATGAGCTGGTGGCGCCCGGCTGCACCCCCGGCCCGGGCGAGATCGTCTATTCCAACGGCTTCGCGCTGCTGGCTCTGGCGCGCAGCGAAGGGGCCGAGGTGATCGATCTCGGCATCGCCCGCGACCGGGTCGAGGACATCGCGGCGGCGGTGCGGCGCGCGCGCGCGCTCGGCGCCGACATTCTCGTGACCAGCGGCGGCGCCTCGGTCGGCGAGCATGACCTGGTGCAAAGGGCGTTGGCCGCCGAAGGGCTTGCGCTGTCGTTCTGGCGGGTGGCGCTGCGCCCCGGCCGGCCGATGATGCATGGCCGGCTCGGCGCCATGCAGGTGCTCGGCGTGCCGGGTAACCCGGTGTCGTCCTATGTCTGTGCCTTCCTGTTCCTGGTGCCGCTGATCCGGCGGCTTGCCGGCCGCGGGGATGTCGTGCGCATTCCGGAACCCGCCCGCCTCGGCCGCGATCTGCCGGCCAATGACGAGCGCACCGACTACCTGCGGGCGACGCTTGAGGCAGGCCCTGACGGCCTGGTGGCCACCCCGGTCCGCTCCCAGGACAGTTCCCTGATGGCCCCGTTGGCCAAGGCTGATTGTCTGGTGATTCGCGCGCCGAACGCGCCTGCGGCGCCGGCCGGTTCAGCCTGTGTCATCCTTAAGCTAGGCCTTTAGCGGCCTTTCGACTTTTTCACTTCAAATTAAATGGTTGCGGAACACATATAGAACAGATAGTGTTCGTTCATGATTTGTTTGTGGCCGGTTGCCCTTCTGGGCCTGGCTGCGACCGGGAGAGACAGATGCTGACCCGCAAGCAATTCGAGCTCCTGCGCTTCATCCACGAGCGGCTGACCGAGGCCGGGGTGCCGCCCTCCTTCGACGAAATGAAGGACGCTCTCGACCTGCGCTCCAAGTCGGGCATCCACCGGCTGATCACCGCCCTGGAAGAGCGCGGCTTCATTCGCCGCCTGCCCAACCGGGCGCGCGCCATCGAAGTGATCAAGCTGCCCGACTCCGTCGCGCACGGCATCAGCGGCGGCCGCTCGCGCGGCTTCAACCCCAGCGTGATCGAGGGCGACCTCGGCCGGGTGCGGGCGACTTCCGGCGCTTCCGAGGACGTAGACAGCACCCGCCCGATCGCGGTGCCGGTGATGGGCCGCATCGCCGCCGGCACGCCGATCGAGGCGATCCAGACCCGCAGCCACGTCATCAACATGCCGGCCGACCTGCTTTCCGCCGGCGAGCACTTCGCGCTGGAAGTGCGCGGCGACTGCATGATCGAGGCCGGCATCCTCGACGGCGATATCGCGCTGATCCGCCGCTCCGAGGCGGCAGAGACCGGCGACATCGTGGTGGCGCTGATCGACGACGAGGAGGCGACGCTCAAGCGCTTCCGCCGCCGCGGCGCCTCGATCGCGCTCGAGCCCGCCAATCCGTCCTACGAGGTGCGCATCCTGCCGCCCAACCGCGTGCGCATCCAGGGCAAGCTGGCGGGGCTGTTCCGGCGCTACTAATTCCCTAGTCTCCGGCTTCCATATCTTCGGTGCGCGGCGACGGCGGCAAGCCCGAGCGCGACCGGAAAGCCGATCGGACGCTTTCGCGCCAGCACCGCGATCGCGATGCCGAGAATGGCCAGGCCTAAGGCCGCCCACGCGGCCGGTTCGCGGTCGGCGGTGAAATAGCCGGCGATGCCGAAACCGAACGCCACCGGCAGCCATGGCACCAGCCGCCCCGGGGCGACTTCGGCCAGCGCCCATTGCGAGATCAGATGGCGCAACCAGCCGGCGCTATCGGCAATACCGGCCGGCAGCATGAGCCCGGCGCGCCGCCGTGCGGCGTCGATGTCAGCCGCCCAGACTTTGGCTCGCGAGCGGGTATTGTCGTCTGGCGCCATGGCGCGGCGCCCCCCGACGCTCACGCATGTTCGAAAGCGCCTATGCTACATAAACCGGGCGTTGTGGCTACGAGAACGGGTTGTGAACCTGACGCTGCCGATTAGCCCGCCGCCTTTTCCTTGGCCACGTCCTTCGCAAACGTGTCACGCAGCCCGATGGTGCGGATGAACACCGGCTTGCCCGGCGTGGAATCGCGATCGACGCAGAAATAGCCTTGCCGTTCGAACTGCACCGGCTGCTCGGGCTTGGCGTCGGCCAGCGCCGGCTCAAGGCGGGCGTTGTTGAGAATTTCCATCGAATTCGGATTGAGATCGGCGGTGAAGTTTTCGCCGCCGCTTGGGTCGGGCTTCACGAACAGCGGATTAAACAGCCGCACTTCGGCGGCCATGGAATGCGCGGCCGATACCCAATGGATGGTCGCCTTCACCTTGCGCCCATCCGGTGCATTGCCGCCTTTGGTCGCCGGATCGTAGGTGCAGCGCAACTCGGTCACCTCGCCCTTGGCATTCTTCACCGCCTCGCGGCAGGTGATGAAATAGGCGTAGCGCAGCCGCACCTCCATGCCCGGCGACAGCCGGAAGAATTTTTTCGGCGGGTTCTCCATGAAGTCGTCTTGCTCGATATAAAGCTCGCGGGAGAATTTGATCTTGCGCGATCCCGCCGCCGGATCGTCGGGGTGATTGACTGCATCCAGGTCTTCCGATTTGGCCTTCGGGGTAATTCTCGATCGTGACTTTGAGCGGCTTGAGCACCGCCATGCGCCGCAGCGCGGTTTTGTTGAGCGCCTCGCGCACGGAAAATTCGAACATGCCGACATCCACCAGGCTATTGGCTTTGGCGACGCCGATGCGCTTGATGAAATCGCGGATCGCCGCCGGCGGCACGCCGCGCCGGCGCAGTCCGGCGATCGTCGGCATGCGCGGATCGTCCCACCCGGTCACATGGTCGCCGCGCACCAGTTCGGTGAGCACGCGTTTGGACAGCACCGTGTAAGTCAGATTGAGCCGCGCGAATTCATATTGGTGCGGCTTCGACGGCACATTCAGATTGGCGATGAACCAGTCGTAGAGCGGCCGGTGATCCTCGAATTCGAGCGTGCAGATCGAATGGGTGATGCCCTCGATCGCGTCGGACTGGCCGTGCGCGAAGTCGTAGCTCGGATAAATCTTCCATTGCGTGCCGGTGCGCGGGTGCGGCGCATTCAGAATGCGGTAGAGCACCGGGTCGCGCAGATTAATGTTGCCGGAGGCCATGTCGATCTTGGCGCGCAGCACGCGCGCGCCGTTAGGGAATTCTCCCGCCCGCATCCGGCGGAACAGGTCGAGGTTCTCCTCCGCCGCGCGGTCGCGGAACGGGCTGTTCTGGCCCGGCTCGGTGAGCGTGCCGCGTTTGGCGCGGATTTCGTCCTGGCTCTGGTCGTCCACATAGGCCTTGCTGGCGCGAATGAGGTCCTCGGCCCAGCCATAGAGCCGCTCGAAATAATCCGAGGCATGATAAAGGTGCTTGCCCCAATCGAAGCCGAGCCAACGCACGTCGCGCTCGATGGCGTCGATATATTCCTGCTCTTCCTTGGTCGGGTTGGTATCGTCGAAACGCAAATGACAGCGCCCGCCGAATTCCTCGGCGATGCCGAAATTCAGGCAGATCGACTTGGCATGGCCGATATGGAGATAGCCGTTCGGCTCGGGCGGAAAGCGGGTGACCACCTGCTTGGTCCGTCCGGCGTCGAGATCGGCCTTGACGATGTCGCGGATGAAGTCGCGGCCGGGCTCTTCAGCCGCCGCAGCGCCGCTTGCCTGGTTGTCCTTCGCCATGCGTCCTCGATCAAAAGTCCAACCTGGTGACTCGGCCGTTGGCCCGCGCGGCCTATGCCATGACGTGCCGCTCGGCTCAATGTCAATTGCGCTCTCACTTGTCCCCGCAACTGTGGTACAGGCGCTGCGATGAGCGAGCCCGTCATCACCCGTTTTGCGCCGTCCCCCACCGGCTTTCTGCATATCGGCGGCGGGCGCACCGCTCTGTTCAACTGGCTCTATGCGCGCCGGCACGGCGGCAAGATGCTGCTGCGAATCGAGGATACCGACCGCGAGCGCTCCACCGCCGCGGCCATCGCCGCCATCATCGACGGGCTGACCTGGCTGGGGTTGTCCTGGGACGGCGAGATCGTATTCCAGTTCGCGCGCGCGGCGCGCCATCGCCAGATCGCCGAGCAACTGCTCGCCGCCGGCAAGGCCTACCATTGTTACGCCAGCCAGGAGGAACTCACCGCCATGCGCGAGGCCGCTCGCCGCGAGGGCCGCTCCAAGCTCTATGACGGACGCTGGCGCGACCGCGACCCCTCCGAGGCGCCACCCGGGGTCAAGCCGGTGATCCGCCTCAAGGCGCCCCAGACCGGCGAGACCGTGATCGAGGACCAGGTGCAGGGCCGCGTGGTCTGGCAGAATTCCGATCTCGACGACCTGGTGCTGCTGCGCTCGGACGGAACGCCGACCTATATGCTGGCGGTGGTGGTGGACGATCATGACATGGGCGTCACCCATATCATCCGCGGCGACGACCACCTCAACAACGGCGCCCGCCAGAAGCACATCTATGAGGCGCTGGGCTGGACCGTGCCGATCATGGCGCATATCCCGCTGATCCACGGGCCGGACGGCTCCAAGCTGTCCAAGCGCCACGGCGCGCTCGGGGTCGATGCCTACCGGGCCATGGGCTATCTGCCGGCGGCGATGCGCAACTATCTGGTCCGCCTCGGCTGGGCCATGGCGACCAGGAGATTTTCACCACCGAGGAGATGGTCGCCGCCTTCGATCTGGCCCATATCGGACGCTCGCCGGCGCGCTTCGACTTCGCCAAGCTGGAAAGCCTCAACGGCCACTACATCCGGACCACCGACGACGCCGACCTGATCGCCGCCCTCGAACAGCTGCTGCCGCATATCGCCGGCGGCCAGGAACTCGCCAGCAAGATGACCCCGGCGCTGCGCGCCAAGCTGCTCACCGCCATGCCGGGCTTGAAGGAACGCGCCAAGACTTTGGTCGAGTTGTTCGATGCCTCGCGTTTCCTGTGGGCGAGCCGGCCGCTCGACATCGCCGAGGCAGGCCAAGGCCGTGCTCACCGACGAGGCGAAGGCCTTGATCGCCGCCCTGCTTCCGGAACTGGACGCCGCCACCGACTGGACCGCCACCGCGATCGAGGCGGTGGTGCGCCCCTTTGCCGAGCGCTCCGGCCAGAAGCTCGGCGCCGTGGCGCAGCCGCTGCGGGCCGCGCTCACGGGCAGGACTACCTCGCCGCCGATCTTCGACGTGCTGGCCGTGCTCGGCCAGGACGAAAGCCTGGCGCGCCTGCGCGACCAGGCCGGCGGCGGCACGCCCTAGAGTTTTCTTCCCAGACAAAAAGCAAGAGCCATGCCTATATGGCAGGCAGCTGTGCGCCCTGCGCTATCTTGCAGCGCACACTTGGATGGGCTACCCAAAATACGGCCGGAATCCCGCACGCCCGACCCGGCGTTACCCCTTTCCGGCCAACGGTTTCATACGTTCCGCTCGCTGCCAATTCGAGGGCTCGACCATGGACGCCAAGACGGCCGCCAATAAAAAAACCGGCACCATCACCGTCGGCAACAAGAACTGGGATTTCCCGATCTACAACGGCACGATCGGCCCGGACGTGCTCGACATCGCCAAGCTCTACGGCGAGAGCGGCATGTTCACCTACGACCCCGGCTTCACCTCGACGGCGAGCTGCGAGTCCAAGATCACCTATATCGACGGCGACAAGGGCATCCTGCTCTATCGCGGCTATCCGATCGAGCAACTGGCCGAGCACGGCGACTTCCTGGAGACCTGCTACCTGCTGCTCTACGGCGAACTGCCGACGCCGTCGCAGAAGGCCGACTTCGACTACCGCGTCACCCGCCACACCATGGTGCACGAGCAGATGAGCCGGTTCTTCCAGGGCTTCCGGCGCGACGCCCATCCGATGGCGGTGATGACCGGCTGCGTCGGCGCGCTGTCGGCGTTCTATCACGACTCCACCGACATCTCGGATCCGCATCAGCGCATGATCGCGTCGATCCGCATGATCGCGAAGATGCCGACGCTGGCCGCCATGGCCTACAAATATTCGATCGGCCAGCCGTTCGTCTATCCGAAGAACGAGCTCGACTACGCCTCGAACTTCCTGCGCATGTGCTTCGCGGTGCCGACCGAGGACTACAAGGCCAACCCGGTGCTGGCGCGCGCCATGGACCGCATCTTCATCCTGCACGCCGACCACGAGCAGAACGCCTCGACCTCGACCGTGCGGCTGGCCGGCTCATCCGGCGCCAATCCGTTCGCCTGCATCGCCGCCGGCATCGCCTGCCTGTGGGGCCCGGCGCATGGCGGCGCCAACGAAGCCGCGCTCAACATGCTGCGGCGAAATCGGCAAGGTCGACCGCATCCCGGAATTCATCAAGCGCGCCAAGGACAAGAACGATTCCTACCGCCTGATGGGCTTCGGCCACCGCGTCTACAAGAACTACGATCCGCGCGCCAAGATCATGCAGAAGACCTGCCACGAGGTGCTGACCGAGCTCGGCATCAAGGACGATCCGCTGCTCGACGTCGCCATGGAGCTGGAGAAGATCGCGCTGCACGACGAATATTTCCTCGAGAAGAAGCTCTATCCGAATATCGACTTCTATTCGGGCATCACGCTCAAGGCGATGGGCTTCCCGACCACCATGTTCACCGTGCTGTTCGCGCTCGCGCGCACCGTCGGCTGGATCGCGCAGTGGAAGGAAATGATCGAGGATCCGAAGCAGAAGATCGGCCGCCCGCGCCAGCTCTACACCGGCGCCGACGCAGCGCGATTACATGCCGATTTCGCGACGGAAATAATTCAGCGCGGCCTAACCGCCCTTGCCGTTATTGCCGCCACCGTTGAGCTTCGGCGCCTTGGCGCCGTCGTAAGCCCAGGTCAGATAGACGCCGCCCCAGGTAAAGCCGCCGCCGAACGCGGCAAGCAGCATCCGGTCGCCGGTCCTGCAGCTTGCTTTCGTAGTCCCACAGGCACAGCGGAATCGTGGCCGTGGTGGTGTTGCCGTATTTGTGGATGGTGAGCATCACCTTGTCCATCGGCAGGCCCAGGCGTTCGGCCGTCGTCTCGATGATGCGCTTGTTGGCCTGGTGCGGCACCACCCAATCGATCATGTCGGCGCGCAGATTGTTGCGCGCCATGATCTCGCGCGTGACCTCGGACATGCCGGCGACCGCGAATTTATAGACCGGCGCACCCTCCTGATAGACGTAGTGCAGCCGCTTGGCGACGGTTTCGGCGGTCGGCGGCATGCGGCTGCCGCCCGCCTTCTGATGCAGATGCTTCATGCCGGAACCGTCGGAGCGCAGCACGCGCGTCCATGATGCCGTTGCCGTCGGTGCTCGGCTCGAGCAGCACCGCCGCGGCGCCGTCGCCGAACAGCACGCAGGTCGCGCGATCGGTGTAGTCGACGATCGCCGACATCTTGTCGGCGCCGACGACAACGATCTTGCTGTAGGTGCCGGTGGCGATGAACTGGCGCGCCACAGTCAGCGCATAGAGGAAGCCCGAACACGCCGCCTGCACATCGAAGCTGCCGATATTGCGAATGCCGACCATGTCGCAGATCAGATTGGCGGTGCACGGATGAACGAAATCCGGCGTCGTCGTCGCGCAGATCAGAAGATCGACGTCTTCCGGCTTGGTTCCGGTCTTGGTCAGCAAGGCCCGCGCACCGCCTCCGCCCCCATGTGCGAGGTGCCGAGCCCCTCGCCCTTGAGGATGTGCCGCTCCTTGATGCCGGTGCGCTCGGTGATCCAGGCGTCGCTGGTGTCGACCATGCGCGCCAGTTCTGCATTGGTGAGCAGGTCCGGCGGCACATAGCCATGGACGGCGGTAATGGCGGCGCGGGCGGGAATGGTCAAAGGCTTAGATTCCAAGCTTTCTGGCGGCGGGCGGACGGCAAACTACGCTGTTGGCGGCGCGGATGCCACTGTTTCGCGTCGCGGTTGGTTAAGAGCGGCGGCGCAATCCAGGACCACGCTGGCGGCCCGGTCGCTGGGGGCCGCCTTGCCGATTTCCATGATGGCATCGAGCCGGCCGAAGGCCTCGACCTGCCGGCGCCGCTCCGGCGTATCGGAAAACAGCGGCAGCAGCGCCTCGGAAAGCCGTTGCGGCGTGCAGTCCCGCTGCAGGAATTCCGGCACCACGTTCTCGCCCAGAACCAGGTTGGCAAGGATGACGCTTTGGGCATTGATCAGCAGGCGGGCGATCAGTTCCTCCACCAACGGAACCTTGTAGGCGGCGACCATCGGAACGCCGGCGAGCGCCAGTTCGAGGGTCGAGGTGCCGGACTTGGTCAGCGCCGCCCGCGCATTACGGAAGGCCGCGTTCTTTTCGCCCGCGTCGGTCACCACCCGCGCCGGAACGCGCCAGGACGCGATCCGCTGCGCACCACCTCGGCAAGCCGCGGCACCGCCGGCACCACCACCTCCAGCGCACCGATGCGGTCCGCGATCAGCGCGACGCAATCGCCGAACACCCCGGCCATGCGGCGGATTTCGCTGGCGCGGCTGCCCGGCAGCACCAGCAGCAGCGGCGGATCGGCGAGCCTGCGGCGCGCCTCCTCGGCGTTCGGACGCAAAGTGCCGACCCGTTCGCTCAACGGATGGCCGACAAACGTGCACGGCGGCCCTGTAACCGCCGCATCACCGCCGGCTCGAACGGCAGCAGCGCCAGCACATGGTCGACGTAACGTCGCATCGCGCGTGCGCGGCCAGGCCGCCACGCCCACACCTGCGGGCATACATAGTCCACGATCGGAATTTCCGGCGCTGCCGCCCGCACCCGCCGCGCCACGCGATGGGTGAATTCCGGACTATCGATGATGACCAGCACATCCGGTCTTGCGGCGACGACTGCGTCCGCGGTTTCCCGAATAAGCGCCAAGAATTTCGGCAAGCGCGCCGGAATCGCGGCAAAGCCCATATTGTCCAGATCGCCGAGTGGAAACAGGCTTTGCACGCCTTCGCCGGCCATATGCCTGCCGCCGACGCCGGAAAATCGCGCTGGCCCGGCGCACGTCGTTTGATCGCGGCGATCAGCGCGGCGCCCAGCCGGTCGCCCAATTCCTCGCCGACCACCAGGAAGACATGTGGGCCTGCTGCTGCGGTTTTCCCCAATGCCGACACACGATTCATCGCGTGGTCCCGGCCGGCGTGCCGACGACGAATAGTTTGGCGCGGTCGGCCGCCGCGACCAGCCGTTCCGGCTCGGCGATGATGGTTGCGCCCGCCACCACGGCGATGCCGGCAAGCCCGGCGCGCGCGACGCCTTCAATCGTCTGCGGGCCGATCGACGGCATATCGTAGCGCAGATCCTGCCCGCGCTTGGGCGCCTTCACCAGCACGCCGCTGCCGGACGGCGCGCGGACGCGGCCGTTCGCGCGCAATTCGGCAATGCGGGCGAGCATCTGATCGGTGCCTTCCGCCGCCTCCACCGCCAGCACGTGCTTTCCCGCCACCACCACCGCCTGCCCGACGTCGAACGGCCCGGTGGCGCGCAAATAGTCGAAACCCAGGGCGATGTCGGCGCGGTCGCGGTCGGAGGCCTGCACGTGGCCGAGCGTGCCTTCCGGCACCAGGATTTCCGGCGCCACCTCGTGCGCGCCGAGCAGACGGAAGCCTTCCTCCTCGAGCAGCTTGCCCATGCCGGACAACAGATGATTGTCGCCGCCGCGAAACGCCGCCAGCACGCGCGGCAATATGCTGAGCCCTTTGAGATCGGGGTGGACCTGCCAAAGCGACGGCCGCACCAGCGATCCGATAAACACCACGTCGCGGCATCCAGCCGCGCGCGCCAGGCGCAAGAACTTGCCGATTTGACCGATATAGATCCAATGATGCGGAAAGCGCTCGACCGCGGTGCCTTCGGCGGCGCCGCGCAAGGCGAACAGCACCACCTTCCGTCCGCGGCTCGCCACAATATCCGCCACCGCCAATGGCAGCGTGCCGCCGCCGCAAATCAGCGCGAGCGGGCCTTGCTGTCTTGCGGTCGGCGCGACGCTCATGCGTCCTCGTCGGAGTTCGTGCGCTTGACCGCCATGGTGAGCGGGCGCTTTCCGGCGCGAATGAAATCGATGATCTTGCACACTTGCGCATCGGCCGCGTAGTCGGCGGCGACGCGCTCGAGGCGTGCGCGGAATTCGCCGTCACCGAAGAACAACGCCTGATAGGCGGCGCGCACGCGATGGATGTCGGCTTTGGCGAGCCCTTGCCGGCGCATGCCGACGACATTGAGCCCGACCAGATTGGCGAGCGGCCCCATGCGCCATGCCCCACGGAATGACGTCGGCGCGAACGCCGCTCAAGCCCACGATCATCGCGCCCTCGCCGATGCGCACGAACTGACGCACCGCCACGCCGCCGCCGAACACGACATTGTCGCCGACGGTGACATGGCCGGCGAGCAGAGTGTTGTTGGCGAACACGACATGGTTTCCGACGTGGCAATCATGCCCGACATGCGAGCCGACCATCAGGAAACAGTGGTCGCCGACTTGCGTCATCCCGCCGCCGTCCTCGGTGCCGGTGTTCATGGTCACGTCTTCGCGGATGTCGCAATCGGCGCCGACCACGAGCCTGGTCGGACCGCCGCGATAGCTGAACGATTGCGGCGGCGAACCGAGCGATGCGAAGGGGTGAATGACGGTGCGCGCGCCGATGGTCGTGTGGCCGGTGAGGTTGACATGCGCAAGCAGCCGGCAGCCATCGCCGACCGTCACATGCGGGCCGATGGTGCAATAGGGACCGATCGAAACGTCTCGTCCGATCGTCGCCCCGGCCTCGATCCGCGCCGAGGCATCGATCATGCCCGCGCTCATGTGTCGAATATCATGGCGCCGACTTCCGCTTCGGCGACGATCTGGCCCGCGACTTTGGCCTCGCCGCGATACCACCACATGGTCTTGCGCTGGGCGATTTTCGTCATGTGGTACTCGATGGTGTCGCCCGGCACGACCGGCTTGCGGAACTTGGCCTTGTCGATGGTCAGGAAAAAAACCGACTTCGGCTGCTTCGAGGACGTCGACGCAATGCAAAGCACGCCGGCGGTCTGCGCCATGCCTTCGATCATCAACACGCCTGGAAACACCGGATTGCCGGGGAAGTGCCCCTGGAATTGCGGCTCATTGAAGGTCACGTTCTTGATTCCGATGCCGTGGCTATCGCCGCGAATATCGATCACCCGGTCGACCATGAGAAATGGATAGCGGTGCGGCAGCATTCTGAGCACGACCGCGATGTCGGCCGCTTCCAGCTTGGTGACGGGCTTATTCATATGCATGCCAATCGTCTCATTCGTCCGCTGCCGCTTCGGCGCCGCCTTTTTCGCGCGCCAGGCGCGTCGAGCATCATCATTTCGCGGAACCAAATGCTTTAGCGGCTTGGCCGGCGTACCCCCCCAGCGCGCACCGGCCGGCACATCGCCGTGGACATTACTGGTCGCGGCAATCTGCGCGCCCTCGCCGATGGTGACATTGGTATTTAGGCCGACCCGCGCGCCCAGCACAACAAAGTCTTCCAGCGTCGAACTTCCGGCAATGCCCACTTGCGCCACCACGACGCAGTGCCGGCCAATGCTGACATTGTGACCAACCTGAACCAGGTTGTCGATCTTGGTGCCCTCGCCAATCACGGTGTCGCGAATGGCGCCGCGGTCGATGGTGGTGCCGGCGCCGATCTCGACATCGTCCTGGATGATGACGCGCCCGACTTGCGGGACTTTGAGGTGGCCCTTTCCTCCCATCACGAAACCGAAGCCGTCCTGCCCGATCTTGCAGCCCGGATGAATGATGACGCGATCGCCGATCAGCGCATTGGAGATCGAAGCCCCGGCGCCGATCGAACAATCGCGCCCGATCCGCACCTCGGTCCCGATCACGGCGTTGGCCCCGATCACGGTGCCGCCGCCAATCTCGGCGCCCGGGCCGATGACCGCGCCAGGCTCGACGGTGACGCCGTTTTCCAGCCGCGCGGTCGGATCCACATGGGCGCCGGCCACCTCGCCCGCCTTGGCGAGCGAGGACGGCCGCAGCGAATGCGGGAATAATTCGCGCGCCACCATCACGAAGGCACGATAGGGCTCGCGCACGACCAGCGCCGGCACATGAGCCGGCAGCTCTTTGGCGAGCTCCGCCGTGGTCAAGCACGCGCCGGCATGGGTTGCGAGCCGGCCGCGGCATATTTCTTGTTGTCGAAGAAGGTGAGATCGGACGGCGCCGCGCGATCGAGCGGAGCGACGTTGACGATGCGGCGCGTCATGCGGCGGCGCCGCCGGCGAGTCGCGCCGGTCAAGGCCACGATCTCATCAAGCGTGAGACCGCGGGTGTGTCGTAGGAATACCGGCTCGCTCATGCTGCCCAGCGCCGTGCCGCCGATCTGCGGCCAAGATCAGAACTTCGTTCAGAACTTGGTGCCGCCGCTGAAGCGGAAGATCTGCGTGCGGTCGTAGACTTTGCCTTGGCTGATCGGGTAAGCCAAATCGAAGCGCAACGGACCGAGCGGCGAATCCCAGATCAGGCCCACACCGACCGACGAGCGAATCTTATTGGACGTCGGCCGACCTGTAAGCTGTCTCGCCGGTCACGCTCCAACTGGTCGGACCCTTGTAATTCCACAGCGAACCGGCGTCCGCAAAGGCCGCGAACTTGATGCCGATCTCCTTCGGCAGGAAGTAGAGCGGCGTCTGCGCCTCGACACTCGCGCCCCAGATACATGGTGCCGCCGAGCGCGTCGTTGGTCGTGCCCGGGGTCAGGTCGCGCGGGCCGATGCCGGCGGGCGCAAAGCCGCGCACGAGATTCGGGCCCATCTGGAAGTGATCCAGCATGCGCAAATCCTTGCCGCCCCAGCCGCGGAGGTGGCCGCCTTGCAACTTTGAGAACGCCGACGACGTCCGGAAAGCACTTCGTAGTAATTGCGCATTTCCACCGCCGAGCGGATGAAATTCACGTCGCCGCCGACGCCGGCGAAATCCTGCTTGAGTCTCGGCATACAGGCCGCTGGTCGGCGACTCTGTTGTTGTCGAGAGTGTTGTAGGCCAGCGTATAGCCGACCAACGAAACCAAGACTGGACCATTCGCCAGTTCCTTGCGCACCGCAAGCGAAGCTTCGCCGTTGGCGTAGCAGTTGCCGCCGTCGGCAGTAGGATCCGTCAAGCTGTTCGGATTGACGCCAGCTTGGCGCATTGCTTCGACGGCCGGTGTCACGCCCGGTACCGCCATTGATCGGGCGTTGGGCGACAAGATACAATTGTTCAAGTGTAGTCGGCAGCGTGATTTCCTGCCGGTAGATCGAATAACGCGGCTGCAACGACAGTTCTTCGGTCAGCGCAAAGCCGAGCCGCAAATTGGTGCCATACGTCTTGGTGTCATAGGACACGTATGACGAGGCTAGGTTCTGCCGCGCAAACAAGATCGATGCCGCCGGCCATCGCGGTAGCCGAGCAGATAGGGCTCGACGAACGACAGGTCGACGCCACGCGCATACTGGCCATAAGTCACCGACGCCTTGGCATATTGGCCGCGGCCCATGAGGTTGCGGTCGGCAACGCTGACTTCGGCGATGAAATCCGTCGGCGGTGGAGTAGCCGCCGGCGACCGAGAACTCACCGGTCGCCTGCTCCTCGACATCGACGTTGATGACGACGCGATCGGGCGCCGAGCCAGGCTCGTTGGTGATCTTGACCGTTTTGAAGTAGTTCAGGTTCTTCAACCGGCGCTCGGCACGATCGATCAGCGCGCGGTTATAGGCGTCGCCTTCGCCGATATCGAATTCGCGGCGGATCACGTAGTCGCGGGTGCGGATATTGCCGCGAATATTGATGCGTTCGATATAGGCGCGCGTGCCTTCCTCGACCACGAAAGACGAGATTGATGGTCTTGGTCTCGAAGTTGCGGTCGCCGCGCGGACGCACGTTGGCGAAGGCATAGCCGCGCTTGGCGGCCTCGATCGTCATCGCCTCGACCGACTTCTCCGACCAGGTCGGCGTTGTACACGCTGCCGGCGCCGAGCTTGAGCCTGCTTCGCAGCGATTGCCGGATCGATCGCGTGCACGTTCGAGATCACGTCCACGGTGCCGACGCGATATTGGCTGCCCTCATCGATGGTGAAGGTGATGATGAATCCCTTCTTGGCCGGATCGTACTCGCCGACCGCCGAGACGATTCGAACGTCGGCATAGCCGTGCTTGAGATAGAACCGGCGCAGCAGGTCGCGGTCGGCTTCGACGCGATCGGGATCGTAGATGTCGGTCGTCTGCAGGAAGCTGAGCCAATTGCTTTCCGAGGTCTTGATCACGTCCTTCAGGCGGCCATGCGAAAATGCGTGCGCGCCGACGAAGCGGATTTCTCTTGACGCCGGTCTTGTCGCCTTCGGTGATCTCGAACACCAGATCGACGCGGTTGTTCGGCAGTTCGATGATCTTCGGCTCGACGCTCACGTCGAAGCGGCCGCTGCGGTGATAGATTTCGATGATGCGCTGCACGTCGGCCTGCACGGTCGGCCGCGACAGCGTCCCGCGCGGCTTCGACTGCACTTCGATCTTGAGCTGGTCGTCCTTGGCTTTCTTGTTGCCCTCGAAGGCGACCCGGTTGATCACCGGGTTTTCGACCACCGTGACCACCAACCGGCCGCCGGAGCGATTGATGCGCACGTCGGAAAACAGCCCGGTGGCGTAAAGCGCCTTGAGCGCCTCGTCGATTTCCAGCGGCCCGAGCCGGCCGCCCGGGCCGGCCTTGAAATAGGAGCGGACGGTGTCGGCCTCGACCCGCCGGTTACCTTCCACCGCAATGGAATTGACGGTCTGCGCGACCGCGACGCCCGAGGACGCAACCGTCACGCAGCCGGCACCGACAAGGGTACCGCCGAGGACCACACAGCAAAGGGCCAGTCCCCGAACAAACCGCACACAACGTCCCATGCGCAACGCGCCCTTATAACCCTAGCGGCCGCCCCCGCTGGCGGATTCGACAAACGCCATGACCGCCCGGCTGGATGGTTCCTGCCGGACGGGTCTGGCATTCGCCTGCTTTGTACAGCGTTTTGGCCGCACTGCAAACGAAACTCCCAGCCCAAGTTTCCCTTTCCCCTCAAAAAGTTGCCCAGGGGCAACGGTTATGAGGTGGCCAGGTGGAGGATGTCATTAAAGGTTGCAAAAATCATCAACATGACGACGATTGCCAGCCCAATCCGGAACCCGACCTCCTGGGCGCGCTCGGACAGCGGGCTTGCCGCGGACCGCCTCGATTCCATAGAACAAAAGGTGACCGCCATCGAGCAGCGGGATCGGAAACAGGTTCAGGAGCCCGATCGAGACCGACAGCACGGCCGTCAGGTGGATCAGCGCGACAAAGCCGGCGGTGGCCACCTGGCCGGAGACCTGGGCGATGCGGATCGGGCCGCCGAGCTGATCGGCCGCCTCGCGGCCGGCAAATACCCCGCCGATATAGGACAGGGTGCGGTCGACCACGAACCAGGTCTCCTGCGCGCCCATGACGACGGCCGACAACGGCCCGACCTTCTGCGTCTTGATGTCGCCGGGCGCCATGGAGCGGCTGATGCCGAGCACACCGAGCCGGTGCACATTGCCGAAATTGTCCTTGATCTCCTTGAGCTCCGGCATCGCCTTGAGCGTGACCGGCACGCCGCCGCGCTCGACCTCGACATTGAGCGGCTCGCCGGCGTTGATGCTGACGATGCGCTGCATGTCGGAGAAGCTGTCGATCTTTTCGCCGTTGATCGCCAGCACGAGATCGCCAGGCTTGAAGCCGGCAGCCTGCGCGGCGCTTCCCGGCTGCACGGCATCGACGCGCGCACTCGTGGTCTGCTTGCCGACGATCATGAAAATGCCGGCGAAAATGACGATCGCCAGTATGAAATTCGCGATCGGACCCGCCGCCACCACGGCCGCGCGGGAGCCAACCGGCTTGTGGATGAAGCTGTCCTTTTTCTCGGCCTCGCTCATGCCGGCGGCAGCCGCATGGTCGGGCACGCTTGCCGCATTGTCGTCGCCGAAGAACTTCACATAGCCGCCGAGCGGAACCGCGGCGATTTTCCAGCGCGTGCCGTAGCGGTCGTAGAAGCCGACGATTTCGGGACCGAACCCGATCGAGAACACCAGCACCTTGATGCCGCACCAGCGGGCCACCAGGAAATGGCCAAGCTCATGAAAGAAAACGACAATCGTCAGCACAAACAGGAATGGAACCAGATAGCCGACGAGGCCGCCGCCGAATGAGGTCAAGCCCGCCATCATAATATCCATACTCATTACACCCTCGTCCCGCCCGTCTGGCGTCCATATCGTTGTCGATAAGCTTACTAGGATGACTTTACGGCAATTTCGGGCAAGAGGTCTCGCGCTAAACTTCTCGCAATATGGTCAACGGCGAGGGCCGCATCGATACCGGACGGTTCCCCCAAAAGTCCGCGGCCCGCTGCCGCATCGAGCGTTGCTTCCACAAGCGCGACAATGGCCGGAAATGCGTATGCGTCCGGCGATGAATTCGCCGACCGCGATCTCATTGGCCGCATTGAGCACGGTCGGCGCCGCCCCACCCGTCTCCATGGCGCGCCGCGCCAGCGCCAACGCCGGAAAGCGGACCAGATCCGGCGCTTCAAAGGTCAATTCGCGCACCCGCGCCAGATCGAGCCGCGCCGCCGGTCCGTCGATGCGCCGCGGCCAGGCCAGGCAATGGGCGATCGGAATGCGCATGTCGGGCGAGCCGAGCTGCGCCACCACCGAGCCGTCGCGAAATTCCACCAGCCCATGCACCACCGATTGCGGATGCACCAGCACGTCGATCTCGTCGGACGTAAGCGCGAACAGATGATGCGCCTCGATCAGTTCGAGGCCTTTGTTCATCAGGCTCGCGGAATCGATCGTGACCTTCGGCCCCATCGACCAGTTCGGATGTCGCAGCGCCTGCTCGGGCGTCGCCGCCGGATCGCCTCCAGCGTCCAGGTGCGGAACGGACCGCCGGATGCGGTCAGGATCACGCGCTTGACGTCCTCGCGCGTGCCGGCGCCGAGCGCCTGGAACACCGCATTATGTTCGGAGTCGACCGGCAGCACGGTTGCGCCGGCCTTTGCCGCGCGCCGCATGAACAGGCGCCGGCACAAACCAGACATTCCTTGTTGGCGAGCGCGACGGTCGCGCCGCGTTCGATCGCCGGCAAGCGTCGGTTTAAGTCCGATCGAGCCGCTGATCGCCGCCATCACCCAGTCGGCCGGCCGCTCGGCCGCTTCGACCACGGCGTCTTCGCCCGCCGCCGCCTCGATGCCGCTGCCGGCCAGCGCACTTTTAAGTTCGCCATAAACGGCAGGATCGGCGACCACGGCGAGCCGGGCGCCGACCTCGCGGGCGATCTTCGCGAGCGCTGCCGCATTGCGTCGCGCGGTGATCGCCTCGACCCGATAGCGCTCACGATTGCGCTTGATCAGATCGACGGTGCTGGCGCCGATCGATCCGGTGGCGCCGAGAATGGTGATGCTGCGCCCCGCCGCGGCCGGCAGCGGTTTCGCTCGGGCAAGGTCGGTTGCGGTCATGCGCTCACCATACCAGCAGGCCGCGCGCCGCGCCGTCGAAACCGCCGCGTAGTAAACCGATCAAGCAGGCCACGAAGGCCGCGGCCCAAAAACCGTCGAGCCGGTCCATCACGCCGCCATGGCCGGGAATGAGGTGGCTGGCATCCTTGGCGCCGAACTGGCGCTTGATCCAGGACTCCAGCAGATCGCCAAGTTGCGCCACCACCGACAGCAGCAGCGCGATGCCCGCCAGCGCGGCCCGGTCGAACAATCCAAAAAAGCCGCCAGCCAGGACGGCCACGATCATCGCGCCGAGCGCGCCGGCGATCGCGCCCGACCAGGTTTTTTTCGGACTGACCGCGGGCAACAATTTCGGTCCACCGATCGCCCGGCCGGCGAAATATCCGAGAATGTCGGTCGTCCACACGATCGCGAACAGCAACACGATCGCGAGGAAGCCGAGCTCGGCGTCGTGCCGCAACACCAGGGGCGCCGCCAGCATAATTCCGGCATAGCCAATACCGGCGGCAATCCAGAGCGGGCCTTTGACCAGTGCGGTCCATTCCCACAACACGGCGATCGCGGCCGCGCCCCAGAACACCGCGAACGGCCAGCCGCCGAAATAGGCCGCGAGCAATGCCAGCGGCGCCAGCACCGCGGCGGAAACGACGCGCAGCGCGAGATTGCTCGCGGACGCGGCTTTCCCGGCATTACCGGGGCCGGAAACGGGATCGGGTTGCCGCACGGGATCAGGATCCGGTCTTCGCGACCAGGCCGCCGAACCGGCGCTCGCGCTGCTGGTATTCGCGGATCGCCGACCTCGAGCGCGGCGCGGTCGAAGTCCGGCCAATAGGTCGGCACGAACACCAGTTCGCTATAGGCCGACTGCCAGAGCAGGAAATTGGACAGGCGCTGTTCGCCGCTGGTGCGGATGATGAGATCGGGATCGGGCACGTCCGGCGCATCGAGGAAACCGGCCGACGGTCTCCATGGTGACATCGGCCGGCTGGGAGGCGCCCTTGCGCCACCTGCTCGGCGATGCGTCGCGCCGCGCGCGCGATTTCCTGGCGCGAGCCGTAATTGAACGCGACCACCAAGGTCAGCCCGCTATTGTTGCGCGTGAGTTCTTCCGCTTCCGTCAGCAGACGGCCGATGTCGGGATCGAGCCCTTCGCGTTCGCCGATGATGCGCACGCGCACATTGCTTTGGTGCAACTCGGCCAGATCGTTGCGGATGAAGCGCCGCAGCAGACCCATCAGCTCGTGCACTTCGGATGCCGGCCGCGACCAGTTTTCCGCGCTGAAGGAAAAGATCGTGATGTAGCCGATGCCGATTTCGCCGGCCGCGCGGATCGTGCGCCGCAACGCCTCGACGCCGCGCCGGTGCCCTTCCGCGCGCGGCAGCCCGCGCGCCGCCGCCCAGCGTCCATTGCCGTCCATGATGATGGCGACATGGCGCGGCACCTCGAATGCCGGCTTGGCGCTTTGCGGAACCTCTGCCTCGGGCATGCGGCTAGACCTCAGACGGTGAGGATCTCCTTTTCCTTGGCCGCGAGCATATGGTCGATTTCGGCAATCCCGGCATCGGTCGCCTTCTGAACATCGGCGGTGAAGCGGTCGTGGTCGTCCTTGCTGATCTTGTGATCCTTCTCCAGCTTCTTGATCACGTCCATGGCGTCGCGCCGCACGTGCCGCACCGCCACGCGCGCGGTCTCGGCAGTATTTATGCGCGACCTTGACCAGTTCCTTGCGCCGCTCCTCGTTGAGTTCGGGGATGCGCAGGCGAATGGTCTGTCCCTCGGTCGCCGGCGACAAGCCCAGATTGGAATTGATGATCGCCTTTTCCACCGCATGCACCAGCGAGCGGTCCCAGACATTGACCGAAATCAGCCGCGGCTCCGGCACGCTGACGGTCGCCACTTGGTTGAGCGGCATCTGCGCGCCATAGGCCTCGACCATCACCGGATCGAGCAGATGCGCGGAGGCGCGCCCGGTTCGCAGGCCCGACAATTCGGTCTTGAGAACGGCGCTGGCGCCCTGCATGCGGCGCTTGATCTCGTTGATATCGTGCGTTGCGTTTGCCATGGCGATCCCCCGAACACGGCGCCGCACTCACGGCGCGCAATTAGCCGACGATCGTCGCGCGTCCTTTGCCGCGAAGAACGGCCTCGATGGCGCCCTTCTCGGCGATCGAGAATACGATGATAGGCATACGGTTTTCCCGGGCAAGCGCGAAGGCGGCGCCATCCATGACCCGCAGGTCCTTTTCGATCGCTTCCTGGTGGCTGAGGCGGTCGTAGCGCTTGGCTTTCGGGTCTTTCTTGGGATCGGCGCTGTAGACGCCATCGACATTGGTGGCCTTGAGCACGGCCTGGCAGTTGAGTTCGGCGGCGCGCAAGCACCGCGGTGGTGTCGGTGGTGAAAAACGGATTGCCGGTTCCGGCAGCCAGCAGCACGACGCGGCCCTTGCCGAGGTTTTTCTGCGCGCGCTTGCGGTTATAGGTCTCGCAGACCGACGGCATGGCGAGCGCCGACAACGTGCGCGCCTCGCGCCCGGCGCGCTCGATGGCCGCTTCCAGCACCAGGCAATTCATCACCGTCGCCAGCATGCCCATGGTGTCGCCGACCGGGCGCGGCACGCCGCGCTCCGACACTTCGACGCCGCGGAAGATATTGCCGCCGCCGACCACGACGCCGAGTTCGACACCGAGCGTCGCCGCCGCCACCAGATCGGCGGCGAGCCGTTCGACCGTCGCCTGATCGATGCCGAATCCTTTCGCGCCGGTGAGTGCTTCGCCGGACAATTTGACGATGACGCGACGGTAGACCGGATCACTCATGCGTTCGCGATCCTCGTTAGGGCTCGACCCGTTCGAAAGGTAGCCTTACTTCCTATCAACTCTGACCGGCGGCGGCCGCGACTTCGGCGGCGAAGTCGGTTTCCTGCTTCTCGATCCCCTCGCCGAGCCCGTAGCGCACGAACCCGGTGATCTTGATCGGCGCCGCCCACTTTGCCTTCGGCTTCCTTCAGCGCCTGCGCGACGGTCTTCTTGTCGTCGAAGATAAAGGGCTGCTCGACCAGGCAGACTTCCTTGTAGAAGGTCTTAAGTCCAGACTCGACGATCTTCTCGATCACGTTTTCCGGCTTGCCCTGCTGGCGGAATTTGTCGGCCAGCACATCCTTCTCGCGCTTCACCACCGCCGGATCGAGGCTGGGCTGATCGAGCGCCTGCGGATTGGCGGAAGCGACATGCATCGCGAGCTGGCGGCCGAGCGCTCGCAAGCTCGTCCGCCTTGCCGGCCGACTCGAGCGCGACCATCACGCCGATCTTGCCGAGACCGTCGCTCACCGAATTGTGCACATAGGCGCCGATCGCGCCCTTGCCGACCGACAGCGCGGCGGCGCGGCGCAGCGTCATGTTCTCGCCGATCTTGGCGATGGTGTCGGCGATCGACTCGGCGACCGTGATGCTGCCGGCTTTGGCGGCGTTGATCTTCTCGACGTCGGTGCCGACCGATGAGCGCCACGTCGGCGATCATCTTGACCAGGCCCTGGAACAGATCGTTGCGGGCGACGAAGTCGGTTTCCGAATTGACCTCGACCACGACGCCTTTGGTGCCCTTGACCTGCACGCCGATCAGACCTTCGGCCGCGACGCGGCCGGCCTTCTTGGCGGCCTTGGACAGGCCCTTCTTGCGCAGCCAATCCTGCGCGGCCTGCATGTCGCCTTTGGTCTCGGTGAGCGCGGCCTTGCAATCCATCATGCCGGCGCCGGTCGACTCGCGCAGCTCCTTGACCATCTGGGCGGTGATATTTGCCATCGGATTTTTCCTTGATCCGTCATGGCCGGGCCTGTCCCGGGCATGACGACGGTGTGCTTACTCGGCCTCCGCCGTCAGTTCTTTGGCCTTCGCGATCCAGCCGTCGACGCGGCCGGGCAAGTCCGACTTCTTCGCCGATATTGTGCGCGGCCTTGTCGTTGAGCTCGGCGATCTGCGAGAAATGGAAGATGCCGAGATCGTTGAGCTGCTTCTCGATCGCCGGCGACACGCCGGGCAGCTTCTTGAGATCGTCGGCGACGCCGCGCGGACCCGGCAGCGGCTCGAAGCCGAGATCGCCGGCGGCCGGCGCGGTCGGCACCGACTCCACGATCGGCTTTTCGGCGGCGCCGAGGTCGACGCCGTGTTCGCCTTGCGCGCGCGAAATGCCGTCGAGCACCGCGCGCGCGATCAGGTCGCAATAGAGCGTCACCGCGCGGGCGGCGTCGTCGTTGCCGGGCACGGCAAAGGTGATGCCGGCCGGATCGCAATTGGTGTCGACGATGGCGGCGACCGGAATGTTGAGCCGGCGCGCTTCCTTGATCGCGATGTCTTCCTTGTTGGTGTCGATCACGAACAGCAGGTCGGGCACGCCGCCCATGTCCTTGATGCCGCCGAGCGAGCGGTCGAGCTTGTCGCGCTCGCGCTGCATGGTGAGGCGCTCTTTCTTGGTGTAGCCGCCGGTCTCGCCGGAGGAGAGCATCTCGTCGAGCTTGCGCAGGCGCGAGATCGAGCCGGAAATCGTCTTCCAGTTGGTCAGCGTGCCGCCGAGCCAGCGCGAATTGACGTAATACTGCGCCGACTGCTTGGCCGCCGCGGCGATGGCGTCCTGCGCCTGCCGCTTGGTGCCGACGAACAGGATGCGGCCGCCCTTGGCGACGGTGTCGCTCACCGCCTGCAGCGCGCGATGCAGCATCGGCACGGTCTGGGCGAGATCGACGATATGAATGTTGTTGCGGGTGCCGAAGATGTATTGACCCATCTTCGGGTTCCAGCGGTGGGCCTGATGGCCGAAGTGCACGCCAGCTTCCAACAGCTGACGCATGGTGAAGTCAGGAAGCGCCATAATCTTCTCCGGTTGATCCGCCGCGGACGCGTGTGAGCCCCGTGAAGGGACCACCGGAAGGCCTTTTTGACCCATTGTCGGGGCCTAAAGCCAAGCGTCCGCGTGAGTGATGCGCGGCTTATATAGGCGCGATTTGGGCGATGCAAGGCGGCCGCGACCACCCGTGGGCTGCCCTTGCAGGACGAATGGTCCGGGGTTCAGACCCGGAAATACTGCGAGTACCGCCGCTTGATCTCTTCGCCTTGCGCCTCGACCGCGGCGGGATCGTCCTTCCAGACCTTGATCGCCGACAGCGGCGTGCGGCCGGGCTTGTCCTTCACCTGCGCATGCAGCGAGCGCAGGCCGCCGCCATCGACGAACAATTGCTGCGCCTCGGGCGTGAACAGATAGTTCTGGAACAGCCGCGCGGCGTTGGGATGGGGCGCGGCGGCAAAGATCGCCGACGGCTGCACGATCGACGGCGTGCCTTCGGCGGCATAGACCACCTCGATCGGCTTGCCGGCTTCCTTCAGCAGCAGCACATTGGATTCGTTGCCGTCGGCCATGACCGGGCGTTCGCCGAGCACGATTTTCTTCGGCGTGTCGGTGGCCGACTGCACCTGCAGCACACTGCTGCTTGGACAGCTTTTCCAGATAGGGCCAGCCGAGTTCGCGCACCATCTGATAGGTCGAGGTCATGATGGTGCCGCTGTAGCTCGGATGCGCCTTGACGATTTTGCCTTTCCATTTCGGATCGAGCAGATCGGCGAAGCTGGTCGGCGCGTCCGCGCGTTTCACGAGTTCGGTATTGTAGCCGATCACGCACAGCGAGGAGCGCACCGTTGCGTAGAGCCCGTCCGGATCGCGATGCTCGGCCGGAATATGGCGCGCGACATCCTCAGGGACATAAGGCGCCAGCAATCCCTGCCGCTTCCAGGCCAGGAATTGCGCGGCGTCGCCGGTGCTGACCGCGTCGGCGGTGTGAATGCCGACGGCATATTCCTGCGCCACGCGGCGTGAAGATGCGCTCGCCGCCGGCGCGCTCGACGCGCGCGGTGATGCCGGGAAATTTCTGCTCGAAGGCTTTGCCGACCGGTTTGCGCCAGCTGCAGGTCGGCCGAGGTGTACCAGACCACCAGGCCTTCCTTTTTTGCCGCGACGATCAGCGCGGGCGTGATCGTTTCCGGCGGCGACGAACTTGCGCGCACGTGCGTCGCAAATGCGCTCAGCGGAAGCGCGGCGGCAGTTTTGAGAATGTCGCGGCGTGACGGCGCGTAGACTTTCGCATGCGGCAAAGCCTACTAGACCGCCTCGACCTGCACCACGCCGGGCACCGCCTTGATGGCGCCGGCGATCTGCGGCGAGACCTTGAAGCGGCCGGGCAGCTTCACCTCCACCTCGGTGCCTGCTTGAGCATCAGCACCACGCTGACTTCGCCGTCGCCATTAGCCTGGCGGAGCGTGCGCCGGCTCCAGCCGCTTGGCGACGCCCTCGATCGGCGCGCCGTCGCGCAGGAACACGCGCAGGCCCTTGTGCAGATTGGCGGCCGCCGCATCGAGCGGCTCGGCCGACTGGATGCGCGCGCGCACCTCGTCGCCCTGCACTTCGGCCGACAGGAACAAGCAGCACCGCGGTGCCGGGCTCCAGCAGGTCGCGATGCTCGGCCAGGCCTTCCGAGAAGATCACCGCCTCGTAATGGCCGGTCGGATCGGACAGGCCGATGATGCCCATCTTGCTGCCGGTTCGCGTGCGCCGCTCGTTGCGCGACACCACGGTGCCGGCGACGCGGCCCGCGGTCGCGCCCATTTTCACCGCGCGCGAGAATTCCGCCCAGGACTGCACACGCAATTTCTTGAGCACGGCGGCGTAGTCGTCGAGCGGATGGCCGGACAGGAAAAAGCCGACCGCCTCGTATTCGCGGCGCAGCCGCTCCGCCGGCAGCCACGGCTCGACCTGCGGCAGCACGATCGGCTCGCGCTGCGCGCCGCCGCCGAACAATTCGCTCTGCCCGACCGCGGCGCGTTTCATGCGCGCGCTGGGCGCGGCCGAGCACGGTATCGACGGCGGCGAAGACGCGGGCGCGGTTTTTCTCGAAGTCGTCGAAGGCGCCGGCGCAGGCTGAGACTTTCCAGCACGCGCTTGTTGATCGCGCGCGGATTGACGCGGGCGGCGAAGTCGGCGAGATCGGCGAACTTGCCGTTGCTCGCGCGCCTCGATGATCGCTTCCACCGCCTGCTGGCCGACGCCTTTGAGCGCGGCCAGCGCATAGATGATGGTGTTGCCGTCGACTTCGAAGGCGACGTCGGAGCGATTGATCGAGGGCGGATCGACCTTGATGCCGAGCCGCTCGGCCTCGGCGCGGAATTCGGCGAGCTTGTCGGTATTGCCCATGTCGAGCGTCATCGACGCCGCCAGGAATTCGACCGGATAATTCGCCTTCATATAGGCGGTCTGATAGGCGACCAGCGCGTAAGCGGCGGCGTGGCTCTTGTTGAAGCCGTATTCGGCGAAGCGCTCGAGCAGATCGAAGATGGCGTCGGCCTGGTAGCGCTCGATGCCGCTCTCGATCGCGCCCTCGACGAAATGCGAGCGCTGCTCCTGCATTTCTTTTCTGATTTTCTTGCCCATGGCGCGGCGCAGCAGATCCGCCTGGCCGAGCGTGAAGCCGGCCAGGATCTGCGCGGCCTGCATCACCTGTTCCTGATAGACGATGACGCCGAAGGTTTCCTTCAGGATCGGCTCGAGCTTGGGATGGATGTAGTCCGGCTGCTCCATGCCGTGCTTGCGCGCGCAATAGGTCGGGATGTTCGCCATCGGGCCGGGGCGATAGAGCGCGACCAGCGCGATGATGTCCTCGAAGCGGTCGGGCCGCATGTCGAGCAGCGCGCGCCGCATGCCGGCGCTTTCCAGTTGGAACACGCCGACCGCTTCGGCGCGCGCCAGCAGGTCGTAGGTTTTCTTATCGTCGAGCGGGATGGCGGTGAGATCGATCTCGATGCCGCGCCGCTTCACCAGCGCGACCGCGGTCTGCAACACGGTGAGCGTTTTCAGGCCGAGGAAGTCGAATTTCACCAGCCCCGCCTGCTCCACCCATTTCATGTTGAACTGGGTCACCGGCATGTCGGATTTCGGATCGCGATAGAGCGGCACCAGTTCGGTGAGCGGGCGGTCGCCGATCACGATGCCGGCGGCATGCGTCGAGGCGTGGCGCGTCAGGCCTTCGAGCTTGCGCGCGATGTCGAAGGCGCGCTTGACCACCGGATCGCCGTCGCGCTCGGCCTGCAGCTTCGGTTCGCCCTCGATGGCTTGCGCCAGCGAAACCGGACTGGCCGGATTTTGCGGCACCAGCTTGCACAGCTTGTCGACCTGCCCGTACGGCATCTGCAGCACGCGGCCGACGTCGCGCAGCACGCCGCGCGCCTGCAGCGTGCCGAAGGTGATGATCTGCGCCACCTGGTCGCGGCCATAGCGCTCCTGCACGTAGCGGATCACCTCGTCGCGGCGGTCCTGGCAGAAGTCGATGTCGAAGTCCGGCATCGACACGCGCTCGGGGTTGAGGAAGCGCTCGAACAGCAGGCCGAAGCGGATCGGATCGAGATCGGTGATGGTGAGCGCATAGGAGACCAGCGAGCCGGCGCCGGAACCGCGGCCGGGTCCGACCGGAATGCCCTTGGCCTTCGCCCACTGGATGAAGTCGGCGACGATCAGGAAGTAGCCGGGATATTTCATGCCGGCGATGACGTCGAGTTCGAAGTCGAGCCGCTCGCGGTATTCGTCCTCGGTGTGGCCGGGCGCGACGCCCGCGGTGGTGAGCCGTTGGGTGAGGCCGGCCTCGGCGCGCTTGCGCAATTCGTCGGCCTCGTCGACCACGCTGCCGCCCTCGCCGAGCGAAAAGCGCGGCAGGATCGGCGATGGGTGTGCGGACGGAACGCGCAGCGCTCGGCGATCTCGACGGTGTTGCTCAGCGCCTCCGGCAGATCGGCGAACAGTTCGCGCATCTCGGCGCGGCTCTTGAAGCGATGCTCGGCGTTGAGCTGGCGGCGGTCGCTTTCGGCGAGCAGGCGGCCTTCGGCGATGCAGATCAGCGCGTCATGCGCCTCGTAGTCGGCGGCGGTGGCGAAAAAAGGCTCGTTGGTCGCGACCAGCGGAAGGTTTTTGGCGTAGGCGAGATCGATCAGCACCGGCTCGGTCATGCGCTCGCTTGTCGTGCCGTGGCGCTGCAATTCGACATAGAGCCGGTCGCCGAACAGGCGCATGAGCGCTTCGAGCCGCGTGGCGGCGAGATGGCTTTGGCCGGCGGCGATCGCGCTATCGAGCGGGCCGCCCGGGCCGCCGGTGAGCGCGATGATGCCGTCGGTTTCGCCCTCCAGCCATTCGAGCTTGAGGCGCGGCGGCTCGTTCGCCGGCGAATCGAGGAAGGCGCGCGAGGACAGCCGCATCAGGCTGCGATAGCCGGCATCGCGCGCGGCCAGCAGCACGATGCGCGTGCGCTCCGGCTGCGCATTGCCGTTGCGCGCGCCGTGATCGGTGTCGCCGAAATCGATCGCCAGCGCGCAGCCGACGATCGGCTGGATGCCGACGCCGGCGAGCTTCTCGGAAAATTCCAGCGCGCCGAACATGTTGTCGGTGTCGGTGAGCGCCAGCGCGGCCTGCTTGTCGGCCTTCGCCAGCTCGGCCAGCCGCGCAATCGGCAGCGCGCCTTCCAGCAGCGAATAGGACGAGTGCACGTGCAAGTGCACGAAATCGAGCGCGGCCATATCTGCTCGTAGGTTGGGTGATTCTTGTGTCTCAGCCAGAGTGGGGACGATAGCCGCTCAAGTCCACCGCCAAGGCCGCGCGCCTGCCCGCTATGCCGGTTTTACACAGGGCTCCGCCCCGCCTTTTCCCGTCATGCCCGGCCTCAGGCGCAAAAAGGCGCCCTTAGCCCGGCTATGACGACGCGGGTACGCAACTGACGACGCGGCACAACTCAGAGATTACTGAACACCTGCGACCAGATGGCGATCATGCCGACGAACAGCGCGAGCGAGGCAAGCGCGGCGGCTTCTTGGATGACAGCTTTGAACATGGAATCTCTCCCCTAGAACGGACAGAGAACATAGTTCATGTTATGTTCTGAAGTCAAGGCATGATCAACCGATTCGCGGAATAACCGCTTGTGATATAATATCGTGCAATTAGAATAGTTTATGGTCGTTTTTAAACGTGCCGTCTCATTCCAACTCCACCACCAACCCCTCCCGCAACGTCACCCGCCGGTCCATGCGGGCGGCGAGCTCCATGTTGTGGGTGGCGATGATGGTGGCGAGCCCCGAGGCGCGCACCAGCTGGTCGAGCGCGCCGAACACGTGATCGGCGGTGTGCAGGTCGAGATTTCCGGTCGGCTCGTCGGCCAGCAAAATCCGCGGCGCATTGGCGACCGCGCGCGCAATCGCCACGCGCTGCTGCTCGCCGCCGGAGAGTTCCGTCGGCCGGTGATTGAGCCGCTCGCTCAGGCCCAGATAGTCGAGCAGCTCGGTCGCGCGTTCACGCGCCTCGGATTTCGACAGGCCGCGGATCATCTGCGGCAGCAGCACGTTCTCCAGCGCGGTGAATTCCGGCAGCAGATGGTGCGACTGATAGACGAAGCCGATCTCGTTGCGGCGGATGCGGGTGCGCTCGTGATCGGGCAGGGTCGCGGTCGCGCGTCCGTCGATATAGACGTCGCCCTGGTCGGGATGCTCGAGCAGGCCGGCGATGTGCAGCAGCGTCGATTTGCCGGCGCCGGACGGCGCCACCAGCGCCACCGACTGCCCAGGCCAGATCGCGAGCTCGGCGCCGTTGAGGATGTGCAGCGTCGCGTCGCCCTGCTGGTAGTGGCGCTCGACATCCTGCAGGAACAGGATCGGGACGTCCTCTGCCGGCTGCGCCACCTCCACGCTCACGCCGGTGATGATGTCACTCATAGCGCAGCGCCTCCACCGGATCGAGGCGCGCCGCGCGCCAGGACGGATAGAGCGTCGCCAACAGCGACAGGGTAAGCGCCATCACCACCACCGCGATGGTCTCGATCGAGTCCATGTCGGCGGGCAGATGCGAGAGGAAATAGAGCTCCGGCGAGAACAATTCGGTGCTGGTGAGCCACGACATGAATTGCCGGATGTTCTCGATATTGAGGCAGATCACCACGCCGAGCAGGAAGCCGACCATGGTGCCGACCACGCCGATAGCCGCGCCGGTGATCAGGAACACGCGCATGATCGCGCCTTGGGTCGCGCCCATGGTGCGCAAGATCGCGATGTCCTGGCCTTTGTCCTTCACCAGCATGATCAGGCCGGACACGATGTTGAGCGCGGCCACCAGCACGATCAGGGTCAGGATCATGAACATCACGTTGCGCTCGACCTGCAGCGCGTTGAAGAAGGTGGCGTTGCGCTGGCGCCAGTCGATCATAAAGATCGGCCGATTGGCGGCGTCGGTCACCGGCTTGCGGTAACTGTCGACGCGGTCGGGATTGTCGGTATAGACCTCGATGGCGGTGACATCGCCGGCGCGATTGAAATAGGCCTGCGCCTCCTTCAGCGGCATGAATACGATGGCGGAATCGTATTCCGACATGCCGATCTCGAACACGGCCGCGACCTTGTAGACCTTGATGCGCGGCGTGGTGCCCATCGGCGTCACCGCGCCGCGCGGCGCCACCAGCGTGATGTTGTCGCCGGAGTGCAGCGAGAGCTGATCGGCAAGCCGGCGCCCGATCGCAACGCCCTGCCCTTCGTCAAAGCCGTTGAGCGTGCCCTGCTTGATGTTGTTGGCGATGGAGGGAAGCTTCTCCAGATCCATCAGCCTGATGCCGCGCACCAGCACGCCGCCGGCATTGAACGGCGAGGACGCCAGCGCCTGGCCTTCGACGATCGGGGCTGCGAGCCGGATGCCTTTGACGCCGGCGATGCGCGCGGCCACCTCCTCCCAATCGGTCAGCGGCTTTTCCAGCGGCTGGATCAGCAGGTGGCCGTTGAGGCCGAGGATCTTGTCGAGCAGCTCCTTGCGGAAGCCGTTCATCACCGCCATCACGATGATGAGCGTGGCGACGCCGAGCATGATGCCGAGGAAGGAGAACCCGGCGATCACCGAGATGAATCCTTCCTTGCGCCGCGCCCGCAGGTAGCGCAGCGACAGCATCCATTCGAACGGCGAGAAGGGCCGCGTCCCGTTGGGCTCGGTCATTGAGGATGGGTTCCCGCGCCTGGATTTTCACACGATTCTGGCGGATTCATGCCACGTCTGCGAGCCAAAGTCCTTGGCAGCACACAGGATTATTGGCTTGGGGTGCTTACCGGGGTGCGGTTTCCGCCCGCCCTCAGCGCGACAGCAGGTCGAGCGCCGCGGCCGGCGTCATCATCTCCCGGCTGCCGTCGGCGCGCTTCTTGACCTCGACTTTGCCTTCGGCGAGCCCGCGCGGCCCGACCAGCACCTGCCAGGGCAAGGCCGATCAGGTCGGCGGTGGCGAATTTCGCGCCGGCCCGCTCGTCGAGGTCGTGATAGAGCACGTCGACGCCCTTGGCGGTGAGATCGCGATAAAGCTGCTCGCTAGGCGCCGTCGGTCGCGGCATCGCCCTGCTTGAGGTTGAGGATCGCCACCTTGAAGGGCGCGACCGGCTCCGGCCAGATGATGCCGGCATCGTCATGCGAGGCCTCGATGATGGCCGCGACCAGCCGGCTCGGCCCGATGCCGTAGGAGCCCATGTGCACCGGCGTCTCGCCGCCCGTCGCCGGTGGCGACCACGGCCTTCATCGGCTCGGAATATTTGGTGCCGAAATAGAAGATGTGGCCGACCTCGATGCCGCGCGCCGACACCTGTTTGTCGGCCGGAACTTTGGCGAAGCCGGCGGCGTCGTGCATGTCGGAGGTCGCGGCATATTGCGACGTCCATTTGTCGACGGTTCGCTGCAGGCCGGCGACGTCGTCGAAATTCACGTCCGCGCCGGGGACGGCCATATCGAGATAGTCCTTGTGGCAGAACACTTCCGAACTCGCCGGTGCTGGCGAGGATGATGAATTCGTGGCAGAGGTTGCCGCCGATCGGTCCGGATTCGGCGCGCATCGGAATCGATTTCAGCCCCATGCGCGCGAAGGTGCGCAAGTAAGCGACGAACATCTTGTTGTAGGAATGCTGCGCGCCGGCCTGGTCGACGTCGAACGAATAGGCGTCCTTCATCAGGAATTCACGGCCGCGCATCAGCCCGAAGCGCGGGCGCACCTCGTCGCGGAATTTCCACTGGATGTGATAGAGATTGAGCGGCAGATCCTTGTACGAGCGCACATAGGCGCGGAAGATCTCGGTGATCATCTCCTCGTTGGTCGGCCCATACAGCATGTCGCGCTCGTGCCGGTCCTTGATGCGCAGCATCTCCTTGCCATAGGCCTCGTAGCGCCCGCTCTCGCGCCACAGGTCGGCCGACTGGATGGTCGGCATCAACAGTTCGATGGCGCCGGAGCGGTTCTGCTCCTCGCGCACGATCTGGCAGATCTTCTGCAGCACCCGGAAGCCGAGCGGCAGGAAGGCATAGATGCCGGCCGCCTCCTGCCGCATCATGCCGGCGCGCAGCATCAGCCGGTGCGAGACGATTTCCGCCTCTTTCGGCGTTTCGCGCAGGATCGGCAGGAAATAACGGGACAGGCGCATTGTTAGTATCTCTGAATGATCGGGCAGGCGCGGTCCCTGAGTGAAAGCGGATCGGCCACGAAAAAACAAGGGGAGCCGCCGCGATTGCCGGAATAATCGGCGGATTGCGCGAGACCCTGTGCATAGTTGCGGTTGCTGGTAGAATACAACCTTGGGTTTAGGAGGGCATTTTTATATGCACGCGGGCGTGCGGCGCAACGTTGAGCTGGGTGGCGATCTTTGCGATCGCCCTGCACACCATCCTGTGGGGTGTTGCCACGCCGCTGGCCGCCGGCCCTGCGGTCGATCCATTCTCGGTCATCTGTCATAGCGGGGCCGCACGCCGCGGACGAGCAATCGCCGGCAAGTCCGCTTCCACGCCCGCGCAGGCTTGCGACCACTGCAATCTGTGCAGCGTCGCCGCGCCACCGGTGACGCTGGCGACGGCGTTAGCCGGTCAACTGGCGCCCGCGCGCCTGCTGCATATTTTGCGTCCGGCATCGGCCGCCACGCATGCCAGCCTGCTTAACGACGCCCAAACTCGCACCGAGGTCCTCCGTCTTTCGCCTGACATGAGGCCGCCTGCCGGCGGCCTTGATCCATCCATGTCTCGACGAAATCGGAGATTCCCATGTCCACCCGTCTAATGTGTGCGGCCCTTTGCGGGGTTGCGGCCGCTGCTCGTACCGCTTTCAGCGGCGCGCAGCCACGAGATCGTCGGTAACCGGTTCTTTCCGGCGACGCTCGCGATCGACGATCCCGGCGTCAACGACGAACTGGCGTTGCCGACCGTATCGAGGTTCAAAACCGGCGATGATCCATCCGTCCAGCAACCGATATATCCGGCGAATTCTCCAAGCGGATCACCGAGGATTTCGCGGTATCTTTCGCGCCGACCTGGACCCGCCTGCATCCGCCCGGCGGCCCCAATATGACCGGCGCCAGTGGATTCCAAAACCTGGAAATCGACCTTCAAATATCGGCTGTTCAAGAATCGCCGAACATGAATTCGTCATGTCGGTTGGGCTAAACATCGAATGGGGCGGCAGCGGCGCGCAGGACGTCGGCGCCGAACGTTTCAGCACCTACACGCCGACGATCTATTTCGGTAAAGGCTTTGGCGATCTTCCCACCAGCATGAACTGGGCGCGGCCGTTCGCGATCACCGGCCAGGTCGGTTACGCGATTCCGGGAACTACCTCGCATACCGTCGCCAGCATCGACCCGGACACCGGCGACCAGACCTTCGACACCGAATTCCACCCGCGCGTGCTGGTCTGGGGCGGCTCACTGCAATACAGCATGCCGTATCTGAAATCCGCCGTGGTCGATCTCGGCCTGCCGGATTTCTTCAATCACCTGATCCCGATCGTGGAGGCCTCGCTGCAGACGCCGGTGTCCAACACGTTCACCTCCGGAACGGTGACGACCGGCACCATCAATCCCGGCGTGATCTGGGTCGGAAAATATTACCAAGTCGGCGTCGAAGCGATTATTCCAGTCAACCGCCAAAGCGGCACCGGTGTCGGCGCCATCGCGCAGCTGCACTTCTACCTCGACGACATCTTCCCCACCACCATCGGAAAGCCGCTATTCGGCAACGGCATCACCACAGGGAGGCCGATGTTCGGCAACTGACCATGAAACATTTTCCTATCATCGTCGCCACGCTATCGGCATTCCTGCTCCAGGCCGCGCCCGCGCTGGCGCATGCCATGCTCGATCACGCCAGCCCGCCGGTCGGCAGTTCGGTCGCCACGGCGCCGAATGCGAATGGTGTTATGGTTCACCGAAAGATTTGGAGCCAGCCTTCAGCCAGATCGAGGTGCGCAGCGCGAGCGGTGCCGTGGTGTCGAGCGGCAAGGCCGCAGGTCAACCGCACGCAAATGCGCGTGTCGCTCAAACCGCTACCGCCGGGGACTTACAAGGTGATCTGGCGTGTTCTGTCGGTGGATACCCATCGCACCCAGGGCAACTTCACCTTCCGGGTCGGCCAATAGCGGGCGTTAAGAACGGCGCACCAATGCGGATGCCGAGGTTGAATTGATCGATCCGCTCATCCTGGCGCGCAGCGTTCATTTCGCGGCGACGGTGCTGGCGGCCGGCACGGTCTTTTTTCTGGTGCTGGTGGCGGAACCCGCCGCCGGCGCGCGAAAGCCCCCGGCTTCCTTGCGTTGCGCCGCCGCTTGAACTTGGCTGATCTGGATTGCGCTCGCAGTCGCGATCCTGTCCGGCGTCGGCTGGCTGGTGCTGCTCGCGGCCGAGATCTATGGCGCGCCGATCGTCGACGTCTGCCTGCACGGCGGCGCCTGGTCGGTGCTCACCGATACCCGCTTCGGGCTGGTGTGGAGCGTCGCGCCTGGCGCTCGCGCTGCTGCTCGGCGTGCTGATGCTGTGGCCGGCGGCCCGCCTGCTGCAATTGGCCGCCGCCGCGTGCCTGATCGCCCTGCTCGCCTTGATCGGCCATGCCGGGGCGACGCCTGGGCTAGCGGGCCGCACCCACCTTGCTGGCGACATGGTGCATCTGCTGGCGGCCGGCGCCTGGCTCGGCGGCTTGCCGGCGCTCGCCATGCTGCTGGCGCATGCCTGCAGTACCCGCAAGCCGACTTGGCGCGCGTTTGCAGTCCGCGCCACCGGCCGGTTCTCGCTGCTCGGGATCGTCAGTGTCGCTGCGCTTGCTGGCGAGCGGCGTGGTCAATAGCTGGAACCTGTTGGGCAGCCCGCGCGACCTGCTGGCGACCGACTATGGCCGGCTGGTCCTGCTCAAGATCGGTCTGTTCGTCGCCATGGTCGCCATCGCGGCAGTCAACCGGTTTCACCTGACCCCGCGACTGACAGCGCCCGCAGCCATGCGCGCGCTGCAGCGCAACAGCCTGGCCGAGACCGGCCTTGGCTTCTGCGTCGCTGCTGTTCGTCGGCGCCCTGGGCACCATGGAGCCGACCGCGCATGTCCACGTCCACTCGGCCGAGATTCCGCCCGATGCGGCCTTCGTCCATATCCACGACCTAGCGAGGCCATGGCCGATGTCACCATCGACCCCGGCCGCGCCGGACCGGCGCGCGTCAACATTCGACGTCACGCGCGAGATTCATCGATCATCGCGGCTGCCGAAATCATGGTCGTGCTCACGCTCGATCCGCCAGCAACCGGCGCGCGACCCGTATCCCGCGCCGCAACACGACATGCCCGACGGAACCTGGCAAGTGGATCGATTGGAAATTGGGCAACCGGGTATCTGGATCGTGAAACTTGACGTGACGCCTTACACCGGCGACCCCATTGTGCTCGACGCGCCGGTCGTGATCGAGCGTTGATGCGGAATGCACGTGACAGCGCGCCCATGATGGACTAGCTTTGCGCGTCCGTGTGAGTGGAGGAGACTCCGGCGTACAAGACCGGCTCCAACGTGCGGTCCAAGTCTTGGGAGGAAGGCAAGTCCTTGGCGCGATAAACGCTGCCGCCTCGAGCAAAACGAAAAATTCGAGGACAGGGACAATGATATGCGACGAGCAGGGCATCGCGCCCTGCTCTTTTTTTCGGTCGCCGCATTCACCGACGCGGCGGGCCGGATATCTTCATCAGGAAATCATACGGGATCAGGCCGCGCGAATAGATTACGTAGAGAATTGCGAAAATCGTGCTGGCGACCACCGTCGTCCAGACCAGCTTGCGCCCGACGCGATGGATCGCCGGCGCGCCCGGATCGGTGCCGGGCACGACCTCGCCCGCCTCTTCCTGATTGCGCACGCCCCAGGGCAGCACGGCGAACAGTGTCACCCACCAGATCAGGAAATAGATCGCGATGCCGGTGCTGATGCTCATGCTTCGCAGTTATCAGGCCTGTTCGCAGTTCGACCAGCGTGCCGCAGAAGTCCTTCGGATGCAGAAACAGCACCGGCTTGCCATGCGCGCCGATTTTCGGCTCGCCGTCGCCGAGCACGCGCGCGCCCTGTGCCTTCAAGGTATCGCGGGCGGCGCGGATGTCGGGCACCTCGTAGCAGACGTGGTGGATGCCGCCGTCGGGATTGCGTTCGAGGAATTTGGCGATCGGCGAGCCCTCGCCGAGCGGCTCCAGCAATTCGATCTTGGTGTTGGGCAGCGTGATGAACACGGTGGTGACGCCGTGGTCGGGCTGCTGCACTTGGGCCGAGACTTCCGCGCCCAGCGTGTCGCGATAGACCTTCGCCGCCTTGGCGATGTCGCGCACCGCGATGGCGACGTGATTGAGACGACCGATCATAGACTTCCTCTTGTCCTCGCTTCGGCGGCTCATCATACCGTCAAGACGTGCACGTGGCACATCGGCTTCTTGCCCCAGCGTTGCGCCGACCGCCGCGCGCACCGCGCGGCGCACCGCCTCGGCCACCGCATCGGGATCGCCGCGGCGCTCGCGCGGCAGCGATTCCAACGTTTCATCGACGGCGTCATAGACCGCGTCCGCGATCAGCCCGCCGTCGCGGTCGCGTTCCGGAATGCCGATCAGGTCGAATTCCGGGTCGGCCGCCAGCACGCCCTTCCTCGGTGATCGCGAGCGCGACCGAGACGCTGCCGGCAAAGCTCAGCCGGCGGCGGTCGGCGACGGTGCGCGCGTCGGCCTCGACCAGCAGCGTGCCGTCCTTGTAGAGGCGGCCGGCCGGCACCTCGTCGATGATCCCGGCATTCGGCGCCAGCCGCACCAGATCGCCGTTGCGGCATTGCACGACCTCCGGCACGCCCAGGCTGCGCGCAAGCTTGGCGTGCTCGGACAGATGCAACGCCTCGCCGTGCACCGGAATGAGGATCTTCGGCTTCACCCAGCCGATCAGTTCTTCGAGTTCGGCGCGGCGCGGATGGCCCGACACATGCACCAGGTGCGTGCGGTCGGTGATCACCTCGATGCCCTGGTCGATCAGCCCATTGATGATGCGGCCGACCGCCTTTTCGTTGCCGGGAATGGTGCGGGCGGAAAAGATCACCAGGTCGCCGCGCGACAGCGTGACCTCCGGGTGCTGATCCTCGGCGATGCGCGAAAGCGCGGCGCGCGGCTCGCCCTGGCTGCCGGTGCACAGCGCCACGACCTTGTTCGGCGGCAGATAGCCATAGGCATCCACCGGGCGGAAATCCTGCACGCCGTCGAGATAGCCGGTCTCGCGCGCGATCTGCACGATGCGCTCCATGGCGCGGCCGACCACCACCACCTCGCGGTCGGCGGCGCGCGCGGCATCCGCCACCGTGCGCAGCCGCGCCACATTGGAGGCGAAGGTGGTCACCGCCACGCGGCCGCGCGCGGTCTTGATCAGCTCGGCGATGGTCTTTGCCGACGTCGGCTTCCGACGGCGAGCGGCCTTCGCGCACCGCATTGGTGGAATCGCCGACCAGCGCCAGACAGCCTTCCTCGCCGAGCGCGCGTAGCTTTTTCTCGTCGGTCACATCGCCCAGGATCGGCGTCGGATCGATCTTCCAGTCGCCGGTGTGCAGCACGGTGCCGCAGGGCGTGCGGATGATGAGCGCGTTCGATTCCGGAATCGAATGCGCCATCGACACCAGTTCGATGTCGAACGGCCCGACATTGAAGCGGCTGCCGAGCTGCACGATGTTGACCGGAATTTCCGGCGCGCCCGGTTCGCCCAGGCGCTTGGCTTCGAGCAGCGCGGCGGTGAACGGCGTGGCGTAGACCGGCAATTTCAGCTGCGGCCACAGATCGATCAGCGCGCCGAAATGATCTTCGTGCGCGTGGGTGAGCACCAGGCCGGCGAGATTTTTGCGCTCCTCCACCAGATAGCGGATGTCGGGCAAGATCAGATCGATGCCCGGCAAGTGCTCTTCGGACGCAAACGACACGCCGAGATCGACCGCGAGCCATGAGCGCTTGCGCTCGTCGCCGAGGCCGTAGATCGACAGGTTCATGCCGATCTCGCCGACGCCGCCGAGCGGCGCGAATACCAGTTCCTGTTGCGGCTGCGCCATGATCTGCGTCACCCGAGCCCGAACACTTCGCCGGCGGTGACCGTCGTCACGCCGTCGCCCTGCTGCACCAGCAGGCGCCCCGCTTCATCGAGCCCCTGAAAGCGGCCGCAGACTTCCCGTTCCGGCAGCCGCACGCGGATGTCCTGCCCAAGGCCGGCCGCGCGCTTGAGCCAGTCGGCGCGGATGCCGGCAAAGCCCTGCCCGCGCTGCCATTGCGCCAGCCGCTGCGGCATCGCCGCCGACAACGCGGCGAACACGCTATCGGGCGTCACAGTAGCGCCGACAGCGGCAAGATCGGTCGCCGGAAATGGCGGTGTCGTCCGGATGCGCTGGCGCAATTGACGCCGATGCCGATTGCCACCGCAAATACCGGCTCGCTCTCGCCTTCGATCAGAATGCCGGCGAGTTTCGCGCCCCCAGCAACAGATCGTTCGGCCATTTCACCTTCAGCATAGGCCCAAGCTGCGGCGCGCACTCCGCCAGCGCGTCGTGCAGCGCCAGCGCGGCCACGAACGACAATTGCGGCGCGTGTTCCGGCGCCGATGGCTCGGTCAGCAGCAGCGTGGCGTAGAGATTGCCCGGCGGCGAGACCCAGGTGCTGCCGCGCCGGCCGCGGCCGGCGCTCTGGCTCTGCGCGGTGATCCACAACGGCCCGCGCTCGCCGGCGCGCGCAAGCGCCAGCGCCTCGGCATTGGTTGAGCCGAGCGTCTCGTAAGCTATGTGCCGGACCCCCGCCAGGTCCGTGGCTTCGCGGTTCATTTCGTTTACGCGCGACTTACCGAAAACCGTCCAATTTTCGGGATCGCGCTCAGAATAGCGATTTCGCCGCCACCGTCGCCGCGCCCACGAGCGGCGCCGGATAGACGAAGAACAGCATATTGATCAGCCCGGCGACGCCGAGCACCAGGCGCAACAGCCCCGGCATGCTCTGGAAGCCTTTCACCGGCTCGTCGAAATACATGATCTTGACGATCGTCAGATAGTAGTAGGCGCCGACCACGCTGGTCAGCACGCCGATCACCGCGAGCATAAAGAGCCCGGCCTTGATGGCGGCGAGGAACACGTAGAACTTGGCGAAAAATCCGGCGAGCGGCGGAATGCCGGCGAGCGAGAACAGCAGCATGGCGAGGAAGAACGCCATGGCCGGATGGGTGCGCGACAGGCCCGCCAGATCGCTGATCTTTTCCACCAGCATGCCGTCGCGCCGCATGCTCAAGATCACGGCGAAGGTGCCGAGCGTCATCGCCACATAGATCGACATATAGACCAGCACGCCCTGCACGCCTTCCGGCGTTCCGGCGGCAAGGCCGACCAGCGCGAAACCCATGTGCCCGATCGAGGAATAGGCCATCAGCCGCTTGATGTTGCGTTGGCCGATGGCCGCGAAGGCGCCGAGCGCCATCGAGGCGATCGATACGAACACCACGATCTGCTGCCACTCGTGGATGATGCCGGGGAACGCCACCACGGTCGCGCGCACGAAGATGGCGATGCCGGCGACCTTGGGCGCGGCGGCAAAGAACGCCGTCACCGGCGTCGGCGCGCCTTCATAGACGTCGGGCGTCCACATGTGGAACGGCACGGCGGAAATCTTGAAGCAGAAGCCGACGAACAGGAATACCAGGCCGAAGATCAGGCCGATGCTGGCGCCATGCCCGGTCGCCTTGGCGATCCCGGTAAAATTGACCGTGCCGGTGAAGCCGTAGATCAACGACGCGCCATAGAGCAGCATGCCGGACGACAGCGCGCCGAGCACGAAATATTTCAGACCGGCCTCGGTCGAGCGCACGTTGTCGCGGTTCGAGGCCGCCACCACGTAGAGCGGCAGGCTCATCAGTTCGAGCCCGAGATAGAGCGCGATCAGGTCGGCGGCCGAGATCAGCATCATCATGCCGAGCGTGGAGAGCAGAAACAGCACGCCATATTCGAACTTCTGCTGCTTTTCGACCCGCAGATAGTTGAGCGACAGCAGCAACGCGCCGCCCGAGCCGGTGAGCGTCAGCAGCTTGAGGAAGCGCGCGTAATCGTCGACCACAAAGCTGCCGCCGAACAGCACGTGACGCCCGGCCGGCACCCACACCACGGTAAACGCCACCAGCACCAGTACGCCAACGCACAATGCATTAACGATGGCAGCGCTGCGTTCGCTCTGGACCACGCCGACCCCGATCATGAGCATCAGCATGGCGCCGAACGCCAGCACGATTTCCGGCAGGATCGGCAGCAGCCCGGCAAGTTGCGGCAATGGATTCATTGGGCGGCGCTCACCGGGATTATCAGTGGCGCTGTTCGGGATCATGCGCGAGCGATGCGGTTTTGCGCGCGGCGATGGCATGTTGGTAGGTGTCGAGCAGCTGGGCGACCGAAGCCGCCGACATATCGAGCACCGGCTTGGGCACCACCCCAAACAGAATAGTGAGCACGACCAGCGGCGCAAAGATCAGCGACTCGCGCCAGCCGATGTCCTTGATGCCTTCGAGGCTGGGCTTGAGCGTGCCGAAGATCATCTTGCGGTACAGCCACAAGGCATAGGCCGCCGACAGGATGACGCCGAGCGTGGCGAGCGTTGCCACCGCGATGTTGATCTTGAAGGTGCCGATCAGCGACAGGAATTCGCCGACGAAACCGGAGGTGCCCGGCAGGCCGACATTGGCGAGCGTGAACACCATGAAACATGCGGCATAGAGCGGCATGCGGTTCACCAGCCCGCCATAGGCCGCGATTTCGCGCGTGTGCATGCGGTCGTAGACCACGCCGACGCAGAGGAACAGCGCGCCCGACACGATGCCGTGGGAAATCATCTGGAAGATGCCGCCGGCCACGCCCTGCGTGGTGGCGGCGAAGATGCCCATGGTGACGAAGCCCATATGGGCGACCGAGGAATAGGCAATCAGCTTCTTCACGTCCTCCTGCATCAACGCCACCAGCGAGGTGTAGATGATGGCGACCACCGAGAGCGTGAAGATCAACGGCGCGAAATCAAGGCTTGCCGCCGGAAACATCGGCAGCGAGAAGCGCAGGAAACCATAGCCGCCCATCTTCAACAGGATCGCGGCGAGGATGACGGAGCCGGCGGTCGGCGCCTCGACATGCGCGTCCGGCAGCCAGGTGTGCACCGGCCACATCGGCATTTTGACCGCGAACGATGCAAAGAAGGCGATCCACGCCCATTTCTGCAAGCCGAGCGGGAAATTGTAGTGCAGCAGCGTCGGAATATCGGTGGTCTGGGCCTGCCAATACATCGCCATGATGGCGAGCAGCATCAGCACCGAGCCGAGCAGCGTGTAGAGGAAGAACTTGAAGCTGGCATAGACCCGGCGCGGGCCGCCCCAGACGCCGATGATCAGGAACATCGGGATCAGGCCGCCCTCGAAGAACAAATAGAACAGCACCAGATCGAGTGCTGAAAACGTGCCGACCATGAGCGTTTCCAGCACCAGAAACGCGATCATGTATTCCTTCACGCGCTTCTGGATCGCGGTCCAGCTCGCCAGGATGCAGATCGGCATCAACGCGGTGGTCAGGATCACGAACGGCAGCGAAATGCCGTCCACGCCCATGTGATAGGTGGCGATGCCGAGCCAGGGATGCTTTTCGGCAAACTGGAATTCCGCCGAGGTCACATCAAAACGCGCCACCATCACCAGCGAGATCGCGAAGGTGACGAGCGTCGTCCACATCGCCACCCAGCGCGCGGTGCCCTTGGCGAGACCGTCATTGCCGCGCACCAGCATGATGAACAGCGCGCCGACCAGCGGCAGGAAAGTGACAACGGAAAGGATCGGCCAATTCATAGTCTTTTCCTGCGCGCGCTAGCGCATCGCAAACGTGAACCAGGTGATGAAGGCGGCTGCCCCGATCAGCATGGCGAAGGCGTAATGGTAGAGATAGCCGGTCTGTAGCCGTACGACGTTGCGTGTGACATCGAGCACGCGGGCGGAGACGCCGTCGGGGCCGAAGCCGTCGATCAGCCAGCCGTCGCCGCCCTTCCAGAGCAGGCGGCCAAGCCGTTTGGTGGGCTCAACGAAGATCGCGTCATAGAGTTCGTCGAAGTACCACTTGTTGAGCAGGAAGCGGTACAGCGCGTCGTGCTGGCGCGCCAGCTCGACCGGAATATCCGGCCGGCGGATATAGAAGTGCCAGGCGATCACGAAGCCGATCGCCATCATCGCGGTCGGCAACAGGCCGATCTGCAACGGCACGTGATGCATGTCCTCGATCACGGTGTTGCCCTTGGCGAAGGCGAGCGACTCGCGGAAGAAGCCCTCGACGCCGTGGCCGGCGAAGATTTCCTTGAACGGCAGACCGGCGACCACTGAGCCGATGGCGAGGAAGCCAAGCGGGATCAGCATCACCATCGGGCTTTCATGCGCGTCCTTCCAATGCTTGCGGTCGTGCGGCTCGCCGTGGAAGGTCTTGAAGATCAGCCGCCACGAATAGAACGAGGTGAGCAGCGCCGCGCCGACCGTGCAGATGAAGGCATAGAGCGCCATCGGGTTCTTGCCGACGAAGGCCGCCTCGATGATGGCATCCTTGGAGAAATAGCCGGCGGTGAGCGGGAAGCCGGTGAGCGCGAGCGTGCCGACGATCATCACCATGTAGGTGTAGGGAATGCGTTCCCTTAATCCCCCCATATGCCGCATGTCCTGCTCGTGGTGCATGGCGTGGATCACCGAGCCGGAGCCGAGGAACAGCAGCCCCTTGAAGAAGGCATGGGTGAACAGGTGGAACATGCCGACCGAATAGGCGCCGACGCCCATGGCGACGAACATGTAGCCGAGCTGCGAGCAGGTCGAATAAGCGATGACGCGCTTGATGTCGTTCTGCACCAGCCCGACGGTGGCGGCGAAGATCGCCGTGGTGGCGCCAATGAAGGTAACGAAGGTCTGCGCATTCGGCGCCAGCTCAAACAAGGGCGAGAGCCGCGCCACCATGAACACGCCGGCGGTCACCATGGTGGCGGCGTGGATCAGCGCCGAGACCGGCGTCGGGCCTTCCATGGCGTCGGGCAACCAGGTGTGCAGCAGGAACTGCGCCGACTTGCCCATCGCGCCCATGAACAGCATCAGGCAGATGAGCGTGAGCGCGTCGGCATGCCAGCCGAAGATATTGATGGTCTTGCCGGCCAGCGACGGCGCCTGCGCGAAGATGGTGTCGAAATCGACTGCGCCGACCAGCGCGAACAGCGCGAAGATGCCGAGCGCGAAGCCGAAATCGCCGATGCGGTTGACAATGAAGGCCTTGATCGCCGCAGCATTGGCTTCCGGCTTGTGATACCAGAAACCGATCAGCAGATAGCTCGCTAGGCCCACGCCTTCCCAGCCGAAAAACAGCTGCACCAGATTATCCGCCGTCACCAGCATCAGCATGGCGAAGGTGAACATCGAAAGGTACGCAAAGAAGCGCGGCCGGTATGGATCTTCTTCCATGTAGCCGATGGAATACATGTGCACGAAGCCGGAGACCGTGTTCACCACCACCAGCATCACCGCGCTGAGCGTGTCGATGCGCAGCGACCAGTCCACCTTCAGGTCGCCGGCGGCAAACCAGGTGAACACCGGCTCGCGCACGTCGTGCCCGAAGCCGACCTGCACGAAGGCGATCCATGACAGGATCATGGAGATCATCAGCAGCGTGGTGGTGATCAGCTCCGCGGTGCGCGATCCGGCGGCGGCCGGGGCATGCTCTACCGGCTCGTGATGCGAGCCGTGGATGACCGCACCCGCGCCGTGAACGGACGGGGCGCCGTGGTGCGGGCCGTGATCGGTCGCATCGTCTTCCGCGCCCGCCGGCGGTCCCTTGCCGGGAAAACGCGCGCGCGCGCCGGCAAGCGCGATCAGCGCGGCCAGCACCGAACCCAACAGAGGCAGAAAGACGATCGCCTGATACATCTAAGACTTTCTCATTTTGCGCGTGATCTTGTCCGAAAACCGGTCCCCACTTTTCGGGATCATGCGCTTAGCCCTTCATCAAGTTTATGTCTTCGACCGCGATCGAGCCGCGGTTGCGGTAATAGGCCACGAGAATGGCAAGCCCGATCGCCGCTTCCGCGGCCGCGACCGTGAGCACCAGCAGCGCATAGATTTGACCGACGATGTCGCCGAGATGGGCGGAGAACGCGACCAGGTTGATGTTGACCGCGAGCAGGATCAGCTCGATCGACATCAGGATGATGATTACGTTCTTGCGGTTGAGGAAGATGCCGAAAATCCCGAGCGTGAACAGGATCGCGGCGACCGAGAGATAATGTCCAAGGCCGATGGTCATGTGTTGCGTCCCCAGGCCCTGCCCCGGCCGCACATGGCGGATTTCGATCGATGTCGCCGGGTTGCGCGCGACCTGCTCGGAGACAACTTGCCGGCGCACGCGCTCCTTGTGGCGAAGCGTGAGCACGATGGCGCCGACCATGGCGACCAGCAGGATCAATCCCGCGGCCTCGAAGAAATAGACATAGCGGGTGTAGAGCACGAGGCCGATCGCCTCGGTGTTCGGAATCTTGGCCGAGATCGGCGCGGTGATCGCCTGCGGAACGCCCGGCCCGATCGCCCATGCGCCGACCACCAGCAGCAGCTCGGCGAGGAAAATGCCGCCGGTCAACATGCCGACCGGCAGATATTGCAGCGCGCCCTGCTTGAGTTCGGCGAAATCGACGTCGAGCATCATCACCACGAACAGGAACAGCACGGCGACCGCGCCGACATAGACCACGATCAGGATCATCGCCAGGAATTCGGCGCCCAGCATCACGAACAGCCCGGCCGCGTTGACGAAAGCAAGAATGAGGTAGAGCACCGAATGCACCGGATTCTTCGCCGCGATCACCATGACGGCGCTGGCGACGCACAGGCCGGCAAAGAGGTAAAAAAACAGCGCGGCGACGATCATTTATCTCACCTGTAGGGCGCGTCGAGCGCGAGGTTCTTCGCGATCTCGCGCTCCCAGCGGTCGCCATTCGCGAGCAACCGCTCCTTGTCGTAGTAGAGCTCCTCGCGCGTCTCGGTGGCGAATTCGAAGTTCGGACCTTCCACGATGGCGTCGACCGGGCACGCCTCCTGGCACAGGCCGCAATAGATGCATTTCACCATGTCGATGTCGTAGCGCGTGGTGCGCCGTGTGCCGTCGTTGCGCCGCGGCCCGGCCTCGATGGTGATCGCCTGCGCCGGACAGATCGCCTCGCACAGCTTGCAGGCGATGCAGCGTTCCTCGCCGTTTGGATAACGGCGCAGCGCATGCTCGCCGCGGAAGCGCGGCGACAGCGGACCCTTCTCGTGCGGATAGTCGAGGGTCGGCTTCGGCCTGAAGAAATAGCGCATGGCCAGCACGAAGGCTGTCACGAACTCCCACAGGAACAGCGCCTTGGCGGCGCGATCGAGCCTCATCGAATCCTCACTTCAACGCCGCGGTTGGCAGGCCGCCGTATTCGAGCACGGCCGCCACGATCGCCACCATCGCCAGCGACAGCGGCAGAAAGATTTTCCAGCCCAGCCGCATCAGCTGATCGTAGCGATAACGCGGAACAATGGCCTTGGCCATGGCGATCAGGAAAAAGAAAAACAGCGCCTTGAGCGTGAACCAGATCACGCCCGGAACCCAGGTGAACGGCGGATAGGGGATCGGCGACAGCCAGCCGCCCATGAAGAAGATCGTGGCCATGGCGCACATGGTGCAGATCGCCACGTATTCGCCGAGCATGAACATCATGTAGGGCGTGGAGCCGTATTCCACCATGAAGCCGGCGACCAGCTCGGATTCCGCCTCCACCAGGTCGAACGGCGGCCGGTTGGTCTCCGCCAGCGCCGAGACGAAAAAGATGACGAACATCGGGAACAGCGGCAACCAGTACCAGTTGAACAACCCGTACGGCCCGTCCTGCGCTTTCACAATCACGGACAGATTCAGCGAGCCCGCGCACAGCAGCACGGTGATGATGACGAAGCCGATGGAGACTTCGTAGGACACCATTTGCGCCGCCGAGCGCAGCGCCGCCAGGAACGGATATTTCGAATTCGACGCCCAGCCCGCCATGATGATGCCGTAGACCATGAGCGAGGAGATGGCGAAAATGTAGAGCACGCCGACATTGATATCGGCGATCACCCAGCCGACATTGACCGGGATCACCGCCCAGGCGGCGAGCGCCAGCACGCAGGAGACCAGCGGCGCCAGCAGAAACACACCTTTGTTGGCGCCGGCCGGGATCACCGGCTCCTTGAACACGAATTTCAACATGTCGGCGAAGGACTGGAACAGACCCCAGGGCCCGACCACGTTAGGGCCGCGCCGGAGCTGCACCGCCGCCCAGATCTTGCGGTCGGCATAGAGCACGTAGGCGATCGCGACCAGCAGCACGACCAGCAGCAGCACCAACTCCGCCAAGATGATGATGAGGGGCCAGACATAGCTGAAGAAGAATTCGGCCATGGCCCCTACTCCGCCGCCGTCTTGGCCGCCGCATTCGCCAGAGCCGAACACTCGGCCATGGTGGCGGATGCGCGCGCGATCGGATTGGTGAGATAGAAGTCGGCGACCGACGAATGCAGCGCCGCCTTGTCGGGCGATGCCGCCGAGCTTGGCGAGCTTCTGGATATCGGCGGCATCTCCGGCGGTGATTTGATCGATGCGCATGAGATGCGGATGGGCGGCGAATATCGCCTGCCGCAGCTGCGTCAGCGAGTCATAGGGCAGCTTGTGACCGACCACGTCGGAGAGCGCGCGCAGAATCGCCCAGTCCTCGCGCGCATCGCCGGGCGGGAACGCGGCGCGGTTCGCCATCTGCACGCGGCCTTCGGTGTTGACGTAGATCGCGGATTTTTCCGGATAGGCGGCGCCGGGAAGAATGACATCGGCGCGATGCGCGCCGCGGTCGCCGTGGGTGCCGATATAGACGACGAATGCGCCCGGCGCGATTTCGATCTCGTCGGCGCCGAGCAGGAACAAGACATCGACGCCGCCCTTTTTAGCCATTTGCGCGGCATTCTGTCCGCCTGCGCCGGGCGTCAGCCCAAGGTCGAGCGCGCCGACGCGCGAAGCGACGCTATGCAACACAGAGAAGCCGTTCCAGCCGTCCTTGAGCGCGCCGAATTCGATCGCCGTCTTCGCGGCGAGCGACGCTATGGCAGCGCCATCCTTGCGCGCCAACGCACCAGCGCCCAGAAGAATGAGCGGATGCTCGGCGGCTTTCAGCGCGTCGGCGAATTTGCTCTGTGCCCAGGCCGGCCAGCGTTTCGGCGCCGGCACCGAGATAATCGTATGAATAAGTAAGATCAGCCTTCTCGCCGATCAGGCCGACGGGGAAATTGCCGGCGCGCCAGCGCTTGCGGATACGCGCATTGAGCACCGCCGCTTCGCGGCGCGGATTGGAGCCGATGATCAATAACGCGTCGGCGCGCTCGATGCCGGCGATTGTTGCGTTGAACAGATAGCTCGCCCTGCCCCAGGCCGGATCGAGCGCCGAACCGTCCTGCCGCGCATCGATATTGGCGCTGCCCAAGCGGCCCATCAGGTCCTTGAGCGCATACATCTCCTCCACGCCGGCCAGATCGCCGATGATGGCGCCGATGCGGCTGCCGCTCGCGGCCTTGACCTTGTCGGCGATTGCCCCGAAGGCGTCCTTCCAGCTCGCCGGCCGCAAGCGGCCGTTCACGCGCAGATAGGGCTGATCGAGCCGTTGCGTGCGCAGCCCGTCCACCACGTGGCGGGTCTTATCGGAAATCCATTCCTCGTTCACGTCATCATTGGTGCGCGGCAAGATGCGCATCACCTCGCGCCCGCGCGTGTCGACGCGGATCGCGGAGCCAACCGCGTCCATCACGTCGATCGATTGCGTCTTGACGAGTTCCCACGGCCGCGCCGCGAACGCGTATGGCTTGGAAGTGAGCGCGCCCACCGGGCAAAGATCGACCACGTTGCTTTGCAGCTCCGAGCTCATCGCATGCTCGAGATAGGTGGTGATCTCCATGTCCTCGCCGCGGCCGATGGCACCAAGCTCGGATACGCCAGCGACTTCGGTCGAGAAGCGGATGCAGCGCGTGCAATGGATGCAGCGCGTCATGATGGTCTTGACCAGCGGGCCGATATATTTTTCCTCGACCGCGCGCTTGTTTTCCTGATAGCGGCTGGCGTCCACGCCATAGGCCATGGCCTGGTCCTGCAGATCGCATTCGCCGCCCTGGTCGCAGATCGGGCAATCGAGCGGATGATTGATCAGCAGGAATTCCATCACGCCTTCGCGCGCCTTCTTCACCATCGGCGTTTTGGTGTTGACGACGGGCGGCTCGCCATTCGGACCCGGACGGCAATCGCGCACGCCCCAGGCGCAACTTGCCACCGGCTTGGGCGAGCCTTTGAGTTCGACCAGGCACATGCGGCAATTGCCGGCGATCGACAGCCGCTCGTGGAAACAGAAGCGCGGAATTTCCGCGCCCGCGGCTTCGCACGCCTGCAGCAGCGTGTACTCCGGCGGGACGTCGATCTCTTTGCCGTCAATGATGAGCTTGGCCATCGTTTCTCGTCTTCAGGTCACTCGTCGTCTTGAACTCACATTTCCTTATGCTGGTGCTCGCCGCACCAGTCGTCCCGCTTGGTGGTCACCCAGCCCGGGTAGTGCCGCGCGTGGTCGGGCAGATCGAAGACCATTGCGGGCGGCGCGTGCCGCCGGCATTGCCCCAGGATCGACCGGTCGCGGCTTGGCTCACTGCCCGCGCCCTCCGCCGTTGGCCACCAGAACTTGCAGTCGCGGCACCTCAGATTCTTGTTTTCCCACGACATGACGTTGCTCCACGCTTTGCCCCTCCGCTACTCCGTCATGACCAATGCATCCAGTCATGCCGCATGCTCGCTCGGCGAATTGCAGCGCGTCGTCTTCCACAGTTGCGCCCCAGAAATGCTTTGCCAGCCGAAAGCATGGTCGCTCGGCCCATGCTGCTTCAGGTGATCGAGCCGGGCGATCGCTTCCTGCACGCTCGGCTGATGGCCGACCGGCACCCACCACAACACCAGATACGGCGGCTCCATATGCTCGAACCATTCGGCGCGGCGGCCATAGAAGCGCTTGTGAAGCGTTTGATAGACAAAACGCTCAAGCGTCTCGATATTCTCCCACACCGACAGATTGATAGCGATGCGCGGGTCGGTATAGGGCCGAGTATTGGTGGCGTTGCCGCTGTCGTCGGTATAGCGCCAGACAAATCCGACACTGCGCTCGGCCATGCCATTCACCAGCACGAGGTTGTTCATGAAATCCGCCAGCCGCGGATCGTCGACGTCGTAACGCAAACGGCCGATGTTCAATTGTGCGAGTTGATGGCCGGATGGCTGTTGCATGGTCTCTACTCCGCCGCCTCGCGCACCGGCGCGTGCGCGTCGGCATTGCGCGAATATTCGTCGATGCGCCGCTCGATCTCGGGACGGAAATGCCGCAACAGGCCCTGCACCGGCCAGGCGGCGCCGTCGCCGAAGGCGCAGATGGTGTGGCCCTCAATCTGCTGGGTGACTTCCATCAGCATGCCGATCTCGCGTTTTTGCGCGCGGCCTTCCGCCATACGGGTGAGCACGCGCCACATCCAGCCCATGCCTTCGCGGCAGGGCGTGCACTGGCCGCAGCTCTCGTGTTTGTAGAAATATGAAATCCGCGCCATGGCGCGCACGATATCGGTGGACTTATCCATCACGATCACTCCGGCGGTGCCGAGCGCGGACTTCTTGTCGCGGCAGCCGTCGAAGTCCATCAATAGAGTGTCGGCCTGATCCCGGCCTGCCGGAACCAGTGGCATCGAGGAGCCGCCGGGAATCACCGCGAGCAGATTGTCCCAGCCGCCGCGCACGCCGCCGGCATGTTTTTCGAGCAGCTCGCGCAGCGGAATGCCCATGGCTTCTTCCACGTTGCAGGGCTTTTCCACGTGGCCGGAAATGCAGAACAGCTTGGTGCCGGTGTTGTTGGGGCGCCCGATGGCGGCAAACCACGGCGCGCCGCGCCGCATGATGTCGGGCACCGCCGCGATCGACTCCACATTCTGCACGGTGGTCGGGCAGCCATAGAGCCCGACATTGGCCGGGAACGGCGGCTTCAGGCGCGGCTGGCCTTTCTTGCCTTCGAGACTTTCCAGAAGGGCCGTTTCTTCGCCACAAATGTAAGCGCCGGCGCCGTGGTGCAGGTAGAGGTCGAAGTCCCAGCCGTGGATATTGTTTTTCCCGATCAGATTGGCTTCGTAGGCCTCGTCGATCGCCGCCTGTAGTCTTTCTCGCTCTCTTATAAATTCGCCGCGGATATAGATGTAGCCCGCATTGGCGCCCATCGCGAAACCGGCAATCAGGCAGCCCTCGATCAGCAAGTGCGGATCGTGCCGCATGATCTCGCGGTCCTTGCAGGTGCCGGGCTCCAACTCGTCGGCATTGACCACGAGATAGTGCGGACGGCCGTCCGATTTCTTCGGCATGAACGACCATTTCAATCCGGTCGGGAAACCGGCACCGCCGCGCCCGCGCAGGCCCGACGCCTTCACATCCTCGACGATCCCATCGCGGCCCTTAGCAAGCGTTGCCTTCATCCCGTCCCAGGTGCCGCGCAGGCGCGCGCCCTTGAGGCCCCAGTCTTGAAGGCCGTAGAGATTTTTGAAAATGCGATCCTTGTCAGCGAGCATTCATCAATCCTGACTTAGCTTTTGCGACGTGGGATAGAGCGCGCGGTCGGTCAGCGTGGTCGCCCCGCCGATCGGCGCCGACAATTGGCGGTCCACTTGCGGACCCGGCTTGGGTTTTTTACCGGCGGCGAGTTGATCCAGAACCTTGCCGAAAGTTTCCGGCGTCAGATCCTCGTAGTAGTCGACGTTGATCTGCGCCATTGGCGCGTTGACGCAGGCGCCCAGGCACTCGACTTCGACCCAGGAGAATTTGCCGTCCTTGGTCACCTCGCCCTGCTCGCCGATGCGCTCGTGGCACAGCTTTTCCAGACCGTCGGCGCCACGCAGCCGGCACGGCGTGGTGCCGCACAGCTGCACGTGAAATTTCCCGATCGGCTGCAAATTGAACATGGTGTAGAAGGTCGCGATTTCCAGCGCGCGGATATGCGCCATCCCTAGAAAGTCACCGACGTAGCGGATCGCCGCTTCCGGCAACCAGCCGCCCACCTGCTCCTGCGCGCGCCACAGCAAAGGAATGATCGCCGACGCCTGCCGGCCTTCCGGATACTTGGTGAGCTGCTGCTTGGCCCAGGCCAGATTCTCCTTGCTGAAGGAGAATTCCTTCGGCTGGATTTCCGGCGGGGCGAGGCGGCGGACGCTCATCGGTCCACCTCGCCGAATACAACGTCGATCGTGCCCATGACGGCGGAGACGTCGGCCAGCATGTGACCGCGGCAAAGGAAATCCATCGCGCTCATATGCGCGAAGCCGGGCGCGCGGATCTTGCACTTGTAAGGTTTGTTGCTGCCGTCGGCGACCAGATAAACGCCGAATTCGCCCTTGGGCGCCTCGACCGCGGCATAGACTTCGCCGGCCGGCACGTGGAAACCCTCGGTGTAAAGTTTGAAGTGATGGATCAGCGATTCCATCGAGCGCTTCATCTCGCCGCGCTTGGGCGGCACAATCTTGTTATCGACGACCGAAACCGGGCCTTGACCTTCGGGGCTGCGCAATTTTGCCAGACACTGCTTCATGATCCTGATGGACTGGCGCATCTCTTCCACGCGGATGCAGTAGCGGTCGTAGCTGTCGCCGTTCTTGCCGATCGGAATGTCGAAATCGAACTCGGAATAGCACTCGTAGGGCTGCGCCTTGCGCAAATCCCAGGCCGCGCCCGAGCCGCGCACCATCACGCCGGAGAAGCCCCGGTTCCAGGCGTCCGCCAGCTTGACCACGCCGATGTCGACGAGTGCGCTGCTTGAAGATGCGGTTGTCGGTGAGCAGACCCTCGAGGTCGTCGCAGAACTTCAGATACGGATCGCAGAAGTCATAGATGTCGTCGATCAGCTTCGGCGGCAGGTCCTGATGCACACCGCCGGGACGGAAATAGGCCGCGTGCATGCGGCTGCCCGAGGCGCGCTCGTAAAACGCCATCAGCTTCTCGCGCTCTTCGAAGCCCCACAGCGGCGGGGTGAGCGCGCCCACGTCCAGCGCCTGCGTGGTGATGTTGAGGATGTGCGACAGCAGCCGTCCGATTTCCGAATAGAGCACACGAATAAGCTGGCCGCGCTTGGGGATTTGGATGCCTAAGAGCTTTTCCGTCGCCAGGCAGAACGCGTGCTCCTGGTTCATCGGCGCGACATAGTCGAGCCGGTCGAAATAGGGCACCGCCTGCAGATAGGTCTTGTGCTCGATCAGCTTTTCGGTGCCGCGGTGGAGCAAGCCGATATGCGGATCGACGCGCTCGACGATCTCGCCGTCGAGCTCCAGCACCAGGCGCAGCACGCCGTGCGCGGCCGGATGCTGCGGCCCGAAATTGATCGTGAAGTTGCGCACCGCGGTTTCGGCCATTACGACCCTTTGCCTTCCGGCTTCGCCTTCTCGTCGCCCGGCAGCACGTAGTCGGTGCCTTCCCACGGCGAGATGAAATCGAAGGTGCGGAATTCCTGCGCGAGCTGCACCTTGTCGTAGACGACGCGCTTCTGCTCGTCGTCGTAGCGCACCTCGACAAAGCCGGTGAGCGGGAAATCCTTGCGCAGCGGATGCCCCTCGAAGCCGTAGTCAGTGAGGATGCGGCGCATGTCCGGATGACCGGAAAACAGCACGCCGTAGAGATCGTAGGTTTCGCGCTCGTACCAATCGGCGCCGCGAAACACCTCGATCAGCGACGGCACCGGCGTCACCTCGTCGGTTGCAGCCTTCACGCGGATGCGCTGGTTCAGCCGCGGCGAGAGCAGATGATAGACCACGTCGAAGCGTTGCTCGCGGCTCGGCCAGTCGACGGCGGTGATATCGATGATGCAGACGAACTGGCAGGCCGGATCGTCACGCAGGAAAGTCGCGACCTTGACGATGTCGGCGGCCTTGACGTTGACGGTCAGCTCGCCGCGCACGACCTCGGAACCGGTGACCGACGCACCCAACGCGGTCTTGATCGTTGTCCAAGTCGGTCGAGCGTGTCTTCCATTGTCCAGCCCCGCTCAACGCTCGATCGTGCCGGTGCGGCGGATCTTCTTCTGCAGCAGCATCACGCCGTAGAGCAGCGCCTCGGCGGTCGGCGGACAGCCGGGCACATAGATGTCGACCGGCACGATGCGGTCGCAGCCGCGCACCACCGAATAGGAGTAGTGATAGTAGCCGCCGCCGTTCGCGCACGATCCCATCGAGATCACGTAGCGCGGCTCCGGCATCTGGTCGTAGACCTTGCGCAGCGCCGGCGCCATTTTGTTGGTCAAGCGTGCCGGCGACGATCATCACGTCGGACTGGCGGGGCGAGGCGCGCGGCGCGAAGCCGAAGCGCTCGCAGTCGTAGCGCGGCATCGCCATCTGCATCATCTCGACCGCGCAGCAGGCCAGCCCGAACGTCATCCACATCAGCGAGCCGGTGCGCGACCAGGTAATCAGGTCGTCGACGGCGGTGACGATGAAACCCTTGTCGGCAAGCTCGTTGTTGACGCTGCCGAAAAACGCATCGTCCGCCCCGACCGGCTTGCCGGTGCGCGGGTCGAGAATGCCTGTCGGCGCGGGTGCGACCAGGGTCATGAGGCCATCAATCCCATTCGAGCGCGCCCTTCTTCCATTCATAGATAAAGCCGACGGTCAGGACGCCAAGGAACACCATCATCGACCAGAAGCCGAACAGGCCGATCTGGCGGAACGCCACCGCCCAGGGGAACAGGAAGCTCACCTCGAGATCGAAGATGATGAACAGGATGGCGACCAGATAGAAGCGCACGTCGAATTTCATGCGCGCGTCGTCGAAGGCGTTGAATCCGCACTCATAGGCCGACAGCTTTTCCGGGTCCGGCTAGCTTGTAGGCGACGAGGAAGGGCGCGATCAGCAAAGCAAGCCCGATGACGAGCGCGACCGCGATGAAAACGACCAGAGGCAAGATAGTCCAGCAGCAATGCGCTCATCGGCGACCTCAGCGTACAGCCCCGCGCGCCCGCCCGGAATATACGCCCGCCCCGGACTGCTCGGCGGCCGGAACGGCGCCGTAGCCCCGCACAAAAAACGCCCTTGCCGTGATTGGAAGTGCCTCAAGGACGGGAGCGGCTGAGGCTTAGCGCAGCGCACAAAGGGTGGCAAGCCGACATTCGGCTGCATCCACGGTGTGTCAGCGCCGGGCTGCCCGCGACCGCAGTCCGCTGCAATTGACGTAGCGCAAGGCGCCCTCGATAGTTATGTGCCGCGCCGGCAAGCCGCGCGCTGACGCCCGTGAGGAAGTGCATGGTCTTTGTGCGACAAGTTGCAGCCCTGCTCGCGCTGGCGGCCGCTGTTGGCGGTCGGCTGGCGTGGCCGGCCATCGCCGACGACTATCCCTCGCGATACCGTCAAAATCATTGTTCCATTCGGCGCCGGCGGGCCGACCGACGTCTATACCCGCGCCATCGCGGAGGAATTGCGAAAGTCGCTGCACCAGACATTCGTCATGGAGAACCGTCCGGGCGCCGGCACCACCATCGGCACCGATGCGGTCGCAAAGTCGCCGCCCGACGGCTACACGCTGCTGATGGTGTCGGGCACGCAGACCGTCAACGAGACGCTCTATGGCAAGAAGCAGTATCAGCTGATGCGCGATCTTGTTCCGATCGCGCCGCTGATCGACACCGACCTGGTGCTGGTGGTGCCTCCGTCGGTGCCGGCGAAGACGATTTCCGAGCTGCTCGCGCTGGCCAAGGCCAAGCCCGGCACGCTCAATTACGGCTCGTCGGGCCCCGGCTCGAACTACCACATGGCCGGCGAGCTGTTGAAGAACCTCACCGGCATCGACATCGTGCATGTGCCCTACAAGGGCTCGACCGGCGCCCGCAACGACATTCTCAGCGGGCAGATCCAGATGCTGTTCGACAGCGTTCCCACCATGGCGCCGATGATCAAGGCCGGGCTGGTGCGGCCACTCGGCACCAGCGGCAAGACCCGCTCTGCCGATCCTGCCGGACGTGCCGACGATCGACGAAGCCGGCGTGCCCGGCTTCAATGCGACCTTGTGGGTCGGCTTCATGGCGCCGGCCGGCACGCCGCAGCCGATCGTCGATCTGCTCAACCGCGAGATCACCAAAATCCTCGCGCGAGCGGACATCAAGGCCGCGTGGGACGAGCAAGGCGCCGTTCCGATCACGATGACGCAACCGGAATTCAAGGCCTTCATGGAGGCTCAGGTCGAGAAATGGGCCAAGATCATCAAGGCCAACAATATCCCGCCGATCAACTAGCGCGCGAACTCATAAGCCGCAGCCAAATACAAGTGAGCTTGATCAAAGCAAGGTCGTGAAGCAATTACGTCAGGGCTATTGCCGCGGCTTGTGCTTCCGGAACTACGTCGTGGTCATAGAGCCGTTTCCGGAACGCGGCATGGGCAGTGAGTTCAGCGTCCCGGACGCCTAGGTCGGCGTAGGAGGAGTCATATCGCAGGCCGTTCTCGCGCGCGCCACGCTGGACCAGCGCCACCCGCTCGCGGCGGAGGCGCTCGTAAGTGAGGAGCGCTGCCGGGGCAGTCTCCCGGTCCGCGCGGGCCAGGATTGTCGCGAGGGCCATTCCATCCTCTATCGACTGGTTGGCGCCCTGTCCGAGGTGGGGAAGCATCGGGTGTGCGGCATCGCCGAGGAGGGTCAGCCTTCCCTGAGTCCAGGTTGGCAGCGGCTCACGGTCATACAGCGCCCATCGGAAGGTCGCTTGAACTTGCTGCAACAGTAGTCCCGATGCGCGGGTCCCAGCCTGCGAACTCGCGACGAAGGACATCGGGGTCACCGGGGGCTGACCACGATTCCTTCATTTCCTCGTCCGCGGGCACAAACCCAACGTAGTTGATGAATTGCTCCGGCGCGCACGGGAAAGCTGAGGAAGTGCTTGCCTTTGCCCAGCCACATCAGCCAGGCGTTGGTCGGCCAGTGCGGAACGCGCTCATGCGGGACAAGGCCACGATAGGCGACAGACCCGTGGAAGACCGGACGGGAGGGCGGCGCCACGTACTGCCGAAGCTCGGAGTGGATGCCGTCCGCAGCGACGACGAGGTCGCCTTCGACCACGGCTCCATTCGCGAACGACACCCGGGCCGCGTTGCCGTCCTGCTCAATGCCGGTGCACCGGTGTCCAGTGTGCACCACCTTGGCCGGCAGGGCGTTGGCTAATATTTCGACGAGGTCGGCGCGGTGCATCCCGAATGTAGCGTTCCAGCCCGAGGAGTCCGTTACCTGGACCGGGGCGATGGGCGCCCCGTCGTGGCGGAAGTATCTCGATCCGGGGCCAACCCTGGCTCCCCACTTCTCCACCGACGGTCCCAGTCCCACCCTCTGCAGTTGGCGCACGCTGTTCGGTGTCAGGAACACCCCGGCCCCAACCTCGCCGAGGGCAGGCGCCTGCTCATAGACCGACACCCGGAGGCCCGTGTGCGATCAGCGCGTTCGCACCGAACAAGCCGCCAATTCCACCTCCAACGACCACAACATTGGGTCGCTGCTCCACCATCATCGAATTCCTTGTAATGAAATGGCTGACGAAGACCGGATGCAGTGTTGTATCCTCACATAGACTGAAGCAGTCTTACAAACCGTAAGGGTGAGCGATGAATGAAATGACCAAGCCAGCCGCCGCGATCAAGGGCGAGGAACATTGGACGACCAAGGACGGCGGCGTGAAGCTGTTCCTGTTCGAGAAATGCGCCGGCGATCCGGCCAAAAGCATCGGCACGATCTTGTTCGTGCACGGCTCGTCGATGGCCTCGCAGCCGACCTTCGACCTGCAGGTGCCGGGGCGGCCCGATTCCTCGGCGATGGATCACTTCGCGCGCCGCGGCTTCGACTGCTGGTGCGTCGATATGGAAGGCTATGGCCGCTCCACCAAGGACCGCGACAACAACGCGCCGATCTCGCAAGGCGCCGACGACTGCTACGCCGCGGCGCTTTATATCCAGAAGCTGCGCGGCAAACGGCCGTTCCTGGTCTACGGCATTTCCTCCGGCGCCTTGCGCGCGGCGATGTTTGCCGAACGTCATCCCGAGATGGTGGCGCGGCTTCGCGCTCGACGCCATGGTGTGGACCGGCGAAGGCTCGCCGACGCTGGAACAGCGGCGCAAGAAGCTGCCCGAATTCATCGCCAAGAACCGCCGGCCGATCGACAAGGCCTTCATCCATTCGGTGTTCGACCGCGACCATCCCGACACCGCCGAGCGCAAGGTGATCGAGGCTTTCGCCGACGCCGTCGTCGCGCTCGACAATTCCGTGCCGACCGGCACCTATGTCGACATGTGCTCGCGGCTGCCGGTGGTGAACCCGGAAAAGATCACGGTGCCGACGCTGGTCATGCGCGGCCAGCACGACGGCATCGCCTCGATGGACGATCTGTTGAAGTTCTTCGCCAAGCTGCCGAACCCGGACAAGCAGTTCACGGTGATGTCCGGCATCTCGCACGCCAGCTTCCAGCAGAAGAACTACATGATGGTCTATCACATCCTGGCGAGCTTCTTCGCGCAGCCGGAGCCGGTGTATAAAGGCTAGCGCATGATCCCGAAAAGTGGGAACCGGTTTTCGGAAAAGATCATGCGCAAATAAAATTCAACGCCGAGCTTGTCGGCGAGATCGGCCAAATCCGCCGCCGCGAAATCGACCGTCACCGTCGGCGCGCGCTCGCCGGTGCCCGGCCCATGCTCGTTCGGCCGCGCGATGTGCGCGGTGCGCAGGCCGCATTGCGCGGCAGCGGCGAGATCGTTGCTGTGCGCGGCCACCATCATGCATTGCTCGGGCTTGAGATCGAACGCCGCGCAGGCGGCGAGATAGACGCCGGGCTTCGGCTTGTAGTCGCCGGCGATTTCGGCGCCGAGGATCGCGTCCCACGGAAAATTGTTGCGGCGCGCGAGATCGACCATCAGCGAGATGTTGCCGTTCGACACCGGCGCGAGTCAGGAATTTGCGTTTGAGCCGCGCCAGCGCCGCCGGCACATCCGGCCAGGCATCGAGCCGATGCCAGGCGAGCGTCAGTTCGCGCAGCGCTGCCTCCGGATAAATTCTGCACGCCGAAACGCGGCAGGAAGCGTTCGAGATTGCGCCGGTGCAGCACGTCGAGCTTGCTGAAACGGGATGCCGGCCGGAGCGCACCTCCTCCATGCCGGGCTGGTATTCGCCCCGCCAGGCGTCGGCGAAGGCCGCCAGTCGAGGTTATGCCCAGTGGCTTGAGGATGGCTTCGGCCTCCCGCGCGACCGACGTACGCCAGTCCACCAGGGTTCCGAACACGTCGAAGAACAGGGCTCGGACGCCGAGGATGGGGGCTTCTACGAGCATGAATTTGTCGCCCAAAGACCGCCGGTTTCGGGGCTCCGAAACCGGGCTAAGTCATTGATAAAATGGCGGGAGCGACGGGACTCGAACCCGCGGCCTCTGCCGTGACAGGGCAGCGCTCTAACCAACTGAGCTACGCCCCCGCGGGCGTTGGTTCGAGTTATAGGCGCCCCCAGTCCAAGTCAAGGCAAAGGCCGTCCCTGCCGCGAGAAATTGCGAAAAAGCCTTATTTACCGCGAAGAATCGATGGTCAGAGCGCCCCCGAATCGTCTATGCGGGCGATGGTGTTTGGCGCTTCGCCAAGCCGCGGATTCACGAGGAGGGTCCCACTGATGGCTACGGTTCCTGGAAAAGCCCCGACACCGACGACAGTCACGTTGAAGCATCTCGCCGCCGCGCTCGCGGAAACCCATGAGATGTCGAAGAAGCAGGCGGAAGCCATGCTCGGCGATTTCGTCGGCAACATCGTCAAGCACTTGAAGAAGGGCGAGCGTATCCGCATCGGCGGCCTCGGCATCCTTCAGGTGCGCAAGCGCGCCGCGCGCATGGGCCGCAACCCGGCGACCGGCGAAGCGATCCAGATCAAGGCCAGCAAGAAGGTCGCCTTCCGCGCGTCGAAGGAATTGAAAGAAGTCGGTCTGACGGCGTTTCGAGCCGGACCCTCCGGGGAATACAGCGGCAGGCTTGGAGCGATAGAGCTCCTCGCCTGCCGTTTCGCGTTTGAATGCGCATGATGTTTGCTGGCTCGTCCGCATCTGCGCTGACAGCTACAGCGCTGGCTAGCTCGAGCGGACAGCTCTGCTGCTACGCAAGCGAAGGCTGGTGGGCGATGACGGACTCGAACCGCCGACATCCTCCGTGTAAAGGAGGCGCTCTACCAACTGAGCTAATCGCCCGTATCTGCAGGTTATATCGCCGTCGACGGCGGCGATGCAAGCCGTCACATCGCAAACGAAAACGGCGCCTTGCGGCGCCGTTTCCAGTTGCATGTCGACTGAGCCCCGCTTAGTGCGCGGTCAGGCCGGAGCCGTCTTCTTCGACCGCCGGCTCGGCCGCGGCGGCCGCCTCGGCGAGCTTGGCGCTCTCCTCCGGCCATTCGATCGGCACCAGCGGCCGCACCAGCGCGCTTGGCCAGCACTTCGTCCATGCGGGTGACCGGAATGATCTCCAGGCCCTTCTTGATCGTGTCGGAGATTTCCACCAGATCCTTGGCGTTCTCCTCCGGGATCAGCACGGTCTTCATGCCGCCGCGCGAGGCGGCCAGCAGCTTCTCTTTCAGGCCGCCGATCGGCAGCACGCGGCCGCGCAGCGTGATCTCGCCGGTCATGGCGACGTCGCGGCGCACCGGAATGCCGGTCATCACCGAGACGATCGCGGTGACCATGGCGACGCCCGCCGACGGTCCATCCTTCGGCGTCGCGCCTTCCGGCACGTGCACGTGGATGTCGCGCTTGTCGAACAGCGGCGGCTCGATGCCGAAGGCGATCGCGCGCGAGCGGACATAGGATGCCGCCGCCGAGATCGACTCCTTCATCACGTCACGCAGGTTGCCGGTGACGGTCATCTTGCCCTTGCCGGGCATCATCACGCCTTCGATGGTGAGCAACTCGCCGCCCACATCGGTCCAGGCCAGCCCGGTGACCATGCCGATCAGATCCTCGGCCTCGATCTCGCCGTAGCGGTATTTCGGCACGCCGAGATAATCGCCGAGGTTGCCGCGGTGACGGCGATGGCCTTCTTCTTCGAGGTCATCAGCTCCTTCACCGCCTTGCGGATCAGGGTCGAGAGCTCGCGCTCGAGATTGCGAACGCCCGCCTCCCGCGTATAGCGGCGGATCATCAGCAGCAGCGCCTCGTCGTCGATCGACCATTCCTTCGCCTCGAGGCCGTGCTTGGTCGATCGCGTGCGGGATCAGATGCTTGCGCGCGATCTCGACCTTCTCATCCTCGGTGTAGCCGGCGATGCGGATGATCTCCATGCGGTCCATCAGCGGCGGCGGAATATTGAGCGTGTTCGCCGTGGTGATGAACATCACGCTGGACAGATCGTAGTCGACCTCGAGATAGTGGTCGTTGAAGGTGTGGTTCTGCTCGGGGTCGAGCACCTCGAGCAAGGCCGATGACGGATCGCCGCGGAAATCGGCGCCCATCTTGTCGACCTCGTCGAGCAGGAACAGCGGGTTCGAGGTCTTGGCCTTGCGCATCGACTGGATGATCTTGCCGGGCATCGAGCCGATATAGGTGCGGCGGTGGCCGCGGATCTCGGCCTCGTCACGCACGCCGCCGAGCGACACGCGCACGAACTCGCGGCCGGTCGCCTTCGCGATCGACTTGCCGAGCGAGGTCTTGCCCACGCCGGGAGGACCGACCAGGCACAGGATCGGCCCGGTCAGCTTGTTGGCGCGCTGCTGCACGGCGAGATACTCGACGATGCGTTCCTTGACCTTCTCCAGGCCATAGTGATCGTCATCGAGAATCTTCTCGGCCGCCGACGAGATCCTTCTTGACCTTGCTCTTCTTGCTCCACGGGATCGACAGCAGCCAGTCGAGATAGTTGCGCACGACGGTGGCTTCCGCCGACATCGGCGACATCTGGCGCAGCTTCTTGAGCTCGTGCGTGGCCTTCTCGCGGGCTTCCTTCGAGAGCTTGGTCTTCTTGATCTTGTCTTCCAGCTCCTGCAGCTCGTCGCGGCCTTCCTCGTCGCCGAGCTCCTTCTGGATCGCCTTCATCTGCTCATTGAGGTAGTACTCGCGCTGCGTCTTCTCCATCTGCCGCTTGACGCGGGTGCGGATGCGCTTTTCCACCTGCAGGACGGAGATTTCGCTCTCCATCAGGCCGAGCACCTTCTCCAGGCGCTGGGTGACGAGCTGGCGTCTCCAGGATTTCCTGCTTGTCGGGAATCTTGACGGCGAGATGCGAAGCCACCGTGTCGGCGAGCTTGGCGTAATCCTCGATCTGCTGGATCACGCCGACGACTTCGGGCGACACTTTCTTGTTGAGCTTCACATAATTTTCGAATTCGGTGACCACCGAGCGCGCCATGGCTTCCGCTTCCACGCTGTCGCCCATGTCGTCGACGAGCGCGCTGGCGTCGGCTTCGTAGTAATCGCTGCGGTCGGTGTATTTGAGAACCTTGGCGCGCGTGGCGCCCTCGACCAGCACCTTGACGGTGCCGTCGGGCAGCTTGAGCAGTTGCAAGACGCTCGCCAGCGTGCCGACCTCGAAGATCGCGTCGGTCGCCGGATCGTCGTCGGAGGCGTTCTTCTGCGTCGCCAGAAGGATGAAGGTGTCGGAGCGCATCACCTCTTCCAGCGCCTTGATCGACTTTTCACGGCCGACAAAGAGCGGAACGATCATGTGCGGAAACACCACGATGTCGCGCAGCGGCAAAACCGGATAGGCCCGGGTTTCGCCAGGTTGCAGCTGAGGTCGTGGCTTATTGGTCATTGGCCTGGTCCTTTTTGTTGTGCCCCTGTCCGTTGACCCGCGGCTGCGGCATCGCCGGAACAGTGCCGATCAGGATGGGCAAGGAGGCGACGGGCGAATGGCCGCCCGGCGCGACTTTGGAAGGGCTAGAGGCCCCTCACCCAGTCGAAAACTACGAACTTTCGTACGCCAGTTTTCTTCAGACGCTATACGTAGGATGACGCTTCAGGCTCTGCAAGTAACGCCCGTTTTTCCAGTTAAAACAGGCTTCGCAGGCACAACCACACCGCAAACTTGAGCGAATCGGCGGGCTTTCCCGGCGCCGGGCACCCGCCTGGCGGGAACTTGTCAGGCGCTGGCGCTGCCCTGACTCGGCCGTCCGGTCGCTGCGGTCGGCATAGATGTAGAGCGGCCGGGCGGTGCCCTCGACGACTTCCTTGGAGATCACCACCTCCTCGACCCCTTCCAGGCTGGGCAGGTCGAACATGGTGTCGAGCAGGATGGTCTCCATGATGGAGCGCAGGCCGCGCGCGCCGGTCTTGCGTTCGATCGCCTTGCGGGCGATGGCGCCGAGCGCCTCTTCGGCCAGCGTCAGGTCGATCGACTCCATCTCGAACAGCCGCTGGTACTGCTTGACCAGGGCGTTCTTCGGCTCGACCAGGATCTTCTTGAGCGAGGCCTCGTCGAGATCCTCGAGCGTGGCGACCACCGGCAGACGGCCGACGAATTCCGGGATCAGGCCGTATTTGAGCAGATCCTCCGGCTCGACCTCGCGGAAGATTTCGCCTTGCTTGCGGTCTTCCGGCGCCAGCACCTTGGCGGAGAAGCCGATCGAGGTGGACCGCCCGCGCGCCGAAATGATCTTCTCGAGACCGGAGAAAGCGCCGCCGCAGACGAACAGGATGTTGGTCGTGTCCACCTGCAGGAATTCCTGCTGCGGATGCTTGCGGCCGCCCTGCGGAGGCACCGAGGCGATGGTGCCTTCCATGATCTTGAGCAGCGCCTGCTGCACGCCCTCGCCCGACACGTCGCGGGTGATCGACGGGTTGTCGGACTTGCGGGAAATCTTGTCGATTTCGTCGATATAGACGATGCCGCGCTGCGCGCGCTCGACATTGTAGTCGGCCGACTGCAGCAGCTTGAGGATGATGTTCTCGACGTCCTCGCCGACGTAGCCGGCTTCGGTGAGCGTGGTGGCGTCCGCCATCGTGAACGGCACGTCGAGGATGCGCGCCAGCGTCTGCGCCAGCAGCGTCTTGCCCGAGCCGGTCGGCCCGATCAGCAGGATGTTCGACTTCGCCAGCTCGACGTCGTTGTGCTTGGCCTGGTGGTTGAGCCGCTTGTAGTGGTTGTGGACGGCGACCGAGAGCACCTTCTTGGCGTGGTCCTGGCCGATGACGTAGTCGTCGAGAACCTTGCGGATTTCCTTCGGCGTCGGAATGCCGTCGCGCGACTTCACCAGCGAGGATTTGTTTTCCTCGCGGATGATGTCCATGCACAGTTCGACGCATTCGTCGCAGATGAACACCGTCGGGCCGGCGATGAGCTTGCGCACTTCGTGCTGGCTCTTGCCGCAGAACGAGCAGTACAGGGTGTTCTTGGAATCGCTGCCGCCGACTTTGCTCATTCCATTCTCCGTCACACTCGTCCGTACTATCCGTGGTCGGCGTTGTTTTCGTTCACCCGCCTATACGCAACGAACGAAGCAAGTTTCGCGCCGGAACTCCAGCACGGCGGCCCTGTTTTCCGGGCGGCCCGCTACCCCTGCTCCCCCACACCATAAGCGAAGCATGCTAACGACGTGATAATCAACATTCTATTAACGATAACGCACCGCTCACAGCCGCAAAAGCGGCCACTCCGTGGCACACGCCCGGTACGCGGTACCGGTTGGAGGGAACCGCCCGATGGGGAAAGCGTCAGGCGGGTTTGGGAAGCATTTCCTCGGGCCGCCTGTCGATCACTTTGTCGACCAGGCCGAAGTCCTTGGCCGCCTCGGCGGTGAGGAAATAGTCACGTTCGAGCGCATCCTCGATCTTCTTCAGCGACTGGCCGGTATGCTTGACGTAGATCTCGTTGAGCCGCTTCTTCAGGTTCAGAATTTCCTGGGCATGCAGCATGATGTCGGTGGCCTGACCCTGGAACCCGCCGGATGGCTGGTGGACCATGATGCGGGCGTTGGGAAGCGCGAAGCGCATGTCTTTGGCGCCGGCGGCGAGCAGCAGCGAGCCCATGGAGGCGGCCTGCCCGACGCAAAGCGTGGATACCGGCGGGCGCACGAATTGCATGGTGTCGTAGATCGCCATGCCGGCGGTCACCACCCCGCCCGGCGAGTTGATGTACATGGACAGTTCTTTTTTCGGGTTTTCCGCTTCGAGGAACAATAGCTGCGCCACGATCAGCGTGGCCACACCGTCCTCGATCGGGCCGGTGATGAAGATGATCCGTTCCTTCAAGAGCCGCGAGTAGATGTCATAGGCCCGCTCGCCACGGTTGGTCTGCTCGACCACCATGGGCACCAGATAATTCATATAGGTATCGACGGGATCTCTCATTTCGGCTCCTTCACGCGAATCACGTCAGGCTAGATTAGCCTCAAGCCCGCGTCCGGCTGATCTATTTTCGCGGTAGTCCCGGCGCAAGGAGCGTCGGTCGTTCAGGCGACCGAATTCGTCTTCCTTGTAGAGTTCCTCGCGCGCGACCTTGTTTCTCGGTCACGCCGGCGAGTTCGAGCAGGAAGTCGACCACCTTTTCCTCGAAGATCGGCGCGCGCAAGGCGGCGACCGCCTGCGGGTTCTGGCGGTAGTAATCCCACACCCGCTGCTCCTGGCCGGGGAACTGGCGCACGCGCTCCATCACCGCGCGGTTCATTTCCTCTTCGGTCACGGTGATGTTGTTCTTCTCGCCGATCTCGGCGAGCACCAGGCCGAGCCGCACCCGGCGCTCGGCGATGGCGCGGTATTCGGCCTTGGCCTTTTCCTCGGTGGTGTCCTCGTCGGCGAAGGTCTTCTTCTCGTTCTCCAGTTCGGCGAGCACCGATTTCCACACACGGTCGAACTCTTCCTCCACCAGCGTCGGCGGCGGCTCGAACTTGTGGCGCTTGTCGAGTTCGTCGAGCAGCGCGCGCTTGAGCTTTTGCCGCGACATTGCGGCATGCTCGCGCACGATGCGTTCCTTGACCGCGTCGCGCAGCTTGGCGAGCGATTCAAGGCCGAGCGATTTCGCGAAATCGTCGTCGATCTTGACCTTGCCGGGCGCCTCGATCGACTTGGCGGTGACGACGAACTCGGCATCCTTGCCGGCAAGATGCCTGCTTGGGATAGTGCTCCGGGAACGTCACCTTCAGCGTGCGGGTTTCGCCGGCGCCAATGCCGATGAGCTGATCTTCGAAGCCGGGAATGAAGGTGTTCGAACCGATCAGCACCGCCGCATCGTCGCCGGTGCCGCCCTCGAACGGCTTGCCGTCGATGGTGCCGGCAAAGGAAATGGTGACGCGGTCGTCCTTGGCGGCCTTCGCGCCCTCGGGCCTGCGGCGTGTAGGGCTTGTTCTGGTCGGCGATGCGGGCGATGCCCTCGTCGATCTCCGCCTCGGTGACCTCGCTTGAAAGCTTGGTGAGCTTGATGGTCTTGAAATCGGTGAGCTCGATCGGCGGCACGATTTCGACCGCCATCGTGTAATCGAGATCGCTCTCGCCGGCGATCAATTTTTCGATCGCGCCTTCCTCGGTCGGCAGCGTCACCTTCGGATCGGCGGCGAGCTTGTAGCCGCGCTCGCTGACGATTTGGTTGTTGGTATCGCGCACCGTCGCTTCGATCACCTCGGCCATGGCTTGAGCGGCCATACACGCGCTTGAGATGGGCGACCGGCACCTTGCCGGGCCGGAAGCCATCGATGCGGACGCGACCCTTGATCTCGTCCAGGCGCACATTGACCTTGGCGTCGAGTTCGGCGGCTGGGACCACCACCTTGAATTCGCGCTTGAGGCCTTCGGACAGAGTTTCGGTAACTTGCATTGATCACACTTCGTTGTCGGGATGCGGGCCCTTTGCCCGTGTTTCGCTCAACCCTCGGCATGGTGCGGGCGGAGGGACTCGAACCCCCACGACTTTCGTCACGGGAACCTAAATCCCGCGCGTCTACCAATTCCGCCACGCCCGCAAAGGGCCGTTAGAAGGACATTCCTGGCGCCGCAATCCGGCAGGGCTTAACGCGCCGATGCCCGCCAAGGCAAGGCATGCGGAAAACCTCGCGGGCGGCGCGGCTTATATCACGCTCATTTCCAGCCGCACCATCAAAATAGGCCGCTCGAGAGCCCGCTCAAGTGCCGGCGGCGCTGGGGCTTCCCAGGTTCGCGAACAGCCGACGGTAGACGGCCGGCAATGCCTCGGTGAGGTCCTCGGCGATCAAGCCCGGGCCGAATTCGCTCGCCGCCTCGCCATGCAGCCAGACGGCCGCGCTGGCCGCCTCGAAGGCCGGCATGCCCTGCGCCATAAGCCCGGCGATCATGCCGGCCAGCACGTCGCCTGCGCCGGCGGTGGCAAGTGTGGGCGGCGCATTATCGGCAATCGATGCGCGGCCGTTCGGGTTTGCCACCACCGTATCGGCACCCTTGAACAGCACGACGGCGCCGCTCGATCGGGCTGCGGCGCGCGCTTTCTCAAGTTTTGCATGAACATGAGGATCGCTGGCTATCGACTTAAATAATCTACCAAATTCACCTTCATGCGGCGTCAGAACGGTGCCCCGGGCGCCCCGCTTTCCAATCGCTGATATCAGCGCCGCCAAGTCATCCGCAAAGCTGGTCAGGGCGTCGGCATCGAGCACCACCGCCGCCTCGCTCCCCAGCGCCGCTTGGACCTGGTCGCGCATGGCCTGGCCGGTTCCGCCTCCCGGGCCCAGAACCACGGCGTTACGCCGCTTGTCAGCGAGGAATTCGGCCAATTCCGGCGCCCCATCCACCGGCCGCACCATGACCGTAAGGCTGGCGGCGGCATTGACGCTGAGCGCCTCGCGCGGGCTGGCGATGGTCACCAACCCCGACCCGGCCCGCAATGCGCCACGGGCGGCCAGGCGCGCCGCCCCGGTGGTCGATAGCGGGCCCGAAACCACTATCGCGTGGCCGCGAGAATACTTGTGCCCTTGCGCCTTGGGCAGCGGAAAGGACCGCTCCCACAGCTCGGGCCGGTTGGCGAAGGCGGCAGGCTTGATCTTCTCCAGAACGCTGTCCGGGATGCCGATATCGGCCACTTCGACAGTTCCGCAATGGAGGCGGCCGGGCAACAGCAGGTGTCCGGTCTTGCGGCGGAAGAACGTCACTGTGTGGTTGGCATTGACCGCGATCCCCAAGACCGCGCCGGTGGTGCCGTTTACCCCGCTCGGCAGGTCGACCGCGATCACCGGAACGCCAGCTGCGTTCATCGCCCGGATCATGGCGCGCGGCAGCCCTTCGACCTCGCGGTCCAGGCCGGCGCCGAACAAGGCGTCGATGATGATGTCGCAATCGGTGAGCGAGACCGGCGAGGCGTCCTCCACCGGTCCGCTCCAGCGTTCGGCCGCGAGCGCAGCATCGCCCTTCAGCCGCGTCTTATCGCCCACGAAGCTGACGCGCACCGCGTAACCGCGCTCGGCCAAATGGCGGGCCGCGACAAAACCGTCACCGCCATTGTTGCCGGGCCCGGCCACGATCACCACACGCCGGCCTTGCAACACCGCGCTGCAGCTGTCGGCGACCGCGCGACCGGCATTTTCCATCAGCTCAATGCCGGCAATGCCGCCGGCGATCGTCAGTCGGTCGGCCTCCGCCATTTCCGCGGTGGTGAGCAATTCGATCATCGCGATTGACCCTACCGGTCGGTCCGAAGCCCGACAATTCGGGCTAATGGGTTGCGGCGCAATATATCTTCGGCCGCTGGCAAAAGTTTAGTCAGAGTGCTTAATTGCTGGGCACCTAACATTAGGCAGGCCTAGCACCCACGCTCCGCCCATCGCGCAAGCTATTCTGGAGAAAAGGTTTTTACGCATTCACCGGCTTGGCACGGGACCTGCTAACCGGTAGCGCGGCTCCCCGGAAATGTGCGGCGGGCTAGGGAGGAAGGACGAAGTCGTAATGAAAAAAATCGAGGCCATCATCAAACCTTTCAAGCTCGACGAGGTGAAGGAGGCGCTACAGGAGGTCGGACTGCAAGGCATCACCGTCACCGAAGCCAAGGGCTTCGGCCGGCAGAAGGGGCACACCGAGCTCTATCGGGGCGCCGAATACGTGGTCGATTTTCTCCCCAAAGTGAAGATCGAAGTCGTACTCGGCGATGACATGGTGGAAAAGGCGATAGATGCGATCCGGCGCGCCGCCCAGACTGGTCGGATCGGAGACGGCAAGATATTCGTATCCAACATCGAGGAAGCCATCCGGATCAGGACCGGGGAATCCGGCATCGATGCCATCTAAACCGCGGGTAGCGTCCCCGCGGGGGAAATCCATCAAAACGGGGGAATGCAATCCATGACGACAGCCAAGAATGTCATGAAACTGATCAAAGACAATGACGTGAAATATGCCGATTTCCGTTTCACGGACCCGCGCGGCAAGTGGCAGCATGTCACCTTCGACATCACCATGATCGAAGAGGAGACGTTCGCCGAAGGCATGATGTTCGACGGCTCCTCGATCGCCGGCTGGAAGGCGATCCACGAGTCCGACATGAACCTGATGCCGGACCCGGTCACCGCCTGTATCGATCCGTTCTTTGCCGAGACCACGCTGGTGCTGGTCTGCGACGTGCTCGAGCCGACCACCGGCGAGCCCTATAACCGCGACCCGCGCGGCATCGCCAAGCGGGCCGAGGGCATGGTGAAGTCGATGGGCGTCGGCGACACCATCTCTTTCGGCCCCGAGGCCGAGTTCTTCGTGTTCGACGACGTAAAATACTCAACCGATCCTTACAACACCGGCTTCAAGCTCAACTCCATCGAGTTCCCGTCCAACTCCGACACCGAATACGAAGGCGGCAATCTCGGCCACCGCGTCGGCACCAAGAAGGGTTATTTCCCGGTGCCGCCGCAGGATTCGGTGCAGGACATGCGATCCGAAATGCTCGGCGCCATGGCGCGCATGGGTGTCAAGGTCGAGAAGCACCACCACGAAGTGGCGTCGGCCCAGCACGAACTCGGCATGAAGTTCTCGCCGCTCACGCTGATGGCCGACCAGATGCAGATCTACAAATACTGCATCACCCAGGTGGCACAGATCTACGGCAAGACCGCGACCTTCATGCCGAAGCCGGTCTATGGCGACAACGGCTCCGGCATGCACTGCCACCAGTCGATCTGGAAGGACGGCAAGCCGGTGTTCGCGGGCAACAAATATTCCGATTTGTCGGAGACTTGCCTGTCTTACATCGCCGGCATCATCAAGCACGCCAAGGCGATCAACGCCTTCACCAACCCGACCACCAACTCCTACAAGCGTCTGGTGCCGGGCTTCGAGGCGCCGGTGCTGCTCGCCTATTCGGCGCGCAACCGCTCCGCCTCATGCCGCATCCCCTACACCACCAACCCGAAGGCCAAGCGCGTCGAGGTGCGTTTCCCCGATCCGCTCTGCAATCCGTATCTGGGCTTTGCCGCGATGACGATGGCCGGCCTCGACGGCATCAAGAACAAGCTCGATCCGGGCTCGGCGATCGACAAGGACCTTTACGATTTGCCGCCGGCGGAATTGAAGAAGATCCCGACGGTGTGCGGTAGCTTGCGTCAGGCGCTCGGCGAACTCGAAAAGGACCACGCATTCTTGACAGCCGGCGGCGTGTTCGACGACGACTTCATCGGCAGCTACATCGACCTGAAGATGACCGAGGTGATCCGCTTCGAGCACACCCCGCATCCGGTCGAATTCGATATGTACTACTCGGCGTAAGCGTTCCTCCCACACATCGCGAAGTTACGAAGCTTTGCGATGCAACTCATCGGGCGCCTCCCACAAGGGGCGCCCTTTTTCTTGTGCAGCGGTGGGAACTCGTTCAGCCGATCAGTAAAATGATGACTACAAACCCGGCGGCAATGCCTGCGAAGGTCATCAGCATCTGCCGGCGATGGCGCTTCGGGCCATAGACCCCGGCGGCGCGGCGTTCCGCGATCAGGGCCGCGTCGAATTCGGCGGATGACGAATAGGCGCAGGCCAATGCGGCCCCGGCGCGCGCCGCATAGGCTTCGAGCGCCAGAACGTCGGCGTCGCTGTGTGCGCTATTGGCTAAATGCAACATCGACGCAGTCTAGCGCGGATATAGTAAACGAGACGTTGCACCCTTCCCCGGATATCGGCGGGCCGCGAAATTGCTGCGTCAGGCGGCGGTTTTGCGTTGCGACAAAGCCTCCGACTTGGCCGCTTGCCCGTGGCGAGCGGCGGCGATCAGGCGAGCAGCTTCGGTCGGCGCCGACTCGTCGTCGGCGATGCGGATGCGATTGCGGCCATCGTGCTTGGCGCGATAAAGCGCCGCATCGGCGCGCATCATCAGGGCGTTGAGATCGGTGACCGGCTCATACGATGTTGCGGCGCCGATGCTCACGGTCGCGCCAATCGCATGATGGCCGACGGTAACGCCGGCCGCCTCGAAGGCGACGCGCAGGCGGATGGCAATACGCACGGCCACTTCCATCGGCTCAGGCACGATGGCGGCGAATTCCTCGCCGCCCAGGCGGCCAAGCATGTCGCTTTCACGCATGCTGGCGCGCGCGACCCGCGCGAACACTTGCAGCACGTCGTCGCCGACGGCGTGACCGAAGCGATCGTTGATCGATTTGAAATGATCGAGATCGAACATCAAGAGCGACACCGGCTCGCCGCGTTTGGCCTGATGGGCGCAGACACTGAGAGCGTTTTCCAGGAAGCCGCGCCGGTTGAGCAGCCCGGTCAATTGGTCGGTGGTGGCGGCGCTGCGGTAAATATGGACGTGATGATCCTTCACCATCAGCAGCATGATGAAGGCGGTGCCGACCGTGTAAATGATCGTTTCCAGCGTGAACACCGTCAGCCAGCTGGCGGCCAACACCTCCGGCAGAAACGCACGCATGCCGAGCGGCATCAGGAAGATCGCCGCATGCAGACAGGGCACCAAGATCGCCGCGGTGCGCGAAAACAGCGATTTGCGCCGCTCGCGCCAAAGCTCGAAGGCGATGAAGAACGTATAGCCGGCAACCACCACGGCGCCGAACGCGATGCGCGCATTGCTGCCTTCCGAAATCGCCGGGATCTGGCAAAGGAACAGCCATGCGATGGCGCCGGCGAAGGTGGCGACCGGCAGCAGCCGCCGCCCGTGGAACAGCCGCACGCCGTTCCACACCATGCCGCAGGCCACGAAGATCAGCGCCGCCGGCACGCCGGCCGGCAATGCGAAAATGAGCGTCGGCGCGCTCCACAATGCCATCGACGAGGCGCCGATCAGGTAGGCCGAGCCCCACCAGGCCAGCGCGCGCACATTGCGCTGTTGCAGAAATGCCAGAATCAGGATCAGACCGAGCAGCGCGGCAATGCAGACCGCCACGAAGATCAGCGTCGGCACATCCAACGATGACGGCTGCAGACTTGCCGCGGCGACCATTCAAACTCCCAACCTGCCGCCCGATCGACATCCGACCGCATATCGGGATGCAGCGGCAAAATAACACCGGCCATGTGGGAAAAGGCTTACGTGCTTACACGAGCTTCGATGAAAGACTTGCGAAAATTGGATTCAATATTGCGCGACCCGCCATAGCGAAAAGGGCGCACTTTTCGGCGCGCCCTTTGCGGAATTCGCAAGGTTTTTGAACGGTTAGCGCTTGGAGAACTGGAACGACCGCCGCGCCTTGGCCCGGCCGTACTTCTTGCGCTCGACCACGCGCGAGTCGCGGGTGAGGAAGCCGCCGCGCTTGAGCGCGCCGCGCAGGTCCGGCTCGAAATAGGTCAGCGCCTTGGACATGCCATGGCGCACCGCGCCGGCCTGGCCGGACAAGCCGCCGCCGGAGACGGTGCAGATCACGTCGTATTGCCCGGTGCGATTGGCCGCGACCAGCGGCTGCTGAATCATCATGCGCAGCACCGGACGTGCGAAAAATACTTCCACCGTCTTGGTGTTGACCGTGATCTTGCCGGAGCCCGGCTTGATCCAGACGCGGGCGACCGCGTTCTTGCGCTTGCCGGTGGCGTAAGCGCGGCCCTGCGCGTCGAGCTTCTGCACGTATTTCGGCGCTTCCGGCGCGGCCGGCTTGAGGCTCGCCAATCCTTCCAGCGACTGTACGGTCTCGGCCACGGTCAGGCACTCCTCACGTTCTTGCGGTTCATGGCGCCGACATCGAGCTGGCTCGGCTTCTGCGCCTCATGCGGATGCTCGGGGCCGGGATAGACGCGCAGATTTCCGAACTGCACGCGGCCGAGCGGTCCGCGCGGCAGCATGCGCTCGATCGCCTTTTCGACGATGCGTTCGGGGAAACGGCCCTCGAAGATCGACTTGGCCGTGCGCTCCTTGATGCCGCCGATGAAGCCGGTGTGATGGTAATAGATTTTCTTTTCGCGCTTGCGCCCGGTGAACACCACCTTGGCGGCATTGATGACGATGACGTTGTCGCCGTCGTCGACGTGCGGGGTGTAGGTCGGCTTGTGCTTGCCGCGCAGCCGCATGGCCACGATCGAGGCGAGACGGCCGACGATCAGCCCGGTGGCGTCGATGGTCACCCATTTCTTCTCGATGTCGGCGGCCTTGGCCGAATAGGTCTTCATGACAAATCCTTGGGAAGGCGCGCGAAGGCGCGCGAAGTGCGGTATCTAGCCGAGCAGCGCCGCCCCGGTCAACGCCCATACTCACAATATATCATGAGCAATATCAAATCAGTTATAAGAATGGTATTTTAATACCTCGCAGCTAATTACCTCTGCTGCGGGATCGAATAGGTGGCGGTGACATGGGCCACCGGCTCGTCCGAGCCGTCCGAATAGATCGTCACCTCGCCCACCGCCAGCCGCTTGCCGACCTTCATCAATTTGGCGTCGGCGATCAGGTCGGCGCGGCTCGGCTTGCGCAGGAAATTGATGTTGAGATTGGTGGTCACCGCCAGCGGCTGCGGCCCGATCGCCGAGAACACCGCGACATACATGGCGAAGTCGGCCAAGCTCCATCATGGTCGGGCCGGAAATCGTGCCGCCCGGGCGCAAGCTGTTCTCGTCAAAGGTCCAGCGCACACGAACGTCGCCATACTCGACGCGCTCGATGCTGTGCCCGCAGCCGGGATAAAACGCCTGCGGGAATTCCTCGTGCAGCAGCTTGGCGATTTCGTCGGCCGATAGCGCCGGTGCCGGCATGCCCGTCCCCCGTCGCCGGACAATCCGGCGCCCCGTCATAAACAGGCCGGCCATGCGGTCAACCGGTCTTTTCGGGCTTGGCCTTGCATGGGCCCCCCTTCGGGTTAAGTATCAGCCGCCATGACCGCGCGCAGCACCAGGCCCGATTCCGCGACCTCGCCGGTGCTGTTGCGCGGCGATATGACGGCATCGCCATTCTCTGCTCAACCGCCCGCAGGCGCGCAACAGCCTGTCGGAGGCCATGCTGGCGGCGCTGTCACGACGCAGTTCGCCGAGATTGCCGCCGACAAGCAGGTTCGCGCCGTGGTGCTTGCGGCGAACGGCCCGGCGTTCTGCGCCGGCCACGACCTCAAGGAACTCACCGCGCACCGCACCGACGCCGATCGGCGGCCGCGGCTACTTCACAGCAGCTGATGGAGCGATTGCAGCGCCTGATGCAGTCGATCATGCAACTTGCCGCAGCCGGTGATCGCCGCGGTGCGAAGGCGTCGCCACCGCCGCCGGTTGCCAGCTGGTCGCCAGCTGCGATCTCGCGGTCGCTTCCGAAACCGCGCAAGTTTCGCGACGCCCGGCGTGCATATCGGCCTGTTCTGCTCGACACCGATGGTGGCGCTGTCGCGCAATGTCGCGCGCAAGCACGCCATGGAAATGCTGCTCACCGGCGACATGGTGTCCGGCCGAAGACGCCCATCGCATCGGCCTGATCAATCGCGTGGTACCGGCGGGCAAGGCGCCGAGCACGCGCTTCGATCTCGCGCGCCAGATCGCATCGAAGTCGATGCTGACCGTCAAGCTCGGCAAGGAAGCCTTCTACCGGCAGGTCGAGATGAATCTCGCCGACGCCTACAGCTACGCCATCGATGTGATGGTCGAGAACATGCTGGCGCGCGACGCCGAGGAAGGCATCGGCGCCTTCATCGAGAAACGCGATCCGAGCTGGGAAGATCGCTAGGCCTGCACGCTCTTCCGGTCCGGGCGTCGAGCGCATATCTTGCGACTATCGTTCCCTGGCGCCGGTCGTTTTTCATGAACAATTCCTCTCTGGTCTTCACGCCGGCGGCGCAGAAGGCGCAAGCCGAGCGCGGCTCGGCGAAAGCCTATGAGCGGCGCATCGCCGAAGGTTTTCCGGACAAGGTGACGCCGGAACTGGCGAGCTTCATCGCCGAGCAGGACACTGCGTTTCTGGCCACCGCAAACGCGCAAGGTGCGCCTTACATCCAGCATCGCGGCGGGCCGAAGGGCTTCATCAAAGTGATGGACGAGCACACGCTCGGCTTTGCCGATTACCGCGGCAACCGGCAATACATCACGCTCGCCAACCTGACGGAAAACGACCACGCCTATCTGTTCCTGCTCGATCCGGCGCGCCGCCAGCGCATCAAGCTTTGGGGCCGCGCCCGCGTGGTGGAGAACGATCCGGCTTTGATCGAGCGGCTGTTCGACAAGGGCTACAAGGCGCAGCCCGAGCGCGCCATCCTGTTCACCATCGAGGCCTGGGACGTGAATTGCTCCTCGCATATCGTCACGCGCTTTACCGAGGCCGAAATCGAACGAGGCGCTCGCCACCGTGCAAGCCAAGATCGCCGAGCTTGAAGCCGAGAACGCAGCGCTACGCGCAGCGCTCGCGCAACAGACGAAGACTGCGCCCGAGCCGTCGCGATGAACCACGACTCCTATCCCGACAGCTATATCCGCGGCATCCTCAACACGGTGAAGACCATCGCCATGGTCGGCATCTCGCCGAAGGACAACCGGCCGAGCTATTTCGCGTTCAAGTATCTGCTCGAGCGCGGCTACCGCATGATCCCGGTCAATCCCGGACAGGCCGGCAAGGACATCCTCGGCCAGAAGGTCTACGCCAAGCTGTCCGACATCCCCGAGCCGGTCGACATGGTCGACATTTTCCGCGCCTCGCAATTCGCGCTTGCCGATCGTGCAGGAGGCGTTGACGCTCAAGCCGAAGCCGCAAGTGATCTGGATGCAGCTCACCGTGCGCAACGACGCGGCGGCGGCGCTCGCCGAAGCGGCCGGCATGAAGGTGGTGATGAACCGCTGCCCGAAGATCGAATATGGCCGGCTGTCGTCGGAGATTTCCTGGATGGGGTCAATTCGCGCACGCTCTCATCCAAGCGCGCGCAGATCCTCGGCAAGCGGCGTGCAGCGCATGGGGCTGAACGGCGGCACCACGCAAGGCGGCGCCACGGAAGCGACCGACCGGGCACAAAAAAGGGCGAAGAAAACAACAGTTGAGCGCCATGCGCGCGGCGGAATGAAATTCCCTGCCAAGGCTCGCCGCCAGCCGCCGGATTTCGCATTGGTCCCGCCGCCGCGATGTCGCCTTGACGGCGCGCCCGTCCCCGCCCATTAAATCGCGCTCCTTTCCGCAACGCCCCTGAACGGGTGCGGACCACACCAGGATTGAGGCAGCCATGGCCGACGCCGAACGCATTCCGGGTTTTAGCAACGCTGGCGATTCACGCCGGCGCCAAGCCCGATCCGACCACCGGCGCGCGCGCGACGCCGATCTACCAGACCACGTCCTTCGTGTTCGACGACGTCGACCACGCCGCCTCACTGTTCGGCCTGCAGGCCTTCGGCAACATCTATACCCGCATCGGCAATCCGACCAACGCGGTGCTGGAAGAGCGCGTCGCCGCGCTCGAAGGCGGCACCGCCGGCCTTGCGGTCGCCTCCGGCCATGCCGCGCAGGTGGTCGTGATGCACAATTTGATGACGCCGGGCGATGAATTCGTCGCATCGCGCAAGCTTTATGGCGGCTCGATCAACCAGTTCAACCACGCCTTCAAGAATTTCGGCTGGAACGTGGTGTGGGCCGATCCCGACGACATCGGATCATTCGAAAAAGCGGTGACGCCGAAGACCAAGGCGATCTTCATCGAGTCGATCGCCAATCCGGGCGGCGTCATCACCGACATCGAGGCGGTCGCCAAGATCGCGCGCAAGGCCGGCGTGCCGCTGATCGTCGACAACACGCTGGCGACGCCCTACCTGTGCAAGCCGATCGACTACGGCGCCGACATCGTGGTGCATTCGCTCACCAAGTTCCTCGGCGGCCATGGCAACTCGATCGGCGGCATGATCGTCGACGGCGGCACCTTCAACTGGTCGCGCAAGGGGCAATATCCGATGCTGTCGGAGCCGCGCCCGGAATATTCCGGCATCGTGCTGCACGAGACCTTCGGCAATTTCGCCTTCGCCATCGCCTGCCGCGTGCTCGGCTTGCGCGATCTCGGGCCGGCGCTGTCGCCGTTCAACGCCTTCCTGATCATCACCGGCATCGAGACGCTGCCGCTGCGCATGCAGCGCCATTCCGACAACGCGCTCGCCGTCTCCGACATGGCTGTCGAAGCGGCCGGAGGTGGCCTGGGTGAGCTATCCGGGCCTGGCCGGCGACAAGTACCACACGCTGGCCAAGAAATACGTGCCGAAAGGCTGCGGCGCGGTTTTCACCTTCGGCCTCAAGGGCGGCTACGACGCCGGCGTGAAGCTGGTCTCCAACGTGAAACTGTTCTCGCATCTGGCCAATATCGGCGACACCCGCTCGCTGATCATCCATCCCGCCTCGACCACGCATCGGCAATTGTCCGACGCGCAGAAGGTGCAGGCCGGCGCCGGGCCCGACGTGGTGCGGCTGTCGATCGGGCTTGAGGACAAGGCCGACATCATCGCCGATCTCGAACAGGGTCTGAAGTCGGCGTGACGACGAAAGTCATTCTCGGCACCGCGACGCCGGGCGGCGGCTTTCCGCTCTACGGCGGGGCTTTTGCCGAGACTGTCAACGAGACCGATCCGTCGCTCGTCGTCGAGCCGCGCAACACCAAGGGCTCGACCGAGAACATTCCGCTGCTGGAAGCAGGCCAACTCGACATCGCGCTGGTCACCGGCGAGCCGGCCTACGAAGCCTTCGAAGGCATCGGCCGGCCGCGCATCGCGATCTGAAGATCATCACCGCGATGTATTCGACCGCCGGCATGTTCGTGGTGCGCGGCGACAGCCGCGGCGAAAACGATCGGCGATCTCAAGGGCAAGCCGGTGGCGTTCGGCGCCAAGGGTTCCGGGCTGACCATCCTGTCGCGCTATGTGCTCGACGGCCTTGGCCTCGATCAGGCACGAGGATTTCCAGGCGATCTTTCTCGACAAGGCCGGCGACGGTCCCGCCATGGTGCTCGACGGCCGCGCCGCGGCGCTTTGGGGCGGCGGCGTCGGCTGGCCCGGCTTTGCGGCGGTGGCGAGAAAGGCGGGCGCTTCATCGCGCCCACCGCGCAGGAAGCCGCGCGCATCCGCGCCAAGCACAGTTTCCTGAAAGCGCTGACGCTGCCCGCCGGCAGCTATCCCGGACAGAACGAGACGGTCAACTCCGTCGGCTCCTGGAGCTTCGTGCTGGCGCGGCCGACGCTCTCCGACGACATCGCCTACGCCCTCGCCCGCGCGCTGGACAAAGGCCACGACGCATTTGCCAAGCGGCTGCCACAGGCGCGCGAGACCACGCCGCAGAACACGGCCGCCGCCGCGCCGCGGCCGGAGCTCATTCATCCGGGCGTGCAGAAATATCTGCGCGAGATCGGACTCTAGGATTTCTTGAGCGTGCGCTCGACGTAGTCGCGGATGTAGACGATCGTTTCCGGCGCGGTCCAGATTTCGGTCACCGCAGCGTCGGTCGCCGCACCGCTTCGATTAATCCGCTCGGTCACGGCTTGCCGGATTTGCGTCTTGGTCTGCGCGAAGGCCGGCGGCGAGAGCAACGCGAGCTCCTGCGCTGCTTCCACCGCGTCCATGATCAAATCCCCCGGCTCGACCACTTCGTCGACCCAGCCGCGCTGCAAGGCCGCGTCGCTGGCGTAGGTCGCGCCGCGAGAGCGTGACTTCCGGCAGGTAGCGCGGCGGTACCGCGAAGCGCACGATCTCGAAGGCGAGCGCGGGAAACGGCACGCCCACCAGCAGTTCGGTGACGCCGATGCGGCCGCTCTCGCGCGCCATGATGCGGCGGTCGGCGCAGCAGGCGAGCACACAGCCGCCGGCAATGGCGTGGCCGTTGATCGCGGCCACCACCGGCTTCGGGTGATAGAACACCGCGTCGTAGAGCTTGTGCAAGGCGGGCAGGAATTTGCGGATGTAGTCGGCGCCGCCTTCGCTCAGGCGCTTGAGATCGACACCGGCGGAAAAGATCTTGCCCTGCCCGGTGATCACCACGGCCTTGGCATCGGATTTGCGTAGTTCCATGAAGCGGGCGGTCAGCGCTTCGCAGAACTCGATGTCGAGCGCGTTGGCCTTGCCGTGCATCAGCGTCATCACGGCGATCCCGGCATTAGTTTTGACGTCGATCATGGAGCCATCTCCGCCGCCGCTGCCCGCGGCACTTTAAATGTCGCGCGATGCGACAGCCGTTCGGCATGAACGACCGCGATCGTAAATACAACAATCGCCAGCAATTGATGCGCCAACGCCAGCGCGAGCGGCGCCTGATAGAGCAGCGTCACGATCCCGAGCGCGGCCTGCAACGTCACCGCGCCTGCCAGCACGATGGCGCCGCGCGCTCCATGCCGCGCCTGCCAGGCGTCGATGGCGTGCAAACCGGCAAACACCCACATCGCATAGGCAGCCATGCGATGATCGAACTGAACGGTGAGCGTGTTCTCGAACAGATTGCGCCAGGCCGGGGTTAAGAACCAAAGCCGCGCAGGCTTCCGGCACGAAGTCGCCATCGATCAGCGGCCAGGTGTTGTAGACCAGCCCGGCATCGAGCCCGGCGACCAGCGCGCCGAGATAGATTTGCAACAGCACCAGCGCGGCAATCGCCAGCGCGCTAAACCGCAGCCGCGCATGCGCTGCGCTCGGCGCCGCGAGCGCTGAGTTGCTGCGCGGTCCACAACACCGCCGCATAGATCGCGCAGGCCAGCGTCAGATGAAAGGCCAGCCGGTATTGCGACACACTGCGTCAGCGTTCCGGAAAGCCCCGACGCCACCATCCACCAGCCGACCGCGCCGAGCAAGGCGCCGGCGCCGAAGATCGTCCACAGCCGCGAGCGCAAGCCCGGCGGAATAACGCCGCGCCACAGAAAGAACAGGAACGGCAGCAGAAACACCGCGCCGGTCGAGCGCGCCAGCAGCCGGTGCGACCATTCCCACCAATAGATCACCTTGAACTGATCGAGATTCATGCCGCGATTGAGTTCGCGGTATTGCGGGATCGCCTGGTATTTCGCGAATTCCGCCTGCCAGTCGGCATTCGTCAGCGGCGGCAGCACGCCGGTGACCGGCTTCCATTCCACGATCGAGAGCCCGGATTCGGTGAGCCGCGTCGCGCCGCCGACCACCAGCGTCAGAAAGATCATCGCCGCGACGCGCGAGCAGCCACAGCCGCAGCGCGCGCGAGTGAACATCGGAAACTGAAACCTGATCGGCCATGAATTGTCTGCTTGCAGGAGATGGCGCGGACCATATAGTCATGCGCAGCTGCATCGCAATTGACGCAGAGATCACCATGACCATCCGCACCCGCAAACTGATCGGCACCGTCGCGCTTCTGCTGCTGGTGTCGGTATGGGGCCTGCTGGCGATGGCGCTGGCGCAGTCGGTGCTGACCGACATCAACGGCCTGGTGGCGGCGATCTACTACGTCGTCGCCGGACTCGGCTGGGTGCTGCCGGCGATGCCGCTGATCAGCTGGATGTGCGACGACCGGATAAGCGTACTACGCCGCATTGACGCGGCGGAAGCCGTTCCACATCGCGGTGGCGGCGCCCGACATCAGAACCTTCAGATAGCGCTGCTGCTGGAATTCGCCGTTGACCGAAATGCGCGGCAGCGCGGTCAGATGGTCGCGATGCACCTTGAACAGCACGCCCGGCCGCGTGGTGATCGCGGTCTTGAAGCCCAATTCGGCAGCGATGCGGAATTCGCGCGGGCCGGCCGAGGTCGCATCGCCGACCGGATAGGCCAGATGCTGCGGCCGCTTGCCGAGCGCCGCTTCCAGCACCGCGCGGCTCATTTCCATTTCGGCGCGCACGGTGGCATCGTTCGCCACCTTCTTGAGCATCATATGATTGACCGTGTGCGCGCCGATGGTCACCAGCGGATCGGCGGCGAGCTCCGCGATCTCCTCCCAGCTCATGCACAGATCGCGGCAGAACGAGGCGATGTCGACGCGGTAGCAGCGCGCACAGGTCGCGCACCGATTCGGCGCAATTCGTCTTCGGTCTTCATGCTGCGCAGATAGCCGTAGATCGCGTCATACAGCTCGCGCTTTTCCCGCACGATGCCGCATTCGAAGAACTGGTCCTTGCCGTTGATGACCATGCCGATGCGGCTGTTCTGCGCGATCACCGCTTCGAGCGCGACCCACCACAATTCGCCGAGCCGGTCGGGGAAGCTGGTCGGGATGTAGAGCGCGAACGGCAGCTTGTATTTCTTCAGCAGCGGATAGGCCCAGCGCATCAGATCCTTGTAGCCGTCGTCGAAGGTGATGCAGACGAAGCGGCGCTTGAATTCGCCGGTGATGAAACGCCGGTGCATTTCGTCGAGCGAGATCACGTCGATGCGCGAGCGCGACAGCCGCCGCAGCAGGCGCTCCAGGAACACCGGGGTGATTTCCAGCAGCCGGTTCGGCTGGAATGCATCGATGCGCGGCGGGCGCACATGATGCAGCGTCAGGATGGCGCCGACGCCGCCGACCAGCGGGCGCATCAAATGATGCATGCCGCTGAAATAGAGCGTTTCCAGCCCGCTGCGGATGATGGTTTTCTTCAATCCTGCCAAGTTTCTAGGTCCCCGAGCGAAGTTTGCCGAATATTCCAACGCTTTATTGAGAAATGTTTGCGAACCTGTGACCAAGCGTCTAACGAAATTAGCGCTCGCCACGCCCATGAATGTCGTCGCCCTGCGCTCCCTGACCACCGATAGCCGGTCTTTGCCGGCGGCGTCGACGGCCGTATCGCGCGGATCGAGATATTCGACGACATGGCCGCCGCCGAGCCGCATTGGCGGGCGCTGGAACGGGCCAATAGCCTCGCCACCCCCTACCAGGGCTACGACTTCCTCAATCTCTGGCAGCGCCATGTCGGGGCCGCCTGCGGCATGACGCCCTTCATCGTGGTCGCCTTCAACGCCATGGGGACGCCGCTGTTCCTGTGGCCGTTCGGCTGCCGCAAGCTCGGCGGCTTGCGGGTGGTGGAGTTCCTCGGCGGCAAGCATGCCAATTTCAACATGGCGCTGTGGCGGCGCGACGTCGCGGCCAAAATCGGCGCCGACGACCTGCGCGCCGCGCTCAGCGCGCCTTGCCGAGCGCGCCGACCTCGTCAAGCTCACCAACCAGCCGCTGACCTGGGCCGGCACCACCAATCCGTTCGCGCTGCTGCCGCAGCAGCGTTCGGCCAATTTCGGCTTCAGCGGCGCGCTGGTGCCCGACTTCGACGCGCTGTTGCGCGCCCGCACCAATGCGGCCGCCCGCAAGAAGATGCGCAAGAAGGAGCGCACGCTCGCGAGCTATGGCGCGGTTCGCTTCGAGCAGGCGCGCGGCGCCGACGACGTGCGCCGCGTGCTCGACGCCTTCTTCAAGCAGAAGAGCGCGCGCATGCGCAGCTCTGGGCATCCCGGATGTTTTCGCGGCACCCGGCGTGCGGCGCTTCATCGAGGCGGCGGCGACCGAGCAGCATGCCGGCGGCGAGCCGCCGATCGAACTCTACGCGCTTTCGGTCGACGACATCATCGTGGCGACCATGGGCGGCATCGTCGGCGGCGGGCGCTTCTGCGCCATGTTCAATTCGATCGCGCAAGGCCGCTACGCCGATCGAAAGCCCCGGCGAGCAATTGATCGTCAATCTGGTGCGCGGCTGCTGCGAGCGCGGGCTCGACACCTTCGATCTCGGCATCGGCGAAGCGCACTACAAGAACTTTGTTCTGCGGCGATGCCGAGCCGCTGTTCGACAGCTACCTGCCGCTCAGCGCCGGCGGGCGGCTGCTGGCCATCGCGTTCGCCATCGCCGCCTCGGTCAAGCGCACCATCAAGCAACATGCGGCATTGTGGTCGCTGGTGCGCGCGGCGCGCCGCCTGCGCGCGCGGCTCTCCGGCACGCCCTGATCTAAATGAGTTACGCCGCGACCGACTGCGCGCTGCCCGCCAGCAGCGTCACGTCGGCAAAGCCCGCCATCATCAGCCGTTCGCGCGCGGCCCGTGTCGCCGGATTGGCCGGATCGGCGGCCACCAGCACCGCGCGCTGGGCCAGCGGCGCGAAACGCTCCACCGCCACATCGGCGGCGGAACCCACATCGATCACCACATGATCGTAGCTGTGCACCAGCGCCTCGATCACGGTCGCCAGCATCGGCGAAGCGGCAAGCGCCGCGCCGTCATTTCCGACATTGCCGGTCGCAACCAGATGCACGTTGCGAATATTGATCGCGGGTGATGATGTCGCCGAACGACGCGGTGCCGCGCACCAGTTCGGCGATGCCGGGCGCCTTCGGATCGGTCGAAATCACCGACAGATTGGGAGCGCCGAAGGCCAGATCGACCAGCACGACATTGGCGTCTTTCGCCAGCGCCCGCGCCAGCGTGATCGCGGCATAAGTCGTGCCGACATTGCGCATGGCTGCCGACCACGGTGACGCGGCGGCCGGCCTCGCCCGCCTGCCGCAGGTTGCGCGCGATCTGTTCCACCGTGCTGACCGGCACAGGCATGGCCGCCAGCACTGCCGGCAAAACCTGCGGCCGGCGCCAATGGCGGCGATGCGACGCGCGGCATCGGCGGCGCACGGCATGGCTGGCGGCTGCGAATGCCGGCGCGCCATAGCCGACGGGAGCATATCCGTAAGAATAGGACGACGGCGGCCGGCGCCAGCAGCGCGCCGGTCACGGCGAAGCCCGCCGACAGCGCGAAGGCGGCGAAGGCCGCGATCAGCACGGTCGGCAGTTTCTTCGGATAGGCCGGCTTGATGGCGGGCGTGGCGCGCGAAATGATGCGCGCTTCCGGCGGCGCGGCATTGATGTTGTCGCGCGCGCGAGGCTTCGCGGTATTTCGCCAGATAGGATTCGAGCAGATCGCGCTGGGTCTTGGCTTCGCGTTCGAGCGCGCGCAATTGCACGTCCTGCTCGTTGCTCTGCGAGGCGAGCTTCTTGACCTGATCGAGGCTCGCCGTCAGCGATTCCAGCCGGTTGCCGGCGACCGCGGCATCGTTGTCGAGCTGGCGCGCGAGCCGTTCGCCTTCGATCTTGATCTGGCGGTCGACCTCGCCGATCTGCGCCTTCAATTCCTTGATGCGCGGATGCTGATCGAGCAGCGTCGAGGATTGCTCGGCGAGCTGCGAGCGCAGCGCGACGCGCTGCTCGACCAGCCGGCGCATCGAATCCGAATTGGCGATGTCGGAGGATTCGACCGGCTTGCCGGAGCGCACCTGATCGCGCAATTGCCGCGCGCGCGCCTCCAGGTCGGCCTTCTGGCCGCGCGCCGCCGCGATCTGCGAGTTGATTTCGGTGAGCTGCTGGTTCGGCAGCGAGGTATTGTTGGAGCCGACGAACAGATTGGACTTGACGCGATACTCTTCGACCTTGGCCTCGGCTTCCGCGACCTTGCGTGCGCATCTTGTCGATTTCGACGGCGAGCCAATTGCCGGCGGCGCGGGTCTGGTCCTGCTTGGCCGACTGCTGCATGTTGAGATAGGTCTCGGCCACCGCATTGGCGACGCGGGCGGCAAGCTCCGGATTGGCCGAGCTGAAATCGACGGCGATCACGCGCGATTTCTCGATCGCAAAGACGTTGAGCCGGTCGTAATAGGCATTCCAGCGTGCGCTCTTCCTGCGACATCGTGCTCGGATCGCGGCCGATGCCGAACAGGCCGAGCAGCGTCCTGAGCAGCGACGCCCGCGACTCGAATCGAATTCGGGATTGTCGGCGAGCTTTTCCTTCTTGATCACGTCGCGCGCGAGATCGCGCGACAGCACGACCTGGATCTGGCTGGTCACCGCTTCGGGATCGATGGTGGCTGCGATCGCCGCCGCTCTTGTCGGCTTCGGCGCGCATGAACACGTTCTCGCGCACCTCCAGCAGCAGGCGCGATTCGGAGCGATAGCGCGGCGTGATCGCGTTGACGACGAGGAAGGCGCCGGCGGCCGACAGCAGCGTGAAGCCGAGGATCATCGTTTTCTTCTGCCACAAAACGCGGCCCAAACCGCGCATATCGGGCTCGCCAGCTCATGGCGACCGGCATCACGACCGGCGCTGGCGCGGCGGGCCGACTTTCGACTTTCTACGGAACAACATCCCTACTCCAAACGCACAACTCTGTGGCGCCGGGATGATCTCAAACTATTATGGTTGCTTCCGCGTTAATCGCGGCCGCAAAGTCGCCGAAAGTTAGGTTTTGTTAACCATCCGGACCGCCTAATCGCGCCCTGGCATTTCCGCCACCCGGCCCGGATTCTGCGATGACTGCCCTTGAACATCCTGCACGTCTTTCGCGCGCCGGTCGGCGGCCTGTTCCGCCATGTGCTCGACCTGACGCACGAGCAGATCGCGCGCGGGCACCGGGTCGGCCTGATCGCCGACAGCAGCACCGGCGGCGCGCGCGCCGACGAGGTCCTGCGACAGCTCGAGCCTTCGCTCGCGCTCGGCCTCACCCGCATTGCCGATGCGCCGCCACATCGGTCCGGGCGACGTCTTCGCGCTCGCGCATGTCATGCGCCGCAGTCGCGCAAACCAGCGCCGACGTGGTGCATGGCCACGGCGCCAAAGGCGGCGCCTATGCCCGCCTGGCCTTCAACAACCGCGCGCGCCGTGCGCGCCTATACGCCGCATGGCGGCAGCCTGCTGTTCGGCCACGACACCTTGGCCGGAAAATTCTATCTGGCGACCGAGCGGCTGCTGATGCTGCGCGGCGATCTGTTCCTGTTCGAGAGCGCCTACAGCGCGGAGATTTTCCGCCGCAAGATCGGCACGCCGCGCGGGCTCGTGCGCATCGTCCACAACGGCGTGTCGCGCAAGGAATTCGAGCCGGTCGCGACGCACGCCAGACGCCACCGATCTGGTGTTCATGGGCGAGTTGCGGCCGGTGAAAGGCATCGATGTCCTGATCGATGCGATCGCGCAGCCTGCATCGCGACGGCCGCAACGTGACCGCGACGCTGGTCGGCGACGGCCCCGATCGCGAGCCGCTGCAGCGCGCAGGTCGAACGCCTGGGGCTCGCGCAAGCCATCCGTTTCATGCCGGCGATGCCGGCGCGCCAGGCGCAGACGCTCGGCCGCATCATGGTGGTGCCATCGCGGGCGGAATCCCTGCCCTATGTGGTGCTGGAGGCCGCCGCCGCCGGCATGCCGATGATCACCACCCAGGTCGGCGGCATCCCGGAAATCTATGGCCCGCTGACCGACACCCTGGTGCCGCCCGAGGACGCCGGCGCGCTGGCCAAAGCCATCGCCCGGGCCATCGACCAGCCCGACGCGACCGCCGATATCGCCCGCGAGCCTGCGCGAGCGGGTGGCGGCGTCGTTTTCGGTCGACACCATGGTCGACGGCGTGCTGACCGCCTACCAGGCCGCGCTCGCGAACTTGCACGCCAACGGCCGGCGTTAAGACATTTTTGAGCATCCCGATAAGCCTTTTTTGAGACTCTTTCCCTAGAAATTTCCAGGAATTAGGGGAAAACCCGCCGCCGCGTCGCCTGCGCGCGGCCGGCGCGAGTTTATGGCGTCGCATGACCGACACCGACGTTCGTCCATCGCTGAGCGCGGCGAGCGCCGCCGCGGTCCTCGACCGCTTGCGCGCCGGACCGCGCGCGCAAGCCGCAAGTCCATTCGCTGTCGCCGGAAGCGCTCGCGGTCGCCGACGCTCCGACGCCGGCGCCGATTTCGCCGATCGTGCTCGCCGGCTTCGTGCGCATGGCCGAATTCGCGCTCATCGTCGTGGTCGGCCTGGCGATCTTCGCCGCCTATCTGCCGATCGGTCGACGGATTGTTCTGGCGCTATCTCGGCGCGATCTTCGCCATCGCGCGTGCTGTCGACGCTCGCGTTCCAGACCGCCGACATCTATCAGGTGCAGGCCTTCCGCGGCCACGAGAAGCAATACATGCGGCTCGCCTCGGCCTGGTCGGTGGTGTTCCTGATCGTCATCGGCGCGTCGTTCTTCGCCAAAGCCGGCGACATGTTCTCGCGCGTCTGGCTCGGCAGCTTCTACGTCAGCGGGCTCGCCGCGCTCGTGATCTCGCGCAACATCCTGTTCCTACTGGTGCGCAAATGGACGCGCGAAGGCCGCCTCACCCGGCGCACGGTGATCGTCGGCGGCGGCGAATCCGGCGCGCACGTGATCGAGGAATTGCGCCGGCAGAAGGATTCCGGCGTCAAGATCATCGGCCTGTTCGACGATCGCGGCGACGACCGCAGCAGCTCCGACTGCGCCGGCGAGCGCAAGCTCGGCACCGTCGACGATCTGGTCGAATTCGGCCGGCGCACGCGCGTCGATCTGGTGATCTTCTCGCTGCCGATCTCGGCGGAAGGCCGCATCCTGCAGATGCTGAAGAAATTGTGGGTGCTGCCGGTCGACATCCGGCTCGCCGCCCACACCAACAAGCTGCAATTCCGCCCGCGCTCCTATTCCTACATCGGCAAGGTGCCGGTGCTCGACGTGTTCGATCGGCCGATCGCCGATTGGGACGTGGTGATGAAATGGCTGTTCGACAAGATCGTCGGCGGCCTGTTGCTCCTCGCCGCGCTGCCGCTGATGGCGATGATCGCGATCGCCATCAAGCTCGACAGCCGCGGGCCGGTGCTCGTTCAAGCAGAAGCGCTACGGCTTCAACAACGACCTGATCGAGGTCTACAAGTTCCGCTCGATGTATGCCGATGCGACCGACGCCGTCCGCCAACAAGCTCGTCACCAAGGACGATCCGCGCGTCACCCGCGTCGGCCGCATCATCCGCAAGGCCAGCCTCGACGAGCTGCCGCAGCTGTTCAACGTGGTGTTCAAGGGCAATCTCTCGCTGGTCGGCCCGCGCCCGCATGCGGTCAACGCCAAGGCCGAGGCGCGGCTCTATGCCGAGGCGGTCGACGGCTATTTCGCCCGCCACCGGGTCAAGCCGGGCATCACCGGCTGGGCGCAGATCAACGGCTGGCGCGGCGAAACCGACACGCACGAAAAGATCCAGCGCCGCGTCGAGCACGATCTCTATTACATCGAGAACTGGTCGGTGCTGCTCGATCTCTACATCCTCGCGCGCACGCCGTTCGCCCTGCTCAAGACCGAGAACGCGTATTGATCACCGCGCACGACATGGCTGATCTCGGCTCCGGCGCCGCGATGCAGCGGCGCCGGCCGCGCCGGGCGCTGCCGTTGCGCGAGCGCATTCTGCTCGTCGTTCTGTATGTCACCGTGCTGGCGAGCTCGGTCGCCTTCATCGAGCCCTCGCCGCATGACGCGCTGATCGGCGTGCTGGCGCTCGCCTGCCTCATCGCCGGCGTGCGCTTCGAGCGCAACTGCTGGCGCTGCCATTCTGCTGCTGCTGATCTGGAACGTGGCGGGCTGATGTCGCTGCTCAACGTGGCCGGACAACGAACAGGACGATCCAGTACACCGCCACGTCGTTCTATCTGGCGGTCGCGGCGGTTATCTTTGCCTGCCTGTTCGCCGCAGAACACCATGCCGCGGCTCGCCACGATGCGCGCTGCCTATATGCTGCGAGCGCCGTGATCGCCGCAATGCGCGGCATCGCCGGCTATTTCCATCTTTTTCCCGGCGCCGGCGACCTGTTCGCAGACCTACGGTCGCGCGCTCGGCACGTTCAAGGATCCGAACGTTTTCGGCCCGTTCCTGATCTGGCCGGCTCTGTTCATGCTTCACGCGCATGCTGACGCGCCGCATCCGCTTCGCGACATCGGCATCGTCGGCATCCTGCTGTTCGGCCTGCTGCTGAGCTTTTCGCGCGGCGCCTGGATTCACTTCGGCGTGTCGTGCGCGTCATCGATGCTGTCGCGTTCCTGATTCTGACCGCGCCGAGCCGAACGCGCTCCGCATGCGCATCATCGGGTCTGCGCTCGCTGGCATCGTCGCGCTGGCGGCATTCTCGTGCTGCTGCTCTCGTTCGAGTCGATCGGCGACATGTTCGCGAGCGCGCGCAGCTCGTTGCAATCTTACGACGTCGGCGAAGGCGGCCGATTCCGGCTGCAGGAACTGGCGCTCGGCGCAATGCTCGATTTCCCGAACGGCATGGGACCGTTCGAATTCGCACGCGTCTACGGCCTGCAGCAGCACAACGTCTATCTGCAAGCCTTCCTCGTCTACGGCTGGGTCGGCGGCATGGCCTACCTCACGTTGCTGGTTGCAACGATCATGCGATCGGCTTTCGCGCCGCGTTCGTCGCGCACGCCCTGGCAGCCTTATCTGATCACCGCCTTCGCCACCTTCGTCGGCGAAGTGCGTGGAAGGCTTCGTGATCGACACCGATCACTGGCGGCATTTCTTTCTGCTGCTCGGCACTGATCTGGGGACTTTACGGCAGCGACCGCACGAAGTCTGCGCAGAATGGCTACGCACAACCATGGCGGCGACGTTCGCATAACCGACGGGGACAGTGCGATGAACCATCGCGATCACGCAGCCAATGACCATGTCCGTCGCGCCGGCACGCGGTCCTGGCTGGCCAGGCTGACGCCATTGCCGCTCACGGATCGCTGTCGTTTCGATTACCTACCTGTTGCGCGCAACCACCGCCGGCGGCGCCCTGATCGCCGGGCTGGTGCAGACCTTCGTCTTCGCCCGCGTGCTCGATCCCGAGCAATTCTCGCTGTTCATTCTGGTGGCGCTTCGGCGTGTCGATTGGCTGTTCGATCTCGGCCTGTCGAAGATTTTGTTCGTGCGCATGCGCCGGCACTACCTCGCCGGCGAGGATACGCTCGCGATCGCCGCGCAGTCCAACGCGGTCGCCATCCTCTACGCGGTGCTGATCGCCGCGGCGGCCCTGCGTCCTGCTTTGCGGCGATGTCGCTGCGCCCGGCAACTCGGCCTGGCAAGCGAGCCGAGTTCGCTCTGTTCTTTTTCTTTTCGGCCTTCAATCTGAGCTGGTTCGTGCTGCGCAACGTCAGCGTCGCCATCGACGAATACATCTATTTCGAGACGCTCGATGGCCGGCGGATCGGCTACATCGCGCTGATGCTGGCGATGCTGGCGGGCCTGCCGTTCCCCGCCTTCGTCATCGCCATCAATCGTGCTTGGGGCTGTTATGGTGTCGCTGGGATACGGCTGGTGCAGCCGCGGGGCCATGAGCGCCGCGCTCGCGGGCCTTCTCGGCCATCTGCGCATATTCCTGCGCGAAAACGGACAATCGGCGGTTCGGACCGGAACGCACGCCACCGCCGAAATTTACGTGCTACAACGTGCTCTACGTCGCGCCCCATGCGCTCGGGCTGGGCGCGCCGACGATCGTGCTCGATACCGTGCTGAAGATCTTTCTCGGGACGGTCAACGTCTGTGCGCCGCCTGCGACGTTCTGGTGCCGCGCCAGACCAAGGCCTTCGCGGCCGACGATCCGTCAACCTTGATCCGGGCCACCTGGGTCGCGGTGCTGTTCTGCGGGCTGCGGCGGCGGGATTGCGGCATCCTGCTGGTGTCCGCCGACCGCATGTTCGCGGTGCTGCTCGGGCCGGCCGCGGTGATGCCGCCAAGCCGTGCCCATTCTGGTTGTCCTTGCTCGCACGCTGGCGCAAGATGGTGCTCCCACTTCCTGCTGGTCACACCGGTTTTTTCCGCAGATTGCGAACTGGCGTCCGTCATCAACATCCTGGTGATGACGGCGGCGTGGCGATCGGCCTCGCCGTCGCGAGCGGGGTCGACGTGGTCGGCTTGCTGAAGGTCTATGCCGGCGTCTACACCTGCGGCGCGCTTATCTCGGTCGTCTGGTGCTACGCGGGCCGATCCGGTCCGTCAAAGCGTAGTGGCAAGCCGGGTTACTTCACCGCACCACGGCGTCCGGCTTTGTCGTCCGCGGCGACAGATTGGGCTGGCCGCTCGGCGATGACATCGCCTCCGGCTCCGAGATAGATTGCGGCTCAGATCGATCGGGTGCCAGCGCTGCTGCATCGCGAACAGGCCGAATATGTCGCCGGTGGTGAAGGCGGGCGCACGCTTATTCGGCTGCAACAGCAAGTCGCCATAGATGCCGGCGATGTCGTCTGGCCATAGCCGAGCAGCTCCAGCACGGTCGGCATGATCGAGAAGTGACTTGCGTGGCCGCGGCTCGCGGCCGCAGCGGCGGCAAGGCGTGCGCGCAGCGCATCGCTTTCCGGTGATCACGAACAGCGGCACCAGACCTTCGCGCGGATCAGGATCCTCGACCGTGCAATGGGTCAGCCGCGCCGGATTGAAGTTCTGTCCGTGATCGGAAGTATAGATGATCACCGTATCCTTCAACGCCGCCTCTTCGAACAGCCGCTTGAAGAAACGATCGACTGACCAGTTGACCACGTTGCGAAATGAGTTCACGCGGCGCTTGTGCTGTCCTTCGCCGTCTCGCTCATGGTCGGACGGAACAAGCGTCGCCGCGTCCGGATAACCGCGATCGTAAGGAAAATGCGCACCGTTCTTGTTGGCGTAGATCAGCACCGGCTTGTCGGACTTTAGCTCGCGCAACGTGATGTCGAGCAGATTGTCGTCCAGCTTGGGCGGCGGGATCGCTTCATCCAAAGCATAGAACCCATCCATGTCGCGCGTTTCTTCCGCCGTCATGAAATTCTGCAACTTGCCCGGATTGCGGTTGAAACCGGCTTGCGCGTCGATGAACACCGTGCGGAAACCGGCTTTCTTGGCGTATTGCCAGATGGTGGGATTGGTCAGAAGCTTGCGGCCAAGACCGTCGCGCGCCGCGGTAAAGCGCAGGATGGCGTTGGAGTAGTGGCTGCAATTGCCGCCCGACGCCGCCGGCCCGAAGTCGACAATCTTGTCCTTCAGCTGCGCGAGTTCTGGCGTGTACGGATTGCCCAGTTTCCAATCAATGTAGTCGCCGCGCAGGCTTTCATCGACGAGAATCACGATCCGGCGAACGTCGGCCGCATGCACGATCGGGGAGCGTGGCGGCACCGATTGCGCGCGCGGCGCCGCCGCCGCGAACGGGCCCCGCCATGTCCACGAGACGGCCTGACGTTGGGGCAGCGGATTGAGAGCGACCCTCGATATGACAACGGCGCCGACTGAGAGCGGCGCAAATTGCGTGGGAAGAACCTCGGAGCCGCCGCCTTCCTTGACCAGCACGATCGCCACGATCGCCGCGACCGGTAGCGCGGGCACCCAGGCGAGCCGCGTCAGCCATCGTTTTACTTTTTCCGAGTTGGGAACCGGCGGCAGCGCCAGCACCGCAAATCCACCGAGCAAGACCAGCGCCAGCCAATAAAGATCCGAGGTATAGAATTCGGCGGCGCGCGCTGCTTCATGGCGCGCGTTCCACAATGATAGTGCATCGAACACGCTGAATTCAGAGCCGCTCGCGCGCCGGTAAGAAAAGCCGACGGCGGTCGTGAACGCGATCAGCAGCGCCCAGCCGCAGCGCAGCCAGATCTTGCTTTGACATGCCACGATCAGCAACGCAGCCAGCGACAATCCCCACATCCCGACGAAGCCAACAAACGTCACCCAGCGATGCTGGTCGGACAGCAGGATCAGCCGTTGCACAAAGCCTTCATTGGTCAGCATGACGAAACCCGCAAGCGCCGTCAGCCGCGCCGCGAAGGCGGCGATGCGCGCGGCGCTGATGCAATTCGCATTTACTTTTGAGTTAGACATGGTGTTCGTCCCGGTTGCGCCGCGCGGAAACAGCGTTGGTTACAGCACGCCGAAGCGGATCGCCAAGGCGATGGCCCAAACCAGACCCGACAGGCACAGCGCGCAGAATACGGCAGCCGAGCCGATATCCTTGGCCAACCCGATCTTCGGATCCCATTCGACCGTCACGCGGTCGGCAAGTTTTTCAACCGCCGTATTCAGCAGCTCGACCGCCAGAGTGATCGAGCAGCGTGCCAACCATCGCCACATACCAGCCCGGGCTGGGTGCGATCGGCACCGCAACCGGCATCGCGAGCACGAGCGCGATCATCTCCTGACGCACCGCGGGCTCGCTTTTGATGCATGTCAGGCCGCGCAGCGTATTCAGAGTCGCATTGAAAATTCGCGCCATGGTGCTGCTTGCGGCGATTGTTGCGATGCGGCCGAAACTAGCGCGCCACGATTAACCGCCCGTTACCTTGATCCGCGACGAAATATAAATCGCGGAGGCCAGTGGGCGCCGCCTGCCGGGGTCGCGAAACCGGCGCATATTGGGTTTAAAGGCGCAGGAAGTGGCAACTGAACGCAATGTTGCGCCTATCAGACCCCGCCCCTATAGTCCGCGCCGTTCCGGTCGGGGCGTGGCGCAGCCCGGTTAGCGCACCAGTCTGGGGGACTGGGGGTCGTGGGTTCAAATCCCGCCGCCCCGACCAGAAACCGGCACTTTTATACATAATCCACAACCCGTATCTTCCAGAAAAAGCCGTTGGGAAGACTATGGGAAGATTTAAGGCCGGAAAGAAATCTCTGGCCGAAAGTCACCCTCCTTCCCCGCAAAAAAATCGGATTTTCGGATTCACCGGCATTGGCATATGCACCGGAAAGCGAATTGCGATAGCGAGCGCGAATTCACCCCCGAACAAGCGAACAATTCAACGCTTCGCTCGCCTGCCGCCACGCAGAGGCTGCGGCGGAGCTTCGCCGCGCCGTGGGATCACGAAAAATTCGACAATCTGAGCACTAAGCGCCTGCAGCATTGCAGCTTTTATCAAGAAACTATGGATGCCAGCTACACCATTCCAATGGCAGCCTTAGGTTTGTCCCTAACTTTTATATTAAGTGAACTATCTTATCGTTATGTAGAAGCACCCTTTCAGCGTCATGGTGCGAAACTAGCTAAGGATAAGTTGATAAAAATTCAAAAAGTCCAGGATAGAACTCAGGCATTGGCAGAAAATAATTTGCTTCCTTCTCAATTTAGGACCAAGCCTGAGTTTGCTGAAACCTAATTACAATCATTTTGTTTCTACCTCTGCAAAAAAGAATCTTTTTTTAAGGAATGAATTCAAGATTGTTAATGGTATAAACGATGTATTTTTCTGAAAACAATAGGAGACATTTTTTCTGTTGTTTTGTCCAATCTCCAATTATATTGGTGTATCTAGCATAAAATCATGTTATCTTTGGCACAAAAATATAAAAATGAACTTTGGAATGAAAAAATTAACTGAACTTCACTCTTGGGGCCTTTTAATAGAAAATGCTCTTAAAATAGACGAAAAAAGGGGACCTCGACCTTTCCAATTCCATGCAATTAAACCTTTGCACCAATGATATAAACATTGATTTCTCCAATCAACGAGCAAACGCCACGACCTCGAGCTATTAATCAATTTAGCCAAAGAGCGCAATACAAAGCAAAAAATCCATGATTTGATGCAGGGAAAATTGGTCAATACCACTGAAAAACGTCCTGCCCTTCATACTGCTTTAAGGGCCTCAGGAATCCTCTATTATAGTAAATGGTCAAAACATTATGCCTGCTGTTTTATCAGCACAACGTGAATCCAAGCATTTTACAGAGAAAATTCGAGGAGGCCTATGGTATGGCTCAACCGGTAAACCCATAACGGATATAGTGAACATTGGAATTGGCGGCTCAGACTCAGGTCCAAAAATCTTATTAAAGCCTTAAAAGAATTTACCAATCCTAATTTAGGCTATTACTTTATATCCGATGCGGATCCCTTGTCTTTTTCAGATAGTAAGCGATTGGATGCAGAAACAACTCTTTTTATTATTTCCTCTAAATCATTCACCACTCAAGAAACACTTTAGATGCTAAAAAGGCTTTTGATTGGTTGGGAGACAAACAGCCATTGCAAATCACATCATTGCAGTGACTGCGAATGGTGAAAAAGCGCCTTCCTTTTGGTATTCAGCATGTTCTACCCATTTGGGATTGGGTAGGGGGACGCTATTCAGCCTGTTCAGCCATTAACTTAATTACCGCCATAGCCATAGGTTTTGATCAGTTCACCCAATTGCTTAAAGGGGCGAATCATATGGATCATCATTTTCTTGATGCCGAATTGACCTCCAATCTGCCCGTTTTACTTGCTCTTTTTGGAATATGGAATATTAATTTTTTGCATTGTCATAATCTTCTTTTTCTCATCTACGCCAATTATCTTGAATATTTTGTTCCCTATATCCAGCAACTCGACATGGAAAGCAATGGAAAATCCCTTGATTGCGAAGGTGATCCTGTACATTATGCTACAGGGCCAATTATTTGGGGCGGCTTGGGTAATCGAGCGCAGCATAGTTATTATCAACTTCTTTGCCAAGGAACCCATAAAATAGCTGTGGATTTTATAACCTTTAAAAACCTACGAAAATGAACTCATCCACTCATTATTTAATTCTAAAAAACAGGTATTAACTCAAGGGGTACCAGAAAACAAGGATCCCTTTTCTTCCATTGTTGGCAACATACCTTAATCATATTCGCTTGAAAACCTATACTCCAGCTACTATTGGCGGGCTTATAGCGCTTTATGAACATAAAATTTATGTGCAAAGCATTATATGGGGAATAAACCCCTTTGATCAGCCTGGCGTAGAAAGTGCTAAGCGAAGAAACAACCTTAAAAAACCCATTCAATCCATTAGCAATGTCTCCAATCAGTTCACCTAGTACATCGACCGCCTAACTATGATTGGTGGCTCGTACCCGTAGCCTGGATGCAGCGCAGCGAAATCCGGGAGCAGTAGCACAACAATCCCGGATTTCCACGCTACCATAGTTGGGCGGTCAAATGTATTAGGCGCATACTCAAGAACCAGCGATTCATTGTGGAGTGTCTACGTTTTTAAACGACATTTCCTTAACTTAATGGCAGTGAGCCCTGGTGTTGACCTGGCGAACTATTGTGGTAAGGAATACGGTATGGTAGAGTGGGGCCAAAAATGATATGGGTGTTGTCTCATTATGAAAGTCCTGATTACGGGAGGCGCTGGGTTTATTGGATCAGCATTGATTCGATATTTGATTGAACATACAACTGATTCAGTCATTAACGTTGATAAATTAACTTATGCTGGTAATTTGGAGACTCTTACTCATGTAAGCAAAAGCAACCGATATTATTTTGAGCATGTGGATATTTGTGATGCTGATGAAATGACTCGTATATTTCAAACCCATCAGCCAGATGTAATAATGCATTTAGCTGCGAGAGTCACGTTGATCGTTCGATTGAGGGGCCAGGTGCATTTATTCAAACGAACATTCTCGGAACTTATGTGTTGCTAGAGGCCGCACGAACCTACTGGCTCACCTGGGCGATTTCAAAAAAAAACATTTAGATTCCATCATATTTCAACTGATGAGGTATATGGAGATCTTGAAAAAACCGCATTTCTTCAAAGAAACAACGGCTTACGCACCTAGTTCGCCTTATTCCGCTAGTAAAGCGAGCTCGATCACCTTGTCAGAGCATGGCAACGGACATATGGCTTACCTACCTTAGTAACAAATTGTTCTAATAACTATGGCCCATATCAATTTCCAGAAAAATTAATACCCTTAATTATTCTTAACTCTATGGAGGGCAAACCATTACCTATTTATGGCAATGGAACACAGATACGCGATTGGCTATATGTCGATGACCATGCTCGAGCGCTATATTTAGTAGTTAATAAAGGCATTGTAGGGGAAACTTACAACATCGGTGGGCATAATGAGAGAAAAAACATTGATGTTGTGCTTGCAATCTGTTCAATACTAGAAGAGTTACTACCAGAAAAATCGGCCGGAGTGAAAAAGTATGCTGACCTAATAAATTACGTCAAAGATAGACCTGGGCATGATCAACGATATGCAATCGATGCAACGAAAATTAAAAATACTTTAAACTGGGAGCCCCAAGAGACCTTCGAAAGTGGGATACGTAAAACAGTGGAATGGTATATCAAAAATTCAAAGTGGATAAATCATATAAAAGACAGTAGATGTATTACATTATGGAATTTCAAAACCACGTGTGCAATGTAACTATGAAGATTCTACTGCTGGGGAAAAATGGACAACTTGGTTGGGAGTTACAGCGCGCATTAGCTCCTATTGGTGAACTGATAGCGCTAGACCGAAAAGGGGATTTTAATTTTTGTGGAGATCTCACAAATTTAGAGGGACTAGCAAATACAATTCGTACTTTATCACCCGATGTCATTGTAAACGCAGCAGCTTATACGGCCGTTGATAAGGCTGAAAGTGAACCGGAATTAGCAACGCTTATCAAGACAAGCGCGCCAGCTATTTTAGCTCGCGAAGCTAATGCTTTAGGCGCTTTGCTAGTTCATTACTCCACAGATTATGCTTTTGATGGAAGTGGACATCATTTTTGGAAAGAAACGGATTCTGCCGCACCTCTTAACGTTTATGGGAAAACTAAATTCGAAGGAGAGCAATTAATCCAGGCATCTGGTTGCAATCATCTAATTTTTAGAACCAGTTGGGTTTATGGTGCTCGTGGCAATAACTTTGTTAAAACGATACTGCGTTTAGCCCGTGAAAAGGAAGAAATAAATATCGTTCATGATCAAATCGGCGCCCCAACAGGAGCAGATTACTAGCAGATGTAGCCGCTCACGCTATCCGAGGCTTAATATCCATTTAAAAGAAATTAGGGAGTTAAAATGTCGATAAAATATCTGCACTAAAAAACCTCCACTAACCGGCATTTACCACTTGGCACCAAAAGGCCAAGTATCTTGGTATGACTATGCGAATTTTATTATAGAGAATGCCAGAAGCTTAGATCAGGCATTAAAGGTAAAATCAATAAATCCGACTTCAAGTGTCGATTATGTGACACCTGCACAGACCCAATAATTCCAGATTAAACACGGCAAAATTGAAAGCATTTTCTCTCCACCTACCAGAATGGGAAAACGGAGTTAGCAGAATGATTCAAGAACTTTTAGGATAGTTATTATGAAAAAACGAAAAGGTATTATTTTGGCAGGAGGTTCGGGACCCGTCTGTACCCACTAACAATAGCTGTTTCAAAACAAATGCTGCCTATTTACGATAAACCAATGATCTACTACCCACTTTCTGTATTAATGCTTGCTGGAATTCGCGAGATATTAATTATTTCAACATCAGAAGAATTACCGAGTTATCAACTTTTATTAGGTGACGGCGGTCGGTTTGGAGTTGCGTTATCTTATGCAAAACAACCATCACCAGATGGATTAGCCCAAGCATTTATTATTGGCGAAGAGTTTATCAATGGAGATAATAGTTGCTTGATTTTAGGCGATAATATTTTTTATGGTCAAAATTTTTCCATAAATTTGCGCAAAGCTAATCGATCGTGAAGAAGGCGCTACTATTTTTGGTTATCACGTATCTGATCCAGAGCGTTTTGGGGTGGTTGAATTTAATAAGGAAGGGCGAGCCATATCGATAGAAGAAAAACCGCAAATATCCAAAGTCTAATTACGCAGTACCTGGCTTATATTTTTATGATCACCGGGTCGTCGAAGTTGCTAAAAGTATTAAACCGTCAGCACGAGGAGAGCTAGAGATTACAGACGTCAATCGTTTTTATCTTGAAGATAAAGTCTTAACGTGGAATTACTAGGTCGCGGTTTTGCATGGTTAGATACCGGTACACACGAATCGTTATTAGAAGCCAGTCACTTTGTACACACCATTGAGCAAAGACCAGGGTTGAAGATTGCTTGCCTGGAAGAAATCGCTTACCATTCAGGCTGGATTACGGCAGAAGATCTTATGTCACAGGCTGATCCGTTTCAAAAACACTGCCTATGGACAATATTTACTGCGACAAATAGAGGCGTTCTAGCATGAAATTCGTACAGCCATTGCCGACGTAGTTATTATTGAGCCCAATGTTTTTCGATGAGCGTGGCTGGTTTATGGAAAGTTTTAATGAAATTGTTTTATTATCGAGCTTAAAAAATTAGGTCTGCCCATACCGTCACGTTTTGTACAGGACAATCATTCGTGTTCAAAAAAAGGGGTATTACGAGGTCTTCATTATCAGATTACCACCGTATATCAAGGCAAATTAGTGCGGGTGGTAAAAGGGTCGGTCTTTGATGTGGCAGTAGATATTAGAGAAAATTCCCTTACCTTTGGTCAAGCCGTCGAGGTCGAATTGAGCGCAAAAAATAACCGGATGCTCTGGATTCCTGAAGGGTTTGCGCATGGTTTTCTTGCATTAGAAGAAGGCACTCACTTTCTTTATAAAACAACCAATGTCTATAGCAAAGCGCATGAAGCCTCTCTAAGATGGAATGATGACCGTTTAGCAATTCAGTGGCCATTGATTAGAAATTATTTTAAATGAAAAAGATAAAGCCGCTCCCTTTAATGGATCGACATTAAAAAAATACCTGCTATGAATCCAATTGAGAGAAATCAATTGGTTGAATTAAAGGTAATTGGCGACCAAAGAGGCAGTCTGATTGTTCTAGAAGAAGGGTGTAATCTCCCTTTTAAAATAAAAAGAGCTTATTATATCTTTGATACCAAGTCAGGGGTCAGTCGTGGGTTTCATGCCCATCAAAATCTACACCAACTCGCTGTCTGTGTGTCAGGAAAATGCCGCATCGTCTTAGATGATGGCATGACTTGCGAGGAATTTTGGTTGGATTCCCCGCGTATGGGTTTGCAAATTAACAGCATGGTGTGGAGAGAGATGCATGACTTCAGTGAGGACTGCGTGCTGATTGTATTTGCCAGTGAACATTACCAAGAAAGTGACTACATTCGAAATTATCGATTAAAGAGGGTTAGGTAAGTATTTAAAGATAAGAAACTTGTAATTATTGGAGCAGGGGAGTTTGCAAGAATCGCTTATGAATATTTCACTTATGACTCCAGTTATGAGGTGGTTGGTTTTGCTGTAGAAGAAAAATATTAAAGGAAACCAGTCTTTATGAAAAACCCATTATTGCTTTTGAACAAATTACAGATTATTTTGCACCGGAAACCCATGAGGCTTTTGTAGCCGTACCTGCTTCACAACTAAACAGACTGCGCACTAGATTGTATTTGGCAACCAAGGCAAAGGGGTATCATTGCGCGACCTACATCAGCTCTCATGCTTTTGTATGGCGGAACGCGGAAATAGGAGAAAATTGCTTTGTATTCGAAGACAATACCATTCAACCTTTTGTTAAAATTGGTAATAACGTCATTTTATGGAGTGGCAATCACATAGGTCATCAAACCATCATTGAAGACAACTGCTTTTTTATCGTCTCATGTGGTTGTTTCAGGCTATTGCAAAATAGGTAATTCCTGTTTTTTAGGAGTGAACTCCACCTTCAATGACCATGTGCAAATTCCACGTGACTGCATCATTGCCTCAGGTGCGTTGGTATGAAGGCTTGCAAGAGCCAGAAAAAATTTACTACGGTGCACCAGCAAAAGAAATGCAGAAAAAAAGCGCATTTAGCGTGGATTTATAAGGTATAATCCATGAAATCGAAAGAATTTAGGTAGAATTACGCAAGACAGTCCAATGGATTGGCTCTCCACATCCGTTCTGACTCCAACGCCTATTTTATTAAATGAGGACACCATTCGAGTGTATGCTGGATTTCG
>CAWAHP010000009.1:0-1154643 GCA_963781875.1 uncultured Alphaproteobacteria bacterium
TGATCACTGGAGGTGCCGGTTTCATTGGCGTGAACGCTGCGCGGCATTTCCACGCGCGCGGCTGGTCCGTTATCTTGCTCGATAATCTGTCACGGCAGGGCGCGCATGAGAATCTCGATTGGGTGCGCCGGAAGGCGCAGGTGAGTTTTGAGCACGCCGATATTCGCGACCGCGAGCGGATAGAGCGCATTGTCGGCGAACTCAAACCAGATACCGTGCTGCATCTAGCGGCTCAGGTCGCGGTTACTACGTCCGTCGTCAATCCTCGCGAGGATTTCGAGATCAACGCGCTCGGCACCTTCAATCTACTGGAGGCAGTCCGGCAACAAAGCCCCGAGAGCTTCTTCATCAATGCTTCGAGCAACAAGGTGTACGGAAAGATGGAGGACCTCGGCATCGTCGAGACCAATGGGCGCTATGAGTACCGGGACTTGTCAGCGGGTGTCGGAGAGGATCGGCCTCTCGACTTCCATTCGCCTTACGGCTGCTCGAAAGGGGTGGCAGATCAGTACACGCTCGACTATGCACGGATCTACGGCCTTGGCACCGTGAGCTTCCGCCAGAGCTGCATCTACGGCAGGCGGCAATTCGGTATCGAGGACCAGGGCTGGATCGCGTGGTTCGCGATTGCTGCGATCCTTGGCAAGCCCATCACCATCTATGGCGACGGAAAGCAGATTCGCGACGCTCTCCACGTAAAGGACCTTGCCCGCGCCTATGAATTGGCTTTCGAGCGTCGTGATCGCGTGGGTGGCCAAGCTTTCAACATCGGCGGCGGCCCCGAAAACACGCTCTCTTTGCTCGAGTTGATAGCCTATCTCGAAGAGGATCTCGGCATCGCCATCCCCCTCGCCTGGGGCGACTGGCGGGCAGGCGATCAACCCGTTTTTGTTTGTGCACTCGACAAAGCCGAACGCCTGCTTGGCTGGAAGCCCGCCATCTCGGTCCGCGAAGGTGTAAGCGATCTCATAGGTTGGGTCAGCGACAATAAGTGTCTTTTCGACCGGCCAAGATGAGACAGAGCAGCATATGATGATCTTGACGGTCGCCCGCGTCTGAAGCGTACTAGGATCCAGAGGCGAATGAGCGGATGGATCTGGACCGGCAACTTTTGATGGCACCCTGGTACGTCTTCTCGTCCGGGCCCGTAGCATACGCGAGCGCCTGCTTCAGGACCCCAGACTAACCTTGAGAGAGATCGCCGCCGAGGAAGCGGTCGTCAGTGCCTACGGTTCCAGCACCACGGCAAAGGAGGGTCGGTCAGAAGGACCCCGGCGCGAAATGGAGGCGTTGGCCTGTTGCCTTCGGGGTGGAATTTAACAGTGCGACAGCATCGCGCCGTGAGGATTGAGACTGAGGCGGTGAGACCGCGCTTCCACGATCTCCGCCGCACTGCTGCAAGCGGTATGGCACAGCTTGGCACTAATCTCCCCGTCATTGAGAAAGTGCTGAACCACGTCTCAGGAAGCTTCGCTGACGTTGCCGGTGTCTAGTGAAGCCATCACTTTGCCGAGGGCCTCGCTCTTTGGTTTGCGCTCCCACGTGAGATAGAAGGCATGGTCTTGAAACTAGCAAGGAGCGCACTACGTCGCGCTCTGGAATTGAGGGGCTGGAGGGCGCCGCCGTTCCCCCCCTATGGGATGGATTTTTTGCGTGATGTCGGACACTTGAGTTAGGTATGGCAAATCCCTGTACGAACTTTCTTCGACGTTGGTGCCAATGTGGGGCAAACGTCTGAGTTGGCTCTAAGGGTATTCAAGGGCGCGAAAATCTTCGCGTTTGAGCCACATCCGCAGACCTTTTCCGAATTGCAGGCCCGCATACCAAACCAACCGCATTTTTCGGCATACAATGTCGCTCTGGGCGACGCTACTCGAAGTGCAGTTCTCTTTGAGTATCCCTGGAACCAAATAAATAGCCTCGTTTCTGACGCGCAGACTGCTATCCGCTACGGACAAGTGGCAAAGTCAATCGAAGTCCAATGCTTGAAATTAGATGATTTTTGCGATCTAAACAGCATTCATCAGATAGATATACTTAAAATCGACACAGAAGGTTACGACATAAACGTTTTACGTGGCGCATATAAGATCCTGTCTGCCGGACATGTCCGTTTTATTTATATTGAATTCAATGATATGCTTCCTAAACCGGGGAGCACCGGCAGGCGCTCTAGTCCCAATCGCCGAATTTATAGCTCCTTTCGGCTTTCGCTTCGTTGCGACTTACACTGATATCATTAATCCCGAAGGCGAGATGTTCACGGTCGCCAACGCACTGTTCGTCTTGCCGCCAGGAGGCGCGCTAAAAGTATGATTCCCTTAATTTTGCTACCTCGCTGTTATTGGTCTAATTAAAGGAATTTCAAGTGTGAAAGTTGAGGTGCGCGGAGATGAACATTGCTTAAACGGGTCCTGATTAGAATAATGCAGCTTATTCTATTTGTGCTGAGCAGCACAACGCCACCAAGGGCAAGATTCAAATTATTTGGAGTGCCCGGAGGCTTTGTTAACCTAGGTGTTAAGGAACACGTTAGAACGGCATGTGAGGTAGGCCGGTCAGTTCCTATACAAAGCGAGACTTGGGCAGGTTTATCTAAGGACTTGCTTTACGAAGTTGAAAATGGGTACTGTTACTGGAATGGAGCTATGCTCGATCGCTGCGGTTTTCTAATTAAAGAGCTTTCAATTGTTGATCGCGAACTTTGGAAGCCTGGTTTGCACTCTTTAAAAAGGGATATTCCATATCTTGAGGAATCAGTGGTGAACATCCAGTCTGGCACCGGCCACTTATACCACCACAACTACTTTCATTGGTTATATGATTTTCTGCCACGTCTGGTGTTGATTAAGCAAAATGTTGCTTTAGCAAGATATATGTTAATCAATGCGAGAAATTCGAAGCAGAAATCCTCTCTGCATTCGGATTTGACACGGACAATGTGGTAAATGCAAGAACATATCCATGGGTACAGGCAAAAACGTCTTATGGCTTTAAGTTTGTTGATGCGTTCAGCACTATTACGCCGGATCTCGTTTCTATATGTGCGGCAAGCGATGCTGGAAACAATTCGGTAATAAGGGCAGTACGCAGTCAGCGTGAAAAACGCTTATACATTAGTAGGGCTGACGCGCACTTCAGACGAATAATAAATGAGGAGTTAGTGTACAATACCTATCTTCAATCGGATTTGAGAAATTACAACCGGCTCTAGCTTTCGGTTGAGCATCAGGTAACATTATTTAGCCAAGCGGAATGTGTCGTCGGGCCGCATGGAGCGGGAATGTCTAACCTGACATTTGTGTCCAAAAAGACTGTTGTGTTATTGAGCTTTTTCCTGACAACTACAAGATAGATCTTTACAAGAGACTGGCTGACGCTGTTGGAGTTCCACACATGTGTCTTGGTGGTGACAATATGAGTTCTATCGACGACTTTTGGACAGATCGGCAAAAGGACTTCTCGGTGGACCTCGGTCGGCTCAAATCCGTTTTGCCTAGGCCGTGAACTCATGAACGCGTAGCCATAGGCGAATGCAGGTTAGCTTCACGAAGGCAAGGTAGTTGATTACGAGCTTGTCGTATCGCGTGGCGGACACGCCGACAATGCTTAATTTTATTGAAGAACCGCTCGAGCAAGTTACGCGCTCGATAGACGAAAGAGCTGAAGCAGATCGGATCCCGGCGATTGCATTTCGGCGGTATGTTTGCACCGCGCCTTGGCAAATGGCTAGCACCCCGATCCAGTCCGCGTCATATCTTCGATCTGCCAGCAACATGCTTCGCGGGCGCAACATCCATGATCCGGTCCCAGACACCAGCCCGCCGCCGGCGAACAAACCGATTGTAGCAAGTTGTATGCTCCCGGGCAGATCACGTCATGGTGCACCTGAGCGCAAGACCCAAAAGATACCAAAAGCGGATATCCTGGCGGAAGGCCGAAAGGGAAGCCCTCCGCGATGCGCTCATGATGGAGATTGCCGCCGCTGGCGATAATCACAAAGCCATGCGCAAGATTGCGGCTGCGCTATTAGTCAAAGCGGCTGGAGGTGATTTGATCGGACTGACGGCAAGGTTGCGCAGGCTTTGATCGGTGACAGCCAAGACGCTGTCCAGATACATCATACAATCATACGGAATTGTCGAGCCTGACGCGAAATAGGTGCTATCGTTCAACCTTCCAACAAAGTCTGACGTTGCGGACAATCTATCTGAAACATGATTTGGAAAGCGGTTTCGCGTGTCTCAGCTTTGGCCTCGGAATGTACACAATCGGAGACGGCGAGCGCGCACCGGGGGGACACCATGAAGCGGTACCATCAGCCCACCCCTCTGCCTGGGTGCCTTGGTAAAGAATAAAATGCGGAAAAGTTTTGGGATCGTTATTCCAGTCTTTAACGATTGGACCTCCCTCGATTTGCTCATTGGCAAGCTGAACCAACAGGCAGAACAAGCAGCGTTCAATCTGCGTATCTTCGTCATTGACGACGGTTCGTCAGAACCGCTTGAGCCGCATTGTCTGTTGGAGGGCCGACAGGCGCTCCTAGATATCCAGCTAGTAAGGCTGTCCAATAATCTCGGACATCAACGCGCTATCGCCGTGGGCCTCGTGCTCGCAAGCCGTGCTGAGGATATAGAGGCCGTCGTGGTCATGGATGCGGATGGGGAGGACCGGCCGGAGGATGTGCCGAGACTGTTAAGCGCATGGGGTGAAGACACGAAATTGATCGTCGTTGCGCAGCGAAGAAAACGATCGGAGGGTCTCACCTTCAGATTTTTCTATGCTCTCTACAAACTTGCCTTCCGCATAATGACGGGACACAGGATTGATTTTGGTAATTTTTGCCTGCTACCCCGGGCATCCTTGCGCGCGCTAACATACAATCCTGCCATCTGGAACAATTTGGCCGCCGCAATCACCCGATCTCCAATCCCCCGCCTTGCGATCCCCGTCGCACGCGGCGTGCGCCTCGCGGGGAAGTCCCGAATGAACTTTCAAAGCCTGCTCGTTCATGGTGTGAGCGCGATGGCGGTATACGTTGACTACATTCTCCTGCGCATATTGATTGGCTCAACCTTACTGGCGGGCTTGGCAGTAATAGCGATTGTCGTGGTTGTCGGAATCAGGATCGGTACGAACTGGGCCATTCCTGGCTGGGCGTCCTTCTTGGCGGCGTCCTTTGCCATGATTTTCCTACAGGCTTTGCTGATATCTGGGATCGCCCTCTTTCGACTAATGAGCTTTCGCAGCGTGAAGACCTTTGTTCCGGCAATCGACGCAACGTCTCTTATTTTTGAGGTTCGCAAAAATCCAATTGCCTCTCGTCGATCACAAGCATCGAAGAGTCCAACGTGAGCGGGGAGGCCATTATCGAATTATCGGCCTTTTCCTACGTTGGGACCGAGCTCGGACTATTCGCGAATGCGACCAACTGGAAAAGTTATGTCAGCAGGAAACTCCGGCCTTACATAGAGGGGGGTGTCATAGAGGTGGGAGCGGGGATCGGCGGCTCTACGAAGTATCTCTGCGATCGAAGCTATGGTCGTTGGCTTTGCCTCGACCCCGACGCGAACCACGTGTCACATCTCAAGAATTCTCATTGCGGCGGGGAAATTGCCGCCACGTTGTGAGGCTAGATGCGGTGTATTAACCGATCTCGCTCCCGACGAATATGCGGATACGATCATCTATATCGATGTTCTGGAGCACATCGAGGATGACGAAGGGGAGATGCGCGTCGCAGCCACTCATCTCACGGCGGGGGCCACATCGTAATGCTCTCGCCAGCGTTCAATTTTCTCTACAGCCCTTTCGACGAAGCTGTCGGGCACTACAGACGATACGCCCTCAAGGATGCCGGACGCCTAACGGTTCCGCCGCTGAGTTTGAAGCGAGTATTTTTTCTGGACGTCCTCGATACTTCGTTTCGGCGCTTAATCGGCTGGTCACGCGAACCTCTCAGCCTTCAATTCACCAAATCCAGTTTTGGGACAAGGCGATCGTGCCTGTTTCGGGTCTGACGGACAAAATCTTCGGCCGCTTGTTCGGAAGGTCAGTCGTAATGATCTGGCATAAGACGTGACCAGAAGCGCGTTCGAGGTGCTTGTTTTCGGGATCGTTGGCGCCTCTGCAACGGCGGTCTATTTCGGCGTTGCGATCACGGCATACGCCATTCCTCCTTTCGACGCCCATCCGGCTGTCGCCGCCTTCGTCGCCTCCGTCGCATCGGTTTTGTGGTCATACGCTGGGCACCACCGTTTCACCTTCCGCAAAACCGGCTCTCACCATTTTTACCTCCCCAGATTCGTTGGAATCTCGATCATCCTTTCGGCCATGGCGGTCTGCGGCACTTATTTCGCCACGCAGTCCTTCGGAGTGGACTACCAGTTGGCAACGTTGGGCGTAACGATTTCATACCCTTTTGCGAGTTTCGCGCTCAACCGAAGCTGGGTGTTTCGGGAACGGAATCCCGAGGCAATCGACCCATTTAGAAAGGATAGCCTAGGAAGTCCCACGTCGGGTCTTACTGGCAAGAGTCGGACAAGGTGAGCGCCTACGCGGCGTGGAAGCGATCGGTGCACAGACTGAACCAACGATCGGCTATCGACTTCGCGATCATGGCGTCTCTGCTTCTCGGACGACTGGGATTTCTTCTCTCTAGTCCATCGGGCCTGTCGGGCGACGCATTCGGATACGTAAAGGTCGCACAGACCGTCATCGATACGGGAAAGCTCCCGGCACTGGGCGTGCAACCTCACGGCTACCCGATCCTTATTGCTCCGCTGCTGGCAAGCGGACTGGAGATTGATCGGACCGTGCTGATCATGAACGCGCTGATGGATTGTTCCCTCGTTGCCCTTCTCCTTTGGACGGCTAGAAGCATCCTTGCCGGAGCCGGGGGATAGAGGTCCACGCCTCTTGTGCTGGCTCCTGGCGGCCATCCAGCCATTCACCGCGAAGATGGTAAGTTCGGTCTATACCGAAACGCCGACGATGTTCCTCGTCTTCGTTGGGGTGTGGCTCCTGTTTATCCCAAGCAACTTCGTTGCCAGGGTTGGTGCATTCACCCTCCTCGGCGCCGCTTCCCTTCTCAGGATTGATGTCCTGATCCTGAATATCGTAGCCAGCGTCACTTATCTCGCTTATTTCGACGCAAAGCATTCGACACGCGCGTCCCCCTTAGGTTTGTTCCTGCTCTGCGCCTTTCCGATTTTCATGTTGGCCTATCAGTATCACTCCACTCAGGAGCTTGGCCTTGTTAGGCCCCAATTCAGGCAGCCGGGCTACTATGCCTGGATGCGAAGATGGTTCGCGTTAGAGAAAATCGAGTACGATCGCTTCGCATTCGGTGTCGGCACCCCGAACTGGGCGGGTTTCTATGTGGCCAACTATCCTTCGCGCGCGTTCGATTCCACCGCGGAGCGGGATCGGGTAGCTGAGCTTCTGGTAACCTGGCGCACTGCCGGATACGTCGACTCAGTCGACCGAGGCTTTCAACAGCTCGGACTTGAGAAATTCCAACAGCATCCCCTGCGCAGTTTGGTTCTCGTTCCCTTGCTGCGCATGATCCACTATTGGATCAATATCGATGGTGCAGAAGCCTATCTCAGTGTTTTGTCCCTCGGAAGACCGATCTCCACGCTGGTCGTAGCATCTACCATCTCGCTTCGGTTGGTCCTGATCTTTTTGGCGGCCGTCGGCGCTTATGCCGTTTGGCTTCGACCGACCCCCGTTACCAACCAAGTCCTCTGGGCCCGTTTTGCGAGTCTCTTTGTATTGTTTAGGACTGTGGAGCTGGGCGCTCTCGGAACGGTCGTCTGGGGCGGCCTGATGGAGGTCCGTTACATTCTCGTGGCGTTTCCGTTCGTGATCCTTCTCTCATTTTGGGGTGTCCGGTACTTGTTCAGGATGCGCACCGAGTTTCGAAACTCTTACGAGGGTCGAATCACTAGCGCTTAGCCGAATTGGGACAAGCCACATAGTGCCAGTGCATCATGAATGCGGGCATATGACCGGGACCTGTGGCCAGCGGCCATGGGAAAGTGCCGCATCAATAAGGCCGAACACATGGCTGCACCGACCAGCAACGCAACGTGAAGTTCACTTGCCAACTCGGAGCCGTCCACACATGGCACAAAAAGGAGGAGTTGACCAACGTTGACTCCTGAGTTGACGACTGTCCCAGCGTCCTTCAACCAGTGACGCACCCAGGAGATTAGCTCTTTTCCCCCGTACCGTCCGAAGACGGTCCAACGTTGGCACGGATCCGATAGATTTAGCTTCCATGACACTCCAACAGCCGTTTCAACGAAGCGGGATCCGTACTTGGCCAGAGTTGCGCCGTAGATTCTCTCGAGGAGTCCGAGTTTATGGGGAAGTGGAAATCTTCGAAGTATCCGAAGAACTTGTCGGTAAGTTGGCAACGTTGCTCGTCACCGTTTCGTACCCTCTCGCGAGCTTCGCGCTCAATCGCAGCTGGGTGTTTGGGGAACGAGACAATCGAAGCATTTTGAAAACCCAGCGCGAGTCGGAAACGTGAGTACCGACGTCTCCTAAGGGCGATCGAAACAAGCTGAACCAACAAATACCTTCGTCGTGAGGGGAAAAGGATTACTGAAACGGTCGATCGGGTTTTCGACGATCACCGACGTGAAATTGCCGGTGGTGCTTCGACGACGCGAGAACGCGGAGCTTTTCGCCAGCGGTTCGATGACAGGCAACAACACAGCGCAGATCGTTGGCTATAGCCCAGTCACTCGATCGCAAGATGAAGCGTTTCTATTAGAGTATTAAAGTCTTGGACAAATGGCGATAAGTCAAGAACTAGTCGGCTTTGAGACTAAGCGTCGAAGCAAGAGGATTGCTTTTGGCGCGGCCCTCGGCCTGGGGGTGGTCGCCCTAGCAGCTTTTTATTGTCACCCGATTCTAAAGCATGTCACCAACTGGGGCATCCAGGATTGGGACTACCACTACCTCCAGCTGGAAGTGGCACGCCAGACCGTCGTCGAGTACTTCGAGCTGCCATTGTGGAACCCCTACGCCTGCGGCGGGATGCCCCTGCTCGCCCATCCGCTATCGCGGATCCTGACACCGTTTTTCTTGCTCCACTTGGCGTTCGGGGTTTCGCTAGCTACTCGGTTCGAGATCATCTTACATCTAGTTCTCGCTTTTCTGGGCGCCTTTCTTTTTGCTTCTACGAGTGGTGTTCGTCGGCTCGGCTCTGTCGTTGCCGGTGGTGTGTATGCATTCTCTTCCTACTTCGCTGTCAACTTGATGACCGGGATGACCGAGTATCTTTCGGTCGCTTACGTTCCGTTTCTCGGTTGGCTGCTAATCCGCGCGGGTAATCATCGTGAGAAAGAATGGGGTATCGCTGTTTGTCTAGCTCTAATATTCGGGGAGGGCGGGCACTATATCGTGCCAATCTCCGCGCTTCTCATCGTCGCCCTTATGATTGCGTGGGGCGACGGCCTACACCCCCGGCTCGTCATCCGCCAGCTTGCTACAATTGGCGTGCTGGCAATTGGTTTGTCGGCAGTAAAGTTATTTCCCGCGATCGAGTTCATGAATACATATCCACGCTTGATCAACGATTATTCGGGTTATAGCGTTGGCTCGCTTCTCTACAGTCTGTTGAGTTGCGACCAGACGGTCGATGCCGGGTTGCAGCCCGGCCATAGCTTGGTCTACGGCATGGACGAGAATGGGATCTACGTCGGGATCCTGGGTATCGGCCTAGCCGTGGTCGGACTGTTGGCTCAGGGGCGCCGTCGGTGGCGACTGTTGACCGTGTTCGGCATCTTCGTGTGGCTCTCCTTCGGTAACCGCTACTGGCCAAGCCTCTGGTCACTTCTACACCAGTTGCCCGTGTACGAACTCGATGCGTGTTGCCCAACGATTCCGCGCCGTGTGGTTGTTGGGACTAGCGCTGTTCGCAGGGATCGGCCTGGATACCGTTGGCGACTTCGTAACTCGGCTCCTCCGGCGTCCGTTGTACGGCAGCGTCGTGGAGGTTGCTGTTCTGGCTGCACTATTTGTGGACCTATTTGCTGTCGGTCTTGGTCCCTGGCGGGATGCCTTCCCTATTCCCGCACCTGCAATCGAGCCCGCTTCTGAATTCCGACAGGCAAGAATAGGCCCGTACTATGATGCCCAAGGCCCGGTGGCAGCCCGTGGCACCCGCACAGCTCTTGGCAAGGCAATTTGCCGAACTATTACGCGAACCGTGGAACGATCAACTGTGGCGATTCTGTTCCGGTGCATCCGGCGGCATTGCCGTTTGACGCAGCGGGATATCGTGGAGAGGTATACGTTGCTGACACCGTCGGCGACGCCAGAATCATCAAGCGCACGCCCAATACCCTTCACGTTCACGCGCAACTCAACTCTGATGGTGCGGTCGTGATTAACCAAAATTATTGATCCTGGGTGGTGGACAAGCGCGGGCAAAATCGTTGACCGCGAGGGGCTTCTGGCCGTGAAACTCGGCCCGGGGACGCAGGAGATTTCGCTTTGGTACTTCCCGATATTCTTCGTTGTTGGGGCCGCCGTCACCCTTGGAACGATGGGTTACGGGATCTGGTCACTGCAAAATACCGCGCACGCAGGGGGGCAAGTCGGCGGACCAAAGTATGACTTCCAGTTCCACACTGACGCGAACAAGCCTCTTTAAAATTCGAGCGGAAGCCCCGCACGGTGGATGCCAGGGCTTCTTCTTCCACTCTTCCAAACCAAAAAGGAGAGAGACGGTGATGGCAGGGTAACCACCACCACAGCTCAACTACCCTTGTCCCGCAAGTTAATCAAACCACCCAGCCAAATGGAAAACAGTTGATTGGTCGAAGGAGCGCCGTATCGACGACGCGCGTCAGAATGTTGTCTTCACAACGAGATCCCTCAAAAGCAATGACAAAGCGCGAATCGCATCAATCGACTCCAGTGATTCGTCTTGTCATGAATCATTCGTCGTTGACATGTGGCGCCCAGGCGTTGTCGGTGAGGCTAGCCCCCAGCATTCCGCAGCCATCATGGGTTGAAGCGAAAGGTGTCCGACAGGCACTCGGTCATCTGCCAGCGAGGGATCTCGTTCCGCCATGGTATGATGTACGCTCGACGATTCCTCCGCCCTCTACTGGGTCAGCGCCAGAAAGGCGTCGTACTCGATATCGATTCGAGCGTGAGCCCGACACATGGCGAGCAGGGCCGAGGTTGCCATCCCGCGCCAAATGTTCCAGGAGATTCTGGCCGGCTGATCGCCGAACTACGGCCGCAGCCTCCGCCTGCACCGGTATGAGGCGTCGATGGTCATGCGCTCAAGAGCAACCCACGGGAGGAGTGCGTCCAAATGCCAGGGAAAATGGCCAGATCAGCCCCTTTGTCGCCGTTCGGCGTACCAGTGATGACGGCAGCCGTCCGCGCCGCCAGCTCGTCTTGCCGAAACTCGGAAAAAGCGCGAAAATTTGCGCCAGTTCGGAAGTTACCCTCGGAATAAGAGAGCCCGCGGAATTTTTAGGTTGTAAATGTCCAGATTAATGAGATTTGGTATAAGTCGCTTGTACAGGCCTTCGACAGCCGACGACCTTTCCCTTCAACGCAAATCCGCGTTTTGGTTTTATTCACATCCCGAAGACCGGCGGAATGTCCGTGCGCGCGGTCCTTGACCCACCATTCTATCGAAACAATGACATCATCGGGCCACTGGGGACCGCCAGTGTGAAGAAGAGCCCAAGTCGCTCCCGCTCGCTGGGAGCGAGCGTGTAGATTTTGCTTTGCCCGTAACCCATGGTCGCGGGCAGTCTCGATCTATTTCTTTTTGAACAGAATACGACAAGAGGGGAAGCGCGAGGCCCTTAGGTTCGAGGAGCTGTTCGATCGCGCTTTCGTCGACGATCCTTTTAGCCATCCAAGCCTATATCGCTTTGAGAGTTGGCATGTTACATCACAGCTCTTTCACCTGAGAGATCCCGGTGGAACGTCCTGGTGCCGCTCGTCGGCCGGTTTGAACGTTTGCAGCAAGATTTTGATGATATCTGCCGACTCGTCGGATTGCCATTGAAAATCCGCCCCACAAAAACGCGACCAATCACGGGGATTCTGTCGTACTACGACGGCCCCAAGCAGAGACTAATCGCCACGTACTACGGGAGGACATAGACTATTTTAAGTACCGCTTTGAGGGCTAGACCATCTAGGCAGCTCATCAACGAGGGTTGTGACCCCGCGCCAGACTGATGTCCTATTAATGGCACACCGGGTGTTTTCCGCCCCTTTCGAGCAACTCAAATGCCTCTGCAATATGTATGAAGGGAGCCGCGAGTTCGGCGCCGCCATTCCTTTGGTAAATGCCGCCGTTCCTTTGGTAAATGAAGTGCGCCACCGCTCTGCAAGCGACTATCGACCCTGGAACCTGCCTGTTTTTCTTTAAAAACTCAGACCGCGTGCCGGAGCGTCTCTGCAAGTTCTCGTTTGACCTCGTCAGGACGATTTGGGATCGAAGGGGCCTTTGCTGTGTCATGCACCTCCGCAAGGTGGCACGAACCGGGTGTGTTGCCCTGCTTTCTGCGGCCTTCTCCGTCAGGGGTAGTAAGTCAGTTTTACAAGTGGTGACGTCGACATCTTCATGATGTTCGACCCAGGATACAGCCTCGCCGAGCGAATTCTGCGGCAATAGTTCGACTACTGAGCCCTACCGCTTGCTACGGCCGCCAGGGTTGCACGATATCTGCGAGTACGGGCCTCTCCCGCTCCTCGGGCTTTTCCTTCGTTGTGCCGATATAGACGAAGCCAACCACGCGCTCATTGTCGGCAAGCTTGAGCGCCGCTCGCACGCCTGGACTATAGCCGTACCATTCGGTGATCCATTGCGCGCCAAACCCAAGCGCAGTGGCGGCGAGCAGGAGATTTTGGCATGCGGCCCCGGCCGAGAGCACCTGCTCCCATTCCGGCACCGGCGCGCTCTTCACCACGCGCGAGATCACGGCGATGACGAGAGGCGCGCGCATGAACCGCTGGGTCTCCATCTCGAGCCGGAATTGGCTCGGGTCCCTCTCCTCGCGTTTGCATGTCTCTGCAAGGACCTCGCCGAACGCGCCCCGCGCGTCTCCCGAAACAACAGAAAGCGCCAGGGAACGAGCTTCTTGTGGTCGGGGACGCGCGCGGCCGCCGCGACAATTTTGCTCGATCTCGACGCCGTTTGGTCCAGGGTCGCCAAGGCTGTTGGCGGACACGGAGCGGCGGGTGAGCAAGTGGTCGATAATCTGATTCGTCATGAGAGGGACCCTGTGGTGGAGGAGCGCGTTCCTCTATCGCGAAAATGCTTGCGAAACAACGGCGGCCAGCACCTGCCTTCCCTGGCAGAAGACGGTCCCGCCCACTCTCCCGATTTGTATGGCAGGCAGCCAAACGTAAGCGATTGAGAAGGACCTTGATGATGGTTGGGTCCGATCCTTCGAACTCAACATCACAGTCTTGCTCGGGTACACTCGCCGTCAGGCCCAACCGCGCAAGGGGTAGACAGCCAGCCCGACGAACTCTTTGGTCATGGCGGTTGTCACCAGGGCGGAGGCGTCAGGTAGAAAATCAAAGATACTCTCGACCAGCGGATATTGATCGCCGAGGTCCGCGGACCAGGGAGGCAGGTTTTCGACATAGGAAGACATCTGACCTGATTTAAACCGACGCCTAGAGGATTGGCCCAGTAGGCTTCGCACCCTTTGAACGGCGCCTATTATCTTTTCGGCGGCTATATTGGACTGACGATTACCCGATACTCTGGGAGTTTCGCTCTCGGCGTACTCGGCGGCGGGTTCGCTGTCATTCCTCTCGGTTATCTGATCGACCGCTTTCTTATCAGTCGAACCGGAGAAAACCACTTGGCGCAGGTGCTGCTCACCGTGGGCATCGCGTTTGTGTTGGGCGACGTGGCGCTTAAGATCTGGGGCGGCGACAATCTTAAGGTGCCAACGCCGATCGAGCTGCGCGGGGCAATCGAGCTGCCAGGCGGAATCAACTATCCGACCTACCGTTTCGTGCTCATTCTGTTCAGTATCGTGGTCGGCCTGTCGCTCTGGCTGCTTTACCGCAAGACGCAGATCGGCGCGGTGGTGCGCGCCGGCGTTGACGATCGTGAGATCGTAAGCGCGACAGGTATCAACATTGACCGACTGTTCGTTCTCGTCTCCGCGCTCGCATCATTCCTTGCCGGCATAGCGGGGGTCGCGGGCGGAGCTTTTCTCACACTCTACCCGGGCGCGGAATGGGAAATTTTAGTCTATGCGCTGGTGGTCGTTATCTTTCGGCGGACTCGGAAGCCTGGAAGGCGCGATGATCGGTGCGCTGATTGTCGGCCTGCTCGATGCCTACGGCCGCTGGCTACTGCCGGAGTTCTCCTATTTCGTGCTGTTCGGGCCGATGGCGATCCTACTGCTGTTCCGCCCGCGCGGCATCTTCGGCAGGGAAGGCTGAGCATGCGCCCCTACCGGGTCATACTTGCCTTGACCGCGCTCTTCGCTGCGCTGATCGCGCCGCTCATTGCCGGCCAGTACTGGATGACCCTGATTACCCAGATCTACATCTACGGTCTGCTTGCGCTGTCGGTCGACCTCCTGCTCGGGCACGCTGGCCTCTACTCGCTCTGCCAGGCGTCATTCTTCGCCGTGGCCGCCTACACCACGGCCATCCTCGAGGTCCGCCACGGGTATCCGACGCTCGTTGCGGCACCGGCCGGACTAATCGCTGGAACGCTGCTCGCGGTCCTCTACGGGTGCGCCGTGCGCACGCGCGGCGTCTATTTCATTTTGATCACGATCGCGCTCGGGTACATCATCTGGGGTGCATTCTACCGCTGGGCATCGTTCACCGGCGGCGACAACGGCATCACCAATGTGCCGCCGCCGTCGGTTGCGGGCGTGAGCATCGCCTCGCAGACCGCGTATTATTATTTCGTCCTTGGCGTCGTAATCCTGTGCGCGTTCGGGTATCGCATTCTCATCCAATCCCCATTCGGTCTGTCACTGCGCGGCATCAAGGGGAGCGAGAGCCGGATGCAGAGTCTCGGCTACCGCACGACCATGCATCTCTACGCTGCTTTCGTGATTTCTGGCGCCATCGCCAGCCTCGCTGGCGTGCTCTACGTCTACTACAACCGCTTCGTTAGCCCAGTCGCAGCCTCGTTCCAGATCTCGGTCGAGGTCTCGCTCATGGCGATCGTCGGCGGTTCCGGCACGATCATCGGTCCGTTTATCGGAGCCGGGCATCTTCCTAGGCCTGCGCAACTGGGTCAGCAGCTTTTTCGAAATGCATACGGCGGTGATGGGCATCGTGTTCATCGCCACCGTGCTCTGGGCGCCCAGCGGCATCGTGGGTTTCGTCACACGGTGGCGCGGCGGCGCCGGAAGGGCGAAAGGCCAGCCATGACCGCCGCCGTCGCGATCGACAACCTCACCAAGGTGTTCGGCGGTTTACGCGCTGTGGATGGGGTTTCGTTGCAAGTCGCGCCCGGCGAACGGCGCGCGCTGATCGGGCCGAACGGCGCCGGCAAGACCACGCTGTTCCACTGCGTCACCGGCACGCATCAAGCCTCGTCCGGCTCGGTGAAACTGTTCGGCAACGACGTCACCCATCTGCCGGAGCACCGGCGCACCAAGCTCGGCATGGGTCGAACGTTTCAGATCACCGAATGTGTTCACCGATCTGTCGCTCATCGAGAACATCACGCTCGCCATCGTCGGCACCGACCGGCGCAAGTGGATCTGGAACCGGTCACTGTCGGTTCGTTTCCCGATATTCGCGCGCAGGCGCTCGCGGCACTCGAGGCGGTCGGACTGAAGGAACGCGCCGACGAGCCGGTGAAGCTCTTCTCCTACGGCGAGCGCCGCCAGCTCGAGCTGGCGCTTGCACTCAGCACCCGTCCCAGAGTGCTGTTCCTCGACGAGCCTTGCGCTGGGCTCTCGCCCAGCGAGCGGCAGCGGATTTTCAAGATGATCCGCGCGCTGCCGCGCGAGATCACACTGGTGATGATCGAGCACGACATGGACGTGGCGCTCGGCTTGGCCGACCGCGTCACGGTGATGAATCGCGGACGGGTGATGGCCGAAGGAACGCCCGCTGAAATGCAGACCGATCCTGAGGTCCGAAACGTGTATTTCGGTCATGTCTAGCCCGACCATGTCCAAGCCCCTGCTCACGGTTTCCGAGATCCACACCTATTACGGTGACAGCTACGTCTTGCAGGGAGTCAGCCTTTACGCTGCACAAGGGGCAGATCGTCGCCATCCTCGGCCGCAACGGCATGGGCAAGACGACGCTGATCCGCTCGGTCGCCGGACTTACTCCGCCGCGGAGCGGCGATATCGTCTATCGGGACAGATCGCTGCGCGGCCAAGCCGCCCTACACCATCGCGCAGGCCGGTATTGCGATCGTGCCGCAGGGCCGGCGAATCTTCCGCTCGCTCAGCGTGCGCGAGAACCTACTGCTGCCGACGAGCGTGCTGGCGCGATCGCACGCGAGCATCGAGCGGCGGGGAGACGGGACAGCGCTGGGACTTCGATGAGGTGATGAAGGAGTTTCCCCAGCTCGCCGAGCGAATCAATCATCCGGGCGGCTTCCTCAGCGGCGGCGAGCAGCAGATGCTGGCTATCGGCCGCGCGCTCATGGCCAATCCCGAGCTGATCCTGATGGACGAGCCATCGGAGGGACTCTCGCCGCGCCTCGTGCTGCAGGTGCAGGACATCATGCGGCGGCTGCGGACGCGCGGCCACGCCATCCTGCTGGTCGAGCAGAACCTCGAGCTGGCGCTCTCGGTCGCCGACGAGGTCTACGTTTTGTCGTCGGGGCGGTTCGTGTTTCAAGGTACCCCGGCCGAACTTGCGAAGGAGACGCAGGTCCTCGACCAGCATCTCGGAGTTTCGGGCGCGAAGATGATCTGAACCTGAGGATGCGACTGCCATGGCAACGCACACGCTTGGACCTACTCCTGCCACCGTCCACTGGGGGTATCTGGACGCAAAAATCCCGCCACGCCTGACGATCGCTTCCGGCGACACGGTGACGATCGACACCGTGTCGGGCGGCCTAGGTGACGTCGGCGACACCTCCATCATGTTGCCGCATCATCGCGAGATCTGCGAGAAGCTAAAACCCTCGCCGGGACCACACATTCTGACCGGGCCGGTCGCGGTGCGCGGCGCGGAACCGGGCGACACACTCGAGGTCCGCATTAAGGCGATTCAGCTCACGGTGGATTGGGGCTGGAACCTGATCCGGCCGCTGCGCGGCACGCTGCCGGAGGACTACCCTGAGTTTCGCTGCCGGATCATCCCGATCGACCGCAAGGCGATGACCTGCCAACTAGCCGTGGGGCGCGACCGTTCCGCTGCGCCCGTTCTTCGGAATTATGGCGGTGGCACCGCCGCCAAACTATGGGCCCTGCACTTCGGTCGAGCCGCGCGAATTCGGCGGCAACCTGGACAACAAGGAGTTCCTCGTCGGTACCTCGCTCTATCTGCCAGTATTCGTCCCGGGCGCAAATTTCTCCTGCGGCGACGGCCATGCAGTACAGGGCGACGGCGAAGTCTGCCTGACGGCGCTGGAAACCTGCCTTACCGGCACGTTTGAGTTCGTCGTGCACAAGAAGAAGCTCGACATGCCGCGCGCAGTCACACTGACGCACTACATCACGATGGGTCTTGATCCAGACCTAGACGACGCCGCCAAGCAGGCATTGCGCGAGATGATACGCTGGCTGGTCGAAATGAAGGGCTGGAGCTCGGAGGAGGCCTACGTGTTCTGCAGCCTCGCCTGCGACCTGCGCGTGACGCAATTGGTCGACGGCAACAAGGGTATCCACGCCATGGTGGAGCGGAAGCTGGTGCAATAGAAATACAACAGATCAAGACCTGCGTGAGGCTGTCATGCAACGTCGTCGTCATCGGCGCCGGGTGACAGAAGCTCTACTCGATCATTTGTCTGGGGCGCTCGATCGTGCATCTGAAAAAACGAGGAGATGAAAATGCGATTAAAGGACAAGGTGGCGATCGTCACCGGCAGTGGGCGCGGCATCGGGAGGGATATTGCTCTCGCCTATGCGCGAGAAGGTGCGCACGTCGTCGTTAGCGACATCGATCCGCAAACGGCCAAGGCGACAGCTGCAGACGTGGTCAAGATCGGGACAAAGAGCCTCGCGCTTGAGGCCGATGTCGCCAAAGCCGACGACGTTAAAAAGCTCATCGACGGCGCCATCGGCCAATTCGGCCGCATCGACATCGTCGTCAACAACGCCATGAAGATCGTTCCCGGCAAACTTGAGGAGTTGCCCGAGCAAGCATGGGACACGACGATGAACATCGGGCTCAAGGGATCATTCATGGTGAGCCAAGGCGCTGCGCGCCACATGATCAAGCAGAAGTCAGGCTGTATCGTGAATATCGCCTCGATCGCCGGCCTCTTTCCTTACAACTGGGCCGGTTCCTACAGCGTGGTTAAAGCCGGCTTGATCATGCTGACGAAATTGCAGGCGGTCGAATGGGCACCCTACGGTATTCGCGCTAACGCGATCACGCCCGGTTATATCCGCACGCCAGGCACCGAAGGCATGTATGCCGATCCGGAAATCTACGAAGGTCGGCGCAAGGGCGTGCCCATGGGCCGTGTCGGTAGCGGCGACGATATCACCGGCGTCGCGATCTTTCTCGCTTGCGATGATTCTCGCTACACCACCGGCAGCGTCGTCGGCGCGGATGGCGGCCAGGCGGTCGGCTACTTCCTGTCCGTACCAGGTCGACGTTTCTCCGGCGGGCGTATCGACTAAGAGAAAGTGGTATTTTTCGCAACTCAACACAAAAGAACCGTCAACGACAGCTTATGGAGGAAACTCATGACCAGAATTCTACAAATACTCGCAGCGTGTATTTTCATGTGCGCTGGTTCGGCATGGGCAGCGGATGAGGAGCTGAATCGTCCGCCCGCCCAAGCCGGCAAAAAGTTATACGATTGGCGTGCTCGAACCGAACATGGCAATCCCGCACTTCGTTGCTCAAGCCTATGGTTTCGTCGATGAGGCTGACAAGTTGGGTCTGAAGGTAATCATGTACGATGCCGGCGAACACAAGAACGTCGCCAAGCAGGTGGCTCAGATGGAAGACTTGATCGCCAACAAAGTCGACGTGATCTGCATCGTTCCCGGCACGTCGGTCACCGCCATGGCACAGATCGACCAGGCTATCGAGGCAGGTATCCCCGTCGTCAACGTAAACATCATGAGCGAAAACCCTAAGGTGCTCGGACGCATCCGCTCGGACGACTACGAGCAAGGTCGCCTTCAGGGAGAATTCATTGCCAAGGCCCTCAATGGCAAGGGCAACGTCGTCATGATGAACGGGGTGAGCGGCGTTAGCGCGTTCGTCAGCAGGGCCAAAGGCTTTCAGGACGTTGTCGCAAAGTACCCCGACATCAAGGTCCTATCGGAACAATGGACGCCGAATGCGACTGATCGCGGCTTGAAGCTAATGGAAGACTGGAGCCAGACTTTCCCGAAGATCGATGCCGTCTATACCGGCGCCGACCGTTTGGCGATCGGTGCGGCTCAAGCGCTTCGTGCACAAGGCAAGAAGCCGGGTGACGTGGTCATTACGACGGTCGACTACAACGACGATACCGAACGCTTCGTGCGCGAGGGCTGGATTTCCGCGGCGATGGCGCAATCGCCGGTACTCATGGGTCGCTGGGGCGTCCGCGTCGCGCTGCTCGCGCTTACAGAAGCTGCCGATTCCTGACAAGCTGTTCACGCCCAACTCCGTGATCACCAAAAGCAACGTCGATAGTGTCGACATTTCGATAATTCGGCAGCCCAAGGGGTGGCGGCCTCCCCTTTGAGGATCGATTAGCGTACGTGCCTCGGGGGCGAGATCGAAAAGCTCTCGCCCTCGTGAGCGCCCTTGCCGTGCGCGATCGCGGACCGACGCTCCCGAGATATTTATCCGAGATGCAGGATGAGCACGACCGGACCTAAAATCGGTATCTTGCGAAGCGCGCAGCGACATTTTGCGACGCGCCTCAGCGCGTCGAACTCGCTGACGGGTATTGGCCTGATCGTCGTTATCATAGTAATGGCGATCACTTTCGCGATCCTCAATCCGAATTTTTACAGCGGGCTTAACCTGCGCAATGTTTCCCGCCAGACGGCTATTCTTGGCATAACGGCATGCGGCCAGACCATGGTCATCCTGTCGGGCGGGTTCGATCTCTCCGTCGGCATGGCCATTGGTCTGATCAGTGTCGCAAGCTCCATGATCATGATCCAATACGGTCTGTGGGCCGGCCTTTTGTCGGGCGTCCTAATCGGCGTCCTGATCGGATCAGTCAATGGTCTCATGGTCGCCAAGGCCGGCCTCCCGGCGTTCATTGCAACACTTGCGATGTTCTCCGCCGCTCGGGGTCTGGCACTCATCCTGTCCGGCGGTCTGCCCATCACCGATATGCCGGCCGAGTTTTCGATACTCGGCGCTGGACAGATCTTGACGCTTCCGGTTCCGGGAGTCATCGCGGCATTCGTATTTATTGGCTGCGCAATCCTGATGAAGTGGACACGATTCGGGCGATACATCTATGCGATCGGCGGCAGCGAAGAAGCGGCGCTCTATTCGGGCATTCCGGTCGCACGCTACAAGGTCGCTGTGTGGGCACTGCACGGCGGGCTAGTCGGGCTCGCGGCCATTGTCCTAACGTCGCGCGCCGTATCCGGCCACGCAACGCTCGGCGAGGGCATGGAGCTCGAATCTATCGCCGCCACCGTGATCGGCGGAACAGCTCTCGGCCGCGGGCGCGGCAGCATCCCAAACACATTTCTCGGCGTGGTAGTGATGGGAATTCTCACTAATGGTCTCAACCTGATCAATGTATCGACCTACTACCAGATGGTGCTTATTGGCGTAATCATTGCGGGCGCCGTCTATATCGATCAGTGGCGACAGAAGCGCTGAATGTCCGGAGATGGTCCGATGAATCCGTATGGGAACGAAGTTCCGCTGATCGAGATGCGCGGTATCACCAAGTCGTTCGGCGCCATTCAAGCGCTGCGCGGCGCCGATCTCAAGCTGTATGCCGGAATGAGGTGCTCGGCCTCGTCGGCGACAATGCTGCGGGCAAGTCGACCCTAATGAAAACGTTGACGGGCGTTCACCATCCCGACAGCGGAGAAATCTTTTTCGAGGGCAAGCCGGTCATCTTTGAATCTCCGCGCGCTTCCCGCGCGCTCGGTATCGAGATGATCTATCAAAATCTCGCGCTTGCTCCGAACCTCGATGTAGTCGCCAACGTGTTCCTCGGGCGAGAGAAGACCCGCGCGTTCCCGCGCGGTTTTTTTCGCTGGCTCGACGAAAGGCGGATGGAGATCGATACCAGGAGCCTGCTCGACCGGCTGCGCATCAATATCAGCTCGGTACGAACCAACGTCGAGCGGATGTCGGGCGGCCAGCAACAGGCCGTTGCAATTGCCCGAGCAGTAGCGTTTCAGGCTCGCGTGGTCATCATGGACGAGCCGACCGCAAGCCTTGCGGTCAAGGAGGTCGGCAAAGTTCTCGACCTGATCAAACATCTCAGGTTGAGCGGGGTCTCAGTGATCATCATCAGCCATCGCTTGCAGGATATTTTTACTGTTGCGGACCGTATCATGGTGCTTCGCGGCGGGCAGTCCGTTGCTGATCATCGCGTCGCCGACACAAATATGGACGATGTGGTTAAAAATATCGTTGGCGCCGTAACCCATAATCTCGATGCGATTATGTCGGGACGATAAATGGTCGGTTTCGTCGGTTCGATAAATTGCGCACCCCACTTTCGGTCGCCACGGCGCCCCCAGATCTGTAGTCTGGTGCTCTAAATAACTACTTTTGCTGCGATAAATGGACATTCCGTAACCTGCCATTCTGCGAATTCGCCCGCATTGAATAAAATGTCTTCGAATCGCGCCCATCCGCGTCGGGCGTCAGTTGGCATCGGGGATCATGACTCGTGGCGTTTTGGTCGTACTAACACACGCTCAACAGCCGCCCGCACTTCTGCCGGTGACAGTCGAGCGCGCTTGGTGCAGTTTGTCGAGAGCGAGAGCACTTTCGATTATTTCAAGGCGACACGGACCTATTTGGAGCAGCACGGCAAGCCGGTCGCCTTCTATTCCGACAAGCACAGCGTATTCCGGGTCAACAGGAAGGATGCCGCCGGCGGGGATGGCATGACCCAGTTCGGCCGGGCATTACATGCGCTCAACATCGACATCATCTGCGCCAATTCCTCGCAGGCCAAGGGGCGTGTGGAACGGGCAAACGCGACGCTGCAGGACCGGCTAGTCAAGGAGATGCGGCTTCTGGGCATCAGCAGCATGGAGGCCGGCAATGCGTTCCTGCCGGTATTCATGGCAGACTACAACGCCCGCTTTGCCAAGCCGCCCTTCGGCGACAGGGATCTGCATCGTTCCTGCGCCGACCATGACGATCTGGACGACGCCTTCGCGTGGAAGGAAGAACGATCGGTGTCTGTGAACCTGACGCTTCAATACGACCAGGTGATGTTCATTCTGGAACCGAACGAGATCACCCGTTCGCTGGCGCGCAAGCGGGTTATGGTAATCGATTATCCCGACGGCCGGCTGGCGATCCGGCATAACGGCGTCGATCTGCCGTATCGGGCCTTTGATAAACGGCAGCGGGTGAATCAGGCGGCAATCGTTGAGAACAAACGGCTCGGTCCGGTTCTGGCCTACATTGCCGAAAAGCAGAAAGAACTTGATATGTCCCGTTCGATCAAGGCCCCCAGGCGTCGTGGCCAGACAAATCACATGTTCAAAGTCGGATAGGCACAAGGAATTCCGAACAACAAACAGGAAAGGCGGCTATCTTGCCTCCCTAGGGGGTGACATTTGAAACTGGCTCAGAAAGTGACTTCCCTAAATGGTGCCGACACACGAGAACGAATGAAAAACCGCCATCCGCACGTACCGTGCGTCAAGCCTTCCAGTTCGGAAATCGCAAGTTTGCTTGATTCGATTTCCTTGAGGTCTTGCGCTTGTTCCCCTGCCGTCCACTACAACATTCGCGTCATTTCGCACCGCAGTAAAGCAGCGGGCTTTTTCGCCACCGGACCACCGTGAAGTCGGTTACAGAGCGCCGATGAGAGCGTAATATTCTCCCCAACCGTGCAGCATGCATGGTTCCATTGTGGAGGGATCTGACTTAGTCGAGGCGTCAATCATCGCATCTGTGGTATAAACGGCGCCGGATGGCAAGCGCCGGCACAAGTGCTGCGTGTTCGAGGCGCGAGTCTTATGGGAACGAACTCCGGGGCAAAAAGGGGTCGAGAATGCATCGATGCAGGTTGAGCAATAGAAGCACGCGCTCGGAGCGGACGGCGGGACGGCGACCGCGCGCCGCCTCGGCGCGATCACGCTGTTGTGCGTGCTCGGCACCTGGACAGCCGCGGCTCACGCCGATGAATGGCCGACGCGTCCAGTGCGCATCATCGTGCCCTACGGCGCCGGCGGCATCGCCACGACGTTGGCGCGGCTGACGATCGACCCGCTCACCAAAAAATTCGGCCAGCCCTTCGTGCTGGAGAATTGGCCGGGTGGCGGCGGCGTGCTCGGGGTGGAAATCGTGTCGCACGCGGCCAATGACGGCTATACCTTACTTGAGTCCGGCGGCTCGCAGTTTTCCGTCGTGCCGCTGATGCAGAAGCTCCATTATGACCCGGTCGAAGGATTTGGCGCCGATCACCATCATCGCCAGGAACGGCATGGCGTTGGCGGTCAATAAGGACCTGCCGATCCATTCGGTCCGGGAACTCATCGACTATGCCAAGGTGCATCCCGGCGCAGCTCAACTACGCCACCGCGGGTGTCGGCACCAGCAGCCATCTGGTGCCAGCGGCTTTTGCCGCGCGCACCGGCATCGAGCTGGTCGCCGTGCACTATCAGAACACGCCGCAATCCGTCTTCGACGTGATCTCCGGCACGGTGCAGATTTTCTTTGGCAACGTCTCGGACATCGTGGCGGCGGCCGGCAGCGGCAGCGTGCGCCTTTTGGCCTTGTCCACCGCCAAGCGCATCCCGCAATTTCCCGATGTGCCGACCGTCGCCGAGACCGTTCCGGGTTTCGTCATGACCGCCTGGAACGGCTATTTTGCGCCGAGGGGCACCGAGCAAAGCATTATCGATCGCATGGCGGCCGCCGTCGCCGACATTTGCCGCGACCCCGAGGTCGTCGCCAAGCTCAACAAGCTCAGCCTCGAGCCGGTCTGCAACAAGCCGGCCGAAGTCGCCGAAATTATCCGTCAGGAACTGCCGGTCTACGCCGCGGCGGCGCAGGCAGCGGGGCTGGTCCGCAAATAGGCGCGCGTCCGCTTAGGCGGCCGTTCCCGATAGCGGCATCTGCAGGGCGGCGGCGCGATAGGGCGTCGCCTGCTGCTCGGCCGCCGGCCCGCCATAGAGGATCGTGCACTACGCAGGCCGGCGGCGTGTTTCATGCATCAGTACAGCTGCGTCCTTAGCACCGGCCCGCAAGCACCATTTGACGCATTCCGGGCCCATCTTGACCCACGGCGCCTGGGTGTTGGTGACGTGCTGATGGAGAATGAGGCGCGCGACAGCGTGAAATTGTAGTCGATCATCCGCACTGCGTTCGACTTCTCGATAGCAACGGAGCCCCGTCTCTTCGTCCCTTCGCCGCCGGTAGGGGGATGGGGCGAGCTCCCTTTAGACAGCCCCCACCGCCGTCGCCCGACGCTGCACTTCCGCCGCGATGCTCGCGTTCACGTGGGAGCCCAGCGGTAGGCCCCGCGGCCGATCCTGGTTGCACAGGTCCATCGCAATCCGCGCGTACACGATCGACGCGTTCACCAGGTCATCGATCTTGAAGCTCTTGCTGGACGCGTGGCTGACCGCGCGTGGCCCGTAGCTGAGCGCCGGGATGCCCAGCTCATTGAAGACGTTCGCGTCGCGCCACATACTCGAGACGGACGGGCTCACCGTCTGCGGCGGCGCCGGGAACACCTGGCCGTGGCATCGTCGGACCGTCTCCACCAGCGGCTCGATGCCTTTCGCTTCGAACCCCGGCCGATATACGAACAGCTCCACCTCGCCGGACACTCGCACCTTCCGTAGCAGATCCCGCAGGTCGTCTCGCACGTCCAGCGGACTGGTGCCCGGCAGGATGCGCGTGTCCACGTAAAAGCTGCATACCTGAGGCGTGCTGGTCAGGTTGAACGGATAGCCCGACCGCATCGCGTTGATGCTGGCCTTGGGCACTACAGTGCCGCTCTCGCCCTCGTAGGTGTTGCGTTGCTGGTACTCGTACGCCCACTCCTCGAACGCCTGTATCACTGCCGTGGCGCGGATGATCGCGTTCGGCGCATCCGCGATCCCCGTGGGCCGCGGCAGGTACGGCGAGTAGTAGCGCGGCTGGTCCGAGTAGACGGTCACCTTGAAGTGGGCCTTGCCCGGCTCGATCCACACGATGCCGAAGCCGGTCCCCTCGGCAATCAGGCAGAAGTCCGCCACCGCCCCATGCGTCACCATGAACCGCGCCCCGAGGTCCTTGCTCAGGTACTGCCAGCCCTGGAACTCATCCACCGGCTCGCGCGAGATTTCGCCCGCCGCCGCGCTCACGATCAGATCGCCCCGCAGCGGGTAGCCCGCCTCCTTGATCGCCTTGGCCGCTACCAGGAACGCCGCCATAGGCCCCTTGTCGTTGACTAGGCCGTCGCCGTGGACCTCGTCCCCCTGCAACCAGGCCGAGTGGTAGAGCGGATCCAGCGGGTCGCGCGCTGACCAGATCGCGTCCGGCCGCAGGGTCGTGTCCAAGTGGCTGTTGAAGATCAGGTTGTAGCCGCCCCCCTCGCCGGGCAGCCACGCGGCCACGTTGAACCGCTCCGGGGTTAGGGCGTACTTCCTCGGCTTGAAGCCGTTCTGGCTCAGCCAGTCATACACGTACTGGCCGGCCACACCCTCGCTGCCCGTGGGGCTGTCGATGTTGCCGAGTGCGAGCGCGAGATTGATCACCTCCTGGCGGTCGATCCGCTTGATCACATCATCCGGGGTCATGTCCTGTGCTTTCTTCCAGGGTCGCAACGAATTGCTGGCTCGATATCTCCGCGCCCATGCTACATCTTAATCGCCCCCTCCCACCGCAGGGAAGCATTGTGTACGACGGGCACTGCATGTCAAATTCAGGTATCGTTGCTCGAATGTTGGTGACTGGGTGTAACTCTTCGACTTGAATGGCGCGGTCAAAACGGTCAGCACGAAAGATGGCAGCGCGATCGTGGTCCGCCGACGTTAGGCGATTCTTTCGGCCAATCAACGCGGATGAGGTTCTCGGTACACACAGGAGGCCGTCAATGGCCAGGTACACCCAATAGGACGGCGATAATGAGATCAGACGAACCCCCGCCATTGCGCGTTACAGGTTAAGAGTAAATCTCTGTTAAGCGCTAAATTGAATCTCGGGAACGCCTATAGCTCACTTGAGCGGACTGCATAGCTAAGTATTGTAAGAGAGTGGCCGCCGGAAAGATCCGGCACCCACGAAACGATCCGGATCAAAAATGATGAATGAGCCAATTTGGAACCAATTTCTCACGGCGCGCGACAAACAGATGTGGGCGGCGAGTGGATACGGCACGAGAGTTGGATTCGGCTCACGCCCGGCCTTGATTGTAATTGATGTAAACTACAATTTTACGGGGGATAGATCTGAACCAATTCTCGAATCGATCAAGCGCTGGCGTAACTCGTGCGGCGCCGAAGCTTGGAACGCCGTTCCTGTCATTCGTAGTCTGATTAATGCTGCGCATTACAAGGGTGTGCCTGTCATCTATTCAACGGGAGTCAAACGACCGGATAATTGGGACGCAGGCGGCTGGGCATGGAAAAACAGGCGAAACGCCGAAGATGTAGCTAAAAACACTTCTAACCTTGACGGAAACGCTATTATCGCAGAGCTGACTCCGCAACCCGAGGATATCGTGATCTACAAGCATAAACCGAGCGTGTTTTTTGGCACGCCCGTCACCAGTTTTCTAACCGACTTGGGTTGCGACAGTCTCCTTGTGGCCGGCACAACAACGAGTGGCTGTGTTCGTGCGACTGTTATCGACGCTTTTAGTTACAATTACCGCGTTGCTGTGATCGAAGAGGCATGTTTCGATCGTTCACAGGCGTCACATGCAATGTCATTGTGCGACATGCATGCAAAGTATGCGGATGTTGTCCACGCAGCCGAAGCGCTGACTTACATTAATGGGCTCCAAAAAGGAATTTTCAAGAACCTGCCGATAGGTAAGCCCCGCTAACCGGTCCGGTACGCGGTATTGGATTCTATTTTGTTTCATAACGCAGGAGCCAGGCTCCGAGATAGACGTATTTATTTGATGGCGCTGATTTTGGCGGCCACTTCCTTCCATTTCACAACATCAGTTCGAATTCGTGCGGCCACGGCTTCGGGAGAGCCGAACTCGGGCGTAACGCCCTGTATCTTCAACGACTCCTGCACCTCCGGGCTGTTGACGATTGTGGAAACAGCTCGATTAAGGCGCGCGATAATAGCTGCCGGAACATCTTTGGGCGCCACCAAGGCAGTCCAAAGGGCTGCCTCGCATCCTGGAGCACCAGCTTCGCCGACGGTCGGAACGTCGGGAAGCAATGGGCTTCGCGTTTCACTCATTATCGCATAGGCACGCACGTTACCTTGGCGAATGGACGCCAAGGTTGGCGCGATGGTCCCCACCAAGAGGTCGATTCGTCCTGCCATTAAATCGATCAGAGACTGTTCGCTGCCGCGGTAGGGTACATGTATGACGTTGATACCCGTCTTCCATTTCACAAGCTCGCCCGCAAGATGAGTTAGCGTAGCTGTGCCAGCAGATGCGTAGTTTAGTTTGCCCGGGTCGGCCTTTGCCAGAGCAATAAATTCTTCCAATGTTTTGGCATGTCCCTGGGGGGGTGCGATCAGCAAGAAAGGCGAACTGCCTATCATGGCAATTGGGGAAAAGTCCTTTATCGGATCGAATGGAAGGTTAGGTGTAAATGCGGCGCTAGCTGCATGTGAAGTCGTATTGGCAAGCCCAAGCGTATATCCGTCCGGAGCGGATTTAGCGATTGCGTCGGTTCCGATGATCGTGCTGGCGCCGACCTTATTTTCCACGATGACCCTTTGCGGAAGTTGTTCACTCAACTTGGCTGCGATTATTCGAGCAATCGTATCCGAGCTGCTCCCCGCGCCAAAAGGTACGATGAGGCGGATAACGTGGTCTGGCCATTCTGCTTGCGCAACGCGCGGCACCGACAAATAGGCGGCTAAAGACACTAAGGCAATTAGCAACGACCACCGCAATGGTGGGCGCTTGCTTTCTAACCCACGGGTATTGGTGTCTTTTGCTGTGTATCGGTACCGTGTCACGGTAATCCTCCTTCGATGCCGACATGCCTGTATAACAGAGTGATCTCTGCAAGCAGTTTGCCCCGTGCTCGGGCAGAGACCCGAACTATATTGCGGTCCCCACCATCTGTGTTTCCAAGGGAGCAGCCGTAAAGGAAGCAATTTGTTGTTGGGAAGGCGGGTCCCCATAGAGTGTCGTACGTTGGTGGGGCGATCGACCGATAGAGCGAATTAAGGCTTCCATTTCGGCAGGCGGCATTTCCTCGCCATGCGTGGCTCCGGCCGCCCGAGTGATACTTTCGTTCATCAAAGTGCCGCCAATGTCATTCGCTCCCGCTCGAAGGCACCGCTTCAAGCCTTCCGGTCCCATCTTTACCCACGAAGCCTGGATATTGGTGATAAGCGGATGCAAAGCCAATCGCGCGACTGCGTGCATGAGAACCGCCTCCCGGAATGTCGGACCGCTGCGCGATCGACCGTGGAGGTATACAGGCGTTTCCATTGGTACGAAGGGCAGCGGCACAAACTCTGTGATGCCGCCGGTCCGCGCCTGAAGACGACGTAGATGCATTAAATGACGTGCCCAGTGTTCCGGCCCGTCAACATGTCCGTACATGATCGTCGATGTGGTACGCAAACCAACCGAATGGGCAATTTCGATAACGTCCAGCCACTGCTGCGTATTCACTTTATCGGGGCAAATTACCGCCCGAATATTATCGTCCAGTATCTCGGCAGCCGTCCCAGGAAGGGTCCCGAGGCCTGCCTCTTTAAGCTGGTTGAGGAGCGTTGCAACGGAAACTTGGAGGGTGGCGGCGCCTTGCCAAATCTCGAGTGGGGAAAAAGCATGAATGTGAAGGCCAGGTGCGATCTCTTTAATGGCACGACAGATCGCTAAATAGGTTGCGCCGGTATAATTTGGATGGATTCCACCTTGTAAGCATACTTCCGTTGCTCCGCGAGCCCACGCTTCCTCGCTGCGGCGCTGAATCTCTCCAAGATCGAGATCATAGGGCTTTCCTCGCAAATTAGCGGCAAGCTTCCCTTTCGAAAAGGCGCAGAATTTGCAGCGAAAATAGCAGATGTTAGTGTAATTGATATTTCGATTGACGACATAGGTCACGCGATCGCCACAGACATCGGCGCGCAACATGTCAGCCGCCTCGCACACGCGACTGAACTCGGTCCCTCGAACGGAAAATAATTTCGCGATATCAGCCTCAGGCAGCGGATCACCGGCGCTGGCCCGATCGAGAATCTCCTGCAGTTGGTCGCGACTATTCTTGCGCCGCCGCGATTCGTAGGTGGGCGTAATCGGAATTGGCCGACCTAAACCCGGAATCCAATCATCGGGACGCGAATATCCCTCAGAGTCGCTCGCCCTTAGCACCGACATGCGCAACAATGAATCCAGCCATCGATCGGGCTCTGCGACGTATTCAGGGTATATGGCTAAACGCTCGACAAGTACTTTGTTTGCCTGGGCGGTCTGCTGCTCCAACATTTTGAGTGCGGGCCATGGCGCCTCAGGATTTACATGATCGATGGTGATCGGCGACACGCCGCCCCAATCGTTGATTCCGGCCGCGACCAACTCAGCGAGTGGTCCGCTGCTCAGGTTCGGTGGAGCCTGGATATTCATCTTGGGACCGAACAGTATGCGGGCGACGGCAATGGTCCAAAGATGGTCCGCAAAGTCCAGCTCGGGCGCGTCCGCCATGCGCGTCATGGGCTTGGCGCGGAAGTTCTGAATGATAATTTCCTGGATATGTCCGTGGCACTGATGCAGGTCACGCAACGCGAGCAGCGATTCGATGCGCTCGCGTCGCGTTTCGCCGATGCCGATTAGTATGCCGGACGTGAACGGTACCGCTGCTTCCCCCGCAGCGGCAATGGCCGCCAGTCGCACTGCGGGCAGCTTGTCCGGTGAGCCATAATGAGGGCCACCTTTCGCCACCAGCCGTTCGGACGTGCTTTCGAGCATGACCCCCTGGGAAACCGACATCGCGCGCAGCCGCCGAAATTCCTCGGCATTCATCACCCCAGCATTCAGGTGCGGGAGCAATCCCGTCTCCTTGAAAACCATCGCCGCCATCGCGGCCAGGTAGTCCAGAGTGGTCGCATGCCCGAGCTTGGCAAGTGCATCGCGTGCGGCGCTATATCTCAGCTCGGGCTTGTCACCCAACGTGAATAAGGCCTCACGGCATCCGGCTTGCGCCCCCGCGCGCGCGATGGCGAGGACCTGTTCCGGCGAAAGATAAGCGGCCGCCCTTCGCGGCGGCTGGGCGAACTTGCAATAGTGACAGAAGTCCCGGCAGAGCTTTGTCAGCGGAATGAAGACTTTCTTCGAATAGGAGATCACTTGTCCGTGACCAGCGTCGCGTACGGCTGCTGCGGCCCGGAGAAGCGCGGGCATGTCCTCGCAAAATGCCAGCGCCAGTGCCTGCTCGGTCGTGGGTTCGCTCCAGCGGTCAACACATTCGGAGAGATCGTAAGTGTCTTTCATCGTCCGCCCTGTTCCCGTTTGGCCGGGAGAGCCCGTCTCCATTCGGCAAATCTGCTTCGGTTGAGAAAGGCCTGCGTGCGAGTTGGCAAGGGCATTGCGGCGAACACCGCCAAGTCTTCCCAATTGTCAATGTCACGTCCGATGCCGGGCAAGCGTACGGTCTGCGGATCAATTCCGTAGTCGCGCGCCGTCTTCAAATGCGGAAAATAGCTGTCATCACCGAACGTCAAGGGTACTGCATTCGGCGGCGAAACTACGACGGTGTTGGAGCCAAATTCGTCGTGCGATGGCACGATCGTGAACGCAGGAGCCTCGCGATGCATGATGAGCACTTGCGTCAATTCTGCGCCCGTAACCGCTGGAATGTCGCCTGGCAGTTGCATCATGCCCCCGACGCCCTCGGCGGCAAGCAGATGGGCCGCTGCTCTCACTGCACCTGTATGGCCGCTCCGAGCGCCATCCGTCAGGATCCGCGCGCCATAACGTCGCCCAATGGCCGTGGCTTTCGGATCGAGGGTAACCAGGGCGAAGCCGGCCAGCTCCCGCACCGCGACCACCGCCGCGACGACGTCTTCAAGCATGGTTAGTACCAGTTCCTCTAGTAGACCGTCTGGCACACTCGCCGACAGGCGTTGCTTGGCTCCCGCAGTTTCCTTGACGGGAACGACTGCCCAGATGTCCTTTCCCTTCGTCAAACCACGTGCTCCTCTCAGTTCATGCCTAATCAAGCGGTGCGATTGCACTCATCTGAAAAGATCGTCGGCCTTGGGACGGATCAGCGCCTTAGCCGGTATATCACGGTCATCGATGGCGAAGCCTGACACCACAACGACCGGATGGGCTTCCGCCGATTGCCCCATTAGGAGGGACGCCGCCGACGCCACTTCGTCCGCAAACGCAGTCACGGTTACCGCGAGCGGCCGACCGTATAGGTCCGGCCGTCCCCGCAAATCGTTGAGAGCCGGAACGCCGGCCGCACCCAGGGCAACGCCCACTGTGCCTTGCCGCCATGGACGACCGAAGCTGTCGCTGACGATGACTCCGATCCGTCTGGCGAAACGCTTTTCGATCTGTGCCCGCAATTTCACGGCGGCCGCGTCGGCATCCTCCGGAAGAAGCAACACGACATCGCGGTTCGGCGACGCTGAAACATTCGACCGGTCAACCCCTGCGTTCGCGGCAACATGTCCGGACCGGTGCTCGACAATCAGCACGGAACGATGCTGGCGGATTACACGCACCGACTCCGATAGGATGACCTCGACGAGCCGAGGATCCTTTTCGACCTGCGTGGCGACATCCCGGGCATGCGCCGAGGGTTCGACGGTCTCTAGGTCGACGAAACGGCCCTGCGCCTTGGAAACGACCTTCTGGGCGACCACAATGATGTCGCCGTCGATTGGGGTCAGCCGGCACTTGACCATGGCGTCAATGATGATTTCCCCGAGATCGTCGCCGGGCGCGATCAGCGGAATGTCGGGAACCACCGTCAAAGTCAGTCGGTCTGGTGCGTTCATCTGTCACGCCAAGACGCGCAGTCGTGGAACAACCTTCTCTCCGTAAAGCCGAAGAAAGCGTTCCTGGTCCGGTCCCGGCGCGTGGAACACGAGATGGCGGAAAGCCCAAATCGACGTAGCTCTTGATTTTGGCAACGTGCTCATCCGGATCGGTGGAGACGATCCAGCGTTTCGCCGTGCGCTCGACCGGAAGCGCATCGGCAAGCCTCTCCATCTCGACCGGGTCCTCGACGGAAATCTTTTCCTCTGCGGGTCAATGCCAATGCGGCCCAATATTTGGTGTCGTTTAGGGCGCGCTCTCGATCAGTGTCGAACGAGACCTTCATCTCTATCATGCGGTCGATCGAATCGTCTTCGCGGCCCGCCGCCTGCAATCCTGTGGCCACGTTCGGAAGCAGCGTCTCTTTGTAGAGCTCTGGCTCCTTGCCGCTGGTGCAGATGTAGCCCTCAGCGATCTCGCCGGCCATTTTCGCGACCGTCGGTCCCGACGCGGCCAAGTAAATGGGAACTGGCGCTTTTGGCTTATCGTAAAGCGTCGCCTTTTCTGTTTTGTAGTACTGCCCTTCAAATGTCACGCGCTCTTCGGTCCACAATTTGCGCATAAGCTTGATTGATTCTAGAAGGCGCGCCGTGCGCTCCTTGAAGCCGGGCCATTTGATACCGAGAGCCGGGACATCATTGAGGGATTCGCCGCTACCGAGCCCAAGGATTACCCGGTCCGGAAACATTACCGCCAACGTCGCGAACGACTGGGCTACGATCGAGGGATGATAGCGAAAGGTCGGCGTCATCACGCTCGTGCCCATGACGATGCGTTTGGTTCGGGCGCCGAGCGCCCCGAGCCACGGAATCGACGCCGGCGCATGACCGTCGGTATGCTTCCACGGTTGGAAGTGATCGCTGATGAAGACGGAATCGAATCCGACCTCCTCCGCTACGCAGGAAAAATTAAGTAGCTTATCAGGACCGAATTGTTCGGCCGATGCCTTGTATCCGATCTTCAGCAATTTGAACTCCCGTGTTTAAATTCTGGTCGTTTCATGCGTTGAACTTCAAGGAAGCCCGCACTTCGGCTTCGATCATGTTCCAAATCTGTTCGACGATCTTTACGAAAACGCTGGCTGCCGCTTGACATCGAGAGCGCGGGGCCGGGCGATCGGCACGGGAATTACAGAACGCACCGTTCCGGGCCGGGCACTGAAGACGACGAACCCTGTCTGATAGGAAAACCGCTTCGTCAATCTGATGCGTGATCAGCAGGACCGTCTTGCGGCTTTCCTGCCAGATCGTGAGCAGCTCGGTCTGCATGATCTCGCGCGTCTGCGCGTCGAGCGCGGCAAACGGTTCGTCGAGTAAGAGTATCCGCGGATTCACCGCAAGCGCGCGCGCGACATTCACGCGCTGGCGCATGCCGCCGGACAATTGGTGCGGATAATGGCTCTCGAAGCCCCGCAGGCCCGTAAGGTCGACGAATCGCTGCGCGATCGGTTCGGCCACGGACCAGTCCGCCCCGGCCAGCGTGAGGCCGTAGGCGACGTTTTCGATGACCGTTTTCCACGGGAGCAGTGAGTCCTGCTGGAAAACCATGGCCCGATCCGGGCCCGGACGGGTTACCGCCTTCCCGTCCAAGTAAACTGACCCAGCGGTCGGCAGCAGTAGGCCGTCGATGATGCGCAGCAAGGTGGATTTTCCGCTCCCACTTGCGCCTACGATCGACACGAATTCGCCCTCGCCGATCGAAAAGTCGATGCCCCTCAGCGCCTCGACCGAGGCGTTGCCTTTTCGATCAAATGTCTTGTCCAGGTTTTCTATGCGGAGCAGGTCACCGCTCATTCCTGCCTCCACGGGGCAAGACGGCGCTCCACGGTCTCGAAAAGGATACTACCGAATAGTCCCATGACACCGAGCACAATCACGTAGCAAAGCACGCGCGCCGTATCGAAGGTCTGGCTGGCCGAAAGGATGGCGAACCCGAAACCGGCAAACGATCCGAAGAATTCCGCGACGACGATGCCGACCAGTGCCCGGGCCCATGCCACGCGTATGCCGCTGACGATGAACGGGAGGGCGTAAGGAAATGTGACTGTGGTGAAGATCTGCATTGGAGTGGCATTGAACGAGCGTGCCGCCTCAATCAATTGCTTGTCGGCGGCGCGCAGGCCAGCTTCCGTCGTCACCACGACGGGGAATACCGCAACCATGAGCACGAGCACGAACTTTGAAGCAAAGCCCAATCCGAGCCACGCGATGAACAACGGCGCTAGCGCTATGATCGGCACCGAATTCAGCGCGCTAAGGACAGGCCCGCCGGTCAGCGAGAGCACGCGGCTGGACGCAAGCGCTAGTCCGACCGCGATGCCCAACAACACCGACGCGACGAAGGACGTGCCGACGGCAGTGACCGTGGCCACGGCATTTGTCCACATCGCGCCGCGCTGGATTTCGACCAGCAACGCTCGGGCGACATCTGCGGGAGGCACTAGCAGCAGACGGTTCGAGATGAAGACCGACACCAACTGCCAAAGCAGCAGTACGCAAAGTACGGACAACGAAATGCGTGCGCCTGCAGCCGCTTTGGAATCCTGCTCGAAAAACTCATAGATATCACGCACGCGAACCTCGCGGGTGTCAGCCCGGATAATGGGCAATTGCCTGCCGCCCCCAGCCCTTTTCGCCGACAACCTTTCCGTCCTTGTAGACCGTACGGCCGCGAACGATGGTTCGTACCGTCTTGGCTTTGAACTTGCGGCCGGCATACGGGCTCCAGCCCGTCAGGCTCAGGACGTCCTCGTCTTTGATCTCGTATTCCTTTTCGAGATCGACCAGCGCGAGATCGGCGAAATAGCCCGGCACAACGTCGCCCTTCTTCTCAATGCCAAAAATGCGGGCTGGCGCAGTCGAAGTGGCCTCGACAACGCGCTCGAGCTTGATTTTGCCTTCAAGGGCTGCGGTCAAGAACATGCTGACATAGAATTGGGTCGACGGCGTGCCGGTGTGTGCCTTCCAGCCGTCCTTCCAGCCGATTTCCTTTTCCTCGCGGGTGTGCGGCGCATGATCGGTCGCGATGATGTCGATCGTGCCGTCGTTGAGGCCCTCCCAAAGGCTCGGCACGTTTTTTTCAGGCACCCAGTAAGACAAGGCGTAAGAGCCTAACCGTTCAATAGCCGACCAGTCACAGCCAAGGAACAGCGCCCAGGGGTTGATCTCGCAGGTTACGCGCTGGCCCGCGCGCTTGGCCTGCCTAATTAGGTCGACGCTTCCCGCGGTCTGCGTGTGCAGAATATGGAGATGACATCCGGCTGCGCGCTGCAGGCGGAGCAGCGTGGCTATTGCCGATCTCCCAGATTACACCGTCGTACGCGGCGTAGGCCTTGGCATAGGCGAGCGCGTCGCGCTGCTGACGATCCCAATACTCCTTCTCGATGGAATCCATCAGAGCCTGATCATGGGGATGAACCATAAGCGGAACGTTGGCTTGGGCGCATGCCTTCATGATATCCATGATCTTGCCATGATCATGGACGCCTATGCCCGGCATGTGCGGGTAGCTGCGGCCAGTGTCGACCACCATGAAGATCTTGAAGCTAGCAATCCCCTGCTCCGCCAGGAATGGAATCTCCTCCGGGATAGTGGGCGCAGGATTGAAATTCCAGTCGACGACGGCATCGCGCTCGTAGATTGCGAACTGCTTTTTAAGCAACGCCACCGAGTTCGGCGGCGGAGTGACGTTCGGCATTCCGACGCTCGTGGTCACCCCCCCGGCCGCACACTGTAACGTCGACGTATAAATCGTGTCCTTGTATTCGAAGCCCGGCTCGCTACCCTCGCGGTGGTGCGAGTGCATGTCGATGACACCGGGGATCACGGCAAGACCTCCCGCATTGATGGTCTCCGTGGCCGCCGGTTCCTCGCCGGCACTGTAGAGGCCGACAATTAGGCCGTCTTTGATGCCTATCGATGCTTTCATGCGGCCCTTCGAAGTCACCAGCAGGCCGTTCTTGATAACAGTGTCCATCTTCTACGCTCCTGAGAGGTTTGCGCCGGAGGTTTCGACATCCGGAGGGATCTTGCGTTGACGAATAGTCTCGAAGACCTCCGCGACATAATCACGCGAAAGCCCACGGGTGATGAAAACGATCCGGGATGAATGGTCGCCGCTCGGCCATTCCGGCAGTTCGAAAGGAGGATGGAAAAGCCGCTGCACCGCTTGCACCACGATCGGCTTCTTCCGTTCGGCAATGTTGAGGATGCCTTTCACGCGCAGCAGGTCGTCGCTGTGACAGACCACAAGCGCGTCCAGCCAGTTGGACACGTGTTCCCATTGAAGCGGCACATCGAATTGCAGCGAGAATGACCCGATATCCGAGCTATGGCGGTTCACATCGTGATGACGGTGGCCGTTGTGGTGGTGCGCCTCGGACTTCTGCCTATAGGCTTCCGCATTGAGCCACTCCAGCACCTTGTTGCTTTTTGTCCTCGGATCATAGATGTCTGCGATAGCAAGCTCGTTCGGGTGCGGAAATTTGCCCGGCGAGGATTGGTGGATGCGAGAGCCCGGATTAAGGCCCTTGAGCCGTTCGAGCAAGGGGGTCAAATCGGATTTTGAGAGATCGAGTTTCGTTAGGATAATGTCGTCGGCCACAGCCGCCTGCTTGGCCGACTCAATGTGCCTGGAGAGCGTCGAGAGACCATGCAACGCGTCGATCGTGGTGATCACCTGCTGCAGACGGAAGCGCCGGACTACCGGCATTGTCATCAATGCCTGGATGACGGGCGCAGGATCGGCCAAGCCGGTGGTTTCGATGACCACTCGATCGAAGGCCCGGACCTCACCCTTGGCGCGCTTGACCTGAAGCTCGCGCAACGTGTCGACCAGGTCGCCCCGCACCGTGCAGCACAGACATCCTGTGCTGAGCTCGATGGTGTTATCGCTACTGGAGGCGATCAACGCATGATCGATGCCGATGTCGCCGAACTCGTTCACGATCACCGCCGCCTTCGCAAGATCCGGCGTCTGCAACCAAGCATTCAGCAATGTCGTCTTTCCGCTTCCCAGAAAGCCAGTCAACATTATTACGGGAATGCGATCGTCGATCATCTCAAGCCACCCGTCACTGTGCTGCCAGGAAACTTGAATCGTAGTAACGCGACAGTTCGAAAGGTTTGGAGGAAGGTGGACTGATGCCGATCTCGCGATCGATCTTGATGATGTTTTCCAGACCCGCCGCCTCAACCGCAAGCCCGCGGCCGACCGCCTTCTGCTGCTCGACGATGAAGCGGTAGGAATCTGCGCAAACTTCTGACGATACGCCCGTGTAGGCCGCAAGGATGTCGATCGCCTTCTGCTTGTTGGCGGGCAAATAGATCCAATCGGACGCCTTTTTCAGCGCCTGCGTGACGCCAATAGCGACGCTACGGTTTTTTTGCGCCCACTCCTTATTCAAGATAAGGGGCGTTTGGACGTACGGCTCAGTATAAACATCGAGGATCTTCATGTTCTGTTTGACCGCAAGCGTGTCGAACGGCGCGATCAGTAGCGCGCCTTTGATTTGCCCATTCCCCAACGCGACCAGCCGATCCTTAGAGTTAGTGAGAGCCACCATCGTAACATCCCGCGGATCGACGCCTGCGCGGCGCAATTGGAAGCGCAGCAGATTGGCGGTTCCCCCTTCGACGGCTCCAGCCGTCACAGTGGCGCCAGAGAGCTGCTTGATGTCGATGACACCGGGACCGCCGACGAGCTGCAGTATCGTTTTTTCGAGAATGGCTCCCGTCACGACAATTGGCGCGCCCTGGTCCACCGCACGGATCACGACATCGCCCAGAGAGATGCCCGCTTCAACGCTGCCGGAAGCCACCGCCTGCAATAGTGCTGGGCTACTCCCTGCCACCAGCTCTTTCACTACTATCTTCCGCTCGGCATAAAACCCCTGATCGCGCGCGATCGCGTGCAGCCAGAGCAGCGCGCTGGGCGCGAGAGTTGCCATGCGCACTTCGGTCATCTGCTGGGCGGGGGCTTGGGGCGCTGCGAGCACCACCAGCACGGCGGCACAGAAAAAGCTGAGTCTGCGGAACATGGGCCACCTCCACTGGCAGGCGCGGTTGTCGGAAGAAAACTAGAACAACTCCGCCGACTTTGCAATGTGTTTTGACCGCTATTATTGAATTTTGACAATTTGCTCATTTTTCTGTTTTATGGGAATTATGGAACGGACAGACGGCCTGTTTCAGTCGGCTAATCATTGCCTCGAGGCACTGAATGGCCCTGTCCGTTTGTACGGTATAACCGATGACGCGCCCTCCTGGATTGTCGACAAACAACCTTTCCTGGGATGCTAGTTATCGCATCGGAGGCCTACCGGGGCATTTGACGACAACAATCTTTTTGCCCAGTCGTTTCGACGACGTTTTTTCTCCGCTGCAAAGCGCTGGCCATGGAGCAAATGCTCGATTGCCGTCGACCCGTCCCCGACATGGCCGGGCGGAATTGCCGCCGTTTGACTTCATCGCGGCCCGCGAACACGACAGACTCGGAAAACAGAGAAACTAGGAACAGAAAGGGACAGAACATGAAGCAGGAAGCCATCCACTTCTATAGCGAAGGTAGCAAGCTTCACGGGGTGCTTCGTCTCCCCGACAAGGGAGACGGGCCCTTCCCCGGGATCGTGCAAGGGCCCGGCTGGCTCGGCCTGCACGACGCCAAGCTCTACGAGCGGTATCACCGCAGTTTCACGGATGCGGGTTATGCTGTTCTCGTATTTGATTATCGGGGTTTCGGCGAGAGCGAAGGCGAAAGGGGCCTGATCTATCCGCTTTGGCAGGCCGAGGACATCCGAAATGCGATCACCTACATGCAGACGCGCTCGGCCGTCGATCCCAACCGCATTGGCCTGTTCGGATCGGGCGGGACGGGCGGCGCTCTACCCATTTACGTCGCCGCGGTCGACCAGCGGGTCAAATGCGTTGTCAGCAACTACGGCTTCGCCAGCGGCAAGGACTGGCTCCGGAGCATGCGCCGCGAATATGAATGGATCGCACTTCAACAGCGCCTCGACGCGGATCGCAAGAAGCGCGTGCTGGAAGGCAAAGGCGAGATGGTCAGCCCACGCGAGGACCTCATGGTGGTCACTCCGGAGCGGATGCAGACTGCGGTGAAGAAGGACGTCGACTCTCGGATACCGGAACGTGTGCCGCTGCGATGCGCCGAGGCTATCATGGAGTTCACGCCAGAAAACTATGTCGCAGCGATCGCGCCGCGCGCTGTCCTTTTCATTTCGACAGAGGGGGATGCGGTTACGCCAGAAGATCAGACATTCCGCATGTACGAAAAGGCAGGCCAGCCGAAAAAGCTCATCCTTCAGAAGGAGACGTCACACTACAATGCCTACGACCAATACTTCGATCTGGTCACGCCGCAGATCATCGATTGGTACAATCGTTATCTGAAGTACGACCGGGTGGAGTCTCGAGAAGACATCGGATAATCAGAGGAAAAAGAGCCGCTCGCTTGACCGGCCGTCGGAGTGCCCGCCTCCCGAAGAATCCCACACAATCACGTCACATAGGCCAAAGGAGACCATCTATGCCCACGCAGTACGGACTGCTTCTGCCGCACTTCGGCGAACACGCAAGCAAGGACAAACTTATCGAAGGGGCGAAAAAAGCAGAAAAGCTGGGATTCGATTCGGTATTCGTCCGCGATCACCTGGTCTTCCACCCTCACGGGATGGAAGGAACCAACAACACGTTCATCGATCCGTTCATCGTACTTGCAGCGATCGGCGCAGTTACTTCAAAAATACAGCTCGGCTTTGGCTCGCTCATTCCACACCGCCATCCGCTGCTGCTGTCACTCATGATCAACTCTCTGGAGTACATGGCCGGCCAACGACTCGTGCTGAGCATGGGCATTGGCAACTTTCAGGTCGAGTTCGATGCCCTGGGAATGAAGGACTGGCCGCGGGATGAAGTAACCGCGGAGCAGCTCGCAATTTTGCGAAAATCCTGGACGCACGATCACTTTACGCACGAGGGAAAATTCTACAAGAATGCCGAAGTCGGCTTTAGCCCGCGTGTCGCAAAGCCGATCCCGATCTGGTACGCCGGTGCGACACCTGCGTCGGTTCGTCGAGCGCTCGCATTCTGCGACGGTTGGTTCCCCGGCCGCATCACGCTGAGCACTTACAAGAAGCGTGTCGAAAAGCTACGGACGGACGCGCAAGCGGCGGGCCGTACTCGCCTGCTCGAGGGTTGTATCCCGATCACCAGCATCGACACTTCCCGCGAAGCAGCACTTCGTAAGGTCAACGTGGCGGGTCTACTCAAGAACGCAAACGAGCAGAAATTCTGGGTCAAGCCAGAATCCGGTTCGTTCACGAAATGGGAGGATCTCGAAGGCTCCTTCATGGTCGGCACGCCCGACGACATCGTGAGGGACGTCCAGAAGTACCTTCAAGTCGGCATAGATCACATCGTGTTCGATTTACGCTTTCGGTTTGACGAGTGGGATTACTGCATGGACTTGTTGGGCAAAGAGGTCTTGCCGAAGCTTCGCAAGATGTCCTGACGAGTTTCGCCGCCGCCTCGCGTTACGCGTCCATCTCAAGGGCGAGTTAACCGAAGGCCTTGCAAAACTCGGTGACATCATAAACCGTGCGCTTTCTTAGATCGGAGCAACCGATGCAGATTGGAATGATCGGCTTAGGGCGTATGGGCAGCAATATTGTCCGGCGGCTCGCGCGCGGGAACCATACCGCCGTCGTTTACGACTTGGACCCGAAAACAGTGGCAGCCCTGGCCGACGAGGGGGCAACGAGGCGCATCGAGCCTGGAAGACCTCGTCCGCAAACTCGATCGGCCGCGCACTGCGTGGATTATGCTTCCCGCCGGGAATGCCACCGAGTCCGCGGTCCGGCAGCTTTCCGAGTTGCTCGAACCCGGCGACGTCATGATCGACGGCGGCAACAGCTTTTGGCGGGATGACATCCGACGCTCCAAAACGCTGAAGTCCAAGGGATTGATTACGTCGACGTCGGAACGAGCGGCGGCGTTTGGGGCCTGGACCGCGGCTATTGCATGATGATCGGCGGCGGCAAGGCCGCCGTGCAGCGCCTCGATCCCATTTTCAAAACGCTTGCTCCAGGCGTAGGCGATATTCCGCGCACTCAAGGCCGAAGCGGCAAGCAGGCCGTTGCGGAGGGCGGATACATCCACGCCGGGCCTAGCGGAGCCGGCCACTTCGTAAAGATGATCCACAACGGCATTGAGTACGGTCTGATGCAGGCCTACGCCGAAGGCTTCGATATCTTGCGGAACGCGGCGAATCCGTCGATTCCCGAAGAATTCAGGTTTGACTTCGATCTCGCAGACATTTCCGAGGTATGGCGACGCGGAAGTGTCATCACGTCCTGGCTGCTCGATCTCGCGGCATCAGCACTAGCCCGCGACGCGAAGCTGTCCGAATTTTCCGGCCACGTCGAAGATTCAGGCGAGGGTCGCTGGACGATCATGGCTGCAGTCGAGGAGGCCGTGCCCGAGCAGAAGTGCTAACCGCCGCGCTGTTTGCCCGGTTTCGGTCCCGCCAGGAGCACACATTTGCAGAGAAGGTGCTTTCTGCGATGCGGAAGGGATTCGGCGGGCATGTCGAGCCGACGGCGTCTTCCAAAAAATAGCTTTGGCACACCGACACCGTCACTCGCTCGAAAAAAGGCGGCTCATGATCGACACACAAGCTGAAGTGATAGTTGCGCCCGATCTCCCGACGCTGGTCGAGTGGGCCGCCAAGCTGGTGGGCGAAAGCCTGTCGGGACCGAGACGTCGCGCCATCTGTCTGACCGGCGGCTCCACTCCGAAGCCGGTATACCAGCGCCTTGCCAGCGAACCGTATCGCAGCGAGCACCGCTGGGACCACGTGCACTGGTTCTGGAGCGATGACCGTTTCGTCCCGCAGGATGACGAACGGAGTAATGCCACTATGGCGCGCTCAGCCTTCCTCGACTGCCTGCCGATCCCGCCCCCGTGTATTCATGCGATTCCAACCGATACTCTCGATCACCATGAGGCGGCACGACGGTACGAAGACACGTTGCGCCATTTCTACGGATCGGATCGGCTTGACCCGGGTCGCCCGCTCTTTGATCTGGTGTTGCTCGGCTTGGGTTCCGACGGCCACACGGCGTCGCTGTTTCCGGGCGATCCCGCGCTCCAGGAGACGAACCGCTGGGCGGTCGGAATCGATCAGGCCGGACTAGCGCCGTTTGTCCCGCGTGTGACCCTCACCTTTCCTGCCCTCACCTCCACTCGGCAGATGGTGTTCGTGGTCAGCGGCAAGGACAAGCGCGATATGGTGAAACACGTTCTTTCAGGTGCGGATCTCCCGGCTGCCCGCGCGCGCACTTCTGCACCGCTGCTTTGGATGTTGGATCGCGCAGCTGCTCCGGATTCCTATCCGCTCACGAGCGAACCTGTTTTCCAGCGGAAAGCCTAGTCCAATTACCGAGTTGATTGTCGGTTCATCAAGCTCTCCCATCAGCGGATGTAAGACGGTCGGCGAAATCGATTACTGCGCGGGCCAGCCTTTCGCGGTCGGCTTGGTCGCGCATAATGGTCGGCTGAACGTCGACCGGAACTTCGATGCGGTCGGCAAGTGACGCATCGACTGCGTCGATCACAAATCCATCGATCAGGCCGTGATAATGGCCGGCGACGGCCGAGGCATCGACTTGCAGACCCAGCTCTTTCATCATTTTTGCCGTCGGACCCTTCACCGCATGGCCGCCGATTATCGGTGAAACCGCAATTACCGGTGCTTCACTCGCTGCCAGCGCCGAGCGGAGACCAGCTATGGCGAGCATGGGACCGATACTTATGAAGGGATTGGAAGGACAGAGGACGATTGCCCTCAGATCAGGATCTTTCATCGCCGCAACGATATCAGGATGTGGACGTGCCTGATTGGCACCGTCGAAGATGAAACCGCTGACTTTCGGAAGGCATTGAGCTTCGACGAAATAGCGCTGGAATTCGAGGATGCCGTCTTCCGTCACCACCTGAGTTCGCACGCGGTCGTCCGTCATCGGAAGGATGCGACTCGAGACACCGAACAAGCGGGCAATGTCGGAAGTAACTTGCGAAAGACGCTGTCCCGAGTTGAGACGCCGGGTGCGTTCCAGATGGAGGGCGAGATCTCGGTCCCCCAGCTTAAACCACGTTTCGCCGCCCAGATCGCCGAGCGCCGTCATGAACGACCAGGTCTCGTCCCGCCGTCCCCAGCCGGTTTGCTCGTTCTGCAATCCGGCGAGCGCATACGTAAGTGTGTCAATATCGGGCGAAATGTGAAGGCCATAATGCTCGAAGTCGTCCCCGGTATTAGCGACTATGGTCAGCGCCCCGGCCGGCAGCACGCTGGCGAGACCGCAAGCAAGCTTGGCCCCTCCCACGCCTCCCGAAAGGGCAAGAACATTCCTTCTAGCGCCGGACTTTCGTTGATTCATTTTGTCGGCGGTCCACCAAGAAGAATCACTACATCCTCATCCGGCGAGGCTAAAAACAGAAATCTTGAACCGACGGTTGGCCACTTCATTACTGCGGGGCAAAGCGCCTGCTTGCCAGCCAAAAGTCGGCTTGCAACCACTACACCTGGCCCGGTATGTTGGCAACAGCAATTGGTCGATATTCTTATATTTTGACAATTCGTTCATTTTGCTTATAATGACATTCCTTGCAAAATAAGTCGGACCCATGGAAAAAAACTCCAGCCGCCAGATAATGATTCTCCAGCTCTTTGAAAGAAGCCGGCCGGTTTGGACCGTCGGGCAGATGACCCGAGCACTCGGGTTGCCGGAGAGCACGGTTTATCGTCACGTGCGCAATCTCGTGTCGGCGCAGTTTCTTGATCCTGTTACAGGAGCCGGATACGCGTTGGGACCCGCTTTCATACGCTACGAAAGCATTCTTCGGGAAACCGACCCTCTCATTCTGCATGCAGCGCCTGTAATGGCGGCACTATTGGCGCAGGCGAGCCCAAACTGCACGGTCTTGCTCAGCCGTAGATTCAAGGATTGCGTGATGTGCGTGCACGAACTGCGCGGCAGCAAAGCCGGCGAGACGGGCTACGGCCGAGGCGTGGCGATGCCAATGTTTCTCGGCGCGACGTCAAAATCCATCCTGGCCCAGTTGCCGCCTCGGACGTTGAAAGCCGTCTACCTTGCCAACGAAGAAACGATCCGGCGCGTGTTGCAAATCCGCGACTGGAATCAATTCAGAGCAACCGTCAAAGAAATCCGCCGCGCTGGGTTTGTGATGACCAAGTCGGAGGTCACCAAAGGCCGGATCGGAATTGCGGCCCCGATCACGCGAAACGGACAGCCCTTTGCGAGCATCTCTCTCGCCGGCACCGGATGGAGCAAGAAAAAAATCGACAGTTACATTCCACTCGTCTGCAATGCCGCCGCACAGATATCGAAATCGCTTTCGCGCGAGGCAGCCATCATTTCGCGCTGAGGACATACTGCGCTTTGGGAATGATGACTGCATACTGAATGTCACCGCTCCACGTGCATGGAGAAACGATCAATATGCCTTACGACGAGATAAAGCAGCAGTTGATATGGGCCGGCAAAGTACTTGTCGCCGAGGGGCAGGACGATTTTACCCGAGGCCACATTTCCTTTCGGCTACCCGATGGTTCCTCGCAGTTTTTCATGAAACCCCACAGCGTGGGGCTTGACGAAATAACTATGGAGAACATCCTCGCTATCGGACCTCGAAGGCAACGTAGTCGCCGGAACATCACGCCGCCACAGTGAGGTCTATATTCACTCGGAAATCTATAAGGTCCGCCCAGACGTTCATTGTGTGATCCACACGCATCCGCTCTATTCCGTGGCGCTGTCGGCGACTGGCCGGCCGATGCGTTGCTATAGTCAACCAAGCGCGTTGTTCTACGAGGAACTCGGGGTCTACACCGATACGATCAATCTGATCCGCAGTCACGCTATGGGCGCGGGTGTCGCTAAGGCGCTCGGTCCGCATCGCGCTGTGCTACTCAAGAACCACGGCGTTGTCGTCGTTGGCGCGAGTATTGCAGAGGCAGTAGTCGGCGTAATTATGCTGGAGAACGCCGCGAAGGTGCAGATGATCGCCGAGGCGGCCGGCGACACGGCAGCCGAATTCCCGCGCGCCGACATCGAGAAACTCAAGCACGACATCAACCGGCCCGATCAGTTTGTGGTCAATTTCGATTATCTGGTACGTCGAGCAAAGCGCTGCGTTTCAGAATGAACGACTCGGTTTTGACCGGCCTCCACTGACGGAACCATTGGCGAAGTTAGTTTAGTAGCGGCCGCTGCACTACGGGCTGGCTGACTGGCCGCGTGATGACCTCGTGTGCTGGTGGTCTGTAGTTGAGCACCGAGTGCGGTCGGATCGTGTTGTAGTGCTTTCGCCATTGCTCAATGACGATTTGTGCTTCTTTCAGGCTGTAGAAGATCTCGCCGTTCAGCAGCTCATCGCGTAGTTCTGCAGCGATATGCCCGCATCCCGGCAGGCCACCGGCGTAGGGTTTCCCTGCGCCATCGACACTTCAATCTGACGAAGCAGCGTTACGATCTGCTCCGCGCTGAACCTCTTCTTCGGCATAACTCAAGCTCCTTTCCAAGCCATTCTCTCACAACGCTTGGTCCAAAAAAGCCCGGTCAGGTCATTTTGCCGTCGCGATGCAACTTCCGGTCAAACGCGGGAGACTTTGTGCGCCGCACCATTGCGCATGGAGAAAACTTTTGCGAATGCCGCATCGACGCATGTTTTGAGAATTTGAACTCGACCCCCGTTTCGCTGTTGTGTCATGATGCGCGAAGCAACCGGGCTTGCCCGGCACGATCACATCGCCGCACGAGGATGAAACGAAATGACCGGGGTTAAATTCGGCGTCGGCTTGTTCCCGACCGAGCCGCTGCAGCGTATGCTCACGCTGGTGAAGCTCTCCGAGTGGAGAAAACTTTTGCGAATGCCGCGTCGACGCATGTTTTGGAGAATTTGAACTCGACCCCCGTTTCGCTGGTGTGCCATGATGCGCGAAGCAACCGGGCTTGCCCGGCACGATCACATCGTCGCACGAGGATGAAACGAAATGACCGGGGTTAAATTCGGCGTCGGCTTGTTCCCGACCGAGCCGCTGCAGCGCATGCTCACGCTGGTGAAGCTCTCCGAAGACATGGGCTTCTCCTGCGCCTATATGGGCGACTCGCAGATGATCTGGCGCGAGCCCTACGTGATCATGGGCGCGGCGGCGATGGTGACCAAAAAGATCACGCTGGCGACCGGCGTGACCAATCCGATCACGCGCGACCTCGGCGTGCTGGCGGCGTCCTGGGTGACTTTGCGCGAGACGGTCGGCGACCGCGTGCTGGTGGGCATCGGCGCGGGCGACAGCTCGGTGGAGACGCTCGGCAAGAAGCCGTCGACGCTCGCCAATTTGGAGAAGTCGATCGGCATCTTGCGCGACCTCATGGGCGGTAAGACGCTGACCTGGCCGGAAACCGGCGCCGAGGTGCGCATCACCTATGCGGCGGGGCAGAAGCCCATTCCGGTCTATCCGGCGGTCAGCAGCCCGAAAATCCATCGGCTGGCCGGCAAGGTGGGCGACGGTGCCATCGTGCTGGTCGGGGTCGATCCCCAGTTCCTGCGCGCCTCGCGCGCCGAGCTGGAGGCGGGCGCCGCCGAGGCCGGTACCACATTGAAGGATAAGAAGTTCCGGGTGGTGTGCTGGACCCCCTGCTCCATCCTCGACGACGGCCGCGCCGCCCGCGGTGCAGTCAAAGCGCACGTTGCGCGCATTCTGAAGCGCAAGCTGCCGTTCGAACTGGACGGTGCGGCCATGGACGTGGTGACCAAGATTCGTGAGCATTATGAATACTATGAGCACATGGTGGTGGGCACTCCGCACGGTGACATCGTTCCCGACGATCTAGTCGAGCGCTTCGCCATCGCCGGCACTCCGAGCGAAGCGCGCGAGCAGATCGAGCGGCTCGCGGCGACGGGTCTCGTCGATGAGATCGCCATCATCCCGCACACGCAGGATCCGAAGGATCGCGACCGCATCATCAAGCTGGTCGGCGAGATGATCCCCGCGTCGAGCCGCGCGGCCTAGACGGGCCGCGCCTCGAAGCCGCCGGTATTGCAGCAGCAGAAGAACGCCCGCTTGGTCGGCGGCGGCGTCTGCCGGCTGCGGTCGGTGACGACGAACTTACCGTCGATCAGCACGTGGGTGATGCCGGGCAGGTCGCCATGGGCGATCGCATCACTCAGCGTCGAGCCGGCCGAGCCGGTGATCGAACCGCAGACCACGACATCGGCCGGGCGCCCCACTTCGAGCAGCCCGACGTCGAGACCGTGCGCGCGCGCGGTGTTGCCGGTCGCGACCGCCACCGCCTGCCCGGCGGTGAGATTGCACATCGAGGCGAGGTACAGGACGTTGCGCAACATGCCGCGCGGAATGACACCGGTGCCGCCGGGTGTATCGGTGCCGAGTGTCAGGCGCTGGAGCTGGTTCCGCTCGATCAGCCGCGCCGCTAGACGGGCCGTCGACCGGTAATTATTGGACGAGCAGACCTCGAGGTAGAACGAGGTGTGTTCGACCACGGAATCGATGTCCTCGTCGCTCATCGGGATCGGGCCGCCGCTGACATGCGCGGCAATGTCGGGCTGCAGCCACGACAGGATGTTGTAACCGCACACGACGCTGGCGCCCGAGCGCGAGACGCCGCCGGTGTGCACCTTTACCCGCATGCCGCGCGCGTGTGCCCATTTGACGTAATTGAGCGCCTCCGTCGTATCGGCCTTGAACGGATAGAACAGAAACTTGATCCATTTGACGCCGCTGTCGGCGAGACGATCGAAATGCGTTTCCGTCATCCCGGCAACCATCAGAGCTGTGCCGGCGTAGAGCTTCACGCCGCTCCAGCGCACGCGGCCGGTGGTTGCCGCGGTGACGACAGCAAGTGACGTCACCAGCTCAGGCGTCAGATTGTCATAGTCGATGCCGGGCACGTGCAGCTCGCCGGCCGAGATCATGCTGGTCGTGCCGCCGTGCAGATAATTGCCGATCCAGCCGATCGCATCCTGGGCCGGCGTCCATTCGCCGAGCATCGGGTGGACGTGGCCGTCGACAAGCCCCGGCATCACGGCGCCGCCGGCAGCATCGAGGATCGTGTCGGCCTTCTCCTCGGCCGGGTCGAGGGCGGCAATCTTGCCGTCGTCGACCAGCATGCTTTTGACCGGCGCGACGGGGCGCGCGAGGTCGCCGGTGAAGAATTCGCCGATATTCTTGATAAGGATGGTCATCTCGCCGTACTCCTAACCGCTCAGACGCTTACCGGCGGCCGCCATTTCAGGATGCGATTCTCCAGCATCTTCGCGAGTGTCGTCAACAAAGCCGCGATGACGCCGACGAGGATCAGTGCCGAGTAGACGCGATCTGTCTGCAGCAGGCCTTCTGCGGCAATGAGCTGATAGCCGATGCCCGCGGTGGCGCCGACGAATTCGCCGATAATCGCGCCGATCAGCGCGTATGACACGCTGACCCGCAGCGCCGCAAAGATCCAGGAGAACACGGACGGGAAGATGACGATGCGAACGAGCTGCCATCGGCTCGCGCGCATCACGCGCATCGCGTTGACGATATCCTGGTCGATGGTCTTCACGCCGAGATAGGTGTTGTAGAACACGAGGAAAAACACCAGCGACCACGCGAGCAGCACCTTCGACGCGAGCCCAATGCCGAACCAGAGCACCGCCAAAGGCGCGATCGCCGGGCGCGGCAAGGCGTTGAACGCCGACATGAACGGCTCGGCGATCAACTCCAGCGGCCGCCACATGCCGAAGGCCAGGCCGACCGCTATGCCGGTGACCAAGCCGATGACCAGTCCGGCGAAGGCTTCGAACAAGGTGATGCCGACGTCCTTCAACAGAATGCCGTCGGCAAAGCCCTTCTTCAGGTCGACCGCGATCCGCCCCGGGCTCGAAATGAAGAACGGATCGATCAGTCGCACGCCGGGAACGAGGTCGCCGGCGGCGAACTGCCAGAACAGAAGGCCGAGGGCGAGCACGGCGAGGCGGCCGAAGATGATCTGGCTGCGCGTCATTACTCCCTCCGCTTGGTCGGATCTGATTCGGCCATCAGCAGGTTCCACAGCTTCTGAAACAGATGCAGAAACTCATCGGTCCCGCGCAGCTTGGCGGCCGAGCGCGGCTCCGGCAGATCGATGGGATGGACTTCAACGATACGTCCGGGGCGGCTGGACATCACCGCGACGCGGCGGCCGAGCACCAGCGCCTCGGACAGATCGTGCGTGATGAACAGCACGGTCAGCCGCGTCTTGTCATTGATGCGCAGGATCTCCTCCTGCAGCGCCGTGCGGTTGAAGGCATCGAGCGCCGCAAAGGGCTCGTCCATCAGGATCACGTCCGGCTCGTAGGCCAACGTGCGGGCAAGCGACACGCGCTGACGCATGCCGCCGGACAGTTCGTGCGGATAGTGATTGCGGAACTGCGAGAGGCCTACGAGCTCGATCAGAGGTTCGGCCTTTGCCCGGCGCTCGGCCTTGTCCAACCCGCGCAGCTCCGGACCGACCTCGACATTGCCAAGCACCGTCCGCCACGGCAGCAGTGCATCCTTCTGCGGCATGTAGCCGAGCCGCACGTTCTTCGCGACGGTCAGCGTGCCGGACAATTCCGCGCTAGATGGCAGCAGTCCGCACACGCTGTTGAGGAAGGTCGTCTTGCCGCAGCCGCTCGGACCCACCAGAACCACGATCTCGCCGGCGTGCACCGTCAGATCCACGCCCTTAAGCGCGACCAGACGGCTAGCGCCGAGGATGACCGAGAAATCCCGCGCCTCGATGAGTGCGGCTGGCGGGGACGCTTGCGCCGGAGTAGCCGCCTCGGTCACCGCGACGCCGCGAAGGTGTTGTCGACCGATTTCTCGAACGGCATCGCCTCTTTGAAGAGACCGGTCTGCACCATCGTCTTCATTGAGTTTTCGAACGTCGCCTTGTCCACAGTGGCGACCGTCGGCACGCCGGAGAGATTGCGCTTCAGCGCCGGTATCAGAGCGTCCATGTTGCTGTCGCCGAGGATCGGCGCGACCACCTTAGCCACCTCCTCCATCGGCGTTTTGTGCAGCCAGTCATAGGCCTCGTTCTGCGCGGCAAAGAACTTGCTCAGCAGGTCCTTCTTGCCGAGCAACTCCTCCTTCGCCAGGATCACCTCGACCAGGCTGTGCGGCGACCGCAAATATTTCTCGTGTTGCGCCGGATCGACCAAATCGACGACCGAATAACCATCGTTCGCCATGAGCGCCATGGTGGTTCCCGGCTCCCACAGCGTCACAGTATCGACCCGGTTGGTTTTCAGCGCCGAGATGATCGCCGTCATATTGCCGAGCGGGACGATCTTGATGTCGCGCGAGGCGTCGAGCGATCCGGCATGCGCCAGGAAGTTGGCGAAGGCCCAGCTTCCCGAGCCGATCGCCGAGATGCCGACGGTGCGGTCCTTCAGATCGGCGGGGCTTTTGATTTTATCCTTGAGCGAATTCTGCCCCAGGAGCGTGTAGATCTCCATGTTGTGCGACATGCCGATGATCTTGACCGGCCGCCCCTGGAATTGAGCCTGCAGCGAGGTGGAGCCGGCCAGATAGCCGATGTCGATGTCGCCGGTGAGCAGCGCGCCCAGCACCTTGGCGCCACCCGGGATCGCAATGCGCTCGATGTCGATGCCGTGCTTCTTGAAAATCCCCTTCTGGATGCCGGCATACATGCCAAGCTGAGCGAGCGAGGTCGTATCGCCTACCTTGACCTTAATGAGATTCTGCGCTTGCGCAGGCGGCGCCGCCGCGAACAGCAGGGTGACGGCCGAGAGTGCCGCCAGCACCACGCCTCGGGATTTGATCGAGATTTTCATGACGTTCGTCCGACGAGGTTCGAGCGAGAAGCTGAAAGCCCCGCTCACAGCGCGAATGCTACGAGCCGCAGGCCGCGAACACTTGCGCTCATCTTCGTCAAAGACCGATAACGTGTCAAACGAGGCGAAGGCACGAAATGACCCAGTGCGCTCACAAAATGTTTGCCATCCGCCGGCATGAGCACGTTTTAGTTGCGCTTCAGGGCCACAAATTCCAATCGGCCGCTGTCACAGTAGCCCGAACGCGGCTACACTCGACGCCAAGCGTACCTCGCGGATCGACGAAAGATGACCTAATCTCACAGCGCGGGACGCCGCTCCGCACGTCAAAAGCAAAGACGGAACACGTAAGTTGCAGCTTTGAAGCCACCTCCTTTTGAATATTTTTCGCCAACGGAAATAAATGGAGCCATCGATCTGTTGGCGGCCTGCGACAATGCGCGCCTTCTCGCCGGCGGGCAGTCGCTGATGGCGATGCTCAATATGCGCGCATGAAGTCGTATATCGGACAGAGCGTGCCGCGTGTCGAAGACCCCGCGCTGGTCATTGGCGCCGGCCGCTTTGTCGACGATATTCGTCGGCCCGGTCAGCTCGAGGCGGCGTTCCTGCGCAGCCCGGTGGCGCACGGCCTGATCAAGTCGATCGACGCCCGCGCGGCGCGCGCGCTTCCAGGAGTGCATGCGGTCTATACGCTGGCCGATCTGCGGCCACGGCTCACCGCCGACCGCTTGCCGCTGCAGTTTCCCAGCAAGGTGCTACCGCCGAACATCTCGCCGTTCATCCTGGCGTCGCGCGAAGTGGCCTATGTCGGCGAGGCGATTGCCCTCGTCGTCGCGGACGACCGCTATATTGCGGAAGACGCGGCCGCCTTGATCGACGTCGATATCCAGGACTTGCCGCCGGCCTCCGACTGCCGCGAGGCGATGGCCGACACTGCGCCCAAGGCGCATGTCGACCGAAAGAGTAACGTACTCACCGAGTTCATCTGGATTATGGCGACGCCGACGCGGCAGTCGAAGCGGCGCCGCGTCGTCTGCGTCTGTCGCTCAAGCAGCACCGCGGCGGTGCGCACCCGATCGAATGCCGCGGCGTGCTGGCGCACCACGACCGCGACCTCGACGTGCTCACGGTGTGGACCTCGACGCAGCTTCCGCACGAAGCGCGCTTCTTCATCATGAAGATGCTCGGCCTCGATGAAAATCGCATTCGCGTCATCACGCCCGACGTCGGCGGCGGCTTCGGCGCCAAGTTCATTTTGTATCCGGAAGAAGTCGCGATCTCCGCGGCCAGCATGTTGCTCGGCCGACCATTGAAATGGATTGAGGACCGGCGCGAACACTTCGTCTCCGCGATACAGGAACGTGACCAGTACTGGGAGATCGAGGTCGGCTTTGACGACGACGGCAAGCTGCACGGCGTGCGCGGCAGTATGATCCACGACGCCGGCGCCTACACCTATCAAGGCGTTAACCTCGCCTATAACGCGTCGACCAATTTCCCGGGGCCTTATGTGCTGCCGCATTACCGGTTGTGCGTGGCGGCGGTGGAAACCAACAAGGTGCCGACCGCGACCGTGCGCGGCGCCGGCTATCCGGAAGGCTGCTTCGCGATGGAGCGCACGCTCGATGCGATCGCGCGCGAGCTCAAGCTCGACAAGGCAGAGATACGCCGGCGAAATCTTATACCGGCGGAGGCGATGCCCTATCGCACGCCGATGCGCACGCGATCCGACTCCAATATCGTCTACGACAGCGGCGACTTCCCGGCCTGCCTGGAGCTGGCGCTGCGCAAGGCGGACTACGCCAATTTCCCCGCCCGCCGCGAGCAGGCGCGTCGCGCCGGCACGCATCTCGGCTTCGGCGTCGCCACCGGCATGAAAGGCACCGGACGCGGACCATTCGAATCCGCCATCGTGCGCGTCGGACGCTCAGGCCAGGTATCGGTCTACACCGGCGCCGCCGCGATGGGGCAAGGCACCAAGACCATGCTGGCGCAGATCGCGGCCGAGCAGATGGGCGTGCGGCCTGAAGACGTGATGGTGGTCGCGGGCGATACGGCGGCGGTGCAATTGGGCCTCGGCGGCTTTGCCAGCCGTCAGGCGGTGACGGCGGGAAGCTCGACGCATCTCGCCGCAAAGGCGGTACGCGAAAAAGCGATCGCCGCCGCCGCGGCGATGCTCGACGTGCCGGCCGATGAGCTGGATATCCAGGACGGCACGATCGTGCAGCCCGGGAGAAATTTGTCGATCAGCTTGCGCGAGGTGGCGGATTCGCTCGCCGGCCAGCCGGGCTACAAGATCGCCGGCGGCCTTTCCCCCGGCCTCGAGGCCGCGGTCAACTTCGAGACGACGGCCCTCACCTACGGCCTGGGCGTGCATGCCGTCGAATTGTCGGTCGATCCCGATACAGGCGGCGTCACGCTCATCAACTATGTCGTCGTCAACGACATCGGCAAAGCGATCCATCCCCAGCTCGCGGAAGGGCAGATCCATGGCGGCGTCGTGCACGGCATCGGCAACGCGCTGTTCGAGTGGATGGGTTACGATGACAACGCGCAGCCGTTCACGACGACGCTTGCCGATTATCTATTGCCGACGGCGACGGAGATTCCCCCGATGCATGTCGAGCTGGTGGAATATCCGAGCGCGACCAATCCGCTCGGGGTGAAGGGCATCGGCGAGGCCGGCACCGTGCCGGCGGCCGCGGCGATCGTCAGCGGAATCGAAGATGCTCTGTCCGATTTCGGCGTGATCATTGGCGAGATACCGATTTTGCCAGCGCGCATCTTCGAGCTGGTGCGGGCGCAGCGGCGTTAACGGCCGAACCAGCCCTTCAGCGTCGCGAGCACGCTGAGCGCACTCAGTCCCAGGGCGCCTCGATCGGGAGCAGCGGTCCGCCTGAGGTGCGGCATTGGCGCTGGCAATAGCGATCGCACTTGTCGGCAAGCTTGATGCATTAGCCTTGCGAGTCGCGCTCCAGCCGGTCCAGATTTCGACGGCGCAGCATCCGGGTGACAAACGAGAAGGGTGGCAGGCCAGGAAGCAAGTTTAGCCGCGTGCACATACGAAATAGGCCACCATCCGGTATAGTCGACAATGGGGCGGCGCCAATTTGTCGCAACATTGGGCTCCCGTGGTGCGGAACAAGGTTCATGAACGCCCTTATCGACAAGCATCGGTGAATTGTCTGATAACGATTCAGTCACCGCCAAAATCTTACCAAACTCGGCGGCGCGGATCTGACCGGTACCGCAAATCCGCTCGCTCAGCTGACAGAAAACTCCGCATTGCTATCCGCGCTATATCGCGCGCACGCGGCACCAGATCATCGCCGGAACGCGAAAGCGGCGGGCTCTATGGAGACGACCGATAAAAATTCCGACAGCGGCAAATTCCCCAATGGTCTCAATGCAGGCACAAAGCGCGAATTGTCGGAATAGCCATTGAAAACGTTCGCACAACCCTCGCCTTCTAAGCTGGGGGTCGCTGGTTCGAATCCAGCCGGGGTCGCCATCGTCAAAATTTTGTTGTTGGGTTTCCATTACTTAGCTCCCGTTTTGTCCAGCCGGATTGGCAGGTTGGACAATTTCTGTTCACCTTCCGCCCCGAGCTGGATGTTTAGGGCCTGCCGGGCCAGCCGCTGCTGGTCGGCGGCGCGCGTGTAGCGCGTGACTTCCGATAGCGACTTGTGGCCGGTCATCGCCTTGATTTGATCGGTGCTGCATCCAGCGTTCGCCAGCCGCGTTGCGCAGGACTTGCGCAGCCCGTGCGCCGAACACTGCGGAAGGCCAGCGACGTTGCATTGCTCGCGGAACCAATTGCCGAAGCCTGCCGGTGTGAACGGTGCACCGAACTCGGTCAGCAAAAACGTAAGGTTGGTTCGCGGCACCGATGCCAAGGCTTGCATCAGTTCCGGGTGCATCGGGATCAGCAGGGGCGTGTCGGTCTTTTCCTGACGTACTGCAATCTCATCGCCCTTCACGTGCTGCCAACCCATGCGCACCACGTCGCCACGACGCTGTGCGGTGTACAGCAGCAGTGCAAACGCCAGCCCAGCGCGGGTGCCGGTCGGATGCTTCGCGTGGAATTGCGCAATTTCGTCCTCACTCCATGTGTGGAAGCCCTCGCCATGGCTGCGGTATTTCTTCACGCGGATAGCAGGATTACTTTCGATCATGCCTTGATCGACCGCATAAGCCAGAAGTACGCGCAGCACTTTAAGCAGGTTGTTTGCCGCTTCCGGCGTATTCGCCTTCGCGCCGATAATTTCGCTGATATGCGCTCGCCCTAGCCCTTTGAGCGGCTTGCTGCCGTGCGCAAGGCGGAACCCCTCAATGATATTGCGCCGCATGGCCTGCGTGCTGGCCTTAAGGCCGCGAAATTCTGGCGAACGATAGTAGGACACGCACAGCGCGTTGAATGATCCGGCCTTGGTACGCTCCGCACCGATTTCCGCACGCAGCGCCTGCAAGCCCTCAAGCGCGCCAGCGTACTGGCGCATAAAATCTTCCGACCACGGGATGCCGGTCAGATAGGTTGAGAAGCCACCCTTGCGGAAGCGAACGCGCCGCTTGCCGTGCTGGTCTAAATTCCAACAGCAGTGTTTAGGTAGGCCGCTTTTCGTGCGCAGCATTTGTCAAAACCTCATCCCACGGATTTTCATCCCCTGCTTTTGCCCCTTCGGGCTCGCCTACAACGAGCGAAAGCCCATCGCGCGTCACTATGATGCGTGCGACAGGAATGTTTTTCGCCCTCGCTGCATCAACGAGGCGATAAAAGTCGTTTTTTTTGAAGGTCTGGTCTCGCGGTTTGCGAGGCATGAAAAATCTCAACGGCTAGAGGGTGGCGGGCAATGGGCCTGCTCGCCTTCAACCTCTCCGTTGACGTTTCAAAGTACCAAAAGGCCGTCCAAAATTGCAAAAAGACGTCAGCGGAGATGAGCTTTATCCACAGGGAATGCGGTGGTCGAAATCAAGGAGCAGTAATCATTAGCGGGCTAGCAGTGCGGCCTTCACCGCCAAATGTCCTTGAAGGGCTCCGGCGACATTGCGGTGTAGCGCACCGTATTGGTGATGCTGGCGTGGCCTAAGAAGTGTTGCAGTCGCCGCGTGTCCATGCCCTTGCCCGCTAGAGCGTACCCCGTCGAATGCCTGAGCATGTGCGCATGAACGGGGAAGGGTAGCGCGGCGGCTTCGCCAGCCCGCTCGATCATGCGGCCAATGCCCATGCGTCCGAATGGCTGCCCTCGCTCATTGACGAATACATAGGCTGACTTGGGCTCTTGCTCGCGCTGCAATCGTTTGAGGCCAGCGAGCTCATCGCGTTCGAGATAGTGGGTGCTGTCATCGCTGCCCTTGAGGCGGCGGACCTGAATGGTGCGCTTGGCTAGGTTGATGTCGTCCCATCGCAGGTCACAGGCTTCGCTGACTCGCAGGCCATGTCGATAGATCAATAAACCAATCAGCCAATCACGCTGGCCATGCCGATTAGCCTTGAGCGCGGCCAGCAACTTGTTCATCTCATCTTCGGTCAAGTGCTCGCGAACCCGGTATGCTTCGTTTGGTTTGCGACCTTTCGATGCAACTGGTCGCATATCAGTGCGTTCGACCAACTTCAGGTGACTCGATTTCATTGGCTTGCCTCCATGCTCAATGACTCCACTGGTCGCAGAATAAAACAGAGAGTGACCAGTGACCGAGCACAAACAGCGCAACAATGATTCAAAGATCGCCCGCGTCTTGAATCAAAATTACTGATGCCTTGGCTGTCCGTGGGAGATTCAGGGGGCCATTTTAGCGTTGCCCCGCTGGTAGGAGCTTCAACGCGCTTTCGGCTCACCGGCGCCGCTTTCTGGGGCAGCGCGGCTTTATTGACCCATGGAGTGTCGATCCGGTGGGGTTGTGTGAATTAGCGGAGGGGCGATGTCCGCTGTTACTCCAATAGCGGACAAAATGTTGCGGTGCCGCGAATGTCCGCTAAGTGCCAATAGCCGACATCGTTGCGCGTCTGCGGCGCGACCGACCGATTGCCGATCACTGCGGCAATCCTGCCTTTCTCAGGCCTTCAATCTGCAAATCGTGATCAACGGTCCGCATCCATGTGGGACGTTTTCGCACAAAGTACTCGAAATTCTGCGGCGATACTTCGGTGGCTATTTTCAAAGCCCTTTTGGCCTCCTCAATTTGACCAAGATGGCCGAGTGCCGCTGCCTTGAGCCGATACGCGTTCGACTTATCCGGACGAAACCGGATAAGACGATCCGCAGCATCGACCGCAGCTTGGAAGTTACCCGCATAAAGGTGCGTTGCGGCCACCCACAGCATCCATATCCACATCAAAGGATCATGCGGGCTCGCACGCATAGCCTTGCTTAGCGCGGCGATGGCTTCGTTCGGGCGACCGTCGTTGCAATGAAGGCCGCCCAATGCGCCCACAGCCCAGGCATGGTTTGGGTTCAGGCTGATGGCCCGTTCGTACTCGCTGCGCGCGCCCTGAATGTCCCCGCTCATATACAATACGATGCCCATGACGAAATGGGACACCGCGTCCGCATCGTCGAGGGCCAGTGCGCGCTGTGCCAATGGACGCGCGATGCCGACGCAGTCCTCCATAGGCCGAGATGCATAGACCCAACCATCCCAGACATTGGAAAGCGCTAACGCATAGTGCCCAGCAGCGAATCCGGAATCGAGTTCCATGGCACGTTGAAAGAACCCCTTGGCTTGTTGGTTCTCGCGTGGCTCCTGTTTAAGAAAATGCCAAAGGCCGCGATGATAGGCTTCCCATGCATCCAGACTATCAGGGGGTTTCCGACTGACGCGATGCCGCTCCGCTTGCGCCATGGCCGGCTCAATCGCTGCAGCAACGCTCTCGGTTATTTCATCCTGTACGGCAAATATGTCGGTTAGATCACGGTCATATCGCTCGGCCCAGAGATGGGCGCCGGTTATCGCCTCAATGAGTTGTACGGTGATTCGAACACGGCTGCCCGCCTTACGAACGCTGCCTTCAAGAACAAATCTCACGCCAAGTTCGCGGCTGATTTGCTTGATGTCAACGGATCGGCCCTTGTATGCAAAGCTCGAGTTCCGAGCAATAACGAACAGCCAGCGCGATTTAGAGAGAGCGGCGATGATGTCTGCGGCAATGCCGTCCGCGAAATACTCTTGCTCCGGATCGCCACTCATGTTCTGGAATGCCAGCACCGCTATTGACGGCTTATCGGGAAAGCCAGCGCAGGCGGCGACTTGGTGGCTGCGTCGATGGCGCGAGTCAATGGCGCAATTTTTGTTTCCTCCGATTTTGCGGACGGCGCCGATTTCGCGGAATCCGCTGTCCGCGAGCTGTCTCTTCCCTGACGTCACTGACAAAACGGAAACCTTTGCGGGCAATAGTGCGCACAGAGATTCTGGTCTTCGCCGCTGTCGCCGACCGCCTTGCGCACCGCATTGATGTGGCTGGTCAGTGTCGATTCGGAAACGATCCTGCCACCCCAGACGCCTTCGATAAGGTCGTCTTTGCTGACAACACGCTCTCGATTCTTCACGAGGTAGACCAACAGATCGAAGACTTGCGGTGCGATTAAGACCTGCTCAGAATCGTGTGTCAGCTCACGCCGATCAACATCGAGCACATAGTCCGCAAATGAAAACCGCACGCTGGCGCCCCGTGATCCTTGTGCTCATTCAGTACTCAAGGATCTTCAATATACGAGCGTATCACTATTAATGACGCAATCCATTGTAAAACAACGCTTATTGTCGCCTAAGTGGCTCAATTCGCCTCCATATCGGCGTCGTGACGATAGGACGGCAAGTCATCGTGGACGAATAAACAAGACACTTCCACCACCGCGACAAGGTCCCCGCAAAGTCTTTCCGCCGGCCAACAAGCATCCTCTGCTCACATCGACCGCGATGAACGTGATCGATTTAAACGGAGGGTACCATGCTCAAGACTATCTCGATTTGTGCGGCGCTCGTCGTACTTTGCACCTGCGCGGCCAATGCCCAACAGCAGGAAGCCGTCCTAAAGAAATTGGAAGTGCCGGGAGCCGGTTTCGACATCGTCATCGCCATGCCGAAATCCCAGACCGGGGAGACCATCGACTACAGCAAATCGCCTGACGCCCTCGTGGTCCCGTTGATCGGCGGGGAACTCGCGCTGGCATTCGATGACGAGGCGGCGATGTTAAAGGCCATCAATACCTTGCAGCTATCCGCTGGCGACTTCGATGTGCAGAGCAAAAATCGCAAGTTGCCGAAGCCTATTGCGCTCTACGTCGTCCCAAACGGCACGATGCTCACTTCCGCAGCGAAATAGTGCAGCCAAAGACCAGTTCGAATCCCATCCGACCGCCCGCTTGAATGGCGAAGCGGCCGGCTCAAAAAAGCACCGAATGCTCAACCCTTTCGCAATGGAGAATATCCATGCCCAAATACTTCTTGATCGTCGCGATACTTATCACACTCAGCTTCGGCGGAGCCAATGCCCAGCAGAAGCAAGCAATGCTTCCGAACCAAGACGCGCCTCTCTTGACCACGATGGAAGTGCCGGGTGCCGATTTCGATATAGTAATCGCCTCGATCAAGCCGGGAGCATGTACAAACGCCGATTGCGGCCGGTCAGAGCGCTCCGATCAGTGGCGAACGCGCGTCTATCTCGTACCGAAGGGCGAAGCGCTACCTTCACCGGAGTGATAATGCCTACTCAGGCAAATACGAACCCGAACCGGCCATGTTCTTGGCATGGCCGGTTTCTTACGTCTGAATCGGAACGCAATGTCCGCTTTGGGTCAAAAGCAGACATTGGGATTAATCCATCCAATGTCCGCTTTACCCCCAATAGCGGACATTCGCCAACGCTCGTGCAAGTCGGTTTTTGGCCGCGCGTTTATGGGTCCGCGACCTAAATCAACACGCGGGGGAAGTGAAAATGCAAACTCTGCGAGTAGTGGAGAGTAGTGGAGAGTAGTCTACCGTAAGCCACCGTAAATGAGCGTAGTGGCGGAGGGAGTGGGATTCGAACCCACGTTACGGTTTCCCGTAAACACGCTTTCCAAGCGTGCGCCTTCAGCCACTCGGCCACCCCTCCTTACCAGCGCTCGTAATGGCGCAAGTCTTCTTACATTAAAATGCGCGCGGCGCGTTTTTGCGCATCGACCACGCGACTGCCTGCTGCAAGCGCCGATAGCTCATGGCGACCGACGCATGGTTTTGCAAGCCAAGATGCACGACGCGTTTTGGGTGCTTTTAGCCTCTCAGCCACTTAAGCCTTGGTTCTGTTCACGTATTTATATGCATATTTATGTTTTGTTTTCAATTATTGACCATCTTAGAAATTTACGCGCTAAATGAACGAAAGCCAAACCGCCGCGGGCCGCGAGTCATTGCGGCCGGCGTTGGGGCATTTTTGGGAACCACAATGACGGGTGATGAATTTGCACTGGCCTTGGTGCTCACCGGCGATCCAGGGCTTTTCGCCATCGTGCGGCTGTCGCTGCTGGTCAGCCTGAGCGCGGTGCTGTTTGCCGCGCTGATCGGCGTGCCGGTCGGCGCTTTCTTGGCGCTGACGCGCTTTCCGGGCCGCGAGGCGACAATCGTGGTGCTCAACGCATTGATGGGCCTGCCGCCGGTGGTCGTGGGGCTGGCGGTGTTTCTGGCGCTGTCGCGCTCGGGGCCGCTTGGGGCCTGGGGCCTGCTGTTCACACCGCAAGCCATGGTGATTGCGCAGACCGTGCTGGTGGCACCAATCATTGCGGCCCTCACCCGGCAAACCATCGAGGACTTGTGGGTGGAGTATCGCGACGAGCTCGCCGCCATGAATGTCGGCCCGGCGGGCCGCGTCGCCACGCTGGTCTGGGACGCGCGATTTTCCCTGGTGACGGCGCTGCTTGCGGGATTCGGCCGGGCGGCGGCGGAAGTCGGCGCCATCATCATCGTCGGCGGCAATATCGAGGGCTTCACCCGTACCATGACCACGGCGATCGCGCTGGAAACCTCCAAGGGCGACCTGCCGCTCGCGATCGGCCTCGGCATCGTGTTGATTTCCATCGTGATTGCGATCAACGCGCTGGCCTGGGCCGCGCGCCGCGCCGGCGAACGCTACGCGGGATGAGCATGCGCGCATTGAGCACCGACCTGCCGGTCATGTTCTTAGAAGTTGGAATCCTCGCCTCCGAGGTGACGATCCTCGACAACATCTCGCTCACGCTCGAAGCCGGTCCGCCGACCGTTTTGATCGGCCCCAACGGCTCCGGCAAGACCACGCTGTTGCGCGCCGCCATGGGACTTATCTCCGTCACGCGCGGGCGGATTACTTGGGGCGGGCGCGAGACGGCGTCACCGCAGCAGCTCGCTATCATGTTCCAGCGCCCGGCCATGCTCCGGCGCAGCACCGCCGGCAATGTCCGTTACGCGCTCGCGGCAGCGAATGTGCCACGCGCCGCGCGCAACGAACGGGTTGCCGAATTGCTCGATCTGGTCGGCCTCGACGGCCTCGAACGGCGCCCGGCGCGCCGGCTTTCGGGCGGCGAGCAGCAGCGGCTGGCGCTGGCGCGCGCGCTGGCGCGCGATCCGGCCATTCTGTTCCTCGATGAGCCGACCGCCAGCCTCGATCCCGCCGCCACCAAAGCGATCGAGGACATCGTGCGCGCCGTCGCCGCGCGCGGCGTCAAGGTGGTGATGGCGACACACGATCTCGGCGAAGCGAAACGGCTAGCCGGCGACATCGTGCTGCTGCATCGCGGTCGCGTGGTCGAGAGCGGGCCGGCGGACGCGTTCTTTGCGGGCCCGAAAACCAACGAGGCAAGAAAATTCATCGCCGGCGAATTGCTGGTTTAACGAGACGTCAAAACAAGTGGAGGATCTCATGCATAGCCGCCGCACTCTCATAGCCGCCGCCTTTGGCGTCATCCTATTCGCCGCGCCCGCCCTCGCGCAGGACAAATCGATCATGGTCTCGTCGACCACCTCGACGCAGGATTCCGGCCTGTTCGGCCACATCCTGCCGCTGTTCAAGCAAAAAACCGGCATTGAGGTGAAAGTCGTGGCGCAAGGCACCGGCCAGGCGCTCGACACCGGCCGGCGCGGCGACGCCGATGTGGTGTTCGTGCATGCCAAATCGGCGGAAGAACAATTTCTCGCCGAAGGCCAGGGTGTAAAGCGCTTTCCGGTGATGTACAACGACTTCGTGCTGATCGGGCCGAAGAGCGATCCCGCCGGCATCAAGGGCATGAAGGATGTCGGCGCAGCGCTCAAACAGATCATGGCCAAGCAGGCGGACTTCATCTCGCGCGGCGATAAATCCGGCACCCACATCGCCGAGGTCAATCTCTGGAAGGCTTCCGGCGTCGACATCGAGAAGGATAAGGGCGCCTGGTACAAGTCGATCGGCCAGGGCATGGGCGCAGCGCTCAACACCGCCGGCGCCGGCAACGCCTATGTGCTGTCGGATCGCGGCACCTGGATCTCGTTCAAGAACAAGGGCGATCTCGTCATCGCGGTGGAAGGCGACAAGCGGCTGTTCAACCAATACGGTGTCATGCTGGTGAACCCGGAGAAGCATCCGAACGTGAAAAAGGAACTCGGCCAGCAGTTCATCGACTGGCTGGTGTCGCCGGAGGGACAGAAGGCCATCGCCGATTACAAGATCAACGGCGAGCAGCTGTTCTATCCGAACGCCAGCGATCCGAGCGCGTGACGCGAATTGTTACTGTCACGTCCGCGAAAGCGGACGATCGAGTAGGCCCGGTGCATCAGTGCTGAACATTCGTACCCATTTGCATCGTTCGCGTTTACTGGATGCCCCGCTTTCGCGGGGCATGACGGCTGTGTTCGTGGCTCTTGCTTGGCGATCTATTGGCAACATCATCATGAATGCTCCTGCCCTCGCCGACACTGTGCAACTCTACGCCGCGGGCAGCCTGAAAGACGCGCTGACCGAGATGGCCAAGGCTTACGAGCGCAAATCCGGTCACAAGGTGCAGGCAAAATATGGCCCCTCCGGCGTGCTCAAGAACGAGATCGCCGACGGCGCCAAGGCCGACATTTTCGCCTCGGCCAACATGGAGCATCCGGAGGCGCTTTTTGACGACGGCACGGGCGGCCCCGCGGTCCGCTTTGCGCGCAACAAGCTGTGCGCCCTGGTCAAGCCGGGACTCGACGTCACCATCGCCAATCTTCTGACGCGCATGCTCGACCCCAAGGTGAAACTCGCCACGTCGACGCCGAGGGCCGACGCTGCCGGCGACTATGCGGAGCAGGTTTTCACCAAAGCCGAAGTGCTCAAGCAAGGCGGGCGGGAGTTGCTGGAAATGAAGGCGTTTAAGCTGACCGGCAGCAAGGACAGCGCCGTGCCGCCGGCCGGGCGCAACGTTTACGGCTGGCACGTGGCGGAAGGGCGCGCCGACATATTCCTCACCTATTGCACCAACGCGCTGGCCGCGCAGAAACAATACCCCGGGCAGCAGACAGTCGAACTGCCGGAGGCGCTGTCGGTCGGCGCCGATTACGGCTTGACCGTGATCAGCGGCGCACCCGAGGCGGCGCAGGAATTCGTGGAATTCATTTTGTCGACGGAGGGACAGAAGATCCTGGCCAGCTTCGGCTTTGCGCCGGGACAATAAAGGAGCCGCCACATGAAACTGAGCGCGCGCAATCAGCTCAAGGGCAAGATCGTCGAGGTGAAGAAGGGCGCGACCACGTCGCATGTCCGCATCGATATCGGCGGGCAGATCGTGACCGCCTCGATCACCAACGAGTTGGCAGACGAATTGAAGCTCGCGGCCGGCAAGCCCGCCTACGCCATCATCAAGGCGAGCAATGTGATGGTGGGGGTGGATTGAGCATGCACATTGCCTTCACCGTCGCGGTGCTGATCGCGCTGCTGGCTCCGGCCGCTGCCGAAGACGGCTGCTAGAAATTCGCCTGGCCGCTGGCACAGCAGCACACTTGGTTTGCTGCGGCAGAAAAGCCCACTAAAAAAGTCGGAGAGACGCTGGCGGCAATTCCGGGCGGCGCATTCATTTTGCGTTTGCAGCCGGGCGCGGATGCGGTTTTCGCCATGCCGCCCGAGCGCAAGCCGCGGTCGGAACGCTGGTTTGGCGGCATGATCCGGCTCCCGGCGCCCGATAAGCCAGGCATCTATCAGGTCACGCTGTCTGAGGAGGCCTGGATCGACGTCGTCCAGGACGGCCGCTACGCCCGCTCGGTCGGAAGCACCGGACGCAGCGATTGCGCCGGCCTGCGCAAGAGCGTCAGGCTTGACCTCGGCATCGCGCCGTTTGTTTTGCAGATCAGCGGCGTCGCATCGGATTCGATTGCCGTCGCGATCAGCGCGGCGCCGTAGCGCGTCACTTCACCGGCACCACCAGCGAATAGCGCTCGTCGGCGGCGAGGCACTTGGCCTGCGGGACACCAAGCTCCTTGCGCACGATATTGGTGCCGAGCACGATCGCGACCGCCTTGTAGAAGGCGTGGCGGCGGCTCATGCCTTCTCGGCCCATGCCGCAGTCAGTCGAGACCATCAACCGCTCGGCCGGGATGTATTTCAGCGCCGCGCGGATCTGCGCCGCGACCTGCTCCGGCTGCTCGACCTGAAGCGTGTGGTGGTCGATCACGCCGATTGAGATTTTCTTGTTGGTGATGATCTTGCCGATGGCTTCGAGGTCGATGCCGCCGGAGCTCGACGACTCGAAAGTGATGACGTCAGCGTCCACCATGTTGTAGACCTCGAGCGCGGGCTTGTAGCTCTGCACCTCCGCGAACATTCTTTGCTGCGACGGATTGCCCCAGCAGGAATGCGCCCACACCTCGGTCTTGGCGCGGAGCCCCTTTACGGTGCGGTTGAACACCTCGACCATCAACTGCGGAGTGATCACCTTGTCCTGAATCTTGCGCACCGCGATCAGATGGATCTGCGGCTCCTCGATCTGGATCACCGGACATCCGGCATCGGCGAGCTCGTGATACTCCTCGTTGAAGGCGTCGGCGATCGCGAACATGCGATCCGGAATGCTCTTGTAGTGCCGGTCCTGCAGCGCGAAGGCGACGATCTCCGCCGACACCCCGCCGAACTTCACCGGCTTTTCGGTGAAGCGCTGCGCCGCTTTCCACATCGCGGTGTATTGCAGATTGCCGCGGCCGATCGGGCCGGTGATGACCGGCATAACGCGCGACTCGAGATAATCGTGCAGGATGTGGCCGCGCGGGAACCAGAGGCCGCCGCGTCCGGCTGGCGTCGGCACCGGGTGTTCAATATCGAGACCGGTCATGTGGTTCGGCGGATAGGCGGTCCAGCTCTGGCCGCCGACGTCGTCGTCGAAGCGGCAGTCGCCGTCGGTGACGATGTCGAGGCCGGCCAGCTCCTGGTCGCGCAGATAGCAGGTCAGCGCGTCTTCGTATTGCTCGCGGAAGCGGCGCGAGACCATCGCCTCGAGAAAATGCCGGGTGCCGAGATTTTCCGTGTACCAGCTCGGCCGCGGCAGCGAGCCGGTGATGGTGGTCGGCAGCACAATGTCTTTGGTGGCGCGGTACATGGCTAGCATCTCCCCCGGGTGTATCTAGCGAGCCTTGCGTTAGGCTCATTGTCGTTGGTGGCATTCTTAGACCGGAGCGCACGCAAAGGGAACTGATGGCTGTAGCAATTGCGCCCCTGCCCACTTATGTGGGCAGTGTGCGGCTAGGAGCGATTTCTCTGCTATAATGTTCATATGACGAAAGATAACGACGGCTACATCATCCGGCCCAATCCGCAGGATCCGCGGCTGACCGAACGCGTCACCGGCATCGACCAGACCGGGGCCAAGATCGAGACCTCGGTGACGGTCGAGCGCGCGCTGACGATTTTCCTCAACGCGCAGGAAATCGTCACCGCCATGACCATCGGCGACTACCCGGATTATCTGGCGGTCGGCTATCTGCTCAACCAGAACATGCTGCTGCCCGACGACGTGGTGACCGGCGTCGATTACGACGAGGAGCTTAGCGTTGTGGTCGTGCGCACCAAGCGCAAGACCAATTACGAGAAAAAGCTCAAGAAGAAAGTGCAGACCTCCGGCTGCGCGCAGGGCACCGTGTTCGGCGACCTGATGGAAGCGCTGGAAAACGTCTCGCTGCCGAAGGCGACCTTGCGCACCTCCTGGCTCTATGCGCTCACCCACAAGATCAACACCACGCCGTCGCTCTATCTCGAAGCGGGCGCCATCCACGGCTGCGTGCTGGCGCGCGAGGATCAGCCGCTGGTCTATATGGAAGACGTCGGCCGCCACAACGCGGTCGACAAGATCGCCGGCTGGATGTTCAAGGAAAAGGTACAGGCCGCCGACAAGATTTTCTACACCACCGGCCGGCTGACCTCGGAAATGGTGATCAAGACCGTACGCATGGGCATTCCGATCCTGATTTCGCGCTCGGGTTTCACCGCCTGGGGCGTGGAGCTCGCGCGCAAGGCTAACTTGACGCTGATCGGCCGCGCGCGCGGCAAACGTTTTGTCGCGCTCGCCGGCGAGGACCGCATCGTGTTCGATCAGGATCTCGCCACCGTTGAGGACGAAAGCGCCAAGCACCGGCGCAAAGCGGCCGTGCATGACGAATAAACTATTGTCTTCCGCTAACGATGACTGACGTCCCAACTCCCCCCACCCTCGGTCTTGTGCTCGCCGGCGGGCTCGCGCGCCGCATGGGCGGTGGCGACAAGGCGCTGATCGAGATCGGCGGCGTCACCATTCTCGATCGCGTGCTGGCGTGTCTCTCGGCGCAATGCACCGGCATCATCATCAACGCCAACGGCGACCCCAAGCGTTTCGCCGATACCGGGCTGCCGGTGATCGCCGACAACGTGCCGGGTTTTGCCGGTCCGCTCGCCGGCATCCTCGCCGGGCTCGACTGGTTGGCGGCGCAGGACAACGGCGTCGAATGGATGGTCAGCGTGCCGGGCGACTGCCCGTTCCTGCCCGACGATCTGGTGGAGAAGCTGCACCAGGCCCGGCGCAAGATGGGCGCCGGCGTGCCGCTCGCCTGCGCCCGCTCCGGCGAATGGCGCCATCCGGTGGTGGGCCTATGGCCGCTGGCGCTGCGTGCGGACTTGCGCAAGGCGCTGGTCGAGGAAGACTTGCGCAAGATCGAGGTTTGGACGGCGCGATATGGTGTCGCCATCGCCGAATGGCCGGATCAGCCCATCGACCCGTTCTTCAACGTCAATACGCCAGAAGACGCCGCCCGCGCCGCGCACATTGCGTTGCAGCATTCGGGCGGTTGACCGTAACTTGACCTGGCTCGCTTGCCGTCCATATCTGCTATGGTTGCAAGCTAAGGGTTTTTCGGGAGGACCAAAAACATGAAAACATTTCTTCTCGCCTGCGTGGCGGCCATCGCCATCGCCGTCATCGGCGGCGTGGTGCTCAGCGGCATCCAGCAGCAGTCCGACGATGCCTTCAAGACCGAGGCCGTGCGCCTCGGGGCGTAGGTCTTTAAATCTCAGCCGGTAAGCGCCGCGTAGGACAGGAAGCCGACGCGCTCGCCCGGCTCGATCGCCGTCACGTCCTCGGGGAATTCCAGCAGCCCGTCGGTTTCGGTCAGCGACGTGAGAATGCCCGCGCCATCCTGCGGGTGCTTGACCGCCTCGATCTCGCCGTCGTGCCCGCGCCGCAGCGCCACCCGCACATATTCGCGGCGGTCTTTCTTTTTCTTGTAGGCGAAGGCGGCGCGCACCGGCAGCGGCACCAGCATTTGCGGCCGCGCGCCCGAGAGCCGCAGCAGCAGCGGCTTCACCACCCGCACGAAAGTCACGAACACCGCGACCGGATTGCCCGGCAGCCCGACGAAGGCCGCGCCGCTGTGCGCCGCGCGGTCCTTGCGCGCGGCGGCGCGGATCACGCCCATGGCCACCGGCCGTCCCGGCTTGATGGCGACGCGCCAGAACACCAGGCTGCCGATGCGCTCGACCGCGCTGCGCACGTGATCGGCTTCGCCGGTGGAGACGCCGCCGGTGGTGATGACGAGATCGTGCCAGGCCGCCGCCTTGGCGAGCGCGCGCGCGAGTTCGCCCGGATCGTCGGCCAGAATGCCGAGATCGGTCACGATCGCGCCGAGCCGCTCCAGCAACGCGCTCAGCAAAAATCGATTGGCATCGTAGATCGCGGCGCCGCCGCGCGCCGTGCCGGGCTCCACCACTTCGTCGCCGGTGGAGAAGATCGCAACCTTCAGCCGCCGGCGCACCTCGACTTCGGTCAAGCCGAGCGCGGCGCTCAGCGCGACATGCTGCGCCTCCAGCACCGTGCCGGCCGGCAGCACCACGGCGCCGGCGGGCACGTCCTCGCCGGCCAGCCGGCGGTTGGAGCCGACTTTAAGCCCGCGCGGTACGATCACGAAATCGCCGTCCACCGTCACGTCTTCCTGCATGAACACGGTGTCGGCGCCGGACGGCATCGCCGCGCCGGTGAAAATCCGGATGGCCTGGCCGGGCTTGAGCGTAAGATTGGGGCGGCGGCCGGCGGTCAGCCGTCCGGCGACGGTGAGTTTCGTGTCGCCATTGGGCGCGAGATCGGCGTGGCGCACGGCATAGCCGTCGACCGCGGAATTATCGAACGGCGGCAGGTCGACCGGCGCCTTCACGTCCAACGCGATGACACGCCCACGCGCCGCGCGCAGCGGCACGCGCTCGGTTTCCGCCACCGGCGCGACGCGCTCGCCGATCAGCCGCTCCATGTCCACGAGCCGCAGCAGCGGGCCGGAAAACGCGAAGCAGTCGTCGGTCAGTTGCGCCATCACGCGCTCTCTATTTGCTTGCGCATGATCTTATCCGAAAACCGGTTCCCACTTTTCGGGATCATGCGCTGACCGCCACGGCATGCTTGAGCAGCAAATCGGCGATCGCCTCAATATCGTTGAGATCGACCACCGGCACTTTCGCCGCCGGCAGCGCGCCGTCGGACGCGACCGCGACGATGTGGGGATCGTCCGGATGCAGCAGCGGCTTGCCGTTCACCGCCCGATGGATCTCCAGCTTCGGAAACGCGTCACGCTTGAAGCCTTCGACCAGCACCAGATCGACCGGCGACATCTTGGCGACCAGGTTGCGCAAGTCCCATTCCGGCTCCCCGCGCAGCTCGTGCAGGATGGCCCAGCGCTTGGCCGACGAGATGATCACCTCGGTGGCGCCGGCGGTGCGGTGGACGAAGGAATCCTTGCCGGGCTTGTCCAGATCGAAGCCGTGATGGGCGTGCTTGAGCGTGGAGACGCGCAATCCGCGCGCCAGCAGGCGCGGAATCAGCTTGGTGATCAGCGTGGTTTTGCCGGAACCGCTCCAGCCGGCGAGACCGATGATGCGCATGGCCCCTTATAGCAAAACGCCCGGCCTTGAAGCCGGGCGTCTTGCAGTTGCGAAATCGGCCGTCTATTCGGCGGGCTGGGCCCGGGTGCTGGCGCCCTTGGCGCCCGCGACATTTCGTCCTTCAGCCACAGGCTGTGGTGCTGCTTGGCCCAATTGACGTCGACGGTGCCCTCGCCCATGGCCTCGAAGGCGCCTTCCATGCCGATGGTGCCGATGTAGATGTGGCCCAGCATGGCGGCGATGAACAGCATGCCGACCGTGGCGTGGACGATCTCGGCGAGCTGCATGCCGGAAATTCCGGTGCCGTAGAACGGGAACAGCAGCAGATAGCCGGTCACCGCCGAGCTGCCGCCGCCGAGCACGACGATCCAGTAGATCAGCTTCTGGCCGCCGTTGAAGTGGCCGGCCGGCGGATGATCGTCGCCGAGGATGCCGCCGCCGCGCTTGAACCATTCGACGTCGACGCGCGTTCGGGATATTGCCGCCGATCCACATCAGGAAGATCAGCACCACGCCGATGGTGAAGGGGAAGCTGAGAAAGTTGTGCGCGTATTTCGCACCTCCGACCAGGTGGTGAAGGTCTCAGGGCCGAGCAGCGGCAGCAGCAGCGGCTTGCCGAACGTGATGTTGAGGCCGGAGAGCGCGAGGATGATGAAGCAGCTCGCCGTCAGCCAGTGCACGAAGCGCTCGAATGCGATTGAAGCGCACGATCGTGCGCCCGGAACGTCCGCCCTCGATTTTGACCATGCCGCGCCACAGATAGAAGATGACCAGCAGCGCGAGCATGCCGAGCATGGCGATGGCGCCGATCCAGCGCAGCGTCACCTCGTGCCACTCGCCGCCAGTCGCGGCCGGCCGGGTGCTCGAGCACGTAGGACTTCACGTCCGGGATCGTGCCGCGGCCCTGGATCTTGTTGAGCTCGTTGAGCAGCTGCTGCTCCTTGACGGAGCTGGCGGTCGGATTGACCGAGTCGGCTGCTGCGCCGAAACCGGCGTCGCGACCGCGACAATGAATGCGAGCGCGAGAGCGCCGGCGATGAAGCGGATCGGTGCAAAAAGTTTCGCCATGGCATCCTCTCCCCAAGTATTCTTGTTCTCTATTCTTGTTGTCGAAACCGGCGGCGCGGGCTCAAATCCCGCGCCGCCGGCATGAATCAGGTCGCGATCGACTCGCGATAGGCGGTCTGCCAGCCCCAGGCGCCGGAGCCGTAGCCGCGCTTCGACACCCGCTCCTTGTAGATCTGGGCGATGACGTCGCCGTCGCCGGCGAGCAGCGACTTGGTCGAGCACATCTCGGCGCACAGCGGCAGCTTGCCTTCGGCCAGGCGGTTCGCGCCGTATTTCTCGAACTCTTCCTTGCTGTTGTCGGCTTCCGGGCCGCCGGCGCAGAAGGTGCACTTGTCCATCTTGCCGCGCGAACCGAAGTTGCCGACCTTCGGATATTGCGGCGCGCCGAACGGACAGGCGTAGAAGCAATAGCCGCAGCCGATGCACAGGTCCTTGGAGTGCAGAACCACCGCGTCCGCCGTGGTGTAGAAGCAGTTCACCGGGCAGACCGCCGCGCAGGGCGCGTCGGTGCAGTGCATGCAGGCCATGGAGACCGAGCGTTCGCCCGGCTTGCCGTCATTGATGGTGACGACGCGCCGGCGGTTGATGCCCCACGGCACTTCGTTTTCGTTCTTGCAGGCGGTGACGCAGGCGTTGCATTCGATGCAACGATCGGCGTCGCAGAGGAATTTCATACGTGCCATGGTCGTTGCTCCTTACGCCGCTCTGATCTGACAGAGGGTGGCTTTGGGTTCTTGCATTCCGGTGACCGGATCGTAGCCGTAGGTGGTGAGCGTGTTGACGCTCTCGCCCAGCACGATCGGATCGGCACCCTTCGGATAGTTGGCGCGCTGATCGACGCCCTGGAACCAGCCGGCGAAGTGGAACGGACACCAGGTCACGCCCTTGCCGACGCGTTCGGTCACCAGCGCCTTCATGCGGCAGGCCTTGCCGTTGTCCATTTCCGCGCCGGACACCCAGACCCAACCGCCGTCCTTGATGCCGCGATCGTCGGCATCGGCAGGATTGATCTCGATGAACATGTCCTGCTGCAGCTCGGCGAGCCACTTGTTGGATCGCGTTTCTTCGCCGCCGCCTTCGTATTCGACCAGACGGCCGGACGAGAGGATCAGCGGGAACTGCTTGGCGATGCCCTTGTCGACCGCGGCCTTCTGCACCGTCGAAGCCGATATTGGGCACACGGAACTGCTTGGCGTCGGGCAGCGTCGGATATTTCGCGACCAGTTCCGGCCGCGGCGTGTAGATCGGTTCGCGATGCATCGGGATCGGGTCGGGCAAGCCGAACGCGTTGGCGCGCGCCTTGCCGTTGCCGTAGGGGATGCAGCCGTGCGTCGATGGCGACGCGCTGGATGCCGCCCGACAGATCGATCGACCAGGACACCGCATCCGGCGTGGTCGGATTGATCTTGTTGATCACCGCCATTTCGCTCCGGTGAGATCCTTGTCCCAGCCGAGCTTCTTGAGCACGCCGAAGGTGAACTCCGGATAGCCGTCCTTGATCTCGGAATCCTTGGAGTAATAGCCGTTGCCGAGCAGGCTGACCTTGCGCTTGGTGCCGTCGGGCAGCGTTTCCTCGCGTTCGAGACCGAAGCGGGCGCGGAACGTGCCGCCGCCTTCCTTGATCGACAGGTTGGTGTTGTAGAGCAGCGGCGTGCCGGGATGCTTGAACGCCGGCGTTCCCCAGCACGGCCACGGCAGGCCGTAGTAGTCGCCCTTGTTCGGCCCGGTCGTGGCCTTCTGCGTGAGCATGTCGAAGTCGGCTGGTTGCGCCATATGCGACTTCAGGCGCTCCGGCGACTGGCCGCAGTAGCCGGTCGACAAGCCGCCGCGGTTGATCTCGCGCAGCACGTCCTCGGCCTCCGGCAGATTGTCGTCGACCTTGATGTTCTTGAACATCTTGTCGTCGAAGCCGAGCTTCTTGGCCAGGAGATACATGATCTCGAGGTCGTCCTTCGACTCGAAGATCGGCTTGACGATCTGCTCGCCCCACTGGATCGCGCGATTGGACGACGTGCGCGAGCCGTTGGTCTCGTAGCTGGTGGCGACCGGCAGCAGATAGGTGCCGTTCTTGCGCTCGGAGCCAGCGCCGCCCAGGTGGTCGGATGCGGATCGGCCACCACCAGAAGATCGAGCTTCTCGATGGCCTTCGCCGCCTTCGGCATGCGGGTCACGGTGTTGCCGCCGTGGCCCATGACGATCATGGCCTTGAGGTTGTCCTTCTGCGCCACATCCTCCTTGGCCAGCAGCGTGGCGTCGAACCAGCGCGTCGACGGAATGCCGGGCGTGTTCATCATCGCCGGCGTGTCGAAGCGCGACTTCAGCCAGTCGAACTCGACCTCCCAGACGCGGCCCCAATGCCGCCAGCGCCGGTTCGATCAGGCCGTAGTAGAGCGGCAGCGTCACGATATCGACGCCGAGATCGGTGGCGCCCTGCACGTTGGTGTGGCCGCGGAAGATGTTGGCGCCGGTGCCGGGCGCGCCGACATTGCCGGTGGCCAGACAGCAGGATGCAGAACGCGCGCACGTTGGCGGTGCCGACCGTGTGCTGGGTGGCGCCCATGCACCAGATCAGCGTCGAGGGCTTCTGCGTGGCGAAGATCTCGGCGACGCGCTTCAGCTGCGCTTCCGGCACGCCGGTGACGCGTTCGACTTCCTCCGGATCCCACTTCTCGACTGCCTTGCGGATGTCGTCCATGCCGTAGACGCGCTGTTCGATGAACTGCTTGTCTTCCCAGCCGTTCTTGAAGATGTGCCACAGCATTCCGTAGATCACCGGAATGTCGGTGCCGTTGCGGATGCGCACATATTCGGTGGCGTGCGCGGCGGTGCGCGTCAGGCGCGGATCGATCACGATCACGTTGGCGCGATTGAGCTTCCTTGCCTTCCAGCACGTGCTGCAGCGACACCGGATGCGCTTCCGCGGCATTCCAGCCCATGAAGATGATGGTCTTCGAGTTGCGGATGTCGGTGTAGCTGTTGGTCATCGCGCCGTAGCCCCAGGTATTGGCCACGCCGGCGACGGTGGTTGAGTGACAGATGCGCGCCTGGTGGTCGCACGATGTTGGTGCCCCAGAACGCCGCGAACTTGCGGAACAGATAGGAGCCTTCGTTGGTGAACTTGGCCGAGCCCAGCCAGTAGACCGATTCGGCGCCCGACTTGGCGCGGATCTCGTTCATCTTGTCGCCGATCTCGTTGATCGCGACGTCCCAGGAAATCCGCGTCCACTGGCCGTTCACCAGCTTCATCGGATAGCGCAGGCGGCGATCGCCATGCACCAGTTCGCGCGTCGCCGCGCCCTTGGCGCAATGCGATCCGCGGTTGATCGGGCTTTCCCAGCCCGGCTCCTGGCCGACCCACACGCCGTTCGACACTTCGCCGATCACGGTGCAGCCGACCGAACAATGCGTGCAGATGTTCTTGCGGATGGTGGCGCCGGCGATATTGGGGCCGGCCGCTTCCGCCTTGCGCACGCTGGCGAGCGGGAGCGCGCCGATGGTGGCGAGACCGCCGGCCACCAGGCCGGACTTGCGCAGGAAGGTGCGGCGATCGAGGCCGCCGCCCGTTTGATTGCCGATCGCCGCTGCGAGATTGCTGCGACGCGCCTGGCGTTCTGTTCTTTTGATCAGCACGGCTCAGCCTCCCTCAGCTCGGATAACGGTTGACGCGGTAGTAGGTCTTCACGTGATCGGTTTCCTTGTAGCGGGCCTTCTTCTTCTCCGCGTCGGATTCGCTGCGACCGCCTCGGTGGCGAGCGGCGCCGCCGCCGTCACCGCCACACCCGCGCCGGCACCCATCGCGCGCAGGAAGTCGCGACGTCCTAGCTTTGTCTTGTCTTGTTGTTTCATCGCCATTCCCTCCTCGAAATTTCCTTTTGATGTCCCTTCGCCTGCCTCAGCCGGCAGCTCGAAGGCTTCCGCTTCGATGTCCATGAAGACGCGGCCGAGCGTTCCCAGCCGCCGGTAGAAATTCGCAGCCGTCGGCGTGTTCCAGATCGGTGAAGAAGCGGCCGATCCACGGCGCCATGTGTTTTTCGAAGATCATGCGATCGGACTCTGCCGGCGCCGGCAGACGGCCGCTCGCCAGTCCCGACATGATCTCGCACAGAATGCCGGCGTGATCTTCCGGCTCCACCACGCCTTCGGCGCGCTCGATGCCGATCTTGCCGAGATCCTCGCGCAGCCGCGCCAGCGGACGCTCGTGCAGGAAGCCGGTGAGATAATAGGAGCCGTAGGGCAGCAGCTCGCCGCGGCCGAGACCGATGAACAGATCGAAGAATTCGCGTTCGACGCGTTCGACGGCGGCGTCGCTGGCGGCTTCGCGCGAGCGCGACATGCGCCATGCCGAGCGGTGTCGCATCGCCGCGCAGCTCGGACAGATTGGAAAGCAATTGCGCGTCCGGTGCGCGCGTGAGCAGCGCGGCGAGCAGCGCATATTCCTGCGCGCGCGCCGCATCCACTTCGTCGATGTCGCCGGCCATCTTTTTTCCGCCGTACAGATCGGGCCGCAGCATCGCGCGATCGACGCCGGTGACGGCTTCGACCGAGACCACGCGTTCCGCGGGAACGCGCGTCCAGTTGGAAACGGACGGCTGGGAAATTCCGATCTGACGCGCAAGTTCGCTGACGCCGCCAACGGCGCGAATGGCTTCGCTCAGGCCCGGGTCCCGCATCCGCTACTCACTTGGAATAGTTACAATGAAAGCCTACCGGCCCATTGAAGAGTGGGTCAATAGCTTGAGGCTATAAGACGCGATAATTCGGGCGTTTCATTGCGGCATCGCGCTACCGTGGCGACGCGGTTTTGTTCCCGCCGATGATTCATTTGAATCATTGTGCTGCGTTGCAATATCTTCGTCGCGTTGCAGCAATGGATCACTTTTCAGCGCCGCGACCTGTTGCTGTTCGGTTGCTGCCGGTTCGCCCGCCGCCTCAACGCCAGCGGTGGTGCCGGAATGCTCGCGATTGATCGGGCGCCGGCGCAGCAGCAGGTGTATCCGCTCGCGGTTCGGCTTCGGGCCCGCAGTCGCGGAAAACCTCGGCGACCAGTTTCTTGACGTCGACGTCGGGATCGAGATCGCCAAAACCCGGCATTGCCTTGGGATCGGTGAAATCCCACTCGTTTTCCGCCGGCCCGATGAAGTCGCGAATGGCGGGATCAGCCGACCAAGCGCGGCGAAGCGCCGCATGCTTCAGCGCCAATGGCACGCCGGCTTGCAGGAAGGGCCGGATGTCGGAATTGGCGCCGATCGAATTCGAGCGAGGGCAGCTTAGTGATGTCGAATTCGGGCGCGGGCGGCGTATTCGCCTCAGGCGCGCGCGCGAACGCGGTTTGATTCTCATCTCCGCCCGGCGCCGCCGGCTCATGCGCGTCAGCCGCGGCCGGCCGTGCGGACGGTGCTTTCTCGTCCGCGGTCTCGCGCTTGCGGCGCGACCAGCGCGTCAGGAAATTTTCCTGATCGCTCATTTGCGATTCTCACGATGCGGCGGTCCGCGGCGCGCCATCGCTTCCGGATTGGCGCGGTCGCGCTTGCGCTTCACGAACACCTGCTCGACATGGTGCTCGGCGACGAAGGCCGCAACCGCTTCCTGAATCGGCTTCGGCATCGGCACGCTGTCCACCAGATTGGCGCCGGCTTCGGTCATCGCCTCGCCTTCGGCCGGATCGGCGGTCACCGCCGCCAGCTCATAAGGCGGATCGGCCTCGGTCGGCCGCAGGACGATCCACAGCAGCGGCGTTTCCAGCCGCAGATTGTCGCGGTAATTGGTGGTTTCGGTGCGATACAATTCAACTTGCGCGGCGCCGACATAGAAACTCACATGCTCGCCATCGTCGGACAGCTTGGTCCAGGGCGGCGTATCCGGAACTCCCGCCAGCACGGCGGATGGACGCCAGTAGAAGTCGGCCCATTGGCTCGAGCTTTTGCTGCGCTCGACCACGACGCCGACCGGAATACTTGCAAGCGGAGGGACAACGCTCAACTGACGGCCTCCAGATGCCGGATCGGCAGGCCGGTCACCAAATTTTGCGGCTTCATGCGGATGGTCTTGTCGCCCGTCATCGCCAGAATCAAATAGACCGGCTCGCCTTTGACCTTGTCCATCACCACCGACGGATCGCGGAAGGTGAGCGCGAACAGCCCGACCACCCGCGACATGGTAGCCTCGTCGAGTTCCTCGCCGTTCCACAACATATCGCCGATCTTGGTGGCGTCGGCGTCGAGCCCGACATACCACAGCAATGGCGCATCGCGCAGTTCGGTGAGCGGCTCGATCGTCACCTCGACGCCGAGCACATGCGCGATCCAGCGCCGCATCGCCTCGGCCAGCGCAACCAGCCCTTGGCGCCCGCCGGTGAGGTCGATCGCCATGTCGAACTGGTCGCTGCGCTCCCAATAGCTCTCGGCATTATCGTCGTTGAGGACGTCGATCTCGGCCTCGGCCGGAATTCCCAGCATCGACACCAGCGGCGTCACCGGCGCGGTATTGACGCCGCCGATGGTCTCCTCATCGGCCGCGATCAGCGAGCCTTCATGCATGGTGACGCGCTGGGTGCGGAAGAACAGCTCGGCGGCGCGCACCACGCGCGCATCCTCGACGCCGTCGAGCGCGTTGCGCAGGATCACATGCACCAGCTGATTGACGAACAATGGCGGTATCTTGCCGGGACCGTTGCGCACCAGCTCGGCATAGGCTGCTTCCAGCGTCTTGTGGCGCAGCAGGTGGTCGCGAAAGGCGATCAGCAGTTGCCAGTTCTCGCGCGCGTCGGCGTCGGCGATGGCCGCGATGTCGGAGGCCGAAACGGCCATGCGCGGATCGGCGAGCAGCGCTGCATGCAGCGTGCGCTCGACCGCGCAGGCCTCCGGCGGCGGGATCAGTTCCGGGCGCGCCAGATAGACTTTCAGGAATTCGTCGGTCACAATAAGTCCGCCGCCCTGGTCGCGGTCGAGCAGATGATGGCCGCAGGAGATCCAGAAGTCCTTCATTTGCGATCCCGTTCGGCCATTCCGACCAGATCGACGCTATCGGCGGGTTGCGCGTCCTCATCGCCCTCGACGTCGAGGAAAGAAAACGCGCGCAGCGGCTTCGGTCCATTGCGCGGGCGCAGCGTGCGAAACGCCTCATGAATCCCGTCGTCCTCCGACGTGCGATGCACGGCGATCAGCGTGTCGGCGGGATGATTGCAAAGCGAGGCCGCGAACGCGAATTCTTCCTCCGCCGCCGCCACCGCGTCCGCGACGGTTGGCGCGCCGAAATGCGCCACCAGTTGCTTGGCCAACGTGTCGATGGCCGCCAAGCGGTCGTCCTCACTGGCCTCGACGATCTGCACCAGCGTCGACCAGCCGAGCGAATTGACGCCGAGGAATCCGCCACGGAACGCCGAGCGCGCCTTGCCCTCGAGCGCGGCGGGATCGGTGTTCCAGAACACGAAGGCGCCGGACACCGCCCATTCGCCGGGCTCGGCCGTCGTTCTCGAACACGAACGTATCCGACGGGTCGAGCCGTATGGTGCGCAACAGCTTCACGAGCGCGGCCCCTTGCTCTTGGGATCGAGCCAGGCGGGCTTGGCAAGACTTTTCACCAGCGACTTGCGCTCGACCTCGACCTTGCCCATGCGGCGCACCAGCAGATCGCCATTCTCGTCGATGTCGCGGCGCAGGCCCCTCTCGATCGGCAGCCGCGCCAGATAATTTTTCGCCACCGCGCCGAAGCCGCTTTCCTTCCAGGAATCGAGCGCGACCATGAAATGGCGGGCAAAGCTCTCCACCAATTGGGTGGACAGTACGTCGGTGAAGCCTTCCTCTTCCAGCGCGGTGACCAGCGGATTCAATCCGGGCTCGACCCCGGTCATCGAGACGGTGCGGATCATGCCGCCGAACACCAGCCACGGCGGCGTTTCGTCCTCGCCAATTCCTTTCGGCCAGGCCAGCCGTCCGCCGCCCACCAGGCCTTGATTGACCGAAATGGAATCCGGCCATTCGAAGCTGATGGCGGTTTCCGGTTGCGCGTGCGCGGCCAGCGCATCGGCCAGCGCCACCATGCCGGCATAGAAGACGCGCCGCGCCTGGCGCAGCGGCTCCTCCGGCTCCAGCACCACGGCGAATTCGGCGAGATCGAAGCGGCCGACATAGACCAGCGTGCCGGCGCCCTGCTCGGCCGCGATCGATGTCGCATGCGCGAAGGCGTCGCCCAATTCGCGCAGCCGCACGGCCGTGAACAGCGGCGGCAACGCCAGTTCCGGCGCAGTCTTCGTTCGCGGGCGGGCCGGTGTCTCCAGCGGCATTGATCCTCGCTGTTACTTTCTTGTTTGAATATCTATAATTATAGCCTTGGAAGGTCCCGAGGCCAGTCCCGCGGCCGCGAGGATTAAAGCGCGAAAGCCATGCCAAATAAGGCATTTCGCCGATGAATCGCGGGGACACGCAAAAAGGTTAATGAGCCCGATGGCCGATAGGCCGCGCAACATCCTGATCTGTTCCTGCGAAGACACCATGCCGCTCGACGGCGAGGCGGTGCGCCGCGTCTGCCGCGATACCGTGGTGATCGAAGGCCGCCAGCTCTGCCGCGCCGAACTCGAGCGCTTTCGCAAAGTGGCGGCCGGCGGCGAGCCGCTGATCGTCGCCTGCACCCAGGAAGCGCCGCTGTTCAACGAAGTCGCCGACGAGATCGCGGGCAGCGGGCCGATCAGCTTCGTCAATATCCGCGAGACCGCCGGCTGGTCGAAGGATGCCAAGGCGGCCGGCCCGAAGATGGCGGCGCTGATCGCCGCGAGCGCGGAGCCGACGCCGGACTTTCCGTTCGTGAGCCTCACCAGCGAAGGCGTGACGCTGCTCTACGGCACGGACGAGCGGGTGATCGAAGCCGCCAATCTGCTGAAAGACCATCTCGACGTCACCGTGCTGATCAAGCAGCCGAGCGATGTCGCGCCGCTGCGGGTGACCGAGTTCCCGGTGGTGAAGGGCACCATCCGATCGGCCAAGGGTCATCTCGGCGCCTTCGAGCTGACGGTCGACGATTATGCCGCGCCGAATCCGTCGTCGCGCGGCGACGCTCGCCTTCGGCCCGGCACGCAATGACGCCAAGTCGCGCTGCGACATCCTGATCGATCTCTCCGGCGGCGCGCCGCTGTTCCCGGCCGCCGATCTGCGCGACGGCTATCTGCGCGCCGATCCGGGCGATCCGGCGGCGGTGCTGCGCGCGGTGCTCAAGGCGCGCGATCTCACCGGCACCTTCGACAAGCCGCGCTACATCACATTCACCGAGGATCTGTGCGCGCATTCGCGCTCCAAGATCGTCGGCTGCCGCCGCTGCCTCGATCTCTGCCCGACCGGCGCGATTGCGCCCAACGGCGATCACGTCGCCATCGATGCGCAGATCTGCGCCGGCTGCGGCCAATGCGCCGCCGCCTGCCCGACCGGCGCCGCGGCCTATGCCTTGCCGCCGGCCGACGCGCTGCTGCGCAAATTGCGCGCGCTGCTCGGCGCCTACCGCGAAGCCGGCGGCAAGCAGGCGGTGGTGATGTTCCACGACGACGAGCACGGCGGCGACTTGATCGACGCGCTGGCGCGCCACGGCGACGGATTGCCGGCGAACGTGCTGCCGGTGCAGGTCAACGAGGTGACGCAAGTCGGGCTGGAAGCGATCGCGGCGTCATTTGCCTATGGCGCATCGGCGGTGCGCTTCCTGTTGCGCGCCAAACCGCGCCACGACGTGGCGGGCCTCGCCAAGACCATCGCGCTGGCGGAACCGATCCTGGCCGGCGTCGGCTTTGCCGGCAGCCGCGTCGCCAGCATCGAGACCGACGATCCGGACGCGCTCGGCGAAACCGTTGCGCGCGATTGTAGCCGATGGACGGCGCCACCAAGCCCGCGACTTTCTCCGCAGTCGGCGGCAAGCGCGACGTGGTGCGCCTGGCCTTGCGCGAGATGCATGCGGTGGCGCCTCACCCGATCGACGTGTTGACGCTGCCCGAGGGCGCGCCGTTCGGCACGCGTCGAGGTGAATGTCGAAGGCTGCACGCTGTGCCTGTCCTGCGTGTCGGCCTGCCCGACCGGCGCGCTGTCGGACGATCCGGAGCGGCCGATGCTGCGCTTTGCCGAGGACGCCTGCGTGCAATGCGGGCTGTGCAAGGCGACCTGCCCGGAAAAGGTGATCAGCCTGAAGCCGCAGCTCGATTTCCGCGCCGCCACCGCGATGAGCCGCATCATCAAGCAGGAGGACCCGTTCGAATGCATCCGCTGCGGCAAGCCGTTCGGCGTCAAAAGCACGGTCGAGCGCGTGGTCGCCAAGCTCGAAGGCAAGCACTGGATGTTCAAGGACTCCAAGAAGCGGCTCGACGTCATCCGGATGTGCGAGGATTGCCGCGTCACGGCGATGGCGGAGGAGCAGTTTCGACCCGTTCGCGACGACCGCCACGCCCGCCGGTGCGCACCACCGAGGATTATCTGCGCGAGCGCGACGAGGCGGCACGCAAGGGCGAGAGCTAACGAAAGCTATTTCTTCGTCGTCACCCGTCCCAAGAATTCCACCAGCGCCTTGCGGTCGTCTTCAGAACCGATCTTCTGCTCCGGCATCTTGGTGCCGGGCGTGTAGGTCATCGGCCCGACCTCGAACATTTTTGCCACCGTCTCCGGCGTCCACACGATGTCCATGTGCTTGAGCGCCTCGGAATAGCGGTAGCCCGGCAGCGTCGCGATCTTGCGGCCGAAAATGCCGGCAAGGCTCGGTCCCGCCTTGTTGCCTTCGTCGGGCGACAGCGTGTGGCAGGCGACGCAGGCGCGGAAGACCTCGGCGCCGTGATCGCCGGCGTAAGCCGCCAGCGGATCTTCGGCTGCGCCGACCACCGCAGCATCGATCGGCTCGCCGCTGGCCGCGTTCCAGCGCCGGATCATGCGGTCGGTGCCGCCGGTCAATAATGTGCGGCTGTCGGGAAAGAACGCCACCGACCATACCGGCAGACCAGGGCCGACCAGCGTGTGCGCGAGCTTGCGCGCCTGGCGTTCGATCACCGCCACCGAGCCGCGGATGCCGGCGGCCGCGACCAGCTTGCCGTCGGGTGAGATCGCAATGCCGATGACCGGAATCTTGGAGGCCTCGACCTCGGCGCGCACTTCGCCTTGCGGCGACAGAAAGAAAACCTGGCCGGTGGCGCCGGCGGTGATGATTTCTCCGTCGGGAGCGACCGCGACCGCGTTCAGCGGCGACGGCAAGTTGCGAATGATTTCGGCCCCGCCGGCGAGCGGCCAGATCCGCAAGCTGGCGTCATAGCCCGCGCTGACCACATCGCGGCCGTCCGGCGAAAACGCGACGCTGTTGACGCTCTGGGAATGTCCTTCCAGAACGCGCGGCGCTCCGCCCTTGAGCGGCCACAGCCGCACGCTGTGATCCCACGATGCCGACGCCAGCGTCGTGCCGTCCGGCGACACGGCGAGGCCCGCGATCGGACCGCTATGGCCGTCGAGCACCGCGTCGGGCTGCGGCTGGCCGGGCGTCCAGATTGCGATATGCGCATCCTCGCCGGCGGTGACGACGCGCCCGTCCTTAAGGAAGGCGACCGCGTTCACCGCGCCATCGTGGAAGCGCATCACCTGCTCGGCGACATTGCGCGACAATGACCAGCGGATCGCCGAGGTGTCGAAGCTGCCGGACAGCGCGCGCGTGCCGTCCGGAGAAATCGCCAGCGCGCGCACCGGCCCACCATGGCCACGCAACTGCGCCTGCAGCGGCGAAAGGCTCATGGCCAGTACCGATAAAATTACACCGCAGCGCAACAATTCCATCATAGCAGCGGGGCACCCTGCAAAGCGCTTGTAATTACGAGCAGGCGCATCCGAAACCCGTTTCGAGTCGTAACTTGTTGGCGCTACAATCTTGGCGCAAGATACTATTGCTGGCTCACCGGGAGGGCGACCATGACAGCTAAACTCGCTGCAACTATCATCGGAATCGTATTCATCGCCGTCGGCATCATCGGATTCTTTCCGAATCCGCTGGTGTCGCCGACCGGATTGTTCGCGGTGAATACCAATCACAACATTGTCCACATTCTATCGGGCGTCGTGCTGCTCGCCGGCGTCTATTCGGCACTCGGGGCATCGCTGGCGCTGAAAATCGTCGGCATTGTCTACGGCGCAGTTGCGGTCCTCGGGCTCTATGTCGGCCCAGGCATGCTGCTCGGCCTCGTTCACGTCAACGCTGCCGACAATTATCTGCACGTGGTTCTGGCCGTGGTTATTCTCGCCGCCGGCTTCGCGCTGTAGAGCGATATAAAAAACTGACGGCGGCAATCGTTCCTGCCGCATCACTGGGCACTCGGCTCCATGCCGAGTGCCCGGATGCGCTCGCGCACCGCATCGTCGCGCAAGGCGGCGAGGAACGCCTGCACGGCCGGCGCGCTCGCGCCTGCTCTCGACCAGCAGAAAATCGTAATGCTCCGGCGCCACCGCCAGGAAGCCGAGGCCGTAGAGTTTCGCCACCGGCTCGATGGCGACGCCCCAGTCGGCGCGATGCTGCGCGATCGCCGCGGCCACCGCGTTGTGCGACTTCGGCTGGTTGGCATAGCCGGCGGGCCGCGCGCCATCGAGCAGCTTATCGATCAGCACGCGCGTGCCGGCGCCGGCATTGCGATTGACCATCAGCGCGGAACGGTCGGCCAGAACGGCTTTAAGCGCCTCGTCGGCGCTTCGGCCCTCGAACCGCGCATCGCCCGGCCGGAACAGGATACCTTGCATCCGCCGCCAGCCGGGCACCAGCGCCAGGCCCGGCGCCACCAGATGCTACATTATACTTACCGCTCGCCGGATCGATCAGATGCACCGGCGCGATGTCGCATTCGCCGCGGCTGGCCGCCGCCACGCCGCCGAGGCTGCCGACGGCCAGCGTGCGCGCCGAGAAGCCGCGCTCGGCCAGCGCGCCGACCACCACATCGAGCGCCACATCGTGGCTGCCCATGATGACCAGATCGGGCGCGCGCGCGGCGCTGCCGATCAATGTCACTTGCGCCGTGCCGCCGGCGTCGAGCGAGGTGGCGAGCGCGTCGATCTCGAGAAAGCCGTCGGCCTGCGAGAAGCTCGTCACCGAGCCAGAGCCTTTGCCGGTCGGGAATGCGACCGGGCCCTCGTCGCTTTCGATCAGCGACACCAGCACGAATTCCTTGCGGCCGAGTTCCGACGCGATGCGCACCGGCACGCGCGCGTTGACGATTTCCGCGGCCTCCGGCGGCAAGCCCGCGCGCGCGCGGATCACCGGCGCGACGAAGGCATGGAAGGTGAAGATCGCCGAGGTCGGAAATCCCGGCAGCACCACGATCGGCTTTGCATCGACCACGCCGAGGCAGAGCGGCTTGCCGGGCTTGAGCGCAACGCCGTGCACCAGGATGCCCGGCTTGCCCAGCCGCGACACGATGGCGTGCGACAGATCGCCGGCGCCTTTCGAGGTGCCGCCCGAGAGCACCACCATGTCGCTCTCGGCCAAGGCCTTGCGCACCGCCTTTTCCAGCACCGCCTCGTCGTCGGGATAAGCGCCGAGCGCAAGCGGCTCGCCGCCGGCTTCCGCGATGGCGGCGGCGATGATGGCGCCGTTGCTGTCGTAGACGCCGGCCGGGCGCATCGGCTGGCCGGGCGCCACCAACTCGTCGCCGGTGGAGAGCACCGCCACCTTCGGCCGCCGCACCACGTCGACTTGCGCAAGCCCGCAGGCCGCCAGCATGCCGATCTCGCGCGAGCCGATGCGCGTGCCGCGCCGTAGCAATGTCTCGCCGCGCGCGATGTCGGAGCCGGCATAGGAGATGAACTGCCCGGCTGCCGCAGCACGGCGCAGCTCGATGCGCGGCGCGCCCTGCTCGATCAGCTCGGTCTGCTCGATCATCACCACCGCATCGGCGCCGCGCGGGATCACGCCGCCGGTCGCGATGGTCGTGGCGGTGCCGGGCGCAACTTCCAGTTCCGGCGCATGGCCGCAGGCGATCACTTCGGCATTGAGCAGGAAAGACTTTCGGCCTGGCGTCGCTGGCGCCGACGGTGTCGGCCGCGCGCAGCGCGAAGCCGTCCACATTGGAACGGTCGAACGGCGGCGCGTCGACCGCGGCAACGACGTCGTGGGCGAGCACGCGCGTCAGCGCATCCGCGAGCGCAACCGTCTCGGCCTCGAGCGGCGTGAGATCGAGATGCTTCTCGAAGCGCTTGCGCGCCTCCTCGGCCGACACCACGTCGAGGAATTGCTCCTGCCGCGCGGCGGCGCGCACGCGCGCGATCAGGTCGGCGTCGCCGCCCGGCCGGACTTTGCGCTGTTCGCTCATTCTGCGTTTCTCATTTTACGTTTCTCATGGCCACGGTCTTACGTGCACCGGCGATCCGGCGGAATAGCCTTCACTGTCGGCCGGCACCAGAATCCATCCATCCGAGCGCGTCAGCGACGACAGCGGCAGATATTTCGTCGCCAGCGGCTCCGCCTGGCCGGCGTTGCGCCGCACCGGCACGACTTCGGTCAAGCCCACCGTCGAGGTGACCTTGCGCGCCAGCGCCAGCGTCTCGACCGGTTCGCTCTCTTTATTACTATTGGTCGCGGCCAGCCGCTCCAGGATGCGCCGCCCCACCATGAGCCAAACGCTAAGCGCCGCGTCGAGCCGCCCCGGCAACATCAGCACCGGCCTTGGGCCCGCAAATCCGAGCGCGGCGGTCTCTCCCGGCGTGAGCGCCATGCCGTGCACGGCGAGCTTTCCTTCGCGCGACAGCATATGCACGCTGTTGTCGTTGCGCCCGCTGCCGGTGCCGCCGATGACGACGATGGCGTCGGTGCTCTCCGCCGCCAACACGACGCCGAGATCGCGGCCGGCGTCGTCCAGCCGCACCGAGCCGCCGCGGCGTTCGATATCGCTCGCCACCAGGCGCGCGGCGGCGGTGATGATGGCGCTGCCGCGCAGTGCCAGCACGCGAATGCGCGGCTCGCGCACCGTGACGCGCGCGATGCCGGCGGCGGCGAAGGCGGCCAAGTCGGTGACGCGCAGACGCTCGCCGGCATGCCGCAGCGGAATCAGCGGATCGCAATCGCCGCCCGCCGACAACACGCCGTCGCCCGGATTGACGGTGGCCAACGCTTCGGCGCGGCCGTCCGCCAATTTCACCGCATCGAACGGCGCGACGCTGTCGGTGTCGGGCGGCAATGGCTGGCCGACCTCGATGCGCTGCGGCGATCGCGCCAGCAGCGCCGGCGAATAGCCGCCGGCGCCCAGGGTGTCATCGGCGTTCAGCGCCCAGCCGTCTAGCAGCGCCAGCGACGAACTCGGGCGCGACGGCGCCGCCGCGTCGATGCCAAGCGTGCGCCCCGCCGCCGCGGTCAATTCGACCGTGCGCGGTGTCACCGGCTTCACGTCCAGGTCGACCATCGCCAGCACCTCGGCGAGCGGCGTCAGCCGTGTAATCGTCTGTATTGTCTCGGACGCCGCAGCCATCGTGTCGTGCTTGACCTTGTGGTGTTCGGATTATTCAGTCTACCTCAACAACGCGGCGGACAGGAGCGATGCTTTTCTATTGGGAAAGCAGGATAGATCGAGTGTTTACGGCCACGAAAGACAAAGCTCTTCTCACCACCGCCACCACCGGGGCGCTGCCCCGGCCCCCGGCCAGCAATGTCCAGCTTTCAATGGTGCCGCTCCCTTCATGACCGAAACGACCATGAACCTGCGCGGCCTGAAATGCCCGCTGCCGGCGCTGCGGGTGCGCAAGAAGCTGTCGAGCCTGAAGGCCGGCGACCTGATCGTGGCGGAATGCACCGACCCGCTGACCGCGATCGATATTCCAAATTTGCTGCGGCAGACCGGCGATGTGCTGGAAGACAAGGCGGAGGCCGACGGCATGCTTACGTTTCGCATTCGCAAAAAGTGACGACGCGCCGGCGCACTCAATCGAGACGAAAGCCCTTCGCCCGCACGAAGGCGCCGAAATCGGCGCGCAGCGGCGTCGCGTATTGCCGCGCCTTGTCCTCCGACCAGCCGTAGAAGTCCGCCCGGCCGAAGCGCTCGGGCTCGCGCTGGTTGCGGTAGGGGCGCGATGCCGCGCGCCGGCGGTCGTAGGAGTCGATCTGTCGGCCAAGGTCGCCCTCGTCGAATCGCTCCTCATGCACGGTGGTCCCGAGCGACAGCCGCGGCGTGATGCCGCCCTCCTCCGCCGGCCAGCCAACGCACATGCCCGCGATCGGAACGACCTTCGTCGGCAGTTCGAGCAGCTCGCTGATGACGCGGGCATGATCGCGGATGACGCTGATCGGGCAGCAGCCGAGCCCGACCGCCTCGGCCGCGCGCAGGAAGGTCGCCAGCACGATGGCGGCGTCCACCGTCGCGTTGAAGAACAGATCGAGATGATCGTTGGGAAACGGCTTGCCGCGCAGTTGCGCAATCCGCGGCAGCCGGCGGCCGTTGGCGAGGAACACCAGGAACACCGGCGCCTCGCGCACCCACGGCATCTCGGGCAGCAGATCGGCGATGGTCCCGACGCTTGCTCTTTTCCCGCACAATGAGAATGTCGGCCTGCTGCAGATCGCTTTTCGACGGCGCCGACAGCGCGCAGGCGCACAGCAGCCGCAGCAGGTCCGGCGCAACGTCGCGGGCTAGATAGCGCCGATGCACGCGATGGGCCGCGATGCGGGCGAGTTCGTCCAGCCCGGGCAGCTCGGCGTCGACATCGAGCCGCTCCCCGAAACGCTCGAAAAGCGCGGCTTGAATGGATTGGGCGAGATCCGGCATCGAACGGCTCCTTGACCGAATGGACTGGTTGCCACGCTACCGCATCGTGGGGGATGATGGGTCAAGCATAAGACCGAAAACAAAAGCCACCTGGGAGGATATCATGAGCCACAATCAACGGCAAAAATGGCGCTGGCCGCTGCTGGCCGCGGCCGCGAGCCTTCGTGTTCGCCGCCACCACGGCCAATGCCGAGCCGCGCATCGTGCGCATCGCCACGCAGTACGGGATTTCCTATCTGCCGCTGACGATCATGGCGGAGAAAAAGCTGCTCGAGTCGGAAGGCAAGAAGCTCGGGCTCGATCTTTCCACCGAATGGATCCGCTTCACCGGCGGCCCGCCGATGAACGAGGCGCTGATCTCCGGCAATCTGGATTTCGCCTCCGGCGGCGTCGGCCCGATGGTGACGATCTGGGCGCGCACCAAGGGCAATCTCAAGGTCAAGGGCATCTGCGCGCTCAACTCGATGCCGCTCTGGCTCAACAGCATCAATCCCAACGTCAAGACCATCAAGGATTTCACCGAGAAGGACCGCATCGCGCTGCCGGCGGTGCGCGTGTCGATGCAGGCGGTCATCCTGCAGATGGCCGCGGAAAAAGTGTTCGGCAAGGGCCAGGAGCACAAGCTCGATCCCTGGACGGTGTCGCTCAGCCATCCCGATGGCCTGGCGCAGATGATGAGCGGCAAGTCGGAGATCACCGGGCACTTCACCTCGGCGCCGTTCATGTATACCGAGCTTGCAGGACAAGCGCGTGCATCGCGTGCTCAACAGCTACGACGTGTTCGGCGGACCGCACACCTTCAATGTCGTGTGGGCGACGGCCAAGCTGTACGAAGGCGAGCCCAAGATCGTGCAGGCCTTCCTCGCGGCGCTGCGCATCGCGATGAAGGAGATCAACGACGATCCGGCCGGCTCCGCGGCGCTGTGGGTCAAGGCCGACAAGTCCAAGCTAACGCCGGCGCGAAGCCGAAAAAATCATCAGGGACAAGGACAACACCTGGACCATGACGCCGCAGAAGGTGATGGACGTCGCCGGCTACATGGGGCGGGTGGGAATGATTCCGGTGACGCCGGCCAGCTGGAAGGACATGTTCATCGAGCAACATCCACAATCTGCCCGGCAGCTGACGGTGAACGCGAGTGCCCGATCCATGCCTCCGCGTTCTGCTCGAGGTGAACGGCGTAACGCTGCAGTACAAGACGCCGCGCCATCTGGTGACGGCGACGTACCAGGTCGATTTCTCCGTTCACCAAGGCGACCGCTACGTGATCCTGGGGCCGTCAGGCTGCGGCAAGTCCACGCTGCTGAAGGCGGTGGGCGGCTTCATGCCGCCGGTCGAGGGCTCGATCCGCATCCGCGGGCGCGAGGTCGACGCCCCCGGCCCCGACCGCATGATGGTGTTCCAGGAATTCGAGCAGTTGATGCCGTGGAAGACCGTCTACCAGAACGTGCTGTTCCCGATGAAGGTGACGCGCAAATTCACCCGCGCCGAGGCGGTGGCGCGCACCGACGCGGCGATCGAGAAGGTCAAGCTCACCAAGTTCCGCGACGTCTATCCGCACATGCTGTCCGGCGGCATGAAAATGCGCGTCGCGATCGCGCGCGCGATGGCGCTCGAGCCCGACATTCTGCTGATGGACGAGCCGTTCGCCGCGCTCGACGCCCTCACCCGGCGCTCGATGCAGCAGGAACTGCTCGCGCTGTGGGACCAGCTGCGCTTCACCGTGCTGTTCGTGACGCATTCGATCGAGGAGGCGATCCTGGTCGGCTCGCGCATCCTGGTGATGTCGCCGCATCCCGGCCGCGTGCGCGCCGAACTCGATGCCAGCAAGCTCGACTTCAGCAATATCGACACAGCCCGAATTCGGCGCCATGTCGAAGCGGATTCATGACCTGCTGTTCGGCGACGAGCATCATCGCGCCGGACATCACGAGGAAGCCACGGCATGAACGCGGGCCCGCAAAGCAACTATCGGCGCGGCCGCGCAGCGGCCGGAATTCGAGAACGAGCCGACCGATGCCGTCATCATCGGCGACGTCGAGCGGCCGCTCACGCTTCGTCGAGCGCGTCGTCAATAACGAGGCCGTGCAGCGGCTGGCGATCTTGGCTGGTACTGGTCGTGGTCTGGGAGCTCTATGCGCGCTGGCTGAACAATTCGCTGCTGTTCCCGACCTTCAGCGAGACGGTGCGAGACGTTCTGGGGCGACATTCGCAACGGCGTGCTGATCGACCGCACCTTCACCTCGCTGCGCACGCTGGCGCATCGGTTATGCGCTGCGGTCTGGCGCTGGCGGCGCTGTTCACCACCTTCGCGGTCGCCAGCGGCATCGGCACCCGCATTCTTTCCACGCTGACCGCGATGTTCAATCCGCTGCCGGCGATCGCGTTGCTGCCGCTGGCGCTGATCTGGTTCGGGCTCGGCACGCCGTCGCTGGTGTTCGTGATCGTCCATTCGGTGCTGTGGGCGGTGGCGCTCAACACCCTGAGTCGGCTTTCGCAGCGTGCCGGAAACCTTGCGCATGAGCGGCCGCAATGTCGGGCTGAAAGGCGCGCGCTATGTCGGGCTTGATCCTGATCCCGGCGGCCTTCCCCTCGATCCTCGCCGGCCTGAAGATCGGCTGGGCCTTCGCCTGGCGCACGCTGGTTGCGGCCGAACTGGTGTTCGGCGTGTCGTCGCGCTCCGGCGGCATCGGCTGGTACATCTTCGAGGCGCGCAACGACCTCGACACCGCGACGGTGTTCTCCGGCCTGCTCACCGTCATCCTGATCGGCCTTGCTCGTCGAATCGGTGATCTTCCGCGCCATCGAGGCGCGCACGGTCAATCTGTGGGGCATGCAGCGATGACCGAGCCATGCTCGAGGTCGAGGTCTGGCGCGGCACCGAGGCCGGGCCACTTCCAGCCGTTCGTCATTCCGCGCCGCGCGCACCAGACCGTGCTCGACGTGGTGACCGAGATCCAGCGCGAGCACGACGCGACGCTGTCCTATCGCTTCGCCTGCCGCGTCGGCATGTGCGGCTCCTGCGCCATGGTGGTGAACGGCCGGCCGCGCTGGACCTGCCGCACGCGCGTGAGCGAAGTGGTCGACGGCGAGGGCCGGCTGCGGCTCGAGCCGCTGCGCAACTTCGCGGTGGTCAAGGACCTCGCGGTCGAGATGACGCAATTCTTCGACAAATGGAAACAGGCGCACGGCTATTTCGAGCCGGGTCCGCAGCCTGAAAAGGATTTCGCGGTGGTGCCGCCGGCGAGCGCCGGAGCGCCAGGCCGCCGACGCCGGCATCGAATGCATCGGTTGCGGCGTCTGCTATTCGGCCTGCGACGTGGTGGCATGGGACAAGGATTATCTCGGACCGGCGGCGCTCAACCGCGCCTGGACGCTGGTCAACGACGTGCGCGACCACGGCAAGGCGACGCGGCTTGACTGCGGTGTCCGGCAGCGATGGCTGCCAGGCCTGCCATACCCATATGAGCTGCACGTCAGTTCTGCCCGAAGGCGATCGCGCCGACCTATGCGATCGCCGGCTTGAAGCGCGCGGTGCTGCAAGCGCGCGCTTGCGGGGCGGCTCGTGAGCCCGCTGCTGTTCGTGGCGCAGCGGGCGACCGCATTCGTGCTGGCGCTCGCGGTCGCCGTCCATCTCGGCACTATTCTCTATGCGGTGCGCGGCGGGCTGACCGCGGCGGAGATTCTTGCGCGCACCCACGGCAATCTCGGGTTTCTGCTGTTCTATGGCGTGTTCGTCGTCGCGGTCGCGATCCATGCGCCGATCGGCCTGCGCAATATCCTGCGCGAATGGACGCGCTGGCGCGGGCGCATCGCTCGACATCGCGCTGGCGCTGTTTGCGCGTACTGCTGCTGGTCCTCGGCTTGCGCGCCGTGTTCGCGGTGTTCACCGCATGATGCGCGCCTCGCACAAGCAGCGCGGCTTCCTGGCGGCGATGCTCCACCGGCTGTCCGGCATTGCGCTGGCGATCTTTCTCCCCCTGCACTTTCTCGCGCTGGCCACCGCGCTCAATGGCGCCAATGCGCTCGACGCGTTTCTGGCCGTGACGCGCCAGCCGATCGTCGCGTTCGCTCGAATTCGGAATTGTCGTCGCGCTCGCGATTCATATGACGCTGGGCCTGCGCGTGCTGGCGATCGAGTTTTTCGATTTCCGCGAGAAGACGCTGGCCGCGCTGTCGGTCTGCTTCGCCGCGGTGTTCGCGGTCGGCCTCATCTTCATCCTCAATCTGGGCTGAGCGATGCTGGCCGGACTTCCGCTCGACACGCTCGCGCTTCCTCTGGCTCGGCGCCCTGGTCGGCGGCATCGCGGCCGGCGGCACCGGTTTCGCCTTCGGGCTGGCCGCCTCGTCGATCTGGCTGCACCGCATCGACCCGCTGCATTCCGGCATCTGCTCATCACTGGCTGCGGCGTGCTGCTGCACCTGACCACGATCTGGCAGCAGCGCCAGCACGTCGAGATAGGCAGGGTTTGGCCGTTCGTGGTCGGCGGACTGATCGGCATCCCGATCGGCGTGCTGTTGCTGGCCCATACCGACGCCGGCATCCTCAAAGTCGTGCTCGGCGTCTTCCTGCGGTGTTTGGAACTTACGCACTGCTCGTCGCCCACGCTTGCCACCGTCACGGGCGGCGGCCGCGCCGCCGATGTCGGCATCGGCTTCATCGGCGGCATTCTCGGCGGCCTCGGCGGCTATTCCGGCGTTTTGCCGACGATCTGGACGCAATTGCGCGGCTGGCCGAAGGAAATGGCGCGCGCGGTCTACCAGCCCTACGTAATCGTCATGCAAGTCGATGACGTTGGCGGGTATCATGCTGGTGACGTTCGATTGGACCGGCCTGATGCTGCTGGTCGTGGTGCTGCCGCCGCTGCTGCTCGGAACCTGGATCGGCTGGCAGCTCTACGGCCGGCTCGACGACCGGCGCTTTCGCCAGGCGCTGGCCGTGCTGCTGATCGCCTCCGGCGCTGACGCTGGTATTTTAGGACATCGCCATGCAGCTCGATATCAAGGAAGTCGAGGAGCTCAGCAAGACGCTCTATATCCGCGCGCTCAAGCTGCTGCCGAACGACATCAAGCAGGGCTTCGAGCGGCTGCTGCGCGAGGAAACCGACGCCACCGGCAAGACCATCCTCGGCACCATGGTGGAGAACATCGCGGTCGCCGAGCGCACCAAGAACCTGCTCTGCCAGGACACCGGCATTCCGATTTACAACGTCACCATCGGCCGCCATGTCGAGTTCGACGGCGCGGCGATGAAGGACGCGATCCGCCGCGGCTGCGAGCGCGCCACCAAGGAACATCCGCTGCGCTCCTCGGTGGTGCATCCGATCACGCGCAAGAACGAGCAGACCTCCTGCGGCGCCGGCATGCCGATCATCAATGTCGATTTCGACGATCGCGAGGAGACCGTCGAGATCGAGATGATCCCGAAAGGCTCCGGCTCGGAAAACGGCTCGTTCCTGCAAATGCTGGTTCCCGGCCGACGGCGTCGCCGCGGTCAAGCGCTTCGTGATCGACAAGGTGATCGAATGCGGCGGCCGCGTCTGTCCGCCGACCATCGTCGGCGTCGGCATCGGCGGCACCTCGGATCTGTGCATGCATCTCGCCAAGATCGCCGCCACCCGCCCGCTCGGCACCACCTGCGCCGATCCGGAAGGCGCCAAGATCGAGGCGCAGTTGAGCGAGGCGGTCAACCAGCTCGGCATCGGCCCGCAGGGCCTGGGCGGGCGCGCCACCGCGTTCCGCGTGCATGTGGAAGTCGGCCGCCACCCACATCACCATGAATCCGGTGGCCGTGAATATTCAATGCCACTCGGCGCGCCGCGCGACCGCGATCATCACGCCCGGCGGCATCGAGTTCGAGTGAGCGACATGACGCACCACGTCCTCGACATGCCGATCAGCGACGAGCAGGTACGCGCGCTTCGCGTCGGCGACACCGTCACGCTCGAGAAGACGCTGTTCGGCATTCGCGATGCCACGCTGATCGCGATGTTCGACGGCGGACGCACCACGCGCTTCAACCTCAAGGGCCATGCCGTCGTCCACACCGCGCCCAATGTGCGCAAGGTCGACCCGCGCCCCGGCAACACCTCCGGCTACGAGCCGCTCTGCATCGGCACCACCACCTCGATGCGCATGGAACGCTTCACGCGGCCGCTGATGGAACGCGACGGCGTCAAGCTGATCATCGGCAAGGGCGGCATGGGCCAGGCCACGCTCGAGGCCTTCCGCGATCTGGGCGGCGCTTACTTGGCCGTGGTCGGCGGCGCCGCGGCGTTGGAGACCACCTGGATCGAGGCGATCGAGGAGGTCGACTGGACGACCTGCATCCCGAGAGTCCTTGTGGAAATTCCGCATCAAGGGCTTCGGCCCGCTGCTGGTGACCATGGATTCGCACGGCGGCTCGCTGCACGCGCAGGTCAATGCCGAGGCGGCGGCGCGGCGCGCGGCGGTGCTCGCCAGCATCGGCAGCGCGTGAACGTGCAGACGCTCACGACCGACATTCTCATTCTCGGCGCCGGCGGCGCCGGTCTGTTCGCCGCCCTGCATGCCAAGAAAGCCAATCCCGAACTCGACGTCACCATCGCGGTCAAAGGGCCTGCTCGGCAAATGCGGCTGCACGCGCATGGTGCAGGGCGGCTACAACGTCGCGCTCTCGCCCGAGGACTCGGTCGAGCGCCATTTCATGGACACGATCGAGGGCGGCGGCTGGCTCAACGATCAGGATCTCGCCTGGCTGTTGGTGAGCACGGCGCCCAAGCGCATCCGCGAACTGGAAACCGAGCTCGGCTGCTTCTTCGACCGCAATCCCGACGGCACCGTGCATCAGAAGGCCTTCGCCGGGCAGACCTTCGACCGCACGGTGCACAAAGGCGATTTGACCGGCATCGAGATCATCAATCGCCTGGCCGAGCAGGTCTGGCGGCGCGACGTGCGCCGCATCGAGGATCACCGCGCGCTCGATCTCATTCCGACCGCCGACGGCTCCGAGCTCGCCGGCGTGCTGATGCTCGACATGCGCACGGGCGAGCCGCTGCTGGTGCGCGCGCGCGCGACGCTGCTGGCGACCGGCGGCGGGCCGACCATGTACCGCTATCACACGCCGTCCGGCGACAAGTCCTGCGACGGCCTGGCGATGGCGCTGCGCGCCGGCCTGCCGCTGCGCGACATCGAGATGGTGCAATTCCATCCGACCGGACTGCTCGCCGGCGAAGGCACGCGCATGACCGGCACGGTGCTGGAAGAAGGCCTGCGCGGCTCCGGCGGCTATCTGACCGATGCGAACAACAAGCGCTTCATGTTCGACTACGATGCGCGCGGCGAGCGCGCCACCCGCGACATCGTCAGCCGCTCGATCATGGACCGCATCCGCAAGGGTTTCGCCAGCCCGCATGGCGGCGTCTATATCGAGATGGGCCATCTCGGCGCCGAGCGGGTGCGGCGCGAGTTCAAGGGCATGGTCGAGCGCTGCGCCGATTGCGGCTTCGATCTCGCCGCCGGCCGCGTCGAGGTGATCCCGACCGCGCATTACATGATGGGCGGCGTCGAGTTCAACGCCGACTGCACGACCGAGCTGCCGCGCCTTTATGCGGCCGGCGAAGACACCGGCGGCGTGCATGGCGCCAACCGGCTGGGCGGCAACGGCGTCGCCAACTCCACGGTGTTCGGCGGCATCGCCGGCGACGTCATGGGCGCGCGCACGAAGCGCACCGGCGCCCTGCCCGAGCCGGACCAGACCGCGATCGACGCCGCCTACGAGCGCGCCTTTGCGCCGCTCGGCCGCCGGCCCGGCAATCTGCCGGAGATGCGCGAGCGGCTCTACAATATCATGTGGAACGACGTCGGCATCCTGCGCAACGCCGACAAGTCTTGCGCGCGGCACGGCGGCGCTCGATGCGCTGGCGCGCGACATCGCCGACTGCGGCGTTGCCGACGAGCAGCCGCCGCTACAATCTGACCTGGATGGACCGGCTCAATCTGGAAAATCTCACGCTGGTCAGCCGCGCCATCGCCGCCGCCGCCGATTTCCGCCGCGACAGCCGCGGCGCGCATTTCCGCGAGGACTTCCCGCAAACGTCCGATCTCGCCGCTTCGGCCTATACGACGGTGCGGCTCGACGGCGATCGGCCGCAAGTGACCAGCCGAGCCGGTCGCGTTTACCCGCGTGCGGCCAGGCCAGACGCTGCTTAAACCAGCGCCGGTAAGCGCTGCACGGGCAATTGTGCAAGCTTTGCCGGCGCCCTAAGCTGCGCAATGGTTGCCGGCGGGCCTAGAGAAATTGGCAGTTTCGGAAATTCAAGTCCGCGCAACGCTACGATGCGCAGCGCCGAAGAAACAGTAATTTGAATATCGCCGGTGAAATCACGGTTGCTGCGCCGCGGGAAGCGGTGTTCAAGGCGCTCAGCGATGCGCCGTTCTTCGCTTCTTGCATCGAGGGTGTGCGCGACCTCAAGCAGATCGATGCCACCCATTACGACGCGGTGCTGGAAACCCGCATCGCCTACATGCGCTTCAACTTCAAAGTCGCCGTGGAGATGAGCCGGATCTCGCCATCCACGGAAATCGAGGCCAAGGTCGAGGGCACACCGCTGGGTATGGTCGGCCGGCTGACTGCAACTGCAACGACCAATCTCACTGAAGCCGGCAGCCAGACGACCATCCGCTATTCGATCGACGCGACGCTGACCGGAAAACTCGGTAGCATGGGAGAACCGGTGCTGAAGGCGAAGGCGAAGGACATGGAAAAGCAGTTCAGCGGACGGCTTGCCGCCGCCTTCGCCGGCCCAGGGGCCGCAGCATGACACCGTTCGAACTGGTCGAGCCGGCCTCGCTCAAGGAGGCGATTGCGCTGATCGATCCGGACGACCCGGAGGTGCGCCCGATCGCCGGTGGCACCGCGCTGATGCTGATGATGAAGGCCGGCGTATTCCGGCCGCGCCGGCTTGTCAGCTTGCGCAAGCTCGGGGACAAATTCACCCGCATCGCTGCAACGCCGGCCGGCGGTCTGATCATCGGCTCGTTGACGCCGCTTGCCGTGGTCGAGCATTCGCCCGAGGTTGCGCGCATCGCGCCGGTGATCGTGCGCACCATGCGCCGTCTCTCGAACGTGCGGGTGCGCAATGTCGCAACCGTCGGCGGGGCGCTGGCGCATGCCGACCCGCACATGGACCTGCCACCGGTGTTGATCGCGCTTGGCGCCAGCATCGCGGTCGCCGGTCCCAAGGGTGAGCGCGCCATGCCGATCGAAGAACTTTTCACCGGCTATTACGAAACCTCGCTCGCTAAAAACGAATTGATCACTGAATTGCGCATCCCGGCACAAGGCGCGGCCCGCGCGGTCTATTTCAAGGTCACCGCGGGCTCCGCCGACGACTGGCCCGCGCTCGGGGTCGCGGTCGCGCTTGTGGCCGAAGGTACGGCCGTTAAATCCGCCCGCATCGTGGTGAGCGCGGCGACCGCCAAGGCCACGCGCCTCAAAGCCGCAGAACAGGCGCTGATCGGCGCCAGCGCCGACGACAAGACACTCAATAAAGTCGCCGACGCCGCCGTGGATGAAGCCGACATCATCGCCGACCTGCGCGGCTCGGCCTCCTACAAGCGCGAACTGCTGCGCGTCTATGCCGCACGCGCGGTGCGCGCCGCCATGCAGTGGAGTGCATTGATGGCCGCAACCACCACGACAGGCGGACAAGTCGGCCGCTCGCTGCCGCGGCTCGAAGGGCGCGAGAAGGTGACCGGCCGCGCCGAATACACCCATCTGATGCAATTGCCCGGCATGCTGCACGGCAAGATCTTCCGCAGCACGGTGGCGCACGGCCGCATCAAATCGGTCGATACCACCGCCGCGTCCGCTATTCCCGGCGTCTATGCCGTCTACACCAGCGACGATGTCCGCAAGGTTATCCCCGACCCTTATTACGGCCCCGCCTTCCACGACCAGCCGATTCTCGCCATCGGCAAGGTGCATTTCGTCGGCGAACCGGTGGCCGTCGTGCTCGCCGCCGATCCGCACATCGCCGACCAAGCGGTGCAGCAGATCGTTGCCGAGTACGAGGAACTGCCGGCCATTTACGACGAGGTCGAGGCGGCCGAGAACAAGATTCTGGTGCATGCGGAGCTCAAGCCCGCCGGCACCTTCGCCGACCTCAAGCACCTCAAGGGCCGCAAAGGCACCAATATCGCGCTCGATTTTCACCTGCGGCGCGGCGATGTGGACAAGGCGCTTTGCATCGGCGGCGCAAGTATTCGAACACACGTTCCGCACCCAGAAGGTGCTTCACCTGGCGCTCGAACCGTTCGCCGCGATCGCGGATTACCGCGACGACGGCGTGACGATCCATTCAGCCTCGCAGGGGCCGTCATTCGTGCGCACCGAGATCGCACGCCTGCTCGGCTGGCCGGAAAATCGCGTGCGCATCAAGGTGCCGTATCTTGGCGGCGGCTATGGCGGCAAGCTCTATATCAGGATGGAAGCGCTTGCCGTCGCGATGTCGATGCTGGCGCGCCGGCCGGTGAAGATCGCGCTGACGATGGAAGAGCAGTTCTACACCATCACCAAGCATCCGAGCACGTTCCGCATCAAGAGCGGCGTCGATAAGGGCGGCCGCATCGTCGCGCGCAAATGCGAGATTTGGTGGAACGGCGGCGCCTTTGCCGATGTTGGCCCGCGCGTGACGCAGAAATCCGGCTTCACCGCCTCGGGGCCCTATGACATCGACAATGTCTCGATCAACTCCTACGCGCTCTATACCAACTTGACGCCGGCCGGCGCCTTGCGCGGATTCGGCATCCCGCAACTGGTGTGGGCCTACGAAAGCCATACCGACATGATCGCGCGCGCGCTCAAGCGCGATCCGCTCGAATTCCGCAAACAGAACCTGCTGCGCGACGGCCGCCCGCAGGCGACCGGCACGATCCTGAAGGACGCCGCGATCGAGAAGGTGCTCGACCGCATCGCCGAGCGGCTCAACTGGAGCGGGCCGTTCGATCGCGGCAAGGGCGTAGTGCGGCGCGGCCGCGGCCTTGCGGTCGCGCTCAAGGCGGTGATCTCGCCCACGACCTCGGTGGCGATCGTCAACATATCGGCCGACGGCAGCACCACGCTTTATTGCGGCACCGTCGACATGGGACAGGGCTCCGATACGGCGATGGCGCAGATGGTCGGCGAAGTGCTCAACATGCCGGCCGAGACGGTCCGGATCGTGCCGCGCGATACCGACGTCACCCCCTACGACATGGGCACGCTCGGCTCGCGCTCGCTGTTCCACATGGGCCACGCCGTGCGGCTCGCAGCCGAAGAGGCGCGCGCCAAGATCGCAGCGCTGCGGCGCGAATTGGGCGAACCGGAAGGCAGCAATGCTCCGCTCGCCGATCTGTTCCGCAAGAAATACGGCATGCAGGCGGGCAATATCGTCGGCACCGGCACCTACAAGCCGGATTACATCCCGCCGGACGCCGAAGGCCTGACGGCAAACGCGACGCCGTTCTGGATGGCCGCCGGCAGCGGTGTCGAGGTCGAGGTCGACACGCAAACCGGCCATGTGCGCGTGATGCGGCTGATCAACGTCGCCGACGTCGGCCGGCCGATCAATCCGAAGATCGTCGAGACCCAATTGTCGGGCGCGTCGTTGATGCAGCTTGGCTTCAGCATGTTCGAGAAGATGCACATCGACGGCGGCCAGGTCACCAATGCTTCGCTCGCCGACTACAAGATTCCCGGCATCCACGATGTGCCTCCGGTGATGGAAAACGAAGCGGTCGATGCCTATCAGAGCAACGGCCCGTTCGGCGCCAAGGGCGTCGGCGAGCTCGCGACCTTCGGCGTGTCACCCGCCATTGCAAATGCCATCGACGACGCCATCGGCGTGCGGTTGACCGAATTGCCGCTGACCGCGGAAGCGGTGTTCCGTGCGCTGCGCGCCAAGGACAACAAGCCGCTCGGGGATGAATGATATGAGCACAGCCACCCGAACGATCAATTTCACCCTCAACGGCCGGCCGGTCTCGGCCGATGTCAAATCGCACCATAACGTCGTCGAAGTGCTGCAGACGCAATTCGCTCTGTTCGGCGCGCGCGAAAGCTGCGGGCAAGGCTTGTGCGGTTGCTGTACCGTGCTGGTGGACGGGCGGCCGGTGTCGGGCTGTCTCACTCTCGCGGTTTTTCTCGACGGCACCGAGGTGGTCACCGTCGAGCACCTGGCCGGGCCGGGCAAGCTCGATCCCGTCCAGCAGGCGTTCATCGATTGCGGCGCCTTCCAGTGCGGCTATTGCACGCCTGGCTTCGTGCTGATGGCGAAGGCGCTGTTTGGGCAGAATCCCGCGCCCGATGACGAGCAGATCCGGGACTACCTGTCCGGCAATTTATGTCGCTGTGCCGCCTATCCAGAAATCGTAAATGCGGTCAAAATGGCCGCGCGTAACACCAAGGCCGGCTCAACCGGCTGAACCAAAAACGCGACTTAGAGGGAGGGACACCCATGTCAACGGCAACTTTGGCCGGCTCGCAACCGTGGTATCGCAGCCTCGACGCGAACCAATGGAAAACCATGATCGCCTCGAACATCGGCTGGATGTTCGACGGCTACGAGACTTTCGCGCTGATCCTCACGGTCGGTGTGGCGCTGCATCAGTTACTTGAGCCGTCGCAGTTCGCCCAGATCCCGGCCTATGCCGGCACCGTGATCGGCATCACTTTGCTCGGCTGGGGCATCGGCGGCGTGATCGGCGGCGTGCTGGCCGACTATATCGGCCGTCGGCGCACCATGATCTTCGCGATCCTCGCCTATTCGCTGACCACCGGACTTTCGGCCTTCGCCTGGGATTGGGTGTCCTTCGCCCTGCTGCGCTTCCTGGTCGGCATCGCCATCGGTTCGGAATGGTCGACCGGCGCATCGATGACCGCGGAAGTGTGGCCCGACAACGCGCGCGGTCGCGGTGCCGGCCTGATGCAATGCGGGCTCGGCATCGGGTTTTTCCTGGCCTCGTTCGTCTGGCTGTTCGTCAGCGGCTACGGTCCGGGTGCCTGGCGCATCATGTTCATCATCGGCGTCATTCCGGCGCTGTTCGCGCTTTGGCTGCGCACCGGCATCGCGGAATCGCTCAAGTGGGAGCGCAGCAACGAAAAACGAAAATCGGCGCATGCACGGAAAAAAAGCGGGGCCAAGCTCTCGGCGGAAGACCACGCGCTGACGCGCTTCACCTTCGCCGATCTGTTCGCCGATCCGGAAATTCGCAAGATCACCATCATCGTGTTCCTGATGTCGCTGACGACGACGGTGGCGTGGTGGGGCATCTCGACCTGGGTGCCGCCCTTCGTCGCTGCCGCCGCCGCCAAGGCCGGCCTGCCGCCGCAAACATGGGCGAGTTACGCCGGCATGAGCTACAATGCTGGCGCCATCTGCGGCTATATCGGCCTCGGCTTCCTCGCCGACCGGCTCGGACGCAAGCCGATCGTGATGTTCTTCTTTGCCGGCGCGCTGGTGCTCACGTTCGCCCTCTACATGTGGACGACCGACATGCATCTGTTGTTGCTGGTCGCGGCGGTCAACGGCTTCTTCACGCTCGGACAATATTCGTGGATGTCGGTTTGGCTGCCGGAGCTGTTCCCGACGCGCATGCGCGCCACCGGAATGGCTTTCACATTCAACGCCCCGCGTTTCATCGCGTTCCTGGGGCCGTTGTTCGCCGGCATGCTGATCGCCCAGTTCGGCGGCTTCAGCAAGATGGCGGTGGCGTTCTCGTTCATCTATGTCCTGGGCTTCATCGTGGTGCCGTTCTTGCCGGAGACCAAGGGCAAGCCGCTGCCGGCCTGAGGACGGCATAACGTCGCTTCAAGATCAGCGGTGCAGCAAATTGATGCTGCACCGCTTTGTTTATCGCGCCACTGAGATATGGGAGCGCCGTCATGGCGAGCGACATTATCCTGACCAACCCCGACACCATGCCTGCGCCCGGAGGCCATTACACGCACGCAGTGACGGCCAACGGATTTGTCTTTATTGCCGGCCAGTTGCCGATCGCGCGGGATGGCAGCAAGCTTGCGGATGCGCCGTTCGACCAACAAGCGCAACAGACGCTGGATAATATTGCGTCAGCGCTGACGGGCGCCGGCAGCGCCATCGATCGGCTTGTGCAAGTACGGGTCTATGTTACCGACATCAAGCTTTGGCCTGCCTTCAACGCGATTTATGCAAAATGGATCGGATCGGCGCGTCCCGCGCGAGCGGTCGTGCCGGTGCCTGAATTGCATTACGGCTTCAAGATTGAAATCGAGGCGGTTGCGCTGAAAAATTCGCCATGACGGCGCACCCCAAGCTCATCACCGTCGAGGAGCATTTCACGTCGCCGGCCGGCCTGGCTTTCCCCAAATTCGACAAAAGCATTTGACGGGGCACGCCAGAAAGGCTCCCCTAATGGGGCGCGAAATTGGGAGTCGCCGTGCCTTCGGACAGTGATGCTCAGGGCCGGCATGGCGCCCTCCCGGAAGCCCCGGCATTGCCCCGGAACACGCATCGCATCGCGCTCGGGATCGAGCGCATCGGCCTCGTCTCATTGCGCTTCCCGTTCGCCGTCACGCTGGTGCTGGCCGTGCTATGCGTCGCGGCGGCGTTTGGAATCGGTCGCATCAAGGTCGACGATTCGCTCAGCCAGCTGTTCCGTTCCGACACGCCCGAATTCAAGCAATACGAAACGGTGACGCACCGCTTCCCGTCGAGCGAATTCGACGTGCTGATCGTGGTCGAAGGCAAGGGCGCTGCTCGATCGCGAACCGCTGGCGAAGCTGCGCGTATTGGTCACCGACCTGCAGCTGATCGACGGCACGCGCGGCATCATTTCGCTGTTCTCGGCGCGCCAGCCGCCGGAGAACGGGCGGATTCCCGAAGCGCTGTTCCCGGAGGAGCTGCCGCAAGGCGCCGAGTACCGGAAGCTGATCGATCGCGTGATGACGAACGAGATCATCCGCGGCAAGCTGCTGTCGCTGGACGGGCAGCTGGCGCTGGTCGTGCTCGCGCTCGATCCGAAAATCGTCGAAGGCGACGGCCTGCGCCAGGTCGTCGGCGAGATCCGCAAGACCATCAGCCGAGGACCTGGCCGATTCCGGGCTCACCGGGCAGCTTTCCGGCGTGCCGGTGATGCAGCTCGAGATCCGCAACGCGGTCGAGCGCGACCGGCTGATCTACAACGCCTTCGGCTTCGCCGCCGGCTGCCTGATCGCCATCGTGTTCTTCCGGCGCGTGTCGTTCATGGTCATGGCGGCCGCTCCGCCGCTGATCGCCATCGTGCTGGCGCTCGGCACGCTCGGCTGGCTCGATTTCCGCCTCAACATGTTCCTCAACGTGATGACGCCGCTCATCATGGTCATCAGCTTCTCCGACAGCATGCAGCTCACCTTCGCGGCGCGCGACTGGATGCTGCTCGGCAAGAGCAAATCCGAGGCGCTGCGCAACGCGATCCTGGTGGTCGGACCGGCCTGCGTGCTCACGCACGCGACCGCCGGGGTGTCCTTCATCGCCCTGCAGTTTTCCAGCTCCGACCTGATCCGCACCTTCGGCGAGGCGGGACTGGTCGCGACGCTGATCGCGCTGGTCGCGGTGCTGATGCTGGTGCCGCTGCTCGGCGTTCTGCTGGTGCGCAAGGAAGCGACCTTCACCGCGACGGTCGCCGGCGCCGACCGCGCGGTGAACGCGCTGCGCCGCGTGTGCGGCTGGATCGCCGCCCGCATGGTCGAGCCGTCCCGGGCTCTACAGCGCGATCAGCGTGCTGCTGGTCGGCGGCCTGGCGTTCGTCTACGCCAATCTGGAGCCGCGCTACCGGCTGGCCGACCAGGTGCCCGACCGCGATCAGGCGGTCAAGGCGAGCAGCCGTCTCGACGTCAAGCTCACCGGCGCCAATCCGATCGACGTGCTGATCGAGTTCCCCAAGGGCCAGTCGCTCTATGCGCCGGAAACGCTCGCCGTCATCGCCGACGTTCATGCCATCGTCGAGAAACAGGCCGGCGTCGGCAATGTCTGGTCGCTGGAAACGCTGCGGCGCTGGCTGGCCGAAAAGGCCGGCAAGTCCGACGTCGCCACGCTGAAGCAATATGTCGACGTGCTGCCGGAACACCTGGTGCGCCGTTTCATTGCCGCCAAACAGGACGCCGTCGTGGTGTCGGGCCGCATTCCGGACATCGACGCCAGCCAGCTGCTGCCGGTGATCAAGGCGCTCGACGAAAAGCTCGACGCGGTGCGCGCCGCCCATCCGGGCTACAACATCGCCGTGACCGGCCTTGCCGCCATCGCCGCGCGCAACAGCGCCGACATGATCGACAAGTTGAAGCGGGGGCTGACGATCGAGGTCGTCTTCGTCGCGGCGTTCATCGGCCTCGCCTTCCGCTCGGTCGTGGTGATGCTGGTGAGCATCCTGCCGGCGATCTTCCCGATCGTGGTGTCGGGCACGCTGCTATGGGCGATGGGCGAGGGACTGCAATTCGCCAGCGTCGTCGCGCTGACGGTTTCGTTCGGGCTGGGCTTGAGCGCGACCATCCATTTTCTCAACCGGTTGCGGCTCGAGGACAAGCCCGGCGAGGATCCCGGCATCGGCGTTCAGCGCGCGACCGTGCTGGTCGGCCCCGCCTTGATACTGACCTCGGTGGTGCTGGCGTGCGGTTTGGCGATGACGGTGTTTTCCGATCTGCCGTCGCTGCGCCTGTTCGGCTGGCTCTCCGCCTTCGCCATGCTGGCGGCGCTGGTCGCCGATCTCACCATTCTGCGGCCGACCACGATGTTCCTGCATCAGCTGGTCCGCCGAATCGGCCGCAAGGCACCCCCGCCGCGCGCGGCGGAGTGATGCCGATCGCTATCGGCGGCTGAGGGAGATCGCGACCTCGGAAATTGTCACTTCCCGGCGACCGGATCAAGATCGATTGCCGATTGCCGTGGGTGGTCAAGCCCAACAACGCCGCGAAAGTCTGCCCCTCGGCCCTGGCCGTCGATACGATTGCCCTTGACGCGGCCGCTGAACTGCCCGGCCGCACTCTGGGTCGTCTCGTTCCAGTTGCCGGAGATGTTGCCGTCGCTATACGTGGCGTTGCCGCGAAAATCGAAGTTGTAGCTATCGCTGGCGCAGCGCAGCGCCAGCTGAAGATTGTTGCCGCCGCCCCCCACATCGTAGGTCGCGCGGCACTGGATGCGTTCGCGCGATCCGCTCGACAGCGTGATGTTGCCGCCGCCCGCCCAGGATCCGGGCAAGTCGGCGAATGGACCTTGCTGCGCATGACCGGGGAGCGCCGATAGCGACAGCACGATCACGGACACCGCCGCGGTAACGAAGGCAATGCAGGCTTGCTTCAATCGTGTCGGCATGAATGTCATTTCCCAATGAATTATAGAATTATATCATACCCGCCCGGCTGCCCAAGGCCAGACCCGTCCGGCCTTATACTTTCCGCTCCGCAACAAATTTCGCCCCCTCGATCAGTACCCCTGCTGCGGTGCCGAACGGCGCGAGCGCCGCCGCGGCCTCGGCGACCAGGGTCTTGAGCCGCGCCTTCGCCTGCTCGGGCCCGAGAACCCCGACCAGGGTCGCCTTGCCCGCTTCGGCGTCCTTGCCAATGGCCTTGCCGAGGGTGGCGCTGTCGCCCGTGATGTCGAGCAGGTCGTCGGCGATCTGGAAGGCCTGGCCGACGGCGGAGCCGTAGCGTTCGAGCGCCGCGCGCTTGGCGCCGCGTCGCTTGCCCCAGGATGCCGCCGGCGACGCAGGCAAAGCGCAGCAGCGCGCCGGTCTTCATCGCCTGCAGCGTCGTCACCGCGTCCTGGTCGAGCGCCTGCGGCCGGCCGTCGGCGAAACGGCCTTCGGCGGCGAGGTCGAGCATCTGCCCGCCGACCATGCCGCCGAGCCCCGAGGCGCGCGCGAGCGCCAGCAGCAGTTCGACCCGCACCGCGGGGTCGGGATGCGCTTCGGGGCGCGCGAGGATGTCGAAGGCAAAGGTCAGAAGCCCGTCGCCCGCCAAAATCGCGGTCGCCTCGTCGAACGCCTTGTGGGCGGTCGGGCGGCCGCGCCGCAGATCGTCGTCGTCCATCGCCGGCAGGTCGTCGTGCACCAGCGAATAACAATGCACGCATTCGAGCGCCGCGCCGACCATCAGCGCGCGTTCGCGCGGCACGCTCGAACAGCGCGGCGGTGGCGACCACGAGAAAGGGACGGAAGCGCTTGCCGCCATTGAGGCTCGCGTAGCGCATGGCGTCGAGCAGGCGCTGCGGGCGCAAGCGCTCGCCTTCGAGCGGCCGGCGCGGCAAGCAGCCGATCGAGCAAAGTCTCGATCTCCGCGGCCACCGCGGTGAGCTGCGACAGGAAGGCTTCACTGGAACCAGTCATCGTCGCTCCCGCTTTCGCGCCGTCCATCGATGGGCCGCCGAACCGAGCCGGGGTTCTGCGGCCATTTGAGGTCACTGACTTTGTAGAGGCATTTAATCGCATCGGCGAGGCCCTGGCGATGGGGCTGGGCGCGGCTGCGGAGGCGACACACGTGAGTTTGACGGTCTTAAATTTTCCGGCTTAGACTGCAACGCGAACGCGAAAGCGCCAATTGGATGAACCATTTCGGATGACGACGAAAACGGCCAACACATTTCGGTCGGGCAAATCCCACCGCGACGAGAATTTTCCGGTGGCGTCATGGCTGATCCATCCGCGCCATCGCGGTCCAATTCTCGCTTTCTACAATTTTGTTCGCACCGCCGACGATATCGCCGATCACGCCACGCTCGATGCGAAGACCAAGCTCGACTTGTTGGATCAGCTCGAGCAGGACCTGCTTGGATCAGGCGACGCCAATCCCGAGGCGGTCACGCTTCGGCTGGCGCTAAGCCAGCGCGGCCTGTCCCCGCGCCATGCGCAAAATCTGTTGACCGCGTTTCGGATGGACGTGACCAAGCTGCGCTATCGCGACTGGGACGATCTGATCGATTATTGCAGCTATTCGGCCATGCCGGTCGGACGCTTTGTGCTCGACGTGCACGGCGAAGACACCAAGACCTGGCCGGCCAACGACGCACTGTGCGCGGCGCTGCAGATAATAAACCACATCCAGGATTGCCAGCAGGACTACCGCAATCTCGATCGCGTTTATATCCCGTTGGACGCGTTCGCAGCCGCTGGCACTGAGGTCGCGGCGCTCGACGAAGCGCGCGCATCTCCGGCGCTGGCACGTTGCCTGCATGGCCTGGCGCGCCGGACGCACGAGCTGTTGCGCGGCAGCGATCCGTTGCCGGCCATGGTCGAGGATTTTCGCCTGGGGCTCGAGATTTCGGTCATTCAGTCGCTGGCCCACCGCCTGACCCGCATTCTTGAAACGCGCGATCCTTTGAGCGAGCGCGTGCATTTGAGCGGAGCCCGCGTCTTCGGCATCGGCGGCGTCGCGTTGATTTCCGGCATCTTGCACCGTTTCGGCCGGCGGCTGGCCGCCGGATTCCACCGGCCGCGTGCAGCATGAACCAACAAATACCGGCCGCCGAAAACGCCCCGGTCGACGCCGCCCGCAAAGCATCCGGCAGCTCTTTCTACGCGGCCATGCGCATGCTGCCGAAGGTGCAGCGCGCGGCCATGTTTGAGATCTACGCCTTCTGCCGCGCCGTCGATGATATTGCCGACGATTCCGGCCCGCCTGCCGGGCGCATGCAGCAATTGCAGCGATGGCGCGACGACATTCATTCGATTTACGCGGGCTCGACACCGCCGCATCTGCGCGGGCTCAAATCCGCCATTCAGAATTTCGATCTGCGCCCGGATGATTTTCTGGCGATCATCGACGGGATGGAGATGGACGTCGGAGCCCCGATCCGCGCGCCGGAAATGGCCAATCTCGATCTTTATTGCGACCGTGTCGCCAGCGCCGTGGGACGCTTATCGGTCCGCATTTTCGGTATCAAAGGGGACGCCGGCGTCGCGCTCGCGCACCATCTCGGCCGCGCATTGCAGTTGACCAATATTCTACGCGACCTCGATGAAGACGCCGCTATCGGCCGGCTCTATCTTCCGAGCGAGGCCTTGCGCGAAGCCGGTATTGTCGCGATCGAGCCGGCGTCGGTGTTGTCCAGTCCGGCAATTGGCAAAGCCTGCGCGTTTGTCGCCGAAAAGGCGCGCCATCATTTTCGAGAGGCCGATCAGATCATGGCGCGCTGTCCGCGTTGGAACGCACGCGCTCCCAATATCATGGCCGAGGCCTATAAATTGATTCTCGATGCCCTCGAGCATCGCGGTTGGAAGCCGCCGCGACATCCGGTCCGCGTTGGGCGGCCGCGATTGCTCTGGATCCTCTTGCGTCACGCGTTTTAGCGCGTGATCCCGAAAAGTGGGCACCGGTTTTCGGTCAAGATCACGCGCAAGCAAAATGTTAGGTAGGATTCCGATTCAAACTGACCGGATCAGCCACTAATGGTCGTATCGGCCCATATCGTCGGCGCTGGACTTGCCGGTCTTGCAGCAGCGACCCGCCTGAGCGCGGCGGGCGCCAAGGTGACCGTGCATGAGGCCGCCAATCAGGCCGGCGGCCGTTGCCGCTCCTACCATGATCCCGCGCTCGATATGATGATCGACAACGGCAATCATCTCGTGCTGTCCGGCAATATATCGGCGCTCGCTTATCTCGACGAAATTGGCGCTCGCGATCGCCTGATCGGGCCGCAGCACGCCGAGTTTCCGTTTGTCGACCTCGCCACCAATGAACGCTGGACGCTGCGTCCGAATGACGGTCTGCTGCCTTGGTGGATATTCGATTCAGCCCGGCGTGTGCCAGGCACGCGTGCCGTCGATTATTTTGCGCTGGCGCGCATGCTTTGGAGCGGACCGCAGAAGACGATCGGTAACGTCATCGATTGCAACGGAACCCTGTTTCAGCGGTTGATCAGGCCATTGCTGCTGGCGGCGCTCAATACCGAGCCGCGCGAGGGATCCGCTGCACTTGCCGCCGCCGTTATTCGCGAGACGCTTGCGGCAGGCGCCGGCAACTGCCGGCCCCTGATCGCACGCGACGGCCTGGGCGGCGCATTTGTGGATCCGGCCCTGCAATTGCTGAGTAGCCGCAATGCCGAGGTCTATTTCGGCCATCGCCTTCGAGCATTGTCCGTCGACGGCGAAAGGGTTACAGCCCTGCAATTCGGGGACGAACCGTTACCATTGCACCCCAACGACGCTGTTATTCTCGCCGTTCCGCCGTTGGTTGCCGCCGCGCTGGTCCCAGGCTTGCAAACGCCGGACGAATTCCGCGCCATCGTCAACGCCCACTTCCGCATAACGCCCGCAAAGGATTTGGCCGCGATCACCGGAGTCGTCAACGGCATGGTCGAATGGCTGTTCGCCTTTCCCGATCGCTTGTCGGTAACGATTAGCGCCGCCGATCGTCTGCTGGAGACGCCACGCGAAGTACTGGCCAAGCAAATCTGGCGCGAGGTACGCATGATTGCCGGCATCGACGCTGCCCTGCCGTGCTGGCAAATCGTGCGTGAACGGCGCGCGACTTTCGCCGCGCTGCCGAGCCAGAACGCGAAACGGCCGCTGGCTGCGACCGCTTACAGGAACCTGGTTCTGGCCGGCGACTGGACCGCAACCGGATTACCGGCGACCATCGAAGGCGCCATTCGCTCTGGTCATCGGGCGGCCGATCTTGTCGGCAAGATGGCGGCGCGCTAGGAATGGCACGGGACATACGATGAGCGACACAACCACATCTTCCCGTACAAGCGCTGCCGGCGTCGACGGCAAGCTCGACGCCTGTATCGGGCAGGCGACGGAAGCCTTGTTCGCACGCCAGCAGGTCGACGGTCATTGGGTGAACGAGCTCGAGGCGGACTGCTCGATCACGGCGCAATATGTGCTGCTCCACCATATTCTCGACGAAGGGATCGACGCGCAGCTGGAGTCGAAGATTGCCGTTTACCTGCGGCGCATGCAGGGAGCGCACGGTGGCTGGCCGTTGTTTCGCGACGGCGAATTCAACATGAGCACAAGCGTCACCACTTATTTTGCGCTCAAGTTGATTGGCGATCGGCCGGACGCGGACCACATGCGGCGGGCACGCGAGGCGATCCGCTCCCACGGCGGCGGCGCCGAATGCAACGTGTTCACGCGCTTCTGGCTCGCGCTCTTTGGCATTGTAACTTGGCGCGCGGTGCCGGTGATGCCGGTCGAGATCATGCTGCTGCCGCGATGGTTTCCGTTCCATCTCGCCAAGATCTCTTATTGGTCACGTACCACTATCGTGCCGTTGCTGGTGTTGCAGGCGCTCAAGCCGAAAGCCCGCAATCCAAGGGGCATCGGCATCGATGAGTTGTTCCTGCAGTCGCCGCAATCGCTCGGCCCGCCGCGCAAGGCGGCACATCAGAAATGGCCGTGGTTTCTGTTTTTCCGCGCAGTCGACACCCTGTTGCGCGCCGGCGAGCCGCTGTTTCCCAAACGCCTCCGCCGGCGCGCCATCGACAAGGCGGTCGCTTTCGTCACGCCGCGCCTGAATGGCGAGGACGGGATCGGCGCCATCTTTCCGCCGATGGCCTATTCATTGATCATGTTCGACGCGCTCGGCTATCCGCGCTCGAATCCCAACGCGTCATCGCGCGCAAGGCGCTCGACAAGCTGTTGGTGGTCAAAGCCGACGAAACCTATTGCCAACCCTGCAAGTCGCCGGTCTGGGACACTGCGCTGGTGTGTCATACGTTATTTGAAGTCGGTAGTGAAGCGGCGGTCGCCCGCGTCATGCGCGGTCTGAAATGGCTTGAGCCCCGCCAAATTCTTGACGTTAAGGGCGATTGGGCCGCATGCCGGCCGGACGTGCGGCCGGGCGGATGGGCGTTCGAATATGCCAATTCCTATTATCCGGACGTCGACGATACCGCGGCTGTGGTGATGGCGATGGATCGTGCCGACAGGCATGCGAATAGCCGGCAATATCGGAATGCAATTGCGCGCGGCCGCGAATGGATTCTCGGCATGCAGAGCCGCAATGGCGGCTGGGGCGCCTACGACGCCGACAACGACCACCAATATCTCAACAATATTCCCTTCGCCGATCACGGCGCACTGCTCGATCCGCCGACGGAGGACGTCAGCGCGCGATGTATTTCCATGCTGACGCAACTCGGAGAACGGGCCGAGACTTCCCCTGCTCTGGCCAGGGCGGTCGAATTACCTGCGCCGAACCCAGCGCGACGATGGAAGCTGGTTCGGGCGCTGGGGCATAAATTACATCTACGGCACTTGGTCGGCACTATGCGCGCTCAATGCCGCAGGCGTCGAGCCGAGTTCGACGGAAATGCGCAATGCCGTCACCTGGCTCACGACCATTCAAAATTCCGACGGCGGCTGGGGCGAAGACTGCACCAGCTACAAGCTCGACTACGCAGGCTACGAGCCGGCGCCAAGCACGGCATCGCAGACCGCCTGGGCGCTGCTTGGGCTCATGGCCGCCGGCGAAGTCGACAATCCCGCCGTCGCGCGCGGGCTGGACTATCTGGCGCGCAACCAAGGCGACGACGGCTTATGGGCGGAGCAGCGCTTTACCGGCACCGGTTTTCCACGTGTTCTTTATTTGTGCTATCACGGCTATTCGAAATACTTCCCGCTCTGGGCGATGGCGCGTTATCGCAATCTGAAAAAGGCAAACAGCCAACGGCCCGCGTTCGGGATGTGACCCGCGGCCGGAAAATTCAGAGCATCATGCTGATAGAATAGTTGGACGCCGCTTTATTTCGCGGCGATAGGCTCCTTCGCCTTCACGGCCGTGTCCGCCCTATTGATTTCATCCAGCATTTTCTTGACATGCGATGAATAAACATATTGGGCGGGCCGCTGACGATCGAGCGGGATTTCGGGCGCCATCGGGCCGTCGGTGCGCGCGCCCGAAAAATTCGCCGCAAGGGCTTTCAGGGGATGCGAAATCGCGTCATTGACCGCGGTTGCCTCATAGCCGCTGTGCACCATGCAATCGGCGCATTTTTCATAATTGCCGGTGCCATAGGCGTCCCAATCGGTGTCTTCCATGAGCTCGCGGAACGTCTTGGCGTAGCCTTCACCGAGCAGATAGCAGGGCCGCTGCCAGCCGAACACCGTTCTGGTCGGGTTGCCCCATGGCGTGCATCTGTACGTCTGGTTGCCCGCCAGAAAATCGAGGTACAAGACTGATTGGCTAAACGACCATTTGCGGCCGCGACCATGACGAAAGACATCGCGGAAAAACTGTTTGGCCTTGGTGCGATTGAGAAAATGTTTCTGATCGGGGGCCCGTTCATAGGCGTAGCCCGGCGCAACCGTGATTCCATCGATGTCCAACGCAGTCACACTGTCAAAAAAGCGCGCAACTCGTTCGGGGTCGGATTGCTTGAACAGCGTGCAGTTGACGTTGACTCTGAACCCGCTTTGCTTGGCGCGGCGGATCGCGGATATGGCACGATCGTAAACCCCACCCTGACACACGGCGTGGTCGTGCATTTCCCGATCGCCGTCGAGGTGCACCGACCAGGTGAAGAAGGGGCTCGGCTGGTATTGATCGATTTTCTTCTCCATCAGCAGCGCGTTGGTGCAGAGATACACGAATTTTTTTTGCGCGAGAATGCTTCGGACGATGGTCGGCATGTCCTTGTGCAGCAAGGGCTCACCGCCGACAATCGACACTATCGGCGCGCCACATTCGTCAACGGCGGCGAGAGAATCTTCCACTGAAAGCCGCTGATTGAGAATCTTGTCGGGATAATCGATTTTGCCGCAACCGGCGCAGGCGAGATTGCAACGAAACAACGGCTCGAGCATCAACACAAGCGGATAGCGTTTGCGCCCCATCAGCCTTTGCCGCAGAACGTAGCCGCCGACATAAACTTTTTGTAGCCAATGAATGCCCACGTAGACCTCCGTTCGATCAATCCGGATAAGATTTGTCGAGATTATGCGCGGCCGAACGCGTCGACCGTTGTTACATCCGCAACTTCGGCTGGCAGCCGAAATTGCACCGTCTCTTCGCGGCCATCGAGTGTCGAAATTTCGACTGGGCCAAAACGCCGCAACGCGTCGATAACCTCCTCGACCAGGACTTCGGGGGCCGATGCGCCGGCAGTCAGCCCGACGACGCGGGCTCCGCGGACAAACTCAGGTTTGAGCTCACTTCCGTCGGCAATCAGATAAGTTGGCTTACCGGCTTCCTCTCCGATTTCGCGCAACCGGTTGGAATTTGAGCTGTTGGTCGCGCCAACCACCAGGATCACATCGACGAGAGCACTGAGACTGCGCACCGCAGATTGACGATTCTGGGTCGCGTAACAGATGTCCCGCGTATCAGGCCCCTCAATGTCGGGGAAACGGCGCTGGAGCGCGGCGATGATATCGCGGGTGTCGTCCACGCTTAACGTCGTCTGCGTGATATAGGCAACCGGCGCATTGGGTGGAATGTTCAGCTTTTCTACATCTTTCTCGGTCTGGACCAGCAAAACCGGCCCCGGAACCTGGCCCATCGTACCCTCGACTTCCGGATGGCCGGCGTGACCGATGAGTATCAGCACGCGGCCCTGTCCGACATAGCGCTTGCCCTGATTGTGAACTTTGCTGACCAGCGGACATGTGGCATCCAGAACCGGCAGCCCGCGCTTTTTCGCTTCTTGCTGGACGTCTCGCGAAACGCCGTGCGCGCTGAAAATCGTCACCGCGTTGGGCGGAATCTCGGACAGGTTTTCAACAAAGCGCGCGCCCTTGGCCTTCAGCGTCTCAACCACGCGCTTGTTGTGAACGATCTCGTGGCGGACATATACCGGCGGCCCATATTTCTGCAGCGCGCGTTCCACAATTTCGATCGCGCGCACGACCCCGGCGCAAAATCCGCGTGGCTGAGCCAATATCACCCGCATCGGGGTGGCTCCATTGTGCGTATTCGGAACGCTTGAATGATTCATAATCGGCGTTGTTTATCTTGTTATTGCAATTCGGTGGTCGCTGCCTAGAGCTTCGAACGCCTTAGCGACGATGCCTTTGACGTCAAGTCCGGCCTTGGCATACATCGCGGCGGGTGAATCCTGATCGAGGAATATGTCCGGCAGCACCATCGTGCGAACCTTCATTCCGCGGTCGAGCAAGCCGTGCTCCGACAGAGCTTGCAGCACATAGCTGCCGAAACCGCCGACGGCGCCTTCCTCGATCGTGATCAGCACTTCATGCTCGCGCGCGAGCCGCAGCAGCAGATCGGTGTCGAGCGGCTTGGCAAAGCGCGCGTCGGCGACGGTCGTCGACAAGCCAAAGGCTGCGAGCTCGTCGGCGGCCTTGAGACATTCGCCAAGCCGCGCGCCGAACGACAGTAGCGCTATCTTGTTGCCCTCACGCAGCACGCGGCCCTTGCCGATTTCGAGCGGCTTGCCTTCGGTCGGCATCGGCACTCCGAGCCCGTCGCCGCGCGGATAACGGAAGGCGGACGGCCGGTCGTCGATCGCCACCGCGGTCGCCACCATGTGGACCAGTTCCGCCTCATCGCCCGCCGCCATCACCACGAAGCCGGGGAGGCAGCCGAGATAGGCGACATCGAATGAACCGGCATGCGTTGGTCCGTCGGCGCCGACAAGACCGGCGCGGTCGATCGCGAAGCGCACCGGCAGCGACTGGATCGCGACGTCGTGCACCACCTGATCGTAGGCGCGCTGCAGGAAGGTCGAGTAAATGGTGGCGAACGGCTTGAAGCCTTCGCAGGCAAGACCGCCCGCGAAGGTGACCGCGTGCTGCTCGGCGATGCCGACGTCGAACATGCGCGTAGGAAATTCCTTCGCGAACTGATCGAGCCCGGTGCCGGACGGCATCGCGCCGGTGATGGCGACGATCTTGTCGTCCTTCTTTGCTTCCCGCACCAGGCTTTCGCCGAATACTTTGGTATAGCTAGGCGCGGTCGACTTCGCCTTCGCCTGCGCGCCAGTAGCAACATCGAACTTGACCACGCCGTGATATTTGTCGGCGGAAGTTTCGGCCGGTGCGTAGCCCTTGCCCTTCTGTGTCACAATATGAACGAGAATCGGACCGTTCTTGGCGTCGCGCACATTCTTGAGCACCGGCAGGAGGTGGTCGAGATTGTGGCCGTCGATCGGGCCGACATAAAAGAATCCGAGCTCCTCGAACAGCGTACCGCCGGTCCAGAAGCTGCGCGCGTGCTCGACGCCGCGGGTAATGAACGCGTCGAGGCGCTTGGGCAGATGGGCGGTGAGCTGCTTGCCGACGTCGCGAAGGGTCCGGTAGGTCTTGCCGGAGATCAGCCGCGCCAGATATGCCGACATGGCGCCGACCGGCGGCGCGATCGACATATCGTTGTCGTTCAGGATCACGATCAGCCGCTCGTTGCGTGCGCCGGCGTTGTTCATCGCCTCGTAGGCCATGCCGGCCGACATCGCGCCGTCGCCAATCACGCAGACAACATTGTTTTTGCGGCCGTCGAGGTCGCGGGCAACGGCCATGCCGAGCCCAGCGGAGATTGAAGTCGAAGAGTGGGCGGCGCCGAACGCGTCATAGGGACTTTCGGCGCGTTTGGTGAAGCCGGACAGCCCCCCACCTTGACGCAATGTGCGGATTCGATCACGTCTTCCCGTGAGAATCTTGTGGGGGTATGCCTGATGACCGACATCCCAGATTAACTTGTCGTGAGGCGTGTCGAATACATAGTGTAACGCGACCGTGAGCTCGACGACTCCCAATCCCGCACCCAAATGCCCCCCGGTTTGCGAAACCGCCTTGATGGTTTCGGTGCGCAATTCGTCCGCAACTTGATTCAGGTCTGACTCGTTAACGCGCCGAAGGTCAGCAGGTATGCAAATGTTTTCAAGCATGTCGCACGATACCTTACCAGGAGGACATTTGCCGATTTGACGTGCCGGTCCGCACTTTGTGGAAGCTTTAACGCCGGTTCAGGTTCCATTCGAGGACAATTAATAAGTCGCAGGCGAAATATCCCCGTTTGGTCGCAAGAGAGCCAACTCGATTCTTAGCAGTTCCTGAAGTTCAGAATCGAAGCCTTTCGACAGTATCTTTGAGGCAGAAACAGCCGTTTTGACCCCATTTCACGGTAGCATATACAGAAACGAATGGTAATCCACTGATGTTGACTCAGGCAGTACTTAGAACAATTGAATTCTCCATTCGCCGGGCCCGGGTCGTGGTGGGCGCCTCGATCCTGCTGACCCTGGCATCGATCGTCTATGCGGCGAACCATTTCGCCCTTAATAACGATATCGAAACGCTGATTTCCCCTGATTTATCATGGAAAAAGACCGAGGCCGCTTTTTCGGCGGCGTTCCCACGCTTCGACCTTCTTCTGGTTGTAGTGAGCGCCCCCACATCGGAACTCGCCGGCCAGGCCAACGCGGCACTATCGGAAACCTTATCCAAGCGAACCGACCGCTTCCGTCTCGGTCAGCCGCCTCCCCGTCGGCGACGGCTATTTTGAGCGCGAGGGGCTGCTTTTCCAAAGCCCGGAGGAACTGGCTCGCACAGCAAAGGAATTAATTGAGGCCGAGCCCCTGATCCACGATCTCTCTGCCGATCCCAGCTTGCGCGGACTGACCGATGGGCTGACGGACGCCATCATGGGCGTGCAGTCGGGGAAGTTGAAGCTCGACGCCCTCGCCTACCCGATGAACGCGGTCGCGCGACACAATCGAGGACATCCTCGCGGACCGCCCGGCGAGCTTTTCATGGCAGGCCCTTGCGCAAGGACGGCCCGCGGAACCGCGCGAGCTGCGACGCTTCATCAACGTGCGCCCGATCCTCGACTATGGGGCGCTAGAGCCGGGTCTGGTTGCCAGGGAAACAATTCGGCAGACCGCGGCCGAATTGGATCTCACCACGAAATATCAGGCGAATGTGCGAATAACCGGCACGGTGGCCTTGTTCGACGAAGAGTTTGCCACGGTCAAGGACGGAGCCGCGCTGAACGCAACCATAACCGTTGCGATCGTTCTGCTTATTTTGTGGTGGGCGCTGCGATCGGCACGGATAATTTTTGCCGTATTCACCAACCTGGTTGTCGGGCTCTCAATTACCGCGGCCGTTGGCATGATGATGACCAGCACACTGAACTTGATTTCGGTCTATTTTGCGGTGCTCTTCGTCGGCCTCGGAGTCGATTTCGGCATTCAGTTCAGCGTTCGCTACCGCCACGAACGCCACAAAATTGGAAAACTTCGCGCGGCGCTGCTTGCAACGGGAAAGCGTATTGGCGCGCAGCTGACGCTTGCCGCCGCTGCGGTCGCGGCCGGATTCTTTTCTTTTCTGCCGACCGACTACCGGGGTATTTCCGAGCTCGGCCTTATTGCCGGTTTCGGCATGTTAATCGCTTTATTTACGAGCATCACATTGCTGCCGGCTTTGCTAGCGCTGCTCAAGGCGCCCGCCGAGGGCAAGCCGCTTGGTTTTTCCGCGCTGGCGCCGGTCGACCGATTTATGGAGCGCTACCGCATTCCGATCATCGCAATAACCGGCCTCGTCGTCACGGCCGGCCTGCCGTTGCTTTACTGGGTGCGGTTTGATTTCAACCCGATGAATATGCGCAGCCCAAAGGTCGAATCGGTGGCGGCCTATCTCGAACTGACCAAGGACCCGGACGCAAAAAACAATACGATTGAAATGTTGGCGCCTTCGCTGGCGGATGCCGAGGAGGCGGCGGTCAAGCTAAGGGCAATACCGCAGGTGTCGGGCGTTGCAACGCTCAGTTCCCTTGTTCCCGATCGCCAGCAGGAAAAACTGGCGCTGATCAAGCAAATCGCGAACAAGCTCAATCCGGCCCTTAAGCCGGCCGATGCCCAGCCGCCCCCGACCGACGCGCAGAATATCGAGGCGCTCAACGACGAGGCCGGACGGCTGACGGAAATCGCCGAAGGGCAGAATGGCCCCGGAGCGGTCGCGGCACGCCGGCTCTCCGCGGATCTCGCCAAACTCGCCAGTAGCCGATCAGCAAATGCGCGCCCGCGCCAGTGCGGTTTTCATCGCCCCATTGAAAACCGCATTTCAGCTGCTTTCAAACTTGCTGCAAGCGCAGCCCGTCAGCGTGAAGACGCTTCCGTTGGACCTTGTGCAGGATTGGCAGTTGCCGGACGGCCGTACCCGTGTCGAGGTCGCGCCGAAAGGCAACGTCAATGATGATGATAAGGCGCTGGAGGACTACACGCGCGCGGTGCTGGCGGTTGAACCGTCTGCAACCGGAGGGCCGGTAACGATTCTGGAATCCGGCCATACCGTCGTTTCCGCGTTCATCCAAGCGGGCATTTGGGCGGTCCTGTCGATCGCTGCGTTGTTGTGGATCTCGTTGCGTCGCATCGGCGACGTCCTGCTGACCTTGGTACCGTTGGCGCTCGCCGGTGTCGTTACGCTGGAAGTTTGCGGGCTGTTCGGCTTGCCGCTCAACTATGCCAATATTATCGCTCTGCCGCTCCTGCTGGGCGTCGGCGTGGCCTTCAAGATCTACTACATTATGGCCTGGCGAGCCGGTCAGACAAATCTGCTGCAATCGAGCCTGACGCGCGCCGTCACATTCAGCGCGCTCGCGACCGCAACGGCGTTCGGAAGCCTCTGGTTTTCAAGTCATCCCGGCACGGCGAGCATGGGAAGGCTGCTGGTGCTGTCACTGGTCAGTACCTTGGCGGCCGCCGTCTTGTTCCAGCCGGTGCTCATGGGCAAGCCGCGCGATACGGCAACCCCGACATCACCCGCGCGCTCTAGCGTGCCGCGGGCGCGCGCGGCGCGGGTGCATTCGTCGGGCGCGCGGCCGCGGGCAGCAAAGCGGGGGCGTGGGCGGCGATAATCGAACGGTCGACCTGGGCCAGGGCGGAATCCGGCAGACGATGCCAGGTCCGGTTTTGGCCGAACAGCGAAATGCCGAGATATCCGCGCACCGTGAGTATTTGGTTGTCCGGGCTCAATTGCATCACGGCGTTGTAAACGTTTCCGTTACGCGGATCGAGAATGGCTCCGTCCTCGTAATTCATGCCATTGCGGCGCATGTGTTTGATGAACGTCAGTCCCAGAGTCGGCGCATTTCTCTGGTCGCCTTGGCAATTATTGCAGACCGGATTCGGGTCTTCGCCAGGCTTTATGAATGTTTTCGCGATCACCCCCTCATAGACGCCATTGGTTTCTCGTAGATGAGGAACCAGCCCTCGCTTTTGCCGGTTGCGTCGTCGATCTGTTGCCATAGGCCTGTGGCTGTCGGCGGCCTTTGCTGGGCCGCAACATCATTTGCGCCCAGGATCGAAAAACATGCCAGGAACAGCGCCCAGATTTTGTGCTCGCATGAACGGACCTCCGACCATGAACCGCCGCTTGCCTGCCGCAGAAATGCCAATACCGTATAACTATAACTCGCATTTAATTAGTCACGCGTCCGGGCACCCTTAAATGCTATTGCCGCGCGGCTGTTCGGTTTCGAACTCTGGGAAAATTCACTCGGGAGGCAAGACAATGTTCAGTAAGGCCATTTTTGCGGTTGCCATCGTGCTCGTTGCGTCAGCGACGCCGTGCCTCGCCGCAAGCCGCAATCAGGGAAGCGGGATCGCCACGTCGCAAGAGGACGCTGCGTGCCGCCGCGATACGCGCAGGCTTTGCCGTCACGTCAAAGTCGGCGAAGGCGACGGCGCTTTTCTTGCCTGCTTGCAGCAGCAGCGAGCCGCGCTGAGCCAGGCTTGCAGGGCGGTCCTGGAATCGCACGGGATGTAAGCGTCCGGCCCGCGCTGGCGGGTTAGCTGCGCGCCAGATGCTTTCGGCGCCTCACTGCCCGGCCGGACGGCGGCTTGCGAGCGATACAATCGAGCCATGGCGCAATACGTGGCCATGAAAAGGCGATGGCCGGGATCACCCCGGCCATCGTCTATTCGTTGCAAGTCCCTCGGCCTTTGGCCGCTTTCAAGCGGCCGCCGTATTTAACGCGAGCCGAAGCGGTAATTGACCCCGATCTTGGCTTCCATGAGGCTCAGCTTCGTGCTGACGACGGTGCCATCGTTCGCGGTAAGGGTGTGGTTCCCAAAGCCGAGATAGTTGACCTCGCTTTTCGCTGACCAATGCTCCGTAAGCGCGAATTCCGAGCCGAGACCAATCGTCCAGCCCATGCGATTATCGCTGGCCGAAATCGTATTGACCAGCGCACCAGCCGGATTGAAACAGGACTGATCTAGTAAACGCGCCGTTGACCGGTCCGAGATTGCATGTGACCGAGAAATTCTCGTGGGTCCAGGCGGCACCGGCCTTGGCATAATACAACGCGCGATCCCAAGTAAAGCCAAGCCGACCGGTGGCCGTCATGAGCCAGTTGACGCTGTCATGGCAAGTCGAATTGAACAATGCGTTGGCTGGGCGAAGCAGGCGCAAGTAGTGCGGACGAAAGGCTTCCGCAAACGATGGACCCCCTGGCATTGGTCCAGGCAAGGTCAGTTTCCAGACCGTAAACCCACGCGCCCATTTGATAATTATAACCGACGGTCCCGCCGCCGAGGATGCCGGCAAGCTGAGAAGACGCTGTCGCCCCCGGGAACGCAAATGTATTAGCCGTTGCCGGCGCCGGCGCGAAAGTCTCTTCGGCGCCACGACTGCCGATGCCCTTGTATGCGGCGCCACCAAAACCGCCGACATAGAACCCGGTCCAGCTGACCGGCGCAGGACCCTTGACGGGCGCCTTGGTGATCATCGCCGTGCGCGGCGCTTCCGGCGTGAACTGGTAGCGAATGCCGCCACTTCCGGTCCAGCCATCGAGGTTGGCGCCATTGGTGTAGTCCACCCGAACGTAGCCGAGCCATCCGGTATCTTTAATTTGGCCGGCGAGGCCAAGCGGAGTACACGCCATAGGTGCCGACGCCCGAGCCGTTCATGGACGCGGTCAGTTGGCTAGGCACATTAGCCGGCGGTTGAAAAATACACCCATTGCAAGAGGAATAAGTTCCAGACCAACTTCCACTGAAATCATGCAAGACGTTTACGGCGGCGAACGGCTGCAAAACCATATTGCCGGAATCGACGGTGGTCCCGACCCGCAAGCCTGCCCGCCCGAGCGTGTTCGTGATATCGTTTATTTGCGCGGTTCCCTGAAAACCTGGACCGCCGCCGGCCGGACGCGCGCGCCAGCCAATTGCAATGGGTCAACCGAGACTTTCGACCAAACAAGGCCCGCCGACGGTTCGACGAACCAGTTCGAATTGGGAATGACCGCATGATAGCCCAGCGACCCACCGAGCGAGACGCCATGGGCATCTACTTTTTGGTTGTAGATATTGACCGACGGACTGTTGAGGTTCGTCTCGTAGTAATTGTAGCGCAGCAGGCCATCGATAAAGAACCCGCCATTCGTGGCCACGACGTAAGTGCCGACAAAGGGCGCCTGCGTTGTGGTGTCGAACGATCCACCGGTAGGGGTAGCGCCTTCGTTGATATTGCCTTTTGTTCCCAAATACCCCGCGGTGGCGCCGAAATGAATATTCCAATCCCCCCCGACTATTCAGCCTGGCGATGTCCGTCCCAAACTGAACGCCGCCGAAATTTTGCTTGAACGTGCGAGTTGCAATTAGTGCACCCGTTTTCAGTAATCGTGCAGCAGGGACGGCAGGGGCGCGATAGCTAAAACCGGTTGTTCCACTGCTCTTCGTCGTGCTTTCGCCACCGACGCCGCGGATCCAAACGCCACCACCCTGTGAATCCGGCGGCGGGTTACCCGGAGCGCTGACAAACGCCGTGCTATGGGTGAGAAAGGCTGTATTCGTCGCGTTGATTGTTGCAGCGATTGCGTTCGCGCCTGCTATACCCGCTCCATATACCGACCTCCAGTCAAAGGCCGCGCAAACGACGTGCTCGCTAACGGGCCGCAATTCTGCGCCATCGCGCCCGAGGACGCCGAAACAGCGAGCATGAAAATCGCGGCGCTAAATGCCTTGCGTGCGATAATTTTTCGGGGCGCTGTTATCGCTGCGGCTGTGAGCTGGAATGCTTTGACTCAACGCTCAACGCGTTGCTGGAACGGACGCGGACCAACATTTAAGCCCCCTAAACAACCTTGCCACAGTACGGTCGAAAACCATCTTAGTTTTCGCCTGGATCGTTGGTAAAGGCCTGCGGCGGGGAAATGTTGATAAATTGACCAATTGTGCCCGAAATATTGGAGTTTTTTGCATCAAGTGGCATTTCCGCAACAAGGCTTTTGCTGGTGCCGGCGCGGCCGTTTGGCCAAGCAAGCCACGGCCTCAGATTTCGGAACTTCCTGATTCCATTTGCGATTCCGGATAGATATAATTTACGAGCTCCGCTTGGCTTTTCCGGCGTCACGGGAAGCGCCAATTCACAGACCTTTCAGGCGAAAAACGCGCCCCGGAACGATGACCGCGCGCGACCAGACCCAACCATCTCCGGCGGCGAACCGGTCGAGCGCCCCCACTGAAAATCGCCGGCTTGGAACAATCGGGATATCCCCGCGCGCGGCTTTATTAATTGCGAGGCCTGCACAAAATCGGTATAGGTCTTAATTCTTCGAGGACTCGCGAAATTTTTTTCAGGGATTTGCGGAATTGGACCTTTCGGGCCGTAACAGCCCTAGAATTAGGTCCGCGCCACAGATCGATGCCAATGCAGTGAGGCTCGAGGTGACCAGGTTTCTTGTTCTCCTGACCGGACTTGCAGGGGCCCTGTGTTTGGCCCTCGCGCCCGATGTCGCGCTGGCCGAAAAGCGCGTCGCCTTGATCATCGGCAATTCCGCCTATCGCAATGTCGCCAAGCTACCCAATCCCGAAAGGGACGCGGCGGCCATGGCCAAGATGTTCAGGGACGCCGGTTTCGACGTCGTCGTGGCGGAGAACAATGTCGGCAATCTGGATTTCAAGCGCGCGGTCCGCAAGTTCGAGGATGCGACGGTCGACTCCGATATCGCGGTCGTGTTCTACGCCGGCCATGGCATCGAGGTTGGCGGCGTAAATTATCTCGTCCCGGTCGATGCCAAGCTCGCCAGCGACCGCGACGCTCAAGACGAAGCTATTATGCTCGAGCGCCTTGTCGAATCGGTGGACGGCGCGAAGCGATTGCGTCTCATCATTCTTGACGCCTGCCGGGATGATCCGTTCGTCGCGACCATGAAGCGGGTGCGCCGCACCGCTTCGCGCGCAATCGCCGCCGGTCTCAGCAAGGTTGAGCCGGCGAGCACCGACACGCTGATTGCCTATGCCGCGAAGGCCGGCTCAACGGCCGAAGACGGCGATGGCGTGCACAGCCCGTTCACGACGGCGCTGTTGGACAATCTGACGTCCCCCGGACTTGATGTCCGCTTGGCGTTCGGCCGGGTCCGCGATCAGGTGATGAAGATAACCGACCGCCGGCAGGAGCCGTTCGTTTATGGCTCGCTCGGCGGCGGAAATATTTCGCTCGTTCCGGCCCCCGAGACAGCCAAAGGTAGCGGAAGGCGCCCAGGTCAAAACCGATTACGAACTGGTCGCGCAGATCGGATCCAAGAAGGCTTGGGAAGTATTCCTCGGCACATACAAGACTGGTTTCTACGCGGATCTCGCACGGGCGCAGCTTGCAAAACTGGGCGGCAGCGGCGAACCTCCGAAGGTCGTCGCGTCGCTCGAACCGCCCGCGCCGACCGAACCAGCCAAACCGACGTCTGACGAGTTAAGGGCCTGGAACAAGATCAGAGAGAGTGGCGATAAGGACGAGCTTGAGAAATTCATCAAGCGCTATCCGAATTCGCCGTTGGCGCTGAACGCGCAACATCGCTTGGAAGTCTTGCAACAGGCGGCACGCGAGCGAGAGGAAAAGGCGCTAGCCGAACGCGAACGCGAACAGAAGGCGCGCGCCGAACGTGAAGCCGCCCAGCAGCGCGCCGAGCAAGAACGCCGCGCGCAGGAGGCTGCCCGCATCGCCGCTCAGCAACGCGCCGAGGATGAAAAACGCGCGAAAGAGGCCGCCCGCATCGCCGAGTTGCGGGCCGAAAATGAGCGTCGCGCGAAAGAGGCTGCGGAAGCCGAAAAGCAAAAGAAGGAAGAGGCCGCCCGCATCGCCGCGGCACAGGCTGAAATCGATCGCCGCGCCAAAGAGGTCGCTGAAACCGAAAAGCAAAAGAAGGAACAGGCCGCCCGTATCGCCGCGGCACAGGCTGAAATCGATCGCCGCAGCAAGGAACTCGCCGAAGCCGAAAAGCAAAAGAACGAACAGGCCGCCCGCATCGCCGCGGCACAGGCTGAAATCGACCGCCGCACCAAGGAGCTCGCCAAATCCGAAAAGCAAAAGGTCATGCTGGCCTGCAAGAACGAGCAAATCCGGCTTGACGATCTGAAGGCGGCGGGCAACAGCGCGTCAGTGCGCGACGACTTGAATATTTTGTCGCAAGACCTGACCTGCGATCGCCTGCGTCCGCAGGTGGTTGCCTCGCTTGATAAGGTGAACAGCGAGCTCAACAAGACCACGGCTGCGCCGGCCAACACGCCTGAATTGGTCAAGTCGGCGCAGGTACATCTGGCGCGGCTTGGCTGCTATTCCGGCGATGAGGACGGCAAGCTCAATGCCGAGACCAAGGGCGCGATCAAGAAATACCAAGTTGAAAAGGGACTGCCGGTGACCGACGCTGCGGTGACCGACAGTTTCGTCGGCGACCTTGGTAAACAGAAGCTTCGGGTCTGCCCAGCGGCCGTCGTCGATAAGCCGAAGCAGGAAAATACCCACAAGAAAGAAGCGAAACAGGAACGAAGCAAACCATCGAAATCCGAAGCCAAGCCGCAGGCCAGCCGGCAAGCTAGCGGCGGCGGAGGCGGGGGCCGTTCGACGATGATTGGCGTTGGCTTCTAGCGTGTAATGAATGTTCCAGTTGACGTGAGAAGAGGTCGTATTCGCATGAAAACCGTCGAACGCACTTGGCGCATCTCACTAGCTGCGGCATTGATGACCACGGTTTGGGTGGCAACGGCCCCGGCAGCCGACCTGCCGAATACGCCCGCCGCTCGGCCCGCACGGCCGGCCACAGCCACACCCGCGCGGAAATCGTCCCGTCCTCAGCACGAACCCGTTATCAGGTTGGCATCGGCACGCGATTGCTACGTTTCGTCCACATGCCGCGGGCACATTCTTCTTATAATCGGCGTGGCATATTAGAATTAGAACGCATTAGATTTGGGTTAGAATGCATTGGTCCGAGGCGCCGGCTTGCGCTCCGGTCGGCGGCACCACCGCCACAGCCTGTCGGGCGCGGCGCATCGGGCGTGCGGCTTTTGGCCGCCCGGGGTGTGCGCCTGGCGGGTTCCGCCGGTCGGCAAAGGTTTGAAAATGCATGGGGCTCAGAGTACAGTTTGCCGGCCGTGATCAGGGCGGTAGGTCGGGGCCGTACCGGGGGAAATTGCGTCGTATGAACATACGCTTCGCCGTTATTTTTCTCTTGAGCCTGATGGTCGCCTCGACGACCAGCCGCCATGCTTCGGCTCAAAATAAGTCGTCAGACGCCCGCTTCGCCTTGGTTATCGGCAACGCCAAATATCCCGATAGCGAGGCTCCTTTGAAGGACGCGATCAACGACGCGCGGGAACTGGCGAAAGAATTGAAGCGCGACGGCTTCGACGTCGACGTTGGCGAAAATCTTTCAAAAGACGCCATGCGAACGGCTCTGGACCGGCTATACGGAAAAATCAAATCCGGGTCGGTCGCGGTGTTTTTTTTCAGCGGCTACGGGATCCAGTCGGATCGGCAGAGCTACGTGATCCCGGTCGACGCGCAGATCTGGACCGAGCCCGATGTGCGGCGCGACGGCTTCAGTATCGATACGATGCTGAGCGAAATGAACACCCGGGGCGCCAAAGTCAAAGTCGCCATTCTCAACGCGTCGCGACGAAATCCGTTTGAGCGGCGATTCCATCCGGTTTCCGGTGGCCTCGCGCCGGTGATCGCTCCGCCCGACACCATGATCATGTACTCGGCAGCGCCGGGCGCTGTCCTCAGCGATTCGACCGCGGACCAAAGTTTATTCGTGACCGAATTAGTCAAGGAGATGCGGACAGCGGGATTGACCGGCGAAGAGGTCTTCACCCACACCCGATTTAGCGTGACGCGTGCCTCGCGCGGCGAACAGACCCCTTGGTTTTCGTCTTCGTTGGCCGAGGAGTTTTATTTTAATCCGGACGCGCGGCGCGATTCAAAATCGACGGTCCCGAACATCCCGGCCATTAAAAGCGAGCCCGAGAGCAGGTCCGCGCCCGAAACCGATCGAGAAGATGAAGCACGCCGCGACTACCAGCGCGCGGGACAAATCGGAACACGCAAGGCCTGGCAGGATTTCCTGGATAAGCATCCGACCGGACGCTATGCGATCCTCGCCGAGGATCAGCTGGCCAAACTGGATCCGCCGCGCGTTTCGCCGGAGCCGAAGAAGGCGCCGACTGAGAAGTCGACGGCGGACGACGAAGCGATCCGTGATCTTAGCCGCCGTCTCGATAACAATCCGAAGGACACCGATGCACGCTCCAGGCGCGGTGCGCTTTACGCCAAGAATGGAGATTACTCGCTCGCGATCAGGGATTTTAATGATGTCATCCGCGTCAATCCCAACGACGCCGACTCATTGAATAATCGTTGCTGGGCGCGCGCGATGCTCGACGAGATGCAGCCGGCGTTGAAGGATTGCAATGAAGCGCTGCGAATTCGGCCGCGCTTCTCCGATGCCCTCGACAGCCGCGGTTTCGTCAAGCTGAAGATCGGGCAGCCCAGGGACGCCCTTTTCGACTATGATGCCTCGCTCCAGATCAATGCGAACCAGGCGTCTTCGCTCTATGGGCGGGGAATTGCGAAGATACGCAGCGGAAATACCTCCGGCGGCAACAGCGACATTGCAACGGCAAAATCCATCAATCCAGGCATCGCGGAGGAATTCGCAAGTTACGGGATACGGTGAACTCACGAAGGTTCGGACCAAGCTCCTTCAGCAAATCTGCAGAAGATCGCGGGCAGTCCGGACAAAGCAAAGTCAGAGAAAAGCAAAGTCAGAGAGGAGAACATCAATGTCAAACACTATCGGCAGTTTAGGTCTCAAGGTGGCGTGTTCAGTGATGGCCGGCAGTCTGGCCCTTGCATTGGGGATTGGATTTGCGGGCGCCGGAGAGCAGCCGTCAGCGGCGACCATCGTCAACACGCTGACCCCGAAGCCGCCGCTGACACGGAGCCTGTCGTCCGCGGCGTCGCCGGCGGAAAAAGCCAAGAACGAGGAAGATGTAAAGTTCCTCAGCACCCTGAAAAACAGGACAACGCGTTCGCTTTCGATGGGTGACCGCGACAAGATCGCGGCGATCGCCAAGGACAAGCCAAGCATCGATCTGGAAATCAATTTCGAATTCGACTCCGACCGCATCAGCCGGTCGGCGGCGGCGACGGTCGACGCGCTCGGCAAAGCCCTGACCGATCCGGCATTGAAGGGCAACACCTTCATTGTTGCCGGCCATACCGACGGCAAAGGCAAGCCAGGTTACAATCAGGAGCTCTCGGAGCGGCGCGCCGACTCGGTCAAGCGGACGCTGATCGAGAAATTCGGGATACCCGCGTCGAACTTGGTGACCGCCGGCTACGGTCAGAGCCGTCTCAAGAACACCAATGATCCGTTTGCTGGCGAGAACCGTCGCGTGGCGGTGACCAATATGGCGGACAGCCAAGTCTCTCAAAAGTAATACGGCCAAAGGATTCCGCTTACAACAAAATAGGGGGTCCCGCGCGACGACAGATTGTCGGTACCGCGGGGCCTCTTTAGGTAGAGGCCGGTGCAAGCGCGCGCCCGCCAAGACTCGAAACTGGAAATCGTCACCGATATGAACAGTTGCGTCCGATGAAGGTTGTTGTCGCCGCAATCGGCCTTGTAGCTGGTGCTGCTTTGGGCGCGGCCCAATGGCATACAGCTGATGCGGCGGAACCACCGGCGCAAAGCGGCGCCCTGGTCATCGTGGTTCGAGCGACGAATGGATGCTTCTCCGACCAAGTTCGCGTGACCGGCTTCCTGGTGCCGCGCAAGGTTGCCGTCGTGAACGCCGACGAAGACGGTTTCAAAATAACCGACGTCTTGGTGTCGGAAGGCGATCAGGTGACTTCCGGCCAGGATCTCGTGCGCCTTAACCGGCAAGCTTCGCAAAATCCGCGCGCCCCGGGAGGTTCGGTATCCGCGCGTTCAACGACCCTGCATGCGCCGGTGGCCGGGCTAGTGATGAGCAGCACGGCCATGGTTGGAGCCATGGCATCACCGCAAGCCGGCCCGTTGTTCCGCATCAATACCAACAACGAGATCGAACTCGAGGTCGAGGTCCCCAGCCAGCAAGTGCCTAAGCTCAAACCGGGAGCGACCGCGCGGATAAGCATCGACGACGGGCCTGAACGCAATGGCCGGGTCCGGCTTGTCGATGCTCAGATCAATCAGAGAACCCAGCTGGGCCAGGCGCGGCTATCGGTAGACAGGGATCCGTCGCTTCGCGTCGGCATGTTTGCCCGCGCCACGATCGACGCCAGCCGCAGTTGCGGCATCTCCGTCCCCAGTTCGTCCATCATCTATCAGACCGAAGGAACCAGCGTGCAGGTGGTGCGCAACAACGTCGTCGAAACGCGCCGGGTCCAACTTGGTCTGTTGTCGGATAATAATGTCGAAATTCGCGAGGGGCTATCGGCAGACGACACGGTCGTGGCCAATGCAGGAACCTCGTTCCACGACGGTGATAAGGTCAAGACGATCCTCGCCGAAGACATCGATAAAACGCGGGGTCGGTAATGGCGCTAAACATCTCCGCCTGGTCGATCCGTACGCCAATTCCCTCGATCGTGCTGTCGATTATCCTGCTGGTGCTCGGCTGGACCAGTTTCCTCAAATTGCCGGTCACCCGGCTGCCGAACGCCGACATCCCGATCGTATCGGTGATCGTCACGCAGTTCGGGGCCGCACCCTCCGAGCTGGAAGGGCAGGTCACCAAGACGATTGAGGACGGGGTGTCGGGCGTCGAGGGCGTCCGTCATATCTCGTCCTCGATCACCGACGGGATATCGGTGACGACGATCGAGTTCCGGCTCGAAACCAATACCGACCGCGCCCTCAATGACATCAAGGATGCGGTCACGCGCGTGCGCAGCAATCTGCCGCGCAACGTCAATGAACCGCTGATTCAGCGGGTCGACGTGGTTGGCCTGCCAATTCTCACTTACGCCGCCATCTCGCCGGGAAAAACGCCGGAGCAGCTCTCCTGGTATGTGGACGACGTCGTCAAACGCGAGCTGCTGGGCGTCCGCGGCGTTTCCCAGGTCGAACGTATCGGCGGCGTCGAACGCGAAATTCTTGTCTCACTGGACCCGGATCGCCTGCAAGCCGCCGGATTGACCGCGGTCGACGTCAGCCAGCGACTGCGCGGCACCAACGTGGACGTGGCCGGCGGCCGCGCCGAAATCGGCGGGCGCGATCAGGCCATCCGCACGCTCGCCGGCGCGAAGACGCTCAACGAATTGGCGGGCACGATGATAAGCCTGCCGATGGGCGGCGAGATCCGTCTCGACGATCTCGGCATTGTGACCGACACTATCGCTTCGCGCCGCACGTTCGCCCGTCTTGACGGCGAACCGGTGGTTGCCTTCGGCATCAAGCGGTCGAAAGGCGCCAGCGACGTCGTCGTGGCCGCGGTCGTTGAAAAACGCATCGATGAGCTCAAGCGCGCCCACCCGGAAGTCGATCTCAAGCTCATCGACACGTCGGTCGACTTCACGCTCGGCAACTACGAGGCGGCGATCCATACGTTGTTCGAAGGCGCGATCTTGGCGGTCATCGTCGTCATGCTGTTTTTGCGCAATCTGCGCGCCACCGTCATCGTCGCGATCTCGTTGCCGTTATCGATATTCCCGGCCTTCTGGGTCATGGATTTGCTCGGATTTTCGCTCAACCTCGTCAGCTTCCTTGCCATAACGCTGAGCACCGGCATTCTCGTCGACGACGCGATCGTCGAAATCGAGAACATCGAGCGGCATATGCAGATGGGCAAGTCGGCCTATCAAGCCTCGATTGATGCCGCCGACGAGATCGGCCTTGCGGTGATCGCCATCAGTCTGACGATCGTCGCGATCTTCGCGCCGGCAAGCTTCATGTCCGGAATCGCCGGCCAGTTCTTCAAGCAGTTCGGCATCACGGTTTCGGTGCAGGTGCTGTTCTCGTTGCTGGCCGCGCGGCTGATTACGCCCATGTTGTCGGCTTACTTCCTAAAGCCGAGCAAGCATGAGGAAAAACCGCCGGGGCGCATTCTGCAGACCTATACGCGCCTGGTCAGATGGTCGGTGGAGCATTACTTCATCACGCTTGGTGTCGGCGTGTTGATATTCGCGGCATCGATTTTGAGCATCAACCTGCTCTCACAAGGGTTCCTGCCGGCCCAGGATACCGCGCGCTCGGTGATGGCACTCGAACTTCCTCCGGGAACGCAACTGTCGCAAACGGAGAAAGTGACCGAGGATGTTGTCGCGCGGTTGCGCAAGCACACCGAGGTCAAAAGCGTATTCGTCGACGGCGGAAGGCTCCCTGCGAAAAGCACCGAAGTTCGCCGTGCCGCCTTGATCATCAATTACACGCCGAAAGGGGACCGCTCGCTGACCCAGCGCGAGCTCGAGTTGGTAATCGGCCGCGAGATCGAAAACATCCCCGACATTCGCTACTGGTTCGTCGACGAAAACGGCCTGCGCGCGATCTCTCTCATAGTTGTCGGCGCGGACAGCAACATCGTCGACAATGTCGCGGACGAACTGTCGGCGCAAATGCGGCGCATCCCGGCAATTGCCAATGTCGTGTCGGAAACCGCGCTGCTGCGGCCGGAGCTTCGCATTCTCCCGCGCAAGGATTTGACCGCCCGCCTCGGCGTCTCGACCGAAAGTCTGTCCGAAACGATCCGTGTTGCGACCATCGGCGATGTCGGTCCGGCATTGGCGAAATTCGACGTCGGCGACCGCCTTGTTCCGATTCGCGTTCAGCTCGAAGACAACGCCCGCGCAAACCGTACCATCCTGGAGCGCCTGCGCGTTCCGATGGGACGCGGCGGCGGCATTCCGCTATCGGCGATTGCCGACGTCAAGCTGGACCAGGGCCCGACCAGCATCAATCGATACGACCGCGAACGGCAGGCGACGGTCGCCGCAGATCTTGTCGGCAACGCCGCGCTTGGCGATGCGATGAAAGATATCAAGTCGCTGCCGGTGATGAAAAGCCTGCCGAAGGGGATCACGGTCAAGCAGGCCGGCGACGCGGAAGCCCTGAATGAACTGTCCGAAGGCTTCGGCACCGCCATGCAGGGCGGCTTGATGATGGTTTATGCGCTGCTAGTCACCTTGTTCGGCTCGTTCCTGCAACCGATCACCATTCTGTTCTCGCTTCCGCTCTCGATCGGTGGCGCGATCGGAATGCTTCTGATCACCGGCAAACAACTGACGACGCCGGTTTTTATCGGCATCATGATGCTGATGGGTATCGTCACCAAGAACGCCATCATGCTGGTGGACTTTGCCATCGAATCCATCGCCCACGGCATGAGTCGCGATGACGCCATCGTCGACGCCGGACAAAAGCGCGCGCGCCCGATTATCATGACGACGGTCGCGATGATCGCCGGCATGATGCCGAGCGCGCTGGCCTTTGGAGCCGGCGGCGAGTTCCGCTCGCCCATGGCACTCGCCGTTATCGGTGGCCTGCTGTTTTCGACCATTCTTTCACTGGTATTTGTGCCGGCCGCGTTTTCTTTCATGGACGACGTTGCAAAGGTCTCCTGGCGTTACGGCAAACGCTTGATCAGCAGCGACGACAGCAAGCCGTCCAAACGGGCGGCGGTGGGTCACTGACGGTGCAACGTTTGCCGCCGGTTATCGGCGTCGCAGATTTTGCGAGATGCGTTCGACTATCGTCAATTTGCGCTCGGGGTTACATAATGCGGTCCGCTTGTCGGCAGATCGGGATCGAGATGGAAATCTTTTCGTCGGGGTTACACAATGCGATCCGCTTGCCGGCAGATGCGGAATAGAGTATGGCCGCCCGACAGGCCTGCATCACCATAGCGATATCGCACATTCGTTCGCCGTGTAGCCATCGACATGAAAATTCTGAAATTCACGGCAATTGCATTCACCGCCATATTTGTGGCAGCACTGCTGTTCCTGATCGTCGGCGTGCCGGCCAATTTTCTGGTCGATACGATTCGCACCCGGTTCGCGGCGGAGACCGGTTATCAGTTGCAGATCGCCGGCGGCGCCAATATCGACCTTTGGCCGGCGCCGTCGATCATCGTGAAAGACATTACGCTGCTCAAGCCCGGTGACGACGCGGCGCAGAATCAAATGACGGCCGCAAGCGCGCGTCTGGAATTGTCGCTTGCCAGTCTGATCAGTGGGCAACCGAAAATTACCGAGTTCGCCCTTGTTCGTCCCGTGTTCCGGGTCCCGACTTGTGCGCCGGGCGAATGAACGCAAACCCTCCGCGACCGCGCAACCGAGCACTGCCAACGCACGCAAGGCTCCCGATGTCGCGCGGGTGGTGGTGGAGGACGGCAGCGTGCTGTTTATGCGCTCCAGCGATCGCATCCAAAGCCGCATCGACCACATCAAAATTGTCGCGCTAATCACCGACCTAGACCATCGGTTGGACGCGAAAATAGATGCCAAGGTGGGCAGCCAAAGCCTTCGCATTCAGATCAAAAGCAAGACGTCGATCGACAAGCGCGAGCAATCCCTGCCGCTCGAAATGAACGTCGAAGCCCCCGGTCTGCTGCAAGGCGCGCTTACCAGCACGGCGAATGTCACATCGGCCGGCACACTGGTCAAAATCAATGACCTGGAAGGCACGATCGGCAAAGACCGCTTTACCGGCTGGGCTTCGGTCGATATGGCGGGCAAGCCGCGGGTCAAGGTCGATATCGATTTCAAGCGCCTTAGTGTTGCGGCAACCACTGCCGGATGACGATACCACGCGGCCATCGACGCTCGATCAGCCCTGGAGCGATCAGGCGATCGACCTTGACGACTTGAACTACGTCGATGCGCAGGTAGCATTCTCGGCGACCGAACTCGCCGTTTCGGACTTGCGCTTGGCACCGGTTTTCGCCGAGGCAACCTTGGCCGACGGCGTGCTCGATGTTGCGGTCTCAAATACCGGGCTCTATGGGGGCAAAGTCAATGGCTCTCTCACCCTCGATGTATCGGACGTGGTCCCGCGGCAGCTCGTTCGCGCGAATTTGAGCGGCGTTCGCGCCTTGCCGCTGTTGTCCACGCTCGCCGATTTCCGCGCCATCGACGGCATATTGCAGGGCAAATTCGATGTCCGAGCGGCCGGGGCGAGCCAGCACGCCGTCATGTCGTCGCTTGCGGGGACGGTGGATGTCCGCTTTCAGGACGGTCAGATTGTTAGCATGAACATCGCCGAGATGATTCGCTCGCTGACGCAGAACATATTGAATGGATGGCAGGAGAAAAAGTCGGAAAAAACCGATATGACCGAGCTCAGCGCGCTGTTCAAAATCAATGCCGGCCGCGCAACGACCGACAACCTCAAGCTCGTTGGCCCGCTGATTCGCATCAACGGCACGGGCACGGCCGATATCGGCGCAAAGACATTGCAGTTCAAGCTCGATACCAAACTGGTGATGGGTCTCGAAGGCCAAGGCAGCACCGCCGATCCGGTCGGATTCGGCGTGCCGGTTATGGTGGAGGGGGGGTGGGGCTCGCCGCGAATTTATCCCGACATGGCGGGAATTCTTGATAATCCCGATGCCGCCTATGCCAAGCTTCGCGACCTGGGCGCCGGCCTGTTCGGAAACAGCAACGGCAAGTCCTCGGGCGGGACTGATTCATTCGTAAAAGGTTTGGGAAATCTATTTGATAGCAAGGGTAGCGACCGCAAAGACGGTCAAAGTCCGGCCGCCAGCGATAAGAAAGGCGAGACGCAAGACACTAAGACCAAGATCGACGACTTCCTGAAAAACATCCTTGGCAGGTAAAATGCTGATCAAATCTCTTGCCACCAAATTTGCCGCTGGTAGCTGCGCGTTGGCCGGCGCGCTTTTTATTGGCTCTGCCATGTCGGCCTCCGCCGCGGAGCCAGCCGCCGCCACCTATGTCGGGCCGGCGGTCACCGTGATGAAGGCGAAGAAGACGTGTTTCACCGACACGATCGACATCACCGGTTTGCTGGTTCCCAAACAAGATATTCTCGTGCGGCCGGATCGCGAAGGCATGCAGATCTCAAACGTTCTTGTCGAAAGTGGCGATACGGTGACCTCCGGCCAGATCCTGGCGCGGTTGACCCCGCCCGAGGGTCAGGGCGGCGGTACGGTCTCAGTCGAAAGCCCGGCGGCAGGCGTGGTCGGAAACGTGTCGGCTGTTGTCGGCACGTTGACGTCGTTCCAGGCGCCGCCGCTGTTCCAGATCATCGCCAAGGGTGAAGTCGAGCTTTTGGCCGAAGTCTCGACCAAGATCATTTTACACCTTTCCCCCGGCCAGCAGGCGAAAGTCAAAGTCATGGGCATCGGCGTGGTGCCCGGGCGCGTCCGGCAGGTTTCCCCGACGGTCGATGCGGCAAGCCAGCTCGGCTCCGCGCGTATCTTCATGGGCGACGACAAGCGGCTGCGGATCGGTACGTTCGGCCGCGCTACGATCGTCGCGGGAGAAAGCTGCGGTGTCGCCGTTCCGCTCTCGGCGGTGCTCTACGGCCCGGTCGGCGCCATTGTCGAGGTGGTGCGTTCCAACCGAATCGAGACCCGGAAGGTCAATATCGGACTTCTGTCGGAAGGCGTTGTCGAAGTTCGCGAAGGGCTCGCCGAGGGCGACATGGTGGTGTCGCGAGCGGGCGCGTTCCTACGCGAAGGCGATCCGGTAAGACCGGTGATCGCCGATGAATCAGTCAGCAATAAATAGAGCTGCGATAACCGCAAAAGTCGGCCGCAACATAACGCCGCTCCGACTGGCAGCGACTCAATTTATTTATTGGCAGCCGACCCGCACCAATTTAGCCAGGTCTGTTGCGTCGAATCCATCGCCACGCTGCGGAAGTTACACCAGTCAGCAACCTCAGTACCCATCGACCGGGTGCGGGCCGCCGTTTCCGTCGAATGCGCATCGACCGCCTTTCGGCAACCGGGGTTGAGTTCCGCCTTTTTTTCTTTCAGGCAGGCAATAACTTTGCCCGCGTTCGGAATATAGGGGGAGCACAAGCGAAAAGCCTCCGGCATGCATGCCGCGCGTTCCTCCGCCGTCCCCATTGCAATGCTTGAGGTTGAATAGGACAATAGACCAAGCGCGAGAATGAACGCGCTGGACAATGCGAAAATTGTACGTTTGTTCATGGCGTCACCTCCGGGCAATGGAAAAGGCACTCACAAAGACTACCCGTTTGTGGAACGGCGCTCAAGGGCACCGCAAATCCAGCAGGGGGCGCGAGCTATCGCCACGCGCTTGGCGGCATGGCCTAGAAGCGGCCTGCGAGGCAGGGCCAGCGCCAACATGACCGAGCCAAATATGCACCGGTTCTCGCCTCGATCGCCGAGAGAACATGCGCGCTGGGGGCTCTTATGAATTCAATCTACGATTGTCGTGTGTGTGCCATCAACTTTCGAGCATAGGCCCCGGCGGCGGAAATGCCGTATTGTGCCTTCGATTTTTCACCATCCGTTGCGAACGCCGATCCGATCGCCCGGTTCCAACCGATAGGGATGCGCCTATGACCTCGCTTGTGACGGCATTCGCGATTGGGGCCGGGTTCGCAAGCGCGGCGATATGGCTCTATTTGCTGACGGCGCGCGGCCAATTTTGGCGCGACAGGCCGGAGCCCGGTGATTTTCCGCCGCCCGCCAACTGGCCCCGAATTGCCGCAGTGATCCCGGCACGCAATGAGGCCGAGAGTATCGGCACGGCGATCCGCTCGCTCACCGCGCAAGATTATCCCGGCGAGTTTGGCATTGTGATTGTCGATGACGACAGCGACGACGGCACCGGCGACCTCGCCCGCGCGGCCGCTGCGGCGGGCATACGGCCCGTCGTGGTGCTGCGCGGCGCCGAACTGCAACTGGGCTGGACCGGCAAGATGTGGGCGGTCAGCCAAGGGGTAGCCGAAGCGGAGGCCCGCTTTGATCCCGATTTCCTGCTGCTGACCGATGCCGACATCGTTCACCACAAGACCAATCTGCGCGAGCTAGTCGCGCGCGCGCAAGCCGAGAAGCGAGATCTCGTTTCGCTGATGGTTAAGCTCCATTGCGGCACTTTCGCCGAGCGGGCACTGCTCCCAGCCTTCGTATACTTCTTCGACATGCTCTACCCGTTCCGTTGGGTCGCCGACCCCCGCCAGCCGGTGGCGGCAGCGGCGGGGGGCTGCATGCTGGTCCGGCGAACGGCGCTCGACCGAATCGGTGGCATCAGTCGGATCAAGGCGGCACTGATCGATGATTGCTCGCTGGCCGCGGCGATCAAGCCGGAAAGCCCAGGCGGCATTTGGCTCGGCCTGACCAATACCGTCCATTGCTTGCGTGTTTTTAATTGGTCGGCGACGTTTGGCAGATGGTGGCTCGCGCCGCCTTCACCCAGCTAGACTATTCCACCTGGAAGCTCGCCGGCACGGTATTGGCGCTGTTCGTGACTTTTCTCGCCCCGCCTTTGCTGTTCTGGTTCGCCCAAGGGTGGGTGGCGGCGCTAGGCGCTTTCGGCTGGCTCTCCATGGCAGCTTCTTTCCAGCCGATCCTGTGGTTTTATGGCCGCTCGCCCTTGTGGGGGCTGGCCTTGCCGTTCATCGCGGCGGTCTATCTCGGCGCCACCATCCACAGTGCGCTGCGCTATTGGCAAGGAAAAGGCGGCCTATGGAAAGGCCGCGCCCAGGCGCACGCAATTGAAAAAATCTCATCTTAAATCTCTCAATCAAGTCCTCGCAAACATTGTTGCTTCCGGATAATTTCCATCTTAGTCTGTCTTTTAGACATTCATGGGAGACATTCGATGCCAAAATTGACCTCGTGCTGCATCACGGCGACGGCCTTTCTGGCATTGACCCTGTCCGCCCATGCATGGCCTGACAGCGCTGTCGGCGCGCGCCACCGGTTTATATTCCGGATCGGGCGTTGCTCCCGTTATTCTGATCGCCGATGAGAAGAAAGACGGCGGCGAGAAGAAATGCTGTTGATGAGAAGAAGCCCGCCGAGGAACAAGAAAGCCGGCGACGAAAAGAAAGCCGAAAGCGCCGATAACAAGAAAAAATCACACCGCGAGCACACGGTGAGCAAGCGGGAAATTATGCGGCGTGTTCGACAACATTTGCCGTCGGAATATCAAGAGTATGTCCGGTAAGGCGGCATTGGCGGCGGCGGGATAAACGGCTTTGCATCCACCGCGGATGTCCCCGACGGTTCTAAGTCGGTTAGAACAGCGGCGGTATCCTGCCCACACCGGTGGAACCCACAAAGACGGCACCATCCGAAAAGCGAATGGGTAATTCCTGAAGTCCGGCCTGCGGCGTCACTTGCAGCCTGGGCCGCTCGCCGCGCGGGCTTGCGTCCTTCGCCGGCTGATCCGATTGGGGTGAGCCCAGCGACCTGGTGTAGATTCTTGGGGCGCCAAGAGATGATTGCGCGAGCCGCTCGCGTTCGCGCGCGCCGGATTGCCCGTCCCGGATAAAAGACTGCGCCAGCCGCTGATAGAGACCGACCGTGCTGACGCGCAATCCGCCCTCGATCTGGCCGTTGTCGCTGAGGCGTATTTGGCCGGCACCCGAAGCAACCGCCTCGCCCTGCTGAATTCGCGCCTCCGCGACCTCGAGATGGCCGCCGCGCGACTGCCAATCGCGCACGCGCGCGGAAAGCTTTTGCGGCGTTCGATTGTCGACGTCGTGCAGCGTCGCCAAGACGTCGGCCACGAACGGCCGCGACGTGATCGGGCCGCTATCCGGGATCGACACATCGACGCCATGGGCGGCGATATTGATGACCGCGCCGGCGCTGGCGATCGCATTGAATTCGAGCCGGCTGCCGGCCATCACATGCTCGTCGGTGCCCTGCGCCACCCGAAACACTTCCGGATTATCCAGAACAACGGAAACCTGGCTCGGGCTGGCCGGTTGCCCGTGCACGACCATCTGGGCGAGCGACCAATTGGCGACAAAAGTCGCGGCCTGGCTCGAACCGGTTATGGAAATCGGACCGCTGATATTCGCCACCAGGGTGCCCGGATGGAGAATGCTTGCAACGGTGCGCAGGGATTTCGCATTGACGACGAACGTTGACTGGTCGGACATCGCCACCGTGGCTTGCGGAGCGGTGCAAGATACCTCGACGCGCAATGGAAATCCGCCGGTGCTTCGCGCGCCGCAGCTGTAGTCACGGCCGGCCTTTGCTTCCGAGTCGATCCAGCTGGCGATGGCGGTTTCGGTCGTTCGCGCGACGTAGAACCAGGTCGCGGTCCATGCGCCGCCGGCAACCAGCAGGGTGGCACATGCCGCGCCCGCCAGCCGCATCGGCTGTCCGGCAAAAACCGGTATCGTCAACGGCCAAAGCAGCGCTTCCCGAAGCACGTCGCCAAACCGCGCGAGCATGTCCGAACTGCCGGCTGCTGCCTTTGTTGCAGCCCGCCTCGGCGCGGCAGCGGAAATATCCTTGCTAGTCTGCGCGAGGTAGCCGTCGGACTCGCCGACAAGATCGTCGGCCATGGCGTCGAGGATTCGAAGCCGCGCGTTGGCGCGCTCCTTCGCGGTGGCGGTTCGTGTACCATGCATGGCGCGCAAGAAAAGATTGACGCGCTCGTCCAGGCCCGGAAGCGATTCCGTGGCCTGCCGACCCGCCGCCACGGACAGTAGAATCACCGTCCTCAGGCGCGAGAACCGCCATCAAAGCTTTCCTGGTATCAATTTTCGCCATCGTCAATTCTCGTTTACTTCCGTTTCGAGCATTTCGAAAAACTAGCGTCGAACATTTTCCGTCAGCTCTTGTTTACGCGCGTACTGAGCGAAGAGGTGCATGAGATCGTCCGGTTCAATCTTGTATTCTCGTCTGATTCGTCCGATCCAAGCCTTCAGCCTTTTCTTGGCATTATCCACTCGATCATCGTTCCACGGCCGGGCAGGCTTGCGTTGATTCAGCGTGTCGACAATTTGGCGAACCGGCCATTCGGAGCCGAAGGCGGCTTGAATTTCCGAGTCGGTCGCCAACAGATCGAGCAAGACCGAGACGTCTTCGTTCGGCTTAAATTCCGTTTTGGCGGCAACAAGTAGTCCACGCCAAGCCCTCCGGTTGTCTTCATCCTCGTGCGGCTCGATCGGATCGACCGCCAACTCGATGACATGTTCTTCCGCAAGTTGCTCAACCTTGTAATTTCCTTCCCTCCATCGTCCGTACAGTCTTCGCCGAATATCCTCGTGCCTGTGCGCAAGCGCCTGTCGGCCACCAATCTCCGAGACCAGCCAAGTGACGCGGCCGTCTCGCTTCGGTTCCTTATGGACGGTCCAATCGGGCTTTGCGTCTCCACTATCCTTTGTGCCGGCGTGCTGGCCGTCGCCCGAGGCGACCGCGCCAAGGAGCTTCGCCATCACCTCGCTGAACAGTTCCAAGGATTCCGATTCCCTTTGCGCTATCGGTGTCCCCCGGGAAGCGACATAGGCCGCGCACAGCTTGCGAACCTCCTCAAAGAAGTAGTCCTGATGTTGCCGTGGCAACGAGTTCAGGACGCTTAATCGCGTCGTTCCGCCTGCCCTCATTTCCTCCAGCGTCATTGGGCCCTTGCTTTCGGCCCAGCCGGTGGCTTTGTGCAGTGCACACGACCTTTCCAATAGTGACGGCCGTTGCACGCCAATTCCGGCGGGGCAGCTCTAAAAAATTTCTGCACGATTTCACCGGATTGGGGGGCTCTCCGCCGTCTATTGGCTAAGTGGGATTGAACAAACGCGGGCAACTCAGCCAAGGCCTTATTATTAAAGGAACATTTCCAATGTTTCAACTAATGGACCTGGCCCCCTGCTGCTCCGCGTTTCTCAACTACGCAATCAGCCTAGTCATGGCACACGGCAAAACGAGGAGAGCAACGATGTCGCAATATCTTGGAAGCCTGAAGAGCAATCTGGTCAGTTTCGTTGTCGTCGGCGGTCTGGCCCTGTCCCTGGGCATCGGTTTCGCCGCCGCCGGGGAACAGCCCTCATCCGACCAGATCACCCGTTCCCTGACCCCGAAGACCCGCGGCCTGACGGTTTCCCCGGCGCAGACTGCCAAGGCCGCCGAGGAAGGCCGCTTCATCGATGGACTGCGCAACCGGCAATCCCGCTCGCTCACACTGCCCGAGCGCGAGAAGGTCGCCACCATCGCCCAGGATAAGCCGAATATCGATCTCGAGATCAAATTCGAGTTCAACTCGGACCAGATTTCGAAGCTCGGCGACGCCGACGGTCGATGCCCTGGCCAAGGCGCTCACTGACTCGGCCATCAAGGGCAGCACGTTCCTGCTCGCCGGCTACACCGACGCCAAAGGCTCCGAGCCCTACAATCAGGATCTCTCGGAACGGCGCGCCGATGCGGTCAAGCGGGTCTTGGTGGAGAAATACGGCATCGCCGCCGACACTTTGGTGACGGCCGGCTACGGCAAGACCCATCTGAAGAGTGAAACCGATCCGTTCGCCGCCGAAAACCGCCGCGTCGCGATCGTCAATATGGCCAGCAAGGTGGCCGGAAACTGAAGCCAGTCGCCTCGGCTGACAAGAAAGGGTCCCGCGCTATACAGCCAGTCGGTCGTTAGCGCGGGACTAGCTTATAGTGGCGAGTCTTTTCTCGCGAGTAAGCGTGGTGCGACTGCAGCATACCAATCGCGTATGTTCGAAAAATTTATATGGCGATTATTGCATTTACTGCGGATTACCGATCATCACGCCGACGCCAATTTTACGAGTTTGGTGATGCCACCGCGCAGCGCCGCAGGCGTAAACGCGCCATCCTTGCGATGCAGTACGGCCAGCACCCGCCCACTCGGGCCCAAACTGATTCGCATCTTGTAGTCGATCGCTTGGGGCAGGAGAGCAATACGGTAACGCGCGAGAATTATTGCCAATCCGGTCTTGACCGCGCTCAGGCCGAACCAGGAGCCAGCGCAGCTGTGCGGCCCTACACCAAACACCGGATATTCGAACGGCGTAGGTGAAATCGTCTCCCAGCGTTGCGGCCAAAATCGGTAAGGATCTCTGTACAAATCCAACTGACGATTGGTGAGCAACGGGCAGAGCGCCACGTGTAGCCCCTTCGAAACAGCGTGGCCCGTCAAGGTGGTGTCGCGCGCTGCTACTCGATGCAGGAAGGGTGCGGGCGGAAACAACCGCATGCTTTCTTTTACCACCGCATCCAGTAGTGGCAGCGCCTCGAGCTTGTGCGGCGTTGGTACGCTGCCGGCGAGCTTGCCGTCCAACTCCTCACATAAATCGCGCGCGATACGAGGGTGCTGTGCGAGCAGGATCAGCGTCCAGGTCAGCGCGTTCTGGCAGGTTTCGTAGGTCGTTGCGATCAACGTGGGTATGTGCCCGACGATCAACTCCGAGCTCACGGGATTTCCATTTTCGTCGGGACTATTAACGATGATAGAGATGAGGTTGTGGTGGTCGGGCCGTCCGCGCACGCTATCGGCCCAATCGAGTACGTGTCGCTCCAACGCCTCGCATTCACGAACCATTTTGCCGTAAGATGTAATCGGAAGATTGATTGGGCATGCAGCGACCCGCAGCGACATCATACGTTCGATGGTGCGGTCGACCTGGTCGGCGATCGGATAGCCGTGCGCGCGATCGTCGCTGAACAGCAACCCGATGCCAAGCGTACGCACGAGTTGGCGTACCCGCGCGTAAAGGTCGACCACTTCGCCCGACGGCCATGTTTCGACCTGTTCGGTTACGAGGCGAGCGACGTCATGGCCGCGCGCGTAGATGCTCCCCCTTGTCAAAGGCGGCGCCAGCAGACGTCGATAATGCGCATGTTTTCGGCCGCTCAGGGTGATGATCCCCTCGCCGAGCCGTTTTACCGACGCTGCCACTCTCCACGGTCCGGGGAGGACCGTGCCCCAGGTCCCAGGATTGGACAATACCTCGTCATTGAACGCGGCGCCGACGGCCAGGGCGAAGACCTTGCGAATCTTGATAAGTGGCAACGGGTCCGCAATCACTACGAACGGCCCATGGGTCGCCTGGAGACGAATCGTGGTGCCGAGCGGATCGCGCCAGAAGGACAAAAATGTACGCGCTGCGGCAATGCCGGTCAGCCTTGTCGGCATTGGTGATCGGTTTTGCTGTGGCAAAACTGCTGTCATCGCGGATCGAGTTTCAGGGAGGGATGTTGCAATTGGACGTAACGTGAATCGACATTCTTAGATGAACTCTGGAATGACGTATACGGTAGCAAGCGCCGAGATTCCCCGAAAGCCATAGGTCGGGGCGGCCTATGAGGTGATCGAATGAAGCCAAATTTCTTTCCGGTTGGTTTGTTTGTACCGGACAGAAATTGACGTGGTCGGGACGTCTGCAATTGGCACTTAGCGGACAATCCAGCCGCACCCGCGTTTATCCGCTGTTGGGACAATAGCGGAGGTGACGCAATGGCGCCCACCGGCCTATCACCGCTATTGAATTTTTCGGAAAGAAAAATTCGTTTTCAGCAAATCAATTCCAGCGTTCATAGAATAATGAGGGATGGAATATGGCATGGCACTGACTTCCCGATGCGGCAAACGACGACATCCCGACAGGTCAGTTGCGTATATCAAGACGCGGCTGCTCTGGCTGTTGGCGCGCCGTATTGCTGATGATGATTTCAGGCCGGACAAAGAGCCCATTTCAAAGGCGCGGGCGCAGGCGTTCTACTATCTGGGGACATGCTGGCACACTTGCTTGCATGACGGCGTGGATTGAGCAAGCTTCACGCCGCCGCCGCCGCGGTGGCACCATTGGTAGTGGCCGGATGTTACCCTCAACATTTATATCCATCCGCGGCAACTACCTTACGTCACGTATTGCAAAACAACAAAGAGCGTCGCTGTATTGCTTGCGCGCGCGGCCACCAGTGGCTTTCGCGACGATCTGCCGCAAACGGTAGAGCCCCGACCGCCTCGGGGCATCCGTGACCTGCGCCAGTTGCCACAGTCGGGAACCAAGTGCATAATTAATTTGCTGCGTTTCATGAATAGCAGCGGTCACGCTGGGAAAAGCGTATCGCGAACGCGAGCCTTCGTTTCATTACCGGTGTGATGACGGTCGGTGCAAAGCGAAGCCCATAAGACATTCGAGCGAAGTAATCATTGAACGATGCGACTGCTCGTCAAAATCGCCTGGACTCACGTTTCGACCCGCGTCAGGCAGACCGTGGTCGGCGTGCTCGGTGTGTCCACCGGCGTCGGGTTCACGATCATGATGGCAAGCCTGATGCAGGGATCGCAAAACGACTTCATCACGCAGCTCGTCGATACTTTGCCGCACATCACCGTGAGCGACGAGCGCAGGTCTGCGTTGGCCCAGCCTGCAGAGCAGGAATACGCCGCCGTGCAGATGTCCAAATTCACCGCAATGGAGCGCCGCGGCGGAATCAAATATCCCTATTCGGTGATATCTTCGCTCGAGTCCTGGCTACCCGGAACGGTGACACCGTCGGTAAAGACCACCGCCGTGGTCAACCATCGCTCCGGGAACTTCGGCGTGACTCTCATTGGTATCGATCCAAGGCGCGAGGCAGAGGTGTCCAAGCTCGCGAGTCAAATGAAAAAGGGACAGCTCACCGATCTCTCCAAGGCACCCAACGGCATAATCATCGGCGAGGCGCTGGCGCAAAAAATCGCCGCGCAGCTAGGGGGCACGATCTCACTCTCCGGCGGCGCAGGGATTCAGATTTCGGCAACGCTCGTCGGAATATTCCGCTCGGGATTGAAGCAGGTCGACGAGAGCCAGATCTATTCACTGATGAACGTGGCGCAGATTTTCGTCGGCCAGACGGGGCTGGTCAACCAGCTCCGCCTTCGCTTGCACGATCCTCTTGCGGCGCAGGAGATTGCAACCCAGGTCGAGGCGCAGACTGGCTATAAGTCGGTGTCGTGGCAGGAGGCCAATTCCAATTTCCTTTCCAACTTCGCATTGCGTAACTTCATCATGGAAATCGTAATGGGTGCCATGCTGCTGGTGTCGTCTTTCGCAACATACAACATCATTTCGACCATCACCCATGAAAAGCGCCACGACATCGCGATCATGAAGTCGCTAGGTATGAAGGAGCACCGGGTGTGCGGTATTTTCATTATTGAATCCGTAATGATTGGTATGGTCGGCATGCTCGGCGGCTGGGTGCTTGGATTTCTGCTGTGCATCGCATTGTCGCAGTACACGTGGAATAATACGATCACCGGTGAGACGGTGCCATTGAATATGTATTTCTCGTTGGAGCAATACCTGGTCGCTGGCGCAATCTCCATTGTTTGCTGCGCGGTTGCGGCCTTTTTCCCCGCGCGCAAGGCGACCCGGGTGCACCCGGTTGACATCATCCGGGGCGCGTCGTGACCGAGGCGGTCCTGCAGGCTGTGGGACTGGTCCGGCGCATTGAAGGCGTCATTTCCCACACTCTGATTAACGGCATCGATCTTTCGGTGGACAAGGGGGAGTTCTTGGCCATAACCGGACCGTCTGGCTCTGGAAAATCTTCGCTGCTCTACCTCCTGGGACTGCTCGATGCGCCGACCGAAGGCGAGGTCATCATTTGCGGGCAACGGACATCCAAGCTGTCGGCATCAGAACGCGCCGACCTGCGGCTGACGAAATGCGGTTTTGTATTTCAGTTTCATTTCCTATTGCCTGAACTTACGGCGCTCCAAAATGTGCTCTTTCCGATGCAAACGCTCGGGCGGCTTTCGGCGAATGAGATGCGCGAAAGGGCCTTGTCCTTGCAGAAGGCACTCGGCCTCAGCGACCAGGTCGATAAGCGGCCCAACCAGCTCTCCGGCGGCCAGCGGCAGCGGGTCGCGTTGGCGCGAGCGCTCGCCAACGACCCCGAGATCATCGTAGCCGACGAGCCCACGGGAAACCTCGACACAGCCTCGACCGAACAAGTATTCGGCGTGCTGCGCGACATCGCCAACAGCGGCCGGACCGTGGTGGTTGTGACGCACGATCAAAACCTTGCCGCGCGTGCGGACCGGAACATTCATATCGTCGATGGAAAGATCGCCAAAACGACCTTCGGCGGTGACAAGAAATCGGAAGTAGCCGCCGCACCCGCCACGGCAAATGCGGCTAAGTCAGTGGAATAGGAGCAACGGATTGTCGAGTAAAGAATTGAAGAGCGCGCCGTGCCCGATTCCGGCGGGGATCGCCATTCTTGAATATGCAATCTAGAAACGGTATGCTTGTTTGAATGGTTGTTGGGCATAGAAAATATAGCAATTTCATGAGCTAATCACGTGCGTCGGCGCAAGAGAGAAGTTTATGAAGCGAACGGTTCTGGCTCTCTTATGTGGCGCCGCTCTTGTTGTGAGTGTGGCTGCATATTCCTACGCTGAAGATTCATCGGCCGACAAGGATATGGCCGACCGTTATTTTCAAGCCGGGCAGGCGGGCGATGCAACCGCGCAGTTTTATCTCGGTGCGCTGTATTCGGCAGGAGTTGGACGTTCCCAGTCGGACACGGAAGCATTTCAATGGTTCTCACGCGCCGCCGAAAATGGTCACGCGCAAGCAATGCTGATCATCAGCGGACTTTATGTCATCGGGCGCGGAACTCCGAAAGACAATGTTAGTGCCTTCACCTGGGCATCGATCGCTGAATCCGAGGCGCGCATCGATGAGATCCGCAACGGCGCGCGCCAACTGCTGCACGTATTGGAACCAAGGTTGACCCGCGATGAAATTCAGCAGGCCAATGCCAAAGCCGAGCGCTGGCGCGGGGCACAGACTCGGACCCCGCAAAGATCCACCGATGACGTCAACCATTTGAGTCAGGTTCCCTCCGATCTGCGAACGAGATTCCGTAAGTAATTTACAGAGGTGAAGCGAATGGCCTTGCGAGCGATCATCTGGCGCGGTTTCGCGATTTTGGGCCTTGCGATCGTGGCGATCAGCGCAGCCATGGTCGGCTATTCGTTTTATTTCAAGCCGCCGATTGTGAAGACAAGTGTGGCAAAGCTCGCGCCGGTTTCTGAAGTGGTCTATGGAACGGGAGTCGTCGAACCCTTGCGATGGGCGAAAGTGGTTCCGCTTCAGCGAAAACGGGTTACTGAACTTTGCCGCTGCGAGGGACAGTTGGTTAGTGCCGGCCAAGTCCTCGGTCGTCAAGATGATGCCGAAGAACGCGCCACGTTGCGGGAACTTGAAATCCATCGCGATCAACTCGAGCGTAATTTGCGTCGTGCGGAGGATGATCGCAAAAACGACAAGATATCGAAATCCGACTACGAGCAGCGCGAAACCCAGCTCAAAGAAGCGAACTCCCGCATCAATACGCAAAACGAACGCCTAAATACATTGGTCTTTCGCGCGCCATTGGACGGTATGGTGTTGCGTCGCGACGGCGAGGTCGGTGAAATTGTCGGACCTACGGATGTACTGTTCTGGGTTGGGCGACCGACGCCGATGCAAGTGGTGACCGAAATCAATGAGGAAGAAATCACCAAGGTTGCCATCGGACAGAAGGCGTTTTTACGAAACGATGCGTTCTCGCAGGCTCTGCCAGCTACTGTCATGCAGATCACACCAAAAGGCGATCCCACGCGAAAGACATTTCGCATCTATTTGCTGTTGCCAGACAATACGCCCTTGCAGATCGGAATGACTGTCGAAGCCAACGTCGTGTTTCGCGAGAAGCCGTCGGCGGTCGTCGTCCCGACCGAAGCCTTGATCGGCAACTCCATCCAGGTTGTGAGCGGCGGAAAAGTGCGGCGCATCCTAATCAGCGCCGGAGTTCGCGGTGCCCGTTACGTGGAAATCTTAGGCAATGTGGCACCAGGAACGGTGGTGCTGTCGCCGGCGCGTGTCGACCTGGCTGATGGCACATCGGTCGGAATGGAAACTGCTCCGGTGACCCTAGCAGCTAATGCGCCCGCGGAGCCGAATTTAAATCCCAGCCTCGCGGCCGATAGCAAGTCTCCGGCTCCGGTCACCCTGAATAATAACGAAGACGTCGTCATCGCCGCCGCGATGTCGGCTCATATACAATCCGTCGTCAATGACGCGCGCAAGAACGTGAACAAATATAGAGAGGCCCGGTAAGCTAAATTCTGTTGGACCCATCGCGGCTGTGAATTTTTCAAAACGAACCTAATTCATGGGTCCTATTCGAAGCGCCCGCAGGCTAGGGGGAAGGCAAACGCCTCTTGCAGCCGTCGAGAATGAATAGCGTTTGAGCCACCTGTCTCCACAAAGCCGTCTCGTACCGATTGATCCGCTCGATCGGGAAGCTGTCAAGATTGCACAGCCGCAAGAAGACCGTCGCCGGATTGGGATAGTCCGAGGGGCTCCCTCTTGCATTCGCAATGTCAGCTCCGTGACCCGGTGATGGGTTTTGTCTCGACCTTGATGCGGATCCAATCAGCCTTCGAGCAGGCCGGCAATTGGGGGCGGTAAACGGTTTCAATGTCCGCTTTTGGCACTTAGCGGACATTCTTTGCGGCAGTTGGAATGTCGGCCGGCCGATTACCCCAGCCGATCTACCCATCATTGGGGGTAAAGCGGACAACGTGCGGACCTGTCGCCATATCCGCTAATGACCCAAAGGCGACATCGATACTGCCGAACGAACCGGGACCCGAAGCCGCTCCCACCCCCTTTCACAATCCTAAACTGTGCCGTTACAATATTTTCTCTTGAGCCGGGGGGCGGACATGAGGCGATGGGGTTTTCTCGGTATTCTGGGCGGCGCGGCGTTGTTTTGGGGGCGTACATTCATGAACTCGAAATTTGCACTACTGCCACTCGTCATCGCTGTGATTGGGCTCGGCTTATGGGTTCCGGCGCGGGCGCAGCAGTCGCAAGATCGGACTTCGTGCTACGATGAAAAAAATAACGCCGAGCAGACGATCGCCGGCTGCACGGCGCTGATCCAGTCCGGCCGTGAAATTCTGGCCGTCGAATACTACAACCGCGGCATCGCCTGGCGTCACAAGGGCGACAACGACCAAGCTATCGCCGACTATACTGAGGCGATCCGGCTTAATCCCAACTATGCTAGTGCCTTCAAAAACCGCGGCCGTGCGAATTTTTTCATCGCCAATTACGTTGCCGCGGCATCTGATCTTACGCGCGGTGTGCAGGAGAAGCCGGACGATGCCCACGCCGTAATATGGCTCTATCTCGCCCGAGCGCGCTCGGGGAGCCAAAACGCTGCCGCGGAACTTGAGACCAATGCGGCCATACTCAAGCAGTCGGATTGGCCCTATCCAGTCATCGAATTATTTCTGGGGCGGCGGGCGCCCGAAACAATGCAGATCACATCAAGAGCGTTGTCTGTAGCAAGCAACCCGGACGCACCAAAAAAACCGTCCGTACCAAGCAACCCGGACGCACCAAAAACACTGTCCGTACCAAGCAACCTAGAGGATCGCTGCGAAGCGCGGTTCTATGTCGGCGAATGGTATTTGCTACAGGGGGACCGAGCAAGGGCCGCGACGGCGTTAAAGGCAGCAGCGGACACCTGTCCGAAAACTTTCATCGAATACACGGGTGCGCAGGCTGAGTTAAAGCGGCTCGAGCAGTAGTGGCAGGTCATGTTTGAAATTCCAGAGTAAGCGTACCTTTCTCGGACATCGCATATCGGTAGCGAATGGCACTTAGCGGACAATCCAGCCGCAGCCGCGTTTGTCCGCTATTGGAGTAACAGCGGACATTGGCCGGAACTGGCGCCCGCTGGCCCATTGCGGCTATTGAATTTTTTCGGAAAAAAATTCGTTTTCGGTGCACCGATCCCAGCGCTCATGGGATGTGGGACGGAATGTGGGACTGCCCCAGTTTGTTCTAATGGATGCCCCGCAAATCAACCGGCTACGAACAAATAATGGCGGAGAGGGAGGGATTCGAACCCCCGATACGGTTGCCCGTATGCCGCATTTCGAGTGCGGTGCATTCAACCGCTCTGCCACCTCTCCGGAGCCCAAATAGGGGCTTCTAATCGACCCCACTTGGACGGCCGCTATCTAAACAAGCAGGCCAAGACAGACAAGGGTTGCGCGGCGTATATTGTGCCGTCTTAACGGAAACCGGCTGCAGACCGGCGAGACGATGCCCAACAGCTTGAATTTCGACCACATCCGCAAGGAATTGCCCGGCGTTTTCATGACGCTCGGCCTGGTCGCCGCCCTCACCGCCGTGCTGTTCGCCCTGGTCTACGAAATCGGGCTCGCGCACGGTTCCGTGGTCTTCCTGATCCCGGTGGTGATCGCCGCCACACGCTGGGGAATCGTCTCCGCGGTGGTCGCCGCGATTTGCGGCGTGCTCGCCTCTGCCTTCTTCTTCTATCCGCCGCTCTACAGTTTCCGCATCCGGGATCCGCAGGAGGTTCTCGATCTCATCCTATTCATATTCGTCGCGGTGGCGGTGAGCCAGCTCGCCACCCGCCTCAAGCGCCAACTGGAAATGGCGCGCCAGCGCGAGATCGACCTGCGCGACCTTTATGCCTTCTCCCGCCGGCTTGCGGTGGCGTTCGATGTTTCCGACATCCATGCCGCGATCGAGAACCACCTCACCGCCGTCATGCAGCGCAAGGTCGTGCTGTTTTCCAGCGCGCGCGAGGCCGCGAACAACGGCGGGCGGCGCGTTGACCTCGCGGTTCCCGAGCAAGTTCTCGCCGAAGTGGTCGATGTCGCCTCCGGCCGGCGCGACGCCGCCACCGGCGTGACCGTGACCGGCAGCAGCGGCGAAGTCTGGCTGATCCGCGCGGTGTCGCCAAAGAGCTCCGAATTCGGCGTGATCGCGATCAATCTCGGCAGCGAGTCGAAGGAGGGCTTCGACGAGCTGCGCATTCGCGTCGACGCGGTGCTGGCCGATGCCACCGCCACGCTCGAACGCCTCGGCGTCGCTCACGCCATCAGCGAGGCACGCATGCGCTCGCAGACCGACCAGTTGCGCGAGGCGCTGATCGGCTCGGTCTCGCACGAGCTGCGCACGCCGCTGGCCTCGATCCTCGGCGCGGCCACGGTGCTGAGCGCAGCGCCGGCGCTGGCGGGCGAAAAGAAACTCCGGGCGCTCGTCCATGACGTGCGCGACGAGGCCGAGCGGCTCAACAACGACATTCAGAATCTGCTCGATGCCACCCGCATCAGCAGCGACGGCATCAAGCCGCATACCGAATGGGCCGAGCCGGCCGACATCATCAACTCGGCGATCGAGCGCTGCCGTAACCGCCTGGGCGATCGTCACGTCGCGCTCAACCTTCCGTCCGACCTGCCACTCATCCTTGTCGATCCGGTGCTGGTACAGCAGGCGCTGATTCAGATCATCGACAATGCGGCGAAATATTCCCATCCCGGCTCGCAGATCGCGTTCAGCGCGCGCACCCGCGACGGCCACATGATCATGAGCGTCAGCGACCAGGGCACCGGCCTTACCGCCACCGAGCAACCGAAAATATGGGACCGTTTCGCGCGCGGCGAACGCCATGCCGCCACCACCAGCGGTTCCGGCCTCGGGCTCTGGATCGCCAACGCCTTTATCGTGGCCAATGGTGGTAAGATGAGCGCCGTCAGTGAGGGCCCCGGCCTGGGCACCACGGTGGCGATCGAACTTCCGGTGACGCAAGCCGCCGTCCCGCAACTGGAAAGCGACGCAGATGAGTGAGCCTGCCCCGATCGTGCTGATCGTCGACGACGAGATTCAAATCCGCCGCTTCCTGCGCACCGGTTTCGAACTCAACGGCTTCGTCGTGCACGAGGCCGCAACCGGCGCGGAAGCGATCCGCTCGGCGACGCTGCGGCCGATCGACCTGGTCATCGTCGATCTCGGGCTGCCCGACATGGACGGCTCCGAAGTGGTCGAGCGCATCCGCTCGTGGTCGAGCGTGCCGATCATCGTGCTGTCGGTGCGCTCGAACGAGGCGGAGAAGGTGCGGCTGCTCGAGCTTGGCGCCGACGATTACGTGGTCAAGCCGTTCGGCATGGCGGAACTGCTCGCGCGCGTGCGCGTGGCGCTGCGCCGGCAGATGCGCGCGGTGAGCGGCGAGCCCACCGTCAAGGTCGGTCCGCTCACCATCGATCTCGCCGCCCGCGCGGTGCTGCTCAACGACAAGCGCCTGACGCTGACGCCGAAGGAATACCGGCTGTTGCAAGTGTTGGCGCAGCACGCCGGCAACGTGGTCACCCATCAACATCTGCTCAAGGAAGTGTGGGGCTCGATCCACGTGCACGATACCCATTACCTGCGCATCTTCGTGCGCAAGCTGCGGCAGAAGATCGAGCCGCAATCCGGATAGCCCGCGCATTCTGGTGACCGAGCTGGGCGTCGGTTACCGGCTGGCACATTCCGGCAATGAGGGAGAGACCGGCGCATGACCGCCGCCGCCGCGCCGGCAAAATCCGAATCCTGATTAGAGTTCGCGGCCGATTTTCCGGTCGAGCGAGTACGGTCCGCCGCCGCGCAACGCGAGCGCCAGGCTCACCACGCCCCACAGCAGGGTGTATTCGTAGCCGGTCCTGAGCCATGAGAACCCGTGGCTCCAATAGTGGTCGAAGGTGAGCACGCCCATTTCGATCGCCACCGCTGCCGCGAAAAAACGCGTGAACAGGCCGAGCGCGATGCTGATGCCGCCAATTAGCTCGACAAAGATCAGCAATACCGCCAACGGCGGACCGTAATCGTAGCCGTCGCGCGCCAACAGGACTGCCTGCGCGGCCGGCCCGCGCAGCACCTTGCCCCAGCCGTGCACGGCCAGATTCCAGCCGATGCCGATCCTCATCAGCGGCCAGGCCAGCGGGACGACGACGAGATAGAACGGTTCAAGGAACGGCAGCAGCGGGCGCGGCTCGAGCGTGGCTTCAGTCATGGCAATGTCCCCGGCATCAAGGCGTCAACACTAGCACGCGCGATCGGCCGGCTCAGAGCGTGGTCCGCGGCCGGAAACGGCGCCTTTTCTTGACAGGCCGCACCGTTCCCCGCCATAAGCATGGCCGTCGCGGACCTTATGGTCCGCGTGCTTTTTCAAGGGCCAATCAAGCCCTTAAAAACACTCTAAAAACCGACTGAAAGAAGCCGGTCCGGAATAATCCGAGCACCGGGGTCGAACACAAGGGAAGAACGATGTTCGCAGTCATCAGAGCCGGCGGCAAACAGTACCGGGTTGCCGCGGAAGACGTGATCCGGATCGACCGGGTGAATGCCGAGCCGGGCAAGATCGTCGAGTTCGGCGAGGTGCTGATGCTCGGCGGCGATAGCCCGCAGTTCGGCATGCCGACCATTGCCGGGGCGATGGTTGCCGGCGAGGTGCTTCAGCACACCCGCGGCGACAAGGTGATCGCCTTCAAGAAGCGCCGGCGCAAGAATTCGCGCCGCAAGCGCGGCTACCGCCACGATTTTTCGGTGATCCGCATCACCGAGATCCTGACCGGCGGGGCCAAGCCATCGAAAACGGCGGCGCCGCGGCCCAAACGCGAGGCGAAGCCCAAGGCGGAAGCCGCACACGAAGCCGCGCCGGCCACGAAATCGGCCAAGACCGCGGCCAAAGGCAAGGCCAAGGCCAAAAAGCCGGCCGCGAAAAAGCCCGCCAAGGCGGCCACAAAGAGCAAGAAAAAGTGAGATGATTCCTTCACGGAATCGGTGTAAAGAGTAACGGAATTTGAGAGACCACAATGGCGCATAAAAAAGCAGGCGGATCTTCACGTAACGGCCGCGACTCCGCGGGCCGACGTCTTGGTTTGAAGAAAACGGGCGGCGAGATCGTCGTCGCCGGCAATATCCTTGCGCGCCAGCGCGGCACCACGTGGCATCCCGGCCGCAATGTCGGCCTCGGCAAAGATCACACGCTGTTCGCGCTCGTAAACGGAAAGGTTCAGTTCGCTACCAAAGCCAAAGGCCGCACCTACGTGTCGGTCGTACCGATGACGGAGGCAGCGGCCGAGTAAGACGGTGGACAAAAATCGAGGTCCGCCGGTCATTCAGTCAAACCGGCGGGGCCTTTTCGGGCTCCGAGAGGGGGAGACGGGTGACCGGCTCCCCCTCTTCGCTTTTTTAACCTGGAGCCCGTGCCATGACACTGCTGGAAGAAATACCGAGAGAGACATTCCGAGAGGGCAGTATCCCCGTCCTCGAGACCAAGCGGCTCGCTTTGCGCGCCCCGCGCCTCGAGGACGCTAAAACGGTAGCAGCGCTCGCCAACGACCGCCGCATTGCCGAGAACACGGCGCGCATTCCGCATCCGTACCAGACGTCGGATGCCGAGGGTTTCATAACCGGCGCGAACAAAGCCGGCGGCGAGGCGGTGTTCCTGATCACGCTGCGCGACGAGACCGTCATCGGCGCCTGCGGAATCATGCTGCAAGAACAAACGCCGGAGCTCGGCTACTGGCTGGGCGTGCCCTATTGGGGCAAAGGCTACGCCACCGAAGCGCTGCACGCGGCGATCGACTACGCCTTCACCGACTTGGGCCACGAGGCGCTGCAGGCGGGCGCGCGCGTCACCAATCCGGCCTCGCGCCGGGTGCTGGAGAAGTGCGGCTTCCAGTGGACCGGCGTCGGTCTCTATCGCATCCGCGCCATCAAATCGTCGGCGCCGATCGACCGCTTCCGGCTCGAGCGCGGCATCTGGTCGGCGCTCAAAGGCTGGGGACGCGTAAAGCGCGTATCGTGAGACTGTCTGCACCCTCCCCCGGTTGGGGGAGGGCCGCTGGCGTTCGTCGGTAGTTTGCGCAAAAATGTCTGACGTCTGAGAGCATGATTCCGAAAAGTGGGTACCGGTTTTCGGAAAAGATCATGCTCAAGCAAAGAGAGGACGCCATGGCCTACGACCTCGACCAATTCATCGCCGATTGCCGCTCCACGCTCGCCCGCGATCCGGGCCCGGCCGGCCGCGAGCAGGTGCGCGCCAATCTCGAACGCCTGCTCGGCAATGCGGATTTCATCCGCAAATACTGCGGCGACGACGCGCCGCGCGGGCTGAAGGTTTTGTACGAGGATCCCAAGCTCGGCTTCCAGGTGCTCGCGCATATCAACGACAAGGCGCGGGTGTCCCCGCCGCACGATCATGGCGCCTCGTGGGCGATCTACGGCCAGGCCACCAAATACACCGACATGATCGAGTGGGAGCGCGAGGACGACGGCAAGGATCCCAAGCACGCCAAGCTGAAGCCGAAGAAGAAATACCGGCTCACCCCGGGTCACGCCGGCATCTACCAAGACGGCGCCATTCACTCGATCGATTATCCGGACTATGCGCGTTTCATCCGCGTGACCGGCACCAATCTGGACAAGATCAACCGCATCAAGATCGACCCCAAAACCGGCGCGGTGGAACAGATGTACGCGCAGCAGGCGACGTGAACCTGCACGCGAACGCGCCCACGTCAAAAGCCACGCTCCGCCCGGTCAGCCCGGCCGCCGTCAAGGCGATGCTCAGCGACGGCGAGGAGTTGGCGCTGATCGATGTGCGCGAGGAACTCACCTTCTCGCGAAATCATCTGCTGTGGGCGCGCTCGGTTCCCTTGAGCCGGCTTGAATTGCGCTTCGCGCGCCTGGTGCCGCGTCTCGCCACCCGCATCGTGTTGTGCGACGACGGCGACGGCCTCGCCGAGCGCGCGGCCGAGATTCTCGCGCGCGCCGGCTATAGCAACCTGTCTTATCTCGACGGCGGCATCGCGGGCTGGGAGAAAGCCGGCTTCGTGCTGTTCTCGGGCGTGCACGTGCCGAGCAAGGCGTTCGGCGAATTCGTCGAGCACGACAGCGGCACGCCGAGCATCAGCGCCAGCGAGCTCGACGGCCTGATGCGCGCGAATAGCAACATCAAGGTGCTCGACAGCCGGCCGTTCGACGAATATTCGCGCGTGTCGATCCCGACCTCGACCAATGTGCCGGGCGCCGAACTGGTGTTGCGCGTGCGCGACATCGTGCCATCGCCCGACACCACCATCGTGGTCAATTGCGCCGGCCGCACCCGCAGCATCATCGGCGCGCAGTCGCTGATCAATGCCGGCGTGCCCAACAAGGTGGTCGCGCTGCGCAACGGCACCATGGGCTGGCATCTGGCGGGCTTGACCTGCGACAGCGGCAAGGCGGTGCGCGCGCCGAGCGTGTCCAAGACCGGGCTCTCCTGGGCCAAGTCGGCGGCGGACAGCGTCGCGCGCAAATTCGCCATCGAGCGCATCGATCGCAAGACGCTCGAACGCTGGCGCGGCGATGATGCGCGCACTCTTTACGTCTTCGACGTGCGCGACCCGGCGGAATACCTGGCCGGGCATTGGCCCGGCGCGCTGTCCGCGCCCGGCGGCCAGCTGGTGCAGGCGACCGATGCTTACGCCGGCACGCTGCAAGCGCGCATCGTGCTCAGCGACGACAATGAAGTGCGTGCGGTAATGACCGCGTCGTGGCTCAAGCAGATGGGCTGGAAGGACGTGTTCGTGCTGCCGGAAGCCGGGCTCAGAGACCGGCAAACCGGCGGACATCGTGCTCGGCGCGCCGGCGGCGGACGCTAGCCATCGACTTCTCCGCACTGCTTTCGATCGACAACGTGACCATTGTCGATCTTTCGCGCAGCCCGGACTATCGGCGCGGCCACATTCCCGGCGCCTGGTTCGCCATCCGCTCGCGGCTTGCCCGCGCGCTCGCGAAAATTCCGCTGCGCGGCGAGCTGGTGCTCACCTCCGAAGACGGCGTGCTCGCCGGCCTGGCTGTGACGGAGGCGCGCGCGACTGGTGAAATGCCCGGTGCGCTGGCTCAAGGGCGGCAACGCCGCCTGGACCGCCGCCGGTTTTCCGCTCTCGGCCGACGCCAAGATGGCGGACGAGCCCGTCGACGTCTGGCTCAAACCCTATGAGCAATCGGGCGACACCGAGGCGGCGATGAACGCGTATCTCTCCTGGGAAGTCGATCTGCTCGAGCGCATCAAGCGCGACGGCACCTGCAATTTCAGTACGCCACCGCGCTAGTCTTCTTGCGCATAATCGGGTATCCGAAAACTCGGTTCCCACTTTTCGGGATCATGCGCTACTGCCGCAGCGCCGCCTCGAATTTCTCGCCGAACTCCGTCAGCTCGTCGGCATTGACGTCGCTGACCGCCCAGAGATTGAGACCGTTTTCGGTCCAGCGCCGCACGTTGAAGCCTTGCAGGCTCTCCATCTTGGCGCCGCGCTTGGCCGAGCCCGGCGCCGGCGCGCAGAACAGATTGATGACGTGGACGCGGCGGCGATAGACGATGGCCGCCACCGGCTTGGCGTCGACATAGTCGAGGCGTCCGCCGAGCAGCGTGAAGCCCTGCGCCGTCAGATCGATCACCGGCGGCGCGACGTCGAGCCGGCCGTTGAACCACGGCTTGACCGTGTGCTGGTCGCTCGACTGCACGTCGGTCAGATGCTGGGCCTGCAGCGAGCGCAGATGCGCCGACACGACTTCGCCGAGCACGCGCCGCTCGTCGTCGCCCGCATCACCATCACCAGCACGCCCGACGCGGCAATCGCGCTGGCGGTGGCGCCGACCGCGAAACCCTTGATGACCGAGCGCCGGCTGGCTACGGCCGCGCGCGGCGCCGGCAGCTTGCCTTCGATTCGCGCTGCGCAGGCTCGCCGGGGCTGCAAACCGCAAGGCCGCCGGCGTCAGCTTCTTGCGGAACTCCAGGAATTCCCGCAACTGCGCCGCGCAGCCCGGGCAGGTCGCGATATGCGCCTCGACATCGCGCGCGTGCCCGGCGTCGAGCTCGCCGTCGATCAGCGCATGCAGCAGGACGCTTGCTTCGTCGCAATTCATGTGGACCTTCCTCCACCTTCGGCCGCGATCCAGGCCTCGCGCAGCATTTGACGCGCGCGCGCCAGCCGCGACATCACCGTTCCGATCGGCGCCTCGATCACCGTGGCGATGTCGCGATAGGACAGATCGTTGATCTCGCGCAGCACGATCACCTCGCGGAATTCCGCCGGCAATTCGCCGACCAGCCGGCGCATGGTTTCGGACTCGTGCCGCCGCAGCACCGTCTGTTCCGGCGTCTCGCTGTCCTCGCGCCAGATCGGCTTGGCTTGGCTGTTGTCGCGCTCGCCGCCGGGGTCGGCCATGAACACGAGCCTGGCATTGCCGGCATAGCTGGCGTGGCAGACATTGCGCAGGATCGCGAGCAGCCACGGCTTGATCGGTCCGCCGCGAAACGTGTCGAAGTGGCGGAACGCGCGCAGGTAACATTCCTGCACCGCGTCGTCGGCGTCGCTGCCGCTGCGCAGCAGATAGCGCGCGAGCGTGTAGATCTCGTCGAGATGGGGCAGCGCGAGCGTCCTTGAAACGCTCCGCCCTGCCGCCATCGTTCCAATCAGCCGCGTCACCCGCCATCACTGGATTCCCGGCCTTGCTCACGGGAAACGCGTATCGTTCGACGCCGCCCATCCGAACGCTACTGTCCCGCACTCGCCTCGACCACAATCGTGCCGGTCATGTGCGGATGCAAGGCACAAAAATACTTGAACGTGCCCGGTGTCGCGAATGTGAACGAGAACTTGTCGTCGGTGTCGAGCGCCTTCGATTTGAAGGCCTGCGTGGTCGACGTCACCGTGTGCGGGATGTCGTCGTGATTGAGCCAGATCACGGTGGTGCCGGCTTTCACCGTGATCTGCTGCGGATTGAAGGTGAAGTTGTCGATCTTCACCTCGGTGTCGGCCGCCCTTGCGGGGCTCGCTGCGATCGCAGCAGCCACAAGCACGGCCAATCGCGCCGAGCGCGAGAGTTCTTGCGAAGATTCATTTTGCCCTCAGCTCTGCAGCGGCGTGTCGATGATGGCGAGCCGCTGCTCGCCCTGCTTGAAGGTCACGCTGGCGGTGCCGAGCATGGTGCGCAGCTTGTCGTCCGGCACTTTCATCGGGCCGGCCGACGGCGCCGTGCCGGGCGCCGGCTGCGGGAACGCGGTCGAGCGCGCGGTGTGGAAGGTCACGTTGCCTTCGACCTTCTGCATCACCTGATGGATGTGGCCGTTGAGCACGGTCACCGAGCCGAAGCGCTTCATGTAGCCGAGCGCCTGCGCGCTGTCCTCGGTGCCCCAGCCCCATTCCGGATAGACCGACCACAGCGGGATATGCGCGAACACCACGATCGGCGTCGACGCGGAGCGGCCTTTCAGATCGTCCTCGATCCATTCGAGCTGCTCGTCGCCGAGGCTGCCCATGCCGCCGGCCTTGAGACTGGCGACGTTGACCAGGCCCATGAAGTGCACGCCGTTGGCGTCGAAGCTGTAATAGCCCGGGCCCTTGGTGCCGCGGCCGTAGCGCTCTTTGTAGAGCTTGATCTCGGGGTCGATGATGTCGTGCTCGCCCGGCACGTAATGCACGTCGAGCTTGGCCTGCGAGATGATTTTTTCGGCGTCGTCGAATTCCGACACCTTCGACAGATGCGTGATGTCGCCGGTGTGGATCATGAACGACGGCTTCACCGGCAACGCCTTGATGCGGGCGATGGCCTCTTCCAGCGTGCCCTTGGCATTGGGATTGGCCGGCTTGTCGAAGCCCATATGGCTGTCGCTGATCTGCAGGAACGTGAGGCCCTTGGCGTCCGCCGCCAGCGCCTCATCGACGATGCCAAGCGAATGCGGCACCCCGCCCGAGATCGTCCACAGCACCCCGGTTCCCGCCCAGGTCATGCATTCCAGAACCTTGCGGCGGCTGGGGCCGTCCCCGTGATCGTGCGTCGTCATGGCCAGTCTCCCTATGGTTATCTGCGTTCAGGGGACTAGATCGGGCGACGTTGCGTTTTATTCCCGGCCGGACCTGTGGCGCGGGGCCAAGCGATGCCATATACGCTAACACCATGAAATTCCTCGACGAAGCCAAGGTCTATATCGCGTCCGGCGCGGGCGGCAACGGCTGCGTGGCGTTCCGGCGCGAGAAGTTCATCGAGTTCGGCGGCCCGAGCGGCGGCGACGGCGGCAAGGGCGGCGATGTGATCGTCGAAGCCGTCAACGGTCTCAACACGCTGATCGACTACCGCTACCAGCAGCACTTCAAGGCCGAGCGCGGCGGCAACGGCATGGGCAAGGACCGCCACGGCGCCAACGGCAAGGACGTGGTGCTGAAAGTGCCGGTCGGCACGCAAGTGTATGAGGAAGACGGCGAGACGCTGCTCGCCGATTTCACGCAAGTCGGCCAGCGCGTGACGATCTCGAAAGGCGGCAATGGCGGCTTCGGCAATGCCTATTTCAAGTCGTCGACCAATCAGGCGCCGCGCCACGCCAATCCCGGCCAGCCGGGCGAGGAACGCATCATCCGCCTGCGGCTGAAGCTGATCGCCGATGCCGGCATCATCGGCCTGCCCAATGCCGGCAAGTCCACCTTCCTCGCCACCGTGAGCGCGGCCAAGCCGAAGATCGCCGACTATCCGTTCACCACGCTGCATCCGCAGCTCGGCGTGTTCGAAATCGACAACCGCGAATTCGTGATGGCCGATCTGCCCGGCCTGATCGAAGGCGCGCACGAAGGCGTCGGCCTCGGCGACCGCTTCCTCGGCCACACCGAGCGCTGCCGCGTGCTGCTGCATCTGGTCGACGGCACCGGCGAGGATGCCGGCGCGGATTACAAGACCGTGCGCGCGGAACTGGAAGCCTACGGACAGGGCCTGACCGACAAGCCGGAGATCGTGGCGCTGTCGAAGGCCGACGCCATGACGCCGGAAGCGATCAAGGAGCAGACCGCGCGCTTGAAGAAAGCCGCAAGAAAACGCCGCTGGTGCTGTCGTCGGCGTCCGGCCAGGGCGTGCAGGACGTGTTGCGCGCGCTGTTCAAGATCATCGACACCGCGCGCGACGATGCGGACACCACCGAAACAAAAGAAGCGGCGTGGCAGCCGTAGACCTGGCCGTCATCATCCAGGGCCGCGCAACTGGTCCCGCGCGAAGCGCGGAATCCAGGATGCAGAGCTCCGAGGCGAGACCCAGTGTTATCCGACTGGGTACGCAATGCCGCTCTTCAGCGGGATGGCGGGCGCCCGAGAAATCGACAACGTCGCCGCGTCGCTCAATACGATTTCGGCAGGCCGAGCACCTTTTCGGCGATGAAGCAGAGGATCATCTGCGGGCTGACCGGCGCCAGCCGCGCGATCATCACCTCGCGCAAATAGCGCTCGACATGGAATTCCTTGGCGTAGCCCATGCCGCCATGCGTCATCACCGCGGTCTGGCAGGCCGAGAACGCCGCCTCGGCGCCGAGATATTTCGCGGCATTGGCTTCGGCGCCGCAAGGCGCGCCGCGGTCGTAGAGCGAAGCCGCCTTGAACGCCATCAGGTTGGCGGCCTCCAGCTCCATCCAGCATTGCGCCAGCGGATGCTGGATCGCCTGGTTCTGGCCGATCGGGCGGCCGAACACGATGCGCTCGCCGGCATAGGCGGTCGCCTTGCGCAGCGCGGCGCGGCCGAGACCGATCGCCTCCGCCGCGATCAGGATGCGCTCGGCGTTCATGCCGTGCAGGATGTATTCGAAGCCGCGGCCCTCCTCGCCGATGCGGTCGGCCACCGGCACCGGCAGCGCCTCGATGAACAGCTCATTGGAGTCGACCGCGCTGCGCCCCATCTTGGCGATTTCGCGCACGTCGACATATTTGCGGTCGAGCGCGGTGTAGAACAGGCTCAAGCCTTCCGTTCTCCGCTTGACGTCTTCGAGCGGCGTGGTGCGCGCCAGGATCAGCATCTTGCTCGCCACCTGCGCGGTCGAGATCCAGATCTTCTGGCCGGAGAGCAGATAGCGGTCGCCGTCGCGCACCGCCTTGGTCTTCAGGTTGAGCGTATCGAGGCCGGCGTCCGGCTCGGTGACCGCGAAACAGGCCTTGTCGTCGCCCGCGAGCAAGGGCGGCAACATGCGCTTCTTCTGCTCGTCGCTGCCGAACTTCACCACCGGGTTGAGCCCGAAGATGTTCATGTGCAGCGCGGAGGCGCCGGACAGGCCGGCGCCGGATTCCGCGATGGTTTGCATCATCAGGGCGGCTTCGGTAACACCGAGGCCGGAACCGCCATAGGCCTGCGGGATGGCAATGCCGAGCCAGCCGCCGTCGGCGAAGGCGCGATGAAAGTCGTGCGGGAAGCCGCCCTCGCGATCCTTGGCGAGCCAATAGTCGTCGGGAAAGCGGGCGCAAATTTTCTCGATGGCCGTGCGGATCGACTGCTGCTCGGCCGAGAAGGAGAAATCCATGGCTCATCTTGCCCCGGCCGCCGATAAAAATGTAGTGGACGCCGCAATGTCAGCGGCGTCCGGCATCCAGTCTGTTAGTGCACGTGCTGGATGCCGGGCAAGGCCGGGCTGCCGGAACGTCGAGGAGGAATACATGAAAACCCGCGCCGCGGTCGCCTGGAAAGCCGGCGAGCCGCTGACCATCGAGACCATCGACATCGAAGGGCCGAAAGCCGGCGAGGTGCTGGTCGAGATCAAGGCCACCGGCATCTGCCACACCGACGCCTACACGCTGTCGGGCGCCGATCCGGAAGGCATCTTCCCGGCGATCCTCGGCCACGAAGGCGCCGGCGTGGTGCGCGAGGTCGGCGACGGCGTGACCTCGCTGAAAGTGGGCGATCACGTCATCCCGCTCTACACGCCGGAATGCCGGCAATGCAAAACCTGTCTTTCTCGTAGATCGAATCTCTGCACCGCGATCCGCGCCACGCAAGGCAAGGGCGTGATGCCGGACGGCACCAGCCGCTTCCGCTGCGACGGCGATCCGGTGTTCCACTATATGGGCTGCTCGACCTTCGCCAATTTCACCGTGCTGCCGGAAATCGCGCTCGCCAAAGTGCGCGAGGACGCGCCGTTCGACAAGATCTGCTACATCGGCTGCGGCGTCACCACCGGCATCGGCGCCGTCATCAACACCGCCAAGGTGTGGCCGGGCGCTAACGTGGCGGTGTTCGGCCTCGGCGGCATCGGGCTCAATGTCATCCAGGGCGCGCGCATGATCGGCGCCGACAAGATCATCGGCATCGATAGCAATCCGGCCAAGCGCGCTATCGCCGAAAAGTTCGGCATGACGCATTTCGTCAATCCGGACGAGGTCGGCCGCGACAAGGTGGTGCAGGCGATCGTCGACTTGACCGGCGGCGGCGCCGACTTCTCGTTCGAATGCATCGGCAATGTGAACGTGATGCGCCAGGCCTGGAATGCTGTCACCGCGGCTGGGGCGAGAGCATCATCATCGGCGTCGCCGGCGCCGGGCAGGAGATCGCGACGCGGCCGTTCCAGCTGGTCACCGGCCGGGTGTGGCGTGGCACCGCCTTCGGCGGCGCGCGCGGGCGCACCGACGTGCCGAAGATCGTCGACTGGTACATGGAGGGAAAAATTAATATCGACGACCTGATCACCCACACCATGCCGCTCGACAAGATCAACGACGCCTTCGATCTGATGCACGAGGGCAAGTCGATCAGGTCGGTGGTGGTTTACTGATCGCATACCCCACCCCGCGCCAGCCTTAACTCGCGGGCCGCCGTCATTTATTTAACCGTTGAGTTATATAACCATTCGGTCAAATACAATGACGCCGATCGCCTCAGCGCAACGTTTTCCGCCCTCGCCGACCCGACGCGGCGCGCCATTCTCGCCCGTCTCGCCCTCGGCGAGACCACCGTCAGCGAGCTCGCCAAGCCGTTCAAGATGAGCGGTCCCGCCGTCTCCAAGCATCTGAAAGTGCTGGAGCATGCCGGCCTGATCGCGCGCAGCCGCGAAGCGCAATGGCGGCCCTGCCGGCTTGAGCCGAAAGCGTTGAAGGGCGTCGATGCCTGGCTCGAGGACTATCGCCGGCTCTGGAAGGAACGGCTCGACCGTCTCGACGATTATCTGAAGACGCTGCAAGCCAAGGAGCGGAAGCGTGAGCGCAGGAAATAGCGTCGATCTGCAACAGGATCCGCGCTCGATCATCGCGACGCACGTGCTCGACGCGCCGCGCGAACTTGTGTTCGCGGTGTGGTCGGACCCGAAACACCTATCGCAATGGTGGGGCCCGAACGGTTTCACCACCACCACGCGCGCGCACGAATTTCGCAAAGGCGGCGTCTGGCGCTTCGTCATGCACGGCCCCGATGGCCGCGATTACGAAAACCGCATCACCTATGACGAGATCGTGAAACCCGAACGGCTGGTCTACAGCCATGGCGGCGGCGATGATGTCGAGCCCGTGCGGTTCCAGGTGACCGTCAGCTTCGAGGATCTCGGTGACAAGACCAAGCTGACCACTGCGCATGGTGTTCCCGTCGGCGGCCGAGCGCACCCGCGTGATCGAAACCTACGGAGCCGACAGGGCCTCGTGCAAACCCTCGCACGTCTCGCCGACCATGTGGCGGCGATGGCGGAAAAATCCTGACAAGGAGGAATCATGCTACTGCAACCTTATCTGTTCTTTGACGGCCGTTGCGACGAAGCGATCGAGTTCTACAAAAAGACGCTTGGTGCCAAGGTCGAAATGCTGATGCGCTGGAAGGATGCCCCCGATAAATCCATGGCCACGCCTACCAATGCAGACAAGGTAATGCACTCGGCCATCAGGATCGGGGACACGATGGTACTCGCCTCCGACGGCCGCAACACCGGCAACCCGAATTTCCAGGGCTTCGCGCTGACGATCAGCGTGAAAGACGAGGCAGAGGCCGACAAGCTGTTTGCCGCGCTCGGCGCCGGCGGAAAAGTGACGATGCCGATGAGCAAGACCTTCTTCTCGCCGCGCTTCGGCATGCTCGCCGACAAGTTCGGCGTCGGCTGGATGATTCTGGTGGCGAAGTGAGCGCCTAGGTCAAAGCCAAGACATAACGCGGAGGAACTTCATGACGACGAGTGATGCGGCGACGACGGCCAAGGATTTCGTCCTGACGCGCGTGTTCGACGCGCCGCGCGATCTGGTGTGGAAGGCCTTCACGGAACCCGAGCGCATGAAGCAGTGGTGGGGCCCCAAGGGCTTCAAGGTGATCGCGTCCAAAATGGATCTGCGCCCGGGCGGCAGCTACCACTACGGCATGCAGGCGCCGGACGGCAAAGCGATGTGGGGCAAATTCGTCTATCGCGAAATCGTCCCGCCGGAGAAGCTGGTGTTCATCAATTCATTCTCGGACGAGAAGGGCGGCCTCACCCGCCATCCGATGGCGCCGACCTGGCCGCTGGAAATGCTGTCGGTGTTCACGTTCGAAGATCTCGGCGGCAAGACCCGGTTCACCATCCGATGGGCGCCGCACAACGCGAGCGAAGAAGAGCGCAAGACCTTCGATGCCGGCCATGACAGCATGACGCAGGGCTGGGGCGGCACCATGGAACAGCTCGCCGCCTATCTGGCGAGCGCGAAATAGCGCCGCGGCGCGCGAAAGGAGGACACCATGCCGATCGGCAAACACAAGATCACGCCCTGCCTGTGGTTCGATACGCAAGCCGAGGAGGCCGCGAAGTTCTATGTCTCGATCTTCAAGAATTCGAAGATCGGGCGCGTGAGCCGCTACGGCAAAGCCGGGCAGGAGGTGCACGGCAAAAAGCCCGGATCGGTCATGGTCGCGGAGTTCGAGCTCGACGGGCAGCCGTTCGTCGCGCTCAACGGCGGCCCGCAGTTCAAATTCACCGAGGCGGTGTCATTCCAGGTCCCATGCGATACGCAGGACGAGATCGACCATTTCTGGAACGCGCTCAGCAAGGGCGGGCAGGAGGGACCCTGCGGCTGGCTGAAGGACAAATACGGCGTCTCGTGGCAGGTCGTGCCGACCGTGCTGCCGAAAATGATGACGGATCCGGACGCGGAAAAATCCGCGCGCGTGATGAACGCCTTTCTGAAAATGAAGAAGTTCGACCTCGAAAAGCTTAAGCTGGCCTATGATGGGCAAACCGTGTGACGCAGCGCTAGCGCGCGACGCCGTCTCTTATTTCGTACAGAGCCTGCGCTGCCCGCCGATCGCCATGAAGGTGCAATCCGACGTGCGGAACGTGTGGTACGCCCTGGTGCAGGCGTCGACGTTGCAATTCGGTGGCGCCGCCGGCTCGGCCGGCTTTTGCGCAACCGGCGCTGGCGCGGCCTCAACGGGCGTGTCGTTCGGGCCGCCGACTCGCGGCGGCAGCGGTGGCGGCGGCGCGGGTGCGATCACCGCTTGCACGGCGCCGCCGGTTTCCGTCATCGCCGACATCGGCGCCGACATCCAGTCCAGCCCGAGCAGCACGCTGCCGGCGGTAATGACCGCGACCGCAAGGTAAACGAACGATTTCATGGCGTGACGATACCACGCCGGTCTAACCATACGGAAATCGAAAGCGCGGGTCTGGCCGGGTTCCATCCGGCTGGCTCCAGTCGATGGCGGCGCCCGCCAAATCCGGATCCAACAGCGCCGGTTCTTGGCGAGGCGCGCTCTGCTGATCACATTCCCGCCGCAACTGCCCCAAACATCCGACTCGATTCGACTGCATAGGTCCGCGCCAAGGGGCTTTTCCCCTTTCCATTCCGTAGCGGCCGCCGGAGTTCCGTGGCCCGCAGGTTCGCAAGGACGTAAGACGACATGCGGCATGTATTCGTGCCTGCCTGCCTCTGCCTGCTGGCGTCGGCCGGTTCCATCGGTCTCGAATCCATATTGTCGCGCGACGATGTCGCCGTCGTCTTCTCGACCGACAAAAAAGTTCCCGACGAGATGACGTCTGGCGCCTTCGCGGCGGGCGAAACTGTGCCGCTTCCTCCGATCAGGAAGCCCGTCGTCGACCGCTCGCGCGCGGAAATCTGCGACACGCTGGTCAAGGCGGCGCAGTCGAACGATGTTCCGGCGGCTTTCTTCATCCGGCTTCTGTTCCAGGAAAGCGGCTTCCAGCCCGGCCTGGTGAGTTCGGCCGGCGCGCAAGGCATCGCGCAATTCATGCCGGAGACGGCCGTCAGCATGGGCCTGGATAATCCGTTCGATCCGCTGCCAGCGATCGAGGCGTCCGCCCGCCTGCTGCGCATTCACATTCAGCAATTTGGCAATCTCGGGCTCGCCGCCGCTGCCTACAATGCCGGCCCGAAGCGCATCCAGGATTGGCTCGCCAAAAAGGGCAAGCTGCCGCCGGAGACGCAAGGCTACGTCCAGACCATCACCGGCCGGCCGGCGGAACAGTGGACCGCCGCCGAGGCCGGCAGCCCGACGGTGAAACTGCAGCGGCACGCGCCCTGCCAGGAGGCCGCCGGCCTGCTTGCCTGGAACGGCCCCGAGCAGATCCCACTGCCGCCGACGCGCTCGCCGCTTAAGGCCGCCGAACCGGCGCAGCCGCCGGTTTATCGAGTCGCGGCGATCGCCATGCGCGCGCACGCGCATGCGGCAAACGCCCGGGATGTGACGGGAAGCATCGCGACCAAACAGCCGGCGAAGCCTTCGACGCCGCGCGATGCCAAAGCGGCGGACACGCACGTCGCCAAAGGCGCCGCCGCGCACGACGCCAAAGGCGGCAAGAGCGCTGACACGCACGTCGCTAAGGGCAAAGAGACGCACGTTACCAAAGCCGCAGACACGCGTGTCGCTAAAGCTGCCACCGCGCACGACGCCAAAACCGGCAAGGACGCCGTCCAGCTCGCGGCCAAAAAGCAAAAGCCCAAGAAGCTGCAAGTGTCGCAGCGGTAGGGCGGACGTCGTCGAGGGCCATCCCATGACGGCTCATCGCAACCCGTGCTAAACACCCGGCGCCATCAACACTTCGCCGGTCCCATGCCCAAAACGCCGTCGCTCAAGGACTTCCGCCGCATCGTCGTCAAGGTCGGCTCCTCGCTGCTGGTGGATTCATCCGCCGGCCAGCTCAAGCACGACTGGCTCGACACGCTCGCCGCCGACATCGCCGCTCTGCATAAAGAAAAGCGCGACATGCTGGTGGTGTCGTCCGGCGCCATCGCGCTCGGCCGCGCCGTGCTCAAGCTGCCGGCCGGCGCGCTCAAGCTCGAGGACAGCCAGGCCGCCGCCGCCGTCGGCCAGATCGCGCTGGCGCGCGCTGGTCGGAAAGTTTGAGCGCGCACGCCATCACCGCCGGCCAGGTGCTGCTCACGCTCGGCGACACCGAGGAGCGCCGCCGCTATCTCAACGCCCGCTCGACCATCGACAAGCTGCTGGAATGGCGCTCGGTGCCGGTGATCAACGAGAACGACACCGTCGCCACCACCGAGATCCGCTACGGCGACAATGACCGGCTGGCCGCGCGCGTCGCCACCATGATGAGCGCCGATCTGCTGGTGCTGCTGTCCGACGTCGACGGGCTGTACGACAAGCCGCCGGTCAAGGGCAGCGGCGCCAAGCTGGTGCCGCTGGTTGCGCGCATCACGCCGGAGATCGAGGCGATGGCGGGCGCGTCGGGCTCGGAGCACGCGCGCGGCGGCATGCTGACCAAGATCGAAGCCGGCAAGATCGCCACCACCGCCGGCACCCACATGGTGATCGCCTCCGGCCACGTGCAGCATCCGCTGCAGGCGATCGACGGCGGCGCGCCTGCACCTGGTTCCTGACGCCGGCCAATCCGGTGACCGCGCGCAAGAAATGGATCGCCGGTTCGCTCGAGCCGCGCGGCGCGCTGACGATCGACGCCGGCGCGGTGAAGGCGCTGCGCAGCGGCAAGAGTCTGCTGCCGGCCGGCGTGATCAAGATCGAGGGCGCGTTCGGGCGCGGCGACGCGGTGGTGGTGCGCGGGCCCGACGGCGCCGAGATCGGCCGCGGGCTGATCGCCTATGACGCGGACGACGCCGACAAGATCAAGGGCCGCTCGTCGGCCGACGTGCTGTTGATCCTCGGCTTCAGCGGCCGCACCGAGATGATCCACCGCGACGATCTGGTTCTGGGCGGCGAATAGACCGGAGCGAGTTGCCAGAGCTTTGCTCGTGTCGACGCGGACAGACGCCAGTTCGGAACTGTCAGCGTACTCGACGTTGGTCACAGCACGCACGCGGCACACGTGACATGCGCTCAAGGCGATCTAGACCGATCGCCCGCTAACCCCGGCCCACCGGAGGCTGGGGTTTTCGCGTTGGCACCCGCGCTGGCCAATGGCCGACTCGGTCAGCTCGGCCAATGGCCGAGGCAGCTTGGCCGATATCGGCTTCGGTTCAGTGGCCGGCGCTGAGCCGCGAGCGCGGCTCGGCGCCTGGCGGGCGCCGATTTGCGCTTGGCCGGCCGCACCGGCAGCCGGCAGGTAACGTCCCGTCCGGGAATTCGAGATAGCGGTTGAAAACCTGCACCTGGCCTTCGCCGCCGCGCCGCCCTTCGATCACGAACTTGGTGCCGACCGGAAACCGGCTGGGAAGACGACTTGAACTGCGACGCCATGACACCCTCCTGTGGACACCGTCACCCTGCCAGCCCAATGTGAAGGTCAAGTGATAGGTTGCGACCGGTGGCGGCTTATCCACGCTATCCCCAGGCAGTACCCGTACAGTCGCCGCCGGCCGGGCCGACCTCGCCGGCCGGAACCCCGACGTGTTAGGAAAACCACCCCAATATGGGGGTCTGACGGGCTTTGCGACCATGACCGCGCCGCTGAAAAGCATCGAGGGAACCGGCGATATCGCCCGTCCATGGCGAAGCCATGGGCGAGATCGGCCGCAATGCCCGTGCGGCCGCCCGGGTGCTGGCGCTGGCCTCGACGGCGCAGAAGGACCGCGCCCTGGACCTGCATGGCCGCCGCCGTCCGGGCGCAAAAAGCCCGTATTCTGGCCGCCAATGCCGAGGATCTCGCCGAGGCGCGCACCGCGGGCGTGACCGGCGCCTTTCTCGACCGGCTCACGCTCGATGACGCCCGGGTCGAGGCCATCGCCGCCGGCATCGAGGCGGTGCGCGCGCTCAAGGACCCGGTCGGCACCGTCACCGAATCCTGGACGCGGCCGAACGGCATGACCATCGAGCGGGTGCGCGTGCCGCTCGGCGTCATCGGCATCATCTATGAGAGCCGGCCGAACGTGACGGCCGATGCCGGCGCGCTGTGCCTGAAATCCGGCAATGCCGCGATCCTGCGCGGCGGCTCCGACAGCATGCGCTCCAGCCGCGCCATCCATGCCGCGCTTGACGCAGGGCCTGCGCGAGGCCGGCCTGCCCGAGGCCGCGATCCAGCTGGTGCCGACGCGCGACCGCGCCGCGGTCGGGCTGATGCTGACCGGGCTCGACGGCAATATCGACGTCATCGTGCCGCGCGGCGGCAAGAGCCTGGTCGCGCGCGTGCAGGCGGAAGCGCGCGTGCCGGTGTTCGCGCATCTGGAAGGCGTCTGCCATGTCTATGTCGACAAGGCGGCCTCGCTCGACATGGCCAAGAAGATCGTGCTCAACGCCAAGATGCGGCGCACCGGCGTGTGCGGCGCGGCCGAGACGCTGCTGGTCGATCGCGCCGCGGCCGCGACCCATCTCAAGCCGCTGATCGAGATGCTGATCGATGCCGGCTGCGAGATCCGCGGCGACAAGGCGACGCAGGCGATCGACAAGCGCGTCAAGCCGGCCACCGAGGAAGACTGGTCCACCGAATATCTCGACGCCATCATCGCCGCCAAGGTGGTCGATGGCGTTGACGCCGCCATCGCGCATATCGAGCGCTACGGCTCGCATCACACCGACGCCATCGTCACCGACGACGCGGCGACGGCGGAGAAATTCCTGCGCGAGGTCAACTCGGCGATCGTGCTGCACAACGCCTCGACCCAGTTCGCCGACGGCGGCGAATTCGGCTTCGGCGCCGAGATCGGCATCGCCACCGGCCGCCTGCATGCGCGCGGGCCGGTCGGCGTCGATCAGCTCACCACCTTCAAATACCGCATACGCGGAAGCGGTCAGATCCGGCCGTGACACGCGCAAGAACATCGCTCGCCCCGAGCGCCTTCTCCCCCCAGCGCGCCCGGCATGCGGATCGGCCTGTTCGGCGGAACCTTCGATCCGCCGCACCTGGCGCATCTCGGCGCCAGCCTGCTCGCCGCTCAAGCGGCTCAAGCTCGACCGCGTCTGGTGGCTGGTGACGCCGGGCAATCCGCTCAAGAACACCAGCGGTCTGGCGCCGCTCGGCCAAGCGCATCGCCGCCGCCCGCGCGCTCACGCATCATCCGCGCATCGACGTCACCGGTCTCGAGGCCGTCATCAACACGAGATACACCTATGACACGATCTCGTGGCTGATCGCCCGCTGCCCGCGGGTCCGCTTCGTCTGGATCATGGGCGCGGACAATCTGCGGCAGCTTTCACCGCTGGCAGAAATGGCGCGGAATAGCGAAGCTGGTGCCGATCGTGGTGGTCGACCGCCTGGGCCCGAGCCTTTACGCCGCCGCCAGTCCGGCGGGCCAGGCGCTCGGCCGCGCCCGCATCCCGGAACACGACGCCGCCACCCTGCCCGACCGCCACGCGCCGGCCTGGGCCTTCCTGCACGGCCTCAAATCGCCATTGTCGTCGACGGCGCTGCGCGCCTTGCGCCGGCGAAGCGGAACTTCCGGCCAAAACAGCCCAGCAAGAAGCCGCAAGCGCAAGGGTGGAAAGAAACGGGCGAAATAGCTATCTTGATCGTGAGCTCCCGGTTCGAACCGCGGCGAAGCGCAACGAACTGAAAGGATAAGAACCCCTGCCCAAACCTGCACTCTCTCGGGCGACGCGTCGTTCGCCCGAATCCGTCTCCAAGCGCCGAAGTGCTTCCGAGCGCCCGAGTGCCAAGGAGACGTTGCGCATCGTCCTCGCGCGCCTGGACGACATGAAGGCCGAGGACAGCGTCACCATCGATCTCACCGGACAAATCCTCGATCGGCGATTACATGGTCGTGACCACCGGCCGGTCCAACGTCCATGTCGCGTCGATTGCCGACAACGTGGTGAAGGACCTCAAGGCCGCCGCCATCACCGGCATCCACGTCGAAGGCTTGCGGCAAGGCGACTGGGTGCTGATCGACGCCGGCGACGTGATCGTCCACGTCTTCCGGCCGGAAGTGCGCGACTTCTACAATCTGGAAAAGATGTGGTCGGCGGTAGCCGGACGAAGTCGGCCAAGCTGATAGTCTCGGCGGCACGATGCGCATCATCGTTGCCGCCGTCGGACGTCTGAAGCGGGGCCCGGAAACCGAGCTTTCCGAGCGCTACCGCAAGCGCGCGGCGCAAACCGGCCGCAATCTCGGCCTGCGCGACGTCGAAATCATCGAAATCAGGGAAAGCCGCGCCGCCGAGGCGGGCAAGCGCATGCTCGAGGAATCGATCGCGCTCGCCAATGTCATTCCGCAAGGCGCGGCGGTCGTGCTGCTCGATTCCCGCGGCGACAATCTCGACAGCGCCAGCCTCGCCGGCCAGCTGGCCAAATGGCGCAGCAATGACCGGCCGGCGGTGGTGTTCCTGATCGGCGGCGCCGACGGCCTGGCCGCCAGCCTGCGCGACAAGGCCGAGTTGCGGCTGTCGTTCGGCGCCGCCACCTGGCCGCACCAGCTGGTGCGGGTCATGCTGCTGGAACAGCTTTATCGCGCCACCACGATCCTCACCGGGCACCCGTATCATCGGGCCTGATCATAGATTTTTACGCGCCGATCCCAGATTGGTCTTAATCCAGGCGGCATGACGTGCGCTGCAAAATGGTCTTGCCGTTCCAACCTGCGGGCGTAACTTGGCTGCGATGATTTGCCGAATTCAGCGGTCTCAATCCGCGCGCCGCGCTCATCGCCGCGCTGGCGCTCGCGTTGCCGCTCACGCTTGCCGCCGCGCTCAAGGCGCAGCAGCCGGCGACCCAGAGCGAGCCAGGCGCTCGACGCGCTCAAGCAGCGCGACCAGGAACTCCAGGCCGCGCGCGACGCGCAGCGCAAGTCGATCGAGACCGAGGCCGCGCTCAAGCGCGAGATCGAGCAATTCGGCGCCGACCGCCGCAAGCTCAACCAGGACCTGATCGACACCGCCGCCCGCCTGCGCGGCGTCGAAGCCAAGATCGCGGCGACCGAAGCGCGGCTCAAGCCGCTCGACGACAACGAGCGCAACATTCGCAAGTCGCTCGACGGACGGCGCGCGGTGATCGGCGAAGTGCTGGCCGCGCTTCAGCGCATCGGCCACCGTCCGCCGCCGGCGCTGATCGCGAGCCCGGAAGACGCGCTGCAATCGGTGCGCACCGCCATGGTGCTCGGCGCGGTGCTGCCGGAAATGCGGCACGAGGTGGAAGCGCTCGCCAGCGACCTCGGCGAACTGCTGAACGTGCGCAAGAAAATCGCCGCCGAACGCGACCGGCTGAAAGCCGAGGTCGCCTCGCTCGACAGCGAGCGCGCGCGCATGACCGCGCTGATCGAGGAGCGTCAAAAGCAGCAGGCCGAACGCGAGAAGGCGCTCGAGGCCGAGCGGGCGCGCGCCGGCGATTTGGCGCGCCAGGTGGACAATCTCAAAGATTTGATCGCCAAGCTGGAGCAGGGCCTCGACCCCGCCATCCGCGACGCCCGCGAGGCCGCCCGCAGCGACAGCCGCCCGGCTTTATCGGCTTTTCGCGATCCCGGCCGGCTGACGCCGGCGATCGCCTTTGCGTCGCTGCGCGGACAAGTTCCAATCCCGGTTAACGGCGTCAAATTGAAGGAATTCGGGGCGCCCGACGGCAATGGCGGGCTGGAAAAGGGCCTTTCCATCGCCACCCGCGCCGGCGCCCAGGTCACCGCGCCGGCCGACGGCTGGGTGGTTTATGCCGGACCGTTCCGGTCTTATGGACAACTCTTGATCCTCAATGTCGGCGGCGGGTATCATGTCTTGCTCGCTGGGATGGATCGGATATCAGTTGATCTCGGACAGTTCGTGCTGACCGGAGAACCCGTTGCGGTGATGGGAAACGGCTCCCATATCGCCGCTATCCTCGCGACAGGTTCCAGCCAACCGGTGCTTTATATCGAGTTTCGTAAGGACGGGGTTCCCGTTGATCCAGGCCCATGGTGGGCGGCTGGCGAAGGCGAAAAGGTTCGCGGATGATGCGCAAGACCTCACTCATTCTTCTCGGCGCGGCGGCGGGAGCGGCAATGACGCTGCTCGCGGTGCAGCCCGCATCGATCATGGTCGGCGCGCAGCGCCAAGGCGGCGGTGGCCGACACCTACCGGCAGCTCAATTTGTTCGGCGACGTGTTCGAGCGCGTGCGCGCCGACTACGTCGAGAAGCCGGACGACTCCAAGCTGATCGAAACCGCGATCAACGGCATGCTGGCCGGGCTCGATCCGCATTCGAGCTACATGGACGCCAAGAGCTTCCGCGACATGCAGGTGCAGACCCGCGGCGAATTCGGCGGGCTCGGCATCGAGGTCACCATGGAAGACGGCCTGATCAAGGTGGTGGCGCCGATCGACGAGACGCCCGCCGCCAAGGCCGGCGTCCTGGCCAACGACATCATCACCAAGCTCGACGACGAGCAGGTGCAGGGCCTCACCCTGAACCAGGCGGTCGAGAAGATGCGCGGGCCGGTGAACACCAAGATCAAGCTCACCATCATGCGCAAGGGCCAGGACAAGCCGATCGAAGTGTCGATCACCCGCGACGTCATCCGCGTGCGCGCGGTGCGCTCGAAGTGAAGGCGACGACATCGGCTATATCCGCATGACGCAGTTCAACGAGCAGACCACCGAGGGCCTGAAGAAGGCGATCGCCGACATCACCGCGAAGATCAGCGACGACAAGCTCAAGGGCTACGTCCTCGACCTGCGCAACAATCCGGGCGGCCTGCTCGACCAGGCGATCTCGGTGTCGGATGCGTTCCTGCAAAAGGGCGAGATCGTCTCCACCCGCGGCCGCAATGCCGAGGAGACCCAGCGCTTCAACGCGCGGCCGGGCGATCTCACCAAGGGCAAGCCGGTGATCGTGCTGATCAACGGCGGTTCGGCTTCGGCGTCGGAAATCGTCGCCGGCGCGTTGCAGGACCACAGGCGGGCCACCGTCATCGGCACCCGTTCGTTCGGCAAGGGCTCGGTGCAGACCATCATCCCGCTCGGCTCCGGCAACGGCGCGCTGCGGCTGACCACGGCGCGCTACTTCACGCCGTCCGGCCGCTCGATCCAGGCCAAGGGCATCATCGCCCGACATCGAGGTGCTGCAGGACGTGCCGGATGACCTCAAGGCCAAGACCGACACCAAGGGCGAGGCCTCGCTGCGCGGCCATCTCAAGGCCGCCGAAGGCAACGAGCAGACCGGCTCGCAGTCCTACATTCCGCCGGACGCGAAGAACGACAAGGCGCTCAACATGGCGCTCGACCTGTTGCGCGGCACCCAGGTCAATTCGGCGTTCCCGCCGAACGCCAAGACCCCGGTGCCGAACTAAGCGCCGCACGACACTCTGCAAAACCATGGGGCGGCCGCAGGGCCGCCCCGTTTGCTTGTGCCAGACCCTGTCGTTCCCGGCCCCGCGCGATCACAGCCCGGAATCGTCGCGTGCTAGACTCCCGCGATGATTCGCAAGGATCTGGGCCGTGGCATCGGATGACCTGAACACCCCCCTCGGCCAGGACAAAGGAAAGAAGCTGCCGAAATTGCCCGTTGCCGCGCCGCAAATGCTGGCCGGCATGCTCGGGCTGTTCGGCCTGCTGGTGCTGTCCTGGGCGATCTTCGTCAACGATCCGCTCGGCGGCGAGCCGGTGGCGGTGGTCGCCACCAAGCCGCCGGGCGCAACCCAAGCCAAGCCGGACAACGAAGGCGACGGCAAGCAGCATTCCCGCTACGACGGCCCGGCCGCCAAGGCGCCCGATCCGGCGGCGGTTGCCGCCGCAGCGGCAAAGGCGACGACGCCGCCGCCCGGCGCCAAGACCATCACCATCATCGATGGCTCCAGCGGCAAGAGCCAGGACGTCGTCATCCCCGGCAATTCGAGCGGCGGCCCGGCGCCGAAGCGCCGATCGACCAGACGCATGCTGGAGACCACGCGGCATGGCGCGATCCCGAAGATCGGACCGGACGGCGCGCGCCCGTCGGCGCTCTATGCGCGTCCGCGCCAGCTGCCGCCAAACCGAAAAGATTCGCCGCGCATCGCCATCGTGATCGGCGGGGTCGGCATCAGCGCGTCCGGCACCGCCGATGCGTTCGCCAAGCTGCCGGCGCCGGTGACGTTCGCGATCGCGCCCTACGGCGCCGATCTCGAAAAGCTGGCGGAGCACGCGCGCGGCGAAAATCACGAAGTGCTGCTGCAGGTGCCGATGGAGCCGTTCGACTATCCCGACAACGATCCCGGCCCGCAGACGCTGCTCACCTCGCTCACGTCCGAGCAGAACGTCGACCGCCTGCATTGGCTGATGAGCCGGTTCCAGGGCTATGTCGGGATCGCGAGCTACATGGGCGCGCGCTTCACCGCCTCCGAGCAGGCGCTGGCGCCGGTGCTGCGCGAGACCGCCAAGCGCGGGCTGATCTATGTCGACGACGGCTCGTCGCCGCGCAGCGTCGCCGGCCAGATCGCCGGCAGCCACAATCTGCCCTTCGCCAAGACCGACCTGGTGCTCGACGCGGTGCCGACGCCGGTCGAGATCGACCGCGCGCTCGCCCGTCTCGAGATGATGGCGCGCGACAATGGCGCCGCCGTCGGCCTCGCCACCGCGCAGCCGGCGACCATCGCGCGCATCGCCGAATGGGCGAAGAAGGTGGAAAACCGCGGCTTCGTGCTGGTGCCGATCACCATGGTGGCGATCAAGGCGAAGTCATCGTAACGTCATTTCCGGCTGCGAGAGAACTCGCGGCCGAATGACGGAGCGCAAATGCCCCCTTACGAATCCCTGCCCTACCGCCCCTGCGCCGGCATCATGGTGCTCAACCGCGACGGCCTCGTCTTCATCGGCCGGCGCACGAGCGGCCCCGAGCACATCGACGCCACGCATGTCTGGCAGATGCCGCAGGGCGGCATCGACGAGAACGAAGATCCCTACAAGGCCGCGCTGCGCGAGCTTTACGAGGAAACCAATATCCGTTCGGTGCGAAAAGCTCGGCGAGATCGCCGAATGGCTGGCCTATGACATTCCGCGCGACATCATCGGCGACGCCTGGGGCGGGAAATATCGCGGGCAGAAGCAGAAATGGTACGCGCTGCGCTTCACCGGCGACGACAGCGAGATCGATATCGCTAATCCCGGCGGCGGGCACGATCCGGAATTCATCGACTGGCGCTGGGTCGCGATAAGCGAATTGCCCGACCTGGTGGTGCCGTTCAAGCGGCAGACTTATGAGCGGGTGGTCAAGGAATTCGGAAAGTATGTGCGCGCCTGACGACGCGGCACCAATCTAATGCATCGCCGTGCCGGTGAGGTGGCGATCGACGGTCTTGAAATGATCGAGCCGCGTGATCAGCTTGTCGAGCTCGGAGCCCGGCTCCATCTTGGCGATGCGGCTCTCCATTTCGCCGATGCGGCTTGCGATCATGCCGCGGTCGATGTCCTCGACCGCCTCCGCCACGTCGGCGAGCACGGTGAGGCCTTCCGCCGACACTTCCGCGAAGCCGCCCAGCACGACGATCTTCTGTTCGCCGCCCGCGCCGTGAACGGTCAGAATGCCCGGCCGCAGCGTGCGTGACCATCGGCGCATGGCCCGCGAGCACGCCGAAGTCGCCTTCGGCGCCCGGCACGTCGACCTGCTCGACCTCGCCCGAGAACACGAGCTTTTCCGGAGACACCAGTTCGAAATGCAAGTTTGCCATTGTTTGCTCAGAATCTAAGTTTGCCGCTCTTGATCGCAAATCCCAGTGCCAAGCCCACGATCCCGCCAATCAACGCGACGATCGCGATGTGCTCGACTTGACTGCTGGTCAGCTCACCGCCGCCGCGCGCGACGTTGTTGCCGCGCACTTCGACGCTGATCGGGCCAATCCGGATCTCGGCCGTCTCCGGCCGGGTGAGATAGCCGGCAAGCGCGCCGATGAGCAGCCCGACCACCAAAAACACGACCAGCGCATTCGATCGTTGCCGGGTTGCCATGAACTACGCCGCTTCCGCCGCGAGCTTCTTGCCCTTCTCGACCGCCTCTTCGATGGTGCCGACCATGTAGAAGGCGGCCTCCGGCAGGTGATCGTACTTGCCTTCGCACAGTCCCTTGAAGCCCTTGATGGTGTCGGCGAGGTCGACCAGCTTGCCGGGCGAGCCGGTGAACACTTCGGCGACGAAGAACGGCTGCGACAGGAAGCGCTCGATCTTGCGCGCGCGCGACACCGCGGTCTTGTCCTCTTCCGACAGTTCGTCCATGCCCAGAATGGCGATGATGTCCTGCAGCGCCTTGTAGCGCTGGAGAATCTGCTGCACCTGCCGCGCCACGGCGTAGTGCTCCTCGCCGACGATCAGCGGCGACAGCATGCGCGAGGTCGAGTCGAGCGGGTCCACCGCCGGATAGATGCCCTTGGCGGCGATGTCGCGCGACAGCACGGTGGTCGCATCCAAGTGCGCGAACGAGGTGGCCGGCGCCGGGTCGGTCAAGTCGTCGGCCGGAACGTAAATCGCCTGCACCGAGGTGATCGAGCCTTTGTGGGTCGTGGTGATGCGCTCCTGCAGCGCGCCCATGTCGGTGGCGAGCGTCGGCTGATAGCCCACGGCGCGACGGAATGCGGCCGAGCAGCGCCGACACTTCCGAGCCGGCTTGCGTGAAGCGGAAGATGTTGTCGACGAAGAACAGCACGTCCTGGCCCTGATCGCGGAAATATTCGGCGACCGTCAGGCCGGAGAGGCCGACGCGGGCGCGCGCGCCCGGCGGCTCGTTCATCTGGCCGTACACCAGCGCGCATTTGGAGCCCTCGACCGAGCCCTTGTGCGGATCCTTGTTGACGCCGGACTCGATCATCTCGTGATAGAGGTCGTTGCCCTCGCGCGTGCGCTCGCCGACGCCGGCGAACACCGAATAGCCGCCGTGCGCCTTGGCGACGTTGTTGATGAGCTCCATGATCAGCACGGTCTTGCCGACGCCGGCGCCGCCGAACAGGCCGATCTTGCCGCCCTTGGCGTAGGGCGCCAGCAGATCGACCACCTTGATGCCGGTGACGAGAATCTGCGCTTCGGTGGACTGGTCGGTGTAAGTGGGCGCGTCCTGATGGATCGCGCGCTTGTTCTCGCCTTTGACCGGACCGGCTTCATCGACCGGATCGCCGATCACGTTGATGATGCGGCCGAGCAGTCCCGGTCCGACCGGCACCGAAATCGGCGCGCCGGTATCGGTGACCTCCTGGCCGCGCACCAGACCTTCCGAGGAGTCCATGGCGACGGTGCGCACCGTCGACTCGCCGAGATGCTGGGCGACTTCGAGCACCAGGCGATTGCCGCCGTTCTTGGTTTCGAGCGCGTTCAAGATCGCCGGCAATTCGCCTTCGAACTGCACGTCGACGACGGCGCCGATGACCTGGGTGATTTTACCGACTGCATTTTGTGGAGTGGCCATATCGTCCTCGTTACCTGAATTAAAGCGCTTCGGCGCCGGAGATGATCTCGATCAGTTCCTTGGTGATCATCGCCTGGCGCGTGCGGTTATAGGTGAGCGTCTGCTTGCGGATCATTTCGCCGGCATTGCGGGTGGCGTTGTCCATCGCGCTCATGCGCGCGCCCTGCTCGGAGGCGGCGTTTTCCAGCAGCGCGCGGAACACCTGCACCGACAGATTGCGCGGCAGCAGGTCGGCGAGGATTTCTTCCTCCTCCGGCTCGTATTCGTAGGCCGCGGACGGACCTGCAGTCTTGGCCGCCGGGAACACCGGCGGAATGATCTGCTGGGCGGTCGGGATCTGCGCGATCACCGACTTGAAGCGCGAGAAGAACAGCGTGCAGACGTCGAAGTCGCCCTTGTCGAACAGCGCGACGATCTTCTCGGCGACCATCTGCGCCTGCTCGAAGCCCATCTGCTTGACGCCGCGCAATTCGATGGTCTCGATGATCTGCTTGCCATAAACTCGGCGCAGCTGATCAGCCCCTTGCGGCCGACGCAGAGGATCTTGACCTCCTTGCCCTGGCTCATCAGCGCATTCGCCTTTTCGCGCGCAAGCCGCACGATCGACGAATTGAACGGGCCGCACAGGCCGCGCTCGGCGGTGCAGACCACCAGCAGATGCACTTTGTCGTCGCCGGTGCCGGCGAGCAGCTTCGGCGCCGAGTCGCTGCCGGCGACGACGCCGGCAATTGAGCCGAGCACGCTGTCCATGCGTTCGGCGTAAGGACGCGCGGCTTCCGCCGCCACCTGCGCGCGGCGCAGCTTGGACGCCGCGACCATCTGCATGGCCTTGGTGATCTTCTGCGTCGCCTTGGTGGAGGCGATGCGAACGCGCATGTCCTTGAGGCTGGCCATGTCGAGTTAGTCCTGATCGTGCCTCGTTGCCGCGTCGATCATTACGTAAAAGTCTTGGCGTAGCCGTCGACCGCGCCCTTGAGCTTGGCCTCGTCGGCCTCGGAGAGATCGCCGCTCTTGCGGATGCTGTCGAGCAGATCGGCGTGCTTGGTGCGCAGCAGCGTGAGCAGACCCTGCTCGAAGGCGCGCACGCGCGCCACTTCGAACTTGTCGAGATAGCCGTTGACGCCGGCATAGATCACGCAGGCCTGCTCTTCCATCTTGAGCGGCGAGAACTGCGGCTGCTTCAAGAGCTCGGTCAGGCGCGAGCCGCGCGCCAACAGGCGCTGGGTGGTGGCGTCGAGGTCGGAGCCGAATTGCGCGAAGGCGGCCATTTCGCGGTATTGCGCGAGCTCGCCCTTGATCTTGCCGGCGACCTTCTTCATCGCCTTGGTCTGCGCGGCGGAGCCGACGCGCGACACCGACAGGCCGACGTTCACCGCCGGGCGGATGCCCTGGTAGAACAGGTCGGTCTCCAGGAAGATCTGGCCGTCGGTGATCGAAATCACGTTGGTCGGGATATAGGCCGACACGTCGTTGGCCTGGGTTTCGATGATCGGCAGCGCGGTCAGCGAGCCGGCGCCGTTGTCGTCGTTCATCTTGGCGGCGCGCTCGAGCAGGCGCGAATGCAGATAGAACACGTCGCCGGGATAGGCTTCGCGGCCCGGCGGGCGGCGCAGCAGCAGCGACATCTGGCGATAGGCGACGGCCTGCTTCGACAGATCGTCATAGATGATGACGGCGTGCATGCCGTTGTCGCGGAAATATTCGCCCATGGTGCAGCCGGCGAACGGCGCCAGGTACTGCATCGGCGCCGGATCGGACGCGGTGGCGGCGACGATGATCGAATAGTCGAGCGCGCCCTGCTCCTCCAGCACCTTCACGAACTGCGCGACGGTGGAGCGCTTCTGCCCGATCGCGACATAGACGCAATAGAGCTTGATCTTCTCGTCGGTCTGCGCGTTGAGCGGCTTCTGGTTGAGGATGGTGTCGAGCGCGATCGCGGTCTTGCCGGTCTGGCGGTCGCCGATGATCAGCTCGCGCTGGCCGCGGCCGATCGGGATCAGCGCGTCGATCGCCTTGAGGCCGGTCGCCATCGGCTCGTGCACCGACTTGCGCGGAATGATGCCGGGCGCCTTGACGTCCACGCGCGCGCGCTTGTCGGCCTTGATCGGGCCCTTGCCGTCGATCGGATTGCCGAGCGCGTCGACCACGCGGCCGAGCAGGCCCTTGCCGACCGGCACGTCCACGATTGATCGCCGGTGCGCTTGACGGTCTGGCCTTCCATGATCTCGCGGTCGTTGCCGAAGATCACGATGCCGACATTGTCGGTCTCGAGGTTGAGCGCCATGCCGCGCACGCCGTTTTCGAACTCGACCATCTCGCCGGCCTGCACGTTGTCGAGGCCGTAGACGCGGGCGATGCCGTCGCCGACGGACAGCACCTGGCCGACTTCGGAGACTTCGGCTTCCTGGCCGAAGTTCTTGATCTGCTCTTTCAGGATGGCGGAAATTTCTGCGGCGCGGATATCCATCAGCGTGCCTCTTTCATCGCGAACTTGATCGCATTGAGCTTGGTGCGGAGCGAACTATCGACCATGCGGCTGCCGACCTTGACGATGAGCCCGCCGATGATGGCGGGCTCGATCTTGACGTCGAGGTCGATGTCCTTGCCGCCGGTGACCGATTTGAGCGCGCTCTTGAGCGCGTCGAGATTCTTGTCGCTGAGCTTCTCGGCGACGGTGACCTGGGCGCTGACCTCGCCCTTGTGGCGGGCGACCAGCGCGCGATAGCCGCGGATCATGTCGCGCACCGCGAACAGCCGCCGGTTGGCGGTGATCGCCTGCAGGAAATTGGCGGCGAGTCCCTTGATGCCGGCCTTGTCGAGGATCGCCGACAGCGCCTTCAGCTGCTCGTCGGCGCCGAACACCGGGCTGCGCACCAGACGGGTGAGATCGGGGCTGCCCGCGACCAGCGCGTCGAACCGATCGAGGTCGCTCTTGACCGCATCGACGGCCTTTTCGTCGCGGGCAAGCTCGAACAGCGCGCCGGCGTAACGGCCAGCCATTCCGGAGATGATCGGGTCTTCGCCTGCCACGGGAACGCTCGTTTTCTGACCTTCATTCACAGGCCGGACGCCGTCGCGGAAGGGCGGCGCAAACTATTGGAATCCAAGAGGGAATTCCGATCTCCGAGGACGTCGCGGAAGCCCGCGGAAACCCTCGCGAAATCGAGGGCTAGCTAACACAGCGGCAAACGCGGTGCAACACGACCGCCGTTAGCGGCGTAGCGTTGGCGGTAACCCTGGAGGGTTACGTGGTCCGTATCGCGGCCACCGTCCGCTCGCGCGCCAGCATCGACCGATCCTCGGCGTCGACCCAGACCTTCATCGACTGCAACTTGGCGCAGTCCGGATCGCCGAATAGCGCGGCGAACGGGACTTCTGCGGCGTCGCGCCCCGCAGCGATGCGCACCAGACCGTCGAGCGCCGGCTCGCGCGTGGCATCGAACAGCCACCAGTGGCCATCCAGATAAGCCTCGAACACGGCGTGGAAATCGACCGGTTCGAGACCGAGCGCATAGCAACTCACAAATCGCGCCGGAATATCGAGCGCCCGGCAGATGGCGACGCCGAGATGGGCGAAGTCGCGGCAGACGCCGGCGCGGGATTCCAGCGTCTGGCAGGCGGAGGTGTGGATGTCGCTGCTGGCGGCGCGATATTTGACGTTGTCCCAGATCCAGTTGCAGACCGCGGTGACACGCGAATAGCCGGGCAGCAGCGTTCCGAAATGTTGCTTGACGAAATCCGCGAGCCGGTCGGATTCGCAATAGCGGCTCGGCAGCAAGAACGGCAGCACATCGACCGGCAGATTCGACGGCGCCGTCTCGCCGATGGTGGCCGGATCGGCGCGGTGCACTTGCAGATCGACTGCTCCGCGATAGGTAACGGTCAAGGACCCCGGCAGCGCCGTAAAGCGCGTGGTGCGGTTTTCGGTGAGCGGCGCGACCGCTGCGTCATACGGCAGATCGGGAACGATGCGCAATTCGTCGGTAAGCCCGGCATGGCTCGCGATGCGCGCGGCTTCGACGTGCAGCACGAACACGGTCGGCTCGTTCACACGGTAGGCAAGCTCGCACCCGAACGACATCTTCACGGGTCAGGTCTCCATCGACGGCCGGCAGCGAAGGTAGCAAGAAATAAGCCAGCGCAACCGGGCCCGGCGCGCCGAAACAATCCGCGGCCGGCGCGTAATTATGCATCCCAGGAATGCCTCGCGTCGCGGGCCTGCCCGATATAGCCTGCGCGCCGTTCTGCTGAGCCGGCGCCGGATTCATGCCCCCTAACAAGCACCGAAAAGCGCCAGCCGAGGTCGCAAGCACGGCCAAGCTCCTGGTCGTATTGCTGGCGTTTGCCTGGGGCCTCAACTGGATCGCCGCCGCGGTAGCGTTGCGCGAGGTGTCGCCCTGGAGCCTGCGCTTTGCCGGCTCCACCATCGGCGCCACCACTTTGTTCGCCGCCGCCATCCTCACCGGCCATAATTTGAAGGTGCCGCGCGGCGAATATCTGCATGTCATGATCGCCGGCTTCTTCAACGTCGCGGCGTTCCAGATTTTATCGGGCTTCGCGCAATTGAGCGGCGCGACCTCGCGCGCCATCATCATCACCTATTCGATGCCGATCTGGACCACGATGCTGAGCTGGTTCGTGCTCGGCGAGCGACTGAACACGATCCGCATGGTGGCCTTCGGCCTGTGCGTGGCCGGTTTGGCGATCCTGGTGTGGCCGCTGTTCGCCGACGGATTTCCGCCTTTCGTGTTTTATTCGCTCGGCTGCGCGCTGAGCTGGGCCTTCGCGACCGTCTACATCAAATGGGCAAAGGTCACGATCGAGCCGCTGGCCAACGCGGCCTGGCAATTGTTGTTCGGTCTTCTGTTCATTGCCGCCGGCACTTTCGTGTTCGAGGGCTATCCGCATTTGTGGCCGCTGCACAACGAGACGATGCTGGCGATCCTCTTTGTCGGCATGCTCGGCGTAGGGCTGGCGCATTTCCTGTGGTGGACAATTGTCGGACGGCTGCCGACCATCACGGCCTCGCTCGGCTCGCTGCTGGTGCCGGTGATCGGCGTCACCGCCTCCGCCGTCTTTCTCGGCGAGCGGCTGACCATGCCCGACATCATCGGCTTCGTCATGATCTTTGCCGCCGCGGCCTGCGTGCTGCTGCAGCCGAACGTGAAGCACACCGAGATGCCGGAGTAGTTGTCACGCTTCCCGCATCCCGATAGGGGAGCGGCCTCAGCGGACGCGGGTCAAGCCCGCGCTAAGAGGCTCAGAAAAACTCTGCGGATCGACGTCCACCTCCAGCCGCACATTGCCGCGTGGCTTGGGTGCCTTGCCAAGCCATTCGCGCAAATAGGCCGACAGATCGAAGGCGCGCGGCGCCTTCACCAGCAGCCGGAAGCGATGCCGCCCGCGCACCACCGCGATCGGCGCTTCGGCCGGCCCAAGCACGCGCACCTGCTCGTCCTTCGGCGCGGTGGAAGCGAGCGCGCGGCCGTAGGATTCCGCCGCGTGCCGCTCGTTGGCGGTGATCACCATGCTGGCGAGCCGCCCGAACGGCGGATAATGCGTACGCTCGCGCAGCGCGATCTCGCTCGAATAGAACGCCTCGCGGTCGCCCGAGATCAGCGCCTTCATCACCGGATGCTCGGGCTGATGGGTCTGCAAAAAGCCGACGCCGCGGCCCTCCTCGCGGCCGGCGCGGCCGACCACCTGATGCAGCAATTGGAACGTGCGCTCGGCCGCGCGCGGATCGCCGTTGCCGAGGCCCGAGATCGGCGTCGACGATGCCGACCAGATTGAGCTTGGGAAAATGATGGCCCTTGGCCACCAGTTGCGTGCCGATGACGATGTCGAAGCGGCCTTGCGCCACGTCGTCGAGCTCCTCGCGCAGCCGCTCGATCGATTCCACCAGATCGCTCGACAGCACCAGGATTCGCGCTCCCGGGAACAGCTCGGCCGCCTCCTGCTCCAGCCGCTCGACGCCGGGGCCGACCGCCGCGAAGCTTTCGGTGGCGTGACAGTTCGGACATTCCGCCGGCGGCGGCATGTTGAAGCCGCAATGGTGGCAGACCAGCCGCCTCTTGAAGCGGTGATCGACCAGCCAGGCGTCGCAATTCGGGCATTGCAGGCGGAAGCCGCAGGCGCGGCATAAAGTGAGCGGCGCGTAGCCGCGGCGGTTGAGGAACAGCAGCGCCTGCTCGCGGCGTTCGAGCGAGGTCTGCACCGCTTCGGCCAGCCGCGGCGAGATGAAACGGCCGCGCGGCGGACCTTCGCGCCGCATGTCGATCGCCTCGATCGACGGCAGATGCGCGCCGCCGAAGCGTTCCGGCAGATGAATGCGCTTGTAGCGCCCGCGCCGCGCGTTGACTTCCGATTCGACCGACGGCGTCGCCGAGGCCAGCAGCACCGGGATTTTTGCAGCCCTTCCGCGCACCACCGCCATGTCGCGGGCGTGATAATGCGCGCCGTCTTCCTGCTTGTAGGCCGGGTCGTGCTCCTCATCGACGATGATCAGGCCGAGATCGGCATAAGGCAGGAAAAGCGCCGAGCGCGCGCCGACCACGACCGAGACTTCGTTTGCCGCCACCGCCGCCCAGGTGCGCGCGCGCGTACGCGGGCTGAGTTGCGAATGCCATTCGGCCGGCTTGGTGCCGAAGCGCTCGACGAAGCGGTCGAGGAATTGCGCGGTGAGCGCGATCTCCGGCATCAGGATCAGCGTCTGCCGCTTTTTCCGAATGTTTTCGGCGACGCCCTCGAAATAGACTTCCGTCTTGCCGGAGCCGGTGACGCCGTCGAGCAGCGTGACGGTATAGCCGCCTTGATCGACGGTGGTGCGCAACGCGTCGGCGGCGGCCAGTTGCGTCAGGACGAAATCCGGCTTGCGAAAATCCGGATCGGGCGGCAGCGCCACCGGCTCGGGCGGCAGCACGATGGTTTCCAGCGTGCCTTCGTCGATCAGCCCGTCGATCACGCCGGCGCTGACGCCCGCCTCCTGCGCGGCTTCGCTCTTCGAGCGCGTCAGCCCGTCGGCAAACAGTTTCAGCACGCGCGCGCGCGCCGGCGTCATGCGCGCGGCGGCGGGCCGGCCAGCCGCACGCCGACGCGTTCGCGCCCGGGTCCGAGATGCTCGCCCATGCGCAGCGCCATGCGCAGCACCATGCCGCGCGCTGCCAGCGTGTAGCCGGCCACCCAGTCGACGAATTGGCGCAGCTCGGGTTTCAGCGGCGGCACGTCAAGCTTGCCGACCACATCCTTCATGCGGTTGTGCAGGCGCGGATTGGGATTGTCGTTCTCGGCCCAGACCACGCCGGTGGTCTCGCCGCGCGCGCCCAACGGCACGCACACCACGTCGCCGGGCGCAAGTTCGAGGCCGTCCGGCACCCGGTAGGAATAGGTCTGGTCGAGCGCCACCGGCACCAGAACATCGACGACGCGCGTGCTCATCATGCGCTAGGTCTGGCCGATTCCGTGCGCTTAAGGAAGAGTGAAGGAAGCGATGCCACTCTTGCCCGCCATGACCGACCTTGCAGCCGCCCCCGACGTGACCGCCGAAATCAGCCGCTGGCTCGGCTATCTCGGCGCCGAGCGGCGCATGTCGGAAAAGACCCTGGAAGCCTACCGGCGCGACGTCGGCCAGTTCCTCGACTTTCTCGCCGGCCATCTGGGCGGCGCGCCCTCGCTCAAACAATTGGCCAAGATTACGCCGGCCGATGTGCGCGCCTTCATGGCGGCGCGGCGCAGCGACGGCGCCGGCAACCGCTCGCTGATGCGCGTACTAGCGGGCGCGCGCTCGTTCGCGCGCTTTCTCGAACGCAACGGCAAGGGCAAGGTCGGCGCGCTCGCCGCCGTGCGCACGCCCAAGCTGCCGAGAACCTTGCCGAAGCCGCTCAGCATCGCCACCGCCAAGCGCATCGCCGACACCGATCTGCGCAGCGGAGAAACGCGCGAACCGTGGATCATCGCGCGCGATGCCGCGGTGCTGGGCTTGCTCTATGGCTCCGGCCTGCGCATCGCGGAAGCGCTCAGCCTCACGCGCAAGGATGTCGCCGATCGGAAGCGACGCCATCACCGTCACCGGCAAGGGCAACAAGTCGCGCATGGTGCCGATGCTGCCGCAGGTCGGCAAGCTGATCGCCGATTACGTCGCGCTCTGTCCGATCGAGTTGTCCCCTGATGGGCCACTGTTCGTCGGCGCGCGCGGCGGACCGTTGTCGCCCCGCATCGTGCAACTGGCGATGGCGCGCTTGCGCGGCGCGCTGGGCCTGCCCGACAGCGCGACGCCGCACGCGCTGCGGCATTCCTTCGCCACCCACCTGTTGGCGCGCGGTGGCGACTTGCGCGCGATCCAGGAACTGCTCGGGCATGCCTCGTTGTCGACCACGCAAATCTACACCGCAGTCGATTCCGAGCGTTTGCTCGAGGTTTATGCAAGCGCCCACCCGCGCGCGTAATTTAATCGTGGTAATCGGCGCGGTGCGCCTCTTGCGCGGCGGCGCGGTTTCGTATCATCGTTGCCCATCAGTCGATGCCGGAGGGGACGATGAGCGCACACGAAAATCTGGAACACGCCGAGCACGCCGAACATGCGGGGCATTCCAACAGGAAGATCGCGCTGCTGATCGCGGTCATCGCATTGTTCCTGGCGTTGTCGGAAACGCTCGGCAAAAGCGCGCAAACCGCGGCGATCAGCGATAATGTGGAGTCTTCCAATCTCTGGGCGTTCTTCCAGGCCAAGACCATCCGAATGACGACGGTTCGGACCGCAGCCGAGCAGATGCAGATCGCCGCCGACAGCAGCACCGATCCAGCCGCCAAGGCGGCGATGGGGAAAGCGATCGATGGCTGGAAAAAAACCGCCGCGCGCTATGACGACGAGCCGGATACCCATGAGGGCCGCAAGCAGCTCATGGAGCGCGCCCAAGAAGCCGAGCACAAGCGCGATTTGGCGATGGCGCGCTATCACAACTACGAGATCGCTTCCGCGGCGCACCAGATCGGGATCGTGCTGGCGTCCGCTTCAGTGATAACGGGAATGATAGCGCTTGCCTGGCTCGCGGGCGTGCTTGGAATTACCGGGCTTGCTTTCACGGCAATCGGCTTCTGGGCACCGCACGCCGTGCATCTATTCTGAGTTCGAATAGCGGGTCAGGCCGGACGGCTGCGGTAGGCGCGGCGGCGCAGATGCATGAGCCGGCGGAAAAATCGCCCGGCGCGCTGCGGTTTCAACAGCCATAAGATTTGACGCATGCGCTGGCGGATCGGCTCGGTCTGCGCGTGCGCCCAATCGCGCAGCCACATGAACCAGTCGTACATTCGGCTGAACCAAGCCATCTGCATCAGCTTGTCGCGCGTCACGTCGAACACGAAGGCGGTGACGCCGAGGCCTAGAAGCTTTGCGAGCACCAGCACGGCACCCGCGGCCAGCCAATCGCGCCTGGCGAGAAAATAGACTTCCAGGAATTTCAGCGGCAGCAGCACGATGAACGGGATAACGAAAACGATCAACGTCGCCCACGGCGGCAGGTCTTCGATCAGCCGCGCCAGCTTTTCCTTGAGCCTGCCCCAGGGAATGAGATTGACGGCGCGCGCGACCATGGGCTCGAGATGATCCCATAGCCACGCTTCCATCAGGAACAGCAGCGCGAGAATAGTCCAGAGCGGGCGAAGCAGGCGGCGCATGATGCAATTCTATTAGTTCCGGCCAGCGCCGCAATTAAGGCAGGCTAGGTGCGCACCCTTCCGCCGTCCACATTCAGCGTCTGCCCGGTGATGAAGGCGGCGTCGTCGCTGGTGAGAAACGAGATGGCGCCGACCAGATCGTCCGGCACTTCGGGGCGCTTGATCGCCTGCATCTGCGCGACGGCATTGAATTCATCATCCATGGTCTTGAAGCCGGGGCGAGGGCTGCGCACCAGCGTGCCGGGCGAGCGGGTCAGGCCCGGCGCAATGGCATTGACGGTGATGCCGTCGGGCGCCAGATCGCTCGCCAGCGCGCGGGTGAAGCCGACGATGCCGCCCTTGCTCGCCACATAATGCGCGAAGCCGGTGACCACCGAGCCGAGCGTGCTCGATGCCATGTTGACCACGCGGCCCCATTTGCGCTTTCGCATGCCGGGGACGAACGCCGCGCTGACCAGAAACGTGCCGTCGAGATTGATCGACAGCACCTTGCGCCAGTCGGCGAAGGTCATCTCGCCGAATTCCTTCTGCGGGAAAATGCCGGCGCAATTCACCACGATGTCGACGTGGCTGAATTTGCCCTGCACCTGCTTGGCCATGGCGGCGACCGATTGCTCGGACGACACGTCGCAATTGACGCTAAGCGCCTGGCGGCCGGCCGTTTCCACCATCTTCACGGTGTCCTTGCCGTCGGCAACGTCGACCACCGCGATGTGCACGCCGTCCTCGGCCAGCCGCTTGGCGAAGGCCTGCCCGATGCCGTTCGCCGCGCCGGTGATGACGGCGACTTTGTCTTTGTGACCCTTGGCCATTCCCTTCCCCTGAAGTTTCTTTGATTCACATATGAATCGCGCGCTTGGCGACCGCCATGGCCGCTTCCTTCACCGCCTCCGGCAGCGTCGGATGGGCGTGGCAGGTGCGCGCGATGTCCTCGGCGGAGGCGCCGAATTCCATGGCGAGCGCAGCTTCCGCGATCATGTTGCCGGCATCGGCGCAGATCAGCTGCACGCCGAGCACGCGGTCGGTCTTGGCGTCGGCCAGGATTTTCACGAAGCCGTCGGTGGTCAGGTTCACCTTGGCGCGGCCGTTGGCGGTGAACGGAAACTTGCCGACATTGTAGGCGACGCCCGCGGCCTTCAGCTCTTCCTCGCTTTTTCCGACGGTGGCGATCTCCGGGCTTGTGTAGACCACGTTCGGGATGGCGTCGTAGTTCACGTGACCCGCCTGCCCGACCAGGATCTCGGCCACCGCCACGCCTTCGTCCTCGGCCTTATGCGCGAGCATGGGACCTGCGATCACATCGCCGATCGCCCAGATGCCCGGCACGCTGGTCGCGTAATAATGATCGACCACGACGCGGCCGCGCTCGTCGAGCTTCACGCCGAGCTCCTTCAGACCGAGCCCGTCGGTGTAAGGCACGCGGCCGGTCGCCACCAGAATCACATCAGCCTCGATGGTTTCCGCAGCGCCGCCCTTGGCCGGTTCGACTGTCGCCTTCAGCCGTCTTGCCGGATGAATCGACCGCGGTCACCTTCGACGACAATTTGAAAGTCATGCCCTGCTTCTCGAACAGGCGCTGCGCCTGGCGGCGCACCTCGCCGTCCATGCCGGGCAGCACGCCGTCGAGGAATTCGACCACCGTCACCTGCGAGCCGAGCCGGCGCCACACCGATCCCAGCTCGAGCCCGATGACGCCGGCGCCGATCACCAGCAGCCGTTCCGGCACCGAAGCGAGCGACAGCGCGCCGGTGGACGACACGATGCGCTTTTCATCGATCTCGATGCCCTTGAGCTTGGCGACGTCCGAGCCGGTGGCGATCACGATGGATTTTGCTTCGAGCGTTTGTTTCTTGCCATCGCCGCCGGTCACTTCGACCTTGCCGGAAGCGGCGATGCGCGCAGTGCCGTGGAAAGCATCGACTTTGTTTTTCTTGAGCAGAAAATCGACGCCCTTGACGTTGCCGTCGACGCCCTGGTCCTTGAACGCCATCATCGCCTTCAGGTCGAGCTTGGGCGTGGAAACGCCGATGCCCATCTTGCCGAAGCTGTGGCCGGCCTGCTCGAACAGTTCGGAAGCGTGCAGCAGCGCCTTCGACGGAATGCAGCCGATATTGAGGCAGGTGCCGCCATAGGTGGCGCGCTTCTCGACCACCGCGGTTTTCAGGCCGAGCTGCGCCGCGCGAATGGCGCAGACATAGCCGCCGGGGCCGGTGCCGATGACGATGAGGTCGTAGGCCATACGCTCACAAATCCAGCACGATGCGCGCCGGGTCTTCCAGACTTTCCTTCACCCGCACCAGAAAGGTGACCGCCTGCTGGCCGTCGACGATGCGGTGGTCGTAGGACAGCGCGAGATACATCATCGGCCGCGACCTCGATCTTGCCGGCGATCGACCACCGGCCGCTCCTGGATCTTGTGCATGCCGAGGATGCCGGACTGCGGCGCGTTCAGGATCGGCGTCGACATCAGCGAGCCATAGACGCCGCCGTTGGAGATGGTGAAGGTGCCGCCCTGCATCTCCTCGATCTTGAGCGCGCCGTCGCGCGCGCGCCGGCCGAAATCGGAGATGGTCTTTTCGATCTGCGGCGAGCGACATCTGGTCGGCATCGCGCACCACCGGCACCACCAGGCCGCTTCTCGGTGCCGACCGCGACGCCGATGTGATAATAATTCTTGTAGACCATGTCGGTGCCGTCGATCTCGGCGTTGACCGCGGGGATTTCCTTCAGGCCTGGATGCAGGCGCGCACGAAGAAGCCCATGAAGCCGAGCTTCACGCCGTGCTTCTTCTCGAACAAATCCTTGTACTGATTGCGCAAGTGCATCACCGCGCTCATGTCGACCTCGTTGAAGGTCGTGAGCATGGCGGCGGTGTTCTGCGCATCCTTCAGGCGGCGCGCGATGGTCTGGCGCAGCCGCGTCATGTGCACGCGCTCTTCGCGCGCGGCATCGTCGGCCGGTGACGGCGCGCGCATCTGCACGGCGGTGGCGGCGATTGGCGTCGGCGCCGCGGCGGCGCGCTCGATCGCCGCCATCATGTCGCCCTTGGTGACCTGGCCGTGCATGCCGGTACCGGCGACCCTCGCCGGATCCATGCCGCTTTCCGCCGCCATCTTGCGCACCGAGGGCGGCATCGGCATCGAAGACGCTGCGGGCGAGCCCGCGGCTCTGGGCATTGCGGACGCCGCAGGCAAGCCTACGGGACTATCGACCGACGGCGGCCGAACCGCGGGCGCTGGCTTGGCTGCGGGCGCGGCCGCTTTCGCGGGAGCGCCTGCGCCTTCCTTGATCTGGCCGAGCAGCGCGCCAACGCCGACGGTGGCGCCGTTCTTCGCCGCGATGTCGGATAGTACGCCGGCGGCCGGCGCCGGCACTTCCAGCGTGACCTTGTCGGTCTCGAGTTCGACCAGCGGCTCGTCAACCGCCACCGCGTCGCCCGGCTGCTTGAACCATTTGCCCACGGTCGCTTCGGTGACCGATTCGCCGAGGGTGGGCACGCGGATGTCAGCCATGACTTTTCCCTTTTCGTCATGGCCGGGCTTGTCCCGGCCATCCACGTCTTTTCTAACTTAACACGCCGTCAAGACGTGGATGCCCGGCACAAGGCCGGGCATGACGGGGTGAACGGCTATCCCAGCGCCTCTTCGAGCAGTTGCTTGAGCTGCGCGAGATGCTTCGACATCTGCCCGACCGCCGTCGAGGCGGAGGCTGGACGCCCGGCATAGCGCATGTGGCGATGCTTGGCGCCGATCTGGTTGAGCACCCATTGCAGGAAGACGTCGACGAAGAACCAGGCGCCCATGTTGCGCGGCTCTTCCTGGCACCACACCATCTCGGCCTGCTTGAAACGCGTGAGCTCGGCGCACAGCGCCTTGGACGGGAACGGATAGAGCTGCTCGATGCGCAGCAGATAGACATCGTCGATGCCGCGCTTCTCGCGTTCCTCGTACAGGTCGAAATAGACCTTGCCCGAGCACATGATGACGCGGCGGATCTTGTCGTCGGCGACGAGCTTGATCTTCTCGTTCGGCAGCGCTTGCGCGTCGTCCCACAGCAGCCGGTGGAACGAGGTGCCGGCCGCCATCTCGGCGAGCGGCGAGACCGCGCGCTTGTGACGCAGCAGGCTCTTCGGCGTCATCAGGATCAGCGGCTTGCGGATCTCACGCTTCAACTGGCGACGCAGGATGTGGAAGTAATTCGCCGGCGTCGTGCAGTTCGCAACCTGCATGTTGTCTTCCGCGCACATCTGCAGGAAGCGCTCGAGCCGGGCGGAGGAATGCTCCGGTCCCTGGCCCTCGTAGCCATGCGGCAGCAGGCAGACCAGGCCGGACAGGCGCAGCCATTTGCGCTCGCCCGAGGAGATGAACTGGTCGAACACCACCTGCGCGCCGTTGGCGAAGTCGCCGAACTGCGCCTCCCACAGCGTCAGCGCGTTCGGCTCGGCGGTGGAATAGCCGTATTCGAAACCGAGCACGGCCTCTTCCGACAGACTCGAGTTGAGCACCTCGAAGCGCGCCTGGCCCTCGCCCAGATGGTTGAACGGCGTGTGGCGTTCTTCGGTCTCCTGATCGAACAGCACCGAGTGGCGCTGCGAAAAGGTGCCGCGCTCGCTGTCCTGGCCGGACAGCCGAACCGGGTGGCCTTCCTCGAGCAGCGCGCAGAAAGCCAGCGCTTCCGCGGTGGACCAGTCGATATTCTCGCCAGCCTCGATCGACTTGGCGCGATGATCGAGAAAGCGCTGGATGGTCTTGTGGACGTTGAAGCCTTGCGGAACGCTGGTGATCTTCTTGCCGATCTCGCGCAGAGATTTCGACCGCGACGCCGGTATTGCCGCGGCGCGGGTCCTCGGCTTCGCCGGCCGCCTTCAAGCCGGCCCAGCGGCCGTCGAGCCAGTCGGCCTTGTTCGGCTTATAGCCCAGCGCGGCCTCGAATTCGGCGTCGAGCCGGGCGCGCCAGTCGCCCTTCATCTTCTCGACTTCGCCCTCGGTGACGACGCCCTCGGCGATCAATTTCTTGCTGTAGATTTCCAGCGTCGAGGGATGCGATCGGATCTTCTTGTACATCAGCGGCTGGGTGAACGACGGCTCGTCGCCTTCGTTGTGGCCGAAGCGCCGGTAGCAGAACATGTCGATGACCACCGGCCGCTGGAACTTCTGCCGGTACTCGGTCGCAACCTTGGCCGCGAACACCACCGCTTCCGGATCGTCGCCGTTCACGTGGAAGATCAGCGCCTCGATCATCTTGGCGACGTCGGACGGATAGGGCGAAGAGCGCGAGTAGCGCGGATAGGTGGTGAAGCCGATCTGGTTGTTGACGATGAAATGCAAGGAGCCGCCGGTGCGATAGCCCTTCAGGTCGGAGAGACCGAAACATTCCGCCACCACGCCTTGGCCCGCAAATGCGGCATCGCCATGCATGAGCAGCGGCAGCACCATGGTGCGCTCGTCGGGCGTCGCGTGGTGCTGGTCCTGCTTGGCGCGCACTTTGCCGAGCGTCACTGGATCGACAATCTCCAGATGCGAGGGATTGGCGGTGAGCGACAGATGCACCCGGTTGTGGTCGAACTCGCGGTCCGATGAGGCGCCGAGGTGATATTTCACGTCGCCGGAACCTTCGATCTCGTCCGGCGTCGCCGAGCCGCCCTTGAATTCGTGGAACAGCGCGCGGTGCGGCTTGCCCATCACCTGCGTCAGCACATTAAGGCGGCCGCGATGCGGCATGCCAATGCAGATTTCCTTCACACCAAGATTGCCGCCGCGCTTGATGATCTGTTCGAGCGCCGGGATCAACGCCTCGCCGCCGTCAAGCCCGAAGCGTTTGGTGCCGGTATATTTGACGTCGAGGAATTTCTCGAAGCCTTCTGCTTCGATCAACTTATTGAGGATCGCGCGCTTGCCTTCGCGCGTGAAAGCGATCTCCTTGTCGCGGCCCTCGATGCGCTCCTGGATCCACGCCTTCTGCGCGGCGTTGGAGATGTGCATGAACTCCACGCCGAGCGTCTGGCAATAAGTGCGGCGCAGGATCGCGACAATCTCGCGCATCGATGCGAATTCGAGGCCGAGCACCTTGTCGAGAAAAATCCTGCGATCGAGATCGGCTTCAGTAAAGCCGTATGAGCGCGGGTCGAGCTCCTCCTCGTTTTTTTCCGGCTCAAGATTGAGCGGATCGAGCTTGGCATGGAAATGGCCGCGGATGCGGTAGGCGCGGATCAGCATGAGCGCGTGGATGGAATCGCGCGTCGCCTGCATGACGTCGGCATTGCTCAGCTCGACGCCCTTGGATTTCGCGGTCGACGATATTTTTTCGCCGATACGCTTTTCGGTCTCCACCCATTGGCCGTCGAGCGCGGCCACCAGCTCGCCATCCGCCCGCAGCGGCCAGTTCGGCTTTTTCCAGGAGGCGCCGCGCGCGCTTTTGACGACGTCGGACTTCTCGTCCTTCAGGCTGCGGAAAAACTCCCGCCATTCGGCATCGACTGCGGCGGGATCGGCCTCGTATTTGGCATAGAGGTCTTCGATGTAGGCGGCGTTGCCGCCGTAGAGGAAAGAAGTGCGGGCAAATGCGGCGTTGGCGTCCTGACGGGACATGGCGATTGCAATCCTTGCGGGGCCCATGGCCCCCGCGGCTACGGCAGCAAAGCCCTAGAGGCCAACTGCCGCCGGCGGTGTCGTTTTAACTCTATTTATGACGCCTGTAAGTCTACGAAAGACCTAAGCATTGAATCAGGACTTCAGGACTTCGACCAGGGTTTTTCCGATTCGGGCCGGGGACGGTGATACCTTAATTCCTGCCGATTCCATTGCTGCAATTTTGGACTCGGCATCACCCTTGCCGCCGGAAATGATCGCCCCGGCATGGCCCATGCGCCGCCCCGGTGGCGCGGTTCGCCCGGCGATGAAGCCGACCGTGGGCTTCTTGCGGCCGCGCTTGGCCTCATCTTTCAGGAATTGCGCGGCGTCTTCCTCGGCCGAGCCGCCGATCTCGCCGATCATGACGATGGCCTGGGTCGCCTTGTCGGCCAGGAACATCTCCAGCACCGCGATGAATTCGGTGCCCTTGACCGGATCGCCGCCGATGCCGACCGCGGTGGTCTGTCCCAGCCCTTCGCGGCTGGTCTGGAACACCGCCTCATAGGTGAGCGTGCCGGAGCGCGAGACGATGCCGACCTTGCCCGGCTTGAAGATGTTGCCCGGCATGATGCCGATCTTGCATTCGCCCGCGGTCATCACGCCCGGGCAATTGGGGCCGATCAGCCGTGATTTCGAACCGGCGAGCGCGCGCTTGACCTTGACCATATCCATCACCGGGATGCCTTCGGTGATGCAGACGATGAGCGGGATCTCGGACTGGATCGCCTCGCAGATCGCGTCGGCGGCGCCGGCCGGCGGCACATAGATCACGCTGGCGTCGCAACCGGTTTTCTCCCTGGCTTCAGCGACCGTATCGAACACCGGCAAATTTAAATGTGTTGCGCCGCCTTTGCCCGGTGAGGTGCCGCCGACCATCTTGGTGCCGTAGGCGATCGCCTGCTCGGAATGAAAGGTGCCGTTCTTGCCGGTGAAGCCCTGACAGATGACCTTGGTATTCTTGTTAATGAGGACGGCCATTACGCGCCATCCTTTACGGCCTTGACGATTTTCTGCGCGGCATCGTCGAGATCGTTCGCCGAGGTCACATTGAGCTTGGACTCGGCGATGATTTTCTTGCCGAGATCGACATTGGTGCCTTCAAGGCGAACCACCAGCGGCACTTTCAATCCCACTTCCTTCACCGCTGCCACCACGCCTTCCGCGATCACGTCGCATTTCATGATGCCGCCGAAGATGTTGACCAGAATACCTTTCACGCTCGGATCGGACGTGATGATCTTGAACGCTGCCGCAACCTTCTCTTTGGTCGCGCTGCCGCCGACGTCGAGGAAGTTCGCCGGCGCCATGCCGTAGAGCTTAATGATGTCCATGCTTGCCATCGCCAGACCGGCGCCATTGACCATGCAGCCGATCGAGCCGTCGAGCGCGATGTAGTTGAGATCGAATTTCGACGCCTCGACTTCCTTCTCGTCTTCCTCGGTCAAGTCGCGCAGCGCCACGATATCCGGATGGCGATAGAGCGCATTGCCGTCGAAGCCGACCTTGGCGTCGAGACAAATCAGCTTGTTGTCCTTGGTCACCACCAGTGGATTGATCTCCAGCAGGCTCATGTCCTTGGTGGTGAAAGCGGCATAGAGCTTGGGCAGAATGCTTTCCACCTGTTTGGCGAGGTCGCCGCTGAGCTTGAGCACTTGCGCCACGCGGCGGCCGTGATGCGGCATGATGCCGGTGGCCGGATCGACCGAGAAGGTCAGGATTTTCTCCGGGTGGGTCTTGGCGACTTCCTCGATATCCATGCCGCCTTCGGTGGAGACGACGAAGGCCACGCGCGAGGTTTCGCGGTCGATCAGCGCCGAGAGGTAGAACTCACGATCAATCGCCGAGCCCTCTTCGATGTAGATGCGATTGACCTTCTTGCCGTGCGGGCCGGTCTGATGGGTGACGAGCGTCGAGCCGAGGATGCGGGTCGATTCCGTCTTCACGTCGTCGATCGATTTCACCACCTTGACGCCGCCGGCTTTGCCGCGTCCGCCGGCGTGAATTTGCGCCTTCACCACCCAGATCGGGCCGCCCAGCTCCTTGGCTCCTTTAAGCGCCTCATCGATGCTAAAAGCTGGCACGCCGCGTGGCACCGGCACGCCGAATTCGCGCAACACCGCTTTCGCCTGATACTCATGAATGTTCATGCAATGCTCCCGGCCGAGGCCGGCTTGCTCTAGTTGGCGAGATTGGGCGCGATCTTCTTGCAGGCCTCGACCAGACCCTGTACCGAGGCCACCGACTTCTCGAACATGTCGCGTTCGCCGCCGTTGAGCTCGATCTCGACGACGCGCTCGACGCCCTTGGCGCCGATTACCACTGGCACGCCGACATAGAGATCCTTGACGCCGTATTCGCCGTTGAGCCACGCCGCGCAGGGAAGCACACGCTTCTTGTCGAGCAGATAGCTCTCCGCCATTGCGATCGCGGAAGCCGCCGGCGCATAGAAAGCCGAGCCGGTCTTGAGCAAATTGACGATCTCGGCACCGCCATTGGCGGTGCGCTTGATGATCTCGTCGACGCGCGCCTGCGTGGTCCAGCCCATCTTCACTAGGTCGGGCACCGGAATGCCGGCAACGGTCGAATAGCGGATCAGCGGCACCATGGTGTCGCCATGGCCGCCGAGCACGAAGGCGGTGACGTCTTCCACCGAGACATTGAACTCGTCGGCGAGGAAATAGCGAAACCGCGCCGAGTCGAGCACGCCGGCCATGCCGACCACTTTATGCTGCGGCAGCCCGCAGGATTTCTGCAGCGCCCACACCATGGCGTCGAGCGGATTGGTAATGCAGATCACGAACGAGTTGGGCGCGTATTTCTTGATGCCGGAGCCGACCTGCCCCATCACCTTGAGATTGATGTCGAGTAGATCGTCGCGGCTCATGCCGGGCTTGCGCGGCACGCCGGCGGTGACGATGCAGACATCGGCGCTGTCGATCGCCTCGTAAGTGTTGGTGCCGGTGAACTTGGCGTCGAAATCGTTGACCGGCGAGGATTCGGCGATGTCGAGCGCCTTGCCTTGCGGAATGCCTTCCATGACGTCGAACATCACGACGTCGCCGAGTTGTTTGAGGCCGATGAGGTGGGCCAGCGTGCCGCCGATCTGGCCGGCGCCGATCAACGCAATCTTGTTACGCGCCATGATGGGAAAACTCTCGACTGTGCTTAAAGCCGCGGGGCGCGGCCGAGTGGTGGGTTATCCGGTCCAACTGGCGGCGACAAGCCGCTGTGGCCGGCGGTCGGTGTCATTCCGCGTCTTGTATACATTATACCAGCAGACGCCCGCCCTTGAGTCCAGAGCCGTTTTCGCAGCCGCAGCGTCGTGGACTTGCGCAGTCGCTTGCTGATCTGGTCAAGCGTCTAGGTCTCAACAATCTTCCCGGCATCAATCGGCGATCCCTGCCGCGGACCGTGCGGCAGGCCAAGATAGGACTGCGAGCGCATTTCGATCAGGCGGGAAGCCGTGCGCTTGAATTCCTGCACCTCGTAGCCCTCGGTGCCGCGATAAAGCTCGTCCGGCTGCGTTTGCGCCGAGGCGAGCAGCTTCACCGCGTGGTCGTACAACGTATCGATCAGGATGATGAAGCGCTTGGCTTCGTTGCGGCGGCTGTAATTCATGACCGGAATGTGGTCGAGAATGATGGTGTGGAATTCGTGCGCGATCTTGAGATAGTCGGCGGCCGCCAGCGGCCGCGCGCAGAGATCGTCGAAGGAAAAGCGGGCGACGCCCATCGCCGCCTTCGGCACCCGCACGATATGGCCCTTCACCACCAGTTCGTGCGGGCTGCCTGCGTATTCGCCCGCAAGCCGTCGCCAGGCATCGTCAAGCGCGGCATCGGCCTTCGCATCAGGCGGCACATACCAGGTCGGCATGCCGGTGAGCTTCTCCAGGCGGAAATCGGCGCGCGCTTCCAGCCGCACGACATCGCAGTGCCGTGCGAGCTGCGCGATGAACGGCAGAAACAGTTCGCGATTGAGCCCATCCTTGTAGAGATCGCTCGGCGCCAGATTTGACGTCGCCACCACGACGACGCCGAGCTCGAACAGCCGCGTGAACAGGCGGCCGAGGATCATGGCGTCGGCAATATCGGTGACGTGAAATTCGTCGAAGCACAGCAGCCAGGCTTCTTCGGCGATGGCCGCGGCGGCGCGTTGGATCGGATCGTGCTCGGGCACGCCGCCGGTCTTGATTTCCTGCCGATAGGTATGAATGCGCTCATGCACATCGGCCATGAACTCGTGGAAATGGACGCGGCGCTTGCGCATCACCGAGCTGGTCTCGAAGAACAGGTCCATCAGCATGGTCTTGCCGCGGCCGACCTCGCCGTGGACGTAAAGCCCTTTCAGCGGCGCGGGGTTCATTTCGCGCGTGCCGAACAGCCAGCCGAGCGCGGACGATTTTCGCGCCAGCCGATGCCGGTCGAGGCGCCGCTCGAGTTCCGCCAGATGCTTCGCCAGCACCGCCTGGCCGGGATCGGCCTCGATCTTTCCGGCGGCAACGAGCGCCGCGTAGCGCGTGCTGAAGATTTCGGACATCGGACCAGGACTGGGGAACCAAGCGAGCGGAGGTCGCCGGCGGCGATTGCGGGAACGGGCGCGCCGGAAGGCGACACCTAGGGTGATCCGCGCCGTCTGTAAATCGACCGTAGGATGCGAACCGCCCAATGCTGCGCAATATGAGCGTTAATACATTGTTAGCCATGCGTTTTTTGCAGGTGGGGGTCCCGCGCGGCGGGATTTGGTCGCTTTTTTGCTGCATTGCACCATATAGGTATGAGCAGGCGATTCGCTGAGCCTCAGCAAGCGCCTGCGGGATCGAAACGCGACCATGCAGGGCGATACGGCCTTAAGGAGACCCGAGATGAATGAGCCACTGCCCGACGGCGGCACGATCCGCAAATTGTGGATCGGCGAAACCGACGCCTATCGCGATCACCTGCTGCGCCTCGACCGCGAGAGCCGGTACCGGCGCTTTTCCGGCACGGTGTCGGACGACTTCATCGCCCGCCACGCGGCGACGGCGAACGAGATCGGCGTCGTCGTGCACGGCTTCTTTGTCGACGGCGTGCTGCGCGGCGCCGCCGAGCTGCGGCCCATCGGCTCGATGTTCACGCGCGAGGCGGAAGCCGCCTTCAGCATCGAGCAGCCATGGCAGAGCCACGGCGTCGGAACCGAACTGCTCGAACGCACGCTGCTGAGCGCGCGCAACCGCGGCATCAAGGCGCTGCACATGCAATGCCTCGCCGACAATCAGCGCATGCAGCAGCTCGCCCGCAAGTTCGAGGCCGACCTCTAGTTCGATTTCGGCAGCGTGGTCGGCGAAGTCGATCCGCCGCGCTCGACGCCGCTGTCGCTGATGCGCGAGGCGCAGGCCGACGCGCACGGCGTCGCCACCGCGATCCTCGACGCGCAATCGCGCCTGCTCAAGCCGGCGTGAGCGGATAGCTCGCCTCGACCACATAGGGCCCGCCGCCGACCGAGTCGCGCGACGAGAACAGCACGAAGCGCGAGACCCGGAAGGCCGCGGTGCGGAAAAGCCCGCGCGCCGACAGATATTCCGCGACGTCCCGGCTGGAGGAATCGCGCAAACGCGCCAGCGTCACATGCGGCATGTATTTGCGGCCCTCCGGCTCCAGTCCGATGCGCTGCATCAGCCGTTCGTGCTCGGCCTGCACGTCGAGCAAGGCTTGCGCCGGCGCCACCGTTGCGACCACCGCGCGCGGCTTGCGGCCGCCGAACGACGTCAGCCCTTCCAGATGCAGTTCGAACGCATCGCGCTTGACGCGGCCGAGCAGGGAGGCGACCTCGTGGGCGATCACGTCGTCGACGTCGCCGATGAAGCGCAGCGTCAGATGATAGTTCTCCGGCGTGATCCAGCGCGCGCCCGGCAGTCCGCCGCGCAGCATTGCCAGCGCCTGTCCGATGTCGGACGGAATTTCGACACCGGTGAAGAGACGCGGCATGGCAGTCTACTCTTTGGTTGCGCGTGATCTTTTCCGAAAACCGGTTCCCACTTTTCGGGATCACGCGCTCATCACGATCCGCGTGCGGCGCGCGCCTCGGCAATCAGCTCTTCGACCTTCGGCAGGATACGCGCCACGATAACGTCGACGCCGGCGGCGTTCGGGTGCAGGCCATCGCCCTGATTGAGTTTGGGATCGGCGGCCACACCGTCAAGGAAGAACGGATAGAAAACGACCGCATGAGTCGAGGCAAGCGCCGGAAAGATGGCGTCGAAGGCGCGCACATAATCGAGGCCCATGTTGCGCGGCGCCCGCATGCCGGCGAGCAGCACGGCAATATGACGCTCCTTGAGCTTGCTCAGGATGGTATCGAGCGCCGTCTTGGTCACAGTCGGGTCGAGGCCACGCAAAGCATCGTTGGCGCCGAGTTCGAGGATCACCGCCTCGGTGCCCTCCGGCACCGACCAGTCGAGCCGGCCGAGCCCGCCGGAGGCGGTATCGCCGGACACCCCGGCATTGGCGATCGTGGCACGCGATGCCCTTGGCGCTGCAGCGCCTGCGCCAGCCTGGCCGGAAAAGCGGCTTCCGCCGGCAGACCGAAGCCGGCGCTGAGCGAATCGCCCAGCACCACGATTTTCACCGGCCGATCGGCGGCCGCCGTGCCGCCCGCCGGCGCCGCGCGCAAACATCGTGACCAGGACAAGCGCCGCGAGGCGCTGGACCCGGACGGCTATTGTCCCATATGAGCGGGGGCGTGAACGGTGGAAGGCCACATGACGAAAAACTCCCAGGCGGGGCCGGCCATTGCGCTGCTGCCGGTGTCAATCTCTCGCTCGGGCAGGGGGCGGCCCGCGTTCATATCCTCAAAGACATCGACCTGAATATAGGCAGCGGCGAGGCGATTGGCCTGGTCGGGCCGTCCGGCTCGGGCAAATCCACGCTGCTGATGGTGATGGCCGGGCTGGAGCGGGCCGACACCGGAACGGTGACGGTGGCGGGCGAGAACCTGGGCGCACTCGACGAGGACGCGCTGGCGCGCTTTCGCGGCCGCAATGTCGGCATCGTGTTCCAGTCGTTTCACCTGATCCCGACCATGACCGCGCTGGAAAACGTCGCGGTGCCGCTGGAACTGGCCGGCGTCGCCGACGCGCAGGAGCGCGCGCGCGACGAACTCGCCGCGGTGGGCTTGGCGAACGGCTGCATCATTATCCGGCCGAACTGTCCGGCGGCGAGCAGCAGCGCGTCGCGGTGGCCCGCGCGCTGGCGCCCAATCCGGCGATCCTGGTGGCCGACGAGCCGACCGGAAATCTCGACGAGGACACCGGCCAGCAGATCATCGATCTGCTGTTCGCCGGCCATGCCAAGCGCGGCACCACGCTGGTTCTGGTCACGCATGATTCCGCGCTGGCCCAGCGTTGCGGGCGCGTGGTGCGGCTGCGCTCGGGCCGCATCGACGGCGTGAGCGCGCCATGAGCGTTGCGGCAATCGCCAGCCACGCGTGAAAGCAGCCGCTGGCTTCCGCTGCGCTTTGCGCTGCGCGAGATTGCGCGGCGGCTTGCGCGGCTTCTACGTGTTCATCGCCTGCATCGCGCTCGGCACCATGGCGATCGCCGGCGTCGGCTCGCTGGCCGCCAGTCTCGCCGACGGGCTGGCGCGCGAAGGCCAGGTCATCCTCGGCGGCGATCTGTCGTTCACGCTGATCCAGCGCGAAGCAGCGCCGAACGAACGGGCGTTTCTGCAAAGCCACGGCAAAGTGTCGAGCGCCGCGACCTTGCGCGCCATGGCGCGCACCCCCGACGGCAAGGCCACGCTGGTCGAAATGAAAGCGGTCGACGGCGCCTATCCGCTGTTCGGCGAGGCCAAGCTCGATCCGCCCGGCGCGCTCGGCGACGCACTCGCGCAACGCGACGGCGCATTCGGCGCCGCCGCCGACCCGACGCTGCTGGCGCGGCTCGACATCAAGCCGGGCGCGCGGCTGACCATCGGCAACGCCACGATCGAGATCCGCGCCGCGCTGACCAAAGAGCCGGACAAGCTCGCCGGCGGCATCGGCTTCGGGCCGCGCCTGCTGGTGAGCCAGGATGCGCTGCGCGCCACCGGCTTGTTGCAGCCCGGCAGCCTGGTGCGCTGGCACTATCGCCTGCGGCTGCCGCAAAGCGACGCCACCGACGCCGCGGCGAAAGCCGTGACGGCGCAGGCGCGCGCGCAATTGCCCGAGGCCGGCTGGGACATCCGCAACCGCAGCAATGCCTCGCCGCAACTCGAGCGCAATGTCGAGCGCTTCACGCAATTTCTCACCATCGTCGGCCTGACCGCGCTGCTGGTCGGCGGCGTCGGCGTCGGCAATGCGGTGAAAAGCCATCTCGACCGGCGGCGCGACGTGATCGCCACCATGAAGGCGCTCGGCGCCAGCGGCCGGCGCGTGTTCGCGGTCTATCTCACGCAGGTGCTGTTGCTGGCGCTCATCGGCGGCGTCATCGGCGTGGTGCTGGGCGCGATGCTGCCGTTCCTGATCGTCTGGACCTTCGGCGCGATCATTCCGTTGCCGATCGTGCCGGCGTTGCATCCGGCCGAACTGGTGCTGGCGCTGATCTATGGACTGCTGACGGCGCTCGCCTTCGCGCTCTGGCCGCTGGGACGCGCGCATGACGTGCCGGTCGGCGAGCTGTTCCGCGACGCGGTGGCGGCGCAGCCGCGCTGGCCGCGCAAGATCTATATCGCGCTGACCGGCCTCGCCGTGATCGCGCTGGCCGCGGTCGCCGTGCTGCTCGCCTATGACCGGCGCGTCGCGATCATCTATGTCGCCGTCGCCGCCGCGCGTTTTCGTCATGCTGCGGCTGGTCGCCGGCGCTGCTGATGTTGGCCGCCCGCCACGCGCCGCGCGCACGCTCCACCGTGCTGCGCATGGCGATCGCCAATATCCACCGGCCGAGCGCGCTGACGCCGACCATCGTGCTGTCGCTGGGCCTCGGCATCGCGTTGCTGGTCACGGTGATCGAGATCGACGGCAATCTGCGCCAGCAATTCGCCGCCGAACTGCCGGCCAAGGCGCCGTCGTTCTATTTCCTCGACATCCCGTCGGACCAGGCCGAGCGCTTCGATGCCTTCGTGCGCGCGCAGGCGCCGCACGCGGCGCTGGAGGAAGTGCCGATGCTGCGCGGGCGCATCGTCTCGGCCAACGGCATCCTGGCGGAAAACCTCAAGCCGAAAGACGACGCCGCCTGGGTGCTGCAAAGCGACCGCGGCATCACCTATGGCGGCGAAATCCCGGCCGGCTCGCGCCTGGTCGAAGGCCAATGGTGGGGACGCGGATTACGACGGCCCGCCGCTGGTCTCGTTCGAGAAGCGGATCGCCGACGGCCTTGGCCTCAAGCTCGGCGATCCGATCGTCGTCAACGTGCTCGGCCGCAACATCACCGCCACCATCGCCAATATGCGCACGGTCGACTGGCAGAGCCTCGGCATCAATTTCGTGATGGTGTTTTCGCCCAACGCCTTCGGCGGCGCGCCGCACACGCATCTCGCCACGCTCACCTATCCGGACGGCGGCACGCCGGCGCAGGAAGGCGCCGTCATCCGGGCGGTCGCCGACAGCATTCCCGATGGTCACCACCGTGCGGGTGAAGGACGCGCTGGAGGCGGTCGGCGCCATCATCGCCAACCTGGTGCTGGCGATCCGCGGCGCCAGCGCGATCACGCTGCTGGCGGCGGCGCTGGTGCTGGGCGGCGCGCTCGCCGCCGGCCATCGCCACCGGGTCTATGACGCGGTGATCCTCAAGACGCTCGGCGCCACGCGGCGTGCGGCTGCTGAGCCGCCTATACGATCGAATATCTGCTGCTCGGCGCCGCCACCGCGCTGTTCGGCGTCTTGAGCGGCTCGCTCGCCGGCTGGCTGATCGTGACCGACCTGATGCACCTCAAATTCGCCTGGCTGCCTTTGCCGGCCCTGGCGGCGGCCGTTGGCCGCGGTCGTGGTCACGGTGGCGCTGGGGCTGATCGGCACCTTCACGGCGCTGGGCCAGAAACCGGCTCCGGTATTGAGGAATCTATAGTATTTCGCGACATTCCGCCGCGCGGCGCCACCCCCCTGATTTTGCCGGACCTGATTCGGCCTATAATGCCCGGCGCGGATAGGTTAACGATCCGCAATGAGCTTGTCATGATCGGGCCATATCTGGCGCCAACACTGTTCGCACACTACATTTGGACCACGAGCGCGACGGTGACCCAGCCGGCGCGCCTGACGTGACCGGCGAAAGAGCCGGGACAAAGAGAGGGATACTTCGATGTCGGACTTCGACCGTAACGTAGCTGCCCGCGGCTTCGGCGCCGCGCGTGCAGCCGCGATCGATGCAGGCCTGCGCGCCTACATGATCCGCGTCTACAATTACATGGCCGCCGGCGTCGCTCTGACCGGCGTCGTCGCCTGGCTGACCTTCAATGCCGCCGTCGTCACCAATGCGACCGGCCAGATCACCGGGCTGACCTCGTTCGGCCAGGCGATCTTCAGCGGCCCGCTGACGATCGTGCTGTTCCTCGGCACGCTCGGCATCGTGTTCTTCCTGAGCTTCCGGATCGACAAGCTGCAGGCCAGCACGGCGCTCGTGCTGTTCATGGTCTATGCCGCGCTTGCTCGGGCTGATGCTGTCGTCGGTGTTCCTCGCCTATACCGGCGCGTCGATCACCCGCACCTTCTTCATCTCGGCGGCGTCGTTCGGCGCGTTGAGCCTGTACGGCTACACCACGCAGCGCGATCTCTCGCCGATCGGCTCGTTCCTGATCATGGGCCTGTTCGGGCTGATCCTGGCGATGATCGTCAACATGTTCCTGAAGAGCACGGGGCTCGACTTCGCGATCTCGGCGATCGGCGTGCTGATCTTCGCAGGCCTCACCGCCTGGGATACCCAGAAGATCAAGGAGATGTATGACGCCAACGACGACGGCACCGTCTCCGGCCGCAAGGCGGTGATGGGCGCGCTGACGCTCTATCTCGACTTCATCAACCTGTTCCTGTTCATGCTGCGCTTCCTCGGCGATCGCCGCTAACGATAAGCGCAACGACGAACTGCAGCGCCCCGGCTAGTGCCGGGGCGTTTTCTTTTTGCTAGCGTCGTGGCGCATGACCGTCGCCATCCGCCCCGCCAAAACCTCCGATATTCCGGCCATCACCCGCATTTACGCGCATGCGGTCGAGCACGGCACCGCGTCGTTCGAGCTGACGCCGCCGGACGAAGCCGAAATGGCGCGGCGCATGAACGACCTCGTGGGCAAAGGCTTTCCCTATCTGGTGGCGGAGATCGACGGCGCGCTCGCCGGCTACGCCTATGCCGGCCCCTATCGCACGCGGCCGGCCTATCGGTTCACGGTCGAGAATTCGGTCTACATCGCGCCCGACAGCCATCGCCGCGGCATCGGCCGCGCGCTGCTCGCCGCCTTGATCGAGGCCGCCGAGGCGCGCGGCTTCCGGCAGATGATCGCGGTGATCGGGGATTCAACCAAGCAGGCGGCTCGATCGGCCTGCACGAGGCGTTCGGCTTCCGCCATGTCGGCATTCTCGAAAATGTCGGCTTCAAGCACGGCCGCTGGCTCGACAGCGTGCTGATGCAGCGCGCGCTTGGACCGGGCGCGAAAACCGCGCCTTAGGCTTGGCGCATGTTCTTGCGCTAGTTCGCCACCAGCGACAGCGAGACGTCGATCGAGCGCAGCACGCGGTCGAGTTCGTGACCGCGGCGCACGATCAGGCCGGTGGCCGAGATCACGCTATAGGCGCCCTGGCGGCGCGCCAGCTTCGGATTTTTTTCGATGCGGTAGAGCGGGACTTCCGAGGTGCGGCGGAACACCGAGAACACCGCGCGGTCTTTCAGAAAATCGATGGCGTAATCGCGCCATTCGCCGGCGGCGACCTTGCGGCCATAGAGATCGAGAATGCGATTGAGTTCGCGGCGGCTGAAGGTGACTTGGGTTCCGGGGGCGGCTGCACTGCGCGCCGGGGATCCGCCCCCGGGGGACTGGCTGGGATCGATTTCGCCGGAACCGAACGTCATGCGGCGCCTCCTTTTTCCTGAAGCCAATGATCGCGCCGGGGACGGCCCACCGCAAGAGCTTCGTCTGAGGCAGGCATATGGCTTGGAAACGGGCAAAATCGCCCGCGGGCGATCACGAACTCGTTAAAAGCCCCCACAATAACGCCCTATTTCGGTCAATCGCCGGTCACGCTGGGTTGGGATAAAGCAGCGTTGCCTCAAGGCCCGGTCCGGTTCGAGCTCCGGATTCCTCAGCCCCCCAGCCCCCCGGGGCTCAGCCGACCGGGCCAGTTGAGTTCCGCGTACGGTTCAATCCCCTAAGCCTTCGGGCCGGCTTGTCGCCGGCCCGATTTTTTTATGTCGTCAGAGAATTGCGAGAATTAGCGCAGCGCTGGCGGTGGCGGCGCCCAGCATCAGGCCAGGCTTGGCGGCGACGCCGCTTTGCACGACCACCGCAAGCTGGTCGACATCCTTGAGCGAATAATCGGCATCGGGAAGATCGGCCACCGGCAGGCTGAAGGTCGCCGCCTTGCCGCTCCAGTCGCCGAGCTTCACCCAGCGGCGCACCACATTGTGGTAGGTCAGCGTGTGGCCGCTGTTCTCGCCGCGCCCGATGGCAACCGGCACCTTGCTGGTGATCGGGCAGAGCCAGACTTCGCCGCTTTGGTGCTCGCCTTCGGCGGCCGGCACATTCACGGTCACTTTTCCATCCGCGACGGTCATCGTCACCGGCAAAGTCAGCGGCGCGGCGGTGCTGCGCGTCTGCGCGATCGCCTTTTCGATCGCCGCCTTGTCGCTGCCGAGCACATGCACGATGCCGTTGACCACGACCTGCGGCGTGTAGACTTCGCGATCGCCGCGCGCATTGGCATAGGCGCGCTGCCGGTTGGTATGACCGTGCAGCGCCAGCGTGTCCTTCCAGCCGAGATAGTCCCAGTAATCGACCGCCAGACTCATGGTCAGCAGCGACGGATCACGCGCAAGCTCGCCGAGCAGCTTGTCGGCGGGCGGACAGGACGAACAGCCCTGGCTGGTGAACAGTTCGATGACGGCGCGCGGCTCGCCGGCCGAAGCCGGCGTCGCCGTCAGCGACGTGCAGATGAGCGCGGCCGCAAAGGTGATGTGGCGATAGTTCATGCCGATCCCACGATCCCCCTACCTCGCGAGACGTCTTATAAAGCGCCTCGTCGATCACCCGCCACTCACTTCACGGTGAGTGGCCCCCACATCCCATGGGGCGGCTGACCGCTTCGCCGATCAGCCCGCCAATTGGCGCAGCACGTACTGCAAGATTCCGCCGTTCTTGAAGTAATCGAGCTCGTCCAGCGTATCGATGCGGCAGATCAGCGGCACGCGCTTGAGCGTGCCGTTGCCGGCGACGATCTCGGCAATCAGCCGCTGATGCGGCTTGAGCTCGCCATGCAGGCCGCGAATCGTGACCTGCTCGTCGCCCTTCATGCCCAGCGACTGCCAGGACGTGCCTTCCTCGAATACCAGCGGCATCACGCCCATGCCGACCAGGTTGGAGCGGTGGATGCGCTCGAACGACTGGCAATCACCGCGCGGATGCCGAGCAGCACGGAACCCTTGGCCGCCCAGTCGCGCGACGAGCCGCTGCCGTATTCCTTGCCGGCGAACACCACCAGCGGGACACGGTCGGCCTTGTACTTCATGGCCGCGTCGTAGATCGTCATGCGCTGCTTCGACGGATAGTGGACGGTGACGCCGCCTTCGACGCCCGGCACCATCTGGTTCTTGATGCGGATATTGGCGAAGGTGCCGCGCATCATCACTTCGTGATTGCCGCGGCGCGTGCCGTATTGGTTGAAGTCGGCAGGCTTGACCTTGTGCTCGACGAGATATTTTCCGGCCGGCGAGTCGATCTTGATCGAGCCGGCCGGCGAGATGTGGTCGGTGGTGATCGAGTCGAGCAGCAGCGCCAGCACGCGCGCGTCGACGATGTCCTCGAGCGGCTTCGGCGTCTTCTTCATGCCGTCGAAATAGGGCGGGTTCTGCACGTAGGTCGACTTCTTGTCCCAGGCGTAGGTCATGCCGCCCTTGACGCTGATCTTGCGCCAGTTGGCGTCGCCCTTGAACACGTCGGCGTATTTCTTGGCGAAGATCTGCCGGGTGACGTTCTTGGCGACGAATTCGCCGATTTCCTTGTTCGACGGCCAGATGTCTTTCAGAAAGACCTTCTTGCCCTTCTGATCGATGCCGAGCGGCTCCTTCGCCATGTCGACATTCATCGAGCCGGCGATGCAATAGGCGACCACCAGCGGCGGCGAGGCGAGATAGTTGGCGCGCACGTCGGCGTTGACGCGGCCTTCGAAGTTGCGGTTGCCCGAGAGCACCGCGGCGGCGACCAGATCGCCGTCGTTGATCGCCTTGGAATTCTCCGGCGGCAGCGGGCCGGAATTGCCGATGCAGGTGGTGCAGCCGAAACCGACCAGGTTGAAGCCGAGCTTGTCGAGATCCTTCTGCAGGCCGGACTTGTCGAGATATTCGCCGACCACTTGCGAGCCGGGCGCCAGCGAGGTCTTCACCCACGGCTTGGTGGTGAGCCCCTTGGCCGCGGCTTTGCGCGCGAGCAGGCCGGCGCCGATCATCACGTTCGGATTGGACGTGTTGGTGCAGGAGGTGATCGCCGCGATCACCACGTCGCCGTGGCCGATGTCGTAGTTCTTGCCGGCGACCGGCACGCGCTTCTTCATCTCCGCGCTCTTGCCGAATTCCTTGTCCATCGAGGCGGCAAAGCCCGCCTTCACGTCCTTCAAGCGCGACGCGGTCCTGCGGCCGCTTCGGGCCGGCGAGCGAGGGCTCGACCGAGCCGAGTTCGAGCTTGAGGATGTCGGTGAACATCGGATCGGGCGTGGTCTTGACGCGGAACATGCCCTGCGCCTTGGCATAGGCCTGCACCAGCGCGATCAGTTCGGGCGGACGGCCGGTATTCTTCAGGTAGCGGATGGTGTCGTCGTCGATCGGCGAGAAGCCGCAGGTCGCGCCGTATTCCGGCGACATGTTGCCGAGCGTGGCGCGGTCGGCGATGGTGAGATGCGTGAGACCGGGGCCGAAGAATTCGACGAACTTTCCGACCACGCCGCGCTTGCGCAGCATCTCGGTGACGGTGAGCACCAGGTCGGTGGCGGTGACGCCTTCCTTGAGCTTGCCGGCGAGCTTGAAGCCGATCACTTCGGGCAGCATCATCGACAGTCGGCTGGCCGAGCATGGCGGCTTCCGCCTCGATGCCGCCGACGCCCCAGCCGAGCACCGACAGGCCGTTGACCATGGTCGTGTGCGAGTCGGTGCCGACCACCGTGTCCGGATAGGCGACTTCCATGGTGGCGGTCTTGCCGTCGACCTTCACCTTGTCCTTGCGGTGCCAGACCACGCGCGACAGGTATTCGAGATTGACCTGATGGCAGATGCCGGTGCCGGGCGGCACCACGCTGAAATTATCGAACGAGCGCTGCGCCCATTTCAGGAATTTGTAGCGCTCCTGGTTCTGCCGGTATTCCTCGTCGACGTTCTTCTTGAACGCCTGATTGTTGCCGAAGAACGTCACCGCCACCGAGTGATCGATGACCAGATCGACCGGCACCTGCGGATTGATCTTCTTGGGATCGCCGCCGAGCGACTTCATGGCGTCGCGCATGGCGGCGAGATCGACCACCGCCGGCACGCCGGTGAAATCCTGCATCAGCACGCGCGCCGGGCGGAACGCAAATTCGCGTTCGGAGGTCTTGGTCTTGAGCCATTCGGCGACCGCCTTGATGTCGTCCTTGGTCACCGTGCGCCCGTCTTCGTTGCGCAGCAGATTTTCCAGCAGCACTTTCATCGAGAACGGCAGGCGCGAAATGCCCTTGAGGCCGTTTCTCTCGGCGGTGGGAAGACTGAAATAGGCGTAAGATTTGCTACCAACCTGGAGGGTCTTGCAGCATCTGAAGCTGTCGAGCGAAGTCATGTCGGCTGTTTCCATTCCCGGCCGGGACATCGGCGTCGGTTCGGTCTAAGGTCTTAGCAAGACAAGGACTTTTCTCGCCGGCAAGACTTGCGCTCGAATTCCAATAACGTAGCGCCGCAGGTGCGGGCTTATAAGGTCTTTTCGCGCCCAACACCATATTTACGGGGATCATCCCAAAAAATGCGCAGAATTTCGGGGTTTCCCGCAACCAACGCCGCCGGCTCGCACCCCGCGGGCGGGCTGCGGCACGCCTGATGCAGCTCACGGGCGACAATCTGACCTGCAGCCGCGGCGGGCGCGAGGTGTTCGCAAGGCTCAATTTCAGCCTGTCCGGCGGCGAAGCCCTGCTGGTGACCGGACGCAACGGCGCCGGCAAATCCTCGCTGCTGCGCATGATCGCCGGGCTGATGCGGATCTCCGCCGGGCCGGCTGGATCTGAGGGGCGGCGAGGAAGACGCCACGCTTGCCGAGCAGTCGCATTATCTGGGCCACCAGGACGCAGTGAAGCCGTCGCTTTCGGTTGGCGAAAATCTGCGATTTTGGACCGAGTTTCTCGGGGTTGGCCGCGGCGAAATCGAGCCGGCGCTGGACGCGGTCGATCTTGCGCCGCTTGCCGATTTGCCCGCCGCCTATTTGTCGGCCGGGCAGCGGCGGCGGCTGTCGATCGCGCGCCTCATCGCCGTGCAGCGGTCGATCTGGCTGCTCGACGAGCCGACCTCGGCGCTCGATGCGCCGTCGCAAAAGCGGCTGGCGGAATTGATGCGCGACCACCTCGCCAGTGGCGGCATGATCGTCGCCGCGGCGCATGGACCGATCGGGCTCGAGCGCGCGCGCGAACTGAAGCTGGGGCCCCCATGAGCGCGTTCACCGCACTTCTGATCCGCGACATGCGGCTCAGCGTTCGCGTCGGCGGCGGCGCGCTGATGGGCGCGCTGTTTTTCCTGATCGTGGTGACCATGATGCCGTTCGCGATCGGCCCCGATCTCGCGCTGCTCGCGCGCATCGGCCCGGCGATCCTGTGGCTCGGCGCGTTGCTGGCGAGCCTGCTCGCGCTTGACCGGCTTTTTGCGATGGATCATGACGACGGATCGCTCGACCTGCTGATGATGGGCCGCATGCCGCTCGAACTGGCGGTGATGGCGAAAGCGATCGCGCATTGGCTGACCACCGGACTGCCGCTGGTCGTTATCACGCCGGTGCTCGGCCTCATGCTCAATGTCGAGCTGCGCGCCATGGGCTCGGTCGCGCTGACACTGCTCGCCGGCACGCCCGCGCTCACCTTCATCGGGCTGATCGGCGCCGCGCTGTCGGTGACGCTGCGGCGCGGCGGCTTGCTGCTGGCGGTGCTGGTGTTGCCGCTGACGATTCCGGTGCTGATCTTCGGCGTCGCCGCGGCCAACGCCGCGATCGTCGGACCCGCGCCGTTCGGCCCACCTTTCACAATTCTTTGCGCATTATCCTTGGGCTCGCTGGTGCTCGCGCCGATCGCCGCGGCAGCGACGCTTCGCCACGGATTGGAATGAGCGCATGATGCCGCTAGTTCTTCTTTTCTACGTTGTATTTCACCAGCAGCGGATATTGCAGCGCGCCGAACAGGAACGTCAGTGGCACCACGCCGAATAATTTGAAGCTCACCCAGAAATCCGTGGTCTGCGTCCGCCAGACAATTTCGTTGATCACCGCGAGCAGGAAAAAAAACAGCGCCCAGCGCCAGGTGAGCTTGCGCCAGCCTTCTTCGGTCAAATGGAAGACCGATTCGAACAGCAGACCGAGCAGCGGCTTGCCGAGCGCAAGACCGACCAGCAGCGTGCCGCCGAACAGCACATAGATGATGGTCGGCTTGAGCTTGATGAACAGATCGTCGTGCAGGACCAGCGTGAGGCCGCCGAACACCAGCACGATTGCGGCGGTGACCAGCGGCATGATCGCGATGTGCCGCGTCATCGCATAAGACACCGCGAGCGCGATCAGCACCGCCACCATGAAGGAACCGGTCGCCGCATAGATGCCGAACTTCGCATTGGCGGCGAAGAACAGCACCAGCGGCCCGATGTCGAGCACCAGCTTGAGGATGGGGTTGAGTTGTTTTTTTTCAGCCATGCCTGTTTCTTTGTTTCAGGAATCCAGTCCAACAATTGCCCGCGCGAAATCACGCGCGGTAAACGGCGCCAGGTCGTCGACGCCCTCGCCGACGCCGATGAAATGCACCGGCAGGCCGAACTTGGCGGCGATCGCCACCAGGATGCCGCCGCGCGCGGTGCCGTCGAGCTTGGTCATCACCAATCCCGTAACTCCCGCGATCTTGCCGAAAATCTCGACCTGGTTGAGCGCGTTCTGCCCCACCGTCGCATCGAGCACCAGCAGCACCGCGTGCGGCGCAGCCGGCTCGACCTTGTGCATCACGCGCACCATTTTTTCCAGCTCGCTCATCAATTCGGCGCGGTTCTGCAAACGGCCGGCGGTGTCGACCAGCACGACCTCCATATCTTGCGCCTTGGCGGCGGTGAGCGCGTCGAACGCCAGCCCCGCGGCATCCGCGCCCGGCTCGCGCGCCATGACGCTCGCGCCCGTCCGTTTGCCCCAGATTTTGAGCTGATCGATGGCCGCGGCGCGGAAGGTATCGCCGGCCACCAGCATCACGCTCTTGCCTTCGGCGCGGAACCTGGCGGCGAGCTTGCCGATGGTGGTGGTCTTGCCGGAACCGTTGACGCCGGCGATCAGAATGACGAACGGCCGTGTCGTCACGTCAAGCGGCATGGCGACGGGAGCCAGCACCTTTTCGATTTCACCGGCCAGCACCGCCTTCACCTCGTCGGGCGCGATACCTTTTTCGAAGCGGCCTCCGCCGAGCGCGGCGGCGATGCGGCCGGCGGTCTCAGGCCCGAGATCGGCGCGGATCAATTCGTTTTCCAGTTCTTCCAGCGTCGCGGCATCGAGCTTACGCTTGCGCACCAGATCGGAGATGGCGCCGCCGAGCGAGGACGAGGTCTGCTTGAGCCCGCCGCTCAGGCGTTTCCACCAGCTTCCGCTCTCTTTGCTGTCGTTCATGGCGCGCCCGTGATAGCCGTTTCGACATTGCTTGGTAAGGGACCATGACACCGGACGAGATGCTCGCCCGCCTGCTCTATCGCGACGGGCTGATGCTGGTGATCGACAAGCCGGCCGGCTTCGCGGTGCATCGCGGGCCGAAGGGCGGCGAGAGCCTCGAAGACCATTTCGACGTGTTGCGCTTCGGCCTGCCGCGCGCGCCCGCGCTGGCGCATCGGCTCGACCGCGACACCTCCGGCTGCCTGGTGCTCGGCCGCCACCGCAAGGCGCTGGCGCTCCTGGGCAAGCTGTTCAAGCAGGGCAAGGTCGGCAAGACCTATTGGGCGGTGGTGGAAGGCTCACCCGGCGCCGACGAAGGCCGCATCGACATCCCGCTCGGCAAACTCGACGAGCAGCGCGGCTGGTGGATGAAGCCGGACCCGAACGGCCAGCCGGCGGAAACAACCTGGAAGGTAATGGGGCGTGGACCACGGCCTCACTTGGCTCGCGCTCGAGCCGCTGACCGGCCGAACGCATCAACTTCGCGTCCATTGCGCCGAGATGGGCTTTCCCGTTGTCGGCGACAATATCTACGGGAGCGCGCCGCGCATGGGCGGGCCTGCGTTGCACTTGCACTCGCGCGAGATCGTGGTGCCGATTTCCAAGAACAAACCGCCGGTCACGATCACCGCGCCGGTGCCGGAGCACATGCGCGAAATGTTGAGCAAGTGCGGGTGGAAAGGCGAAGTTAGTAAAGCTGCGCCTTGATCCGCTCCGGCGCTTCGCGGTCGTATTTTTCGCCGCCAAGTTTGCCCTGGCTCAGTTCCGCGATGATGGTGCCGGTCGAGGGCAGGCTCTTGCGGTCGATTTGCGTCGCCGGGTCCCACAGCTTCGAGCGCACGATCGCCTTCGAGCAATGGAAATAGATGCTCTCGATGTGGACGATGAGCACGCAACGCGGCAGCTTGCCGTTCACCGCGAAGCTTTTCATCAACTCAGGATCGATCGAGATCGAAGCGCGGCCGTTCACGCGCAAAGTTTCGCCCACGCCGGGAATGAGAAACAGCAGCGCGATGCGCGGGTCGCGCACGATATTCCGGAAACCATCGATGCGGTTGTTGCCCGGCCGGTCGGGAATCGCGAGCGTCTTGTCGTCGAGGATGCGCACGAAGCCGGGTGCGTCGCCCTTGGGCGAGCAGTCGAGTCCTTCCGGACCGCTGGTCGCCACCGTCACGAACGGCGCCGATTCGATCAGCTTGCGATAGCCGTCGCTGATATGATCGATTTCCTTGATGACCGACGTCGGCATCTTTTCGCCGTAGAGCGCATCGAGCTGCGCCATGGTCGTCACCAGATGATCGCTCGCGCTCATGCCGTCTCTCCCGCCCTATGCCGCTAGCAATTGCCGACCGTCATGTCCCGCCATCGTCAGATCGAGAATGTACCCGGCTCGACCGGTGCGGCAAGCCGCACGGCCAGGAATTGTTCGGTATGGCCGATGCCGCCGCGCTCGGTCAACACGCGACGGCGCACGCCCAATTCGCGATCGAGATGACGGCGCAGCGCCGCCTCGCCCTTCTCGCGCAGGCGGCGGGCGCGCTCCTTGACGATTACCCCGTCGACCTGCGGCATGCGCGCGGCCGGCGTGCCGGGCCGCGGCGAAAACGGAAACACATGCAGCTGCGTGAGCCCGCATTCATCCACCAGATCGAGCGAGCGCGTAAACATATCGTCCGTCTCGGTCGGGAAGCCGGCGATGATGTCGGCGCCGAACGCCACGTCGGGGCGAAGTCGTCGGACTTGATCGCAAAACGCAATCGCATCCTGGCGCGAATGGCGCCGCTTCATGCGCTTGAGGATGAGATCGTCGCCGGCCTGCAACGACAGATGCAGATGCGGCATCAGCCGCGGCTCGTTCGCCAGCGCATCGAGCAAATCGCCGTCGGCTTCCACCGAATCGATCGACGACAAGCGCAGCCGGCTTAGCTCGGGGATTTCCTTCAGGATTTGCTTCACCAGCGTGCCGAGCCGTGGCGCGCCAGCCAAGTCGGAGCCATAGCTGGTGATATCGACGCCGGTGAGCACGATCTCGCGGTAGCCGTTGCCGCAAAGCCGCCGCGCCTGCGCCACCACCTCGTGCATCGGCAGCGAGCGCGAATTGCCGCGCCCGAACGGAATGATGCAGAAGGTGCAGCGGTGGTCGCAACCGTTCTGCACCTGCACGAAGGCGCGGGTGTGGCGCTCGAGGCCGTCGACCGCATGCGGACGCTGGCGCATGACCGCCATGATGTCGCCGACCGCGACCTTGTCCGCCGACGGCGATAGCAGCGCGGCGCGCGTCTGCGCCCAGGACGCGGCCTGCAATTTTTCCTCATTGCCAATGACGCGATCGACTTCCGCCATCGCGGCGAATTCGTCAGGCTCGGTTTGCGCCGCGCAGCCGGTGACCACGATGCGGGCGTCGGGGTGCTCGCGCTTGATGCGGCGGATGGTCTGCCGCGCCTGGCGCACCGCCTCCGCCGTCACCGCACAAGTATTCACCACCACCGCGTCGTTGAGCCCGGCCACGCCTGCCTCGTGCCGGATCACTTCCAACTCGTAGGCATTGAGCCGGCAGCCAAAGGTGACGATGTCGACGCTCATGGCACGCCCGCCTTGGCGAACAGCGCTGGATCGAAGCGGCCTTCGAATTCGAATGCGACCTCCCCGGTCATCAGCACGTGATCGTCGCTCGCGCGCCATTCGACCGTCAGTTCGCCGCCCGGCAGCGTCACCGTCACTTTGCGGTTAGTACGTTTGAGCCGCGCGGCGGCGACCGCGGCGGCGCAGGCCGCCGAGCCGCAGGCCTTTGTAAGACCTGCGCCGCGCTCCCAGGTGCGGATGACGATGTGCATCGCGCGAAACAATGTGCGCAAGCGTGATATTGGCGCGCTCCGGAAAGATCGGGTGATTCTCCAGCAGCGGGCCAAAGCGACCGAGATCGTGGGCGTTCACGTCATCGACCCAGAAGATCGCGTGCGGATTGCCCATGTTCACCACCGATGGCGAATGCAGGACAGGATTGTCGATCGGCCCGATCTGCAATTCGATGGCGCGGGTGTCGCGGAATTCCTCGCTGAGCGGAATCTCGTTCCACTTGAAGCGCGGCGGGCCCATGTCGACCGTGAACAGCCCATCGGCGCCCTTCCAGCAATTGAGGATACCGGCTGTGGTCTCGAACGTGAGTTCGTTCTTGCCGCTCTCTTTCGACACAATATCAGCCACGCAGCGCATGCCGTTGCCGCAGGCGCCGGCTTCCGAGCCGTCATTATTGTAGATGCGAATGAAGGCGTCGGTGCCGGGCGTGCGCGGCGGATAAAGCGCCATCAGCTGATCGTAAGGCGCGCCGCCTTGCGGCGCGGCCGCCGCGCGCGCTTCCTCGGGCGCAATCGCAGCCGCAGCGCGACGCAGATCGACGACGACGATCTCGTTGCCGATGCCGTTCATCTTCACGAAGGACTGGTTGGCGAGCGCGCCCAAATATCCGCCTATGAATCCGCTAATTGAATTCGCCCGGTGGCTCCCGGTTTATATGGCGAATAAACGCTGATTGGCCAGAGGCCATGATAGAATGAACGAAATGCCGCGAATCGCCGGGATTGCCGCGCGCTAACGACGGAGAATCCTGATGTCGTGCACACGCCTTGCGGTGCCGATTGCGCTCGTCCTGGCAATTGCCACGGCCGGCGGCGCGGCTGCAGCGCAACGCCCGACGGCCCAAGCCCAGCCCGCGCCACGTGAGCAAATGCCACCCGCCGCGCCGCCGATGGCTGGCCCGGCCTCGCCGTCGCCATTGCAACCGGGCGACGCCTTCGGCGACGAAGTGACGCTGCCGAAGCGGACGATCATCTACCTGAAGGGCTACGCCAATTGGGATACCGCCTTCGACACCTTGGTCGACGCCTTCAAGTCGCTCAACGAATATCTCGACAAGCAGGGCATCAAGCCGAATGGGCCGGCGATGACCATCTACACCGAAACCAACGACACCGGCTTCCGCTTCGAAGCCGCGTTGCCGGTCGCCGAAGCACCGAAGAATCCGCCGAAGGGCGACATCGCCGTCGGCGAAGCGCCCTCCGGCAAGGCGATCAAATTCGTGCATCGCGGTTCTTATGACGCGATGGATGCGACCTACGAAGCGATCACCAATTATCTCGACGAAAAGCAGCTTGAGGCCAAAGACCCCTTTCTTGAGGAATATGTCACCGATCCGCTGAAGACGAAGGCGGACGACTTGGTGGTCAATGTGTTCGTGCCGGTGAAATAAGCGTTTGTTGGCTGCCTTGACTTGGACCTAGCCCAACCCTAGGTTCCGGCCACTTTCGTAAGCGACGTGGAATTCAGCTTTGCCGCCCGGTCCTTTGAGAGGCCGGAGGCCACCGCCCGACAGCGCAATGCGCCCTCGGGCGTAAAGGTGTTTTGTAGCCGATGTTCGACAGCCTGTCGGAAAAACTTGGCGGCATTCTCGACCGCCTCACCCGCCGCGGCGCGCTCAGCGAGGCCGACATCGATGCCGCGTTGCGCGAAGTGCGCCGCGCGCTGCTGGAGGCCGACGTCGCGCTCGACGTGGCGCGCGCCTTTACCGAACGCGTGAAGCAGCACGCGGTCGGCGTCGAAGTGGTGAAGTCGGTCACGCCCGGCCAGATGGTCGTGAAGATCGTGCACGACCAACTGGTGGAGACGCTCGGCGCGCAAGGCCAGAGCATCGATCTCAATGCCGCCCCCCCGGTCGCCATCATGATGGTCGGCCTGCAAGGCTCCGGCAAAACCACCACCACCGCGAAAATCGCCAAGCGCCTGACCGACCGGCAGAAGAAAAAAGTTCTGATGGCCTCGCTCGACGTGCGCCGGCCGGCGGCGATGGAACAGCTCGCCGTGCTCGGCCGCGACGCCGAGATCGACACGCTGCCGGTGGTCGAAGGCCAGCAGCCGCCGCAGATCGCCAAGCGCGCGCTCGAAGCCGCACGGCTCGGCGGCTACGACGTGGTCATGCTGGATACCGCCGGCCGCACCACGCTCGACGACGCCATGATGAGCGAGGCGGCCGAGGTCAAGCACGCCGCCAATCCGCACGAAGTCCTGCTGGTGGCCGACGCCCTCACCGGCCAGGACGCGGTCAATCTCGCCCGCGCGTTCGATGAGCGCGTGGGCTTGACCGGCATCGTGCTCACCCGCGTCGACGGCGACGGCCGCGGCGGCGCTGCGTTGTCGATGCGCGCGGTGACCAACAAGCCGATCAAGCTGATCGGCACCGGCGAGAAGCTCGACGCGCTGGAGGATTTCGACCCGGCGCGCATCGCCGGCCGCATTCTCGGCATGGGCGACATCGTCGCGCTGGTGGAGAAGGCCGCCGCCAATATCGACGCCGAAAAGGCGATGCGCACCGCCGAGAAAATGCGCAAAGGCCAATTCGATTTGTCCGACATGCGCGAGCAGCTGACGCAGATGGCGGCCATGGGCGGCATGAGCGGGCTGATGGGGATGCTGCCGGGCGTCGCCAAAATGAAGAACCAGATCGCCAATGCCGGAATCGACGACAAGGTTCTTAAGCGCCAGGTGGCGATCATCGATTCGATGACGCCGCAGGAGCGCCGCAACCCGGACATTCTCAAAGCCAGCCGCAAGAAGCGCATCGCCGCCGGCTCCGGCACCACGCCGGAGGCGATCAACAAGCTTTTGAAAATGCATCGCGGCATGGCCGACATGATGAAGATGATGGGCAGCGGCAAGCGCGGTCCGCTCGCCGGCATCGCGCAGGCGATGGGCATGGGCGGCGGCATGCCGTCGCCGGAGCAAATGGCCGAGATGGCGAAGAAGATGCCGGGCGGATCCGGCGCCGGCGGCTTGCCGCCGACGATGCCAAACCTGCCGCCGAATTTCCCAGGCACCGCCCGGCTTGCCGGGTCTGGGTGGAAAGTTTCCAGGATTGCCGGGCGGTCCGCCGCCCGGTCTCGGAAAAAAGAAGTAGCCGCAGCAATCAATGAGTAGGAAAGGAACCTAAAATGTCTCTCGTCATCCGCATGGCCCGCGCCGGAACCAAGAAGCGGCCGGTCTATCACATCGTCGTCGCCGACTCGCGCTCACCGCGCGACGGCCGCTTCATCGAGCGGCTCGGCTATTTCAATCCGCTGCTGCCGAAGGAAAAGACCGAGCGGCTCAAGCTCGATCTCGAAAAGGTGCAGGCCTGGATGAAGAAGGGCGCGCAGCCGTCCGACCGCGTGACGCGCTTCCTCGATGCCGCCGGCATCCTGAAGCGGGAAAAGCGCAACAATCCGGAAAAGGCGGTGCCGCGCAAGGAACGCAAAGCGAAAGAGGAAGAAGCCACCAAGGCCAAGGAAGCCGGCGACGCGGCCGCCAAGACCGCCGCCACCGCCAAGGCCGCCACGGACAAGGCCGCCGCCGACAAGGCCAAGGCGGAAAAGCCGGCCGAAGCCCCGGCGGCGAGCTAACGCTCGCCTCGCCGCGCCGTGGCCGACCGCATTTGCGTCGCCCGCATCGGTGCCGCGCACGGCGTTCGCGGCGAGGTGAAACTGTGGTCGTTCACCGAGGATCCGATGGCCGTCGCGCAATACGGGCCGCTGGAAACCGAGGACGGTTCACGGCGTTTCGACATCGAAAGCGTGCGGCCGGCAAAGGATCATCTGGTCGCGCGGCTCAAAGGCATCGACGATCGCGACGCGGCCGAGACATTGCGCAATCTCGAGCTTTTTGTTCCGCGCGCGCGGCTGCCGAAGATCGAGGATGCCGACACGTTCTATCACGCCGACCTGGTCGGCCTGTCGGCGGTGACTCCGGATGGCAACGAGCTTGGCGTCGTCGCGGCGGTGCATAATTTCGGCGCCAGCGACGTGATCGAAATCAAGCCGACCGCGGGTGGCGAGCCGCTGTTGCTGCCGTTCACCGAGGCGATCGTGCCGACAGTCGACCTGAAGGGGAGACGCATTGTGGTGGTGCCGCCGGAGCTAAGCGAGTAGCGATCATGTGGCGCGCGAGCGTGCTGACGATTTTTCCGGAAATGTTTCCCGGCCCGCTGGCGTCAAGCCTCGCCGGCAAGGCGCTGCATTCCGGCATCTGGTCGCTCGACACCATCGACATCCGCAACTCACGCCACCGACAAGCACCGCACCGTCGACGACACGCCGGCCGGCGGCGGGCCCGGCATGGTGATGAAGGCCGACGTGCTCGCGCGCGCGCTCGATACCGTCCCGCACGACCAGCGCCCGCGCCTGCTGATGAGCCCGCGCGGCGCGCCGCTGACGCAAGCGCGGGCGGCGGCGCTCGCCACGGGCCCCGGCTGCGTGATTGTCTGCGCCCGCTTCGAGGGCGTCGACGAGCGGCTGATCGAAGCGCGGGACTTACAGGAAGTCTCGCTCGGCGACTTCGTGCTGTCGGGCGGCGAGATCGCGGCGCTCGCGCTGATCGATGCCTGCGTCCGGCTGCTGCCGGGCGTCATGGGCAAGGAGGCCTCGGCCGCCGAGGAAAGCTTCGCCGACGGCCTGCTGGAATATCCGCAATACACCAGGCCGCCGGTCTGGGAGGGCGAGCCGATCCCGGAGGTGCTGCTGTCGGGCGACCACGCCAAGGTCGCGCAATGGCGCCGGGCGGAGGCCGAGCGGCTGACCCGCGAACGCCGCCCGGACCTTTGGGCGGCCTATCAGGCCCGCAAAAGCCCAAAAACGGGCCAAAAAGCCGAGGGTGACAAGCCCAAGCGTTTGTCGTAGAAGCTCGCCGACCCATTCAGACCAGTCAGGACCGCGCGCCGGATGCTGGCGCTGCCGACGGAGAATTCGCCATGAACATCATCCAGCAGCTCGAAAAAGAGCAGGTCGAGAAGCTCTCGGCCGGCAAGGAAATTCCCGATTTCGCGCCGGGCGACACCGTGCTGGTCAACGTCAAGGTGGTCGAAGGCGACAAGAGCCGCGTGCAGGCCTACGAGGGCGTGTGCATCGGCCGCTCCGGCGCCGGGCTGAACGAGAACTTCACCGTGCGCAAGATTTCCTACGGCGAAGGCGTCGAGCGCGTGTTCCCGCTCTACGCGCCGATGATCGACTCGATCAAGGTCGTGCGCCGCGGCAAGGTGCGCCGCGCCAAGCTCTATTACCTGCGCGGCTTGCGCGGCAAGAAGGCCCGCATCTCCGAGGCGCAGGGCGCCGGCGGGCCGGAAGCGGCAGCCGAGGCCGCCGCCAAGGAATAGAGTTCGCGGCCATTCCGGAATGCATGAAGGGGCCGCCGTTCGGCCCCTTTTTCTTGGAGCCTGGCGGGGCTACATAGTCGCTGAGTGATGGAGAGTTCGACGATGGCCAAACCGCGCACGCTCTACGACAAGATCTGGGACGACCATCTGGTGGACGAGCAGCCGGACGGCACCTGCCTGATCTATATCGACCGGCATCTGGTGCATGAGGTGACGAGCGCCGCAGGCCTTCGAAGGGCTGCGCACCGCCGGGCGCAAGGTGCATGCGCCGGACAAGACGCTGGCCGTGGTCGATCACAACGTGCCGACCACCGACCGCAACAAGCCCAATCCCGATCCGGAAAGCGCCGAGCAGATCGCCGCGCTGGCGCAGAACGCCAAGGATTTCGGCATCGAATATTTCGACGAGTTCGACAAGCGCCAGGGCATCGTCCACATCATCGGCCCCGAGCAGGGCTTCACGCTGCCCGGCACGACCATCGTCTGCGGCGACAGCCACACCGCCACGCATGGCGCGTTCGGCGCGCTCGCCTACGGCATCGGCACCTCGGAAGTCGAGCACGTGCTGGCGACGCAGACGCTGATCCAGACCAAATCCAAGAACATGCGCGCGGTGGTCGACGGCAAGCTGCCGCCGGGCGTCACCGCCAAGGACATCATCCTCGCCATCATCGGCGAAATCGGCACCGCCGGCGGCACCGGCTATGCGCTGGAATATGCCGGCGAGGCGATCCGCGCGACTCTCGATCGAAGGCCGCATGACCGTCTGCAACATGTCGGTCGAAGGCGGCGCCAAGGCCGGCTTCATCGCGCCCGACGAGAAGGCCTTCGCCTATCTCAAGGGCCGGCCGAAGGCGCCCAAGGGCAAGGCCTGGGACGAGGCCATGCGCTATTGGGAAACACTTGCGCTCCGACGACGGCGCGCATTTCGACCGCGAGATCCGGCTCGATGCCGCCAAGCTGCCGCCGATGGTGACCTGGGGCACCAGCCCCGAGCAGGTCGTCTCGATCACCGGCCGCGTGCCGGTGCCGGCCGAGATCGCCGACGAGAAAAAGCGCATCGCCGCCGAACGCTCGCTCGACTATATGGGGCTGAAGGGCGGCGAGAAGATCACCGACATCAAGCTCGACCGCGTGTTCATCGGCTCCTGCACCAATGGCCGCATCGAGGATCTGCGCGCGGTCGCGCACGTCGCCGAGGGCAAGACGGTCAACGCCAATGTCTACGCCATGATCGTGCCGGGCTCCGGCCTGGTGAAGGAGCAGGCGGAAGCCGAAGGCCTCGACAAGATTTTCAAGGCCGCCGGCTTCGACTGGCGCGAGCCGGGCTGCTCGATGTGCCTGGCGATGAATCCGGACAAGCTCGAAGCCGGGCGAGCGCTGCGCCTCGACCTCGAACCGCAACTTCGAAGGCCGCCAGGGCTACAAGGGCCGCACGCATCTGGTGTCGCCCGCGATGGCGGCAGCGGCCGCGATCGCCGGACATTTCGTCGACGTGCGGGAGTGGAAATAGCGACGCCGGCGTCAATCAAAACGAAAAAGGCCCGCCGTGCGGCGGGCCTTTTTGTTTCACGTGTAGCGTATCACCACCAGTGGCGCCGCCAGCCCCAGTGGCGATGGCGCCAGAAGTGAATGCGCACGAAGCCGCCGCGGCGCATAATAGTAAGGCACCGCGTAGTAATACGGCCGCGGATAGTAGGCGAAACGACGATAGCCCCATCCGCCGCCAATGATGACCCCAGCCGCCGCCCCAATGATGGCCCCATCCGCCGTGACCCCAGCGGGCCTCGGCCGGGCGCGGCGTGACGGCGATGGCGCCGGCGATCACCAGCAACACCGCGAAAATTTTCACAAGCTTCGACATCGCGACACCTCCGATGCCGCCCGACAGACTAATCAGAACTATCAGGCCGTATTGGACAATCGTATCCGAAAACGGCCTGCGGACATGCGCTATTCCCACCAGCATTGCTGGCGCGGCACGATCACCGTGCCGCTGACGCGGTATTCCTTCACCAGCCAGGCGCGGCACTGCCGCTTGGCGTTAGGGCCGAGATGGCGTGGATAGATCGTGATGCGCGGGCGCGCTGCGCGGACAACTCCTGCCCCTGATCGGTCGGCTCGGCGGCAGCCGGCTGCATGACGCCTGGAAGCAGAGCGCAGCGCCGCGAGTAAGAGTGCGATCTTCGGCATCGTGCCCTCCGTCCGCCGGACCAGGCCTACCATCGCGACCGGTCGCTCCAATAGCGCCCGGGACCGGCATAGGTCACGCGACGGGTGCGCGCCTGCGCGGCGAATTCGTGGGAGTAGCGGCGGCTATATTGATGCCGCGAAGCGCCGTCGTAGCTGGCGAGCACGCGGCCGGGCTTGTCGTGGCAGCCGAAGAACTCGGCCGAGGCAGAGGTCGAGAAGAACACATTGCCGGCGACGAACAGCGCCAGGATGCAATGTACATCCAGCTTTTCGGCAAGTTCCTCGGCATGTTCTGGTCCCTACGCGTCACGCCCCAGAGGTTAACGGTCGCCCATTCAGGCTGCGCCGTCAACCGCTTGGTTAAGCGCGGGGACCTCGCCTAGAACACTGGTATGAAAGGCCAATTCGACGGCCCGCAGGCCTGGCGGGGGGTGGCGGCGCCCTCGCTGGCCGATATCGAAGCGCTGGCGGCGGAGGCCTATGCCCGGCTGCCGGAGCAATTCCGCAGCCTTTGCGAGGACCTCATCATCCGGGTCGAGGATTTCCCCACCGAGGAGGTGCTGAAATCCATGGAGGCTGAGAGCGAGTTCGACCTGCTCGGCCTGTTCCAGGGGGTCGGCCTGCCGTTCCAGTCGGAATCGGCGCCGGAGCTGATGCCCAACATGATCTGGCTCTACCGCCGGCCGATCCTCGATTACTGGGCCGAGCACGAGGAAAGCCTGGGCGCCATCGTCACCCACGTGCTGGTGCACGAGATCGGCCACCATTTCGGGCTGTCGGATGACGACATGGAAGCGATCGAGGCGAGCGCGGAATAGCGCATCGCATGGCTGATCTTCCATGGCTCATGGCAACGCTCTATTGACCCGACTGCGGTACAGCTTATGAAACAGAGCGAATTCAAACAGGCATAAGAAACATGGAAAAATTCACCACCCTGGAAGGCGTCGCCGCGCCGCTGCGGATCATCAATGTCGACACCGACATGGTCATCCCCAAGCAATACCTGAAGACCATCAAGCGCACCGGACTCGGCAAGGGCCTGTTCTCCGAGATGCGCTACAAGGACGACGGCAGCGAAAACCCGGACTTCGTGCTCAACAAGCCGGCCTATCGCAAAGCCAAGATCCTGGTCGCCGGCGACAATTTCGGCTGCGGCTCGTCGCGCGAGCACGCGCCCTGGGCGCTGATGGATTTCGGCATCCGCTGCGTGATCTCGACCTCGTTCGGCGACATCTTCTACAACAACTGCTTCAAGAACGGCGTGCTGCCGATCCGCGTCTCGCCCGAGGATCTGGAGAAGCTGTTCGACGATGCCGAGCCGCGGCGCCAATGCCACGCTCACCATCGACCTGGAGAAACAGGAAATCCGCGGCCCCGACGGCGGCATGATCAAGTTCGAGATCGACGCCTTCCGCAAGCACTGCATGCTCAACGGGCTCGACGATATCGGGCTGACCAAGCAGAAGCAGAGCAAGATCGTCGAGCTACGAGGACAAGGCCAAGGCCGCGCGGCCGTGGGCGTGAAGATCGCGCTCGCGCGGCGGTGTGCGCACTGTGCGCCGCACCGTCCGCGCTGGCGCAGAAATCGACCGAAGACGGCTTGCGCGATTGCGAAAAGCTCGCCGCGATCAAGATTCAAACGGGAAAATCCGGCGTTCAAGAAATTCGAAATCGACCGCGCTGGCGTCGAAGAAGACAAGTTCGCCGACAAGGTCGGCACGCAATTCGTCTCGACCGTTTATCACGGCAAGGCGGTCTATCAGGCTCGGCGGCGAGCCGGCCGAATGTCGCGCTTCATCTGCCTGCACGGCGGCGCCGGCAAGTGGCGCCGTTTTCGTCTACACGTCTGCCACGCTGCAACGAGCCTAATCTGGCACCGACGGCGTGCCATGAACCGGCCGGCGCGGCGTCGAGCCCGACGACACCGCTGTTGTCGATCGCCTTTTTCAGAAAGCCCGACGCGCGCACGTCGTCGATGAAGCGATTGACGGCGGCGAGCACCTCCGGCTTGCCCTTCGGCACGATGATGGTCTGCGGCACGCCGAACAGGCTGTCCGGCAAGCATCCGCAGGCCCGCCGTGTCCTTCATCAGATTGGTCAGCCGCTGGCGATTGGCGCCGAAGGCGTCGATCTCCTTCGCCAGCAGCAGGCGCTTGATCTCGGCCGGGTCGTTGTCGATTTCGACGCAGCGTCGCCTGTCTTGAATTTTCGTTTCATGAACAGCGTGATCGAATCGTTGACGCGTGCCGGCGATTTTCTGCCCGGCGCGGTCGACATCGGCGATGGCGCGGATGTTCGAATCCTCGCAGCACCAGGAAGCTCTGCCGCACCAGCATGTAGGTTTGCGAGAATTCCACGGTGCCGACGCGCGACGGCGCGAACGCCACGAAGCCGATATCGGCCGCGCCGCCGCTGACCGCGTCGATCACCGCCTTCGGATCGGCGACCGGCTTGATCTCGACCGGCATATCGATGCGCCGGCCGAGTTCGCGCGCGAGATCGGCGGATGCGCCGCGAATGGCGCCGGTGGCGCGATCCTGCACCGCTTGCGCCGGATTGCTCGCCGAGATAGACGGCGCGCAGGGTGCCGCCCGGCGCGATGTCGTTCGCAATCGCTGGCTGGCGCGCCAAACGCGATCAGAGCGAACGCAAGGATGACCGAATTTCTCATGGTCTGGCCTCAATCGCTTCGGCGATCGCCACCGTGCGCCGCGCCATGTCGGCATGCAGGCGCTCGACCATGCGGCCGTCGATCGACACCACGCCCTTGCTCTTGTTTTCCGGCAGATCGAATGCCGCGATCATTTTGCGCGCCAGCGCGACTTCGTCCGGCGACGGCGAGAACGCCTTGTTGCAGGGCTCGATCTGATTGGGATGGATCAGCGTCTTGCCGTCGAAGCCGAGTTCGACGCCTTGCGCGCATTCGGCGACGAAGCCCTTCGTCGTTGCCGATATCGTTGTAGACGCCGTCGAGAATGTCGATGCCGTGGATGCGCGCCGCCGCGACGCAGGTGGTGAGCCACGGCAGCATCGGCGCGCGCCCGGGCACGAGGCGCGCGCGGGTGTCCTTGGCGAGATCGTTGGTGCCCATCACGAAGCCGGACAGCCGCGCCTCGGAATCGCGCGCTTCCGCCGCGATCGACAGAATGTTGAAGATCGCCAGCGGCGTCTCGATCATCGCCCAGATTCTGATCTTTTGATCGCTATGCATGTCGAGCAGGCGGCGGCCGATCATTTCCAGCTGTTCGGGACTGGAAATCTTCGGCACCAGGATGGCATCGGGCGCGGCATGGGCGGCGGCGGAGAGATCGTCGGCGTGCCAGGGCGTGTCGATGCCGTTGACGCGGATGAACACTTCGCGCGCGCCGAAGCCGCCGGCCTTCACCGCGTCCACCACCTGCTTGCGCGCGGTCTCCTTGGCCTCGGGCGCGACCGAATCCTCAAGGTCGAGGATGACGCCGTCGGCGGCAAGCGTCTTGGCCTTCTCCAGCGCGCGGGCATTGGAGCCCGGCATGTAGAGCACGCTGCGGCGCGGCCGGATGATCATGGGAAACCCTACCCGTCATTGCCGGGCGAGCCCCGGCAATCCATCATTGCGAATGAGATGGATGCGCGGGTCAAGCCCACGCATGACGATTCTTACGCCGCCTTACGCTTGGCGGAGATCAGCTTGCGATTGATCAGGCACTCGGCAATCTGGATGGCGTTGAGCGCCGCGCCCTTGCGCAGGTTATCCGAGACCACCCACAGCTGCAGGCCGTTGTCGACGGTCGGGTCGGTGCGGATGCGGCTGATATAGGTCGCGTCCTCGCCGACGCATTCGTGCGGTGTGACGTAGCCGCCATCCTCGTGCTTGTCGATCACCTGGCAGCCGGGTGCGGCGCGCAGGATGGCGCGCGCTTCGTCGACGCTGATCGGATTTTCGAATTCGACATTCACCGCTTCGGAATGGCCGACGAACACCGGCACGCGCACGCAGGTGGCGGTGAGCTTGATTTTGGGATCAAGAATCTTCTTGGTCTCCATCATCATCTTCCATTCTTCCTTGGTGTAGCCGTCCTCCATGAACGCATCGATCTGCGGGATCAGATTGAACGCGATGCGCTTGGGAAACTTCTTTCCCTCGACCTCGCCGAGCGTGAACACCGCCTTGGTCTGCTGGAACAGTTCGTCCATCGCGTCCTTGCCGGCGCCCGACACCGACTGATAGGTCGCCACCACCACGCGCTTGATCTTGGCCTTGTCGTGCAGCGGCTTGAGCGCGACCACGAGCTGGGCGGTCGAGCAGTTTGGATTGGCGATGATGTTCTTCTTGGCGAAGTCCTTGATCGCGTCGGCGTTCACCTCCGGCACGATCAGCGGAACGTCCGGGTCCATACGCCAGGCCGACGAATTGTCGATCACCACCGCGCCTTGCGCCGCGATCTTCGGCGACCATTCCTTCGACACCGCGCCGCCGGCCGACATCAGACAAATGTCGACGTCGGAGAAGTCGTAATGGTCGAGCGTCTTCACCTTCAGCGTCTTGTCGCCGAACGAGCACTCCACGCCCATGCTCTTGCGCGAGGCGAGCGCGACCACCTCGTCGGCGGGGAAATTCCGCTCGGCCAGAATGTTGAGCATCTCCCGCCCGACATTGCCGGTGGCACCCACCACGGCGACCTTGTAACCCATTGTTAAAGCTCCAAAACATTTCTCCGGCGCATCCTAGCACGGCGCAGCCGGATGCAGCGCTTCTAAGCGAGAACCGACGCCAAGACAACGGCGGCCTGCCTATGCGTCTGCTCGCATATTTGGGTGAACTTTTGGTGCTTTCCATGGTCGCCGCGCGCATTTTCCAATCGCTGCCGCTGATGAGTGCCATCACGCCCGTCCATCATTCCAATTGCATCGTGCCATCTTGCTAAAATCTCACACGGTGGGATTGGCCGCGCTGCGCGCGGGCAGCATTCCAATTGACCGGCGAATGAATTCGGCGGATCATATTCAAATAAAAATATCTGAAGCCGCGGCGATGGCCGGGTCGGCTGAAACAAGAACCTCTGGGGAGAGGAAACGATGATCACACGACGTCATTTGCTTGGGACGGCGGGCGCGGGCGCAGCGCTGGCCGCTTCCGGATTGAGTCTGCCGAAACTGGCCGAGGCTGCCGGCGTGGAGCTGTCACCGGGCGTGCCCGAGGGCATCAGCAGCTATGTGACCATGGGGACGCTGCCGGGCAAGAAGCCGCTGATTCAGCTGGCCGACCGGCCGCCCAATTATGAATCGCCGCTCGAATATCTGCGCACGCCGATTACGCCGAATGACCAGTTCTTCGTGCGTTATCACCTCGCGGATATCCCGGAAGTCAAAGCCGAGGGCTACAAGATCGCGGTCGGCGGCGACGGCGCCAATGGCACCGCCGAACTCACGCTCGACGACCTGAAGAAGATGCCGGCGTTCGAGGTGGTCGCCGTCAATCAATGCTCGGGCAACCGGCGCGGCCTGTCGAAGCCGCACGTCGCCGGCGTCGAGTGGGGCTACGGCGCGATGGGCTGTGCGCGCTGGAAAGGCGCCCGGCTCAAGGACGTGCTCGACAAGGTCGGCTTGAAGACCGAGGCGATCGAGATTTCCTTCAACGGCGCCGATGGACCGGCGATCGATAAGACCCCGGACTTCATCAAGAGCATTCCAGCCTGGAAGGCGATCGAGGAAACGACGCTGATCGCCTACGAGATGAACGGCCAGCCGCTGCCGCATTTCAACGGCTTCCCGGCCCGCATCGTCGTGCCGGGCTGGACCGGCACCTACTGGATGAAGCACGTCACCTCGATCAACGCGCTCACCAAGCCGCAAGGCGGATTCTGGATGAACCCCGCCTATCGCGTTCCGGTCGGCAAGTTCCCGCTGCGGGACCGTTTTATCAGCCAGGAAAATGCGGCAAGCACGCCGATCACCGAGATGGTGGTCAATTCGCTGATCACCAGCCATCGCGACGGCGAGAAGGTGAAAGCCGGCAAGGTCACGGTCAGCGGCATGGCCTGGGACGGCGGCTACGGCATCAGTTCGGTGCAAGTCTCGACCGATGGCGGCAAGAGCTGGTCGAGCGCGACTTTGGGCCAGGATCTCGGCCGCTTCGCGTTCCGGCCGTGGAGCTTCGATCTGTCGGCCAAGGCCGGCAAGAACTCAGTGATGGTCAACGCCACCAACAAGCTCGGCCAGAGCCAGACTTCCGAATTGATCTTCAACCCGGCCGGCTACCACAACAACGTCATCCAAAACATCACGCTGACGGCGTAAGGGGGCACTATGCAGAAATTCGTCATTGCACTTGTCGCCGCTCTCATCGCATCGCCGGCGTTCGCCGCCGAGCAGGTGATCAAGCTGAAGCAGGGACCGGGCCTCGACAAGGTGGAGGCCAATTGTCAGGCCTGCCACAGCCTGTCCTATATCCCGATGAACTCGCCGTTCCCCAATGCGGCGCTGTGGGATGCCGAGGTCACCAAGATGATCAAGGCGTTCGGGGCGCCGATCGACGACGCCGATGCCAAGGCAATCGGGGATTACCTGAAGAAGAACTACGGCAGCTGACCGGCGCGAGCCGCGCCGAAATATCCGGCAAAACCGGCCCCGCCCCCGTGGCGGGGCCTTTTTCTTAACGATTTCTCGAACAAATACCTGGCATTAGGCCCTATTAAGCCGAACTGAAGCCCGCTAGACTGCATTGCAACAAATGCCACTGGCGAGGAATCCATGCGTTTGAAAGTCGTTGCCTCGGCGTTTGCCGTGGTCGGGGCCCTGGCCCTACTGGCCGCGCCGGCGAGTGCCGAGCCGCAGAAGCAGAAGAAGCGCGTCATCGATGCGCGCGGGCATACGGTGTTCACCAGCCGCGACGAGGACGGCCGGACGCGCACCCGCATCATCATCCAGAAGCGGTCCTACCTCGATCCGGGCACCGAAGTGCTGCCCGGCAGCCGCAACGATCACGATTACGCGTCGCTGCCGAACCAAAAGGCCGGCGGCGTGCTCGACAACACGGCCTTCGGCGGCAACCAATCGGCGCTGCCCGGCGCGTTCGATCTGCCGAGCAGGAACAATCCGTTTCTGAAGTTCTAGGCCACCAGCGCGTCGCAGAAAAAATAACGCGGCCGATTTGGCCGCGTTTTTTATTTGGCCCGCCAGCGTTTCCAACTCCGCCAGAATCGCCGAACCCATCTCCGCGGTGCTGACCACCTTGGTGCCCTCCGATTTGATGTCGGCGGTGCGCAGGCCCTTGGCGAGCGTGGCGGCGATCGCCTGGTCGATCATGTCGGCTTGCTTGCTCAAATTAAATGAGTAGCGCAACGCCATGCCGAACGAGGCAATCATGGCGATCGGATTGGCGATGCCCTTGCCGGCAATGTCGGGCGCCGAGCCGTGCACCGGTTCATACAGCGCCTTGCGCTTGCGCGTCTTCGGATCGACCTCGCCCAATGACGCCGACGGCAGCATGCCGAGCGAGCCGGTCAGCGTCGCGGCGATGTCGGAGAGCATGTCGCCGAACAGATTGTCGGTGACGATCACGTCGAACTGCTTCGGCTGGCGCACCAACTGCATGCCGCCAGCATCCGCCAGCAAGTGCTCGAGCTGCACGTCCTTGAATTCGCGCGCATGCAGCGCCGTCATCACCTCGTTCCACAGCACGCCGGTCTTCATGACGTTGCGCTTTTCCATCGAGGTCACCTTGTTGCGCTTCTTGCGCGCGCGCGCGAGCTCGAAGGCCACGCGCGCGATGCGCTCGATCTCGTAGGTGTCGTAAACCTGCGTGTCGATGGCGCGCTTCTGGCCGTTGCCGAGATCGGTGATGGTCTTCGGCTCGCCGAAATAGACGCCGCCGGTCAGCTCGCGCAGGATGATGATGTCGAGGCCCTCGACCACCTCGCGTTTGAGCGAGGAGGAATCGGCGAGCGCCGGATAGACGATGGCCGGCCGGATATTGGCGAACAGCGCGAGGTCCTTGCGCAGCCGCAATAGGCCCGCCTCCGGCCGTACGTCATAAGGCACCTTGTCCCATTTCGGCCCGCCCACCGCGCCGAAGATGACGGCGTCGGCGGCTTTGGCCTTCTCCATGGTGGCGTCGGTGATGGCGACCCCGTGGGCGTCGTAGCAGCAGCCGCCGGCGAGCGCCTCTTCGGTGGCGAACTTGTCGGGGCCCTTTTTGTTGAAGAAGTCGATGACGCGCTTCACTTGCGCCATCACTTCCGGGCCGATGCCGTCGCCGGGGAGCAGAAGCAGATTATGGGTCGCCATGGATACGCCTCACCATTCCTGAACTGCGCGGATTGCTAAAGGTCCGCGCAACGAATGGCAAGGCTCGAAGCGGCTACAGCCCGCTGAACCAGTTGTAGCCCTTGTCTTCCCAGTAGCCGCCCTTGTCGGTGTTGGTGACTTCCATCGCCACTACGTATTTCGGATTCTTGAAGCCGAGCTTGGTGGGAATGCGGATCTTCATCGGGAAGCCATAGGCGCGCGGCAGAATCTGGTTGGCGTATTTGAACGTCATCTGCGTCTGCGGATGCAGCGCGGTCGGCATGTCGATGGTGTTGGTGTAGCCCTCGGCGCATTTGAACCAGACGTATTTTGCGCGGGTGTCGGCGCCGATGCGCGTCAGGAATTCCGACAGCGGCGCGCCCTGCCAGGAGCCGATGGCGCTCCAGCCTTCCACGCAGACATGCCGCGTGATCTGCGAGACTTGCGGCAGCGCGTGGAGTTCGTCGAGCGTCCACGACTTCTTGTTCTCGACCAGGCCGGCGACTTCGAGCTTGTAGGTTTTGCCGTCCACCTCCGGCGCTTCGTCCTCGTCGTAATAGGCGTTGAACGGGAACGGCTTGGTGATGGCGCTCTCGGGAAATGTCGGCGCCAGCTTGCTGTGGCTGAATATTGCCGCCTGCGCGCCGTCGTTGAAGGCGAAGAAATCTTGCGCAGCATCTCTTCGGCGGTGTCGCCATCGATGATGTCGCAACCGGTGAGGAAGGTGAGCGCGCCAAGGCTGGCGGCGCCGCGCAGGAAGTTGCGCCGCATCGGATCGGGCATCAGCTTGCCGGCATCCTTGATCAGCAGCTTGGCATCGACGCCGGGAATGATTTTGCGTTGGCGCATGTTGTCCTCCTTAGCGTCCGGCGATCATGGCGCGCAGGCTCTTCGGCACCAGCAGCGCCAGCGCCACATGCACGACCAGGAAGCCGACGATCGCCGCCATGGCAAAGAAATGCACGTAGCGGGCAAAGTCGTAGCCGCCGAACAGCGTGGTCAATTCCTGGAACTGCACCGGCTTCCAGATCGCGATCCCCGACAGCACGATCACGATGCCGCACAGGATCACGCCGGCAGTACAGCAATTTCTGCACCGCGTTGTAGTGCGACAGATCGTCGTGCGCGAGCTTGAATGTCAAAGCCGCCTTGGCGTCGGCCAACACTTGCGGATGGAGTGATCGGCAACAGCTTGCGGCGGAAACGGCCGGTGAGCAGCCCAAGCGTGACATAGACGATGCCGTTGATCACCATCACCCACATGGCGGCGAAATGCCAGAGCAGCGCACCGGCGAGCCAGCCGCCGAGCGTGATGCTGCTTGGAGAACTCGAATTTGAACAGCGGCGAGGCGTTGTAGATTTGCCAGCCGGAGCCGATCATCACCAGGATCGCGATCGCGTTGATCCAATGGGTGATGCGCACCCAGCCCGGATGAATGACTTTAGACGTTGCGGCCGGGCGGCCGCCGACGATTGCTTCTGCGCTCATGGCATATTCATTCCTTGGCGATCGGCGAATATACGGCGCCGCCGGGCCCCTGGATGCAAGAACCCGGCAGCCCCGGGATTTATTTCTTCATGTTGTCCTTGGACATATTGTCCTTGGCCATGCCGTCGTCCTTCTTCATCGAGTCCTTGGACATGGTGTCCTTCGCCATCGAGTCCTTTTTCGTCGAATCCTTCGACATGCTGTCCTTGGACATGGTGTCCTTCTTCATGTCGTCGGCGGCGGTCGCGGGCGCCAACGGGGCCATGGCCAAACCGGCCGCGACCAGCGCCGAAAACAGGATGCTCTTTTTCATCGGTGTCCTCCAGAGAATTGACGAATTGACATTGCGGTTCATCCGCTAGCATGTCGGCCGAACACGTCCTCATCAGTTTCCCGTTGCCGGAAGCTGGCGTTCGGCTCACGGTTTTGTGAGAATGGCGGGCCGGGAAAAATCGGATGAAGGAACCCGCCTCGTGAGCGACGCGCCTTTGCCTAAGACCAATCCCGGTAATTTCTTCGAGGATTTCCGCCTCGGCCAGGTGATCCGCCACGCCACGCCGCGCACGGTCACGCTCGGCGACGTGGCGCTTTACAACGGGCTGTTCGGGTCGCGTTTTGCCGTGCAGTCGTCGGACGCCTTCGCGCGCAAAATCGGCTATCCGCGCTCGCCGCTCGACGATCTGCTGGTGTTTCACGTGGTGTTCGGCAAGACCGTGCCGGACATCTCGCTCAATGCGGTGGCCAATCTCGGCTATGCCGATTGCCGTTTCCTCAAAGCCGTCTATCCGGGCGACACGCTCAACGCGGTGTCGGAGGTGATCGGCCTGAAGGAGAACTCGAACCGCAAGACCGGCATCGTCTATGTGCGCTCGCGCGGCTTCGACCAGGACGGCGACGCGGTGCTCGACTATGTGCGCTGGGTGATGGTGCGCAAGCGCGACGAGGCAGCGCCGCGCGCCCGGCGAGAAAGTGCCCGAGCTGCCCAAGAGCGTGGATGTTTCAAAACTCGGCGCCGCCTGCCCAAAGATCGACGCTGCGGCCTACGACACGGTGCTGTCCGGCAGCCCGCACCGCTTCGGCGACTACAAGACCGGCGAGAAAATCGACCACGTCGACGGCGTCACGGTGGAAGAAGCCGAGCATCAGATCGCGACGCGGCTCTACCAGAACACCGCGCGCATTCACTTCAACCAGTTCGCCGAAAGCAAGGGCCGCTTCGGCCGCCGCCTGATCTATGGCGGCCACGCCATTTCGCTGGCGCGCGCGCTCTCGTTCAACGGGCTCGGCAATGCGTTCCATGTGGCGGCGATCAATGGCGGACGGCATGTGGCGCCGCTGTTCGCGGGGCTGACGGTGTTCGCCTGGTCCGAGGTGGTGGCCACCGCCGAATTGCCCGGCCGCAAGGATGTCGGCGCGCTGCGCCTGCGCACCATCGCCACCAAGGATAAGCCTTGCGCGGATTTTCCGTCATCAGAGCGGTGACGACTACGACCCGGCCGTGATTCTCGATCTTGATTACTGGGTGTTGCTGCCGCGCTAATTACTTGGCGTATGATCTTTTCCGAAAACCGGTTCCCACTTTTCGGGATCGTGCGCTAGGCGCTCGCACGCAGATGATCGACCAATTGCCGCGCATAGGGCGGCAGCGCGTCGATGTCGCGCACGCAGATGGTCAATTCGCGCGGCGCCCAGGCATCGGTGAGGCGAACGGCGCTGATCGCCATGTTGCGCGACGTCCGCTGCACGGTGGTCTCCGGCACGATGCCGACGCCGACATTGCATTCGACCAGACGGCAGATCGCGTCGAAGCTGCGCAGCTGAACGCGCAGCCGCAACGGACGCCCGATGCGGCTCGCCTTGTCAGCCAGGAAGCGCTGGATCGCGCTGGCGCGATCGAGCCCCACCATGTCGTAGTCGAGCACCTCGGCAAAGCCGATGCGCGAGCGGCTGGCGAGCGGATGATTGCGCGCGACCACCAGCACGAAGCGATCGCTGCGATACGGAAATGTATCCAGGGCGCCGTGATCGACGGTGCCGGCGACGATACCGATATCGGCGCTGCCTTCCGCGATCAGGCCGACGATTTCGTCGCTCAGGCGCTCCTCCAGGTCCACGCTGATGTCGGGATACGCCGTAAGGAATGAACTCAGCGTCTCGGGCAGGAATTCAGTGAGCGCATTGGTGTTGGACAGCACCCGCACCTGGCCGGCGAGCCCGCGCGCGTAGGGGGTCAGATCCTCCTGCAAGCGTTCGGTCTGCGACAGGATCGAGCGCGCGTGCTGCAGCAGCGTGCGGCCGGCCTGCGTCGGCGCGACACCCTGGCGGCCGCGCACCAGCAATTCGGTGCCGAACGCCATTTCCATCTTGCGGATGCGGGTGCTGGCGGCGGCCAGCGCCAGATTCGAGCGCTCGGCGCCATGGGTGATGCTGCCCGCCTCGACGATGTGGCGAAACAGGTTGAGATCGATGAAGTCGAAGCGCATGGGACCGGCTACCTTCTTATTTTGCGAAGGCAGGCTACGCAAAACACATATTGCACCGCGTGATTTATAGGTTCAAGCTTCGTATTTGAAGAAGTAACTGGTTCTGGCCGCCGGTCAAGTCGAAAAGCGATTGCCCGAACCGGCCACTCGCTCGCAAGGTCGCTTCGCCGTGGTGGAGGCGGCCGGCAGCGAGCGTTTGGATTTTCGCCGAAGGCTGCGTTGCGGCTCCGGCTACGCTTCGATAATGCGATCAAGCGGCGGGTTTTGAGTGTTCTGGAGAATGATGATGGCCGAGCTTGATGCGGGAACGACGACAGGTTCGCAACGCCCGCGCCCACTCTCTCCGCACTTGCAAGTCTATAAGTTGACGCTGTCATTTGTAATGTCCGGCTTTCATCGCATCAGCGGCTTCACGCTGTATTTTGGCGTGCTGCTGATCGCTTGGTGGCTGATCGCAGCGGCCTCGGGCCCTAACGCCTACGCCAATTTCGAATGGTTCATGGGCAGCCTGATCGGGCGGCTGGTGCTGTTCGGTTACACTTGGGCGCTGCTCCATCACATGCTCGGCGGCATCCGCCATCTGATCTGGGACACCATCCATGGGTTCGAGCCGGCCGAGCGCGAAATGCTGGCGCTGGCGACGCTGATCGGCTCGGTCTCGCTCACGCTGGTCATTTGGGTGGTCGGCTATCTCGCCATGGGAGGCCCGCGATGAAGGAGCCGCTGATGCGCACGCCGATGCGCCGCGTTCGCGGTCTGGGCGCTGCCCATTCCGGTACCAAAGATTTCTGGCATCAGCGCGTGACATCGGTGGCCGGGATTCCGCTGACCATCGCGCTGTTCGTCATCGTCATCGCGCTACTCGGACGCAGTCACGCGGCGGTCGTGCAAATTCTCGGCTCGCCGATCGTCGCCATCATCATGCTGCTGTTCATCATCAACATGGTCTATCACATGTGGATCGGCATGCAGGAAATCATCATCGACTACGTGCACGAGGATAAGCTGAAGTTGGCGGGCCTGATGGCGAATACGTTCTTCGTTATTGCCGTCGGTCTCGGCTCCGCCTTCGCCATCCTGAAACTCTCGTTCGGGGTCTGAACCATGGCGACAAACGGAAAATCGAACGGCGCGCCGGCAGTGAACGGCAAAGCCTACCCAATCGAGGATCACAGCTTCGACGTGGTGGTGATCGGCGCCGGCGGCTCCGGCCTGCGCGCCGTGGTCGGCTGCGGCGAAGCCGGCCTGCGCACCGCTTGCATCAGCAAGGTATTCCCGACCCGCTCGCACACCGTATCAGCCCAGGGCGGTATCGCCGCCGCGCTCGGCAATATGGGCGAGGACGACTGGCGCTGGCACATGTACGACACCGTCAAGGGCTCCGACTGGCTCGGCGACCAGGACGCCATCGAATATCTCTGCCGCAACGCGCCGGATGCGGTCTACGAGTTGGAGCACTGGGGCCTGCCATTCTCGCGCCGGGAGGACGGTCGCATCTATCAGCGCCCGTTCGGCGGCATGACCACGCATTTCGGCAAGGGCACGGCGCAACGCACCTGCGCCGCCGCCGACCGCACCGGCCACGCCATGCTGCACACCATGTACGGTCAGGCGCTGCGGCATGCGGCCGAGTTCTACATCGAATATTTCGCCATCGACCTGATCATGGACGACGATGGCCGCTGCCGCGGCGTGGTCGCGCTCAATCTCGATGACGGCACCATCCACCGCTTCAGCGCCAACATGGTCATTATCGCCACTGGCGGCTATGGGCGCGCTTATTTCTCCTGCACCTCGGCGCATATCTGCACCGGGGATGGCAATGCGATGGTTCTGCGCGCCGGCCTGCCGCTGCAGGACATGGAATTCGTGCAGTTCCACCCGACCGGCATCTACGGCGCCGGCTGCCTGATCACCGAAGGCTCGCGCGGCGAAGGCGGCTATCTGGTCAATTCCGAAGGCGAACGCTTCATGGAGCGCTATGCGCCGTCAGCCAAGGATCTGGCCTCGCGCGACGTGGTCTCGCGCTCCATGACCATCGAGATTCGCGAAGGACGCGGGGTCGGCAAGAACAAGGACCATATTTATCTGCATCTCGATCATCTCGATCCCAAGGTGCTGCACGAGCGGCTGCCGGGGATCGCGGATCTGGCGCGTATTTTTTCCGACGTCGATATCACCCGGGAGCCGATTCCGGTGCTGCCGACGGCCCACTACAACATGGGCGGCATTCCCACCAACTTCCACGGCGAGGCATTGACCAAGAAGAATGGCAACGCCGATACGGTGGTGCCCGGCTTGATGGCGCTGGGCGAAGCGGCCTGCGTGTCGGTGCACGGCGCCAACCGGCTGGGATCGAATTCGCTGATCGATCTCGTGGTGTTCGGCCGCGCCGCCGCCCTGCGCTGCGCCGAACTGCTCACGCCCGGCGATACACAGCCCGAACTGCCGAAGAATTCCGCCGAATTCGCGCTGGCGCGGCTCGACAAGTTCCGCCACGCCGCCGGCGGCACGCCGACATCGCAGCTGCGGCTCAAGATGCAGAAGGTGATGCAGAACAATTGCGCGGTGTTCCGCACCGGCGAGGTGCTGGACGAAGGCCATAAGCTGATCCACGACGTGCATGCAGGCCTAGCCGACATCCACGTCACCGACCGTTCGCTGATCTGGAATTCCGACCTGATCGAGACGCTCGAGCTCGAAAACCTCATGGCGCAAGCGGTCGTCACCATGGATTCGGCGCGGAACCGCACCGAAAGCCGCGGTGCGCATGCGCGCGAGGATTTCCCCGAGCGCAACGACAAGGACTGGATGAAGCACACGCTGGCGTGGATGGACGCGAAGGGCAAGGTGAAGATCGATGACCGCCCGGTGCATGCCTTCACGCTCACCAACGACATCGCCTATATCGAACCGAAAGCCCGCGTCTACTGACGCGGAGGCCTAATCACCCAAACACGGATCGCCGACATGGTCGAATTCACGCTACCGAAGAACTCCAAGATCACCGAGGGCAAGACCTGGCCGCGCACGGCGCATGCTACGCACGTAACCGAGTTCCGCATCTATCGCTGGTCGCCGGAGGACGGCGCAAATCCACGCGTTGACACTTATACGATCGATCGCGACGACTGCGGGCCGATGGTTCTCGACGCGCTGATTTGGATCAAGACCAACATCGACCCGACGCTTACTTTCCGACGCTCCTGCCGCGAGGGCGTATGCGGCTCCTGCGCCATGAATATCGACGGCACCAACACGCTCGCCTGCACCATGGCGATCGACGACGCCAAGGCGCCGCTCCGGATCTATCCGCTGCCGCACCAGCCGGTGGTGAAGGATTTGGTGCCGGACCTGAAGAATTTCTACGCGCAATACACCTCGATCGAGCCCTGGCTCAAGACGGTGTCGCCGACGCCCGAGAAGGAATGGAAGCAGAGTTACGAAGACCGCGCCAAGCTCGACGGCATGTACGAATGCATTTTGTGCGCATGCTGCTCGACCTCGTGCCCGAGCTATTGGTGGAATTCGGATCGCTATCTCGGCCCGGCGGCACTACTGCAGGCCAATCGCTGGGTGCAGGACAGCCGCGACGAAGCAACCGGCGAACGGCTCGACAATCTAGAGGACCCGTTCCGGCTCTATCGCTGCCACACCATCATGAATTGCTCGAAAGCGTGCCCGAAGGGCCTCAATCCGGCGAAGGAAATCGCCGTGTTGAAAAAGGCGATGATCGACCGGCAGGTTTGAGGCGGACGGCCTGATCGCGCGGCTGAAGAACTGACAATTCGCGGCGGTCAGCGCGGCGCTATACGCATTTCTTGGCTTGGCAGAGATTTTCCAATTCCGGAAACGGCTTGTAGACGGCGTTGCCGCATTGCTCCTTAGTGGCCTCGACCAGCTGGTTGAGATGGCCGCCATAAAAATAGGCGATGCGATCCGTGCTGCCGGCGTACTGCCGGCTCGCGTCGCGGGCATTGTAGCGGACGCAGGCCGTGTAGCGCTGCTCCCTGCCGGTCGATGTGAGCGCGGGATCAGACATATAGGCGTCGCGTACATTGGTCGGATCGGGCAGCGCCTTCAACATCGTATTGAGGATTTCGTCCTTGGCGTTGATGGGAACGATATTGGGATCCAAGTCCTTCGTCTTATCCGACGAACAGGCCGCGAGCGTCATGGCAAGGGCCGAAAGCAGACACAAGCTTGCTGCGTTTCTGCCCATCGGGTGTCTCCACTCCGTCAAGCCTTCCGGTCAATCGAGTTTGAGCTTCTTCCGCCGCTGGGCGAGCGTGCGCAACCGCAATGCATTGAGCTTGATGAAGCCCTCGGCGTCGCGGTGGTCGTAGGCGACCGCGCCTTCCTCGAAGGTCACCAGCTCCTTGTCGTAGAGCGAATATTTGCTCTCGCGGCCGACCACCGTGACATTGCCTTTGTAGAGCTTGAGCGTGACGCGGCCGGTAACGAATTTCTGGCTGAGGTCGATCGCGGCTTGCAGCATCTCGCGCTCCGGCGCGAACCAGAATCCGTAATAGACCAGCTCGGCATATTTCGGCATCAGCTCGTCCTTCAGGTGCGCGGCGCCGCGGTCGAGCGTGATGCTTTCGATGCCGCGATGCGCCGCCAGCAGGATGGTGCCGCCCGGCGTCTCGTACATGCCGCGCGACTTCATGCCGACGAAACGGTTCTCCACTAGGTCGAGCCGGCCGATGCCGTTGGCCTTGCCGAGCTCGTTGAGTTTGGCGAGCAGCGCCGCCGGCGACATCTTCTTGCCGTCGATCGCAACCGCATCGCCGCGCTCGAAATCCACCGTGATGGTGGTCGCCTTGTCCGGCGCCTTTTCCGGATCGATGGTGCGCGAATAGACGTAGTCGGGCACTTCCTTCGCCGGGTCCTCCAGCACTTTGCCTTCCGAGGATGCGTGCAGCAGGTTCGCGTCCACCGAGAACGGCGCCTCGCCGCGCTTGTCCTTGGCAATCGGGATCTGGTGCTTCTCGGCGAACTCGATCAGCTTCGTGCGCGAGGTTAAATCCCATTCCCGCCACGGCGCGATCACGGTCACGTCGGGCTTGAGCGCGTAATAGGTGAGTTCGAAGCGCACCTGGTCGTTGCCCTTGCCGGTGGCGCCATGGGCCACGGCATCGGCGCCGACCTTGTCCGCGATTTCGATCTGCTTCTTGGCGATCAGCGGCCGCGCGATCGAAGTGCCGAGCAGATATTGCCCCTCGTACAGCGCGTTGGCGCGGAACATCGGGAACACGTAGTCGCGCACGAATTCCTCGCGCAGGTCCTCGATGAAAATATTTTGCGGCTTGATGCCAAGCAGCAGCGCCTTTTGCCGCGCCGGCTCGAGCTCCTCGCCCTGGCCGAGATCGGCGGTGAAGGTCACCACCTCGCAGCCGTAAGTGGTCTGCAACCACTTCAGGATGATCGAGGTGTCGAGCCCGCCGGAATAGGCAAGCACGACTTTCTTGGGCGATGACTTTGCCATGCGATGCCGGTCCTTGGTGCCGACAGTCCTTCAATCTTTGAAAGCGCGCGGACTATAGGGGGACGGTTGCTCAAATTCTAGCGGCCAAAGGACCGCTCAAACCGCCCGCTAAATATCCCGCTCGGTCACATCGTCGTAGACATCCATCTCGGCGTTGCCCGCGAGCAGCTGCCGCCAACCCTCCAGGAAGCCGCGCACCATCGGGTCGCTCGCCACCTTCTGGCGGTTGATCTCGATCGCGGCGTCCGCCTCGTATTCGATCTCGATCAGGAACCGGGCGGGATCGTCCACGTTTTGGAGAAAGCGAAACTTCGTGGCGCCGAACGAGCGATAGAACGGCGTGGCACTCTTTACCAAGCCGAGAACCTGCCGCGGGTCGCCGAGCGCCCGGATCTTCATATGCAGCACGCGTTTGACGCGTTCTTTAGCCTCCACCATGGGCCCTCCGGGCGCAAAGGCGCCGCTTTGGCATTAATGTTACCGCGCGATCGCGCCGGCAGCCATGGCGCGCTCGGATAAATCTGCCCGGAACGGGGAATCTCCAAGGCAGGGAAACATGACAAAAGTTAACGCCGCTTTCGCCGCCGCCTTCGTGGGCGTCGTGCTCATCGCCGCTACGCCGGCTTTCGCCGCGCAGTGCAACCACAAAGGCGGCTTCACCGGTTTCATCACCGACTTCAAGAAAGAAGCCCAGGCCAAGGGCGTCTCGCAGCGGGGTCTCGCCGCGCTCGATGGTGTGACGCTCGACGACGGCGTGCTCGCCGCCGACCGCCGCCAGCACGTTTTTACGCACACTCCTTAATCACCGGGCATTCGATCAAGGGCGCGGAGAATTCGGCGCCGGAAATGAAGGCGACCGCGCGCCGCTAACGCTTCATCATCATCATCTTGTCATCGCGGGTCGCAAGCCTGGCGATTTCATTTTTTTGATCGATACGTTCATCGTTCGGATTTTCGTTTGGCACCGAACAAGCCGGCGATGAAGTTATAGCCCGGCATGGCGATGCGCTCGATCGCCCGCTCCACGCCCGCGTCGGTGAGCCGCGTGCGCGGCCAGCGGTAGATCAAGCCGTGCACGATCCAGATCAGCAGAAACGTAAACACGCCGGCGAAGATGGTGTCGCTGAAGAAATGGCCGCCCGCCATCACGCGCATCGCCGCCATGCCGGTGCCGAGCGTCAATGCGGTACCATAGGCGAGCGCTCGCCATTGCGGCGGCGCCAACGCGGCCGGAGCCATCGTCCAGAATGCGCCGGCCACGTCGCCGGAGACGAACGCGCAATTGTTCGGGCAGTCGCCGCGCGGATCCCACCAAGCAACGAAATGCTCGTTCCCGCCGAATTGCGTCACGTCGATCGGCCGCGGCCGGCCCCAGTGATCCTTGAGCACGACATTGACCAGCAGGCCGGGTCCCAGCGCGAGCGTCGCGATCAGAAAGACAATGGCGCGTCCCGATATAAATAGTTTTCGCGTTGGCAAAATCAGTTTGATCACGAACGCGGCTACCGACGGCGCGATCAGCACAGTCCCGACCCAGAGACCGATGTCGCGCGCCAACATCATCGGCGGATAGATGCGCGGGGCAAAATTGTTAGCGCCGAACATCATGGCGTGGAATGGCGCCGAGATCGCCAAATCGAGCTGCGGAAAAAGCCCAAAGATCGCGCCGACAATGGCGGCAATGGCGAGCGCGACGATCAGTCCAATGCGATTCATGCGGGCGAGGGTCTAGCCGAGCAAGGTGACGAAGGGAAGTCAGGACGGATGCCAGACTTGCGGATTGGCGGACTGGCGGCGGCGACAAGGCACGCTATGATGAAAAGCGCATTGTCCCTTCGCAGCATCGGTCCGGCCGTGGCGCCCACGCCCACACTCGATTTCTGGTTCGAATTCGCATCGACCTATTCCTACCCGGCGGCCATGCGGATTGGCCCGCTGGCAAAAGCAGCGGGCGTCGCCGTGCGCTGGCGGCCGTTTCTGCTTGGCCCTATTTTCAAGGATCACGGTTGGCCGACGTCGCCATTCAATCTGTATCCCGCCAAAGGCCGTTATATGTGGCGGGACATTGAGCGGATTTGCGATGGTCTTGGACTGCCGTTGATGCAACCAGTGCCGTTTCCGCAAAATGCCGTTCTGAGCGCGCGCGTCGCGCTGATCGGACTGGCGGACGATTGGGGCGAGGACTTCTGCCGCGCGATTTATCGCGCCGAATTCGGCGACGGACGCAATATCGGCGAGCAATCCGTGATCGCCGAAATTCTAAAGCATCTCGGGCAAGACGCGGACACGACGCTGCAACAATCCCAATCGGACGAAAACAAATCCCGGCTGCGCGCGGAAACCGAGCAAGCGCGCAATCTCGGCATTTTTGGCGCGCCAAGCTTTGTCACGTCCGATGGCGAATTGTTCTGGGGCAACGACCGGCTCGAAGCCGCGCTTGCGTGGGCCAAGCGCTAGCGCATGATCCCGAAAAGCCTGTCCTCAACTTGATCGGGGATGGGAACCGGTTTTCGGAAAAGATCATGCGCAGGAAAATGAGTATTGCGGATTATGGTTCGCGCCAGGCACCCGCCTTGCGGCCGGCGATCAGCCAATAGGTGAAGCCGAACGCCACGCCAACGGCGACCGCGATCTCGGCCTCACGCGAAATCGGCGGCGGCGGATGATCGATCGATTCCTCGTAGCTCCGGGTAAAACCCGCGCTGTAATAGGCGAGCAGCAGAATTGCGGCGCCGGCGACCGCATAGATCAAGAGCGAGCGGATAGAATACACTTCCGCCAATACGACCAGGATCAGGATGGGCAGGAAGCCGACCACGACGGTGACGCCGGAGGCAAATGCCGCGGTGCCCCAGAAGAATGCGTGCTCGATCGGATCGGCGCCGACCATGTGCAATTCAAGACCGAGCAGCGCGATAGCGGCAGCGATGCCGCCGGCAAGTGTCGCCATGAACAAGGCGAAGAAGATGACGATGATGCGGCCGATGAATGCCAAGCGCTAATCCGTCATGGCCATCGCGCGCAGCGCCATGCGTTCGCGCGCGGACAGCTTCTCGGTCGCGCTCTTGAGCTGGCCGCAAGCGGCGAGAATGTCGCGGCCGCGCGGCGTGCGCACCGGCGAGGCGTAGCCGGCGTCGAACACGACCTGCGAGAATTTCTCGATCTGCTCCCAGTCCGAGCATTCATATTTGCTGCCCGGCCAGGGATTGAACGGAATGAGATTGATCTTGGCGGGGATGCCCTTGAGCAGCCGCACCAGCGCCTTGGCGTCGTCGATGGAATCGTTGACGCCCTTGAGCATCACGTATTCGAAGGTGATGCGTTTGGCGTTGGAGGCGCCGGGATAATTGCGGCAGGCGTCCAGCAATATCGGCAATCGGATATTTGCGGTTGAGCGGCACCAGCTCGTTGCGCAACTCGTCGCGCACCGCATGCAGCGATACCGCCAGCATGCAGCCGATCTCGGCGCCGGCGCGTTCGATATTGGGCACCACGCCGGAGGTGGAGAGCGTGATCCGGCGCTTGGAAATGCCAATGCCGTCGCCGTCGGCGACGATCAGCAGTGCGTCGCGTACCGCATCGAGATTGTAGAGCGGCTCGCCCATGCCCATCATCACGATGTTGGTGACGCAGCGGTCACCGGTGGGAATCACGCCGTCGGTCGGGCGCGTCGCGCCCGGCCAGTCTCCCAATCGATCTCGCGCCACCATCACCTGACCGACGATCTCGCCGGCGGTGAGATTGCGCACCAGCCGCTGCGTGCCGGTGTGGCAGAACGTGCAGGTGAGCGTGCAGCCGACCTGACTCGAGACGCACAGCGTGCCGCGCTCGGTGTCGGGGATGTAGACGCATTCCACTTCGTGCGGACGCTCGCCCTGCACTTCGCCCGGCAGCCGCAGCAGCCATTTGCGCGTGCCGTCGACCGAGATCTGTTCGGCCACCACCTCGGGGCGCGCCAGCGTGAACTTCTCGGCAAGCGCGGAGCGCACGTCCTTCGACACGCTGGTCATGGCGTCGAATTCGGTCACGCCGCGGAAGTAGATCCAGTGCCAAAGCTGCTGCACGCGCATCTTGCGCTGCGCTGGCGGAACGCCGACCTCGCCCAATGCGTCGGCCAGGTCTGCGCGCGACAGCCCGATCAGCGACGGCTTCGCGGGCGCGACATAGCGCTCGAGCGGCGTCTTCTCGACGAAGGGCGCCGAGGGCGGTGCGATTTCGACTGTTGTTGCCATCAGATTTGAGTTCGCCATGCCCGCGCGGATTGCGGTGCTGACGGCAATATAGGGCGCGTACGCCCTACTTGCACTCCGCCGCCACCTTGTCGAGCGCCTCGGCGATGCCTTTCAGCGAATAGGTATCGGTGGTCTTGGTGCCGAGGGCGGACACGCTCTTGATCACCAGATCGGTACCCTTGCGCAAGGTTTCGACCATTTGCGCTTCCTCGGCGGCGTTCTTGACCCAGGCGCCGTCGTTCTGGGTGTACATCACATAGTTCGCCGTTCCGATTGTCGCCGTGGCATCGACGCCGGGCTTCTGCGGATAGCCGACGATCACCGAGACTTCGTTCTTCACCTTCTCGGCCGGACGGGTCGAGACGAAGGCATAGGACGGGTCTCGCTTGCGGCCGGCCGGCTCGGTTACCGCCGAGGTCGGCTTGGCGAGCGCGAAGCAGACCTTCTTGCCGCCGGGGTTCGCCTTGTAGGCGCCCCAGTCGCCGAATTGCCCGAGCAGCACCGCCTGTTCGGTGGGGTCGGCCTTGGGCTTGGTTTGCGCCGATGCGGCCGTGGGAAATGCGCAGGCAGATGCCGCCAACATGGCGACGGCGATACGGAACAACACTGTCGTGTTCATCGGGCCCTACCGGTCAAATGGACGACGGTCATCGAACCGTCCGTAAGAATCGCTGGATATTAGCCCATTACGGGCGAATATCGGCAATGTGAAGGCGGCAATGCACCGCCGGCCGCGAGATTAGCCGCGGAATGGCAATGTGCGCCAGCCTGACGGCGCCCGGCGCCGTGCTAAAGATGCTCCCCGTCGCTGTCCTCCATCATCCGGCCGCCATGAAAGCCCTGCTCTGTACCCGTTACGGCACGCCCGACGAACTCGAGCTTGCCGATATTGCCGAGCCCACGCCCGCGCCGGGCGAGGCGGTGGTGCGCATCAAGGCCGCCGCGCTGAATTTCTTCGACACGCTGATCATTGCCGGCAAATACCAGCACAAGCCAGCCTTCCCGTTTTCGCCAGGCGCCGAGTTTGCCGGCGAAGTCGAAAGCGTCGGCGCCGGCGTCACCGGGTTTTCGCCCGGCGACCGCGTCATCGGCAATATCGGCTGGGGCGCCGCGCGCGAGAAGGTCGTGGTCGCCGCCGACCAGCTCGTCGTGATGCCGGCCGGCTTGGATTTCGACCGCGCCGCCGGCCTCACCGTCACCTACGGCACGTCGCTCTATGCGCTGAAGGATCGGGCCAAGCTCAAGGCCGGCGAAACGCTTGCGGTGCTCGGCGCCGCCGGCGGCACCGGCCTCTCCGCGGTCGAGATCGGCAAGCTGATGGGCGCGCGCGTGATCGCCTGCGCCTCGTCCGACGAAAAGCTTGCCTTCGCGCGCCAGCACGGCGCCGACGCCGGCGTGAACTATGCCGCAACCGATCTGAAGGACGCACTACGCGAACTGACCGACGGCAAGGGCGTCGACGTGGTCTACGATCCGATCGGCGGGGCGCAGGCCGAAGCCGCGTTGCGCGGTATGGATTGGGGCGGCCGCTTTCTGGTCATCGGCTTTGCCGCCGGCGACATGCCGAAGCTGCCGCTCAACCTCGTGCTGCTGCGCAGCTACGACGTGCTCGGCGTCTACTGGGGCGCCTGGATCTAGCGCGACCCGCAAGGCCATCACGCCAACATGACGCAAATCCTGCGTTGGTGCGCAGAGGGAAAATTGTCGTCGCATGTGCACGCGGTCTATCCGCTTGCGCAAGCGCCGGTCGCGCTCAAGGCGATCGCCGCGCGCCAGGTGATGGGCAAGGTTATCTTGCGACCTTAAAGCCGGTCGAGTGAATTACGCGCCGCGTCCCGATGCACCGGCAGGATATGGTCCGCGACCAGCTTGATCGCGGTCGCCAGCACCGCGGCATCGTCGGTGAAGCCGAGCACCGGCATCATGTCGGGAATGGCATCGATCGGCAGCACAAAATAGGCGATCGCGCCGACCAGCGTCGCCTTCACCTGCAACGGCGTGTCGCGATCGAAGGCGCAGTAATAGGCGGCAAGCAGATCCTCGGCGAACGGAATTTGCGCGGCGACGCGGCGCGTCTTGCGCCAGAAGCTGCGCCGCAACGCGCTGTCGTCGCTCTCGTCGGTTCGCCAGAATGCCGTGCGCGCGAATGCCATGGAGCCTATTTGGTGGGCGATTTTGGCGCCGCGCAAGGCAGAAAGAGGCCCTCAGCCTGCCAATTTATCCATCGCCTCGGCGAGCTTGACGTCGAGCTCGGTCACCCCGCCGGCATCGTGGGTCGAGAGCGTCACTTCGACTGTCTTGTAGACGTTGAACCATTCCGGATGGTGATCCATTTTCTCCGCCACCAGCGCCGCCCGCGTCATGAAGCCGAAGGCCTGGTTGAAATCCTTGAACACGAATTTCTTGGTAATGGCGTCGCGGCCGGACACCTCGGACCAGCCGGACAGCCTGGCCAAAGCGGATTTACGGGCATCTGCGGTCAGTTTCTGCGCCATGACGGCATCCTCTTTGGAAGCGAACGCACGACCCTCGCAATGGGTTCGCCCCGATATTACCTTTTAGGTGACGATCCCGACCATACGAGGCTTCCATGTCCTGGTCATTGAATATCGGCAAGGTGGCGGGCACCGTGGTGCGCGTCCACCTCACCTTCCTGCTGTTTCTCGCCTGGATTTTCGCCGCCAGCTACGCCTCCGGCGGCCCCGCCACCGCCGTGGGACAGCCTCGTCTTCATGGTGCTGCTGTTCCTCTGCGTGCTGCTGCACGAGTTCGGCCACATCTTCACCGCGCGCGCCTTCGGCGTGGCGACGCCCTATGTGACGCTGCTGCCGATCGGCGGCGTGGCGCAGCTCGAGCGCATCCCGGAGGAGCCGGGGCAGGAATTCCTCATCGCCATCGCCGGACCGCTGGTGAACGTCGTCATCACCATCGCGCTCGTGGCTGTCGCCGGCGCCCATCTGCAAACCAGCGCCGCGGCCGGGATCGACAACATGCAATTTCGCTGATCGACCGGCTGGCCGCGGTGAACCTGTTCCTCGCGCTGTTCAACATGATCCCGGCCTTCCCGATGGACGGCGGGCGCGTGTTGCGCGCGCTGCTGGCGAGCCGCTTCGGCTATGTGCGTGCGACCGAGATCGCCGCCGCGATCGGCCAGTTCGTCGCCTTCGCGCTCGGCTTCATCGGGCTGATGTACAATCCGATCCTGATCTTCATCGCGATCTTCGTCTATCTCGCCGCCTCCTCGGAAGCGCATATGGTGGCGCTGCGCGCCGCCTCGCGCGGCGTGCCGGTGAGCTACGCGATGATGACGCATTTCGAAACGCTGAAGCCCGAGGCGCATCTGGATGACGCGGTGCAGACCTTGCTGCAGACCGGCCAGGGCGAATTTCCGGTGGTGGACGCTGCTGGCAAGCCGGTCGGCGTGCTCGGCCGCGCCGATCTCATCCGCGCCATCAAGACGCTCGGGCCGGACGCCCGCGTCGCCGACGCCATGACGGCGGAGCTGCCGACCATCGGCCACCGCCTCTGTCTGGAGGAGGCCTTCAGGCTGCTGCAGCAGAAATCGGCGCCGGCGGTCGGCGTCACCGATGCCGACGGCAAGCTGGTCGGGCTGATCACCATCGAGACCATCGCCGAGATGATGATGTTGCAGGACGCCTTGCCCAAGGGCGTGCAAATCGGGCCCTGGAGCCGGCCGGCCGGCGCGTGACACACGTGAAACGGACGCTGGCCGGGGCTTAACCTCGTTCCGCAGGCGAGCCAGCCCCCAGTTGCTTCCGGCGTTTTCGTGACTATATTGCGCCGCAGCAGAGTCGCGGGCCCCCAAACTGGGCCCGCGCTTGGTTTCAGGAACTCTTATGAATCTTCGCAACGTCGCCATCATCGCGCACGTCGACCACGGCAAAACCACCCTGGTCGACCGGCTGCTGCAGCAATCGGGCGCGTACCGCGAGAACCAGCGCGTGGTCGAACGCGCCATGGATTCCAACGACCTCGAGCGCGAGCGCGGCATCACCATTCTGGCCAAGGCGGCCTCGGTGGTCTGGAAGGACACCCGCATCAATATCGTCGATACGCCCGGCCACGCCGATTTCGGCGGCGAGGTCGAACGCATTCTCAACATGGTGGACGGCGCGCTGGTGCTGGTGGACGCCGCCGAAGGTCCGCTGCCGCAGACCAAGTTCGTCGTCTCCAAGGCGCTGAAGATGGGCCTGAAGCCCATCGTCGTCATCAACAAGGTGGACCGCTCCGACGCGCGCGCCGATCGAAGTCGTCAACGAAGTGTTCGATCTGTTCGCCGCGCTCGACGCCACCGACGAGCAACTCGATTTTCCGATCCTCTACGGCTCGGCCAAGCAGGGCTGGATGGCGACCAGCCTGGAAGGATCGCACGACGACGGCATGCAGCCGCTGTTCGATCTCATCCTCAGCCACGTCAAGCCGCCGGTGGTGGAAGAAGGCCCGTTCCGCCTGCTCGGCACCATTCTGGAAGCCAATCCCTATCTCGGCCGCATCGTCACCGGCCGCATCACGTCCGGATCGGTGAAGCCCAACCAGCCGGTGAAGGTGCTCGACCACGACGGCAAGCTGATCGAGAGCGGCCGCATCACCAAGGTGCTGGCGTTCCGCGGCCTTGAGCGCGTGCCGGTGGACGAGGCGGAAGCCGGCGACATCGTCGCCATCGCCGGACTGCCGAACGCCACCGTCGCGATGACGATCTGCGATCCGTCGGTGGAAACGCCGATCCCGGCGCAGCCGATCGATCCGCCGACGCTGGCGATGATCTTCCGCGTCAACGATTCCCCGCTCGCCGGCACCGAAGGCGACAAGGTCACCGGCCGCATGATCCGCGACCGGCTGCTGCGCGAGGCGGAAGGCAACGTGGCGCTGCGCGTGCGCGAATCCGACGAGAAGGATTCCATGGAAGTCGCCGGCCGCGGCGAATTGCAGCTCGGCATCCTGATCGAGACCATGCGGCGCGAGGGCTTCGAGCTGTCGGTGTCGCGGCCGAAGGTGCTGCTGCGCGAGGATCCCAAGACCGGCGAGACACTGGAGCCGATCGAGGAAGTCGTCATCGACGTCGACGAAGAGCATTCCGGCATCGTCGTGCAGAAGATGGCCGAGCGCAAAGCCGAGATGCTGGAGATGAAGCCCTCCGGCGGCCACCGCCTGCGGCTGGTGTTCCACGCGCCGACGCGCGGCCTGATCGGCTATCAGGGCGAACTGCTCACCGACACGCGCGGCACCGCCATCATGAACCGGCTGTTCCACGCCTACGCGCCGCACAAGGGGCCGATCCAGGGCCGCCGCAACGGCGTGCTGATCTCCAACGATCAGGGCGAGGCGGTCGCCTATGCGCTGTGGAATCTGGAAGACCGCGGCCCGATGATGATCGAGCCGGGCTGGAAGGTCTACAGGGGCATGATCGTCGGCGAGCATACCCGCGACAACGATCTCGTCATCAACGTGCTCAAGGGCAAGAAGCTCACCAATATCCGCACCACCTCCAAGGACGAGGCGGTCCGCCTCACCCCGCCGATCCGCATGACGCTGGAAAAGGCGCTCGCCTATATCGAGGACGACGAGCTGGTCGAGGTGACGCCGAAGTCGATCCGCCTGCGCAAGAAGCTGCTCGACGAGAACGACCGCAAGCGCGAAGACCGGACAAAGAAGCCGAGACGGTTTAGGCCTTATCGCCAAGACCGTTTACCGCGCCGCTGTCCGAAAGGTCGATGGCGGCGCACAGCGTTTCGATATGCGTCATCATCGCGTAGCTCACCGGCACGCCGAGCGAGATGGCGTGCTCGCACCACGCAATACTCAGCGCAATGGAACATTGATCGCGCTTCCCAACTCGCGAATTGTCGTCACCCGAGTCGGTGGCAATACTGCGGTCATGCGAATCACATGACGCAAAATGCGTCGCCGATGGCTCAATTACGCTCAGAGTCGACGACGGTGCCAGATTGGGACACACGGCACGCAGGTGCGCGCTGGATGTTTTTTCGCAAAGAAAATCGCGTTAATCCACCGCCTGTGGCCAGTAATCCACACCGTTAACCGATCATTAACGATAGGGCTTGAAGGGCGGAGGGTTCGTTGCTTCTATTCCGAAATGAGCACGACCCTCATAGAGATTCGCCGCGCCAAGGCGTCCGACGCGGTCGACGTCGCCGGAACGCATGACGAGGCATGGCGCGCGGCCTATCAGGGCATCATCCCGGGCAACGAACTCGACAAGCTGATCAACCGGCGCGGACCGGATTGGTGGGACAGCGCCATCCGCAAGGGCAGCCGCATCACCATCCTGCAGTTCGGCGACAGCATCGCCGGCTATGCCAATTACGGGCGCAACCGCGCGCGCAGCCTGTTCTATGACGGCGAAGTCTACGAGCTTTATCTGCGTCCGGAATTCCAGGGCCTCGGCTTCGGCCGCCGCCTGTTCACCGCCGCGCGCAAGGATCTGGTCCAGAGCGGCTTGAAGAGCCTGGTGGTGTGGGCGCTCTCCGACAACGAGCCGGCGATGGAATTCTATCGCGCGCTCGGCGGCCGCGCGGTCGCCCGCTCGTCCGAGAAATTCGGCGCCAAGACGCTCGATAAGGTCGCCTACGCCTGGCAGGGCTGAGGCGTTTTCCACAATTTAAGACTAGAAATTCGGCGCCGGCAGCCCGTTCTGCGCGCAGGCCGCGCGCAGGGTGTTGAGCAGCAGGCAGGCGATCGTCATCGGCCCGACGCCGCCCGGCACCGGCGTGATCGCGCCGGCGACTGCCGCGGCCTCGGCATAGGCGACATCGCCGACGATGCGCGATTTGCCGCCCTCGCCCGCGACGCGATTGATGCCGACATCGATCACGGTCGCGCCCGGCTTGATCCAGTCGCCGCGCACCATTTCCGGCCGGCCGATCGCGGCGATCAAGCAAATCGGCGCGCCGGCACACCGCCGGCAGATCGCGCGTCTTGGAATGGGCGATCGTCACCGTCGCGTTCTCGGCCAGCAGCAATTGCGCCACCGGCTTGCCGACGATGTTGGAGCGGCCGATCACCACCGCCTCGAGGCCGGCGAGCGAGGCATGCACGGTCTTGGCCAGCAGCACGCAGCCGAGCGGCGTGCACGGCACCAGCCCGGCCAGGCCGCTGGCGAGCCGGCCGACATTGAGCGGATGAAAGCCGTCGACGTCCTTGGCCGGATCGATGGCCGCGATGATCTTGTGCGAATCGATCTGCTTCGGCAGCGGCAATTGCACCAGGATGCCGTTGACCGCCGGATCGGCGTTGAGCTCGCGCGATCAGGTCGAGCAGTTCGGCTTCGCTGACGCTCTCCGGCAACTTGCTGGTCGAAGGCGTGCATGCCGGCTTCGGCCACCGCCTTCGACTTGTTGCGGACATAGACCTCGCTCGCCGGATTCTCGCCGACCAGCACGACCGCGAGGCCCGGCACAAGGCCGCGGTCGCGCCGCAGACGGTGCACGGCATCCGTCACCTTGCCGCGCAAGTCCGCCGCGATCGTCTTGCCGTCGATGATGCGTGCGGTCATGGTCCAGCCTTCAGCCTCACCCGGAGAAGGCTTACCGCGCTGCGGCGATTTTCTCCAGCGCCGCGATCAGCGTGGGCGGATCGCCCGAAATGACGAGCCGCTTGATGCGGGCGGTGGCGCCCGCGGCCAGAGCGACGTCGCGCGGCGGGACGCCGACCGCCTTGGCGATCAGCCGGCACAGCGCGTCGTTGGCCTCGCCCTCGCTCGGCGCCGCGCGCACGCGCGCCTTGAGCACGGCGCGCCCATCCGCCAGCGTTCGATGCCGTCGATGGCGTCGCGGCCGCCCTTGGGCGTCAGCCGCACGCAAGAGCGCGACGCCGCCGGCCGCCACCGACCACGGCCGCGGCCACGAACTCAGAAGACGTTCGGGTAGATGTACCGGACGATGACGTTTTCGAGAAGCAGGATGATCAGGATCAGGATCACCGGCGATACGTCGATGCCGCCAAGATTGGGCATCATCGATCGGATCGGCCGCAGCAGCGGCTCGGTGATGCGGTAGAGGAAATCGCCCACCATCGCCACCACCTGATTGCGGGTGTTGACCACATTGAAGGCGATCAGCCAGGACAGAACCGCGGCCGCGATCAGAAGCCAAATATAAATCTGCAGGATCAGCAGAATGATATCGAGAACTGCGCGCATGAGAGTTCGTCCGTTCGGAAGGTCGGCGGAAACGTAGCCGGTCGCATGGCCTTGAACAAGCCGACTTGGCTCAGCGCCCACGGCCCATCCTTGACAGGCCAAACCCCTGGTCCTAAATGGCGCCCACTCGCCGAGAATTGTCTGCAACGGCCGTGTTGGCGTTGCCAATTGGCGGGGCCATAGCTCAGTTGGGAGAGCGCCTCGTTCGCAATGAGGAGGTCAGGCGGTTCGATCCCCTCGGCTCCACCAGCCTTCGCTCGCTTCGCAAGCTACGGCTCGGCAAGCCCTCTGGTACGAAGGCTGCCGCGTCGTAGCCCGAAGGGCGAAGACGGGCTTTTGATTCTCAAATCGACCAATCCACCCCGGCCGGCTCACGATCGATATCGACCGTCGCCGCCTCCAGCGGAATGACGATCTCGCAACGCAAGCCGTTCGGCTCGAAGTTCAGGCGCGCGCTGCCGCCAAGCTCGGCGGCGATGCTGCCTTCGATCAGCTTGGAACCGAAGCCGCGTTGCTTCGGCTCGGCGACCGCCGGCCCGCCCTGCTCGATCCAATCGATCCGCAGCAGCGGGCGGCCACCGTCGTCGCCGCGCACCGGCTGCCAGCGGATTTCGATGCGCCCGCCGGAAACCGACAGCGCGCCGTATTTCGCGGCATTGGTGGTGAGCTCGTGGAACGCCATCGCCAGCGTCAGCACCGCGCGCGGCCGCAGCACGATGTCTTCGCCGCGCAGCACGATCCGCTCCGGTCCGGCGCCGGTATAGGGCGCCAGACTTCCCGACAGCAGCTCGCGCAAATCGGCGCTTTCCCAGTGATGCATCGTGAGCTGATCGTGCGCCTTGGACAGCGCGATCAGCCGGCCTTCGAAACCTTCGCGGAAGGCGCGCCGGGGTGGCAGCGCCGCGCGCGGTCTGCGAGGCCAGCGACTGCACGGTGGCAAGCGTATTCTTCACGCGGTGATTCAATTCGTCGATCAGCAGCTTCTGCCGCCGCTCCGCCGCCTTGCGTTCGGTGATGTCCTGCACCACCCGCACCACATAGAGCAGATGTCCGTCGTCGGCGCGCACCGGCGATGAACGCACCGAAAGCCAGATCACGCGGCCATCCTTGCGGATGAACCGTTTTTCGACCGAATAGAAGTTCGAGTTCGCCGGCGACCTGCTTGCGAAAGCCTTCGCGATCGGGATCGGCGTCGTCGGGATGCGTGTGGGTGAACAAGCTTGTTGGCAAGCAGATGCTCGCGGCTGTAGCCGGTGATCGCGCAGATCGCTTCGTTGACGCGCAGGAAGCGGCCGTCGGGCGCGACTTCCGAAATGCCGATGGCGGCGTGCTCATAGGTCGCCGCCACCCGCTGCTCCTGCTCGAGCGCGCGCAGGCGCGAATGCTCGAGCGCATCGTCCATGCGCTTGCGTTCGGTGATGTCGAGAAAGCAGTTCACCGCGCCGACCAGCTTCGCCCTTGGCGTCGCGCAGCGGATCGATGTTGACCGACACGATCAGGCGCGTGCCGTCGCTGCGCTCGACGATGCGTTCGGCGTCGCGCACCGGCGTTCCGGTCGCCAGAACCTCGGCCACCATCGAGCGCGCCATCGGCGTGCCGTCGAGTTCGAAGAAGCGCGAGTTTTCGCGTGAACTGTTCGTGGGTCTGGCCGGGATCCGGGGCGCGGCCCCAGATTTCCGACGGCGCGCCGATTGTACTGCAGGATGGTGCCGCGCGCGTCGCAAATGAAGGTCGCGATCGGCAGCATGTCGAGGATGCCGTCGGACGCCCGCAGCATCGCGCTCAAGGCCGCGGGAATCGGCCGCGGGGCCAGGCCGCCCGTTGTCATTCGAATCAAGCATCCGCACGCCTCCGCGCGAGGGCCGTCGATTCCCCTTGACCCCGGCGCAACGATGCAGGCCGGACGGCTATTTGTCAATGGTTGCGGCCGCCCGCTGCCGGTTCCACAGGCGGCAGGCGAGCAAGCCGCGGCTCACGGTGCGGCTATCGGCCGGCTTGCGGCCGATCCAATGATCGATGAAGGCCGACAGCCAGTTGCGCGAGGCAAGATCGTGCACCGCGCGGTCGGCGACGTGCTCGTGGCGCTGCTTGGCGCCCGGCAGTTCCATGCGATGCGCGCCGCGCACCAGCCAGCGATACATCATGGCGTGGGTGACTTCCGGGTGGAACTGCAGCGCATAGCCGGTGCCGTAGCGGAACGCCTGCACCGAGAAGGCATCGCCCTCGGCCAGCAGCTCGCCGCCGGCCGGCAGGTCGAAGCCTTCGCGATGCCATTGATAGACGTGGTCGGGCCATTGCGCGCAGACCGTCGCGTCCCGCCGTCGGTCGGACGGATCGGATAATAGCCGACTTCGGCATGGCCCTGCGGATGCGGATAGACGCGGCTGCCGAGATGGCGCGCCATCATCTGCGCGCCGAGGCAGATGCCGAGATAAGGCTTGTTGTCGCGCAGCGGCACGCCGATCCAGTCGATCTCGCGGCGGACGAATTCCTCGTTGTCGTTGGCGCTTTGCGGGCCGCCGAAAATCACGGCGCCGGCATGCTCGTCCATGGTCTCCGGCAGCGGATCGCCGAAACGCGGGCGCCGGATGTCGAGCGGATAGCCGAGCTTCGCCAGCGTCTGGCCGACGCGGCCGGGCGAGGAATGCTCCTGGTGCAGGATGAGAAGGACCGGCTTCAACATGGCGGTTTGGCGCGTACTAGCCGCATGATCTACCGCCGACGTTTGCAACACGAGCGTTCGGGATCATGCGCGCTATGTGCGCTGCGCGGACCTGCGCCGGCGCTGCCGGGAATCGATGATCTGCAGCAGCAGGCGGCGCGGGACGATACGGAATCAGGATGATGATCAGCTTGTTCGCCAGCCCCGGCACGACCACGCGCTGCCCGCGCATCAGGCCGCGATAGCCTGCTTCGGCGACGGTTTCCGCGGTCTGGGTGAGGATGCCGGGCGCCAGCCCGCCGCTGACGCCGGCGCGTTCCGCGAATTCGGTCGGCACCGGTCCCGGGCAGAGCACGGTGACGCGGATGCCGCGGGATTTGAGTTCGCTGTGCAGCGCCTCGGTGAACGACAGCACATAGGCCTTGGTGGCGTAATAGACCGCCATGCCCGGACCGGGCAGAAAGCCGGCCATCGAAGCCGACATTGAGCAGGCCGCCGCGGTGGCGCTCCAGACTGTCGACGAAGGCGAGCGACAGTTCGGTGAGCGCGCGCACATTGAGGTCGATCATCTCCAGTTGCTCGTCGCGGTCGCGCGACGCTGGCCAAGCCCACCAGACCGAAGCCGGCATTGTTGACCATGAATTGCGGCTCGGCGCCCTGCGCGGCAAGCGCCTCGCCGATCTGCCGGGCGGCGTCGGCCTGCGCAAGATCGGCCACGATGACGATCGGCTTTGTCGCGCCGGTCGCCGCGATTTCGTCGGCCAGCGCGCGCAAGCGGTCCTCGCGCCGCGCCACCAGCGCCAGTTCATGGCCGTTGCGCGCGAACACGCGCGCCAGCGCGACGCCGATACCGGCCGATGCGCCGGTGATCACAGTGACAGGCCGCAAGCCGCTCATCGCTCTTACTAGCGTGAATCCTTGAGCGGCAAGCAATGACCCCGACTCGCAACTCGTCCCCCTTTCAGCGGGAAGGGAGAAATAGCGTCACGCCTTGGCGGTGGCGACATCCTCCAGCCCGCGGTTGCGCGGCTCGACGCCCCAGGCCCACACCACCACGATCTGGATCACCACCAGACCGATCATCAGCCAGACCACGCCGGGCAGCTGATAATTCGCCATCAGCGCGCCGACGACGAAGGGCGAGATCACCGTCGCGCCGCGGCCGAGCGTGTTGCAGATGCCGTTGGCGCGCAGCCGTGATCTCGGTCGGGAACAGTTCCGGCGTATAGACTCCGAACAGGATCGCGGTCTGCACATAGATCGCGACGATCAGCACGAAGCCGACGCTCAGCACGATGGTCGGATCGGACGCGGCATTGAAGCGCGCGTAGACATAGCCGGTGACGATGGTCACGATCGACGCACCGATGATGCTCCAGCGCCGCCCGATGGCGTCGGACAAATAGGCGCCGAGCGCGCAGCCGAGCAGCGAGCCGACCGACAGCACCAGCGTATAGGCGAGCGAGGTGGTGATGGTCAGGCCCTGGCGCAGGAAGAACTGCGGCAGGAAGATCACGAAGCCGAAGATCAGCGTGTTGATCGTGATCAGCACCCAGCTGCCGACGATCATGCGCTGCAGGATCGGCGGGTGCAGCATGGCCGATGCGGTGAGCTGCGGGATCGGCGCCGGCTTGACCGCCGGCGGCAGCTTGCCGGTGCTGGCAGTACTTCCTTCTCGATCGACTGTCATCAAGGCTTCCGCTTCCGCGGTGCGGCCTTTCGATTCCAGCCAGCGCGGCGACTCCGGCAAGTTCTTGCGCAGATACCAGACGATCAGCGAGCCGATGCCGGCGATGATGAACATCGGCCGCCAGCCCCAGGTCGGAATGATCAGATAGCCGAGCAGCGCGGTGACCGGGAATCCGGCCACCACCAGGAATGCCATGAACGCCAGCCAGCGGCCGCGCGTCTTCGGCGGCACGAATTCGGTCAGCGTCGAATAGCCGACCACGATTTCGGCGCCGAGGCCCAGGCCCTGCACGAAGCGGCAGACGATGAGCTGCGTCATGTCCTGCGCGAAGGCGGCGGCGAGCGACGCCAGCCCGAAGATCAGCAGATTGATCTGATAGGTGAAGCGCCGGCCGAACTTGTCGCCGACAAAGCCGGTGATCAGCGAGCCGATCGTCATGCCGACGAAGGTCAACGAGAGGAATTGCAGGTTCTGCGGCATGGTCGAGAATTTGGTCTGCAATCGTCGAAGCCAGCACGCCGCCGGCGACATAGAGATCGTAGCCGTCGAAGAACATGCCGGCGCCGACCAGCCAGAAGATTCGATAGTGAAACGATGAGATCGGGAGCCGGTCGAGACGCGCGCCGGCATTCACTGCGGTAGCCATTGGAATTCCCCCCTGATGACCGAATTTAAGGATCGGTCTTGTTGCCTGACGGCGATGGTAATCGAGACGGCGCGCGGGCGCTACCACCCCCGCAGCGGGCGGTCAATTTCCGCGACATCCATCAATAACAACGAATGGGAAGATTTAGTCCCTGCGTACGGCAGCAAGCGGCAAGCTATCGCGTACTCGATGGCCTTGCCCTTGCGCTAACTCTCCTCCAGCAGCTGGAGGTTGTTCTGCACGTATTTGTTGCGCGGGTCCTTGCGCTGGGCGGCGGTGAGCTTCGCGCGCGCGCGCTTGTAGTCGCCGCGCAGCATGTAGGAATAGCCCTGGTTGTTGAGGATCTCGACGGTCGGCCCGACGATGCCGATGGCCTGGTCATAGGCGCGGTCGGCGAGATCGAAGCGGCGCAAGCGGTCATAGGACGCGGCCAAGCCCGAGCCAGGCTTCGGCGTCGCGCGGATGGCTCTTCGACCGCGCGGCGGAAATACTTCTCCGCCAGGCCGTAATTCTTGGCGCGATATTGCTTCTTGCCGAGGTTCAGATCGTCGTTCGGATCGCTGCCGAGCAGGCCCGGCTCGGCCGAGGCTCGCCACGCCGAGCGGCGGCGGCACCGATCCGGTGGTCTCGCTGTCGGCGCGGCGGCAACGGAGGCGGAAGCGTCCGCGCCGGGCGTCTTCGTGATCGAACGGATTGGAGAGCGTTGCTCGTCGGTGCTGCAGCCCGCCAGCCACGAGGCCGGCGACCGCAACAATCAGCGCTCGGGCTATTCCAATACGCATGACAACGCCTGACGGAAACGCCCGGGTACGGGACGCCGTCAGGCTAGGCGAGGTTGGTTAAGAAATTCTTCACCCTGTGCGGCCGCGCCGGACGCGGCGTATGGCGTCGCACTCAGAAATTCATACTGTGCAGGCGCACGAACACCGGCAGCAGAATGACCACGAAGATCACCGGGAAGATGCAGATCATCATCGGCAGCGACAGCTTGGCCGGCAGCGCATAGGCCTTTTCCTCGGCGCGCGAGAGCCGCTTGTGGCGCATGTCGTCGCTGTAGACCCGCAGCGCGTCGGTGATGCTGGAGCCGAGATCGATCGACTGGTTGATCAAGGTGGCGAACGAGCGCGCCTCTTCCAGCGCCAGCCGGTCGGCGAAGCGCTCGAGCGCGTCCTTGAGCGTCCGGCCGGCGCGGATTTCGAGATTGGTCATGTGGATATTGGCGGTGAGCGAGGGATAGCTGTCGCCGAGCTCGCGGCCGACGCGCTCGAGCGACGGCCTCCATCGACAGACCTGAATCCGCGCACACCACCAGCAGGTCCATGAAATCCGGAAAGCCGGAGCGGTGCTCCATGCTTGCGGGCGGCAATGCGCCGGTCGATATACATGCTGGGCGCCGACATAGCCGGCGATGCCGCCGACGATCACCATCAGCCAGAAGAACGAGCCGCCTTGCGACGTCACCATCGGCACGAACACGAACAGCAGCAAAGGCCAGGCCGACCGCCAGCGCGGTGCGCGCGATAAAGAAGAAGGCGACGCCGCGCGGATCGTAGATGCCGGCCTGGATCAGCCGCCGGCGCAGCACCTTCATGTTGTCGTCGTTGGTCGCCGGCATAATGCTTGGTGGTGTATTCGATAAGCTGCGTCACCGCCTTCAGGCTGGAATAGCGCAGCGAGCGCGTCGGTCTTGCCGCGCGCTCGTCGTCGTCCAGGATGCGCGAGGTGCGCTTCTTGACCGCGCCGCGCACGCGCACGAAGGCCATCACCGCGAACGCCAGTGGTGCCGGCGGCGAGAAACACCAGCATCGCCATCAGCACGCTGGCGTTGTCGCGGAACATATTGCTGAACGTGTAGGAGATCATGTCCATCGGTCAGATCCTGAAATTGACCAGGCGGTACATGATGAAATTGCCGATGCCCATCCAGCAGGCCGGCCACCGCCAGCGAGATCTTGGTCAGGTCGTGATGCCAGACGCTGGCGTAGAAATCCGGCGTCACGAAATTGATGATCGCGAACATGCCGATCGGCAGCGACGACAGGATCAGCGCCGAGGCGCGGCCTTCCGCGGCCAGCGCGCGGATCTTGCGGCGCATCTTGAAGCGCTGGCGGATCACCGCCGACAGGTTCTCGAGGATTTCGCCGAGATTGCCGCCGGTCGAGCCCTGGATCGCCACCGCGGTGACGAACAGCGGCAGGTCGTCGGTGCCGACGCGGAAAAACAGATTGCGCATCGCGGTTTCGAGATCGGCGCCGTAGGTGATCTCGTCGGTGACGATGCCGAACTCGCTGCCGATCGGATCGGGCATTTCGCGCGCCACCATGTTGATGGCGATCGGCACCGGATGACCGGCGCGCAACGAGCGCACGATGATGTCGATGGCGTCGGGAAACTGGGCGCCGAACTTCTTCTGCCGCCGCCCGCGCAAGAATCCGCAGCACCATGAACGGCAGCACGAACCCGCAGAACAGCAGCGGCGCCGAGCGGCGTGCGACAATTTTCCGTCGAACATCATGGTGCCGACGAAGGCCGCCACCATGCCGATCGCGATGAACAGCATCAGCCGTGTGAAGCCGATGGAAAGGCCGGACTGCAGCAGCAGCTGATTGAGATTGATCAGCGGCAGCCGGTAGTCGCCGCCGCTGGTGAGGCCGCGCTCGCGCCGCAACTGCACCAGCACGCTTTCGCGGTCCGGCTTGTCGTCCATCACCTTGAGGCGGCGGTTGATGTTCTTGCGATAGGACGCCTTGTTGTAGAACAGCAGATAGCCGCCTTCCGCGAACATCGCCGCCGAGATGCCGATCAGCAGATAGACCAGATAGATCGGATTGAAATCGACATGGCGGATCATTTTTCCTTGAGCATGATCTTTTCGAGAACCGGTTTCCGCTTTTCGGGATCATGCTCAGAGCGGCTGCGACGGATCGAAATAGCTGCCGGGAATCTTGATGCCCTGGTTGGCGAGATGGCGCGAGGAAGCGCGGGCGCACGCCGGTGGCGAGGAAATGGCCCTGCACGGTGCCGTCCGGCGCGGTGCCGGTGCGCACGTATTTGTAGATTTCCTGCATCTGGATGATGTCGCCTTCGAGCCCGGTGACTTCCGCGATCGAGGTGACCTTGCGCTTGCCGTCGGACTGGCGCGACAGCTGCACGATCAGCTGGATGGCGCTGGCGATCTGGCCGCGGATCGAGGCCACCGTCATCGGCAGGCCGGCCATGCCGATCATCTGCTCCAGGCGCGAAATGGCGTCGCGCGGCGTGTTGGCGTGGATGGTGGCCATCGAGCCTTCGTGGCCGGTGTTCATCGCCTGCAACATGTCGAAGGCTTCCTCGCCGCGGCACTCGCCGAGGATGATGCGGTCGGGCCGCATGCGCAGCGCGTTCTTCACCAGTTCGCGCTGGCGGATTTCGCCCTTGCCTTCGATGTTGGGCGGCCGCGTCTCCATGCGGCCGACATGCGGCTGCTGCAGCTGAAGCTCGGCGGCGTCTTCGATGGTGATCAGGCGCTCCTTCTCCGAGATGAAGCCGGAGAGCGCGTTGAGCATGGTGGTCTTGCCGGAGCCGGTGCCGCCGGAAATGATGGTGGTGATGCGCGCCTTCACCGCCGCCGCCAGCACCTCGGCCATCGGCGGGCGCAGCGCGCCGACCTCGACCAGCTTGCTGAGGTTGAACGGCTTCTTGGAGAATTTGCGGATCGACACCAGCGGGCCGTCGACGCCGATCGGCCGCACCGCCACGTTGACGCGCGAGCCGTCCTGCAGGCGCGCGTCGCAGAGCGGATGCGATTCGTCGACGCGGCGGCCGACCGCGGACGACGATTTTGTTGATGATGCGCAGCAGATGCTGCTCGTCCTTGAAGCGCACCGCCAGCGGCTCGAGCATGCCGCCGCGCTCGACGTAGACGCATTCATGACCGTTGATCAGGATGTCGCTGATGCTCGGGTCCTTGAGCAGCGGCTCGAGCGGACCCAGGCCGGTCATTTCGTCGAGAATTTCCGAGACGAAATCGGCGAGTTCCTGCGCGTTGAGCGCCAGCCGCTCGACCAGCACGTATTGCGAGACCAGCTGCTGGACGTGGTGGCGGATTTCGTCCTCCGGCAGCTTTTCCAGCGCCGAAAGATTGATTTCCTCGATCAGCCGGCGATGCAGGCGCACCTTGGCGTCGAGCAGCTTGTCGCTGAGCAGCGGATTGGCGGCGGCTGCTGCCCGCGCGGCGGCGGCTCCGCTGGCGCTTCCGGCAACACCGTCCAGGCCACGCCCTCGAGCGCGGACGGCGCGGCTCCTCGACCGCCGGCAGGTCCGGCGCGGCAACGCGTCGGGCTGTGAAACGGCCGGCCATCGCTTATTCCGCTCCGTTCCCTTATTTCGCGAAGCGAGAGCTTGAGCTTCTGCAGTCAGCGGCGCGGATTTCGCCTCCGCCGCCTTGTCGGCCGCGTGGCCGCAGCACCAGCTTCTTGATCTGCGCGGTGATCTTGTTGCCCGGCTTGACCTCGTCGAGCGGCACGCCGCGGTCGATCGCCTCGCGCACCAGGGTGTAGTCGTTGGGGATCGCGCTGGCGAAGGCATCGCCCAGCGTCTGCTCGAGGTCGCTGCGGCGCAGGCCGGCCGAGAACATGCGCTGCTGAAAGCGATTGACGATGACCTGCGGATTCGGGCCCTCGCCCAGCCGCTCCTTGATCGCCGCCACCAATTGCTTGGCGTGGCGCAGGCCCGGCACCGTGGTTTCGCTGACGATGAACAATTTGTTCGAGCCGAGCAGCACGCTGTCGGTCCAGGAGAACCAGGTGCGCGGCATGTCGAACACGACATATTCGAAATTGGTGGAGACGAGATCGAGCAGCCGCGTCACCACGTCGGGATCGAACGAGCGCATCTCCGCCGGCCGGTTCGGCGCGGCGACCACGGCCAGGCCGGAGGCGTGATACGACAGCATGACTTCCAGCAATTGCCGGTCGAGGCGGTCCGGCCGCGGCTCGATTTCCGCCAGATTGAGGCGCGGCTCGAGATCGAGATAGTCGGCGACCGCGCCGTGCTGGAAATCCAGATCGACCAGGCAGGTCGACGGCTTGACGCGCGGGCCGCCGCTGTTGAGCAGCAGCATGGCGGTCTGTACCGCCAGCGTGGTGACGCCGGCGCCGCCGACCGCGGGCAGGAACGTGTAGATCTGCGCTTCGGTCGGCTCGGCGCCGCCGGCCTGGCCCTTGGCGACGCGGGCGCAGGCGCGCACCAGATCGATCGGCGCCACCGGCTTCACCAGGAAGTCGGCGATCCGCATCTGCATCAGCGTGCGGGCGACGTTCTCGTCGAAGGCCTGCGTGACCGCGATCACCGGCGGCCAGGCGCCGACGCGCGCCATCAGCCGGGCCAGCGCCTGCATCTCGTCGTCGCGGCCGGCATCGAGATCGACCACCACGACGGTGGCGCCTTCGACGTCGAGCGTGTCGCCCTGCTCCGCGATCCGGCCCGACACCATGGCGAGGTCGATCGCGCTGCAGGCGCCGAACGTGGCGCGCGCGGAGCGATCGAACTCCTCGTCGGCGGTGAGAACCACCACCCGGGTGCGGTTTGAGCTGGCGCTACGGCCGATACGCATGACGTCAATCGATCCCGCCTATTTCACCGGCGCGGCCGGCTGCGTCACGGTCGGTCCGACCGGCGCCGTGTTGTTCTGCGCGGCCGGCGCCTGCGGCTCTGATAGGTGGCTGGAGGTGCCGGTGCCCCGCGGCGGGATCACCTTGTTGGTGCGATAGCGCTCGATCGCGCTTTCCATCTTGTCGCCGTTGAAGGCGATGTTGCGGTTGGCGCTTTCGCGCGGCCAAGGATCGACCATCTGGGTGACCTTGTTGGTCGCGACCGCATTGCCGCCGCTGAGCGCAATGGTGTCGCGGCGGTCGAGATATTCCGAGCAGCCGGCAAGCGTGGCGAGCACGGCGGCGAGCGCGAGCTTGCGCATGGCGTTACTGGATGGCCGCATCGGATATCCCCCTTCGGCATATCGAGCATGTGCCCGGTGAACGGCCGCGTCGCCGGCGGCGGCGATGCGGGCGGTGACCGGCGTCAGCGCGCGCGCCTCTTCCCGCGTGACCTCGGTCTTGCCGAGCAGGAAGAAGTCGGCGTCGTTCGGCGGCAGCGTGTCGTCGGCCGGCGTCTTGATCACGTCGCCCGGGCGCGCCGGACGCACGAGATGCGGCGTGACGATGATGGCGAGATCGGTCTCGTTCTTCTGATAGGACTTGCTGGAGAACAGCGCGCCCAGCACCGGCACGCTGCCGAGCCACGGCAGTTGCTCGATCTGGTTCTTGTTGTCGTTCTGCAACAGGCCGCCGATCACGAAGCTCTGGCCGTCGCGCAGTTCGACCGTGGTCGAGGCGCGGCGCACGATCAGCGCCGGCACCGAGATGCCGTTCGCGATCCGACACCGAGTGCGTGGTGTCGATCTGGCTGACTTCCGGCTCGATCTTCAGGTTGATCAGGCCGTGGCCGAGCACGGTCGGCGTGAAGGCGAGGCCGACGCCGTATTTCTTGTAGTCGACGGTGACCTGCCCGAGCGAGCCGGCCACCGGAATCGGATATTCGCCGCCGGCCAGGAAGCTCGCGGTATCGCCGGACAGCGCGACCAGGTTGGGCTCGGCCAGGCTGCGGGCGATGCCCTTCTGCTCGAGCGCATTGATCACCACGTCGGTCGACACGCCGCTCGCCACCATGCCGGCCGAGCAGGAAGCCGAACGGCGAGGCGCCGGAGAGCACGCCGGCGGCCGCTTCGCCGACCGGGATAGCGGATTGCTCGTCGGCGACGTGATCGGCAGATTGCCGGCGCGGCTTGCGGTTGCCGATATTGGTGATGCTGTTGCCGCCGAAGCGGTTCCACTGCACGCCCAGCTCGCGGCCGGCGGTGCGCGAAATCTCGATGAAGCGCACTTCCAGCATCACCTGCTGCGGCGACATGACCGACACCGAATTGATGATTTCCGGCCCGAACTGGCGCGCGATGGTCACCGCCTTGTCGAGCGTGGCGGCATCGGCGACCTCGCCGGACAGCATGATGCGGCCGTTGACGGTGGAGGCCTGCAGGCTGCGAGCCCGGGAAGCGGCGCTTGCAGCTCATTGGTCAGCCGGGTGATGTCGTAGGACACTTCGACGTCGAAGATGCCGATCAGCTTCTTGCCTTCGGCATAGACCGACACGCGGGTGGTGCCGATCTTCTTGCCGAGGATCGACAGCGTGTGATCGGTGAGCGGATTGACGTCGGCGACCTCCGGATCGCCGACCATGACGTCGACGAAGCTGGTGTCGGTGCGCACGTCCTGCGACTTGCCGATCGTGACCGTCACCATGGCGGTGCGGGTGTTGCCGCTGATCTGGATGACGCGCTCCTGCGCATGGGCATCGCCGGCCATGCACAGAAGCGACGCCGCCACCGCGATGGCCAAGGCGATCGCCAGATCGCGCAGCCAGTTGCCGCGCTTTGCGGTCCTGTCCGAACGCCGCCAGCCGAACCCGGCGACGATATTCATTCTTGTTGTTCACGACACTCTCCCCACCCCGTCAATTGACTCGACGCCCGGCATTACCGGGCGACTTGCCTCCGTCCCGCCTCGGCCAAGGCCCCATCACCGTCCCTCGACCGGCACGGTGTATTCCTGTTTCGCCGCCGCGCGCGTCACCACCACCGTCGCGGTCGCGGCCTTTTCGTCGCTCGACCGGTTCGTTGCTCCCCAAATCCTTGAGCGTGATCTTGCGCGTCTTCACTTCGGCGGTTTCGCCGGCCTTGCGCAGCAGCAGCGACAGGCTGCCGACCGACGACGCCAGCCACACTTTCTGCGCTTCGACCGTGTCGACTTCGAGCGTCACCGATTTGGCGACCGCGGCCTTGAACGGCGCGCTCGTCGGCGCTCTGGTCGACCGCCAGCACGCGCGTGTTCTGCAGCACGACTTCGGTGGTGGCCGAGCCTTTTTCGATCTGACGCGTGAGCACGACGTCGACGTGATCGCCCGGCAGCACGAAGCCGCCGACGCCTTCCACGTCGTTGACGCGGATGGTCACCGCCTTCATGCCCGGCTTCACCAGCGCCGACAGCGTCGCGCGCTGGCCGGCGCCGGTGATCTTGAGCGCGAGCACCGGCTCGTTCGCCTCGATCGCGGCCAGCACGACGCGGCGGCCGCCGGAAAGGATGTCGTTGATCTTGGCGAAGGCGCCGCTCGGCACCGCTTCGGCCGGCCACGGCACTTCCTGCAGCATCGACGGCATTGAGCTCGGTGCCGAAGCGCAGCGGCTGCTTGGCGACGACGATGGTCGTGTCGCCATCGGCTTCTTGTTCGCCTCGAAATTCTTCGCCTGCATGCTGGCCTGGTTGTTGAGCCAGACCTGGGCGATGAACACGGCGAGCAAGCCGAAGACGACGGCAAACCCGATCATGACGATGGTGCTGGCACGCACGGCGTTTTGTCCCGTTTGACGCGACCCGAAATTGTTCTGGTCTATTCGTGGAAAGACTAACGGGCAGGCAGTATTCAATTGCTAAAATCGCGGGCGCATTTGGGACTATGCTGAAGAGCCGACTGAATTCCTATTGTTTACGATCGGTATCCGAAATCGGATGAACTTTAGAGTAACCTTGCTCGAAATTAACAATACTGGATCGGTATCGCCGCGTCGCCTGTAACGATCGATTTAGCCTAACGATCCCCTGCGCATCGCAAAACAGCCTGCAAATACGGGGCTATCGCCCACGAGCGCACGGCGCGCGCGGGCGCGGTGCGACATTGTCAAGGCTAAAGCAGGGTTAGCCGGCAGACGCGACGGCGTTGCTCATGCGCGCGCGGTTGCGGCAACATGCGGCGACGCGTGCCGGCGCACCGAATCGTCGCATCAGCAACCGGCGCGTAACAGAATTTTCCGGGAGAAATCGCCGATGTCTAAACCGCGCATTAGCTATGTCGATCCAGCGACGGTCAAAGACCCCGCCATGATCGCCGAGTTCGAGCGTTGCGCGCGCGAGGGAACGCCGCGGCCGGAAAGCCAGGCGATCCGCGCGCATGTGCCGGCGACATTCTGGTCGTTCGCCAATACCTGGCGCGACGTGTTCAAGAACGGCGTCGCCGATCACAAGATCAAGGAGCTGTGCCGCATCTATGTCTCGCGCTCGGTGCTGTGCGAATTCTGCGGCAATCAGCGCTCGATCAAGGCGGCCAAGTCCGGCCTCAAGGAAGACGACTATTCCGACCTGATCAATTTCGAGAGCTCGACGCGCTACGACGAGCGGCAGAAGGCGGCGCTCTCCTATGCCGAGGCGATCACCTGGGATCTGCCGTGCGACGACGCATTCTGGGCGCGCCTGCACAAGCATTTCAGCGAGCCCGAACTGGTCGAGATCGGCTATTTCGTCGCCATCACCATGGGACAGCAGCGCTGGCTGCGCACGCTGAACATCGAGCATCACCAGATTCTCGCCGGCACCGACGGCTCGATGGCGCCGGGCTTCGAGACCGAAGACGCGCTCAAGCACTCGAAGCAGGCCGCCGACTACTGGGCCAAGATCAACGCCAAACCAGCAACACAGGCCGCCGAGTGACAAGTCAACAGACGGCGGCATCCGCCATTCGTCCGGCCAGCGCCGCGCGCGCCGGCGCCGAGCCGCGCATCCGCGTCAGGGGCCTGGGCAAGCATTACGGCACGCTCGAAGTGTTCCGCAACATCGACTTCGACGTCGGCGAGCGCGAGATCGTCGCCATCGTCGGCCCGTCCGGCTGCGGCAAGACCACGCTGCTGCGCTGCATCGACGGGCTGCTGCCGCTCGATGCCGGCGAAGATCCTGGTCGGCCAACGAGCGCGTCACCGAGCCGATCGCCGGCGTCGCCATGGTGTTCCAGCATTTCGGCCTGTTTCCGTGGAAGACCGTGTACGAGAACGTCGCCTATGGCCTGCGCATGGCCGGCGCGCCGAAGGCCGAGATCGAGCGCAAGGTGCCGGAGTTCATCAAGCTGGTCGGCCTCGCCGGCTTCGAGAAGGCCTTCCCCTATCAGATGTCGGGCGGCATGCAGCAGCGCTGCGGGCTTGCCCGCGCGCTCGCGATCGAACCGAACGTGCTGCTGATGGACGAGCCGTTCGCCGCGGTCGACGCGCAGACGCGCGAGATCCTGCAATTCGAGCTGCTGCGCATCTGGGAAGAGCGGCCGACCGCGATGATCTTCGTCACCCATTCGATCGAGGAAGCGGTGCTGCTCGGCCACCGGGTGATCGTGCTCAAGGGCCGGCCCTCGAGCATCCACGAGACCATCACCATCGATCTGCCGCATCCGCGCACGCGCGAGACGCTGCGCGAGCCGCGCTTTGCCGAATTGCGCGAGCAGGTCTGGGGCACGCTGATGCGGGAAGCGCGCGAAGCCGAATTCGTATCTCGAACGCTGAAACAAGAAACCGCTCAAGCGAACAAGGAGGATTCCATGATCCGCAGAACTTTCAATCTGATGGCCGGCGGCGCGCTGCTGGCCGCGCTTGCTGATCGGCAGCCGCCCCGGCCTCGGCGCAAGGCAAGAAGGTCGTCATCGCGATCCCGGGCATTCCGCCGATCTTTTCCGTGACCATCGTCTACGTCGCGGAGAAGCAGGGCTTCTTCAAGAAGCACGGCGTCAACGTCGAGATCCGCCCGTTCGACAACGGCACCGCGGCGGCGCGCGCGGTGGTCGCCGGCGACATCGACATGGCCTGGTCGCCGACGCCGCCGGTCATCAACCAGATTTCCAACGCCGACGTGCCGCTGGTCGCGATCTACGGCATGCCGAACCCGGACTGGGTCATCGGCACCACCGAAACCGGCAAGACCTGCAAGGACATCGTCGGCCAGGACGTCGGCGTCGATTCGGTCGGCGGCGCGCGCTCGGTGGCGCTGCGCTCCATGCTCGCCGCGCTGCCCCGGCGTGAAGATCGAGGACATCAAGCAGGTCGCGCTCGGCTCCAGCGTCGGCACCGGCGATGATCGCCGGCCGCCTGCAATATCGGCGTGCTGCATCTCGACGACCTCGCCGAGATCGAGGCGCAGGGCAAGAAGCTGCAACATCCTGCTGGCGCATGAAGAAGACCAATCCGACCAGCCATTATCTGATGCTGGTCGCGCGCAAGGACAATCTCAAGAACAACCGCGACGCCATCGTGCGCACGCTTGCCGGCATGATCGAGGCCGCGCATTTCATGCAGGACCCGAAGAACGCCGACGCGGTCGCCGAGGCCGCGTCAGTCACCGGCCACAACAAGGACGGTCAACAAGGCCGCGCTCAAGCAGTTCCTCGACATCGACTTCTGGGCCGGCGAAGGACGACGGCTTGCCGCGCAACAAGCTCGAGGCGACCGCCGCGCTGATGAAGAAGATCGGCGCCATCAAGCCCGACAAGGAGCCGGTGACCTACGACAACCTCGTCGACGGCAGCGTCTGGAAAGACGCCAACGCGATGGTGAAGTAAGTAAACCGACGTCATCGCGCGACGTCGCACCGATGCGACGAGCCGCGAGCGTCGCGCGATGGAAAATACTCGTGCGATCCAGCTCCTCCGCCGCCACGCGCCGTTCTGGCTCAGCCTCGCCGCCGGCATCGCGCTCTGGGAGATCGCCGGCCGCAACACCAGCGCGGCCTTCATGGTGCCGCTCTCGGAAACGCTGGTGCGGCTGTGGCAGCTGGTCACGGACGGCGAATTCATCGCGCAGTTCCTCGACTCGGCGAGCCTGTTCCTCACCGGCTTCGTGCTCGCGCTCGTCGTCGGCATGCCGCTCGGCATGCTGCTGGCGCGCGTGCGCGTCGCTGCGCGTCGGCATCGAGCCCTACATCATGATCCTCTACGCCACGCCGATGGTGGCGCTGATCCCGTTCATCCTGTCGCTGATGGGCTTCGGCTTCGCGCCCAAGGTGCTGGTGGTGTTCCTGTTCGCGGTGTTTCCGGTGCTCTACAACACGGTGGAAGGCGCGCGCAGCATCAAGCCGGAACTGATCGAGGTGGCGAAATCGTTCCGCTCCAGCGAATGGGCGCTGTGGCGCGAGGTGATGCTGCCCTACACGCTGCCCTACACCATGACCGGCGTGCGCCAGGCGATCGGCCGCGCGCTGGTCGGCATGATCGCGGCGGAGTTCTTCCTGTCAGCTCGACCGGCCTCGGCCAGCTCATCATGGGCGCCTCGCAGAATTTCGACACCGCGCGGCGTGTTCGCCTCGATCCTGATCATCGGCCTGATCGGCGTCGGCCTGATGCGGCTCGGCCTCATGATCGAGCAGCATTTCGCGCGCTGGAGACAATGAGCGCATGGCCGAGTCCGCCATCGCCTCGGTCCCGTCGCCGCGCCGCGCAGCCGCGGCCTTCGCCGGCCGCTGATCGGCGCCTTCATGCCGCGCGCTGATCGCCGGCCTCGTCATCCTGCTGGCTGTGGGAAATCGTGGTGCGCGCCTTCGCGCCGGCCTATGTCGCCAAGCCGACCACGCGTGGTCGATGGCGATCCCGCGCGTGATCGTCGACCCGGCCTTCCTGACGGCCACCGGCGCACACCTTGGCGGCGGTCGCCGAAGGCCTCGCCATCGCGCTGGTGTTCGGCACCGTGATCGGCCTGCTGATGGGGCGCAGCCCGATGCTCGAGCGCGCGCATCCGCCATTACATCAACGGCTTCTACGCCATGCCGATGATCGTCGTGCTGCCGCTGTTCTCGCTGTGGTTCGGCTATACCGGCGCGACGCGCATCGCCACCATCATCTTCGCCGCGATCTTCTCCATCATCATCAATGTCGCCGACGGCGCCCGCTCGGTGCCGCGCGAATATCTCGAGGTCGCGCGCTCGTTCCGCTCCGGCCGCGCTGCGCATGCTGATCGAGATCGTGCTGCCGTCGTCGATGCCCTATCTGCTGGCCGGCTTCCGGCTCGCCGCCGGCCGCGCGCTGATCGGCGCGGTGGTGGCGGAATTCTTCATCGTCGATCGGCGGGCTCGGCTATTTCATTCTCTATCAATTCGCGCACCTATCATCACAACGAGGCCTTCGTCGGCGTGCTGCTGCTCGCCGCCTTCGGCGTCGGCTTCGAGCTGCTGGTGAACTGGAGCACGCGGCGCTTCATGCCCTGGTATCGCCGCGACGAGAGCAGATCCAAGCTGACCGATATCAGCCTTCAGAAGGCAACAATGCTCCATGGAAATGCATGTCATCCGACCCCCTGCTCAAGGCCGCGATCGCGCATTGGGGGCCGCGCTTCGTCGCCAACGGCGTCGTGCTCACCGATTTCGAGGAGGTCACCGGCTCGATCACGGCGTACAACGACTGGTGCCGCGCCTGGTCGGCGCGCGCCGCGCATCATGAGCAGCTCGGCCGCGAGGCGCTGGCGCGCAAGCATTTCCTCACCGCCGGCGAATGCCTGCAGCGCGCCGGCGTCTACTACCACTTCGCCTCGTTTCTGTTCGTGCACGACATGCCGCAGATGAAGGCCGCGCACAAGAAGCAGATCGAATGCCGGCAGGCGGCGCTGCCGCATCTGCGCCCGCCCGGCGAGCGCGTCGAGATTCCCGTATCGAGGGCAAGACGCTCGCCGGCATTCTGCGCAAACCGACCGGCGTCGACAAGCCGCCGGTGGTGGTGATGGCGGTCGGCCTCGACTCGACCAAGGAGGAAACCGACGCCTACGAAGCGCCGTTCCTGGCGCGCGGCATGGCGACGCTGGTGTTCGAAGGGCCCGGCCAGGGCGAGGCGCAATACGATTTCGCCATCCGCGGCGACTACGAGGTGCCGGTCAAGGCGGTGCTCGATTACGTCGCGACGCGGCGCGATCTCGACTGCGACGCGCATCGGCATGTGGGGCGTCAGCCTCGGCGGCTACTACGCGCCGCGCGCCGCCGCCTTCGACAAGCGCATCAAGGCCTGCATCGCGCTCGGCGGCCCGTTCAACTGGGGCGCCGCCTGGGACGGCTTGCCGGAATTGACGCGCGAGGCCTTCCGCGTGCGCAGCCATTGCCAGACCGACGAAGACGCGCGCAAGAACGCCAGCACGCTGTCGCTCGAAGGCGTCGCGGCAGAACATCACCTGTCCGATTTTCATCGTGAACGGGCGGCTCGACCGCATCGTTCCGGCCGCGGACGCCGAGCGGCTGGCGCGCGAGGTCAAGGGGCCGGTCGAGCTGATGATGATCGAGGACGGCAACCACATCGCCACCAACCGCGCCTACCGCTGGCGTTCGCAGAGCGCGGACTGGATGGCGGAGCAGCTCAAATAGTGTGGAAGCCGCGCGGCATCGTGTGCAGCCGCTCGATGCCCGTGTCGGTGATCACCACCATCTCGCCGGTCTGCACGCCGGCTTTGCCGTCGCGCGTCACCACGTTCGGCTGAATCACCACCGTCTGCCCGGCGCGGAACGGCTCCGGCGGCACTGGCCCGGCCGGGCGGCTTTTGCAGCCGAGGATCGGCGGCAGATAGCCGCCGCCATAGCCGTGCAGCAGATCGTCGATGATGGTGAAGCCGGCTTCCTCGATCACGCCGGAGGCTTCGATCACTTGCGCCGGCGTGGCGCCGGCCTTGAGCACGGCGGCGATGGCGTCGAAGGCGGCATCCGCCGCCGCGTGCAGATCGCGATAGAGCTTCGTCGGCTCGCCCAACGCGAAACTGCGCAGCACCTGCCCCGGATGCTCCCAGAACGCCGCGCTGATCTCGGCCACCACCACATCGCCCGCCTGCAGGCGCCGCGTGGTCGGAAATTGCCGCGGCACGCCGAGGTCGGGCGCGCTCATCGACGTGGTGCCGATGTAATGGATGCACGTTGGTCGCGCCCTGCGCGACATAAGCGCGCTCGACCAGATCGCCGAGTTCGCGCTCGCTCATGTCCGAGTTTCAAGCCATCGCGCAGCGCCGCCATGCCGAGATCGCTGAAATGCGCGCCGATGCGCAGCCAGTCGAGTTCCTCCGGCGATTTCACCTGACGCAGGCGGATGTAGTCGCGGTTGAGGTTGGCAATATTGGGGAAGCGCGCGATAAGCTGCGCGTGCTGGTCGGCGGTCAGCGGCCCGATGAATCGCGATGCGTTCGTTCCGCGCGCCGCGCTTCTCCAGCACCTCGATCGCCGCATGCGATGCGAGGACTCGCCGCCCCACGCCACATCGGCCTTGTCGGCGATGCAGGCGCGCCTGCGGCGCATGATTGACGTATTGCACGAACAGCGCGTCGCGCTTGCCCGGCGACAACACGCCGACCGCCTCGGCGGTCACCGGCCATTGCGTCAGCCATTGCACCGCCGAGCCGAAGCGGTTGGCGCCGCAGAACAGCAGATGGTCGCACTCCGCCTGCGCCAGCAACTCCTCGACCGCGGCGCGCCGGCGCGCCATCTCGGCGTCGGAAAAGCGCGGAACATCGGCCGCGACGATACGGGCGAAATGGGCGGGAGTGCGTTCATGACATTCAGCCTGGTCTCATCGGGCTTGTCGCGGTAACCCGCTCAGCCGGGCACGGCCTCGTCCTATCGAGACGGCCGGGTCAGCCCGGCCAGGACGAGCGATCACGGCGCTTTCTTCGGCAGCGCCACGATCATGTCGAGCTCGATGCGCGCGCCCGGCGACGACAGCGAATTGATGCACACGGTCGTGCTCGCCGGCCGCCAGTCGCCGAAATATTTGGCCATGGTCTTGTGCATGGCGTCGGCTTCGCGGAAGTCGGTCAGATACTTCGTCACCTTCACCACGTCGCGCCAGCTCGCGCCGGTATGGTCGAGGATCGACTTGATCGCCTCCATCGCGCGCGTTGGTCTGCTCCTCGATCGAGTGCGGGTGCACGTGCTCGGCGTCGACATGCGGATGCTTGTGGTAGAGCGGCGACGGCGTCGCGCCCGACAGGAACATCAGGTCGCAGGCGCCGACGATATGCACCGCCGGCGCGTAGGGCATGGTGTGCGCCTGCTCCGGCTTCGGGTGCACGGGCTCGAGCTTGAAGCTGCGCTGCGGCTTGGTATTGACGTTCATGCGGGCCTCCTTGGCGGATCGGCAATTTGGGGCCGAAACACGGTCCGGCGCAACCGCCTCCGAGTTGATCGGGCCGCGAGAAACGCTAACGTGCGCGCGAGCACGCGCGATAAGGAGACCCGAATGCCCTCGACGATCCTCAATTCCGCGGTGTTCCGCGACATTTTCACCACGCCGGCGATGCGGACCGTGTTCTCCGACGAGAACCGCGTGCAGAAATATCTCGACTTCGAGGCCGCGCTCGCCCGCGCGCAAGGCCGGCTCAGGATCATCCCGCAAGGAAGCGGCCGAGGAGATCGTCCGCCACTGCGACGCCAAGAACATCGACATGGCCAAGCTCAAGGAGGCGACCGAGCGGATCGGCTATCCGGTGCTGCCCGTCGTCCAGCAGCTGGTGAAGCTGTGCAAGGACGGGCTCGGCGAATGGTCGCACTGGGGCGCCACCACCCAGGACATCACCGACACCGCCACCGTCATGCAGATCCGCGAGGCGCTCGATATCCTGTCGAGAAGGACATCGACGGCATTTCCGATGCGCTGGCCGCGCTCGCCAAGAAATACCGCGACACGCCGATGGCCGGGCGCAGCAATCTGCAACAGGCGGTGCCGATCACCTTCGGCTACAAGATGGCGACCATGCTCGCCGGCTTCGAGCGCCACAAGCAGCGGCTGAAGGAACTCGCGCCCGCGCGTGCTGGTCGGCGAATTCGGCGGCGCCGCCGGCACGCTGTCCTCGCTCGGCAAGGACGGGCTGAAGGTGCAGGCCGAGCTGATGAAGGAGCTCAAGCTCGGCCAGCCGGCGATTTCCTGGCACACCGTGCGCGACTGCATCGCCGAGGTCGGCTGCTTCCTCGGGCTCGTCACCGGCAGCTGCGGCAAGATCGCCTTCGACGTGAAGCTGCTGATGCAGACCGAGGTGGAAGAAGTCTACGAGCCGTTCCACGACGGCCGCGGCTCGTCCAGCACCATGCCGCAGAAGCGCAATCCGATTTCGTCGGTCTACATCACCGCGCAGACCGCCATGGTGAAGCAGCTGGTCGCCGCGCTGCTGGAAGCGCATGATCGAGGACCACGAGCGCGCCACCGGCCCGTGGGAGATCGAATGGATCGCGCTGCCGGAAATCTTCATGCTGTCGGCCGGCGCGCTGGCGCAGACGCGGTTCCTGGTGGAAGGCCTGCAGGTGAACGAAAAGAAGATGCGCGAGAATCTCGACATCACCAAGGGCCTGATCATGTCGGAAGCGGTGATGATGGGCCTGGGCGCCGCGATGGGCCGCAACAAGGCGCATGACGTCGTCTACGACATCTGCCGCGAGGTGGTGAAGACCGGCCGCCCGCTGATCGATCTGCTGGCCGAGGACAAGGAAATCAGCAAGCACGCCGACCGCAAGCAGCTCGAGAAGATGGTCGACCCGGCGAATTATCTGGGCGTCGCCGGCGAGATGGTCGACCGCGTGCTGAAGATGCGCGCGCGTTGATTTTTAACGCTCACTCCGCGGCCGCGGTTTTCGCGGCGGCCTGCTCGCGCACGAACTTTTGCACCGCCAGATTATCGACCTTGCCGGAGCCGAGCACCGGCATCTTGGCGAGGTGGATCACCTCGGCGGGGATCATCAGGTCGGAGGCGTGCTTGCTCTTGGCATAGGCCTGGAACTCCGCCCGCGTGGCGCCGCTCTTGTCGGCGACCAGGATGAGCCGCTCGCCCTTGCGGGCGTCCGGAATGGTGGCGACCGAGACCAGCGCGTTCGGCCACAGCTCGGACGCCAGCATTTCGATGGCGGCGAGCGATATCATCTCGCCGCCGACCTTGGCGAAGCGCTTGGCGCGGCCCTTGATGGCGATGAAACCCTGCGGGTCGATCGTGACGATGTCGCCGGTGTCGTGCCAGCCATCGTGCGGCGGCTCGAGCACGCCGGGATGTTCGGCGCGCAGGTAGCCGAGCATCACGTTCGGCCCGCGCACGTAGAGCCGTCCGCCCTCCTCGACGCCTTCGACCTTTTCGAGCCGCGACGTCATTCCGGGCAGCAGGCGGCCGACGCTGCCGAACTTGTTGAACATCGGCGTATTGAGCGCCAGCGCCGGCGCCGTCTCGGTGACGCCGTAGCCTTCCAGAATCCGCACGCCGAATTTTTCCAGATAGATCTGGCGCGTCGGATTCCTTGACCGGCTCGGCGCCGGCCAGGATGTAGCGCACCGAGCGGAAATCGTAGGCGTGCGCGGCGCGCGCATAGCCGTTGAGGAACGTGTCGGTGCCGAACACGATGGTGGCGTTCACGCCGTAGATCAGCTCCGGCACGTTGCGGTAATGCAGCGGCGACGGATAGAGATAGACCGGCACGCCCGCGCACAGCGGCAGCACGACGCCGATCGTCAGGCCGAAGGAGTGGAACACCGGCAGCACGTTGAACACCTTGTCCTCGCGGCCGAAGTCGATGCGGGCGGCGGCCTGCGCCATGTTCGCCAGCATGTTGCGGTGAGACAGCACGACGCCCTTCGGTACGCCTTCGGAGCCTGAGGTGAACAGGATCGCGGCCCAGTCGTCGAGGCTTGCGCTCGACCAGCGGCTTTCCGGCGGCGAACAGGCCGCGCAGCTTGTCGGCAAGGCCGATCGTCGCCCTGAATGTCCTCGAGGTAGACGATCCGCACCGTCTGCTCGAGCTTGGCGACGAGGTTTTCGAGTCTGCCCTTTTCGACAAAGCCGCGCGACGTCACGATGGTGTCGAGCTGCGCGGCGCGGCAGGCGGCCAGGATGTTGGCGGCGCCGGCGGTGAAGTTGATCATCGCCGGCACACGGCCGGCCGACATCAGCGCGAGCATCGTCACCACCGCGCCGTTGGCGGTCGGCAGCATCAGGCCGATCGGCTTGCCTTCGCCCGCGAGCGGCATCAGCTTGGCGCCCAGGATCGCGCTCGCCTGCAACAGCCGCTTGTAGGTCAGCTTTCCGCTGACCGGATCTTCGAGCGATGGTCCAGCCGCGGCCGTGGATGTGCGCGGCCTCGATAATCGCCTCGATCACGGTGCGATCGGTCGAGGTGGTGTTGAAGATCAAATTCGACATGACGTCGTAGAGCGCCGCGCCCGCGGCCTGCCGGCGCTTGCGGCCCTTGAGCTCGGGGTCGACCGTGAGCCGCACCGGTTCGAGCACCGTGACGGTGATCTTGGGGAACCAGCGCCGCCGCACCTGGCTGCGCTTGAGGCGGCTGAAGATCGTGGCCTCCGGCCCGTCGATCCGCACCGGCACCACCATGACGTCGGACTTGTCGGCGATCAGGCCGGCGCCGTCGTAGATCTTCATCAGGCTGCCGGTGACGGTGATGCGGCCTTCCGGGAAGATGACCAGCGTTTCGCCCTCGCGCACCGCATTGATGATCGTGCGCGTCGCCATCGGCTTGAGCGGGTCGAGCGCCAGGGTGCGCGTCGAGCTTGAGGAACGGCTTGATCCACCAGTTTTGCGCCATGGCGACGTCGATGGCGAAGATCGGATCCTTCGGCAGCAACGCCATCGCCACCGGCGGATCGAGGAAGCTCACATGGTTGAGCGCGATGATCGGCGTTCGGCCCGGCCTTGTCGATGTTCTCGAGCCCTTTCACTTCGAGGCGGAAGAAGGCGCGCAGCACGATCGAGAGTGAAATCGCGCAGCCAGCTCGCCGGCATCGTCCGGCCGATGACGATGGCGACACCGAACGTGGCGAGCCCGATGAGGACGAACAGCGCCGGCGTCGAAACGCGGAACGCCTGCAGCACCGCAATGACGATGGTGCCCGCCGACCATGAAGGCGGCGTTGAGCACGTTGACGCCGGCGATGACGCGGGCGCGCCGGTCGGCGCCGGCCCAGGCCTGCACCGCGGCGAAGGTCGGCACGATGAACAGGCCGCCGGCGATGGCGAGACCGGCGAGATCGATCGCCACGCGCAAGCCGCGGCTCGACGAGAACACGTCGCCGACGCCGGCCGGCGACGATCGCGAGCGGCGCGCCGTAGGTGGCCCAGCCGAGATCGAGCGCGAACAGCGCCGAGCAGCACGGCGCCGACCAGCGTCGGCAGGATCACGATGCGGCCGGCCGAGAGCCAGGCGGCAAGGCCCGAGCCGACCGCGACCGCGATCGAGAACATCGCGAGGAACGCGGTGACGACCTCCTCGTTGCCGCCGATCACGGTCTTGACCAGCGGCGGCAGCAGCGACAGCACGACGATGCCGACCAGCCAGAACCAGCTCGTCACCAGCGCGCCCCACCACAGCCGGCGGTCGGCGCGCAGATGGCGGAGCAGTCGCCGCGGTGGAGGCGACGATGTTGAGCGAGATCTTCAGATCGCGGCGCGCCCTCGCCGACCTCGGGGATGAACAGGCTCGACGTCCAGCACAGCAGCGCGAACACCATCATCAGTCCGGCGAACGACGCCGGATCGCCGCCGCCTTTCGCCGCCAGGCCGCCGACGATGGTGCCGAGCAGGATCGCGATGAAGGTCGCGCCTTCGACCAGCGCGTTGCCGGCCGGCAATTCCGATCGCGTCGAGAAGATCGGGCAGGATGCCGTACTTGATCGGACCGAACAGCGAGCCGATCACGCCGAAGCCGAACAGCGCCACGAACAGAATCGGCAGCGAGTGCAGCGCGAAGCCGATGACCGCGATGACCGGCGACGACGATCTCGGCGAATTTCAGCCGCTGCGCCACGATCGCCTTGTCGTAGCGGTCGGCCAGTTCGCCGCCGAGCGCGGACAGGAAGAAATACGGCGCGATGAACACTGCGCGCCGGCCAGCGTGATCAGCGCTTCCGCGGCGGAGCCGCCGATCTTGAACAGGATCAGGAAGACCAGCGCGGTCTTCAGAAAATTGTCGTTGAATGCCGCGAAGAACTGGCACCAGAACAGCGGCGCGAAGCGCCTCGACAGCATCAGGGGCGGCGGCATGGCCGGTGATTATTGCAGAGTTCCCGCGCCGGTGGGCGGTGCCGGCGCAACAAAAAAATTGGGCGGCCTCCTGGCCGCCCAAAGGGGTCGCTACCGATGACGCAACTGACTAACTACGATACGCATAGACCGCAAACTACGGACGGGCCGTCTCCCGTAATGGCGGCTGCCTCCTCATAGGATTCCGAGCATCACCGCTCCCAAGCCGAAGCCAAGGGCGATAGCAAGCACGATGGTGAACAGCGAGATCCACATGGCGTAGCCTCCTCGTTGGCGCGGGTCGCGCGCGCGGGAAGTCTGGCCGGGGCAACGCGCCAAGCTGGCTCTGGTTCCTGGGTTCCGTCCGCCGGACATCGGCGTTTTGGTGATTTATTGTACGCGTCGCAAACTGTAAAAATTATACGCAATTAGCGAACGTTGGAACTTATGATTACAGCCGGATCGAGGATTGCAGGTCGGCGAGCAAAATGCGCAGGTCGAGTTCCCGGAACTCCAGATAGATCTTCCGCAGCCAGCGTTGCAGCTCGATATGCACGTCGAGCGGTATGTCGCTTCGCATTGGCGAGCCGCGAATCCGAAAACGAGAACGGCGGCTTATCGATGTATCTGCGCAAACCCGGCGCCAGCGCCGGGAACCGCACCTGCGCCGCGCCGCTGCCGGCGATCGGATATTTGTCGCGATGCTGCGCGGGGCCGAGCATCTCGTTGTGCACCGGCGTCAGCGTCGCCTGCGGCAAGCGGCTGCGCAGACCGCGATAGGCTTCGACCGACGTGCGGTCCGGCGTGATCACGAACAGGATCGCGGGCGCGATGCCGCGGCGGCGCGCCTCCTCGGCAAAGCCGATCTGGTTGGCCAGCGTCGAAAAACGATTCGAACGATTCGTGACCGAGATCGACGATCTTGGTGGTGCCGTCGTCGGCGATCAGGCGGTCGAACAGCGCCATCTGCCCCTTGATGTCGCCGATCGCCGACGCCGTCGCGTGTTCGGGCAGGAACTGCGCCAGCGTGCCCTCGCCCGAATTGAGATCGAAGGCCGTCCACCGCGCGGCCTTCGTGCATGATGGAAATCGGTGAGCAGCCGCGCCAGCAGCGTCTTGCCCACGCGCGGACGCGGCGATGCGACGATGGTGACGGAGTTGCGGAACGACATCGCTTGTTCCGGACGCCGCCCGCGCAATCGGCGCAGCGTCGACGATAGCTGAGCTAGCCGGCAACCTGGCGAACGTTGCTTTCCATCTTCGGCGAGACCAGATCGACCAGCTTGACCCGGTCGTATTCGCCCCAGACATTGCCGAGCCAATGGCGGACATAGCCGCGCAGCACGAATGAATAGTTGGCCGGCTTCGCCCTTGGCGTTCTTGTTGGCGACGAAGGAAACATAGGGAACGCTGGCCACTTCCACCTGCTCGCAGGCCATCTCGTTGAGCTTCGGAATGGTGATCTCCTCGGCGCCCTTGATCTGCTTGAAATAGGAATTGTAGGTCGCCGGATCCCATTCGAAGAACGAGGTGTCGTTGATGTGGTTCTTCACCAGGAAGTAGCTGGCGTCGCCGACGAAGCGCGCGGTCTCGGCGATTTCCTGCAGCGAGGCGATCGACGGGCCGAGGATATGAAACACCGCGAAGGTGATCTGGCCCTTCTTGGCCGATTCGATGAAGCCGATATCGCTCAGCGCCTGCAGCGTCGACGACAGCAGGCCGGCGCGCACGTCGATCACCGTCACCTTGGCCTCGGCGTTGCCGAGCGTGTCGAAGATCTTCATCTGGTCGGGGACCGAGGTCACATCGACGACTTCGGTCACGGCCGGGATGGAAGCGCTTGAGCGTGCCGCGCGGCGATTCGGTATCGAAGGCGCGCGTCGGCGTCTGATGGGCGCCGAAATAATCGAGCAGGGTGCGGGCGACGGTGGTTTTTCCGACGCCACCTTTGTCGGCACCGACGAGAATGACAGCTGGTTTGGCCATAGGGCTACTCTACACAACGAACAGAGACGACGCGGCTTTACGCCTTCGTAACGCTATCTTACTACGTTATAGGGGGGTGGAGAATGACAGGATTATTCTCGTAGACCGAGGCTATCCTGAGCCTAAACCCAATTCGCCATTAGCAAAATTATGTCGTAATTTCAATAAATTGGGCAATATGGGGTCTGAGGACGAGAGCGCATGGCAACCATTTTCAACGAAAGCACGGTCGCCGGCGAACCGGCCGGCAAGGGCGCCACCCGCCAGCACCTGCTGACGCAGGCCCGGGTGCCCGGCACAGGCATCCTGCTCGACCGCCTGACCCTTGGCCGCGGCGGCGAGGCGCGGCTGACGGTGCCGGCAACGAGCGTGGCCTGGTTTCAAGTGCTCGACGGCGAAGCGCTGCTGACGCACGGCACTATCCGCGAGACGCTGTCGGATGCCCATGTCGCGTTCCTGCCGCCCGGCTTTTCCGGCGACGCTGAGCTCGGACCGCGGCGCTGCGCTGCTGTACGGGGAAATTCCCGATGCGTCGCGTTTCGATCCGGGTTTTGCAAAAAACCCGCCGTCGTTCCGGCTCGCCGACTGGACGCGCGAACCGGTGCTTAATTCCGAGCATGACGCGCGCAAGCGCATCTATCTGGTGACGCCGAAGCTGTTCGGCACCAAGGCGGTGAAGGGCGAGATGATCATCTATCCGCCCGGCACCGCCGCCGCCAATCATCATCACGAAGGCGCCGAGCATTTCATGTATGTGCTGCGCGGACGCGGCACCGTCTATGCCAACGAAAAGCCGTTTCCGGTGCGCAAGGGCGACGTCATCTATTATCCCGATCGCGAGCGGCACTATCTCGAAGCGGCCAGGCGACGAGGAACTGGTGTTCGCGGAATTCTTCGCGCCGGCCGAATTCAAGACCATCTGGGTCGACGAGAGTGAGATATGCGCCTGGCTGCCGACCGGCCGCGACATCCGCGGACGAATGCCGGTGCGCGAGATCAAGGCGCACTCATCGGCCGAGGTCTTGAGCCCGCAGGATGTTTAGTTGAAGGCCCGCCTTCGCTAAAGCTTCGGCGCGGCAGCCTTCGTACGAAATGGCTTGCCGAGCCGAAGCGCGGAGCGGCGAGCCGAAAACGCGGAGCGGCGAAGGCTGGTGCCGGCGGAGGGATTTGAACCCCCGACCACCCGCTTACGAAGCGGATGCTCTACCGCTGAGCTACGCCGGCGAGCACATGATCCCGAAAAGTGGGAACCGGTTTTCGGACAAGATCATGCGCAAACACTAAAGCCGCGCCACTGATATCGGCGCGGACCTGACTTGGCAAGCAATACGCCCGCGACACCCGCCTAGCGAAACAACTGCATGATCCGCTGCCAGGTATCGCGGGGCGGCGGCGTCGACGGTTCCGGCACCGGATCGACGTCCAGCCCCAAATCCGGCCCCGGATCGTCCGGCGCGTGCACCAGCGGGATCACCGCCTCGACCGGCTTTGCTTTGGCGGCCGATTTGCCCGCGGATTTGGCCGGCTTGCGCGCCGGCCTTTCCGGCGGCGAGTGCGGGCTTGATGCTGCAATTCGGGCGCTGACATCTCGACCGGCGACGGGCCTGCGACCTCGATCACCGGACGGCTGACGCCGATCTCGGCCAGCGGCAGTTTCCATTCGAAGCCGTCGAGCCGGCCATTGGGCGAGACCGGCAGCCAGCGCTCGGACACCACGCCGTCCGCGGTCCAGACCGGATCGCCGGAGGCGCGCATGGCGCGGCCCATCCATTCGCGCACGCGGCCTTCGTCGCCGTGCTCGGTCTCCTCGATCTCCGCCATCAGCGTCGCGACCCGCCGGGTCGGCGCCGACAGATAGGGCGCCAGCGCCGCGCGCGCGACGCCGAATTCGCGCGCATCGAGCGCGGCGCGCGCCACCGCCAGCGCGCCTTCGAGCTGGCCCGGCACCTTGTCGGCGAGTTTCTGCATGCGCGCCAGCCGATCGCGCGCGCTGTCGCCGAAGCGCAGATTGGCATAGGCCTCGGCGATGTCGGGATGCGGATTGATCGTCCACGCCGCTTCCAGAATTTTGCGCGCCTTGCGCTGCTCGCCCGATTCCGCCAGCCGGCGCCCGGCCAGCGCCGCCGCCGGCACCAGATCGGGCGCGAGCTTGACCGCTTCCAGCACCAGCGCGCGCGCGGCATCGCGGTCGATGTCTTCCAGCGCCTGCGCGCGGGCGGTGAGCAGCACCGCGCGCTTGCGGCGATAGTCGGCTTTCTCGAGCGCGCTCTTCATGTGATCGAGCGCATCGAGCGCGCCGGCCCAGTCGGCGGCGGCGCAGCGATCATCGAGCACCGCCTGTCCGGCCCAGGCGAGCGAAGGCTGCACCTTGGCCGCTTCTTCGGCGACCAGCCGCGCGGCATGCGCGATCGTCGCGGCGCTGCGCTTCGATATAGAGCCCGCGCAGACCGAGCAGCTTGGTGTCGTCGCGCACGCTCATGGCGCGGAAGGCGCGCTCGGCGGCGGCGCGGTCGCCGGCCATCTGCGCCGATTGCGCGGTCAGCAGCAGCGCCAGTGGATCGCCGGGCGACAGCCGCGCCGCTTCGTCGGCGGATTTGCGCGCGATGCGCAGATCGCCGGCGCCGATCGCGATCAGTCCGCGGGTGATGGCGAGATAGCCCTTGATGGCGCGGCGATGGCGGAAGAACAGCGACACCTGCTCGGGCGAACGCAGGATTGCCGCGCACGACCGACCACAGCAGAATCGACGACCAGCATGAGCGCCGCCACGGCGAACGCGGCCACCATCAGCGAGGTCTCGATCCGGTAGCCCATCCAGGTGATGGCGACGTCGCCCGGCCGGTCGGCGACCCAGACAAAGCCCGCCGCGATGATCGCGACCGACACCAGGAACAGGACGACCCGGATCATTGCGCCCTCACCGTGGCCCAAGCGCGCGCGCGTATCGGCAGCGAACTGCCGCGCGGCGCGCGAGCGCGGCCTGGCGCGCCTGTGCCTTCGCGATCCAGGCTTGCGCCGGCGCGCGCGTCGCGTCAGGGAGCTTGCCGAGATCGGTGAGCGCGGCGGCGATGTCGGCATTGGCCGCCGCGATCTCGATGCGCGCCAGCACCGCGGACGGCGTCGTCGCCGGGCGGCGCGTCCACCGGGCGGATGCGCACGAGCTTTCCGGCATTGGCCTGCAGCCGATCGAGGAAACCGCCGGCCGGCGCCTGCGCGCCGGAGGCCTTCAGCATCGCCGGAACGAGCGCTTGCAGCTCACGCGCCAGCGCCGCCTGGCTCGGCACGCCGGCTGCCGCGAACGGCTCGAGCGGCGCCAGAGCCTTCTCGTCGGCGCCGAGCGATTTGACTTGGGTGAGCTCGGCCGCAAACGGCGCGCCGCTCAGCGCCGCGTCGCGCAGCGCCGCCGCGCCCAGCGCCAGCCGCGCCGGCGTATCGGTGGCCGCCGTCTTGGCGATTTCCTCGTGCGCGGACTTGGCGGATTGCTCGAGCGCGGCGATGCGCTTTTGCAAGGCGTCGAGTTCGGCGGGAGCAATTCCAGCCGAGCTGTTTTTCGTCATGTCCTGCACGCTCGCCCGCAATTCGGCAACCGCCTTTTCCGCTGCCTCGGCGCGCTCGCGCGCCAGCGCAGCATTGCCGGCGATGTCGTCGCTGCGGCGGGTGAGCGCGGTGAGCGCCAGCCCAAGCGCCTTCATGGCGTTGTCGGCGGCGGCAAGACGCTCCGCCGACGCCGGCATCGCCCACGGGAAGTTTGGCGATCGTGTCTTCGATCTTGCCCACGCGCTGCGTGAGTTCATCAATCGATTTTGTGTCTGCCGCGGCGGCCGGTCGGTTTTGCAGATCGTGAATCTGCATTTCCAGTTCGCTGACGCGCGCGCGCATGGCGGTCGATCCGGCATAGCGGATCGGCACCAGGCCGGTGAGCCAGAGCGCAAACAGAACCGCCGTCACCAGCGCCGCGCCGACGAAACCGGCGGCGAGCGTCGGACCGGAGAGCCAACTCGACGGATTGTCAGGTGATCCGTTCCTGCTGGCCGGAGGCGGTACTTCGCGATCGGCCGCGGGCTGCTCACGGGCAGGCGGCGGTTGCGGCGGCGGATCGGACTGCGGTCGATTCACTTCGGTGGCGGTGAGATCGATGGTCGGCGCCGCGCGTTTTTTGCGGCGCGGGCCATGGGCTGCTTCATGTTGCGCTTGTTGGGGCGCTTCCGGCGTCGTGCGCTTATCGGCCATGCGTGTCCTCGACGAATTCGGCCCACCCGCAGGCAGGAAATAAACGCAATTGGCGCACAGGCGCCATGTCAACCCGGCGACCGCTCCATAAGTTCAATCAACGCCGCCTCGTCCGGACGCGAAGCGATAGCGATACGGCTGGCGCCGGCCGCCGCGAGCGGCTCGGCAATCGGCGCCGACAGGCATAAGTGCCGCACCGCCAAGGCCTTCTCGGCGATGCCGGCCTGGGCAGCGCCAGCCAGGTAATTCTCGGCGCTGCGCCTGGAGAAATGCAGCACCGCGTCGATCTCGCCGGCCTTGAGCGCCGCGATCAGCTCGGGCGGAAACGGGCTCGTGACCGCGCGATACACGATCCTCATCTCGGCGGCAATGCCGTGCGCGGCAAGCTCGCCGATCAGGTCGGCGGCGCGATCCTCGCCGGCAAGATAGAGCAACGGCGCGGCCGCATCGGCGCGCCGCTCGGCGATGAGCCGCACCAGATCGCGCACATCGCCGCCGGCCGAGGTGACATCGGAAAATCCCGCCTGCCGCGCAGCGTCCGCGCTACGCTGGCCGACCGCGAATACCGGCAGCTTGATCAGCGCGGCGCACTTAGAGTTGGCGGCAATGGCCGGCGGCGCATTTGCGCTAGTAATAATGACACCGCCCCAGCCGCCTGAAGCATCCACCGCCAGCGGCTCGACCCGCATCAATGGCGCGACCAGCACGTCATGACCGCGCGCGCGCAACGCCGCTGCGGTGCGTTCGCTGTCGGCTTGCGGGCGGGTGACGGCGAGGCGCATGGCTATTTTTTCCTGCGCATGATCTTTTCCGAAAACCAGTTTCCACTTTTCAGGATCATGCGCTAATCGAAGAAGCCGGGACCGGCGCGTTGCTTCAACGCGCGGCCGGCGTCGGCGCCGATGGTGATCGCATCCTTGCGCGCGCCGGCCACCGCGGTTTCATGCGCGGCGCTGCCGTCCGGCTTGGCGATCAGCCCGCGGAATTGCAGCACGCCGCTGGACAGCGTGGCGTTGCCGCCGATCGGCGTCTTGCAGGAGCCGTCAAGCTCGGCGAGGAACGCACGCTCGGCGGCAAGCGCGGTCGAGGTATCGGCATGATCGATGCGCGCGAGAATTTTCCGTGTGCGCGTGTCGTTTTCGCGCGCCTCGATGCCGATGGCGCCCTGCCCAACCGCCGGGAGGAATTCTTCCGCGCTCATGATCGTGGTGGCGCGGTCCGCGAGACCGAGGCGCTTCAGTCCGGCGAGCGCGAGAATGGTGGCATCGACCTCGCCGTCTTCGAGCTTGCGTAGCCGCGTCTCGACGTTACCGCGCAATGGAACGACGCGGAGATCGGGTCGGGCGCGCTTGGCGATCGCCTGCCGGCGCAACGAGGCGGTGCCCAATGTCGCAGCCTTCGGCAGCTCGGCGAGCGATTTGGCTATGCGGCTGATGAAGACGTCGCGCGGATCTTCCCGCTCGAGACACGCCGCCAGCATCAGCCCTGCGGGCAGCACGGTCGGCATGTCCTTGGCCGAATGCACCGCAAGATCGATGCGGCCGTCGAGCAACGCCTCCTCGATCTCCTTGGTGAACAGGCCCTTGCCGCCTTCCTCCGCCAGCGGACGATCCTGGATGATGTCGCCGGAGGTGCGGATGATGATGAGTTCGATCTGCTCTTCATTCAGCCCAAGTGCCGCCGCAAGCCGCGCGCGCACCGTGCGCGCCTGCACCAGCGCAAGCGGGCTGCCGCGCGTGCCGATGCGCAATGGGGCGGTGGATTGCGTCATATTACCTCTCGATGCTAGGGCACCTTGTAGTTCACCCTCCCCGGAAAAGGGAGGCCAGGATTATAAAGCCAATGATCGTGCTCGGAATCGAGACGACCTGCGACGAGACCGCGGCGGCGGTGGTCGAGCGTTCCGAGCAGGGCCGCGGCAAGATCCTCTCGAATATCGTCCTGTCGCAAGTGAGCGAGCACGCGGCTTTCGGCGGCGTGGTTCCCGAGATTGCCGCGCGCGCCCATGTGGAAGTGCTCGATCACATCATCGCCAAGGCCATGGGCGAGGCCAAGCGCGGCTACGACGACCTCGATGGTATCGCCGCCGCCGCCGGACCCGGACTGATCGGCGGCGTCATCGTCGGCCTGACCACCGCGAAGGCGATCGCGCTGGTCAAGAAGAAGCCGCTGATCGCGGTCAATCATCTGGAAGCGCATGCGCTCACCGCGCGGCTGACCGACGCCACGCCGTTCCCCTATTGCCTGTTCCTCGCCTCCGGCGGCCACACCCAGATCGTCGCGGTGCGCGGCGTCGGCGATTATTTGCGGCTCGGCACCACCGTGGACGACGCCATCGGCGAGGCCTTCGATAAGACCGCCAAGTTGCTCGGCCTCGGTTATCCGGGCGGTCCGCAGGTGGAAAAGGAAGCCGCGCGCGGCGATGCCGCCCGCTTCGCGCTGCCGCGGCCGATGCACGGGCGCAAGGAAGCGGATTTCTCGCTCTCCGGTCTGAAGACGGCGCTGCGCCTGGAAGCGGAAAAGATCGCGCCGCTGTCCGATCAGGACGTGGCCGACTTGTGCGCCTCGTTCCAGCAGGCGGTGGTGGATGTCGTGCTCGACCGGTTGCGCGCCGGCCTGCGCATATTCCGCGGCAAATACGGCTCGCCGACCGCGCTGGTCGCCGCCGGTGGCGTCGCCGCCAATCAGGCCATCCGCAAGGTCTTGCATCGTCTCGCCTTCGAGGTCGGCACCGTGCTGGTGGCGCCGCCGCTCGAACTGTGCACCGACAACGGCGCCATGATCGCCTGGGCCGGCGCCGAGCGGCTGGCACTCGGCCTGACCGATTCACTCGACGTCGCGCCGCGCGCGCGCTGGCCGCTCGATGATGTCGCGCAGCGAGCGGCCGGCTGCGGCTTCGCGGTCTATCAAAAGAAACTGAACTCCATGACGTATCGACCATATCGCCGTGCTCGGTGGCGGCGCCTGGGGAACGGCGCTGGCGCAAACCTGCGCGCGCGCCGGACGCGATGTCACGTTGTGGGAGCACGAGCCCGGCAATGCCGAGAGCCTCGAAAAAAAACGCGAGAGCCGTTTCCTGCCCGGAGTGCGCCTCGACGACGGCATCAAGGTGACGCGCGACCTTGGCCAAGCGGCACACGCCGACGCCATGCTGCTGGTGGTGCCGGCACAGGCGATGCGCTCGGTCTGCACGGCGCTGGCAAAATTGCTGCGCGACCGCACGCCGCTGATCGCCTGCGCCAAGGGCATCGAGCACGGCACGCACAAGTTTATGACCGAGATCATCGCCGAATGCGCGCCCAAGGCGAGTGCCGGCGATCCTGTCGGGCCCGAGCTTCGCCGCCGACGTGGCGCGCGGACTGCCGACCGCGGTGACGCTGGCCGCCAGCGACGGCAAGCTTGCGGCGGCGCTGGCGCACGCCTTCAACTCGGGCACATTCCGTCCCTATCACTCGACCGATGTGCGCGGCGTCGAGATCGGCGGCGCGGCCAAGAACGTGCTGGCGATCGCATCGGGAATCGTCACCGGGCGGGGCTTGGGCGCCAGCGCCTCCGCGGCCTTGACCACGCGCGGTTTTGCCGAGCTGGTGCGTTTCGGCAAGGCGTTTGGTGCAAAACCCGAGACATTGATGGGCCTGTCCGGTCTCGGCGATCTGATCCTCACCTGCTCGAGCCCACAGTCGCGCAATTTTTCCTGCGGCGTCGCGCTCGGCAAGGGCGAGAAGCCTGACCAAGCCGCACACGGAAAATTGGCGGAAGGCGTGTTCACCGCGCCGGTGCTGCTGGAAATGGCGCGCGAGAAAAAAGTGGACATGCCGATCTCGGCCGCCGTCGCCGCCCTGCTGGCAGAAAAGATGAGCGTGGACGAAGCGATCGAATCGCTGCTCACCCGCCCGCTCAAGTCGGAAGGGTGACATGGCCTACTGGCTGATGAAATCCGAGCCCGATGCCTGGTCGTGGGACCAGCAAGTCGCCAAAGGCGGCAAGGGCGAGGTCTGGTCGGGCGTGCGCAATCATCAGGCCAAGCTCAACCTGATGAAGATGAAACAAGGCGACCGCGCTTTCTTCTATCACTCCAATGTCGGCAAGGAGATCGTCGGCATCGTCGAGGTGATCCGCGAGCACTATCCCGACCCGGCCGCCAAGCCGGGCGAGCCCTGGGTGGTGGTGGACGTGAAAGCGGTCGAACCGTTGCGCAAGCCGGTGACGCTCGACGCGATCAAGGCCGAGCCGAAGCTCAAAGACATGATGCTGGTCAACAACACGCGCCTGTCGGTGCAGCCGGTGACCGACGCCGAGTGGAAGATAATTTGTAAGATGGGCGGACTATAGCGGGAGCACAATCATGACCTTCGCAGGTATCAATTACTTGGCCGTGCTGGTGGCGGCTGCGGCCGGCTTCGGCCTTCGGCGGCGTCTGGTATCGCCTGCTGGCAAAACCCTGGATGAAGGCGCACGGCTTCACCTCCAAGATGATCCGCAAACACCACGGCAAGGGCGCGGCGCCCTGGCCGCTGATCATCGCCGCGGTCGCCGACCTGATCATGGCCTGGATGCTGGCCGGCGTGATGGCTCACCTCGGCGAGGTCACCCTGAAGAACGGCGTGATCTCGGCCGCGTTTATCTGGTTCGGCTTCGTCATCACCACGCTGAGCGTGAACAACACTTTCGGCATGCGTGCGCCCAAATTGATCCTGATCGACGGCGGCCATTGGCTGGCGGCGCTGCTGTTGATGGGCGCGATCATCGGCGCCTGGGGGGTCTAGGCGCAAAAAAGGCTCAAAAGCCGCCACTCCGCAGTCCTGCAGCGAATGCCTTGATATTTCTCAACGGATAGCCGCGACCAAAGTGTGATGTCCCCGACTTGTCGCTCGTCCAGCCGTCAGCGCATAATAGCTCAAACTGCGCGACAATAAGCGCCCACGGGGCAACCGGATGGGGCGGGGAGGAAGTTCCGATGTCCGACAAGATCTATGACGTTCCGGCCGAATGGCAAAAGCGCGCCTATGTCGACAAGGCCAAGTACCAGGAGATGTACGCGCGCTCGATCAAGGATCCGAACGGCTTTTGGGCCGAGCAGGCCAAGCGCATCGACTGGATCAAGCCGTTCAAGAAGGTCAAGAACACCACCTACGATCCGCACAACGTCTCGATCAAATGGTTCGAGGACGGCACGCTCAACGTCGCCTACAACTGCGTCGACCGGCATCTCGCCAAGCGCGGCGACCAGACCGCCATCCTGTGGGAAGGCGACGATCCCAAGAACGACAAGAAGCTTACCTACAAGCAGCTGCACGCCGAGGTCTGCCGCTTCGCCAACGTGCTGAAAGCGCGCGGCGTCAAGAAGGGCGACCGCGTCACCATTTACATGCCGATGATTCCGGAAGCGGCGATCTCCATGCTCGCCTGCGCGCGCATCGGCGCCATCCATTCGGTGGTGTTCGGCGGCTTCTCGCCGGACTCGCTCGCCGGCCGCGTCGACGACTGCAAATCCGACGTGATCGTCACCGCCGATGAAGGCGTGCGCGGCGGGCGTAAGATTCCGCTCAAGGCCAATACCGACGCCGCCTGCGACAAGGTCGGCCATGTCAAGTCGGTGATCGTCGTGCGCCACACCGGCGAAAAGGTCGCCATGAAGGCCGGGCGCGACGTCTATTACGACGAGATCGCCAAGACCGTTGCGGCCGACTGCCCGTGCGAGGAGATGAGCGCGGAAGATCCGCTGTTCATTCTTTATACGTCAGGCTCGACCGGCAAGCCGAAGGGCGTGCTGCACACCACCGGCGGCTACCTGGTCTACACCTCGATCACGCACCAATACGTGTTCGACTATCACGACGGCGACATCTTCTGGTGCACCGCCGACGTCGGCTGGGTCACCGGCCACAGCTACATCGTCTACGGGCCGCTCAGTAACGGCGCCATCACCATGATGTTCGAGGGCGTGCCGAATTATCCGAGCACCTCGCGCTTCTGGGAAGTGTGCGACAAGCACAAGGTCAACATCATCTACACCGCGCCGACCGCGATCCGCGCGCTGATGCAGGGCGGCGATGCGCCGGTGAAGAAGACCTCGCGCAAGTCGCTGCGCTTGCTCGGCACCGTCGGCGAGCCGATCAATCCGGAAGCCTGGGAGTGGTACTACCACGTGGTCGGCGAGGACCGCTGTCCGATCGTCGACACCTGGTGGCAGACCGAGACCGGCGGCATTCTGATTACGCCGCTGCCCGGCGCCATCGAGCAGAAGCCCGGCTCGGCGACGCGGCCGTTCTTCGGCGTCATTCCGCAGATCGTCGATGCCGAAGGCAAGGAATTGCAAGGCGCCGGCTCCGGCAATCTGTGCATCGCCGATGCCTGGCCGGGCCAGATGCGCACGGTCTATGGCGACCATCAGCGCTTCATCGACACCTACTTCAAGACCTATCCCGGCAAGTACTTCACCGGCGACGGCTGCCGCCGCGACGCCGACGGCTATTACTGGATCACCGGCCGCGTCGACGACGTGATCAACGTCGCCGGCCACCGCCTCGGCACCGCCGAAGTGGAAAGCGCGCTGGTGGCGCATCCGAAAGTCTCGGAAGCCGCCGTCGTCGGCTATCCGCACGACATCAAGGGCCAGGGCATCTACGCCTATGTCACGCTGATGGCGGGCGAGCAGCCGAGCGAAGAGCTGCGCAAGGAGCTGGTCGCCTGGGTGCGCAAGGAGATCGGTCCGATCGCCTCGCCCGACCTGATCCAGTTCTCGCCCGGGCTGCCGAAGACGCGCTCCGGCAAGATCATGCGAAGAATTCTGCGCAAGATCGCCGAGGACGAGTACGGCAATCTCGGCGACACCTCGACGCTGGCCGATCCGGCCGTGGTCGACGATCTGGTGAACAACCGGCAGAACAAGAAGGTCGGCAAGGCGGGGGCGTAAGACATAGCCCCTCACCCGGCTTTCTCGTTTCACTCGAAAGCCAACCTCTCCCCGCAATGCGGGGAGAGGTGAAAATCCGGCCTTTTAACCGTCATTTACTTTACTTCGAGCTTTCGCCCGAGCCGCCCGCGCGCCGCATTAATATCCGCCCGTTAACGATTACGGGCGGATGTCATGGTTGTTGGTGCTGAGGCGAACGGCGCTTTTCGTCGCGATCGTATTGGCATTGGCGCTGCTGGCGGCAGCGGTGGCGCATGCCGCAACCGTCGATCGCGAGATCGTCGCGTTCTCCGGTTTCCGACCCGGCACCATCGTGGTGAAGACCAGCGAGCGCAGGCTTTATTACGTCATGCGCGGCAATCGCGCCTTGCGCTTCCCGGTCGGCGTCGGCCGCAGCGGCAAGACCTGGACCGGCAGCGTCGCGCGTCGAAGGCAAATATGTGCGGCCGGCCTGGCAGCCGCCGCCGGAAATCCGCCGCGACCATCCCGATCTCCCGCCGGTCATTCCCGGCGGCGCCGCCAACAATCCGATGGGCGAGGCCGCGCTGACGCTGCGCGGCGGCGAATACGCCATCCACGGCACCAACAGGCCGCAGTCGATCGGCGGCTTCGTCTCCTATGGCTGCATCCGCATGTACAACCACGACATCCGCGAGCTCTATCGCCTGGTCGATGTCGGCACGCCGGTGATCGTCGAAAGATGAAAATGCGCCGGCTTGTTCGCTTTGCTGATCGCCATCGCCGCGCTCGTCGCGCCGCTGCCAACGTCCGCGCGCGAGGTGGTGGCGTTCCAAGGCTACGCGCCCGGCAGCGTCGTGATCGTGACCCATGCGCGCGAGCTTTATTACGTGCTCGGACGCGGCCAGGCGATCCGCTATCCGGTCGGCGTCGGCCGAGCCGGCATGGCCTGGCACGGGCGCGCCTATGTCGCAGCGAAACATCAGCGTCCGGCCTGGAGCGCCAATCCAGGCGCCCCGACGATTCCCGGCGGCTCGCCGCGCAATCCGATGGGCGCCGCCGCGCTCGGCCTCGACCGCGGCAACTACGCCATTCACGGCACCAACGATCCCGCATCGATCGGCGGCTTCGTCTCGCACGGCTGCATCCGGATGCACAACGCAGACATCCTGGACCTTTACCGGCGCGTGCCGGTCGGCGCCGAAGTGCATGTGCTTCGGTAGTTCTCCGGAAGCGCAATATTATTCTTGCGGAACTTCCGGCCAGATTGGTTATTGTTGATTTCAGGCGTAAACGATTTTGAGGAACGGCGAGTTTCGCCACTCGTCAAAATGAAAACCAAGCAATACGCAAATGAGGTGCCCCGTGAAGACATTCACGGCAACAATGATAACGGCGTTGCTACTCACACAGGTTTCCTATGCGCAACCCATTCCGGGGGTTAGCCCGAAGGAGAAAGCGCGGCTGGAGGAAAAGCAGGCGCGCGATAAAGCGACCGACAAGGCGTACAAATCCACGCTCGACCGGATTCCGGACGCCAATAAAAACACCGATCCGTGGGGAAACTTGCGAGCGCCGAGTGCCGCACCTTCCACTGGAAACAAGTAGCGCCACCCGCACGCTGAAACGCGCTCGTCAATCGCACCAGCTTTCGCGCCGGCCGCCGGAATAGCGGCGCGCCAATCCGCGCTCGAGCAGCGCCGCCGACACATCGGATGTCCTTTCGGTCGAGACATCGGCATCGACGCGGCCGCCGTATTTGTCCTGGCCGACGCGCGAGACGCCGACCGCGCCTTCGCTTAAGACTGGCGCCAGCGCGTCGCGCGCGGCCACCGCCTTCACCCGTTCGTCCTCGCAGCGCGCGCGCATTTCCGGCGCGTCGATGCCGCGCAGGCGCACTTTCGTCGTCACCTCCATGCCGGGCCAGATGCGCACCCGCGCCTCGAAGGTGTCGCCGTCGATGCACGCGCAGCACCTCGGCCGGATGGCCGCCGCGTAAGCCGCCAGTGACCTGCGCGATGCGCCGCTCGGCGCCGGCTCGATGCCGCGGCTGACGCCGACCGGCGCGATCAGCGCGCCGGCGGTGAGCCGGCGGCAAAGCAGCCGCCGCCAGCACCAGCGCGCCGCCCCGCTGCGGGGCCGCGAAATGTTTCAGCGCTATGAACATAATCCTAGACTAGCCGGCCGGACCCGATTCGCGCAAGCGCAATCTGCGGTAGCAATATTGAATCACGCAACTTAATCCGCGCTCGTCGGCCGGGCCCCGCTAAATGCTGTGTGCCGATGACGTTTTTTGCCGGACGGTTCGCGCCGCAGCCACAATTCGTGGCAATGATTGCCGCATGGCGCGACCGCGCACCTCCCCTCAGCCGGAAGTCCCCGGCCTCGCCGCCCGCAGGATCGCCGCCGACATTCTCGACGGCGTGCTGCGGCGGCGGATCGCGCTCGACGAGCAGCTCTCCGGCAAAGCCGCGCATCCCGGCCTCGCCGCGCTCGCCGACCGCGACCGCGCGCTGATGCGCCGGCTGGTCGCGACCGTGCTGCGCCGGCTCGGCACGCTGCGTCATCTGCTCGGCGAATTTCTCGAAAAGGGATTTCCCTCCGAGGCGCCGCGCACCGAAACCATTCTGCTGATCGGCGCCGCGCAAATTCTCTGGCTCGACGTGCCCGACCATGCCGCGGTCGATCTGTCGGTGCGGCTGGCGCAGGCCGACCGCCGCGCCGCGCGTTACGCCGGGCTGATCAACGCGGTGCTGCGCCGCGTGGCGCAGAGCCGCGACACGCGCGCTGCCCGCACAAGGCCACGCGCGACACGCCGGAATGGCTGGTGAAACGCTGGACCAAGACCTACGGCGCCGAGACCGCGCGCGCGATCGCGGAAGCCAATGGCCACGAGCCGGCGCTCGATCTCACCGTGAAGCAGGATGCCGACATCATGGGCCGAGCGCCTGCGCGGCCGCGTGCTGCCGACCGGCACGCGTGCGCACCATCGCGCATGGCGCGATCTCGCTGCTGCCGGGATTTACCGAAGGCGCCTGGTGGGTGCAGGACGCCGCCGCCTCGCTGCCGGCGCGCCTGCTCGGCGACGTGCGCGGCCTCGACGTCGCCGATCTGTGCGCGGCGCCGGGCGGCAAGACCGCGCAGCTCGCCCTCGCCGGCGCGCGCGTCACCGCGGTCGATCGCTCGGCCGCGCGGCTGACGCGGCTGCGCGAGAATCTCGACGCGGCTGTCGCTTGAGCGCCGAGACCGTCACCGCCGACGCGCTGGAATGGCAAGGCTGCGGCCCGTTCGACGCCGTGCTGCTCGATGCGCCGTGCTCCTCGACCGGCACCATCCGCCGCCATCCCGACGTGCCCTGGCTCAAGGCCGAAGCCGATCTCGCCGTGCTCACGTCCTTGCAGCAGCGGCTGCTCGACCGCGCGGTCGACTCTGCTCAAGCCCGGCGCAACTCTGGTCTATTGCGTCTGCTCGCTGGAACCGGAGGAAGGCGACAACCAGATCGCGGCCCTGCTGGCGCGCAACTACCGGCGTCGCCCGCAAGCCGATTACGGCGGAGGAGGTGTTCGGCCACGCCGAATTCGTGACCGCGGACGGCGACTTGCGCACGCTGCCGCTGCATCTTCCCGATCCCGACCCGCGCTGGGGCGGGCTCGATGGCTTCTATGCCGCCCGGCTCACCCGCCTGCTAACGCGCGCGCAAGCCCAGGCATATTGGCCCTTCGCCGACCCTTCGCTATCGTGTGGATCGCGCGCGGGATTCGGGCCGCGTTGCAGGGGACGAGCAGCTTCATGATGCGTGTTTCGGTCGCGGAGCGAGCCAGGCTCTCCGTGCTCATCGGGCGCCGCGCATTCCGCAGCCTCGTCGGCCGCTTCAACGCGCATCCGCTGCTGCGCTGGCGCTTCGGCTCGACCAAGACCGACCGGCTGGTGATCGCGCCGCAGGATCTGCGCACCGCCGACGCCACCCGCGCCAGCGAAATCTATGCCGGCCGCTTCGCCTTCGCCGGCAAGGTGGTGATCTGCGACCGGCGCTCGCCGTTCGAAATGACGCCGCCGTCCGACGAATGGGCGGTGATCCTGCTCAGCTTCTCCTGGCTGCGCCATTTGCGCGCCGCCGATTCCGCCATCACCCGCGCCAATGCCCGCTCGCTGATCGACGACTGGATCAATCTGCAAGGCGGCTGGCATCCGGTCGGCTGGCGGCTCGACATTCTGTCGCGCCGCATCATCTGCTGGCTCAGCCAGGCGCCGTTCGTGTTGCAGGACGCCGACGCGCGCTTCTACCGCCGCTTCATCCGCAGCCTGTCGCGGCAGGTGCGCTATCTGCGCCGCACGCTCAAGGAGTCGCGCGACGGACTGCCGCGGCTGCAGGCGTTGATCGCGCTCACCTATGCGACGCTCTGCATGCAAGGGCAGTCCGGTATCTGCGCGCCCATATGCGCCGCCTGATCGACGAATTGCGCTCGCAGATTCTGCCGGACGGCGGCCATGTCAGCCGCAATCCCGGCGCGCTGATCGAATTGCTGGCCGACCTGCTGCCGCTGCGCCAGTTGTTCTCGGCGCGCAATCTGCAGCCGCCGCCGGCGATCAACAACGCCATCGACCGCATGATGCCGATGCTGCGCTTCTTCCGTCATGCCGACGGCAATTTCGCGCAATTCAACGGCATGGGGCCGACGCCGGTCGATCTGCTCGCCACCGTGCTGGCCTATGACGACGCGCGCGGCACGCCGGTGTCGAATGCGCCGCATTCCGGCTATCAGCGCATCGATGCCGGCAAGACCGCGCTGCTGATGGATACCGGCCGGCCGCCGCCGATCGCCTTGAGCCAGGAGGCGCATGCCGGCTGCCTGTCGTTCGAATTGTCGTGGAAGCAGCACCGGCTGGTGATCAATTGCGGCTTGCCGGCGGTCAACAAGGAGACCTGGCGGCAGGTGGCGCGCGCCACCGCGGCGCATTCGACCGTCACGTTCAACGACAAGTCGTCGTGCCACTTTCTCGAATTCGGCTCGTTCCGCCGCCTGCTCTCCGGCACGCCGATTGTCGGCGGCCCGCACAACGTCACGGTCGAGCGCGACGACACGCCCGAGGGCGCGATGTTGCGCGCCTCGCATGACGGCTATGCCACCGACTTCGGCGTGATCCATACCCGCGCCATCAGGCTTGCTGCCGATGGCCGCGCGCTCGACGGCGAGGACAGCTTCACGCCGTCCGACGGCCGCCGCATTTCGCGCGCGCGCGCGCCGACGAATTCGCCATCCGCTTTCACCTGCATCCGGCGATCAAGGCCAGCCGGCTGTCGGACGGCCGCGGCGTCATCCTGCTGCTGGCGGACCGCGAGGTGTGGACCTTCGCGACCACTGGCGACGCGGTGGAGATCGAGGAAAGCGTCTATCTGGCCGGCACCGACGGCCCGCGCCGCGCCGTGCAGATCGTGATCTACGGCCATGCCCGCAGCCAGCCGAAAGTGCGATGGAGCTTCCGGCACACCCCGCCAGCAGCGCCGGGCACCCGCCCGCCGGCGACCGACGAGCCGGAATTGCCGCTGTGAATCGGGTGCGCTTTGATCGCACCGGCAGATTCATGCTACCGCCCGCCTGATGTGAGCTCGTCGATTCCATGACCAGCCACCCGCGCCGCATCACCCGCGCCTTGCTGTCGGTGTCCGACAAGACCGGACTGGTCGATTTCGCCAAGGCGCTCGCCGGCTACGGTGTCGAACTGGTCTCCACCGGCGGCACCGCCAAGGCGCTGAAGGATGCCGGGCTCAAGGTCATCGACGTCTCCGAGCTGACCGGCTTTCCCGAAATGATGGATGGCCGGGTCAAGACGCTGCACCCGAAAGTGCATGGCGGCTTGCTGGCGATCCGCGCCAACAAGGAACACGCCGCGGCGATGGACAAGCACGGCATCAAGCCGATCGATCTGCTGGTGGTCAATCTCTATCCGTTCGAGGCCACCGTCGCCAAAGGCGCCGCGTTCGACGACTGCATCGAGAACATCGACATCGGCGGGCCGGCGATGATCCGCGCCGCCGCCAAGAACCACGCCGACGTCACCGTGGTGGTCGAGCCCGCCGACTACGACAAGGTGCTCGGCGAACTGGCGCAGCACAACGGCATGACCACGCTCGAGCTGCGGCAGAAGCTGGCGGCGAAGGCCTATGCGCGCACGGCGGCTTACGACGCGGCGATCTCCAACTGGTTTGCCGACACGCTGCACGACAACGCGCCCGACTATCGCGCCTTCGGCGGCAAACTGATCCAGGCGCTGCGCTATGGCGAGAACCCGCACCAGAGCGCGGCGTTCTATCGCGCGCCGGGCGAGCGCTTCGGCGTGGCCTCGGCGCGCCAGCTGCAGGGCAAGGAGCTGTCCTACAACAACATCAACGACACCGATGCGGCCTATGAATGCGTCGCCGAGTTCGATCCCAGGCGCACCGCGGCCTGCGTCATCGTCAAGCACGCCAATCCTTGCGGCGTGGCGGAAGGCGACAGCCTGCTCGATGCCTATCGCAAGGCGCTGGCCTGCGATCCGACCTCGGCCTTCGGCGGCATCGTCGCGCTCAACCGCAAGCTCGATGCCGATGCGGCCAAGGCCATCACCGAGATTTTCACCGAGGTGATCATCGCGCCGGACGCCACCGACGAGGCGATCAAGATCGTCGCGGCCAAAAAAAATCTGCGGCTGCTGCTGGCCGGCGGCTTGCCCGATCCGCGCGCCGCCGGATTGACGGTGAAGTCGGTGGCCGGCGGACTGCTGGTGCAGTCGCGCGACAACGCGGTGGTCGACGAGATGCAGCTCAAGATCGTCACCAAGCGCGCGCCGAGCGAAACCGAATTGCGCGATCTGCGCTTCGCCTTCCGCGTCGCCAAGCACGTGAAGTCGAACACCATCGTCTATGCCAAGGGGCTCGCCACCGTCGGCATCGGCGCCGGACAGATGAGCCGGGTCGATGCCGCGCGCATCGCCGCGCGCAAGGCGGAAGACGCGGCGAAGGAGGTGAAGCTCGCGGCGCCGCTGACCAAAGGCTCGGTGGTCGCTTCCGATGCGTTCTTCCCGTTCGCCGATGGATTACTGGTCGCGATCGAGGCCGGCGCCACCGCGGTGATCCAGCCCGGCGGCTCGGTGCGCGACGACGAGGTGATCAAGGCCGCCGACGAGCACAACGTCGCGATGGTGTTCACCGGGACGCGGCATTTCAGGCACTAGTCATTCCCTCGCCAGATCCCCCAGCAAACTCGCCGCCACCGACAGCTTCGACAGCGTCAGCCCGGAGCCGGCGATCTCGTGGATCGCCGAGCGGATGCGCTCGACCTCGGCCTGCCGCGGCTTGACCCATTCCTCCACCGCGCCGGCGCCGGCCATGCCGTTGCCGACCATGGCGGCGGTGAGCCGGCGTTCGGCGTCGCCGATCGAATCGAGCGCGCGGTCGAGCGCCAGCCGGTCGAAATAATCCGACACCACGATGCCCGGCACCGCGCTGGCGACGCGGTCGAGCTGGAAGAAGGCCTCGGTCGCGAAATAGGTCGCGGTCACCTCGGCAACCGGCTTCTTGGCGCGGTCCGCCACCAGCACGATGTCGGGCGCGGCCTTCAGCGCCGGCAGGCTGGCGATGCGGCGCGCCAGGCCGGCCGGCACGCCCGCCTTGGCGAGCTCGGCCACCCGCGCGTCGCGCGCGGCGAGCGCGGGCTTCGACAGCGCGCCGATCGAGCGCGCCCGCCACCTGCGCGATGCCGTCGCGGTAATGCGCGACGATTTTTTCCAGGCCCTGCTTGAGATCGACATTGCGCAGGAACCAGACCAGCCGGTCGAGCAGCAGGTCCTGCACCGCGGCGTAGAGATCGAGCTGGGTCTTGCCCGACACTTTGTTGTCGAGCCCGTCGATCTCGCTGTTGAGCTCGATCATGTCGTAGCTGTTGCGCACCGCCGCGAAGGCCGCGGCGATCGCCGCGGGCGCGGCGCCGGTCTGGTCGGCGATGCGCACGATCAGCGTGGCGCCGCCGCGGTTGATCATCGAATTGGTGAGTTGCGTGGCGATGATCTCGCGCCGCAGCCGATGCGCATGCAGCGCGTCCGGATAGCGTTCCGACATTTCCTTGGGGAAATAGCGGTCGAGCTCGCGCCCGAGATAGGGATCGTCCGGCACCGTTACTGTCGAGCAGTTCGCTGTAGAGCGTGAGCTTGGCATAGGCCAGCAGCACGGCGAGCTCGGGCCGCGTCAGCGCCAGATTGCGCTTGCGCCGCTCGGCGATCGCCATCTCGTCGGGCAGGAATTCCACGCTGCGGTCGAGCTGCCCGCGCTTTTCCAGCGTCTGCATCAGCCGCTGCTGGAAGCCGAGATCCTCCAGCCCGCGCCGCTGCGCCAGCGAGAGCGCCAGCGTCTGCTGATAGTTGTTGCGCAGCACCAGGCGCGCGACCTCGTCGGTCATCTCGGCCAGCAGCACGTTGCGCGCCTCAATCGTGAGCGCGCCGGCGCGCACCGGCGCACTGAGCGCGATCTTGATATTGACCTCGACGTCGGAGGTGTTGACGCCGGCGGAATTGTCGATGGCGTCGGTGTTGAGCCGGATGCCGTTCAGCGCCGCCTCGATGCGGCCGCGCTGGGTCATGCCGAGATTGGCGCCCTCGCCGATCACCTTGCAGTGCAGATCGGCGCCGGTGACGCGGATGGCGTCATTGGCGCGGTCGCCGGCCGCCTCGTCGCTTTCGCTCGACGCGCGGATATAGGTGCCGATGCCGCCGAAGAACAACAGATCGACCTGCGCCTTCAGGATGGCCTTCATCAAATCCTGCGGCGTCATCGCCTCGGCGACGCCGAACAGCTTCTGCGCCTCGGGCTAAAGCCGGATTTCCTTGGAGGCGCGCGGGTAGACGCCGCCGCCTTTGGAAATCAGCTTCTTGTCGTAGTCCTGCCAGCTCGAGCGCGGCAGCGCGAACATCCGCTTGCGCTCGGCGAAGCTTGCGGCCGGATCGGGATCGGGATCGATGAAGATGTCGCGATGATCGAACGCCGCCAGCAGCCGCGTGGTGTTCTCGCGCAGCATGCCGTTGCCGAACACGTCGCCCGACATGTCGCCGACGCCGACCACCGTGAACGGCGTCTTGCCGATATCGATGTCCATCTCGCGGAAATGCCGCTTCACCGCCTCCCAGGCGCCGCGCGCGGTGATGCCCATGACCTTGTGGTCGTAGCCGGCCGAGCCGCCGGAGGCGAAGGCGTCGCCCAGCCAGTAGTCGTGCTCGATCGAAATGGCGTTGGCGATGTCGGAGAAGGTCGCGGTGCCCTTGTCGGCGGCGACCACCAGATAGGGATCGTCGCCTTCGTGCCGCACCACGCTGTCGGGCGGAATGATCTTGCCGTCGGGCGCGAAATTGTCGGTGATGTCGAGCAGCGTCGAGATGAACAGCTTGTAGGTCGCGATGCCTTCGGCCTGCACCACCTCGCGCGCGGCGCCCTTCGGCATCAGCTTCGGCACGAAGCCGCCTTTGGCGCCGACCGGCACGATCACCGCGTTCTTGACCTGCTGCGCTTTCACCAGGCCGAGAATCTCGGTGCGGAAATCCTGCGGCCGGTCGGACCAGCGAATGCCGCCGCGCGCCACCTTGCCGAAGCGCATGTGCACGCCTTCGACGCGCGGCGAATAGACGAAGATTTCGTAGAGCGGGCGCGGCAGCGGCAGATCGGTGAGCTTGCCGCTTTCGAACTTGACCGCGATCAGCGGCTTGGGCTGGCCGTCCTTGTCGGTCTGATAGAAATTGGTGCGGATCGCCGACTGCACCGCGTTGACGAAGTGGCGCAGGATGCGATCTTCGTCCAGGCTCTCGACTTTCTGCAATTCCTCCTCGATGCGCTCGGCGATCGCGCTTTGCTTGTCGTCGCGGTCCTTGGCCGCCTCGGCGCGCGGATCGAAGCGGGCGTGGAACAGCTCGACCATATCGGCGGCGATGCCGGCATGCTTGACCAGCGTCGCCCACATGTAATCCTGCGAATAGGGCACGCGGATCTGGCGCAGGAAGCGCGACAGCGTGCGGATCAGCGCCACGTCGCGCCAGGCCAGCCCGCCGGCCAGCGTGAGCGCGTTGTAGCCGTCGTTCTCGGCGCCGCCGCGCATCACCATCAGGAAGGCGGCTTCGAGCCGCGCCTTGCCGGCATCGAGATCGATCATGCCGCCGTCGCTGCGCTCCAGCAGCATGTCGTGGAACCAGATCTCGCGCGCTTCTCGGCTGGGCGCGATGTGGTAGGTGCGCTCGTCCACCACCCGGAAGCCCATGTTTTCCAGCACCGGCACGCGTTCCGACAGCGGCAGCGGGCGCGCCAAGCTCCACACCTTCAGGCCGACCGCGCGCTGCTCTTCCTCCAGCCGGTGATGGAAATCGACGCGCGAGCGGCCGCTGCTCGCTCAGGCCTTCGATCACGCGGATGTCGCCGGCCGCGATCGCCGGCGAATAGGCCTCCTGGAAGCCGGCGGAAAACGCCTCGCGGTAGCGGTTGAACAGCTCGCGCGCCTTGGCCGGCGGATTGACCAGCGCGAGCGCTGCGCCAAGCCCATCGGTCCAGCTGCGCACGATGGCGGCGACTTCGTTTTCGAGCGTCGCGCGCTCGACTCGGGCGTGGCGCCGCCGGAGCGGCCGATGATGAAGTGCACGCGCACCAGCGGGCCTTCCGGGAAGAACGGATAGAACGCCGAGACCCGCCCGATGAAGGCGCGGCTGAGATAGTCGCCGATCTTGACGCGGATGTGGCTGTCGTAGCGTTCGCGCGGAACGAACACCAGCACCGACACGAAACGGTCGAAGCGGTCGCGGCGCGCCAGCACGCGCACGCGCGGCCGCTCGTCGAGCTGCAGGATCGCGAGCGCGAAGCGATAGAGCGTGTCCTCGTCGATCTGGAACAATTCGTCGCGCGGATAATGCTCCAGCACATTGGCCAGCGCCTTGCCGGAATGACTGCCGGGATCGAAACCGGCGCGCTGCTTCGACGCTCGCGATCTTGCGGCGCAGATAGGGAATGCTGTGGGCGGCGCGCGTATAGGCGGTCGAGGTGAACAGCCCGACGATGCGGTGTTCGCCGATCAGATTGCCGGCGGCGTCGAAACGCTTGACGCCGATATAGTCGAGATAGACGCGCCGGTGCACGCGCGCGTGGATATTGGCCTTGGCGACGATCAGCGGGCGCGGCTCCTTCAGGAACGCCATGATCTCCGGCGTGAACTCGAGCAGCTCGTCGCCGCGCTCGAGCACGCGCAGCTCGCGCGAACGCATGATGCCGAGCGAGCTGTCGAAATCGGGCTTGAGCGCCTGGCCGTCGACGGTGTAGTTGCGCACGCCGAGGAAGGTGAAATTGTCGGCCAGCAGCCATTGCAGGAACTGGATCGCCTCCGCGATCTCGTCGACCGGCAGCGGCGGCGGATTGGTCTTGAGTTCGGCGACGATGCCGTTGACGCGCTCGCGCATGGCGCGCCAGTCCTGCACCGCCAGCTGCACTTCGCCGAGCACGCCATCGAGTGCGCGCGACGATATCGGCGCGCGCGGCCTCGTCCTCGATCGGCTCGAGATGGATATGGATGAAGCTCTCGCGCGCGCTGGCGACCTCATCGGCCGCGCCAAGCGCGACGAGCTTGCCGCCGTCGCGCCGCACGCCGAGCACCGGATGCGCCACCAGCCGCACATCGAGGCGGCGATCGGCGATCTCGCCCATCACCGAGTCGACCAGGAACGGCATGTCGTCGTTGACGATCTCGATCACCGAGATCGACTTGCGCTCGCCCGACGCGTTCAGCGGCACCGTCTCGCAGCGAATTTTCGGCGCGCCCGGCTGCCGCTCGCGAAGAAAATCGTAAGCCCGCTCGGCCAGCATCGGCGAGATCGTCCGCGCCGTAGCGCACCACGTCCTCGGGCACGGCGCGGGCGTAAAGCTGCGCGACGAAACCGGCCGGGATGTCGTTGCGGCTGCGGCCAAGCGCGGCGCCGGCCTGCTCGATCGCGGCGCGGGCGGCGCCTTCTTCCTCGCTGCCGGGAAGCTCAACGGCCATTCCGAAGCCGGTCGCACTTTTCATGACGGAGAATCGATCGAGGTGGAATTGGAGTTTTCACCTTCCGCGCACGCGCGTCGAGAGCAACACACCATTTGGTGACGCCGCGGTGACGAGCGCTGCGAAACGCTGTTTTCACTGCCCCTTAAGATACTGAAATAAAAGGCAAAAGCAGGCTCGCGCGGTCGTATCGCGAGGCCGCAGAACATTGTAGTCTTGCGCTCCGGATGCGGACAGGAAGGGGCGAGGGAAATGGCCAAGGCCAATAAGTCAGTCAAAACCGCCGGCAAGGCGGCCAGCAGCGAAGCCCGGCAAGAATACGCACAAGGGCAAGCCGGTGCTGCGCGCCATCAAGGGCGGCAAGAGCCGCGCTCGCGAAATCGCCGCCGCCCAAATTTGCCGCCAAATCGGCCGCGCCGCCGCAATCCAAGACCGCGATGATGAAGGCGCTCCCGCTCAAGCCCGCGCCGGCGGTGGCCGACGACGTGCCGGTGATCGCGCTCAATCTGGAGCCGGCCAAGCTGTCGCCCGCCATGGCCGCCTATTTCAAGAAATGCCAGGACAAGCTCGGCTTCGTGCCGAACGTGTTGCTGGCTTACGCCTTCGACATGGCGAAGCTGGAAACCTTCGTCGCCATGTACAACGACCTGATGCTGGGCGATTCGCGGCTTGACGCAAGCTCGAGCGCGAGATGATCGCGGTGGCGGTGTCGTCGCAGAACCGCTGCTACTACTGCCTCACCGCCCACGGCGCCGCGGTGCGGCAATATTCCGGCAATCCGCTGCTCGGCGAGCATCTGGTGATGAATTATCGCGTCGCGCGGCTGAACAAGCGCCAGCGCGCCATGCTCGATTTCGCGGTCAAGCTCACCGCCTCGCCCTGGAGCGTGGAGGAAGGCGACCGCGAGCGGCTGCGCCGCGCCGGCTTCACCGACCGCGACATCTGGGACATTTCGGCGGTCGCCGGCTTCTTCAACATGTCGAACCGCGTGGCCACCGCCACCGACATGCGGCCGAACGCGGTCTATCACGGGCAGGCGCGGTAGCTGTTTCCCTCTCCCCGCCCGCGCGGAGAGGTGACATAAAGAGACATGCGCCGGGTTGTCTCTGCCCTCCTTATTCCGTTCGTCACGCTTTTGCTCAGCGCCGCCGCGCTGGCGCAACTCGCGCCGGTCACCCGCACGCCGGCAGTTCCGCCGGCGACACCGATCCTCGCCCACAACGGCATGGTGGTGGCGCAGGAGAGCCGCGCCGCCCGCATCGGCGTCGAAATCCTCGACCGCGGCGGCAACGCGGTCGACGCCGCGGTGGCGATCGGCTTCGCGCTCGCGGTCACCTATCCGCGCGCCGGCAATATCGGCGGCGGCGGCTTCATGGTGATCCATCTCGCCAAGGACAACCACGACACGACCATCGACTATCGCGAGACCGCGCCGGCCGCGGCGACGAAAGACATGTTCCTCGGTCTGCAGGGCGAGCCCGATCCGGCGAAGTCGCGCGACAGCGCGCTCGCGATCGGCGTGCCCGGCACCGTCGCGGGGCTGGCGCTGGCGCACCGCAAATACGGCTCCGGCAAGCTCTCGCTCGCCGACCTGATCGCGCCGGCGATCGATCTCGCGCGCAAGGGCTTTCCGGTCGAGGACGACCTCGCCGATTCGCTGCCGCACGCGCGCGAACGGCTGGCGCGCTGGCCGTCGTCGGCGGAATTTTCTTAAAAGACGGCGGCCAGCCGCTGCAGGCCGGCGACCGGCTGATCCAGTTCGATCTCGCCGACACGCTGCAAGCAATCGCCAAAGACGGCCCGCGCGCATTCTACCAGGGCCGCATCGCCGACCGGATCGCCGCCGCCGTGCACAAGGCCGGCGGCATCATGACCAAGGACGATCTCGCCGGCTATCGCGCGATCGAGCGCGCCGTCGTGCGCGGCACCTATCGCGGCTACGACATCGTCTCGATGCCGCCGCCCTCCTCCGGCGGCGTGCATCTGATCGAGATGCTCAACATCCTGGAAGGCTACGATCTCGCCAAGCTCGGCCGCGGCGAACAATCGCTGCATGACATGATCGAGGCGATGAAGCGCGCCTATGCCGACCGCGCCGTGTTCATGGGCGATCCCGATGCGGTGAAAATGCCGATCGCCGGACTGATCTCGAAAAAATATGCCGCCTCGCTGCGCGCCGGCATCGGCGAACGCGCGACGCCCGCCGCCGACATCATGCCCGGCAAGCCGGCCGATTTCGAAGGCCAGAACACCACGCATTTTTCCGTCATCGACCGCGACGGCAACGCGGTGTCGAACACCTACACGCTGAATTTCTCCTATGGCCTCGGCCTGGTCGCCGACGGCACCGGCGTGCTGCTCAACAACGAGCTCGACGATTTCACCGCCAAGCCCGGCGCCTCGAACGCCTTCGGCCTGGTCGGCTTTACCGCCAACCTGCCGGGGCCGGGCAAGCGCCCGCTGTCGTCGATGACGCCGACCATCGTGCTCAAGGACGGCAAGCCGTTCCTCGTCACCGGCGCGCCCGGCGGCAGCCGCATCATCACCGCGGTGCTGCAGGTGATCGTGAACGTCATCGACTTTCATATGCCGATCGCCGAGGCGGTGAGCGCGCCGCGCCTGCATCATCAATGGCAGCCGGATGAGGTGTTCGCCGAGCCGGATTTTCCGCCGGACCTGCTCGACGCGCTGACGGCGCGCGGCCACACCATCGTGCTGATGCGGCCGGGCACCTCGGCGAATTCGATCGAAATCACGCCGGACGGCTATGTCGGCGCCGCCGACACCCGCACGCGCGGGGCACTGGCGGCGGGGTATTGAGTCGAGATATTGAAAGCGATCGTTGGCTCGCCTTCGTTGCTTTGCAACTACGGCGCGGCAGCCTTCGCACTATTTGGCTTGCCAGTCGAAGCTCCGAAGGAGCGAAGACTGGAGCGGGCGAAGGGATTCGAACCCTCGACCCCGACCTTGGCAAGGTCGTGCTCTACCCCTGAGCTACACCCGCATCCGTTAGATATTTGACCGATATAGGCATATCGGCCGCCAAGCCGTTCCTATAGCCAATAGGAGCGTCCCATTGCAACTACGGCCAATTTCGGGCGGTTAATGCTTGCGGGCGTGGCGCTTGCCGCGCGGGCGAGGCTTCTGCCGCCCCGCCGGTCATAGCGCGGGTTCTGGTTGCAAAAGCCGCGATTGCCGGCCAGCACGTTCGGGCAGCATTCTTCGAACGTGCGATAGTGGCAGTCTCCATACACCGCGTCTTCGCCCATGCCGATAACCGCGCACCAGGGGGCGTATTGGGCCGCAGCCGGGCGCAGATCGAACGACAAGGCCAAAAAGACTATGGCGATAGCCAGCATAGCGCGCATCATCTTCGCCTCCCTGGTTGCTGGCGCATGATCCCGAAAAGCTTGTCCTCGACTTGATCGGGGATGGGGACCGGTTTTCGGAAAAAGATCATGCGCAACTAAAGTAAATGATACTAACACCGGTCCAGGCCGGAATGTTGCGCTCATGCCGAAAACTCCCGACCAGCTGTTCGCCGCGCTCGATGCCCTCGGCATCAAGCACCACAACCGTCAAGACATCCGCCGCTGTTCACGGTCGAGCAGATCCGCGAGCCTGCGCGGGCAGATCCCCGGCGGCCACACCAAGAACCTGTTCCTGCGCGACAAGAAGCACGCGCTTTATCTGGTGGTGGCGCTGGAAGATGCCGAGATCGACCTGAAGGGCCTGCACCGGCGGCTCGGCGCCAGCGGGCGGTTTTCGTTCGGCTCGGCCGATTTGCTGCGCGAGGTGCTGCGGCGTGGAGCCCGGCGCGGTGACGCCGTTCGGCGCCATCAATGACGCGGAGGCCAGCGTCACCGTGGTGCTCGACGCCGCCATGATGGAACACGAAACGCTCAATTATCATCCGCTGGTCAACACCATGACCACCTCGATCGCGCGCGACGATCTGGTGAAATTCCTCGAATCCACCGGCCATGTGCCCCGGATCGAGCGGGTGTCCGGGAGGGCGGCGGACGCCCTCTGACACGATTGCAATCGCTCGCCGGATGACCCATTTAATCGGGGAATGGAACTTGAACGGCAAGAGGAACAATGTTGCAAGACGGCGGGGGAATGGCGGCGGCGGCCGATAGCGCGGTCAAGGACACGACCACGCAGGGCTTCGTCAAGGACGTGATCGAGGAATCCAAGCACCAGCCGGTGCTGGTGGATTTCTGGGCGCCGTGGTGCGGGCCCTGCAAGCAGCTCACGCCGATCCTGGAAAAGGCGGTGAAGGCGGCCAAGGGCAAGGTCAAGCTGGTCAAGATGAACATCGACGAGCATCCGGCGATTCCCGGGCAGATGGGCATCCAGTCGATCCCGGCGGTGATCGCATTTTCCAACGGCCAGCCGGTCGACGGCTTCATGGGCGCGCTGCCCGAGAGCCAGGTGATCGCGTTCCTGGAGCGGCTGACCAAGGGCAAGATCGGCGGCGAGGACCAGGATCTGCTGAAAGTGGCCGACGCCGCATTGGCCGAAGGCAATCCGGCCGCCGCCGCCGAAATCTATGCGCAACTCCTCGCCGCGGACGCCGGCAACGTGCATGCGCTCGCCGGACTGGCGCGCTGCTACGTCGAGACCGGCGCGCTCGAGCAGGCCAAGCAGACGCTCGCCCTGGTGCCGGAAGCCAAACGCAACGAGGCGCCGGTGGCGGCCGCGCGCGCGGCGCTCGAAGTCGCCGAGCAGGCCAAGACGCTCGGACCGCTCGTCGAGCTGGAAGAAAAAGTTGCTCGCCAATCCGCTCGATCATCAGGCGCGCTTCGATCTCGCCATCGCGCTCAACGCCAAGGGCAAGCGCGCCGAGGCCGTCAATCATCTGATCGAGATCGTCAAGCGCGACCGCAAATGGAACGAGGACGGCGCGCGCAAGCAACTGGTGCAATTCTTCGAGGCCTGGGGCCCGACCGACGCGGCCACCGTGGACGGCCGCAAGCGGCTGTCGTCGATTTTGTTTTCGTGAGCGGCAGAACGCCGCCTGCGAAGGCGGAGTAAAGCGCAATGCCGATGAACGCCGAATATCGCGGGCCGATCGACCTGCCCGGAACGATCCCGGTGTTCCCGCTGCCGGGCGCGCTGCTGCTGCCGCGCGGGCAGATGCCGCTCAACATTTTCGAGCCGCGCTATCTCGCCATGATCGACGATGCGCTGCGCGACGGCCACCGGCTGATCGGCATGATCCAGCCCGACCCCGCGCATGACGGCCCAGCCGCCAAGCCGCCGCTCTACAAGATCGGCTGCGTCGGCCGCATCACGCAGCTGGCCGAGAGCGGCGACGGCCGCTATCTGCTCGAGCTCACCGGCGTCGCGCGCTTCCGCATCGAGGAGGAATTGACGGTCGAATACCGCCTACCGGCAATGCCGCGTCACCTATGCGCCGTTCGCCGACGACTTCGTCGCGCGCAAGGGCGAGGACGAGGTCGACCGCAAGGCGCTGCTGCGCGCGCTGAACGATTTCATGAAGGCCAACGATCTGAAGGCCGACTGGGAGGACATCGACAAGGCGCCGAACGAGGCGCTGGTCAATGCGCTGTCGATGATGTCGCCCTATGGCCCGGCGGAGAAGCAGGCGCTGCTGGAAGCGCCCGACTTGAAAACCCGCGCCGAAATCCTGGTCGCCATCACCGAGATCGAGCTCGCCAAGAAGAACACCGAAGGCGAGCCGCAGCTGCAGTAGTATGCGTCATGGCCGGGCTTGTCCCGGCCATCCACGCTTTACTCTGGCGTCAAAGACGTGATGCCCGGCATAAGCCGGGCATGCCAATGAGAGTCCTATGCCCACCACCCCATCCACCGAACGGCCCGCCGGCAGCGTCGATCCGAAGCTGCTGGAAATCCTGGTCTGCCCGCTGACCAAGGGGCCGCTGGAATACGACGCCGCCAAGCAGGAACTGATCTCGCGCAAGGCCAAGCTCGCCTATCCGATCCGCGACGGCATTCCGATCATGCTGCCGGAAGAAGCGCGCAGGCTGGAGTGAACTGGACGCCACTCGGTCGTCATCGCCGGCTTGGCCGGCATCCACGTCATCGACGCGAGTCACGATCGGGATGGCCGGGACAAGCCCGGCCATGACAGATAAAAACGTCACGAGGAAGGGAGAGAACGCAATGATCAAAATCTGGGGCCGCAACACCTCGTCCAACGTGCAGAAGGCGATGTGGGCGGTGGGCGAGCTGAAGCTCGAGCACAGCCGCATCGACATCGGCGGCGCGTTCGGCAAGAACAAGGAGCCGCCCTATCTGGCGATGAACCCGAACGGCCTGGTGCCGACGCTGGAGGAAGACGACGGCTTCCTGCTGTGGGAATCAAATTCGATCGTGCGCTATCTCGCCGGCAAGCACGACAAGAGCGGCGTGCTCGAGCCGAAGGATGCCAAGCAGCGCGCGCTCGCCAGCCAGTGGATGGATTGGCAGTTGTCGGTGGTCGGCGCCGGCCATCCACGCCGCGTTCTGGGGCCTGATCCGCACGCCGCCGGAAAAACGCGACATGGCCGCGATCAAGACCTCGCAGGAGAAGACCACCGCCGCGATGCAGATGCTCGACGCGCAACTGGCAAGACGCCAATTCGTCGCCGGCCCCGCATTCTCCTACGGCGACATTCCGGTCGGCGTGATGTGCTACCGCTACCGCCAGCTGGTGCCCGGCCGCCCGGCGACGCCGCAATCTCGACCGCTGGTACGACGCGATCTCCAAGCGCAAGGCGTTCCAGGATCACGTCGGCAGCATTCCGCTTGAGCTGAAAGCGCCTCGCCGCGCAGCAGCTTCGGCACGTCGCCGGTGAAGCCCGCCGCCTCGCGGATGAACACGCGCTTGAGCGCCGGAATGCGCTCGACCACGCCCAGGCCGACGTCGCGCGCCAGCCGCAGCACATCGGAGCGGTTGGAGAACAACCGGTTCAAGCCATCGGTGGCGACGCCCATGGTCATGGTGTCGAAACGCCGCCAGCGCTGATAGCGCTCCAGCACATCCGGCGCGCCGATATCGAGCCCGAGCCGCGCGGCGTCGGCGATGGCTTCGGCCAGCGCCGCAACGTCGCGCAGGCCCATGTTGAGGCCCTGCCCGGCGATCGGATGGATCACATGCGCGGCGTCGCCGACCAGCGCCAGCCGCTCGGCGATGAACGCGCGCGCGGTGAACAGCCCGAGCGGAAAGGCGCGGCGCGCGCCCGATCACTTTCAGATCGCCGAGATGCAGGCCGAAGCGTTTCTCCAGCTCGTCATGAAATTCGTCGTCGGGCAGCGCGACGATGCGCTCGGCCTCGCGCGCGTTTTCGGTCCACACGATCGACGCAGCGTTTTCCCGTGAGCGGCAGGATCGCGAACGGCCCGGCGGGCAGGAAATGCTCCTCGGCGCGGCCATTGTGCTCGCGCTCATGCGCGACCGTGCGTCACGATGGCCGACTGATCGTAATTCCAGCCGTGGCTGGCGATGCCGGCCTGCTCGCGGATTTTCGAGCGCGCGCCGTCGGCGCCGACCAGCAGCCGCGCGGAAATTGTTTCGCCGTCGGCAAGCTCGACGTCGATCGCATTCGCCGCGTGCTCGAAGCCGGTGACCGCTGCCGCCGCGCAGATCGACGCCGAGCTCTTTCGCCTTCTCGACCAGCGCATCGATCAGATGCCGGTTCTCGATCATGTGCGCGAACGGCTCGCCCTCTTCCACTTCGCCGCCGAAGGTCAAGAAAGTCGGCCGCACCGCGTCGTCGAGCTTGGAGTCGGTCACCACCATGTCGAGGATCGGCTGCGCGTTCGCCTCGACCGCGTCCCAGACCTCGATCGCCTCGAACAGCCGTCGCGCGGCGGCCGCGATCGCCGAGGCGCGCGGGTCCTTCGATTGCGCAGCTCCAAGCGCCGGATCGACGACCGTCACCGCGAACGCATCGCCCAGCCCCTGGCGCAGCGCGATCGCCAGCGCCAGGCCGGCAAAGCCCGCCCCGCCGATCAACAAGGTCGGTTTTGTGGTGTTTGGTCAGCCCTTTCGGCATACCAGATTCTTTGCGGCTTCCTTGTAAAGTCGGCGCCAGCATAGCAGGTTGAGGCCATTATTTGACCGCCGCGGTATCCCGAGCCCGCCAAATCTGAGCCCGCCATGTCCTCCGCCGTCCAGGATCTGCTCAACATCCTCGATCTCGAGCCGCTGGAGGTGAACCTGTTCCGCGGCCGCTCGCCGCAAGTCGGCTGGCAGCGCGTGTTCGGCGGCCAGGTGATCGGGCAGGCGCTGGTCGCCGCCGTGCGCACGGTCGAGGGCCGCCCGCCGCATTCCATGCACGCCTATTTCCTGCTGCCGGGCGATCCCAAGGTCCCGATCATCTACGACGTCGATCGCATCCGCGACGGCAAGAGCTTCACCACGCGGCGCGTCACCGCGCGCCAGCACGGCCATCCGATCTTCTCCATGCTGGTGTCGTTCCATGTCGACGAGCCGGGCCTCGCATCATCAGGCGAAAATGCCGGACGTGCCGCGGTCCGGAATCGCTGCCGAGCGAAGCCGAGGTGCGCGACAAAATCCTGCCGACCATGCCCGATCCGGTGCGGCGTTATTACGAACGCGAGCGGCCGATCGAATTGCGCCCGGTCGAGTTCGATCGCTATCTCGGCAAGAAATATCCCGACGGCAAGTTCAACGTCTGGATCAAGACCACCGGCCGGCTGCCGGACGATCCGGCGATCCATCAATGCGTGCTGGCCTACACTTCCGACATGGGGCTGCTCGACACCGCGCTGGTGCCGCACGGCCGCACGCTGTTCGAAAAGGAATTCATGGCCGCCAGCCTCGATCACGCGCTGTGGCTGCACCGGCCGTTCCGCGCCGACGACTGGCTGCTCTATGCGCAGGATTCGCCCAACCTGCACGGCTCGCGCGGCTTCGCCCGCGGACTTATTTTCACGCGCGACGGCACGCTGGTCGCCTCGGTGGCGCAGGAAGGCCTGGTGCGCGAGCGGCGCGGGTCTTAGTTGCAAAATATGAAGAGATCGTTCGCTGTATTCGTCGTCCTGATCTCGTCGTTGACGGCTGCGCTTGCCGCCTCGGGCAAGCAGCCGGCGCCGGCCGGCGCGTTCAAAGGCGCGCCGCCCGAATACACGCGTTTCTCGGCCGCCGAGTTGCAACGCGGATTTCTCGCGCTCGCCTTCGGCTCCGATCTGCGCATCGGCGCGCGCCCGCGCGGCATCCGCCGTTTCGATCACCCGATCCGCGCGCGCGTCGTCGCCGGCGGCAGCGTCGATCGCAGCGCGGCGATGCGGCGTATTCTCGATGAATATGCGCGACAAGGTTCCCAATCTGCATCTGAGCGTCGCCGCCGACACGGAGCCGCCGCCGACGTGGAGGTGCAGCTGATCGACGAGAAGAATTTCAAGTCGGCGCTGCGTCGCCGCGTTCGGCGCCAAGGTCACCAAGACCTTCGTCGCGCGCACCGATCCGCAATGCATGACCAGCGTGAAATCGAGCGCGGAAGGCGAAATCATGCGCTCGGTCTCCTTCGTCATCGTCGACAAGGGCGACGACGTGTTTCTCGACTGCGCCTATCACGAGCTGCTGCACGCCTTCGGCCTGTCGAACCACGACCAGCGCAATCCATGGACCACGCTCAACCAGAAACGCATGGTCGGCTACCTGACGGTCTATGACCGCGCGCTGCTCACCTTGCTGTACGACCCGCGCCTCACGCCCGGAATGACCGCCACCCAAGCGCGCGCGCTGCTGCCGCGGGTGATCGGGGACCTTGGCCTCGCTGAGCCCGCCCGAGGCCTGAACGGCGCCAGATAAGTCAGCCTTCCTGACCTAAAATGCCATGAATTTCGGCGACTGCCTGTGGGCGCGGCAATAATCCCGCTTAATCTTTAGGCCGCCTGTCGCTAGGCTATGCAACCGAGCCCGTGCCGGTACCATCCGGGGCGGGTTTTCGTTGTCATCGGGGCGCTGCGTCCGCAGCGCCCACACGCGCATGATCCCGAAAGTGGGAACCGGTTTTCGGAAAAGATCATGCGCCAACAAACTTTCTGCCGGGAAGGAAGCCATGAAGCTGGTCATCGCCGTCATCAAACCGTTCAAGCTCGACGAGGTGCGCGACGCCCTCACCCGCATCGGCGTTCACGGCATGACCGTGACCGAGGTCAAAGGCTATGGCCGCCAGAAAGGGCCACATGGAGATCTATCGCGGCGCCGAATACGCGGTGAATTTCCTGCCCAAGCTGCGCATCGAGGTCGCGGTCGCCAGCGAGCAGCTCGATCAGGTGATGGACGCGCTCGCCGCCGCCGCCAAGACCGGACAGATCGGCGACGGAAAAATCTTCGTCACGCCGATCGAGCAAGCCGTGCGCATCCGCACCGGCGAAACCGACGTCGACGCGCTTTAATCTGAGCATGATCTATTCCGAAAACCGGAATCCATCCCGATCAAGTCGAGGACAAGCTTTTCGGGATCATGCTCTAAAAATCGAAATTGGGGGAGACACATGACACGGGCGCCATTCCGCCTTGCCGCGATCGTTGCGGCAGCAACACTGATCGCATCACCGGCTTTCGCGCAAATTTCCAACATTGCCGCCAAGATCGACGCCGCCGACACCGCCTGGATGATCGGCGCCACCGGCCTGGTGCTGATGATGACGATACCGGGCCTGGCATTGTTCTACGCCGGCATGGTGCGCAAGAAGAACGTGCTCGCCACCATGGCGCAGAGCATGGCCGCCACGTTCCTGGTTTCCATCCTGTGGGCGTTCGTCGGCTACACCCTGACCTTCACCGGCGACGGCGCCTACATCGGCACATTCGAACGCATTTTCCTGCAACGGCATGACGCTCGATGCGATCTCGCCGCTGGCCAAGACCATCCCCGAAAGCCTGTTCATGATCTATCAGATGACCTTCGCCATCATCACGGTGGCGCTGGTCGCGGGCTCGGTCGCGGATCGTCTGCGCTTCTCGGCGTTTCTGTTGTTCTGCGTGTTCTGGCTGCTGCTGGTCTATGTGCCGATCGCGCATTGGGTCTGGGGCGGCGGCTTCCTCGGCAGCTATGGCGTGATCGATTTCGCCGGCGGCCTGGTGGTGCATCTCAATGCCGGCATCGCCGGCCTGGTCGCGGCCATCGTGGTCGGCAAGCGGCGCGGCTATGGCAGCGAAAATCTGTCGCCGCACGATCTCACGCTGGCGGTGATCGGCACCGGCCTGTTGTGGGTCGGCTGGTTCGGCTTCAACGGCGGATCGGCGCTCGGCGCCAACTCCCGCGCGGCCATGGCGATCGTCTCCACCCATCTCGCCGCCAGCGCCGGCGCCTTCACCTGGATGGCGCTGGAGTGGTGGACGCGCGGCAAGCCCTCGGTGCTCGGCATGATCTCCGGCGCGGTCGCAGGGCTCGGCACCATCACGCCGGCGTCCGGCTTCGTGCTGCCGATGCAGGCCGTGCTGATCGGCCTGATCGCCGGCGCGATCTGCTTCTGGGCCTGCACCTGGCTCAAGACCAAGATCGGCTATGACGACTCGCTCGACGTGTTCGGCGTGCATGGCATCGGCGGCCTGACCGGCACCTTCCTCGCCGGCGTCTTGGCGGTCGGCGCGCTGTCGGCAAGCGCCGGAAATGCCCGGCGGCGTGCCCGGCCTGCTCGAAGGCAATCCGCAGCAGGTGCTGGCTCAGCTCTATGGGATCGTCGTCACCTTGCTGTGGTCGGGCGCGCTGACCTTCGTCATCCTCAAGGCGATCGGCGCGATGGTGCCGTTGCGCGTGCGCCACGAGGACGAAGTCATGGGTCTCGACGTCAGCCAGCATGGCGAGGCGCTGCAATAGTTATCGAAAAGTTTCCGCGCCGGCGGCCTCGCCGGCGCGGAATTGGCCATCTGCTTAATTTTTATGCAGAGCCTTTAAGTCCTGGCGCGTCTTTGGGCGTCCGCCCCCGGTGGTATTTAGGGTCAGACCCCCGCTCCCTAAATTTCATCCATCGAATCAGCCGGATAGCGCCGCTGAACGGCAACTGGCACGGCGTTTGATTCTATCTGGTGCGGCCATGCCTGCAAAGCAAGCTTTGTGGGCCCGGCTCAGTGAACCCGCCCGCACTGCGTGAATGTAGAAAACGGGCTCAAGCGGGGATCGAATCCATGAAAATCGTCATGGCCATTATCAAACCTTTCAAGCTCGACGAGGTCCGTGACGCTCTGACCTCCATCGGCGTGCAGGGACTGACTGTTACCGAGGTCAAAGGTTACGGGCGTCAAAAGGGTCACACGGAAATCTACCGTGGGGCCGAGTATGCGGTGAGCTTCCTCCCGAAAATCAAAGTGGAGGTGGCAGTGGATTCCAAGCAGGTCGACAAGGTGATCGGCGCCATCACCGGCGCCGCGAAAACCGGACAGATCGGCGACGGCAAGATCTTCGTCTTCGGTCTCGATCACGCCGTGCGCATCCGCACCGGCGAGACCGATGCCGCGGCGCTTTAGTAACCCGCACCGCAAACAATACGGACAGGAGTAAGACCATGACGTTGAAGAAATCCTCCCGTGCGGGACTCTTGGCTCTCGCCTTCGGAGTTCTGCTCGGCCTCTTTCTGAGCGTGGCGTCGTTATGATGCCTCCTACGCTCAGACCCCGGCTCCGGCCGCTGCGCCTGCCGCCGCTGCGCCGGCCCCAGCTGCCGCCACCGCCGGCGTGCGCCAACGATCCGGATCCTAAGAAGGCGGTACTCGAGAAGTGCACGCCCAATTCCGGCGACACCGCCTGGATGCTGACCTCGATGGCGCTCGTGCTGATGATGACCATTCCGGGCCTCGCCCTGTTCTATGGCGGCATGGTGCGCAAGAAGAACGTGGGCGACACCGTGATGACGAGCTTCGCCGATCACCTGTCTGGTCACGATCTCTATTCGTGCGTCTGACCTACAGCTTGGCCTTCACCGAACGGCTCACCTTATCTCGGCGGGCTCAGTCAGGGCTGTTCCTGCAAGGCATCCTGAGCGACATCTCGAACGGCACCGGCAATCCGAACCCGCTCGCGGCGACGATTCCTGAGACCGTTTACATGTGCTTCCAGATGACCTTCGCGATCATCACTCCGGCGCTGATCGCCGGCGCTTTCGCCGAGCGCATGAAGTTCTCGGCGATGCTGTGGTTCATCGGCCTGTGGGCGATCGTGGTCTACGCGCCGGTCGCACACTGGGTGTGGGGACGCGGACGGCTTCCTGTCCAACGGCAACTCGGACGCCTGGGTCAAGGTGCTCGACTTCGCCGGCGGCACCGTCGTGCATATCAACGCTGGCGTTGCCGGCCTGATGTGCGCGATCTGCCTCGGCAAGCGCAAGGACAGCGGGCCCCGGCCACAACATGGTGCTCACCTTGATCGGCGCCTCGCTGCTGTGGGTCGGCTGGTTCGGCTTCAATGCCGGCTCCGCCGTCACCGCCGGCATGCAGGCGGGCATGGCGATGACCGTGACCCAGATCGCCACCGCGGTCGCGGCCTTCACCTGGATGCTGGTGGAGTGGATGTGCCGCGGCAAACCCACCGTCATCGGCATGTGCTCGGGTGCGGTCGCCGGCCTCGTCGCCATCACTCCGGCTTCGGGCTTCGTCGGCCCGGTCGGTTCGATGGCGATCGGCGTCGCCGCCGGCGTGTTCTGCTACTGGGGCGTTACCGGCCTCAAGCGCATGCTCGGCGTTGACGACGCGCTCGACTGCTTCGGCGTGCATGCGCGTCGGCGGCATTGTCGGCGCATTGCTCACCGGCGTGTTCGCCATCGAGCAATACGGCGGCACGACGGGCCTGATCGAAGGCAACGCCGCGCAGTTGATCAACCAGGCTCGAAGGCATCGTGCATCGTCTTCGTGTACGACGCCATCGTCTCGCTGATCATCCTCAAGATCCTCGACGCGATCATCGGCCTGCGCGTACTCCGAGAAGTGGAGCGCGAAGGTCTCGATCTCGCGCTGCATGGGGAGACCGTGCAGTAGCGCGTGATCCCGAAAAGTGGGTACCGGTTTTCGGGAAAGATCACGCGCCGATGAAATGACAAGCTAGCGGTAGGGGCGGAAACCCGGCACTGTCCCTTCCGTCGAGGCCCTCGGTTCGCAAGAGCCGGGGGCCTCTCTCTTTTTGCGACCGCTTTTTCGCGGAATAACGCTGAAAAATGGGCCTCGCGTGGCCGCCCGCCGATGGTTAATCGGGTCTTAACCTCGCCCTCATTATTGTGGCTCATCGTCGTGCCGCGGGCCTGATGCCCGGCTGGCGCATGATCCCGAAAAGCTTGTCCTCGACTTGATCGGGGATGGGGACCGGTTTTCGGAAAAAGATCATGCGCAGGGAATTTGAGTAGCGCATGCCCATGATGACCGCCCAGCGCGAGCCTGCCTCTTCAACTGCAACGGCGGTCGACAGCCGCTCGCCGTTCGTGCGGCTGACCGAGCTGATCGCCGGCATCGAGCCGGGCAAGCCCGTCATCAATCTCTCGGTCGGCGAGCCGCAGCATCCGATCCCCTCGTTCGTCGGACCCGAGATCGCCGCGCACCTAAATGAATTCGGCCGCTACCCGGCCAACAAGGGCATCGAGCCGTTCCGCCGCGCGGTCGCGGCCTGGCTCGGCCGCCGCTACAAACTGGCGCGGCCGGTCGATGCCGAAGCCGAAGTGCTGGTGCTCAACGGCACCCGCGAAGGCCTGTTCCTCGGCGCCATCGCCGCCAAGCGCTGGGTGACGCGCCGCGCCGGCAAGCCCGCCGTGCTGATCCCCAATCCGTTCTATGCCGCCTACAGCGCCGGCGCGCTCGCCGCCGACTGCGAGCCGGTCTATATGCCGGCGACGCGGGCCAGCGCCTTCCTGCCCGATCTCGACGCGCTCGACGACGCGCTGCTGGCGCGCACGGTCGCGTTCTACATCGCCTCGCCGTCGAACCCGCAAGGCGCGGTCGCGACCCGCGCCTATCTCGACAAGCTCAGCGCTCTCGCCCGCCGCTTCGGCTTCCTGGTGTTCGCCGACGAATGTTATTGCGAGATCTACAGCCAGCAGCAGCCGGCCGGCATGCTGGAAGCGGCCGGGCCCGATTTCGCCAATGCGGTGGTGTTCCACTCGCTGTCGAAGCGCTCGAACCTGCCCGGCCTGCGCGTCGGCTTCGCCGCCGGCGACCGGCGCTTTCTTGGCCAGTTTCTCGAATTGCGCAATGTCGCGGCGCCGCAAGTGCCGACGCCGGCGCAGCATGTCGCCATCGCCGCCTATGGCGACGAGACGCATGTGCAGGAAAACCGCAAGCTCTACGCCGCCAAGTTCGATCTCGCCGACCAGATCATCGGCGACCGCTACGGCTACAAGCGTCCGGCCGGCGGATTTTTTCTCTGGCTCGATGTCGCGAAATACGGCGGCAGCGAGATCGTGACCAAACGGCTGTGGCAGGAGGCCGGCGTGCGCGTGGTGCCCGGGCGCTACCTCGCGCGCGAGCAGGCCGACGGCAGCAATCCCGGCGCGGACTACATCCGCGTCGCCATGGTTCAGGACAAGGCGACCACGGCGGAGGCGCTGCATCGCCTCGTCGCCGTGCTTGCGTTGAAGGTGTAGCGCATGGCCTCAGCGGATCGCAGCCTCGACGTCGTCGCCTTCGTCTCGGAGCATTTCCGCGACATCCTGCGGCGGCGTTTGAGCGAAGTCGCCGGGCTGGCGCTGATCACGCTGGCGCTGCTCGGCGTCATCGCGCTTTCCACCTGGTCGGTGCAGGATCCGTCGCTCAGCCACGCCACGCAAACGCCGATCCACAATCTGCTCGGCTTTCCCGGCGCCATCTTTTCCGATCTGGCGATGCAGCTGCTCGGCTTGGCCAGCATCCTGCTGCTGTTGCCGGAAGCGCTGCTCGGTTGGCGGCTGTTGTCGCACCGGCCGATCGGCGAGAAATGGCGCGGCCTGTTGTGGATCGTCGCCACCTTCCTTGCCGCCGGTTTCGTTTCCACGCTGCCGCGCATCGGCTCCTGGCCGTTGCCGACGGGCTTGGGCGGCGTGTCGGGCGATGCGCTGTTGCGCATGCCGGAGTTTATTTTGGGCGCGCCGCTAGCGGGCTTCACGCTGGTCGCGCTGTCCGCCGTATTCGGTCTCGCCACCGCCGTCACGCTCGCCGTCGCCACCGGGCTGCGCCAGCCGCAGCCCTACGCCGAACGAGATCGCGCGCGCGATGCCGATATTCATGACGCAATCGACGTCGACGACGACGCCGACGATCACGCTTCCGCATGGCGCGGCATGATCGCGCATGCGCTGCTGAGCTGGAAGGCGCGCATCGGCCGCCTGTTCCGGGGTGCGCCACGCAGCGCTCCCCGGACTGCCATGCTGGCGGCCGCCGCCGGCGGGCGTCACGAGCCGCGCTTCGATGGCTTCGGCCGCGTGTCGCCGGCCACGCCAGGTTTCGCCGGCGAAGATTATGATGATGACGCGCAACCGGCGCCGCGCCGCCGCGTGAGCCGCCCGTCCGCGCGCCGCGCCGGCAACGGCTTTGCGCTGCCATCGCTCAATCTGCTGACCGCGCAGCGCGCCTCCGAGCGCACCACGCTGCCGAAAGACGTCATCGACGCCAATGCCGTGGCGCTCGAAAGCGTGCTGCAGGACTTCGGCGTGCGCGGCGAAATCATCAATGCGCACCCCGGCCCGGTGGTGACGCTGTACGAACTCGAGCCGGCGCCCGGCATCAAGTCGTCGCGCGTGATCGGACTTGCCGACGACATCGCCCGCTCGATGAGCGCGGTGTCGGCGCGCGTCGCGGTGGTCTCCGGCCGCAATGCCATCGGCATCGAGCTGCCCAACCCCACGCGCGAGAAAGTGTATTTGCGCGAATTGCTGTCGGCCAGGGATTACAACGAGAACACCGCCAAGCTGCCGCTTTGCCTCGGCAAGACCATCGGCGGCGAGTCGGTGATCGTCGATCTCTCGCGCATGCCGCATCTGCTGATCGCCGGCACCACCGGCTCCGGCAAGTCGGTCGCCATCAACACCATGATCCTGTCGCTGGTCTACCGGCTGCGCCCCGACCAATGCCGGCTGATCATGGTCGATCCCAAGATGCTCGAACTCTCGGTCTATGACGGCATCCCGCATCTGCTCACGCCGGTCGTCACCGATCCGAAGAAGGCGGTGGTCGCGCTCAAATGGGCGGTGCGCGAGATGGAAGAACGCTACAAGAAAATGTCGAAGCTCGGCGTGCGCAACATCGACGGCTACAACGCGCGCGTCGCCGAGGCGAAAGCCAAAGGCGAACTGCTCACCCGCACGGTGCACACCGGTTACGACAAGGAAACCGGCGAAGCGATCTACGAGAAGGAAGCGCTCGAGCTCGAGCCGCTGCCGTTCGTGGTCGTGATCGTCGACGAGATGGCCGACCTGATGATGGTCGCCGGCAAGGACATCGAAGGCGCCATCCAGCGCCTGGCCCAGATGGCGCGCGCCGCCGGCATCCACGTCATCCTGGCCACCCAGCGCCCGTCGGTCGACGTCATCACCGGCACCATCAAGGCGAACTTCCCGACCCGCATCTCGTTCCAGGTCACGTCCAAGATCGACAGCCGCACCATCCTGGGCGAGCAGGGCGCCGAACAACTGCTCGGCCAGGGCGACATGCTCTACATGGCCGGCGGCGGCCGCATCAGCCGCGTGCACGGCCCGTTCGTGTCGGACGACGAAGTCGAGAAGGTGGTGCGCCATCTGAAGTCGCAAGGCACGCCGGAATATCTGGAAGAGGTGACCGCCGGCGATCTGGAGGACGGCGAGGACGGCGCGGTGTTCGACGCCACCGGCATGGGGCTCGCCGAAGGCGGCGATCTATTTCAGCAGGCGGTCGCCATCGTGAAACGCGACCGCAAGGCCTCCACCTCCTACATCCAGCGCCGGCTGCAGATCGGCTACAACCGCGCCGCCACCATCATGGAGCGCCTGGAACAGGAAGGCATCGTCGGCCAGCCCAACCATGCCGGCAAACGCGAGATCCTGATCCCCGAAGACGATCAGGATCGCTATTGAGAATCGGATTGTTCGCGACTAAGCCGGAGTTCTTCCGGTAAATTGGGGTCGCGAAATCGCCACAGCCGGCCCATATAGGCTATCGGACATGCGGGGGATTATAATACCGAGTAAGCCTACCCCCGGACTTGATCCGGCGATGAATAGCGGGTTTTCGGAATAGATCATGCGCCAGAAAATACACAAAGCGGAGCACGCGATGGCGGGACATCACAATGCGCGAATCGGCCGCAAAGTGGCGATTGCCGCATTGTTTGCGTGCCTGACGGCCGCCCCGGTGCTGGCCCAGGACGTCCCGTTGCCGACCCCAGCGCCCGGCGGCGGCCAAGGCTGACCCGAAAACCACCGGATCGATCATGTCGCCGGCCAAGCCGGCGGTTCCCAACCAGGTGTTTGACGCCCGCGCGCAGGCACCGCAGCCGCAAAAACCGCTTTTCAATAATCCGTTCGCGGCCTTGCTCGGCAAGACCGGCCCCACCGTCACGCTCAAGCCCGAGCAACGCGCCGTCATCGACAGGATCAACAATTATCTCTCCAGCGTGCACGTGCTGTCGGGCCGTTTCGTCCAGGTCGGCCCGGACGGCGGCCGCACGCAAGGCCAGTTCTATATTTCCAAGCCCGGCAAGGTCCGCTTCGAATACGACGATCCGAGTCCGATCGAACTCATCGCCGACGGCCAGTCGGTGGTGGTGCGCGACCGCAAGCTGGCGACGCAGGATGTCTATCCGCTGTCGCAGACGCCGCTGCGCTTTCTGCTTTCCGACCGTGTCGACCTGATGAAGGACACCAGTCTGGTCGCGATCTATGCCGACGACGTGTTCATCACCGTGGTGGTCGAGGAAAAGAACGGCGTCGTCGGCACCAGCAGGCTGATGATCATGTTCAGCGCCACGGACATGCAGCTCAAGCAGTGGACGGTGACCGATCCGCAGGGCTACGACACCACCGTGGCGGTGTACAATCTCGACACCAGCAAGCGGCCCGATCCCAACATGTTCAAGATCGATTACACGCGGTATCATAACTGATTGCGATGACTGTCATCGTCCGCGCAAGCGGGCGATCCAGTAATCACTTAACAATCGGTGGATACTGGATGCCCCGCCTTCGCGGGGCATGACACGTCGAGTATGTTGAGCCAATGCCCCTCAAGATCGCCACCTGGAACATCAACTCCGTCCGTCTGCGCATCGATCTGGTCGCCAAGTTTCTTAAAAGCTCGCGGCCCGACGTGCTCTGCCTGCAAGAAACCAAATGCCCGGACGACGCCTTTCCGCTCAAGCGCTTCAAGCGGCTCGGCTACGAGCATGCCGCGCTCAACGGACAGAAGGGCTATCACGGCGTCGCCGTGCTCTCGCGGCTGCCGTTCGAGCGCTTCGACGTGCAAAGCTTCTGCGGCAAGACCGACTGCCGCCATATCTCGGTGGTGCTGGGCGAACGCGCGGGCTTTAGCGATCCGCTGACGCTGCATAATTTCTACGTGCCGGCCGGCGGCGACGAGCCGGACCCGGCGGTCAATCCGAAATTCGAGCACAAGCTCAATTTTCTCGACGAGATGCGCGCGCATCAGGGCCTTCGTCCGGAAAAATCGCAGCGCGCGATCCTGGTCGGCGATCTCAACGTGGCGCCGCTCGAACACGACGTGTGGAGTCATAAGCAGATGCTGCGCGTGGTCTCGCATACGCCGGTTGAATGCGAGAAGCTCAACGCGGCGCGCGGCGCCGGCGGCTGGATCGATTGCATGCGCGTACTCACTCCGGAGCCGGAGAAACTCTACACTTGGTGGAGCTATCGTGCGCAGGACTGGCGCGAGGCCGACCGCGGCCGCCGGCTCGATCACATCTGGACCTCGGACGCGCTCACCGATCGCGTCTCGAAAATCAAGATCGCCAAGGACTATCGCGGCGCGGCGCGCCCGTCCGACCACGTGCCGGTGACGGCGACGGTTGAACTCTAACGGCCCCCGCCCCGGTCTATCCCCCGCTTCACAACCGCGAGTTCGCGCGTCCACACGTCCAGCCGCTCGGCCATGATGTCGCGCAATTTCGCGGCGGCGGCCGGATAGCCTTCCAGCATTTTGTTGAACAGGCTGCGCGAGATGCGGATCACCACCGTCGGTTCCAGCGCGATCGCGGTCGCCGGACACACGATGTCGGTAAGCAGCGCCAGCTCGCCGATCAGCGCGCCGGGTCCGACGGTGAATCCTTTGCCGTCCGAACTCGTGCCCGGCTCCAGCAGCAGCGAACCCCGCTGCACGACATAGCCGCCGTCGGCGGGTTCGCCGGCGTAGAACAGCACCGCGCCGCTTTGCAGGCGGCGGGATTCGGCGCCGATCGCGAGGATGCGCAGCGCGTGCTTGCCCAGCACCGAGAATGTCGGCACCCGCTCGAAGAATTCGATGTCTTCTTCGAGGCCCATCTGCGTCATCGCCCCGATGTCATAATGTGCACGTGGTTCACGGCACCAGCTTGTAGCCGCCGGCTTCCGTCACCAGGATCGAGGGCACGGCCGCGTCCTTCTCCACCTTCTGCCGCAGCCGGTAGATGTGCGTCTCCAGCGTGTGGGTGGTGACGCCGGAATTGTAGCCCCACACTTCCTGCAGCAGCGTCTCGCGCGACACCGGCTTCTGTCCGGCGCGATAGAGATAGCGCAGGATGGCGGTTTCCTTTTCGGTCAGCCGCACCTTGCTGCCCTTCGGGCTGAGCAGCAGCTTGGAGCTCGGGCGGAAGGTATAAGGTCCGATGGTGAAGACCGCGTCCTCGCTCGCCTCGTGCTGGCGCAGCTGCGCGCGGATGCGCGCCAGCAGCACGGCGAAGCGGAACGGCTTGGTGACATAGTCGTTGGCGCCGGATTCCAGGCCCAGGATGGTGTCGGAATCAGTGTCGTGGCCGGTCAGCATGATGATCGGCGCCTTGAAGCCGTTCTTGCGCAGGATGCGCACCGTCTCGCGGCCGTCCACGTCCGGCAGCCCGACATCCATGATCACCAGGTCGATCTGGCCGCCCTTGGCCGCCTGCACCGCCTTGGTGCCGCTGTCCACCGCGGTGGCCGCGAACTCCTCGTGCAGCGCCAATTGCTCGACCAGCGCCTCACGCAGTTCGGTATCGTCGTCGACGATCAGGATGGTCCGCGTGTTGGGCATCGCTCGAAGGCCCCCTTGAGGCGCGCCAAAGCGCCTCGCGAAGTAGAACATTCAGGGCTAAAAGAGCAAGCGCGAACTGATATTTAGGACCGGGCCGGGCGGCGCCGGCAGGATTGGGCGGACGATGCGAAAACATTCCCTATCCCGCATGACGGTACGGCGAAAACCGGGCAATCCCACGCGCGGCTGGCTCATTGCCGGGCCGCTTTCGCTGCCGGTGGCGCTCGGCCGCGGCGGCGTCAAGGCCAATAAGCGCGAAGGCGACGGCGCAACCCCGCGCGGGACGTTCCGGGCGAAGCGGTTGTGGTGGCGCGCCGAGCGGCATGCGCGGCCGGCGACTTTGTTGCCGGCGCAACGAATAAGGCCGGACGACGGCTGGTGCGAGGACCCGTCCGACCGCCATTACAACCGGCCGGTCAAAGTGCCGCCGGACAGCAAAGCCGATCGCCTCGCGCGCGCCGACGCGCTGTACGATTTCATCGTCGAGATCGACCATAATACGCGGCCGCGCGTCAGCGGGCGCGGCAGCGCGGTGTTCATCCACGTGGCGCGGCCGCACTTCGCGCCGACCGCCGGCTGCGTCGCGCTCGACATCAACGCGCTGCGCCGATTGCTCGCGCGTCTCAGCCCGCGCACCAAAATCGTGGTTGAATAATCGTTACCAACCCTCCTTCGTGCTGCCGGCGCGACGCCTTGGCTACCGTTGATTAAGCGGCGGAAGAATTAAAGGCCATGGTGAGCTCCACCACGGCCGTGTTGCGCGCCGGAATGCAGCGACCCCAGGAGATACCTATTTCTACGCTGGTACCGGGAGATATTGTCTATCTCTCGGCCGGCGACATGATTCCCGCCGATGTGCGGCTTTTGACTGCGAAAGACCTTTTCGTCAGCCAAGCCATGTTGACCGGCGAATCCATTCCGGTCGAAAAGTACCCTCAGCCGCCGACTAAGCCCGACAAGTTGGCCGAGTCACGTAACCTCCTGGAACGTGAAACCGCCTGCTTCATGGGAACGAACGTGGTGAGCGGTACAGCCGTCGCCGTAGTGGGGGCAACCGGCAATTCAACCTATTTCGGCGCGGTTGCGAAAGATATCGCAGGTGCGCGACCGTTGACCAGTTTCGACAAAGGCATAAGCCGGGTCAGTTGGATGCTGGTCCGTTTCCTTATGGTGATGACGCCACTGGTATTCTTGATCAACGGTATTTCAAAAGGCAACTGGCTGGAGTCGCTCCTATTCGCTGTTTCGGTGGCAGTCGGGCTAACGCCGGAAATGTTGCCGATGATTGTAACCACCAACCTTGCCAAGGGTGCGGTCGTAATGGCGCGCCGCAAAGCTATCGTCAAGCGACTGAATGCGATCCAAAACTTCGGCGCGATGGATATTCTGTGCACCGACAAGACCGGCACGCTGACGCAGAACAAAATCATCCTTGAAAGGCATCTAGACGTTCATGGCAAGGAAGACCTCCAGGTGCTGGAATATGCTTGGATCAATAGCTTCCACCAGACGGGATTGAAGAATCTGCTCGACGTTGCGGTCTTGGAGTATGCAAAGCAGCACGAAATTGTCGAAAAACTACAGCTCTACCGAAAAATAGACGAGATCCCATTCGATTTTCTGCGCCGCCGCATGTCGGTGGTGGTGCGCAACGGCGACGGCAAGAACCTCTTGGTTTGCAAAGGGGCAATAGAAGAAATTCTACCGCTCTGCGGGTCTGCCAACGATAACGTTACGGCACCAGGATCGATCGTAGAGTTTACGCCTGAAAAACGCAGGGAAGTACGCCGTGTCACTCGCAAGCTTAATCAAGAAGGACTGCGTGCGCTGGCGGTCGCCTATAAATGGCTGCCTGCCGAAGATCGAACTTACAACGTCGCAGATGAAAAGGACTTAGTGCTGGCCGGCTATGTTGCCTTTCTCGATCCGCCCAAGGAATCCGCCGGGCAGGCCATCGCGGCGCTGAGGGACTACGGCGTCGCGATCAAGATCATCACCGGCGACAATGAAGTGGTCACACGCAAAATCTGCAAGGAAGTTGGGCTTGCTATCGAGAACACCATGCTGGGTAAGGAAGTGGAGGCTTTGTCCGATACCGAGCTAGCCGAAGCAGCGGAGCACACCACCATTTTTGCCAAAATGTCACCTTTGCAGAAATCGCGCGTGATCCGGGCGTTGCAAAGCAAAGGCCATACGGTCGGCTATCTTGTAACGTCTGGTCGTCACGCTGTTCGCGCGAACACGCGAGCCCTTAAATCTTGACATAGCCGCGCCGGGCCGCCGATATATCGGCCGCATTAACAAAACCGGAATTGCTCCATGGTATTTCTCCTAACGGCGCGCAAGAAAGCCAAAACAGTGCCGCGCCGGGGGCGATCATGGACACGTCAACCGCAAGCGACGCACGCATCACGCCAGCCAGACCCGAGGCGGTCGGCCGCGTCGCCGGCGTCAGCGGCTCGCAGGCCACCGTCGAGCTCAACGTGCGCGCGCCCAGCGGCGAGTATTCGACGGTCGGAAAATTCATGGGCCTGACCACGGGCAAGTCCATCGTCATCGGTCTGATCACCGAAGTCGGCGAGCAAGCATTGGCCGCGACCAGCGGCGGACAGTCATTTCGCAAGGTGGCGCGGCTCGATCTGATCGGCGAGATCCGTGCCGGCGAGGCGGGCGCGGCGCGCTTTCAGCGCGGCGTCACCGATTATCCGAACATCGGAGACGGCGCGCTGCTGCTCAGCGAGCGCGAACTGCGGCTGGTCTATGGCAGCGCCGATGCCGACCGCGCCCATATCGGCGATCTGCAGCAGAACCATAACATCCACGTCCATATCGACATCGACCACCTGGTGAGCCGGCATTTCGCCATCCTCGGCGCCACCGGCGTCGGCAAGTCGAGCGGCGTCGCCATCATCCTGCAGAAGATTCTCGATACCCGGCCGAACCTGCGCATCTTCCTGGTCGACCCGCACAACGAATACAGCCGCTGCTTTGGCGACAAGGCGCAGGTGCTGACCCCGCGCAATCTGCGGCTGCCGTTCTGGCTGTTCAATTTCGAGGAGACCATCGACGCCTTCTTCGCCGGCCGTCCCGGCGTCGAGGAGGAAGTCGAGATTCTCTCGGAAGTGATTCCGCTGGCGAAGGCGGCCTATCTGCAATACCGCGCCAACGCCGAGCGCGCGCTCGCCAAACGGCGCGATCCGCGCGACGTCGGATTCACCGCCGACACGCCGGTGCCTTACCGCATCGAGGATTTGATCAACCTGCTCGACGAGCGCATGGGCAAGCTGGAAAACCGCTCCTCGCGCATGGTCTATCACAAGCTGATCGGGCGGATTCAGACCTTCCGCAATCATCCGCGCTACGCCTTCATGTTCGAAAACGCCAATATCGGCGGCGACACCATGGCCGAGATCCTCGGGTCGCTGTTCCGGCTGCCGCCGGAAGGCAAGCCGATGACCATCATGCAGCTCGCCGGTTTCCCGGCCGAGGTGGTGGATTCGGTGGTATCGGTGCTCTGCCGCATGGCGTTCGACTTCGGCCTGTGGAGCGACGGCGTGGCGCCGCTGCTGTTCGTCTGCGAGGAGGCGCACCGCTACGCGCCGGCCGACAAGAAGATCGGCTTCGGGCCGACCCGCCGCGCGCTCTCGCGCATCGCCAAGGAAGGCCGCAAATACGGCGTGTTCCTCGGGCTGGTGACGCAGCGGCCGGCCGAGATCGACCCCACCATCATCTCGCAGTGCTCGACCTTGTTCGTGATGCGGCTGTCGAACGACCGCGACCAGGCGCTGATCCGCTCGGCGGTGTCGGACGCGGCGGCGAACCTGCTCTCGTTCATCCCCTCGCTCGGCACCCGCGAGGTGTTCACCTTCGGCGCCGGCGTGGCGCTGCCGACGCGCATGCGCTTCCAGGAATTGGCGGCGGACAAGCGGCCGAACAGCGAGGCGTCCGGCAACACCCGCTCGGATGCCGGCACCAATATGAGCCGCGACTTGCTCTCGACGGTGATCGAGCGCTGGCGCAGCGCCACCATGAGTCACCGCAACGCCGACGACGAGTTCTCCGACTACGGCTCGCCGCTCGATTCGCCCACGCTGCAGCCGCAGGCGCCGACCGCACCGGTTGCGCCGCCGCCCTCTCCACGCGGCGAAGCCCTGCGCGCCAGCCTGTTGAAGAAGCCGCTGGATGCCGCCAGCCCCTACCCGCTACCGAACAATCCGCCGAAGTTGCGCTAAGCTTTCGAACTCAAGTCCGCGCCCCGAAAATCGCGCTGCCGATGCGCACGTGGGTGGCGCCGAGCGAAATGGCCACGGCAAAATCCGCGCTCATCCCCATGGACAGCAATTTCAGGCCGTTGCGCCGCGCAATCTTGGCGGTGAGCGCGAAATGCGGTCCCGGCGCTTCGGTGAGCGGCGGAATGCACATCAGGCCGGATATCGTCAGGCCGTAGGTCTCGCGGCACGCCGTCAGGAAGGCATCGGCGTCCTGCGGCAGCACGCCGGCCTTCTGCGCCTCTGCGCCGGTGTTGATCTCGGCGAACAGCAGCGGCTTGCGCCCTTGCTTGGCGATCTCTTTCGCCAAGGCTTCGCACAGGCTGGGTCGATCAACGGAATGGATGGCGTCGAACAGCGCCACCGCCTCTTTCGCCTTGTTCGATTGCAATGGTCCGATCAGATGCAGCGCGATGCCGCGTGCTTGGCCAGCAGCGCCGGCCATTTGCTGTTCGCTTCCTGCACGCGATTTTCCCCGAACACGCGCTGGCCGGCGGCGATCACCGGCTCGATTTGCTCGGCCCGAACGTTTTCGACACCGCCACCAGCTCGACCGCCGACACATCGCGGCCGGCTTCGCGGCAAGCGCGGGCGATTTCCGCGCGCACCGCGGCAAGACCCGATATCGCGGCATTAGGTGAGGCGAGCGGAACCATGATGGTTAATACAATCCTGCCGCGGCCGGTCGGTAAACTTTTAACGATCTGTCGCAACGCATCTTAAACAGCCTGCCGGTATGAGGGTGCGGGGATCAAACCTACCATGCCGGACGCTCGTCAACAGCGGCCAGACTCGGGAATTGCGCGACCGAAGCGCACGCTCAGCTTGCGCGTGCGGCTGATGATCTTGGCCGTCATCGCCGTTGTGCCGCTGCTCGTCGAGCGCATCTACAACGAGGAATTCGACCGCAGCGAGCGCATTGAAACCGCCTACAAACAGGCGCTCGGCTTGGCGCGCCAGGGCGCGGCCGAGCAGAATGAAGTGATCGGATCGGCGCGCGCGATCCTTCAAGTTGTCGCCAGCGCGCGCGCGACCTTCAATGCTTCCAACGACGAGTGCAATCTATTCCTGGCAAACATTGCCAAGCCGGTGCCGTGGATCCGAACCCTTTCGGTTGCCGATCTTCAGGGAAGAATTTTTTGCTCCAGCTATCCCGAACTCGATCGGCCTGGATATTTCCGACCGTCCGCATTTTCTCAAGGCGGTCGACAGCGGCGATTTCGTGCTCAGCGATTATTACGTCGGCACCCGCGTCAAGGCTTCGATCATTACGCTGGCGCTCGCGCAGCGCGGGCAAAATGGCGCCACCGCCGCGGTCGTGCTCGGTTTGCTCGACCTCAGCTGGTTCGAGCACGTCGCCAGGACTTTCGTCCCGCCGTCCGGCAACATGATGATGATCGATGGCACCGGCACCGTGCTTGCGCTTTATCCGATCCGCCAGGAGTTTGTCGGCCAGGAATTCAAGGACCGCCCGTTGATTCAAGCCATGCTGTCGCGCCCCGAAGGCCTCGTCACCGCGACCGCGCTTGACGGCGTTCGGCGCATCTTCGGCTACGTGCAATTGCCCGGCACGCAGGCGCGCATCGCGGTCGGCCTCGATGAGAAGCAAGTCCTGGCCCGCGTCGATCGCGAGATGTGGACGGCATTCACCGAGGTCGCGATTGTCGCCGCCCTGGTGCTGCTCGGCATCTGGTTCGGCGGCGAGCGCCTACTGGTGCGGCCGATCCGCGTGCTGGCCAATACCGCGGGCCGCATCGGCCGCGGCGAAATCAAGACGCATGTGGCGGACTTGCCTTTGGCGGCGGAGTTCATCCCGCTGGCGGTTGCGCTCGATGACATGGGCGGCAAAACTGAGCGCGCGCGAGCAGGAACTGCGCGACAGCAACCATCAACTGCGCGAACTGGCGCAACTCGATGCGCTGACCGGGCTTGCCAACCGCCGCGCGTTCAACGAGCAGCTCGTGGCGGCATGGAAACTCGCCGTCAAACTGCGGCAACCGATCGCGGTGCTGATGATCGACGTCGATCATTTCAAGCCGTTCAACGACATCTACGGCCACGTGCAAGGCGATGCTTGCCTGCGCAAGGTGAGCGGCGTTCTGATGGAGGGCACCCGGGTCGAAAGCGGAGTGTCCAATTCCGATGCTTGAAACGGAATTACCGCCGTCGTTCCAGCGCATTGCCGGACACGCCCGCAGGTCGGATTTCGCCGCCCGTTACGGCGGCGAGGAATTCGCCGTGCTTCTGCAGGGAGCCGACCTCGACGCCGCGATCGCAAGTCGCCGAACGGCTGCGCCGCGGCGTCGAGGACATGTTGATGGCGCACTCCGGCGCGCCTTGGGGTTTTGTGTCGATCAGCGTCGGCGCGGCATCGGTGGTGCCGACGGAACAAATACAGCCCGCAGGAACTGACCGAAGCCGCCGACGCCGCGCTCTACGAGGCCAAGCGGCAAGGCCGCAATCGCGTGGTCGCACCCGCGCCGGTGACGCTGTCGCAGGCGGTCTGATCGCGGCAGCCGGCGCGGCGGAAAAGCAAAACCCGGCCGCGAGGGGCCGGGCATTGCGCGCGCGAACGCGATCGGTCACGCCGCGGCCTGCCACTGCGCCATGGCGTCCTTGGCCGGCTTGCTGAGGTGAACCTGGGTGTCCACCTTGGCGACCCAGCTGACCGGGATGACATGATGCTGGCCGCCGGACTTCAGATCGCTCTTGGTGAGCTTGATCTTGTCCTTGCCGTCCAGATGATCGACGGCGCCGACATGCGCGCCGTCGGAACCGAGCACTTCCATGTGTTCCTTGATGCTTTGAACATTGATCATAACGAACCTCCTGTTGACCAGGTTAACCCGCCCGGCAGCAGCATGGTTCCTGTGATTTTGCCGGCGAAATTGTTCCACGTGTTGACCCACAACGCCCTTTCCTGTCTGTTCCGCGCACCCTAAAAAGAGCCGGAAATGACCGCCGATTCGAGCAAAAACGAGCGCTATAACGCCCGCGAGGCCGAGGCCCGCTGGCAGAAGACGTGGGACGCGCGCGGCATCTACGCGACCAAGAACGACGACCCGCGGCCGAAATACTACGTGCTGGAGATGTTCCCCTACCCGTCGGGGCGCATCCACATGGGCCACGTGCGCAACTACACCATGGGCGACGTGGTGGCGCGCTTCAAACGCGCCATGGGCAACGCCGTGCTGCATCCGATGGGCTGGGACGCCTTCGGCATGCCGGCGGAGAACGCGGCGATCGACCGCAAGGTGCACCCGAAGGCGTGGACCTACGACAACATCGCGGCGATGAAGAAGCAGCTGCAGTCGATGGGGCTGTCGCTCGACTGGGCGCGCGAGATCGCGACCTGCGATCCGGCCTATTACAAGCACCAGCAGAAGATGTTTCTCGACTTCCTGAAAGCCGGGCTGGTCGAGCGCAAGCAGTCGAAGGTGAACTGGGATCCGGTCGACCACACCGTGCTCGCCAACGAGCAGGTGATCGACGGCCGCGGCTGGCGCTCGGGCGCCGCGGTCGAGCAGCGCGAGCTGACGCAGTGGTTTTTCAAGATCAGCGATTATTCGGAAGACCTGCTGAAGGCGCTCGACGGCCTCGACCGCTGGCCGGACAAAGTGCGGCTGATGCAGAAGAACTGGATCGGCCGCTCGGAAGGCCTGGCTGCTGCGCTTCATGCTCGATCCGGCGACCACGCCCAATAAAGAAAACGAGCTGGAGATCTTCACCACGCGGCCGGACACGCTGTTCGGCGCCAAGTTCATGGCGCTGTCGCCGGATCATCCGCTCAGCGCGGCCGCTGCGGCGAAAAATCCGAAGCTCGCGGCGTTCATCGCCGAATGCAAGAAGATGGGCACCTCGCAGGCGGCGATCGACACCGCCGAGAAGCTCGGCTTCGACACCGGCATCAAGGCGATGCATCCGTTCGATGCCAACTGGAAGCTGCCGGTTTACGTCGCCAATTTCATTCTGATGGACTACGGCACCGGCGCCATCTTCGGCTGCCCGGCGCACGACCAGCGCGACTTGGACTTCGTCAACAAATACGGTCTCGGCAATACGCCGGTGGTCTGCCCGCCGAACCAGGATCCGAAAACCTTCGTCATCACCACCACCGCCTATGACGGCGACGGCCGCATGATCAATTCGCGTTTTCTTGACGGCATGAGCATCGAGGACGCCAAGGAAGAAGTCGCCAAGCGGCTGGAACGCGAGACGCGCGGCAATCGTCCGGTGGCGCAGCGGCAAGTGAATTATCGTCTCCGCGACTGGGGCATTTCGCGCCAGCGCTATTGGGGCTGCCCGATCCCGATCATCCACTGCGAGAAATGCGGCGTGGTGCCGCGTGCCGGAAAAAGATTTGCCGGTGACGCTGCCGGAGGACGTCACCTTCGACAAGCCGGGCAATCCGCTCGACCGCCATCCGACCTGGAAGAACGTCAAGTGTCCGAAATGCGCCGGCGCGGCGCGGCGCGAGACCGACACCATGGACACGTTCGTCGATTCGTCCTGGTACTTCGCGCGCTTCACCGATCCGTGGATCAAGACGGCGCCGACCGACCGCAAGATGGCCGATGAGTGGCTCCCGGTCGATCAGTACATCGGCGGCATCGAGCACGCGATCTTGCATCTGCTCTATTCGCGCTTCTTCACCCGCGCCATGCGCAAGACCGGTCATATCGGCATGGACGAGCCGTTCGCCGGCCTGTTCACGCAAGGCATGGTGGTGCACGAGACCTACCGCACCAAGAGCGGCGACTGGGCGATACCGGCGGACGTGAAAATCGAAACCGTCGGTGACATGCGCCGCGCGACGCTGGCCGCGACCGGCGAAGCGATCGAGATCGGCTCGATCGAAAAAATGTCGAAGTCGAAAAAGAACACGGTCGATCCCGACGACATCATCGCCGCCTACGGCGCCGACACCGCGCGCTGGTTCATGCTGTCCGACTCGCCGCCCGAGCGCGACGTGATCTGGACCGAGGAAGGCGTGCAGGGCGCCTGGCGTTTCGTGCAGCGGCTGTGGCGGCTGATCGGCGAAATCGCGCGACATCAAAGCGCCCGCCGCGCGTCCGGCGGCCTTTAGTGATTCGGCGCTGACGGTGCGCAAGGCCGCCCATCGGGCGCTGGCCAACGTCTCCGACGACATCGCCAAGCTGCGTTTCAACCGCTGCGTCGCCCATATTTACGAATTCGCCAATGCACTCTCCGATGCCATCGGCGAGGCCGAGACCGCCCCCACCCCCGATCTGGCCTGGGCGCTGCGGGAGGCCGGCGACATCCTGGTACGGCTGTTTCACCCGATGATGCCGCATTTGGCCGAGGAATGCTGGGCCGCGCTCGGCCATAAGACCCTGGTGGCGACCGAGGCCTGGCCGCAAATCGAGCCGGAATTGCTGCTCGAAAACACCATAACCCTGCCGGTACAGGTTAACGGTAAGAAGCGAGCCGACGTCACGGTCGCCCGGAACGCCGGAAAAGAGGATATAGAGACTGCCGTTTTGGCCCTCGATGCGGTAAAAAGGGCGCTGGACGGCAAAAGCCCGAAAAAGGTCATTGTCGTCCCGCAGAGGATCGTCAATGTCGTGGCCTGATGCCCCGCGCCTGACCCGGCTGCTGGCAGCGCTTGCGCTGGCCGGCCTCACCGCCGGCTGTTTCCAGCCGCTCTATGGCGATCGCGCCATGGTCGGCAGCAGTTCCGGCGTCGGCAACAAGATGAGCGCGGTCGAGGTCGTGCCAATCAAAACGCCGAACGGCACCCGGCTCGCCCGCGTCGGCGTCGATGTGCGCAACGAGCTGATGTACCAGCTCACCGGCGGCGGCACCGCCGCGTCGCCCAACTACAGGCTGGACGTCAGTCTTAGCTCCACGAATCTGCAGGTGATCGTCGACATCAATACCGCGCGGCCGGATATCCAGAATTACGGCATCGACGCGAGCTATGTATTGGTCGACCTCACCACCAAAAAGCCCGTCGTCCGCGGGACGACCTTCGCGCGCGTGTCCTACAACACCCCGGGCCAGCAGCAGCGCTTCGCCGGCGATCGCGGGCTGCGCGACGCCGAGAACCGCGCCGCCAAGGTCATCGCGGAAAACATCCGCTCGCGGCTGGCGTCGTATTTCGTCGCGGGGACGTAATACTCACTTGGCCTCATGGTGAGGAGGCGCGAAGCACCGTCTCGAACCATGGGGCCGCCCCATCCTTCGAGATGCGCACTTCGTGCGCTCCTCAGGATGAGGCGGAACTGATTATCATGACCGCCATCAAAGCTTCCGAGGTCGACCGCTTCATCGCCCGGCCGGATCCAGGCCAAGCCGATCGTGCTGGTGTTCGGGCCCGACGCCGGTCTGGTGCGCGAGCGGGTGGACGCGCTGGTGCGCGCCTCGGTCGACGACCCCAACGATCCGTTCGCGCTCGCGCGCATCGAGGGCGAGGAGCTTGTCGGCGAATCCGTCGCGGCTGGTGGAAGAAGCGCACACGGTGCCGCTGTTCGGCGGCCGCCGCGCCGTGCTGGTGAAAGCAGGCCAGCGCAACATCGCCACCGCGGTCGAGACCGTGATCGCGGCACCGTCGAACGAATGCCGCATCATCATCGAGGCCGGCGACCTGCGCAAAACCGCGCCGCTGCGCGCGCTGTGCGAAAAGGCCAAGGTCGCGGTGGCGCTGCCCTGCTACGCCGACGGCGAGCGCGACCTGGCGCGGCTGATCGACGAGGAGATGCGCGCGGCGAAACTTACGATCGCGCCGGATGCGCGCGCCGCGTTGCTGGCGCTGGTCGGCGGCGACCGCCTCGCCTCGCGCAACGAAATCCGCAAGCTCGCGCTTTATGCCAAGGACAACGACACGGTCGAGCTTGCCGACGTGATGGCGGTGGTGGCCGACGCCTCGGCGCTGGCGCTCGACGGCGTGATCGACGCGGCCTTTGCCGGCGAGACCGGTGAGGTGGAAACCGAATTCAGCAAGGCGCGCGCCGGCGGCTCGTCGCCGGCGGCGATCATCTCGGCGGCGATCCGCCAGGTGGCGAACCTGCACAAGATGAAACTGGCGGTCGAGGGCGGCGACACCATCGAGTTCGCCATGAAGCGCGGCGCGCCGCCGGTGCATTTCACCCGCGAGAAGCCGGTGGGTATCGCGCTGCGGACGCTGTCGCCCACCCGTTTGCTGCGCGCCATGGAGCAGTTGGCGGAAGCCTCGCTCGACATGCGCCGCAATTCGGCGCTGGCCGAGACGATCGCGCAGCGCACATTGCTGTCGATCGCGGTGAGCGCGAGAAGGCGGGAAAATTGACGTTGTCATCGCCCGCGCAGGCGGGCGATCCAGTAATCACGGCATCGCTGGAGAATACTGGGTCCCCGCTTTCGCGGGGACGACAGCAGCAATTTACAAATTCAACTGATAACTATGCGACACCCAGCGATAGCCACCGGCGGATTTCTCGACAGAACCGATGCCCGGGAACGGCATGTGGAAACCGGCGACGAACAGTCTGTCGGTCGCCACCATGTCGAGCATGCGCTTGCGGGTGGCCACCGCCTTCTCCTTGTCGTCGTCCACATCGAGCAGCCATTCCGGCCGCTGCACGGACATCACGTAGTGACCCATGCTGTCGGCCCAGATCAGGAATTGCTTGCCCTCGCTCTCAAGATGAAACGCCATCATTCCGGGCGAATGGCCGGCGGCGTCGACCGCGCGAATCCCCGGCACCACCTCGTCGCCCGGCTTGATGAAGGTGGCGCGGTCGGCGAGCGGCACCACGATCTTCACGTAGAGCTCGCGATTGAACTTGCGCGCCTCGCGCACGTTCTCGCCGCGCTTCCAGAAATCGAATTCGGCGGTGGCGAACACATAGCGCGCCTTGGGAAACACCACTTTGCCGCCCTCGGTCAGCCCGCCGATATGGTCGGGATGGCCGTGGGTGATGACGACCACGTCGACGTCCTGCGGCTTGTAGCCGGCCTGCGCCAGCCGTTCGACCAGATGGCCGTCGGGCAGCCGCGCGCGCAGCTGCTCGTGCTCGCGGCGCAGCGCGCCGTTGCCGGTGTCGAACAGCACCAGCTGCTTGCCGGTATTCACGATGGTCGGGATGAATGGATGCTCGTAGCGGTTGGAATCGATGCGGTTGGCGGCGGCGAGCGCCTTCACCTCGGCAGCGAATTGCTCGCCACCGAAGCTCGGGGTCAGCCCCTCGCGGATCACCTTGCTGTCCATGATGTTGGCGATCTCGAAGCCGCCGAGCTTGAAGCGGTAGATCGCCGGCTGCATTTCACCTTGCATTGAAGCGCTCACGCCAGTCCTCCCGGGCTGTTGTCGGTTCGAGGCAATGATTACCAGCAATCGCCGGCGCCGATCCAGCGCCGCGATGGCAATCGAGTGTCGGTATAGCCAGGGCGTGTACTCATAAAACACGCCGTGCTGTACGTCTGCTCTTCCCCCAAAAGCGGATATCGACGGCTAGTCGTTTGATGTCCGCTAAGTGCCAAACCCAGCCATCGTGCGTTGCGCCAGTGGACCAAATCATTCCTATTGACACGGATTTTGTGCAGGGACAGCCTTATAGGGTCGTAGCTCAGCGATACATCCGGTGGGGTATTGGATGTTTAAGGGCCACGTTCGCGCGGCGCAGAAGGGGGACGAATTATGTCATCTACCTTAATCACACTGGTCATCGTTTTAGCGATTTTCTTTCTGGTCGAGTACTTGGTCACGTTCCTCCCGATCCCGTGGCGGTTCAGAGTGATCATACAGATCGTGATCCTTATTCTCGGTCTGGTCTATCTGCTGCAACACCAATCGCTATTGCACATCTGGTAAACTCTAACTGGATGTGACGCTATCGATCTGCCCGGGTCATCCTGAGGCGATCCGCCATGTCTGCGGTAGGTCTGCTCATCCTCACACAGCGGATGTGATCGCGCTTTTCGACCGCTTCAGCGAAGCAGCCCTATGCGATCAACTGGAGCTGGGGCTTTGTTGAGACTACGGTACCATTCTGGTCGCCGCACTGATCCTCGTCACACAGGGAGAATCTAACCATGCCCTCCAAAATCGACCTCTACCTGATCGGCGTCTGGTTCTGCGTGGGTTTCTTCACGGGCGCAGGTTGGGCGATCGCCGCTTGGCTCGTCGGACGGATCTTCTCCGCGATCTGAAGGCAAGCGTCAAACTGTTGGCAATCTATTTGGCAACCCGCTCGTTGCGTCGGCCCTTCTTGCTGTCATTGCAAATTGCCGGCGTGGCATTTGGCTATTAGTTTATGAGTCCACGCCCTAGACCAGAAACTGCTCGTAATACTTCGTCGTGAAACGCGGCCGCGCCAGCTTGCGCGGGATCGTGATGTCGCCTTTCGCCAGCCATTGCGTCTGGATCGGCGAGGCCTTGGCCGCCCAGCGTCTTGATCGCGAGCTTGTTGTATCCTTCCGAGAACCGTTGCCAGCGCGGCTCGGCCGGGTTCGAGCTGAACGGATCGAACGAGAACGACACGCCGGGGCCGCTGGAATAGAGCCCGAACGGTTTTTTCGCCTTGTCGGGGCGATTGACGAAATAGGTCGCCCAGCCGTTCGGCGCGTAGCCGGTCTCAGCCTCGAACGCCTTGGTGAACTTGTAGGACTCGACGATGACGCGGGTGAATTGCGTGAGGTCGTGCTCGTAATATTGGAAGTCGAGCCGGCGCTCGTCGGCGCTTGGCCGCCAATATTCATTGACGAAATCGGCGCGCGAATAGACCAGCCCTTTCGGCTGCGGCACCTCGACGCCTTCGAAGCCGTGCTGGATCGCCAGCCGCTTGGCAAAGCGGAACTGCTCGCAGGCCGGCTGCGATGCTTCCGGCGTGGTGGCGCCGAGGCCGGCCTTGTGGCGCTGATCGAAAAAGCTCGCGAGCTGATGCAGAAACACGATCGCCAGCACGGCGTCGCATTCGTCGCGCGCCTTGAGGATGCCGGCGGCGAGCTCTTCCGGCGACGCGAAACCGGCGAGCGAAATATCCGACTCGCACAGCGTCGCCGGCCGCACTTCGACCAGGCACTCGACCACGATGCCGGAGAGGCCGAACGAGCATTTGAACTCATGGAACGCCGCGCCGTCCTGTGTCAGACAGCGTGCGCAGCTCGCCCTTCTCATCTACATAGGTCAGGCCAACCACATGGGCGGAAAAATAGCCCGGAGCATCGAGCGAGGATTCCTTGGTGTCGCCGACCGCCACCGAGCCGACGGTCGCCTCGCCGATCTCGGCCTGGAACGGCACTTCGACGCCATGCGCCTGCAGCCACATGTTGAGCTTCTTGAGCCGGCAGCCGGCCTGCACGCGCACCACCTGGCGGCCGCTGGCGTCGCGCTCGAGGCCGAGCACATCGTCGAGCTTGCGGGTGCAAACCATGGTGCCGCCGTCATTCACGATCGTCGACGTCACCGAGGCCAATGAGCCGACCGGACTGACCGGGCTCGGGAAACGCGTGGTGTCGCGCACGACATCCTGGACGTCGGCGTAAGCTGATCGGCTCCACATAGACCGCCGGCTTGGTGGTCCGGTGCAGGCCCCAATTACTGAAAACCCGGCCTTCGTTCAAAAACAGCCCATGAAAACTTGGAATTTGTAAGCTTGCCATTGGCGTCATCCCCCTCGGCGACGCTCATCCGCGGCCAAACCGGCCGGTGAGCCCCCGTTCCCAGGCAGCTACGGATGGAAAGCCGTTCCGGTTGCAGCGGCAAGCGGAAAATTGCCGAGGGCCGCTGGCCGCCCGGCACGGATGTTTGCGCTGGCGCGCCCTGGCGCCGGCTCTTATATGGAGCCGGTCGCACCGGTCAGATTCAGGAGACGTTGATGGCTAGAAAACCTCGCAAAAAATCCGCCGCTAAACGCAAGGCCGCGCCGCGGAAGAAAGCCAAGGCCCGGCGGATGACCATCGGGGAGGAATTCCTCAGCGCCTACCGGGTGATGCGCGACACCGTCAGAGGCACCGGCCGGATGCGCAGGAAGATGGAGCGTCCGGGCACCGACGAGACGGAATAGGCCGTCAGCGCCGGCGCAGCCAGCTGTCCACGCTGAGCCGCCCGGCGCCGCACACGAATAAGAAGAAGAAGCCGCCCAGCATTGCCATATTTTTGTAGAAGCTCGAATCCTGGTTGCGCCGGATAGCGGCGTCGGCAAATTCCCAATAGCGGTGCGAGCTGAAGGTCGCGACCAGCATGAAGATAACAAAGCCCAGCACGACGTAACGGGTGGCGAGGCCGAAGATCAGCGCAATGCCGCCGAAGAACTCGAACGGAACGGCGATGTAGGCGAGGAAAGGTGGCAGCCCGCGCAGCGGAAACGAGTTGGCAACGGCTTCCACATTGAAGATTTTGCCATAGCCGCTGCGCACGAAAATCCAGCCGAGCAGGATGCGCCCGATCAAGAGCACGATATCGGCCGTGCTCGCGGCCAGGCCGTCGGCGCCCGACAGCGCGGGATGCGAACTGTTTCCGCCTTGCAGAGTCATGGCTTGTTTCCTCGTCTTTTGTTGTTGCCCAGGCGTCTTTGCGCCGGCGGGTTCGTCATATCAACCAAACAGAAACCGCCGGTATTCCTCGCATGCAAAAAACGCATGTCAGCGCCCCACCAATCGCGGCTAAGCAGCAATAACCGTCAATTCCGCTCTTGATCTAGCGCAAGGCGCGCAATTGGGGTGCGTGCGAAATGGTATAGCTTAAGTCACTCGATGGAGGGCGCCATGGCCAACCGCGAAACCCCGCAAACGAGCAGCCCAACGCTCGAACTTGTCTTCAGTGCGATCTCGGACTGGGTCAACAAGTATCGCCATGCGACCGGCGTTCGTGGCGACCTCGGATATTGCGGGCCCAACGAAGTGATGCAGATCGCCAAAGACCTTGGCTTACCGGCAAGCGAACTGCGTGAAATCGTGAAAAAGGGGCCCGGCGCCGCTGATCAGTTGCAGAAAATGCTGGTAGCGCTGAAGGTTGACGCGACGGTGCTTGAAAAAGCGAGCCCGGCCGTCATGCGCGATCTGCAACGGCTGTGCATCAGCTGCGGCAACAAGAAGCGGTGCGAGCACGAACTTGCCAAGGGAACGGCGGCCGAACATTTCCACGAATATTGCCCAAACGCCTTCACGCTCGACGCGCTGTTCAAGCAGAACGATCAGCCGACCAAACACTGACGAGGCCGCGCCGGACCCTTTCTTCCGTGGTGCGACATTCATCGAAATTGATTTTCGGGAAACAGCGATGACGATCCATCGCAGCAGCCATATTCTAGTCGTGGACAATAACGATGCAGCAAGAAGCATCGTTCGAAAACTCTTGAACCAGCTCGGCTTCAGCAACGTCGACGAAGCAACGGATGGCGCCGCTGCGCTCGCCAAAATGCTTGAGAAAAATTATAGCCTGGTGATTTCAGACTGGAATTTGGAGCCCATGGATGCCCGCGCGCTACTGAAGAAAATACGTGAAAACAAGCAATATGAGGATTTGCCATTCATTGCCATGGCGGCAAATCCCGCGATCAATAAAGTCGTTCAAGCGAAAACCGCGGGCGTGACCGCTTTCATCGGCAAGCCGTTCAATGCCGCGGCGCTGAAAGCCAAGATTTCCGAGATCAATGCGGATTAGCTGACGAGTCGTCAGACCTTGTTAAGCAGATGGGCCTATGAGTTGACCCATGAAAAAAGCCTTGCCCGAGACCATGTTCAACGACAAAGACCAGCCCAGGCTGACCTCGCTGCGCAGCTGGGTGCTTGATCACGACGTCACCGAGATCGAGATGAACGAGCGGCAGTTCTGGAATTTCGCGCAGCTTCAACCGGTCGCCGAGAAGCCGTGGGTCACGTTCATGGGCCGCCGGCTGCGCGTGCCGAACATGCCGGCGGACGCTCAAAAGCAGCTTGGCATCGACGACAAGACCGCCCCCGGCACCATTTGATCTCGTGACTCGATCACTTCTTGTGGCCGGTGCCGGCGATAACGCACCCGGCACGCAGCTGGGCATTGCGATCGAAGAACGGGTCGTCGAGATCATGCGCCCGCTTGGCGGCGGGGTCATGTAAAACGATCACCGGCGCTGCCGCCTTGCGTGCCGGATGCTTTTGCCCGGTCGCGGCGATCCAAAAATCTCGAACGTTCTGCGACATCGTGCGGGTGGGGGCGGCCATGGCTGGCGCTTTCTGAACTCACTGGCGATTGGGGCGCTACCCAGTCCAACCTGCCGGACGCGATTAGGTTCCCTGCGATGGCGCGCATCGCCTGCGCATCAATAGCTGGGTCCGGTCGATCCGGACTTGAAACCGGTCCCGCCGCAGCGCTGACACTTCACCTTCTTGTCGCCCTGCTTGACCAGGCCCTTGCCTTCGCAATTCTTGCACTTTTCTTTCTTCTTGCCGGCGCTGTTCTGCATGATCTCTCCAATTCTAGACCCAATGCGTACTCCCAGGCGGCGGAGAAAGCCATCCGGCAAGCGGCGGGTTACGCCCTACGCGCTCTCACATGCGAGAGCGCCGCGATGAACAGAAGCAGCGTCGTGACCGCGGAGACAAGACAGTAAATGCAGAAGGCGTGGATGAAAGCGATCTGCAAGACCATGAAATAGATCGAGAAGCATACGCCGAAGGCGGAATAGGCCAGCGCGCCGAAACGCAGTCCGCGCGAGTACGGATCGAATGCGAGCAGCGCCGCCAAGCCGGCCATGTACACGTAGAAGACGACGCCGTAATAGCCCACCGGCAGATTGAAAATGCGCGCATACGGGCTGTTGGCGACCTCGTTGCAGCCATTGATCGGCGGCGGACACCACAGCGCCTGGCCGTTATAGAGCGCGTAGGAATCGTAGAACGCGACGGCTATCCCCAGCAGCGCGAGCGCAAGCATGACGCAGGGTATGCAAATTGCTTTTTTCATGTTCCGTGCTCCCGCCCGGCCTCAAATCGGCCATCCGGTTTGCGGGCCAGGCTTTCCACTTCGATCACGCGGCCGTTTCCGACCGGCTTGACCCCTTAGACGGGGCGCGGTCGAAAAAAGTTACAGGGTTGCCAGCGCATGATCCCGAAAAGTGGGAACCGGTTTTCGGACAAGATCATGCGCCAAGGAAAATGCCGATCAGCGATCGGATTTGGCGCCATCCGCGAGCGCGGCGGGCGGGCAGCAGGTGGACGAGCTTGGTGCACAGGACATTTCGGTGCGGTAAAAGTCGCAGCGCGCTCCGATGACCTGCTTCAGCTGCGCCCGCGCGCGGTGCAATCTCACTTTGACATTAGCCAGGCTGATGTCGAGGGTCTGCGCCACTTCCTCGTCGGTGAGGCCGCCAAGCTGGCCCAGAATGAGCACTTCGCGGCTGCCCTCGGGAAGTTGTCCGATCTCGCGACGAATGTGGTCATGCATATCTTTGCGGATCAGCCGCTGCTCCGGCGATAATTGAGTGTCGAGAACAGCAACGCTCGCACTGCCCGGGCTGGTGGCGGCGTCGGCGACTTCGGGCAGATGAACGGTCAACTTCGCCTCGCGCGCCGAGCGGCTGCGCAGCCAATCGGAAGCGATATTGGCCGCAATCCGGTAGAGCCAGGTGGACGCTTGGGCGTCGCCACGGAACTGCGGCAAAGCTTTTGCCGCTTTCGCAAACACGATTTGGGTCAGGTCCTCGGCTTCCTGCGGGCCCACCATGCGTCCCAGCAGCCGATGCACGCGATCGTGGTTGGCGTCGTAGAGCGCCCGAAACAGGTCGGGTTGGGTTGTCGTTGCGGCGGTCATACTCAATCTTGGCAATAAGCAGGGTGCGCGGCTTTGCGATTTATCAAACCGGCCTATCGTGACCGACGCCTCTCGGCTGTCGCCCCGTGAAAGCGGGGACTAAGCATGACAACTTAGCGCTGATACGGGTTTCGAATAACCAGTCAACCAACTCTAATTCCCGATACGTCTGTCACACCGGCAGCAAAATTCGATATTTGACAGTGGCGCCGCCGTCGGTGCCCAGGAACAGATCGCTCGCCCAGGTCAAATCGACTTCGGCGTGCGAGGGCGCGTTTTCGCCCGGATCGACATCGACCAGCGGAACGCGGACCATGCGTTTCTTGTCGGGGAATAACACATCGATCATGGCGCTAAATCGTTTTTGATTCTGGCGCCATTTCGTTCCGAATAATGTCACCATCACCGAAACCTTCACCGACCCGCCGAAAACCTCGCTGTTGGTCTGTACGAGCCCCATATCGGGCGAGCCCGTTCCCTCGTCCTGGCGGTCAAACTTGCCGAATTGCGTCGCCTTGACGGTTTTGATTTGCGTTGCCAGAAAGCCGGGCGGGACGTCGGCATCATGGATGCCCGGGTCAAGCCCGGGCATGACACGGAATGTGATGCGTCCAACACTGTGCATCACTTCCTATCCAACTTCCTCAAAACCCCATCCAACTGATCCAAATCCCGATACTTGATATGCAGCGTGCCGCCCTTGGCGCGGTGATCGACCGTCACGGCCAGGCCGAGCGCGTCGGATAATCTTTTCTCCAGCGCCTTGGTGTCGGCGTCCTTGCCGCGCGAGGTGCCGGCGACGTCGCGCGCCTGCGCGGCGCCGTCCTTGCGCATTTCCGTCTCGATCTGCCGCACGCTCATGCCGCGCTTGATGATGTCTTGCGCGATGGCGAGCGCATTCGGCTGTCCGACCAATTGGCGCGCGTGTCCGGCCGAGAGCTGGCCGGATTGCACCAGCGCCTTCACCGGCTCGGACAATTTCAGCAGCCGCACCATGTTGGCCACATGCGAGCGGCTCTTGCCGACGATCTGCGCGACGTCGTCCTGGCCGTGATTGAACTCTTCCATCAGCGACAGATAGCCGTTCGCCTCCTCGATCGGATTGAGGTCTGCGCGCTGCACGTTCTCGATGATGGCGAATTCGAGCGCCTGCGCGTCGGTCGCCTCGATCAGCACGATCGGCACCTCGTGCAGGCCGGCGCGCTGGGCCGCGCGCCAGCGCCGCTCGCCGGCGATGATTTCGTAATGGTCGTCCTTGCCGCGCGCGGGGCGCACCACGATCGGCTGGATGATGCCGCGCTCCTTGATCGAGTCGGCAAGTTCGCCGAGTTCGGCGTCGGTGAAATTGCGCCGCGGGTTGCGCGGATTGGCGGTGATGTTTTCGATCGGCGCGCGCCGCGGCTTGCGCGAAGGATCCGACAGCGGCGTGGTCTCGTCGCCGACGTCGCCCATCAGCGCCGCCAAGCCGCGTCCCAATCGCGAGTGATCCGCCATCGCCGCCGCTCCTGAACCTCTCGCCACCATTCGCCTCTTAATTTTCGTTTCGCTGCTTTTGTTTCTGTCATGGCCGGGCTTGTCCCGGCCATCTCGCTTAGGTGGGCACTGCTGTTGCGTCCCTTATCGGGATCACCGGGACTCGCGCTTCGCGCGGCCCGGCGATGACAAGTGAGGTGGCTACCCCGCCTTCAATTCCTTTTCGCGCTGGATGATCTCGGTGGCCAGCCGCAGATACGCTTCGCTGCCGACGCATTTGAGATCGTAGACCAGCACCGGCTTGCCGTAGGACGGCGCTTCCGAGATGCGCACGTTGCGCGGGATCACCGTCTCGTAAACCTTGCGGCCCATGAACTGGCGCACGTCGGCGACCACCTGGTTGGCGAGATTGTTGCGCGCGTCGTACATCGTCAGCACGATGCCGTGAATGGTCAGATTCGGATTGAGCGTAGTCTTCACCTGCTCGACGGTCTTGAGCAATTGCGACAGGCCTTCGAGCGCGAAGAACTCGCATTGCAGCGGAACCAGAATCGAATTGGCCGCCGCCATGGCGTTGACCGTGATCAGGTTGAGCGACGGCGGGCAGTCCACCAGCACGTAGGTGAAATCGTATGAACGCTCGCCGCTGTTGATGTCGTTGAGCGCAGCTCGCAGGCGGAAGGCGCGGTCGCGCGCCTGGCCGATTTCGAGCTCGAGGCCGGAGAGATCGAGCGTCGAGGGCGCGATGAACAATTGCGGCACCGCGGTCGGGATCACGGCATCGCGCATGGGGGCTGCGCCGGTGAGCACGTCATAGGTCGAGGTGCGGCGCGCCTTGCGGTCGATGCCCAGCCCGGTCGAGGCGTTGCCCTGCGGATCGAGATCGACGATCAGCACGTGCTCGCCGATGGCCGCTAAGGCCGTGCCGAGATTGATCGCGGTGGTGGTCTTGCCGACGCCGCCTTTTTGATTGGCGATAGCCAGCACACGCGGCGCGCCGGCCGGGGCCTTGGCAGCGGTCTTGCCGAAGGAAACAACCTGCGGGTCGATGGGGGGCAAGTCGGTCATGGTCACTCGTCCATCTGTTACTCGGTGCCCTGGCGGGTCGGCCCTCGGAGGGTGAGGATCAATCCTCAGGCGCGAGCTTTGGGGCTTCTAAGAGCCTTAAGGCCGCGGATAACGACGATACAGCCATCCGGGCTGGTCTTACCGGGCACTTTCGAGGCCTCAAGTGTCCAATATTTAGCGGCTTCGGTCAATTCAGCGTCTACATCTTGACCCTTTGGGAAGATGCCAAGCGCTCCGCGGTCGATCAGCGGAAATGCCTGATCGCAAAGGATTTTCAGCGGGGACAACGCGCGGGCCGTCACAACGTGGATGGTTTCTGCACAGCTTTCCCCAAATTTCTCCGCTCGCATGTGGTGGATTTTCGCCGAAATCCCAGTGACACGCACCGCTTCGCGTAGAAAAGCGGCCTTTTTTCCATTGCTTTCGATGAGATGAACCATGGTGTCAGTTCTATCCGCAAGCGCACAGCCGATCGGGATGCCGGGAAATCCGCCGCCGGATCCGAAGTCCGCCCACACCCGTGCCTCCGGCGCCAGAGCAAGCAATTGCAGCGAGTCGGCGACGTGGCGTGTCCAGACCTGACGAAGAGTTTGTTTCGACACGAGGTTGATCTTCTCTTGCCAGAGCAACAGCAGATCAACGAAAAGCTCGAGACGTCTTTCTGTTTCACGTGAAACAGGCGTCAGCAAGAACGCACGTTTCTTGTCGGCGTCGAGATCGAAGGCGCGCTGCCCGCGTTTGTTCAAGCTGATTTCGCGGACTGTTTTTTTCCGCGCCGAACGTGAGCGACCAACAACGTCAGCGCCGCCGGTGTGATGCCATCGATGCGACTGGCGTGGCCGATGGTGCGCGGCCGCTGCGTTTGCAATTTCTGTTTTGCTTCGTTCGACAATCCCGGCAGGCCTGCGTAATCGAAATCGTCGGGCAATTGAAAACTTTCATCGCGCCGATACGCCGCCACGTCCGCCGCCTGGCGCGACAGATAGACATCGTACTTGGCATCGATCTCGATCTGCTCGGCGATTTTTACATCGAGTGCGCCGAAGCGCGGCCAGATTTTCGCGAGATCCGCGATGGCGACATTCGGATACGACAGCAATTCGAACGCCGTGCGCCGCTGGCCGTCCTTGTTCAGCGCGAGGCCGTGGCGCTCGGCTTCCTTCGGCGTGAGCGAAACGGAATTGGCATATTCGCGCGCATCCTTGAGCGCCGATGATTTTTCGCCGTGCAGCCGCGCGCGATTTTTCCCGACGCAGCCGATCGCGATTGCCTTCTCGGTCAAACGCTGATCCGCATTGTCGGCGCGCAGCTTCAAGCGATACTCCGCGCGCGACGTAAACATACGGTACGGCTCGGTGACGCCGCGCGTGACCAGATCGTCGATCATCACGCCGATATAGGCTTCGGCGCGATCGAAGATGATATCGGCGCCGCCGCCAGCCTTTGCCGCGGCATTGAGACCTGCAAGCAAGTCCCTGTGCCGCAGCCTCTTCGTAGCCTGTGGTGCCGTTGATCTGGCCGGCCAAATAAAGCCCGCGCAGCCGCTTGGTTTCGCAGCGTCGGCTCGAGCTCGCGCGGATCGACGTAGTCGTATTCGATGGCGTAGCCGGGGCGCACGAATGCGCGCGTTCTGCAATCCGGGAATGGTCGCGACCAGCGCGTGCTGGACTTCCTCCGGCAGCGACGTGGAAATTCCGTTCGGATAAACGGTGTGGTCGTCGAGACCTTCCGGCTCCAGGAAAATCTGATGTCCGTCGCGCTCGCCGAAGCGCACGATCTTGTCTTCGATCGACGGACAATAGCGCGGGCCCGCGCTGGCGATCTGGCCGGAATACATCGGCGAGCGATGCACGTTGGCGCGGATGATCTTGTGCGTGGCCTCGACCGTGCGGGTGATGCCGCATTGGATTTGCGGTTGTCGATGCGCGTCGGTCAGCATCGAGAACGGCTCCGGCGGATCGTCGCCGGGCTGCATCTCGATGCCGTTCCAATCGATGCTGCGGCCGTCGAGCCGCGGCGGCGTTCCCGTTTTCAGGCGGCCGAGCGTGAAGCCGAAATTTTCCAGCGTGCGCGACAGGCCAAGAGCCGGCGCTTCGCCGACGCGGCCGGCGGGGATTTGTTTTTCGCCGATATGGATCAGCCCGCGCAGAAACGTGCCGGTGGTGAGCACCACGGCAGCCGCAGGAAATCTCGCGGCCATCGGCGAATTTGCACCCCGCAAACGCGCCCCTGCGCGATCACCAGGTCGTCGGCTTCGGCCTCGATCACCTCAAGGTTCGGCGATCGCGCGGATCGCCGCCTGCATCGCCGCCGCATAGAGCTTGCGGTCGGCCTGGGCGCGCGGGCCGCGCACCGCCGGGCCTTTGCGGCGGTTGAGCACGCGAAATTGGATGCCGCCCTTGTCGGCGACATGGCCCATCAGGCCATCCAGGGCGTCGATTTCCCGCACCAGATGGCCCTTGCCGAGGCCGCCGATGGCCGGATTGCAGGACATGGCGCCGATGGTGGCGAAGCGGTGGGTGACCAGGGCGGTTTGCGCGCCCATGCGCGCGCCCGCGGCCGCGGCCTCACAGCCGGCATGGCCGCCGCCAATCACGACCACGTCGAATTGCGTGCGCATGAAAACCTCGGATGCGCGGCGTTGTAGCGGAGGGCCCCGCGCGGGTCAAAACAACCCGGTTTTGCGGAATGTTTCACGTGAAACACTGGCGATTCCGGTAGCGACTTACCAAGAGCTGGGTCTTCTTCGACCAGACGCAGCGCTTGGCCGTTCAGAAAACCGCTTGTTCGCCGACCCCGCAATTGCTCTTCGCGCCAGAACAACGCCGGCTATTTGCCGATGCAGAAGTCGCGGAAGATCACGTCCAGGATATCCTCGACGTCGACCCGACCGGTCAGGCGGCCCAAGGCGCGAGTGGCGATGCGCAGCTCCTCGGCGAGCAGATCCTCGCGGCCGGCGATCTCGCTCCCCTGCGCCCGCCGCAGCGCGGCCGAGGTATCCTCCAGCGCCCGGCGATGACGCGCGCGGGTCACCAGCGCGAATTCGGCGCCAGCCAGAAAACTCTCGGCGTGACCGGCCAAAGCAGCCAAAAGCCGGTCAAAACCCTCGCCCGTCGTGGCTGATAGACTGAATTCCAAATCACTCTTAGCGGTTTCCGGTTCACTTCTACTTGTTAACCCGGCGTTAACCATGTTTGTTAAGGTCTTGTTAGTGCGCAATCTAGGTTCATTACTAGGAATACTTGCGGATTTCAATTCATTTCTTTGGGGACGGCCAGCAACCAGGTCGATCTTGTTGCGGATGAGCCAGGTGGACGGGCGGAGTCGGCACTAGCAACATCGTCATTCCGGGGCGCCGCGGAGCGGCGAGCCCGGAATCCAGGGGCTCTGGATTGCCGGGCCCGCGCCTTCGGCGCGTCCCGGAATGACAGAGTGCGCCCGCATCCACCACCCACAGCACCAGGTCGGCCGCCGGCCGCGCGTTCGCGCGCGCGCCGCACGCCTTCCGTCTCGACCGGGTCGTGCGTGTCGCGAATGCCGGCGGTGTCGAGCAGCGTCACCGGCAAGCCGCCGAGGTCGAGATGCACCTCGATCACGTCGCGCGTGGTGCCGGCATAGGGCGAGACGATCGCCGCCTCGCGCCGGGCGATCCGGTTGAGCAGCGTCGACTTGCCGGCATTGGGCGGACCGGCGATCGCCACCACCAGGCCGTCGCGCAATCGCTCGCCGCGGCCGCCGTCGGCGAGCGCGGCCGCGATCTCGTCCTGCCAGACTCGCGCGCGACGCAAGCGCCGGCGCCAGTCAGATCCTTCGGCACATCGGCCTCGTCGGAAAAATCGATGCGCGCCTCGACCAACGCCAGCGCCTCGATCAGCCGCTGCCGCCAGCTCTCGGCGCGATTGCCGAGCAGGCCCTTCATCTGCCGCAACGCCTGCCGGCGCTGGCCTTGCGTCTCCGCCATCACCAGGTCGGCGAGGCCTTCGACGGCGGTGAGATCGAGCTTGCCGTTCTCGAAGGCGCGGCGGGTGAACTCGCCCGCCTCCGCCGGCCGCAAGCCATCGATCGCTGCCGAGCGCGTCGCAGCACCGCGGCGATCACCGCGCGGCCGCCGTGCAGCTGCAGCTCGGCCACGTCCTCGCCGGTCTCGCTCTTCGGGCCGGAAACCACAGGATGAGCGCCTCGTCGATGATCTCGTTATTGCGCGGATCGCGGATGCGCCCGAGCGCGGCCTGGCGCGGCTCCGGGATTTTGCCGCAGAGCGCTTTCAGCGCCTCGCCCGCGCGCGGGCCGGAGATGCGGATGACCGCGATGGCCGCGGGCGGGCGGCCGGAGGAGAGGGCGAAGATGGTGTCGGTTGGCACGGACATCGCGGCGCAGGCAAGCGCGTGCCGGAGGCAGGGGTCAAGGGGTACGCAAAGCCCAGCGTTTCGGTAGTAGCCGTTTGCAAGAAATCACCGACTACAGTGGAGGGCTAGATAGTATTTCCGCCCGTCGGTAATTGAAACGATTTCGGCATTAGGGACGATGCCTTGGCAGACTCTTAGAGCATTCATCTATCCGGCTGCGAACTATCCCACGAACCATTCCCTCAAGTTGCTCCGCTCCGACAAATCTCCTTCATCACAGATTATCGCGTGTGCAAGCTGCAACGCCGTGATGAGGCTGTCGGCAATTTTCGCGGCGTTGTCGTGAGAAACGAGCGGCTGGTTTATGGTAGCTGATTGCAAGGAATCCGCCTTCGCCTTTGCTTCCGAAAGCCGCTTGTAGAATTGTACGATGGCGTGAGCCTGCGGCAATAAGCCGATCCTGTCTGCGACCGCCGAATATATAACGGGCGTATCCCAGAACTTTCGCAGATGTAGTTGGCATCCCGCCGTGGCACCGGCAGAGTGCCCGCTGTGATCTGCTGATAACTTTTTGATTGAACCAATTGCGTATTTTGCGAGCGCGGTAACTTCGGTTTTTATTGCCGCGGAAATATTAGTCGTTTCCTCTTGCCGTTGGCTCGATAAAGCAATGAAGACCGCCAGTATCGCAACGCCAGCGCCGATGAAACCACCAGCAAAAGCGCCCAACGCTACGGCGACTTCCCCCGCCGTGTGCGTGCCCATTAGGGCAGCGCCAAAGCCGCAGAGAAGGGCAACACCGAAAAGAAGCGCCAAGCCGTAAAGTACGTTTGAGCTATTCGAATCGAATGAATTTCCAGGACCAAACATTTGCATTACAAAGTGAGTGTTACATCACAGCAGCGAACCTGAGCACTTAAGCATTTTTTTGCGCGGATTTTAGTGGGCGCGCTCGAGCATCGCAAGGTTGTTAGACCTAATGATCGCGGCCTACGCGAGTGATGTGATTCGCGCACGCACCGTCTCTCGCAAGGGGAGAGGGAAGGAGAATGCCGCCCCTTGATCTTTGTCAACGACGGAACCGCACACCCGCGCCACGCTAGCTGGCGAGTTATCGAGGTGGCGGATGGCATTTTCTCGGCGCGATCTTTTGTTGGGAGCGAGCGCTACCGCTATCGGCTTGCTCAATCTGCCGCGCCGCAGCGCGATCGCGGCTGGACAGCTGGCAAATTCGATTAAAATCCCAGCGCTGATCGAGGGAACGCCAGGCGCCGCCGGAAAGCTCTACGAGCTCGACCTTGGGGCCGGAAATTCCACGTTCCTGCCGGGTCTTTCGACGCCAACGATTGGAATCAATGGCCCCTATCTGGGTCCGACAATCCGGTGCAGCGCCGGCGATCACGTGACGCTGCGCGTGAAAAACAATCTCAGCGAGCCCACGACTCTGCACTGGCACGGCTTGCACATCCCTGCGCGCCACGACGGCGGGCCGCACCAGGCTCTCGAACCGGGATCGATGTGGGAGCCGTCGTTCGAGATCAAACAGAAAGCGTCGCTGTGCTGGTATCACTCCCACATGATCGAGCAGACCGGCGAACAGGTCGTGCGCGGACTGGCCGGTCTTTTCCTGATCGAGGACGACGAGAGCCGGGCGTTCCGCCTGCCATCGGATTATGGCGTCGACGACATTCCGCTTGTCATCCAGGATCGCCGTTTCAATACCGACGGCAGTTTTCAATATATGTCGACGATGGGCGACGCCGAGATGGGCTATCAAGGCGACGTCATTCTGGTCAACGGCACCGTCGACCCGCATCTCGACTTGCGCCGCCGGCGGACGCGCTTGCGTATCCTCAACGGCTCGAATTCCCGCATCTACATGCTCGGCCGCGACGATGGAGCGGACCTGCTGATCATCGGCTCGGATGGCAGCCTGCTCGAGCGCCCGGCGCGCATGCGCCGCGTCAGGCTGGGGCCGGGGGAGCGGATCGAACTGCTGGTCGACATGCAGCCCGATCGGACGGTCACCTTGATGAGCTATCCCGTCGTCGCCGGGGCGATGGGCTCGGTCATGATGATGCGCGGCATGCAGGGCAACAGCGAGACGTTTCCCATCATCGAGTTGCGGGCAGGGCCACTGGAGACGGCAGACGTTTCGGTTCCGGAGCGGCTCATCCAGGTGCCGCATTGGAATCCGGCGCTAGCCGCGCGGACCCGCACGTTCACGTTGGACATGGCCATGATGGGCATGATGGGAAGCAGCGCCGGCACCATGGAAGGACCGATGGGCATCAATGGCCGCTCCATGGACATGGACCGCATCGACGTTCAAGTCCCGTTAGGCAGTGTCGAAATCTGGGAGATCAGGAACGCTACGCCGCTCATTCACCCGTTCCATATCCACGACGTCCAATTTCGCGTGCTTGACCGCGACGGCGCTGCCCCGCAGCCGCATGAACTCGGCCTCAAGGACACCGTTCTCGTCGATCCGAATTCGAAGGTGCGCGTGATCGCGGAGTTTGCGGACTTTGCCGACCCCAAGCATCCGTACATGTATCACTGCCATAACCTCGAGCATGAGGATTCCGGCATGATGGGCCAGTTCGTGGTGGTGTAATTCGGGCGCGTTGCACCGCCGTCATGGCCGGGCATGACAAGTTAGAGAACCGCTACGCAATCCACCTCCACATCAAACGGCCCCGGCCATGACGGCACCTGCACGAAAATGCGGGCCGGGGATTCGGCCGGGAAGTAGCGCTCATAGACCGCATTGAACTTGGCGAAGTGCGACGGGTCGGGCGTGCAATAGACATTGCACTTGAGCACCTGGCCGAGCGACGAGCCGGCGGCGTCGAGGCACAGTTTCATCTGCTCGAGCACGATCTCGGCCTGGCGCTCGAAGGCGACCGGCTTGATCTCGCCGGTGTCGGGATCGAACGGCGGCAGGCCCGACAGGAACACGAAGCCGTTGGCGATGGTGACCGGATAGATCGGGCCTTTGCGGCGCCGCTCCAGATAGCTCGAAATCGGCTCCACCCGCAGTCGCTTCATCATGGCGCGCCTCGCGCGTTTGTTCGCGGCCGCGACCTAGCCGCGCGCGGCTGTCCGGAATGGTTCGGCCGCCACCGAACTGTCGCCGCTTGCCGCGGCCGCGTGCGGCGCGCTAGCCTCGACGCATGGTCGCGGCGGCGAATATGGTCGAGGTGGCGGCGCTGGTCGGCGATACCGCGCGCGCCACCATGCTGGCCGCGCTGATGGGCGGGCAGGCCTTGACCAGCAGCGAGCTGGCGGCGCTCGCGCATGTTTCCCGGCCGACCGCGAGCGGGCATCTCGCCAAGCTGGTCGGCGCGCGGCTGCTCGCGGTGCACCCAGAAACGCCGCAACCGCTATTACCGCATCGCCTCGCCGCTGGTGGCGCGCATGCTGGAAAGCATCAAGGCGGTGGCGGCGCTGGAAGTGCCGCCGCGTTACCAGCCGCGCTCGGCCGAGGACGACGCGCTGCGCTTCGCCCGCACCTGTTACGACCATCTGGCGGGTAAACTCGGCGTCGCGCTCGCCGATGCGCTGGTGGCCAAGCGCTATGTGGTGCTGAGCGAGGAGGGCGGTGAGGTCACGCCCGCCGGCGCGAAGTTCCTGAGCAAGTTCGGCGCCGAGTTGAATTCAAAATCGAAGGGCCGGCGGATTTTCTGCCGCGCCTGTCTGGACTGGAGCGAGCGGCGCTATCATGTGGCCGGCTTGGTCGGCGCGGAAATCTGGCGCCGCTGTCTGGAACTGGGCTGGCTCGCCCGCCAGCGCGACACCCGCGCGGTGCAACTGACGCCGGCGGGGCGGCGCGGGCTTGCGGGAGACGTTTGACATGAAGTTCTGACGCACCACGGATGCAGGCTCGCTCCGTCGTCCCGAACGCGAGAGCGCGCGGGAGGCGCGAGCCGGGTGAGTGCATGGCCCCTCACCCGGTCGCTGCTTCGCTCTGGCGACCTTCTCCCCGCATTGCGCGGAGAGGTGAAGCGAGTGCGCCTTGCCGCGATCCGCGATAGTCTGCGCCGATGTCGTCACCAAAAAATACCACCCACGAAAATCGCCTCGCGCTGGCGACCTCGCCCTATCTGCTCCAGCACAAGCACAATCCGGTGGACTGGTGGCAGTGGGGGCCGGAGGCGCTGGCCGAAGCAAAACGCAGCAACCGGCCGATCATGCTTTCGGTCGGCTACGCCGCCTGCCACTGGTGCCATGTGATGGCGCACGAGTCGTTCGAGGACGATTGACACGGCAAAAGTGATGAACGAGCTGTTCGTCAATATCAAAGTCGATCGCGAGGAGCGGCCGGACATCGACCAGATCTACATGAACGCGCTGCATCTCCTGGGCGAGCATGGCGGCTGGCCGCTGACCATGTTTCTCACGCCCAAGGGCGAGCCGGTGTGGGGCGGGACTTATTTTCCGAAGAGATCGCGCTTCGGCCGGCCGGCCTTCACCGACATCCTGCGCGAAGTGTCGCGGCTGTTCCGCGAGGAGCCCGGCAAGATCGAGCAGAACCGCGCGGCGCTGCTGGCGCAGCTCGCCGACAAGGCGCGGCCGGCGGGCAAGGTGACGATCGGGCTTGAAGGAACTCGACGCCTCGGCCATGCAGGTCGGCAATATGTTCGACAGCGTGCATGGCGGCTTGCGCGGCGCACCCAAGTTTCCGCAGCCGGCGATTCTGGAAATGCTCTGGCGCGCCGGCCTGCGCACCAAGGACACGCGCTTTTTCGAGACGGTCGAGCATTCACTGGAGCGCATGTGCGAGGGCGGCATCTACGATCATCTCGGCGGCGGCTTCTCGCGCTATTCGGTCGATGAAAAGTGGCTGGTGCCGCATTTCGAGAAGATGCTGTACGACAATGCGCAGCTGCTGGAATTGCTGGCGCTCGGCTTTCAGCGCAGCGGCAAGGCGCTGTTCCGCGCGCGCGCGCGCGAGACGGTCGAATGGCTGCGGCGCGAAATGACCACCAAGGAGGGCGCGTTCGCCGCCTCGCTCGATGCCGACTCGGAAGGCGAGGAGGGCAAGTTCTATGTCTGGTCGCAAGAACGAGATCATCGAACTGATCGGCCCGGAGGCCGGTGGATTTTTCGCGCGCCACTACGACGTGAGCGACGAAGGCAATTTCGAAGGCCACAATATTCTCAACCGGCTGAACAGCGTCGAGCGCAGCGAGGCCGACGAGGCGCGGCTTTCGAGCGTTGCGCGCGATCCTGCTGGAGGCGCGCAGCGCTCGCGTGCGCCCCGGTCTCGACGACAAGGTGCTGGCCGACTGGAACGGGCTGATGATCGCAGCGCTGGTGAATGCCGGCATCATCCTGGACGAGCCGTCATGGCTCGACATGGCCAAGCGCGCCTTCGATTTCATTGCCAAGACGATGACCAAGGGCGCAAAAGACGAACAACGTCTCGGCCATTCCTGGCGCGCAAGGGCAGCTGCTGTTTCCGGGCCTGGCCAGCGATTTCGCCGCCATGATCCGCGCCGCGCTGGCGCTCTATGAAGCGAGCGGCGAGCGCGCCTATCTCGACCGGGCGCTTTCCTGGCAGCGCGCGTTCGACGCGCATTACGCCGATGCCGACACCGGCGGCTATTATTGGAGCGCCGACGACGCCGACGATCTGCTGCTGCGGCCGCATTCCACCAGTGACGACGCCACGCCCAATCCGAACGCGGTCGCGGCGCAGAACCTGGTGCGGCTGGCGGTGCTCGCCGGCGACGATCAATGGCGCGAGCAGGCCGACCGGCTGATCGAGGGTATTCTGTCGGCAGCGGCACGCAATCTGTTCGGCCATGTGGCGCTGCTCAATGCGCTCGATCTGCGCCTGCGCGCCGCCGAGATCGTGGTGACGGGCAAGGACGCCGAACTTTTCGCGCAAGTGGCGTTGAAACTGCCGTTTCTCGATCGCATCGTGCTGCGCGCGGCTTCCGCCGCCGATCTGCCGGCCGCGCACCCGGCGCAGGAAAAACTAAAGGCCGCACAGGTGAATGCGGCCTTCATCTGTGTTGGGTCGACCTGCTCGCTACCGGTGACCAGCCCCGATCAGATCGCAGACACCGTCGCAGGCATGCGCCGCACCTGACCGGCGCGTCCTGGATAACGCTTATTATTTCCAGATCTGGCTGACCCAGGCGCCGAGAAAGCGCCGCACTTCGGCCTCCAAGTCGGGCTGATGCCGCATCCTGGTCGACGTCTTGAAGAACTTGCCATTCACGACGCCCAGGCAAACATAAAAATCCGATGGCCCCGACGCCTCGGAACTCGGTACCGTCATATGGCCCTGCGCCAGCACATATGGCGCGCACAGCATGCGCGGCACATTGCGGCCGTCGGCGATGCTGAATTCGCACCCGCGGCTGACGTCTCGTCCGCCCGATCGTGTGCTGAAAACGCTGTTCTTGACGCTGCGGCCGTCGCGATCGCAACGCCAAGCCCGGCCGCCAGGAAACGCAGATCGACAAACATCGTATCGCCCGGTTTGCCCCGATCCGCCGATGCTCATGCGCTAGGTGTTCATCGAACTCGAAGAACTCGGCGTTGTTCTTGGTGTTGCGCAGCTTGTCGAGCAGGAAGTCGATGGCGTCCATGGTGCCCATCGGATTCAAGATTCGGCGCAGCACATACATCTTCTTGAGCACGGCCGGATCGGTGAGCAGCTCTTCCTTGCGGGTGCCGGAGCGGGTGATGTCGATCGCCGGGAAGGTGCGCTTGTCGGCCACCTTGCGGTCGAGGATGAGCTCGGAATTGCCGGTGCCCTTGAACTCTTCGAAAATCACTTCGTCCATGCGGCTGCCGGTATCGATCAGCGCGGTGGCGATGATGGTGAGCGAGCCGCCTTCCTCGATGTTGCGCGCGGCGCCGAAGAAGCGCTTCGGCCGCTGCAACGCGTTGGCGTCGACGCCGCCGGTCAGCACCTTGCCGGAAGAGGGCACGACGGTGTTGTAGGCGCGGCCGAGGCGGGTGATCGAATCGAGCAGGATCACCACGTCGCGCTGGTGCTCGACCAGGCGCTTGGCCTTCTCGATCACCATTTCGGCGACCTGCACGTGGCGCGAGGCCGGTTCGTCGAAGGTCGAGGAGATCACCTCGCCCTTGACCGAGCGCTGCATGTCGGTGACTTCCTCCGGCCGCTCGTCGATCAGCAGCACGATCAGATAGGTTTCCGGGTGATTGGCGGTGATCGAATGCGCGATGTTTTGCAGCAGCACGGTCTTGCCGGTGCGCGGCGGCGAGACGATCAGCGCGCGCTGGCCCTTGCCGATCGGCGCCACGATATCGATCACGCGCGCCGAGAGATCCTTCTTGGTCGGATCCTCGAATTCCATCCGCAGCCGCTCGTCGGGATAGAGCGGCGTCAGGTTGTCGAAATTGATCTTGTGACGCGCCTTCTCGGGGTCCTCGAAATTGATGGTGTTGACCTTGAGCAGCGCGAAATAGCGTTCGCCTTCTTTCGGCGAGCGGATGTGGCCTTCGACGGTGTCGCCGGTGCGCAGGCCGAAGCGGCGGATTTGCGAGGGCGAGACGTAGATGTCGTCCGGCCCGGAGAGATAATTCGATTCCGGCGAGCGCAAAAAGCCGAAACCGTCGGAGAGAACTTCGACGACGCCTTCGCCGATGATGTCGATTTCCTGCGTCGCGAGCTGCTTGAGGATCGCGAACATCAGCTCCTGCTTGCGCATGGTGCTGGCGTTTTCGACCTGGTGTTCTTCGGCAAACGATGTGAGTTCGGCAGGCGTCTTGGACTTGAGGTCCTGGAGCTTCATTTCCCGCATTGGGGGTGTACGTCCTTGGGAGCGTGACCGGTGGAGTCTTAAAAAATGAAAAGACTCAGATCACCGAGTGACTAAGAGGAGAGAGAGATCGCAGGTCTGGGGTAACGAGGAAGTTTGGGAAAAGTGCCCGGAACCCGATGTTGTCGCCGGCCGATATATTGGAAGCCGGAACGCGACTGCATCCGCCTGCGTTCGGTGGGAGAAATGAACATAGGCGCGGGCGCGATTTCGCGCAAGTGGCGGCGCGCCGCTGTGCACGAATTAACGCTGTTTTTAGAACGGCTTGAGCACCGCTAGCAGCACGATGAGGATCATCAGGACTGTCGGTATCTCATTGACGACACGATAGAATTTTGACGGGTGCCGGTTGCGGTCGAAGCTGAATTCGCCGGCCCAGTGGCTCAACAATCCGTGAACGATCGTCATGGCGAGCACGAGCCCAAACTTGGCAATGAACCAGCCGGCGGCGAAGGCCTGCGTTTCCAGCAGCAGCACAATGCCGAGAATCCAGCTCGCGATCATCGCCGGCAGCATGATGAACTTAAGCAGCCGGCGTTCCATCACCTTGAAGGTTTCCGATTGCTCGGAGCCGGCGACCGCATCGGCATGGTAGACGAAGAGCCGCGGCAGATAGAGCATGCCGGCCATCCACGAGATGACCGCGATGATGTGGAAGGCTTTGAGGGTGAGGTACATGGGGCGTGCCGCGCTTTCCATCGCTCTCAGCAACCAGCATCTTTCGAAGATGGACCGCCGGGTCAAGCCCGGGGATGACAGAATTGCGATTGCCGGGCGTTCGCCTGCTCAGCGCGATGCCGGCGTCACGCCATAGCGCGCGAACTTGCCGGCAATATCGGCGCTGATCGCCTTCGCCGCCGCGATGTCGGCATTGCCATGCACGGCGTCGCCCTTGCGCAGCCGCGCGATGCCGCGGCCGTAGAGCGAATCCGCGAGCTTTGCATCGATTTTCAGCGCGGCGTCGTAACCCGCAATGGCATCGTCCAGCCGCCCAAGCCGCAGATAGACGAAAGCGCGGTTGTCCATGGTATTGGCGCTGCCGGGCTTGAGCCGCAGCGCCGCATCGCAATCGTCCAGCGCCTGCGGCAGGTCGCGCCCGGCGGCAGCGCGCGCCCAGCAGCGGCCGTCATAGGCGCCGGCCAAATTGGGATCGAGCCGGATCGCTTCGGAATAGTCGGCGATCGCGCGCTCCAGGTCGCCCTTGTTGCCCCAGGCGATGCCGCGGTAGTGGAAGGCCAAGGCGTATGCCGGATTGCGCCTGATCTCCTCGCTGTAGTCGGCAATCGCACGGTCGCGGTCGCCTTTGTTGTCCCAGGCGAGGCCGCGGAAGTGGTAGGCTTCGGACTCCGCCGGGTCGAGCCTGATCCACTCGTTGTAGTCCGCGATGGCGCGGTCGTGATCGCCCTTTTGATCCGAGGCGTTGCCGCGGTTGATATAGGCCTCGACCCGATTGTGGTCGCTATGCGGATCGTCGATGATGCGGGTCAGGCGGCGATCGCGATGGCTTCGTCATCGCTCTGGCAGTCGTCGTAGTCCTTCCTGCCGGCACCCTGCGCGACACTCGACACCAGCAGCGCAACCGCAATCCACCCGCAGATCGGCGAGCGATCTCATGCCGATGAACGAGTCTGGAAATCAGAGCTCTCGCCGCTGCGCAGGCGCTTGAGCATACGCTCGACATGCGCGATCGGCGTCTCCGGCAGAATGCCGTGGCCGAGATTGAAAATCAGCGGACCGCCGGACAGCATCGTCATCACATCGTCGACTTCGCGGTCGAGCGCGGCGCCGCCGGCGAGCAGCGCGAGCGGATCGACATTGCCTTGCACCGGCACGCGCGGTTGCAGCATGTCGCGGGCGAGGCTGCGCGGAAATGTCCAATCGAGCCCGATCGCGTCGACGCCGGTCGTGACCACATAAGGCAACGCACTCGCGCCAGCCCCGCGCGGAAATCCGATGATCCGGGCGTCCGGCACCTGCTTGCGCACGCCGGCGACGATCGTCTGTGTCGGCTGAATGCACCAGCGTTCGAATTGCTCCGGTCCCAGCACGCCCGCCCAGGTGTCGAAGATCTGCACGACTTCGGCGCCCGCTTTCAACTGACCCACCAGATACTCGATCGATGCCTGTACCAGCCGATCAATCAATCGTGCAAAGTTTTTCGGATCGCGATGCGCCAACAGCCGCGCTGGCGCCTGGTCGGGCGTTGCCTCGCCCGCCACCATGTAGGTCGCGACCGTCCATGGCGCGCCGCAAAACCCGATCAACGCCGTCTTGTCGTCCAGCGCCGACTTGACCCTGCGCACCGTCTCGTAAATTGGCGCCAAAACTTCGCCATCGACGCTCTCGTTCATGCTCGCAATTGCCGCGGCATCCGGCATCGGCTCGAGCTTTGGTCCTTCACCGACCAGAAATTCAACCTTGCGCCCAAGCGCCAGCGGCACCACCAGAATGTCGGAAAACAGAATTGCCGCGTCGAATCCGAAACGCCGCACTGGCTGCAATGTCACTTCCGCCGCCAGTTCCGGATTAAAACAGAGATCGAGAAAACCGCCGGCTTTTTCCCGCACCGCGCGATATTCCGGCAAATACCGCCCAGCCTGCCGCATCAGCCACACCGGCGGCACGGCCTCGCGTTGTCCTGCGAGCACGCGGAGCAGCGGCTTTATCCCCATGCTCGCGGTTTGCCGGGCTTCTTCCATAAAGACTCTTATAAGACTCTTTGTAGTGTCTGTTAGGCCGTTGATTGGACTCATGACTCCCGATCAATATTCTGTCCACCGGATCGCAAGCTTCAATTCAGAATCAAGCGTAATCCAGCGTCTTGTCATCCACAGCAACACCGGCGGTTTTATTGGACTTTTGCATTGCTATCCCCGTCCGTCCCCAAGCAGCTATCCACATCCCCACGTCTCAAGCCGATCGGCGCTCCTGAATAATCCCGCCGGGCAGTCATGTGGACGGAAATTGAATCATTCTCTGTGTTAGCTTGTGGGACAGATAAAGCCTTAGCCTTCTCCCCGGCCGTCCACACGTCACCCTGCTGCTATACAGATGCCCAACACCAGTTATTTCCACCTCCATCTGGTTTCCGACGCCACCGGCGAAACCCTGATCACCGTCGCGCGCGCCGCCGCCGCGCAATACGCCAATGTGTCTCCGGTCGAGCATCTTTATCCGATGGTGCGATCGAAGAAGCAGCTCGATCACGCGCTGGCCGAAATCACCGAAGCGCCCGGCCTCGTGCTCTATACCTTGCTCGAGGAAGACCTGATCCAAACGCTGGAAGACAAATGCCGCGAGCTCAGTCTGCCCTGCATGTCGGTGCTCGGGCCGGTCCTGCGTGTGTTCCAATCCTATCTCGGGGCCGAGACCATTCACCGCGCCGGCGCCCAGCACGTGCTCAATGCGGAATATTTCCAGCGCATCGATGCGCTCAACTACACCATGTTCCACGACGACGGGCAGCATGTGGAAGGGCTGGAGGAGGCCGATGTGGTTCTGGTCGGCGTCTCGCGCACGTCGAAAACCCCGACCTCGATCTATCTCGCCAACCGCGGCGTCAAGACCGGCAACGTGCCGCTGGTGCCGGGCATTCCACCGGCGCCCGCGGTCGAGAAACTGACGCGGCCGCTGGTGGTCGGGCTCTATGCCAGTCCGGAACGCATCGTGCAGATCCGCGAGAACCGGCTGCTCGGTCTCAAAGCCCATCGCGATGACGATCGCTATATCGACAAGGCCGCGGTGGCCGAGGAGGTGGCCTATTCGCGCCGGCTCTGCGCCAAGCACAACTGGCCGAGCATCGACGTGACGCGCCGCTCGATCGAGGAAACCGCCGCCGCGGTGATGAAGCTGCTGGCCGAACGCCGGCGGCAACCGGTGCAATAATCGATGCCGCTCTGGCTTGCCCCGCAACCGCTGGTGCTCGCGTCGAAAAGCGACATCCGCGGCAAGATTCTAGCGGCCGCTGGTCTGCGCTTCGAGATCAGGCCGGCGCAGATCGACGAGCGCGCGGTGGAATCAAAAGCCGACGTGGCGGATGCGGCCGCCGCCGCCAGACTGCTGGCGCGCGCCAAGGCTCACGCCGTCGAGGGTTCGCGTCCCGGCCAACTGGTGCTCGGCGCCGATCAGACGCTGGCGCGCGGCAATACGCGCTTCAGCAAACCCGCGAACCGCGCCGCCGCGGCCGAGCAGTTGCGCGCATTGCGCGGACGGACGCACGAGCTGCATTCCGCGCTCGCGCTGGTGCGCGACGGCGAACTGCTGTTCGATTGCGTCGATACCGCGCGGCTGACCATGCGCGACGTCTCCGACCGCTTTCTTGACGATTATCTCGACATGGCGGGCGATGCCGCGTTGAGCAGCGTCGGCGGCTATCAGCTCGAAGGCATCGGCATTCATCTTTTCGAGCGCGTCGAGGGCGACTATTTCACCATTCTCGGGCTGCCGCTGTTGCCGCTGCTCGCGTATCTGCGGCAGAACGGGTTTGTTGATGGGTAGCGCATGATCCCGAAAAGCTTGTCCTCGACCTGATCGGGATGGGAACCGGTTTTCGGATAAGATCATGCGCAAAAGTGAAAACGCATGATGTTCATCCTCGGTCTGACCGGCTCGATCGGCATGGGAAAATCCGCCACGGCGAAAATGTTCGCCGAGGAGGGCGTGCCCGTCTATGATGCCGATGCCGCCGTGCATCGGCTCTACGAGGGCGAGGCCACGCCGCAGATCGAGGCTGCTTTTCCCGGCACGACCAATGCCGGCAAGGTCGATCGCGAAGAGCTTGGCAAACGCGTGCTCGGCGATGGCGCGGCGATCAAGCGGCTGGAGCAAATCGTGCATCCGCTGGTGGCGCAGGCGCGCGAGCGCTTCCTGGCCGAGGCCGCGACGCAAGGGCGCCAAAGTGGTGGTGCTCGATATCCCGCTGCTGTTCGAGACCGGCGGCGATAAGCGCTGCGACGCGGTGGTGGTGGTCTCGGCGCCACCCGACATCCAGCGGGCGCGCGCTTTCGAGCGGCCGGGCATGACCGAGCAGAAGCTCGCCGCCTTGCTTGCGAAACAAGTTCCCGACGAGGAGAAGCGCCGGCGCGCCGATTTCGTGGTGGATACATCGAAAGGTTTCGACGCCGCCCGCACCCAGGTGCGTGATATCCTGGCGCGCGTGGCTACAATGCCGAAACGGCCGAAGTGATTCTGTCGCCACTGGGGCAAGCTGAAAAAAATGCGCGAAATCGTCCTCGACACCGAAACCACCGGCCTCGACCCCGCCCAGGGCCATCGCCTGGTGGAGCTCGGCTGCATTGAGCTGCTCAACCGGATTCCGACCGGTGCGACCTTCCACGCCTATCTCAATCCGGAGCGCGATGTGCCGGCGGAGGCCTTCGCCATTCATGGCCTGTCGAGCGAGTTTCTGAAAGGTCACAAGCGCTTCATCGAGATCGTCGACGATTTTCTCGCCTTCATCGGCGACGCGCCGCTGGTGATCCATAATGCCGGCTTCGATCACGGCTTCCTGTGCGCCGAGCTCAAGCGCGTCGAGCGCGCGCTGATCGCGCGCGAGCGGCTGGTCGATACGCTGCTGCTGGCGCGCCGCAAGCACCCGGCCGGCCCGAACCGGCTCGACGATCTGTGCGCGCGCTACGGCATCGACAATTCCCGCCGCACCAAGCACGGCGCGCTGCTCGATGCCGAGATCCTGGCCGAGGTCTATCTGGAGCTGATCGGCGCGCGCCAGGCGCAGCTCGGCCTTGCCGAAAGCGTCGAGCGGCCGCGCCATGGCAGCGACGGCGTTGTCATCTTGCGTCAGCGCAGCGTCGCGCTTGCGCCGCGGCTCAGCGATGCCGATCGCGAGGCGCATCGCAAATTCGTGGCGACGCTGGGCGAGAATGCGGTGTGGCGGGACTATCTGCCGGACCGAGCCTGACGGCTCAGCCTTGCGCGGCCGGCGCCTGCGCGGCCATCTCGCTCATCTTCTTGCGATAGAGGCCGACGAAATCCACCGGATCGAGCAGCAGCGGCGGGAAGCCGCCATTGCGCACGGCGGTGGCGATGATCTCGCGCGCAAACGGGAACAGTAGCCGCGGGCATTCGATCAGCACGACCGCGTTCAGGCTTTCCTGCGGCACGTTGCGGATGCGGAAGATGCCGGCGAAGTCGAGCTCGAAGCTGAACAACAACATGCCCGCCGGCTTCCGCCTTGCCCTCGAGCTTGAGCACCACCTCGATGTCGGTGTCGCTCAGCGGGTTGGCATTGACGTTGATCTGGATGCCGATCTGCGGCGGCTCCTGACGGGGGGCCAGCGACTGCGGCGCGTTCGGATTCTCGAACGAGAAATCCTTGATGTATTGCCCCACCACATTGAGTTGCGGTGCCAGGTCCTGCGCCGCTGTCTCGGCCGGGCCACCATTGGTCGTCGCCATGAATTCTCCCTCGCGCCGCAATGCTGCTTGCGCATGATCTTGTCCGAAAACCGGTGCCCACTTTTCGGGATCATGCGCTGGCGGGCGGTTGGCTAACATGGCGACCCAGGGGGAACAAGGACGCGCGCGGCGTCAACGCTTGGCGTCGTTATCACGCCGGTCGGGCAGCGCGGGGTCGGGCACGCGGCGCCACTGTTCCCGCTCCAGATCGACCACGCCATCGCCGCGCGGCTGCGGCTGCCCGCGCTGAAAAATCGCGCCAAGCGCCTGCCGGAGCGGTCCAATGAGCAGCATGAGGCCCAGGAGATCCGTTATAAACCCTGGAATTAGCAGCAGAATTCCAGCCAGCAGGATGAGGCCGCCGCTGCTGTCGGCTTGCAGGGCGGTAAAGTTGCCTTCGCCCAAGGCGACGCGGACCCGCGCGATATGATTGCCGCCGGCGTGCCGCAATACCAGCGCGCCGGCGAACGAAGTGGCCAGCACCAGGGTCAAAGCCCAGGCAAAGCCGATGGCCTTCGCCACCGCGACAAACACCGCCAGTTCCAGCAATGGCAGCGCCAGCAATGCCAACAGCAGCCATTTTGCCACATTCATCGCGTGTTTCCCTGTTGAGCCGATGTTGGCGTGGACGCCCTGATCGTCTAAGGTTTGTCCGTGAGGCACGAATTGCGCCGTAATACCGGTGCAACGCCCATGGAACGGCACGGCCACCAGCTTACATAATAGTGGTGGAACCGGCCGCCACGGCGTCCATCCGGCGACGGGGCCACACGCTGATCTGCCGGTACGGTATCCGAAAGAATGCGAGACGTGTTCGACATCTACACCATCATATTCCTCGCGCTCGCAGTGTTCATCTTCCTGCGGCTGCGCAGCGTGCTGGGCCAGCGCACCGGACGCGAGCGCCCGCCTTACGATCCTTATTCCGCGCACGAACCGGCGCGGCCGGCGCCGGAAAAAGTCGTCGCCTTGGCCAATCGCACGCCGGAAGCAGCCGCGCAGACGCCGGCCGCGCCGCCTGAGCCGGTCGAGCGCTGGAAGGGCATCGCCGAGCAAGGCTCACCGGTCGCCACCGGCCTCGATGCGATCGCCGGCGCCGCCCCCGATTTCGACGCCAAGCATTTCCTCACCGGCGCGCGCGCCGCCTATGAGATGATCGTCAGCGCCTACGCCGAGGGCGAACGCCGCACGCTGAAGAATCTGTTGTCGCGCGAGGTCTATGACGGCTTCGAGGCCGCCATCACCGAACGCGAAAAGCGCGGCGATACGGTGGAGAGCCGTTTCGTGTCGATCGACAATGCCGAGATCGCCGCCGCCGAGCTGCGCGGCCGCACCGCCCAGATGACCGTGCGCTTCCAGTCCAAGCTGGTGTCGGTGACGCGCGACAAGGACGGCAATGTCATCGACGGCAATGCCGAAAAGGTCACCGACGTCACCGATGTGTGGACCTTCGCGCGCGACTTGACGTCGCGCGATCCGAACTGGAAGCTGGTCGCCACCGAAGCCGAATCAGAAAGCGGGCATTGAGCGCATGCAGGCGTCCATTTTTCGTTCCGTCGCCTGCTTTGGCCTGGGAGTCAGCATCATCGCGACGCTGAGCGCGCCCGCGCCGGCGCACGAAATGAGACTTCAACGCACACGTCGAACACGTCGATTTCGCCTCGCTGCCGGGCTGGAAAGACGACGACCACGCCGCCGCCTTCGACGCCTACCTGAAAAGCTGCAACGCCATCCTCAACTACACCAAGTCGATGCGGGCGGCGAAGCCGGTCTATGGCGCGCTGTACAAGGTGTGCGAGCGCGCGGTTGCGGCCGGCCTGCTCGACCGCGATCATGCGCGCGCATTCTTCGAGGAGAATTTCAAGCCGGTGCGGATCGCGCCGGCCGGACAGACCGAGGGCTTCTTCACCGGCTATTACGAGACCGAGGTCGAGGGCTCGCGTTTCCCGAGCGATGAATTCACGGTGCCGATCTACGCCGCGCCGGCGGAGACGGTGAAGCAGAAAAAAAGCAAGGTGTTCGGCAATTTCTCCCGCACCGATATCGAGGACGGCGCGCTGGCCGGCAAGGGCCTGGAAATCTGCTACGTCAAGAATCCGATCGATGCTTTCTTCGCGCAGATCCAAGGCTCCAGCCGCGTCAAGCTCGACACCGGCAAGATACTGCGCCTCAATTATATCGCCAGCAACGGCCAGCCCTATACGCCGGTCGGCAAGTTCCTGGTCGATCGCGGCATCGTCACCAAGGAAGAGATGTCGATGGACAAGATCCGCGAATGGATGGAGGCCAATCCGGAAGAGGGCAAGGACCTGCGCCGGAAGAACCGCTCCTTCGTGTTCTTCCAGGAGACCAACCTGGCCGAACAGGATGAGTGCATCGGCGCGCAGGGCATTCCGCTCACCCCCGGGCGCTCGCTGGCGGTGGACAAGCACATCCATGTCTACGGTACGCCGATCTGGGTCGACGCCAAATTGCCGATCGAGGGCTTGAAGCCGGAAACCAAGTTCCAACGCCTGCTGTTCGCGCAGGACACCGGCTCGGCCATCATCGGGCCGGCGCGCGCCGACATCTATTGGGGCCACGGCGAGGAGGTCAGCCACATCGCCGGCCGCATCAAGCAGTACGGGCAATTCGTCATGCTGGTGCCGCAGAGCGTGGCGGTGACCGGCGACGCGGCGGCGCCCACCGCGGACGACGTTCCGCTGCCCAAGCCGCGGCCGTTCGAGGCCGTCGCCGACGCCACGCCGGTGGGTTCAATCAAGGTGACGCCGCCGCCAAGCGCGGCAAAAAACGCCGCCGCGGCGGAGCAAGCCAAGGACGTTCCACTCCCCAAGCCGCGGCTGAATGACGTTGTCGCCGATGCCACGCCCACGGGCGCGATCAAGGACGTGCCGCCGCCGAGCGCGGCGAAAACCGCCGCCATGGCGGTGCAAGTCAAGGACGTTCCTCTTCCCAAGCCGCGGCCGAAGGCCCTCGTCGCCGCTGCCATGGCCGCGCATTTAATCCGCGCCACCGCACCGCTGCCCAAGCCGCGCCCTTAAGGCCTGAGCGATGAGTCGCGACGGCAACCGGCGCCGCGGCCTCACTTCCGAAGAGCGCGTGCTGTGGACCACCGTCACCAAGGCGATCAAGCCGCTGCGCGCAAAGCCGCCGGCCGAGCCCGATGCGGACGGCGACACGCCGCTGGACAAACCTAAACCCGCGCGTCCGCCCGCTCGCGCCGCAAAACCAGCGCCTCAACCTGCGCAAAAGCCCGTGCCGCAAAAGCCGTCGCCGCCGCTGGCGCCGCCTCTGACGCCACTTGGCCGGCGCATGCGGGGGCGTGTCGCCCGCGGCAAGGAGCGAATCGACGCCCGCCTCGATCTGCACGGCCTCACGCAAACGCAAGCCCATGCCGCGCTCTTGCGTTTCCTGCGCAACGCCAGCGCGCGCGACGCCCGCCTGGTGCTGGTGATCACCGGCAAGGGCTTGCGCGGCGAAGACGGCGAACGCGGCGTGCTCAAGCGGCAGGTGCCGCAATGGCTGGGCTTGCCGGAATTCCGTTCATTTGTGGTCGGCTTCGAGGACGCGCACGTATCGCACGGCGGCGAGGGCGCGCTTTATGTGCGGGTGCGGCGGGCGCGCGACTGAACCGCCATTGCGCGCATGGCGCAAAATGCGCGAACATCGGGCAAGCCCTCAGGAGGGTCCGTCATGCCGCGTCGAATCGCGTTGCTTACGGCGGTCACATTGAGCCTGGCGTTCGGGGCGGGCGCGGCCACCGCGCAATCGTCCATGAAGCCGAGCGCGCCGCAAAAAATGACGTCGCCGGAAGAAGCGAAAAAAATGCGCGACTGCGAAAAGCGGGCGGCGCAGAACAACATCAAGATGGACGAGCGCTCGAAATACGTCATGGATTGCATGACGGCCAAGAAATAGCGCGCGTCCACCGCGGGTGCGCGTGCGGAGTTTATCATCGGGCCGACCTTCGGCCGGACCCGTTGGCACGCACCCCGGAAAGACAGAAAGCTAAATCGTTACAAAATAAACCGGCTCAGATCCGCGTTCTTGGCCAGATCGCCGATGTGCTTGTCGACGTAAGCGGCGTCGATCTTGACCGTCTCGCCCGAGCGGTCGGTGGCGGCGAACGAGATTTCGTCGAGCACGCGCTCCATCACGGTTTGCAGGCGGCGCGCGCCGATATTCTCGATCGATGAGTTCACCGCCACCGCGATGTCGGCGATGGCGTCGATCGCATCCTCGGTGAAGTTCAGCGTCACGCCTTCGGTTTTGAGCAGCGCGACATATTGCTTGATCAGCGAGGCTTCCGGTTCGGTCAAAATGCGGCGCATGTCGTCGCGGGTGAGCGCGTTCAATTCGACGCGGATCGGCAGCCGGCCCTGCAGCTCGGGCAACAGGTCGGACGGCTTGGAGATGTGAAACGCGCCCGAGGCGATGAACAGGATGTGGTCGGTCTTCACCGGCCCGTGCTTGGTGTTGACCGTGGTGCCTTCGATCAGCGGCAGCAGGTCGCGCTGCACGCCCTCGCGCGACACGTCGGCGCCCATGCGGCCCTCGCGCCCGGCGATCTTGTCGATTTCGTCCAGGAAGACGATGCCGTTCTGCTCCACCGTCTTGATCGATTCCTGCACCAGCTGGTCGTTGTCGAGCAGCTTGTCGGATTCCTCGTTGATCAATATGCCGTGCGAATCGTGCACGGTGAGGCGCCGGGTCTTGGTGCGGCCGCCGCCGAGCTTGCCGAAGATGTCGCCGATATTGATGGCGCCCATCTGCGCGCCCGGCATGCCGGGAATTTCGAACATCGGCATGCCGGAGCCGCCGGCCTGCATCTCGATCTCGATTTCCTTGTCGTCGAGTTCGCCGGCGCGCAATTTCTTGCGGAAGCTTTCGCGCGTCGCCGGGCTGGAGCCGGGGCCGACCAGGGCGTCGAGCACGCGCTCTTCCGCGTTGAGTTCGGCGCGCGCCTGCACGTCCTTGCGCTTGCGGTCGCGGGTGAGCGCGATGGCGATCTCGACCAGGTCGCGGATGATCTGCTCGACATCGCGGCCGACATAGCCGACTTCGGTGAATTTGGTGGCTTCGACCTTAAGGAACGGCGCGCCCGCAAGGCGAGCAAGGCGGCGCGAGATTTCGGTCTTGCCGACGCCGGTCGGCCCGATCATCAGGATGTTCTTCGGCAGCACTTCCTCGCGCAGCTTGTCGTCGAGCTGCAGCCGCCGCCAGCGGTTGCGCAGGGCGATGGCGACCGCGCGCTTGGCGTCGTTCTGGCCGACGATGAAGCGGTCGAGTTCGGAAACGATTTCGCGCGGGGAGAAGTCGGTCATTGGATACCCGGGAGTGCGGATTGCCAATCGCGGATGGCGTCGAACGGATGCAGCAGCATGATGATATTCAAGGTCAGGTTGTCGCGGATCCAGTAGCCGACAACCGCCTCCATCAGGATGGCAAGCCCGACCACCACCGATATAGGAAGCCGCCACGCCAGCACAAAGCCGACGATCATGGCGACGGTATCGGACAGCGAGTTGATGACGCTGTCACCGTAGTACTGAAGCGAGATGGTTCCGTCGCGGTAGCGTTCGATGACATAGCTCGTGTTTTCGACGACTTCCCATGACGCTTCCAGACCGACCGCCAGCGCGAGCCGCAACCCGATCGGCATGCGCGGCGCGAGCCACCACAGCACGCCATAAAAGATGAAGCCATGGATGATGTGCGAGAACGTGTACCAGTCGGTGAGGTGCTGCGAGTTCTCCGCGCTCTGCACCACGCCGTGCCAGAGCTTGACGGTGCCGCAGGTGCAGATCGGCACGCGGCCCATCGCCAGCAGGATCGCGGCCTGCGCCGCGAGGATCGCGAGCACGATCGGCAATCCCGTGCGCCAGGCATTGGCGGTGCCGCGCGCGGCCGTCATCCCTTGAGCGTCTCGATGGTGACATTGCGGTTGGTGTAGACGCAAATGTCGGCGGCGATGTCGAGCGACTTGCGCACGATCTGCTCGGCGTCGAGCGGCCCGTCGACCAGCGCGCGCGCGGCGGCGAGCGCGTAGTTGCCGCCGGAGCCGATGCCGACGACGCCCGCCTCGGGCTCCAGCACGTCGCCGGTGCCGGTGAGCACCAGCGTCACTTTCTCGTCGGCGACGATCATCATGGCTTCGAGCCGGCGCAGATAGCGGTCGGTGCGCCAGTCCTTGGCCAGTTCGACCGAGGCGCGCAGCAGCTGGCCGGGATATTGCTCGAGCTTGGTTTCCAGCCGCTCGAACAGCGTGAAGGCGTCGGCGGTGGCGCCGGCAAAGCCGCCGATCACGTCGCCCTTGCCGAGCTTGCGCACCTTCTTGGCATTGGATTTGACGATGGTCTGCCCGATCGTCACCTGGCCGTCGCCGCCGATGACCACCGTGCCGCCCTTGCGGACGGTGAGAATGGTGGTGCCGTGCCAGGATGGAATTTCATTCGGTGCCATACGCATTACCCCCGCAAGTCACGGCACATGTAGGGATGGCCCGAGCATGCGTTTGCAAACCGCTCGCAACGCCAGTGGCGAATCCCGGCAACCCCTGATAAAAGGCCCGCAGTTCAAGGACAATTCCATGCGCAAAGCCACCGTGAAGCGCAAGACCAAGGAAACCGAGGTCGAGGTCGAAGTCGATCTCGACGGGCAGGGCCGTGCGCAGGTCGCGACCGGCATCGGCTTCCTCGATCACATGCTCGATCTGCTGGCGCGGCATTCGCGCATCGACATTACGGTCAAGGCCAAGGGCGACCTGCACATCGATCATCACCACACCACCGAGGATGTCGGCATCGCGCTCGGCCAGGCGGTGAAGCAGGCGCTCGGCGACATGAAGGGCATCACCCGCTACGCGGATGTGCATGTGCCGATGGACGAGGCGCTGACCCGCGTGGCGATCGACATTTCCGGCCGGCCGTTCCTGGTGTTCAAGGCGGAGTTCGTGCGCGACAAGGTCGGCACGTTCGACACCGAGCTGGTGCAGGAATGGTTCCAGGCCTTCGCGATGAATTCCGGCATCACGCTGCACGCCGAGACGCTGTACGGCACGCAACGATCACCATATCGCCGAGTCCTGCTTCAAGGGCCTGGCGCGCGCGCTGCGCGCCGCGGTGGCGATCGATCCGCGCGCCAAGGACGAAGTGCCGTCCACCAAGGGCTCGCTTGGCGGATGAACGTCATTCCGGGTCGGAGCGAAGCGCCGGACCCGGAATCAGGGCGGCAGGCACAGAGTTGTGGCTCTGGATTCCGGGTTCGCTCGCTTGGCTCGCGCCCCGGAATGACCGGAGAATAGTTGAGAGTAACAATGCCCACTTACACCGTCCACGAACCGCTGCCGCGCAAGGGCGAAAGCGCCGCCGATCCGGAGCGCTTCGTGTTCGTGCGCGACGGATTTCATATTTGGGCGTTCGTGCTGGCGCCGCTGTGGCTATTGCTGCACCGGCTGTGGCTGGCGCTGACGATCTACGTTGTCGTCAGTGGTCTGCTCGGCGTCGGCTTTTATCTGCTGGGCGTGCCGTCGATCGGTGCAAGCCCTCGCCAGCCTGATGATCGCAGCTCTGATCGGCTTCGAGGCGGCATCGATCTGGCGCTGGACGCTTGTCCGGCGCGGCTGGAAGACGCTCGGCTTCGTGGTCGGCGAGGATACTGAAGTCGGCGGAGCAGCGCTTTTATGCCGAATGGGCCAAGCGCGCGGCGCCGCAGCCGCCGCCGGCGCAACCGGAGCCGAAATTTGCCACGCCGGTGCGGCGCGGGCCGCCGTCGCCGTCCGACGTCATCGGCCTGTTCCCGGAGCCGGGAGGCCCGCGGTGAGCGTCGCCATCGTCGACTACGGCTCCGGCAATTTGCATTCGGCGGCGAAAGCCTTCGAGCGCGCCGCGCGCGACAGCGGGCACGACCAGCCGATCGTGGTCACCAGCGATCCCGATCAGGTCGCCGCTGCCTACCGCGTGGTGCTGCCGGGCGTCGGCGCCTTCGCCGATTGCCGGCAGGGGCTCGACGGCATCGCCGGCATGATCGACGCGCTCGAGCAAAACGTGCGCAAGCGCGGCCGCCCGTTCTTCGGCATTTGCGTCGGCATGCAATTGATGGCCGAGCGCGGCCGCGAATATCAGGTGACACCGGGCCTGGGCTGGATCGCGGGCGAAGTCGATCGCATCGCGCCGTCCGATCCGAACTTGAAAATTCCGCACATGGGTTGGAACACGCTCAACATGCTGACAGCCGCATCCGCTGCTCAAGGACATTCCGCTCGGGCCCGACGGCCTGCACGCCTATTTCGTGCACTCCTACGAGCTCAAGCCAACGCAGCGCGGCGATCTGGTGGCGCAAGCCGATTACGGCGGGCCGCTTACGGCAATCGTCGGCCGCGACAACATGGTCGGTACGCAATTCCATCCCGGAGAAGAGCCAGCGCCTGGGTCTGGCGCTGATCGCGAATTTTTTGACGTGGACGCCGTGATCCTGTTCCCCGCCATCGACCTGAAGGAAGGCCTCGCCGTGCGGCTGCAGCAGGGCGACATGGCGACGGCGACCGTGTTTCATCGCGACCCGGCGGCGCAGGCGCAAGCCTTCGAAGCGCAGGGCTTTCAATATCTGCACATCGTCGATCTCGACGGCGCCTTCGCCGGCAAGCCGGTGAACGCCGCCGCGGTGGAACGGATTCTGGAATCGGTGGGGATTCCGGTGCAGCTCGGCGGCGGCGTGCGCGACATGGAGACGCTGGAAGCCTGGTTGGCCAAGGGCGTCGACCGCGTCATCATCGGCACGGCGGCGGTGCGCAATCCGAGGCTGGTCATGGACGCGGCGAAAAAATATCCCGGCCGCGTCGCGGTCGGGCTCGACGCGCGCGACGGCCGCGTGGCGGTGCAAGGCTGGGCGGAGTTATCGGAATTGTCGGCGCTCGATCTCGCGCGCCGCTTCGAGGACGCCGGCGTCTCCGCCATCATCTACACCGATGTCGCGCGCGACGGCATGCTGAAAGGTCTCAATCTCGACGCCACCATCGCGCTCGCGGAAGCCATCTCGATTCCGGTGATCGCGTCCGGTGGGCTCGCCTCGATCGACGACATCAAGGCGTTCTGGCGCCGCGCGCGCGCAAGCTCGAAGGCGCCATCGCCGGCCGCGCGCTCTATGACGGGCGGCTCGATGCCGCGGAAGCTCTCAAGCTCATCCGTGACGCGAAGACGGCCGGTGCCCATTGAGGATCGAGCCGCGCGGCTGGTTCTCGGCGCGATAGATATCGTTGCTGCACACCACGCGCGCATCGATGCCGCCGAGATGCTTCATCGCCAGCAGGCCGATGGCGGCGCCGAGAATGAGCGCGATGTAGGCCGGCAGCGCGTGCGGCGAAAAACTCGGAACTGCCATACAGGATGAGCGCGTCGTTGCCGCCCGGCAGCATGGCGGTGCCAAGCCCCATCAAAGCGCCGCCGAAAATATTGCGCAGCCAGGACAATTGCGGCCGCCAGTCGAGGCGGAAACTTCCGCGCTGCAAGGTCGACGCCAGCATCCCGGCGAGCACCGCCAGCAGCAGGACTCCGCGCGCCGCGCTGGGAAGCGCGCCGCTGCCGGCGAGTCCTTGCACGAGAGTCTTGCAGCGTTATGGTGTAGCCGGGCGAGCCGATCAGCAGAAAGATCACCGCGCTGGCGATCCCGATCAGCAAGGCCGCGGTCGATAACCGATACTGCGGCGCCAGCACCAGGTCCTTCAGCCCCATATGTTTCGGCCGGTTGCGCCAGATGCGTGGCAATTCGTAGATCGCCCAGGCGAGCAGCAGCGCCGACAGCAGCAGCGCGAAAGTCAGCACCGAGCCGATCAAAGCCGGCGTGGGCGCCGGCCGCGTCAGCCATTTGATGTCGACCAGCGCCAGGAAAGTGAGGATGCCGACGGCGAAACCGCCGATCGACACCGCCATGCGAACTTCGCCGTCCATCAGCCGCGTCATGGTGGAATAGGCGCAGCCGCCGTTAAGCGCCGCGCCGAAGCCGAACAGCAGGCCGCCGAACAAGTGCGGTCGCGGTCAATGGCCAGCCGCCGATTCCGGCCGCGGCGGCCGGCACCAGCCAGAGGAACGGCAGCGTCAAGGCGATCACCCAGAGCGCGGATTTAGCGATGCTTGCCAGCATGAAGGCGGTGCGGGCGCTGATCACCTCGGCCACCGCCCGCACCGTGCAAATACTCGCCCGATGCGCGGCAAACCCCAGCAAGCCTGCGAACAGGCAGGCGACAACGAACGGGATCGCTTGTGCGAGCATGGGCTCTAGGTCCAGCGAACTGGAAATTTCGGCAATGCTAGCTTAACACTCGCAGGCCCGATACCGACTCGAACGATCACAAGGCCGTCATGTTCAAAGTCCGCGTCATTCCCTGCCTCGACGTGAAGGACGGCCGCGTGGTCAAGGGCGTCAATTTCGTCAATCTGCGCGACGCCGGCGATCCGGTGGAAGCGGCGATCGCCTATGACGCCGCCGGCGCCGACGAACTCACCTTCCTCGACATCACCGCGAGCCACGAGAACCGCGGCATCATCCTCGACGTGGTGCGGCGCACCGCCGAAGCGTGCTTCATGCCGCTGACCGTCGGCGGCGGCGTGCGCACCGTCGAGGATATCCGCGCGCTGCTGTCGTCCGGCGCCGACAAGGTGTCGATCAATACCGCGGCGGTCGACCGGCGCGGCCTTCGTGAAGGAGGCGGCGGAGAAATTCGGCGACCAGTGCATCGTGGTGGCGATCGACGCCAAGAAAGTGTCGAAGCCGGGCGAGAAAGACCGCTGGGAAATCTTCACCCATGGCGGGCGCATTCCGACCGGCATCGACGCGGTCGCTTACGCCAAGGAAGTGGTGGCGCTCGGCGCCGGCGAGATCCTGCTCACCTCCATGGACCGCGACGGCACCCGGACCGGCTTCGACATTGCGCTCACCCGCGCGGTGGCGGACGCGGTGCCGGTGCCGGTGATCGCCTCCGGCGGGGTCGGCACGCTCGAGCACATGGTGGAAGGCATCCGCGACGGCCATGCCACCGCGGTGCTGGCGGCCTCGATCTTCCATTTCGGCCAGCACAGCGTGCGCGAAGCCAAGGATTACATGGCTAAAGCGGGCCTGCCGATGCGGCTTGATCCGTGATAAAGCACGCCCGCAAAGGACGCCTCATGAGCAAGTTCACCCTGGCCCATCTGGAAAAACGCGTGCACGAACGCGCCAAGGCGAGCGCCGAAGGAATCCTATACCCGCGCGCTGATCGACAAGGGCGTCGAACACTGCGCCAAGAAGCTGAACGAAGAGGCCTTCGAAACCGGCCTGGCTGCCGTGCGGCAAAATAAGCGCCGGCTGATCGCGGAATCCGCCGACCTTCTCTATCATCTGCTGGTGTTGCTGAAGGCGCGCGGGGTTACGCTGGGCAAGGTCGAGGCCGAACTGGCCAAGCGCACCAAGCGGACCGGGCACGAGGAAAAAGCCTCGCGCCGGCGGAGCTAATCGGACAAACACCTGATGGAACAGCGCAGCGAGGAAACGCTCTCGCCCTATCGCACGTTCTCGCGCGCCGAATGGGCGGCGCTACGCGAAGACACGCCGATGACGCTGACCTCGGAAGAGGTCACGCGCCTGCGCTCGCTGCACGACCGGCTCGACATCAAGGAAGTCGAGGATATTTATCTGCCGCTGTCGCGCCTGCTCTCGCTCTATGTGGCGGCGACGCAGCGGCTGTTCCGCGCGCAAGAGCGCTTCCTCGGCGCCGGCGATGTGAAGATGCCCTACATCATCGGCGTCGCCGGTTCGGTCGCGGTCGGCAAGTCGACCACCGCGCGCGTGCTGCAAGCGCTGCTGGCGCGCTGGCCGAACGTGCCGAAGGTCGATCTCATCACCACCGACGGCTTTCTCTATCCGAATGCCATCCTCGAGCGTGAAGGCCTGATGGAGAAGAAGGGCTTTCCGGAGAGCTACGACTTGCCGGCGCTGCTGCGCTTTCTCTCCGACGTGAAGGCCGGGCGGCGGCCGGCGCGGGCGCCGGTCTATTCGCATCTGATCTACGACGTGACGCCGAACCAGTGGGTCGAGATCGACCGGCCGGATCTGCTGATCGTCGAAGGCTTGAATGTGCTGCAGACCGGCCGCCTGCCGAAGGACGGCAAGGCGATCCCGTTCGTTTCGGACTTCTTCGATTTCTCGGTCTATCTCGACGCCGACGAGGGCGTGCTCAAGTCCTGGTACGTCGACCGCTTCTTGACGCTGCGCGGCACCGCGTTCCGTGATCCGAAATCCTACTTTCATCGCTATTCGAATTTGTCGGACAAGGAAGCGACCGAAACCGCGTCGTCGATCTGGGAGCGCATCAATCTCGTCAACTTGCACGAAAATATCATTCCGACCCGCCAGCGCGCCGATCTCATCTTGAAGAAAAGCGAAAGCCATCTGGTCGAGAACGTTTCGCTGAGAAGGTTGTGAATTTTCGTCATTCCGGGACGGCGCTGTCGCGCCGGGCCCGGAATCCAGAGATGCTTTTTCGGAAATTGTGGCCCTGGATTCCGGGCTCGCGGGCTTCGCCCGCGCCCCGGAATGACAGGGAAAAATTACGCCGCCCGCCGGCTCAGGTCGAAGTGCTCGAGATAGCGCTTCTTGATCGCCGATATCGGCAACACGATCAGCACGTCGGTGGTGCCGAACTCGTGGTCCACCACCGCGCCGTCGCCGATGTAAGCCCCTAACCGCAGATAGCCCTTGATCAGCGGCGGCAAGTCGCGCAACGCCTGCTTTGGATCGATGGCTTCCTTCGACATCCGGTTCATCTCGACATAGCGCGCGGGCAGCGCGCGTGCGCGCCACGCCTCCGGCGCCGGCGCATAGTGATGCAGGAACGAAAGCGGCATCGCGAGCTGCCGGGGGTCGGTGCCGTCGAGACTGGCGCAACCGATCATTACGTCGAGCTCATTCTGCAGCACATAGGCCCAGATGCCGTGCCACAGCAGTTCGACCGTGCGCTTGTTGCGATAAGGCGCCAGCACGCAGGAGCGGCCGAGCTCGAGGAATTGCAGCTTGCGGTGGCGCGCGATCAGCCCGCCGATGTCGAATTCGCTCGCGCTGTAGAAGCCGCCATGCTCCTCCGCTTGCGGCTGGCGCAGCAGCCGATAGGTGCCGACCACCGCCGGACGGTTTCCCGGATGATCGTCGGGCGCGGCATGATCGAGCACCAGCAGGTGGTCGCAGATCGCGTCATAGGCATCGACGTCGCGGCGCGCGAACTGCCGGCCGGGATTGGGGACCGCCGAGCCCTCCTGGTAGAACACCCGATACCGCAATTTCTGCGCCTGGCGCACCTCGGCGGCGGTCTGCGCCAGCCGCACCTCCAGCGATCCGACGCGCCCCAGGCTCTGCGACGGGCGGTGCGCGCGCGCGGTCCAGGCTTGCAATCCGCCATAGGCTTGCAGCGTGGAAATCAGATTGGGGGCGGGGCGCGGCGGGTTGAGAGTGTCGCGGCTTGCCATGGCGACAAGGCTCTTATTTAGCGTGAAACTGGGGAGACTGCCGAAGTTTCGCTAGCGCCGAATCAGCGCTGCGTATCGCAATTCTACAGCACGGACGTGAAACGAATTTATGACAATTTGGCGCAGGGCTCGTTCAGGCCGCCAGCGGGGCCGAACGCGCCACGGCTTCGAGCGCCTCGCGCAGCCGCTCGCGATCCAGCGGCTTTACCAGCAAGCCGTCCATGCCGGCGGCAAGGCAGGCTTCGCGGTCTTCCGCATAGGCATTGGCGGTGAGCGCCAGCATGCGGGTCGGCTTGCCGGGCGCATCGGCCTCGGCGGCGCGGATGCGGCGCGCGGCTTCCAGTCCGTCCATGCCCGGCATCTGCACGTCCATCAATACCAAGTCATAAGGCGTGCCGGCGGCGCGCGCCGCTGTCCACGATTCGACCGCGGCTTCGCCGTTGCCGGCGATGGTCGGGCGATGGCCGAGGCGCGCCAGCAGCGTGCGCGCGAGCAGCGCGTTGATCTCGTTGTCTTCCGCCACCAGGATCGACAGTCCCTTGCCCTTGCCGCCCGCATCCGCGCGTGTCTGCGGTTTGATTGCTTTCATCGACGGCTTCCGCCAGCGCATGCTCGAACGCATCCTTGGCGGTGAGCCTGGCCGCCAGCGAAGCCACGCGCACCGGCTTGACCAGATAACCGGTGAAGCCCGCCGCCTTGAGCGCCGGCAATTCATGCCGGTCGCCCGGCGTGATCAAGACTATCCTGCGCGGCACGTCGAGTTTGGCGAGATCGCCGTTGGCGATCATGCGTCTGCGCCAGCGGAAAATCGACCAGCAGCGTATCCCAGTGCCGCTCCGGCAGCAGCGCGAACGCTATTTTTTCGTCGATCACCGCGCAGGTCTTGGCGCCCCAGCGGCCGATGCGCCGCGCCAACAGCGATGCTTCGATTTCAGCGCCGGCCGCGATCAGCACCGCGGCGTCATGCAAATCCGGCGCGATGAATTCAGGCTTAGCGCCATCTTGCACGTCTTCCGCCGGCGCAGGCGCCAGCGCCACCGTGAAACTGAAACTCGCGCCGGCGTCCGGCTTGCTTTCAACTTCGATGCAGCCGCCCATGCGCTCGACGATGCGCCTGGAAATCGCCAGCCCCAGGCCGGTGCCGCCAAACTTGCGCGTGGAGGAGCCGTCGGCCTGCTCGAAGTCGAGGAAGATGCGCGCCTGATCCTCGTCGCGCAGCCCGATGCCGGTATCGCGCACCAGGAAGCGAATGTCGCCGTCGCGCTCGCCCGGCTCGACGATCACAGCGACGCCGCCCTTCTCGGTGAACTTGATGGCATTGCCGGCAAGATTGAGCAGCACCTGTCGCAAGCGCGCCGCATCGCCCACCACTTGCACCGGCAATCGTTCGTCCACATAGGAGGCGATCTCGATGCCTTTGGCCTGCGCGCGCGGCGCCAGCAATTCGACCGCTTGCTCGACAAGCGGGGCAAGCGCGAACGGCCGCGGCTCCAGCTCGAGCTTGCCGGCCTCGATCTTGGAGAAATCGAGAACTTCCTCGATCAACGACAGAAGCGTTTCGCCCGAGGTCTTCGCCGCCTTGGCATAGGTTATTTGTTCCGGCGTGAGCGGCGTGTCGAGCAGCAGATCCGCCATGCCGAGAATGCCGTTGAGCGGCGTGCGGATTTCATGGCTGACCATGGCGAGGAAGCGCGACTTGGCGCGGTTGGCGGCTTCCGCCTGGTCGCGGGCGGCCTCAAACGCGCGCTCGGCCTCGACCCGGTCGGTGACGTCGCGGCCGACGCCCTGCACTTCGCTCCCCGAGTCGGTGCGCACCGCGACCTCGCGCCAGGCGATCCAGCGCGCGGCTGATCCGCTCGCGATCTTCTGGTCATGCACGCGGGTGCCGTCGGCGAGCACGGCCAACGCGCCCTGTTCGAGCACCGGCAATTCCACCACGGCGCCAATCAAGGCTTCGCGGTTTTTGCCCGCGAGCGCACAGAAGGCGTCGTTGGCGTAAGTGAGCAGACCGCCGGCGTCGCGCCGCATGATCAGAGTCACCTTGCGCGTCGAGCAGGCTGCGCGCGCGCTCTTCCGCCTCGCGCAGCTCCCAATTGCGGTCGGACATTTCCTCGACGCGTAGCTTCCAGCGCGTGCATCTTCTCGGCCGCGACGCGTCGGCGCATCAGCATGAAGGCGATCACCGCGCAGGCGGCGGCAAACAGCGCGCCGACGCCGGTGGCATAGGAGTAAGGATCGTAGTTCGAGCCCTGCATGCGCGCGCCGGCGATAAAACCGAGCGCGGCGGAAGTGACGCTCAAGGTCGTCACCACCGCGCGCCCAAACAGCACCAGCGCCGCGTGGTTGCGCGAGGATTTCCGGATGGCTTTAACGGTTGAGACTGTCGACTTGGGCTGCATGATTGGCGCCATTTGGCGCCAGGAATCTTGCAATTTTATTCCACGCTGCGGCCCGCGCCGCGCGCGCGCGCGAACGTGGTGAAAGGAACGTTAAATAAAAATAACGCGGTTAATGGCGTTCGGCGAATTCGCGTCCAAGTCCGGCATTTTGGCTGGTCCTGTGGGCGTTCTGCCAGATCACCGCGAACAGCGCCGCGGCATCCTGCTCGGAGAACTTCGCCGACCGCACGTAGATCTTGGTGTCGGCCTCGGCCCGCGACAGCGCCACCGTCAGGTCGGCGTTAGGCGCGGCTTGATCGATGCGGACGCTTCTGATGGCGGACGTCGTCTTGCAGGTATTCTCCGGCATCGCCGTCGTCGACCAGTACGAAATCGGCCGCCGCTGGATCGTCCACCAGCTGCATGCGCAGGCTGGGCGCGGGCGCGGTATTGTCGATGCGCACGGTGTAGTTGGCGGATGTGCTTCCGGACAGCTGATAGCCGGCATTGCCGGCGACGAAGCACGGCTTGGCGCTCGGCTTAAAGAACGAACTCCTCGCCGCCGCCGGTACGGCGACGATCAGAATCATCAGCGCTACGATATGAGTGCGTTTCATGAGCCCCCCAGGGCGGCGCGGCCAACAACGGCAGCGTCCGAGCCAAGGGTAGGGCGGGATGATTACCGGTTTGTTAATTAGCCTTGGTTTTGCGGGCTTTCACGCCGCCCGTGCGGACTTCGTCGGTGAGCGCGCGGTAGGACAGCGCCTCGGCCAGATGCACGCGGCCGACTTTTTCGGCGCCGTCGAGATCGGCGAGCGTGCGGGCGATGCGCAACACGCGGTGATAGCCGCGCGCCGACAGATGCATGGAATCGGCGGCATCGCGCAGCAGCGCCATCCCGCCGCCGTCGGCGCGCGCCACTTCCTCCAGCACCGGGCCGTTGGCCTGCGCGTTAGAGCGCACGTTCGGCGTCCCAAGCGCGGCGTAACGCTCGGCCTGGATGTCGCGCGCGCGCCACGCGGGCGGCGACCTCGCGGCTGCCTTCCTTCGGCAAATCGGCGGGCGCGAGATTGATGGTGATGCGGCGCGCCGGCAGCGCAGGCCGGAGGCGATCAGCGCCGCGCGCACGCGTTCTTTGGCTTCCGACACCGCCTTGTGGCAGGCGCTAGGCCGGGCGCGACCTGCATCTGCACGTCGACGGCGCGGGCCTCGATGCCCTCGAAGGCAACCGTGCTGACGCGCTGGACCGTGGGCGTGCCCCTCACCTGCTACTTGAAAGTGTAATGGAGCCGCGCAAGTTGTATAAGAACATTTAGGGAACGAGGACCGGTTCGCCACTAGCCATTGATATCGTTCGGAAAGCCGTCGATCATTGCTTGGCGGCAGGCAATCGGAGCGCGCGATGAGCAGCAAGCGGTTGGGTCTGGCCGTCCTCGCAACCGGTCTGCTGCTGGCGGTTTCGCACCCGCCGGGGCGCAGGAGCTCAAGCCGTGGAAGCACGGCGTGATCGAGCCCAAGGGCGACGCCGGCTTCATGCTGATGGTCGGCCAGCGCGGCTTTGCCGAGAAGCACGGCCTCAAGCTCGAGATCATCTCCCTGAAGAACGGCGCCACCGCGCACAAGGCGCTGCTCTCGGGCGAGCTCGACAGCATCGAATCGAGCCCGGGCGCCACCATTCTCGCCGGCGCGCACGGCGCCGACATCAAGATCATCGGCTGCGACTGGCCGGGCGTGCCGCACGGGCTGATGGTGCGCTCGACGATTACCAAAGTCGAAGACCTGAGAGGCAAGACCGTGGCGGTGGCCGCACCCGGCTCGCTGCCCAATCTGCTGATCAACGCCATCCTGGAGAAATACAAGATCGCGCCCGCCGACATCCGCTTTGCGAATTTGGGCGGCGACCTCGACCGCTTCAAGGCGGTGCTGGCCGGCGTTACCGATGCCGGGATCGTGGCGGCCGAATTCATGTCGATCGCGCCCAAGGACGTAAAAATGCTAATCGCCGGCGCCGACGTGCTGCCGAATTACGTGCGGCTGTGCCTGACCATGACCGGCAAGACCATCGCCGGCCGGCGCGAGCAGGCGATCGATTTCGTGGCGGCGGAAATGGATGCGCTGCACTTCGCCGTGTCGCCACCGCGACGACACCATCGCGCTCACGCGAGAAGTCGATCCACGCCAAGCCCGACGATCCACGCCCGGCCTACGCCTTCGACGATACCGTCAAGCACGGCGCGGTCGACCCGAGCGTCAGCTTGCCGCTGGACAAATTGAACTGGATGCAGAGCGAGCTGGTGAAAGCCGGCAATATGAAAACGCCGATCGATCTCGCCACCATCACCGATGCCGGCATCCGCGCCGAAGCGGCCAAGCGCGCGGGGAAGTAATGGCAACTGTTATGCTCGGTTTGGGCCGGCATGACGTCTTTGTCCGACAAACCGGCGTGGTCGCCGGACTTTTCGGGATCATGACGCTTAGACCTTCACCGACGCCATGATGCCGGCGGGGAAAATGTCTTCCGGCTTGGCCAGTTTGTGCGCGATGCCCTGCTCGTGCGCGTAGCGCAGGAACAGCTCCAGCGTCGGCCGGTTGGCCTCGATGCCGTAGGGAAACAAGCTCGCCGCCGAACATCTCGCGCATGCGCGCGGCGTAATTGGTGAGCCACGGCACCGGATAGCGCGACACCGCGGGATCGAGGATGCGCTCGAGGCTGCGGCGTTTGGATTCCTCGAACGCGTTGTAGAGATTGCGCGCCACCCAGGGCTGGCCGTCGAGGATCGACTTGCGCAGCGCGATCACATGCATGATCGGATAGACGCGGGTTTGCTCGTAATAGCGCTGCTCCATCGCCTCGTAATCGGGAAACAGCCGCACCACGTCGGGATGCTTCTCGCGAAATGAATTCGGCGGCCGCGCGATGATGCAACAATCGATCTCGCCGGACGCGATCATGGCGCTCAGCGTCTTGTCGGGCGCGGCCGTGAGTTTGACGCCTTTCGGCAGCGTCAATTCGACCTTCTCGATGCGGCCGGCCTCGTTGGTGCCGGCCTGCACCCAGTCGATGTCGGAAAGCGCAACGCCGCCTTCGTGCATCAGCCAGCCGCGCATATAGACCGCGGCGGTGTGCGCCCATTCCGGCACGCCGATGCGTTTGCCGCGCAGGTCCTTGGCGCTTTTGATGCCCTTGTTGCGGTTCACATAGAACGACGAGAAGCGGAACAGCCGCGAGGCATAGACCGGCAGGCCGATGATGTCGGAATCCGCGCGCGTCACCTGCGCCGCGAACTTGGCGAAGGACAGTTCCGACACGTCCCATTCGCGGTTGAAGGTGAAGCGCGAAAAGATTTCGTGATGGCCGAGCGTGAGCCAGGTCGCCTCGATGCCTTCGGCCGCGACCAGCCCGAGCCGGAAATCGCGGAAGTGGTCGTAGTCGGTGGTGGCGATGGTGAGCTTGACGCTCATGGCACTATTGCTTCCGCTTCGCCTCGATCTTGTCCCAGATCAGCGCCGCGATGTCGGGCGCCGCCGAGGTTCTTGATGGCGCGGATGCCGGTCGGCGAGGTGACGTTGATCTCGGTGAGGAAACCGTCGATCACGTCGATGCCGACGAACAGCAGCCCGCGCTCGCGCAAGCTGGGTCCAATCTTTTTGCAGATCTCGGCTTCGCGCTTGGTCAGCTCGGTCGCCGCCGGTGCGCCGCCGCGCACCATGTTGGAGCGCAGGTCGTCGGCGGCCGGAATGCGGTTGACCGCGCCGGCGAATTCGCCGTCCACCAGGATGATGCGCTTGTCGCCATGCTTGATGGCGGGCAGGAATTTCTGCACCACCCATTGCTCGCGAAAGGTCGCGGCGAACATGTCGTACAGCGAACCGAAATTGAGGTCCTCGGCGCGAGAGGCGGAACACCGCGCTCGCCGCCCTTGCCGTAGAGCGGCTTCATCACGATGTCGCCGTGCTCGGCGCGGAACGCCTTGATCTCGGCGAGATCGCGGGTGAGCAGCGTCGGCGGCATCAGGTCGGGAAATTCGGTGACGAACATCTTCTCCGGCGCGTTGCGGACATGCGCCGGGTCGTTGACCACCAGCGTCTTCGGGATGGATGCGCTCGAGCAGGTGGGTGGTGGTCACGTAGGCGAGATCGAAGGGCGGGTCCTGGCGCAGCAGGATCACGTCGAATTCCGTGAGCTCCACGCGCCGCGGTTCATCGAGCGTGAAATGGTCGCCGACCTGGTCGCGCACCGCCAGGCTTTCGACCGTGGCGAACAGCCGGCCATTGAGCAAAGCCAGCCGGTCCGGGGTGTAATAGGAGAGCTTGTGGCCCCGACTTTGCGCCTCCAGCAGCAGCGCGAAGGTTGAATCGCCCTTGATGTTGATCCGCTGGATCGGATCCATTTGTACCGCGATTTTCAGGCTCATCTTAGGACCTTGGCCACCTTCTCGGCAACCGGAAAATTTAAGGAAAACAAATCGTTAACATATTACCTCCAGTGTAGCCGGCTCGGGGACCGTGCCGCACGCGGTGGGGGCAGGCTGTGACTTTGCCGAAGCTTTCGATTGCCGCCAAGCTCTATGCGATCTTCGCTTTGATGGCCACCACCACGCTGGCGCTGTCGGTGGTGGCCGTGCACAGCGCCCGCAGCCATGCGGCGCTCACCGACGAATTCGAATCCGCCAATGCCGGCAGCTGGAATGTCGAGCGCATCAACGGCCTGATCTACGCCGTGGTGATGGAAACGCGCGGCATCTACCTATGGCGCAGGACCGCGACACCGCGGCCAAACACGCGGAGGCGCTGCTCAAAATCTCCGACCAGATCGCCACCGTGATCGCCGATTGGCAAGGCAGCGTGCGCAACAACGACGCCATTTCCTACAGCCAGTTCGCGGTCCGGATCGCGGCATTCCAGGAATTTGCGCCCGAACTTGCGCGACATCGCCAAGAACTCCGGACCGCAGGCCGCGCGCGAATGGGCGGATAAGAATTATCCGGCCGACGTGCGCGACGCGCTCAGCCAGGATCTGGAAAAGCTGAGCAAGCATTACACCGACCGCGCCCAGCGCATCTACGCCCGCATCGACGCAGGCATCGATCAGACCGCGATGCTGCTGAGCGTGCTCGCCGGCTTGGCGGTCGTGCTCGCGATCGCCGGCACCATGATGATCTGCGCGCAGCGTGGCGCAGGCCGCTCGCCCAGATCACCCGCGTGACCGACGCGGTCGCCGCCGGCGAAGCCGGTGTTTCAATTCCGTTCATCGATCGCCACGACGAGATCGGCGCGCTGGCGCGTTCGATCGGCGTGTTCCAGCATGCCATGCGTCACAACGAGGAGCTCAATCGCACGGTGCGTCGACGACGCCGAATCGCGCGCGCGGCGTCAGGAGCAGATGTCCGAGCGAGATCGCGCGCTTCTCCGCCGACGTGGAAGCGACGCTCGCCGAGCTCGGCCGCATTTCCGATCAGATGCTGGCGGCATCGACGCAGCTCGCCTGCGCCGCCGATGACGCGTCGGCCAAGACCGCGCGCGCGGAGGCGGCCTCGTCGGAGGCCTCCGCCAATGTGCGCGACATCGCCTCGGCCGCCGACGAGCTGTCGGCGTCGGTCAACGAGATCGACCGGCAGGTCGCGCAGTCCAACGCCATCGCCACCAAGGCGGTGAGCGAGGCCGGGCGCACCAATATCGCGGTCAAGGAGCTGGACGAAGCGGCCGCGCGCATCGGCGACGTGGTCAAGCTCATTACCGATATCGCCGAGCAGACCAATCTGCTCGCGCTCAACGCCACCATCGAGGCGGCGCGCGCCGGCGAGGCCGGCCGCGGCTTCGCCGTGGTCGCCGGCGAGGTCAAGGCGCTCGCCGGCCAGACCAGCCGCGCCACCGAGGAAATCGGCGCGCAGATTGCCGGCATGCAGCGCGCCACCGTGCGCTCGATCGAGGCGATCACCGCGATCGAGCACACCATCCGCGAGATCGGCAATATCAGCGGCGCCATCGCCGCCGCCGTCACCGAGCAGGGCGCCGCCACCCAGGAAATCGCGCGCAGCGTCGAGATCGCGGCCAAGCGCACGGTCGAGACCGCCGGCGAGGTCAATCTGGTGGGCGCCGCCACCCAAGACACCCGCGCCAGCGCCGGCGCGGTGAAAAGCGTGGCCGACGATCTGGGCAGCGTCGCCGGCCGCATCCGCAGCCAGGTCGACCAGTTCTTCGAGCGGCTGAGCGCCTAATTTATTTCAACTCGTCTCGAACGCGGCCGGGATGTGGCGCGGCAGCTGTCCCGGCGCGACCAGGATCGCATCGAAGCGGATATCGCGAATGGCGTCGTCGGGATTGGCGGCGAGCCAGATTTCCGCCGCCGCGGCGATCCGGCGCTGCTGCCGTTCGCTGACCGATTCCGCCGCATCGTCCAGCTCGCGCGCGCCTTCACCTCGACGAAGATCAGCAGCTGTCCGCGCGGCGCGCGATGATGTCGATTTCGCCGGCCGGCGATTTCCAGCGCCGCGCCACAATGCGGATAGCCCTTGGCGATCAGGAACGCGGCGGCGCGGCTTTCGGCCGAAATGCCAAGGCCGAAGGCCGCAATTTTATCAGGACGCGCTTCGCGCTTTTGCCGTTCCGGCTGCGGCTTTGGGCGGAGCCGTCACGCCGCGCCATCGTTGCTATCCTTGTCGTTGGCGAGCGCGAGCGCGCGCTGATAGACCTCGCGGCGCGGGCGCCCGGTGGCGAGCGCGACTTCGCCGACCGCGTCCTTGACCGAGACGCGCGCCAGCGCGCGCCGCAGCAAGTCGTCGACATCGTCGGCTTGTCCATCGTCTTCCGCGGGCGGCGCCACCACGATGACGATCTCGCCGCGCGTCTCGGCGCCTTCGGCGTAGTCGCGCGCCAGCGTCGTCAGATCGCCGCGCCGGACTTCCTCATGCAGCTTGGTGAGCTCGCGGCAGATCGCGGCCGCGCGCGGCCCCAGTCCGTCGGCGAGATCGGCGAGCGCCGCAGCCAGCCGCGGCCCGCTCTCGAACAGCACCAGCGTTGCCGGAATGGCGGCGAGTTCGGCGATGCGCTTTTGCCGGCCCGCTTGCTTGGGCGGCAGGAATCCTTCGAAGAAGAAACGGTCGGTCGGCAAGCCCGCTACGGCAGAGCGCTACCAGCACCGCGGACGCGCCGGGCAGCGCGTGACCGCGATGGCCGGCCTCGTAGCGCCGCGCGCACCAGCTTGTAGCCGGGATCGGAAATCAGCGGCGTGCCGGCGTCCGACACCAGCGCGACCGCCTGGCCCTCGCGCGAGCCGGGCCAGCAGCTTCGGCCGCGCCTCGGCGGCATTGTGCTCGTGATAGGGCGTCAGCGGCGTCGCGATGCCGTAGCGCTCGGTGAGCTTGCGGGTGACGCGCGTGTCCTCGCAGGCGATCACGTCGGCGCCGGCGAGCAGCTCGAGCGCGCGCAAGCTGATGTCGCCCAGGTTGCCGATCGGCGTGGCGACCAGATAGAGGCCGGCCGGCCGGTTTCGGCGCCTCGATCGCGGCGCCGAACGGCGCATAATCGGCGCAGCCGTTTGCTCGCCGTCTTCTTGTTGCTCTTGGCCATATGGGCACTCTAGAGGCGCGATCCGCGGCGCGTCATCGGCGGCGAATTCCCTTTCTTTTTCATTGCCTTAACTTTTGCGGGACAAAATCGGCGATTAAAGATAGGACTGACACGAATGCCGTCGCGTGGGGAGCGACCATGTCCGGGACGTCGCGAAACGAGGACGGGATGCTGACGCGCGGCCTGCGCCGCGCGCGCACGGCGTTGTCCGTTGCCGCGGCGGCGGTCGCGCTGGCGGCCTGCGCCAACACCTTCGATCAAGCCGGCAGCGGCGCCAACGGCGCGCTGATTCCGCAGGCCACCGAGCAGCCGCCGCCCCGGCAGGTCGGCCCCGGCCAGGTCCGCGTCGGCTTGATCCTGCCGCTGTCGGCGCCGGGCAATGCCGGCGTCGCCGCGCACATCGATGAAGAACGCCGCCGAAATGGCGCTCGCCGATTTCAAGGAGCCCAACATCCAGCTGCTGGTGAAGGACGACGCCGGCACGCCGCAAGGCGCGCAACTCGGCGCCGCAGCAGGCGATCGACGAAGGCGCCGACGATCATTGTCGGTCCGCTGTTCGCGCAGTCGGTGCGCGCGGTCGGCCCGGTGGCGCGCGCCGCGCAACATTCCGGTGATCGCATTCTCGACCGACGCCAGCGTCGCCGCGCGCGGCGTCTATCTGCTGAGCTTCCTGCCGGAGTCCGACGTCAGGCGCATCGTCGATTTCGCCGATCTCGCACGGCAAGCGCTCGTTCGCGGCGCTGCTGCCGGACAATGCCTATGGCGCGGTGGTGGAGGCGGCGTTCCAGCAGGAGGTGGCGCGGCGCGGCGGCCGCGTGGTGGCGCTGGAGAAATATCCGCTCGATCCCGGCAAGATGGCCGAGCCGATCCGGCGCGTGGCGCAGGCGGCCGGCCAGGTCGACAGCATTTTCATTGCCGACGGCGCCGACGCGGTGCCGCAAGTGGTGCAGAAGCTCGCCGCCAGCGGCGTCAACCCCAAGCGCGTGCAATTGCTCGGCACCGGATTGTGGGACGACCCGCGCATTTTCTCGACCGCGGCGCTCGAGGGCGGCTGGTATGCCGCGCCGGAATCGACCGGCTTCCGCAATTTCTCCGGCGCGTTACCGCGCGCGCTATCGGGCAGGACCCGGTGCGCACGGCGACGCTCGCCTATGACGCGGTGGCGCTGGTCGCCGCGCTGGTGAAGACGCAAGGCGCGCAGCGCTTCAGCGAGCAGATGCTGACGGTGCCTCCGGGCTTTGCCGGCATCGACGGCGTATTTCCGCTTCCGCCCCGACGGCACCAACGAGCGCGGGCTGGCGGTGATGCGCGTCACGCCGACCGGCGGCCAGGTCGTCAGCCCGGCGCCGCGCGCGTTCGCGCCGGGGACCTAGACTTTGACTTAAGCCGCCAGATCCGCGACCACCGCATCGAGCAGCGGAAATCCGCTTTGCGTCACGCGCAGGCGGCCGTCTGGCGGTGGTTTCGACCGCGCCGTCTTCGCGCAAGAATTGAAATCGCGCTGCGGATCGAGCTTGCGCCCGGACAGCTGCGTGAAGCGCTCGGGCTCGATGCCTTCGGCCAGCCGCAGGCCCATCAGCAGATATTCGTCGGCCACTTCGCCGGGCGTGAGCTTCTCGTCGACGATCAGGCCGGTGCCTGTTCGCTTCGCACGCGCATGAGCCAGCCTTCCGGCCGCTTCTCGGTTTCGGTGGCGTAGCGGCGGCCGTCGATATTGAGCCGGCCATGCGCGCCCGGTCCGATGCCGGCATATTCGTGGCCGCGCCAATAGACCAGATTGTGCCGGCACTCGGCGCCCGGCCGCGCGTGATTGGAGATCTCGTAAGCCGGCAAGCCTTCGCCGGCGCAGATCGATTGCGTCAGGTCGTAGAGATCGCGCCCGAGATCGTCGTCGGGAATCGCGAGCTTGCCGGCCTTGTGCAGGCCGAAGAACGGCGTGTCCGGCTCGATGGTCAATTGATAGAGCGACAGATGCTCGGCCGCTTCCGCGATGGCGCGCTTGAGTTCGGCGCGTCCAGGCGTCGAGCGTCTGGCGCGGCCGCGCATAGATGAGATCGAACGAATAGCGATCGAAGATCGAGCGCGCGACCGCGACCGCATCGAGCGCTTCTTGCGCGCGTGTGCAGCCGGCCCAGTTCCTTCAGCGCGGCATCGTCGAGCGCCTGCACGCCGAGCGAGACGCGGTTGACGCCGGCCGCGCGATAGCCGCGGAAGCGCGTCGCTTCCACGCTGGTCGGATTGGCTTCGAGCGTCACTTCGACGTCGCTGCGCGATCGGTCCAGTGCTTGCCGATCGCAGTCGAGAATTGCCTGCACCGATTGCGGCTGCATCAGCGACGGCGTGCCGCCGCCGAAGAAAATCGTCGACACCGTGCGGCCGGGAACGCGCGCGGCGGTGGCGGCGATTTCGGCTTCGAAGGCGCGCACGAAGCGCGCTTCGTCGACGCCGCCATGGCGCACATGGCTGTTGAAGTCGCAATACGGACACTTCGACAGGCAGAACGGCCAGTGCACGTAGACGGCAAACGGCGCGGCTGTGGTTAAAGTCATGTTAACCATCATAGGCCGCGCCGGCTGCGACAGCCAGCGCGGCAGTCGATTTCGCTGCGGACAATTGCTTAAAATTGTAATGATCGCGGAACGGCGCATGCCAGCGTCAATTACGCGCAAGCACGCATCCGCCAGCTTGACGAAGGCGCGGGCGCGATGCGACAGGCCTTGGCCTTTCGGCGGCAGGCCATGCTTTTCCTCCGCGCTCATCTGGCCGAAGGTGCGATCGAAACCGTCGGGCAGGAACAACGGATCGTAGCCGAAGCCTGCGTCGCCGCGCGGCGGCCAGACCACGACGCCATCGACGCGGCCTTCGAACTCCTCGACATGGCCGTCGGGCCAGGCGAGACACAGCGCGGCGATGAAATGCGCGCGCCGTTGCTCGGGCGACTTCGCGCCGCGCTCGATCAGCAGCGTCTGAATGCGGTTCATGGCGAACGCGGAAATCTTTGTCGGGTCCGGCCCAGCGCGCCGAATGGATGCCGGGCTCGCCGCCGAGCGCGTCGACGACCAGACCGGAATCGTCGGCGAAGGCGACGCGGCCGGTCGCCTTCGCCGCGGCCATCGCCTTGATGCGCGCATTCTGCGGCGAAGGTCGTGCCGGTTTCTTCCGGCTCCGGCAGGCCCAGTTCGCCGGCCGATTGCGCGTCGATGCCGAACGGCGCCAGCAGCTCGCGCATTTCGGCGAGCTTGCCCGGATTGTGCGTGGCGATCACCAGCGGGCCGGTGAGTTTTCGGTGGCCGCGCGCTTGCTCGGGTGAACTCACGCCACCGCCATCTTTTGCAGGCCCACCAGCTTCTCGATGCCCTTGCGCGCCAGCGCCAGCAGCGCCAGAAACTGATCCTCGCTGAACGGGGTCTTTTCGGCGGTGGCCTGGATCTCGACGATGTTGCCGGCGCCGGTCATCACGAAATTGGCGTCGGTGTCGGCTTCCGAGTCCTCGGCATAGTCGAGATCGAGCACCGCGGTGCCCTTGAAGACGCCGCAGGATACCGCGGCGATGTGGTCGCGCAGGACTTCGGCCTTGAGCATGTCGCGCGCCTTCATCCAGGTCGAGACAATCGGACAGCGCCACCCAGGCGCCGGTGATCGAGGCGGTGCGGGTGCCGCCGTCGGCCTGGATCACGTCGCAGTCGATGGTGATCTGCCGCTCGCCGAGCGCCTGCAGATCGATCACCGAGCGCAAGGAGCGTCCGATCAGCCGCTGGATTTCGACGGTGCGGCCGCCCTGCTTGCCGGCGGAGGCCTCGCGGCGGGTGCGCTCGGAGGTGGCGCGCGGCAGCATGCCGTATTCGGCGGTGACCCAGCCGCGCCCCTGGCCCTTGAGCCAGGGCGGCAGGCGCTCCTCCAGGCTGGCGGTCACCAGCACATGGGTGTCGCCGAATTTCACGAAACAGGAGCCTTCGGCGTATTTCACCACGCCGCGCTCGAGCGACACGGCGCGCAATTCGTCGACTTGTCGGCGGCTCGGCCGCATCGGGCTTGATCCTTCGGCTTGAGTGCCGGCGCACACCATAACCATATGCCCGGCTTGAACAAGACCGGCCCGGATCGCCATTGTTGGCTCGTGTTTAAGGAGTAATGCCGTGGCTTCCCACGACGTTCCGATCGGCTCTACGCAGGTCAGTCTCGCCGCGCTCAACGAGCGTTCGCGCGAGATTTTCCGCTCGATCGTCGAGAGCTATCTCACCACCGGCGAGCCGGTCGGCTCGCGCAATCTGTCGCGCATCCTGCCGATCTCGCTGTCGCCGGCCTCGGTGCGCAACGTGATGTCGGACCTCGAGCAGCTCGGCCTGATCTATGCCCCGCATACCTCGGCCGGCCGGCTGCCGACCGAACTCGGCCTGCGCTTCTTCGTCGACGCGCTGATGCAGGTCGGCGATCTGACCGAAGGCGACCGCCGCTCGATCGAGGCGCAGGTGGCGGGCGCCGGCTCCAACAAATCGGTGGAAGCCGTGCTCACCGAGGCCTCGCAGATGCTGTCGGGCCTGACCCGTTCGGCCGGCGTCGTGCTCACCGCCAAGAACAATGTGCGGCTCAAGCACATCGAATTCGTGCGGCTGGAGCCGGAGCGCGCGCTGGCGGTGCTGGTCGCCGAAGACGGCCAGGTCGAGAACCGGGTGCTCAATGTGCCGGCCGGGCTGCCGACCTCGGCGCTGATCGAAGCCGGCAATTTCCTCAACGCCCGCATCCGCGGCAAGACGCTGGCCGAACTGCGCACCGAGATCGAGAAGCGCGTTGGCGCAAGGCCAGGCCGAGCTCGATCAACTGACCCAGAAGATCATCGCCGCCGGCCTTGCGAGCTGGTCGGGCGGCGAGAGCGAGGACCGCCAGCTGATCGTGCGCGGCCACGCCAATCTGCTGGACGATCTGCATGCGCTCGACGATCTGGAGCGGGTGCGCTCGCTGTTCGACGCGCTGGAGACCAAGCGCGGCGTGATCGATCTGCTCGGCCGCGCCGAGCGCGCCGACGGCGTGCGCATCTTCATCGGCTCGGAGAACAAGCTGTTCTCGCTGTCCGGCTCCTCCACCATCGTCGCGCCCTATCGCGACAGCGAAGGCCGCATCGTCGGCGTCATCGGCGTGATCGGCCCGACCCGGCTCAATTACGCCCGCGTGATCCCGATGGTCGATTACACCGCGCGGGTGGTGAGCCGGTTGCTGGGGATGTAGGCCGGCGGAGCGCTTGATTTTTTAGCCGCAAGTCCTGATATCCGGGGCATCCGAACAGTTTTGAGGATTTGAGCATCATGACCGGAACGGCCTGCCGCCGACGATACGGCCGCCCAATCCGAGGGCGAAGTGGCCGCGGCTGCGGCACCCGAATTGGTGCCGGCCGAGCAGGTTACCGCCGCATTGGAAGCGGCTGCCGAATTCAAGGACAAGCTGCTGCGCACGCTCGCCGAGATGGAGAACCTGCGCCGGCGCACCGAGCGCGAGGTCGCCGATGCGCGGCTCTACGGCATCGCCGGTTTTGCCCGCGACGTGCTGGCGGTGGCCGACAACATGCATCGCGCGCTGGAGACCAGCAGGTCCGAGCTGCGCGAGCAGGCCGACGCCACGGTCAAGGCGCTGATCGAAGGCGTCGAACTCACCGAGCGCGAGCTGCTCAAGGTGCTCGAGAAGAATGGCGTGAAGAAATTCTCGCCGGTGGGCGAGAAGTTCGATCCGAACGTGCATCAGGCGATGTACGAGGTGCCGGATTCCGATGTGCCGCCAGGCCACGTGGCGCAGGTGATCCAGGCCGGCTACATGCTGGGCGACCGGGTGCTGCGTCCGGCATTGGTCGGCGTTGCCAAGGCGGCGCCGAAATCGCCACAGCCTTCCGCCAACGACAATCCGCCGCCGGACAGCGCGGCCGAGTGACGTCCGCTCTACTTGGTGCGCGGCTCGACGCCGTCGCGCACCGCGCGGAAGCGGGGAAACATCCGATCCCAATCGTCCTTGGCGCTCACGCCGACGACGCGCAAAAAACCGCCGCCGCCGAATCGCACCCATTGCGCCAGCAAAATCGGATTGCCGAGCAAGCCCTAAAGCCTGCGCTCTGATCTCGTAGCCCGACCCGCCGCTGATGCGCATCGCCTCCGCCGACGTCACGGTGAGTTCGCGCAGCGGCGCGGACGACAGCAGATCGCGGGCGAAATTGCCGCGGTCGTCGGGGGTTTCCGGCGCGCCGCGCCCGACCGAGACGATCACGTAAGGCTGTGTGCTGAGGTCGTCCGTCGGTCCCTCGGTCAGGATGGCCGCGCCCACCGGCAGCGCTTGCATCACCCGGAAGCCGGCCAATTCGGTGAGCTTGAACGGCAACAGGCCGAGCTGCTCCTGAAGCGGCGGCGGCCGGAACGTGACGCTGGCCAGCGCCTTGCGGATGACCGCGTCGGAATAGACGGCGCGCGCGGCCTCAGGCACTTGCACGTTGATCAGCAAGGCAAGGTCTTGGACGTTCCCGCCGACTGCGTTGCGCCAGCAGAAACCACTTGTCCAGAGTGACGCCGTTCTCCTGCGACCGGCCGCTGATCAGAAATCCGACGCCGCTGGCGAACGCAAAGCTTTCCCGCTTCACCTCGCTCAGGCCGGGCTGGTTTTTGGCGAAGGCCGAATTCTCGAGGTCCACATAGGCGCGCCGCCGGCAGGTCGAGGATGGTGATGGTCACCTTACGCTCGACGTCCTCGAAACCGGGGAATTGCTTGCTCAGCTTGAGATCGCCTGGCGGCTCTAGACCGACCCGCCAGCCGAGGCGGGAACAGCGGTTCGGCTCGGCTGCCGGGACACAGGGCCGCCAGTCCGGCCCAAATTACGAGCATTGCGGCAAGCAAAGGGACCAACAATCGGCGGAGCATGCGCTCAGACATCTTTCCAGGTGAGATCGGGTTTCCAGGTGAGATCGGGCCGCCCGGGGTCTGCCTAACCGGCCTGACACGGTGCGGCAATGGTCAGATTAACCGTCATGTGGCGTTGCTGCCGCCCGCCCGGCAGGCGGCTCGCGAATTCGTGACAACCTGTCTTGCGGGCCCCGGCGGCCCTCCTATATGAGCCAGTGAGCCGCGAAACCCGCGGTAAATCGCGTATCCAGGGGGCTGGATCAGGGGTCTGCGGATGAGCCGCCGACCATCCTTTCGGGCGCCAAGCGGCCCGGCCGGCCTGCCGCAAATTTGAGGGGAATAACCATGGGCAAGGTCATCGGCATCGACCTCGGCACCACCAATTCCTGCGTCGCCGTCATGGAAGGCAAGACGCCGAAAGTCATCGAGAACGCCGAAGGCATGCGCACGACGCCTTCGATCGTCGCCTTCACCGACGACGGCGAGCGGCTGGTCGGCCAGCCGGCCAAGCGCCAGGCGGTCACCAATCCCGAAAAGACCATCTTCGCGGTCAAGCGCCTGATCGGCCGCCGCTACGACGATCCGATGGTCGAGAAGGACAAGAAGCTCGTCCCCTACAAGATCGTCAAGGCCGTCAATGGCGACGCCTGGGTCGAGGTCGACGGCAAGAACTATTCGCCCTCGCAGATCTCCGCCTTCATCCTGCAGAAGATGAAGGAAACGGCGGAAGCCTATCTCGGGCAGAAGGTCGAGCAGGCGGTCATCACCGTTCCGGCCTATTTCAACGACGCCCAGCGCCAGGCCACCAAGGACGCCGGCAAGATCGCCGGCCTCGAAGTGCTGCGCATCATCAACGAGCCGACCGCGGCCGCGCTCGCCTACGGCCTCGACAAGCAGAAGCACCGGCACCATCGCGGTCTATGACCTGGGCGGCGGCACCTTCGACATTTCCATTCTGGAAATCGGCGACGGCGTGTTCGAGGTGAAGTCCACCAACGGCGACACGTTCCTGGGCGGCGAAGACTTCGACATGCGCCTGGTCAACTATCTCGCCGACGAGTTCCAGAAGGAGCAGGGCATCGATCTGCGCACGCGACAAGCTGGCGCTGCAGCGGCTGAAGGAAGCGGCCGAGAAGGCGAAGATCGAGCTGTCGTCGACCACGCAGACCGAGATCAACCTGCCGTTCATCACGGCGGATGCCTCGGGCCCGAAGCATCTCACCATGAAGCTCACCCGCGCCAAGTTCGAGGCGCTGGTCGACGATCTCATCCAGAAGACCGTCGAGCCGTGCCGCAAGGCGCTGAAGGATGCCGGCCTCTCGGCCGGCCGAGATCGACGAGGTGGTTCTGGTCGGCGGCATGACGCGCATGCCGAAGGTGCAGGAAGTGGTGAAGCAGTTCTTCGGCAAGGAGCCGCACAAGGGCGTCAACCCGGACGAAGTGGTGGCCATCGGCGCCGCCATTCAGGCCGGCGTGCTGCAAGGCGACGTCAAGGACGTGCTGCTGCTCGACGTGACCCCGCTCTCGCTCGGCATCGAAACGCTGGGCGGCGTGTTCACCCGCATCATCGATCGCAACACCACGATCCCGACCAAGAAGAGCCAGGTGTTCTCCACCGCCGAGGACAATCAGACCGCGGTGACCATCCGCGTGTTCCAGGGCGAGCGCGAGATGGCGGCCGACAACAAGATGCTCGGCCAGTTCGATCTGGTCGGCATCCCGCCGGCGCCGCGCGGCGTGCCGCAGGTCGAGGTCACCTTCGACATCGACGCCAACGGCATCGTCAACGTGTCCGCCAAGGACAAGGCGACGAGCAAGGAGCAGCAGATCCGCATCCAGGCCTCGGGCGGCCTGTCCGAGGCCGACATCGAGAAGATGGTCAAGGACGCGGAAGCCCACGCCGACGACGACAAGAAGCGCAAGGCCGCGGTCGAGGCCAAGAACCATGCCGAGGCGCTGGTGCATTCCACCGAGAAGGCGCTGGCCGAGCACGGCTCCAAGGTCGGCGACGCCGAGCGCAGCGCGATCGAGAACGCCATGGCCGATCTCAAGGAAGCGCTGAAGGGCGACGACGCGGCGGCGATCAAGGCCAAGACCAATACGCTGGCGCAGGCCTCGATGAAGCTCGGCGAGGCCATGTACAAGCAGCAGGCGGAAGCGCGGCAGCCGGCCGACACCAGCGAGAGCGCCACCGGCGCCGACGGCAAGAAGGAAGACGTCGTCGACGCGGAGTTCACCGAGGTCGACGACGACAAGAACAACAAGAAGTCGGCCTGACGCGAGGCGCTGACCGTGCGCTGTCATCACTCAACCACGACACATGTCACCCCCGGGCTTGTCCCGGGGGTCGCATTTTTGCCAGGTCTCGAGCGGATTGGTCGATATCAAGTACGGCTATGACGGCGTTCTGAACTGAAGGGCGAGGCACCGGCATGTCCAAGCGCGACTACTACGAAATCCTCGGCGTCGCGCGCGACGCGCAGCGACGCCGAGCTCAAGGCCGCCTATCCGCAAGCTCGCCATGCAGCATCATCCGGATCGCAATCCGGGCGACAGCGAGTGCGAGCACAAATTCAAGGAACTCAACGAGGCCTATGACGTGCTGAAGGACGGCGACAAGCGCGCCGCCTATGACCGCTTCGGCCACGCCGCCTTCGAGCAAGGCGGCATGGGCGGCGGGCACGGCTTCGGCGCCGATTTCGCCTCCACCTTCTCCGACATTTTCGAAGACCTGTTCGGCATGGGCGGCGGCCGGCGCGGCGGCCGCGGGCAAGGCCGCGAGCGCGGCTCCGACCTGCGCTACAACATGGAGATCACCCTCGAGGAGGCGTTCGAGGGCAAGACCGCGCAGATCCGCATTCCGACCTCGGTCACCTGCGAGGTCTGCTCCGGCACCGGCGCCAAGGCCGGCACCAAGCCGAAGCCCTGCGCGACCTGCGGCGGCGCCGGCAAGATCCGCACGCCGCAGGGCTTCTTCACGCTCGAGCGCACCTGCCCGACCTGCCAGGGCCGCGGCCAGGTGATCGACGATCCCTGCGCGTCCTGCGCCGGCGCCGGCCGGGTCACGCGCGAGCGCACGCTCTCGGTCAATATCCCGGCCGGCGTCGAGGACGGCACCCGCATCCGGCTCGCCGGCGAAGGCGAGGCCGGCTTGCGCGGCGGCCCGCCGGGCGATCTCTATATTTTCCTGTCGCTTGCGCCGCACGAGTTCTTCCAGCGCGACGGCGCCGACCTGCACTGCCGGGTGCCGATCTCCATGGCGACGGCGGCGCTGGGCGGCGAATTCGAGGTGCCGACGATCGACGGCAGCAAGGCGCGGGTCAAGGTCCCCGCCGGCACCCAGACCGGCCGCCGTTTCCGGCTGACCGGCAAGGGCATGCCGGTGCTGCGGGCGAAACAAACCGGCGACATGTACGTTCAAGTAGCAGTGGAAACGCCGCAGAACCTGACCAAGCGCCAGCGCGAGCTGCTTGGCCGAGTTCGAAAAACTGTCGTCGGAAGAGACCCAGCCGGAATCGGCCGGTTTCTTCAGCCGAGTCAAGGAGTTTCTCGACGGCCTGGGAAATCGTGGCAGCCATTCGGAGAAGCCATCTTGACCCCCCGCCCCGTGCCCTATACCCGTGAAGTCTGCGGCCGATCCAGCCGCCTGCACGCGTGACCCCATCGAATGCCTTCGCATTCAGTCGTCCGCGTCGAAAAGAAAAATCTGCGTCTCGATGACGAGATGCAGTTCATTCGTTCTTGGATCGAAAAGCCCCTATTCGACCGGCGCGGTGATGCCGTCGAGCAAGGCGCTGGCGCGCACCATGGCGCGCTACGTCGATCCGCAGTCGAGCGGCCCGGTGATCGAGCTTGGACCCGGCACCGGTCCGGTGACCGAGGCGCTGGTCCGGCGCGGCATCGATCCCAAGCGGTTGATCCTGGTCGAATTCAATCCGGATTTCTGCCGGCTGCTGCGCACGCGCTATCCGGCGGCCACGGTGGTGCAGGGCGACGCCTATCGGCTGCGCCGTCTGCTGGAGACGATCGGTGCGTGATCCGGCCGCCGCGGTGGTGTCGGGACTGCCGCTGGTCACCAAGCCGCTGCGCACGCGGCTGCGCCTGATCTCGGATGCGATGGGCCTGCTGGCGCCGGGCGCGCCGTTCGTCCAGTTCACCTATGCGATGGTGCCGCCGATCCCGAAGGCGCTGTCCGGGATCAAGGCCGAGGCCTCCGAACTGATCTGGATGAACCTGCCGCCGGCGCGCGTGTGGGTCTATCGCGGACAGTCCGCCCCTGCCGATCCAGTACTTACCGAAAAAGCCGGATCGGAAGCATTCATCTAATAATTCGTCCGTCGTTATTGGATGCCCCGCCGGAGCACGCACCCGCGCAGGCGGCTGCGTGGGCATGACAGTCTTTGCTGTTGGTATGATATGCGGCCCGATTGCGGAGCCGCCGATGCCCGTTCCGAAAATTCTCGTCCTTCCCGGCTCGACCCGCGCCGGCTCGCATAACGTCAGGCTGGCGGCGCTGGCGGCCAAGGAGCTGACGCTGATCGACGCCGACGTCACGCGCATTTCGCTCGCCGATTATCCGCTGCCGATCTATGAGGGCGACCTCGAAGCCAAGGCCGGGCCGCCGGCCAATGCGCTCAAGCTCAAGCAGATGATCATGGCGCACCACGGCGTCTTCATCGCCAGCCCCGAATACAGCGCCTCGGTCACGCCGCTGCTCAAGAACGCCATCGACTGGGTGTCGCGCGTGCGCGAGCGCGGCGATCCGACTTATGCCGCCTTCAAGGGCCGCGTGTTCGCGATCTCGTCGGCCTCGCCGGGGCGGGCCGGGGGCCTGCGCTCGCTGATGGCGCTGCGCCAGATCCTCGAACTCGGCTGCGGCGCGCTGGTGATCCCCGAGCAGGTTGCGATCCTGCAAGCCGAAAATGCCTTCGACGACATGGACAATATTATCGACGTCGGCACCGCCAATCTGTTTCGCGCGCAGCTTGCGCGGCTGGTGGATATGGCGAAGCTGATGATGTGAGGAGGATTCGAGGGTGTCGTTGGACGCACGCGAACGCCTGATCGTTGCTCTCGACCTGGCCGAGGTTAAGGCCGCCGAAGCCATGGTGTCGCGGTTGGGTGAATCGGTGTGGTTCTACAAGATCGGCTACCAGCTCGCTTTCGCCGGCGGTCTGTCGTTCGCGGCCGGCCTGATCGCGGCCGGCAAGCAGGTGTTTCTCGATCTCAAGCTGCACGACATCGGCAACACGGTAACCAAGGGCGTCGAGAGCGTGGCGCAGATCGGCGCGACCTTTCTCACCGTGCACGCCTATCCGCAGACCATGAAGGCGGCGGTGGAGGGCAAGAAGGGATCGACGCTGCGCATCCTGGCGGTGACCGTGCTCACCTCCTATGACGACGCCGATCTCGCCGCCGCCGGCTACGACATGAGCGTTGGCGAACTGGCCGCCGCGCGCGCGGCGCAGGCGCGCGACACCGGCGTCGACGGGCTGGTCTGCTCGGCCGAGGAGGCGGCGAACCTGCGCAACATCGTCGGGCCCGGCATGGTGTTGGTGACGCCGGGCATCCGGCCCGCGGGCAGCGCCACCGGCGATCAGAAGCGCATCATGACGCCGGCCCGGGCGATTGAAGCGGGCGCCGACTACCTGGTGGTCGGCCGTCCGATTGTGGAAGCGCGCGATCCCAAAGCGGCGGCCGACGCGATCGTCGCGGAAATCGAGCAAATCAAGGGATGAGGAGGGCGAATGTCAAAGGGTTACTGGTTCGCGCGAGTCGATGTGAAAAATGCGGATGGCTACAAGCTATATGCCGCGGCCATCCAGCCGATATTCAAGAAATTCGGCGCGCGCTATCTCACGCGCGGCGGCCGGTCGGAGAATGTCGAAGGCGAAAACCGTTCGCGCAACGTGGTCATCGAATTCCCGGATTACGAAGCCGCACTCGGCTGCTATCGCTCGCCGGAATATACCGAAGCCAAAAAGCTGCGCGCGTCTGCCTCGGTTGGCGATATCGTCGTTCTTGAGGGCTACGATGGCCCCCAGCCTTAGCGGATCGCTCTAGTCGCCTTTTCGCCCCCGCCGCGCTATACCCTCGCCGTTCGTTCCGGGAGTTAGAGCCATGGCCGACATGCGGCTCGTGGTCGCCGGCGCCGGCGGGCGGATGGGCCGCACGCTGGTCAAGGCGATCGCCGACAGCAAGGGATTTGCGCTTGTTGGTGCGCTGGAAGACGCGCGCTCGCCGCTGATCGGCTGGGACGCCGGCACGCTGGCCGGCACGCCCGAGAACGGCGTCAAGCTTGTCGGCGACGCCGGGCCGCTCATGGACAAGGCCGACGGCATTATCGATTTCACTGCGCCGGCCGCCACCTTGGTATTCGCCGCGCTCGCGGCCAAGGCCCGCAAGATCCACATCATCGGCACAACGGGTTTAAGCGCTGCGGACGAGGCCAAGATCAAGGAGGCCGCGAAGGGCGCGGTGATCGTCAAGTCCGGCAATATGAGCCTCGGCGTCAATCTGCTGGCGGCGCTGGCCAGGCGCGTCGCCAAGACGCTCGACAATTCCTTCGACATTGAAATCCTGGAGATGCATCACAATCAAAAAGTAGATGCGCCGTCCGGCACCGCATTGCTGCTTGGCCGCGCGGCGGCGGAAGGCCGCGGCATCGACTTCGACACGCATAAGGTCGCGAGCCGCGACGGCCACACCGGCGCCCGCAAGCCGGGCGACATCGGCTTTGCGGCCTTGCGCGGCGGCACGGTGGTGGGCGAGCACAGCGTGATCTTTGCAGGGCCGGCCGAGCGCGTCGAACTGGTGCACAAGGCCGAGGATCGCATGATCTTCGCGCGCGGCGCGTTGCATGCGGCGCTGTGGGCGCGCACGCAGAAGCCCGGACTTTATTCGATGGCCGACGTGCTCGGCCTCGGCAATTTTTGACGGGGGCGGTCATGCACGACGCCAAGCAGCGCGCCATCAAGCTCTGGATCATCGGCGCCATCGCGTTGGCGCTGAGTTATTTCCTCGATGCGGTCTATCCGGAGTCGAAGAACCCGAGCGTGTACTGGACTTTGACCTACTGCTTGCTGGCGGTCGTTGCCGTCTGCTTCCTCACCGCCGGCTGGATGATGAAGAAAGCGCCTAAAGGGACCAATCCGAATGTCTGATCGACTGCTGGTGCTCGTGCGTCACGGCCAGAGCGACTGGAACCTGAAGAACCTGTTCACGGGTTGGAAGGACGTCGACCTGACCGACAAGGGCGTCGCCGAAGCGCGCGAGGCCGGTCGCAAGCTGAAGGCGCAAGGCATCAAATTCGACGTCGCCTTCACCTCCGTGCTCAAGCGCGCGACGCGCACACTCGATCTGATGCTGGAGGAATTGGGCCAGACGAAAATCCCGGTGTTCAAGGACCAGGCGCTCAACGAGCGCGACTACGGCGATCTGGTCGGCTTGAACAAGGACGAGGCGCGCAAGAAATGGGGCGACGAGCAGGTGCATATCTGGCGCCGCTCCTACGACGTGGCGCCGCCGGGCGGCGAAAGTTTGCGCGACACCGCCGCGCGCGTGCTGCCCTATTACATTCAGGAAATTTTGCCGCGGGTGATGCGCGGCGAGCATGTGCTGGTGTCGGCGCACGGCAATTCGCTGCGCGCGCTGGTGATGGTGCTCGACAAGCACACGACCGAGACCATCACCAAATTGAATTTGGATACCGGGGTGCCGATGATCTACCGGCTCAATGCCGATTCGACGGTGAAGTCGAAGATGGATCTGGCGGCGTAGTTATTTCCTCTCCCGGCGTGCGGGAGAGGGTGGCGAGCACCAAAGGTGCGAGCCGGGTGAGGGGGTGTTTGCTGCAGCGTTGTGCACGGCCCCTACCCGACTTTCTCGCTACGCTCGAAAGTCGACCTCTCCCCGCAATGCGAGGAGAGGTAATCTACGCCGCGACCTTCCCCGCTTCCCAGCCCAGCATCGCGCGCTTGCGGGTGATGCCCCAGTGATAGCCGGTGATGTCGCCGTTCTTGCCGATGACGCGGTGGCACGGCACCACGAAGCAGATCGGATTTTTGCCGACCGCGGCGCCGACCGCGCGCGCGGCCTTCGGCGATCCGGCGCTTGCCGCGAGGTCGGAATAAGTGGTGAGCCCGCCCATCGGGATCGTCAGCAGCTTCTCCCACACCCGCACTTCGAAATCGGTGCCGATCAACACCACGCGCAGCGGCTGCTCCGGGCGCCACAGCGCCGGATCGAAGATGCGCCGCGCGGTGGCGGCGGTCGCCGCGAAATCCTCGACGTAATGCGCCTTCGGCCAGCGCCTGCGCATGTCGTTGAGCGCCGAGCGTTCCTTGCCGGCGTCGGCGAGCGCGAGACCCGCCAGTCCGCGCGGCGTGATCATCACCAGCGCCATGCCGAACGGGCAGGGGTGGAAGCCGTAGCTGATGGTCAGCCCGTCGCCGCCCGCCTTCCATTCGCCCGGCGACATCGCTTCATGGGTGACGAACAGATCGTGCAAGCGACCGGGGCCGGACAGGCCGACCTCGTAAGACGTTTCCAGCACGCTCGCCGAGGAGCGCAACAGCTCGCGCGCATGATTGAGCGTGAGCGCCTGCAGGAACGCCTTCGGCGTGAGGCCGCACCAGCGGCGGAACAAATGATGCAGATCGGTGGCACTGACGCCGGTGGCTTCCGCGATGGCGTCGATCTCGGGCTGCGCGCGCCAATGCCCGCGGATATGGGCGATGGCGCGGCGCACGATGTCGTAGTCGGCCGCCGCGGTGGAAAGCGGGGCGAGGTCGGGGAAGCGGGCGGCCAAGGCCGTTTGGTCCAGGGTCATGGTCATGCCGAGTATCTAAACTGGGCTAGGCAGCTTGCCCACCCGATTTCTGACTTCTCTCGGCCTCATCCTGTGGAGCGGTCTGAAGGAGCGCGTCTCGAAGGAAGAGGCCGCCCCATCCTTCGAGACGGGCGCAAATTCGCCCTCCTCAGGATGAGGGCGGATAGAGGCGTCACGAGATCGCCGTCCGTGTCATTCCACGCTTGGCCTCGCTCAGCGCGTTGCCGAGCTGCTGCGCGAAGCTCGCCTTTTCGTCCGGCCCCAGGAAACTGGCGATCGCCAACTGCTTGCCGCGCGCGACCAAGAACAGCCGCTCGATGCCGAAGTCCTCGTGCGCGACCTTGTCGAGTTTGACCCAAAGCGGATTGAGCACCCATTCGCGCGCGCGTCCGCGGTGGCTCACTTTGCGCACGACGAGCGCGGACGAGGTGATGTGCACCTCTTCGTAGGCGCCGGCGTGGCGGTAGTTGAGCCGGAACGCCCAGTACAGCAGCAGCACATCGAGGCCGAACAATCCGAACACCGGCCAAGCGCCGGCAAGCAGGAACATCATGCCGGCGATGAAGCTGACGGCGCCGAACGCCGCTATCAGTACCAGAAAGCCGGCGCGCGAAAGCGAGCGATGCGGCGTGATCACGGCCGAAAAGATTGTGGGTTCGAGGTCGCTAGTGCCGCCGATTTGAAGTTCCTGCACCATTTGCAACAAGCCCATTCAGGAACTTCAAATTGAAAGCCGCACTAGAATCATAGATTTGCTAGTGCCCCTTTTGCTTCCGAAGTTCGTGTCCGAGGGTGTTGCAATTTATCACGAACTTCGGAAGCGGGACTCTAGTGTTGTCGGCGGTCATGGGCGTCAGTATACCAAATTCATGGCGAAAAAGACGATCCGACGAAAAAAGCAGCGCAAGCAAAAAATCGTGAAGGCAAAGTCCGCGCGCAAGCCCGCAAAGGCCGGCGCCGTGCCCGTCATGGCTGCGTCCAAGCCTTGGAGCAACGCCGAAATCGTGGAAGCGTTCCGCCGCTTCCAGGCCGCCAATCCGGAACCGAAGGGCGAATTGCAACACATCAATCCGTTCACGCTGCTGGTGGCGGTGGTGCTGTCGGCGCAGGCGACTGATGCCGGCGTCAACAAGGCGACACCCGCATTGTTCGCTGCCGCCGACACGCCGGAAAAAATGGTGGCGCTTGGCGAGGATCGCGTGCGCGATCTGGTCAAGACCATCGGGCTGTTTCGCACCAAGGCCAAGAACGTCGTCGAGCTGTCGCGCCGGCTGGTCGCGGAGCACGGCGGGCAAGTGCCGCGCTCGCGCGAGGCGCTGGAGGCGCTGCCCGGGGTCGGCCGCAAGACCGCCAATGTGGTGCTCAACATCGCCTTCGGCGAGCCGACCATCGCGGTCGATACCCATATCTTTCGCGTCGGCAACCGCACCGGCCTGGCGCCGGGAAAAAATCCATTCGAGGTTGAGCAGAAACTGGAAGCGGCGATCCCGGCGCAATTCAAGCGTCACGCCCACCATTGGCTTATTCTGCACGGCCGCTACACTTGCCTGGCGCGCAAGCCAAGTTGCGAAAAATGTATCATCAGCGACTTGTGCAAATGGCCGGGCAAAACGATCCTATAAAATAATGTCGAGGGAACGTGCGTATGGAAGCGTCCGGCGGCGGAAAAAAGAGCAAGCGCGTCGATCACAGCGATCCCGAAAATTATTTTCGGCAATGCCGGCTTGTCTCCGAAGGCCGGCGCCGTCTGGATGAAAACGTTTCTCCACTTTGGCCGCAATTTCAAGCGCGATGCCGCGGCTGCGACGAAATTGTGGCGCGCTGGCTCTGATTTTTTATCCAAGCTGCCCAAGAAGCCAAAGCGGACGATTGAGCAACAATTGGCAGCCGACATTATTCAATTTAGGTGCCGCAATGCGCGGGAACGATTTCTCACAAATCATGCCGATGCAATCTATCGCAAGCTGACCAAAAATCTCGACAATTTCTTGCGCGTCGACGAGCTGACTTACGATGCGGCAAAGCTGGTTCCGGGTTTGACGCCGACGCGCAAGCAAGTCGATGCCGAAAGCGCGCTTTTGCAAAGCGAGAAGGACGGCGTCGAGGTCGATCAGGGCATTTTCCTGTCGCACGTGCTCGCCAATGTCGAAACCGGTATGCATCTCTGCCACGCCATGCTGCGGCTGAAAATGGAATCGATCGAGCGCACGCGTGAATTCATCATGAAGGATATTGTCGACTTCGGGCCGGCGACGGTCGAACGGCAGGGCAAGGCCGCGGTCGTCACCATCAAGAATCCGCGCTTCCTCAATGCCGAGGATGACGACACCCTTGATGACACCGAGACTGCCACCGACATCGCCATCTTCGATCCCACGAGCGAGATTTGCGTGCTGCGAGGGGATTTCGTTGATCACCCGAAATATAAGGGCCGCAAGGTCTTTTCGAGCGGGATTAACCTGACGCATCTCTACCGAGGGAAAATTCCTTACCTTTGGTACATCCGCCGCGAGATGAGCATCGTGAACAAGATGCTGCGCGGAGTAGCGATGGGCGGTGCCAGCCCGGACGAGATATTCGGCGGCACCCATGAAAAGCCCTGGATCGCCGGCGTCGACGCGTTCGCCATCGGCGGTGGCTGTCAATATCTGCTGGCGATGGACTACGTGGTCGCCGGCAGCGACGCCTATATGACGCTACCGGCGCGCAAGGAGGGCATCATTCCCGGCGCCGCCAATCTGCGGCTGCCGCGTTTCGTCGGCGCGCGCATCGCGCGGCAGGCCATCATGGCCGGCCGAAGGCTCGAATGCGATTCGCCGGAAGGGCGCATGATCTGCGATCTAATCGTGCCGCCCGGCGAGGTGGACGCGGCCATCGCGCGCGTGGTCGAGGACTTCACCGGCTCCGGCGTGGTCAGCGCCGCCGGCAACCGGCGCGCCTTCCGCGTCGGCGAAGAGCCGCTCGACATGTTCCGGCGTTACATGGCGGTCTATTGCCGCGAGCAGGCCTATTGCCACTTCAGCCCGGCGCTGATCGCCAATCTGGAACAGCACTGGAACGCCGCGCAGCGAAAAATCTAAACGCGCGAGAACTACCGCGGCGGATCGATCAGTTCCGGCCGCTTGCTGGTCATGCGCTTGTGGATGTGCACCATGTAGGCCATGGCGAAAATCGGCGTCGCCAGGTTGATCACCGGGATCGACACGAACACCGCGATCACCATGCCGGCCAGGAAAACATAGCTCGCGTTGCTCTTGCGCATCGCCTTGGCTTCGGCGGGCGGACGAAAACGCATGGCGGCGAGCTCGAAATATTCACGTCCGAGCAGATAGGAATTCGCCAGGAACAGGATGATCACGCCGAGTCCCGCGAACAGCACGAATGGCAGCGCGCAGAGATAGACCACCAGCGCTAAGCTTGCGAACTTCAAGCCTTCGAACAGCGCGCGCAAGAACGGCAAAGCGCGCCCCGTGGGCTCGGCCGGATAGTGCTCGCGCTCGACCGCTTCGGCGATCTCGTCAACGAAGAAGCTGCCGACGAAAGCGGTCACCGCCGGCATCAGGAACAGCGCGCCGGTGATGATCCCGAGGCCCGCCATGATCGAGAGCACCCAGGCAAGCGCCGTCCAGGCCGCATGCGGCGCCATGCCGGAGGTCTGCTCGGCCCAGGTGGCGCCGCTCGCCGCCAGCGCGGCGAAGACGCGATTGAGCACGATGCCGATGATGACGATCAGCAGCAGCGCCAAGCCCACGGCCTTGAGCAGGACGCGGCGCAGCGGCTGCGTGAACATTTGCGAGAGCGCGTTGATGGCCGCGTCGATCATGCGGTCACAGCTAATGCCGACCGCGGTCAGAGGCAAGGCCGTCGGCGACTAAACCGTCTGCGAGGACGTCTCAGTCTCCGCCGGCACCAGCGACACCATCTCGTCGGCATCGGCGGCCGGAAGGTCGGCCCAGGCCATCGCCTTGTAGTCGAAGCCGCGAACTAGGGTCGGCTTGACCACTTCGAAATAAGGCGAGATGTCGAAATCGCGCGGGGCGTACAGCGAGGAATGGCGGATTTCCAGGATTTCCTGCCGCGCCGCCTCGCTCTCGAGCCGCGTCACCTTCGGCAGAATCGGATAGCGCACGTTCTCGAACGCCTGCGCGATCAGCGCCGAGCAGATGATGCGGGTGGGGTGGCCGGAGCCGAGCGCCATCATGCGCCGGCGCCAGCGCTGCGGCACCGGCAGCGGAAACAGATAGCGCAACAGGTCGATGATGTTCTTGAGGTCGTAGTCGAAGCCGATGCGCTCGCTGGCAAAGGCGCAAACGCGCGCGCGATCGTCCTCGGTCAGGCCGGTCGGCCGGCAGATGCGGGTATGGAAGCGGGAATATTTCGACAGCGGCGCCGCCACGACGCCTTGGCCGATATTGGCCTCCACCAGCACCAGCGGCTCGCCCTCGGGCGTTTCCCGGTCGCCGATCGGCCCGACATAGAGCGCGGCGTGCGACCAGGTCGATTGCGTGAGATATTTGATGACGCCGGAAATATGGTTGTTGCCTTCGACCAGCACCACATCGCCGGGCCGCAGCGTCGCGCGCAGGGAATCGGGGTCGCTCGGCGTGAAAGGCTCATAGCCTTGCGCCGGCTTTTCCAGATAATGGGCGAGAAAACGCCCGACCCCGTCGACCATCCAACTCATGCCGCCCAGTCCTTGACGTCAGTTCTTGACGCCTAAATCCGACGCTGCCGTCCCCGCGCGCGGTTGTCATCCGCGCGTCTTGATTGCCGCTCAATTTAATGAAGACTCATTGCAATTTGGTTCATTGGCCGCTGGGGCGCGTTACCGATTGTTAGCCATGAAATTTGCGATGCCACGTGCATTCGTGCATTGTCCCGGCCCGCCTATCAAGCATTCGGATACCATGCCGAGGCTTAACCGCCGTTCGTTCCTTGCCGCTTCCGCCGCACTTGTGGCGGCGCCCGCGCTCGGCGCCGTGCCGGCCTCGGGCGAGGTGGACGTGGTCATTATCGGCGCCGGCGCCGCCGGGATCGCGGCCGCGCGCCGCGTCGCCGCCGCCAAGCAGCGTTTTGCGCTGATCGAGGCGGGCAACCGGATCGGCGGGCGCTGCGCCACCGATGGCAAGATTTTCGGCGTGCCTTACGATCTCGGCGCGCATTGGATTCACAACCCCGACAGCAATCCGCTGGCAAAGCTTGCCACCGGGCTCGAGCTCTATCCGGCGCCGCGCGCGCCGGGGATGCGGGTCGGGGCGCGCCGCGCGCGCGACAGCGAACTGGAAAGTTTCCTGCCCGCGCTGGTGCGTGCGCAACGGGCGCTGGCCGACGCCGGCCGCGCCAAGACGGATGTGGCGGCGCTCAAGGCGCTGCCGCGCGATCTCGGTGACTGGCAGGGTGCGGTCGAATTCGTTCTCGGGCCCTATGGCTGCGGCAAGGATCTCAAGGATGTATCCGCCATGGATCTTGGTCGCCTAGCCGAGCGCGACTCCGATTCATTCTGCCGGCAGGGCTATGGCGCGCTGCTCGCCAAGCTCGCCGCCGACCTGCCGGTGCGGCTGGCGACGCCGGCGCAGCGGATCGAATGGGACCGCAACGGCGTCGATGTCGTGACGCCGAAAGGCATGGTGCGCGGGCGCACCGCGATCCTGACGGTGTCGACCAATGTGCTCGCCGGCGACAAGATCGAATTCAAGCCGGAGCTGTCGAAACGCCAGCTCGATGCCGCGGCCAAGCTCGCGCTCGGCAGCTACGACCACATCGCGCTCGACATGCCGAGCAATCCGCTCGGTCTGCAGCGCGACGAGCTGGTGTTCGAGCAGGCGACGGCGCCACGCACCGCCGCGCTGCTCGCCAATGTGTCCGGCAGCGGACTGCATCTGATCGATGTCGCGGGAGATTTCGGCCGCGAGCTTGCCGCCAAAGGCGAGGCCGCGATGCTCGATTTCGCGCGCGAATGGCTGGTGTCGACGTTCGGCACCGACGTCAAACGCGCGATCAAACGCAGCCATGTCACGCGCTGGAACGACGAGCCATGGGTGCTTGGCGCCATGTCGGCCGCATCGCCGGGCAACGCGGACGCGCGCAAAATCCTGATGGAGCCGATCGGCGGACGGCTCTGGTTTGCCGGCGAGGCGGTAAACGAAACGCAATGGGGCACGGTCAATGGCGCTTGGGACTCGGGCGTGCGCGCCGCCGAAGCGGCCTTGCGCAGGATGGGCGCGCTGAAAGATCCAGACGAAGATAGACCATCGCGCAGCCGCAGCCGCCGGCGCGATGACGACGGCTGATGGCCGGCGGTTTGCCCACGCGCCCGAAAGCGCTGATCGCCTGGTCGAGCGGCAAGGACAGCGCCTGGGCGCTGCACGAGGCGCGCCGCGCGGGCGAATTCGACATCGTCGGCGCATTGACCACGGTGACCGAAACGTTCGGCCGCGTCAGCATGCATGGCGTGCGCGAGGAGCTGCTACATGCGCAGCTCGACGCGGCAGGCTTGCCGGCGGTCGTGGTGCGCATCCCGTATCCCTGCCCGAACGAAACCTATGAGCGGGAAATGTCGACGGCGATGCAGGAAGCCAAGGCGCGCGGCGTCACCCATATAATCTTCGGCGATTTGTTCCTGGAGGACGTGCGCGCCTATCGCGAACGGCAGCTTGCCGGCACAGGAATCACACCGGTATTTCCTTTGTGGCAGCGGCCGACCGCGGCGCTCGCGCGCGCGATGATCGATGCCGGCATCGAAGCGCATCTTGCCACCGTCGACCTCAAGGCATTGCCGGCATCGTTCGCCGGCCGCCGCTTCGACGCGAGCTTGCTTGACGCACTGCCGGAGGGCGCCGACCCGTGCGGGGAAAACGGCGAGTTCCATTCCTTCGTATCGGCGGGGCCGATGCTGGCGGGCAAGATTGCCGTCAAGGTCGGCGAAACCGTCGAGCGCGACGGGTTTGCCTATGCGGATTTACTGCCAGTTTAAGCCCGCAACACGCCGCCGGTTTTTTTCGTCACTTCGGCGACGATGCGCTGGGCGAGCGCGTCGATCTCCGGATCGGTCATGGTCTTCTCGCGCGGCTGCATGGTCACGGCGATCGCGATCGACTTCTTGCCGGGCTCGATGCCCTTGCCCTCGTAGACGTCGAACACGCTGACATTCGTGATCAGCTTCTTGTCGACGCTGAGCGCCGCGCGCACGATGTCGGCGGCCTTCACCGTAGTGTCGACCACAAAGGCGAAATCGCGCTCGACCGGCTGGAACGGCGACAGCTCGAGCAGGGGCTTTGCCCGTGTCGGTTTTGCCTTCGGCTCGGGGATTTTTTCCAGGACCACCTCAAACGCAACAAGCGGCCCTTCGGCCTTGAGCGCGGCGATCACGCGCGGGTGCAGCTCGCCGAATTGGCCGAGGACGTTCTGCGGGCCGATCTGGATGGTGCCGCTGCGGCCGGGATGGAACCAGGCCGGCCCGCCGGGCACGACCTGCAAGGCCTGCATCGGCGCGCCCGCGGCCGCCAGCACCGCAAAGGCGTCGCCCTTGGCGTCGAAGGCGTCGGCCGGCTTCGCCGGACTCGACCAATGGCGGCCGATGCCGTTCGCCGCGGCCAAGGCGCGGCGCAGGCCGCATGCCGCGGTCAACTGATCCTGCGGCCCGTCGCCCTTAAAGATTTGCCCAACCTCGAACAATGCCACGTCGGCGGTGCCGCGGTCGGCATTGCGCTGCGCCGCCATCACCAGACCGGGAAGCAGGCTGGGCCGCATGTCGGACAGTTCCGCCGCAATCGGGTTGGCAAGCGCGAGCGTCGCGGCGCCGCCGCCGAACAATTCGGCCTCGCGCTTCCCGACGAACGACCAGGTCACCGCCTCGACCAGGCCGCGCGCGGCGAGCGCGCGCTTGGCCTTGCGGGTGCGGTTCTGGATCGGCGTGAGCACGGCCTTGCGCGCATGTTCGCCGCGCGGAAACGGCGTGGAGGGTACGCGGTCGACGCCGACGATGCGCACGATTTCCTCGACAATATCGGCGCGGCCATCCACGTCCGGCCGCCATGACGGCACCGCGACTTTCACGCGTTCGCTCTGGCCGGCGGCGAAGAAGCCGAGCTTTTCCAGCACGCGGCGCACGTCGGTGAGCGACAATTTCAAGCCGGCGAGCCGCGGCAATTCGCTTAACGGAAAATCGATGATCTTTTCCTTTGGCGTCGGGTCGCCCGCGACCACGATCTCCGACGGCGTGCCGCCGCACAGACTCGATCACCATTTGCGTCGCCAGCTCCAGGCCCGGCAGCATGAAGGCCGGGTCGACGCCGCGCTCGAAGCGATAGCGCGCGTCGGAATTGATGCCGAGCTTACGGCCGGTCTGCGCGATATTGAGTTCGTCCCACAGCGCCGATTCGATCAGCACGTCGGTGGTGGTCGCCGAACAGCCGCTGGCTTCGCCGCCCATGATGCCGGACAGCGATTCCACGCCCTTCTCGTCGGCGATCACGCAGATGGCTTGGTCGAGCGCATAGGTCTTGCCGTCGAGCGCCAGCAGCGTCTCGCCGTTCTTGGCGCGGCGCACCGTGAGATGTCCATGCACCTTGGCCGCATCAAACACATGCAGCGGGCGGCCGCGGTCGAAGGTGATGAAGTTGGTGATATCGACCAGCGCATTGATCGGGCGAAGGCCGATCGCCGTCAACCGCTTCTGCAGCCAGTCCGGCGACGGGCCGTTCTTGATGCCCTTGACCAGCCGCAGGCCGAAGGCCGGGCACAGCGGCGGCGTCTTGCCGAAATCGAGCGTGACCTTCACCGGGCAGGGAAACGTGCCCTTCACCTGCTTCGGCGGGCGATCCTTGAACGCGCCGATGTCGGCGGCGCCGAGGTCGCGGGCGATGCCGTTGACGCCGGTGCAGTCCGGCCGGTTGGGCGTGAGATTGATCTCGATTACCGGATCGCTGACGCCGGCCCATTCGACGTAAGATTTTCCGACCGGCGCATCGGCGGGCAACTCGATGATGCCGTCGTGGTCGTCGGAGATCATCAGCTCCGCCGCCGAACACAACATGCCGCGGCTTTCGACGCCGCGAATGGTGCCGACGGTCAGCGTGATGTTCTTGCCGGGAATGAAGGTGCCGGGCGCGGAGAACACGCCCTTCATGCCGGCACGCGCATTGGGCGCGCCGCACACGACCTGGATCGGCTTGCCGTCGCCGGTGTCCACCATGCAGACGCGCAGGCGATCCGCGTTCGGGTGCTTTTCGGCCGAGATTACCGATGCGATCACGAACGGCTTGAGCAGGCTTGCCTTGTCCTCGACATTCTCGACCTCGAGCCCAATCATGGTGAGCTTGTCGACGATCTCCGGCAGCGACGCGTCGGTGTCGAGATGCTCCTTGAGCCAGGGCAGGGTGAATTTCATGACGCGGACTCTCTGCGCGCACGGGCATGTCCCCTCTCCCATTGAGGGGAAGGGTTAGGGAGGGGGGTGGCTTCGTGGGCTGCATCGAGAATTGTTTCCAGCGCGCCCATCCGATTTTTCAGAACAGCGGAATTCCAGAATTGAAGCACGCGGTAGCCTTTGGATGCGAGCCAACGATCGCGTCCGATGTCTTTTGTAGATTCGGCACGTTGCCCGCCGTCGAGTTCAAATATCAGCCATCGGTCGTGACAGACAAAATCCACAATGAAACGTCCGATCGGCGTTTGACGACGAAAGCTCAACCCGTCCAACCGATGCGCGCGAAGTGCAGACCACAACCGCGTATCGGCATCCGTCATCTGGTGACGTAAGGTCTTCGCGCGGCCGCGATGAACCGGCGAAACCGCACGGTGCGCAGCTTTTTCGCTACCCCCCTCCCGGACCGCTTCGCGGTCCGACCTCCCCATTAAGGGGGGAGGTGAAGAATGTGTGTTGCGATTCATGGGCTCAATCCCCCGGCGAGCGTCGGGAAATCGAGCGGCCTGAAACCGTAATGCGCCAGCCAGCGCACATCGGCCTCGAAGAACGCGCGCAGATCGTGCATGCCGTATTTAAGCATCGCGATGCGGTCGATGCCTAAACCCCAGGCGAAGCCCTGGTACTCATCGGGATCGAGCCCGCAGTTTCGCAAAACATTCGGATGCACCATGCCGCAGCCGAGAATTTCCAGCCAATCCTCGCCCTCGCCGAAACGGATCTCGCCCTTGTCGCGCTTGCACTGGATGTCCACTTCCAGCGACGGCTCGGTGAACGGGAAGAACGACGGGCGGAAACGCATCTTCACGCTGTCCACCTCGAAGAACGCCTTGCAGAATTCCTCCAGGATCCATTTCAGGTGGCCGAGATGCGAACCCTTGTCGATGACCAGGCCCTCGACCTGGTGGAACATCGGCGTGTGGGTCTGATCGCTGTCGCTGCGATAGGTGCGGCCGGGACAGATGACGCGGATCGGCGGCTTTTGCGTCAACATGGTGCGCACCTGCACTGGCGAGGTATGCGTGCGCAGCAACAGCCGCGAGCCGTCAGGCTTGGGCGGGAAATAGAAGGTGTCGTGCATTTCCCGCGCCGGATGGCCTTCCGGGAAATTCAATTTGGCGAAGTTGTAGTCGTCGGTCTCGATGTCGGGACCTTCGGCCACCGCGAAGCCCATGTCGGCGAAGATGGCTGTGAGCTCTTCGGTGACCTGGGTGATCGGATGCACGCGTCCCGTTTCGGCGGGCGCCTCGCGCACCGGCAAGGTGACATCGACGGTCTCAGATTTGAGCCTGGCATCGAGCGCGGCGCCAGCGAGCACGTCCTTGGCTGCGGCGATCGCCGCCGTCACGCGGTCCTTCAAACCATTGATCGCCGGACCCTGCGCCTTGCGCTCGTCCGGCGTCATCGCGCCCAGCGTCTTGAGCAAGGCCGACACCGAACCGCTCTTGCCAAGTGCGGCAACGCGTACGGCTTCCAGCGCCGCCTCGTCCTTGGCGGTGGCGATGGCGCCGGCAATCTCTCTTTCAAGCGCGGAAATATCGCTCATTGATCGCTCCGCAGTCGCGGCTGGTTGTGGCCGTCCGGCACGGATCAGGTCAAGCCCCGCCGTGACAGTTCACACCAGCCGTGAAACAGTCGAATCATCGGCTCCGACAAGGAATTTGCGATGCTTGTTCGCATGATTTTGGCCTGTTCGGCCATCCTTCTGCTGACCCTTCCCGCCGCCGCCGAGGACTGTCGGGAGCTTGAATTTGGGGCCCGCGAGGCATTGCTCCGCACGGCGCCGACCTGTGACAAAGCGATGGAGCTTTTCGCAAGCTGCAATGCCGGGGGTAGCGGCGACATCAACCTCGGCCAGATCGTGACCGAGAAGTGCCAGGCGGACTTCCTGAAAAAACTCAGCGCCAAGCAGCGGCGGACCTACGAAGGCGAGATCAAGAGCTGCAACGACGAGTACAAGGAAGACGAAGGCACCCTGTCCCGTGCGATGGCGGCCGGCTGCCGCGCCCAACTTGCGCATAGCTACGCGCAAAAGTTCGGCAAGGCGCGGTCGCGTTAGCGTTCGTAACCGGTCTCAGGCCGGTGCCGGCAACGCCGCCTTGGCCTTTTCCACGATCGCCTGGAATGCCGCCGGCTCGTGGATGGCGAGATCAGACAGCACCTTGCGGTCGATCACCAGCCCGGCCTTCGCCAGACCGGCGATGAACCGGCTGTAGTTGATGCCGAACGGGCGCACGGCGGCGTTCAGGCGCTGGATCCACAGGGCGCGAAACGTGCGCTTGCGGCGCTTGCGGTCGCGGAAGGCGTATTGGTTCGCCTTCTCCACCGCCTGCTTGGCGACGCGGATGGTGTTCTTGCGGCGGCCGTAATAGCCCTTGGCGGCCTTGTAAACTTTCTTGTGCTTGGCGTGTGACGTGACGCCACGTTTGACGCGGGCCATGAAAATCTCCTTGCAGTTCGTGCAATTGCGCGATGAGGACAACGGCGGCGCGTGGCCACCAGAAATACGGATCAGCCGTTCGGCAGAAAGTATTTCTTGATTTTGTCGCCGTCGGTCTTGAACAGCACGTTGGTGCCGCGATGCTCGCGGATCTGCTTGGTGGTCCGCTTGATCATGCCGTGGCGTTTGCCGGACTGCTGGTATTTCACCTTGCCAGTCGCGGTGATCTTGAAGCGCTTTTTAGCGCCCGACTTGGTCTTCAACTTGGGCATTTTGCTCTCCTCATCGGCGCGACGCAGGGCGCAAGGCCCGCGCGGCCGGGATGTGCTCGCAAGACGATTTGCTTGGAGCGGGTGCTCGGAATTGAGCTGTTTTCGCCGCCACGGCAGCCCTTACTAGCCGGGCGGCGAGAGGGCGGCGTTATGGCAGAGGCGGCCGATCCTGGCAACCGCGCGTTAGGGATTAACCAGCCCGGCGTTTTGGGCCTCGGGCCACGATCTCCGCGGCAACAATCTGCGCCATAATTTGGCGTCATTCTTGCACGGTATGTCCCGATTGGGCTGGCCACGGAATGCGATCAAGGCCACCGCAGACAGGGAGATCGTCGCCATGTGACGCATTGTGCCTCTGGCAATATTGGCCGCGTTGCCGCTGGGCCTGGCGATGGTCGCTGGCCCGCGGGCCGCTTTCGCCGCGCCGCAGGACGGCAACTGGAGCGTGCTGGTGATCACGGAACAAGGCACCTGCGACCGCGGCTATCGTTACAGCGTAAACGTGGCGAACGGCCGGGTCGTCTATCAGGGCGACGCGGCAGTCAGCTTGAACGGCGCGGTCAAAGTCAGCATCAAGGGCGGCGACAAGGACGCCAGCGGCACCGGCCGTCTGTCGGCGAACACAGGTTCAGGCACCTGGCGCGGCAGCGGTTCGGCCGGCACTTGTACCGGCAGCAGGGAAGCCGAGCGGCGCTAAGCCGGTTCTCTTTGTCTTAGAATTTTGCGCTGAACACAAAGCGCCGCCCGCGGATCGCGAGCGGCGCATAAGACGCTTTAGAAATATGTGCTAGCGCGGCGCCAGCAGCATGACCATCTGCCGGCCTTCGAACCGCGGTTCCGATTCGATCTTGGCGAACGGCCCGGTATCTGTCTTCACGCGTTCGAGTAATTTGTAGCCGAGTTCCTGGTGCGCCATTTCGCGCCCGCGGAAACGCAAGGTGATCTTGACCTTGTCGCCCTCTTCGAAAAAGCGCTTCATCGAGCGCATTTTCACGTCGTAATCGTGGTCGTCGATCATCGGCCGGAGCTTGATCTCCTTGATCTCGACGACTTTCTGCTTTTTGCGGGCTTCCGCCGCTTTTTTCTGCGCCTGGAATTTGTATTTGCCGAAATCCAGGATCTTGCAGACCGGCGGGGTCGAATTGGGAGAAATCTCCACAAGATCGAGCCCGGCCGCTTCCGCCATGCTCATGGCGGTTTGAAAATCGACGACACCTTTGTTGTCGCCGGTACTATCGATCAGCTGCACCTCTTTGGAGCGGATCTCCTCGTTGATGCGCGGGCCGTCTTTTTGGGCGGGCAGCGCGGACTTCATCGGACGACGAATGGCTCTTATCTCCTTATGCTGTTGCAACGGGTCCCAGGTGCGTGTTCAGCGCTCTTGGGATATCGAAAGATTGGTAGAAACGGCGAATAAGTCAACGCGGTTCCAGCCCTATTGTCGATAGATTGGGCGGAATCCGCGGTCAAACTGTTCAAATTCCACTAATTTTGTCTGACCTGCGGCACCAAAGCGGGGGCGACTTCGCGGCCCGCGATCTCGCCATAAAGCCGCAACGTCTGCTCGGCGATCGCCGGCGCGTTGAAATGGCCGAGCGCCCAGTCGCGCCCGCGCATGCCGATGGCGCTGCGGCTCGCCTCCGGCAGCGCAAATAGCCGCAGCAACGCCGCCGTCAACGCGGCGTCATCGTCCGAGTGGAAGCGCAAGCCGGTGATTCGGCTCTCCGGCACCGCCGGCGATGTCAGCACCACGTCCGGTCCGGCGCCAAGATCGGACACGATGACCGGCCGCGCCATCGCCTGCGCTTCCAGGATCGAGCGCTGCACGCCTTCCGGCTGCACCGCCGCCGACACCACGACGGCGGCGGCGGCATAGGCGGCCGGCATGTCGCTCACCGGCGCCGCCATGCGGATGACGTCCATGGTGCCGGTCGCCAGCACCTGGTCCCAAAGCTCGCCGGTATAATGAGTGCGGCCGCGGTCTTCGCCGACAAAGACGCAGAGGAAATCCTTGAAGCCCATGTCCTTGAGCCGGCGCACCGCCCGCACCACCACATGATGGCCCTTGCGGCGCAAGATGCGGCCGACGATCAAGATTACCTTGGTGTTGGGATTGACGCCCCAGGCGCGGCGCACCGCCTCAATGCGATCGCGCGCGACATTCCTTGGGTCGAAGCGCTCGAAGTCGATGCTGCACGGCACCACCGCGATCCGTTCCCATGGCGTGCCGTAGCGGTCGTTGATCAATTGGGCGATCTGCTCGCTCACCGCGATGACGCGGTTGCCGCGCGCCATGACGCTGTTGTAGAGGCGTTTGAGGACGTTCTGTTCGCGGAAGCCCTTGTACCAGCTGGTCACGAACGGAATGCCGCGCAGACGCGCGGCGATAAAAGCGCTCCAGGCGCCGGCACGGCCGAAGGCATGGATCACGTCGCACTGCCGCTCGCGCGCGAGCCGGACCAGAACGGCGGCGTTGCGCAATATAACGATCGGATTGTTGTTGGCCACGTCGAGGGGCACGAATTCGCCGCCGGCCGCGGTCACGTCGGCGACCAGCCGGCCGGCGCGCGATACCACAATGGCGTGATGGCCCGCGCCGCTGAGGATGCGCACGAGTTCGATCGCGCCGGCATCGACGGCGCCGGTATCCAGCGTTGGTACGACGATCAGCACGGTGATCGGATCGCGCGGCTCGTCCTTGGCGGTCGTGGCCCGGTTATGGGAGCGGGCTTGCCGTTCCGCGCCGCGCACCGCCACGGGTGGGCGATTCTCCACGGCTGGCGTTCCAGGCACTGGAAAACTCGACATTACGTCACGACCTCGAAACTTCGGGTTAAACCGGCATCGTTAATTGCGCGGCTTGCCGTTCGCGCCACGCGTTAAACCGCGCCAATTGCATTTGCGTTAAAGGTATTCCCGGGCGCTCGCACGTAAGCCTTGTCAAGCATCGCGTGCTAGGAGCGAGGTATAGACCCCGCGAATGGCTTCGGCAACGCTCTGCGGGGAAAATATGAATTCGGCGAATTGGCGTGCGCGGGCCCCCAACGCCGCATAGGCGGTCACGTCAAGCGCAAGTACGGCGGCGACCGCGCGAGCCAGCTCGTTCACATTGCCCGGCCGCACCAGCCAGCCGGTGCGCAATTCATCCCGCATGCGCGGAGGACACAGCACGTTTTCCGGCAATACGCCGACCGTGGTGGTCACCACCGGCCGGCCCATCGCTTGCGCTTCGGCGGCGGCGCGGCCGGACAACGGCGGCTCCAGCGCAGGCACCACCACTACATCGGCGGCGGCCAGCGCGGCCGGCATATCCGGGCAATGTCCGACCATGCGGCAGAGCGTGTCGATGCCGTGCAAGCGCGCGCGTCGGCGCAATGAACGCGCATAACGCGGATGGCTGCTGTCCTCGCCGGCAAACACGAACGCGATGTTACGGTCGCCGCCGCCGACCAGGAGGCGCGCGGCGTCGATCATGCTCAACTGACCGTTCCACGGCGCGATCCGGCCGGGAACCAGCACGATCCGCATTTGCGGAAGGATGCCCCAGGCGCGGCGCAACGAGGCGGTGCGGTCGGCGCTCACCGCGGCCGGACTGAACATGGCGGTGTCGACTGCGCGCGCAATCACGGTGATGCGATCGGGCGGAATCCTGTAGCGCTCGATCATCGCGCGCGAGACATATGCCGACGGCGCGATCACCCGGTCGCCGCGCGCGAGCGAGCGGCGGAACAGCGTGCCGGGAATGGATTGCGCCGCCAGCCGGTCGGGAAACGACGTGACCAGGAACACCGGCATGCGGTCGGTGGCGGCGAGCGCACTCCAGGCCGCGGCGGCGCTGTGCGCATGCACGATATCGATGCGTTCGCCGGCGATCAGGTTGGCGATTTCGCGCGCGTTGCGCCGGATGCGCAGCGGATTGACCGTTTCGAGCGCCATCGGCAGCCATTCGCCGCCGAAGGCGCGCAATTCGCCGACCAGCGGCCCACCGTCGCCGGCGACGATGGCGCGGGCGCCGGATTGCAGCAAAGTGAGCGCGATATCCACCGCGGCGTGGCCGGCCGGATCGTCGCGCAGCGCCGGCACCAGCTGCAAAATGGTGGCGCCGGCGAGCGAGCGCGGCTTGTCGAGGACGTCAGCGATCATGCGCCGGCCCCCCTTGCATTCGAGGTCTGCTTGCGGCGAGAAGGTGCGGCGACCGAAATCGCGTTCATCCGGTATCTGGCCAAAGCGCTCATGAGCGAATCTCGCCTGACATTCCTGACGATAGAATCGCCTCCGCCGCAGCGGACAATCGCTGTGCGCGCACGCGAGGGCAAGAGCAACAATAAGAGCCCCGGCCTATTCTGGCTGGGCGGTTTCAAGTCCGACATGCAGGGCAGCAAGGCCGAGGCGCTCGACCGCTGGGCCGAACGCCAAGGCCGCGCCTGCGTGCGGTTCGATTATTCCGGCCACGGCGAGTCGAGTGGCGACTTCAATGATGGAACTATCAGCCGCTGGTTGGCGGAAAGCCTTGAGGTCTACACGCAGGTCTGCCGCGGTCCGCAGGTGGTCATCGGCTCATCCATGGGCGGATGGCTGGCGCTGCTGCTGGCGCGGAGCTTGCGCGAGCGCAAAGGCGTGAGCCCGATGATCGGCATGGTGCTGATCGCGCCGGCAGTGGACTTCACCGAAGAGCTGATGTGGAAGACGTTCCCCGACACGGTCAAGCGCGAGATCGAGGATAAGGGCGCCTGGATGCGGCCGTCGGAATATTCCGAACAGCCCTATCCGATCACGAAGCGGCTGATCGAGGACGGCCGCAACCATCTCATGCTCGGCGGGCTGATCGAAACGGGATGCCCGGTGCACATTCTGCAAGGCGTGCAGGATGCGGACGTGCCCTGGCGGCACGCGGTCGAGCTGGTATCGCGCTTTGCCCGCGACGATGTGGTGCTCACGTTGATCAAGGACGGCGACCACCGGCTGTCGCGGCCGGAGGACATCGAGCGGCTGATCGCGGCGGTGGCGGAGTTTTAGGCGAGCGCCGCGGCCCACTCGTCTTGCACGCTGGCATCGGATTCCGTTTTCTGCTTCGCGAACGAGGCGAATTTTTCACGCGGCAATAGTCGACCGAGCGCCCACACCGCGGCGCCGCGCACCAGCGGCGAGGCGTCGCCGAGCAAACGCTCGGCCTCGCCCGCGAGCGTGGCATCGCCGGAATTGCCGATGGCGATCAGCACATTGCGCACGAACCGGTCGCGGCCGGTGCGCTTGATCGAGGTCTTGGCGAACAGCGTGCGGAATTGCACGTCGTCGAGGCGGGCGAGTTCGGCGAGCTTGGGCGCCCGCAACGCCTCGCGCGCGGCGAGCTTCGCCTCGCGCCCTTGCACCGCGAATTTGTTCCACGGACAGACCGCGAGACAATCGTCGCAGCCATAAATGCGGTTGCCCATCAGCGGACGCAACTCGCGCGGGATCGGGCCCTTGTGCTCGATGGTCAGATACGAAATGCAGCGCCGCGCATCGAGTCGATAGGGCTCGGGAAATGCCGCGGTCGGGCAGATGTCGAGACAGGCGCGGCAGCTTCCGCAGCTGTCTGGCTCAGGCTGGTCGGCCGGCAGATCGAGCGTGGTGAAGATCGAGCCAAGAAACAGCCACGAGCCGAATTGGCGCGACACCAAATTGGTGTGCTTGCCCTGCCAGCCGAGCCCGGCCTTTTCCGCCAGCGGCTTTTCCATCACCGCCGCGGTGTCGACGAACACCTTGACGTCGCCGCCGGCATTGGCGATGAGCCAGCGCGCGACGTCCTTCAGACGCGACTTGATCAGCTCGTGATAGTCCTCGCCCTTGGCGTAGACCGAGATCGCGCCGCGGTCGCGGCGTTGCAAGAATCGCCAGCGGATCTTCGTCCGGCCCGTAATTCATCCCCAGCATGACGACCGAGCGCACATCCGGCCACAGCGCGGCGGGTGAAGCGCGGCGCCCGGCGGTGGTCGCCATCCAGACCATGTCGCCATGCGCGCCGTCGGCGAGAAAACGCTCCAGCCGCGCCTTGGCTTCCGGCACCGCGTCGGGCTTGGTGACGCCGGCGACGTCGAAGCCGCGCGTGCGCGCGTAATCCTTGAGCGCGGTTTTGATTTCGTCTGGCTCGGTTAAAAATCGAGGTCGGCGTAGTTCGTCGACGGCGGCAGTCCGGCCAGCGCGTCGGCCAGGATCGGGCGGAACGAGGGCCGCGACTTCACCCGCGCGTACCAGTTCTTGGCGGCTTCGTCTTCGTTCCACGGCACATCGCCCAGGTAATCGGCGACGGACATATGCGCCGCCGCGGCCAGATCGGCCAAGCTCAGCCGGTCGCCGGCAAGCCAATCGCGCGTGCTCACCAGCCAGCCGATATAGGCCAGATGATAGCGGATATTGTGGCGGGCCGCGCGCAGCGCCTCGGTATCGGGCGGTCCGCCGCCCTGTTCCAGCGTCATGAAGCGCTTGAACACACGTTCGGTCACCAGGGGGCCGCTCGACCTCGGCATGGAATTTGTCGTTGAACCAGCTCGCCAGCCGCCGCACTTCCACACGCTGGCCGGGGGTCTGCGGCAGCAGCCGGTCCTCGCCGCGCGAGAGCGCTGCATGTCTCCTCGATATATTCGGCAATGATGGCCGCGCCGGGAATCGCCGGCTCGCCGTCGGCCACCAGCACCGGGATTTCACCGGCCGGATTGAGCAGCAGGAATTCCTCCCGCCGTTCCCAGAACCGTTCCTCCACCGGCCGTGCGTCGATGCCGTATTCGCCAAGGATGAGGCGCACGTAGCGCGAATGCGGGCATAGCGGATGATGAAACAGCGTCAGCATGGGCGCCCGGGATTTATGCAGCGAGGTGGCCAGCGGAGGGAATCGTTGAATGCACTATAGAAAGCCGCTTCGACAGGGCAAATTATCCCCGGCGCCCGGCTTTTTTTCGTTGCCTGGATGGCGCCTTTGCGCCAAAAGCGCGGGCCCGCCCGCGACGTCCCCGGAGCAGCCTATGAATTTCAACGCCATCAAGACGGCCGTTCTCGGCCCGATTTCGTCTCATATCGACCTGCTCAAAGCAGCCGTCCTGGGCGTGGTCGAGGGCTTGACCGAATTTCTGCCGGTATCCTCGACCGGTCATCTGCTGCTGATGGAGCATTTTTTCGGCTGGGGCGACGACGCCTTCGGCAAATCGTTCGCGATCCTGATTCAGCTGGGCGCGATCCTGGCGCTGCTGACGATCTATTTCGGCCGCATCTGGGCGCTGGCGACCCATATGTTCACGCAATGGGCGGCGGCGCGCTTTGTCATCGGCGTGTTGCTCGCGTTCCTGCCGGCGGCGGTGATCGGCGCGCTGGCGCACGGCTTCATCAAGGAACAGACTGTTCGACGTGCGCATCGTCTGCATGATGTTCATCGTCGGCGGCTTCATCCTGCTGCTGGTCGATCGGATGAATCTGAAGCCGCGTTATTTCGAAGCCACCGCATTCTCACTGCCGATGTATTTCGGCATCGGCGTATTGCAGTGCCTCGCCATGATCCCCGGCGTGTCGCGCTCGGGCGCGACCATCGTCGGCGCGATGCTGTTCGGCGCCGACCGGCGTTCGGCGGCGGAATTCTCGTTCTGGCTGGCGATGCCGACTATGGTCGGCGCCTTCGCCTACGAGGCGTTCAAGAGCCGCGCCGATCTCACGCATGCGGCAATACGCCGCGATCGCGGTCGGCTTCGTCTTCTCGTTTATCTTCGGCTGGATCGTGGTGAAGACGTTTCTGCGCTACGTGCAGCGTCACAGCTTCGCGCTGTTCGCCTGGTGGCGCATCGTGGTCGGCAGCGCCGGCATCTACGCGCTGTATTTTCTGTAAGGCGCAAGCACGCGATCACGCGCTACGCCATCCGGCTGCGGAACTGGCCGGTCTTGCGGAAGCGCCAAAGATAGGACGGCACGATCGCTTCGATCGGCTCCGGTTCGATGCCGATGCCTTGCAGCGTGCGCCCGTCCGCCTTGGCGGCCTCGGACACCACATTGTCGACGCGCAGCAGCTCGACCTGGTCGGGCGTGAGCAGCGGCGTCGGCAGATATTGCAGCACCATCGCCTGCAGCTTGGCCACGGGAAATGGAATCGGCACCAGCAGCCGTTTGCGCTCGATCGTTGCGAGCACGTATTGCATCAGCTGCTCGAACGTCCGCACCTCCGGCCCGCCCAGTTCGTAGATCGTGCCGGCTTTGAGCTTGCCGTCCACCGCGTCCGCGATCGCGCGCGCGACGTCGCCGACGAACACCGGCTGGAATCGCGTATGGCCGCCGCCGATCAGCGGCAGCGCCGGCGACATCCGCGCCAACGCCGCGAAGCGGTTGAAGAAATCGTCTTCCGGCCCGAACAGGATCGACGGCCGCATGATGACAGCCTGCGGCTGCGCGGCGAGCACCAGCCGCTCGGCCGCCGCTTTCGAGCGTGCATAGTGGGCGGGCGAGTTCTCGTCGGCGCCGATCGCCGACACATGAACCAGGCGTGCGCCATGGGCGTTGGCGGCCAGCGCCACCTGCTCGGCGCCGAAGGCGTGCACCGTGTCGAATCGCTGCCGCCCGCGTTCGAACAGGATGCCGACCAGATTGACCAGCACCTGGGCGTCGCGCGCCGCTGCTTCCACGGAGGGGGCGTGGCGCAGATTGGCCTGCACCGCATGGATCTGGCCGACGCGGCCGAGCGGCTGCAGGTAGTTGGCGAGCTCCGGCCGGCGCACCGCCACCCGGATACGGTAGTCGCGCTTGGCGAGCGCCCGCACCACGTGGCGGCCGAGAAAGCCCGAGCCGCCATAGACGGTGACCAGGGTGTCGAATGGGCTGCGTGCGGTCATGCCGCTCTCGCTTGGAGTGCCGGCGGGGATGCCTCGAAGTCCCCGGCAATAGCGGATCAGCCCAGGGCTGTACAGGGGCGGCAAAGGCTTCAAAGAGCTTCAATTGACAAGCCGAAAGCGGCTCCGTACCTAGTCCGCAAGAGCCCAGGTGGCGGAATTGGTAGACGCACTAGTTTCAGGTACTAGCGGTGAAAGCCGTGGAGGTTCGAGTCCTCTCCTGGGCACCAGCGTCCCAGCGTAAGCAAGCCGGGTAGCCGAATGACCATCCGCCTGCATCGCGGCGATTTGCCGAACTTGACCGCCTACAAAGGGGCGGTGGCGATCGACACCGAGACCATGGGGCTCGACCCGCAATCGCGACCGGCTCTGCGTGGTGCAGCTTTCGCCCGGCGATGGGTCGGCCGACGTGGTGCAGATCGCGGCCGGACAGACCAAGGCGCCCAATATCGAGCGGCTGCTCGCCGACAAATCGATCCTCAAGATCTTCCACTTCGCGCGTTTCGATCTTGGCATGCTGGCCAAGGCCTTCGGCGTGATGGCGGAGCCGGTCTATTGCACCAAGATCGCCTCGCGGCTCGCCCGCACCTATACCGACAAGCACGGACTCAAGGACTTGGCGCGCGAAGTGCTCGGCGTCGATCTGTCGAAGCAGCAGCAATTGTCCGACTGGGGATCGGACGACCTCAGCGACGCGCAGGTGTCCTATGCGGCCACCGACGTGCTGCATCTGCACGCGCTGAAAGAACGGCTGGATACGATGCTCGCCCGCGAGGGCCGCGCCGAACTGGCGGCGGCCTGTTTCCGCTTCCTGCCCGACCGGGTGCGCCTCGATCTCGCCGGCTGGGCGGCCGAGGATATCTTTTCGCATTCGGCTTGAGCCGCATGATCCCGAAAAGCCTTGCCGCGGGTGGATTCGGTGTGCAAACAGGCTTTAAGTCGTTGGTTTCCAGGTAGTATTGGTTAGCGCCGCCGAGTCGAGAAGCTGGCGCTTGCCGCGTCTGGGCCACATTCACGCGGCATGTTGCGTTGCGTGGGCGTTACGTGATTTCCGAAACCGAATTCGAGCGGAGTCCGATGCCGGCATTGGCATGAATCGTATTATCGCAGCCAGAACCGATCCGCAGACCGCGCGCTCCTATTGGACAATGGGCCGCAGCGACAGCGCGCGTGCTTTTCGCGCCGCTCGCCGCCACAGCCGCCTGGTGCGCATCCTGCGCTTGGCGATTCCAGTCGCGGTGCTGCTCGGGCTCACCATCATATCGCTGATCACCTATTTCAATCCGTTGCGCATGCTCACCAAGCTGCCGGTCAATATCAATGATCTTGTCGTCTCCGGTACCAAGATCACCATGGAGCGGCCGCATTTGTCGGGCTTCACGCGCGATCAGCGCGCCTATGAATTCACCGCCGACGCCGCCGCGCAGGATCTGACCAAGCCGGACATCGTCGAGCTGCACAATATCCACGCCAAGGTAGAGATGCAGGACAAGACCTTGATGGAGATGTCGGCGCTTAACGGGATCTATGACACCAAGGGCGAGACCCTGAAGCTCCTGGAGAATATTCAGCTCCACTCGTCCACCGGTTATCATGGGCGCCTGAGCGAGGCGACGGTCGATGTCCGCAAGGGCAATGTCGTGTCCGATCATCCGGTCGAATTGGAGATGTTGCAAGGCACGCTCAATGCCAACCGGCTGGAGATCGTGGAATCCGGCGATCTGGTGCGCTTTCTTAATGGCGTTGACATGACGTTGATGCTCAACAATACCGCCCTGCCCAAAATGAAACCGAAAACCGGCGCGCAATGACGATGATCCGCAGGCTTTCATTGCAGCTTCTGATCGCCGCCGCGCTGGTGATCCCCGGCGCGAGTTTGCATGCGCAGCCGCAACCGCAGCCGGCATCGAAAGGGCCGCCGAACGCTTTGCAGGGCTTTTCGCAGAACCGCGACCAGCCGGTGCATATCGAGGCGGCGACGCTGGAAGTTCGCGACAAGGACAAGGTCGCGACCTTCAGCGGCAATGTGCGGGTGACCCAGGGCGATACTGGTCTGCGCTGCAAGTCGCTGCTGGTGTTCTATGAGCAGGGCGGCGACGAAAATGCCGACAAGAGCAAGAACTTGCAGGCGGCAACGCCCGGGCCCGGCGGCCAGCAAAGCATCAAGCGACTGGAAGCGCACGGCAGCGTAGTGGTGACGCAGAAGGAGCAGACCGCCACCGGAGATCTCGGCATATTCGACATGAAGACCAATACCGTCACACTCACCGGTAATGTGATGATGACGCAAGGGCAGAACGTGCTGCGTGGCGACAAGCTGGTGGTCGATTTGACCACCGGTGTGTCGAAAGTGGAATCGGGAAAGAGTGGCAGCGGCCGCGTACAGGGCTTGTTCCAGCCCGGGGCCGGCGCGACACCAGACCTCAACCAAAAGTCAGGCCTCATTGGCGGACAAGCGCCACGGTCAGCACCGGCATCGGCACCAGCGCCGGCGCCGGCGACGATTCCGCCGTTGCATTAATCCCCCGCAGTCGCCGCACACAATCCGGGAATCAGCTAAGGTCGCGCGCCCGGCAATGACGAACCTCGGTACAACGCGCGGGTCGGATCGGAACATGCGGAGCAAGGTAGCCCGGTGAACATCCTCTCGCTGTTTCGGCGCAGACCGCAGCGCGCCCGCCGCGGCAGGTCGCCGGCTGAGGCCTGGCAACAGGCGGCTCCGGCGTATGCGCAGGCGCAATCGGCGCGCCAAGCCAATCCGGCCGCGCAACAGCAAGTGGCCAATCGTTCGCGCCGCGATGTCGATGGCCGCCAAGCCCCCCGCCACGCCTATCTTGCCGCGCACAGTGTGGAGAAAAGCTTCGGCGGCCGCATGGTGGTCAAGGGCGTCACGCTCTACGTGCGGCGGGGCGAGGCGGTGGGTCTGCTCGGTCCAAACGGCGCCGGCAAGACCACGGTGTTCTACATGATTACCGGCCTGATCAAGGCCGATCGCGGCCGCATCGAGCTCGATGGCTACGACGTCACCGTGCTGCCGATGTACCAGCGCGCGCGGCTTGGCATCGGCTACCTGCCGCAGGAGGCGTCGATCTTTCGCGGCCTGAACGTGGAAGACAATATCCGCTCGGTGCTCGAAGTCGTGGAGCCGGATCGCCGGCGGCGCGAAGCCGATCTCAATGCACTGCTCGAGGAGTTCAATCTCGCGCGCTTGCGCAAGACACCGACCATCGCGCTGTCCGGCGGCGAGCGCCGCCGGGTCGAGATCGCGCGCGCGCTGGCGACGCGGCCGAGCTACATGCTGCTCGACGAGCCGTTCGCCGGCATCGACCCGATCGCGGTCGGCGACATCCAGGCGCTGGTGCGGCATCTGACCAACCGCGGCATCGGCGTGCTGATCACCGACCACAATGTGCGGGAAACCCTCGGGCTCACCGACCGCGCCTACATCATCTATTCCGGCGAAGTGCTGATGGAGGGCCGGGCCGACGACATCGTCAACAATCCGGACGTACGCCGGCTTTATTTGGGCGAGGAATTCCGGCTCTAGCCGGAAGCGGCTAAGCGGCAATTCCGCACAATATTTGTGCATTGCCGCAGTGCGGAATCGCATACCGCTGGCGCCCGAGAACTGCTATAAGAAAAACAAGCAAGAATCGGACCAGTTTCCGCCGGGAAACCGCTATGGCGTTGTCGCAAAGACTGGAATTCCGCCAGACGCAAGCGCTGGTGATGACGCCGCAGCTGATGCAGGCCATCAAGCTGCTGCAGCTCTCCAGTCTCGATCTGGCCGCCTATGTGGAAGGCGAGCTTGAGCGCAATCCTCTGCTTGAGCGCGCCAACGACGATGATGCGCCGGCGCAGGGTGCCGAGGCGCCGGAAAGCGCCGCGCCCGAGCGCGACGAGGACACCGCGCCCACCGCCGATTGGATTGGCGAGAACCTCGAGACCAGCCGCGCCTCCATGGAGCAAGGGCTCGGCACCGAGCTCGAGAACGTGTTTCCCGACGACGGCGGTGAAAAGACTGCGCCGGTCGAAATGCCACCGCCGGCTTATTCGGAATGGTCGGGCGTTGGCTCCGGTGGCAGCGAGGACAGCGGCAATAATCTAGAAGCCTACGTCTCGGCGGAGACAACGCTTGCCGATCATCTTGCCGAGCAGATGGCGCTGGCGATTCCGGATCCGGCCGGCCGCATGATCGGACGCTACCTGATCGATATGGTGGACGAGGCCGGCTATCTCACCGGCGATCTCGACACCGTCGCCGACAAACTCGGCGCGCCGCGCAGCGAAGTCGAAGCCGCGCTTGCGGTTCTGCAGACGTTCGATCCGCCCGGCGTGTGCGCGCGCAATCTCACCGAATGTCTCGCCATCCAGCTCAAGGAACGCGACCGTTTCGATCCGGCAATGCAGGCATTGGTCGGGCATCTCGATCTGCTGGCCAAGCGCGATCTTGGCGCCTTGCGCCGCCTGTGTGGCGTCAATGACGAAGATCTCGCCGACATGATCGTCGAAATTCGCAATCTCAATCCGAAGCCGGGGCTCGCCTTTGGCTCGACGGTCGTGCAGCCGATCGTCCCCGATGTTTACGTGCGAGCAGCTCCGGACGGGACCTGGCAGGTGGAGCTCAATTCCGACACGCTGCCGAAAGTCCTCATCAATCAGCGCTATTACGCGCAAGTGACGAAGACAACGCGCAGCGACAAGGACAAGACCTATCTCGCCGATTGTTTGCAGACCGCGACCTGGCTTGTGCGTGCGCTCGACCAGCGGGCGAAGACCATTCTCAAGGTGTCGAGCGAGATCGTGCGCCAGCAGGATGGCTTCTTCGCCAAAGGCGTGCAGCATCTGCGGCCGCTCAATCTCAAGACCGTCGCCGACGCCATCGGCATGCACGAATCGACGGTTTCGCGCGTCACCGCCAACAAATACATGGCGACCAGCCGCGGCATATTCGAGCTGAAATATTTCTTCACCTCGTCGATCGCGGCTTCCGACGGCGGCGAGGCGCATTCCGCCGAAGCGGTGCGCCATCGCATCCGCCAATTGATCGACGCCGAGACGGCGGTTGACGTGCTCTCGGACGATACGATTGTCGACAAGCTGCGCGAGACCGGTATCGATATCGCGCGCCGCACGGTCGCCAAGTACCGCGAGGCGATGCGCATTCCGTCCTCGGTGCAGCGCCGGCGTGAAAAGCAATCCGCGGCATCCTGAGCGAACCGTTGACGCATTGACCTTTGGAACATTTCCAAGCTGAAATGCTTTAGCCCGGTGGAAAAATGGTGCGGCGGGGCACCGCGTCCGACAGGGAGGCAGGCCTCATGCCTTTGCGCGTATCGGGAAGAAACATCAGTATCGGCATGGCCTTGCAGCAGCGGATCACCGATCGTGTCGAGGAGGCGACGTCAAAATATTTCCGCGGCGGCTATTCCGGGCATGCCACCGTCGGCAAGGACGGTTTCGGCTTTCGCACCGAATGCGTGTTGCATCTGGATTCCGGCGCATCGCTTGAAGCCGAGGGAATGGCGGCCGACGCTTATGACAGCGCCGAGCAGGCCGCGATTCGCATCGAAAAACGGCTGCGCCGCTACAAGCGCCGCCGCAAGGACCATCAGGCGCGGCGCGGCGGCTGAATAAACGGTAAATGCAAGAAAAAATGGCAGGCGCCGCCTAGCTTCGCCCATTGACGCCGCCGCCGACCATCCCTATGGTCCGCCACCTTCAACACCCCCTTGCAATTCGGCGCTGTCATTTCCAATCATTGGACATGTCCATGACGCTCACCGATCTCGTCGCGCCGAACGCGATTATTCCGGCGCTGAAGGTCAACGGCAAGAAGCAGGCGATCCAGGAACTCGCCGCCCGCGCGGCTGAGCTGACCGGTCAGAGCGAACGCGCGATTCTGGAAATCCTGCTGCAGCGCGAGAAACTCGGCTCGACCGCGGTCGGCAACGGCGTGGCGATCCCGCACGGCAAGCTCGCCAAGCTCGGCCGCCTGTTCGGATTGTTCGCGCGGCTGGAGCGGCCGATCGATTTCGAGGCGCTCGACAGTCAGCCGGTCGATCTCATCTTTCTGCTGCTGGCGCCGGAAGCCGCCGGCGCCGATCATCTCAAGGCGCTCGCGCGCGTCGCGCGCCTGCTGCGCGATCCGGAGATCGCGCGCAAGCTGCGCGAGTCGCGCGACGCCGACGCGCTCTATGCCGTGCTGGCGATGTCGCCGGCGAGCAGCGCGGCGTAGCGCCGCCCGTCATCATCCGCGAAGGCGGATGATCCAGCACTCTCAACATTCTCGGATTTTTGCCAGCGCCGGCGCTTAGTGCACGCTCACGGCCTCGAGCTCGTGGCTCCAGGCATTGGCGAGCGCGGCTTCGCGCGTGTCGGTCAGCATGATCGGCGTGCCGTCCGCCGCATGCAGGGCGAACAGCATGATGCCGGGCGCGATCTTCGGCGCCTGCGGAAACAGATGGGCGACGTCTTCCGAGCGGATCGCCTTGACGTAAGCCAGACGGCCGTCGCCGAGATGCGCCAGCGCTTCCTGCGTGATCACGGGATGGGTGGTATTCTGTTCAATCATCTTGTCGTTGGTCATGGCCCTCAACTCCTCTTTCATTGAACGCTTGACGCGGTCGAGTCCTGGTTCGCAAGTCCGTCATTCCTGCTCGTTGATCGAGATCGACTTCACGATCCGTTCCGGCTGCGGCCGGACTAGATCGATCGACAACAACCCGTTCTTCAAGTCGGCGCCCAGCACCTCCATGCCGTCCGCCAGCACGAAGGTGCGCTGGAATTGGCGCGCGGCGATGCCGCGGTGGAGATATTGACGCGTCTTGTCGTCCTGCTGGCGCCCGCGGATCACCAACTGGCTTTCCTCGATGCAGACATCGAGTTGGTCGCGGGTGAAGCCGGCGACGGCGAGCGTGATGCGCAGCCGTTCCGGATTTTGGGCGTCGCGCGCCAGCCGCTCGATGTTGTAGGGCGGGTAGCCGTCGGAGCCCTTGGCGACGCGGTCGAGCACGCGCTCGATTTCGTCGAACCCCAGCAGGAACGGGCTGGATAGGGACGGAACTCGTGACATGGTCTCAAAGCCCTCGCTTGAAGCGACTTTGACGGGGCCCCTCGCGGGCACCCCAACCAGACGGCAACCGCCGTCCGGTCGCGACTAATATGGGCAGCGCCGGTTAAAGGTTCAAGAACAAGGCAAAATCGGCTTGCGGAGCCGGTATATTCAGCCCCTGATCGGGGGATCCTCATGCCGTCACAGCCGTCAATGCCGGCGCTCACGGTGCGCACCATCCGGGCCACTCCGGTCGAGGTTCCGCTCAATTTCGTGCTCGGCACCAGCCAGGGCGCGCTGCGCCAGGCGCCGCTGCTGCTGATCGACCTGGAGACCGAAGAGGGGATCACCGGCCGCTCCTACCTGTTCTGTTATCTGCGCGCGGCGGCGCCGGCGATCGCGAGCCTGCTCGGCGAAGTCGAAAATGTGACGAAGGGCTGAGCCGTTGCTCCGGCCGATCTTTGGGCGACGCTCGCGCGGCGTTTCACCCTGATCGGCGTGCAGGGCATCGTGCGCATGGCGATGGCCGGCTTCGACGTCGCCTGCTGGGACGCGCTCGCCATTGCTGCAAAGCTGCCGCTCGCCCGCATGCTCGGCGCCGAGCCGCGCCCGATCCCGGCCTACAACAGTTGCGGCCTCGGCCTGATGGACGATCTCGGCGCCCTCGCCGCCGAGGCCGAGAAACTTTTAGCCGTCGGCAACTTCCGCGCCGTGAAGCTGCGTCTCGGCTATCCGACGCTTGCCGGCGATATCGCCGCCGTCCGCGCGGTACGCAAGCGGATCGGCGACAATGTGGCGCTGATGGTCGACTACAATCAGGCGCTGTCGGTCGACGAGGCGTTGGCGCGCGGCCGCGCGCTCGATGCGGAGAACATCACTTGGCTGGAAGAACCGATTCGCCATGACGACTATGCCGGCGCCGCCCGGCTGGCGCGCGAGCTGAAGACGCCGGTCCAGATCGGCGAGAATTTTTCATTGCCGGCCGCGATGGCGGTTGCGATCGAACAGAAATCTTCCGACTACGTGATGCCCGATCTCGAGCGCATCGGCGGCGTCACCGGCTGGCGGCAGGCCGCGGAATTGGCCGCCGTTAACCGTGTCCAAATGTCGTCACACCTGTTTCCGGAAGTGAGCGCGCATCTGCTGGCTGCCACGCCGACCTGCCATTTCCTCGAATATGTCGACTGGGCCAACGTGCTGGTGGAAGAGCCGCTGGTCATCGCCGATGGCCACGCGGTGATCCCGCAGCGGCCGGGCAACGGCATGGTCTGGAACCGGCAGGCGGTCGAGCGCTATCGCATGCGCTGAGGGCAACAAAAAATTCCTGCGAAGGCTCTCACACGCGCATGGTTAAATTAATCATGCGTGTTTGCCTTGTTTGGTCAAAAAAGTTTTAACCCCCGCCGCAACGTCGACTTCCGCCCGATATGATCGCCGCGAACTGAAAAAGAAAACTTCATTCGGCGATATCGGGGGAGCGAAAGTTGCTGACGCGTAGCATCGAGCTCGATCCTTTTGATCTGACGATCGAGGACAAGATTTTCCGCGGCGCCAAGCGCATCTGCACCATCTTTGCGGTGGCTGCGGTGACGCTCAGCGCACTCGACCTTGCGAATATCCGGTCGGTCGAAAACGCCGCCGAATTCATTCACGACAATCGTTCGCGCATCGCCGATCTGCCGGACCGGATCCGATCCGAAATCGATCGCGTGTCGCTGGCGTCGGATTCGCCGTCGGTCACAGTTGCGATCCCGCGCGACGACATCGCCGAAATGCCGCGGCCGACCCAAGTTGCTTTGGCCAGCGCGGCGATCAGGGCCGATGATTCGCCGGTCGCACAACTTGCCGCCGTGCGTCACCTCGACGCCGTCGAATTCGCCATGGAGTCGCCGCCTGCCTGCGCGAAGTCGGAGCGCGCATGGCCGCCGAGCCCACGCCGGTCGCGGCGTCTCGGCCGGAACTGATGCATCTCGCCAGCGTCGATCCGGAATCGCTCCCGACCTCCACGATGTCTGTCGAGCCGGTGCCGGTGCCACTGCCGATGTCGCTGCGCTCCCGCTCGACATGGTTCCGATTCCGCGTCCCGCGCCCGGCGTGCCGCCGCCGTCGCCGGCGCAGCGGCTGCATCTCGATGGCAAGGAATACGCCAGGGCGGAACGCTGTCTCGCGAATGCGATCTATTTCGAGGCGCGCAGCGAACCGGTGCGCGGACAGATGGCGGTCGCGCAAGTCGTGATCAACCGCGCGTTCTCGGGCTACTATCCGAAAGACATCTGCGGCGTGGTCTATCAGAACGCCAGCCGACATCTGGCCTGCCAGTTCACTTTCGCCTGTGACGGCAAGAGCAAGATGATCAACGAGCGCGGCGCCTGGGCGCGCGCCAACCGCATCGCCAAGGAGACCCTCGACGGCCAGATCTACGTGCCGGAAGTGGCGAAGTCGACGCACTATCATGCCGTCTATGTGCATCCGAACTGGGTGCACGAGATGAAGAAGATGGTCCGCTACGGCATCCACAATTTCTACCGGCCGATTGCCTGGGGCAATGGCGCCGACGTGCCGGCCTGGGGCAGCGGCGCGATGGCCTCCACCAAGAAGAAAAATTAGCGCAGCTTCAGCTTGAATAGCTTGATGGCGTTGCCGCGGCCGATCTTCTGCCGGTCGGCTTCGCTGATCTCCGCCTTGTCGAACCACTGCGCGCCTTCGCCGACGTCCTCGAACGGCCAGTCGACCGAGAACATCACGCGGTCGGCGCCCATCTCGGTCATGGCGTTGACCAGCGACGGGGTGTGGAAGTTGCCGGACGTGGTCAGGTGGAAATGCTTGCGGAAATAGTCGGCGACGCCCTTTTTCGCCGCGTATTTGTGCGGCGCTTTCATCCAGCCGTTGCGGTTGTCGATCCGCCATAGCTGCACCGGAATTCCTTCGCCGAGGTGGCCGAGCACGATCTTGCAGCCGCGGGCACTCGTCGAAAATTCCGCAGCCGATCAGCCGCAGCGCATGCACCGCTGTCTCCGCCGCGAAGGCCCAATTCGGACCGAGCAGCCAGGGATGGCCGTCGTAGAATTTCGTCCAGCTCGGCAGCGGATTGCGCGGGTGCAGATAGAACGGAACGTCGAGCGCCTCGACCGCGCGCCAGAACGGCCGGTATTGCGGGAGATCGTAGTAGGTGACGTTCTCCGGCGTTCCGATTTGCGAAAAGCCATTGACCAGCGCGCCGACCATTCCGAGTTCCTTGATGCAGCGGGTGAGCTCGGCGATGGCGGCGTCCGGATCCTGCATCGGCAAAGCGGCAAAGGCGGCGAAACGATCGGGGCGTTTGCGCACCTCGGAGGCCAAGGCATCGTTGGCCTGTTTTGCCACCGCGATCGCGGTCTTGACGTCGTGGATCGCCTGCACCGCCGGCGCGTTCAGCGACAGGATCATCATTTCGATGCCGTGCTGATCCATCTGGCGCAGGCGGGTGTCCTGCACGTCGATCAGGCGATGGCGCAGTTCCGGCCACACATGCGCGCCGAACACCTGCGAATCGCCGAGCGTCGGTTCGATGGCGACGTGTTCCTCGAGCGCGATCTTGCCTTGCATGGTGTTCCCCCGGTTAGGCGCCATCATGCAATGGCGTAGCGGACGCTGTCAGCAGGGCTGCGTTATGCGCCGCCGTGCAGCAAAAAGCCGCCCGGTGGGGCGGCTTTGCTTCGGCTTGCCGAGCCGTAGCTCGCGAAGCGAGCGAAGGCTGGTGGAGCCAGGCGGGATCGAACCGCCGACCTCGTGAATGCCATTCACGCGCTCTCCCATCTGAGCTATGGCCCCAATTCGCGAATTCGATGGCCGCACCAAGACTGCGGCGGTCCGTCAGGTCTCCTCTTCCTTCTCGATGGTTTCGCCGATGATATCGGTCACATCGGCATCGCCTTCTTCTTGTTCCTCGATGAAAGCGGCATCGTCGAGGCTCTCGTCGATTTCGACCTCTGCCTCTTCGCCCTCCGCGGGCGCGCCTTCCGCCGCCGCCGGCTTCTTGCCCTGCTGTTCGGCCTCGGCATCCTCGAGCGATACGAATTCGGCATCGGTCGTCTCCGGCACGACCACTTCGGCCTCCACCACCGGGGCGGGCCGGGCGACTGGGGCCGGCGTCGCGGGTTCGGGCCGCGAGCGCACGGGCGCGACGACAATCGGTACGACTTTGCCCGTATAGGGAGAAATCACCGGCGTCTTGTTGAGATCGTAGAACTTACGACCGGTTTCAGGACAGATGCGCTTGGTGCCGAGATCAGGTTTCGCCACAGTCGAGGTTCCTCGGAAAGGTCGGTAAATCGTGCTTCACTTGGCTAGTTGCAACGCACCTGTCAATAGCGTCGGCGCGCGCCTGCGGGCCCAAAGCGGCCGGATGACGCAAGCGCGCGGCTGCGTGGTAGGACGGCGCGAATCTTAAAGGTATCGCCCAAGTGAACCCCGCCGATTTAAAGCCGCTGACCGCCCGCCGTGGTGCCCCGTTGCAGGGCCAAATCCGCGTGCCGGGAGACAAATCGATCTCCCACCGCGCCCTGATTCTGGCGGCTCTCACGGTTGGCGAATCCACGGTTACCGGCCTGCTGGAAGGCGAGGACGTCCTGCATACCGCCGATGCCATGCGCGCGCTCGGCGCCAAAGTGGAGCGCACGGGCGATCAGGCCTGGCGCATCCACGGCGTCGGCGTCGGGGGATTCGCCACGCCTTCCGGCGTGCTCGACTTCGGCAATTCCGGCACCGGCTGCCGGCTGGCGGTCGGCGCGGTCGCCGGTTGCGGGGTGACCGCCCGCTTCGACGGCGATGCCTCGATGCGCAAGCGGCCGATGCGGCGCGTGCTCGACCCGCTGGAAAGAATGGGCGCGCGCGTGAGCGAGGCCGCCGAAGGCGATCGGCTGCCGCTGACGCTGCACGGGGCCGCCGACCCGATTCCGATCGTTTATGAATCGCCGGTGCCGTCGGCGCAGCTCAAGTCGGCGGTGTTGCTGGCGGGACTGGCCGCGCCGGGCGAGACTACGGTGATCGAAGCGGAAGCGACCCGCGACCACACCGAACGCCTGCTGAAACATTTCGGCGCCAAGGTCACCAGCAAGCCGCATGGCGAGCATGGCCGCCGCATCACGCTGCAAGGTCAGCCCGAACTCGAGCCGGCGACCGTGGCGGTGCCGGCCGATCCGTCGTCGGCGGCGTTTCCTCTTGTTGCGGCATTGATCACGCCAGGTTCCGATCTGATCCTCGATGCGGTGATGACCAATCCGCTGCGCACCGGACTGTTGACGACGTTGCGCGAGATGGGCGCCAACATCGAAACGCTCGCCGCGCGCGACGACGGCGGCGAAGAGGTCGCCGATCTGCGCGTGCGCACCTCCAAGCTGAAAGGCGTCGACGTGCCGGCGACGCGCGCGCCGTCGATGATCGACGAATATCTGATCCTGGCGGTGGCCGCGTCGTTCGCGGACGGCGTGACGCGCATGCGGGGTTTAAAGGAATTGCGCGTCAAGGAATCCGACCGGCTCGCCGCCACCGCCGACATGCTGCGCGTCAACGGCGTGACGGTCGAGATCGAAGGCGACGATCTGATCGTGCAGGGCAAGTCCAACGTCGCCGGCGGCGGCGAGGTCAAAACTCACATGGATCACCGCATCGCCATGTCGGCGCTGATGATGGGGCTCGCCACCGACAATCCGGTGCGCATCGACGACAGCGGCATCATCGCCACCAGCTTTCCAGGCTTCGCCGACCTGATGCGCTCAGTCGGCGCCGACCTCACATGATCATTGCCATCGACGGACCGGCGGCATCGGGCAAGGGCACGCTCGGCAAGCGGCTCGCCGCGCATTACGGCTTGCGTCATCTCGATACCGGGCTGATCTACCGCGCGGTCGCCAGGGCGCTGCTCGATGCCGGGCGCAAGCCCAACGATGTCGCCGCCGCGGTCGCCGCCGCCAAGGCGCTCGATCCGGCGCGCTTCGACGAGGTCGCGCTCAAGGCTCACGGCGTCAGCGAGGCAGCCTCGATCGTCTCCACCATCCCCGAAGTGCGGGCGGCGCTGGTCGCCTTCCAGCGCGATTTCGCCGCCCGGCCGCCCGGCGCAGTGCTCGATGGGCGCGATATCGGGACCGTCATCTGCCCCAACGCCGACGTTAAGATTTTCGTCATCGCCGCGCCGGAGGCGCGCGCCCGCCGCCGTGCCGCCGAATATCGGGCCCAGGGGGCGCCGATCGACGAGGCGGCGGTGCTGGCCGACATCGTTAAAAGGGACGAACGCGACCAAAACCGCGCTGCCGCCCCCCTGAAACAGGCTAAGGATGCGCACTTGCTCGATACCACGCATTTGGATATAGACGCGGCAATCCGGGCTGCCATCGACATCGTCGAGGCCACCCGAGCGGGCCGAGGGCGCGATTAACGCCCCTCGATGTTGGAGGACAAAGCCCCGCTCGAGCCTCTGCGTTAGGCCAAGTCCGACCGCTCAATCGTTCCGAAAGCACGGTTCTAGCGCCGGCCATCCGGGATTCCGGGGGCCGCCGATGGTCTGCGGGACCTTCGGCCCGCGCATTCGGAACGCCATTCCAACCCGCCGGCGCACCGCTTACAGGAGATTTCATGGCCACCGCTGCTGCACCCTCGCGTGAAGATTTCGCCAAGATGCTCGACGAGTCCTTCCACACCGGCAATTTGCAGGAAGGGTCCGTCATCAAGGGCAAGGTCGTCGGCATCGAGAAGGAACTCGCTGTCATCGACGTCGGCTTGAAGACCGAAGGACGGGTGGCGTTGCGCGAATTCGCGGGGCCCGGGCGGCAGAACGAAATCAAGATCGGCGACGAGGTCGAGGTCTATCTCGAGCGCGTCGAGAACGCGCTCGGTGAAGCGGTGCTCTCGCGCGACAAGGCGCGGCGCGAGGAAAGCTGGGGCAAGCTGGAGAAGGCGTTCCAGAATAACGAGAAGGTCTCGGGCGTCATCTTCAATCAGGTCAAGGGCGGCTTCACCGTCGATCTCGACGGCGCCGTGGCCTTCCTGCCGCGCAGCCAGGTCGACATTCGCCCGATCCGCGACGTCACCCCGCTGATGAACGTGCCGCAGCAATTCCAGATTCTGAAAATGGACCGCCGCCGCGGCAATATCGTGGTCTCCCGCCGCACCGTGCTGGAAGAGACGAGAGCCGAGCAGCGCCAGGAGCTGGTGCAGAATCTCGAAGAGGGTCAGGTGATCGACGGCGTGGTCAAGAACATCACCGACTACGGCGCGTTCGTGGACTTAGGCGGCATCGACGGCTTGCTGCACGTCACCGATATCGCTTGGCGCCGGGTCAATCATCCGACCGAGGTGCTCAATATCGGCCAGCAGGTGAAGGTCAAGATCATCAAGATCAACCACGAGACCCACCGCATCTCGCTCGGCATGAAGCAATTGCTCGACGACCCGTGGCAGGGCATCGAGGCCAAGTATCCGGTCGGCAGCCGCTTCAAGGGCCGCGTCACCAACATCACCGACTACGGCGCCTTCGTGGAACTCGAGCCCGGCATCGAAGGCCTGATCCACGTGTCCGAAATGTCGTGGACCAAGAAGAACGTGCATCCCGGCAAGATCGTCTCAACGTCGCAGGAAGTTGAGGTGCAGATCCTCGAGGTCGATCCGGTCAAGCGCCGCATTTCGCTCGGCCTCAAGCAGACCATGCGCAATCCGTGGGAACTGTTCGTCGAGAAGCACCCGCCGGGTTCGACGGTCGAAGGCGAGGTCAAGAACAAGACCGAGTTCGGCCTGTTCCTCGGCCTCGACGGCGACGTCGACGGCATGGTCCATCTCTCCGACCTCGACTGGAAGCGTCCGGGCGAGCAGGTGATCGAGGAATACAAGAAGGGCGATATGGTCAAGGCGCAGGTGCTCGACGTCGATGTCGAGAAGGAGCGTATCTCGCTCGGCATCAAGCAGCTGCAGGGCGATCCGATGGCGTCCGCCGGCGAACTCAAGAAAGGATCGGTGGTCACCTGCGAGGTGACCGAGATCAAGGAGGCCGGCATCGAGGTCAAGATCGTCGGCACCGAGTTCACGTCCTTCGTCAAGCGCTCCGAACTTGCGCGCGAGCGCGGCGACCAGCGCCCCGATCGCTTCGCGGTCGGACAGAAGGTCGACGCCCGCGTCACCACGTTCGATCGCAAGACCCACAAGGTCACCGTCTCCATCAAGGCGCTGGAAGTCGCCGAGGAGAAGGAAGCGATCGCGCAATATGGCAACGCCGATTCCGGCGCGTCGCTCGGCGACATCCTGGGCGCCGCGCTCAAGCAGCGAGACGATACGCCGAGAAAAGGAAAAGGCCGAGGAATAGGCCGGCTCAGCCGTGCTGGCGATCTTGCTGAAAATGACCCCCGGGGCTCGGCCCCGGGGCGCGAAATAAAGTTACGCTGGTTACAACTTTAGCGCGGTAACAGCGTCTAATTGAACGCACCGATTCGCAAAATATAACGGAGCGAAACCATGTCGCTCGATGCCGATGCCATCGTCGATCGCCGCCGCATGCGGCGCAAGCTCACCTTCTGGCGCGTCAGCGCGCTCGTGATCGCTCTGCTCGCGGTCGTCGGCGCCGCCATCGCGCTGGTGCCCGGCAGCCGGTTATTCCCGCCGGGCGCCTACATCGCCCGCATCAAGGTGCAGGGCCTGATCCGCGGCAACCAGAATCGCGTCGAGGCGCTCGACCGGCTTAGCCGTTCGCGCGCGCGCGCGGTGATCGTGCATATCGACAGCCCGGGCGGCACCACCGCCGGCTCCCAGCAACTTTACGACTCGCTGCGGGCGTTGCAGGCGAAGAAGCCGATGGTGGTGGTGGTCGACGGCCTTGCTGCCTCCGGCGCCTATATCGCGGCGCTCTCCGCCGAGCATATCGTCGCGCAGGACACCTCGCTGGTCGGCTCGATCGGCGTGCTGTTCCAGTATCCGAATTTCACCGACGTGCTGAAGACCATCGGCATCAAGGTCGAGGAGGTCAAATCCACGCCGCTCAAGGCCGCGCCCAACGGCTTCGAGCCGACCAGCCCGGAGGCGCGCGCGGCGATCGAGGCGATCGTGCTCGATTCCTATGCCTGGTTTAAGGGCCTGGTGAAGGATCGCCGCCAGATGGACGACGCGCAGCTTGCGAGCGTGGCCGACGGGCGCGTGTTCACCGGCCGGCAGGGGGTGGCCCTCAAGCTGATCGACGGCATCGGCAACGAGAAGACCGCGCTGGCCTGGCTCGAGCAGGAAAAGAAGATTCCGGCCAATACGCCGGTGCGCGATTACGCGCTGCAACCGCGATTCAGCGAGCTTTCCTTCCTGCACGTCGCGGCCTGGAGCTTCGAGGCGGTTGGCCTCTCCGCCGTCGCGCGCCACATCGAGGAGTGGGGTGCGGTGCAGGCGGTCGAGCGACTCAACCTTGACGGTCTCTTGGCGCTTTGGCACCCTCCATCGTCCAACTGACCAGTCAGGCGGCGTTCAATGATCAAGTCCGAGCTTGTGCAGCGTATCGCCGCCCAGAATCCCCATCTCTATCAGCGCGACGTCGAGAACATCGTCAACGCCATCCTCGGCGAAATCACCAATGCCATGGCCAAGGGCGACCGCGTCGAATTGCGCGGCTTCGGCGCTTTCTCGGTCAAGCACCGGCCGGCCCGCACCGGCCGCAATCCGCGCACCGGCGCCCATGTCTCGGTCGAGCAGAAGTCGGTGCCGTTCTTCAAGACCGGCAAGGAAATGCGCGAACGCCTGAACAAGACCGGTCCGGTGTAGGGGTAGCGATAAAAAGCGGCCGCTGCATTATCCGTCATGCCCGGCCTTGTGCCGGGCATCAACGTCTTGGAAACTACCGTCGAGCATAATGTCGTGGATGGCCGGGACAAGCCCGGCCATGACGAAGTAGGGCAAAGCCGATGCTCCGCAAGATCGTCACCGCAGTCATCGTCATTCCGCCGGCGGTGATCATCATCGCCTTCGCGGTGGCCAACCGGCAGGCGGTGACGGTCTCGTTCGATCCGTTCTCGTCGGTGAGCCCGGCCTATGCGGCGACGCTGCCGCTGTTCGCGGTCATCTTCGTAGTGCTGATTCTCGGCGTGCTGATCGGCGGTCTCGCCGCCTGGATCGGCCAGAGCAAGTGGCGGCGCACAGCCCGCAAGCTCGAGGCCGACGTGCGCGCATTGCACGACGAACTGGAGACCATCCGCCGCCGCTTCGGCACACCCGAGCCGGCGCCCCCGCTGGAACCGGGCCCATTCCCGGTCATCCCGCCGCCTATTCCTTGAACCGCTGACGGTTCCGCTTTGCGGCGACGTGGAGAAGGCGGTAGAACCCGCCTCATTATGGCATTGTCGGTCAAAATCTGCGGTCTGAAGACCCCGGAAGCGCTTGATGTGGCGTTGGAATCCGGGGCGGACCTGGTCGGCTTCGTGTTCTTTCCCCCCAGCCCGCGCAATCTCGGGCTGGAGGCCGCGCGCACACTCGGCAGCCAGGTGAAAGGCCGCGCCGGCAAGGTCGCGCTCACCGTCGACGCCACCGACGAGACGCTGCTCGACATCGTCGCCGCGCTCAAACCCGACATGCTGCAATTGCACGGCACCGAAACGCCGGAGCGGGTGGCGGTGGTGCGCAGCCGTTTCGGCCTGCCGGTGATGAAGGCGCTGCCGATCGCTGAGCGCAAAGATCTTTCGCCGGTCCGCATCTACGCCAAGGTGGTCGACCGGCTGATCTTCGATGCGCGCGCGCCGCAGGACGCCACCCGCCCGGGCGGACTGGGCAAACGATTCGACTGGACGCTGCTCAAGGACGTCAATCCGGGCGTGCCGTTCATGCTCTCCGGCGGGCTCGACGCCGACAATGTCGCGGAGGCGATTGCGATCACGCGCGCGCCGGGCGTGGACGTGTCCTCGGGTGTCGAGCGCGCGCCCGGCGAGAAAGACCCGGACAAGATCCGCGCCTTCGTTCGCGCCGCGCGCGCGGCCGACGTGTTGCAACTCGGCGAATCGAATGTCGTGAGCAACGCATGACCGTGCAGCAGCCCAATTCCTTCCGTACCGGCCCGGACGAGCGCGGGCATTTCGGCATCTATGGCGGCCGCTTCGTCGCCGAGACGCTGATGCCGCTGATTCTCGATCTTGAGAAGGCTTATGCGGTCGCCAAGGCCGATCCGAAATTCCAGCAGGAGATGGACGGCTATCTGGCGAACTATGTCGGCCGGCCGTCGCCGCTCTATTTCGCCGAGCGGCTGACGCAGCACTGTGGCGGCGCGAAAATCTATTTCAAGCGTGAGGACCTCAACCACACCGGCGCGCACAAGGTGAACAACGTGCTCGGCCAGATCATGCTGGCGCTGCGCATGGGCAAGAGGCGCATCATCGCGGAAACCGGCGCCGGCATGCACGGCGTCGCCACCGCCACGCTGTGCGCCAAGTTCGGCCTGCCCTGCATCGTCTATATGGGTTCGGTCGACGTCGAGCGGCAAAAGCCGAACGTGCTGAGGATGCGAATGCTCGGCGCCGAGGTTCGCGCGGTCGAATCGGGTTCCAAGACGCTGAAGGACGCGATGAACGAGGCGCTGCGTGACTGGGTCACCAATGTCGCCGACACATTCTACTGCATCGGCACCGTCGCCGGCCCGCATCCCGTATCCCGCCATGGTGCGCGATTTCCAGTCGATCATCGGCCGCGAAACGCGCGAGCAGATGCAAACCGCCGAAGGCCGGCTTGCCGGATTCGCTGATCGCCTGCATCGGCGGCGGCTCCAATGCCATGGGCCTGTTCCATCCATTCCTCGACGAGCGTGCAATCGAAATCTACGGCGTGGAAGCGGCCGGTCACGGCCTCAACAGCGGCAAGCACGCGGCCTCGATCGCCGGCGGCAGACCGGGCGTGCTGCACGGCAACCGCACTTATTTACTGATGAACGACGACGGCCAGATCGAGGAGGCGCATTCGATTTCCGCCGGCCTCGATTATCCCGGCATCGGCCCCGAGCACGCCTGGCTCAACGACCTCGGCCGGGTGAAATTCCTTTCGGCGACCGACGACGAGGCGGTGGCGGCATTCCAGCTTTGCAGCAAGCTCGAAGGCATCATCCCGGCGCTGGAGCCGGCGCATGCGCTGGCGCGCGTGCTCGACCTCGCGCCGAAAATGCCGAAAGATCACCTGATGGTGGTCAACATGTCAGGACGCGGCGACAAGGATCTCGATTCGGTCGAAGCTTTCCTGGGACGCAAGGCCCGATGACCACCCGCATCGACCGCCGCTTCGCCGCGCTGAAGGAAGAGGGCCGCGCCGCGCTGGTGACCTTCACCATGGCGGGCGATCCGGACTACGACACCTCGCTCGCAATTGCGAAAGCTTTGCCTAAGGCCGGCGCCGACGTGATCGAGCTCGGCATGCCGTTCACCGATCCGATGGCGGACGGGCCGGCGATCCAGGCCGCCGGCCAGCGCGCATTGAAATCCGGCCAGCGCATGACCAAGACGCTGGCGCTGGTGCGCGAGTTCCGCAAGGCCGACGACATCACCCCTATAGTTCTGATGGGCTACTACAATCCGATCTACATCTATGGCGTCGACCGTTTCCTCATTGACGCAAAAGCGGCCGGCGTCGATGGCTTGATCGTGGTCGATCTGCCGCCCGAGGAAGACGAGGAGCTTTGCCTGCCGACGCTGAAGGCCGGCTTGAACTTCATTCGTCTCGCCACGCCCACTACCGACGACAAGCGCCTGCCGGCCGTGCTCAACAATACCTCGGGCTTCGTCTACTACGTCTCGATCACCGGAATCACTGGCGCGGCCGCGCCCGATACCAGCAAGGTGACGGCCGCGGTCAAGCGCATCAAGCGGCACACCAAGCTGCCGGTCGCGGTCGGCTTTGGCGTGAAGACCGCCGAGCACGCGCGCGCCATTGCATCCGGCGCCGACGGCGTCGTTGTCGGCTCCGCGCTGGTGGATGCTTTGCGTGGCAGCCTCGACAAGTCCGGCAAAGCCGGCCCTGGCACGGTGAAGGCGGTGACCGATCTGGTATCCGCTCTGGCCGCAGGCGTGCGTGCCGCCCGGAGCGTGGCGGCGGAATAGATGCCGCCGCTGCGGTTGTTATAATGGCGTCGAATCGTTCCTATATGAGCAAGGCATGAACTGGATCTCCAACGTCGTCCGGCCGAAAATTCGCAGCTTCCTGCGCCGCGAGACGCCGGAAAATCTCTGGATCAAATGTCCGGAGACCGGCCAGCTCGTGTTCTACAAGGACGTCGAGTCCAACCAGTTCGTCATCCCGAGCTCGAATTATCACATGCGCATCAGCGCGCCGGCGCGGCTGAAGGCGATGTTCGATGGCGGCGAGTACGAAGACATCGCGGTGCCGGAGGTGCCGCTCGATCCGCTCAAGTTCCGCGACGAGCGCCGCTATGCCGACCGTCTGAAGGACGCGCGCACCAAGACCGGATTGCAGGACGCGATCAAGCTCGGCATCGGCCGCCTGGAAGGCCTGATGGTGACGATCGGCGTGCAGGATTTCGACTTCATGGGCGGCTCGCTCGGCATGGCGGCGGGCGAGGCGGTGATCGCCGGGCTAGAGACCGCCGTGCGCCGGCAAACGCCCTTCATCATGTTCGCGGCCTCGGGCGGCGCGCGCATGCAGGAAGGCATTCTGTCGCTGATGCAATTGCCGCGCACCACAGTGGCGGTGCAGATGCTGCGCGAGGCGAAGAAGCCCTACATCGTCGTGCTGACCAATCCCACCACCGGCGGCGTCACCGCTTCCTATGCGATGCTCGGCGACGTGCACATCGCGGAACCCGGCGCGCTGATCGGCTTTGCCGGCCCGCGCGTGATCGAGCAGACCATCCGCGAGAAATTGCCGGAAGGATTCCAGCGCGCCGAATATCTCGCCGAACACGGCATGGTGGACATGGTGGTGCATCGTCACAAGTTGCGCGCGGTCCTCGCCGAACTGTGCCGGTTGTTGACCAAGGCGCCGGCGGCAGGCCAGCAGCAATTGCCGGTTCCGGCGCACGCGTGAGCGTGCCGTCATGACGACGCCTGTCGATGCGATCGTCGCGCGGCTGACCGCGCTGCATCCCAAACGTATCGATCTGTCGCTCGATCGCGTGCAGCGTCTGCTGGCGGCGCTCGGGTCTCCCGAACGAAAATTGCCGCCGCTGATCCACGTCGCCGGCACCAACGGCAAGGGCTCCACCATCGCCTTCCTGCGCGCGATCCTGGAAGCCGCGGGAAAGCGCGTGCACGTCTATTCCTCGCCGCATCTGGTGCGTTTCAACGAACGCTTCCGGCTTGGTAAGCCGGGCGAGGGCAGGCTGGTGTCCGATGATGAACTCGCGGCAGCGCTTGAGGAATGCGAGCGCGCCAACGCCGGCGCACCGATCACCGTGTTCGAGATCACCACCGCGGCCGCCCTTCTGCTGTTTTCGCGTCATGCGGCCGACGTGCTGCTGATGGAAGTCGGGCTCGGCGGGCGGCTCGACGCCACCAATGTAGTGGACAATCCGCTCGCCACCATCATCACGCCCATTTCAATCGACCACACTGATTTTCTCGGCGATACGCTCGACAAAATCGCCACAGAAAAGGCCGGTATCCTCAAGCGCGGCGTTCCAGCAATCGTCGCCGCCCAACACCGCGACGCACTCTCCGTAATCGAACGGCAAGCGGCGAAACTCGGCGCGCCGCTGAAAATCGCTGGCGAAGACTGGACCGCGACCGAAGAGCGCGGGCGTCTGGTCTATCAGGATGAGGCGGGCTTGCTTGATCTGCCGGCGCCGAAACTTTACGGCCGTCACCAGTTCGAGAATGCGGGTCTCGCCATCGCGGCACTGCGCGCGATCCAGTCGCTCAAAGTTCCGCCGGCCGCATTCGAGGCAGGCCTCGTCAAAGCGGACTGGCCGGCGCGGATGCAGCGCCTGGCGCAAGGCAAGCTGGTCGAGCTGGCGCCGCCGGGCAGCGAGCTGTGGCTGGACGGCGGACATAATCCCGACGGCGGCCGCGCCATCGCGGCGGCGCTCGCCGATCTCGAGGAGCGCGTGTCGCGCCCGCTGTTGCTGATCGTCGGCATGCTGGCGAGCAAGGATTGCGAAGGCTTCCTGCGCAATTTCACCGGGCTCGCGCGCAGGATGATCGCGGTGCCGGTGCCGGGCGCCGAGAAGGGCCTCACCGCCGACGCGGTTGCCGACGCCGCGCGCGCCATCGGGCTGCCGGCGGCCAGCCGCGACAACCTCACCGAGGCGCTTGAGGCTGCGTGCAAGCTCGACCTCGATCCGCCGCCGCGGATTCTCATTACCGGCTCGCTTTATCTCGCCGGAGAAGTCCTGCGCGAGAACGGCACGTTGCCGGCGTGAAACAGAAAACGGCCGGTCTGCGGCCGGCCGCTGGTCTTGAAAATTTGTCGCGGCGATCAGACCGCGCCGCTGATCCACTGATGCAGCTTCTGCTTCGGCGCGGCGCCGACCTGGCGTGAGGCGATCTCGCCGTTCTTGAACAGCATCAGGGTCGGGATCGACATGATGCCGTACTTGGCCGCGGTGTTCGGGTTTTCGTCGACATTGAGCTTGACGATCTTGACCTTGTCGCCGAGTTGACCCGCGATCTCTTCAAGCGCCGGCGCGATCATGCGGCAGGGCCCGCACCATTCCGCCCAGAAATCGACGACCACGGGCGCGGACGCCTTTAGAACATCAGATTCGAAGCTTGCGTCCGACGTTTTGCCGACGGCCATGGGATTTTCCTCTTGTGATTGATGGCGCGGAGCGGCGCCGGCGAATGCGAGGCGCAGAACCTATGAATGCGTGTCCGCAGCGTCAAGCGCTGTCACGCGGCTGTGACCCGCGCCAGCGCCGTATCCAATACCTCCGTGGAAAGCTCCATGAGATCAGGCACTTCCGTCCAGATTAGGGCGGCGCGCAACGGCCGATCCGGGTATAGTTTGGCGAGCACGGCGCGATAGAGCGCAAGCTGCCGCACATAGGCGGCCGGCACGTCGGCGATTCGGCGCGGCGGCGGCCGGTTGGTCTTGAAATCGCCAATCAGGACAGAGGTTTGCGTGACGGCCATGCGGTCGATCTGGCCGGAGACGCGCACGGTTTTGCCGCCGAGTTGCAGCCTGCCGACGATCGGAACTTCCGCCCGGCTGCCGGGCCGGTAAAGCTCGTAGAAGCGCGGATCCTCGAGCACGAGCATGACTTGCTCGATGATTTTGGCGCGATCCTCGGACGCCAATTTGGTCCCGGCGCGTACCAGATAATCCTGCGCAGCCTTCACGCGCCGATCGGCGGGGATATCCGGCAGCGACTGCATCAGGCGGTGCACCAGCGTGCCGCGCAGCAGCGCCGTCGCGTTGCCGCCGGCCGTAAACGGGCGTGCATCGTCATCGTCCATGACGCTGGATGGCGTAATGGTGCGCATCGCAGAACTCTCAGACCTCGCGTCAGTAGTCAGCCAGTCCGGCAAAGACGTTGGCTTGATCGCGCCCGGCATGTTGCTCTTCTGACGTTCTTGTTCTTGCGGCGGGCCTTTGCGGTAACGCAGCACCTCGCCGTCGCCGTCCTCCGCTGGTTCGGATACGCAATCGGCGCTCAGCTCATTATCGACCAATTGATACCAGCAGCCGTCCGGAATCTTGCGCGCGCCTTGCGTGCCGCAGACGATCAGGCGCTCGGCTGCGCGCGTCATCGCGACATACAAGAGCCGCCGGTATTCGTCGCGCGCGTCCTGCTGCGTTGCGCTGCGGGCATCCGTCATGGCGGGCGTATCGGCGGCGCGCGCGGTCGCCCACACCAGCGCGCCATTTTCCAATGACAACAACCGCGGATCGCGCGGACCGCCGGGCGGCGTGGTGGTGTCGGCGAGGATCACGGTGTTGGCTTCCAGCCCCTTGGCGCCGTGCACGGTCATCACCCGCACTTCGTCGCGCGCCAACTCCATGTCGCGGCGCACCTCGCTGCGCGCGGCGCGCAGCCAGGCGAGAAAGCCTTGCAGCGACGGCGTCTCGCGCGTCTCGTAATCGAGCGCGAGATTGAGGAATTCGTCGAGCGCGTCGTTCGCCTCCGGTCCGAGCCGCGCCAAGAATTTCTTGCGGCCGCGCTGCGGCCCCAGCACATGGGCGAACAAAGCAAATGGCGAGAGCTTGCGCGCGGCCTGCTCCAGTTCATCGAGCGCACTATCCGCCGCGGCAAAAATTGGATCGCCGCCCGCCTTGGCGCGCAAGGAATTGCGCAGCGATGTCTTGCGGTCCCAGGCCAGCGTGAACAGCTGCGCCTCGCTCAGACCGAACAGCGGGCTCTTGAGCACGCTCGCCAGCGCCAGGTCGTCGTCCGGCAACAGCATGCCGTCCGCCAGCGCCATCAGGTCCATCACCGCGATATGCTCGGTGAGCACCAGCCGGTCGGCGCCGGCGACGGGAACGCCGGCATTCTTCAGTACGCGGATGATCGCCTCGAACAGCGGGCCGCGCTGGCGCACCAGCACCAGTACGTCGCCGGCTTTCAGCCCGCGCGCCATTGATCGCTTCAGATAGCCGGCGATCTTGCGCGCGAGCTGCACGCGCGGGCTGTCCTCGCTCAAGGTGTCGAACGGCGCGTCCCAGCCCTCGATCTCGCGCTTTTCAGCGGGCGCGATCAGCGGCCATAGCTCGACCAGCCCGGGCGCCGCGCCCGGCAGCGTCACATGCGGCGGGATGCCGGAGGCATCGGTGGTGACGCTGAGAAATACGTCACTCTCGCGGAACACCCGGTCCACCGAGCCCAGAACGTTTTCGCCCGAGCGGAACGAGTGATGGAAGCGCAAATAGCGCCAGCCCTGCTCCGGCGTGTCGAACTGGCTGGCGAACAGCCGGCGCATCTCGTCGAACGCCTTTGGCGCCGCGCCCTGGAACGAGAAGATCGACTGCTTCTCGTCGCCGACCGCGAACACCGTGCGCGGCACGTTCGGCCTTGCGCCGCCGGGCGTGAATTCGGAAACGATGGTCTTGATGATCTCCCACTGCTTCGGGCTGGTGTCCTGCGCCTCGTCGATCAGCACATGGTCGATGCCGAGATCGAGCTTGTAGAGCACCCAGGCCGCCGACACGTTGGAAAACAGCGCCAGCGTCTTGTCGATCAGGTCGTCATAATCGAGCAGCGCGCGGCGTTCCTTTTCGGTGCGGTAGCGCGCGATCACCTCGGCGGCGATGATGACGAGCGCCCGGGTGCGCTCACGCGCACGAACCGCGCGTTCGCGTTCCAGAAGCTTGCATAAGCGTTCCTGCTCGGCGAGGAGACGGCCGGCCCAATCCGGATGCGCCTTCGCGAGCTTGTCGGTGAGAATGCGTTTGCGTGGGTCACGTTCGGCGGTGCAAAAAACATCGAGATAATTTTCGATGCGGTCGCGGCCCACGGCCGTGCGCGCGACAGTAAGCGCATCGACGTGGTTCTGGTCGGATTTCGAGCCGGCCTCGAGAATCTCGATCAGCACCGGCCATTCCGCCGTCGGGATCAGCGATTGCGAGAAGAATTCCCGTTCGAGCGACTTCAAGCGTGTCTTTCGGATCGAGACCAAAACTCTTCGACAGCTCGGCGATGGCCGCATCGACGCCGCCGGCGCGCTCTATCCATGCCGTGATCGCGTCGCGTTTCTTGATCGCATCGCTCACCACCTCCTTGAAGTCGTGTCGGCGGCGACCACGATGGCGGTCGCCAGCGCGCGGCCGAGCGCGCTCTCAGAATTCACTGAGGCTTCCAGCAGTACATCCAACGTCAGCCGGTCGAGCAGTTGCGTGGTCGTGGCCTCATCCAGCACCGTAAAGCGGGCGGCGACATTGGCCTCGAACGGGAACTGGTGCAGCAGCCGGGTGCAGAAGGCATGAATGGTCTGCACCTTCAAGCCGCCCGGCGTCTCCAGCGCCGAGGCAAACAGGCGGCGCGCCCGCGCGCGCTGCGCCGCGTCGGCTTTGTGGCCGGTATTGAGCTCGATCTGCTTGTCGAGCGCGCTGTCATCGAGCGCGGTCCAGGCCGCCAGCCGCTTGAAAACTTCGTTCGCCATGTTGGCGGCGGCGGCCTTGGTGAAGGTGATGCAAAGAATTTTCGCCGGATCGATGCCGCGCAGCAGCAGATTGATCACGCGCTGGGCCAGCACGTAGGTCTTGCCGGAACCGGCATTGGCGGACACGAAGGCCGACACGTCCGGATCGGCGGCCTCGATCTGCACGCGGCGGACGTCGTGCGGGATGCTGCGGGCGGTAGTCATTCCGTGCCCCCCTCATCGACGCCGCCGGTGAGCGACCATTCCTTTACGCGCGCGAGGTGGTCGTAGTCGCCGTAATGGGTGCGCCACATCGGGTGCACCAGCGAGAGGTACGGCGTCGTCTCGTCCTCGAATTTCGCCGCCAGCGCCTTGAGCTTGCCGAGCGCGTGGTCGGCCTGGCTGTCCGGGCGTGCCTTCCTTGAAATCGATTTCGTTCGGCTCGCCCGCCGGCTCGCCGCCTTTCAGCGTGACGTAGGCGATCTCCGACACCGAGCCGGCCGCGAGCATTGCCGAATTTGCCGGCGCGCAGGATGGCGGCTTCCAGCGTCAATTGCGGGGCAAGCCCGGTGCGCACCTGCTTCTCGGTGCGCGCCGCGCCGGTCTTGTAATCGATGATGGCGTAGCTGCCGTCCTTGCGTTGCTCGATGCGGTCGGCGATGGCCGCGAGCGTGAATTCGCGCGCGCCGACGGGGAATTTCAGCTCGCCGCGGATTTCCGCATGCAGCGCTTTGACATTGGCGCGGCGTTCGCCGTCCCAATGCGCGAACCAATTCGCAATGCGCATAAAGCGCGGCCACCAGAACGCGCGCGCTTCCGGAAAGTCGGCGAGCGGGGCGAAATGCCGTTCGCCGAGCTTGAGCAACTCCTTGACGGAATCGGCCGGCAGGCCGGCGGCGAAGTTCTTGGTGAAATCGCCGATGGCGCCGTGGATGATGGTGCCGCGGTCGCGCGCGCCCGGCGGCGTGTCGATGGGATCGAGCGGCAGCAAGCGGAGAATGTATCGGGCGTAAATGGTGTAGGGGTCGCGCAGCCAGTCCTCGATCGCGGTCACCGATAGCCGCAGCGGCCGCGCCGCGCGCGGCGGCTTCGGCGCCGGCCGTTCGGCGGATTTCACCACCGCCGGATGATCGAGCGCGCGGGCGAGTTCGAGATAGCGATTGCCGCGCTCGATCACGCCGTCCCATCGCTTGCCGGCGAGCGCGGCGATGCGCTGCACGAAACGCGAGGTGACCGTCGGCGCGCCGGCCAGCTTGGCGGCGCGGCTGAGGATCACTTCCTTGGCGCCGAGTGCCTGCGCAAAGTCGTGGGCGGACAGGCCGATGCGGCGTTCGGGCGGATCGAGGCCGAGATCGCGCCGCATCGGCCGGCTGAGCCAGGGATCGCTGCGCGTCTCCGGCGGCCAGCTGCCCTCGTTGAGCCCGCCGAGCACGACGCGATCAATTGATTGCAAACGCGCTTCCAGCGGACCGAAGATACGCACGCGCACGTTTTGCGTTTCCGGCCGCCGCACCACGCGGTCGCTGATGGTCGCGTGGAACAGTTCGGCATAGTCGCCTTTGGCGACGGCGAGGCCGGCCGCCGAGGGGCTGTTGATCAGCTTTTCGAAAGCGTCGGCGAGCGCGGTGCCGTCGTTGCCGGCGGAGGCAGCGGTCTCGCCTTTGGCATCTTTGGCGAGCGCTTCGATGACATCACGGTGGCAGGTTGCCAGCTTCGCCAGTGAGTGATCACCTGGTTTTAAGTTTTCCAGCGGCGCCAATGCGGCAGCGATCCGCGCGATCAATTCGGCGGCCACGTCGAATTCATCGTCGGCAATCAGCCAGCGCGGATCGCTGCGGTGAAGCTGGTCGCGATTGTTGCGGAAAGTCTCAAGTGCGTGGGCAAGACCGCTGGTCCCGGGGCGCGGCCTTGGGCCGCGCAGCAGCGCGCGTTCCAGGGTGGCGATGGCTATGGAGTGCGCGCCCGCTGACGCACCGAGACGCAGCAAGGGATGTTTCAACAGCGCCAGCAGTGTCACCGGTTCGAGCCCGCCGAGCGCTGCTTCCGCCGCAAGCCTTGCGAACACGCCGGCATTGGTATCAGCCAGCGAATCGCCGCCGGAATCGTCCACCGGAACTTGCCAGCGCTCCAATGCGGCGACGACGCGGCGCGCCAAAGCGCGGTCGGGCGTCACCAGCGCGACGGTCTTAGCCGGAGTTTCGACCGCTTCGCGCAGCGCGACCGCGATGGCGAGCGCCTCGTCCTCGGCATTGGCGGCTTCGATCATGGCGAGCGAGGCGAGCGCGTTCCCGGCTGCGGCATCGAAATCTTTTTTCTTGGCGCGCGCCTGCCAGCGCTCGGTGGTGGCGGCCGGCCGCAATGCCTCGGACACCAGCATTTCGCGGCCGTGCGGCTCAGACGCACTGAGCTGTTCGACGTCTTTGCGCGCGAGATGCAAGCGATCGAGCAGCGCGTGCATGGCGAATTGCGCGTGACCGGCGGCGGGCGCGCCGTCATGCGTCTTGTCGTCGTCGTCGCCGGCGATCAGCGCCCACGACGCGTCGTCGAGATCCATGTCGAGGCCGGGCAGCACCACGGCGCCATGCGGAAGCTTGGCAATGGTGGCGAGCAGTTTGGCGGTCGCCGGCATCGAGCCGGTGGAGCCGGCGGCGATCACCGGCGCGTCGCTGGCGGCCAAGCGCTTGGCCTCGGCGTCGATCAGCCGGTCGCGGCGCGCGGCGGATTCGATCGCGCCCAGTTCCTTGAGCCGCGCCGGCCAATAGCTGCGCGCGATTTTCAGAAATTCGAGCGAGAGCTGCCAATATTTGTCGTATTGGTCGGGAACGAGTCCGTCGAGCTTTTTCCAATCCACCTGCCGCGTGGTCATGTCGTCGATCAGGCGGGCGAGATCGGAGGCGAGCGCCAGCGCGGCCGACGGCGTATTGGCGATCAGGGCCGCGCCTTCCGCGCCGCGCACCGCCGGCGAGTTCGCCCATTGCAGGATCAGTTCGGCCAGCAGCAGGCGGCGTTCCAGCGGCGCGATGGCCTCCGGCAATTCAAGCGCGGCCTCGGCAAGCTCGGCGGTGGCCGCTTCGGCGAAGGCGATCTCGTCCTCGTCCAGGTCGCCGATGGCGACGATGCGCGGCAGGATGGCGGCGTCGCCTTTCATGGTGTCTAGGAACACGTCGCGGGCCAGCCGGCAGGCGCGCCGCGTCGGCAGATAGAGCGTGGCGCGCGCGAGTTCGAGCGGATCGCGCGAGGCCGGAAAGCCGGGCACCAGTTTGCCCGCGCGCAAGCGCATCGATCAGCACCGGCAGAAACGGCGCCGAGGCGGGGATGTTGAAGACGTTGGGTTTTGCGGCCGGCATCGCGCGAATCATACACGCTTTATGCTGGCCATGAATCGGAATGCAATTATCGCGCGGCTACCCCGCGCTTGCCTTGATCGCGGCTTCCGCCGCGGCAATGGCGTCGGGGGTGCCGACATGCATCCACAGGCCTTCCAGCCGCAGGCCGTAGAGCCGTCCGGCCGCGGCGGCGCGCTCGAACAGCGCGGTGAGCGAGAACTCGCCCTTCGGCGCATCGGCAAACAGCGCCGGCGACAGGATCGCGACGCCGGCATAGACGAACGGCGCCACCTCGCGCTCGGCGCGCGCGCGCAGGCGGCCGTCCGCGGCCATGAAAAAATCGCCGCGCCCGGCATAGCCGATGCTGCCGGCGGTCGGCGCCAGCAGCAGCAACGCGTCCATGGTGTTTGGCATCGAACGCCTCGGCCAGCCGCGCGAGATTGGGCGTCACGCCGTCGATCCAGATGGTGTCGGCATTGAGATGAAAGAACGGCGCGTCGCCCAGTTCGGGCAGCGCCTTCACCACGCCGCCGCCGGTGTCGAGCAGCACGCCGCGCTCGTCGGAGATCACGATCTTGCGGGCGCGTGCGCGTTGCGACATGGTGGATCATCTGCTCGGCGAAGTGATGCACATTGACCACCGCGCGCTCGACGCCGGCCTCCGCCAGCCGGTCCAGCACATGATCGAGCAGCGCCTTGCCGGCGACCTGCACCAGCGGCTTCGGCATGGTGTCGGTGAGCGGGCGCATGCGCGTGCCGAGGCCGGCGGCCAGCACCATGGCGCGGCGCGGTGTGGATTTGGATGGCGGCGGGTCATTTTTAAATCTTCAGCTCCGGCACATTGACATGGTACCAGCCATTGAGCGGCGCCAGCGCCGGATGCGCCAGCGAACGCTGCAGATAGGCCCATACGCGCGGCAGATGACGCAAATATTGCGGCTTGCCGTCGCGCCGCTCCAGGCGCGCGAAGATGCCGAGAATCTTGGAGGCGCGCTGCGCGGCCAGCGTCGCATAGAGCCGCACGAAGCCGGGCGCATCGAAGGTGGGGTCGGCGTCACGCCGCGCGCGCGTGTAGCGCGACAGCAGCGCGATCTCCATCATCTCCGGCACGTCGACGCGCGCATCCTGCAACAGCGAGGCGAGATCGTAGGCCGCCGGCCCCATCACCGCGTCCTGGAAATCGAGCAGGCCGATGCGCGCCGTGCCCTCGCGCTTCGGCAGCCACAGCAGATTGGGCGAATGAAAATCGCGCAGCACCCAGGTCGGCGGCGCGTCGAGCGCGAGCTGCAGCGCGTCGCGCCAGAGCGCGATATAGACGTCGCGCTTGGCGGGCGAAATCGTGGCGTCGAGCTTCGGCAGGTACCAGTCGAGCAGCAATTCCACCTCGATCAGCAGCGCGTCCATGTCGTAGCGCGGCAGCCGGTATTCGACGCCGGGCTCGACCGCGAGCACGTCGGGCAGCTGCTCGCGATGCAGCCCCGCCAGCAGATCGACCGCCACCTCGTAGCGCGCCTCGATCGGCGCCGGCGGCTCGCCGTCGACCACCAGCTCGGCGCCGAGATCCTCGAGCAGCAGCAGCCCGGCTTCGCGGTCGGCGGCAAAAATCGCCGGCGCCGACAGGCCGTGCTCGCGCAACGCCTTCGCCATGGCGACGAACGGCGTCACGTCTTCGGCCAGATGCGCGATCGCGCTGTAGGGCTTGCCGTCGCGCACCGCGGGTCCGTCCGGCCGGCGCGGCGAATTCATCAGCAAGTAGCTGGTGCCTTCGAGCGTCAGCCGCTCGTAGGTACGCGTCGAGGCGTCGCCCTGGATGCGCCGGCGCGTCAGCCATCGCAAAACCCGCGCGCTCGAGGAAACGGCGGATGGCGGCGATGCGCTCGGCGCGCGGCGCAAAGGTGCCGTAGCCGGTGATGCGCGCGTTGCGGAAGGTCTCGCCTTGCTGCGGCGACAGCGTGAGCGCGATGTCGAGCCGGTTGGGCGGCAGAAATCCGGCGGCGCGGTCCGGCCATTCCAGCAGCGTCACGGCGCCTTCGCCCAGGTCGTCGAAGCCGAGCTCGGCGAGCTCCGCCGGCCCCGACAGCCGGTAGAGGTCGGCATGCACCAGCACGAAGCGCGGCAGCTCATAGACCTGCATCAGCGTGAAGGTCGGGCTCGGCACCTCGACGTTCTCGTCGCCGGCGAGATGGCGGATGAGGGCGCGGGCGAAGGTGGTCTTGCCGGCGCCGAGATCGCCCGACAGCGTGATCAGGTCGCCGGGCTCGATGCTGGCGGCGATGTCGACCATCAGCCGGCGCGTGGCCTGCTCGTCTTCGAGCGCCACCGTGAAGCTGAAACCGCCGGAGGTGGTGGGAAACATCGAATCATCCGATTAAGCCCAGAACGTTATAAACGGCGGGCGCGCCGACAAATAGACGCTCACGCCGGGCTTGAACGTGTTGTTCTTGCACCTGAAAGCGTGCTTATGGAAACGTATGTTTTGGCCAGTCCCCATGCGCCAACAACACGCATCATGACAAGGAGACGAGCGCGTGGAGAAGCACCGCCGGATCGCCTTCATGTCCATCCTTGCTCGGCTATGGCGCCGATCGCCGGCCGCACCCGAAGGCTTGGCCGCGAGCGGGGTTAGCCTCGGTGAGATCGCTCGCCTCGCGCCGGATGAAGCGCTGCACCGGGTTCTCGGAACCGCGGAGGGCCTTACGCCCGGACAGGTCAAGGCGCGGCTGCGCTCGGTCGGTCCCAACCAAGTCGCTCAATCAGGCGCGCCACACGATCATCGGCGAGCTGGTCAGCCGGTCAATCAACCCGCTCAACCTGCTTCTGCTGACGCTCGCGACTGCGTCCTACCTCTCGGGCGATCAGCGGGTCGCCATCGTGATCGCGATCATGGTGGTCCTCAGCGTCTCACTGGGCTTCATCCAGGAGCATCGTTCGAACAAGGCCGCCGACGCGCTGCGACGGATGGTGCTGATCACCGCGACCGTGCGCCGGCAGATGCCCGGCGCCGCGAAAGAGCATGACGAAGTCCCGATCGAGCGGCTGGTGCCCGGCGACATCGTGCTGCTGTCGGCCGGCGACATGATCCCCGCGGACATGAGGCTGATCTCGGCGAAGGATCTGTTCGTCAACCAGTCGACGCTGACCGGGGAGGCGATGCCGCTCGAGAAGAACGCGCAACCCCATGCCGGCGCCGCGGAGACGCCGTTCGATCTCCCGAACATCTGCTTCATGGGCAGCGTTGTCGTCAGCGGCGTCGGCTCCGGTGTGGTCGTGCTCACCGGCGCCCGCACGGCTTTCGGTCAAGTGGCGGGCACGATCGCCGAGCGGCGCGTGCTGACGAGCTTCGACAAGGGCATCACGCGGATCACCTGGATGATGATCGGCCTCATTTCGATCATGGCGCCGCTGGTGTTCCTGATCAACGGCCTGAGCAAGGGCAATTGGTTCGAGGCGCTGCTGTTCGCGGTCGCCGTGGCGGTGGGGCTCACGCCGGAGATGCTGCCGATGATCGTGACGGTCAATCTGGCCAAGGGCGCCATGGCGATGTCGAAGAAGAAGGTCATCGTCAAGCGCCTCAACGCCATCCAGAACTTCGGGGCGATGGACGTGTTGTGCACGGACAAGACCGGCACGCTGACGCAGGACCGGGTCGTCCTCAAGCGCCACCTCGACCTGCACGGCAAGGATTCCGACCGCGTTCTCGAATACGCCTACTTGAACAGCCTCTACCAATCCGGTCTCAAGAACCTGCTCGATGTCGCGGTCCTGCAAACATGTCGAACTCGACGAGAAGCTGAAGGTCGACGAACGGTTCAGCAAGATCGACGAGATTCCATTCGACTTCGAGCGGCGCCGGATGTCGGTCGTTCTCAAGCGCGGTGACGACGCCCACATTCTCATCTGCAAAGGCGCGGTCGAGGAGATTTTCGCCGTCTGCACGCGCTACGCCACCAACAACGAGACCGGCGCGCTCGACCCGAGCCACTTCGCCCAGGCCAAGGAGACGACGGCCAAGCTCAACGCGGACGGATTTCGGGTGATCGCGGTCGCTTTCAAGGAGATGCCGCCGGCGCAGGCGACGTATTCCGTCGCGGACGAGGCCGGCCTCACATTGCTTGGCTATATCGCGTTCCTCGACCCGCCGAAGGAAACCGCCGGCCGCGGCCATTGCCACGCTGAAGGCCCGTGGCGTGCAGGTGAAGATCCTGACCGGGGACAACGACATCGTCACGCGCAAGATCTGTCACGACGTCAGCCTGCCTGTGGATCATATCGTTCTCGGCAGTGAGATCGAGACGCTGTCGCCCGATCAGTTGGCGGACTTGGCCGAGACCGCGACTGTGTTCGCAAAGGTCTCGCCCGCCCAGAAGGCGGCGATTATCGATGCCCTTCACCGCAAGGGGCACGTCGTCGGCTATTTGGGTGACGGCATCAACGACGGACCGGCCCTCAAGGCCGCGGACGTCGGCATCTCGGTGGAGAGCGCCGTCGACATCGCCAAGGAAACGGCCGATATCATCCTGCTCGAAAAGAGCCTGGCGGTGCTCGGCGACGGCGTGATCGAGGGACGCAAGGTCTTCGGCAACATCACCAAGTACATCAAGATGGGGGCGAGCTCAGGCTTCGGAAATATGTTCAGCGTGATCGGCGCCAGCATCTTCCTGCCATTCCTGCCGATGGCGCCGATCCAGGTGCTTACAAACAATCTGCTGTATGACTTCTCGCAGACCACGATCCCGACCGACAATGTCGACGCCGAGTACCTGGCGGTTCCGCGGCGGTGGGACATCGGCAACATGTCGAAATTCGTGCTGTTGATCGGACCGATCAGCTCGATCTTCGATTACGTCACGTTCTTCGTGATGCTCGGCATCTTCCACGCGTGGGACAAGCCGGCGCTGTTCCAGACCGGCTGGTTTGTGGAGAGCCTGCTCACCCAGACGCTGATCATCCATATCATCCGCACGGCCAAGGTGCCGTTCTTCGAGAGCAGGGCCAGCGCGCCGGTGATTGCGACAAGTCTGATCATCGCCGCGGTCGGAATTGCGCTTCCGTTTTCGTGGTTTGGCGGCGCGTTGGGCTTCGTGCCGCTGCCGCCGACTTACTGGCTCTACCTCGTGCCTGATTCTGCTGAGCTATGCCGTCTTGACGCATCTCATGAAGACGTGGTGCACGCGCAGGTTCGGACTGAGCTGAATGATTGTTTCATCATGAACCACTCGCCATTGCTATCTGATGTCAACGTTTTCTATGTTTGGATCGGCATCGCCTTCTGCATTACTCAATCTGCCATTTTTTCAGGTCTTAATCTGGCGATTTTCAGCATCAGCAAATTACGGCTGGAGGTCGAGGCGGCAGGCGGCAACCGCGATGCAGCCGGGCTGCTTGCGTTGCGCAAGGATTCCAACCTCACCTTGGCCACGGTGCTCTGGGGCAATGTGACGATCAACGTGCTGCTCACGCTGTTGTCGGATTCGGTTCTTGCCGGCGTCGGAGCGTTTATTTTCTCGACCATCGTCATCACGCTGTTCGGCGAAATTTTTCCGCAAGCCTATTTTTCGCGACATGCGCTGCGCATGGCGGCGCGGCTCACGCCGCTGCTGAAAGTGTACCGGGTGGTGCTGTTTCCGGTGGCCAAGCCGACCGCGATCATTCTCAACTGGTGGCTCGGACCGGAAGGACTCACGTTTCTTGCGCGAGCGGGATTTTCGCGCATTTATCACAAAGCACGTGGGAGCAGCCGGCGCGGATGTCGGACAATTGGAGGCGATCGGCGCGCTGAACTTTCTCGACCTCGACGATATCCTTGTGGCGGATGAGGGGGAGTTGATCGACCCTCGCAGCGTCATCACTCTTCCCATCGAAAACGAACGGCCCTTGCTGCCGAAGTATGAACGTTCGCCCGATGATCCGTTCTTGCGGCAATTGAATGCCTCGGGAAAAAAGTGGGTCATCATCGTCGATTCGTCGGGCCGTCCATCATTCGTGTTGGACGCACACCATTTTCTGCGCGATTTTCTCTTCAATGCGATGACGGTTGGCCCGGAACTCTATTGGCATCGTCCGATTATCGTAACGGACATGCGCACGCCATTGGGCGACGTGATCGGCCGCATGACGGTGAAGCCGGAACGTCCTGAAGACGATGTCATCGACAACGATTTGATCTTGGTCTGGGGAGAACAAAAACGCATCATAACCGGAGCCGATCTTTTGGGACGGCTGTTGCGTGGAATCGTGACGCAGGATTCGAAATAGAGCTCGACGCGGAAGGCCTTGAAGTCCACGCGATAGCGATGGCCCGTTGCTGGAAACGACACAACTATTTATGTATTAATAATCGTTTCTATCATAGGTAGATAGGGTTACAATCGGCTAGGCGCCGCCGCGCGTCAGCCACTTGCGGGTTATTTTGGGGAAAAGCACGCTTGATCAGATGCGCGCGTGAGGTCGAGAAAACGAAATTTCTACGCCACCCGGACTTGGGCCAAATAGCGCTCGACTTCCTGCCGCAGCAGTTGAGATTGTTCCGCCAATTCGCCGGCAGCGGTGAGAACCGTATTGGCAACCTTGCCGGTTTTGACCGCCGAGCTTGAAACCTCACTGATGTTGGCGGACACATCGCGGGTGCCCTGGGCCGCGGCGCCGGCATTGCGCGCGATTTCCTGGGCCACCGAATCCTGCTGCCGCACCGCCACCGCCACGTCATTGGCGAGATTGTCGAGCTGCAAAATCGTCGCCGCAATCGTCTTCATGGTCTGCACCGAGCGCGACGTCGTTTCCTCGATCGACAGAATTTGACGCGCGATTTCCTCGGTTGCCTTGCCGGTTTGGGCGGCAAGACCTTTCACCTCCTGCGCCACGATCGCAAAGCCACGTCCGGCATCGCCGGCGCGGGCGGCTTCGATCGTCGCATTGAGCGCGAGCAGATTGGTTTGCGCCGCGATGCTGCGAATGAGATTGCTGACTTCGCCGATTTCCTCGACCGATGCCGACAGGCTTTCGACCGCGCCGGTGATCGCTTGCGCTTCGCCGGTCGCCTGACGCGCGACCGTGGCAGAATTCGGCAACGCGGGCCGCGATGTGTTCGATCGACCGTGCGATTTCTTCCGCCGCGGTGGCGACGATTTCGACATTCGTGGTCGCTTGCTCGGAAGCCGCCGCCGTCGCCAGCGCCTGCTCCTGATTGCGGCTGGCGCTGTCGGCCATGTCGCGCGCCGAGCTGTCCATGGCCTTGGCCGCGCGATCGAGCGTTTGCACGACGCTCGATACTGCGCGTTCGAAACTTTGCGTGGCGGCCTCGACCAATTGCCGCCGCTGCTCCAGCGTCCCGCGCCTGCTCGATCTCTTTCTGACGGGCGGCAGTCGCGTCCGCCGTCGCCTGGCGGAAAAACTGCAGCGCTCGCGCCATATCGGCGATCTCGTCGCTGCGGTTGTCCTGGATATGAACATTCAAATCGCCATCGGCGATGCGGCGCATGGCGTTGCTGAGCAGCCCGAGGCGGCGGGCAATATTGCGGCCGACATAAAGCCAGGCGATGAGGGCCGCCCCGATGATGGCCGCGAACGCGAGCACGATCAGAAGAATTTGGCCCGTGCGAATTTGGTGCGCGGCTTGCAAGGAGTTTTTCTGCGCATTCTTGCCCTGCTGGTCCACCAAGGCATCCACCGTCTGCTTAAGGTTGACGGCTTCGGATTGTGCCGCTGCAAATGCGACTTGGGCATCGTGTTGTCGATTAAGCTCGTAAGGCACGCAGCGTGATGATACCGTCGTCCGCCGCCAATGTCGCCAAGTTGCTTATAAAGGGCGGTAAGCTCGTCTTGCTGCATGGCATCGGTAATTGCGCGCAAGTTTGTTTCGATTTTCCGCTTCGCAGCCCCGATCAGATCGCGCAGTGGTTCGAGCCGGTTCGGCTCATTAACCAGGGAAGCTTCTGTCAAAAGTCCCGCCAGGCAGATTTGACTCGGATTGCGTTTCCAAAAGCCGGCGCAAGGATTCGAGTGTGGAATTGAGCGCGGCACTCAATTCCCGTCTGTTTGCCTTTGGTCATGAGATCGAAATTGGCGTCATCGATCGCCGGAGCGAGGCCATCGAGCAGCGCTTCGTGCGCCGTGCGGATCGACAATGCCAGATAGTACCGTTCAGTCGATATGACAATGCGGTCCGTAACGGCTTGATTGAGCGCGTCAAGCCGCTGAACCAAGGCTTTGCGCGTGACATCGATATCGTCGGCTTTGGCGATGCCGAGCGCCAGCAAACGCGCGATGCCTTCTTCAAGCTCCGCTTCTTGCCGACTGATTCCGTTTACTATTTCGACGCGTGTTTTATCGTCCGCCGCTGTCATCAAGCGCGGGGCCGAGGAAACCAAACTGCTTGCCTCCTCGGCGAGCCGCAGCGACACAACCGTCGCCGGAAAGCTGTGCGACAAGATTTCATTGGTGGTCGCACCGATCGTCGTGAATTCATAAAGCGCGGTAAACGAGCCGACCAGCGTCAGCACCGCGGAAAACCCGAACGCGCAATAAAGTCGTGCGCGAATGGTCGAGAACCAGCCCAAGCGTCTTGGACGAATGCGATTGGCCAGCGCCGCCAGGATGGATCGCACACCGCGCATTCGATGAATGTCCGCTTCCTGGTTATTGTCCGGCAATCTTCGCCAGCTTGGAGATCGGCTTGAATGAGCCATTCGATTGCAGGATCGTGAAGTAGACCTGATCCGATCCCTGATTTTTCTCAGGGCCAAAGCTGAGCTTTACACCGCCAAGGTCGAACGGCGCTTTGGCAATCGCGTCGAGCAGCGCTTCGCGCGTCGGCTCACCTGGAATTCGCTTCAAGGCCTCGACCACGAGACGGCCGACCAAATAGCCTTCCAATGACACAAAGCCGGGCTTCGATTTCGGATTTACCGCGGCGATGGCTGCCTGATAGGACACGACCACGGGCAGTGACTTGTCGCCCGGGAACGGAACCACTTGGCTGATAATCACGCCGGCGCCCTGGTTGCCGAGCTCTTCGGCAAGCGAGTCCGATCCGACGAATGAAATCGCGACAAACACGGCGTCCATCTTCAGCTGACGCGCGAGCTTGACGAACTCCGCGATCGGCTTGTACGGGCCGACGGTCACGATCGCCTGCGGCTGGCCTTTCATGATGTCGAGCAAAGCCGACTTAACCGCGATCGTATTGCGCTTGAATGTTCCCTCGGCCGCCAGCGACATGTTGCGCTTGGCCATCGCCTTCTTGACCCCTTCCAGACCGGCGAGGCCAAAGGCGTCGTCCTGGTAGAGAATGGCGATCTTCGTGATGCCGAGATCTTTGGTCAGGTGTTCGATCCAGGCCTCGGTCTCCTGGAAATACGAGCTGCGGATATTGACGACGTAGCGGTTATACGGATTGCGCAGAAATTCGGCGCCGGTGAACGGGCCGATGAACGGGACCTTGGCGGCCGTCGCAATCGGTTGTCCGGCCTTCGAGGTTGGCGTTCCAACCGGGCCGACCAGCGCGAAAACCTTGTCCTCGCTGATAATTTTTTTGGTGGCTTCGATGGTTTTCTCGGGCTCGTAGCCATCGTCGACCGACTTGAGTTCGAGTTTGCGGCCGTTGATGCCGCCGGCGCGATTGGCTTCTTCGAACGCGGCAAGAATGCCCTCGCGCATCCCTTGGCCGAGGCCCTTGGCCGGACCGTCGAGCACCGCGACCTGTCCGAATAAAATCTTGTCCTTGCTGACGCCGTCGTCCGCCAGCGCTGGCACAATCGCGAAGCCGAACAGAATGGCCGTCAAAATTCCGAGACGATTGCAATGAATTTGCATGGTCAAACCCCCTCATGAAGGTCGTAGGCGCAAGTCTGCGAACAGGTATTTGCGCCCGTACCCGGATGCCGCATCGTGCCCGCGCATGGTTAATGAGTTGTTAAACTCTGTGATGCGCAGCCCGGAAAACCTCATAAAATTATGGTCAAAACCGCCGGTCCGGATCGGAAGCCCTACGCTGCGCTCGGCTTCTGCGCCTGCTCCACCGGGAACACGCAGGTCACCGTCGTCCCCTGGCCGAGAACGGAATCGATCGTCACCGTGCCGCCGTGCAATTCGACGAACGAGCGCACCAGCGACAGCCCCAGGCCGGTGCCGCGATGCTCGGAACCCATCGAGTCGGTCTCGAACCAGTCGAACACCTTGTCCTTCTGCTCGGGCGGAATGCCGGGGCCGCGGTCGGTGACCGTGAACACCACCGCGTCCGGCCGCCGCTCGGCCGCGAGCGTAACGGTTTCGCCCGGCGGCGAGAAGCCGACCGCGTTGGACAACAGATTGAACAAGAATCTGCCGCAAGCGCCGCTCGTCGGCCATGAAGCTGCCGATGCCGCTGTCGGAGCGGATGTCGAGCTTCAAATTATTCTTGACCAGGCGATCGAGCACGCCTTCGGCCGCCGCCTCCATGCTGGCGCGGATATCCACCTCGCCCAGGGTCAGCGACATGGCGCCGGCGTCGATGGTGGCAAGGTCGAGAATATTGTTGATGATCGCCAGCAGCGCGTTGGTCGAGGTGGTGAGGTAGCCGAGATATTCGCGCTGCTTGTCGGTGAGCTGACCGAAGGCGGGATCGCCGAGGAAATGCGCGAAGCCGATGATGTTGGTGAGCGGCGAGCGCAGTTCGTAGGACACGTGGTGCACGAATTCGATCTTGATGCCGTCGGCGGTCTCCAGCGCCTCGTTGCGCTCGCGCAGCGCGCGCTCGACATTCACCGTGTCGCTCATGTCCTGGAAGGTGACCAGCGTGGCGCCGTCGGGCAGCGGCATGGTGGTCATGTCGATCATCATGCCGTCGCGCCGCTCGATGCGCGCGACAATCGGCTCGCGATTGTCGATCGCGGTCACCGCGCCGCGTAAGTCGCGCCACACCGTATTGTCGTCATGCAGCGCCTGGCACCAGGCGGTCACCGCCTCGATATGCGGATGCTGGTCGAGCGCCTCGGGTGACAGCTTCCACATGCGCTGGAACGCCGGATTGTGCAGCCGCACGCGGCCGTCGCTGCCGAACACCGCGACCGCTTCGGCCAGATGATCGAGCGTCTCGCTCTGCACCTTGATCAGCGCGTCGTAGCGGCGGTGCAGGTCGAGGCCGCTCGGTGACGTCGTCGTAGAGATAAGTGACGCCGCCCTCCGGATTGGGCGTGGTGACCACGCGCAGCGTGCGCCCGTCCGGCAGGTGCCACATGTGCTCCTTCGGCTCGACCGCGCGATAGGCCTCGTGCAGCTGGTTCTTCCACAGCCGGAAGTCCTGCTCCTCGGGCAGCTTGCGGTCGGCGCGCAAGGTATCGAGCACGGCGGCGTCGGTCGGGGTCTGGTCGAGCAAGCCGGCGTCGAGATCGAACAGCGAGCGGAAGGCGGAATTGTAGAAGATCAGCTTGCGGTCGGCGTTGAAGATGGCGACGCCGGTCGCCAGCTGGTCGAGCACGCGGCGGTGCGCCTCGATCATGCGCGCGAGCTCGGCGCGCATCGTCTCCACTTCGGTGCGGTCGATGGCCATGCCGGCGCTGCCGGCGCCGCTCGGCGCATCGACCACGTCGAAGATGCGGCGCTCGCCGGCGGCGATGGCCGGCAGCCGTTTGGCATAGGACCCGCCGGCGGCACGGGTGCGGGCGAGTTCGTCGCGCGCGGCGCGGTCGAGCAGTTCGACCTCGCGCGCGACCGCGTCGGTCGCATCCTTGGCTTCCACCGCGCGGGCGTAGGCCGAATTCACGAAGATCAACCGGCTGCTCTCGTCGCGCGCCCACACCGGCACGGGCAGCGAATCGAGCAGCGCCTTCATGGTCTCGACGTCGCTCATCAGCCGGTCGTGACGGGCGGCAAGATCGATCAGTTCGCGCTCGATGCCGCTGACGTCGCGCAGCCGCAGCACCGCGCGCCCCGCCACCGCGCGGCCTTCCGCCTCGAGCGGGCGCCCCGCGCGTGGTGGTGAGCGTCATCACGAAGCCGCGGCCGTCGCTGCGCAATGTCTCGACCGCGTGCTCCATGCGCTGCGCCGCCGCCGGCTCCAGCCAGCTGCCGAACGCGAGCACGCGTTCGGGCACGCCGCCGGCCACGACGATGCCGGTGTCGCCGAGGATTTCCGGCTTCGTCGGTACCCGCCGCCCAGTCCACCAGCACCTGCGGCTCCGACAGCAGCAGCGCCTTGAGGCGGTCGATCTCGGCGTGCATCGCGATGACGTCGTCGCGCGAGCCGGTCTCGATCCGGTCGGCAGCCTTGCGCGTGCGCACCAGCACGATGATGGCGAGCACCGCAAAGCCGAGCAGTGCGAGCGTCAGCGCGAGTGGCAATTCCGGCCGGCCGAGCGTGGCGACGGCGCGGTGAATGGCGTCGACGACGCCGGACGCCAGCCCATCGTCGGCGCGAGCCGGCGTGCTGAGCGCGATGCAAAGATTTGCGATGACGAAGGCGGCGAGGAATCCGCCCCGCCTCGGACGAGAACGCAGCCTCTCGTTCGCCGTCCGGATCGTCTCCGGCATTCAGGCTTGCCCCAGGGATGCGAGCGGCGTCCGCCACACCGTCCGCGAATCGCTGGACTTTACCCCCGCGGGGAATCGCGCCGAAAGAGTCCAGACCGTGAACGGACTCCGCAAGGAGCCGCGCAACGAGTCTATTAATGTGCGCTATTTCCGCGCTTCGGCCCGCTTCGCCATGTCCTCGACATTGATCCGGCCGAGCGCCGCGGAGAAGGTGCGCTCGGCTTCGACCAGCGCCGGCCGCACCACGTCGTTGACCAGCGTCGACGCGGGCAGCGGCGGCTCGCCGGCCTCCTCCGCGCTGCCGGCGGCGCGCAGGATATCTTCGGCGGTGATGCGCTTTTGTTCGCGCGCGAGTTCGTAGCCGCCGTGCGGCCCGCGCATCCCTTTCAGGATGCCGTCGCGCACCAGCGCTTGCAGAACCGGTTCGAGATGGCGCGGCGGAAGCTTATGGCGCGCGGCGAGTGCCTTCGCCGACACCGGCCGGCCGCGGGCGTGGATCGCAACATCGATCACAGCGGCAATGGCAAGGATGCCCTTGCGAGACACCAGCGGCATAGGAGGGCACCGGTTGCAACTAATTGCAGCGGTAATAGGCTACAGTCGGGCAGCCGTCTAGCCGAAAACGAAAACACGGGACGTTTCTTCAACCGCCAGTGGAGCCAAAGCCGCCGGTCCCGCGTTGGGTTTCGTCGAGCGACGCAACCTCGCGTAGTTGCGCCCGCGTCACCGGCGCAATCACCAACTGGGCGATCCGCATGCCGCGCGTGATGCTCACCGATTCGCTGCCGTGATTCACAAGCAGCACCTGTAGTTCGCCGCGGTAGTCGGCATCGATGGTGCCGGGCGCATTGAGCACCGTCAGCCCGTGGCGCGCGGCGAGGCCGGAACGCGGCCGCACCTGCGCTTCATGGCCTGCGGGCAGCGCGATCGCGATGCCGGTCGGCACCAGCGCGCGCGCACCGGGCGCGATGGTGAGCGGCGTATTGGCCGGCACCGCTGCCAGCAGATCGAGCCCGGCGGCGAGCGCGCTCTGATAGGACGGCAGCGGAAGATCCTGGCCGTGCGCCAGCCGCATGATGCGGACCTCGGTGGTGTTCAAGTTTTCGCTCGCTGTTGATTGCGCATGATCTTATCCGAAAACCGGTTCCCACTTTTCGGGATCATGCGCTGACCGCATCGACAATGCGCGCGATCAGCATCGCGGCGACGGCTTCTTTGGTTTGCGGCGGCCAGGGCTCGATGCCCTTCGCTGTCACCAGCTGGATGGTGTTGCGGTCGCCACCCATCACGCCGGAGGCCGGCGACACGTCATTGGCGAGGATCCAGTCGCAGCCTTTGGCGGCGAGTTTCGCCCTGGCATTGGCGACGACGTTTTCGGTTTCGGCGGCAAAGCCGATCACCAGCTTCGGCCGCTGGATTTTTCGCTGGGCGATGGTGGCGAGGATGTCGGGATTTTCCGTGAGCGACAAATCGGGCGCCGCCTGGCCGGCTTTCTTCTTGATCTTCTGCTTGCCCGCGTCGGCGACGCGCCAATCGGCGACCGCGGCGGCAAAGATCGCCACATCCGCCGGCAGCGCGCGCTCGACCGCATTCAGCATCTCGCGCGCGGTCTCGACGTGCACGACTTTGACGTTTGGCGGATCGGGCAGATTCACCGGGCCGCTGATCAGCACCACATCGGCGCCGGCGGCGGCTGCCGCCGCGGCAATGGCATGGCCCTGCTTGCCGGACGAGCGATTGGCGATATAGCGCACTGGGTCGATCGGCTCATGGGTCGGGCCGGAGGTGATCAGCACGCGCTTTCCCTTCAGCGGCTGCTCGGTGTTCGCGCGCAACAATATCTCCACCGCGGCGGCGATCTCCAGCGGTTCGGCCATGCGCCCGGTTCCGCGCTCGCCTGCTTCCGCCATCTCGCCTTCGTTCGGGCCAACGAGGGCGACGCCGTCGGCGATCAGTTGCGCGAGATTGCGCTGCGTCGCCTTGTTCGACCACATGCGCGGGTTCATCGCCGGCGCCAGCAGGATTTTTGCGTCCGTCGCCAGCAGCACGGCGGTGGCGAGATCGTCCGCGTGGCCGCCGGCCAGTTTCGCCATCAGGTCCGCGGTCGCCGGCGCCACCACGATCAGATCGGTTTCGCGCGCGAGCCGGATGTGGCCGATATCGAACTCATCCGCCTGATCGAACAGGTCGGTGAACACGCGCTCGCCGACAATGGCGCCGGCCGACAGCGGCGTGACGAAATGCTCGGCGGCTTTGGTGAGAATGCAGCGCACCGCCAAGCCGCGCTCCTTCAGCCGGCGGATGAGATCGAGCGACTTGTAGGCGGCGATGCCGCCGCCGATGATCAGCAGCACGCGCTTGACGCCGAGCGCCGGTGCAGTCGAAGCGCGGCGGGACGATTGCGCGCTGGGTTTACTCGGCGCGGCCGCGGCCGCCGGGGTTGCGAGGAAGGCGTCGTCGCCGGCCGCCGCGCCGCGCAGGATGGTGCGCACCTCGTCCTCGACCGAGCGGCTATTGCGGGCCGCGCGCAGCCGCAGCTGCTTCTTCAGCGTGTCGTCGAGTTGCCGGATGGTCAGGCTGCCCAAGGCGTTCTCCGCACGAAAGGCCAGGAAACATGAGCATTATAGCAATGATTGCAATGCAATCAATGCAATCATTGGGTGCATACCAGCCTGCGCGGTTGATGAGGCGGGAGAAATGGCCGTCGTCAGCTGACCGACCACACGATCCAGGCCAGCAGCGCCGCGATCGCCCATAGCGCGACCACGGTCCAGCGATTGCGCCGCGCTTCCGCAGCGCCGATCGCCGCCACCGTCTCCGGCGACAGCACCAGCCCGTCGCGGGTGATGGTGTCGAGCTGATCGAGCATCATGCCGGCGCGGGTGAGCAGCGACGGTACCTGGCCGAGAAAACGGCCGATCTCGCCGGCGCCTTCCACCGCGTCTTCCAGCTTTCCGACCGGCCCGAGATTGCGCTCGATCCATTCGCGCACCACCGGATCGGCGACGCTCCACATGTCGAGCTTGGGATCGAGCGTGCGCGCGACGCCTTCCACCACCACCATGGTTTTCTGCAACAGCAGCAGTTCCGGCCGCGTGCGCATGTCGAACAGCCCGGTGACCTCGAACAGCAGCATCAGCAGCTTCGCCATCGAGATGTCTTCGGCGGTGCGGTTATGGATCGGCTCACCGATGGCGCGGATCGCCTGCGCGAAGCTTTCGACTGAGTGGTGGCGCGGCACATAGCCGGCGTCGAAATGCACTTGCGCCGTTCTTTGATAATCGCGGGTGATGAAGCCGAACAGGATCTCGGCGAGAAAGCGCCGCTCCTTCGGGCCCGAGCCGTCCCATGATGCCGAAGTCAACCGCCACCAGCCGGCCCTCGTCGTCGACGAACAGATTGCCCGGATGCATGTCGGCATGGAAGAAGCCGTCGCGCAGCGCGTGGCGCAGGAAGCTCTGGATCACCTGGCGGCCGAGCGCCGGCAGGTCGAGGCCCCTGGCCGCGAGCGCGGCGTGATCGCTGAGCGGCGTGCCGTCAATCCATTCCAGCGTCAGCACCTCGCGCGCGGTGCGGTCCCAGTCCACCGTCGGCACGCGGAAATCGTTGTCCTCGCGCGTGTTCTCCGCCATCTCGGAAAGCGCGGCGGCTTCCAGCCGGAAATCCATTTCCATCGCCACCGAGCGGGCGAGCGTCGCCACCGCCTCGACCGGGCGCAGCCGTTGCGCTTCGAGCGAAAAGGCTTCCGCCTTGCGCGCGGCAAAAAAGAACGCGGCGAGATCGACCTTGAAGCGGCGCTCGATGCCCGGCCGCAGGATTTTCACCGCGACCGCTTTGCGTGCGCCGTCCTGTTCGATCTCGGCGCGATGCACCTGTGCGATCGAAGCCGCGGCGACACTTTGTCCGAAGCTTGCATAGACGTCGTGCAGCGGCTTGCCGAAGGCTGAGGCGACGGCGGCCTCCGCCTGCGCTTGCGGGAACGGCGCCATCTTGTCCTGCAGGCTTTCGAGATCGCGCGCGATGTTCTTGCCGACCACATCGGGCCGTGTGGCCAGGAACTGACCGAGCTTGACGTAGGTCGGCCCCAATTTTGTGAGCGCGGAGGCGAGCCGGCTCGAGCCGTCTTTGGCGGTCGGACGTTCGATCAGTCTCGCCAGCGCAATCGCGGTCTTTGCCGGCAGCGGCAGCGGGCGAGTGTCGACCAGTGCCAACACGCCCTCGCGCGCAAACACAAAACCAGCGCGGCTCAGGCGGACGAGATGGGAGACGGCGGAGATCACAAGCGCCAGCCGGAATGCAGCGCCACCACGCCGCCGGTCATCGGTGTGAACGAGACGCGGCGGAAGCCGGCTTGCTCGATCAACTTTGCAAAGGCCTGCGGCTTCGGAAACTTCCTGATCGATTCGACCAGATACTGGTAGGCCTCGCGGTCGCCGGTCACCGCTTCGCCGACGCGCGGGATCACGTTGAACGAATAAAGCTCGTAGAGCGCGGCGAGGCCCGGCACGTCCACGCTGGAGAATTCCAGGCACAGGAAGCGGCCGCCGATCTTGAGCACGCGGTGGGCCTGTTCAAGCGCGCGCTCGATGCGCGGCACGTTGCGGATGCCGAAGGCGATGGTGACGCAGTCGAAGCTGCGATCGGGGTAGGAAAGCTCCTCGGCATTGCCTTGCTCGAATGTCACCATCTGATCGAAGCCGCGCTCGACCGCGCGCTTGGCGCCAACGCTCAGCATGTCGGCATTGATGTCGCAGACGGTGACGCGCGTGCCGGGTCCGCCGGCTTCGACCACGCGGAAGGCGACGTCGCCGGTGCCGCCGGCGAGATCGAGCAGCGCGAACGGTCGGTCGGATTTCGGCGGATTGACCGCGGTGACCAGCGCGTCCTTCCAGGCCCGGTGCAGTCCGCCCGACATCAGGTCGTTCATCAGGTCGTAGCGACGCGCGACCGAGTGGAACACGTCGTCCACCAGCCCCTGCTTGTCGGCAAGCGGCACGGTCTCGTAGCCGAAATGGGTTTCTTGCTGGCGCGCGGCCATAGCCAATAATCCTTTGCGGGCAGGACCATAGCGCGGGAACCCGCAGGGCGCTATGTGTGAGACGAAAGCCCGTTAACCATGCCCGAACTGCCCGAAGTCGAAACCGTGCGCCGCGGGCTTGCTCCTGCGATGGAAGGCGCGCGTTTCACGCACGTCGAGGCGCGGCGCCGCGATCTGCGCTGGCCGCTGCCGAAGGATTTCGCCAAGCGGCTGCAAGGCCAGACCGTCGAAGGGCTCGGGCGGCGGGCGAAATATTTGCTGGCGGATTTGTCGTCGGGCGACGTGCTGCTGATGCATCTCGGCATGTCGGGTTCGTTCCGCGTCGGCAAGGATGCCAAGCGCCGGCGTCTATTATCACGAGCGTTCGAAGAGCACCGCGCACGATCATGTGGTGTTTCATATGTCGAACGGCGCCACCGTGACCTTCAACGATCCGCGCCGCTTCGGCTCGATGAAGCTGGTTGCGCGCGCCAAGCTCGAATCCGAGCCGCTGCTGCGCTCGATCGGGCCGGAGCCTTTGGGCAATGAATTCGACGCCGTCGATGCTGGCGCATTCTTGCGCAGGCAAGAAGACGTCGCTGAAGGCCGCGCTCAGCGATCAGAAGATTGTCGCGGGTCTCGGCAACATCTATGTCTGCGAGGCGCTGTTCCGCGCGCGGCTGTCTCCGAAGCGGCGCGCTTCAACCATTGCCGACCGCAATCAAAAACCGAACGAGCGCGCGGGCGCGCTGGTCGAGGCCATCAAGGCGGTGCTCAAGGACGCCATCGCGGCCGGCGGCTCATCGTTGCGCGATCATCGCCGTGCCGACGGCTCGCTCGGCGATTTCCAGCACAATTTCCAGGTCTACGACCGCGAGGGCGAGCCGTGTCCCGGCTGCAAGGGCAAGGTCAAGCGCATCGTGCAGACCGGCCGCTCGACGTTCTATTGCCCGAGCTGCCAGAAGTGAGCCAAGCTGCGCGGCCTGAACGCCGGGAGGGCGACATGCGCAAACTTGGACTTATTGCATTTCTCCTCGCCTGCACGATCTCCGCCGCCACTGCTGCGGAATATCCGGACCACCCGATCAGATTCATCGTTCCGCAGGCGGCCGGCAGCGCCACCGACAACGTCGCCCGTATCCTCGGCGCCGAACTGAGCCAGGAACTGGGCCAGCAAGTCATCATCGAAGACCGGCCCGGCGGCGCGCTCACCATCGGGCTCGACCTGGTCGCGAAATCGCCGCCCGACGGTTACACCATCGGCATGGGTCCGATCGGCGCGCTCGCCATCACCCGCCACATGGTGGCAAAGCTGCCCTACAACATCGAGCGCGATTTCCAGCCGATCGCGCTGGTCGCGCGCGGACATCTCTTGCTCGCGGTCTCGCCCAAGCTGCCGGTCAATTCGGTCGCGGAACTGATCGCTTACGCCAAGAAAAATCCCGGCAAGCTGTCGAATGCATCGTCGAGCAACGGCTCGCCCGGCCATGTCGGCGGCGAGTTGTTCAAGTACATGACCGGGACCGAGATCGTTCATATTCCCTATCGCGGCGGTTCGCTGGCGATCAACGACCTGATCGCCGGCCATGTCGACCTGATGTTCGAAAGCCTGCAATCGATCGCGCCGTCCGCCCGCGCTGGCAAGGTACGCGCGCTCGGCGTCAGCGGCGCCAAGCGTTCGCCGGCGTTCCCGGATCTGCCGACCATCGCCGAAGCCGGCGTTCCCGGCTATCTAGCCCCGACCTGGACTGGCGTCATTGCGCCGGCCGGCGTGCCGCGGCCAATCATCGACAAGCTCAATGCGGCGATCAACAAGGCGCTCAAGTCGGACGCCTTCAAGCAGAAGTTCGCGGCTATCGGCGACGAGCCGGCGGGCGGCAGCCCCGAGGACTTCGTTGAAACGATCAAGACGGATTCGGCCAAATGGGGCGATGTGGTCAAGCGCTCGGGCGCCAAGCTCGATTGACGCATCGCCGGCCGGTGTCGGTTCCCCCGCCGCGGCGGCTCGGCTAGGATCAGATTAAAGCGCCATGGGGGCGTTTCACTGGGGAGGGCTTGCGCTCATGTACACGGATCCGTTTGTCAGCTTCATCATCGTGCTGCTGATCGGTATTGCCGCCGGCCTGATCTTCGACCGCATGATAGGATCGAGTTGGGTCACACGGGCACTTGGCAGCTCGCAACGGCGGATGATTACGAGCGCGCTGGTCGGCATCGCCGGCGCTTTCATCGGCTATCACATCTTCGCGCTGCTCGGGATTTTGATCGGCGGCAGCTCTGGGCTTGTTTATTGGCGCGATCCTGTTTGCGGCCTTGGTGCTGTGGCTTTGGCGTCAATTCGGTTAATGGCAGCGGCGGAAAGACCGAGAGACATTGGCATGAGCTATCAGACCATCATCGTCGAGACCAAAGGCCGGGTCGGCATCATCCGGCTCAATCGCCCGCAGGCGCTTAATGCGCTCAACCGCGCGCTCATTGCCGAGCTCATCCAGGCGATCGACGCATACGAAGCCGACGATGGCAGTCGGCTGCATGCTGATCACCGGCAACGAGAAGGCCTTCGCCGCCGGCGCCGACATCAAGGAGATGGCGGACAAGACCTTTATCGAAGCCTATCTCGGCAACTTCTGCGCCGACTGGGATCGCGCCGCGCGCGCCCGCAAGCCGATCGTCGCTGCGGTCGCGGGCTTCGCGCTCGGCGGCGGATGCGAACTCGCCATGCATTGCGACATCGTGATCGCCGCCGACAACGCTAAATTCGGCCAGCCCGAAATCAAACTCGGCGTCATCCCCGGCATCGGCGGCACGCAACGGCTCACGCGCGCGGTCGGCAAGGCCAAGGCGATGGATATGATTTTGACTGGCCGCATGATGGATGCGGCGGAAGCGGAAAAATCCGGGCTGGTGGCGCGCGTGGTGCCGGCCGCAAACCTGATGGATGAGGCGATGAAGCTCGCCGACACCATCGCAAATATGTCGCTGCCGTCGGTGCTGGCGGGCAAGGAGGCGGTCAATCGCGCGTTCGAGACCGGCCTGTTCGAGGGCGTGGTGTTCGAGCGGCGCATCTTCCACTCGCTGTTCGCGACCGAAGATCAGAAGGAAGGCATGAAAGCCTTCGTCGAAAAGCGCGCGCCGAAGTGGAAGAATAGATAAATCGCCGCTATTTCCTCACGCAAATCATCCGCACCACCGAGGCCTTGGCGTCGCCGACCTGCGTCGGCGCGGCGGCAACATTATGGGCGTCGAGAAAACCGCGGATCGTGTCTGCGGTGACGAGGCGCACCGGCGGCGCGGATGGCTCGGCGCTGGCGAGAATGGCGTTTCGCATCTCGATCATGCCAAGCACGCGGCTTTGGGCGTCGAGCGCGGCGGCGCCGGAAAATCCGGCCATCGGCACCGGCTGGCGCAATTCGATCGCCGCGCCGTCCACCAATCGCGCCTTGATCTCGGTAAGCTTGCGATTGCCCTTTTCCTTCGGGTCGGGAATGCCGACAAGCGTCAGCTCACCGGATTTGGGCGCATCCTGCGGCAGCGCCAGCGGCGAAAACTTGCGCGGCCCAAAGACACGCAGCAGCGCCAACCCGTTGTTCTTGTCCTCGGCGATGCGAACGGCATCGCCCAGCCCCGATGCGACGATCACCTGGCAACCTTGGATGAGATTGAGGTCGGTCACGATGTGGCCCTGCGCGCTTACGACCAGGCCGTTGCCGTATTCGACCGATTTCGCCAGCGCCGCGAACGGCATGCTGCGCTCGGGGAACGGCGAGAACGCAGCCGCCATCGCCACCATCACCGGCGCGACAATCGTTTCCATCATCTGATCATAATAGATGGTGAAGCCGCGCACCTCGCCGTTGCGGATCTGCGCCCGCACGGAATACAGCTTCAGCCCTTGCAGGCCGCTGATGATGAAGCCGTCGTCGCGCAGCGCGCTGTACTCGACCTTGCGCGTGGAGGGCTCCTTCTTCTGCTGCTCGAACAGCGCGGACAGTTTGAGATCCGGGTCGTTGATGCGGAAGGTCTCGACCTGCACCTCGCCATGCGCCGACGACCAGCGGGTGCCGCGCGCGGCGTCGCGTGCAATCGGCACCATCTTGGTCGGCAGGCCGATGCGGATGCCGGTCGCCGGATCGACCACCACGCTCCAGCCGAATTCCTGTTCATACCTGCTCGCGGCGGCGAGCAGGGTCGCGCGTTCATCCGGCGTGAGCACACCCGTGATCTTGTTCTTATTGCGCTTCTGGAAATTCCTGATTGCGGCGAGCATCGGATCGTCGCTGCTCGCCGCATTGCTATAATCGCCAGCCCACAGCAGCGCCGCCTGGATCCTCTGGCGGTCGGCGGGCGGAATGCCGGCGTACGGATCTTGCGCCGGTTCGGCTTTGGCGGCTGCGGCTTTCGGCGTCGCGGGTTTTGCCTCGGCAGGCTTAGCTTCGGCGGGCTTAAGCGCAGCCGGCGTGGCTTCTACGGGCCTAGTTTCCGCAGGTTTATTTTCGGCGGGCTTGATCGCGGCCGGCTTAGCTTCGGCTGGCTTGGTTTCCGCGGGCTTGGCTTCGGCCGCCGGCTCGGCTTCGGTAGGCTAGCTTCCGCCGGCTTCGTTTCAGCCGGCTTCACTTCGGCGGCTTGGCAGCGGCGGCTTCTCGGCAGCCGGTTTGCGCGCGTTCTTGGCTTTTGGCGCCGCATGTTTGGCTGCGGGCTCGGCCATCGGAATGGTCGGCATGCTCGCAGGCGAAACCTGCGCCGACGCCGAAACGGCGCCGAGCGGGAGCGCGAGCACCACCAGGAGCGAGCCAAGACGCATTGTTATTTACGCCACCCTAACCATGTTTTGCGGCCAGCTTAGCCCATCGTGGGGGGTGCGCAAAACACAAACCCAGGGCCCCGCGCCGGCCTGGACTCGATCATTTCCGATCAAACCGGAACCCGCGTAACATTTTGCAGGCGCATATCTTTTCCGAAAACCGGGTCCCCCTGGTCGGGATCCTGCGCTAGGTTAACCATAATGCTCGATCCACAAGAATTGGAACGCTATGCGCGCCACATCGTGCTGCGCGAGGTCGGCGGCCCGGGGCAGGCCAAGCTCAAGGCGGCGCGCGTGCTGGTGGTCGGCGCCGGGGGCCTGGGCGCGCCGGTGCTGCTCTATCTCGCCGCGGCCGGCGTCGGCACGCTCGGCGTGGTCGATGACGACACCGTGTCGCTGTCGAACTTGCAGCGGCAGGTGATTTTCGGAACGGACGATATCGGAAAAGCCAAAGTCGAGCGCGCCGGCGCCGCGGTCAGCCGGCTCAATCCGCATGTCGCGGTCGAGAAGCACGTCGCGCGGCTCACGGCGGCGAACGCGCTCGATCTGATCGCGCGCTACGACATTGTCGCCGACGGCTCCGACAATTTCGCCACCCGCTATCTCGTCTCCGACGCCTGCTATTTCGCCAACAAGCCGCTGGTCACCGCCGCGGTCGGCACCTTCGACGGCTCGCTCACCACGTTGCGCGCGCACGAGACGGCGCGCCGACGGCACGCGCAATCCGACCTATCGCTGCCTGTTTCCCGAGCCGCCGCCCGACGGCACCGTGCCGGCCTGCGCGGAAGCCGGCATTCTCGGCGCGCTGCCGGGCATTCTCGGCTCGATGATGGCGCTGGAAGTGATCCGCGAGATCGTCGGCTTCGGCGAAGGGCTGGTCGGGCGGCTGCTGATGGTCGATGCGCGCTCGATGCGGTTCGAGACGCTGAGTTATGACATGGGATCCGGGCAATCCGCTGACCGGCGAGAAGCCGACGATCAAGGATTTGAAGGGGCACACTTCTCTCTCTCCCCGCGAAGCGGGGAGAGGGTCGGGGTGAGGGGCTTCTTAGAAGCACTCAGCAACAAAAAGTGCCCCTCACCCGGATCGCTTCGCGATCCGACCTCTCCCCGCAAGCGGGGTGAGGTGAAGAAGGCGATTACAGCATCGACGGCAAAACGCGGTCCGGCGGCCGGTGGCCGTCCATGAAGGTCTTGATGTTGATGATGACCTTCTCGCCCATGTCGACGCGGCCTTCCATCGTGGCCGAGCCCATATGCGGCAGCAGCACCACTTTGCCGGCGCGCGCGAGCTTGACCAGTTTCGGGTTCACCGCCGGCTCGTGCTCGAACACGTCGAGGCCGGCGCCGGCGATTTCTCCGGATTCGATCAGACGCGCGAGCGCATTCTCGTCGATCACCTCGCCGCGCGACGTGTTGACGATGTAGGCCTCCGGCCGCAGCATCTTTCAGCCGCCGCGCCGAGAGCAGATGAAAGGTTCCCGGCGTGTGCGGGCAATTGACTGAGACGATGTCCATGCGGGCGAGCATCTGGTCGAGGCTCTCCCAATAGGTGGCGTCGAGCTCTTCCTCGATCTTGGGCGCCACCTTGCGGCGGTTGTGATAGTGGATCTGCAGGCCGAACGCGCGGGCACGGCGCGCCACCGCCTGGCCGATCCGCCCCATGCCGATGATGCCGAGGCGCTTGCCCCAGATGCGGTGGCCGAGCATCCAGGTCGGCGTCCAGCCCGCCCAATCCTTGTCGGAGGTCAGCACCATGGAGCCTTCGGCGAGACGCCGCGGCACCGCCAGGATCAGCGCCATGGTCATATCGGCGGTGTCCTCGGTGAGCACGCCCGGCGTGTTGGTGACCGTAATACCGCGCGCAACGGCGGTGGCGACGTCGATATTGTCGACGCCGTTGCCGAAATTGGCGATCAGCTTGAGCTGCTCGCCCGCCTTGCTGAGTACGGAGGCGTCGATCCGGTCGGTGACGGTCGGCACCAGAACGTCGGCGGTTTTCACCGCTTCGGCAAGCTGGGCCTGGGTCATCGGCTTGTCGCCGGGGTTGAGCCGGGCGTCGAAAAGTTCCCGCATGCGCAGCTCGACGCTGTCGGGCAGCTTGCGCGTGACGACAACCACCGGCTTCTTGGTCTTCGGCATGACCTCACACTACGGGGCTTGGCGGCGCTTGATCCGCGATTGGCAGCGCCGATTCAGGCCTCTTTAACCGTGCTCGGCCCACACTCGCGCCTCGCGCGCGTGCGGGGTCACAATTCGTTCTTTTTCCTACCAGATGGCAATGACAACACAAAGCTTTCGGGTCGCGTTTCGCAGCCTCGGCTGCGCCGCATTCGCCGTCGCCATCGTGGCGATGCAGGCGGGCTTTGCCCATGCCGCCGGCGAGATTGCCGCCGGGTCGGCGAGCGGCCTGCCGGTCCCGCGTTTCGTCAGCCTTAAGTCGGACCGGGTCAATGTGCGGTCCGGCCCGAACAAGGACCAGGAGGTGCGCTGGGTCTATACCCGCGCCAGCATGCCGGTTGAGATCACCGCCGAGTTCGAAAACTGGCGGCGCATTCGCGACTGGGAAGGGGCGGAAGGCTGGGTCTATCACTCGCTATTGTCCGGCAAGCGCACCGCGGTGGTGGTGCCGAAGTCGAAGGACGAGTTGGTGCCGCTCTACGAAAACGCCGAGCCCGAATCCGCGGTGGTGGCCCGCCTGCAATCCGGCGTGCAAGGCCAGCTGAAATCCTGCAACGGAAACTGGTGCGAATTTGCCGGCAAGAATTTCAGCGGCTGGATCCGGCAGGAACGGCTGTGGGGCGCCTATCCGAGCGAAAAGGTCGAGTGACGAATATCAGCGCGGCGCGTAACTCAGCGTCTCGAAGCTGCGCTCCTTGAGGTACTGGTCGAGGCCCCAGCGTTTGACCTGGTCAAGCGTCTCGTCGAATTCCGCGCGCGACAGCGCCTTGTAGATAAACCGCTCGCCGCGGCCGAACTTGCTGAAGTCCCACGGGTGATCGGTTTCGAATTCGGCCGGGACCGCGAGCTTCCATAACGGCAGAAATTTCCCGAGGTCGGCGTCCATGGCTTTTTCCGCGCAATCGAGCGCGCGCAGATAGCCGTTCACGACGTCCGGATCGGAATTTTCCGGCACCCACCACAGCGTCTTGAACGTGTCGCGGATGATCGCGCGCAGGCCGAGCTGTTCGGCCATCGCGATCTGCGGCGGCAGCAGGCTGGCGGCTTCGACCTCGCCGTCGAGCAGCGCCTTCAGCCGCGCGCCGAAACCCCCGGTGTTGATCACCTTGATATGTTCGAGCGGCAGGAATTTTTCGAGCCGGTAGGGCACGTTGAAATGGCTGCCCGCGCGCATGCCGACCGAGACCGGCACGTCCTTGAGATCTTGCGGCGCGCGGATTTTCGAATCCGGCCGCACGAAAATCGCCCACGGCGATAGACCGTAAGCCTCCGCCACGAACCGGCCCATGCCGGCGCCGGCATTGCAGATCGAACCCCAGACGCAGGCGCCCTGGATCACGTCTTCCTTGCTTTCGGTGTAGGGCTTGTCTTGCGGCCGCTGGAGATAGTCCATGTTCTTCCAGCTCGATTGCGTGCCGCGAAACGTCTTCCAGTCAAATTCGACGTCGAGCCCTTCAGCGGCAAAGTAGCCCTCTTGCTGGGCGACGAAATCGTTGAGACCCATGCCCTTCGGCGCGATTTTCACATGCTTGAGAGTCGTGGCCATGGCGTTGCTCCCGGTTGCAGCGCGCCGCGTTCGGTCCGCGGTCTGTCCATTTATTAGGTTAGCACATCGCGCCGGGTAACAGAGCCCGTGGGCAACGTGGGACAGACGAAAACAAAAAACCCCGCGGCGGCGGGGCATTGCATGCAAATTACGAAAATCGCCAGCGTTTATTCTTGCTAAGGCTTCCGGCGCAACCGCACCACCACATCGACCCGCGCAATCTCGTAGCCTTCCGGTGGGATCGGCGTCTTGCCGACAACCACATCGGCGCCCGGGATGTCGAGCAGTTCGTCGGCGCCCTCGATGAAGAAATGATGATGCGCCGAGGCATTGGTGTCGAAATAAGCCTTCGAGCCGTCGACCGCGATCTGGCGCAGCAGGCCGACTTCGGTGAACTGGTGCAGGGTGTTGTAGATGGTCGCCAGCGATACCGGCACCTTGGCGCGCGTTGCTTCCTCGTACAGCGCCTCGGCGGTGAGGTGGCGGTCGCCCTTGCCGAACAGGATCCAGCCAAGCGCCATGCGCTGGCGGGTCGGGCGTAAGCCCACATGGCGCAGCATGGATTTCACGTCATGCCAGGGGCAGCCGTTAAGCTCCAATCGGTCCGGCAAACGCGCGGCATCGGGCTTGGCGAGCGGCATTACCATGGTACGGGTCTGGGTCATTGTTACGCCCAAAAGGCCGGCCTCCCGGAGGCGCCAGCAGAAAACCGTTTCATTTGAAACATATACGAATTGGCCCGGCAGATGCAACTCCCTCGCAATTGCGGCTCTGTCACAGTTGCGGCTGCGGCTCTTGTGATGCGGCATTTCGACAGGGAGATTGGCCCTAGTCCCAAGTTCCCGCCATCTTTGCCCGTTAGCCCCGGTGTGTTACGAATTCGGGCATGGGAATTCAGCCAGCAGGCCCGCCGCGCGGGGATATCACGCTCATGGACAACCGGCGCTCCAGCTTCGAGTACGAAGATCTGCTCGCCTGTGGCCGCGGGGAACTTTTCGGCTCCGGCAATGCGCAGCTGCCGCTGCCGCCGATGCTGATGTTCGATCGCATTTCCGAAATCAGTGAACAGGGCGGCGAGCACGGCAAGGGCATGGTGCGCGCCGAACTCGACGTGAAGCCGGACCTCTGGTTTTTCCTCTGCCATTTCAAGGGCGATCCGGTGATGCCGGGCTGCCTCGGGCTCGATGCACTATGGCAATTGGTCGGTTTCTTCCTCGGCTGGCTGGGCTCGCCGGGCAAAGGCCGCGCACTGGGCCTGGGCGAAGTGAAGTTTTCCGGACAGGTGCTGCCGACCGTGAAAAAGGTCATCTACGGCGTCGACTTCAAGCGGGTGATGCGCTCGAAGCTGGTGCTGGGCATCGCCGACGGCTGGCTTTCGGCGGATGGCAACGTGATCTACCGCGCCAGCGACCTGAAGGTTGGCCTGTTCAAGCAGGATGAAGCCTTACAGCCGAGCGGCGCTTGAGCGGCGTAAGGCCTTGCGGAACCACCTCGGCACGCCAATCTGTGGCCTAATCGCCAACAATCCGCGGTGCGAATAAGGAAATAATGAGTATGCGACGGGTCGTCGTCACCGGGATGGGCATCGTCTCATCCATCGGCAACAACACGCAGGAAGTTCTGGCGAGCTTGCGCGAGGCCAAATCCGGCATTACGCGCGCCGAGGAGTTCGCCAAGCGCGGCTTCCGCTGCCAGGTGCAAGGCATGCCGACGCTCGATCCGGCCGGATCGGTGGACCGCCGCGCCATGCGCTTCCTCGGACAAGGTGCGGCTTGGAATCACGTCGCCATGGAGCAGGCGATCCGCGATTCCGGCGTCGAGGACAAAGACATTTCCAACCCGCGCACTGGCATCGTCATGGGATCGGGCGGTCCCTCGACCATCGCGATTGTCGAAGCGGCCGATATCACGCGCGAAAAGGGCTCGCCCAAGCGCATCGGACCGTTCGCGGTGCCGAAGGCGATGTCGTCCACGGCATCGGCGACGCTCGCCACCTGGTTCAAGATCAAGGGCGTCAATTATTCGATCTCGTCGGCCTGCGCGACCTCCAACCACTGCATCGGCAACGGCACCGAGCTGATCCAATGGGGCAAGCAGGACATGGTATTCGCCGGCGGCTCGGAAGAGCTGGATTGGACCATGTCGAATCTGTTCGACGCCATGGGCGCGATGTCGTCGAAATACAACGACACGCCGGCGACGGCTTCGCGCGCCTATGACGTGGACCGCGACGGTTTCGTCATCGCCGGCGGCGCCGGCGTGCTGGTGCTGGAAGAGCTCGAACATGCCAAGGCGCGCGGCGCCAAGATTTATGCCGAGGTCGCCGGCTACGGCGCCACTTCCGACGGCTACGACATGGTGGCGCCATCGGGCGAAGGCGCGATGCGCTGCATGCAGATGGCGCTGGAAACCGTGAAGGCGCCGATCGACTACATCAATCCGCACGCCACCGCGACGCCGATCGGCGACCTCAAGGAGATCGAGGCGATCCGCGAGGTGTTCGGCGCAAAGTGTCCGCCGATTTCGGCGACCAAGTCGCTCACCGGCCACTCGCTCGGCGCCGCCGGCGCGCAGGAGGCGATCTACTCGCTGCTGATGATGAACAACGGCTTCATCTGCGAGAGCGCCAATATCGAGAATCTCGATCCCGCCTTCGCCGACATGCCGATCGTGCGCGAGCGCAAGGACAACGTTACGCTCGGCGCCGTGCTGTCGAACTCGTTCGGCTTCGGCGGCACCAATGCCTCGGTGGCGTTCAAGCGGCTGGATGCGTGATTGATGATTGGTGCATGACAGCGTAGTCGTTGTCATGGCCGGACTTGTCACCGCAAGTCGGGTTTACCCGACTTGCGGCTATTTTGAGTGCGGAAGTCGGGCAAGCCCGACTTCCGGTGCCATCCACGTCGTTAAAGAGCGCGAGCATGCCGGGGCTGATGGACGGAAAACGCGGGCTGGTGATGGGGGTCGCCAACGACCACTCGATCGCCTGGGGCATCGCCAAGATGCTGAGCGAGCATGGCGCCAAGCTCGCCTTCACCTACCAGGGCGAGGCGCTGGCCAAGCGCGTGAAGCCGCTCGCCGAATCCGTCGGCTCGTCCTTTCTGATGCCGTGCGACGTCGAAGACATCGCCTCGGTCGACGCGGTGTTCGCCGAGATCAAGAAGCAGTGGGGCACGATGGATTTCCTCGTGCACGCCGTCGCCTTCTCCGACAAGAACGAGCTCAAGGGCCGCTACGCCGACTCAACGCGCGAGAATTTCATCCGCACCATGGTGATCTCCTGCTACGCGTTCACCGAGGCCGCCAAGCGCGCCGCCGCGCTGATGCCGAACGGCGGCTCCATGGTGACGCTGACCTATAACGGCGGCGACCGCGCGATGCCGAACTACAACGTCATGGGCGTGGCCAAGGCGGGCTTGGAAGCCTCGGTGCGCTATCTGGCGGTGGATTTCGGGCCGCAGAAAATCCGCGTCAATGCGATCTCGGCCGGCCCGATCCGCACGCTCGCCGGCGCCGGCATCACCGACGCGCGCTACATGTTCGCATTCCAGCAGAAATATTCGCCGCTCGGCCGCGGCGTGACGCTGGAGGAATTGGGCGGCGCCGGACTTTATCTGTTGTCCGATCTGTCGACCGGCGTGACCGGCGAAGTGCACTTCGTCGATTCCGGCTACAACGTCATCGCCATGCCGCACCCGGAGGCGCTCAAGGCGCGCCGGCGGCGAGTGGACGGCAACGACGGCAGCGAGTAGTCGCTCAAAATACCTGGGGGTGCGTGTCGCATCTGCTGGCACGGCCCGTTGCTCTGGCTCCCCACTGAAACCATGTCGGCCGCAGATCGCGCCGTATTCGGCACGGGCGACAGGGGAGATTTCGAGACCATGCAACGGGAATTCGGCGCCGAGTTCATCGGCACATTTGCGCTCGTCAGCGCCGTTTGCGGCGCGGCGCTGTTTTCCGCGCCATCGGCCGGACTGGTCGCCGTGGCCTTTGCCGTCGGTCTGTCGGTGCTGGCGATGGCGTTCGCCGTCGGCCACATCTCCGGCGGGCACTTCAATCCGGCGGTGACGTTCGGGCTGGTGGCGGCGGGCCGTTTTCCGGAACAGAGAGCGGTGCCTTACGTCGTCGCGCAGGTGCTCGGCGGCGCCGCGGCGGCGGCGTTTTCTATCTCGTGCTCGACGGGCGCGCCGCGCCGGCAAATGGAACAGCTTCACGGCGATGCTCCAATCTCTATGGCGGCGCCAACGGATTTTCGCTGGGCGTCGGTGTTCCTGATCGAGACCGTGCTGACCGCGTTGTTTCTGATCGTGATCGTCGGCGCGACCTCGAAGCGCGCGCCCGTCGGGCTTTGCGCCGATCGCGATCGGCCTCGCGCTCACGCTCATCCATCTGATCGCGATCCCGGTCTCGAACGCGTCGGTCAACCCGGCGCGCTCCACCGCCACCGCGATCTTTGGCGGCGTCGGAGGCGCTGGCATTCGCTCTGGCTGTTCTGGGTGGCGCCGATCCTCGGCGGCGTGATCGGCGGCTTCATTTGCCGCTGGCTGCAGGACGAGATGCCGTGCCGCCAAACGACGAGCGCTAGGCTGCTTCAGCGAAATAAAAAGGGCGGCCCAAGGGCCGCCCTTTTCGCATTCGGTTGACGCGTGCGATTACTCGCGCGCCGCCGGCGGCCTGCTTGCGGCGCGCCGCCCTCGGCCTTCTGCTTGGCTTCCAGGTCCTCGCCGGTCTTCTGGTCGACCACCTTCATGGACAGGCGCACCTTGCCGCGCTCGTCCATGCCCAGCAGCTTGACCTTCACCTTGTCGCCTTCCTTGACCACGTCGGTGACCTTGTTGACGCGGTTCTGCGCCAGCTGGCTGATGTGCACGAGGCCGTCCTTGGCGCCGAAGAAGTTCACGAAGGCGCCGAAGTCCATCACCTTCACCACCTTGCCGTCGTAGATCTTGCCGGGCTCGGGATCGGAGGCGATCGACTTGATCCACTCGATCGCCTTCCTGATCGACTCGCCATCGGCGGACGCGACCTTCACCGAGCCGTCGTCCTCGATGTTGATCTTGGCGCCGGTCTTCTCGACGATCTCGCGGATCACCTTGCCGCCGGTGCCGATCACTTCGCGGATCTTGTCGGTCGGGATCTTGAACATCTCGATGCGCGGGGCATGCTCGCCCAGTTCGGCGCGCGCCGAGGTGAGCGCCTTCGCCATCTCGTTGAGGATGTGCAGGCGGCCGTCTTTCGCCTGCGCGAGAGCGACCTTCATGATCTCCTCGGTGATGCCGGCGATCTTGATGTCCATCTGCAGCGAGGTGACGCCGCTTTCGGTGCCGGCCACCTTGAAGTCCATGTCGCCGAGATGGTCCTCGTCGCCGAGGATGTCGGAGAGCACGGCGTAGCGCTTGTCCTCGAGAATGAGGCCCATGGCGATGCCGGCGGTCGGCCGCTTGAGCGGCACGCCCGCATCCATCAGCGCCAGCGACGAGCCGCAGACGGTCGCCATCGACGAGGAGCCGTTCGACTCCGTGATCTCGGAGACGAGGCGGATGGTGTAGGGGAATTCCTCCGCCTTCGGCAGCAGGGGATGAATCGCGCGCCAGGCAAGCTTGCCGTGGCCGATTTCGCGCCGACCGGGCGCGCCGACACGGCCGGTTTCACCGACCGAGAACGGTGGGAAGTTGTAGTGCAGCAGGAACGTTTCTTTGTACGTCCCCTGCAGCGCATCGATGTACTGCTCGTCCTCGCCGGTGCCCAGCGTCGCCACTACCAGCGCCTGGGTCTCGCCGCGGGTGAACAGCGCCGAGCCGTGCGCGCGCGGCAGCACGCCCACTTCCGCCACGATCTGGCGCACGGTCTTGAGGTCGCGGCCGTCGATGCGCTTGCTGGTGTCGAGAATGTTCCAGCGCACGATCTTGGCTTCCAGCTCCTTGAACACGCCGGCGACGCGCAGCTTGTCGTAGGCTGGCTCCGCACCCTCCGGGAAGTAATGCGCCATCACCTTGGCCTTGGCGGTAGCGACCGCCTCTTGCCGCAGCATTTTCTGCGGGATCGAATAGGCCGCGCGCAGGTCCTTTTCGACCAAGCCGAGGATTTCCTTCTCCAGCTTGGCATTGTCCGGCACGACGAGGTCGCGCGGCTCCTTCGCCGCCTTTTCCGCGAGCTTGATGATGGCTTGGATCACCGGCTGGAAATGCCGGTGGCCGAACATCACCGCGCCCAGCATGATGTCCTCGGACAGCTCCTTGGCTTCCGATTCCACCATCAGCACCGCGTCACTGGTGCCGGCGACCACGAGGTCGAGCTGGCTCTCGGCCATCTCGTCGAGCTGCGGGTTAAGCACGTATTCGTTGTCGATGAAGCCGACGCGGGCGCCGCCGACCGGGCCCATGAACGGTGCGCCCGACAGCGTGAGCGCGGCGGAGGCCGCGACCATGGCGACGATGTCGGGATCGTTTTCCAGATCGTGCGACAGCGTGGTGATGATGATCTGGGTGTCGCAGCGCCAGCCGTCGGCGAACAGCGGACGGATCGGGCGGTCGATCAGGCGGGAGGTGAGCGTCTCCTTTTCGGTCGGACGCCCTTCGCGCTTGAAGTAGCCGCCGGGGATGCGGCCCGCGGCGTAGAATTTTTCCTGGTAGTTGACCGTGAGCGGGAGGAAGTCGATGCCTTCCTTCGGCTGCTTGGCCGCCACCACGGTGGCGATCACGGTGGTCTCGCCGTAGGTGGCGAGCACTGCGCCGTCGGCCTGGCGCGCTACCCTGCCGGTCTCGAGGGTAAGCTTGCGCCCACCCCAATCGAGCTCAACTCGATGCATATCGAACATTGCGTTTTTCTCTCATGGTTTTCGGCAAGCCCCGAATGCCATGAGCAAGACGGCGAGAAGCTGTCGCGCGTAGCCTGAAAGCGGGCTGCAACAGCGTCTGGCGATCCTGCCATGGCGTTCAGAACCTTGCTTGTCGCAAGAGGCGACCCTTTGTCGACTCTTGCCGGTCGCCGGCAGCGCGTTCGCCGCCGGATCAAATCAGCGAATGCGAGATCGCATTCGCTTCACGTGAAACGCGCGGGGGCTTTAGGCGCCCAGCGCGGGTACATAATCATCGGCGGATGCCGAGCTTCTCGATCAAAGTCTTGTAGCTCGCCTCGTTGGTGCGCCGCAGGTAATCGAGCAGCGTCCGGCGCTGGCTCACCATCTTGAGCAATCCACGGCGGGAATGGTTGTCCTTGACGTGCGCCTTGAAGTGCTCGGTGAGATTGTTGATGCGCTCGGACAGGATCGCCACCTGCACTTCCGGCGACCCGGTGTCGCCTTTCTTCTTGGCGAATGCCTTGATCACTTCGGCCTTGCGGCCGGCGGTTACCGACATCGGTCATCCTTTCTTCGGTCCGGCGCTGCCCATCAGCCCGGCCAGGTTGAAAACGCGCTTGGGGACGATTTCGCCACGATCCATTTCGGCTAGAGCCACCAGTTGGCCCGACGCCGTGACATAGACCGTGCCGCGGAAATTGGGTGCGTCCCGTCCGCGCAACAAAACGGCTTGGCCCCTTCGGAGCCTTGCCGCATCAGGCCCGCTGACGGCCAGCGCCGGGATGTCGTCCAGCGCGGTCTCGACGGGCATGAGCGCGTCGGCGAGGCTTCCCTCGCCGGCCGCGGCTCTATGGCACACAGCCTCCAATTGTTCCAGTAAAATCATGGTTTCTTCGCCAAACGGCCCGACCGCGGCCCGCCGCAGGGCGCTGACGTGGCCGAAACAGCCGAGTGCACGGCCGAGGTCGCGGGCGAGCGAGCGCACATAGGTGCCCTTGCCGCATTCGGCCTCCAGCACCGCATGGTCGGGGTCGGGGATCTCAACAAGCTCCAGCCGGCTGATTTCGACCGGACGCGGCGCCAGTTCGACTGTCTCGCCGTCGCGGGCCAGATCATAGGCGCGCTCGCCCTCGATCTTGATGGCGGAATAGCGCGGCGGCACCTGCTGGATCGTGCCGGTATAGGACGGCAGCAACGCGCGAATGGCCTCCGCCGACGGCCGCTGCTCGCTTGCTGCGATGACGCGGCCTTCGGCGTCGTCGGTATCCCGTTCCTCGCCCCAGCGCACGGTAAAGCGGTAGAGCTTGCGGCCGTCCATGACGAAGGGAACCGTCTTGGTGGCTTCGCCCAGCGCGATCGGCAGGCAACCGGACGCGAGCGGATCGAGCGTGCCGGCGTGGCCGGCGCGCTTGGCCGAGAACAGCCGCTTCACCACGCTGACCGCATGGGTGGAGGTCATGCCGACCGGCTTGTCGAGCACGACCCAGCCGTGGACGTCGCGCTTGTCGCGCTTGAATTGTTTTTCTCTCTTGCCTTGAGCGGGAGCGCCGGGAAGCGGAGTCAGTTGCCCAGGCAGATCGCTTGGCGAAGCGGCCGCGTCCTCGATCGGGGCGATGTCCGTCGCGCTCGCAAACTTATTCATCGCCGCTTTTGTCCTTGGTGAGATCGCGCTTCACTTCCGGCGAGCGCAGCAGCTTGTCGATGCGCTCGGCCTCGGCGAAGCGATCGTCGATCTGGAACCGGATATCGGGCGCGAATTTGAGATTGATGGCGCGCGCGATATCGCCGCGAATGAATTTCTTGTTGCGCTCGAAGGCGGCGACCACCTCGTCGGCGTCGCGGCCGGCGAGCGGCATGATGTAGATGGTGGCGAGCCTGAGATCCGCAGTCATGCGCACCTCGGGCACGGTGATGAGATGACCTTCGATGACTGGATCGTGCACGTCGCCGCGGATCAGCAGCTCGGCCATGGCGTGGCGAACCAATTCGCCGACGCGCAACTGGCGTTGTGAGCCGCCCCGGGCGCGCTGTCGCGTTTTTGTTTATGGCGCATTTGCTAAGTTCTCTGCTGTCAAACGTCCGCGCACGCGGACGATCCAGTAATCGCCGCCGCTGCGGGCTACTGGATGCCCCGCCTTCGCGGGGCATGACAGTGTTGGTGTTTCGGCGGAACGTTCTGCGCAGGCCCAAGTATTGGACTTAGAGACTGCGTTGAATTGTCTCCACCCGGTAGCATTCGATCACGTCGCCTTGCCGCATGTCCTGGTAGTTCTCGAAGGCCATGCCGCATTCCTGACCGGCGCCGACTTCGCGCACGTCGTCCTTGAAACGCTTGAGCTGCGACAGCTTGCCCTCGTGGATCACGACGTTGTCGCGGATCAGCCGCACATTGGCGCCGCGCTCCACGGTGCCGTCGGTGACGCGGCAGCCCGCGATGTTGCCGACCTTGGAGACCTTGAAGATCTCCAGGATCTGCGCGTTGCCCAGCATGGTCTCGCGCAGCGTCGGCGCCAGCAGGCCGGACATCGCCTTCTTCACGTCGTCGACGAGGTCGTAAATGATATTGTAGTAGCGAATTTCGATGCCGACGCGCTCGGCCGCTTCGCGCGCTTCCTTGTTGGCGCGCACGTTGAAGGCGATGATCGGAACGCCCGACGCTTCGGCCAGCGTCACGTCGGATTCGGAAATGCCGCCGACGCCGGCATGCAGCACGCGCGCGGCGACTTCCTCGGTTCCCATCTTGTCGAGCGCGCCGATGACCGCTTCCAGCGAGCCTTGCACGTCGGCCTTGATGATCAGCGGGAATTCCTTGCGGCCCGAGGTCTTGGCCTGCGCCATCATCTGCTCGAGTGAGCCGCGCATGCCGGTGGCGCGCGCGGCCGTCTTCTCGCGCTTCTGACGCGCGCGGTAATCGGTAACTTCGCGGGCGCGGGCTTCGTTCTCGACCACCGCCAGCCGGTCGCCGGCATCGGGCGTGCCGGAGAAGCCGAGCACTTCGACCGGCGTTGACGGCCCGGCGGTGTCGATCGGCGCGCCGGTGTCGGACACCAGAGCGCGCACGCGGCCCCACTCGGCGCCGGCTACCACCAGATCGCCGACCCGCAGCGTGCCGCGCTGGATCAGCACCGTCGCCACCGGTCCGCGGCCGCGATCGAGCTTGGCCTCGATCACGGTGCCTTCGGCCGGACGGTTCGGATTGGCCTTGAGGTCGAGAATTTCGGCTTGCAGCCCGAGCATTTCGAGCAGCTTGTCGATGTTCATCTTCTTGGTGGCGGACACTTCCACGTCCACCACTTCGCCGCCCATGGACTCGACCTGGATCTCGTGCTGCAGCAGGTCGGTGCGCACGCGATCGGGCTTGGCGTCCGGCTTGTCGATCTTGTTGATGGCGACGATGATCGGAACCTTCGCCGCCTTGGCGTGATGGATCGCTTCCACCGTCTGCGGCATCACGCCGTCATCGGCGGCAACCACCAGCACGACAATGTCGGTGACCTTGGCGCCGCGCGCGCGCATCGCCGTGAAGGCGGCGTGGCCGGGCGTGTCGATGAAGGTGATCTTGGCGCCCGACGGCGCGGTTACCTGATAGGCGCCGATATGCTGGGTGATGCCGCCGGCTTCGCCGCCCGCCACATTGGTCGAGCGGATGGCGTCAAGCAGCGAGGTCTTGCCGTGGTCGACATGGCCCATGACGGTGACGACCGGCGCGCGCGGCGCCATCTGGGCCGCATCGTCGGCGACGCCGAACAAGCCTTCCTCGACGTCGGCTTCCGCCACCCGGCGCACGCTGTGCCCCATTTCCTCGGCGATGAGTTGCGCGGTGTCGGCGTCGATCACATCGTTGATCTGCAACATCTGTCCCTGTTGCATCAGCAGGCGGATCACGTCGACCGCGCGTTCCGACATGCGGTTGGCGAGATCGGAAATCGTGATCGCCTCGGGGATGGTCACCTCGCGCACCAGCTTTTCCTTCGGCTCGGTCGAGGCGTGACCCTTGAGCCGCTGGGTGCGGCGGCGGAACGATGCGACCGAGCGTTCGCGCACTTCGTCGGCGCGCAGCGCCGTGACCAGCGTCAGGCGGCCGCGTTGTTTCTCGACCCCGGCGCGCGGTGCGGCCGGACGGGCGGCAGCCGGACGTGCGGCGCCTCCGCGCCGCGAGGTGCGCGGCGCTTCTTCCTCGTCGGCCTCGAGCGCGAGCCGAGCCCCCGGCCCGCCCGCACGCTTGGCTTCTTCCTCGCCGAAACGTTTCTTGGCGACCTCGTCGGCCTTGCGCTTGGTTTCTTCGTCGTGCTTGCGGCGCTCGTCTTCGTCGCGCTTGCGCGCGTCGGCGGCTTCGCGCTCGGTCTTGTCGACCACATCGCGGCTGGCGCGGCGGCGCGCCTCTTCCTCGGCGATCTTGCGCTCTTCGGCCTCGCGCACGCGCGAATCGGCGAGCGCATGGGCGCGCGCGGTGCGCTCTTCCTCGGTCAGCGTGCGTAGCACGACGCCGGACTTTGCCGGCGCTTCGGCCGGCGCCGGGGCGGCGGCTTTGGCAGCTGGATTTTGGCGCGGCGGCCTTCTTCTTCGGCGCCTCCACCGGCGCCGGTTCGGCCTTGGCCTCGGCTGTCCCGCCGATGCTGCGGCGTTTGACCTTCTCGACCACGACCTGCTTGCTACGGCCGTGACTGAAGCTCTGGCGCACCACGCCGGTCTCGGCGCGCGGCTTGAGCGTCAGCGTCTTGCCGGAAACGCTCAATTTCTTCTCGCCAGGGTTCTTCGTTTCGCTCATTCCGTACTTTGTCCTCGTGCGCCGTCCGTCGGCGCATGCGCGCTAACTGCATCGGGCGAATTTCCGGTCCGAAAGCGCACTAAGCGCATGGCGCGAGCGAGAAAAGTCTCGCTCCCGGGCCCGGCAAGCAGGGCTGCATGTACCACATTTGGGCGGTTCAATGCCAAATCCAATTGGGTGCCACTAAATGCGTCGATGACCGCGATTTCGCGCGGTTTTCCCTCTGTTTGGCGGCGCAAAACCCCATCCAGCTTGCGCCTGCCGTCGGCGGCGGCGTCGGTGGCGTGAATCAGCGCCAGCACGTCGTCCCGGCCGATTGCCGCCTCAACCTTGGCGAAACCGCCGACCACGCCGCCCGCTTTGCCGGCGATCGCCAGCGCATCGAGCGCGGCGCGTTCGAGCAGCCGCTCGGTTTCCGCCGCGAGATCCGGGGCGACCCGCACCTCTCGCTTGAAGCCGCGGGCGAATGCGTTGCGCTTGATTGCTTCCTCGATCGCGGCCCGGGTCGCAGTGATCCAGATGCCGCGGCCGGGCAGCTTGCGCTTGACGTCGGGAACCGCTTCGCCGGCCGGTCCGACCACGAAGCGGATCATTTCCGACACCGGCAGCAGGTTGCGCGTCAACACGCAGGTGCGCTGCGTCCCCGCGGCGACGCCGATCGCCCCGTGGTCGAGTTCACTGTCGTGCACCGTTGCCAGCATCGTCGCTGTCGCGCTCCTTTAGGCCTGTGCTTCCGGCGCGTCAGCCGGCGCCTCGGCCGGCGCCGGCGGCGGAGCAAGTTCGGCCTCGGTCACCCAGCCGGCCATGACGCGGGCCTGCATGATGAGAGCTTCGGCGTCCTCGCGCGAGATGCCGAAGCCGTCGAGATAGCCCGGATTGTGGGTCGACTCGCCGTCCTTGCGCTCGGTCCAACCGGTCAGATCGTCGGTCGCGCAGCCGGCGAGATCTTCCACGGTCTTCACGCCGTTCTCGCCGAAAGCGACCAGCATCTTGGTGGTGACGCCGGGCACTTCCTTGACCGCGTCCTCGACGCCCAGCTCGACACGCTTGGCGTCGAGTTCGGCCTCCTGCTTGTCGAGATATTCCTTGGCGCGCTCCTGCAATTCGCGCGCGGTGTCGTCGTCGAAGCCCTCGATGCCGGCGATTTCCTTCTGGTCCACCAGCGCGAGCTCCTCGATCGAGCCGAAGCCTTCCGACGCGAGCAACTGCCCCACAACTTCATCAAGGTTGAGCGCCTCGACGAAGACCTTGGTGCGGTTCTCGAACTCGGCCTGGCGGCGCTCGGACTCTTCCTGTTCGGTGAGGATGTCGATGTCCCAGCCGGTGAGCTGCGACGCCAGCCGCACGTTCTGGCCGCGCCGGCCGATGGCGAGCGAAAGCTGCGCATCCGGCACCACCACCTCGATGCGCTCCTTGTCCTCGTCGAGCACCACCTTGGCCACTTCCGCTGGCGCCAGCGCGTTCACCACGAAAGTAGCGATGTCCGGCGACCACGGAATGATGTCGATCTTCTCGCCTTGCAATTCGTTCACCACCGCCTGCACGCGCGAGCCGCGCATGCCGACGCAGGCGCCGACCGGATCGACCGAGGAATCGCGCGAGATCACCGCGATCTTGGCGCGCGAGCCGGGATCGCGGGCGACCGCCTTCACCTCGACGATGCCGTCGTAGATTTCCGGAACTTCCTGCGCGAACAGCTTGGCGGTGAATTGCGGATGCGTGCGCGAGAGGAAGATCTGCGGTCCGCGCGGCTCGCGCCGCACGTCATAGATATAGGCGCGGATGCGGTCGCCGTTGCGAAACACCTCGCGCGGCAGCAGCTCGTCGCGCCGCACGATCGCCTCGCCGCGGCCGAGATCGACCACCACGTTGCCGTATTCGACGCGCTTGACGATGCCGTTGACGATATCGCCGATGCGATCCTTGTACTCGGCATATTGCCGGTCGCGCTCGGCCTCGCGCACCTTCTGCACGATTACCTGCTTGGCCGATTGTGCGGCGATGCGGCCGTATTCCAGCGGCGGCAGCGGGTCGGCGATGGTGTCGCCCACTTGGGCTGCCGGATGGTGCTTGCGCGCGCCTTCAAGCGTGATCTGGTTGGACGGATTTTCCACCGCCTCGACCACCAGCATGTGGCGGGTGAGCCGCAGATCGCCGGTCTTCGGCTCGATCTCGGCATGCACGTCGGTTTCCGCGCCGTAGCGCGAACGCGCCGCCTTGGCGATGGCGTCCTCCATGGCGGCAATGACGATGCCGCGGTCGATGGACTTTTCGCGTGCCACCGCGTCGGCGATTTGCAGCAATTCGAGCCTGTTGGCACTGACAGCCATAGCTCAGTCTCCTTCTTTTAGAACGTTGCTCATAATCTTTTCCGAAAACTGGTTCCCACTTTTCGGGATCATTCGCTAATGGCACGCCCGGCCTGGCCGGATTGGCGCCGTCGAAGTCGTTCTTCCCGTTTCGCCGCGCGCGCTTCGCGCTTGGCGGCCTTCTCGCGCCGCAAAGCTTGCGTCACCAGTTCGTCGGTGAGCAGCAGCCGTGCTTCGCTCATCTCCTCGATCGGAAGCAAAATTTCCGCTTCCTCGCCTGCTTTCGTGTCGTCACGGCGGACGCGCGCGGCGTCGCCCTCGGTTCCGGCAAGCTCACCGCGGAAACGCTTCCGCCCATTGACCGGAATCTCCATCTCGATCTTGGCCAGATGGCCGGCGTAACGGTCGAAATCCGATTTCCGCACCAGCGGCCGGTCAATGCCGGGCGAGGAAATCTCCAGCCGGTAGGCGCGCTCGATCGGATCGGTCACGTCCAGCACCGGCGAAAGCGCGCGCGAGACGGTCTCGCAGTCTTCTACCGTCATGCTGCCGTCCGGGCGTTCCGCCATGATCTGTACGGTGCAGCCTTCCGCGCCCGAGACCTTCACCCGCACCAGCCGGTAACCGAGGCTCTCGATCACCGGTTCGGCGATAGCCGCGACACGGGCGGGCAGCCCGGGCTCGACGATCAGCCGCGGTTCGGTCTCGTTGGGCGCGGCGGTAGCAGCCGCGTTGGTCTGTAGTGCTTCGCTTCCGGCCATTTTGGTAACAAAAAAGAGCGGGCCCCGGGGGACCCACTCTCAAAACCCGTTCGGTTATGAGGGTGTCTTGCTTGACTGCGGAAATATAGCGATTTCGCGGCCTCATGCAAGGGTGGCGGGCATTTTTGCGGCTAACGCTTCCTTCAGATTCTGCCCTTAAATTTGCGTAAAGCCGCCGATATTGCGGGTTCCACAGGTCGTTTGTGAGTTTTGTGATGGGTGCTCCCGCCTCGCTGCTCCCCGAATTGGAAGATGTCGTTCAGCATGGCTCGGCGGAGAAACGCGCCGAAACGCTGCGCCGCATCACCAGCCTGTTCCTCGACGGCGCCCCCAGCTTCAACGACGAGCACGTCGCGCTGTTCGACGACGTCATCGGCTGCCTGATCGAGGAGATCGAGGCCAAGGCGCTGGCCGAACTCGCACGCCGGATCGCGCCGGTTGCCAATGCGCCCGCCGGGGTGGTGAGCACGCTCGCCAAGAGCGACGATATCGAGGTCGCCGGCCCGATGATCAAGGAGGCCAAGCTCAACGATCCCGATCTGATGTATATCGCCGAGACCAAGGGCCAGGCGCATCTGCTGGCGCTGTCCGCGCGCAGCGGCATCGGCGAGCAGCTGTCCGACATCATCGTTACGCGCGGCGATCGCGATGTCGCGCGCAGCATCGCCACCAATCATCAGGCGCGGCTGTCGGAAGGCGCCTTCACCACGCTGGTGAAACGCGCCGAGCAGGACGGCGTGCTGGCCGAGCGGGTCGGCTTGCGCAGCGATATTCCGCCGCGCCTGTTCCGCCAGCTTCTCATGCAAGCCAGCGACGTGGTTCAGAAGCGCTTGCTGGCGCAGGCCAAGCCCGACACCCAGGCCGAAATCCGCCGCGTGCTGGCGAAAGTGACCGACGAGGTCGCCGCCAGAGCCGCGCCGCGCAACTATACGGCCGCGCTGGCGGCGGTGCGCGCGCTGCACAAGGATCGCAAGCTCACCGAAACCGACATCGCCGAATTCGCCAATTCCGGAAAATACGAAGAGACCATCGCCGCGCTGGCGACCGTCAGCGCCGTGCCGGTCGAAGTGGTGGACCGGCTGATGAACGGCGAGCGCGCCGATCCGGTGTTGATCCTGGCGCGCGCGGCCGGCTTTGGCTGGCCGACCGTGAAAGCGATCATCAATTCGCGGCCCGGCGCCAAAGCCTCGGGCCAGACCATGGATGCGGCGTACGAGAATTTCGAGCGGCTGACGGCTGCGACCGCCCAGCGCGTGGTGCGCTTCTGGCAAGTGCGCCAAGGCACCGGAGAGTAGTCACACAGACTCTTCATCATGCCCGCGCTTGACGCGGGCATCCACGTCTTTCTTTGGAGAAATGAAGCAAGACGTGGATGGCCGGGACGAGCCCGGCCATGACGGCTAGGCGCGGCGGAAAATGAAGTAGGCGGGGCTGCGCCCTTCGCGCTTGGCCTTCGCTTCGTAGCGCGTGCCGGAAAAATCCGGCCAGGCTTGCCGCCAATCCGCGGCGCGTTCCGCCGTCCAGAAAAAATCCGGCGAGCGCATCACCCGCGCCAACGCGTAAGCGGCGTAATCGGGAATGTCGGTGGCAAAACGCAATTCGCCGCCGGGTTTCAGAATGCGCGCCAGCCGCTTGAGGCTGTCATCCTGGATGAAGCGCCGCTTCCAGTGCCGGCGTTTCGGCCAGGGATCGGGATAGAGCAGGTCGATGCGCGCCAGCGTATCCGCCGGCAGCCAGTCGAGCAGTGCGCTGGCGTCGCCGAAATGCAGGCGGATATTGCCGAGTTTGTTGTCGTCGATCGCGACCAGCGCCTTGGCCGTAGCGTTGACGAATGCGTCGCTGCCGATGAAACCGCTGCGCGGGTTGGCTTGCGCTTGCGCGATCAGATGCTCGGCGCCGCCAAAGCCGATTTCAAGCCGCAGCTGGTCGATCTGTGTTGCAAACAGCGCGCGCAGGTCGGCCGGCGCCGGCTTGCTCAGGTCGAGCGCAAGACGCGGCAGCAGCGTGTCGAACAGCGCGGCCTGCCGCGGCCGCAACGGATGACCCTTGCGCCGGCCGAAGAAGGCGCGGGTGTTAACTGGTAATGGCGCATCATTCGTCATGCCCGGTTGTCGCGGGCATCCACGTCTTGTTCATCGTCACTATCAAAGACGTGGATGGCCGGGACAAGCCCGGCCATGACGTGGAAAACGCAGTAGCCGGACTTATTTCACCGCGCGCCGGATGGCGTCGGCGAGATCGGTCTTTTCCCAGGAGAAACCGCCGTCCTTGTCGGGTGCGCGGCCGAAATGGCCGTAGGCCGCGGTGCGCCGGTAGATCGGGCGGCTGAGCTTGAGCGTGCGGCGGATATTGGTCGGCTTTAAGGGAAACAGCTCGGGCAGGACCTTCTCGAGCTTCTTCTCGTCGACATTGGCGGTGCCGTGGGTGTCGACCAGCACCGACATCGGATCGGCCACGCCGATCGCGTAGGCGACCTGGATGGTGCAGCGCTCCGCCACGCCGGCGGCGACAACGTTCTTGGCGAGATAGCGCGCGGCATAGGCGGCCGAGCGGTCGACCTTGGTCGGATCCTTGCCGGAGAAAGCACCGCCGCCATGCGGCGCATAGCCGCCATAGGTATCGACGATGATCTTGCGGCCGGTGAGGCCGCAGTCGCCGTCGGGTCCGCCGATCACGAAATTGCCGGTCGGATTGACCAGGAAGTCGGACGGCCGCTGCGGCATCCAACCCTTCGGCAGCGCGGATTCGACCGCATCCGCGATCATGTCCTTGATCAGGCCGGGCGTGTATTTCTTGCCGTTGCGGCTCTGCGCCTTGTGCTGCGTGGAGACCACCACCTTGGTGCAGCCGACCGGCTTGCCGTTGACGTAGCGCACGGTGACCTGGCTCTTGGCGTCGGGCTGCAGGTCGAACAATTGCCCGGAACGCCGCTTGTCGGAGAGAACCTTCAGGATCTTGTGCGCGAAATAGATCGGCGCCGGCATGAACGAATTCTTCTCGTAGACTTCGCTCTCGGTGCAGGCGAAGCCGAACATCATGCCCTGGTCGCCGGCGCCTTCTTCATCGCCGCCTTTTTTCTTCTTCGCATCAACCCCCATGGCGATGTCGGGCGACTGGCCGTGCAGGAGAACCTCGATGTCGGCGCCGTAATAGGAGAAGCCGTCCTGGTCGTAGCCGATGTCCTTGACCACGTCGCGCGCGATCTTGGCGATCAGTTCGCGATCCACCACCGCCTTGTCACCGTGCTTGTGGAAGAACGGCGGCTGGCCGCGGCCTTCACCGGCGATGACGATCTTGTTGGTGGTCGACAGCGTTTCGCAGCCGAGTCGGGTGTTCACCTTGCTGTCGTCGGCGATGCCGAGCTTGATGTCGTTTTCGAGAAACGCGTCGAGCACCGCGTCCGAAATCTGGTCGCAGACCTTGTCGGGATGCCCTTCGGAAACCGACTCGCTGGTGAACAGGAAATTGGTGTGAGCCACTGAAACTCCTCCCGTGCCGCGGTTTTACGGCCGCGTCGTTTCACGTCCGGGTGGTTCTTGCAGTGGCGGCGGACGAGGTCAAGATGCGGGCAGCGGTGGGCAGTGGCCTCGGCGGCGGTGGGATCGGATTTAGAGCTTAGTCCTCGCCGGCAATCTGCTCTACCAGATCGACGATGCGGCGGCGCAATTTGTTGTTCTTGATGCGCATGAACGCCTTGGTCAGCGACAGGCCATCGGAGGTGGCGAGAAAATCCGACACATAAGCCGGCGACGGCGCCTCGGCCATGCCACTGGAATGCGCAGTATGCGGCGCGCCTTCGAAGAAAAATGAAACGGGAACTTGCAAAATATTGGCAATCTGCTGCAACCGGCTGGCGCCGATGCGGTTGGTGCCCTTCTCGTATTTCTGAACTTGCTGGAACGTCAGGCCAAGGGCGTCACCGAGCTTTTCCTGACTCATGCTCAGCATCATCCGGCGCATGCGCACGCGCGAGCCCACGTGCTTGTCGATCGGATTGGGTGCCTTCTTAGCCATAAATTACTCCTATGCCTCCATTGTTAATCGTAATGTCACATGTGGCAGCACCTGTGCAATCCGCAATTTCCCCTCGATCGAGAGATAGCGTCAAAGAAGAATGAAAATTACATATTATTTTCAATAGTTTTCGCATGATCAAAATCTATGCCTGCGCGAATTGACACAGCAATGTTACTCGCGCGTTTGACAACTTGTGTCGGGTGCCGGACGTAATCTTCAATCTACGGACGAAGCCGCCGCCGGCTCACGGCAATCAAACTTACTACCAATAATAGAATCAAGGTGTAGTCGCCGAATTGCAGATATACCGTCGGTGCGCTCGCATTTGGCAGCATCGAGTCGAGCACGCCTTCAACGCCCAGCGGTAATGCATTGATGATCCGCCCGACCGGATCGATGACGGCGGAGATGCCGGTGTTGGCCGCGCGCACCAATGGCAAGCCTTCGGTGATGGCGAGCACGCGCGCCTGCTGGAAATGCTGATAAGGCCCGGAACTGATTCCAAACCAGCCGTCATTGGTGACATTGATCAGCCAACCCGGCCGTTCGCCGCGCGGCACAGCGGCGCCGGGAAAGATCACTTCGTAGCAAATCAGCGGCAACATTTTCGGCGCGTGCGGCACGTCCATGCTGCGCCGGCGGTCGCCCGCCAGGAATCCGCCGACCACCTTGGTGAGTTGCATTAATCCGAATTTTTCCAGCACGCGCTGAAACGGCAGATATTCGCCGAACGGCACCAGATGCACCTTGTCGTAGATGCCGTGGATCGAGCCGTCGGGATCGATCACATAAACCGAATTATAGGCGCGCGTGCCGCGCCCAGGGACGTCGGGAGCCGGGCGCACGGCGCCGGTGATCAGCTCGGTGTTAGGCTTCAGCAAGCCGGCGATCAGCGCCAGCGCCTCCGGCTCGCGCGTGAGGAAGAACGGAAATGCCGATTCCGGCCAGATCAAATGGGTGATGTCGCGCGCGCCGCTCGATTGCGGCGCGGTGGCGCGGTCGGAGAGGCGCAGATAGCGCGCCATGATCTGTTCCTTGGCGGCGTAATTGAATTTTTCGTCCTGTTGCAGATTGGGCTGCATGATGCGCAGCTTCACGCCGCTCACATAAGTGGTCGGATGCGTCCATAGTCTTGCCGCGCCATAGCCGGCGAAGGCCGCGAGGATGAGCAGGCCGATGAGCGGCGCACGCCACGGATGCGGCGTGTCGGCGGAATCGTCGGCGAGCACGGCCGGGCTGGCGAAGATCGCAACGCTGAGAAACGTGAGGCCCCAGATTCCGACCAGCGAGACGCTTTGCGCCAGCACCAGCGGCTGGGTGAGCGCATAGCCGAATGTGTTCCAGGGAAAGCCGCTGAACAGGTGGCCGCGCAGCCATTCCATGACGGTAAGCGTCGTGGCGAGCGCCAGCACGCGCTCGGGCCCGCGCACCCAGATCAGCCGCGCGGCGGCAAGGCCCAAGGCGGTATAGACCGCGAGAAAGGCCGGCAATCCCGCGACCGCCACCGGCAGCAGCCAGCCGAAGGTCTTGGCATCGACCAGAAAGGCGTGGCCGACCCAGTAAAGTCCGGTGACGAAATAGCCGAAACCGAAGCACCAGCCGGCGCCGGCCGCCGCGGCCGCGCCGCTCCAGCGTCCGGCGGCGGATCCGTCCACCAGCCAGACCAGCACCGGAAAGGTCACGAACAGGATCGGCCAGGCATTGAACGGCGCCATCGCCAGCGCCGATGCGCGCCTGCGGCGAATGCGATGGCTGCACGCCGCCAGCCGAAGGCGAGCACGATCGCATGCGCGATCTGGGTGGCGAGGCGGGTGAGCGTCACGGGCGGCGCACGCTTGCTGGAGAATTGGTCGCGGGGTTCTTTTGCGCCGGCGTATCATCGACGGCCAAAGACGGCGGCGTTGTGCCGGCAAGCACCGCGTCCGGCTCGCCGCGCCGGCGCTGCTCGCGCGGACGATCGCGCCGCTCCTTCAGCCGGGTGATGCGCACGCGTTTGACGCGGCGCGGATCGGCGTCCAGCACCTCGAATTCGAACAGGCCCGGTCCGGGGATCAGCTCGCCGCGCAGCGGCAGCCGGCCGGCGCGCGTAACCAGATAGCCACCGAGCGTATCGACTTCCTCGGCCGCGTCGCCGAGGTCGAAATCGGGGCCGACGATCGACACCACGTCCTCGAGCTGGGCGCGCGCGTCGGCGATGAAGGAGCCGTCCGGCTGATGCACCACGGACGGCGTCTCGTCCAGATCGTGCTCGTCGGCGATCTCGCCGACGATTTGCTCGACGATGTCCTCGATCGAGATCAACCCGTCGGTGCCGCCATATTCGTCGACCACCAGCGCCAGATGAATCCGCGTCGCCTGCATGCGCGCGAGCAGGTCCATCACGCGCGCCGATGGCGGCACGAACAGGATCTCGCGCACGATCTTGGCCGCCGACAACGGCATGGCAAGATCGATCGCCTTGAGATCGAGCCCCGCCGGCAGCGGCTTCTTGCGCTTGGCATTTTTTTCCGCAGCGACAGCCGCATGCGCGGTCATGAACGCGATCAGGTCGCGGATGTGGACCATGCCGACTGGATCGTCGAGCGTGTCGTCATAGACGACCAGGCGCGAATGGGCGGCGCCCTCGAACACGCGCACCAGTTCACCGATTTGGATGTCCTGCTGCACGGCGACGATGTCGGCGCGCGGCACCATCACGTCGCCGACCCGGCGCTCGCGCAGGCCGAGGATGTTCTTGAGCATCCGGCTTTCTTCCGGCGAGAAGCCGGATTCGCCGGGCGACATGGCATCGAGCACGTCCTTGAGGTCGGCGCGCATCGAGCCCGGCTTCCAGCCGAACAGCGTACGGAACGCGCGCACCAGCCAGTTTTCGCCGCCTTCGCGCGGTTGCGGCACCGGCACCGGCAGATGGCGCGGCTCGAACGGAACGCCGGCAGAGCTGGAATGTGTGGGATCGCTGTCGGGCATGGCGGTCAGGCGCGGCCCAGATCGCGCGCAAGATAGGGATCGGGCATCTTCATGCGCGTCATGATCTTGCTTTCGAGCCCTTCCATCTCTTCGGCTTGGCGTTCGGTCTCATGATCGTAGCCGATGAGGTGGAGAAAACCATGCACGGTTAGATGGGCCAGATGATGAAGGAAGACGCGGTCTTCGTCGTCGCATTCTCGGGCAAGCGTCTCATAGGCAATGACGATGTCGCCGAGCATCGTTGCGCGGCCGCTGGCCTTCGTCTTCGGCGCCGGAAATGACAGCACGTTGGTTGGCTTGTCGATGCCGCGCCAGTCGCGATTGAGCTTTCGAATCGCCGAATCGTCGGTCAGCAGGATACTCACTTCGCCGTCCGTTGCTGAGAGCGCGGCCGCCGCCGCGGCGATGGCGTCGCGCACGGTCTGCTCGGCCAAGGGTTGCGCATCCCACAGCGGCGATTGCCGCTGGATGTCGATGGTCGGCGCGCCCGCCCGCCGGCTCAGTGACGGCGTCATTCCTTGCCCTCGCGCGCCGAGCGGCGGTCATAGGCTTCCACGATGCGCGCCACCAGTTCGTGGCGGATCACGTCCTCATGGGTGAAGGCGACGTGGCCGACGCCCTCGATGCCGGCGAGCAGCTTGACCGCTTCGGCCAGCCCCGAGGTCTGGCCGTTCGGCAAGTCGACCTGGCTCGGATCGCCGGTGACGATCATGCGGCTGTTTTCGCCCAGGCGCGTCAAGAACATCTTCATCTGCATCGACGTGGTGTTCTGCGCTTCGTCGAGGATCACGACGGCGTTCGACAGCGTGCGCCCGCGCATGAAGGCGAGCGGCGCGATCTCGATCTCGCCGCCTTGCAGCGCGCGCTCGACGATGCGGGCGTCCATCAAGTCATAGAGCGCGTCGTAGATCGGGCGTAGGTAAGGATCGACCTTCTCGCGCATGTCGCCGGGCAGGAAGCCGAGCCGTTCGCCGGCTTCCACCGCCGGCCGCGACAGGATGATGCGGTCGACTTCCTTGCGCTCGAACATCTGGATGGCTTGCGCGACCGCGAGCCAGGTCTTGCCGGTGCCGGCGGGTCCGGTGCCGAACACCAGCGCGTGGCGCTTGAGCGCGCGGATATAGGCGTCCTGCGCGGCGGTGCGCGCGCGCACCGGACGCTTGCGCAGATTGATTTCCTCGAAGGCCGGGCGCGCGGCTCGCCGGGTCGAAGTCGAACAGCGAGCCTTGCGCGATCGCCTGCCGGATGGCGCCTTCGACGTCGCCGGCTGGCTGAGATCGTGGCCGCGCTTGAGCTGCTCGTAGAGTCCTTCCAGCACGCGGCGGGCCTGCTCGCAGGCGCCGCGCGAGCCTTCGAGCGTGACGTGATTGCCGCGCTGCTCCGCCACCACGCCGAGGCGGCGTTCGATCAGCGCGAGATTTTGTCCGTATTGCCCGAACAGCACGGACGCCAGCTTGTTGTCCTCGAACGCGAGCACGGTCTGCGTGGTCGCCGTCTCCTCGGAGGCGGCAGCGGGCGGGATCACGGGATCCGATGTGCGCAAGGTGTGTCTCAAGCTCCTGCTGCGGCCAGTGCCGGCGCGCCGGTTTCTTCGGCGAGCGTGCCGAACAACGTGTTGGTTCCGATATCGGTGATGCACATCGGCAGCACCTGCCCGATCAGCGCGCGCGGCGCCATGACCTGCACTGTTTGCAGATATGGGGTTTTGCCGACCAGTTGCCCAGGGAGCTTGCCCGGCTTTTCCAGCAGCACGTCCACGGTGCGGCCGACGAAACGAGGCATTGAATGTGCGCTGCTGGCGGGTGATCAAAGCCTGCAGCCGGTGCAGGCGCGAGGTCGCTTCGACTTGCGGAACTTGGCCGCCCATCTCGGCGGCCGGCGTGCCCGGGCGCGGCGAATAGATGAAAGTGTAGGCGCCGGCAAAGCCGACCTCGTCCACCAGCGTGAGCGTGTCGCGGAAATCGTCTTCGGTTTCGCCCGGAAAGCCGACGATGAAATCCGAGGTGAAGGCGAGATCGGAACGCGTCGCGCGCAGGCGCGCGATCACGTCGAGATAATCTTTGCGCGTATGCCGGCGGTTCATCGCCGCCAGCATGCGGTCGGAGCCGGACTGAACCGGCAGGTGCACATAGGGCATCAGCGCCGGCAGATCGCCATGCGCGGCGATCAGATCGTCGTTCATGTCGCGCGGATGGCTGGTGGTGTAGCGCAGCCGCACGATGCCGGGCACTCGGCGAGGCGGCGCAGCAATCGGCCGAGCGTCGCTGGCCGGCCGTCCGGCGCCCTGCCCGTGATAGGCATTCACGTTCTGCCCGATCAGCGTCACTTCGCGCACGCCGGCTTCCGCCAGCCGCTCGACTTCCGCGGCGATTTTTTCCACGGGGCGCGAAATTTCGGCACCGCGCGTATAGGGCACCACGCAAAAGGTGCAGAACTTGTCGCAGCCTTCCTGCACCGTGACGAAGGCGGAGATGCCGCGCTCGGTGAATCGCCTCGCGGGTGGGCGCGGCGAGCGCGTCGAATTTGTCCTCGAGCGGGAATTCGGTATCGACGATCTTTTCTCCCGCCTGCACGCGCGCGATCATGTCGGGCAGGCGGTGATAGTTCTGCGAGCCGACCACCAGATCGACCGCGCCGGCGCGGCGGATGATTTCCTGGCCCTCGGCCTGCGCCACGCAGCCGGCGACCGCGATCAGTCATGCGGCGGCCCTGTGCCTCGGCGGCTTCCTTGAACTCGCGGATGCGGCCGATCTCGGAATAGAGCTTGTCGACCGCCTTTTCGCGGATGTTGCAGGTGTTGAGGATGACCAGGTCGGCGTCGTCGGGCCGCGCCGTTTCGGTGTAACCGGCCGGCGCCAAGGTGTCCGCCATACGATCGGAATCGTAGACGTTCATCTGGCAGCCGAAGGATTTGACGTGGACTTTGCGGGGTTTGCTCATGCCGCTCAAATTCGAACCGGTTAGGCAGTTTAACCTGTCATGGCCGGGCTTGTCCCAACCATCTATGTCTTTGATTTCATGACACTTTTAAGACGTATATGCCCGGCACAAGGCCGGGCATCACGCAAGGCTGCGTCATACCGCTTTTCCCGCCAAAAAGGAACGCCGTTTACTCGGCCGCTTGCGCCGGGCGCGGCCGCCTCGCAGCGTCGCCGCGGTGATCTTGCGCACCGCGCCTTCCAGCGCTCTTCGTCATCGCCTTGCGGTCGGCGCTGCCGTCGGCCGCGATCGGCTCGCCATAGCTCACCACCGCGTCGACCGCGCCGCGCTCGATCAAGGCCTTGATGTGCGGCATGAAGTCGAGATCGCCATACCAAGCCACCAACGGGCGATGCTGACGGCCCATCGCCATGCCGTGCAGGCCGGTGTAGCAGATCGACATCGGCTGGATCAGGATGCCGCTCTCGGCGCGCGCGCCGGCTTCCTTCACCGCGCCGACCAGCGCCGAGCGGAACGGCAGCACGCGGTTGCCGTCGCTCGATGTACCTTCTGCGAACAACACCACCGAAGTGCCGGAGGCCAGACGCTCGACGATCTTCGCGATGGCGTCGCCGGTCTGGTGGCGGCGCGCACGGTCGACGAACACCGTGCGCTGCGATGCGCGCGGTGACGCCGACCAGCGGCCAGCCGGCGACTTCGCTCTTGGCGACAAAGGCGATCGGCGCGATCGAGCCGATCACCACGATGTCGGCCCAGGAGACGTGATTGGAGACGAACAGCACCGCGCGGTCGCGCACCGGCTCGCCGATCACGCGCACGCGGATGCGCAGACAGCGCACAGCACGCGATAGTAATTGGCGGAAATCGCGCCCCAGCCCGGCAAGCGCAGCTTTCCGAGCAGCCATTGCAGCGAGATCAACAGCGGCGTCATTGTGAAGAAGAAGACCGCGATAAAAATCGCGCGGATCATGCGCTAGCGGTTATTCTTGTCGTCGTTGAGCGGGACGGCATAGAGCTCGAGCCGGTGATCGACCAGTTTGTAGCCGAGCTTGCGCGCGATTTCGGCCTGCAGGCGCTCGATCTCTTCCGACTGGAATTCGATCACCTCGCCGCTGCGCAGATTGATCAGATGGTCGTGGTGCGATTCGCGGCTGGTTTCGTAGCGCGCGCGGCCTTCGCGGAAATCGTGCCGCTCGATGATGCCGGCATCCTCGAACAGGCGCACCGTGCGGTAGACGGTGGAAATCGAAATCCGGTCGTCGACCTTGACGCAGCGCCGGTACAATTCCTCGACGTCGGGATGATCGTCGGACGCCGCCAGCACGCGCGCAATCACGCGCCGCTGCTCGGTCATGCGCATGCCCTTGGCGGCGCAGAGCGCCTCGATATTTCTCCGCTCGGGGATGTTTTTGTCAGGCGTGGTCACGTTTGTCGTCTCTCCAGTTCGGCCCGCATAGCATAGTCGTATTGAGCGGGTCCCGCGAGGCCATCCGGCATTTTTACTTGCGCATGATTTTATCCGAAAACCGGTGCCCATCCGCGATCAAGTCGAGGACATGCTTTTCGGGATCATGCGTTATGCAAGATCGCGGCGCAGCACCAGCGCGGCAGCGGCTTTGGCCCCGGCGACGGGATAATAATTGGGACGGCGGGATATTTCATGAAAACCGGCGCGGTCATAAAGCCTGATCGCCGGCTTATTGTGCTCGTCGACTTCCAGGAACACGGTGCGGGCGCCGAGGCCGGCCAGCCGCCGCAGATGCAAGGTTGAGCAGTTTGCGCGCGAGGCCGCGTCCGCGCTGGCGGCCCGCCACCGCGACCGAGAGGATTTCCGCCTCGTCCTCCACCAGCCGCGACATGATGAAGCCGGCGAGCTTGCCTGCCGATGCTGGCGCGATGCGCGATCACATGGCGGTCGATCAGCAGGCCCTCGACCTCCTGCTCGCTCCAGCCGCGCCGGAACGAGGCGGCATGCAGCGCGGCGATCGCCGCCGCATCGCGCGGGCCTGCTTCCGACAGTGCCGGCTCGCCGCGCGCGAACAGGCTGGCGAGCCAATTCATCATCGGCGCGCCAGTTGCGCGGCGTTCTGCGGCTGCGCGTCGGGCGCGCGCAGATAAAGCGGCTTCGGCGGCGAAGCGGTTTCCACCGCGGCGGCGCCGAGCCGCGCCACCCAGTCGATGTCGGGCGCCGCGCGTTGCTCGACCGCGGTCGGCGGACGTTCGCCCGCAGGCCATGCCGCCGCCAGCATCGTCGCCGCGGTGCCGACCAGGCGCGGCGCGCCGGTCGCCGATACGCGCAGCGCTTCGCGCAACGGCACGAGCCGCGGCGCCACAATCGTGCGGCCGCCGGGCCCGAACACTTGCAGATAGACGTGATCGTGGCGCGCATCGATCGCCGCCACCACCGGCAGCGTGTCGTCGGCGGCGATGAAGGGCGCGGCATAGGCGGCGAGCGTCGACAGCCCGACCGCCGGCTTGCCGGTGGCCAGCGCAATGCCGCGCGCGGCCGAGATGCCGACGCGCAGGCCGGTGAAGCTGCCGGGTCCGGTGGTGACCGCGATGCGGTCGATCTCGGAGAAGGTCGAGCCCGGCGCGCTCGAGCACGCGCGCGATCAGCGGGATCAGCGCTTCGGCATGCCCGCGCACCATCGGCAGCGATTCATGCGCGGCAACGCCGGCGCGCTCGGTGTCGAGCACGGCGGCCGAGCAGGCCTCGAGCGCGGTATCGATGGCAAGGACGCGCATGGTTCGAACTTATCACCGTCATGGCCGGGCTTGACCCGGCCATCCACGTTTTTCTTGCGGCCTTAATACGTGGATGCCCGGCACAATGCCGGGCATGACGAGAATTTGGGCCTTGAAGTGGGCTAACTAAACCGGCCGCACCTCGACCACTTCGGGCACGAAATGCTGCAGCAGGTTCTGGATGCCGTGCTGGAGCGTCGCGGTCGAGGACGGGCAGCCGGAGCAGGCGCCCTTCATCTGCAGGAACACGACGCCTTCCTTGTAGCCCTTGAAGGTGATGTCGCCGCCGTCGCCGGCCACCGCCGGGCGCACGCGGGTCTCGATCAGATCCTTGATGGTGGCGACCGTGTCGGCATCCTTGGCGTCGAAGAATTCGTCGGCCGCGCGGCGGCGGGCTGCGGCGTCGCCGGCCACCAGGGCGCGCCCGACATGTAATGTTCCATGATGGCGCCGAGGATCGCCGGCTTGATCTGCTGCCATTCGCCGTCGCTCTTGGTGACCGAGATGAAGTCGGAGCCGAAGAACACGCCGCCGACATTCGGAATGTCGAACAGCCGCTCGGCCAGCGGCGATTGGCTGGCGGCTTGCTTGTTCGGCATGTCGAGCGTGCCGGTATTCGAGCACGGGCTTTCCGGGCAGGAATTTCAGCGTCGCCGGATTGGGCGTGGCTTCGGTCTGGATGAACATCGTTTTGCTCCTCACTCGGGTTCAAGGCCCGTGGGCAACATGACTATAGCCGATAGATGGGGCCTGTGCAGGCGGAGGTCAACCTCGCGCATTATCCCGAAAAATCGGCGTTAATCAGGACCTCGCGTCGATATCGTCGTCGCTCAGATGGCCCGGCACGATCGCGACCGGGATCGGGAACTGTCCGGCGGTCTTGGCGAGGTCGGAAACCAGCGGGCCGGGGCCTTCTTTGCCGATGCCGGCGGCCAGCACCAGGATGCCGATGTCGGCGTCCTCCTCGATCAGCTTGACGATTTCCTCGGCGGTATCGCCTTCGCGGATCACCCGGTCCGGCTTGATGCGCGGCGATCTTCTTGGCGCGCGCGGCGAATTTGTCGAGCACCGCGTTGGCCGCTTCCAGCGCCTCGGCCTTCATGATGTCGGCGACACCCAGCCATTGCTGATTGCGCTCGGCGGTCTCGATCACGCGCAGCATGACGATCTGCGACTTGGTGCGGCCGGCGCGCTTGGCCGCCCAATAGACGGCGCGGTCGCACTCCTCGGTGTCGTCGATGACGACCAGGTATTTGCGCTTGTGGCCTTTTTCGTAGCTGCTGCGCTTGCTGCTCATCGTCGCTCCCAGAGCATGTTCCCGAAAAGTGGGCACTGGTTTTCGGATAAGATCATGCTCATTTCAAAATTGAACGTTTCCGCGATAACGGATGCACAAGCGATGAATGGTGGCACGCCCGGCGCCGCGCCGACAAGCGGGGTTGCTGGCACGAGTTTTAGCAGCGCAAAATGGGTGGTCAGCGGCGCACGAATCCGACGATATCCTTGACCGCCTTCATGGTTTCGGCGGCGAGCACCTGCGCGCGCTGCGAGCCGTCGGCCAGCACGGAATCGATATAGACCGGGTCCTGCACCAGCTTCTTCATTTCCGCACCGATCGGCCCGAGCTTGGCGACGGAAAGATCGACCAGCGCGGTCTTGAAGGTGGAGAATTGTCCGCCGCCGAATTCGCGCAACACGTCCGCTTTGCTTGATCCCTTGAGCGCCGCGTAGATGCCGACCAGGTTGTCGGCCTCGGGCCGCGGCTCCAGCCCTTTCTCCTCGCTCGGCAACGGCTCGGGATCGGTTTTCGCCTTGCGGATTTTCTGCGCGATGGTGTCGGCGTCGTCGGTCAGATTGATGCGCGAATAATCCGAGGCTTCCGACTTCGACATCTTTTTCGAGCCGTCGCGCAGCGACATCACCCGCGTCGCCGGTCCCTGGATGAGCGGCTCCGGCAGCGGAAAGAACGCATCGCCGTAACCGTGGGCGTGAATCGACTGGGCGAAATCGTTGTTGAACTTCTGCGCGATGTCGCGCGACAGCTCGAGATGCTGCTTCTGGTCCTCGCCGACCGGCACGTGGGTCGCGCGATAGACCAGAATGTCGGCCGCCATCAGGTTCGGATAGACGTACAGGCCGACCGACGCGTTCTCTCGATCCTTGCCGGCCTTCTCCTTGAATTGGGTCATGCGGTTGAGCCAGCCCATGCGCGCGACGCAATTGAACACCCAGGCGAGCTCGGCGTGCTCGGCGACCTGACTCTGGTTGAAGATGATCTGCTTTTTCGGATCGATGCCGCAGGCCAGGAAAGCGGCCGTCACCTCGCGCGTGGCGCGCGGCAATTCGCTCGGGTCCTGCCACACCGTGATGGCGTGCAGGTCGACCACGCAATAGATGCAGTCGTAGCGCTCCTGCAGCGCGACGAATTTGACGATCGCGCCGAGATAATTGCCGAGGTGCAGATTGCCGGTCGGCTGCACGCCGGAAAACACGCGTTCCTTGAACGCCATCGCCATTCCTCTTTAGCTCTCGCGCGACCCATGCCACGCCGGACCGGCGCGGCGCAAGAGCTTTACGTCCGGTGACGCACGGCCGCATAGTTTAAGAGGAGCCGCAGCGCTTGCCGTGCCGCGTTCCCCCGATATAGTGCGCCGCGCTACTCACGAGGTAAGCAATGACATCGCCCCGCTACGACGTGCTCGGCATCGGCAACGCCATCGTTGACGTGATCGCCCGCGCCGAAGACGACTTCCTGGTCGCGCATAGCATGCACAAGGGCACCATGGCGCTGATCGACGAGGCGCGCGCGGAGAAGATTTATCAGGCGATGGGGCCGGCAGTGGAAAGCTCGGGCGGATCGGCGGCCAATACTATCGTCGGTGTCGCCAGCTTCGGCGGCCGCGCTGCCTTCGTCGGCAAGGTCAAGGACGACGAGCTTGGCCAGGCCTTCGCCCACGACATCCGCGCCGCCAGGGTTACCTTCGACACGCCGCCGGCGTCCGACGGCCCTTCGACCGCGCGCTGCTACATCATGGTGACGCCGGACGGCGAGCGCACCATGAATACTTTTCTCGGCGCGGCGCAGGACCTGCATCCGAACGATATCGACGAGGCGGCGATCGCCGCCGCCGCCGTCGTCTATCTCGAAGGCTATCTTTGGGATCCGCCGCACGCCAAGGAAGCTTTCGTCAAGGCGGCGGCGATCGCGCACAAGGCCTCGCGCCGCGTCGCGCTCACGCTGTCGGACGCTTTTTGCGTCGACCGCTACCGCGCGGAATTCCTCGAATTAATCCGCAAGGGCACCGTCGACATCATTTTCGCTAACGAGCGCGAGCTGCACAGTCTTTACCAGACCGCCGACTTCGACACCGCCGTGAAGGCGCTGCGCGCCGACGCCAAGCTCGCCGTGGTGACGCGCAGCGAGAAAGGCTGCGTGGTGGTCGCGCGCAACACGGTCGAGGCGGTGCAGGCCATGCCGGCAGAGCGCGTGGTCGACGTCACCGGCGCCGGCGATCTGTTTGCGGCCGGCTTTCTGGTCGGGCTGGCACGCGGCAAAGATCACCGCACCGCCGCCCGTCTCGGCGCGCTCGCCGCGGCGGAAGTGATCCAGCATATCGGCGCGCGGCCCGCGGTCTCGCTCAAGGCGCTGGCCGCGGAGAACGGCCTGCCGGTTTAGCGGTTTTTCAAAATTCTGATGAAGGCTGGGACTTGCGCGTGAGACGCCGGGGATGAACGCGCCCCAAGCATCTCACGCCGTCCGGCGGGCGTCCTTTTCTAAGACAAAGGACGCATTGCAAGGTCCCCGGCGGTTGCATAACCGCGCCGTCACTGTGCCCGCAAGCGATTGGTAACCGATTGGTAACCGAACGTAGTTACCGCTTGGTGAACGACCAATGCGAGGACCGGGCCATGGCCAAGAGCGAAATCAGAACCGAACTGCCGAACGTTGACTCGCCGCCAATTTCGCCGGGCACGTTCGCGATCGAGCCGATCGCGGCGGCGCCCGCCATCGAGCCGATCGCGACGCCAGCGCCCGCATCCGCGACACCTCCGCGCTTCACCTTGAACCGTAATGCCTTGCTCGCCGCATCGGTGGCGATCGCGGCTGCGTTCGGCGCCGTCATCGGCGCGGTGGCGAGCGGCGGCTTTGCCGCGCCTGCGCGCACCGACATTGCCGGTCTGGAAGAGCGCAAGGCGATGCAGCAATCGATCAGCAATCTGACCAAGGAAATCACCACGCTGAAGGCGAGCGTCCAGGCGGCGAATAAGTCCGCGCATACGCAGATCGCCAAGAACACCGAACGCCTCGACCAGGCCGCCGTCGCCGACATCACGGGCTCGATTATGACGCCGCAGACCGTGGCGCCGATTTCGGCGCCGCTGCCGACCCCGCGCCCGGCGCCGCGCGTTGCCGCACTTGAGACGCCGCCGATCGCCCGTCCGCCAGTAGTGCAGGACTGGACCATCCGCGACGCCCGCGACGGTTTCGTTTACGTGCAAGGCCACGGCGACATCTATCAGGTGGTGCCCGGCGCACCTTTGCCGGGTCTTGGTCCGGTGCAATCGATCAAGCGGCAGGACGGCCGCTGGGTGGTGTCGACGCCGAAGGGAATTATCGTCTCGCTACGTGACCGCCGCTATTTCGAAACGTACTGAACCTCATAACTAAACCCGATGACGATGAGCGGCGCCTGCCAAGGCGCCGCTTTTCATTTGCGCGTGAGGCCGGTGGCGAGTTTGTCAAAACCATGTCAGATTCCCCGTGCTAGAGTGGCGCGGGTGATGACATGGCCGTTGCTTCGCTGAAAATTATTGGGGTTGCCGCGTGGGCGGTGCTGGCCGCGGCCGGCCAGGCATCGGCGCAAGGATTGGCACAAGGCGCGGCGCCGCCGGCGGCAAAACCTGAAATGGCCGCAAGCTGTCCGGGCCTGGTGGCGTCGCGGCCGCCCTTTGCCGCTCCTCCCGCGTTTCGTCTGGCCGCGCTCAATTCTGATCAGGTGCGCATCAGCTATATCGGCCATTCGACCTTCCTGCTCGAGAGCCCGCAACTCGTCCGCATCGCCACCGACTACAACGATTACGTCAAGCCGCCGGTGCTGCCCGACATCGCGACGATGAATCACGCGCACTCCACCCACTACACCGACAATCCCGATCCGGCCATCAAGCACGTGCTGCGCGGCTGGGCCGATGAGGAAAAGCCGGCGCGCATCGATCTGCAATTCAAGGACGTGCGCGTGCGCAACGTGCCGACCAATATCCGGTCATGGGCCGGCGGCACCGAACGCCACGGCAATTCGATCTTCATCTTCGAGGTGGCCAATCTGTGCATCGCCCATCTCGGCCATTTGCATCACACGCTGACCCAGCAGCAGCTCAACGAGATCGGCCGCGTCGATGTGGTGATGGTGCCGGTGGACGGCACCTTGACGCTGGATCTCGAAGGCATGGTCGAGGTGCTGCACGCGCTGAAGGCGCCGCTGATGATCCCGATGCATTATTTCAGCGCCTATACGCTCGACCGGTTCCTGCAGCGGGTGCGGCAGGAATGGGAGGTTGAGATCGCCGAAGTTCCCTCGGTGGTGGTGTCCAAGACCAGCCTGCCGGCCAAGCCGAAAGTTCTGGTGCTGCCCGGGCACTGAGCGCGCATGCGGCTTGCGGCCGTAAACCCTTTCAACAACACGTGAATTTTGGCTTGAGCCAAGTCGCGGTGAGGCGCGACCAATTATCAACAACAGGCCATTGACGGCGCGGAACCAATGGGTAGTTGTCGCGTTCCCGGTGAACGTTTATTAATGTGGCTGAAGGGATTTTTGTATGGTTCAGACCTGGAGTAGCTGGAAACGGTTCCCCGACGCGCAAATCGGCGACCATATTGAGGCGCCGATCGGCCCAGGGGTGTACGAGGTCCGCCATTCGCTGACCGGGCGCCTGATCGCGTTCGGCCACGCCGGCAATGTGGCCAATACGCTCTCCGACCTGAAACTCAACAACGGCGTTGGCACGATTGCCCGTATGTTTGGCCGCCAGCCGCTGGTTTCACGTGTCGCCGATCTCGAATACCGCACCTGTGCGGCGGCAAGCCACGCCGAGGCCAAGACCGCCGCCAACCGGCTGATGGGCCTGCGGCAGACCGCCTGGCGCCGGCGGATGGATCTGGGCTGGGCGGCCCGCCATCCAAACTGACGGTTATCGCGAGAAATTTGATGTTTCGGCCGGCAAATTGCCGGCCGTTTCGTTTTTAAGCGGCAATCGGCGATAGCTTCCCGCGCGCGCGCGAGGTTCGTATAGAGTCTGACAGGCTGTATGATTAGTCTCTCATGCCTTACGCCATCACACTCGACAAAGTGCGGCTCTATTACGAAGAGGTCGGCCACGGCACGCCGATCCTGTTCGTGCACGAATTCGCCGGCGACCACAGGAGCTGGGAGCCGCAGCTGCGCGAACTGGGCAAGCGCTACCGCTGCATCGCCTATGCCGCGCGCGGCTATACTCCCTCCGACGTGCCGGCGGACAGGGACGCCTACAGCTACCAGCATGTGATGCGCGACGCCGTCGCCGTGCTTGATCATTTCAAGATCGAAAGCGCGCATATCGTCGGGCTTTCGATGGGCGGCTACACCACGCTGCAAGTCGCCTTGAATTATCCAAACCGCGTGCGCTCGATGACGCTCGCCGGCACCGGCTCGGGCAGCGAGCGCTGGTACACCGCGGAGTTCCACAAGCGATCGCGCGATCTCGCCGCGCAGTTCGAGCGCGAGGGCTCGGCTAGCGTGGCGCGAACTTACGGCCGCAGCCCGAGCCGCATTCCGTTCGAAATCAAGGACGCGCGCGGCTTTGCGGAATTTTCCAAGCAACTGTCCGAGCACGACGCGCAGGGCTCGGCCAACATGTCGCGCGGTTTCCAGGGCGGGCGGCCATCGCTCTACGACTTCGAGAGCGAGATTCGGGCGCTGACGATCCCGGCGCTGATCGTGGTCGGCGACGAGGACGAGCGCTGCATCGAGCCGAGCCTATTCCTGAAGGCGACCATTGTTGCCTCAGGGCTAGTGATGTTCCCGAAGACCGGCCATCTGGTGAACCTGGAGGAGCCGGACCTGTTCAATCAGGTGGTTGGCGATTTCCTCAGCCGCGTCGATGCCGGCCGCTGGCCGCCGCGCGATCCAAGGTCGATTGCGCCGGCGCCCGGCGCTGCACCATGGAACCGGAATCCGCCCAAGCCCGTTTAATGCGGACCAAGCCGCGCGGAGGATCGAGCGATGCTGAAATGGGCCTTTGTTTTCCTGCTGATCGCTGTCGTTGCCGGTATTTTCGGCTTCAGCGATGTGGCGACCGCGTCCGCGACCATCGCGCAATGGCTGTTCGGCATCTTCCTGCTGCTGTTTCTCGGCGCGCTGGTCATCGGCCTGGCGATCGGGACGAGGCTCACGTCCTGACGTGACGTTACTCGCCACGCACTAATCCGGATTGGCGGGAGCGATTGGATGAAACTACAATCGTCGGCACAGTTATTCTGGGCGGGGCTATTACAGTTCGCGCGAATATTACGGCACGCCGCGCCGCTATGTGGACGATTCCTATGTGTCGCGCCGCTACGAGGACTACGCGCCGCGCCGTTATGTCGATTACGGCACGGTCGGCTATTCGACCTATGACGACAGCTGCGGCCAGCGGCGGGTGCCTGTGGCCGACGGGCGCGGCGGCTGGGTGTGGGACGTAAGGTCGAACTGCTACTGAGCGCTCAGGATTTCAGCGAATTTTCCCGACGTGATCCCGGTCCGCGCTATCCGCGCGGACCGCAGTACTCACGCGTCCACGCTCGCGCTCAACGCGTTGTCCTGGATGAATTGGCGGCGCGGCTCGACCAGGTCGCCCATGAGCTGGTCGAACAGCACATTGGCTTCGTCCACTTCCTTGATGCGGACCTGCAGCAGCGAGCGCGCATTGACGTCGAGCGTGGTCTCCCACAGCTGCTCGGGGTTCATCTCGCCCAAGCCTTTGTAGCGTTGCAGCGCAATGCCCTTGCGGCCGGCGGCGGTGAGCGCCTCGAACAGGCCCACCGGCCCGTGAATCTGCATCGTCTCGTCCTTGCGCCGCAGCATCGCTGGCGGCGTCGGGCGCGGATAGATCTGTTGCAGGGTTCCGGCGAATTCGTCGAGCTTGCGGGCATCGGCCGAGCCGAGCAGCGCCTGGTCGATCACGGCTACTTCCTTCACGCCGCGCACTGTGCGTTCGAAATGGAAGCCGTTCTCGTCGAAGGTGCCTTTCCAGCCGCGCTCGGTGTCGTCTTCCAGCGCGTCGAGACGCTTGGCGATGTAGTCGGCGGCGGCAGCACCCGCCTTGGCGTCGCTGGTCACTTTCGGCGTGAGCACGCCGGCGATCGCCGCCTGCTCGATGACCTTGCGGCTATAGCGGCTGTGCAGCCCGTTGAGGATGTTGCGGATGGCGCGGGCATCCTCGACCAGCTTGCGCAGATCGGCGCCGGCGCGGTCCTCGCCGGAGGCGAGGCGGAATACCGCGTCCTCCAGCCCGGTCGCGATCAGATAATCCTCAAGCGCGCGCTCGTCCTTGATGTACTGTTCGGACTTGCCGCGGTTGACCTTGTACAGCGGCGGCTGGGCGATAAAGATGTGGCCGCGCTTGATCAGCTCTTCCATCTGCCGGAAGAAGAAGGTGAGCAGCAGCGTACGGATGTGGCTGCCGTCCACGTCGGCGTCGGTCATGATGATGATCTTGTGGTAGCGCAGCTTGTCCGCATTGAATTCGTCGCGGCCGATGCCAGTGCCGAGCGCGGTGATCAGCGTGCCGATCTCCTGGCTGCCCAGCATCTTGTCGAAGCGCGCGCGCTCCACGTTCAGGATCTTGCCGCGCAACGGCAGCACCGCCTGGAATTCGCGATTGCGCCCCTGCTTGGCCGAGCCACCGGCGCTATCGCCCTCGACGATGAACAGTTCGGACTTGGCCGGGTCGCGCTCCTGGCAGTCGGCGAGCTTGCCCGGCAATGACGAGATATCGAGCGCACCCTTGCGGCGGGTCAGATCGCGCGCCTTGCGCGCGGCCTCGCGCGCGGCGGCGGCTTCCACCACCTTGCCGACGATGACGCGGGCTTCGGCCGGGTGAATCTCGAACCAGTCCTGCAGCGCCTGGTTGATCACGTTTTCGACCACCGGCCGCACTTCCGAGGACACCAGCTTATCCTTGGTCTGCGAGGAGAACTTCGGGTCCGGCACCTTCACCGACAACACCGCGGTCAAGCCTTCACGGCAGTCGTCGCCGGTGAGCGCCACCTTCTCCTTGCGCGTGGTGCCGATGGTGTCGGCGTATTGCGTGATCTGGCGGGTGAGCGCGCCGCGGAAGCCGGCCAAATGGGTGCCGCCGTCGCGCTGCGGAATGTTGTTGGTGAAGCAGAGCACGCTCTCGTGATAGCCGTCGTTCCACCACAGCGCGCATTCCACCGTGATGCCTTCGCGCTCGGCCTTGATCATGACCGGCTTGGGGATCAGCGGCGTCTTGTTGCGGTCGAGATATTTTACGAACTCCTCGACACCGCCTTCGTATTTCATCTCCTCGCGCTTTTCGACCGCGTGGCGCATGTCGGAGAGCACGATGTTGATGCCGGAATTGAGGAACGCCAATTCACGCAGGCGGTGCTCGATCGTTGCGAAGTCGAACTCGACCATGGTGAAGGTCTTGGTCGAAGGCAGGAACGTCACCTCGGTGCCGCGCTTGTCGGTGGCCTTGCCCACGACCTTGAGCGGCTTGACCGCCACCCCGTCCTTGAACTCCATGAAGTGTTCTTTGCCGTCGCGCCAGATCGTGAGCTTGAGCCAAGCCGAGAGCGCGTTGACCACGGAGACGCCGACGCCGTGCAGGCCGCCGGACACCTTGTAGGCGTTCTGGTCGAATTTTCCGCCAGCATGCAGCTGGGTCATGATGACCTCGGCGGCGGAAATGCCTTCGCCCTTGTGAATGTCGGTCGGAATGCCGCGGCCGTTGTCGATCACCGTCACCGAGCCATCCGGATTGAGCGTGGTCACCACTTCGGTGGCGTAGCCGGCCAGCGCCTCGTCGATGGCGTTGTCGACCACCTCGTAGACCATGTGATGCAGGCCGGAACCGTCGTCGGTATCGCCGATATACATGCCCGGCCGCTTGCGCACGGCGTCGAGGCCTTTGAGGACCTTGATCGACTCGGCGTCATAGTCGGACGGCTTTTTGCGGGCCGGTTCAGCCATCGGCGGCACCTTCAAAACGGGCGAAAAATGAGTCGGATTTGATGGGTTGGTGTGACACGAAAAATCGGCCTCGTACAGAGCAAAGTAGATGTAATTAATATATTGATTTATAAGCATTTTTTAAAGAGCCACCGGCGCAAAAAACAGCGCATTTTCACACCCGTTTTTGTGGCCGAATCAGGCGCCTGAACGAGCGCTGGGATCGCGTCCATCTGCGGCTCGCTTGCGCGCGCGGCTACCCAAGCTCGTGCTCGCTCAGGGTCAGATGATGCATATGCCGAAAGGCCGGCTCGTAGTCGGGAATCGGGCGGCTGAAGGCGGCAAGCGCAGCGGCCAGGATCTCAATGCGATCGAGATCGGCGCGCATCGCGTCAACCGCGCGATGCAGATCGCGCTTTATTTGATCGATTGCCGATCCCGCTTTCATTGCCGGTTCCCTTTGCAGGCGGCATGCCAGCCGCCTGTAAGGGTCAAGACATTGGGCAGGCGATGGTTCCTGTTTTCGCAGACTTCAAGATCGCTCGATTAATGGAACGTATGCGGACGGCGTTAATGGAACTTCGCCGGCACCGGTTCCACCGCACCCGCACGCACCACGAATACTTGCGCGCGCCCGACGATGTCGCCGAAGGCCGCCGGATCGGCGCCGGTCATCCATACCTGCGCACCGAGCGCGGCGAGAGCGTCGTACAGCGCCGCGCGCCGCGCCGGATCGAGATGGGCGACGACCTCGTCGAGCAGCAACAGCGGCGCAAAGCCGGTCATCTCCTTGATCAGGCCGGCATGCGCGAGCACCAAGCGGATCAGCAGCGCCTTCTGCTCGCCGGTCGACGCATCGGACGCAAGGATTCCCTTGCCGGCATGGGTGACGGCAAGATCGGACAGATGCGGCCCGTCGAGCGTGCGTCCGGCGGCGGCGTCGCGCGCGCGATTTTCTTTCAGCAAAGCGCGATAGCGGTCCTCGATCTCGATCGCGCTGTGATGGGGCAGCAGCTTTTCCATCCAGCCTTCCAGCGCGATCTCGGCTAATGGAAATTCGCTCGCCTGCGCGCGCGCGCTCGCCAACGCACCCGCCAGGCGGTTCACCGTTTCCGCGCGCGCAGCCGCCACCGCCACCGCAACCTCGGCGGTCTCGTGCTCGACCGCGTCGAGCCAATGCGGATCGCTATGCGCCGTCTTCCAGCAGCCGGTTGCGCGACCGCAACGAGCGTTCGAGCGCGGCGACGCGGCTTGAGTGCTGGGCATCGACCGCCAGGACTAAACGATCGAGGAAACGGCGGCGCTCGGAGGCCGGCCCGTTGAACAGCGGGTCCATCGCGGGCGTCAGCCACACCACGCGCAGATGGTCGGCGAAGGCCGCCGCCGAACCCACGCTTTCGCGATCGACACGGCATTTACGTAACGTTGCGGCGTCTTCGCCCGCCGGCGGATCGATGCCGGTGCCGAGCGTGGCCAGGCCCAGCATGCCCTCGATTTCGGCCGACACCGCCCAGGAGCCGTCGCCTTCGGCAAACGCCAACTCTTCCATGGTGGCGCGGCGCAGGCCGCGGCCCGGCGCCAGCAGAGAGATCGCCTCGATTAGATTGGTCTTGCCGGCGCCGTTCGCTCCCGTCAGCACCACGGGTCCCGGCCGCTCAAGCTCGATCTGTGCGGCGTGATAGCTACGGAAATTGGTCAACGTCAGGCGGCGGATGAAGGCGGCGGTCATGGCGTTGCGTTTGTAATCGTCATGGCCGGGCTTGTCCCGGCCATCCACGTCTCGCTGTTTCCAAGCCCAAAGACGTGGATGCCCGGCACAAGGCCGGGCATGACGACAATCAAGTCAGTGCGCCGACGCCTCAAACCCGCATCGGCATCAGCACATAGAGCGCACCCTTGGCGTCCTTGTCCTGGATCAGCGTGGGCGAGCCGGGGTCGGCGAGCTTGAGCACCGCCACCTCGCCCTCGATCTGCGCGGCGATATCGAGCAGGTAGCGGGAATTGAAGCCGATATCGAGCGGATCGGAATCGTATTCGACCTCGATCTCTTCCGTCGCACTGCCGGAGTCGGGATTGGTCACCGATAGCACCAGCCTGCCGCCGGTGATCGCGAGCTTGACCGCACGGCCGCGCTCGCTCGAGACGGTGGAGACGCGGTCGACCGCGGCTTCGAAATCCTTCTTGTCGACCACCAGGCTCTTGTCGTTGTTGGCCGGGATCACGCGCCCATAATCCGGGAAGGTGCCGTCAATTAACTTGGACGTGAGCACCACGTTGCCGATGGTGAAACGGATCTTGCCGGCGGACAGTTCGATCGCAACTTCGCCTTCGCCGGTTTCGATCAGGCGCTGCACCTCGGCGACCGTCTTGCGCGGCACGATGATGCCCGGCATGCCGGAGGCGCCTTGCGGCAGCGGCAGCTCGACCTGCGCCAGCCGATGGCCGTCAGTCGCCACCGCGCGCAGTGTCGCGGCCTTGGCGGTGCCCGCCGTGTGCAGATAGATGCCGTTGAGGTAATAGCGCGTCTCTTCGGTGGAGATCGCGAACTGGGTCTTGTCGATCAGACGTTTGAGATCGCAGCTGCGAGCTTGAAGGAATGCGTCATCTCGCCGGCGGCGAGATCGGGAAAGTCGCTTTCCGGCAGCGTCTGCAGGGTGAAGCGCGAGCGACCGGCGCGGATCGACAGCACCGCGCGGTCGCCGGAGCCTTCGACCACGATCTGCGCGCCCTCGGGCAGCTTGCGCACGATCTCGTAGAACATATGCGCCGGCACGGTGGTGGATCCACCCGGCGATACCTCGGCGGCGATCGAGTCGGTGACTTCGAGATCGAGGTCGGTGGCCTTCAGGCTGAGCTTGCCCTTGTCGGCCTTGATCAGCACGTTGGCGAGAATCGGGATGGTATTGCGCCGCTCGACCACGCGGTGCACATGGCCCAGCGACTTCAGCAGCTCTGCACGCTCGACAGTAACCTTCATTGGGAAACCCGCTTCGGCGCCTTTGAAATGCGATCCTGAAACCAGGCGCGACGGCAAGCCGGCCGATCGCTCCATGCGAGGCCGGGGGAGAAAGGTGACGCGGACACGCGAAATGCGCAAGGGCGCGTTGGCAGTCGGTCCGCATTTCCCCAAAGCGTCCACAGGGCCGGGCACCCTCTCCCCGCAAGGGGAGAGGTGTAGCAAGTGCGGTAGGCGCTGAGACTATTCCTGCAGTTGGCGCTTGAGGATCTCGATTTCCTCGGCCAGCGCCATATCGTTGCCCACCAGGCCCTCGATCTTGCGCACCGCGTGCAAGAACGGTGGTGTGATCGCGGCCGCCGAACCGCCGGCCGATTTCCGGCAGCGAGCGTAGGGTCAGGGTCTTCGCCAGATACATCGCCACCTGGCGCGGACGGACCACGTTGGCGGTGCGCCGCGACGACAACAGGTCGGACCGGCTGACATTGTACTGGCGCGCCACCACCCGCTGGATGTCCTCGATCTTGACCCGTTTCGGCTCCTGCGGACGGATCAGGTCGCGCACCTCGCGCTCGGCCATTTCCAGGGTGACGGCATGGCCGGTCAGCTTGTTGTGGGCGAGCAGGCGGTTGAGCGCGCCTTCCAGATCGCGGCCGTTATGGGTGACGGTCTTGGCGATATAGGCCAGCACCGGCAGCGGCACGTCGAAGCTCGGATGGTGCGCGCGCGCCGCCATCACGCGGGCCTTGAGGATTTCGAAGCGCAATTCCTCGCCGAGCGCTCCCATCTCGACCACCAGGCCGCCGGCGAGCCGCGAGCGGACGCGGTCGTCGAGGCTTTCGAGATCGGACGGCGGGCGGTCGGAGGCGATCACGACCTGACGTCCGGCGTCGATCAGGGCGTTCAGCGTGTGGCAGAATTCGGCCTGGGTCGACTTGCCTTGCAGGAATTGCAGATCGTCGATCACCAGCACACCGATGCCGCGCAGCGCTTCCTTGAAGGCGAGCGCGGTCTGCGTGCGCAGCGCCGATACGAAGCCGTACATGAACTTCTCGGCGGTGAGATAGAGCACCTTGCGCTCGCCGGCGGCGTTTCCAGCCCAGGTGATGGCCTGCAACAGATGCGTCTTGCCGAGGCCCACGCCGGCATGGATGTAGAGCGGATTGAACATCACTGGGTCGCCGCGCCGGGCGGCGGCCACCTGCTTGGCGGCGGCCTGGGCGAGCGTATTGGAGCGGCCGACCACGAAGCTATCGAAGGTCAGGCGGGCGTCGAGCGGGGAGCCGCCGAGCGCTTCATGCACGCCGGGATCGCCGGCCGCCATCGGCCGGCCGTTGCCATTGGCGAAGCGGCCGTTGGCGTCGCTGCCGGCCGCGAGCTCGGGCTTGAGCTTGGGCGGCACCGCCGACCGCAGCACCGCCGAGCGCACGATCAGCTCGACGCGGCCGACTTTCGCCTCTTCCGCTTGCCAGCAGGCCAGCACGCGTTCGGCATAATGCGATTGAATCCAGCTTTTGAGGAACCGGGTCGGCACCGACAGGCGCACGGTACCCTCTTCGATCGCTTCCAGGTCCATGCGCGCGAACCAGCTCGAATAGACGTCGTCACCGACCTCGGCGCGCAAGCGTCCTTTTACCCGTGACCAGCCCTCCTGATCCGTGTTCGACATTTTTTTGTTCTCTATCCGATTGAATGGTTGAACGGACTCGGTTGCTCGGCCTGGCGGCACGACCGCCAACGCGCCGGTAACTGGACGCAACAACACTCACTCGATGATGTCGGGAGACTTTGGTCCGCGGCGGCGTTCAGTGCCTTAGCGGCAGCACGACATCGGCACGGGCTGAGGGCAGTTGCGCCTCAACCCGCCGGCGGCGGCGTGGCCCCTTGCAGTCCGGACGCGGACGCGAATGCAGGGCGACTAAAAAGAACAATGCATGAAACCAAGGAAGACTTGACGGAGGAACGGGCGACAGCAAGGCTTGAGTCCGCATTGGACGATCTACGTCCAATGGTACCGGCTTTGATCACCGACCCTCTTCCGATTTCCGTCATAACTTCCCCCTTAAATTGCTTACGGGCCCGTCGCCCGGTGGTCTGTTTGTCTTGCCACGCCCGGTCGCTCGACCTGATCCGGCCAACAAAAGCCGTTCTCACCCGCCGGTGAGCGTGACGTTGAACCTTGTATCTGATCGCGCACGGAGGTTTCCGGGCGCATTGATAAAAATACACAAGCAATGTGTCCCGGCAATGGAATTTATGCGGCGGCTGTCTTCGCACGACGCGGAATCTCAAACGCCGCAGTGCTGTCGCGGTGGAGAAGTCGTTTGCAAGGTGTTGAAGAGTCGCTGAGAATTTCCGGAAAGAAAAACAAGTTCCAGTATGGCGCGGCAATGAAATATTTTCTGTCGCGGTGGGCTCGGGAAACGCCCGTCACACAAGGATTTCCGGGTCCTTGCCCGCACTATGAGGATAAGTCGTTATTGCTGCGAAAAAATTCTTGTGCGGCAATCGAGGGTAGCCCTCAAACAAAAAATACGGTTGCATCGGGGCCTAGTCGGCGGGCGGCAAAACTTGTCCAGCAAATTCCCGGCGAGCAAATTTTTCTGACACAGTGATGACAAATTGACTACGCCGTGCGCCCGGCGGACCGGTTTTTTGGCGGAAGCGGACGTCCGCACATCATTTGCATGAATTCGACATAAAAATGACGCGTATTCGCGCCGGCCGCTGCTCGCGGCTACTTGCCGAGCTTGCCGATGCGATGGGCGAGGCGCGAAACCTTGCGGCTGGCATTGTTCTTATGCACGACGCCGCGCTGCGCGGCACGCATAATCACCGGCTCCGCCTCCTTGAACGCCGTCAAAGCCGCTTTGCGGTCGCCGCTGGCGATCGCTTCCTCGACTTTGCGGACCGAATTGCGCAGCAGCGAGCGGCGCGTCTTGTTGACTTCGGTCCGGCGCGCGATCTTGCGCGTGGCTTTGCGGGCGGAAGAGGTATTGGCCATGAGCCTCTCGTTCACAACTGACGTGCCGCAGCGGAAAGTCCGCCAAAGCGACCGAACTTTGCAAGAAAAGCGGCGGCAAGATGCCTCGCCGCCACCGGCGAGGCTTATAGTAAGACCCCGTGCGGGCGTCAACGTCCGCAACAGAGGTAATCAGGCCACCCGTTTGGCCCGTACTGCGTCGTGGCCGGCAAACACGGCCGCGCGATCGGGCGCCGAGAACGCGGCCAGCGGCGGCTTGACCCGGGCCAGCGCCGGGTCGCCATGGATGTGGGAGAGCAAGGCCTTCACGCCGCTCACCAGCGGTTTGCCGTCGAACAGCTTACGTATGGTCACTGCCGCGTCGAGCGCGGCCGGATCGCCCTCTCGCCAGGCGCGCGCGCACAGATCGGCGTTGAGATTGGCGGTTGCCGAGATGCAGCCGGCGAACGCGCCGGCGCGCGCCTCGATCAGGGCGGCTTCGGTGGACGGGAATACCGCGAAATCGGGCGAGACCGCCGCCGCGGCGCGGGCGAAGGCCATGTCGCCGGAGGAATCCTTCAGGCCCACGATGCGGTTCGGGAACGATTCCAGCAGTCGTTCGATCAGGGTGACATGCCAAGGCAGGCCGGACATCGCCGGGAAATGATAGAGATAGATCGGGATCGGCTTTTTCGCCGTCGCCTTCACCAGCGTGTCGACATAGGCAATGAGCCCGTCGTCGGGCACGCCTTTATAATAGAAAGGTGGCAGCACCAGCGCGCCGCCAAAGCCAAGCTCTGCCGCATGGCGGGTAAGTGCGACCGCATCCGACACCGCGGCGGCACCGGTCCCCACCATCAGGCGGTGCAGCGGCAGGCCGTTGGCCTTGTAGGCATCCATCACCGCCTTGCGCTCGTCGAGCGAGAACGACGTCGCCTCGCCGGTGGTGCCGAGCACATTGAGGCCGTCACAGCCGTTGTCGAGCAGAAAGCGCGCCAAGCTGACCGCGCGCTTGAGGTCGGGCGCGCCGTCGTCGCCAATCGGGGTCGCCACAGCGGCAATCACACCGGAAAGGGTCTTGCTCAACGTCGTTCTCCGTCGTCCATTCCAGTTTTACCTAACCACTGACATTATAGGCGGCAAGCGCCGCCATGTTGACGAGCTGATTATCCTTGGCGCCGAGCTGCACGATCTGCACCGGCCGGTCGAGACCGACCAGCAGCGGCCCGATAACGGTGGCGCCGCCGAGCTCCTGCAGCATTTTGGTGGCGATCGAGGCCGAATGGAACGCCGGCATGACCAGCACATTGGCCGGGCCCGACAGCCGGCAGAACGGGTAGGGCGCCGCCAGCTCCGGATTGAGCGCCACGTCGGCGGCCATTTCGCCGTCATATTCGAAATCGACCCGCTTATGATCGAGAATCTTTACCGCCTCGATCACGCGGGCGGAGCGCTCGCCTTGCGGATGGCCGAAGGTTGAGAACGCCAGCAGCGCCAGCCGCGGCTCGTAGCCGAGCCGGCGCGCGACGCCGGCGGCCTCAATAGCGATTTCGGCCAGCTCCTCGGCATTGGGCATTTCGGTCACCGCGGTGTCGGCGACCAGGACGGTGCGGCCGCGCGCCACCACCAGCGACACGCCGATCACGCGGTGGCCGGGTTTGGGGTCGATCACCCGGCGCACGTCCTCGAGCGCGACCGAGAAATTGCGGGTGACGCCGGTCACCATGGCGTCGGCATCGCCGAGTGCAACCATGCAGGCGGCGAAATAATTGCGGTCCTGGTTCACCATGCGCTGGCAATCGCGTAACAGATAGCCGCGCCGCTGCAGCCGCTCATACAAATGGTTGGTGTAGACGGCGTTGCGCGTCGACATGCGGGCATTGATGATCTCGATGCCCTCGTCCGAGCTCGATGCCGGCTTCCCGCGCGGCATCGTTCACCCGGTCCTCGCGGCCGACCAGCAGCGCCGTTCCCAGGCCCTGGTGAACGAAACTGGCCGCGGCGCGGATCACCTGCGGCTCCTCGCCTTCGGCAAACACCACGCGCTTCGGTGCCCGGCGCAGCCGGGCAAACACTTGTACGAGGGTTCCCGCAATCGGATCGCGCCGCGCGTTCAGTTGCTGGCGGTAGGCGTCCATGTCGACGATCGGCTTGCGGGCGACGCCGGTATCCATGGCGGCTTTGGCCACCGCCGGCGGCACCGTGGAAATCAGCCGCGGGTCGAATGGCACCGGGATGATGTAGTCGGGTCCGTATTTTGGCCGCGCCCCGTAGAGGGCAGCGACCTCGTCGGGCACGTCCTCACGCGTGAGTGCGGCGAGCGCTCGCGCCGCGGCTATCTTCATCTCCATGTTGATCGTAGAGGCGCGCACATCGAGGGCGCCCCGGAAAATGAAAGGGAAGCCGAGAATGTTATTGACCTGGTTGGGATAGTCGGAGCGCCCGGTGGCCATGATGGCGTCGTCGCGCACTTCAGCCACTTCCTCAGCAGTGATTTCCGGGTCGGGATTGGCCAAGGCGAAGATGATCGGTTTTGCCGCCATCGACTTGATCATGTCCTTGGTGAACGCCCCCTTGGCCGAGAGCCCGAAAGCTACATCGGCGCCTTCGAATGCCTCGGCCAGCGTGCGCGCCGACGTCTTGACGGCATAGGCAGACTTCCACTGGTTCATGCCCGCGGTGCGGCCCTGGTAGATCACGCCCTTGGTGTCGCACAGGATCAGGTTCTCAGGCCGAAAGCCGATCGCCTTGAGCAGTTCCAGGCAGGCAATGCCGGCGGCGCCGGCGCCGTTGCAGACCAGCTTGGTGTTCTCGATGGTGCGCCCGGTCAGATCGAGCGCATTGATCAATCCGGCCGCCGAGATGATCGCGGTCCCGTGCTGATCGTCGTGGAACACCGGAATATCGAGCAGTTCGCGTAAGCGCTGCTCGATGATGAAGCATTCCGGCGCCTTGATGTCCTCCAGGTTGATGCCGCCCCAGCCGGCGCCGAGATATCTGACGCAGTTGATGAACTCTTCGGGGTCCTCGGTGGAGACTTCGAGATCGATGGAATCGATATCGGCGAAGCGCTTGAACAGTACCGCCTTGCCTTCCATCACGGGCTTGGCCGCCAGCGCGCCGCGGTTTCCCAGGCCGAGGATGGCGGTGCCGTTGGTGATGACGGCGACAAAGTTGCCCTTGACCGTGTAGTCGTAGGCGCGGCTCGGGTCTTCGGCGATTGCCAACACCGGCACGGCTACGCCCGGCGAATAGGCGAGCGACAGGTCGCGCTGGGTCGCCATCGGCTTGGTGGCCACGACTTCGAGCTTGCCGGGCCGGCCGACACTGTGGAATTGCAGAGCTTCCTGATCGGTAAAAGTCGGCCGATTATGGCCGCCGGGGGGTTTTGCGGGCATTTCTACTCCATGACCACCGGTACTGCCCGGCAAGCAAGACGTTAGCGGAAGGAACCGCTTTTGCTCAAGGTAAGCCCAAATTGGCTGCTTACCATGGTTGAACCGAAACGCGGCGCGGGTTAATCGGTGGCGTTGGACGACTTAAAACGAGTGAGAAGATTCCCCAGTCATGATCCGTTTCCTGTTCCGTTTTATCGGCCTGATCTGCCTCGCGGCCGCGTTTATCCTGGTGATCTATGACGGCATGAAGTCGATTGCCGGCAACAACGTCTATCTCACCAGCGTGCGGGCGTTGTGGGAGCTCATCAATGCCGGCAGCCTGGCCAAGCTCAAGCCGCTGATCGAACCCTATGCCGGCGGTTTGCTGTGGGACCCGGTAATGGTGGGCATCCTAGCGGCGCCGAGCTGGAGCCTGTTGGGCGGTTTCGGCATCCTGCTTCTGGTGCTTGGCCGGCGGAAGAAGCCGCTGATCGGCTACGCGCGCTAGCTTAGCCCTCGCGCCGGCGTGAGCGCCCGGTGTAGGCGGCTGGCCGAGACGTGATCGGCGCCGGCATTTCCGATCGGCTTTGGCTGACCTATATTCCGGTCATCGATTGCAGGAGAAACAACGATGTTCGGGTTCAAGAAATCGATTTCCGTCCCTAAGCCGTCCGAGGCGCTGCCGGGCCGCAGCCAGCCGATCCGCACCGCCAATGCGCACTTCGTCAATCACCGCGCGCTCAAGGGTCCTTATCCGCAGGGCTCGCAGAAGGCGGTGTTCGGGCTTGGCTGCTTCTGGGGCGCCGAGCGCAAATTCTGGGAGCTGGGCGAGGGCATCCATGTCACAGCCGTCGGCTATGCCGGCGGATCGACGCCCAATCCGACCTACGAGGAAGTCTGTTCTGGACGCACCGGCCACAACGAAGTGGTGCTGGTGGTCTACGACCCGGGCAAGATTTCCTACGAGACGCTGCTCAAGACGTTCTGGGAGAGCCATGACCCAACGCAAGGCATGCGCCAGGGCAACGACGTCGGCACCCAGTATCGCTCCGGCATCTACACGTTCACGCCCGAGCAGCGCAAAGCCGCCGAGGCCTCGAAGGCGATGTATGAGCAGGCGATCAAGGCCAAGCGTTATGGCGCGATCACCACCGAGATCGTCGATGCTGGCGAGTTCTACTTCGCCGAGGACTACCACCAGCAATATCTCGCCAAGAATCCGTCCGGCTATTGCGGGCTCGGCGGCACCGGCGTGTCGTGCCCGATTGGCACCGGCGCCAAGCTGACGCAAGGCGCCAGCGCCTGAGTCTCTGACAGACGCCGAATACGTCGCGGGCGCCTTAACCGGCGCCCGTCGCGTTTCTGCGATAGCGCCAAAAATGCTGCGGGGATGCGGGCTTATTGCGCCGGCCGGCTGGTGAGGGTTTATTAACCATATAAAGCGTTAATCCGGCGTCAATTTCCGTCACCCGGATTTGCTTGATGCGGGGAGCCCGATTACTGTTGCCGCTACTGGCCGCGCTTGCGGTCGCGGCCTGCGCGCGCCAGCAGGCGGCTTATTACGTCGTCGATCCCTCGACCGGCCAGCCGGTGCCGGTGGTGACGCAGCAGACTTACGCACAGCCACAATACGCGCAGCCCGGCTATGGGCAGCAGCCACAATATGCGCAACAGACTTATGCGCAGCCGCAAGCAAGCAGCGAGAGCCGCGGCCTGTACTCGTCGTCGCCGGCCTATGCGCAACAAGCCTATGCACAGCCGCAATATGCGCAGCAGAGTTACGCGCAACCGGCCTATCAACAACCAGTGGCGCAGCCAGCGCCCGCGGTAACCGGCGAGCGCGGCCTGTTCAACTCGCGGCGGAGTGCGCCGCAGGTTTACAGCCAGCAACCTTACGTCGCGCAACCGCAAGGCGGACCCTATGCCGCGGCGCCTAACAGCTATGCCTCGGCTTCGCCGTACGAGCAGCAACCTTACACGCTCGATTCCGGCGACAAGTTGCGCATCGTGGTGTTCGGCCAGGACGGCATCACCAACAGCTACATGGTGGACGCCGGCGGCAACATTAATCTGCCGCTGGTCGGCATCGTGCCCGCGCGCGGTCACGGCACACAGCAGCTTTCGCAGATGATCGCCGAGCGGCTCAAACAAGGCTACGTGCGCGAGCCGCATGTGAGCGTGGAGATAGAGGCCTACCGGCCGTTCTTCATTCTCGGCGAGGTGACCAATCCGGGGCAGTATCCGTATGTCGCCAACATGACGGCGGAGACCGCGATTGCGATCGCCGGCGGTTTTGCCCCGCGCGCCAATAAGAACAAGGTCGAGTTGACGCGCAATGCGCCCGGCCAGCAGATCCACGGCGAGGTACCGCTCGGCTACCCGCTTCGTCCCGGCGACACTATCGTGGTCAAGGAGCGCTGGTTCTAGCGCGCGTCCGCTCGTCTCCGCGAAAGCGGGGACCCAGTCAAACCAAATCTGGCTTCCCACTTTCGCGGGAATGAGCGGGCGCCCAGCGGCTACTTCTTCATATGCTTGGTCAGAAATTCCTGGGTGCGGCTCCAGGCCAGATCGGCGGACGCCTTGTTATAGCTGGCGCGCTCGTCGCAATAAAAGCCGTGCGCGGCCCCGGGATAGACGTAGGTTTCCGCCTGCGGCTGCTTCTTCTTGATCTCGTCGACCACGCTCATCGGGATGCCTTCGTCTTTTTCGCCGAAATGCATCTGCAGCGGACATTTCGGCTTTTCGTCGGCGAACTTGCCGATCATGCCGCCGTAATAGGCGACCGCCGCCTTCAGGCCGGGGATGCGGCAGGCGGCTAGAAACGCGGCGGTGCCGCCCATGCAGAAGCCGATGACGCCGAGCGGGCCGACTACCCTTGAGGTCGCCGACGCCGGCTGCGATATCGGCCATCATGTGATCCCAGTTGAGATTGCCCAAGTAGCTGCGGGCGTGCGCGATCTCGTCGGGCGTATAGCCGCATTCGAAGTCGCGCACGAAACGGTCGAATACGGCGGGCGCCACCGCCACATAGCCGAGCGCCGCCAGCCGGTCGCAGACCGCGCGGATGTGATGATTGACGCCGAAAATCTCCTGCACCACGACCAGGCCGCCTTTGGCGCGCCCTTCGGATCGGCGCGGTAGGCGCCGAGCGAGTGCTTGTCGGTGGTGGTGAGTTTGAACTGCTTGCCCAAGTTATCCTCCCTTGAGAACGCGAACGCGGATTTGAAATGCGGTTGGTCGCCCGCGGCGGCTTTTAGCATGGCTGGGCCGGGCCGAGCCAGACCGTGTCGATGTCAGGCGGCCGTTGGCGGGAAGGCTTCCGCCAGCAACTCATAGGATCGTTTGCGCGCCGCGTGGCTGAAGATCATGGTGGTCACCATCAGCTCATCGGCTTGCGTCGCCGCGATCAAGGGCGCGAGCCTGGCCTTCACCGTCGCCGGCGAGCCGATCGACAGCTTGGCGCGGTTCTGCGCGATGCGCGCGCGATCGACCGGCGTGTAATCGTAAGCCGCGGCGTCTTCCGGCGAGGCGAGCGGAAGATATTCGCCCTTGGCGCGGCGCACGATATTGAGATCAACGGTTGCGGCCAGCCGCTCGGCTTCTTCATCGCTGTCGGCGCAGACCACGTGGGTGCCGAGGATCGCGTAAGGCTTGGCGTGCGCGGGCGAGGCGCGGAAATTGTCGCGATAGAGACGCATCGCTTCCGCCGCATCGAAAGTGGCGAAGTGATGCGCGAAGGCAAAGGCCGCGCCGATCTGGCCGGCCAATTTGGCACTATAGTCGGACGAGCCCAGCAGATAGATCGGCGGCAGCGCCACATCCGCCGGCATGGCGCGCACATTGTGGAACGGATGGCCGGCGGGAAATCCGCGCGTCTCCAGCAGCATCAGTTCGTTGAAGCGCTCGAGGAAATCGTCCTCCTCGCTGATGCCCTGGCGGCGGCGCAGCGCATATGACGTGGCCGGATCGGTGCCGGGCGCGCGGCCGAGCCCCAAATCGATGCGGCCGGGATAGAGCGCTTCCAGCACTTTGAAGCGCTCGGCCACCATCAGCGGCGCGTGATTCGGCAGCATCACGCCGCCGGAGCCGATCCGCATGTTTTTGGTGATCGCGGCGATCTGCCCGATCATGATGTCGGGCGCCGAGCTCGCGATCGCCGGCAGATTATGGTGTTCGGCTACCCAATAGCGCACATAACCCAAGCTGATCTGCCAGCCGCGCTAGATCGAGCGAATTGCGCAGCGCCTGCGCGCCGGTCGAGCCGGCCGATACCGGCGACAGATCGAGCATCGAGAGGGGGATCATGGCCGCAAGCTTATCATGCCGGGGTAGACCTTCTCGCGGACGCCGGTTCGCTTATGATAAATACCGGACTTGGAAAGGAAGCCCCGCATGGCCTCGCTGACCGAATGGAAGGTTCCGCCGGCGGTGCAGCCGCGCCCGGACGACTATTCCTACGATCTCGAACGGGCATTGTCCGCGGTGGTCGGCCTGCATTCCATCATCCCGCCCGACGCCTTCACCGCCGACACTCTCGGCGTCGAGCGCGCCGGCAACGGCGTGCTGATCGACAAGGGGCTCATTCTCACCATCGGCTATCTGATCACCGAGGCCGAGACGGTCTGGCTGCATCTCGGCGACGGCCGCGTGGTGCAGGGCCACGCGCTCGGCTTCGACCAGGAGACCGGCTTCGGCCTGGTGCAGGCGCTGGGCCCGATCGACCTGCCGGTGCTTGCGCTCGGATCCTCGCGCGCGGCCGAGATCGGCGAGCGCGTGGTGGTCGGCGGCGCCGGCGGGCGCACCCGTTCGCTAGCCGGCCGCGTCGCCGCCAAGCAGGAATTCGCCGGCTATTGGGAATACGTCCTCGACGAGGCGATCTTCACCTATCCGGCGCATCCCAACTGGGGCGGCACCGCGTTGATATCGTCCAAGGGCGAACTGATCGGCATCGGCTCACTGCAGCTCGAGCGCGCGCGCGAGGGGCGGAACGAACATCTCAACATGACCGTGCCGATCGATCTGTTGAAGCCGATCCTCGACGATTTGCGCAAATTCGGCCGCGTCGATAAACCTGCGCGACCGTGGCTCGGAGTCTATTCGACCGAGATCGAGGACAAGGTCGTGGTCGTCGGCATCGCGCCGAAAGGACCGGCGGCGCGCGCCGAACTCAAGACCGGCGACGTTGTGCTGGCGGTCAATGGCCAAAAGATTTCGACGCTGGCCGGTTTCTATCGCAAGGTCTGGGCGCTCGGTCACGCCGGCGTCGAAGTGCCGCTCACGCTTTATCGCGAGGGCGTTACCTTCGACGTGCGGGTGAATTCATCCGACCGCGCGAAATTCCTCAAAGCCCCGCGCATGCATTAAGCATGACGATCTAAGTCGGGCTTTCCTCGATCGCGTCCACGCGGTTGGGATAGAACGCCAGATAGCCGGCGATCTCGGCCCTCGCCGGAATGGGCTGCTGGTAGGACCACACGGCGTTTTCCGACGTGCGGCCGCCGGCCTCAATCGAAAAATAGCTGGCGTCGCCCTTGTACGGGCAATGCGTCGCGTGGCTTGTCGGCTTGAGCAGGCTCATGTCGGCATCGGCGCGCGGAATATAATGCACCGGCCGATATCCCGCTTCTTGCAGGGTCAGCGCGCGGGTGCTGTCGACGATCACTTGGCCGGCGAAGCTGACGCGCACGCGATTGCCATTGCGCGTGATCGTGATCGGATGGTCGGGACCGGGCAGTTTCATGGTGGGCAATCCTGCAATTGGCGGCGGGTTTGGTTAACGAATTTACGCGGATGGAACAACGATTGCCGCCCCAATTGGGGGCCAATCCCGGCCTTTGCACCCCCGTGTTGTGAAAAATTGAATGATCGACGTTAGTAAAATGACAGCCTCTGTGAACTAGCGTGGTGCGGTCGTCACGCAAGGGTCTCGCAATTCCATGCTCAGTACCCCGATCGAAAGGCTGATTCAGGGCCTCAATATCCTGATCGTCGACAGTAATTCCTATATGCGCCGGCTCACGCGCACGATGCTGATGAATCTCGGCGCCAAGTCGGTGCTGGAGGCGTCCGACGGCCTTGCCGCGCTGGAGGCAATCCGCACCTGCGACCCCGACGTCATGCTGCTCGATTGGGACATGCCGGTACTCAACGGCATGGAAGTGATGCGCATCGTGCGCTCGCCCGGGGTATTTCCGCGTCCCAATCTGCCGATCATCATGCTGACCAACCGCGCCTATCGCACGTCGGTGATCCTGGCCTTGCGCGCGGGCGTGCACGAATTCCTGATCAAGCCGACGTCGCCGAAGGCGCTGCACGACCGCTTGATGTCGATCGTGATCAAGCCGCGGCCGATGATGAAGCTCGGAAGTTTTTACGTGCCGCAGCCACGCCGCATACCCGCGGGTTACGAATTGGCGGCCGGCGGCTGACGCGCCGAAATTATTCTTGCGCATGATCTTATCGGAAAACCGGTTCCCACTTTTCGGGATCACGCGCTCGGAAAATCGTAAAGCCGCGCTGGATTATCGGTGAGGATCGCCTGCCGGTTGGCCGCTTTAGGCGTCCAATCGAGCAACACCGCCAAAAGGCGGGAAGCGTCCGGCACCGGGCCTTCCGGGCGCGGATGCGGCCAATCGGTGCCCCAGACCAGGTTGCGCGGATTGGCGGCGAGCAGCGCGTCGTGGAACGGCCGCGCTTGCGCGTAGTCGGGCGCCGTCGCGCCCAGGCGATAGGTGCCCGACAGCTTCGCCCACATTCTTCCGTCGCCGACCTCGCGCAGCAGCGCCTGAAAGCCGGGATGCGCGGTGCCGTGGTGATATTCCATCCGGCCCATGTGATCGACCACGACCGGCACCGGCACGTTGCTGAGCGCGGGAAGAAGGCTGGGCAGGTCGCGCGCGTCGATCCACAATTGCAGATGCCAGCCGAGATCGGCGATTAGCGGCAGCAGCGGTTCGAGTTCGGTCAAGCCAACGCCGTTCTGGTAATACGGCTTGCCGTCGCGGCGGAATTCGTTGGCGCGCAGGCCGCGCACGCCGGCCGCGTGCCAAGCTTTCAACGTTGCGCGGGTAAGCTCCGCGCCGCCGACCGCCACGCCGCGCAGGCGCTTCGGCTCTCGCTCAAGCGCATCGAGCATGGCGCGATTGTCGCGGCCATAGGCGCTCGGTTGCACCAGGACACCGCGATCGAAGCCGAGACGGTCGAGCAGCGCAAGGTAGGATTCGAGCGGCGCGTCGTCCGGCGTGTAGCTGCGCGGCTCGGCAGTAAGGAAAGCGCGCGGCCGGGCCGAACACGTGGCAATGACAGTCGCAGGCGCCTAGCGGCAGCGCGCTGCTCATTTCGGCGTGATCCCGGCGAGCTTGGCGGCTTCGCCCATGCGGGCGTAATCGGTGCGGATGAAAGCGGCGAAGCCTTGCGGGGTCATCTGCTCGGGCGTGGCGATTTCCGAGCCCATGCCGCGCAGCTTTTCCGGCGCCGATCCGCTGGTGAGCCCGCCGGCGACCGCCTTCTGCAATTGCGCGATGATCGCCGCCGGCGTGCCGGCCGGCGCCAGGATGCCGATATAGCTGGCGGCGGTGAAATCCTTCACGCCGCTCTCGATGAAGGTCGGGATGTCGGGCGCGAGCGCAGAACGCTGCGCCGCCGAGATCGCGATGATGTGCGCCTGGCCGCCTTTGTGCAGCGGCAGCGCGGTGGAGAATTCCGTCATCGCGGCCTGGATGCTGCCGCCGATCAGGTCGGGCATCAGCGCGCCGCCGCTGCGATAGGGGATATGCACCACATTGGCGCCGGTCGCCGCCTTGAAGCGTTCGAGCGTCATGTGGGTCGCGCTGCCGACGCCGCTGGTGGCGATGCTGATCTGCTGCTGCTTCGACAGCGCGATCAGCTCGGCAACGGTCTTCGCCTCCACTTTGGAGTTAAGAATGATCGCGTGCGGCACGTAGCTGGTAAGCGCCACCGGCGCGAAGTCCTTCAACGGATCGTAGCCGAGCTTGGCCTGCACGAACGGATTGACGGTGAGCGGCCCGTTCGAGCCGACCAGCAGCGTGTAGCCGTCGGGCGCCGCGCGCGCCACCGCTTCGGCGCCAATGCTGCCGCCGGCGCCGCCGCGGTTGTCGATCACCACCGGCTGGCCGAGCGCTTGGCTCATCCGCTCGCCGACCAGGCGGCCGACGATGTCGGCATTGCCGCCGGCCGCGAACGGCACGATCAGCCGGATCGCCCGGTCGGGATAGGCGGCGAAGGCCGTGCGTGGAAGCAAGCTTGCCGCCGGCGCGAGGCCGAGCGTGAGGATCACGGTGCGGCGTGAGATCGGCATGGTGTCTCTCCCCAGTGGCGTCTTACGCCCGGCATTTAGCCGCCGGAACTTTTTGCATATTCGGGAAGTTTATGGTCGCGAAGGGACTGGCGCGCCCGAGACGATTCGAACGTCCGACCTTTGCCTTCGGAGGGCAACGCTCTATCCAGCTGAGCTACGGGCGCCTTCTCGTCTCAATAGACGAAACGGCCAGCAGCGGCAACGCCCGGAACTTGGCCCCGGCGGCGCAAAATGGCCGGTTTCTGTGATTAAAACGGCATCTTACCCCTATGCGGAGGCCCGCGAATCTCATAGGGCTAGTGCCACGAGCGCATGGTGCGCATGAGGGAGCAGACACCCATGGCAGACAACGCAGCAATGGCAAAGCCCAAGCCGAGCAAGCCGATCACCACCAAACATCTGGCCGCCACGCTTGCGGAGCAGCATCAGCTGACCAAGAAGCAGGGCCAGCAAATGCTCGAAGACCTCGTCGGCCTGATCACCAATCACCTGAAGAAGGGCGAGCGGGTGAAGATGGCCGGGCTCGGCATCCTGCAAGTGCGCAAACGCGCCGCCCGCATGGGCCGCAATCCGGCGACCGGCGAGGCCATCCAGATCAAGGCCAGCAAGAAGGTCGCCTTCCGCGCCACCAAGGAACTCAAGATGGCGATCTGATCGCCGTCATTTGTGTTGGCGCTTTCAAGACCCCGCCGGGACGCCGGCGGGGTTTTTGTTTGGCTTCCCCTCTCTTGCCCGGCCGCGGGAGCCTCTATAATGAACGCCAGGTGATCCCAGGGAGGGCTCCATGTCGCAAGCGGCCGAGAAGCGCGATGGTCTGCCCGCGATGCTGAAGGACTCAGCTTTCGTCTGGGAGGACCCGCTCGATCTCGAGGGCGAGCTCAAGGAAGACGAGCGCATGGTGCGCGACACCGCGCGCGGCTTTGCGCAGGACTATCTGATGCCGCGCGTGGTCAAGGCCTACGCGCAGGAACAATACGATGCGCAGATGCTGCCGGAGATGGGCAAGCTTGGCCTGCTCGGCCCGACGATCCCGGAAGCCTATGGCGGCGCCGGTTTGGGTTACGTCAGCTACGGCCTGATCACGCGCGAACTCGAGCGCGTCGATAGCGGCTATCGCTCCTCGATGTCGGTGCAGTCGTCGCTGGTGATGTATCCGATCTACGCCTACGGCACGCGAAGCGCAGCGGCGCAAATACCTGCCCAAGCTCGCCAGCGGCGAGATCGTCGGCTGCTTCGGCCTGACCGAGCCCGATCATGGTTCGGATCCGGGCTCGATGGTGACGCGTGCCGAAAAGGTATCCGGCGGCTACAAGCTCAATGGCGCCAAGACCTGGATCTCCAACGCGCCGGTCGCCGATGTCGCGGTGGTGTGGGCCAAGCTCGATAACGTGATCCGCGGCTTCCTGGTCGAGCGCGGCACCAAAGGGTTCTCGACGCCGAAGATCGAGGGCAAATTGTCGCTGCGCACCTCGATCACCGGCGAGATCGTGCTGGAAGATTGCGTGGTGGGCGAGGACAATCTTCTTCCCAACGTGAAGGGCCTCGCCGGCCCGTTCGGCTGCCTCAACAATGCGCGCTACGGCATCGCCTGGGGCGCCATGGGCGCCGCCGAATTCTGCTGGCACGCGGCGCGCCAATACACGCTCGACCGCAAGCAGTTCAACCGTCCGCTCGCCGCCAATCAGCTGATCCAGAAGAAACTCGCCGACATGCAGACCGAGATCGCGCTCGGGTTACAAGGCGCGCTGCGGTTGGGCCGCATGCTGGAAGCCGGCCGCGCCGCGCCGCCGTCGATTTCGCTGATGAAGCGCAACAATTGCGGCAAGGCGCTCGACATCGCGCGGCTCGCCCGTGACATGCACGGCGGCAACGGCATATCGGAAGAATATCACGTGATGCGCGTGCTCGCGAACCTGGAGACGGTCAACACCTACGAGGGCACCCACGACATCCACGCGCTGATCTTGGGCCGCGCGCAGACCGGCATTCAGGCGTTTTTCTGATTCTCTGTTGTCGTCCCCGCCAACGGGTCCGCGCGAAGCGCGGCCCGATGACAGGCTCCGGCGGGGACCCAGTACACACAATCGGTGCCGTGATTACTGGATGCCCGCTTTCGCGGGCATGACAGTTAAGCGTCCATCGCGCTCACTTGCTTGGCCAATTCCGCCACGCGCCTGGTCATCGCGCTGTTGGCGTCGCTGAGCGCGTCAACCACCGTGAAATGATTGGTCCCGGCGATTTCCTCATAGCGCGTCGCGATCCCGCGCGAACGCCAGCCGTCTGCAATGAGTTTGCTCTGCCGCAGGAATTCGCTCGAACTCCAGCGCGCCCACCACGGCGTCGAGCGTGCGGCCGGCCGGCACTGGCCAATGGATCGGCGAGGCGCTGCGCGCGGCGGCGGCATTGAGCCGCAAGTCCTGATTTTGCGACACGTGCAGCAGGGGGCTAAGATCGAACACGCCCGAGATCGCATAGGCGGCCGGCACCAGATCGGCCGGCGCATCGGGTGCCAGCGCTTTCCATTCGGTCGCGACCATGCAGGCGGCGAGATGTCCGCCGGCGGAATGACCGTAGACCATGATCCGCTGGCGCTGCTTGCGCCACAACGCGATACAGGCCGCGCGAATCTGGTCGATGATGGCGGCGATGCTGACCTGCGGGCAGAGATCGTAGCCGACGACCGCGACCGAGATGCCGTTGGCGTTTGGCCCCTTCGCCTTTTGGCTGAACATCGACGGATCGAGCGAGCGCCACCAGCCGCCATGCACGAACATGGCGAGCGGCGCCTTGCCGCCGCTGCCTTGGGCCGGAAACAGATCGAGCGTCTGGCGTGGCGACGGCCCGTAGGAAATGCCCAGTTCGGCGCCGCGGGCGGCCTTGCGATAGGCTTCAGTTTCGCGCTGCCAGCGCGCGAAGATCTCCGGATGCTCGGGGACCCGGCCGCGATTGTCGTATTCCTTTTCGTAGTCGATCGCTGGCATGGGCCGCTGTTTATCACCTCTCCCCGCTTGCGGGGAGAGGTCGACGAGCGCCGCCCCTCACCCGGCGGGACCTTTCAGGTCTCGCCAGCCTCTCGCCGCATTGCGGGGAGAGGCAAGCCTAGCGCTTGATCTGCACGCGTAGCGTCTCTTCGACGGCGCGGTCGAAGGAATCGGCCGTCTTCATCGGCGAGGTCTTGCGCTGCTCGAGAACGTAGCGGTCGTGCTGCTTGACCAGCGCGGCCATGCGTTCATTGAGCGTCTTTCGCTCCGCCAACTGCTTGTCAATGAAGTCCGCCCGCGCCGCCGGTTTCATATTGCGCACCGAATCCGGCAAGTCTTCGTCCTTCACCGAGCCAAGCTTTTGCCGGCCCGCCTTGACGTCGGCCACCAGGTCGCCGGCGCCGGTGATCGCTTCGCCGGCGGTTTTCGCCGCGTTGCGCGCCATATAGCCGGCCATGTCGCTGGCGACCGCGCGCGGCGCAGCGGCCACTTGCTTGGTTTTCTGTTCGACGCTGCCGCGCTGTTCGCGCGGGCCATAGGGGATCACGGTGCCGTTGATCCTGCGCTGCAGCTCGATGATCTCGACGTCGTAAGGCGTCTCGATTATCACCAGCTGGCCGCCATCCTGCGGAATCGGGATGTAGCGGCCATGACCCAGTTGCGCGATGTCGCGCCAGACCCGCTCGGTATCGCGGGCGCCGCCCGCCTGCACGGCGTTGACCAGGATGTCGCGCTCGCGCGCCATGCGCAGCACCTCCGGATATTTCACGTCCTGCGCATAATCCATGTGCGGCGGTGCATCGCCGACCAGAAACATGATGCGGCAAATCTCCGAGCCTTGCGTCCAGGACAGCTTCGTCACCGCGACATGCAGCGCCTCGTTGACGCTCTCGGGCCAGTCGCCGCCGCCGTGCGCGCGCAGCTCCAGCAGATTGGAATACAGATCCTGGACGTCGGTGGTCAGGTCGAATGTCTTGGTCACGTACTCGTCGCCGATGTCGCGGTAGGCGACCAGGCCCATGCGGATTTGCGCGTCGGGATTGGCATCGACGATCGCGGTCGCGATCGACCAGATCTTGCGTTTGGCGCTCTCGATCAGCGGCCCCATGGAGCCGGTGGTGTCGAGCACGAAGGCGACCTCGACCACGGGCTTGCCCGTGGCCGCCGTCGCGGCGGCGTGATTTATCCAAGCGAACGTCAGCATAAAAAAAGCGAGAGCCGCAGCCCTCGCGCATTTGGCAAGCATGAGTTCACTCCCTTTGGTGGAAGAATCTCAGACCGGGAACTTATCCGCAGGGATCACGTCGGCCGCGGGCCGGAATTGGGGCCGACCGTCGGCGCATTTATGGCGGCTTTGGTCTGTCGTTTGGCGGCTTGCCGCAATTTGTCGGGCTGGTTGAAGCGCGTTATGAATTGGTTATGAAAATCCACAGCCGGCAGATATTTTTGATCGACTCAATGCACGAACGTTCGATGAATCTTCTTTTGCTGCCAATATTTTTTGTCTCTTTTCTAGTTGTGGCATACAGCGCTATGCGCGCAGAAGCCGCGGAGGTTACCGGAGGCATTGGATGTAGCCGCAATGATGGCGGTGTCTGCTTGGCTGACAATAGATGCCTGTGCAGCTTCAGGCTGCAAATCGACGGCGAGATAGAACTCGACCGATGCTGACAAGGTGAGAAGTCTCTTGGCGTCGAGACGTGTCCAAAGCGTGGCAAGCGAATGGTTGTCGATCAATAGCCGAGGCGGGAGTATCAATACCGCAATGACAATTGGCAGAATGTTTCGAACTGAGAGGGTTGGAATTACTGTTGATCCAAAAGGGCTATGCGTCAGCGCCTGTGTCCTGATACTCGCAGGCGCGGTGGATCGTATTGTGACTTCTGGGAAAGTTGGAATTCACAGGCCTTATCTTAAGACGATGCCCCAGCGGTCGTATCAGAAAAAAGCAGTCAGGGAGTCTTTCAGAATGATGCTACAGGGGCTCCGTGCCTATCTGCGAGAAATGAACGTCTCGGTAAAATTAGCTGATGACATGGTAGCGGTAGCGCCTGAGAGGATTCGGTTTCTCACGCATGATGATCTCAACAACTATGGTCTTTCCGGCATTGATCCGGCGGAGCAACAAATTCGGGTGATCGGGAGTGAAAACCGAGATATCGAAGAGGCTGGTCTATTGGGGTTGGACAGGCGCGAATACACTCGTCGAAAGGCGCTTGGAATCGAATTATGTTCATTGATGTCCCCGCGCGAAGCATTTGTTTGCAACAATAGAGTATTGGCAACTGGTCAATAGGCTGGCGGCGCGGTCATGAAGGTGAACGGCAAGCCCATGCGCAGTATCTGGGTGGAGAGCGATGGCGCATCGGTCGGCGTCATCGATCAGACCCTGTTGCCGCATCGCTTCGCCACGGTAACGCTGAAGACGCTCGAGGATGCCGCGCGCGCGATCGCGACCATGCAGGTGCGCGGCGCGCCGCTGATCGGGGCGGCCGCGGCTTACGGCGTGTGGCTGGCCATGCTGGCTGACGCCTCCGACGAGAGCCTCGAGCGCGCCTATGCGACGCTGCTGGCGACGCGGCCGACCGCGATCAATCTGAAATGGGCGCTGGATGAGATGATGGCGGCGGTGCGCAACCGGCCGCGCGGGGAGCGAGTCGCTGCCGCGTTGCGCCGCGCCAATGAAATCTGCGACGAGGATGTCGCCATCAACCAGGCGATCGGCCGCCACGGTCTCAAGCTCATCGAAGACATCGCGGCGCGCAAGAACGGCGAGCGCGTCAATGTGCTCACCCATTGCAATGCCGGCTGGCTGGCGACGGTGGACTTCGGCACGGCGACGGCACCGATTTATCTCGCGCACGACAAGGGGTTGCCGATCCATGTCTTTGCCGACGAAACGCGGCCGCGCAACCAGGGCGCTTCGCTCACCGCTTGGGAACTCGGCCGCCACGGCGTGCCGCACACCGTGATTCCGGACAATACCGGCGGCCATCTGATGCAACATGGTCTGGTCGATATGGTGATCGTCGGCACCGACCGCGTCACCGCACAGGGCGACGTCTGCAACAAGATCGGCACCTATTTGAAAGCGCTGGCGGCGCGCGACAACGGCGTGCCGTTCTATGTGGCGCTGCCGTCGCCGACCATCGATTTCACGATTATTGACGGGCTGGCCGAAATTCCGATCGAGCAGCGTGGCGCCGATGAAGTCGCCTGCATGACCGGCAAGGCCGAGGATGGCCGCGTCGTGTCGGTGCAGGTCGTGCCGGACGGCTCAGCCGTCGCCAATTATGCTTTCGACGTGACGCCGGCGCGGCTGGTCACCGGCTTGATCACCGAGCGCGGGGTTATCGCCGCCAACCGCGCGGCGCTCGCCGCCGCGTTTCCCGAGCGCGCCAGAGTTCGGACAAAATCGCGGGCCAGCGCATGATCCCGAAAAGTGGGAACCGGTTTTCGGATAAGGTCATGCGCATGGAATATAAGGTCGTGTCATGAAACTCGCCGCCACCCCGCCGCTGGAATTGCCGGTCGACGGCCGGCAGTCGGAAACGGCACTGGCGATCGCGCGCGGCGCCGCGCGGCTGCTGCATGCGCATGGGCATTGCGTGGTGAGCGAATTGCCGCTGCCGTCCGGCCGCCGCGCCGACCTGGTGGCGCTCGATTCCGGCGGCGAAATCTGGATCGTCGAGATCAAATCGTCGGTGGCCGATTTCCGCGCCGATCAGAAGTGGCAGGACTACCGCGCCCATTGCGACCGGCTTTTTTTCGCGACCTGCATGGAGGTGCCGTGCGAGATCTTTCCGCCCGACACCGGGCTGATCGTGGCGGATGCCTTCGGCGCGCAGATGATCTGCGAGGCGCCCGAGCACCGGCTGCCGGCCGCCACCCGCAAGTCGATGATGCTGTTGTTCGCCCGCGCCGCGGCGCTGCGGCTGCAATCGCTCGCCGATCCGAACGGGCCTTATGGGGATGTGAACTGAACAGGCGCGCGATTTATCGCCGGCCTCGCAGTCCTTGATGCGGCCCTTTAGTTCCGTCGTCTCGCCGCGCGCGCGAGATCTGTAAGCACGATAGCGCCCGAAATATTTGTCGGTCTTTTCTGTCGAGGCTGCGCGACAGATCACCAGATTGACGGTTCGCCTTCGCCGTGTCGTCGCTAACCTCGATCTGCAGGCGCATGTCATCGCCAAGCAACCATTGCTGCACGATGTGGCTACGATCGAAGGTGATCTGCGACGATACCAACTTTACGTTCGCCGCCGGCTTGATCTCAATCTTGCCGACCTGCACCTGGGTGATCGGTCCGGCGCGGCCGGCGATCGCCTGCAAGCTCGAACCGCAGATAGGCGTCGTCGATCAGGCACGACACGTTCGCGCGGTTGCCGATGCGGGCGCGCTCATCAGCATCATCGAAGCGGCGATGCCTAACCAAAACCGCAATGAACGAAGCTGGCAAGCGTTATCCTCAGCGCGGCGCGCGTTTTGCCAGAATGCGCTGCAGCGTGCGGCGATGCATGTTGAGCCGGCGCGCGGTTTCCGACACGTTGCGGCCGCACAATTCGTAGATGCGCTGGATATGCTCCCAGCGCACGCGGTCGGCCGACATCGGATTTTCCGGCGGCTCGATCTTCCGTGTTGTCCTGCGCCAGCAGCGCCGCCACCACGTCGTCGGCGTCGACCGGCTTGGCCAGATAATCGACGGCGCCGAGCTTCACGGCGTTCACGGCGGTGGCGATATTGCCGTAGCCGGTGAGGATGATGCCGCGCGCCTCGGGCCGCCGCCGCTTCAGCGCGGAAATCACGTCGAGGCCGTTGCCGTCGCCGAGCCGCATGTCGACCACCGCGAAGGCGGGCGCGGCCTGTTCCACCTGCGCAAACCATCGGCCACCGATTCGGCGATTGATGACGGTAAAGCCGCGCTGTTCGAGCGCCTTGGCCAGCCGCTGCAGGAACGAACGATCGTCCTCGACGATCAGCACCGACCGTTCGCTCGGAATCTTCTCAGCTGCCGCCGGATTCGGCGATTGTCTGTCACGGCAATATCCACGTCGTTCACCCATGTTCGCTCGGTCCACGGAGCATCTTACGCGGCGGTGCCGCCTAATCACATCACAAAAAATAGTGATCGCGCGTCACGCTATCTCAAGGCGCCGCGAAGGTTAACGGCTGCCGCTCGAATTCGCTGCGCTCGCCAGCGCACCTTGATGATGGCGCCACGGCTCGGGAAATGCAACGGTTTTCGAAGCTGAGCGTGGCGCCAGAGCGCTCGAGCAGGGTCTTGGCGATGAAGAAGCCCAAGCCCAATCCGGTCGGCTCCTCGCCGCTATCGTTCGGTGTGCGGCGGCGGCTGGTCACATAAGGCTCGCCGATGCGGTCCAGGATGTCGGCCGCAAAGCCCGGGCCGTCGTCGCTGATGGTCACGTCGATGGCGTCCTCGTTCCACTGCGCGCCGACCACGACCCGCTCGCGCGCGAAATCGACGGCGTTTTCCAGCAGATTGCCGAGGCCGTAGAGGATCGCCGGATTGCGCGCGCCGACCGGCTCGGTCGTCGCGATCCGGCGGCACCGTCACGTCGATGGCGACGCCGAAATTGCGATGCGGCGCCACCACCTCTTCGATCAGCGCGGTGAGCGGCGTGCGGTCGAACGGCTCGCCGCTCGGCCGACAATTCGGTGATCTTGGCCAGGATGTCGCGGCAGCGCGTCGCCTGCTCGCGCAGCAGCCGCACGTCGTCGCCGTGCGGCGCGTTGGCGGCGATCGCGTTCTCCAGTTCCTTGGCGATCACCGAGATGGTCGACAGCGGCGTGCCGAGTTCGTGGGCGGCGGCGGCCGCGAGCCCGTCGAGCTGCGAGAGATGCTGCTCGCGCGCCAGCACCAGTTCGGTGGCGGCCAGCGCGTCGGCGAGCTGGCGGGATTCTTCGGTGATCTGCCAGGCGTAGACGCCGATGAAGCCGATGGCGAGCAGGATCGAGAGCCAGACGCCCATCATGTAGATCGGCGGCAGTTGCAGCGGATCGTCGCTGTCCCACGGCAGCGGATAATGCACGAACACCAGCACGGTCGCGCACAATACGGCGAAGGCGCCGAGCATCAGCGTGAAGCGCGGCGGCAGTGCGGTCGCCGACAGCAGCACCGGCCCAAGGAACAGGAAGGCGAACGGGTTCTGCAATCCGCCGGTCAGGAACAGCAGCACCGCCAGTTCCGCGATATCGAACGCCAGCAGCCAGGCGGCGCGGTCGGGCTCGAGCCGCTGGGTCATATGGAAGCGCAACCGCAGCGCGACGTTGAGCCAGGCCGACAGCGCGATCACCGCCAGGCAGGCCCAGATCGGCAGAGGGAAATCGAGCCCGTAATAGACCACCAGCACGGCGGTGGTCTGGCCGATGATGGCGAGCCAGCGCAGCCGCACCAGCGTGTCGAGACGCACGTTGCGGCGCGGGTGAATGTCAGCAAGGCCAAGCGACGGCATAGCGGTTAGTGTAGCGCCAAGTGCAAGGCGCACAAATTGCCGGCGCCGACGGTATTTGCGCGCGGGGCTTGCACTTCGCGCGTCGCGGCGTCACATCTCAGCGGTCAACCGGAATTCATGAATGGACGCGCATAATACTCCCGCCATCGCCGTCGATGCCCTGGTCAAGCGCTATAAGGCCACGATCGCGGTTGACGGCATCTCGTTTCGCCTGCCCACCGGCTCGATCACCGGGCTGCTCGGCGGCAATGGCGCCGGCAAGACCACCACCATCGCCATGATCATGGGCCTGGTCACGCCCACCTCGGGCACGGTCACGGTGCTGGGCGCGCAGATGCCGAGGCAGCGCTACCAGGTGCTGCACCGGATGAATTTCGAGAGCCCCTATGTGGCCATGCCGACGCGGCTGACGGTGCGACAGAATCTTTCGGTCTTTGCGCAGCTCTATGCGGTTCGCGATATCGCCGCGCGCATCGCCAGTCTTGCCGCCGAACTCGATCTCAACGAGTTCCTCGACCGGCCGAACGGCGAACTGTCGGCCGGGCAGAAGACGCGGGTCTCGCTCGCCAAGGCGCTGCTCAACCGGCCGGAAGTGCTGCTGCTCGACGAGCCGACCGCCTCGCTCGACCCCGATACCGCCGACTGGGTGCGCGAGCGGCTGAAGCGCTATTGCGTCGAGCACGGCGCCACCGTGCTGCTCGCCTCGCACAACATGATCGAGGTCGAGCGGCTGTGCGAGCGCGTCATCATCATGAAGAAGGGCCGGATCGAGGACGACGACACGCCCGAACGCCTGCTCGCCCGTTATGGGCGCGAAACGCTGGAAGACGTATTTCTCGATGTGGCACGCGGGCGCAGGCATCATCGCGAGGCGGCGCAATGACCGGCAGCGACGCGGGCGTCGACTTCTCCCTCAATCGCGTGGCCGCCATGGTGCGGCGCTATTGGTATCTGCTGCGCTCGTCCTGGCCGCGCATTCTCGACCTGATCTATTGGCCGACCGTGCAGATGCTGATGTGGGGCTTCTTGCAGCTCTACGTGTCGCAGAATGCCGGCTTCTTCGCGCGCGCCGGCGGCGTGTTCATCGGCTCGGTGCTGCTGTGGGATATTCTGTTCCGCGGCCAGCTCGGATTTTCGATTTCGTTCCTGGAAGAAATGTGGGCCCGCAACCTCGGCAATATCATGATGTCGCCGCTGCGCCCGGTCGAGTTCGTCGCCGCCTTGATGATCATGAGCATCGTGCGGCTGTCGATCGGCATGGTGCCGGTGACGCTGCTCGCCATCGCCTTCTTCGACTTCAATCTCTGGTCGCTCGGCTTCGCGCTCGCGGCCTTTTTCGCCAATCTCATGCTCACCAGCTGGGCGATCGGAATCTTTGTTGCCGGGCTGTTGTTGCGGAACGGCATGGGCGCCGAGGGCATGGCCTGGACCATCATGTTCCTGTTCCTGCCGCTCACCTGCGTCTACTACCCGGTGACGGTGCTGCCGCACTGGCTGCAATATGTCGCCTGGTCGCTGCCGCCGACCTATGTGTTCGAGGGCATGCGCGCGCTGTTGATCGATCACGTGTTCCGCGCCGACCTGATGCTGGAAGCGCTGGTGTTCAACGTCGTGCTGTTCGCGGCTGCGTCATTCGCCTTCCTGCTGCTGCTGCGCAGCGCGCGGGCTGCAGGGCTCGCTGCTGCAGACCGGCGAATAGGTCGCAAAGGCCCTATTTTTGGGGCGTTTTAGGCCGTTTTGCGGTGTAAACCGGACGCGAAGGACTTGTCGTTATGTTGACGATATGACGGAAAAGCGACAGTCTGCTGCGGTGCAGCAAGGGCCGGGGACCAAGCCTATGCCAATCGGTGAATTCGACGCGGCAGCGACGCTGCCCGGCGAGGGCGGCGTGTTGCTGTCGACGCCGATGTACTGGCTCTACGAAATGGGCCACGCCGCGCTCAATCCGTCGCGCGCCTTCGCCGACGCCACCCGCCTGTTCTTCAAGAATCCGGCCAATCCGCTTGCGCACACGACCTACGGCAAGTCGGTCGCCGCATCGATGGAATTGTTCGAGCGCTCCACGCGCCGCTATCGCCGCCCGGAATGGGGAATTGATTCGGTCACCGTCGGCGCCGAGCACATTCCGGTGCACATCACCAGCGTGTGGGAGCGCCCGTTCTGCCGGCTGCTGCATTTCGAGCGCGCCTTCACCCATGTGCCGCGCCGTCCGCAACCGAAGCTCTTAATCGTTGCGCCGATGTCGGGCCATTATCCGACGCTGCTGCGCGGCACGGTGGAAACATTCCTGCCCAACCACGATGTCTACATCACCGACTGGACCGATGCGCGCATGGTGCCGGTGGCGGAAGGCCGCTTCGATCTCGACGACTATATCGACTACGTCATCTCCATGCTGCACCTGCTCGGCGGCGACGTCCATGTCGTCGCGGTTTGTCAGCCGTCGGTGCCGGTGCTGGCCGCGGTGTCGCTGATGGAGGCCGACAAGGATCCTTACGTGCCGCAATCCATGGTGCTGATGGGCGGGCCGATCGACACCCGCATCAATTCCAATCAGGTCAACAAGCTTGCGGAAGGCCGCGGCATCGACTGGTTCCGCAACCACGTCATCACCAAGGTGCCATTCCCGCATCCCGGCTTCATGCGCGACGTCTATCCCGGCTTCCTGCAGCTACACGGCTTCATGAGCATGAATCTCGATCGCCACATCGAGGCGCACCACAATCTATTCCTGCATCTGGTGAAAGGCGACGGCGACTCGGCGCAAAAGCACCGCGAGTTCTACGACGAATATCTCGCGGTCATGGATCTCGCCGCCGAATTCTATCTGCAGACCGTCGACACCGTGTTCATTCGTCACGCGCTGCCGAAGGGCGAGATGACGCATCGCGGCCGCCGTATCGATCCGGCTGCGATCAAGCGCGTCGCCTTGATGACGGTGGAAGGCGAGAACGACGACATTTCCGGCGTCGGCCAGACGCAAGCCGCGCATGCCCTGTGCGTGAACATTCCGTCCGAGGATAAGGCGCATTATCTGCAGCCGGCGGTCGGGCACTATGGCGTGTTCAACGGCTCGCGCTTCCGCGCCGAGATCGCTCCGCGCATCGCCGATTTCGTGCTGTCGCACAATGGCGGGCGCGTCGGCGCCACCCGGCGCGAAACAGCCAAGGCAGCAGCGCATTGATCTCGCGCTTGTGCGCATGATTGTGGCACACTGTCGGTCCCCAAGCTGATTCTGGATTGACGATGTCCATACCGTTGCGCGCCTTGCTCTATCGCCGCACCAGCGAGCCGTCCGTCTTCACCATCGATTTCGACGGCGAGGTCTATCTGGTGCGCCTGCGCCGCCATCGGCAGGCCCGCCGCTATACCTTGCGCATCCATTCCGCCACCCGCGAGGTGGTGCTCACCATGCCGCCGCGCGGCAGCCTGAAGCAGGCGCGCGAATTCGCGCAGAAGCATGGCGCCTGGATCGCGGCGCGGCTCAAACGACTGCCGCAAGCCGCGCCCTTTACCCATGGCACGGTGCTGCCGCTGCGCGGTGTCGATCATCGTATCGAGCATAAGCGCGGCGCGCGCGGCACGGTCTGGATCGAGAGCGCCGGCGACGAGCGCTTGCTTTGCGTTGCCGGCGCCGAGCCGCATATCCCGCGCCGGGTGCGCGATTTCCTCAAGCGCGAGGCCAAGCGCGATCTGGAAGCGGCGAGCCGGCTCGCTGCGCAAGCGCTCGGCGTCGCGATCAGACGCGTGTCGGTGCGCGACCAGTCGAGCCGCTGGGGCTCGTGCTCGACCACCGGCCTGCTGTCCTATTCGTGGCGGCTGATCCTGGCGCCGCCGTTCGTGCTCGATTATCTCGCCGCGCACGAGGTCGCGCATCTCATCGAGATGAACCACTCGGCGAGATTCTGGCGGCTGGTCGAGCGCATTTGTCCGCACGTCACCCGCGCCAAGACCTGGCTTGACGCGCACGGACCGGATTTGCATCGCTACGGCTTGCAACACGACGCACGTTCATAAATAGAACCTGCGTTCGGAATCTTTCACTCATGCTGCGTTCCGGAACCTTCGCGCTCACGGCATTGCTGGCTGCCATGAGCGCGATCGGCCCGCTCACCACCGACATGTACCTGCCGTCGCTGCCGGACATTTCGCGGCAGCTTGGCGCCTCGACCGCGCAGGTGCAGCTGACCATTTCCGCCTATCTGATCGGCTTCGCGGTCGGGCAGATTTTCTATGGGCCGATCTCCGACCGGCACGGCCGCAAGCCGGTCCTGCTGGCCGCCGTGGGCTTGTATTGCGCGGCGAGCCTGGCCTGCGCGCTGTCGACGTCAATTGAGATGCTGATCGTGGCGCGCGCCTTCCAGGCGCTCGGCGGCTCCGGCGGAATTGTTCTGGCGCGCGCCATCGTGCGCGATCTTTATTCCGGTAACCGCGCCGGGCGCGAACTGTCGCTGATCGGCTCGGTGATGGCGCTGGCGCCGGTGCTGGCGCCGGTCGCCGGCGGCATCATGCAGACCGGGTTTGGCTGGCGCTCGATCTTTTTTACGCTGGTCGCCGCCGGGCTTGTCGGCGCTGGTATCGTCTGGCTGCTGTTGCCGGAAACCTTGAGCGTGCGCGCGGCCGAGCCGGTCTCGCCATCGACAATGCTCAAATCCTATCGCGTGGTCGCGCGCAATCCGGCCTATCTCGCCTATCTCGGGCTTGCCGCGACCAGCTATGCGGGGCTGTTCGCATGGATTTCCGGCGCGTCCTTCGTGCTGCAAAATCTCTATGGGCTTTCGCCGTTCGATTTCGGCGTTGCCTTTGCGCTCGGCTCGATCGGCTACATGACCGGCGCGACGCTTGCCGCGCGGCTGGTGGTGAAGCTCGGCCTCGATGTCACCATCGGCCTTGGCGGCTGCGCGCTCGCCATCGGCGGGCTCGGCATGGTGGCCGCGGTCGCGCTGGGGTTAACCTCCGCCGTCTCCCTGGTATTGCCGGTGGCGATTTATCTCGCCGGGCTCGGCATGGTGCTGCCGCAAGCGATCGCCGGCGCGCTGACGCCGTTTCCGGAGCGCGCGGGCGCCGCATCGTCGTTGCTCGGCTTCATCCAGCAATGTGCGGCGGCATTGTGCGGGGCGGCGGTCGGATGGCTGCTCGGTGAGAACGCATGGCCGCTCTCCGCGGCGGTGGCGGCGATGGGCTGCGCGACGCTGGTGATTTGGATATCGACACGCGCGATCCGCGCCCGCGTCGCCACGCGAAACTAATTTCGGCCGCGGCCGAACAGATTATCGAGCAGCCAGCCGTCGAGGCCTACGCGTGCGGTTTGGGTATTGCCGGCAACCGATTGAATCGGCACCGGCGGCACCGGCGCCATGCCGACCGTCGAGCGCTGTTGCGCGGGTGCGTTGCCGCCGAATAGTGAGGAGAACAGGCCGCCGCCGGATACGCCGGGCAGGCTTGCGACCGCAACACCCTGATGGGCATCGCGCATGAAGCGGCTCCAGATTTCGACCGGCAGGCTGCCGCCGGTGACTTTTTTGGTGGGCGAGCCGTCGTCGTTACCGAGCCAGACGCCGGTGACGAGATTGGCGGTGTAGCCGATGAACCAGGCGTCGCGGAAATCTTGGCTGGTGCCGGTCTTGCCGGCCGCCGGCCAGCCCGGCAGCGCCGCCTTGTGCGCGGTGCCGATGGTCAGCGTCTCCTGCATCATGCCATTCATCATTGCCACATAGCGCGCGTCGATGATGCGGCCAAGCTGCTGGTCGTTGCGCGCATAGAGCACCTTGCCGTTGACGGCGCTGATGCGCTCGATCACATGCGGCATGACGGCGAACCCGCCATTGGCGAACGGCGCATAGGCGCCGACCAGTTCGAGCATCGACACTTCCGAGGTACCGAGCGCGATCGAGGCGTTGGGCTCGAGCTTGGACGCGATGCCGAGCCGATAGGCGGTGCGGATCACCGCCGCTGGCGTGAGTTCCAAGGTGAGCCGCACCGAGACCGTATTGAGCGACATCGCCAGCGCCTTGGTGAGCGTGACGGGGCCGAAATATTCGTGGCCGTAGTTTTCCGGCTGCCAGCCCTTGATCTTGATCGGCTTGTCCTCGCGCACGCTGTCGGGGGTGAGCCCGTGTTCGAGCGCGGTGAGATAGACGAACGCCTTGAAGGCGGAGCCGGGCTGGCGCTTGGCGGCGACCGCGCGGTTGAACTGGCTGTCGGCGTAGTTGCGTCCGCCGACCATGGCGCGCACCGCGCCGTCCGGCGTCATCGCAACCAGCGCGCCTTGCGCGACGCCGCTCTTGTCGCCCTTCTGCGCCAGTTCATCGGTGACCGCCTTTTCCGCGCTGGCCTGCATGCCGCCGTCGATCGTGGTCTGCACCACGATGTCGTCTTCCACATGGCCGAGCACGTCGTTGAGCGCGTCCATGACCCAGTCGGCGACGTAATTGACTGCGCCATTGGCGGCTTGCGCCACGATGCGCGGCGGCCGCGCGATGGCGACCTGCGCCTTGGCGTCGCTGATGTAGCCAAGCTCGGCCATGGCGGCGAGTACCGATTGCGCGCGCCGTTCGGCGCCGTCGAAATTGCGCGTCGGCGCCAGCCGCGACGGCGATTTCACCAGGCCTGCTAGCAGCGCCGATTCCGCAAGCGACATGTGCCGCGCGGACTTTCCGAAATAGCGCAGCGAGGCCTGCTCGATGCCGTAGGCGCCGGAACCGAAATAGACGCGGTTCAAATAGAGTTCGAGGATTTGGGTCTTGGAAAATTTGCGTTCCAGCCAGAGCGCAAGCATCGCCTCCTGCAGCTTGCGCGTGATGGTGCGCTCCTGCGTGAGGAACAGGTTTTTGGCGAGCTGCTGGGTGATGGTGGAGCCGCCCTGCGCGACGCCGCGGTGCAGGACGTTGGCGACAAACGCGCGTCCGATCCCTAAGGGATCGACGCCGTAATGTTCGTAGAAGCGCCGATCCTCGATGGCGATGAACGCCTTCGGCACGTAGCTCGGCATTTCCTTCAGCGCCAGCACCTCGCCGGCCATGTCGCCGCGGCGGGCAAGCGCGCGGCCGCGCACGTCCAGGATATCGATCGAGGGCGGCCGCTTGGGGATTTCCAGCGACTGGATCGGCGGCAAATGCGCGCCGACGTAAGCCACGGTGCCGGCGCCGCCGATGGCGAGCCACAGGCCCAGCACCAGGCACCAATAAACCAGGCGGCCGAGCAGCGAGCGCTTGCCGCGAGCTTTACGCGGTTTGCGCGGCTTTGCGCGTTTCGATCCGCCGCCGCCGGCGCGGTCGCCGGGCGCCACGCGCAAATCGAAGCCGCCGAACACCGGCTCCCGGCGTGCGCCCGATTGTCCCCGTCCCGCCATCACGCGACCCGACTTGATCCATGCCGGCGAACGCAACGCCGCCGGTCCCCAAGGGGGCACGCTATGCAAGCGGGTTTAAGAGGTCGTTAAGGGGCGATTTATGCGCAGGTCGTTAGCCGTTCCGGCGCCGGCGATTAACGAATTGACCCGGCGCGCCGCCGCCGCTGCGCCAGGCGCGCGAGATCGCGCAGGAAGTCACCGTCGCAGAGATCGACGCCTTGGCCGGCAACGATCCGCATCTGCGCATCGACGATCTGCATGCCGGCTACGGCCAGATGGAGATCCTGCACGGGTTCAATCTGCGGGTCGGCCGCAGCCAGTCATTGTGCTTGATCGGGCCCAATGGCGCCGGCAAGTCGACGGTTTTGCATTCCATTTTTGGATTCACCAAATGTTTTTTCCGGAACGATTTCAACCAAGCTGAATGGGGCGCCGATCGACGTGACGCGGCTGTCGTCGAACGAGAAGCTTCGCTCTGCCGGCATCGCTTACATCATGCAGGACAAGTCCGTGTTTCCCGGCATGACGGTGGAAGAGAACTTGTGGATGGGCGCCTATCTGATGGATCACACGGTCGACGCCAAGCGGGCGGCCGAGAAGGTGTTCGACAGGTATCCGCGCCTGGCGGCCCGGCGCAAACATCCGGCCAAAGTGCTGTCCGGCGGCGAGCGCCGCCTGCTCGAGATCAGCCGCGCGCTGGTGATGGATCCGCAGGTGCTGCTGGTGGACGAGCCGTCGATCGGGCTGGAACCGCGGTTTATCGACGCCGTGTTCGAAATCCTTTCCGACCTTCAGCGCAAGGACGGCAAGACCATCGTGATCGTCGAGCAGAACGCGAAAAAAGCCTCGAATACGCCGACATCGGCTATGTGCTGGTTTCCGGCACGCTCGCGCTCGCCGGCCGCGCCAAGGATCTGCTGGTCAATCCGGACGTCGGCCGCCTGTTCCTCGGCGGCTAGCGGCGCTCGCCGCAGCTTTCATTTTCCCAGGCGCTTCAATTCAACCGCGGCGGCGAGCGAGTGCACGGTGTGGATGTTGCATACCTCGCGCGCGCGGGCGAACAGCCGCGCCGCCTCCGCGTTCTCGCCTTTGATGAGCGCGTGTTCGGCGGAAAAGAACGACAGATTGCATTCGCGCCCATGCCCCATCGCGCCGTGATTCGACGGCGGCGACATCTGTTCGGACTTTACTTGGCCAAGAAAGAACGCGATCAGCGTGCCGGGCCATTGCTTCAGGTCAATCTTGCCGGCGTTGCGGGCGAGTTCTTCGGCGTCATTCTGGCCGGCCCTGGCGCGGGCGATGTGCAGCCAGGCCGCCTGGTAGGGAAGCCACAGCACGTCGTCGGCGCGCGAGGCCGATCCGAGCGTCAGCGCCTTGTCGAAATCGGCGGCGGCGGCGTCGTAGCGCGCGGCGAGGAATTGGGCGTAGCCGCGTTCGTTATAGATCTCCCAGCCATCGAGGTCGGCATCTTTGGCGTCGAGGGCGAGTGCGGCGGTAGCGTCGGCGACCGCGCGGTCGTAGTCGCCCTTGGCGCGGTGGCTGGCGGCGCGCTGGAGCAAGGTGACGGGCGAGGCTTTCAGCTTCAGCGCCGCATCGAAATCGGCGATGGCTTGATCGTATTGGCTGTTCATGTGGTGGTCTTGTGCGCGCGCGATGTAGAGGCTGCGGTCGTCGGTCTTGAGGCGGAGCGCGGCGGTGAAATCGGCGATGGCGTCGTCGCGTAGCCGGCGCGCCTCGTCGCGTCGCTGGAAGGCGTCGGCGATCAGGCTCCTGGCGGAGTATTCGCCGCCGCGGCCCTTGCGGGCGGCGGACTGATCGTCGGGTGAAAGATCGCCGGCCGCGAGCGCCTGGGTGAACAGGCGGATCGCCTCGTCGGCGTTGCCCTGTTCCACTGCCGCATTCGCCGCCTTGAGATCGTCGAGGCTGCCGGCCTGCAGAGTGGCGGCAAAGAGGACTAAGCCTACGGCCGCGAACAAAACTCTGATCATGACTGCTCCGTTTTAGCGGGCCACGTTTTTCGCACGCGCCGCTTTTCCAACCGATCTGCCGGGGGAGCCGCGGCGGGTGTGTAGCGCGCATTCGGGCAAAGTGGAAGCGGTCCGTGCGCCGGTTTCAGAGCTTGCCGTCTTCGCGCAGTACCTCGGCCGCGATGCGGTGCGCCTCGTTGGCGGACGGAATCCCGCAATACATCGCCAGCAGCAACAGAACCTCCTGAATCTGTTCGGGCGTGCAGCCGTTCTTTACGGCGCCTTTAAGATGCACGCGCAACTCATTGGGGTGGCCGGCCGCCGCCATCATCGCCACCATGGCGAGCGACTTGGTCGCCGGCGGCAACGCCGAGCGGCTCCAGACGTCCCCATACGCGTATGCATTGATAATGTGCTGCAGCGGCTTGCCGAACTCGCCGAACGCGCTCATGCGCTTTTCCACCGCATCGCGGCCGAACATGCCGATGCGCAGTTTCAGGCCTCGGTCGTGAAGATCTTTTTCGTCCATCGTTCGATTCCTTTCCCCGATTGCCGATCGCGCAAACGTGTGTGTAGATTGACTATGACATATTTTTCTCCGCCCGCCCGTCGCCGCCACCCATGATCAACGCCGCCGTTATCGGCCTCGGACGCTGGGGCAAGTCGATCGTCGAAGCGGTGCAAGGCAAGAGCAAGCGTCTGCATGTCATCCGCGGCGTGAGCAAGGAGCCCGATCTGGTTCGCGATTTCGCGGCCGCCAAGGGCTTCGAGCTGTCGACGGAATTTGCCGATGCGGTCGCCGACCCCCAAGTGCAGGCCATTTTCCTCGCGACGCCGCATTCCCTCCATGTGGAGCAGATTTCGGCGGTGGCGAAGGCCGGCAAGCCGGTGTGGTGCGAGAAACCGCTGGCGCTCGCGCGCAGCGACGCCGAACGCGCCATCGCCGCCTGCGCCAAGGCCGGCGTGCCGTTCGGGCTCGGTAATAACAAGCGCTGCTTTTCGTCGATGCGCGAGCTCAAGCGCGTGGTGGCCGACGGCATGATCGGCGAGGTGCTGCATATCGAAGGCCATTTCACTAACGAGCACTCAACGCGCGTGAAAGGCGGCTGGCGCGACGACCCGCGCGAATCGCCGGGCGGCGGCATGACCGGCGCCGGGCTGCATGTGATCGACGCACTTGTCAGTCTCGGCGGGCCGATCGCCACGGTGGACGCGCGGCTTTATGCGCACAGAAGCCGCCGCCCGATCCGCGCGACGCCGGCGCCGCACTTGTGCAATTCGCCAGCGGCGCGACCGGCTTGCTGGCGACCGTGCGGGCCGCGCCGATGTTCTGGCGCGTGCACGTCTTCGGCACCAAAGGCTGGGCGGAAGCGCGCGACGAAACCGTGCTCACCGTCGCCAAGCTCGGCGAGCAGCCGGACACGCAAGTGTTTCCAGCGGTCGACTCGCTCGCCGTGCTGCTAGAGGCCTTCGCCGAAACGATCGAGACCGGCAAGCCGTTTCCAGTCTCCACCGCCGACATGCTCGATGTGGTCGGCGCGTTTGAGGCGATCATCCGCTCGATGGCCGAGGGCGGCCCGGTCGCGGTGAAGCGCGGCTAGCGCTTTTTCTTGGCCCTGCGGCGCACTTCCTTGATGACGGCGCTGTTGTCCAAATCGGCTTCGCCGCTCTTGACGCAGGCCTCCAACACATCGGCATGGACTTCGAGCATCGCCAGCTTCTGCCCGACAGCGGCCGCCTGGTCGAGCATGAGATGCACGTCTTTCAGGGTCTGCTTGACGCGGCCTTCCGGCGAGAAATCGCCGCGCACCATTTTCGGCCCCTTGGTTTCCATTACTTGCGAGTATGAGGCCGAGCCGCGCGCCACATCGAGGAATGCAGCCGGATCGAGCCCGAGGCGCTCGGCGAAGACCAGACCCTCGGCCATGGCCAGACGATTGAGGCCGAGGATCAAATTGACCGCGAGTTTGGTGCGTCCGCCGTCGCCGATTTTTCCGACATGGAAGCGGCGCGCGAACAGCGCATCGAACACCTCCTTCACCTCCTCGGCCACCGCACTATCGCCGCCGATCAGCGCCACGCCGTCACCGCGCCGCATCTGGTCGCTGGTGCCCGACACCGGCACGTCCAGATAGCGGATGCCGCGCGGGATCACGCGGGCGGCAAGCGCGGCCACCTGGTCGGGGTCGCAGGTGCTCATGCACAACACGATCTTGTTCGAATTCTCGCCCAGTTCCGGCAGCAGATGATTTTCGATCACGTCCGCGACTTGATCAGTGTTGAACACCGCGATGATGATGCAGCGCGAAGGTTGCGCCAATTCGGCAATCGTGGCCACGGCGCGCCCGCCGATCTCTTTGAGCCGCGCGCGCCGGGCGGGGTCGATGTCGAAGCCGGTCACCGGGAACGACGCGTCAATCAGGCGGCGGGCATAGACCTCGCCCATAAGCCCTAGACCGATGATGGCAACGGGAGAGGAGTTCATCGCGCAGCTTTTCCGAGCTGGCTGGTGTTAAGCGCCGGCGTCACTTTTGGCCTTGCCTTACTTGCCGTTTGTTTCGGGCACCGCGAAAAGCCCGATCAGCGCGCGCTTGATCGCGGCCTGACGGGTAGGCGAGGTGATCTGCGCGCCCATCAGGTCGGTGACATAGAACACGTCCACCACGCGCTCGCCGAAGGTGGCGACGTGGGCGGAGGCGATGTTGAGGTTGAGCTTGGAGATCGTCGCGGTCAGCTCGTAAAGCAGGCCGGTGCGGTCGAGGCCGGTGACTTCCACCATGGTGTAGCGGTGGGACCACTGGTTGTTGATGGTTACCGAGGGCTCGAGCGCGAACGCCCTGATGCGGCCCTTCGGCGCCGCGCGTTTCGCCACCACGTCGGGCAGCCGCAGTTCGCCGCGCAGCGCCTTCTCAATCGAATCGGCGATCCGATTGGCGCGCCGCTCCTCGTCCTCGTCGCGGTCGAATTCGCGCGACAGCGAAATGGTGTCGAGCGCGCGCCCGTCGGTGGTGGTGTAGATCTGCGCATCGACGATATTGGCGCCGGCCATGGCGCAGGCGCCGGCGATGATCGATAACAGCCAGGGATGATCGGGCGCCAGCACCGTGAGCTCGGTCACCGCGCGCTCGCCGTCATAGGCGAGCGTGGTGGCGAGCGTCTTGCTGGCGTCCTCGGCGGCGGCCACGAAGCGCGCGTGCTCAAGCTTGTGCGGCAGATCCACTTTCAGCCAATAGGCCGGATAGTGCCTGGCGATATAGCTCTCCAGCCGCTCGGTTGGCCAGTCCTTGAGCGCGGCGCGGAATTCGGTCTGCGCGATCGCCACGCGCTGCGCGCGGTTGACCTCCGAGAAGCCGCCGGTGAGCACCGGCTCGGTCTCGTAATACAGCGTGCGGATGAGCTGCGCCTTCCAGCCGTTCCATACGCCGGGGCCGACGGCGCGGATGTCGGCGGTGGTGAGGATGGCAAGCAGCTTGAGCCGCTCGACCGACTGCGCCACCGCGGCGAAGTTCTCGATTGTCTTGCGGTCGGAGAGATCGCGCGACTGCGCCACGCTCGACATCACCAAGTGTTGTTCGATCAACCAGGCCACGGTCTCGGTGTCGGCCGCGGAAAATCCCAGCCGCGGGCAGAAGCGCCGCGCCACCCGCGCGCCGGCGATCGAATGATCTTCCGGCCGGCCTTTGGCGATGTCGTGCAGGAACACCGCGACATAGAGCACGTTGCGATGTTCCGGCATGATCTTGTGGATCAGCTCATTGGCGAGCGGCGTCTCGTTGTTGCCGCCGCGCTCGATCTCCGCCAGCACACCGATGCAGCGCAACAGGTGCTCGTCCACCGTATAGTGGTGATACATGTTGAACTGCATCATCGCGACGATCTTGCCGAAGGCCGGCACGAAGCGGCCGAGCACGCCGGCTTCATTCATCCGCCGCAGCACGGTTTCCGGGTCGTTCTTGGAGGTGAGAATTTGTAGGAACAGCCGGTTAGCTTCCTCGTCCTCGCGCAGTTCGGCATTGATCAGATGGAGCGAGCGCGTCAGCGCGCGCATGGAATCGGGGTGGAATGCCAGATTGTGCTTCTGCGCCAAATGGAAAATGCGCAGCAGGTTGACCGGATCGCGCTTGAAGACGTTGGCGTGGGCGAGCCGTATACGGTTCTTGTCGACAATGAAATCGTCGCTTTCGGCAAGTTGCTTGCGCTTCACCGGCCGCAGTTTCGCCATCATGCGGCTCAGCACCGGCACGCTCTTGGCGTGGCTGTCCTCCAGCTCCGAGCACAGGATGGCGGTGAGATCGCCGACGTCCTTGGCCATCAGGAAGTAGTGTTTCATGAAACGCTCGACGTCCTGCTGGCCGGGGTGCTCGGTGTAGCCGAGCCGCACCGCGATCTCGCGCTGGATGTCGAACGACAGCCGCTCCTCGGCGCGGCCGGTGACGAAGTGCATGTGGCAGCGCACCGACCAGAGGAAATCCTCGCAGCGGCGGAACAATTGATATTCGTGCTTGTCGAACACGCCGCGCTTGATCAACTCGTCCGGCTCGCGCACGCGATAGACGTATTTCGCGATCCAGAACAGGGTATGCAGATCGCGCAAGCCGCCCTTGCCGTCTTTCACGTTCGGCTCGACCAGGTAGCGCGACTGTCCGGAGCGGCGAACGCGGTCCTCGCGTTCGGCGAGCTTGGCGGCGACGAATTGCGTCGCGGTGTTGCGCACCACCTCGTTGTCAAAGCGCGTCACCAGCTCGTCGAACAGCGCGCGGTCGCCGAGCAAAAAGCGCGCTTCTAGGATGGCGGTGCGAATAGTCATGTCCGCTTTGCCCTGGCGGATGCATTCGTCCACCGAGCGGGTGGCGTGGCCGACCTTCAGGCCGGTGTCCCAGAGGCAATAAAGAATCGCTTCCGCGATCGACTCGCCCCAGGCGGTTTGCTTGTACGGCAGCAGGAACAACAGATCGATGTCGGAGTCGGGCGCCTGCAGCCCGCGGCCGTAGCCGCCGGTGGCGACCACCGCCATGTGCTCAGCCTCGGACGGATTTTGCGACGGATAGAGATGCTTGCGCGCGAACTCGAACAGGATGCGAATGATCTCGTCTTCCATGCGGCACAGCCGCTCGGCGCAGCCGCGACCGTGACGGTCCTGGAGCAGAAGCCGCTCGGCTTCGGCGCGGCCGTCGTTGAGCGCGCTTTTGAGCCGCTGCGCCAGGGCGGTGCGCAATTCGCGCTCGTTGCCGGCGTGGGCGATCGCGAGTTTTTCGAGGTCGGCGGCAATGGCGCGGCCGTCGATCAATTCGGTCTGCGCCCGTGACGCCGGCTCAGGGCGCGCGCGAAGGGGTTGGTCGAGGGCAAGCGAGGTCATGGGGCAATCGGGATACCGGAGGCGGACGTTTAAGTCACCGCTTGCGGCCAAAGATAATCGCGGAAGTGCCGCCGAACGGGATTTGAAATTCTTTTCTCTTTATCGCGAAATAATAAGTAAAAACATTCGTTTGACCATCCATACAGGCATTTTATAGAATATTCCTAGCGCCGATTTGAGCAACGCAGCTTGCGGGCGCTTAACAAATGCAGCTAAAGCGCGGGGCACGAAATCCCCCTCGCCAGCTGACCATCAACAAGGCGCCCCAGCGGCAAACGCGGGCCGCCTGTCAACGCGAGGAGATTGCCATGCGTTTGTTGTCGCGCCGTTCCATCCTGGCTTCTGCGGTTTTGGTCGGCCTGCTGCCGTCCACCGCGCTGTTTGCCGCCGACAAGCCGAGCACGATCACGATCGACTGGGCGACCTATAACCCGGTCTCCATGCTGCTCAAGGACAAGGGCCTGCTGGAGAAGGAATTCGCCAAGGACGGCATTTCCATCCGCTGGGTGCAGACGCTCGGCTCCAACAAGGCGCTCGAATTCCTTAATGCCGGCTCGATCGATTTCGGTTCCACCGCCGGCTCGGCCGCGCTGGTTGCCAAGATCAACGGCAACCCGATCAAGGCGATCTACGTCTATTCGCGTCCCGAATGGACCGCGCTGGTCGTCCGCAAGGACAGCACGATCACGAAGGTTGCCGATCTCAAGGGCAAGCGCGTGGCGGTCACGCGCGGAACCGATCCGCACATTTTCCTGGTGCGCGCGCTGCTCGGCGCCGGCCTTTCGGAAAAGGATATCCAGCCGGTGCTGTTGCAACATCCCGACGGCAAGACCGCGCTCATTCGCGGCGACGTCGATGCCTGGGCCGGTCTCGATCCGATGATGGCGCAGGCCGAGGTCGAAGACGGCGCCAAGCTGTTCTACCGCAACGCCGCCGCCAACACCTGGGGCATCCTCAATGTGCGCGAGGAGTTCGCCAAGGATCATCCCGATCTCGTCAAGCGCGTGCTGGCGGTCTACGAGGACGCGCGCAAATATTCGCTCGGCCATTACGACGAGTTGAAACGCGACTTCATCGCGGTGACCAAACTGCCGGAAGCCGTGGTCGACAAGCAGCTCAAGGAACGCACTGAACTCACCCACAGCAAGATCGGCGCCCCGCAGCGCGAATCGATTCTTGCCGCCGGTATTGCGCTTCAGCAGGCCGGCGTCATCAAACCCGACGTGGACGTGAAGAAAGCGCTCGACGACCTGATCGACGACCAATACGTGGTGGTGACGAATTAGACCGCCCGCCACGCTCAGTTTGTGTTGCCTTTCGCGGGCGGTTTGATGACTCTTGTGCACATGAGCGTAGCGGTCGAACCGGCCTCGGCCGGGCAGAAAGAGCGCAGGGCGGCGCTCGCGCGTTTCGCGCGGCCTGCGCTCGGGCTCCTGCTGCCGGCGGGCCTCGCAGTGCTTTGGGAACTGGCGGTGCGCGCCGGTCTCTCGGATGGGCGGTTGGTGCCGCCGCCCTCGCGCATCTATGCGGAATTCGCCGAGCTTGCGCGTTCCGGCGAACTTCTACGCCACGTCATCGCAACGCTATTGCGGGTTGCCGTCGGATTTGGTTTGGGGACCGCGGTCGGCACCTTGCTCGGGGCGATCGCCGGATATTCGACGCTGGTGCGCCGCCTGATTGATCCAAGCCTGCAAGGCTTGCGCGCGGTTCCTTCGATTGCCTGGATTCCATTGTTCATCCTGTGGCTCGGAATATTCGAGACCTCCAAAGTAGCGCTGATCGCTATCGGAGTATTCTTTCCGATCTATCTCGGCGTGATGGGGGCGGTGATGTCGGTCGACCGCAAGATTGTCGAGGTTGGCCGGGTGTTCCGTCTGTCGGGCGTGCAGATGGTGCGTCGAATACTTTTGCCGGCGGTGCTGCCGTCCTATGTGATCGCGCTCCGCTCGGGGCTGGGTCTTGGGTGGATGTTCGTCATTGCCGCCGAATTCATGGGCGCCTCCGAAGGTCTCGGTTATCTGCTCATCGACGGACAGCAACTCGGCAAGCCCGCCGAAATCGTCGCCGCGATTCTCGCCTTCGCGGCGCTGGGGAAGACCACGGACTGGTTCATCGCCTTGGCGGCGGCTCCGTTCCTGCGCTGGGAAGACCGTTTCAGCCCGCGCGCCGGGGAGGCCTGAGCGATGCTTACGCTTGAGCGTGTCGGCAAGACTTATCCGAACGGCGTGCACGCACTCGATGCGGTGAGCTTTTCGGTCGGCCCGGGCGAGATCGTCGCCATCGTCGGCGGCTCCGGCTGCGGAAAATCCACATTGCTGCGCGCGACCAGCGGGCTCGACACGCCGAGCCAGGGCCGCGTGCTGCTCGACGGTGAGCCCGTCACCTCGCCGCATGAGAAAATTGGCATCATTTTCCAGGAGCCGCGCCTGCTGCCGTGGCTCTCGGTTGCCGGCAATGTCGGTTTCGGGCTGGAGCACCGGCCCCGGCGCGAGCGCAACGCGCGCGTCGGCGATGCGCTGGCGCGCGTCGGCCTCACCGACAAGGCCAACATGTGGCCGCGCGAATTGTCCGGCGGCCAGGCGCAACGGGTGGCGATCGCGCGCGCTTTGGTGCCGCGCCCGCAAGTGCTGCTGCTCGACGAGCCGTTCTCCGCGCTGGACGCCTTCACCCGCATCGATTTGCAGGATCATCTGCTCGATCTGTGGACGGATTTGCGCCCGACCTTGATCCTGGTCACCCACGACGTGGACGAGGCAATCGTGCTCGCCGACCGCATCATGGTGATGCGGCCGCGGCCCGGGCGCATCCTCGAGGAGATCGAGGCCGATCTGCCGCGCCCGCGCGACCGCCAGTCGGCGGCCTTCGATTTCGTCAAGCGGCGCGTGCTGGCGGCGCTCGACCGCTCGCTCGCGCGGCCCGCGGCGGTGGACGACGCCGATGCACGCGCCAGCGCCGGCGCGGCGTTGTGGTGGTGACCCCTATTCAATCATCGTCCGGCTGATATGCTCCCGGCCGAAAAATAGTGGCGCGGGAGGTTCCATGCGTAGTTTCCAGGTCTGCCGGTGCGGCGAGCCGATGCAATTCATCGAGAACGCCAATCCCAAGCCGGCCGGCAGCGAGGTGCTGCTGAAAGTTCTAGCGGCCGGCGTCTGCCACAGCGACCTGCACATCTGGGAAGGCTTTTACGATCTCGGCGGCAATAAGAAGCTGTTGCTGCAGGATCGCGGCGTGAAGCTGCCGCTTACCATGGGCCACGAAAATGTCGGCGAGGTAGTCGCGGTCGGCCCCAAGGCGCGCGGCGTCAAGGTCGGCGACAAGCGGCTGGTTTACCCTTGGGTCGGCTGCGGCGAATGCGCGGTATGCAAGCGCGGCGACGAGCAGCTCTGCATGGCTCCTCGGTTTCTCGGCGTCTATCGTGACGGCGGCTATGCCACGCATCTTTTGGTGCCGCATCAGCGCTATCTCGTTGCCTACGGCAAGATGACGCCGGAGCAAGCGGCGCCGCTCGCGTGCTCCGGGCTCACTGCCTATGGTGCGCTCAAGAAGCTAGGCCCGCTGGTGAAGTCCGAGCCGGTGGTGGTGTATGGCGCCGGCGGCCTCGGCCTCATTTGCGTTTCGATCATCAAGGCGATGAAGGGCAAGGGTGCGATCGTGGTCGACAACGATCCGGTCAAGCGCGACGCCGCCAAGCGCCATGGCGCGCTGGCGGTGATCGATCCCAATGCGCCGGACGCGCTTGCGCAAATAAAGAACGCAGCCAAGGGACCGGTATGGGCGGCGGTCGATTTCGTCGGCAATACGCAGACCACGCAGCTCGCCGTCGACAGCCTGGTCAAGGGCGGCAAGCTGATCGTGGTCGGCCTGTTCGGCGGCGAGATCACGCTGTCGCTGCCGTTCATCCCGATCCGCGCCATGACGATCCAAGGTTCCTATACCGGCAGCCTCAAGGAGCTCAACGAGCTGATCAAGCTGGTGCGCAAGGCGCCGCTGCCGCTGGTGCCGACCAAGACCACCGCGCTCGACACCGCGCAGCGGGTGATTTCCGACATCAAGGCCGGCAAGGTGATCGGCCGCACCGTGCTGACACCGGCGCGCTGACTTCAGGAGACAAGACAATGGACGCCAACGAACTACGCGCCATGCAGGCGCCGATCAAGGATCGTTACAAGAGCGAGCCGAAAGCCGCTTTCATCACGTTGAAAGCCAAAGGCACGCTCGACGACTCGCATATCGCCTGCAAGGTGGAAACTGGCCGCGCGCTCGCTATCGCCGGCCTGCATCCGGCGACCGGCGGCTCTGGCCTCGAACTGTGTTCCGGCGACATGCTGCTAGAAGCGCTGGTCGCCTGCGCCGGCGTCACCGTCAAGGCGGTGGCGACCGCGCTCGATATTCCGCTCAAGTCGGGAAAAGTGTCGGCCGAGGGCGATCTCGATTTCCGCGGCACGCTTGGCGTCGCCAAGGACGCAGCCGTAGGCTTTGTGCAGATCCGTCTGAGCTTCGATCTCGACACCGACGCCCCGCAAGACAAGCTCGATCAGCTGCTCAAGCTCACCGAGCGCTATTGCGTGGTGTACCAGACCATCAAGAGCGGCCCGACGGTCGACGTGAAGTTGGCGCGGGTATAGGCGACCTGCCATGCGCAGGCCCCGCTTGTGCGGGGCATGACGACGTGGTCATGTCCGCCGCGCAAAATGAACCCCGACCTTTATTTCGCGCTCGTCCTCATCGTGAAAATGGCCATCACCGCCGGCTTCGTGCTGGCGGCGACGATGACCGCCGAGCGCGCCGGCCCGCTGGTCGGCGGGCTGGTGGCGACACTGCCGATCGGCGCCGGCCCGGTCTATGTGTTTCTGGCGCTCGACCACGACGCGCATTTCATCGCGCAAAGCGCGGTGGCGAGCCTCGCCATCAACGCGGTGAATGTGATCTTCGCGCTGGTCTATGCCTTGCTCGCGCAGAAACGCTCGCTGGCGCTGAGCCTGCCGCTGGCGTTCGTGGTCTGGCTGGTGCTCGCAGTTGCGGTCTATTCGATTGATTGGAGCTTTGCCGCCGCCGCCGCGATGAACATCGTGGTCTTGACCGTTTGTCTCTGGCTGGCGCGGCCGTTGCGTCACGTCCGCATGCCGGCATTCCGCGCGGCCTGGTACGAGCTCATGATGCGCGCCTTGATGGTTGCCATCCTGGTCGGCGTCACCGTCACCTTCAGCTTCCAGATCGGGCCGGGCGGCAGCGGTAATCTCGCGGTGTTCCCGATCGTGCTGATCAGCATCATGTTCATTCTGCACCGCCGCGTCGGCGGACGGCCTTCGGCGGCGGTGCTGGCCAATGCCATCACCGGCCTGGTCGGCTTCGGCTTCTGCTGCACGGCGTTGCATTTTTCCGCCGAGCCGTTTGGTGTCGCCGCCGGCCTGACAATCGCGCTCGCCGTGTCAGTCGGGTGGAGCCTGCTGGTGTTCGGCGTCCGCCGGCGCCCCGGCGTGACGGCGATCGAATGACGGCTTGGTTTCCGTCTGCACGATTAATCCAACAGCCCTTCTTCCAAAGCCTTGATCTGGATTGCCAGATAGCGCGAATAAATCCGGCATTGCGCCAGGCTTCCGGCGGTGAACCAGAGCCCGTTCTGCGCGGTTTGTCGCCACATGTTGCGCAATTCGCCGCCGTCATCGAAACCCCAGACCGGACCGATGCGGTCGGCGATCGCGTCGCCGAGATAGGCGCGCACGGTGTCCTGCTGATTTTTGTAGCCGGTCGCGAGCACCAGCAGTTCGGCCGGCACGATGCGGCCGTCGCGCAGCCGCGCGCCTTCCGCGACGAAGGAGTCGATGTCGGCGTATTGCAGCAGTTTGATTTCACCGGAAATGATCAAATCGGAACAGCCGACGTTGAAATAATAGCCGCCGCCGCGCCGCAGATACATCATCTGGAAGCCGGTCTCGTCCTCGCCGAAGTGCAGCCGAAAACCGCGCGCCGCGAGGGCATCGAGCAGCGCCTTGTCGACCTCGCGGCCCCTGGCGGTTGACAGCTGATAGGAGCGCTGCAGAACCGGATAGGGAAACGAGGTCGCCAGCAGGTCGCAATCCTCGAACGGAATGCCTTCGGAATAGATCGCGTACACGCTCTGCGCCTCTTTCAGGCTCACCACATAGGTCTTGCTGCGCTGGATCAGCGTGACATCGGCGCCGTGCGCGTGAAGTTCCTGCGCGACGTCATGGCCGCTGGTGCCGCTGCCCAGCACCAGCGCCTTGCGGCCCTTCCATTGCTCGGCGTTTTTAAAATCCCCGGAATGCACGGCGGTGCCGGCGAAGGCATCGAGCCCGGGCAGCTCCGGCGTATAGGGAATGCTGCTCACGCCGGTCGCGAATATGAGATGGCGCGGGTGCATGACGCGGGTGCTGCCATCCGCGCGCCGCAGCGTGACGTTCCAGTGTTGGCGCTGTTCGTCATAATTTCCGCCGACAAGCTCGGTCCCGGTCCAGAAATTCAGCTCCATGCTGTCGACGTAGGATTCGAACCAGTTGGCGAGCTTGTCCTTCGGGATGTAAACGGGAAAGGTCGGCGGGAACGGCAGATAGGGCAGATGATTGACATGCACTTCATTGTGCAGCGTCAGCGAATGATAGCGTGTGCGCCAATTGTCGCCGATGCGTTGATGCCGGTCGACGATCAGCGTATCGACGCCAAGCTGATGCAGTCGCGCGGCGATCGAGAGCCCGGCCTGGCCGCCGCCGACAACGAGAACCGCGGGATCGCGGTCGGCATAGGCCCGCGCGCTGTTGAGCCGGTCGAGCCAGTTGTCATCGCCAAAGTCGCGCGTGCTGTCGTCGGTCTGCGCGGCGCGCTTCTTGAATGACTCTTCGTGTCCTCTGAGTTCCTGCAAGTTCGTGACAAGCGTCCAGGCGCGCAGACGCGCCGGCGATTTCGGATCGGGAACCAGCCGCAAGACGCCGTTGCCAGAGCCGAATGCGGTCTCGAACTCGAAGATTGCCTCGATGGCCTGGGTGCCGGCGCGGCTGATCCAGCGCGGCGGGGTTCGTTTCGGCGGAATATGGAAATTCGCAGGCTTCGTCCGCGCGAGCGTCTGGCGCAGCGTGGCCTCGATCGACGGCCGGCCGGCCATGGTCTGGATGGTCCAGGTAAAGGCCAGCACGTCGCGCCACAGTCCGTCGGCCAAGAACAGTTCCGCCGCCGCCGCGGCATCTTGCGACTGCAAGGCGGCTTCGAACCGCTCGAGCCAGCCTTGCGCGTCGGCCGGCGCGGTCACACGCTTTCTTTCGGCGACATTCATCATGCGATATTTTCATCACGCGCTATTTCTTCTCGGTCTGCGCCAGCTTCTCCTTCAGCATATAGAGCGCTTCCATCGCCTCGCGCGGCGACATCTCGTCGGGATTGAGCGCGGCCATGGCGGCGACCATCAGTTCATAGGCGTCGTCCTGCAATTCCTGCGACGGCTTGTAGGGCGCGGCGAACAGCGGCAGGTCCTCGAAGCCCTTCGGCTTGGCGCGGTCTTCCTGCTCGAGCTTGGCCAGCACCAGCTTGGCGCGCTCGATCACGCTCGCCGGCAGCCCCGCGAGCTTCGCCACCTGGATGCCGTAGGAGTGGTCGGCCGAGCCCGGCACCACCTCGTGCAGGAACACCACGTCGCCCTGCCATTCCTTCACGCGCACGGTCGCATTGTGCAGCCGGTCGAGCCGGGCGGCCGAGCGCAGTGAGCTCGTGGAAATGCGTCGCGAACAGCGCGCGGCATTGGTTGACGTCGTGCAGATGCTCGACCGTGGCCCAGGCGATCGACAGTCCGTCGAAGGTCGCGGTGCCGCGGCCGATCTCGTCCAGGATCACCAGCGAGTGCGCGCCGGCCTGATTGAGGATGGCCGCGGTCTCCACCATCTCGACCATGAAGGTCGAGCGCCCGCGCGCCAGATCGTCGGCGGCGCCGACGCGCGAGAACAGCCGGTCGACCACGCCGATATGGGCAGCTTTCGCCGGCACGAAGCTTCCGGTCTGCGCCAGGATCGCGATCAGCGCGTTCTGCCGCAGGAACGTCGATTTGCCCGCCATGTTGGGGCCGGTGATCAGCCAGATGCGGCCGGCTTTCGCATCCGCCGGCGGCGAAAGATCGCTGTCGTTGGCGACGAACGGCGTGCCGTCGCGCGATAGTGCCTGCTCCACCACCGGATGGCGGCCGCCCTCGATCACGAAGGCGAGGCTGTCGTCGATCTGCGGGCGCGCATAGTCGCGCTCGGCGGCAAGATGAGCGAGCGCGCTCGCCACATCCAGGCGGGCGAGCGCCTCCGCGCATTCCTTGATCGATCGCGCTTTGCGCGATCACGCTGGCTGTCAGCCGCTCGAATATCTCCAGCTCCAGCCCGAGCGACCGCTCGGCGGCGCTGGCGATCTTCGCCTCCAGTTCGCCGAGCTCGGTCGAGGTGAAGCGCACCTGGCCGGCAAGCGTCTGGCGGTGGATGAAGGTGGCATTGAGCGGCGCCGCCATCAGCCGGTCGCCGTGCTGGGCGGTGACCTCGACGAAATAGCCCAGCACATTGTTGTGCCGGATCTTGAGGCCCGCGGACGCCGGTCTCCTCGGCGTAGCGCGTCTGCAGGCTGGCGACCACGCGGCGGGATGCGTCGCGCAGGCCGCGCGTCTCGTCGAGCGCTGCGTCATAGCCTTCGCGCACGAAGCCGCCGTCGCGCTTGAAGGCGGGCAGTTCGGCGGCCAATGCGGCGGATAACTCAGCAGCGAGCATGCCGTCCGGGCGCCGGCAGGATTGCAGCGCCTCGGCGATTTCCGCTGGCGTCTCCTTGAGCGAGGCAAGCGCGCGGGCGAGTTCGGCCGCGGCCAGCACGCCGTCGCGGATGGCGGCGAGATCGCGCGGGCCGCCGCGCCCGACTGCCAATCGGGCAAGCGCGCGGGCGAGATCGGGCGCAGCCTTGAGCCGCGAGCGGGTTTCCGCCCGTGCCGCGGTGTCATCGACGAAACTCGCCACCGCATCGAGCCGCCGCGAAATCGCCTTGGGATCGGTGAGCGGCGCCGACAATCTTTGCGCCAGCAGCCGCGAGCCGGCCGAGGTCACGGTGCGGTCGATCGCTTCCAGCAGCGAGCCGCGCCGCTCGCCGGACAGTGTGCGCATCAATTCGAGATTGCCGCGCGTGGCCTGATCGATCGCCATCGTTGCGCCGGCGCTTTCGCGCAACGGCGGCGACAGCGGCGGACGTTTGCCGATCTGCGTGCGCTCGACGTAAGTGACGCAGGCGGCGGCCGCGGTCAGCTCCAGCCGCGACAGAGCGCCGAAGGCTTCACTGGTCGCCACCGCGAAGAACGAGGTCAGCCGCCGCTCGGCGGTGGCGCCGTCGAACACGTCGCGCGTCAGCGGCGTCACCGCCGGCAGCGCGCGCCACGTGACCACCAGGTCGGCGTCGCCATAAAGCGCGTCGGAGACGATGATCTCGCTCGGCTCCAGCCGCGCGATCTCGGCCGACAGCGCGTTGCGCTCGCATTCGGTGATGCGGAACTCTCCGGTGGAAATGTCGATCCAGGAGAGCGCGAAACGGTTGTCGTCGTCCGCGGCGGAGGCGCGCGCTCGCGCGATCGCCAGCAGGTAGTTGTTGCGCTTGGCGTCGAGCAACGTGTCTTCGGTGAGCGTGCCGGGCGTCACCAGCCGCACCACGTCGCGCCGCACCACGCTCTTAGGGCCGCGCTTGCGCGCCTCGGCCGGATCCTCAAGCTGCTCGCAGACCGCGACCCGGTGGCCGAGCGCGATCAGGCGGTGCAGATATTCGTCGGCGCGCTCCACCGGCACGCCGCACATCGGGATGTCTTGCCCGAGGTGTTTGCCGCGCTTGGTGAGCATGATGCCGAGCGCGCGCGAGGCGGTTTCGGCGTCTTCGAAGAACAATTCGTAGAAATCGCCCATCCGGTAGAACAGCAGGCAGTCCGGATTGGCGGTCTTGATCTCGATGTACTGCTCCATCATCGGCGTCACGCGGCCGGCATCGCCGGGCGGCGGTGCGTCGGGTTCGGACAGGCCGAGGGGTTGGACCAGCGCCATGGCGGCGAGGTTAGCAGAAGTGGGCAGCGCTTCCACTGCCGGTGGCACAGCGCACACCGAACTTTTCCGGCCTCATCCTGAGGAGCCCGCCAAATGCGGGCGTCTCGAAGGATGGGCGCGCCTTCGTCCTTCGAGACGCGCCCTGCGGGCGCTCCTCAGGACGAGGGCGGAGTTAGTTAGCTCTTAAACTTCACCCCGGTCAGCGCCTCGAGATTGCCGTGCCAGATCTTTTCCTTGTCGGCCTTCGGCATGTCGATGCCTTCGAGGATGCGCAGCGTCTCGCGCGTATACATCGTGCCCTTTTCGGGATCGAACGGGCAGTCGGAGGCGAACACGATCTTGTCGAGGTCGTAGAAGGCCAGACCGGCATGGGTCGCCGGCTCGCCGCCGAACACCGCGGTGTCGGCATAAAAGTCGTGCTTGAAGTAGTCGAGCGGACGCTTCTTCAGGCTCTTGAGCACGACGCGCAAGTCTTCGTCCGAGGTGCGCGCGCCGAGCTGGTCCCAGCCCGGCCCGATGCGGCCTTCCAGCATCGGCACGATGCCGCCGAAGTGGTGGGTGATGATCTTCACATTCGGGTATTTGTCGAGGATTTTCGAGAACACCAGCCGCGCCATGGCGGCGGCGGTCTCGTAGGACCAGCCGAAGGTCCACCAGATTTCGTATTTCGATTTCTTCTCGGAAAGATAATCCGGGAAATTGGCGGCGCGCGCCGGATGCATCCAGATCGGTTTTTTCAGCTTGTTCATGGCGGCGAAGAACGGCTCGAACGCCGGATGGTCGAGCGGCATTCCGGCGATATTGGTGTTGATCTGCACGCCGAGCGCGCCATTCTTGAGTGCACGTGTCGCTTCGCGTACGCCGGCATCGGGCGCGGCCAGCGGCGCCTGCGCCACCCAGCCGGGGAACTGATCGGGATATTTCGCGCAAATCTCGGCGAAGCCGTCGTTCACCAGCTTGGCGTATTCCTCAATTTGCTCACCCTTCGCCAGCAGTTCCAGCGGCGGCATCGGATAAGACAGGATCTGCGCATAGTCCTTGAATCCGACCGACGATCTTGCGGCGGATTTCGAGGTCGTGGATGCAGGGAATTTCGCGCACGCGCTTGCCGATGTCGGCATGCCCGCTTTCCACGATCTTGTTGAAAAATTTCTCCGGGATGAAATGGGTATAGGCATCGATACGCATGAACGTCTCCGTGACTTGCGTTTTTTCTGGCCGGATGGATTTATTCAGTAGGGCGTAATGACGTTGAGCAGCGCCTGCCGGCGCTCGTTGACCACGACGTCGCGGGCGCGCGCCAGCGCGTCGGGCAGGTCGGCCGGCTTTTCCACGCGTTCGGCATGGGCGCCTTGCGCCTTCGCCATCTCCTCATAGGGCGGCGCCGGATCGAGATCGGCGAGCGTGCGGCCGTCGTTCTCGCCGGCGGCGCCGTCCTTGAACATCGATAGCGTGGCGCGGCGCACGGCGCCGTAGCGGCTGTTGTTGAACACGATGGTGAGGATCGGCAGACCGTGCGTGCTGGAGACCCAGTGGCCGACGGTCGGATTGGCGAACATGTAGGCGCCGTCGCCGAGCGTGGCGACGACCAACGCGTCGGGCGCCGCCAGCTTGGCGCCGAGCGCGGCGCCGAAACCCCAGCCGAGCCCGCCGGCCGGACCGAGCGCGAAGAACGTGCCCGGCTTCTCGCGCGGGCAATGATCTGGCCGCAGCGGATATTCGTTGAAGATGATGGCGTCCGGGCCTACCGCTTCGCCGATGGCGCGCGAGAGATATTCCGGCGAGATCTGCGCGCCGGCCGCGGAATCTTTGGCAAGCTGCGCGCGCCGGGTGCGCATGCGCTCGGTCAGCCGTGCGCGGCGCGCGGCGATGCGCGCTTCCGCCATCTGCAGCCGCGGCTCGACCGCCTCGATCAGGGCCTCCAGCGCATTGGTCACGCCGGCCTGCACGCTGAGATCGCTCGGGAAGCTGCGCATCGGATAGCGCACGAAGAACGGATCCTCCGCCATATGCGCGACGCGGCAGCCGGCCGGCGGATGCTGCAAATGCGGAATCCACGGCACGTCGGATTCCAGCACGATCACCAGATCGGCGTCGGTGAGCAGCGCGCCCGGCTCGAAGCCGAAATGCATGGCATGGCTCGACGGCAGACAGACCGTGCGCGGATTATGGGTGACGACGGGAATCGCGCAGCGCTCGGCGAGATGCGCCAGCGCCGGCACCGCGTCGGGGCTAAGCGTGGCGGCGACGATCAGCGGCCGCTCGGCCGCCGCGATCCATTCGGCCAGCGTTGCGATCGACTTTGGGTCGGGATGCACGCGCGCCGCTTGCGGCCGCGGCTTCATCGGGCCGATCGGCTCGGCGAGCGGCGCCGACAGCGGCTCGCGCGGCAGCATGAGATAGACCGGCCCGCGCGGATGCGCCATGGCGACTTCGACGCCGCGTGCGACCACATCGCCGATCTGATTGGGCTGGCGCAATTCGTAGTCCCATTTCACCAGTTCGCGCACCATGCTGGCCTGGTCGAACATTTCCTGGCCCCACTGAATCGGCCGGGTGCGCGAGCCGAACGATCCCTTCTCGGTGATCGGCGTGCGTCCGGCAGTCAGAATCAGCGGCACGCGGTCACGCGACAGGTTGATGAGATTGTTGATGGTGTTGGCGGTGCCGACGGTGGTGTGAACCATCACCGCCTGCGGGCGGCCGGTCATCAGGTAGGCGCCGTGCGCCATGCCGACCGCGAGGTTCTCGTGCGGAACCAGGATCGGCTTGGGAACCTTGGCATTGGTCTTCTTGGCGCGGCTGAACGCTTCCACGATCGGCGGGAAATCGGTGCCCGGATTGGCGAAGAAATAGTCGGCGCCGTGATCGGCGAGCGCGCGCAGGAAGGCTTCGGCGGCGATTGCGGGCCGTTGCCCAGTCGGTGTGACGGCCATCCGTTTCGCCCCTCAGGCGTCCGCGAAGCCGTTAGGCCGCGGGCGCTTTTGTTGTTGTGGCTCGTCTTTTACGCGACGGGCGAATACCTGACAACGAGAGGATTGCGCAGCCTTATTCCGCCGCCACGCGGAACATCGCCTGCCCATCGATCTCGGCGAGGCATTTGGCGAGGCTTTCGCCCTCGGGATCGACCAGGGCGGCGGTGCGCGCGCTGGCGATGGCGTCGGCGGCGCGCGCAAGCGGGATTTGGCCCGCCAGCGCCGGGCGGATCACGCGGGTCTCGATCGGTGCGGTAGTTGGCAAGCCCGCGCGCATGGGTGTCGCCATAGCCTTTGATCAGCCGCGCGCATTCGGTCACTTCGAACGCCAGCGGTAGCGAGCGCGGCACCGCTTCGCGGATCAAGGCGAGCCAGGATTCGATTTGCGCCTGCTCTTGTTGGTAGCGATGGCCATAGGGCCGAAGCCCGCGCAGCTTGGCCAGCATCAGGAAGCGCAGATATCCGCTGATCGAGGTGGAATTGATCTCCATGCCGAAATAGACGCGGCCGAGCCAGCCTTTGCGCTCCGCTAGCGCGAAGATCGGCCGCGCCAGGAACGAGGGCAGCAGCTGGCAGAATTCCTCGATGCCGGGTTTGAGGAAATCGTGCACCGAGAACGGCTCGTCCTTGACGCGCAATTCCTCGCGCGCGATGCGCCGCATGCGCGAAGGCGCGATCTTGGCCTGCGCCACGCGAACGACGTCTTCATAAGACATGCGCACGGCGAGATGGCGCGCGACTTCCTTCAATAGTTTGCCGTGCGCGCCGGCGGCCTCGTCGGCATCGGTGATGGGCCGAAGGCGATCAAGATAGCGGCGCGCATAGGCGACGCTCTGATAGTCGATCAGCCGCCGCACGCCTTCGACCGCGACTGCCTGCGCCAGCAAGGGCATCGAGTATGAGACCTCGTGCTCGAGCAATTCGCGGGTGAGGGGAGCGTTTTTCTTCGGCTCGGGGATTTTCGCCGGTTGCGATTTCGCGCGCGCAGCCTCGAGCCCGGCGCGGAAGCCGCGCAGATTGCTGTCGACCGACTTGCCGTCGTCGCGGATCGCCGCTTCCAACTGTTCCGTCGTCAGCGGCAGGCGCTGCGACCCGGCGATGGCGCCGAGCATCACCGCATTGATGATCGAGCCGCTTTGTTTCGCCAGCGCGTCCATGTCGATGAGCAGGGCATCGCGCGCATGTTCCTTGATGGTCTTGATCAGCCGGTCCTGGTCGAAGCGGCCGTCGCCCATGGCGATCTTCTCGTCCATGGCATAGAAGCGGCTGAGCGAGCCGATCAGATGCGTGCGGTCGGGCGTGACGAAGCCGTTCGCCACCGTGCGGCCGGCCTCCAGCAATTCGCTCGCCACCGCGATGTCGATGTCGCCGACGCCGGGCGTCAGCGCCAGCACCGGCCGCTTGCCGTTCAACTCGCGCGCCGGCACCGGCAAGATCTCGATGTAATAGGTGGTGGCGCCGGTGCGCTGCGCGACGCCGGGGATCGAGGTGCTCTGCACCGGAAATCCCGCCTGCTCGGCGGCGGTGACGATCCAATTGGTCAGCACGCCGCCGCCTTCGCCGCCGAGCGCGGCGATCAGCAGCGTGATCGGGCGCGGGCGTTGTTCATGCCGCCGCCTCGCCGCCATAGCCGCCGAGCCAGCCGATGACTTTCTGGCGCAGGCGATGCAGCGCGCGGTCGCACCAGGTCGCATTGCGCACGATCTCGGCGCGGTAGAACGACGGGCACAGCACCGCCGCATGCGCGACCTCGCCGCACAGACCGCAGCCGACGCAACTGTCGATCACGGTCGCCACCGGATCGGTGCGCAGCGGATCGGTCGAGGGCTTCACCGTCAGCGACGGGCAGCCCGACAGACGAATGCAGGAATGATCGCCGGTGCAGATTTCGTCGTCGACGCCGTAGCGCATGCGGGTGACGCGCTCGCCGCGCTCGAGCTTCACGGCGTCCTCGGCGCGCACGCGGCGCTGGCGCGCGAGCTGGCATTCGCCGTCGGCGATGATCACCTTCAGCCCAAGCTCGGCGGTGCGCATCGCTTCTTTCAGCGTCTTCACCATCACCGCGACGCTGTAGCTGCGCACCGTGCGCAGCCATTTCACGCCCATGGCGCGCAGCGTCTGTTCGATATCGACGCCGGGCGTGGGACCGTCGCGGCTGGTCGTGCTCGACGGGATGTATTGCTGGCCGGTGGCGGAGGCGTAGCCGTTCTGCATCACGATCAGCACGCCGTCGCCTTTGTTGAACAAGGTTCGAGGCGACGCCGGTGATCAATCCGTTATGCCAGAAGCCGCCGTCGCCCATGATCGAGATCGAGCGCCGGTCCATGTTGGGCCCGACCGCGGCGGCGCTGGCGAGCGACATGCCGTAGCCGAGGATCGAATTGCCCAGGCTGAACGGTGCGAAGGTCGCGAACGAATGACAGCCGATATCGGCGCTGATGTGGGTCGGCCCCAGTTCGCGCTGCATCAGCTTGATCGCCGCGAACACCGGACGCTCCGGGCAGCCGGTGCAGAACGCCGGCGGGCGCGGCGGCAATGGACCGAGCGCGGCGGCGGCTTTCGGCTTGTGCGCGATCAGGCCGCGCGCTTTTTCCGCCACGGTGTCGGCGTCGATGCCGTTCGGCTTTGTGGCTTGCAGGAAGGCGGCGAGGCCTTCGAGCAGCACGTCGGAGGTGTATTCGCCGGTCTGCGGCAGCGGACCCTTGCCGAGCACGTTGGTCTGGATGTCGGCGCGGCGCAGTTCGACATTGACCGCCTGCTCGATGTAGTCGGGAGAGCCTTCCTCGACGATCAGCACGGCGCGTTTGCCGGCGCAGAATTCGCGGATCTCCTCCGGCACCAGCGGATAGACCACGTTGAGCACCAGCAGCGGAACGCGCGAGGCGCCGAACACGTCGGCAAGCCCCATGCGCTCGAGCGCGCGCAGCACGCTGTTGGTGAGGCCGCCCATCACGATGATGCCGATATCGTCGAGATCGCCGGCGATCAGTTCGTTGAGCTTGTGCTCGCGGATGAAGGCGCGCGCCGCCGGCATGCGCTCCTCGACCTTCAGTTTCTCCTGCGTGAAGGTCACCGGCGGATGCGACAGCCGCGCATAATTGAAACGCGGCGGCCCCTGGATGCGGTTGAGGCCGGAGACAATGCCCTTGCGATTGTCCTTGGCGGCGAATTCGCCGGTGGCGTGGCAGGCGCGGATGCGCAGCTCCAGCATCACCGGCGCGTGGCTCGCTTCCGACAGTTCGAAGCCCTTCTCGACCGTGCGCACGATCGACGGCAGATCGGGGCGCGGATCGAGCAGCCACATCGAGGATTTCAGCGCATAGGCATAGGAGCGTTCCTGGATGACGCTGGCGCCTTCGCCGTAATCCTCGCCGAGGATGATCATGGCGCCGCCGATCACGCCCGGCGACGACAGGTTGGAGAGCGCGTCGGCGGCGACATTGGTGCCGACGATCGATTTCCAGGTGACCGCGCCGCGCAGCGGATAGTTGATCGAGGCGCCCAGCATGGCGGCGGCGGAGGCTTCGTTCGCGCAGGTCTCCAGATGCACGCCGAGCTCGGCCATGATGTCCTCGGCGTCGACCAGCACGTCGAGCAGATGCGAGACCGGCGCGCCCTGATAGCCGCCGACGTAGGAGACACCCGACTGCAGCAGCGCCTTGGTGACGGCGAGGATGCCTTCGCCGTGGAAGGTCTCGCCGTCGCCGAGCCTGAGCGCCTGCACTTCCTTCTTGAACGAGCGTTCCATCAGTGGCCTCCGGGCCGATGGTTGGGGTCCCAACTATCTTACCAAATCCCGCCTACATATGCGAGGGCAGCCAGAGCGCGATAATCGGGAAGGCAATCAGGATCACCAGCCGGATCAGGTCGGTGACGATGAACGGGATTACGCCCTTGAAAATCGTGGAGAAACTCACGTCCTTCACCACGCTTTTGATGACGAATACGTTCATGCCGACCGGCGGATGGATCAGGCCGAGTTCCACCGTCATCACGATGATGACGCCGAACCAGATCGGGTCGAAGCCGAGATGGGTGATGATCGGGAAAGATGATCGGCACGGTCAGGATGATCATGGCCATGGCGTCCATCAGACAGCCGAGCACCAGGTACATCAGCATGATCAGCGCCAGCACGCCGTAACTGCCGAGCCCGAGGCCGGTGAGGAATTCGGTGACCTTTTGCGGCGTCTGCGTGACGGTGAGGAAATAGCCGAAGATCAGCGCGCCGATCAGCACGGTAAACACCGCGGCCGCGGTGCGGGTCGCCTGCAGCAGCGAGGCCAATATCTTGTCCTTGTTCAGCCGGCCAGTGAACACGCCGATCAGGAACGCGCCGGTGGCGCCGACGCCGCCGGCTTCGGTCGGCGTGAAGCGCGGCAGAAACGGCAAGCCGTAAAGTCCGCCAATGACGAAAATGAACAGCAGCATCGGCGCCCAGATGTCTTTCAGCCCGGCGAACCGCTGGCGCCAGGTCGTGCGCGGACCGGTCGGCAGGAAGCCCGGCCGCACATAGCCGATGACCGCGATGGTGATCAGATACATCGTCATGGCGAGCAGGCCGGGAGCGATGCCGGCGATGAACAGCTTGCCGATGTCCTGCTCGGTGATGATGCCGTAGACCGCCAGCACGGTTGACGGCGGCAGCATGGCGCCGAGCGTGCCGCCGGCCGCGATCACGCCGGTGGCGAAGCTCTGCGGATAGCCGTAGCGCCGCATTTCCGGATAGGCGACGGCGGAAAACGTCGCCGCGGTCGCCACCGACGAGCCGCAGATCGCGGCAAAGCCGCCGCAGGCGACGACCGTGGCGAAGCCCAGTCCGCCGCGCAGATGTCCGACGAAACCGTTGGCGGCCTTGAACAGATCGCGGCTCATGCCGGAATTGGACACGAACGTGCCCATCAGCAGGAACATCGGAATGACGCCGAAGGTGTAGTCGGTCACCGTGCGCATCGAGGTCTGGCCGACCAGCTTGAGCGCCGGCGCGCCGCCGACCAGATAGCCGAAGCCGGAGACGCCGACCAAGCCCATCGCCATGCCGACCGGCACGCGCAGCAGCATCAGCGCGAACAGCGCGATAAAGCCCACCACGGCGACGGCGTCGGTGCTCATCCCGTCTTTCTCATTCGACCGGTTTGATTTTGGTTTCTTGCATCAGCTCCGGCTGGAAGATCAGCCGGTAGGTGCGCACGGCGATCAGCAGCACCGCGGAGACGTCGCCGGCCCAGGCCACCGCGAAGAACGGCCAGGTCGGCAGCCGCAGATCGAAGGTGAGGACGTTGTCGTAATAGGTGCCGCGCACCTTGTCGAACAGCGTGTAGGTCTGCACCGTCACCACGAACAGCAGCACCAGCGTCGCGAACACGTCGATCATGCGCTGGTATTTCGGGCCGACATTGGCCCAGATCAGATCGACGGTGATGTGGGTGCCGCGATAGGACGTCGCCGCGATTCCCCAGAAGATGAGAATGCCGAGCAGCAGGCGGCCGAAATCGAACGAGTCGGGGATCGAATAGGTGAACACGTTGCGCAGCAGGACGGCGAGAAAAATATTGGCGGCGACGATGCCGACGAAGCCGGCGGCGATCCATTCGATGGTGTCGATGAAACGATCCATGTAGATGCGTTTCATGTCCGCTCCGACGTTGGCGGCGATTTCCGGCGGACCGGCGGCGAGATCTCCCGCCGCCCTCATGTCGCATGTCACTGGTCGAGCCGCTGAAGCGCGGCCCGCTAGGTCACTAGGCCGCGCTTGAACTTGGCGAGCTAGGTCCTTCAGCTCCTTCATCGCCGCGTCCGGATCGCCGCCGGCCTTCTTGACGTTGTCGGCCCAGGTCTTTTCCAGCGGCTCGGCCGCCTTCTTCCACTCGGCGAGCTGCGCGGGCGAGAGCGGTAGACCTCATGGCCGCTAACGCCTTCAGCTTGGCGATGCCGCCATGCTCGAAGTCGGCCCAGGGCCCGGCGACTTTGCCGGCCCATTCGTTGGTGCAGTGATTGTCGATCACCTTCTTCTGCGCCGCCGACATCTGATTGTATTTGTCCTTGTTGAACACGAAGGCGAAGGTCGTGACGTAGAGCGGCGCGTCCATGTGGTACTTCGTCACCTTGTCGATGCCGAACAGCAGCATCGAGCCCCACGGGAAGGTCACCGCGTCGGCGACGCCGCGCTCGATGATGTCGCGCACTTCCGGCGCGCTCGACTGCACATTGGTGCCGCCGAGCTGGGTCACGAAGGTCGCCATGGTGGCGTGCGCCGGGCGGATCTTCATGCCCTTGATGTCGGCGGGCACCTCGATCTTCTTGGTCTTGGAGTGGAACGAGCCGGGGTCATGCACGAAGGCGAGGCAGAACTTGACGTCCTTCATCTCGGTCGCGGCGTATTTGCGGTACCAGGCGTCGAGCGCCTGCGAGCCGCCTCTTGGCGTTGGAGATCAGGAACGGCAATTCGCCGGCGGCGATGATCGGGAAGCGGCCGGGCTGATAGCCGGGATTGATGTAGGTGAGGTCGGCGATGCCGTCGCGCGCCATGTCGTAATGGTCGAAGGCCTTGCCGAGCTGCTGCGACGGATAGACCTTGTATTTGATGGTGCCGCCGGAATCCTTCTCGACCGAGGCGCCCCATGTCCTCCAGCGCCTTCTGCAGCGGGTGCGACGGCGGCACCCAATGCGAGAGCTTCAGCTCGAACGTCTTGTCCTGCGCGAGCGCGCCGTGGTGCCACCAATGAGTGCGGCGATAGCGGCGGCGTAGACAGTTCCGGCGAAACGGGATTTCATGGACTTCCTCCCTCGGTTTGGTGTTGGTTATGTTGCCAACTTTTGCAATATTCAGCCGAATGTTCGCGCCATTGTAAAGGTTATAGTTTGATATCAAACTAAATCGCGGACCCGGGAGTCGGTCAGGCGCGCGGGTCCGGAGAGGGGAGTTGTGGTGCACGCAACCAACGGCACGGGCGGCGCCCGTCGCGGCAGGAACGGCGAAGCCATTGCCGAATCGATCAATTTCGGTCCGCTCGCGCTATTGGGTCGGGTTCAATTTGCGCATGGCGCAGGAGGCCGCCTTCCAGGCGTTCTCGCGCCGCTCGCAGGAGGTCGGCGAAAGCCCCGGCCGCTTCGCCACCTTGACGCTGATCGCGCGCAATCCGGGCATCAGCCAGACCGAACTCAGTCATGCCAATGGCCGCGACAAATCGAGCCTCACGCCGGTGGTCGAGGACCTGGTGCGGCGCGGCCTGGTGGAGCGCAAGCGCGTGCGCGACGACCGCCGCACCTATCGTCTGAATTTGACCGCCGCCGGCAAGAAGACGCTGCGTCAGCTCACGCGCTGCGCGCGCCGGCACGAGCGCAATCTCGACGGCATCATCGGCCTGCGCGACCGCAAGCGGTTCATCCAGATTTTGAAGAAGATCGCGGCCGAGATCGAGTGATCAGCACGCGAAACTTCGCCAGCACCACGTCCGGCACCGGACGCGACTTCAGGCGGCCGTCCGCTTCGCGCACCACCCACACCCGCTTCTCCGAACACTCGACGCAGGTCTCGCCCTTCAGACTCAGGCGGTGCTCGATCTCGAAGCTGGCGTGGCCGAAGGTGATTTTCGTCTCCACCGTCACGTCGTCGCCGAAGCGCGTCGGCTTGAGGAAGCGCGCGTGCGTGCGCACCAGCGGGAAGCCGGCGAAGTTGAAGGTCTTGAGCAACTCGAGCTTGTTAAGCCCGAGCGCGCGCTCGAACAGCGCCGAGGTCGAGGCATCGAAGATCTCGAAATAACGCGGATAGAAAATGATGCCGGCGGGGTCGCAATCGCCCCACTCGATGCGCACCTTGCGCGTGTTGGTGAGCGTCGTCGTCACGCCGAATTGCTCCGCGAGGGTCCGATGGTCGTGCACTAGCGCGGCGCCATGCGCAGCGCGCCGTCGAGGCGGATCACCTCGCCGTTGAGATAGCCGTTGCGGATGCAGTGCATCACCAGCGCGGCGAATTCGCTCGGGCTCCCCAGCCGCTTGGGGAACGGCACCGAGGCGCCGAGCGAATCCTGCGCCTCCTGCGGCAGCGCGCGCAGCATCGGCGTGCCGAAAATGCCGGGCGCGATGGCGAGCACGCGGACGCCGAACTGCGCGAATTCGCGCGCCGCCGGCAGCGTGAGCGCGGCAACGCCGCCCTTGGAGGACGAATACGCCGCCTGGCCGATCTGGCCCTCGAAAGCCGCGACCGAAGCGGTGGAGACGATCACGCCGCGCTCGCCGTCGGCAAAGGCTTCGAGCGGCTGCATGGCGGCCGCCACCAGCCGCATCATGTTGAAGGTGCCAATCAGGTTGATCTTGATGACGCGCTCGTAGTCGGCAAGCGGCATCGGCCCGTCGCGGCCGACGATGCGCTTCGCCGGGCCGACACCGGCGCAATTAACCAGGATGCGCGCGGGGCCATGATCGGCGGCGGCCTTCTTGACCGCGGCTTCGGCGCTCGCGCTATCTGACACGTCGCATTTGACCGCGATGCCATTGATGTCGATCGCGACTTCCGCCGCGGCCTTTTCGTTGACGTCGAAGATCGCGACCTTGGCGCCGCTCGCTGCCAGCGCGCGGGCGGTGGCGGCGCCCAGGCCCGATGCGCCGCCGGTGACAATGGCGCTGTGTCCCTTGATCTCCATCAGGCTTTTCCTTCGGCTGCCAAGACCCGCGACGATACGGGCGCAGCATAGAGTTCGTCCACCAACTCCGCGCGGTTCTTCAGCACCGCGCGCTGGTTGATCGAGCCCTTGTCGGTCATCTCGCCTTTGTCCATGGACGGCGGCTCCGCCATCACAATGGCGCGGGCAACGCGGGTCGAAGTGCTAGGGCTCGCCGCCGCCAACGATTGCAATAGACTCGTGAATTTCGCGCGCAGCCGTGCGTCGTCAAGCAGGGCGGCCGGCGGCGCGTCGGGAGCAAGGCCAGGCGCCAGTTTGCGGCAAGCCTCGACATTCGGAAACACCAGCGCGGCGATGTCATCGCGGTCGGGGCCGGCAAACACCACGTCGCGGACATAAGGCGCAAAGTGATCGATGAAACGCGCGCGCAGCGAACCGACTCTGGTCCAGGTGCCGGTGGAAAGCTTGAAGTCCTCGGCGAGGCGGCCGTCGAACAGCAGTCCCTTGCCGGCGTCGTCGGGATCGGCGAATTTCAGCGCATCGCCGATCTTGTAGAAGCCTTCCTCGTCGAAGGCATCGCGCGTCAGCTGCTCCTGCCGCCAATAGCCGGGCGTGATGTGCGGCCCGCGCAGGCGCGCTTCCAGCTTGCCTTCGTTCGGCACCAGCTTGAGTTCGACGCCGGGCGCGGGCAGGCCGATATTGCCCGGACGGTCGAAATCCCACGAACAGGCGAGCGCCAGCGGCGAAGTCTCGGTTGAGCCGAGCGATGACAGGAAGATGATGCGCTCGCCGGTGGTCTCGACCGCAAGCTGGGTGAGGTCGTCCCAGGTGGCCTGATTCAGCCCCGCGCCGGCATAGAACAGCACCTTCAGCCGGCTGAAGAAATTCTTGCGCAACGTATCGTCGGCGCGCAAATGCGGGACCAGCGCCTCGTAGCCTTTCGGCACATTGAAATAGATGGTCGGCGCGATCTCGCGCAGATTGCGCGCGGTCTTCGGGACGCCCGGCGGCGTCGGATTGCCGTCGTCGATATAGAGCGAGCCGCCGTAAGTGAGCACCATGTTGAAGTTGTGGTTGCTGCCGAAGGTGTGGCTCCACGGCAGCCAGTCCACCACCACTGGCGGCTCGTCGAGGACGAATGCGAACCCGGCGGCTAGCATCGCCTGGTTCGAGCACAGCATGCGGTGGGTGTTGATGACGGCCTTGGGACTTGCCGGTCGAGCCGGAGGTGAACAGGAATTTCGCGATGGTGTCGGGCGTAACGTTTGCGTGCGCTGCGGCGACGCCCGCCGCATCCTCGGCGCCGAGCGAGATCGGCGAACAGCGTGGTCTTGCGGTTTGCCGGCGGATTGCGCGTCACCACCAGTTCGACGTCGTCCGGCACGGTGGCAGTGATTGCGCGCGCAAACGGCCCGCCGTCATTGGCGAAGACGAGGCCGGGTGTCAGCAATTCAATGATGGCGCGCAATTTGCCGAAATCGCTCGACATCAGCGAATAGGCCGGCGAGATCGGTGCATAAGGAATGCCGACATACATCGCCGCCAGCGCCAGCAGCGCATGCTCGATGTCGTTGCCCGAGATGATCACGATCGGCCGCTCGGGCGAAAGCCCGCGGCGGAGCAATGACGCGCCGATGCGCTTCACTTGGCGTAGAACTTCCGCATAGCCGAGCGTGCGCCAGCGGTCTTGCGCGTCGCGCTGCGCCAGGAATATGCGGTCGGGCGCGGCCTTGGCCCAATATTCCAGCGGCTCGCTCAGCTTGCGGTGATATGGCCCAAGCGCCTGCGCGGTGCGGATATGGATGATGCCGTTCGCTCGCCGCTCCAGCACGGCATCGAGCGCGCCCAGCCGCACCGGACGCAAGGGCGCGGCTTTCTCGACCGCTCGCAGCGGGTTTGCCATCGGGTCCCTCACGGCCGCGTCACCTTCGGCCCGCGCTTCTCCAGAAACTCCTTGAGCCGTGCCTTTGCCTCGCCATCGGCCTGGGCGATCGCCGACATCAACGCCTCCACCGCATAGCCACTGGCCGGATCGATCTCGGCGATGCGCGGCAGCGCGTGCATGACGGCGAAGTTGGTGAGCGGCGCATTGCCGGCGATGTGCTTCGCCAGTTCGAGCCCCTTTGCGAACCCCTCGCCGGCCTCGACCAGATAAGTCGTCAGCCCCATGGCCTGACCTTCCTCGGCCGAATAGCTGCGGCCAGTGAGCATCATGTCCATCATGCGCGCGACGCCGATCAGCCGCGGCAGCCGCACCGAGCCGCCGCCGCCGACATAGATGCCGCGGCTTCCCTCCGGCAGCGCGTAATAGGCCGAGCGCTCGGCCACGCGCACATGCGCGCTGGCGGCCAGCTCCAGCCCGCCGCCGACCACTGCGCCATGCAGCACGGCGACCACCGGCACCTTGCCGAACTGGATCTTCTCGAAGGCGCGGTGCCACAGCCCGGAATGGGCGATGCCCTGCGTGACGTCGCGCTCTTCCAGCTCGCTGAGATCGAGGCCGGCGGAGAAGTGCTCGCCTTCGCCATGCAGCAGCACGGCGCCGATGTCGTCCGGCAACGAGGTGAAGAACGTCTCGATGCCGCGGATGGTCTCGTCGTCGAGCGCGTTGCGCTTGTGCGGGCGGTTGAGCCGAGCACGGCGACGCTGCCGTGCCGCTCGGCGGCGAGCGAGGCGGGCAGCGCAACGAACGGCTTCCGTGAACTCACGCGAGGACTCCGGCTGGGATGGTAACGGCCATCATGTCGCTACCCGCCCGCATGCGCAACCAAGCTCAGTTCTTGACCAGCGGGCAACCGCCTTCGTTCAGCGGGCGGAACGCCTTGTCGGCGGGAATCGTCCCCACCACCTTGAATACGTCCCATTCGCTTTTCGATTCGGCCGGCGTCTTGACCTGCAACAGATACATCGGATGGATCTTGCGACCGTCGGCGCGGATGGTGCCCTTGCCGAACAGCGGGTCGTCGGTCGGCATCGCCTTCATGGCCGCGACCACCGCGCTGCCGTCCGCCGGCGAGCCGACTTTGTCGACCGCCTTGAGGTAATGCAGCACGGCGGCATAGACGCCGGCATGCATGTGGTTGGGCATCATTTTCTTTAGGTGGCGCTCCTGGAAGCGTTTCGACCAGGCACGCGCTTGGTCATTTTGGTCCCAGTAGAATGCATTGATTGCGACCAACCCCTGCGCGGTGTTCAACCCGAGCGCGGGCACGCTCTGCAGGTCGAAGATCAGCGACACGATCTTCTGATTGGCGCCGATTTTGAATTCCGCCGCCTGCTTGACGGTGTTGGTGGTGTCGCCGCCGGCATTGGCGAGTGCCACGACCTGCGCGCCAGAAGCCTGCGCCTGCAGCAGAAAGGATGAGAAATCCGAAGCGCCGAGCGGATGGCGGACGGCGCCGATGATCTTGCCGCCGCTGGCGAGCACTTCGTCGCTCGCCTGCTTCTCGAGATCGTGTCCGAAGGCATAGTCGGCGGTGATGAAGAACCAGGTCTTGCTGCCGGCCGCGAGCACGCCGCGCGCCAACGCGTGACCATTGGCCCAGGTGTCATAGGTCCAGTGCACGAAATTGGATGAGCATTTCGCGCCGGTGAGCAGCGCAGTGCCGGCGCCGGAGCCAATCGCCACCTTGTTCTTCTCGCGCACGATATCGCCGACCGCGAGCGCGACCGCCGAGTTCGGCAGGTCGACGATCATGTCGACGCCTTCGACGTCGAGCCAGCGCCGCGCAATGCCGGCGCCGATGTCGGGCTTGTTCTGGTGATCGCCGAAATCACCTCGACTTTGCGCTTGGACTGCTTGGCGAAGTCCTCGACCGCGAGCTGGGCGGCGATCACCGAGCCCGGCCCCTGGAAGTCGGCATAGACGCTCGACATGTCGTTGAGCACGCCGATCCGCAGCGCGCCGTTGCTCTCGGCCAGCGCCGGCGTTAGCGACAGAGCGAGAAGAAGTGCGGCCAATTTCGATGTTTGCAGCATGGAGTCCTCCCTAGAGCAGCAAGACGTTTTATGGGATTGGCGGCAGAATGTTGTCATTGACAACAATTAGCGTCAAGCTGGCTATGCTAAGGAACGGTCGGGAAAGCGGATGAAGCGCGCAATGCAGCAACGGCGAGCGGGTAAGAGCGCGGCAACGACAAAGCAGCGTCGGCGTCGGTCATCGCTGGCGGACAGGCTCGCTTTGGGCCAGCTCGACCATCATCTCGGCTATTTCCTGCGCCGCCTGCAGATCTGGGTGTTCCAGGACTTCATCCAGACGCTGAGGCTGATGAAGGTCCGCCCGGCGCAATACTCCGTCCTGCTCATCATCGCAGCCAATCCGGGCCGCTCGCAGGCGGCGATCGGACAGGCGTTGAGCATCGAGCGGGCGCGGCTTGCGCGCATTCTGCATGAGCTGGAGCGGCGCAAATGGGTCACCCGCCGCGCCAATGGCAGCGATGCGCGCTCGCATTCGCTTTATTTGACGGCGGACGGGGAAAAGGCGCTGGCCAAGATCAAAAGCCTGGCCGAAAAGCACGAGGCGCGGCTGGCCGCCCATATCGGACCCAATCGGCGCGCGCAGTTGATCGACCTGCTGCGCGACTTTGGCTGACGGCCGCTATTCGACTTCATAGACATCGAGCCGCACCGCGTTGGCCTCGCGTTGCCCGCGCGCCAGCGCCAGAATACGATTGAGCCAGTCGACCGTTGGGTCGGCGGTCTCGAACCGCATCACGGTGCGGAAATAATAAAGCGCGGGATCGACGCTGTCGCCCCGCGCCAGCCGCTCCATGATCGCGGGCGGACCATGCCGCAGCCCGTCGCTTGACACCAGCACGTGCGCGCCCGCGTCTGTCTCGATAGTGTAGCGCGCGCTGATATCGGCAGCGCCGTCGTTGCGCACGATCTGCCAATCGGCGCCGCCGGGAAGGATGCGGCCGGTTAGCTTCGGTCCGCGCACGGTGCCGCCAAGGATGCCGATGACGCGCCGCTCGCCATAAGGCGTGCGGCCCAGATTCATGACGGCGTCGAGCTCGGCGTGGATGATGAAAATCGGGTCTTTGCCCAGCATCGGCGATTCCGTTGGAGGCCCGACTTAAGGCCATGGCGCCATTTGACCCTGCCAGGTCGCCGCCGTAAATACGGAGCCGCAACCGGGAAGCCAATCTGATGGCGCGTATTTCGTCTCTGTCCGAAGCCATCAAGGACGCCGTTCGCGACGGTGACACGGTCGCGCTGGAAGGCTTCACCCACCTGATCCCTCATGCCGCCGGCCATGAGATTATTCGCCAGGGCCGTAAGCGTCTCACCTTGATCAGAATGACGCCGGACCTGGTCTATGACCAGTTCATCGGCATGGGCTGCGTGGCCAAGCTGATTTTTTCATGGGGCGGCAATCCGGGCGTCGGCTCGCTGCATCGCCTGCGCGACGCCGTCGAGAACGGCTGGCCGCACAAGTTAGAGCTGGAAGAGCATTCCCACGCCGCCATGGCGAATGCCTATGAGGCCGGCGCGGCCGGACTGCCGTGCGCGATTTTCCGCGGTTATATTGGCGGCGACCTGCCGAAGGTGAATTCCAAGATCAAACGCGTGACCTGCCCGTTCACCGGCGAGGAACTGGCGGCGATCCCGGCGCACCGGCCGGACGTCGCGGTGATCCATGCGCAGCGCGCCGACAAGGCCGGCAATGTGCTGATCGAAGGCGTGCTTGGCGTGCAGAAGGAAGCCGTGCTGGCGGCAAAACGTTCGGTGGTGACGGTGGAAGAGATCGTCGACGATCTCGGAGAGCGCAGCCTCAACGCGGTGGTGCTGCCGCACTGGACGATTGGCCACGTGGTCGAGGTGCCGGGCGGCGCTTTTCCGTCCTATGCGCAGGGCTATTACGCGCGTAACAACAGCTTCTACAAAAAATGGGACGAGATCGCGCGCGAACGCGATTCGTTCCTGGCCTGGATGAAAGAGAATGTCTTGCAGAAGGGCCCGGAGGCCTTTGCCGTGCATGCGCGCAAACATCGTGTCGCGGCGGAGTGAGCAGCATCATGGCCGATTACAAGCCGAATGAAATGATGACGGTCGCGGCGGCGCGCGCGCTGAAAAACGACGATGTCTGCTTTGTCGGCATCGGCCAGCCGTCAGCCGCCTGCAATCTGGCGCGGCTCACGCATGCGCCCGGCATCACGCTCATTTATGAATCCGGCACGCTCGCCACCAAACCGAACATCCTGCCGCTCTCGATCGGCGACGGCGAATTATGCGAGACCGCACTGACGACTGTTTCTGTGCCGGAGATGTTCCGCTACTGGCTGCAGGGCGGCCGCATCAAGGTTGGGTTCCTGGGCGGCGCGCAGATCGACAAATACGCCAATCTCAACACCACCGTGGTCGGCCCCTATGACAAGCCGAAGGTACGGCTGCCCGGCGGCGGCGGCGCGCCGGAAATCGCCACCTCCTGCGGCGAGATCTTCATCATCATGGCGCAGGGCAAGCGCAGCTTCGTGGACAAGCTCGATTTCGTCACCTCGATCGGCCATGTCTCGGGCGGCGACAGCCGCGCCAAGCTCGGCGTGAAGACCAAAGGTCCGACCAAGCTGATCACCGATCTGGCGTTGTTCGAACCCGATCCGAAGACCAAGGAGATGATCGTCGTCTCCATCCATCCGGGCGTCACCCGCGAGCAGATCCAGGAAAACACCGGCTGGAAGGTCAGCTTCGCGGCACAAGTGGCGGAGACGCCGCCGCCGACGGCGAAGGAACTCGAGGTGTTGCGCGAGCTGCATGCGCGCACCAACCGTGCCCATTCGGAGGCGGCGTGATGGCAACTCGCGATGTCTTTCTTTGCGATGCGGTACGCACGCCAATCGGACGCTACGGCGGGGCGCTGGCCAAGGTGCGCACCGACGATCTCGCCGCCGTGCCGATCAAGGCGCTGATGGCGCGCAATCCAAAAGTGGAATGGGACAAGCTTGACGAAGTCTTCTACGGCTGCGCCAACCAGGCCGGCGAGGATAACCGCAATGTCGCGCGCATGGCGCTGCTGCTGGCCGGCCTTGCCCGCCAGCGTGCCGGGCGTGACGCTCGAACCGGCTGTGCGCCTCCGGTCTCGAAGCGGTCGGCACCGCCGCGCGCGCGATCCGCGCCGGCGAAATGGACTTCGCCATCGCCGGCGGCGTCGAATCGATGACGCGTGCGCCGTTCGTGCAGGGCAAGGCGCAGGAGGCGTTCGCGCGCACGGCCGAGATTTTCGACTCAACAATAGGCTGGCGTTTCATTAATCCGCTGATGAAGCAGCAATACGGCGTCGATTCGATGCCGGAGACCGGTGAGAATGTGGCGGAAGAATTCCAGATCACCCGCGCCGACCAGGACGCCTTCGCGCTGCGGTCGCAGCAGCGTACCGGCAAGGCGATCGCTTCGGGCTATTTCGCCAAGGAGATCGTTGCGGTCGAAATCCCCGGCCGCAAAGGTGAGACGGTGAAGGTCGACAAGGACGAACATCCGCGTCCCGACACTACGCTCGAACAGCTCGCCAAGCTCAAGCCGTTCGTGCGCAATCCGGGCACCATCACCGCCGGCAACGCCTCCGGTGTCAATGACGGCGCCGCCGCTATGATTATCGCTTCGGACGTGGCGGTGAAGGCGCATGGCTTGACGCCGCGCGGGCGTATCCTCGGCATGGCCTCGGCGGCGGTTCCGCCGCGCATCATGGGGATCGGGCCGGTGCCGGCCACGCGCAAGCTGATGGCGCGCCTCGGGCACAAGATCGGCGACTACGATTTGATCGAGATCAACGAAGCCTTCGCCTCGCAGTCGTTAGCATGTCTGCGGCAGCTGGGCTTGGCCGACGATGCCGAGCAGGTCAATCCGCATGGTGGAGCGATCGCGCTCGGCCATCCGCTCGGGATGTCGGGCGCCCGTCTGGCATTGACGGCGGCGCATGGGTTGCATGAACGGGATGGCAAGCTCGCGCTTGCCACCATGTGCGTCGGTGTCGGTCAAGGCGTATCGCTGGCGCTCGAGAAAGTCTGAACGAGGACAATAAGAATGTCGCTGATCTACCCCAAGGAAAGCCTCAGCGTTTATCCCAAGCACCTGTCGCCGGACTATCGCAGCACGGTCAAGCGCTCGCCGTCGAAGCCGCTGATCATCGTGCCGCACACGCTGTCCGAGCTCACCGGTCCGGCCTTCGGCCATGACGCGATCCAGGAGCACGACAACGATCTGACCAAGCAGCACAAGGGCGAGCCCTTGGGCGAGCGCATCATCGTGCACGGCCGCGTGCTCGACGAGGACAAGCGGCCGGTGGCCGAGACGCTGGTGGAAATCTGGCAGGCCAATGCCTGCGGCCGTTACGTGCACAATGTCGATCAGCATCCGGCGCCGCTCGATCCGAATTTCACCGGGGCGGGCCGCACCCTCACCGACAAGGACGGTTATTACAAATTCATCACGGTGAAGCCGGGCGCCTATCCGTGGGGCAATCATCGCAATGCCTGGCGGCCGAACCACATCCACTTCTCGGTGTTCGGGCAGTCGTTCCTGACCCGGCTGGTTACGCAGATGTATTTCCCCGGCGACCCGCTGTTCCCGTTCGACCCGATCTTCAATTCGGTGACCGACGAGAAGGCGCGGGCGCGCATGATCTCCAGCTTCGATCTGGAGAACACGATTCCCGATTGGGCGCTGTGCTTCCGCTTCGATATCGTGCTGCGCGGACGCGAACAGACACCCGTACATACGGAAAAACACTAGCGCATGATCCCGAAAAGTGGGAACCGGTTTTCGGACAAGATCATGCGCAAAAGGAAAATGTAATGTCGGACATCACGCCCTCACAAACCGTCGGCCCGTTCTTCGCCTATGGCCTGGCGCCGCATAACCGCTGCGACTGGAAGCCGAGCGCGAATTACGACTGGAAGGAAACGATCGGCGCCAACCTGATCACGCCCGACGCGGCGGGCACGAAAATCCACATCGAGGGCAGCGTGCTGGATGGCGACGGCAAGCCGATCAACGACGCCATGATCGAAATCTGGCAGGCCGACGCGCAAGGCCGCTACGCCCATGCGCGCGGCGAGAAGCCGCGTCCGAACGCGAAGTTCACCGGCTTCGGCCGCTCCGCCACCGACAAGGAAGGCGTCTATAGTTTCGACACCGTCAAGCCCGGCCCGGTGCCGGGGCCGAACGGCAAGCCGCAGGCGCCGCATATCGTGGTCTGCATCTTCTCGCGCGGCATGCTGCGGCAGATTTATACGCGGCTCTATTTCTCCGATGAGGCGGCCGCCAACGGCTCCGATCCGATCCTGACGCTGGTGCCGGCGGACCGGCGCGGGACGCTCATTGCCCACAAGGAGATGCGCGGCGCGCTGCCGGTCTACCGTTTCGATGTCCGTGTCCAGGGCGAGAACGAGACGGTTTTCTTCGACATCTGAAGACGTTAACGGCGCAGCATCAAGCCCACCGATGCCCACAACTATGCTTGAAAAGTGGGAAATAGCCCACTATTAGAAGCAGAAATTTGCGAACATTCCATCTGAATGGCCTCAAAATCCATAAAAATTGGCTATTTCTCAAATTGGGCAGCGCCCACCCACTTTGCCCATCTTCTCAAACTTCGCTTTTATGATTGACGAATGCGGTTGGACTTGGTTCGCTTTCGTCTGAGCCGGCCGTCAGAGCTGGACAGGGAACGCCGTCATGAACGAGCAAATCCTCCAGGAGATCAGCGAATTCTGCCGTCAGCGCGGTTTGGCGGAATCCACTTTCGGCCGCCGCGCGGTCAACGACGGCAAGCTCGCCAGCCGCCTGCGCAATGGCGGCCGCATCACCACCGATACCCTGGAGCGCATCCGCTCCTTCATGACGCGCAACGCCGATGCCGCGCCGTCGCGCCGCCGCGTGCTGTTCGACGCAAGCCCGCCGGCGGCGACATTGCCGGTGGTGAAGCCGCCGGCGCCGCCAGTCGCTTCCGGGCAGGCGAGCGACGATCCGCAGCGCAATTTCCGCTTCTTCGACAACCGGCAGAAATATCTGCTGTTCGTGAATACCTGCAGCGAGAAGTGGGAGATCGCGCAACGCGTCGGCCTCGAACTCACCAATATCCATCCGCGCCCGCCGGCGGTGCGCGTGTTCGACGCCGGGCTTGGCGACGGCACCGTGCTGACACGCGTGATGCGCTCGATGCACGACCGCTTTCCGACCATGCCGTTCTACATCGTCGGCAAGGAGATCAGCCTCGAAGATATCCGCCTCACGCTGCACAAGATGGCGGACCGCTTCATCGAACATCCATCCACCGTGCTGGTGCTCACCAATCTCGCCTATTCGGAAGCGCCCTGGCTGGCGGTGAAGTCGCTCAGCGCCGCCACCAGCCTGGTGTGGAAGGAACTGCCGATGGAAGGCAGTACCGCACACAATTTCGAGGAGCAGATCACCGCGCTCGAGCCGTTCCTGTCCGAGAACTGGAAGGCGCGCGTCTCGCCGAAGAGCGGCAATCCGGTCTATGAGCGGCCGGTCATTCTGGTGATCTACCGCGCCGATCATCGGTTCCTGCTCGACCAGATCGTGCCGAAGCCCGGCGGCACGGTGGCCGACTACGATCTCGTCATCGCCTCGCAGCCCTATCGCGCGCGCGCCTCGCTCGATTTCAAGGCCAAGCGCGTGCTGGCGCCGCTCGCCCGCGCGCTCGGACCGGGCGGGCGCATGATCGCGATCCATTCCTACGGCCACGATCCCGGCATGGAGATCATTCACAAGGTCTGGCCGAACGATCATCCGTTCGTGCACAGCCGCCACGATCTGCTCAAGGAAATAAAGCACGAGCTCGGGCCGGCCGGCCGCGATCTCAATTTCAACGCCTATTCCGATCAGCGTTCGCTGTTCCGCTACGACATGCATACGTTGCCGTCGGAAATCTCCTCGTCGATCGGCACCTCCACGCTGCTCGCCGCCTGGAACGCGGCGATCTACGTGGCGCAGATCGAGGACGACCGCCTGTCGGATGTGCACAGCGATCGCCGCTATATCGAGGCGACGCGCGAAGCGCTGCAGAAGCACGGCGGCTTGTGGTTCTATGACGAATCCTTCGTGATCTCCCACCGGCGCGAGTAGCGCATGATCCCGAAAAGTCGGAACCGGTTTTCGGACAAGATCATGCGCAAGCATAATGTGCGCGCCCGTGCCAGGTGAACCTCCCACCTTCGCGCGGCAATTTTCGCTCGAGGCGACACGCCCGAACGTGACCGAAATCGGTGCGCTTGCCGAAATCCTGCCGGCGGGTACGCCCGTCTATTTCACCGCAGTGCCGACCGTCGGTCCGCAGGAGGTGATTGAGGCGGCGGTGAATCTGCGCAAAGCAGGGCTCGAACCGGTCGTGCATATCGCGGCGCGACGACTGCCGGGTGCGGACGCGCTGAACGAGTTGCTCAAGAGCCTGCACGGCGACGCCCAAGTGCGGCAGCTCTTAGTGATCGGCGGCGATGTCGATTCATCGGGGCCATTCGCCGACGCGCTGGCGGTCATTCAAAAAGGCCGCTTGCGCGAGGCCGGCATCGAGGAGATCGGGATCGGAGCCTATCCGGAAGGCCATCCGCGCATTGCTCCCGGACGGCTCGAAGCCGCGCTCGATGAGAAGATCGCGGTCGCCAGCGCGCAGGGCTTGCGCGTGCATATCGTCAGCCAGTTCTCGTTCTCGCCCGAGCGCATCCTGGCCTGGCTTAAGCGTCTGCGCGCCTGCGGCATCGCCACGCCGGTGAAAGTCGGCATGGCCGGCCCCGCCAGCCTGACCGCGCTGTTGCGCTATGCCCGCCGCTGCGGCGTCAACGCGTCGCTGCGCGGGCTGATGTCGGGGGCGGCGGTTGGGCTGATCGGCCATGCCGGGCCGGACCGCATCGTCGAGGCGCTCGCCGGCCGCCGGCGATCTGGGCGATGCCACCCCGCATTATTTCTCGTTCGGCGGGACGGTTGAGACGGCACGCTACGCTTGCGCAACGTCAAGGCATGCCGCCGCCGGACATGCTATTGGTCAACCAATTTAAGGCCTACGGCTACCGGGCCGGCGGGCTATTTGCGGAGGACGCAACTATGCAACGGACAAAACCGCCATTTCGCGCCGACCATGTCGGCAGCATTCTGCGCACCGCGCCGGTCAAGCAGGCGCGCGCGCAACGCGAGAAGGGCGCAATCACCGCGGCCCAGCTCAAGGAGGTGGAAGACCGCGAGATCGAGAAGATCATCAAGAAGCAGGAAGAGATCGGCCTCAAGCTCGCCACCGACGGCGAATTCCGCCGCGCCTGGTGGCATTTCGACTTCTTCAGCATGCTCGACGGCGTCGAACTCTACGAGCTCGAGCACGGCATCCAGTTCCAGGGCGTGCAGACCAAGATGCAGAGCATCCGGGTCAAGGGCAAGATCGGCTTCTCCAACCACCCGATGCTGGAACATTTCAAGTTCCTTAAAAGCCACACCAAGGTGATGCCGAAAATGACGATCCCGGCGCCGAGCGTGATGCATTTCCGGCTCGAGCCGGGCGCGGTGGCGAAGTCGGCCTATCCTGATCGCGACGCCATCTTCGACGATCTCGCCATGGCCTATCAGAAGGCGATCAAGGCCTTCTACGACGCCGGCTGCCGCTATCTGCAATGGGACGACACCGCCTGGGCCTATCTCTGCTCGAAAGAGGAACTGAAGAAGGCGAAGGACCGCGGCCTCGACGTCGATCATTTGCAGGAGACCTATACGCGCTGCATCAACAAGGCGCTGCGAGGCCAAGCCCGCCGACATGACCATCACCACCCATGTCTGCCGCGGCAATTTCCGCTCGACCTTCATCTCCTCCGGCGGCTACGAGCCGGTGGCGCAAAACCTGCTCGCCAAGTGCAATTACGACGGCTACTTCCTCGAATACGACACCGACCGTGCCGGCGGTTTCGAGCCGCTGCGCTTCGTGCCGAAAGGCAACAAGATCGTCGTGCTCGGTCTGGTGACCTCGAAGTCGGGCCGGCTGGAGCCGCGCGAAGACATCAAGAAGCGCATCAATGAAGCGACCAAATATGTCGCGCTCGATCAGCTTTGCCTGTCGCCGCAATGCGGCTTCGCCTCCACCGAGGAAGGCAATGTGCTGGCCGAGGACGAGCAATGGGCCAAGCTGCGCATGATCGTGGAGTTGGCGGAAGAAGTTTGGGGCAAGTAGCCGCGCAACGAATGATGCTGTCGTCCCCGCGAAAGCGGGGACACAGTAACCCCAGCGCCTCGGCTCTACCTCAGCGCCAGCGTTTACTGGATGCCCGCCTTCGCGGGCATGACAACCGATAAATGAAGCGGGCCTAAAATTAATGACCCAACGCACCACACCCCCGTTCCGCGCCGACCATGTCGGCAGCCTGCTGCGCACCGCGCCGCTGAAGCAGGCGCGCGCCAGGCACGCCAAGGGTGAGATCGCCGCCGACGCGCTGAAAGCGATCGAAGACCGCGAGATCGAGACGATCATCAAGAAGCAGGCAGAGGTTGGCCTGAAGCTCGCCACCGACGGCGAGTTCCGCCGCTCCTGGTGGCATTTCGATTTCTTCCGCGGGCTTGCCGGCGTCACGCCGATCACCACCGCGACCGGCATCAAGTTCCACGGCGTCGAGACCAAGCACGAGAGCATCAGGATCGACGGCAAGGTCGATTTCATCGGGCATCCGCAGATCGAGCATTTCAAGTTCTTGAAGGGACATTGCAAAGTGACGCCGAAGATGACCATTCCGGCGCCGAGCACGTTTCATTTCCGGCAGGGGCGGGCCTCGATCAGCAAAGAGGCCTATCCCGACCTCGACGCATTCTTCGCCGACATCGGCGCCACCTGGCGCAAGGCGATCCGCGCCTTCTATGACGCCGGTTGCCGCTATCTGCAGCTCGACGATACCGCCTGGGCGATGATGTGCGATCCGAGCGAGCGCGCGCAGTCGAAGGCGCGCGGCGACGATCCCGATAAATTGCCGACGATCTATGCGCGCGTCACCAATGCCGCGCTCGAGGGCAAGCCCGCCGACATGGCGATCACCATGCATTCCTGCCGCGGCAATTTCCGCTCCACCTGGATCGCGCAAGGCGGCTATGAATTCGTCGCCGAGCAATTGCTCGGCAACACCAATCTCGACGGCTATTTCCTGGAATACGACAGCGAGCGTGCCGGCGGCTTCGAGCCGCTGCGCTTCTTCCCCAAGGGCAAGAAGCAGCTCGTGCTCGGCCTGGTCACCTCCAAGAGCGGGCGGCTGGAGCCGCGCGACGAGATCAAGCGCCGCATCGACGAGGCCACCAAATATGTCGCGCTCGAGCAGCTGTGTCTGTCGCCGCAATGCGGCTTTGCCTCCACCGAGGAAGGCAACGTGCTGGCCGAGGACGAGCAATGGGCAAAGCTGCGCATGATCGTCGAGCTGGCCGACGAGGTGTGGGGCCGGTCTTGATATTTCGCAAATCCGCGCGGCCGGATGCCAAATAGCATTCGCTACGAGGGATATCGTCAATCAAGTAATCGGGGCCTGCTCACATGGTAGCCCGGTTCAACCGAAAGGGATGGAAATGTTCACGAGATCGCAATGGCTTAACATAAGCCGTCTGGCGTGGTCGGCTGCCGCCGCCGCGCTGCTGTTCACCGCGGCGCCGGCCAAGGCCCAGGAACCGATCAAGATCGGCTTCGGCATGTCACTCACCGGTCCGCTCGCCGCCAACGGCAAAATGTCGCTGGTGGCCATGCAGGTCTGGGAAGACGACGTCAATGCCAAAGGCGGGCTGCTCGGCCGGCCGGTCAAGCTCGTCTACTACGACGACCAGAGCAATCCGTCGCAGGTTCCCGGCATCTACGCCAAGCTGCTCGATATCGACAAAGTCGATCTGATCGTCAGCGGCTATGCCTCGACCCAGATCGCCGCGGCGATGCCGATCGCGATCCAGAAGAAGAAGCTGTTCATGAGTCTGTTCGGCACCGGCGTCAACGAGAGGTTCGACTATCCGAGATACTTCTCGATGATCCCGAACGGCCCGACGCCGAAACCGGCGTTCACGCGCGGCTTCTTCAAGGTGGCCGAGGTGCAGAAGCCCAAGCCGCAGACCATCGCGATCGCGATGGCGGACGCCGAGTTCGGCCGCAACGCCTGCGAAGGCGCTGAGGAAAATGCGAAGGCATCGGGGTTCAAGATCATCTACAATAAGACTTATCCGCCATCCACGACCGACTTCACCCCGATCGTGCGGGCGATCCAGGCCTTGAATCCGGATCTGCTGGTGATCTGCTCCTACCCGCTCGACACCGTCGGCATGGTCAAGGCCATGAACGAAGTCGGCTTCAAGCCGAAGATGTGGGGCGGCGCGATGGTCGGCCTGCAGGCGACGGTGTTCAAGACCCAGCTTGGCCCGATGCTCAATGGCGTGGTCAATTTCGAGACTTGGCTGCCGGTCAAGTCGATGGACTTCCCGGGTGCGTTCGATCTGCTCAAGAAGTATCAGGCGCGCGCCAAGGACGCCGGCACCGACCCGCTCGGCTACTATATGCCGGTGTGGGCCTATGCCTATCTGCAGGTGCTCGGCGACGCCATCACCAACACCAAGAGCATCAATGACGACGCGCTCGCCGATTACATCCGCAAGACCACGTTCAAGACCGTGGTCGGCGACGTGAAATTCGGCAAGCAGGGCGAGTGGGCGGTGGAGCGCACGCTGGCGGCCCAGTTCCAGAATATCACGGGCAAAACCGTCGACGACTTCCGCGATCTGAAGACCGAGGTGATCATCTATCCGCCGCAATTCAAGAGCGGCGAGGTGATTTACCCGTACGAAAAGGCAATCGTGAAATAGATTTGGCGATTGCGCATTTCGCGGCAGAATAGGCGGCCGGCGCCGATCAGCGCCGGCCGCCTTCGTATTGTAAAACCCGGTCAGTGCATTGAATGGTGAAACGAACGAGGCCTCCTTTCCGCGCCGACCATGTCGGCAGCCTGTTGCGCACGGCGCCGCTGAAAGAGGCGCGCGCGAAACGCGAGCGGGCGAGATTTCCGCCGATGCGCTCAAGCAAATCGAAGACCGCGAAATCGACGACCATCATCAAACGGCAGGAAGACATCGGGCTCAAAGCCGTCACCGACGGCGAATTTCGCCGCGCGTTCTGGAATTACGATTTCCTGGGCGCGCTTCCCGGCGTCGAGGCCTATCTCGGCGAGCGCAAGATCAAGTTCCAGGGCCCGAACCCGAAACCGATGATGCTGCGGGTCACCGGCAAGCTCGGCACATTTTCCGGCCATCCGATGCTCGAGCATTTCAAATTCGTCAAAGCGCATACGCGCGTGGTGCCGAAGATGACGATTCCGTCGCCGTCGTCATTGCATTTCCGCTATGGCCGCGACGCCGTGCCGGAATCGATCTACCCGTCGATGGATAACTTCTACCGCGATCTCGGCCAGACCTATTGCAAGGCCGTGCGCGCTTTCGCCGACGCCGGCTGCCGCTATCTGCAGCTCGACGAGGTGAACTTCACTTATCTGTGCGATCCGAAACTGCGCGCGCAGGTCGCCAACCGCGGCGACGATCCCGAAAAGCTGCCGATGATCTATGCCGGCATGATCAACGCGGCGATCTCCGACATTCCGGCCGACATGACCATCGCCATGCATCTGTGCCGCGGCAATTTCCAGTCGACTTTCGTCGCCTCCGGCGGCTACGAGCCGGTGGCGGAAATCCTGTTCAACGCCATCAACGTGCACGGCTATTTCATGGAATACGACAGCGACCGCGCCGGCGGTTTCGAGCCCTTGCGCCTGGTGCCGAAGGGCAAGACGGTGGTGCTCGGCCTGGTCACCTCGAAAAGCGGGCGGCTGGAATCCAAGGACGAGACTCAAGCGCCGCATCGATCAAGCGGCGAAATTCGTTCCCCTCGATCAACTCTGCCTTTCGCCGCAATGCGGCTTCGCCTCCACCGAGGAAGGCAATATCCTGGCCGAGGACGAGCAATGGGCGAAGCTCAAGATGATCGTGGAGATCGCGGACGAAGTGTGGGGGAAATGAATTGTCGTCCCCGCGAAAGCGGGAACCCAGTAATCTCAGTGGTTCCGAGATCGCAAAGCCGGCGTTTACTGGATGCGCGCTTTCGCGGGCATGACAGCCGAGAGTAGGGAGTGAAACAAAAATGAAGCGTACCAAGCCGCCGTATCGCGCCGATCACGTCGGCAGCCTGTTGCGTCCGGCCGCGCTGAAGCAAGCGCGCGTGCAGCGCGCCAAAGGCGAGATCGGCGCGGCCGACCTCAAAGCCATCGAGGACCGCGAGATCGAGCGCGTCATCAAACGCCAGGAGGAGGTCGGCCTGCAATCCATCACCGACGGCGAGTTCCGCCGCTCGTGGTGGCATCTCGATTTCCTCTGGGGCCTCGATGGCGTCGAGAAGACACGTGATGGACACCGGCATCGCCTTCGCCGCGGTCACGACGCGCAATGAAGGATTAAAGATCACCGGCAAGCTCGGCTTTTCCGGCCATCCGATGCTGGAGCATTTCAAGTTCGTTGCCGCCCACACCAAACGCACACCGAAGATCACCATCCCGTCGCCGTCCGCGGCCTATGGCCGGCCAGTGCCGACGCCGATCGACCGCAAGGTCTATCCGAAGATGGATGCGTTCTTTGACGATCTCGGTCAGGCCTACAAGAAGGCAGTGCGCGCCTTCGCCGATGCCGGCTGCCGCTATCTGCAACTCGACGAGGTGTTCATCGCCATGCTGTGCGACCCGAAATATCGTCAGGCGATGAAGGACCGCGGCGACGATCCGGAAAGGCTCGGCGAACTCTACGGCGACCTTATTAACATGGCGATGTCGGACATTCCCGCCGACATGACCATCACCATGCACATGTGCCGCGGCAATTATAAATCGACCTATATGGGCTCCGGCGGCTACGAGGCGGTGCAGGAGATCCTGTTCAACAAGATCAAGGTGCACGGCTTCTTCATGGAATACGACAGCGATCGCGCCGGCGGCTTCGAGCCGCTGCGGCTATTGCCGAAGGGCAAGACCGTCGTGCTTGGTCTCGTCACCAGCAAGAGCGGGCGGCTTGAATCCAAGGATGAGATCAAGCGCCGCATCGAGCAGGCCGCGAAATTTGTCGATCTCGATCAGCTTTGCCTTTCGCCGCAATGCGGCTTCGCCTCCACCGAGGAAGGCAATATTCTGGCCGAAGACGAGCAATGGGCGAAGCTCAAGATGATCGTCGAAATCGCCGAAGAAGTGTGGGGAAAATAATGGCGGGCATCGTTGCTGGCAAAACCGCCATCGTCACTGGAGGCGGGCGCGGCATCGGCCGCGGTATCGCCATGCTGCTGGCCAAGGAAGGCGCGCGCGTGGTGGTTTGCGACATCGGCGCCAGCCTGCAAGGCGCTGGCCTCGACGCCGATCCGGCGCAGGAAACGGTCGCCGCCATCAAAAAAGCCGGCGGGCAGGCGATCGCTTCCACGCTCTCGATCGTCGAGCCGAAGAACGCCGAGCAGATCGTCAAGACCGCGCTCGATGCCTTCGGCCGCGTCGATATTCTGGTCAACAATGCCGGCATTCTGCGCGACGTGATCTTCCACAAGATGAGCTGGTCGGATTGGTCGGACGTGATCGCTGTGCATCTCAACGGCTCGTTCAACATGAGCCGCGCGGTTGCCGGTCACTTCCGCGAGCAGAATTCAGGCAGCTTCGTGCACATGACCTCGACCTCCGGCCTGGTCGGCAATTTTGGTCAGGCCAATTACATGGCGGCCAAGATGGGCATCGTCGGCCTGTCGCGCGGCATCGCGCTCGATATGGCCCGCTTCAATGTGCGTTCGAACTGCATCGCACCGTTCGCTTTTACGCGCATGATCCAGTCGATCCCGGCGCAATCCGAGGCCGACAAGCGCCGCGTCAAGGCGTTCGAGCAGATGACGCCGGAGAAGATCGCGCCGCTGGCGGTCTATCTCGCTTCCGACGCCGCCGCCGGCATCTCTGGGCAGATCCTGTCGGTGCGCAACAACGAAATCTATCTGTTCAACCAGCCGCGCCCGATTCAGACGATTCACCGCGCGGACGGCTGGACACCGGCCAAACTCGACGCGCAATTAAAAGGCGCCTTTGCGGCCGCGTTCACGCCGCTCGAACGTTCCGAGGACGTGTTCAACTGGGATCCGATCTAGGCACCACTTGTCAGGCCCTACCGCCTGCTTAGAGTGGGATCATGACCAAACGCAGCGCCGAGCACGACGAATTCGCCGACATTCGTGAGTCGGTGCGCGCGCTGTGCGCCAAGTTCCCGGGCGAATATTGGCGCGCGCTCGATCGCGAACGGGCCTATCCGACCGAATTCGTCGCGGCGCTGACCGAGGCCGGCTATCTCGCCGCGCTGATCCCGGACGAATTCGGCGGCAGCGGGCTTCCGCTCAGCGCGGCCGCCGCGATCCTGGAGGAAATCCACGCCGCCGGCTGCAACGGCGCCGCCTGCCACGCGCAGATGTACACCATGGGCACCATCCTGCGGCATGGTTCGCCTGAGCAGAAGCAAACCTATCTGCCCAAGATCGCCAGCGGCGAATTGCGCCTGCAGGCGTTTGGCGTCACCGAGCCGACCTCCGGCACCGACACGCTCAGCTTGCGCACCACGGCGAAACGCGAAGGCAACGACCACTACGTGATTAATGGTCAAAAAATTTGGACGTCTCGCGCGGAACATTCCGATCTGATGCTGCTGCTGGCGCGCACCGCGCCGAAGGAGCAGGCCAAGAAACGCACCGACGGTCTGTCGGTTTTCCTGGTGGACATGCGGCTGGCGCAAGGCACCAGCATGACCGTCAGCCCGATCCGCACCATGATGAATCACGGGACCACGCAAGTGTTCTTCGACGACCTGCGGGTGCCGGCGGAAAATCTGATCGGCGAGGAAGGCCAGGGCTTCCGCTACATTCTGGCCGGCATGAACGCCGAGCGAATCCTGATCGCGGCGGAATGCATCGGCGACGCCAAATGGTTCATCGCCAAGGCGACGAGCTACGCCAAGGAGCGCGAATTGTTCGGCCGCCCGATCGGGCAGAATCAGGGCGTGCAGTTTCCGATCGCGCGCGCCTATGCGCAGATGCGCGCCGCCGAACTGATGGTGCACGATGCCGCGCGCAAATATGACGAAGGCCGTGATATCGGGCCTGAGGCCAACATGGCGAAGCTGCTCGCCGCAGACGCGTCGTGGTTTGCCGCCGACATGTGCGTGCAGACCCATGGCGGCTTCGGCTTTGCCGAGGAATACGACGTCGAGCGCAAGTTCCGCGAAACGCGGCTCTACCAGGTGGCGCCGATTTCCACCAACATGATCCTGTCGTATCTCGCCGAGCACGTGCTCGGGCTGCCGCGGTCGTATTGATATGGCCTTGCCGCTCGAAGGCATTCTCGTCGTTTCGGTCGAACAGGCCGTGGCGGCGCCGCAGTGCACCTGCCGGCTGGCCGATGCCGGCGCGCGCGTGATCAAGGTCGAGCGACCGGAGGGCGACTTCGCGCGGCACTACGACTATGTGGTGCACGGCGAGAGCGCGAATTTCGTCTGGCTCAATCGCGGCAAACAGTCGGTGGTGCTCGACCTCGGCAAGGCGGACGACAAGGCGCTGCTTGAAGCCATGCTCGCGAAAGCGGACGTGTTTGTGCAGAACCTGAAACCCGGCGCGCTCGCCAAGCTCGGCTTTGCCGTCGCGCGCCTGCGCAAAGACTATCCGCGGCTGATCTGCTGCTCGATCTCGGGCTACGGCGAAAGCGGCCCCTATGCGCAGCGCAAGGCCTACGACCTCTTGATCCAGGCGGAATCCGGCGTGTCGTCGGTGACCGGCGGACCGGAAGGACCGGCGCGGGTCGGCGTCTCGATCGTGGACATCGCCGCCGGCCTCAACGCCTACGAAGCGATCCTGGAAGCGCTGATCGAGCGCTCAGCAACCGGCGAGGGCGCCGAGATTTCCATTTCCATGTTCGACGGCATGGCGGAATGGATGACGGTGCCGCTGCTGCACGAGGAGGGCGGCAAGCCGTTCAAGCGGCTGGGCTTGGCCCACGCCACCATCGCGCCCTATGGCGTGTTCAAGACCCGCGATGGCGCCGACATCCTGATTTCGATCCAGAACGATCGCGAATGGCGGGTGCTGGCGGAAAAAGTGCTGGGCGACGCATCGCTCGCGCAGCGATCCGAAATTCGCCACCGTCACGAGCCGGGTGGAACATCGCACGTGACACCGACGCCAGGTCGCCGCCGATTTTGCCAAGCACGACGTCGCGACGCTGATGAAAAAACTCGAAGCCGCCGACATCGCCTTTGCGCGGGTCAACGATACCGCGCTGCTGTCGAAACACCCACACTTAAGACGGATCACCGTCGGTGCGCCGAGCGGCCCGGTCAGCCTGCCTTCGCCGGCGCCGCTGCGCGCGGGCGCGGAACGCAGCTATGGCCCGATCCCGGCGCTCGGCGAGCACACCGAAAAAATCAGGGCGGAATTTCTCAAGAACCCAGTCATTGCCCGCGAAGGCGGGCAATCCAGTAATCATTGAGATGAATGTGACGCACCGCTTGGCGGCGGCATAATTGGCGGTGGATACTGGATGCCCCGCTTGCGCGGGGCATGACAATTGGAATTAGGGGACGCGCACCATGGACATCGGCTTTATCGGACTGGGCAATATGGGGCAGCCGATGGCGCGCCGGCTGATCGAGGCCGGGCACACGCTGGTCGTCTACGACACCCGCAATGACGCGGTCGCGCCGTTGGTGGCGCTGGGCGCCAAGCTGGCATCGTCGCCGGCCGATGTCGCCGACCGGGTCGAGACCGTGATGGCGAGCCTGCCGTCGCTGCAGATCTCGGTGAAAGTGGCGACCGGCGAGGGCGGCGTCATCCATGGCAAGCGCGTCAAGCGCTTCGTCGATCTCTCCACCACCGGCTCGCGCGTGGCGGCGGAGATTTGCGCGGAACTCGCCAAGAAGAACATCGTGCAGATCGACTCGCCGGTGAGCGGCGGCGTCGGCGGCGCCAACAAGGGCACGCTCGCGGTCATGGTGTCCGGGCCGCAAGCCGACATCGATGTGGTGAAGGGCGCGCTCTCGGTGTTCGGCAAGGTGTTCGTCATCGGCCACAAGCCCGGCATGGCGCAGACCATGAAGCTCGCCAACAACTTCCTCTCCGCCACCGCCATGGCGGCGACATCGGAAGCGGTGGCGATGGGCGTCAAGGCCGGACTCGATCCGGCGGTGATGATCGACGTCATCAATGCCGGCTCCGGCCGCACCACCGCATCGGACGGCAAGTTTCCGCAAGCGGTCCTGCCGCGCACGTTCAACTACGGATTCACCACCGCGCTGATGCTTAAGGACGTGCGGCTGTGCGCCGAGGAAGCCAGGTCGCTGGACGTGCCCAACGCTGTGATGAGCGCCGTGCTCGAGCAATGGGAGCTCACCAATTCGGAGTTCGGCGGGGACTCGGATTTCACTTCCATCGTTCAAATGGTCGAGCGCCGCGCCGGCGTCACCGTGGGCGGGAAAAAATCATGAGCGACGATATCCACGAAGTCTATGCCGTCCGCTACGCCGAGCATTCCCGCATGCGCTCGGAGAACTACATCTTCGGCGACCCGCACGACGAGATGACGTCGATCTCCTATTACGTCTGGGTGATCAAAGGGCCGCACGGCACGTTCGTGGTCGATACCGGCTTCGACGAGATCGCCGCCAAGGAACGCGGGCGCAAGCTGCTGCATCCGGTGGGCGATGGTCTGAAGGCGCTCGGCGTCGATCCGGCCAAGGTGGAGAACGTGATCGCCACTCACATGCATTGGGATCACGCCGGCAATTACGACCTGTTCCCGAACGCGCGCTATCACATCCAGGACACCGAGATGGCCTACGCCACCGGCCGCTGCATGTGCCACCAGACGCTGCGGATTCCGTTCAGCGAGCGCGACGTGCACGCCATGGTGAGCAAGGTCTATGCGTATCGTTGTGAATTCCACGACGGAGCTGAGGAACTGGCGCCCGGCATCACCTTGCATAAGATCGGCGGCCACTCGAAGGGCCTGCAATGCGTGCGGGTGAAGACCAAACGCGGCCATGTGGTGGTCGCGTCCGACTGCATCCACCTTTATTCGCACATCGACGAAGGCCGCGTGTTTCCGATCACCTACAGCGTCGGCGATACGCTCGAGGGCTATAAGACAATTCAGAAGCTCGCCAGTTCGCGCCAGCACATCGTGCCGGGCCACGATCCGACGGTTCTGAAACTTTATCCGGCGGCCAAAGCGGGACTGGAAAACTGGATTTGCCGGCTCGACGTGGCGCCGAAGGGTTAGCTATCGAATGTCGTCCCCGCGAAAGCGGGGACCCAGTACGCCGCAGCTTATCGAGAGGACACGGAGTACTGGGTCCCGGGTCTCGCTTCGCTCGCCCGGGACGACGGTCGCAGGAATTATACCAACCCCAATTCCGCAAACGCGTTGCTGTGATGCTCGGCGCTGTCGGGCGCAAAGCAACAGAACACCACGCGCGTGAGACCGCGCGGGCTCGCCGACAATTCCGCCGCCACGGTGCCGACCGCGATGCGCGCGGCGAGATCGGCGGGAAAACGATAGACGCCGGTGGAGATCGCCGGATAGGCGATCGACGTCAGCGCGTGGCTTGCCGCGAGATCGAGGGCGCTCCGGTAGCAGCTCGCGAGCAGGGCTTCCTCGTCGGCAGCGCCGCCCTGCCACACCGGCCCGACCGCGTGGATGACGTGCTTGGCTTTTAAGCGATAGCCGCGCGTGATCTTGGCGCCGCCGGTTTCGCAGCCGCCGAGCGCGCGGCATTCGACCAGCAGCTCCGGCCCGGCCGCGCGATGGATGGCGCCGTCGACCCCGCCGCCGCCCAACAGCGAACGGTTGGCCGCATTCACGATCGCCGTGACATCCATGGTTGTGATGTCGGCGACGTGGATTTCGAGCCGCGCGGCTCCGATCTCGGCGGTGAGCAGGGGCATACGAAAATCATATCAAGACTGTCGTCCCGGCCAAGCGAGCGCTAGCGAGCGCGAGCCGGGACCCAGTAATCCCTGTGGTCATTATACCAACGGACCGGGGTTACAGGGTTCCGCTTTCGCGGGGACGACAGGAAGGGTCACCCCCGCTCGGAATATACCTCGGCCTTGAGATCGACGCTTGAGCGCACGCCGATGTCGTCGTAATGCGCGTCGAGGAAGCGCCGCGTCGCGCGCTGGCCGAGCTTGCGCAGCAGCTCGAACGACTCGTAGTCGTTGCGCAATTTGCTGGCCGAGGAAAACCGCTCGCCCAGGCCCTCGAGCACGATGCGATGCACATTGATGCGGCGATATTCGTTGTTGCCGGTGCCGTGCGGCAGGCGGCCCTGGTCGATCAGCCGGCTGACGAATTCGATCGCGCGCAATTCCGCCATCAGCGCGGAATTAAACGTGATCTCGTTCACGCGGTTCACGATATCGCGGGTCGTGGTCGGGATTTTCTTGCGCACCAGCGGATTGATTTGGACGATCAGCACGTCCTCGGTATTGGTCGAGCGGAAAAACGGATAGAGCACCGGATTGCCGAGATAGCCGCCGTCCCAATAGGACACGCCGTCGATCTCCACTGCGCGGAACACCGCCGGCAGGCAGGCCGAGGCCATCACCACCTCGGCGGAAATTTTCGCGTGCGGAAAGATATGCAGCCGTCCGGTCTGCACATTGGTGGCGGCGATATAGATCTGTCGGCTGTCGGCGCGCAGGCCGTCGAAATCGACGAAGCGCTCGATCAGGTCCTTGAGCGGGTTGATGTTGAGCGGATTGAGATCGTAGGGCGAAAGATAGCGCGACCAGGCGGCGAGCCAGTCCTGCGTCGGCGAACCCTCGCTCGGCAACAGCGAGAACAGCCGGTCCGTCACCGCGCGCTGCACGGCGGGCAAATCGCCGCCGAGGCTGGCGGCGCGCCAGAAATCGGCGAGCCGCTTGCGCGCCTCCTCGGGCCCGCCGCGCCGCAACCCGTCGGCCAGCATCACCGCATTGACGGCGCCGGCGGAGGTGCCGGAAATCCCTTCCACCGTCAGCCGGCCGTCTTCCAGCAGATGATCGAGCACGCCCCAGGTGAAGGCGCCATGCGTGCCGCCGCCTTGCAGCGCAAGATTGATGCGCTTGGGCTTTCTCGGTTTGCCCGACTTGTCGCCGCCGAAGGCGCGGGAGAGGAATTCGATCACTGCGCGACCCAGCCGCCGTCGATGGAATAAGCCGAGCCGGTGATGGTTGCGGCGGCATCGCTGCACAGGAACACCGCCAGCGCGCCGATGCTTTCCGGTTGGGTGTAGTCGTGCATCGGCTGCTTCTCCGACACTAGCGCGACCTTGGCCTGGTCGAAGCTTTGTCCGGCCGCCTTGGCGCGCGCCTCTACCTGCGCTTTGACCATCGAGGTCAGCACCCAGCCCGGACAGATGGCGTTGCAGGTGACGCCGGCGTTGGCGGTTTCGATCGCGACAACTTTAGTGAGCCCCACGATGCCATGCTTGGCCGCCACGTAAGCGACCTTTTGTCCGCTCGCCACCAGCCCGTGCGCCGAGGCTATGTTGATGATGCGGCCCCATTTCCGCTTCTTCATGCCGGCCACCGCGGCGCGAATGGTATGGAACGCCGACGATAGATTGATGGCGATCACCGCGTCCCATTTCTCGATCGGAAAGTCCTCGATATTCGCCACGTGCTGGATACCGGCATTGTTCACCAGCACGTCGAGCGCGCCGAAGCTCTTCTCGGCGGTAGCGATCATCGCGGCGATCTCGGCCGGCTTGCTCATGTCGGCCGGCGAATAGAGCGCCTTGACGCCGAATTCCTTTTCGATGCCGGCGCGGATCTTTTCGATCTCGGCCGCCTCGCCAAAACCGTTGAGCATGACGTTGGCGCCGTCCGCGGCGAGCGCGCGGGCGGTGGCGAGCCCGATCCCCGAGGTGGAACCGGTAACCAGCGCAGTCTTGCCTTTGAGCATGCGGTCCTCGTTGATGCGCGGCCGCCGAACGGCCGGTTCTGTAACGCGGGCGGAACCTGCCCCTATTTATGTTGCAGTGCAATATATATGTTCGCTTTTTCGCGAATCCACCGGTAACGGGTTAAACTTAGCGATGAAAGTGGAGCATTCCTTGGTCAGAAAGACACGCGCGCGCGCGGCGTTCCCGACGCCCGATCATGACCACGATCGTTGCGCCAGCGACGCCATCGCCCACGCCGAGGCGATCTGCGCCGCGCGCAAGGAACGGCTGACACCGATCCGCCGCCGCGTGCTGGAGGCGCTGCTGGCGAGCCATCAGCCGCTCGGCGCCTATGAGCTGATCGACCGGCTGGCGGTGCGCGGCGCGCGGCCGGCGCCGATCACCATCTATCGCGCGCTCGATTTCCTGCGCGAGCAGGGCCTGGTGCATCGCATCGAGAGCCGCAACGCCTTCATCGCCTGCGTGCACGATCACGACAGCGGCGATCCAGTGGTGTTCCTGATTTGCGAGAAATGCGGCACGGTGGGCGAGGCGGCGTCAGTGGCTGTCGCCGACACCATCAAGACCGCCTCGCGCGCCGCCGGCTTCACGCCGAAGACGCCGGTGATCGAGATCAGCGGCATCTGCGCGCATTGCAAGGCGGCGTGACGCGCCAGCCATCAAACGAATATGTCATCGCCTACGTCCCATCACGTCACCCGCCCGCTCGATCCGCTCGCGGCGGCGATCGCGGTCGTGCTCTGCCTGTCCTGGGGCTTCAACCAGGTGGCGGTGAAGCTTGCGATTCACGACATCCCGCCGCTGACCCAATCGGCGATCCGCTCGTTCGCCGCGGCGCTGATCATCGCCGCCTGGTGCCGGCTGCGCGGCATTCCGCTGCTCGCGCGCGACGGCACGTTGCTGCCCGGGCTTGCCGCAGGTTTGTTCTTTGGCATCGAATTCATTTTCATTTTTCAAGGTCTGGCCTACACCACGGCGACGCGGGCGGTACTGTTCATCTACCTTGCGCCGTTTTTCGTGGTGCTCGGCGCGCGCATATTTTTGCCTGCCGACCGTTTCGGCGCGGCGCAGTGGCTGGGACTGGGGTTATCCTTTGCCGGCATGATGATCGCCTTCGGCCTGCCGACGCCGGCGCTCGACCCGCGGCAGGCGATCGGCGATTTGATGATGGTCGGCGGCGCATTGTTCTGGGCGGCGACCACGCTGATCATCAAGGCCAGCTCGCTCAATCGCATCCCGGCCGAAAAAACTATGTTCTATCAGCTCGTGGTCTCGGCGCCGATGCTGGCCGCGGCGGCGTTTATTTTCGGCGACCGCATCACCGCGATGCCGTCGGCGTTGGCGATCGGCGCGCTGGTCTATCAGACGGTCTGGGTGGTGAGCGTCACCTTCGTGGTCTGGTTCGCGCTGATCGCGCGCTATTCCGCCAACCGTCTTTCGGCCTTCACATTCCTGACGCCATTATTCGGCGTCGCCGCCGGCCATCTGGTACTGGGCGACCCGTTGACGGGCGCCTTCGCCGCCGCGGTGGCGCTGGTCGCCGCCGGCCTGGTGCTGGTGAATCGGGCGCCGTAATCGCGGTTATTGCGCCTGCGTTGACCGTGTCATATTTGTCTGGCAGTCCAGTGCCTTGGAACCCCGATGAGCACAAGCGCCCAGGAACGTCATAAATCCATTGCGGTGGATGTCGCCGGCGTCATGGTCGGCGGCGGTGCGCCGATCGTCGTGCAGTCGATGACCAACACCGACACCGCCGACGTGGAGGGAACCGCCCGGCAGGTGGCGGCGCTCGCCCGCGCCGGTTCCGAGCTGGTGCGCATCACGGTCGACCGCGACGAGGCGGCGGCGGCGGTGCCGCGCATCAAGGAGCGGCTCGCCCAGATGGGCGTCAATGTGCCCCTTGTCGGCGATTTCCATTACATCGGGCACCAGCTGCTGGCCGATCATCCCGGCTGCGCCGAGGCGCTCGACAAATATCGCATCAATCCCGGCAATGTCGGCTTCAAGAACAAGCGCGATCCGCAGTTCACGCAGATCGTCGAGATGGCGATCAAGCACGGGAAGCCGGTGCGCATCGGCGTCAACTGGGGCTCGCTCGATCAGGAACTGCTGACGCGGCTGATGGACGAGAACGCGAAGTCGCCGAAGCCGCGCGAGGCGCGCGAGGTCACGCACGAGGCCATGGTGCAGTCGGCGCTGCTCTCGGCCGCGCGTGCGGAAGAGATCGGGCTGCCGAAGAACCGCATTATTCTGTCGGCGAAGGTGTCGGCGGTGCAGGATCTGATCGCGGTCTATGGCGAGCTGGCGCGCCGCTCCGACTATGCGCTGCATCTCGGCCTCACCGAAGCCGGCATGGGCTCGAAGGGCATCGTCGCCTCAAGCGCTGCGATGGGCGTGCTGCTGCAGCAAGGCATCGGCGACACCATCCGCATCTCGCTCACGCCGCAGCCGAATGGCGACCGCACGCTCGAAGTGCAGGTCGCGCAGGAACTGTTGCAGACCATGGGCCTGCGCACGTTTGTGCCGCTGGTCGCCGCCTGTCCCGGCTGCGGGCGCACCACCTCGACCACGTTCCAGGAATTGGCGTCCGACATCCAGGGCTTCATCCGCGACTCGATGCCGGGGTGGAAGACGCGCTATCCGGGCGTCGAGACGCTCACCGTCGCGGTGATGGGCTGCATCGTCAACGGGCCGGGCGAGAGCAAGCACGCCGACATCGGCATCTCGCTGCCCGGCACCGGCGAGCAGCCGACGGCGCCGGTGTTCATCGACGGCAAGAAGGCCGCCACCCTGCGCGGGGCGACGCTGACGGCGGATTTCAAGCAGATGGTGATCGACTACATCGAGCGGCGGTTTGGACACGGGCAAAGGGCGGCGGAGTAATTCACCTCAAGTGTGCGCCGGCTGAACCGCATCGGGAAGAACGAGTTTCGCGAGCGTGTCGGTTTCAAACGCGGGATTCAGCATATTGAAATCCAGGTTGTGACATTCTTGGACGCATTGCCAAATCAGGACTTTGATCGATGCCGGAAGTTCCGGCGTGCGCACATGGCGCTCATCGAACGGGTGCAGCGGATGGCATCCCATCGTGCCCGGCCGCGCGATCCATGTGCCCGCGCATGACGCGCCGCTTCCGCGCCGGGCGCGCAATGCGGCTGAACAAGCGTTCACAACTCTCTCCGAATAAGTCTGAACCATTCCAGCCCGAGGCCGTTGGCCTTCAGAGCACGATTGGTTCGTGCATGGAGGCAATAATGCGTACGATCATGATTGCTATGTTGATTGGCCTGACGGTTGGAATTTCCGGAGTTGGCGTGGCTTCGGCCGCGCCGGCGAATGGCGCCGTCATCCGTGACAACGCGACGACGTCCACCGCCACGCAGAAGGTCTATTACCGCGAATGGCACCGGTACCATCGGCATTGCAACCGCTGGCGCTGCTGGTAGTCGTTTCTACGGCTGTCGATAACGCCGCCGCGCCATGATCACGGCGCGGCGGCGATTCTACATCCACCCGCCGCCGTCTTTGCCGCGATTGGCGACGCTCGCTTCCTCCAAATCCAATTCGTATTCGATGCGCCGGCGCGCCTCGTCGGTGATCTTGCCGTCGCGCAAAAGCTCATAAATAAAATCGCGTTCCGCTTCGATGAGCTCGGCCTTGATCTTGGCGGTTTGCCGCATGTGATCGAGGCCCTCGGTCAAGTTCTCGGGCAGAATCTGCACCCGGCTTTTGTTGCGCGTACGCAGGTGCTCGATCGCTTCGTCCGGAAGGTCGTGCCGCTTGATGTGCTTCTCCAGCCGCTTGGTGACCTCCCTGAGCGCGGCCTGGCGCGCGCGGATCTCGTGTTTGATCTCGTCCTTGCGCTCTTTTTTCCCAAGTCGGGCCAGCCCGAGCCAGCGCACCACGGTCGGCAGCATCAGGCCCTGGCCGATCAGCGTGACGATGATGACGCCGAAGGTCACGAACAAGATCAGGTCGCGATGCGGAAACGGCGCCCCGCTGGTGACTGTGTATGGAATGGCGAGCGCGACGGCGAGCGAGACCACGCCGCGCACGCCGGTAAAGGCGATAAAAAACGGCCCCTGCCAGGGCGGCGACGGATCGCGTTTTCGCAAACGCGGACTGGACCAGCGCGGGATGTAGGTTGCCGGATACACCCAGATAAAGCGCGCCGCGATCGCGATCAGCGTGGTCCATGCGGTCGCGATCAGCAGGTCGGGAATTGAGAACGCGTGCGTCTCGTCGATCAGCGCGCGCGCTTGCAGGCCGGTGAGCAGGAACACCAGGCCTTCGATCAGATAGACGATCAGGTCCCAGAAAAAAATTCCCTGCAGCCGCGTGGCAAACGGGATCAGGCGCGGTCCGTTCCAGCTCACATAGAGGCCGCAGGCCACCGTCGCCAGCACGCCGGAGCCGCCAAGATGCGCCGGCACCCAGAAGGCGAGGTAGGGCGTCATCAGCGACAGCGTGATCTCGACGCGCGGCTCGCGCGCCCAATGGCGCAGGTTCAGGCTGAGCCAGCCGATCGCGAGGCCGTAGATGATCTCGCCGACGACAATGAGGGCGAATGTGCCGGCGGCTTCTCCGAGCGAGAACGTTCCGGTGCTCACGGCGACGACCGCGAAGCGGTAAAGAACAAGGGCGGTGGCGTCATTGGCGAGCCCTTCGCCCTCCAGCACCACCACCAGCCGGCGCGGCAGTCCAAGCTGCCGCGCGATCGCCAGCGGCGCCACCACATCGGTCGGCGAAATGATCGCGCCTAGCAGGAAACCCACCGCCCAATCGAATGCCAGCAGATAATGGGCGATCGCCGCCACTACGCAGGTGGTGAACAGCACGCAGCCAAACGCGAGCAGCGCGATCGGCCGCAGGTTGAAGCGGAATTCGCGCCAGCTCATGGCGACGCCGGCCGAATAGATCAGCGGCGGCAGGATCACCAGCAGCACCAGTTCCGGCGCCAGTTCCACTTTCGGCAGGCCGGGAATCAGCGCCACGCCGATGCCGGCGACGACCAGCAATATCGACGGCGCAACGTTCAGCCGTTTGGCCGCGACTGCGACCACGGCGAGAACCGCCAGCATGAACAGCACGGTTTGGACAATCGCGGTCATCGCCTTACAGCATTCAATTCAATGGATAGATTTGCCCTAGATGAGATTCGAGATCATGTTCACGGTCAGCGCCAGCACCGTCAGATTGAAAAAGAACGATAATACGCCGTGGACAGCCACCATCCGGCGAATCGCCTTGCTGGTGACGGCGACGTCGGAGACTTGCGATGTCAGGCCGATGACCAGCGAGAAATACAGAAAATCCAAATAGTCGGGTTTTGCATCGCCGGGAAATTTGAGTCCGCCGATTTTTCCGTCCCCGCGCTCGCCGTAATATTCATGCGCGTAATGAAGTGCGAAGATGGTGTGCACGAATGCCCATGACAGCAGGATGGTCGCCATCGCCAGCAGGATCTGGATGGTGGCGTAACCCGGTGACGACTGCTTCACGCCGCCAAGCTCGAATACGATGGCAACAAGGCTCGCCAGCGTCGCGGCAGTTGTCAGCAACAGAATGGCGAAGGCGCCCTCGTCCTGCTCCGAGGCGCGCCTGCGGATGCGCTGGACGTCGCAGCGCATCATCATCGTGTGCATCAGGCCAAGATAGAGTGAGACGCCCGCGTCCCATGCAACCAACAGCTTGGTCGGCAGCCGCCAATCGATGGCGATCAGGGCGATCAACACAATGGCGCCGAAAGCCGCTGAGATCAGCAGCTTCCCGTGCAGCCTGGCAACGCGGATCGGCAAGGGTGCAAGAGGCAGAATTGGCGGCAGGCGTTTCTTCTGGGCCATGACACTTTTCGGACGCGGGTTTCAGGCTTGCCGCCCGGCGATGAAGCGGGCGGTGGCGCGCAGAGTATCGGCTTTCGCCGCCTATCGCACCAGCGCGCTGCCGGTCTCAGCCTTGGCCGGTGCGTTCATGGCGGCGTCGTTAGCCTTAGCTGCGGACTTCCGGCAAATAGCGGCGGGGATGGGATAATGTGCGGCCATGGTATACCGGCCGCCGGAAAAACGGTTCACCGTCGCCCACGATATCCTGCGGCTGCCGCGGGTGCCGAGACCGTTGCGTGCCGTCGGCTTTGCCGTGCTGTTGCTGCTGTTGCTGCCTTACGTCATGACGCTGGTCTATGCCGTGGTGGAGCCGGTCTCGACCTCGATGCTCTGGCGGCGAATTTCCGATCAGCGGGTTGAGCGCCAATACGTCCCGCTGGCGCGTATTTCACCGGCGCTGTCGCTGGCGGTGATCATTGCCGAGGATGGTCGCTTCTGCAGCCACCATGGCGTGGACTTGACCGAGATCCGCGAAGCCATAGCGGACGCCGACGATCTTGACGACCTGCGCGGCGGTTCCACCATCACCCAGCAGGTGGCGAAGAACCTGTTCCTCTGGCAGGGCCGCAGTTGGCTGCGCAAGGCGCTGGAATTCCCGCTGGCGCTATGGATCGACCTGGTGCTGACGAAGCCGCGGATCCTGGAAATTTACCTCAACATCGCCGAATGGGGGCCGAACGGCGAGTTCGGCGTGGAGGCCGGCAGCCGCCGCGCCTTTGGCAAATCGGCCCGCGATCTCAGCGGCTACCAGGCGGCGCTGCTCGCAAGCGTCCTGCCCAATCCGGCCAAGCGCGATGCGCGTTCGCCCGGGCCCGGAGTGCGCCGGCTCGCGGGGCTCTATGTCACCCGATCGGGGCGCGCGCCCGAAGCCGCGGCCTGCGTCCGGCAGACGCCGCTGACTTTGCCCCCTAGCCTTGGCCGGAACCATCCTCTATAAGCCCGGCTTCAAACCGACATCGCGTTTTTCCCGGGAGTTCCTGTCCATGGCTGTGCCGAAAAGAAAAACCTCGCCGTCGCGCCGCGGCATGCGCCGCTCGGCCGATGCGCTCAAGCGGCCGAGCTATGTCGAGGACAAGGATTCCGGCGAATTGCGCCGTCCGCATCACATCGACCTGAAGACCGGCATGTACAAAGGCCGCCAGGTGCTGAAGGTGAAGACCGAGGCGTAACGCGAACATCCCAGCGCGGAGGAAAGCGGCTCATGTTCCTCGTCGGCTTTCCCCTGCTGCTGATCCCGTTCGCGATCTACAACATCATCGCATTTCTGATGCCGGGCGTGAGCTGGACCGCCGCGCTCACCACCGTGCACATGATGTCGGGCGGCGACTGGACCATGTCGGCCGGCGACATGCTGATCACGATCGCGATCCTGCTGCTGTTCGGCGAGATGATGAAATCGACCCGCATCGGCATCCGCACCGTGGTCGATCACGGGCTGTCGCTGATCCTGTTCCTCGGCATGCTGGTCGAGTTCCTGCTGGTGAAGCAGGCGGCGAGCGCGACCTTCTTCCTGCTGCTGGTCATCAGCTTCATCGACGTGATCGGCGGCTTCGCGGTGACGCTGCGTTCGGCCCAGCGCGATCTCACGGTCGAAGGCGTCGAGCACGTCTCGTCCTGACCGTTCCTACCACTGCATTCATCCCCATGACCCGCGACTTCCAACTGCCCGGCCGCTCGCCCGTGATCGCCTGCGACGGCATGGCGGCGACCTCGCATCCGCTGGCGACCTTGGCCGCGGTCGATACGCTGCGCGCCGGCGGCAGCGCGGCCGATGCCGCGGTGGCGGCGGTCGCCACGTTGTGCGTGGTCGAGCCGCATATGACCGGGATCGGCGGCGATTGCTTTTGCCTGGTGTCGCAGCCCGGCAAGCCGGTGTGGGGCTATAACGGCTCCGGCCGCGCCGGCGCCAAGGCGTCCTACGAGGCGCTGCGCGCCAAAGGCATGACCGAGATCGGCAGATTCGATGCACGCCGTCACGGTGCCGGGCGCGCTCGATGCCTGGGAGGCGATCCTCAAGGCGCATGGCCGTTTCGGGCTCGACCGCGCGCTGGCGCCGGCGATCAAATATGCCGAAGGCGGCTTTCCGGTTGCCGCGCGCGTCGCCTGGGATTGGAGCCGGCACGTCGGCAAGCTCAAGGCCGATGCCGGCGCGTCGAAGCATTATCTGTTCAACGGCGCCGCGCCAAGCGAAGGCGACGTGATCCGCTTTCCGGCGCTGGCCGCGACCTTGAAGACGATCGCCGCCAAGGGCGCGCGCGCCTTCTACGAAGGCGAGATCGCCGACGACATGGCGAACACCGTCGCCGCGCGCGGCTCGTTCCTGACCGCGGAAGATTTCGCACGCCATCGCGGCGACGTGGTCGAGCCGATCTCGACCAATTATCGCGGGCTCGATCTGGTCGAGATCCCGCCGAACGGGCAGGGCCTCACCGCGCTGGTGATGCTCAATATCCTGGAGAATTTCGACCTCAAGGCGCTCGATCCGCTCGGCCCCGAGCGTTTCCATCTGGTGCTGGAAGCGGCACGCTTGGGCTTTGCGCGTGCGCGACACGCATATTGCCGATGACGCGCATATGCGCACGCCGGTAGCCGACCTGCTCGACAAGGCATTTGCCAAGAAGCTTGCCGCCAAGATCGACATGAAGCGGCGCGCGAAACTTCCGACGGCGCCGGCGCCCGGCAGCAATACGGTCTATCTCACCGTGGTCGATCGCGACCGCATGGCGGTCTCCTTCATCAATTCGCTCTATTCGAATTTCGGCGTCGGCATCTGCACCGAGAAGACCGGCATCATGCTGACCAATCGCGGCGCCTGCTTCACGCTCGAGCCGGATCATCCCAACACCTTCGGCCCCGAACAAGCGGCCGATGCACACCATCATTCCGGCGCTCGCCATGCGCAATGGGCGCTGCGACATGAGCTTCGGCGTCATGGGCGCGCACTATCAGCCGATGGGCCACGTGCAGATCGTGCTCAACATGCTCGACTACGGCATGGACGTGCAGCAGGCGATCGACGCGCCGCGCTTCTTCTTCGAAGGCGAACAGACGATCGTCGAGAACGGCACGCCGGCGGCGACCATCGAGGGCCTCAAAGCGCGCGGCCACGACGTCGTGATCGCGCCGACGCCCTGGGGCGGCGGGCAGACCATCAAGATCGATTGGGATCGCGGCGTGCTGATCGGCGGCTCGGAGCCGCGCAAGGACGGCTGCGCGCTGGGATACTATGATTCGGTCAGCGCCGCGACGGCGCGATAGGCGGCGATGGCTTCGCCCGGCTCGGCGCGCCGGCGCTCGCGGGTCTGCGGATGCTGATCCTTCACGGCGATGAGATGGGCGAGGAACGCCGCCTGGCGATAATTCGCCGGCGTGCTGACGCGCCGTCAGCCGCGGGCAACAACCACCAGCGCCCGGCTGCCGGCGTCATGCTGCCACGGCGCAGCGTTGCGTCACGCGGCGTCCGTCCGGTTTGCCGTGAAGCTGCTTGTCTGGTCTGCGCCAACTCGCATACTCACTGCCTGTCTCAATTCGGGACAAGATGCCCTTGCTCGCCCTGTGATTGGCAAGGGCCGTGCCGTGGGCCGTTAATCGCGCTTAAGGCCGCAGGCAATCCGGCACTTTTTCTAATTGTTTAAGGATTGTCCGTAGTTTCGGCCTGCATCCATCTCACGAAGCAACGCCCGGCGCGGCGCGGCGTTCCAAAAAGGGGCGAACGTGACCCGTTTCGATCAACCGGCCGGTGTCCCGGACGCCGCGGAGATTCTCCGGTCGATCGGCGACGTCGCCTACGAATGGCGGCTCGACACCGACGCATTGACCTGGAGCGCCAATGCCGCGGCGGTGCTCGGCGTCACCGACATCGGCGACATCGGCAGCGGCAAGGCTTACGCCCAGCGCATCGACGCCGAACGGCGGACAAGCCCGCTTCGATGCGATCCAGCAGTCCACCGAGCGCGACACCGGCGACGGCGTTCCCTATCAGGTGCAATACGCGTTCAAGCGCGGCGACGAGAAAATCTGGCTGGAGGATACCGGCCGCTGGTTCGCGGGTCCGGATGGCAAGCCGCTGCGCGCGCACGGGATCGTGCGCGTCATCAACGAGCGCCACGAACGCGAGCGCAAGCTGGTGCAAGCTGGCGAATTTCGATGCCCTGACCGGCGAACTCAACCGCGCCCGCTTGACCGAGGTGCTCGGCGCCACGCTCGACGAAGCGGTGAAATTCCGCAGCTCATGCGGCTTTCTGCTGGTCGCCATCGACCATCTCGGCCGGCTCAACGAGGCCTATGGCTTCGATATCACCGAGGAGGTGATCGCGCAGGTCGCCAAGCGCATCCGCGCGCGCCTGCGCGGCAAGGACCATCTCGGCCGCATTCTCCGGCAACAAGTTCGGCGTGGTGCTGACCAGTTGCACGCCCGACGAGTTGGCGGTTGCCGCCGATCGGCTGCTGACCGGCGTGCGCGACGAGACGATCACGACCGCCGCCGGCCCGGTGGCGGTGACGGTGACGATCGGCGGCGTGACCGCGCCGCGCCATGCCCGCAGCGTGCCGGAAATCCTGAGCCGCGCACAGGACGCGCTGCACGCCGCGCGCGCCAAGCGCCACGGCTCGTTCGTCGCCTACCGGCCGAATGTCGAGCGCGACGCGCTGCGCCGCGAAAGCGTGCGCGCCACCGACGAGATCGTCGCCGCGCTCAACGAGCGGCGGATCGCGCTCGCCTACGAGCCGGTGGTCGAGGCGCAAAGCCGCAAGGTCGCGTTCTACGAATGCCTGATGCGGGTCCATCGCAGCGACGGCGCGCATCGCCCACGCCAACGAGATCATCCCGGTGGCGGAGCGGCTCGGGCTGGTGCGCATGCTGGACTATCGCGTGCTCGAGCTGGTGGTGAGCGAATTGGCCGCCACGCCCGCGCTGCAGGCCAGCGTCAATGTCTCGCCGGCCTCCACCGTCGATCCGGACTGGTGGGCGGGCCTGGGCGCGCTGCTGCGCGCCAATTCCGGCGCGGCCGAGCGGCTGATCATCGAGATCACCGAAACCGCGGCGATCCAGAACGTGGACGACGCGCGCGGCTTCGTCACCCGGGTGAAGGATCTTGGCTGCCGCATCGCCATCGACGATTTCGGCGCCGGCCATACCTCGTTCCGCAATCTGCGCAAGCTCGGCGTCGACATCGTGAAGATCGACGGCGCCTTCGTGCAGAACATCATGAAGTCGAGCGACGACCGCGCCTTCGTGCACACGCTGATCGATCTGTCGCACCGGCTCGGCCTCAAGACCGTCGCCGAATGGGTGCAGGACGAGGCAGCCGCCCAGCTGTTGTCGAGCTGGGGCTGCGATTTCCTGCAAGGCGCGTTGATCGGACTGGCCACCCGCGAGCGGCCGTGGGCGGCCGCGAAAGGATCGCGCCGCATCGGCGTAGCTTGGAATTGTCGCGCGGCTATTCCTTGCCGCCGAGCTTATCGAGCCGCTTCTGCATCTCGTCGAGCTGGCGCTTGAGCTCGTCCATCTCGCCAGCCGATCCTTGCGGCTTGTCCGATGCCGGCTTGCCCTGGCCGCGCGCGAAGGGCGCGAACATGGCGAAGGTCTTTTCGAACATTTCCATGTTCCGCCGCACCTGGTCCTCGAGCGGCCCGAAGCCGCCGACGCCGAAGGCCTGCGTGATCTGTTCGCGGAATTTGCCCTGTTCGCTGGTGAGCGAATTGCATCGACTGTTCGAGGAAGCGCGGCACCAGCATCTGCATGCTGTCGCCGTAGAAGCGGATCAACTGCCGCAGGAAGGCGATCGGCAGCAGGCTTTGGCCTTCCTTGTTTTCCTGCTCGAAGATGATCTGCGCCAGCACCGAGCGCGTGATGTCCTCGCCGGTCTTGGCGTCGAAGACGACGAAATTCTCGCCCTCCTTGACCATGGTGGCGAGGTCTTCGAGCGTGACGTAGGTGCTGGTGCCGGTGTTGTAGAGCCGCCGGTTGGCGTATTTCTTGATTGTGACCGGCTCTTTTTCCTCTGCCATCTGGATCACGTTTCCCCTGCCCTAAGGCTTAAGCATAACCGTTTTCCACTGGCGCGGGCCACCGTTTTGTGGCGGCGCGGGAGGCCATGCGGGCAGTGCGGTAACTCTTGAGAAATATCAAAAAAGCGCCAATTCTTGCGGGTATCCTCAAGTCGTCCATGTTGACAGGGCTGCCCGCTCTGCCGAGGATGCGGCAGTGCCATAAAAGCCGGCCAATTGCGAGCCTTGCCCCGCAACGACCGCAACAGGAGTTTCGGATGAAAGACGACATCGTCATCGTGAGCGCCGCCCGTACGCCCGTCGGCGCCTTCAACGGGGCGTTTGCAAATCTGCCGGCCCATGAACTCGGGAAAAGTCGCGATCAAGGACGCGCTGAAGCGGGCCGGGGTCGAAGGCGGCCGCGTCAGCGAAGTGATCATGGGGCAGATCCTCACCGCCGGTCAGGGCCAGAACCCGGCGCGGCAGGCGTCGATCGCCGCCGGCATTCCGGTCGAGAGCCCTGCCTGGGGCGTGAACCAGCTATGCGGTTCCGGCTTGCGCGCGGTCGCGCTCGGCTATCAGGCGATCCTCAACGGCGACAGCGAGATCGTGGTGGCAGGCGGCCAGGAATCCATGAGCATGGCGCCGCACTGCCAGCATCTGCGCAACGGCGTGAAGATGGGCGCGTTCGAAATGGTCGACACCATGATCAAGGACGGGCTGTGGGACGCCTTCAACGGCTATCACATGGGCAACACCGCCGAGAACGTCGCCAAGCAGTGGCAGATCACGCGCGCAGCAGCAGGACGAGTTCGCGGTCAAATCGCAGAACAAGGCGGAAGCCGCGCAGAAGGCCGGCAAGTTCAAGGACGAAATCGTCGCCGTCACCATCAAGTCGCGCAAGGGCGACGTGGTGGTCGACACCGACGAATATCCGAAAGCCGGCGTTACGCTCGAAGCGATTTCCAAGCTGCGCCCGGCCTTCGACAAGGAAGGCACGGTGACCGCGGCCAGCGCCTCCGGCATCAATGACGGCGCCGCCGCCGTGGTGCTGATGAAGGCGTCCGAGGCCGCCAAGCTCGGCAAGACGCCGCTCGCGCGCATCGTGTCGTGGGCGCAGGCCGGCGTCGATCCCTCGATCATGGGGACGGGACCGATCCCGGCATCGCGCGCGGCGCTCAAGAAAGCCGGCTGGAAGCATGACGATCTCGATCTGGTGGAAGCCAACGAAGCGTTCGCCGCGCAGGCCTGCGCGGTCAACAAGGATCTCGGCTGGGACACCGCCAAGGTCAACGTCAATGGCGGCGCCATCGCCATCGGCCATCCGATCGGCGCCTCCGGCGCGCGCGTGCTCGACGACGCTGCTGTACGAGATGCAGCAGCGCAATGCCAAGAAGGGACTTGCCACGCTCTGCATCGGCGGCGGCATGGGAATTGCCATGTGCGTGGAGCGCGGCTAAGCCGCGCGAACACGCACCGAAGAAAATGCGTCGAACGCCGATCTGTGCCGAACTGATCTACGTCATGGCTGGCTCGACCCGGCCATGACGACGTAAAGAAAGTTTCTGGGAGGAGTGGGGAATGTCACGCGTTGCGTTGGTCACCGGCGGCACTCGCGGCATCGGCGCCGCCATCGCCAAGGCGCTTAAAGCGCAGGGCTACAAGGTTGCGGCCAATTACGGCGGCAACGACGATGCGGCGCAGAAATTCAAGGCGGAAACCGGCATTCCGGTATTCAAGTGGGACGTGTCGTCCTACGAGGCCTGCACCGAAGGCATCAAGAAGGTCGAGGCTGAGGTCGGGCCCATCGAGGTGCTGGTCAACAATGCCGGCATCACCCGCGATGCCATGCTCCACCGCATGAAGCCCGAGCAGTGGAGCGCGGTGATCAACACCAATCTCGGCTCGCTGTTCAACATGTGCCGGCAGGTGATCGAGGGCATGCGCGAACGCAAGTTCGGCCGCATCGTCAACATCTCCTCGATCAACGGCCAGAAGGGCCAGATGGGGCAGACCAATTACTCCGCCGCCAAGGCCGGCGAACTCGGCTTCACCAAGGCGCTGGCGCAGGAAGCCGCGCGTTCCGGCATCACCGTGAACGCGATCTGCCCGGGCTACATCAACACCGAGATGGTGCAGGCGGTGCCGAAGGACGTGCTGGAGAAATCGATCCTGCCGCTGATTCCGATCGGCCGCCTGGGCGAGCCGGAGGAGATCGCGCGCTGCGTGGTGTTCCTGGCTTCGGACGATGCCGGCCTGATCACCGGCTCCACGCTCTCCGCCAATGGCGGGCAGTACTTCGTCTAGCAGCGGCGCCTAGCGCTTGCGTCTGCTTTTGGCGTGCTTGCCCGCGCGACGCGCCGGTCTTGAACGAGCGCCGCGCCAGTTGCCTTCCGCCTTGTCCAGCCGCACCGACCAGTATTCCCAGGCGCGCGCGACCGGCCCCGGCCGCAGATTGTATTCGCCGGCCAGACTCGTTTCGGCGGCATTGAGCGGCGACACGTGCCCAAGTCCGTGCGCCTGGATTTGCAGCGCCGCGTTGCGCGCGGTGTAGATGGTGCGGAACATCAGCTCCTCGAGCGTCTTGCCGGCGACGGTCGCGCCATGCCGGCGCATCAGCACGATCCAGTTTGTACCCAGCGCGCGCGCCAGCGAGGCGCCTTCCTCAGGCTTGGCCACGATCAAATTGGTGTCGCCGAATTCATCGCGGGCATCCCAGAACGGCACCATCTGCGCCCAGCGTGGCGCCGAGGTGATAGACCGGCTTGAGCGGCATGCCGGAAATGCAGAACGGCAGGATCGACGGCGCGTGGTGGTGGCACACCGCGTTCACGTCCGGCCGCGCCTTGTAGATTTCACCGTGGATGACGCGCTCGCCGTAGAGCCTCACGTCGGTCGGCTTCACTGTCGTCGAATCGAGCGTGAACTCTAAGATATCGTCCGGCTGCACCAGCTCCGGCGCGCGCGAGCGCGACATCAGATAGCGCTTCGGATCGGTCGGATGGCGCATGGTGACGTGGCCGAAGGCGTCGAGCACGCCTTCGTTGGCGATCATGCGGTTGGCGCGCGCCAGCAGGTTGCGTGCATCGTCGAGATTGTTCGGCACGGGGGCGTTCTCCCAGTTCTCAGCCGTCATGGCCGGGCTTGTCCCGGCCATCCACGTCTTGTTTGTGGAAACTGTAAAGACGTGGATGCCCGGCACAAGGCCGGGCATGACGAGGAAAATGGATCGTTTAGCGGCGCGGCGACCAGTCCGTCGGCGCCAGCTCGAAGCCCTCGAAGGTGAAGCCGGGCGCGACCGTGCAGCCGACAAGGGTCCAATCGCCGAAACTTTCCGCCGCCTGCCACGCGCGCGCCGGCACCGTCACCTGCGGAACTTCGTCCGCTGCGATATCACCGCCGAGCCGGATGATTTCTTCCTTGGCGCCGTCGACCACCGAAAGCTTCAGCGGCGCGCCGGCGTAATAGTGCCAGATCTCGACCGCGTCGATGCGATGCCAATGCGAGCGCTCGCCGCGCGCCAGCAGGAACAGGATCGCGGTCGAGGCGGCGCGGCCGTCGATTTGGCGGGGGTCGCGGAAGGTCTCGCGGTAGTGCCCGCCTTCCGGGTGCGGCTTGAGATCGAGCGCGCGGATGATATCGGCGGCGGCAAGCGCAGACATGAGCGCGCTAGAACTTGTTTTTGCGCGCGCGGATTTCGGCGAACACCTGTGCCGCCGGCTTGCCCGCCATGCCGATGCCGGCCGCCACCTCCGGCACATCGGCGCGCAGGAACGGATTGGCTTTTTTCTCCTCGCCGATGGTGACGGGAATCGTCGGCTCGGTCTTTGCGATCTGCTGCTTCGCCTGCGCCTCGCGCGCCGCCAGCGCCGCATTATCCGGCTCGATGGTGCGCGCGAATTTGATATTGGCGGCGGTATATTCGTGCCCGCAATAGATTTTGGTGTCGTCCGGCAGATCGCGCAGCTTGCAGAGCGAGCGCCACATCATCCCGGGAGTGCCCTCGATCACGCGGCCGCAGCCGATGGAGAACAGCGTGTCGCCGACGAAGGCGAGCTTGTCGGCGTTGAACCAGTAGGCGATGTGGCCGTTGGTGTGGCCCGGCGTCTCGATCACGTTGGCCGAGAGCTTGCCGACCGCAACCTTGTCGCCCTCGCGGACAGTCTGGTCCACCGCCGGAATTGTGTCGGCTTCCGCCGCCGGCGCCACCACGCGGCATTTGTATTTGTCCTTCAGCGCTTTGATGCCGTCGGTGTGGTCGGCGTGGTGGTGGGTGACCAGGATATCGGTGAGCTTCCAGCCGGTGGCCTTGAGCGCGGCCTCGATCGGCGCCGCCTCGGGCGCATCGATCGCGGCAGTGGCCCCGCTCGCCGGGTCATGCAGCAGCACCCCGTAATTGTCAGATCGGCAGAGAAACAGGCGGGTTTCCGCGGCCATGGGCTTGGTCCTCTAACAGCGCGTGAGCGTTAACCGTATCATGCTGATGCATTGTCTCGCACGGTCCGTGTGCCGGGGCGGCGCAACTAACCGCACCGTTTCATGGTAATTTAGTTCCATGTCGATCGATGTCGTGGACCTGCGCAATTTCTATGGCCAGCGCTTGGGCGTGGTGGCCCGCCGCTTCATCGGCCGCGGCGTTCGCAGTCTGTGGACCAATACCGCCGGCCAGCGCGTGCTCGGCATCGGCTATGCCACGCCCTATCTCGGCCTGTTCCGCGAGGAGGCCGAACGCTGCCTCGCCTTCATGCCGGCCGGACAGGGCGTGGTGAAATGGCCGACATCGAAGCCGGCGCTTTCGACGCTGGTGGACGAGAACGAGCTTCCGCTCACCGACGCCGCGGTCGATCGCGTGCTGCTGGTGCATGCGGTGGAAATGACCAACGACCCGGCCACGCTGCTGCGCGAAGTGTGGCGGGTGCTGGCGGCTGGCGGCCGGCTGCTGGCGGTGGTGCCGAACCGGCGCGGACTGTGGGCGCGCATGGACACGACGCCGTTCGGTCATGGCCGGCCCTATTCGCGCAGCCAGATCAATCAGCTGTTGCGCGAGACCTGGTTCACGCCGACCGGATGGAGCGAGGCGCTGTATGTGCCGCCGGTCGCGCGCGGCTGGTTTCTGCGCTCGGCGGTGGCCTGGGAGCGCACCGGCGCGACGCTGTCGGCGCCGTTCGCCGGCGTGCATCTGGTGGAAGCCACCAAGCAGGTCTATCGCGCGATCCCAGCGCGCCGCGAAAAGCAGCGCCTGGTGCCGGCGCTGGAGCCGGCGCTGGCGCCGTCACCCGGCGCATAGTCGCACCACTCATCCGCTCGTCCCCGCGAAAGCGGGGACCCAGTCCATATCAAAGATGTGGATTCCCGCTTACGCGGGAATGAGCGGAATGCCGGTCAAAGATCGGGATCGGATTATTCCGGCTGACGCGGCGGCTCGTCGCCGCCGTCGCCCGGGACGGGTTGCGGCGCCGCGCCCTGCGGAGCGACGTTGCCGAAATTATCCGGGCGTTCCGGGCGGAAACCGCCGCCGCCGCGATGGCGCCGCCGGCGATGGCCGAAGCGATCCTGATTATTGCGGTTGCCCTGGTCGTTGCCGTTCGGGCCGGCCGGCTGGTTGGCATTCTGGCCGACATTTGGCTGCGGCTGACCGCCGCCGGTGATGAACGCCGGCAAGCCGGTCGGATCCGGCGCGCCCTCATGGCCGCCCTGGCTCGACGGCTGCGGATAGGACGGCTGCTGCGGTTGATGCTGCGGGCGGTTGTGCTGTTGCTGATCGCGCGGCGGGAACGGCTGCGCATCGCGGGGAATAAACGGCTGCGGCTGCTGCGCCGGCGGTTGCGGCGCGTAGCTCGGCTCGTTCTGGCCCAGGAAAGGCTGGCCCTCGTCGTCGCCGTCGTCATAGTTGTCGTCAGCCGCGCCTTGCGGGGCGGCCTGCTGGCCGCCTTGGCCCTGCTGCGGCTGCTGATTGTAATAGGGGTTCTGCTGGCGGAACTGTTCCTGCGCGGCCGCGATCAGGCGGAAATAATGTTCGGCGTGCTGGTAGTAATTCTCAGCCGCAACCGGATCGCCGGAGCTCTGCGAGTCGCGCGCGAGCTGGATGTATTTCTCCGCGATGTGGGAGGCGGTGCCGCGAATCTTCACGTCGGGCCCGTTCGACTCGTAGACCCGCGTCAGCGGATTCTGGCTTTTGCTACGGTGGGGGTTGTTGTTGTTCCGCCCACGCATGCGTTTCTGACCGTTTCTCATGATGTGCCTGTTCGCCGACCTTTCGCTTTGCTCGCTTTAACGCGGCGTTCTCCGCCGATTGCTTGACTGAACCCGCAAGTCCAAACGAATTTCATTGCGCGGCCGGACCTGCAGTTGTCCGCGCGAATGTTCGAACGTTTGCGCTCTATATCGCGATAGCTACAGCAACCCCATGGCCGCGATCCTGCCGCGGCGTTGCCAACCTCTCGTTACGCGCATCTCTCAATGTTTAGTCGTGTGATGCGCCCAACCGGTGAAGCATCCAAACCCGTCTCTGGCGATTTCGTTTGCCGTTTTCGTAATCGGCTCTTCGTCATCGGGGCTGCGCCGCCGCCTCGCAGAGCCTCTGGCTCCGGGCTTCGTGGCGATGCAACTGTCACGGGTCAATTCCGTGAGGGGAAGCTAGTCGTTTCCGCTTCACATTCCAAGTGGTTTTTTCGCCCACAATGGAGCCCAGCGCTTTTCGCCAGGTCGAAATGCGGCATGCTCATGGCGCGGTATTTGCGCCGAGCGCGCGCGGAATCCCGGCCAAATCCTTGCGCGCGCCGCCTGCCGTCAATCCCGCTTTGGTAAACAGCGCGCGAACCGCCAATTCCTGGCCTGCCCCCAGTTCCACGATCAGCCGGCCGCCCGGCGCCAGCAAGCGGCGGCCTTCGCCGGCAATGGCGCGGTAACCATCGAGACCGTCCATACCGCCGTCGAGCGCGATCGCCGGGTCGTAGTCGCGCACCTCCGGCGCGAGCGAGGCAATATCGCCGCGCGTCACATAGGGCGGATTCGAAACGATCAAATCGAACTGGCCTTGCAGGCCGGTGGCGATATTGCAGGCAACGAACGTGCAACGGCCGCCGAGGCCGTGGCGTTTGGCATTGGCGCGCGCAACGCTCAAGGCCGCCGCGCTGATATCGGTGCCGGTGCCGGTCGCGTTCGGCAATTCGCTGAGCAGCGCCAGCAGCAGCGCGCCCGAGCCGGTGCCGATGTCGAGAATGCGCAGTTTCTCCATTCGCCAGCGCATCGCGCACAATCCCATCGAGCGCGTCTTCGATTACGGTCTCGGTTTCCGGCCGCGGCACCAGCACAGCGGGCGTGACCTGCAGCGACAGGCTCCAGAATTCCTTGACGCCAAGGATGCGCGCGACCGGCTCACGCTTGCGCCTGCGTGCGGCCAGCGCGTCGATCGCCTTCATTTGCTCAAGGTTCAGCGCACGCTCGCCATTCGCCATCAGCTCGGCGCGATCGATGCCGAGCGCGTGCGCGATCAACAGCCGCGCATCGGCTTCGGCGGAGTCGATGCCGGCCTGACGGAACATCTCGGTCAGTGCGCGCCGCGATGCCGCTATCGTCCGTGTGGCGGTGGCGAGCGTCACGTCGCGCCCTCGGCCGCCAGCAGTTCGGCCTGATGCTCGGTCACCAGCGCATCGATGAGCTCGTGCAAGGCCTCGCCTTCCATCACCTGCGGCAGCTTGTGCAGCGTCAGATTGATGCGGTGATCGGTGACGCGGCCTTGCGGAAAATTATAGGTGCGGATTCGCTCCGAGCGGTCGCCCGATCCGATCTGCCCGCGCCGTTCCGCCGCGCGCTCGGCGTCGAGCTTGCTGCGCTCGGCGTCGTAGAGCTTGGCGCGCAGCATCGTCATCGCCTTGGCCTTGTTCTTGTGCTGCGAGCGTTCCTCCTGCACGAATACCACGATGCCGCTCGGCAAATGGGTGATGCGGATGGCGGACTCGGTCTTGTTGACGTGCTGGCCGCCGGCGCCTTGCGCGCGCATGGTGTCGATCTTGAGATCGTCATCGTTGATTTTGATGTCGACGTCTTCCACCTCGGGCAGCACCGCGACGGTGGCGGCGGAGGTGTGAATGCGGCCGGAGGCTTCGGTGTCGGGCACGCGCTGCACGCGATGCACGCCGGATTCGAACTTAAGCTTGGCAAAGACGCCGCGGCCGCGCACTTCGGCGACGATTTCCTTGAAGCCGCCTTTGGTGCCTTCGCTGATGGACAGGATTTCCGTCTTCCAGCCCTGCTTGGCGGCGTAGCGCTCGTACATGCGGAACAGGTCGCCGGCGAACAGCGCGGCCTCGTCGCCGCCGGTGCCGGCGCGGATTTCGAGGATGGCGTTGTGATCGTCCATCGCGTCCTTGGGGATCAGCGCGAGACGGATCTGCTGTTCGAGCTTGTCCCTGCGCGCCTGCAATGCCGGCTTCTCGGCTTCCGCCAGCTTGCGCATTTCGGCATCGGTCGACGGGTCGGCGATCAGCGCCTCGAGATCGCCCATCTCGGCGGTGACGGCGCGATAAGCCTTGATCGCCTCGATCACCGGACCGAGTTCGGCGAATTCGCGCGACAGCTTGACGTAGGCGTCGGGGCTCAAGCCGCTCGCGAGCTCGCTTTCCACCATCGCGTGGCGGGAGAGCAGGGCGTCGAGCCGGTGTTGCGGAAGCGCGATCAAAGTTGCAAGCCCTCGGCCGCCGCGAAGCCCTCGAGCTTGTGGCGGATGGATACGCTGCCGACCGGCTGCTCCAGGCAGGGCAGGATGGCGGCCTCGCCCTTGCGGCAATCGAGTTCGAGCAGCATCGCCTTGACCGGGCCGACCGCCGACGGCGACAGCGACAGCGTGCGATAGCCGAGAATGGCGAGCGCCAGCGCGCCGATCGGCTGCGAGGCCAGCTCGCCGCACAGCGCCACCGGCTTGCCGTGCTTGCGGGCCTTGTCGGCGATGTCCTTGAGCGCGCGCAGCACCGGCGCCGACAGCGGATCGAAGCGTTCCGACACGCGGACATTGCCGCGATCGGCGGCATAAAGGAATTGCATCAGATCGTTGGAGCCGACCGAGAGGAAATCCACCCGCTCCAGCAGTTCGTCGAGCTGGAACAGCAGCGAGGGCACCTCCAGCATGGTGCCGATCTGCACCCGCTCGGGCAGCTGGTGACCGTGCCGGCGCAGATGGGTCAGTTCGATCTCGACCAGCGACTTGGCCTTGTCGAATTCCTCGACCATCGCGATCATCGGAAACATCAGTCGCAATTCGCGCCCGCCGGCGGCGCGCAGCAGCGCGCGCACCTGGCTGCGCAACAGGCCCGGACGATCGAGTCCGAGCCGGATCGCGCGCCAGCCGAGCGCCGGATTCTCCTCTTCGAAGTTGCGCATATAAGGCAGCACCTTGTCGCCGCCGATATCGAGCGTGCGGAAGGTCACCGGCTTCTTGCCGGCGGCGTCGAGCACGGTGCGATAGAGCGCGAGCTGCTCGCCGGTGCGCGGCAGCGTGGTCAGCCACCATGAACTGCAATTCGGTGCGGAACAGGCCGATGCCGGCGGCGCCGGTGTCCTCGAGATGCGGAAGATCGATGGTGAGGCCGGCATTGATCATCAGCGCGATCTTCTGGCCGTCCTTGGTGACGCAAGGCCGGTCGCGCAGCGCGCGATATTGCGCCTGCCGGCGCGCGCGCAGCTTTACCCGCTCGCCATAGGACGCCTCGATATCCTGCGGCGGGCGCATGTGCACATGGCCGGTCGAGCCGTCCACGATGATGGCGTCGCCGGGCTCGACCAGGCCGGTGGCATTGGAGATTTCGCCGACGGTCGGAATGCCGAGCGCGCGCGCCACGATCGAGACATGCGAGGTCGGCCCGCCTTCCTCCAGCACCAGGCCGCGCAATCTTTTGCGGTCGTAGTCGAGCAGCGCCGCCGGACCCATGGAGCGCGCGACCACGATGGCGTTTTCCGGCAGCTGCTCTTTTCCCGGCGCGTGATCCTGGCCCATCAGCACCCGCATCAGGCGGTTGGCGAGGTCGTCGAGGTCGTGCAGGCGGTCGCGCAGATAAGGATCGGAGGCGCGCAGCATGCGGGCGCGGGTGTCGGACTGCACGCGCTCGACGCCGGCTTCGGCGGTGAGACCGGTCGTCACCGCTTCGCGGATCTTGTGCAGCCAGCCCTGGTCGTAAGAGAACATGCGATAGGCTTCGAGCACGTCGCGATGCTCGCCGCCGTCGGCGACGTCGCGGTGCTCGACCATGCGGTCGAGATCGGCGCGCAAGGTAGCGATCGCGGCATCGAGCCGCTTGAGCTCGCGCGGCACGTCGTCGGCGATCACGTCGGTGATGACGACGCGCGGCTCGTGCAGCACCACGTGGCCGAGCGCGATGCCGTCGGACAGCGAGGTGCCGGTGAGATGCATCGCATGGCGCGCGGCCGGCTCGGCGCCGGGCTGGGCGAGCGAGGACAGCTCGCCGGAGGCGATCATCTCGGCGAGCACCATCGCCGTCGTTTGCAGCGCTTCTTCTTCCTCTTCGGTGTAGGTGCGGCGCGCGCGGTTCTGCACCACCAGCACGCCGAGCGTATTGCCGGCGCGCAGGACCGGCACGCCGAGGAACGAATGATAGATTTCTTCGCCGGTTTCCGGCCGGTAGGAGAAGGCCGGATGCGCCTGCGCGTCCGACAGGTTGATCGGATTGGCTTCGCTGGCGACCAGGCCGACCAGGCCTTCGTCGGCTTTCAGCACGGTCTGGTGGACGGCTTCGTGCTTCAAGCCCTCGGTGGCGTATAGCTCGAGGGTTCCGTCCACGCGCAAGACGTAGACAGAGCAAACCTCCGCCACCATGTTGGCGGCGATCAGCACGACCACCTTGTCGAGGCGATCCTGCGCGCTGACCGGCTCCGCCATCACCTCGCGAAGCCGGCGCAACAGCACGCGCGGACCGCCGAGCGCGCCACGCATTTTCGAGGTCCTTGTCCAGCCGGGGCTCGGGCCCGCAGCCTCGTTTACGGCCCGATCATGTACGAATAGCGACCGCGGGTCGGCGCCCGCGGCCGCTTACCGCTCAGGCTATAGCCAATGGCCCATGCAAGGGGCAAGCCAAAGCGGTTTTTCCTGCTCCAATTCCGGGCAGAGGGCCCGGCGGCCACCTAGCGCCTTATCCAGCCCGTACAGCGTATGCAGCGTGCGCACCGCCAGGTCGGTTTGGGAGGCATTGATCAGCACCGAGAACTTGATCTCGGAGGTGGTGATGGCGAGGATATTGATCTTCTGCTCGGACAGCGCCTTGAACGCCTGGGCGGCGACGCCGGCATGGCTGCGCATGCCGATGCCGATGACCGAGACCTTGGCGACGTCGGTGGCGCCGTCCAGCCGCTCATAGCCGATCGCGCCCTTGGCCTTTTCGATGGTGACGCGGGCACGCTCGTAGTCGGCCGAGGGCACCGTGAAGGTGAGGTCGGTGGTGGCGCCGTCGGCCGAGACGTTCTGCACGATCATGTCGACGTTGATGCTGGCGTCGGCGAGCGGGCCGAAGATCGCGGCGGCGACCCCGGGCTTGTCCTGCACGCGGCGGATCGAGATCTGCGCCTCGTCCTTGGAGAAGGCGATGCCGGTGACGATTTGCTGTTCCACGATGTCTCCCTCGTCGCAAATGAGTGTGCCGGATGGGGCTTTGCGCGGATCGATGTCCTCCGGCTTCTCGAAGCTCGAGCGCACGAAGATGCGCACATTGTGCACCATGCCGAGCTCGACCGAGCGCACCTGCATGACCTTGGCGCCGAGCGAGGCCAGTTCCAGCATTTCCTCGAAGGCGATCTTGTCCATCCGGTGCGCCTTCGGCACCACGCGCGGGTCGGTGGTGTAGACGCCGTCCACGTCGGTATAGATGTCGCAGCGCTCGGCCTCGATGGCGGCGGCGATCGCCACCGCCGAGGTGTCCGAGCCGCCGCGGCCGAGCGTGGTGATGCGGCCGGTCTCCTTGTGCATGCCCTGGAAGCCGGCGATCACCGCGACCTGGCTGTGCTCCTTGAAGCGCTTGATCAGTTCGGCGCCGTTCACGTCCAGGATGCGGGCGGAGCCGTGCGCATTGTCGGTCAGGATCGGCAATTGCCAGCCCTGCCAGGAGCGCGCATTGACGCCCATGCCTTCCAGCACGATGGCGAGCAGCCCGGCGGTGACCTGCTCGCCGGTCGCCACCACCGCGTCGTATTCGCGCGCGTCGTGCAGCGGGGCGGCCTGCCGGCACCACTCGACCAGTTGATTGGTCACGCCGGCCATGGCCGAGACCACGACGGCCACGTCGTAGCCGGCGTCGACCTCGCGCTTGACGTGGCGCGCCACGTTGCGGATGCGGTCGAGATCGGCGACCGACGTTCCGCCGAATTTCATTACCAGGCGAGCCATGACATTCCCGGACGCGCCAAAAGGCGCTAACAAGCGGCCGGCGCAAGGCTTTAGTAGGCCCCAAGCGCCGGCCCGAAAAGGCGCGTATACATACCGGCGGGGTGGGCGACCTGCAACTTGAACGCCGCGCCGCGATGCGAGACGGTTCGAATGATTAACACGAAAGCCCGCGCCACCAGCGTCGATGCGGCCGAAGTCGAGCGCTTTTCGCGCCATGCCGCCGACTGGTGGGATCCGCGCGGGCCGATGGCGGCGCTGCACAAGTTCAATCCGGTCAGGCTCGCCTATATCCGCGACCAGGCGGCGGCGCGCTTTGCGCGCGACCCCAAGAAGCTCGACTGCCTGAAAGGCCTGCGCATGCTCGATATCGGCTGCGGCGGCGGCATTTTGTCGGAGCCGTTGGCGCGGCTGGGCGCGCAGATGGTCGGCGCCGATCCGTCGGAGGACAATATCGCCGCGGCACAAGCCCATGCGCAGGAGAGCGGTGTTGCGGTCGACTACCGCGCCACCACGGCCGAAGACCTGGCCGCGGCCGGCGAACGCTTCGACGTGGTGCTGGCGATGGAAGTGGTCGAGCACGTCACCGATGTCGAGGCGTTCGTGACGACCTGCGCCTCGATGGTGAAGCCGGGCGGGCTGATGATCGCCGCCACCTTGAACCGCACGCTGAAGAGTTTCGCGCTCGCCATCGTCGGCGCCGAATACGTGCTGCGCTGGCTGCCGCGCGGCACCCATCAATGGGACAAGTTCGTCACGCCGAACGAACTCGAGATCGCGTTCGAGCGCAGCGGGCCTGCGGGTGACCGGCGAGCGCGGCGTGATCTACAATCCGTTCGCCGACCGCTGGCAATTGTCGTCCGACATGGATGTGAACTACATGCTGGTGGCGGAGCAGCCTAAGGAGAAGGAAAAGTCAAAATGATTCTCGAACTGGTCGAATTCAATTCGCCGAAGGGCTGGAGCCGCCAGCAGGTCGCCGAGGAGGCGCGCAACGTCATTCCGAAATGGCGCGCCAACAAGGAATTGCTGCGCAAGCATTTCCTGCTCGAACTCAACGGCAAGACCGGCGCCGGCGTCTATATCTGGCCGTCGGTCGACGCGGCGCAGAAGGCGCATAACGAGGAATGGCGGCAGTCGGTGATCAAGCGCACCGGCGGCGCGCCGACCATCCGCTATTTCGATCTGTTCCTGCTGGTCGACAACGAGAAGGGCGCGGTCACCGAATTTCCCGAAGCCGCCGAAATCCGCTCGGCCGCGGCGTGAGCGCATGAACTAGCGCCGCGCAATGCTCTGGGCCGTCTTTACGCTGATCGCCGCGGCGGCGCAGACCGCGCGCAACGCCATGCAGCGCGAGCTGACCGCCACGCTCGGCACGGTCGGCGCCACCCATGTGCGCTTCCTGTTCGGCTTTCCGTTCGCGCTGATCTTTCTTGCCGGCGTGGTGATGGCGACCGGTCAAGCCCTGCCGCACACGCCGCCATCGTTCTGGCCCTGGGTGATCGGCGGCGCGCTCGGCGCAGATCGCCGCCACCGCGACCATGCTTTCGGTGATGGGCGAGCGCTCGTTCGTGGTCGCCTATGCCTATATCAAGACCGAGCCGGTGCAGGTCGCGCTGTTCGGCCTGATCTTTCTCGGCGACAAGATCACGCCGCTTTCGGCCGTCGCGATCCTGATCGCGACCGCCGGCGTGATCGTGATCTCGCTGAAGCCCGGCGCCGGCCAAGCCAGCACCACGCGATCGACCGCTGATTGGTCTGCTGTCCGGCGCGCTGTTCGCGCTGTCGGCGATCGGCTATCGCGGCGCGATCTTGTCGCTGCAGCATCCGGATTTCGTGCTGGCGGCGACCTTCACCGTCACCGTCGGGCTGGTGATCCAGGCGGCGCTGTTGTCGCTCTATCTCGCGCTGCGCGATCCGCAGCGTGCTGCGCGCGATCGCGCGCGCCTGGAAGCCGTCGCTGTTCGCCGGCTTCATGGGCGCCTTCGCCTCGGAATTCTGGTTTCTCGCCTTCGCCATCACCACGGCCGCGAACGTGCGCACGCTGGCGCTGGTCGAGGTGCTGTTCGCGCAAGGCGTGACGCGCTTCGTGTTCAAGCAGCCGACCACCAAGCGCGAAGCCGTCGGCATCGTGCTGGTGGTGATCGGCGTCGCGCTGCTGGTGTGGGCGTACTAATTCCGCTCGTCCGGCAAGATCGGCAGCGGATGGAATTCGATGCCTTCCTCGGCCAGATCCTTGGCGTCCTCGGGCGAGGCCACGCCATAGATCGAGCGGTGCTCGATCTCGCCATAATGCATCTTGCGCGCTTCCTCGGGGAATTTCTGCCCGACATTGTCGGCGTTCTTGGTGAGATGCTCGCGCAGTTCCTTCAGCTTGGCGCGGAATTCCTGCTCCTGCGGCGAGATCATCGCGACCGGCGCTTTTTCCGGCGCAGGCGTGGCCGCGACCGGCGCCGGAGCTTCAGGCTGCGGATCGCGCTTTTTCGCGCCGCGAAAGCCGCGGCGCCATGATCGCCTTCTCGACCTTGGCCGAGCCGCAAGCGGGCAGGTCACCAAAGCGCGCTTGGCCTGCTTGTCGTAAGCCGCGGAATCCTGGAACCAGCTTTCGAAGTCGTGGCCCTTCTCGCAGATCAGCGCGTAACGGATCATTCCGCGCTCCGCACCACGTGCAGATGCGTCGGCTCCGCCATCGGCTCGACGATCTCGAAACGCCGGCCGTGCTGCAGCGACGGGATGCGCGCGCGCGCATTGGCCACTTCCGCCGGATCGATCTCGGCCATCACCACGCCCGGCTCGGTGCCGCCTTCCGCCAGAATGCGGCCCCAGGGATCAACGATCAGTGAATGGCCGAAGGTCTCGCGGCCGTTCTCGTGCTTGCCGCCTTGCGCGGCGGCGAACACGAAGCAGCCGTTCTCGATGGCGCGGGCGCGCATCAGCACGTGCCAATGCGCTTCGCCGGTCTGCTTGGTGAAGGCGGACGGGATCGCCAGCATGGTGGCGCCGGCTTCGGCCAGCGCGCGATAGAGCGCGGGAAAACGCAGGTCGTAGCAGACGGTCAGGCCCAGCCGGCCCCAGGGCAGATCGGAAAGCACCGCCTGCTCGCCCGGCCGGTAGTTGCGCGACTCGCGATAGCTCTCGCCGTTGGCGAGATCGACGTCGAACATGTGGATCTTGTCGTAGCGCGCGGCGATGTCGCCCTTGGGCGCAATCAGGAACGAGCGGTTGGCGGCCTTTTCGGGCGAGAGCTTGATCGCCAGCGAGCCGACATGGACGATAAATACCGAGCTTGCGCGCCAGCTCGCGCAAGGTGGCGAGCGAGGTGTCGGCCTCTTCCTCCACGATGGTGGCGAACAGCCGCTCGCGCTTGATCTCCATGATGTTGGTCATTTCCGGCGTCTGCACGTAGTCGGCGCCGGCCGATTTCGCTTCGCCGATCATGCGTACGACGGCGTTCGAGATTGGCGGCGGGCGTGAGCCCCGAGCGCATCTGGATCATCGCGGCCTTGAAGGTCGCAGCGTCGTTGGCGCTCGATTCATGCGCGTGCCCTTGCCCGGCGAGCAGCGCGTCGAGCTTGCCGGCGCGCTCGAGCGCATGCAGTTCGTCGCTGCCGCCGACATGCGTCGATGCCGATGAAAATCTGCGGCACGGTCATGCGTCCATTCGCCCGCTCGATCATTTCGTCGCGCCGCTCCCAGTCGCCGCCCAGGTCGATTTCGGTGAAGGCGACGCCCTTCGGCTCAAGCAGAGCCTTGGCCGCGTAGCAATAGGGGCAATAGCGGGTGGTATAGATTTCGACGGGCGGCATGGGCGTTCTGCAGGTGTCCGGCATCCCACTTATATGGGAGTGCGCAGCGGCGCGACAACCCGGGCGAAGACCAGCACGTCGACATGGGCGGCGCCGGCCCGCAGCAGCGCGCGGGCGCAGGTATCGACGGTGGCGCCGGAGGTGAGCACGTCGTCGATCAGCACCAGCCGTTTGCCCGCGATCTGCGGCCTTTTGCTCGGCTGGCACGCGGAAGGCGCCCTGCACATTGTCGGCGCGCTCCGCCTTCGACAGGCCGACCTGCTGCGGCGTGGCGCGCACGCGCTTGATGCCGCCATGCAGCACCGGCACGCCGGAGATGTCCGAGATCGCGCCGGCCAGCGCCGCCGCCTGATTGAAGCGCCGCGCCCACAGCCGGCGCCAGTGCAGCGGCACCGGCAGCAGCGCGTCGGCATCGGCCAGCAGTTCGCGGCCGGCGCGCGCCATCCAGCGGCCCATCATCGGCGCCAGATCGAGCCGGTCGCCGATATTTGAAGGCCAGCACCAGCGCGCGGGCGACGTCGTCATAGCGCACCGCGGCGCGCGCCCGGTCGTAGGCCGGCGGCGCGGCGATCGCCTCCATCGACAACAGGCCGGGGCCGGGATCGTAGGTGAAGGGAATGCCGAGCCGCGCGCAGTAGGGCGGCTCGATCAGCGACAGTTTCGACCAGCAGGACGCGCACAGGCCGACGCCGTCGCCGAGCGGCTCGCGGCAGGACGGACAGAGCGGCGGCAACGCCACGTCGAGCGCCAGCCGCAGCGCGGCGCGCAAGCCCCGCGAAATCGTGCGCGGCGAGGCGCGCTGTGGCTCGCTCGTCAGTTCTTGGCTTGCCGACGACCAGCTCGTTCATGCTGCAAAGGTATCAGATGTCAGCAAGCCCGACCATCTTCGACCGCAAGCTGCTGCGCGCGCGGCAGCAGCGCGCGCGGGCGCTTGGGCCGGCGACCTTCCTGATCGACCGGGTCGCCGACGAACTCGGCGAGCGGCTGTCCGCCGTGCTGCGCCAGTTCGAGCGCGCCGTCGATCTCGGCACGCCGACCGATGCGGTGCGCCGCGTGCTGGCCGCGAGCGGCAAGGTCGGATCGATCGTCGCCGCCGAACCCGCCGCTGCGCAGGTCGAGGCGTCATCGCTCAGCGTCGCCGCCGACGAGGAAGGCGCTGCCGTTCGCCGACGGCTCGCTCGATCTGGTGGTGTCGGCGCTGTCGCTGCAATTCGTCAATGACCTGCCGGGCACGCTGATCCAGATCCGCCGCGCGCTGAAAGCCGACGGCTTGCTGCTGGCGGCGCTGATCGGCGGCGACAGTCTGACCGAATTGCGCGAAGCCTTCGCCGCAGGCCGAAAGCGAGATCGAGGGCGGGGTTTCGCCGCGCGTGGCGCCGTTCGCCGACGTGCGCGAGCTCGGCGCGCTGCTGCAACGCGCCGGCTTTGCCCTGCCGGTGGTCGATTCCGATCGGCTCACGGTGCGCTACGATTCGGCGCTTCGCGCTGATGCACGATCTGCGCCGCATGGGCGCGACCAATGTGCTGAGCGAGCGGCGGCGGACGCCGCTCCGGCGCGCGACCTTGCAACGGATGGCGGAGATTTATGCGCAGCGTTTCGCCGATGCCGACGGCCGCCTGCGCGCGACTTTCGAGATCGTCTGGCTGTCGGGCTGGGCGCCGCATGACAGCCAGCAGAAGCCGCTCAAGCCCGGCTCGGCCGCGCAGCGGCTGGCCGATGCGCTCGGCGCCAAGGAAATATCGGCGGGCGAAAAGGCCGGACGGCCCGCGGAAGATCTAGCCAAACTAATTGAGCAGCGTTCGTAGACGGTCGTAAACATGCCGGTCACCGATCCGCCGAGCGCGGTGACCGCCGCGATAATGACGCCGGCGATGCCGGCAGGCGATCAGCGCGTATTCGATGGCGGTGGCGCCGTCTTGCGCGGGCAGGAAGCGGCGGAGTTGAGACGTCTGAATGAAACGGCGCATCGGACTTTCCTGTTCGGGCGACGTGTTGGCCGGGATCACAGCAGCGCCATCAGGTGCGAGACCAGCGGAACGTCCGCCGGCGGCATCTCGTAGTCGCGCAGCCGGTTCGGTTTCACCCAGGCGAGCCGCTGTCCTTCCAGTGCGGTGACCGTTCCCTCCCAGCGCCGGCAGACATAGAGCGGCATCAGGAGATGAAAGTCCGGATAGCTGTGGCTGGCGAAAGTGAGCGGCGCGAGACAGGCCTCGCTGACGGTGATTCCCAGTTCCTCCTTCAGTTCTCGGATCAAGGTTTGTTCCGGCCGCTCGCCGTCCTCGATCTTGCCGCCGGGAAATTCCCACAAGCCCGCCATCGTCTTGCCCGCGGGGCGCTGTGCGATCAGCACGCGGCCGTCGGCATCGACGAGGGCGCAGGCGGCAACAAGGACGATTTTGGCGCTCACAGCCCTTCAGCCTCGACGGTAGGCAGTCCTTGGTTAAGAGGCCTTCAATAGTGCGGCACCGGCAGGCCCTCCTGCCGCAACGGTAAAGGAATCGTTACGAGCGATAGTCGCCGTTGATGGCGACGTATTCCTTGGTCAGGTCGCAGGTCAGCACGCGGTCGCGGCCTTTGCCGAGGCCGAGCGCGACCTTCAGGCTAGATCTCCGGCTTTTTCATCTGCGGCGCTGACCGCCGCCTCGTCATAGCCGGGATCGCGCGCGCCCTTGTGCGCGACGCGGATGCCGCCGAACCAGATCGACAGCTTGTCGCGGTCGGCCGGCTCGCCGGCCTTGCCGACCGCCATCACCACGCGGCCCCAATTGGCGTCCTCGCCGGCGATCGCGGTCTTCACCAGCGGCGAATTGGCGATCGACATGCGCGATGCGCCGCGCCGAGGCCTTCGACACCGCGCCTTCCACCACGATCTCGACCAGCTTGCGCGCGCCTTCGCCGTCGCGCGCGACCTGCTCGGACAGATTGGCCAGTACCTGCTGCAGCGCCTTCTTGAAATCCTTCAGGCGCGGATCGCCGGCGCGCGCGATGCGCGGGGCGCCTTGCGCCTTGCCGGTCGCGAACATCATCAGCGTGTCGGAGGTCGAGGTATCGCCGTCGATGGTCACCGCGTTGAAGGTGTCGGCGACGCCGTCCTTGAGCAGCGCCTGCAGCGCCGGCGCCGAAATCGCGGCGTCGGTGAAGACGAAGGACAGCATGGTCGCCATGTCGGGCGCGATCATGCCGGCGCCCTTGGCGATGCCGTTGATGGTGACTGTCGCCTTGCCGATGTTCGCCGTCGCGGTCGCCACCTTCGGAAACGTGTCGGTGGTCATGATCGCCTTGGCGGCGGCGAGGAAATCGCCCGGCACGCGCGCGCTGGCTCAGACCTTCCATCACCGGCGCGAACTTCGCCGGCATCGAGCGGCTCGCCGATCACGCCGGTGGAGGCGAGGAAAATCTCCGCCGGCTTGCAGCCGGCCGCCTTGGCGGCGATCTCGGCGGTGAGCTTGGTCGCCGCGCGCCCGCTCTTGCCGGTGAAGGCATTGGCGTTGCCGGAATTGACCACCAGCGCGCGCGCTTTGCCGGCTTTGAGATGCGCGCGGCACCATTCGACCGGCGCCGACGGGCATTTCGAGCGGGTGAACACGCCGGCCACGGTGGTGCCGGCATCGAACAGCGCCAGCAGCACGTCGGTGCGGCCGGCATAGCGGATGCCGGCTTCGGCGGTGGCAAGCCGCACGCCGGCGATCGCCGGCATGTCCGGCACGTGTTTGGGGGCGAGGGGGGAGATGGCGGTGGACATTTGTGCGTCATGGCCGGGCTTGTCCCGGCCATCCACGTCTAAACGGATGGCCGATACTTAGGAGACGTGGATGCCCGCGACAAGCGCGGCCATGACGAATACGTGTTTACTTCTTCGCCGGCGTCGGCCGGCGCGTCGCCGGCTTGTCGAGGCGCTCGATCTTGGCGTCGGCGCGCAGCTTGGTGACCATCTCGGCCTGCGCCTTGCGCACCACATATTGCTCGATCTGCGGCTTGACCTCTTCGAACTTCGGCGGCGGCTTGACGCGCTTGTCCTCGACCTTGATCACGTGCCAGCCGAACTGGGTCTTCACCGGCTCGGAAATCTGGCCCTTCTCCAGCTTGAAGGCGGTGTCGGAGAATTCCGGCACCATCTGCTCCTTGCTGAAATAGCCGAGGTCGCCGCCATTGGCCTTGCCGGAGGGATCCTCGGTCAGCTCGCCCGCGACCTTGGCGAAATCCTCGCCCTTCTTCAGGCGCACGATCACCGCCTTGATCTTGTCCTCGGCTTCCTTGCTGGCCTTCTCGTCGCCGGGGCGGCGCGGACCAGGATGTGGCGGGCGTGCACTTCCTTCTCCTCGCCGATCTGCTTGACGGCTTCGTCATAGACCTTGTTCATCGCGGCGTCGGTGAGCGCTTCCTTGCCGACCGATGTCAGCAGGCTTTCCATCAGCAGCTTCTTGCGGTCGAATTCCAGCTTGCGCTTGAAGTCGGCGCGTGTCGCCGAGCTTCTTGGCCTCGGCGGCTTTCGACACCAGGATCATGTCGGCCAGGAACTGCACCAGGTAGTCCTGCTTGGCCTCCGGCGACATCGGCGGAAGCTGCCCGGCCTCCTCTTCGGCGACGGCGAGGTCGCTCTGGTGGATTTCGATGCCGTTGACCTTGGCCACCACCGGGTCCTTGTCCTGGGCGCGCAGCGGCCCGCCCGACGCCGAGCAGCAGCGCCAAAGCGGCGGCAAGGATACCGGCCCGGCGCGGCTGGGCCGGGAAACCGGCGAAAGTGGAGATCGTCATGGCGCTGTCCTTGGACATGGGAATGGTCCGCAAACGGATGCGGACGGCGGCGGACTTGTCGCCCAACAACCATGGCTTTGCAATGGCGGACTGGCGCGAAAGACTTAACGTCCGCGTGAGCGGCGCGATGAAGTGGGCACCAGCTTTCGGACATGTGCAGGCAAGGCTCTAGCCGTTAAGGCCGCGGCAAGCCGCCAATTGACAATAAACCGACCCCCTCCTATCTCTCGCATAATCTTGGCTGGTTGCGCTTTTGCGCGTCGAATTTGCCCGAAAAGTGCCGTATTTCCGGAGCGCCGGAAGCAACATCCGGCCGCGGCGGCGTGATAGAAGCGCCCCGGCATAAATCAGGAGCTTCCCGATGATCGGCGCCGTTGCCCGCAAGCTGTTTGGCTCCGCCAATGAACGGCGGATCCGCAGCTATCAGCCGCGGGTCGATGCCATCAACGCGCTGGAAAAGGAGATCGAGGCGCTCTCCGACGAGGCGCTCAAGGCGCGCACCGCCGAGTTCAAGAAGCAGATCGCCGACGGCACCTCGCTCGACGATATTCTGGTGCCGGCCTTCGCCACCGTGCCGCGAGGCGGCCAAGCGCACGCTCGGCCAGCGCCATTTCGACGTGCAGCTGATCGGCGGCATGATCCTGCACGAGGGCAAGATCGCCGAGATGAAGACCGGCGAAGGCAAGACGCTGGTCGCCACCCTGGCGGTCTATCTCAACGCGCTCTCCGGCCGCGGCGTGCACGTCGTCACCGTCAACGACTACCTCGCCAAGCGCGACGCCGAATGGATGGGGCAGATCTACAACTTCCTCGGCCTCACCGTCGGCGTCATCGTGCACGGGCTCGACGACGAGCAGCGCAAGAAGGCCTACGACTGCGACGTCACCTACGGCACCAACAACGAGCTCGGCTTCGACTATCTGCGCGACAACATGAAGTACCGGATGGAGGACATGGTCCAGCGCGGGCACATCTACGCCATCGTCGACGAAGTCAACTCGATCCTGATCGACGAAGCGCGCACGCCGCTGATCATTTCCGGCCCGCTCGACGACCGCTCCGAATTCTACAACACCATCGACAGCTACATTCCGGCGCTCGACAAGGCCGACTACGAGGTCGACGAGAAGCAGCGCACGGTGACGCTGACCGAAGCCGGCATGGAGAAGCTCGAGCAGCGGCTGCGCGCCGCCGGCGAGCTCAAGGGCGAGTCGCTCTACGACGTCGAGAACGTCTCGGTCGTGCATCACGTCAACCAGGCGCTGCGCGCGCACAAGCTGTTCCAGCGCGACAAGGACTACATCGTGCGCAACGGCGAGGTCGTCATCATCGACGAGTTCACCGGCCGCATGATGCCGGGCCGGCGCTATTCGGAAGGGCTGCACCAGGCGCTCGAGGCCAAGGAGCATCAGCCGATCCAGCCGGAAAACCAGACGCTCGCCTCGATCACCTTCCAGAACTACTTCCGCATGTACGAGAAGCTCTCGGGCATGACCGGCACGGCGCTGACCGAAGCCGACGAGTTCATGGACATCTACAATCTCGAAGTGCTGGAAGTGCCGACCAACATGCCGCTGGTGCGCATCGACGACGACGACGAGGTCTATCGCACCGCCAAGGAGAAATACCGCTCGATCATCACGCTGATCGAGGACTGCAAGCTGCGCGGCCAGCCGGTGCTGGTCGGCACCACGTCGATCGAGAAGTCGGAACAGCTCGCCGAAATGCTGCGTCAGGCCGGCTGGGAGGCGCACGACTTCACCGACCCCAATGCCTTCGCCGCGCTCTATTCCGGCGACGACGGCGCCACCAAGACCAAGGTGTTCGCCATCCTCAATGCCCGCTACCACGAGCAGGAAGCCTACATCGTCTCGCAGGCCGGCGTGCCGGGCGCCGTCACCATCGCCACCAACATGGCCGGCCGCGGCACCGACATTCAGCTCGGCGGCAATGCCGACATGCGCATCCGCCAGGAAATCACCGACATCGAGGATCCGCGCGAGCGCGAGAAAAGCCCGCGCGCCGACGAGATCCGCAGGCAGATCGCGCGGCTGAAGGACAAGGCGCTCGCCGCCGGCGGCCTCTACGTGCTCGGCACCGAGCGGCACGAAAGCCGCCGCATCGACAACCAGTTGCGCGGCCGTTCCGGCCGCCAGGGCGATCCCGGCCATTCGAAGTTCTTCCTGTCGCTCGAAGACGACCTGATGCGCATCTTCGGCTCCGACAAGCTCGACGGCATGCTGCAGAAGCTGGGGCTGAAGGAAAACGAGGCGATCGTCCATCCCTGGATCAACAAGGCGCTGGAAAAGGCGCAGCAGAAGGTCGAGGCGCGCAACTTCGACATCCGCAAGAACCTGCTCAAATACGACAACGTGATGAACGACCAGCGCAAGGTGATCTTCGAGCAGCGGCTCGAGTTGATGCGCGACGAGGCGGTCGACGAGACCATCGCCGACATGCGCCATGCGGTGATCGAGGATCTGGTCGCCAAGCATATCCCGGCCAACGCCTATGCCGAGCAGTGGGACATCGCCGGCCTCGACCAGGCGCTGCGCGACGTGCTCACCCTCGACTTGCCGGTCAAGGAATGGGCCAAGGAAGAAGGCATCGCCGACGAGGAAATGCGCGAGCGCATCGCGCGGCGCGCCGACGAGCACATGGCGGGCAAGGTGGCCAAATGGGGCCCCGACGTCATGCGCTATGTCGAAAAATCGATTCTGCTGCAGACGCTCGACCATCTCTGGCGCGAGCATCTGGTCATGCTCGAGCATCTGCGCCAGGTGATCGGCCTGCGCGGCTACGGCCAGCGCGATCCGCTCAACGAATACAAGGCGGAAGCCTTCAGCCTGTTCGAGGCGATGGTGGCGCGCTTGCGCGAGGCGGTCACCGGCCAGCTCATGCGCGTCGAGATCGTGCAGCAGCCGCCGGCCGAGGAGGACAGTCCAAGCTTCCCTACATGGAGGCGCACAAGGTCGATCCGATCACCGGCGAGGACGAATTGGCGATGGCGCCGGCGACGCTCGCACCGGCGCTCGCCGGCAACGGCAATGGCGCGCAGGCGGAGCGCAATCCGAACGATCCCGCGAGCTGGGGCAAGGTCGGCCGCAACGAGGCCTGCCCCTGCGGTTCCGGCAAGAAATTCAAGCACTGCCACGGCCGGTTCGGCTAAGCGCGGCCAGCAATTCTGGATTTTTAATGTCGGAAAACGCCGCGTTCCGCGCGGCGTTTTCCGTTCACGCAAGCATGACCGAACCGCCGCATCCGGCCGGCCGGAGCGCTTCGTAGCTGTTGGCGTTACCTGATTTCACAGCCAACCGAAAACGGAGACCGATCATGAAGTCCTTCACCAAACTGCTCGTCGCATCCACGCTTGCCGCATCGCTCGCGGCGCCGGCGCTGGCCGGCGAGGAAGCGCTGATCGCCGAACGCAATGCCTCCAGCAACACGCAGCAGGGCTGGGCGCAGGACTATGCGATGGCGTCGACGAAGTCCAAGCACGCCAACGTCACCTGGTCGAACGCGGGCAAGGACCTGTCGATCGCGAGTCAGTAATCGCAAGTTCGTCTAAGCGTTCCATGTCGAAGGGGCTGCTCGCAGACGGCCCCTTCCTCATTGCTTTGATCGATTTCGCTTGCTTGTCAGTGCGCCCGCCAGCCGCTTGCGGAATTTGCGGTCGCGCTTCAGGTGCCATTCGCGACTCATGGCCTGCCGCCGGGTCGGAAACCACTCCGAATGCAGCAGCACCCAGGCGCGCCCGCGCGTGGTGCGCGCGCCTTTGCCGGCGTTATGCTGCGCCAGGCGCCGCATCACGTCATTGGTCCAGCCGACATAGGTCAGATGGCGGGTCTTGGTGCGGGTGCCGAGGACGTAGACGAAGCAGTCCATGCGACGGCGGGCGGCTACGAGGAAATTGTTAGCGCAGGACAGACTATCGGCTGCTGAACGAGCCGACCGGGACCACCGGCGCCGCGCCGGACAGCAGGCCGTTGTTGCTCGCCGCCGGTACCGAGAACGCGGTGCGAATTTCACGCTCGGGCACGCGCGGCGGCTCAACCTTTTCGGCTTGCTGCACACGCTGCTTTGGTGCGGCCGCAGGCGCATTGTCCGCGACCATTTTCGGCTTAGGCGGCGCGACCTCGCGCGGCTTCGGTGCGGCCACCGGCGGGTTGTCGGCGACCACCTTGCGGGGCGGGGCGCGTCGCGCGGCGGCGGGGCCGGCCAATTATCCGCAACCGCCTTCGGTTTCGGCGGCGCGGCGTCACGCGGCTTGGGATTGATCGGGAGCGGAGCCGAGGCGGTCTGGTAAGTGGCCGGACGTTTGGGTTTTGCCGCCATTTCGGTATTGCCGGGACGCTGTGCGGCCGGCTCGTTTTCCACTGCCGGTGCGGTTGGCTGGGGTTCCGCCCTGGTCTGCGTCTGCGCGCCGCCGAACACATTGCCAAACAGGCCGGCAAGCGTGGTCGGCCGCTCTTGCACAACGGGAGCTTCGCCTTCCTTCGGCAGCGGCGCCGGATTCGGCATCGGCACGCGCGCCATCATCACCGGCTCGCTTTCCGCTGGTGCCGCCGTTGGTTGCGGCGCTGGCGGACGCGCGGTGGCCGGCGGATTCGGCGTGCGCGGCAATGCGCCGGGCACGGCGCTGGAGCTATAGCCGGCAACCTGATAGGCGCGGCCATTGTTGTCGAACTGATTGATCCCGCCGAGCTTGGCGAGGAATACCGGGTTCATGCCGCCGTCGACACCGTCGCGGGGCGGCGCCACGGAGACGCCGCGGGCGATATATTCGGCCATCTGAAACTGCTCATGTCGCCGGCGGTCGAGCACCGCATTGGCGACATTCTTGTCGAGCTGGTAGGCCGGGCACTTGCCTTTGGGACTGAACGAAAGCGCGCGCGAGGCATCTCCGGGCGCGGCCGCGTTGAACACGTAGTGCTGCTCGCACACGGCGACCTTCGGCTCTTGGCGGATGGCCTCGAAATGGTCGTAGCCTTCCTTCAGCATCTTCCAGAACGCGAAGTTCGGATTGTTGCGATGCTTGGCCATGTTCAGCGCCGTCATGCGGAACGGGTAGGCCTGTAACTGGAACGCCTTCTGTCCACCGAAGAACGATTCGCGCGCCAGCGCGTAGATTTCCTGCATCTGCTCGTCGGTCATCGCGTAGCAGCCGCGCGAGGAGCAGTCGCCGTGCACCATCAGGTCGGAGCCGGTGTAGCCCCAGGAGCGGTCATATGCGTTCGGAAAGCCGGTGTTGAAGGCGAGGTAGTAATTGGAATTCGGATTCATTTGCCCGGGCGAAATCGTGTAGAAGCCCTCGGGCGCCTGGCGGTCGCCTTGCTTCTTCTTCGGGCCGAGATCGCCCGACCAGCGGCAGATCGGATAAGTCTTCAGCAGCGCAAATTCGCCGTCGCGGTTCTTTTTCCAGATCTCCATCTCCGCCTCTTCCTTGAAGATGCGGGCGAGGATCGGAGATTCCTTGTCCATATGCTTCGCCTCGATCTCGGCGAGCGTCCTTTCGGAGAGTGGGGCCTGGGAGCGGCCGGCGGGAACGATATGTTCGGGGTCGCAGCCGGCAAGCGCGATCGCAGCGGCGATGGCCGCGGACGCTACAAGCGCGCGTGTATAGGATCGTCTCAAACGCGGTACTCCCCGAAGGCCCGGGCCTTCATTGAGTAATCGTTATCCTTAAGATGTGGCGTCCGCAAGGCAAACGAAGGGGCTCCCGGCTGGTGGTAACCCTATGGTGAAGCAAAGGTAAATGCTTCTGGGGAATGGAAAATCGAGGCCCGGATTGGGGGTAGGCGGCGGGCTAGCCAGCCACGCGACTCGTGGCGCGGCCCATATTGAGGAACTTCTCCCGCCGCTGCTTGCGGACCGCCTCACGGTCGAGCGGGCGCAATTCGGCCAGCGCGTTGGCGATCGCGTCGCCAGTGGCGGCGATGGCGGCTTGCGGATCGCGATGGGCGCCGCCGGTCGGCTCCACCACCACGGCGTCGATCACGCCGAAACGCACCATGTCCTGGGCGGTAATCTTCATGTTGGTCGCCGCCTCCTGCGCCTTGGCGGTGTCGCGCCACAGGATCGAGGCGGCGCCTTCCGGCGAGATCACGCTGTAGATGGCGTGTTCCAGCATCAGCACGCGGCTGGCGGTGGCAATGGCGATGGCACCGCCGGACCCGCCTTCGCCCAGGATCACGGCGATATTGGGTACGCCGAGCGCCAGGCACGCGTCGGTCGAGCGCGCGATGGCTTCCGCCTGGCCGCGTTCTTCAGCGCCGATGCCGGGATAGGCGCCGGCAGTGTCCACCAGCGTGATCACCGGAATACCGAAGCGGTCGGCCATCTCCATCAGGCGCACCGCCTTGCGGTAGCCCTCGGGCCGCGCCATGCCGAAATTATGCTTGATGCGGCTTTCGGTGTCGGAACCCTTTTCGTGGCCGATGACGCAGACGCTCTCGCCGCGGAAGCGGCCGAAGCCGCCGACGATGGCCGGATCGTCGCCGAATTTGCGATCGCCGGCGAACGGGATGAAGTTGCTGATCAGCCCCGCGATGGTGTCCAGGCAATGCGGCCGCTGCGGATGGCGCGCGACCTGCGTTTTCTGCCAGGGCGTGAGATCGGCATAGAGTTCCTTGAGCGCGATCGCAGCCTTGACCTCGAGCCGGTTGATCTCCTCGCCGACGGCGACCGCGCTGCCGGTTTCGGCCATCGCGCGCAATTCCTCGACCTTGGCCTCCAGTTCGGCCACCGGTTTTTCGAAGTCGAGATAGCTGCGCATTGGTCCTGAATGAATATGGTGATGACGTGGTGGAACTGACGCGGACGACGCCTCTAAGTCAAGCAATCGGGTTAATATGGTTTTTACGACGGCCGGAAGCTAGCCATCGGCGAGGGGATGCAGGTCGCGCACCAGCGCCTTCAGCCGTTCTTCCAGCACATGGGTGTAGATCTGCGTGGTCGAAATATCGGCATGGCCGAGCAGGGTCTGCACCACGCGCAAATCGGCGCCGTTATGCAGCAGGTGACTGGCGAAGGCATGCCGCAACACGTGCGGGCTCAAGCGCTCCGGCGCGATGCCGCAGGCTTGCCCAAGCGCTTTCAGGTCGCGGGCAAAGTGCTGGCGGGTGAGGTGGCCCTGCTCGCCGAAGGATGGGAACAGCCATTTCGCTTTCGCATCGCGGCCGGCCTCGGCGCGCAGTGTGAGATACTCGGCCATGGCGCGCTTGGCCGCCTGGTTGAGCGGCACCAGCCGTTCCTTGCCGCCCTTGCCGCGCACCACCAGCATGCGTTGATCGCGCCGCGCGCTTGCGGCCGGCAGCGCCACCAGTTCGGATACGCGCAGGCCGGTGGCGTAGACCACTTCCAGCAGGCACAACAGCCGCGCCGCCCGCAGGCGAGCGGCCGGCGGCTGCTTGTCATCCTCTGCATCGCTGCGCGCTTGCGCCAGCAAGTGCGTCGACTTCGGCGATGGAGAGAATCTTGGGAAGCGAGCGAGCGCGTTTCGGTCCTTCCAGCACGGCGGCCGGATCGTCGCCGCGTTTTCCTTCCGCGTAGAGAAACCGGTAGAGCTGCCGCACCGCCGACAGTCGCCGCGCCAGCGACGACGCCTTGAAGCCGCGCTCGGCCAGACTCTTAAGAAATCCGCGCAGGTCGTCGGTGGACGCATTGGAAATGCCGCGGCCGGCGGCATGCAGATGCGAAACTAGATCGGCGAGATCGTTGCGATAGGCGGCGAGCGTATTCTCGCCGGCGCCGCGTTCGGCCGCCTGCATGTCGAGGAACAGTTCGACCAGTGCTTCGTCGGATGCTCTTGGCCGGCGCCCCATCGCCTTGCCCGGATCCGGCGTCAACGGTTCTTGAGGAAATTGTCGGGCGGAATGGTCACGATGATCTCGCGCGGCTGGTACTTGACGAAGGTGGCGAGCGAGAACACCGCGACATAGGTCAGCCCGCTGAGCAGGCCGAGGAAGACGAGAAATCTGAACAGGCTCGGCATGATCGCAATCCGGAAACCGCCCGCGGGGGTAAATTCACGCGAGTACGACCACGTTCCTTAACCGGTGACAAGAGCCGCCATCGCAGCGGTCCCGATTCTGGTATATGGAACCGTGTCGTCAACCGAGACATTTACCATGGCCTCTGGCGCCATTCAAAAAGCCGCCGAAAATAGCCTGGAATCGGCCCTCGTGCGCGGGCTCGGCCGCCGTTCCGTCGTGCTCGTCGGCATGATGGGCGCCGGCAAGTCGTCGGTCGGCCGCCGCCTTCGCGCCCGCCTCGGTATTCCGTTTGTCGATGCCGATACCGAGATCGAAATCGGCCGCCGGCATGACCATTGCGGAAATTTTCGAAAAGCACGGCGAACCCTATTTCCGCGCCGGCGAGGCACGTGTGATCGCGCGGCTCCTGGACAATGGACCGCAGGTGCTGGCGACCGGCGGCGGCGCCGTCATGGACCAGCGCACCCGCGACCTCATCCACATCAAAGGCATCTCGGTTTGGCTGAAGGCCGATCTCGACGTGCTGATGAAACGGACCAAGCGGCGCAATGACCGGCCGCTGGCCGAAAAGATCAAGGACCTTCTGCCGCTGCGCGAGCCGATCTATGCCAAGGCCGACATCGTCGTGCAGTCGCGCGATGAGCCGCACGATAACATCGTCGATGAGATCCTGGCCGCGGTAGGGAAGCAGCTCGGCGTCGCGGCGAGCGAGGAGAAAAAACGATGACCGCGCCGCTGCGCCCGGGCGAAGCGATCATGGTGCAGGTCGCACTCGGCGCGCGCGCCTACGATATCGCCATCGGCCGCGGGCTGCTCGGCTCGCTCGGTGCGCGCATCAAGGCGCTGCGGCCGGGCGCCAAGACCGCGATCGTCACCGACGCCACGGTGGCCAAGCTCCATCTCGCGGCGACCGAGGCCGCGCTCAAATCCGCTGCAATCGACAGCGCGAGCATCGTCGTGCCGCCAGGCGAGGGCTCCAAGAGCTACGCGACGTTCGAGACCGTGTGCGAGGCGATCATCGCGGCGCGCATCGAACGCGGCGATCTGATTGTCGCGCTCGGCGGCGGCGTGATCGGCGATCTTGCCGGTTTTGCCGCGGCGAGCGCGCGGCGCGGGCTCGATTTCGTGCAGGTGCCGACAACGCTGCTCGCACAAGTCGATTCATCGGTCGGCGGCAAGACCGGGATCAATTCCCGTCACGGCAAAAATCTGATCGGCGCCTTCCATCAGCCGATCCTGGTGGTCGCCGATACCGCGCTGCTCGACACGCTGCCGAAGCGCGAATTCCGCGCCGGCTATGCCGAGGTCGCCAAATGCGGACTGCTCGGCGACGCCGCGTTCTTCTCCTGGCTGGAGGCGAACTGGCAGGACATCTTTTCCGGCGGCCCCGCACGCGAGCACGCCATCGCGGTCTGCTGCCGCGCCAAAGCGGCCATCGTCGCGCGCGACGAGCGCGAGACCGGCGAGCGCGCGCTGCTCAATCTCGGCCACACCTTCGGGCATGCGCTGGAAGCCGGCTGCGGCTTCTCCGACCGGCTGCTGCACGGCGAGGCGGTGGCGCTTGGCATGGCGCTGGCGTTCGAATTCTCCGCCCGCAAGGGACTGATCGGCCAAGCCGAGGCCGAGCGCGCGGTCGCTCACCTTGCGGCGGTCGGCCTGCCCACCCATCTGAAGGATGTCCCCGGCGGCGTGCCGGGCGTCGATGCCCTGATGGACCTGATCGCACAAGACAAGAAAGTGAAACGCGGCAAGCTCACCTTCATCCTGGTGCGCGGCATCGGACAGGCATTCATCGAAAACAACGTCGATTCGGCCGAGGTGCGCGCGTTCCTCACTGATAAATTAGCCGAGCGATGACCGCGAACGACTGGCTATCCCTCGTCATCGTGCTCATTTGCCTGCTGCTGTCCGCGTTTTTCGCCGGCAGCGAGACCGCGCTCACCGCCTCCTCGCGCGCCAGTATGGCGCGGCTGGAAAAGCACGGAAATCGCCGCGCGGCAATCGTCAATCGTCTGCTCGAGCAGCGCGAGCGGCTGCTCGGCGCTCTGTTGTTCGGCAACAACGCGGTCAATATCGCCGCCTCCGCGCTGGCGACCGGCGTGCTGCTGGCCTGGTTCGGCAATGCCGGCGTGGTCTATGCCACGGTAGCGATGACGGTTCTCGTGGTCGTGTTCTCCGAGATCTTGCCGAAGACTGCCGCGTTCAATGCGCCCGATCGCATCGCGCTCTGGGTGGCGCGGCCGATGTACTGGTTCGTGAAATTGTTCGGCCCCGTGCTGATGGCGATCGAGGCGCTGGTGCGCTGGCTGCTTAAATTCGTCGGCATGACGGTGGGCGAGGATCAGCAGGTGCTGTCGGCGCGCGAGGAATTGCGCGGCGCCGTCGATCTGCTGCACAGCGAAGGCGACGTGGAGACGCTCGACCGCGACATGTTCGGCGGCGTGCTCGATCTGCGCGAGCTGGTGGTCTCCGACGTCATGATCCATCGCACCAACATGATCACCTTGAACGCCGACGATAAGCCCGAGGACGTGGTCAACGCGGTGATCGCCTCGCCGGTCACGCGCCTGCCGCTCTGGCGCGGCAATCCGGAGAACATCGTCGGTATTTTGCACGTGAAGGATCTGCTGCGCGCGCTGCACGCGGTCGACGGCGACGCCTCGAAAGTCGACATCACTTCGCTGATGGCGCCGACCTGGTTCGTGCCCGACACGCGGCCGGTGTCGGAGCAGCTCAAGGCGTTCCGCCGACGCAAGACGCCGTTCGCGCTGGTGGTGGACGAATACGGCGAGGTCGAGGGTCTGGTGACGCTCGAGGATATTCTGGAGGAGATCGTCGGCGACATCACCGACGAGCACGACGTCGCCATGCCGGGCGTGCGGCGCCAGCCGGACGGCTCGGTCAATGTCGACGGCGCGGTGCCGATCCGCGATCTCAACCGCGTGATGGACTGGAATTTGCCGGACGAGGAGGCGACCACGATCGCCGGCCTCGTCATCCACGAAGCGCGCTCGATCCCGGAAGTCGGGCAGAGCTTCACCTTCCACGGCTTCCGCTTCAGGGTGCTGCGCCGCGCGCGCAACCGCATCACCGCGCTGCGCATCCAACCGCTGGCCCGCAAACTGGCGGCGAAGGGGAGGTGAAACCGAGCGGGTGGTCAAATCCGCTCGTTCCCGCAAAAGCGGGGACCCAGGCTGGATTCCCGCTTGCGCGGGAATGAACGGATGAGGTTAAACGCCGCCCTCACCCGGCGCCGCCGCATGGATGGCGAGCGCGTGCACGCCGGCCGCCAGTTCGCCCGAAAGCGTCTGATTAATCATGCGGTGGCGTTCGATCCGGGTCTTACCTTTGAACGCCTGCGACACGATATAGACCCTGAAATGAGTTTGCCCGCCCGGCCGATGCCCGGCATGGCCTTCGTGCTGGTGGGATTCGTCCTCCACCTTGAGGCTTTGCGGCGCGAAAGCCTCGGTCAACTTCTTTGTGATGAGATCGGCGGTTCGCATGCTGCCCGGACTTAGGAGAAGGCAGTCTGCAGGTCAATGGTTGCTTTGCGGTGGAATCACGGCCTTTGCACCACTGTCAAGTCTTGAAGGGTCACCGGCAAAAGCGCATAATGATCGGTCATGAAATCCGACTCGCCACTTTTCGATCGAATTCGCGTCAAGCCGGACAAGGATCGCCGGCCGAAGACCGGCGGGCCGGTTTGCGAATGGCATGGCTGCAAGGAGAAGGCGACCAATAAGGCGCCCAAGGCACGCGGCACCGAAAAGGAATATTGGAATTACTGCCTCAAGCACGCGCGCGAATACAATCAGTCGTACAATTTTTTCTGCCGGCATGAGCGACGCCGCGGTGATGGCGTTCCAGAAGGACGCCCTGACCGGCCATCGCCCGACCTGGAAAATGGGCACCGGCAAGCGGAACATTAAACCGGACCTGAGCGCGCTCGGCACCCGCGACGATCCGTTCGGCCTGTTCGGCGAGGGCATGCGCAACGAGCAGAAAAAGCAGACGGAAAAGCGTCAGATCCGCAATGCCGAGCGCAAGGCGCTCGACAGGCTCGGGCTCGATGTCGGCGCCACCCCGCAACAGGTGAAGGTGCGCTTCAAGGAACTGGTGAAGCAGTTTCACCCGGATGTGAATGGCGGCGACCGCTCCACCGAGGACCGGCTGGTCGAGGTCATCCAGTCGTACAACTACCTGAAATCGGCGGGCTTCGGCTGACCCTTAGAACGTCGCGCCCAGCAACCCAGCCCCGCCTTCCGCACAGGGCCCGTAATACCTATCTCATTGATATAATTGATGGTGTTATTCGCCGGCAGCGGGTTTTTTGCGGGACCCGGCTCTGCTAAGTTGCCGCCGCCATCAGCCGGACCGTTACCGAGTCGGACCGCATCAGGGGCTTCGGGCGTCCCGAAGCCACGGAGGATCAATGACTGCCGCAGTACAAGAAGTTGCCGGCATCTGCCCGACATGAAGGTGTCGATCCGGCAGGTGTTCGGGATCGATAGCGATATGGAAGTGCCGGCCTATTCCAAGGCCGACGAGCACGTGCCCGACCTCGACCCCGATTACCGGTTCGACCGGCCGACCACGCTCGCCATCCTCGCCGGCTTCGCCAGGAACCGCCGCGTGATGGTCACCGGCTATCACGGCACCGGCAAGTCCACCCACATCGAGCAGGTGGCGGCGCGGCTCAATTGGCCCTGCGTGCGCGTCAATCTCGACAGCCATATCAGCCGCATCGACCTGATCGGCAAGGACGCCATCGTCATCAAGGACGATCAGCAGGTCACCGAATTCCGCGACGGCATTCTGCCGTGGGCGCTCAGAACAATGTCGCGCTCTGCTTCGACGAGTACGACGCCGGGCGCCCGGACGTGATGTTCGTGATCCAGCGCGTGCTGGAAGTCTCCGGCCGCCTCACGCTGCTCGACCAGAACAAGGTGATCAAGCCGCATCCGTCGTTCCGCCTGTTCGCCACCGCCAACACGGTCGGCCTGGGCGATACCTCGGGCCTCTATCACGGCACCCAGCAGATCAACCAAGGCCAGATGGACCGCTGGTCGATCGTCACCACGCTCAATTATCTGCCGCACGACAACGAAGTCGAGATCGTGCTGGCCAAGGCCAAGCACTATCGCAACGAGCAGGGCCGCGACATCGTCAACAAGATGGTGCGGGTCGCCGACCTGACGCGCAACGCGTTCATGAACGGCGACATCTCGACCGTGATGAGCCCGCGCACGGTGATCATCTGGGCGGAGAATTCCGAAATCTTCAACGATATCGGTTTCGCCTTCCGGCTCACCTTCCTCAACAAGTGCGATGAGCTGGAGCGGCCGATCGTCGCCGAGTTCTATCAGCGCTGCTTCGGGGTCGAGTTGCCGGAATCATCGGTGAACGTGGCGCTGTCTTAGAAGTTTACCTCTCCCCGCGGGGCGAGGGAGATAAAGCAATGGCGTCCAACATCAAAGTCCAAGCCGTCGTCGAAGGAATCGCCGACCGAGCCGTTCAAGCGGGCGGTCACCGGCTGTTTGCGCGCGCTGGCGCGCAAGCCCGAGCTGGAGGTTTCCTTCGCGGCCGAACGTCCCGGCTTGATGGGCGGCAAGGTCAGGCTGCCGGAGCCGCCGCGCAAGCTCGGCAAGGGCGAGGCCGCGGTGGTGCGCGGACACGCCAACTCGATTGCCCTGCGAATTGCCTGTCACGATGCGGCCATGCATCGCCGCTTGCAACCGGCCGGCCAGCAGGCGCGCGCGGTGTTCGAGGCGGTCGAGCAGGCGCGCGTCGAGGCGATCGGCGCGCGGCGCATGGACGGGGTTGCGCACAATCTCACCGCCATGCTGGACGAGCGCTTCCATCGCGGCAAGTTCGACGAGATCACCGAGCGCGCCGATGCGCCGATCGAGGACGCGCTGGCGCTGATGGTGCGCGAGCGCCTGACCGGCCTGGCGCCGCCGCAAGCCGCCAAGAAGCTGGTCGATCTCTGGCGCCCGCTGATCGAAGACCGCGCCGGGCGCAATCTCGACCGGCTGGAAAACCTGGTCGAGGACCAGCGCCAGTTCGGCGACGCGGTGCACGACCTGCTCGATGCGCTCGAGATGGGCGAGGACCGCAGCCGCGATTCCGAGGATGAAGACGAGGAAGGCGAGGACGAACGCCGCAAGCAGGAGTCGGGCGAGGACGGCGAGGCCGCCGACTCCGACGAGATGCAGCGCATGAGCATGGAGGACACCAAGGTGTCCGCCGAGGACATGCCCGATGCCGCCGCCGAAGCCGTCGATGCGCCGACCGCCGACATGGCCGACGACACCGACATGGGCGACGCCGAGACCCCGGGCGAGCCGCAGCGGCCGCGCCATTTCGGCGCCAACGAGCCGCGCGGCCCCGACTATCGCGCCTTCACGGCCAAGTTCGACGAGACGGTGTCGGCCGAGGATCTGTGCGAGCCGGAGGAACTGGATCGCCTGCGCAGCTATCTCGACAAGCAGCTCTCGCATCTGCAAGGCGTGGTGGCGCGGCTCGCCAACCGCCTGCAACGGCGGCTGATGGCGCAGCAGAACCGCTCCTGGGAGTTCGACCTGGAGGAAGGCCAACTCGATCCGGCGCGGCTGTCGCGCATCATCATCGATCCGCTGCACCCGCTGTCGTTCAAGGCCGAGAAGGATACCGAATTCCGCGACACGGTGGTGACGCTGCTGCTCGACAATTCCGGCTCCATGCGCGGACGCCCGATCACGGTGGCCGCCACCTGCGCCGACATTCTCGCGCGCACGCTCGAGCGCTGCGGCGTCAAGGTCGAAATCCTCGGCTTCACCACGCGCGCCTGGAAGGGCGGCCAGTCGCGCGAGCATTGGCTTACCGCCGGCAAGCCGACCAATCCCGGGCGGCTCAACGACCTGCGCCACATCATCTACAAATCGGCCGACGCGCCCTGGCGGCGCGCGCGCAAGAATCTTGGGCTGATGATGCGCGAGGGCCTGCTCAAGGAAAATATCGACGGCGAGGCGCTCGACTGGGCGCACAAGCGGCTGTTGGGCCGTCCCGAGCAGCGCAAGATTTTGATGATGATCTCCGACGGCGCGCCGGTGGACGATTCCACGCTGTCGGTCAATCCCGGCAATTATCTCGAACGCCATCTGCGCTGGGTGATCGAGGAGATCGAGACCCGTTCGCCGGTGGAATTGATCGCCATCGGCATCGGCCACGACGTGACGCGCTACTACCGCCGCGCCGTCACCATCGTCGATGCCGAGGAACTCGGCGGCGCCATGACCGACAAGCTCGCCGAGCTGTTCGAGGAGCATGCCGCCGCCGAGCGGCCGAGTCACCGCACGCGCAGGCGCGTCGCTTGACGATTCATCGCCGCCGCTGGCTCGTGGCCGGCACGCTGTTCGCCGCGCTGGCTCTCGTTATCGGCTCGTTCGCGCTGGCGCATGCGCTGCGCACCTTCTCGGCGCCGACGCGCATCGTGGTCCAGGCCACGCCGATCACCGCTTTCGACAATCGCGATCCGTCGCAAACTCGCTTCGGCGTTCTGGAATTCCGCGGCGGGCTGGCGCTCACCTCGAACTTCGAAGCCTTTGGCGGCATTTCCGCGCTTCACGTCGATTCCGACGGCAGTCACTTCATCGCAGCGAGCGATAAAGGGTTCTGGCTGCGCGGCCGCATTGTCTATCGCGACGGCAAGCCCGCCGGCATCGCCGACGCCGAGATGGCGTCGATCCTCGGGCCCGACGGCAAGCCGCTCGCGACGCGCGGCTGGTATGATGTCGAATCGCTCACCGAACTCGACGGCATACTCTACGTCGGCATCGAACGGGTCGAGCAGATCGTGCGCTTCGACTATCGCCGTTACGGCCTGCTCGCGCGCGGCGAGCCGATCGCGGTGCCGCCCGACTTCAAGACGCTCACATATAACAAGAGCCTGGAATGTGTGGCGGCGCCGCCGAAGGGCTCAACGCTTGCCGGCGAGCTGATCGTTGTCACCGAGCACAGCCTCGATGGCGCGGGCAATCATCGCGCGTTCCTGATCAAGGGCGATCAGGTCGAGCGCTTCAGCGTGGCACGCAGCGACGACTTTGACGTCAGCGACTGCGCGATCCTGCCGCCCGCCGATCTGCTGCTGCTCGAACGCCGATTTTCGTTCACGCGCGGTCTCGCCATGCGCATCCGCCGCTTGCCGCTCGCCAGCATCAAGCCGGACGCGCTGGTCGACGGCCTCCCGTTGATCGAGGCCGATCTCGCCTATCAGATCGACAACATGGAAGGCATCGCGGTGCATCGCAACGCACGCGGCGAAACCATCATTACGCTGGTGTCGGACGACAATTTTTCCATCATCCAGCGCAATCTGCTGCTGCAATTCACGCTGGCGGGTGAGTGATAAAAAGCAAATGCCCCGCTTTCGCGGGGCATGACACTTCGATGACAGGTGAATAAATCTCAGCCCGCCGCTGCCGCGCCGGCGCGCTTTTTCACGATCGCGCGCTTGAGCTCAACCATCTTGGGCGCGAGTTCGTCATCCTTGGCCTTGAGCAGGAAGGCGTCGAGCCCGCCGCGATGGTCCACGGTCTTGAGCGCATTGGCCGAAATCCGCACCCGCACCTTGCGGCCGAGCGTGTCGGAGATCAGCGTGACGTTGCGCAGGTTCGGCATGAACCGCCGCTTGGTCTTGATGTTGGAGTGGCTGACTTTGTGGCCCGACATGGGTCCCTTACCGGTCAGATCGCAACGCCATGACATGGCTCAGTCCTCAAAAAGCGCGGCGCAAAAGGCGCGCCGATCCGCTCATTCATAATGGGTAAGACGGGCGGACGTATAGAGAGAGGGGAATGTTGCGTCAAGCCGAGGATTTGCGCCGGATTTGGCGTATGATACTGAAATGGGTGAACCGGTTTTCGGACAGGATCACGCCTAAGCAAAATAGGCATACTCGGCGTCAGTCATAGGCTCAGCGATCACAGATTCGACGTATTCAACGCCGACGAGACTGGCGCGTCGCCGGCGGGCCTTCATTCCTGTGCGTCATGCGCGTCGCCCGTCGCGGAGCCCTTGCGTGCCGAATTTCGCTACTGGTGATATGTCTGTCGCCCGGCCGCGGATTATCCGCCGGTTCCGTGGCGCAGGAGGATGGAGCTTCGTGCTGGCGTTGCGGCAAACTATACGGTGCACCCTGCTGGCGTCGGGCGCGCTTGTCCTGGCCGTCATCGCGGGGTTAAGCCCGGCATCGGCGCAAGGCAGGCTGGAGGCGCGTTATATCGCGACGCTGGCCGGCATCCCGATCGGCAGTGGCAGCTGGGTCATCGAAATCGCCGATACCCATTACTCTGCGACGGCGAACGGCGCCACCACCGGCCTGTTGCATGCCTTCACCGGCGGCGAAGGCAGCACCATCGCGCGCGGCACGCTCAATGCCGGCCGGCCGGCGTCCGCGATTTACACGGCCACCATCTCCAGCAGCAGGAAGACCGAAGAGGTTCACCTCACGACCAACAATGGCGACGTCAAGGATTTCAAGGTCGATCCGCCGCCGGATGCCGACCCGGAACGCGTGCCGATCACCGAGGCGCATCAGCACGGCATTATCGATCCGATGACCGCATCGCTGTTGCGCATGCCGGGCAATGGCAATCCGCTGTCGGCGGAGGCCTGCCAGCAAACGGTGCCGATCTTCGACGGGCGAATACGCTACGACCTGCAACTCGCCTTCAAGCGCATGGACAAGGTGAAGGCGGACAAGGGCTATGCCGGTCCGGTGGTGGTCTGTGCGGTCTATTTTTCGCCGATCGCCGGCCACATTCCCTCGCGCGCGGCGATCAAATACATCGCCAAGCAGCGCGACATGGAAGTTTGGCTGGCGCCGATCGCGGGCACGCGCGTCCTGGTGCCGTTCCGCGCGCAAGGGCCGACGCCGATCGGCCACGCCGTGCTCGAGGCCACCCAATTCGTCTCGGTCGCCACCCCGACCCGGGCGTCCATCAACGGCACGAAAATGCAATGAAGGGCGCGCATGATCCCGAAAAGTGGGTACCGGTTTTCGGAAAAGATCATGCGCCAAGCAAAGAACGCCTTGACTCTCGGCGGCGCATCGAATCTTCGCGGCCATTAACGCTTTCACGCCGCCAAAGTGCGGCAAAATCTGCCTAGGCTACTCGATCTTGTGGGAGAGGGCGGAAGCGCAGCCAGATGTCGCCGTGAACGAACTCATACAAGGCCCGAGTCAGCGATTCGGGCGCGATTCGTTCCAGACTCGTTCTAAAGCTTAACCACGGACCTCAACGGACCTCTCCGCCGTCGCATTGTGATACAGCAAGGCCGCGGCAGCGCGCTGCCGCCAGTCTGGACGCGTAATGGCCATTTCTTTTTCCCCGCAGCCGAGCCGAGCATTGCGTGCCCGCGGCGCCGGCGTCACGGCCGTGCTGGGGCCCACCAATACCGGCAAGACCCATCTCGCCATCGAGCGCATGCTGGCGCATTCCTCCGGCATGATCGGACTGCCGCTGCGGCTGTTGGCGCGCGAGGTCTACAACAAGATGCGTCGATCGGGTCGGCGCCGACGCGGTCGCGCTGATCACCGGCGAGGAGAAGATCAAGCCGGACAATCCGCGCTTCTGGGTGTCCACCGTCGAAGCCATGCCGCGCGACCTCGACGTGGCGTTCCTGGCGATCGACGAAGTCCAGCTCGGCGCCGATTTCGAGCGCGGCCATGTGTTCACCGACCGCATGCTCAACGCCAGGGCGCGCGAGGAGACGCTGGTGCTGGGCGCCGCCACCGTGCGGCCGATGGTGGAGAAACTGCTTCCCGGCGCGCACATCATCAGCCGGCCGCGGCTGTCGATGCTCACTTACGCCGGCGAGAAGAAGCTCACCCGACTGCCGTCGCGCTCGGCCATCGTCGCGTTCTCGGCCGAGGAAGTTTACGCCATCGCCGAGCTGATCCGTCGCCAGCGCGGCGGCGCCGCGGTGGTGCTGGGCGCGCTCTCGCCCCGCACCCGCAACGCGCAGGTCGCGCTCTATCAGTCGGGCGACGTCGATTATCTGGTGGCGACCGACGCGATCGGCATGGGACTCAATCTCGACGTCGATCACGTCGCCTTTGCCTCCGACCGCAAATTCGACGGCTACCAGTTCCGCAAGCTCAACCCGGCCGAGCTTGCGCAGATCGCCGGCCGCGCCGGCCGCGCCACGCGCGACGGCACTTTCGGGACGACGGGGCGCTGCGATCCGTTCGAGCCGGAACTGGTGCAGGCGTTGGAGAGCCACAGCTTCGAGCCGCTCCGGATGCTGCAGTGGCGCAATAGCGATCTCGATTTCGCCTCGATCGGCGCGTTGCAGGCCTCGCTGGCGACGGCGCCACGCGAGGAAGGCCTCACGCGCGCGCCGACGGCGGAGGACATTCTCGTTTTGGAACACGCCGCGCGCGACGAGGATGTGCGGACGCTGGCGCGCAACCCGGCGTGCCGTCGAGCGGTTATGGGACGCCTGCCAGGTTCCCGACTATCGCAAGATCGCGCCGGCCACCCATGCCGAATTGGTGGTGACCCTCTATGGATTCCTGATGCGAGAGGGTAACATCCCCACCGATTGGTTCGCTCAGCCAGGTGGCTCAAGCCGACCGGACCGACGGCGACATCGATACTCTCTCCAACCGGATCGCGCATGTCAGGACCTGGACTTTCGTTGCCAACCGCCCGGATTGGCTTGCCGATCCGGAGCACTGGCAAGGGGTCGCCCGCGCGGTCGAAGACAAGCTGTCCGATGCGCTGCACGAACGCCTGGCCGAACGCTTCGTGGACCGCCGCACCAGCGTGTTGATGCGGCGGCTGCGAGAGAACACGATGTTGGAAACCGAAATCGGAAAGACTGGCGAAGTGACGGTCGAAGGCCATGTGATCGGCCGGCTCGACGGATTCATGTTCGCGCCCGATGCCTCCGCCGCCGCCGGCTCCGAAGCCAAGGCGCTCAACGCCGCCGCGCAGAAGGTGCTGGCCGGCGAGATCGAGGCGCGCGCCACCAAGCTGTCGCAGGCGTCGAACGATCAGATCGTGCTGGCGAGCGACGGCGCGCTTGCGCTGGACCGGCGATCTGGTCGGCAAGCTGATCGCCGGCGACGACGTGCTTGCGCCCGCGCGTGCGCATCGTCGCCGACGAGCACTTGACCGGGCCGGCGCGCGAGCTGGTGCAGACGCGGCTCGATCTCTGGCTCAAGACGCATATCGAGAAGCTGCTGGCGCCGCTGTTCTCGCTCACCGCCGCCGATGACGTCACCGGCATGGCGCGCGGCGTCGCGTTCCAGCTGGTCGAAGCGCTCGGCGTGCTGGAGCGGCAGAAGGTGGCGGAGGAGGTCAAGGGCCTCGACCAGCCGTCGCGCGCCACGCTGCGCAAATACGGCGTGCGCTTCGGCGCCTATCACATCTATCTGCCCGTCCTGCTCAAGCCGGCGCCGCGCGCGCTGGCGACGCAACTTTGGGCGCTCAAGCACGAGGCGCCGGACGCCAAGGGCGTCGGCGAATTGCTGCATCTGGCCGCGCAGCGGGCGCACCTCGATTCCGATCGACAAGGAGACGCCGAAGCCGCTCTACCGCACCGCCGGTTATCGCGTGTGCGGCGAGCGCGCGGTGCGCGTCGATATCCTGGAGCGGCTCGCCGATCTCATTCGCCCGGCGCTGTCCTGGCGCGAAGGCGTCGCCCGGCCCGAAGCCGGACGGCGCGTTCGACGGCCGCGGCTTCACCGTCACCGGCGCGATGACCTCGCTCACCGGCGCCTCGGGCGAGGATTTCGCCTCGATCCTGCGCTCGCTCGGCTATCGCATGGACCGGCGGCCGAAACCGGCGGAACCGGCTGATCAGCCGACGGTGACCGAAGCTCCGACCGGTCGGCGGCCGAACGCCGCGCCGGATCAGCCGCCGAAGCGGCCGCACGCAGCGCCGAAACCGCCGCTGTCCCCGCCGAACTTCCACCGGAACAAGCCGTCCGAGACGGCGCCGAGAACAACTGCCGCCGGCAGAACAATTCCTCGCCCGCCGAACAGCCGGTCGTCGGCGAAGAGCAAGCGGTCGTCGGGGCGACGAACACGCCGAAGACCGCAGAGGAACCGGCCTTCATCGAGGTCTGGCGGCCGGGCGGGCGGTCCGAGCGGCGCCCGCATCGTCCCCGCCGTCCGCAACGTCCGCAGCAGGCGCCCGCGCAAGCCGCGGCTCCGGCCGGTGAGGGTGAAGCCGCGGCCGCAGCGCCGGCGGATGGGCAAGCGGCTCCAGCCACTGCGGAAAAAGCCGATGCCCCGCATGGTCCACGCAGCGACCGGAAGGATGGCCCCAATCGCCAGCAGCGTCAGGACCGGCACGAGCGCCAGCAGCGCATGGAGCGCCAGGGCCAGCGGGCCGAGCGTCAAGGCGGGGGACCGCCGCGCCGCGACCGCCGCCCCGCCGCGACAAGGGCGACCGGGTGGAACGCGCCGAGCGCGAGCAGTATTACGCCAAGCCGCATGGCGGCGGTTCCGACCGCCGCGACAAGGAGCCGGATCCCAATTCGCCGTTCGCCAAGCTCGCCGCGCTCAAGCAGCAGCTCGAGCAAGGCAACAAAGAACGGCCTTAAGTCCTGACGGTTGGACCGCCAACGCATCGATAAATGGCTCTGGCACGCGCGCATGGTGCGCACCCGCAGCGATGCCGCCGCGCTCGCCGAGGCGGGTTACGTGCGGCTCAACGGCAAGCGAATCACCGCCGCCAGCCAGCCGGTGCGGATCGGCGACGTGGTGACGCTCGCGCTCGACCGCTCGGTCAAGGTGGTCAAGGTCGAGGGTTTTTGCGAAAAACGCGGCGGTGCGCCCGCCGCCCGCGCGCTTTACCGCGATTTGACAACGAGTTCCGGAGCTAAGGCCTAGCCCCTTGTCCGGCGTTTCCCGTAAGGTTTCGCGCCCATAAGGCCGACAGGCCAAGTCCCGCCGTGGCATTGCTGCTGCTTGCGGCCTATCTATCGTTACGTTAGGCAGCGCTGGTGAATTGCGTGCGGAGCCTTGGATGACCTATATCGTCAATGAAAGCTGCATTAAGTGCAAGCTACATGGACTGCGTGGAGGTGTGTCCGGTGGACTGCTTCTACGAAGGCGAAAATATGCTGGTCATCCATCCGGACGAATGCATCGATTGCGGCGTCTGCGAGCCGGAATGCCCGGTCGACGCGATCAAGCCGGATACCGAGCCGGGGCTTGAGAAGTGGCTGGAATTGAACGCCGAATACGCCAAGACCTGGCCGAATATTACGGTAAAACGGGACCCGCCGGCCGACGCCAAGGAATGGGAAGGCGTGCCGGACAAGTTCAAGAAATTCTTCTCGCCCAAGCCCGGAACCGGCGACTAAGGCTTAAACCGCCGTAATCGGCCACCGCCGGGGCTGTTCACGATGGTCCTGCAGCGCCGCCCGCGTTAACCGATTCGGCAAAAATGCAGAATTGCCGCAGCTGAATTGCTCTTTTGCGACGCCATAAGGCTTTGATTTTGGCCAAAAATGTGCTATATATATAAAATCCGATGATGATGAAAAACGCCGCTACGGATGCGCTCCCCCTGTCGGGAGCCTTATTTTTCGCGGCTAGTCCCAAGGGTCTTGAAAGAGGGCGTGAATTCCACGCGTGAGCAGTGGCAGGAAAATCGCGTCAAAAAACGAAGAAAGGTTCCACCGGCATGAGCCGGAGAACAAAAAAGTCTGCCGGAGCGCGGCGGACCTCGCATGCCTCGCGCGGCGCCGTCCGCGGCGGGGCTCCCACAGCCAAAATGGCCGGCAGCCGCAAAGGCGCCGGTGAAGGAGTTTTGCCCGGAATGCCCACCAATAAGAAGACTACCCAACGACAAGGCTTCAAGACCAACGAATTCATCGTCTATCCCGCCCACGGGGTCGGCCAGATTCTGGCCATCGAGGAGCAGGAGGTCGCCGGCGCCAAGCTCGAACTGTTCGTCATCAACTTCGTCAAGGACAAGATGACGCTGCGGGTTCCGACCGCCAAGATCGTGTCGGTCGGCATGCGCAAGCTGGCGGAGCCGCCGCTGGTCAAGCGCGCGCTCGAGACGCTCAAGGGCCGCGCGCGCATCAAGCGCACCATGTGGTCGCGCCGCGCGCAGGAATACGAAGCCAAGATCAATTCCGGCGACATCGTCGCCATCGCCGAAGTGGTGCGCGACCTGTACCGGTCGGAGACCCAGCCGGAGCAGTCCTATTCCGAGCGCCAGCTTTACGAAGCGGCACTCGACCGGCTGTCGCGCGAGATCGCGGCGGTGCAGCGCATCACCGAGACCGAGGCGATCAAGGAGATCGAGGGCGCGCTCGCCAAGGGCCCTAGGCGCGGTCCCAAGCCGGCCGACGAGGCGGACGCGGAACCCGCCGCCGAGGAAGAGGCGGCCTGATCGCCACGCGATCGTAAAACAAATAACGAAAAGCCCGGCAGCGATGCCGGGCTTTTTGATTTCGCTGCCTCTGCTATGGCTTTGCGCCGAGTTGTTTCAGCATGTCAGCGGCCTGTTGCAGGCCTGGGCTGACCTTGAGTGCCTGACGAAAATCGGCAATGGCGCCGTCCTTGTCGCCGGCATCGAGCCGCGCATTGGCTCGATTGTAGATCGCGGACGCGTAATGCGGACTGAGTTTAATCGCGGCATCGTAATCGGCGATCGCCTTGTCGTAATCTTTCTTGTCCCGCCAGGCGTTACCGCGGTTATTGTACGCAGCGGCGTTGTTCGGTCCGAGACGGATCGCCTCGCTATGGTCGGCAATTGACTGATCAAGCTGATGCAGGCCGCGATAGGCATTGCCACGGCCGGTATAGGCGTCGGCGGACTTTGGCGAATACCGGATCGACTCGCTGAAATCCGTCAGCGCGAGCTCGTATTTGCCCAGGCGCCGGTACATGCTGCCGCGTTGCAGATGAACGTCGGCACGGTTTTCGTCACTGCCGCCTTGCGATTCAATCAGAACGGTGCAAGCCGCGATAACGCGATTGATGGTTTTCTGATCGAGGGAAACGTCGGCAACCGGGAAAACGCATTCGCGGAAATTACGGCGTCCTTCTTCCGGCGACAGCGTTCGCAGCGGCTTCTGGACTTTGTCGGTCGCGGCGCCGATCTTCTTCAGCGTTTCGAGCGCGGGCGGAAATCCCGGCGCGAGTTGCAGGGCCTTATTGATCGAGGCGATGGCCCCGGCCCGGTCGCCCATAGTATTCAGGGTCTGTCCGCGATTGACGTAAGCCAGCGGATGCTTCGGTTCGAGCCGGATCGCCATATCGAAATCCGCCAGCGCGCGCTTGTGGTCCTGCAGAAAACTCCAGGCGTCGCCGCGATTGAGATAGACCGCACTTTCATTCGGGCTGCGGCGGATAGCCTCGTCAAAATCCGTGACCGCTCCTTTGAAATCCTGCGTCGCCAGGCGGATGAATCCGCGTCCCTTCCATCCGCCGGGATTATCCGGTGCGAGCCGGATCGCCTCGCTGTAGTCGGCGCCGGCGCGCGACAATTCATTCTTGCTGCGCAGCGCGTCGCCACGATTAAGCAGAGTGCCGACATCGTTCGGTTCGAGCTTGAGATGTTCACTGTAATCCGCGATGGCGCGGTCATAGTCGCCCTTGAGATAGTAAGCACGTCCGCGTGGCGCGTAGATAAACGATCCGCCGCTCGGCCGTAGCCGCAATACTTCGCTGTAGTCGGCAATCGCGCGATCGTATTGGCCAAGGTTCATGGCCGCCCCGGCGTGAACGAAATAGACGAGCGGTAGTTTGGGGTCGAGCTCGATCGCCTTTTCGCTGTCGGCCAAAGCTCGATCGGGTTTGCCGGCGACGGTCCAGAAATTGGCGCGATTGACATAGGCCTGGACGAAGGTCGGATCGATCTTGACCGCCTGATCGAGATCCTTCTCGGCTTCGCCGAGGTTGCGCTTGAGAGTGTGAGCAAAGCCACGCTGCGCATAGGCGGCGGCAAGCGGTCGGCCGCTGGTGGTGCCGGAGCGCAATGATAGCCGAACAGCCGGCGAGCCAATCGTCAGCCGTGGTGTTTGGTCCGCCGCACTGCGATTTAGCGTCGCCCGTCTGCGCCACGGTAGTCGAAGGCAACGCCGCAACGGCGAGACCCGCGCAGATGCACGCGGAAATGACAGTCAACCGCATGGCGCTCATGACAATGCCTCCGGTGCAAATGGGTGCTTGCGCGATTTCATAAAATCCAAGGCACTAACGCAACCGCTTCATTCCAGCACATGACAACAAATGCTAATAATGGCAGCGCGCTAGATTGTCGCCGCCTTGAACCAGATATCGCCACGAGCCGACAGAAACGATGCGGCCTCGCCTTGGTCGCCATTGCGACACGTGAGGTTCAATCGAGCCGATGACGATGGGAGGGAATGTCATGATGCAGCGTTCGATCGCGGTTTTGGCGATACTGGCAGTGATGGCGGCCGGTAGCGCCGGCGCCCGGGCCGCGGACGGCGACGACGGCGATGCTTATGCGAAAAGGCTGTTCGCCGGAAATATCGGAAAACAGGACAAAAACTACGCTTGTTTCGTGCGCCGTTACGATGCCGCGCATCTTGCCAAGCATTCCCTGCAAAAAGTGAGCGCGATGATGCTTCTGATCACGGCCGAGAAAGTGGTGGAAGACAAGGCGCTGAATTATTCGTTCCGGCTCGGCGTCAAATTCCGCCACCGGCCGGGCAATTTCGATTCCAGCGGCGACTGCGGTCATCCGTTCGGCATCGAGGAATCGGCCGACAAGATGCATATCGGCTGCGGGGTCGATTGCGACGGCGGCGGCATCTCGGTCGAATTGGCCCACGCCGACAAGTCGATCCTGATCCGGCTCGAACGGATCCGCATCTGGCGCAACAACAAGCCGGAAGAAGAAGGCCTCGATCTCAGCGGCGGCGCGGACGACAAGGTATTCCGGCTCGATCGCGCGAAGCTGAACGAATGCCGGTCGCTGATCACCGACCGCAAGGAACTCGCCGCGATGCGGCGCAAGTGAACGTATGATGCCGGTATCGGGTCACGAATGGAGAGCGCAATGCACCGACGCAATATCATCACGGGCGCAATCGCCGGTATCGGTGGATTGATCGCAAGCGCCGTCGGCACGGTACGCGCGAACGCCGCGGCTACGGGCGCTGCGCCAGCGAGCCCCGACAAGGCGAAGGTCGTCTATCATCTGTGCGATCTCGACAAGGTCAGTTTCGTCTTGGGAAACATCCGGAACCATTTCGACGGCATGGGCGGTCCGGACAAAGTGTCTATCGCGTTGGTCGTGCACGGCCCAGCACTCAAGGCCTTCCAAGCATCGTCAGCGTCGCCCGATCTGGCGCACCGCGTCGGCGAATTCGCCAAGACCGGTCTCGAACTCAACGCTTGCGGCAACACGATGAAGGCGCAGAAAGTCACGCTCAATGATCTGTTGCCCGGCTTCATCGAAGCCGACCGCGGCGGAGTTGTCCGCATCGCGGAACTTCAGTCGATGGGTTACGCGTATCTGAGGCCGTGAACGCGCCCGGCTGGTTGCCCCGATCGCAGAGCGGGCTACAATGCCCGCTGATCACCGCATCGGCGATCAGGGATATCAGCAATGACCGCCATTCGCGGCTATGTCGCGCCGACCACGGAAACCGATGCGCTCGGCGTGCATTCGCTCGACCAGTTCGTGCTGACGGTGCCCGACGCCAATGTGGCGGAGGATTTCTACGGCAATTTCGGCCTCAACGTGGTGCGCGACGGCAATACGTTGGCGATCAAGACCTTCGGCCACGAGCACCGCTGGGGCTCGGTGGTGGAGGGCAAGACCAAGGCGCTGCATCATCTGTCGTTCGGCTGCTACGCCGACGACCTGCCGCGGCTGAAGGCGCGCATCGAAGGCGCCGGCGTCAAGCTGATCGATCCGCCGCCCGGCTTCGAGAGCAACGGCTTCTGGTTCCGCAATCACGAAGGCGTGCTGATCGAGGTGAAGGTCGCGCCGCAAGGTGTCGCCCGACCAAAAGTCCGACAGCCAATGGATTACCGTTCCCGGCGGCACTGCCGGCGCCACCATCCGCGCCAAGGCGCCGCCGGTGCGGCCGCGCCGGCTGTCGCATGTGCTGATCTTCACCGCCGATGTCAGCGCCTCGATCCAGTTCTACGAGCGCACGCTCGGCTTGCGGCTGTCCGACCGCGCCTCCGACCTGGTCGCCTTCATGCACGGCATTCACGGCAGCGATCATCACATGCTGGCGCTGGTGAAATCGACGCGCGCCCGGCTTCCACCATTGCAGCTGGGACGTCGCCAGCGTCAACGACATCGGCCTCGGCGCCATGCGCATGCACGACAAGGGCTTCACCAAGGGCTGGGGCCTCGGCCGCCACGTGCTCGGCTCCAACTACTTCCACTATGTGCGCGATCCGTGGGGCAGCTTCGCGGAATATTCCTGCGACATCGACTACATCCCGAAGGAAGAGCGCTGGCCGTCCGCCGACCACAAGCCGGAGGACTCGTTCTACCTCTGGGGTCCGGACGTGCCGCGCGAGTTCACGATCAATTGCGAAGCCGGCGAGAGCTAACCGCGAAGCGGTCATTCCGGGGTGCGTGCGCGGCACGCGAACCCGGAATCCAGAGACGACAACTGGGCGGTTCTGGATTCCGGATCCACCGCTGCGCGGTGTTCCAGAATGACAGGAAATTACTCCACCACGATCTTGACCTTCTCGCCCGGCTCGAAGCTTGTCGCCGGAGCCGAGGCCGTTGAGCACGCGGAAGCGCTCGATCGGGTGATCGGAAATCGCCATGCGGTGCGCGAGCTTTTCCACCGTGTCGTGCGCGCCGACGGTGACGATCTTGAGATGCAGCGGGTGGACCTGCTCGCTTTCCTTCAGGCTCATGCGGCGGAAGGTCGCGACCGACTCGCGGAACGAGCGGTCGACCAGATCGGTCTTGTTTTTGGCCGCGAAAATGAAGCGGTAGACGTCGCTGCCGAAGCGCACGGCGAACAGCCGGAACGACCATTGCTCGCCGGTCGGCGGCCGCGGTCGCCGCCGGAAAGCCGTTGACGGTGAATTCCTCGACGCTCTGGGGTCGACATTCTCCATCCAGCCCGATTTCAGATAGTCGGGCAGCGACTGCTCGGCCGGCACGCTCACCACGTCGAGCCGCAGCGCCTCGCCGCCGCCGTCCTTGAGGCCGAGCACCGCCTGCGCGGTATTGTCGAGCGAGAATCCCGGCGGCGCCATGAAGGTGAAGCCGAGCTTGGGATGCAGGAAGCGCCGGCCGCGCGCGAAGCCCTCGCTCGGGTCCTCGCCATAGATCAGGCCGTCGAGATCGCCGAGATATTCGGTCGCGGTCGCGTTCGCCGGCGCCCGGGCCGCTGAACTGGCGGGCATTGGCGAGCGCGTTCTTCACGCGATCGGGCGTCGCCGGATGGCTGGAGAGGAAGTCGAGCGAGCGCGGATCGGGATTGCTGCCCGACGCCTTGAGATCGGCATTGCGCTGCATGTCGGTGAGGAAGCGCGAGGCGCCGAACGGGTCGAAGCCGGCGCGCGCGGAAATGCCGACGCCGATGCCGTCGGCTTCGAATTCCTGCGCGCGCGAGAAGCTCGCCAGCGTGAGCTTCGACTTGGCAAGCGCCAGCGCGCCCATCTGCGGATCGCTGAGCACGTCGTTGACCACGTGGTTGATGATGGCGGCCTGCTTGGCCTGTTCCTCGCGGATCGCGGCGTGGCGCGCGATCACGTGTCCCATCTCGTGCGCCAGCACCGACGCGAGCTCGGCCTTGTCGTTGGCGAGCGCGATCAGTCCGCGCGTGATGTAGAGCTGGCCGTTCGGCAGCGCGAAGGCATTGATCGCCGGCGAGTTGAGAATGGTCACCTGGTATTTCAGATCCGGCCGCTCGGATGCCGCCACCAGGCGATCGACGGTCTTTTCGATCGTCGCTTGCAGGCGCGCGTTCTCGTAGACGCCGCCATAGGAGGCAAGGATGCGCGCGTGCTCGCGCTGCGTCGCCGGCTGCCGCTCCGCCTCCGTGGCGGTCTGCGAGCACCGGCAGCGAGATCTTGAGGTTGTCCGGCGTGCCGCTGCAGGCCGCGAGCAGCAGCGCGAGCGCAACGCTGCGCCGCGCATCCGGTTTGCCGATCCGCGTGTCCGTGTTGCCGCCATGGCCGCCCGCGATTGCCTCATTCTACCAATTCGATCTGTTCGGGCGCTTCGGCTTCGACAATCGGGCCGCCGCGCTGCTCGATCCATCCGCGCACGCGGATGCGGCGGCCTTCAAGCTGTTTCGGTTCGACGCCCGCCGCGGCAAAGGCGCGCTGATGGCGTCGCAGAATGGTGACGGTGAAATCCCGCGTCCAGCGCCGCCCGAAGTTAACATATATAGTGGCCCCGCTCTCGCGCACCGACAAGACCTTGCCTTCGATCAGCGCGAAATGACCCCGCTCGGCTAGTAGCCGGACAAGATTTTCTGCCTGTAAAGGGGCGAAATTGGGATCGGCCCAGAGCCCGCGGCGGGCCGCCCGTGCCGTGCGTTCGGCGGTTAACAAGGCGTCGGCGCAGGCTTTGTCGCCGATCCGCGCGGAAACCCGCGCTTGGCCTGCCTCCAGCAGGAGCTGCTGCACGGATTGCCGGGCGTCGCCCGCAAAGGCGAAAGCGACCAGGCGGCCATAGCGGTCGTGCTCGGCGCCCAGCCGTTCGAGCCGGAGCAGGCGGCCGCCGACCAGCGTTTGCAGCGCGTCGCGGCTGTCATCGCTGACTTCGATTGCCGCCAGCCGCAGCTCGCGGCCATCGTCGAGCAGCAGCGTGCGGCCGTCGCGCACGGCGGCGACATTCGCCGTGCCGATGGCGGTCAGCTTGCATTGTTCCTGCGCTGCCGCATTGCACACCATCAGGGCGCATGCGGCGACGCCAAGACGATTGCAAGATTGCGGCGCGAGCGGCGTTTCATGATGGCGGCCGATTGCCGGAAGTCGTTAGAATGCCGGACGATCATAGACATCATTGCGACCACCGGGGAGGGGATCAATGTCACCGCAGCGCAGGTCGCCAAATCGCCGAGCATTCTTGCGTCAGCCGCGGCCGCCAGCGTCTTCATCGCGACCGGCGCGCGCGGCCAAACCACCTGGCCCGATCATACCGTGAAGATCGTCGTGCCCTATCCGGCCGGCGGCTCGACCGACGTGCTGGCGCGCATTCTGGCCGAGCGCATGAAGGAAATGTTCGGGCAACCGTTCGTGATCGAAAACCGCCCCGGCGCCGGCGGCAATATCGGCATCGCCGCCGTCACCGGCAGCGCGCCGGACGGCTACACCATCGGCGCCGCGACCATCGGCCATTTTGCGATCAACCAGTTTCTCTACAGCAAGATGCCGTACGACCCGGAACGCGACATGATCCCGGCATCGCTGACCTGGGAATTGCCCAATGTCTTCGTCGTTGCCACCGATTACGTGCCGGCGAAGACGATGGCGGAATTTATCGTCCTGGGCGAAGCAGAAGGGCAAAACCAATTTCGGCAGCCCCGGGGTCGGCACCTCGCCGCATCTGTCGGGCGTGATGTTTGCTCAACGCACCGGCCTCGACGCCGTGCATGTGCCGTTCCGCGGCGCGGCGCAGACCATCCCGGCGATGCTGTCGGGCGACGTGAATTTCGCGATCGACAATCTCGCCTCCTATATTTCCACCATCGAGTCCGGAAAGATGCGCGCGCTGGCGGTGACCTCGGCGCAGCGCTGGCCGACCCTGCCGGATGTGCCGACCATGGAAGAGGCGGGCTTGAAGGATTTCGTCGTCACCTCCTGGGCGGCCTTTGTGGTGCCGGCCGGCACGCCGCGCCCGATCATCGACAAGCTCGCTGGCGCCATGAAGCAGATCGCGGCCGATCCCGAGCTCCAGAAGCGCTTTCTGGTCGCCGGCGCGCGCATCCTGTCCAGCACGCCGGAACAGGCGATCGCCTTCGCCGCCAAGGAGCGGGCGATGTGGAAGGACGTGGTCGCGCTGTCGGGGGCGAAGGCGGATTAGCCGGCCGGACCCGTGCGCGACGCGCGCGCCTTGTGCTAAATCGCAGCTTCACGGTCCCGTAGCTCAGCAGGATAGAGCAGCGGTTTCCTAAACCGAAGGTCGGAGGTTCGACTCCTCTCGGGACCGCCAAACCTTCTTTGAATTTCCAAGCGTTTTAGGCCGAATTGTCAAACCGGGACTGCAATGTCCGCTTTTGGACCAAAGCGGACAAAGTTGGTTTTTCGCCCGCGATGGTTTGTCCGCTAATGACCCACAGCGGACATCATCCGTGGCAGCAACTTTACTGAATAGCTGGGGCAAGAGAAGTCGATAAGAACGCCGTGCAATCTCAAGGGCAATTCATGGGAGCAACTTCGGCCCATTTCCGGACGGGGCCTTGACGCGTTGCCAAAACGCGGACGCAGGCGCCCGCGGTTAGCCGCCCTTGCACTACGCCAGGTTCGTTTGTTCTTGGCGCGGAGGGTTCGAATCCAAACCGGCAGCATGCGCCGCGCGGTTAGCATGGCGCCTACGGCGGGAAGCGCCACGTCGGTGATAGAGTAGCCGTCAAATTGCGACTCGGGATTATCTTTGCCAGGCTCCCGGCGCATAAGTGATACCCATCCACGCCGTTCTCCGGAAGGAGAAAATCCGAAATTCGCTACCGGCGAAGGAAGAGCCTGCGGCGCTCCGGCTACCGATACCCCGGCGGTCGATCCAGGCGCACTTGAAGTGGCGATTTGTGGTGACCGTAACGGTTGCTGCGCACCAGGTATAAGGCGTTGTGGCCGTCGTTCGGGCTGCAGAGCGGCCTGGAATATAGCCTGTGAGTCAGGATCGAATTCGCTGCACTTTTTGTCGAATTCGGCAACATCCTTTCGTAACAGCCCGCGCTTGGTTTCGTCCGAGACATTTTTTTCCATGATCGTGACGATAGCGCTGCGCAGATTTCTGGCATGCAACGTCGGTCGTAAAGTAATTCCGATAGACTGAATAAGAGCCGGCCGCAGCGGCCGGGATTCCCAAGCAGGGCGCCGGCGATTTGCAGATAGCTGGTTAACTTTTCCGAGAGCATCGGATTCCTGTTCGGGGGTAAAGATGACAAACAACGCCAGCGATGGCAATGGGACTGCGGGCCGTCCCCATTTCAGGCGCGACTCCCGCCGTGAGAAGTTCGGGATCACGTGACCGAGGAGAATGCGGGCTGGGCATACAGTTCGAGCATGCTTCGGCGGACGGGATCAACGCAAGTATGTCCGCTTCTGGCACAAAGCGGACATCGAGGAGTCCCCGATGAATGTCCGTTTTCGCGGGGTATAGCAGACATCCTATTGACGCTTTAACTCCCAACTGTTTTGATACGCGCAAGGCGCGAATAATGAAGCGACGTTGGTTGAGTGCGGGGGGTGTCGCGTGCGTGGGGGTAAATGGTTCATCTCTGTCGTCAAGCGTGACGTGACTCAAGAGCCTGGGCGGAAATCAAATAATATTCGGTCTAAGAAAACAAATACCGCCAGGCGTAAAATTGTTAAACGACAAACGGTTTTCAAGTCGGACATTTGGTACGAGAATGCGGTACGATCGGTTGGGATCGGCGCCAGACCGTAACTAGCGCTCGATGACAGACCATCCAATATTTACAATTAAAGCCAGCTTGTTGCCGGCCTCTTCCGTCATGTCCGTGCGATGTCGGCTTTTGGCACTTAGCGGACAACCCAGCCGCACCCGCTTTTGTCCGCTTACGGACAATAGCGGACAACGGTGGATTTTGGTCGTCGGACGGTTTGTCCGCTTATGACCCAAAGCGGACATTGGCCGCGCCTTAGGAGCCTGCGCCCATAGCCGCTCCCGGCCCCTTCCAAAGGCCGAGATTGAGCCGGTACACTGCCGCCTCCTGCGCCCTGAATGTTCCGAAACGCCTTTGAGGAAATGCTTGGATGAAATCCGGCACCTCTGAAAGTCGCCTCAGACACATTCTGAGCCTTGGGCGAGAATACCTCACCCATTGGGCCATCGCCGGAGTGATTATTGCGCTGACGGGTTTGGCGCCCGAACACTGGATCGCAGACTTATTGAGTAATTTTTCGATCCCCGAAAATCTCCAGCACGGTTGGCTGCTGCGCGCCTCCGATATTCGGACTGGTCTCGTTGCTGTTGGCGTCGCAGTTGTTACGTGGGACGTGCTGCGCCGAAGCAGGCTTCAGAAGCAGGTGGCACTCCACGGCGACCGTCAGGCGAGCAATGCCGCAACGCCGGCTCTCGCCGACAAGCCATCAATCGCCGTCTTGCCATTCCAAAACATGAGCGGTGATCCCGAGCAGGAGTATTTTGCCGATGGCATGGTCGAGGAAGTTATCACCGGGCTTTCACGTATCAAATGGCTCACGGTTATCTCGCGCAACTCAAGCTTCATCTATAAGAACAAGCCGGTCGCTGTGAAGGAGGTCGGAGATAAGCTCGGCGTCCGCTACGTGCTCGAAGGCGGTGTGCGCAAGTCAGGTAACCGCGTTCGTATCACCGCGCAGCTCGTCGATGCACAGACCGGCGCTCATCTATGGGCCGAGCAATACGACCGATTACTGGACGATGTCTTTGCCCTGCAGGACGAGCTCACCATGAGCGTGATCGGCGCCATCGAGCCGAGCCTCAGGAAAGCCGAGATCGATCGTATCAAGCGCCAACGGCCCAACAACCTCGATGCCTATGATCTCGTATTACGAGCGCTGCCGTTTGTTTTCGCCCAGATGCCGAATGAAGCCGCGAAGGCGATTCCGTTGCTTGAGGACGCCCTGAAACTCGAACCAAATTACGGCGCTGCGCATGCATACCTGAGTTGGTGTCTCCACGCTCGCTTCGCTCGTGGAGGACTGCGTCAGGAGGATCGCATTGCTGCAATTCACCATGCTCACGCGGCGATCGCGCACGGCAATGACGATGCGACGGCGCTCGCGACCGCAGCTTTTGTCATCGCGCTGGATGAGCATGACACTACCACAGCACTCAAGTTGTTCGACCGCGCGATGGAGTTAAGCAATTCTAATGTCTTCGCACTCAGCTTAAGCGCGGTTATCCTCGCTTGGATGGGTAAGGCTGCGCTTGCTATTGAGCGGGCTCAACGGGCGCTTCGACTTAGTCCGTTCGACCCGTTGAACTGGCTATCGAACCACGCGTTGGGGATTGCGTACTTTCATAGCCAGCGATATGGGGATGCTGTCGATGCGGCTCGCAGCGCGATTGATGCCAACCCGAGCTTTAGCCTTGCTCACGCAATTTTAGCGGCCGCGCTCATGCGACTCGGACGCACGCAAGAAGCAAAAGCAGCGGCGCAGACAGTGTTAGACTGCAACCCTTCCTTCACCATTCGAGGGCTTTCGCTCGTTGCCGACTTTGAACCGGCAGTGTTCAGGCCCCTTGCCGACGCATGGCGCGAAGTCGGACTGCCGGAGTGATCGACGGTGAAACGGTCGTCACTTCTGCATTGACGATGTCGGCTATTGGCACATAGCGGACAATGCGACTCGTACCACGTTTGTTCGCTATTGGACCATAGCGGACAACGGTTGATTTTAGCCCGCAATGGTTTGTCTGCGAATGTCCGCTATTGGCACTTAGCGGACAATTCATCCGCGCCCAAGTTTGTCCGATATTGGAGTAACAACGGACAAAAGTGTGTTCGGGCGAGAGTTGCGGATATCAGGGCGCCGCAGCAGAATGCCCGCAATGAAGCTCTACATCACATACACTTCGCCCTATGCACGACTGGCTCGCATCTTAGTCCTCGAAAAGGGACTGAGCGAACGCGTCGAAATCATCGAGGCGAAAACCCGCACAGTAGATAGCCCGTATTATCGAATTAATCCTTCCGGCCGCGTCCCCTACCTCATTGATGGTACCGGAATTGGCATGGAGGATAGCCAACTCATCTGCTCTTATCTCGACAGCCTCGATGGTAAACCTCGCTTCCATCAGCCGCTGCGGGATTTGGATTGGCCCTACCGCCGGCTTGAGGCTACCGCACGCGGTTTCTGCGAGGGTGTTTCTGTTTGGATTCGTGAGATGAATCGACCCGAGAACGAGCGATCGCTGACCCTACTTGCTCATGAGGTTGCCCGTGCCGCACGTCTGGCGGATGTGTTTGAGGCCGAGGTAAAACGACCGTTACTGCAGGAGCAACCGCGCATGGCTCACTTGCTTCTCGCAGTGTCTTTGGAAGTGGCGCGCGCACGCGGTTTAGGCGATCTAACTAATACGCGTCCGGCGCTCGCAGCTTGGCTACGGCCTATTTCCGAGATGTCCTCGCTGCGCGGGACGGCGCCACCGTCCGTTGCCTAGTCAACACCTCTGTATCGTTGCCAGGGCCCAACGTCGGCGCGTTGGCGGCTTTTGGCACTTAGCGGACAATCCAACCGCGCCCGCGTTTGTCCGCTTTTGGACCAAAGCGGACAAACAAGGGATTTTGGCCAGCGACGGTTTGTCCGCTAATGACCCATAGGCGACATCGGTGGCACTTCCAGTCCCCCAGATTGATCCTTACGATCGGACCTGATCCATGGGAGCGGCCTTGCGGCGGTGGGTGGGTGCGGCCGGCGCAGGAGTCGCCATCGTCGGTTCGGATTTGCTCTCCGATGCCGGATTGGCAATCGCGCGCGCCTCCTTGATCGCTGCCAGCGTACGGCTGTCGAGGTTGTAGAGATCGCGTCGTGTTTGCAGCTTGCCCGCGTCGTCGACAAAGGCAGTCTGATAGGTCAAGTAGATCCAGATCGGCCCCGACCCCAGCGAAATCTCGTGCTCGGTGCCGCCGGCGTAAAGGCTCTTGACCTTCTCCGCCGTCCACTGCTCCTCAGGGCGCACGATGCTGGCAAGGACTTCGGCGTATTTGGGAGCATCCTGCACGCGCATGCAGCCGTGACTCTCGGTCCGCACAACGTGGGCGAACAGGTATTGGTCCGGGGTGTCGTGCTGAAACACCGTCAAACGATTAAAGAAATTGAAACGGATGTGCCCGAGCGGATTCTTGCCGCCCGGTGGCATCGTGATCTCCATCTCGCCGTTGACGCGTTTCATACGCATCCCCATGCGCGCCAGCGCGCCGGGCTCCCTCGCCTCCGCCGGCAGGTACTCGTTCCGAACGATCGACGCTGGTACCTTCCAGGTCGGGTTGATGGTGATGGAATCCATCTGTTGCGCCAGGAGCGGGCTCGGCATGCTCGGCTTGCCGATAACGACGCGCGTGGTCCACACCTGCCGCCCGTCGTGGATCACCTTGAGGGTGAAGTCGGGTTCGTTGACCTCCACACGCGATTTGCGGATTTCGCGGGGGTACCAGCGCCAGCGTTCCATGTTGGCGATGATAGTATCGATGCGACCGTCGTTCGTGGGATTGAGTTTTTTGACCGTGCGAGCATCCAGATTGCCAGTCGGCGGCAAATCGTTGCTCCGCTGATATTCTTTGACGGCCTCAGCAAGCTTCTCATCATAGCGCAGATCGGTGGCCTCGCCGGGAACACCAAGCCGCTCGCGCAATTGCGGCACGCGGGCATCTTCCATCGGACGCTTGCGGTTGAAGGTGAGCACCCGACCCGCTGCGATCCCGTCGCGGGCAACGCCGCCTGTCCTGCCGCGCAGCTGCGCCAGCGCGGCTTTGAGCTTCTGATAGTTCTCGTATGGCGGGCTGAACTGATCGAGCGCCTGGCCGGCGTCGTCCCCCTCGACGACGGCCGCCAGCACCACCGCCGGATCGGGCGCGCGTTGCGGCAGCGCGATGTTGTCCTCTCTCACCTGGCGATGGGGAACACGTCCGGCCTGCAAGTGCCGCGCATATGTAAGCAGAGTCTGCGTGAGGGTCAGTTCGGCCTCCGCCAGCCCATCCGGCGAAAGCCCATCAAAGGCCGGTGTCCTATAGTCGGCATGTTCGAGGCCGTCGGCGTCGGCGTTCTTGAGGCGGGCAATCACCGCCTTGCTCCGCCTATTCTCGACGCCCTTGTCGAGCCAAAGCGGCGCCAGATTGCGCTTGTGATAGAAGGCTTCGACGGTCGCACGCACCTTTTCGTCGGCGAAGATGCGGTTCGGTTTTGTGTCCAGGAGATCGCGAATCCGCTCCGCGATCGCGCGATCGGCAGGATCGAGCGAGGCGAATGGGTCAGGCGTCCGGCCCTCCTCGGGCGCAATCGCTGGAGCGGCTGCCTGCACAGCGCCGGCCGGCGGTGAGGTGAGCGCGTCGCCGGCTGAGGCATCGCCTACTTTCGCCTGGTCGGTTAGACCTGCCCGGGACGGCTCCGTCTGCTGCCCGAGCGCAGATATGGGCGCCGCTAGAAGAAACGCAACTGCTGCGCTTGCGAGGAACTGGTCGAGACGGAGCGCACTCATCGGGTTTTCCTCAAAAGCTCGGTGAAGTTGCCGGGAGAAGGCAAACGATATGCTCGCCGGTTCTCGCGTGGCCACGCCCTTCGGAGTGAACACGCTATCGGCGCGCCCAGCAACAGGTGGCGCCGCGTTTTCCCGCTACTTTCGGGCGATTTCGATGCGCTGACACTTCGTTGCCACGAAGTTCGACGTCGCTTATTGGCACTTAGCGGACAATCCGCGGCACCGCAACATTTTGTCCGCTATTGGAGCAACAGCGGACATGGCGCGGACAGCGGAATGATGATTCAGAATGAAAATGGTCGGAAAACTGCAGACTGAAAAAACTCTAACACAATCAACTAACTGAACTGGCTGGGGCGCCAGGATTCGAACCTGGGAATGGCGGAATCAAAATCCGCTGCCTTACCACTTGGCTACGCCCCAAAACTTTTGCTCGACGCTGACCTTGTCCGAAAGCCGGTTCCCACTTTTCGGGATCATGCGCTGCACCGGAGAACGCCGCGCCGAAGCACCATTTCGCGCGCAGCGGCCGGACCATAGCGGCGCGGCCCTGCCCGATCAACGTCCCGCGCCTCTCATTATATATGTGTGTGGGCTGATCTTGCGCCGCGGGCTCGCTTTGCCAGGCCCCCGGCCCCGGCTACATTAGCCCCATGACCTATCGCGCGCCGGTTGCCGACATCGCCTTTGCCCTCAAGCACGCCGCGGGCCTCAAAGCCGCGATTGCCGAGGGGCTCTACGGCGATCTCGACGAAGAGACGGTCGATTCCGTGCTGGCGGAAGCAGGCCGCTTCGCCAGCGACGTGATCGCGCCGCTCAATCGTATCGGCGACAAGCACGGGACCCCATTCAAGGACGGCGCCGTCACCACGCCGCCGGGCTGGAAGGAAGCCTATACCGCCTGGGCCGCCGCTGGCTGGAACGGCCTTGCCGCTCCCGCCGAATGGGGCGGCCAGGAGCTTCCGCATGCGGTGAACGCCGCCTGCATCGAGATGTGGAATTCGGGCTCCATGGCTTTCGGCATCGGCCCGGCGCTTGACCATGGCGGCGGTCGATGCGCTCGCCGCCTACGGCGCCGACGAGCTTAAGCAGCGCTATCTCGGCAAGCTGATCAGCGGCGAGTGGATGGGCACCATGCAGCTCACCGAGCCGCAGGCCGGTTCCGATGTCGGCGCGCTGCGCACCAAGGCGGTGCGCGCGGGCGACGGCAGCTATCGCATCACCGGTTCGAAAATCTTCATCACCTATGGCGAGCACGATCTCACGGACAACATCATCCATTTCGTGCTGGCGCGGCTGCCCGACGCGCCGCCCGGCACCAAGGGCCTCTCGCTGTTTCTGATTCCGAAATTCATGCTCAATAAAGACGGAACATTGGGCACGCGCAACGACGTACGCGCGCATTCGGTCGAGCACAAGCTCGGCATCCACGGCTCGCCCACCTGCACCATGGTCTATGGCGATCATGGCGGCGCCATCGGCTTCCTGATCGGCGAAGAGCACAAGGGCATGCTTTGCATGTTCACCATGATGAATCGGACGCGGCTCGCGGTCGGGCTGCAGGGCGTGGCGATTGCCGAACTAGCGACGCAACAGGCATTGGCTTATGCGCGCGAGCGCAAACAGGGCGCGGCCGGCGCCATCATCGCCTATCCGGATGTGAAACGAATGCTGCTGACCATGCGCGCCTCGACCTCCGCCGCGCGCGCGATCTGCTACGCGACCGGCGTGGCAATCGATCGCTCGCACCGCGCCAAGAGCGATGCCGCACGCAAGACCGCGACATGAACGCGCCTCGCTGCTGACTCCGGTCGCGAAAGCGTTCTCCACCGATATCGGCATCGAAGTCGCCTCGCTCGGCGTGCAGGTGCACGGCGGCATGGGCTATGTCGAGGAAACCGGCGCCGCCCAGCATTATCGCGATGCCCGCATCGCCTCGATCTACGAAGGCACCAATGGCATCCAGGCCATCGATCTGGTGACGCGCAAGCTGCCGCTCGAGGGTGGCGCAACCGTCGCGCTCTATCTCAGCGAATTGCGGCGCACGGTATCCACGGTCAAAGCCAGCAACGCTCCCGCTTTTGGTGAAACCGCTGCGCGGCTCGGCGAAGCGGTCGACAGTCTCGAGCGCGCGACGCAGTGGCTGCTGGCGCAGAAGTCGTCGGACGCGGCGCTCGCGGGCGCGACGCCCTATTTGCGGATGTTCGGCAATGCCGCCGGCGGCTGCATGCTGGCGGAGCAGGCGCTCGCCGCCTTGCGCGAGAGCGGCGACGGCGCCGCGCGCACCGCGCTCGCGCGTTTCTTTGCGGAGAATATCGCGGTGCAGGCCAGCGGCCTCGAACGCAGCGTCACCGAAGGCGCGGGCAGCATCACCGACGCGCAAGCCGCGCTGGCGGAGTAAACTCCCGCCGTTCGTCCCCGCGAAAGCGGGGACCCAGTGCTTTCTGGATGCACTGCTTGCGCGGGCATGAGCGGAAAGACCGCTAGCTGTAAAGTGTTAAAGCGGCTTCAGCCCCGCCTCGATCTGCTTGCGTTGCGGCTCTAGGAACGGCGGCAGCACCAGCGTTTCGCCGAGCTTGTCGAGCGGCTCGTCGACCGCGAAACCGGGGCCGTCGGTAGCGATCTCGAACAGCACGCCGTTCGGCTCGCGGAAATAGAGCGAGCGGAACCAGTAACGATCGACCTTGCCACTGTTTGGAATGCGCATCTCGCGCAGGCGTTCCGCCCAGGCGTCGTAGTCTTTATCGGGCGAGCGGAATGCCACGTGATGCACGCCGCCGGCGCCGGGATGGGCGGGCGCAATGTACGACCTTACCGCCACATGCAGTTCGGCCGCCGGACCGCCCTCGCCCATTTCGTACACATGCACGCGATCGTGGTTCGATTCCGGATGCGGATAGTCGCGCACCTGGCGCGCGTTCATGACGTGGGTGAGCACCAGATCAGTCGGCCGCAGCTCCGGCACCGTCATGGTGATCGGCCCAAGCCCGCGGATCTGATGTTCGGCCGGCACCGGGCTTTTCGCCCACGGGTGAGCTTCGCCCTTGCCGCCATCGTCGACTAGCGCCAGGCGCTGGCCTTCGCCGTCCTCGAAGTCGAGCGTCAGGCGGCCGTCGCGCTCGGCGATGTCGCCGCGCGGCACACCGGCCGCCTTCAGCCGCTCCTGCCACCAGCGCAAACTCGCCTCGCCCGCGACGCGCATGCCGGTGCGGGTGATGGTGTTATTGCCGCGCTTCTCGCGTGGCGCAGGAAAATCAAAAAAGGTGATGTCACTGCCGGGCGAGGCCAGCGCGTCGGCATAGAACAGGTGATAGGCGCTGGTGTCGTCTTGGTTCACGGTCTTTTTCACCAGGCGCAGGCCGAGCAGCTTGCTGTAAAAGCGCACATTGCCGGGCGCATCGGCCGAGACGGCGGTGAGATGATGGATGCCGGAAAGCTGCATGAAAGGCCTCGGGGCGCGCGCCTGGACGGCGGCTGTGATATCGGTTCGATGCTATTTAGGAATGCAGGCCAAAAATTGCGAGGGCGGCAATGTCGCTGAAGGGCAAGACGCTGTTCATCACCGGCGGCTCACGCGGCATCGGGCTGGCGATCGCGCTGAAAGCCGCCGCCGACGGCGCCAATATCGCCATCGCCGCCAAGACCGTCGAGCCCGCATCCCAAGCTCGAAGGCACCATCCACACCGCCGCCGCCGAGATCGAGAAGGCCGGCGGGCGGGCGCTTGCCGCTTGCCGTCGACGTGCGCGAGGAGGCGGCGGTGAAGGCCGCGATCGATGAGACCGCGGCGCGCTTCGGCGGCATCGATATCGTCGTGAACAATGCCAGCGCCATCCAGCTCACGCCGGTGGCCGCAGACCGACATGCGCCGCTTCGACCTGATGCATCAGATCAATGCGCGCGGCACCTTCATGGTGTCGAAATATGCGCTTGCCCATCTGGCGAAGGCCGCGAACCCGCACATCCTGATGCTGTCGCCGCCGCTCGACATGCAGGAGAAATGGTTCGCGCCCTACACCGCCTATTCGATGGCGAAGTTCGGCATGAGCCTGGTGGTGCTGGGGCTCGCCGGCGAATTGCGCGGGCAAGGTCGCGGTCAACGCGCTGTGGCCGCGCACCACCATCGCCACCGCCGCGATCAAGAACCTGCTCGGCGGCGACGCGATGATGCGCGCCTCGCGCAAGCCGGAGATCCTGGCGGACGCCGCCTATCGCATCTTCCACAAGCCGAAAAGCTTCACCGGCAATTTCCTGATCGACGACACGTTTCTCGCCGGCGAAGGCGTCACCGACTTCGACCAGTATCGCGTCGATCCGAGCCAGCCGTTGCAGGTGGATTTCTTCGTGCCCGACGACCATGCCGCCGCCGAAGGGCGTGAGCCTGCAAGCGAAGACCTGACAGAAGCGGTTGGCGTCCGCGCCCCGGCAGCGTTAGAAGACAGTCAATGTCCACTCTGTTCCTCAGCCATCCCGCCTGCCTCAATCATCTGACCCCGCTCGGCCATCCCGAGCGGCCGGATCGCCTGCGCGCCATCGAGGAGGCGCTGGAGGACGAGCGGTTCCAGTCGCTGGCGCGCGAGCAGGCGCCGATGGCGCCGATCGAGATCGTCGCGCTCTGCCATCCGATGGATTACATCGAGGCGATCCGCAACGCCTCGCCGTCGGAGGGCGAAGGCATGGTGCGGCTCGACGCCGACACCTCGATGTCGCCGGGCAGCTTCGAGGCGGCGTTGCGCGGCGTCGGCGGCGCCATGCGGGCGGTCGACGAGGTGATGAACCAGAAGGCGGCGAACGCCTTCGTCGCCGTGCGCCCGCCCGGCCATCATGCCGAGGTGGCGCGGCCGATGGGCTTCTGCCTGTTCAACAACGCGGCGATCGCGGCGCGCTATGCGCAGGACCGCTACGACGTCGAGCGCGTGGCGATCGTCGATTTCGACGTGCATCACGGCAACGGCTCGCAGGACATTTTCTGGTCCGACAAGAGCGTGATGTATTGCTCGACCCACGAAATGCCGCTCTATCCCGGCACCGGCGCGATCGAGCGAACGCGGCGAGTTCAACACCGTCGTCAATGCGCCGCTGTCGCGCCGGCGACGGCGGCGACGCATTCCGCGAGGCGTTCGAGACCGCGATCCTGCCGCGGCTGCGCGAGTTCAAGCCTGAGTTCCTGGTGATCTCGGCCGGCTTCGACGCCCACACCCGCGATCCGCTCGCCAATCTCAATCTGGTGGAAGCGGATTTTACCTGGGTCACCAAGAAGCTGATGGAGATCGCGGACGCCAGCGCGCAAGGCCGCATCGTCTCGGTGCTGGAAGGCGGCTACGATTTGCAAGGCCTGTCGCGCTCGGTCGCCGCCCATGTCACCGCGCTGATGCGGGGCTGAGCGCGTTGAATTAGCGCGCGGTCAGCCCGCCATCGATCGGCACATCGGCGCCGGTGATGAACGCTCGCCGCGTCCGACAACAGGTAAACGCAGAGATCGGCGACCTCTTCGGGCTTGCCCAGGCGGCCGATCGGGATGTCCAGCGCCAGTTTCTGCTTCACCGCCTTTTCGTCGCGCGTGCCCTGCGCGATCTCGTCCACCATCGCGCCTTCGACAAAGGCCGGGCACACGGCATTGCAGCGCACCGGCGGCTTGTAGCGCGCGCCGTTGAGCGCCACCGATTTGGTGAGCAGCGACACGCCGCCTTTCGACGCGCTGTAGGCCGCCAGATTCGGGCCGCCGATCAGGCCCAGCACCGACGACAGATTGACGATGGCGCCGCCTTTCTTGCGCAACAGCGGAAAGGCATATTTGCAGCCGAGAAACGTGCCGTCGAGATTGACCGAGAGCACGCGCCGCCAGGTGGCGAAGTCGGTCTTCTCGATGCTGCCGACCACGGCGATGCCGGCGGCGTTCACCAGCCCGTCGAGCCGGCCCGATTTGCGCTCGACGTCGGCCACGACGCGCTGCCAATCGGCTTCCGCGGTCACGTCGAGCGCCGCATCGATGCCCGTGCCCGCCGCAAGGTCGGTGGCAATCGCGGTGCCGCCCGCGCGCTTGACCGCCGCGGCCACGGCGGCGCCGATGGCGCCCGCGGCACCCGTAACCAGGACCACTTTTCCCTTGAGATCAGCCATTGCCACCCGCTATCGCTTGCGCGTTATCTTTCATTGTCGAGCATTCGGATCAAGATGTCACCCATGCAGCCCGTGTGCCTGATCACCGGCGCTTCCGCCGGTATCGGCGCGGCGCTCGCCCGCGTCTTTGCGCAATCAGGCCACGCGCTGGTGCTCACCGCGCAGCACGAGACGCCTTTGAACGCGTTAGCCGACGAGATCGCCGCCGCAGGTTTTGCCCGCCCGCACGTGATCACCGCCGATCTGGCCTCGCCCAACGGCCCGTCACAACTGGCGGCCGCCCTGCGCGCTGCCGGCCTGGAGCCATCGATCGTGGTCAATAATGCCGGATTTGGCCTGCTCGGCGAGGCCGCCGATCTCGACCGCGCCCAGCAGCTTGCCATGATCGATCTCAACATACGCGCGCTCACCGACCTGTCGCTGCGCTGGCTCGACAGCATCACCCGGCACCGCGGCGGCATTCTCAATGTCGCTTCCATCGCCGGCTTCCTGCCCGGTCCGGGCATGGCGGTCTATCACGCCACCAAGGCCTATGTGCTCTCGTTCACGGAAGCCATGCACGCGGAGCTCAAAAGCAGACGGCGTGCGCGTCTGCGCGCTCTGTCCGGGGCCGGTCGAGACCGATTTCTACAAGCGGGCCGGCCTGCCGCATGACTATTTTCCCGCCTACCTCAACCGCTCGGCGGAACGGGTTGCGCGCGAGGGCTATGAGGGCTTCGTGGGCGGCCATCGCGTGGTGGTGCCGGGCAAGCCCAATCGCATCCTCACTTTGCTGCCGCGGCTGCTGCCGCGCGGCCTGATGCTTGCCATGGCCGAGCGCCGATGGAAGCAGACCCGTCGTCACAGTCGATAATCCCTACTATCTTCATCGTCCCATGACGGCATAGGATGCGGACGAGAATCGCCGCCAGAGAAACCAATATGGCCGACACCAGCAATACCGACGTCAAGAAAATGCCGTTCGAGCGGGCGATCGAGGAACTGGAATCGATCGTCAAGCGGCTGGAGGAAGGCAAGGTGCCGCTCGAGGAGTCGGTTGCGATCTACGAGCGTGGCGAAGCGCTCAAGAAACGCTGCGAGGAACTGCTGCGGCAGGCGGAAGCGCGGGTGGACAAGATCACGCTCGACGCCTCCGGCAAGCCGACCGGCAGCGAGCCGCTCGACGTGGATTGATCGCGCGTGCAGGTCCACCGCCGACTCGTCATCTATGTGCAGGGTTACGACCCGCGCGGGCTGGCCGAATATTACCGGATGTTCCGGCGCGAATACCGTCGCACCTGCGAACTCTATGGGCTGACCGGAAAGATCGGCCGCGCCCAAGAACGATCCCGAGCGCTTCACCACCTCCTGGGACGCGACCACCGACGGCGACGGTTGGCAGGTCGACACGCGCTACTTGTTTCTGCGCTGGGAAGACATCATCCGCGAGGATTTCGCGCGCCCGGCCTGGTGGAAGATCGTACAGCTTCATCGGCGTTTTCTGCTGGCCTTATCAACGGCGTGTTCGTTCGCATTGCACAGGCGCATTGGCGCTTCGGCCGGGTTCATCGCTTACCCAATGGTAATGACCTACTCGGCTTCACGCTGGCCGCGGCAGCGGTTGCCGCGGCTGACGTTTTATCTGGCGAACGCGCTCGGGAGCGCCCTTGTCGCAGCTCATCGCTACCGCTATCGCGGGCGGCGTATTCATCTTTTTTGATCCGGCTCACCGAATCGCGGACTTATCTTCTCTATCTTTGCGACGACTTCATCGCCACTCGACAATTCGCCACGCATCGCCGTCCCGGACTGGGAGGAGCGTATGGAAGTATTCGCCGGCTACTTGGTCGATGCTGTGCGCGGTAGCGATGCCGATGAGGTGGTGATCGTCGGCCACAGTTCGGGCTCGTTTCTCGCCGTCGATGTACTCGACCGCGCGCTCGCACGAGATCCCGCGCTCGGCCGGCGCGGGCCGCGCGTGGCACTGCTCACCATCGGCGCGAACTGCCAATCATCGGCTTCCACCCGGAGGCGCAATGGTTTCGTGACCGGCTGCGGCGGCTGGCACTCGCTCCCGACATCGATTGGGTCGACTACCAGTCGCGCCATGACGTCATGAATTTTTGGCCATTCGATCCGATTGCCGGCCACAGGATCAAGCTTGGACCTGAGCGACGAAACCCGCGGGTGGTGGCGGTCAACTTCCGCGACCTCTGGACCCCCGGCAGTTTCGGCCGGCGCCGTTGGCACTTCTTCCGCGCCCATTTCCAGTTTCTCTACGCCAACGAGCAACTGGGCGCAGCCTATGACTATTATCTGATCTGCTGCGGACCGATCGACCTGGTGACCCGAGCAACCAAACCGCAGGAAGCGATCGCCGCCATGGCTGGCAAAAGCGGACCGGCACAAGGCGCCGCGGCCGCACGCTGAGGCGCTGGTGTCGAGCTTAAGAGCGCGCCGAAGGAGTCCGACTTGCAAAAACGCCAACGCGCCGATCTTTTGCTGGTCGAGCGCGGCTTGTTCGAGAGCCGCGCCAAGGCGCAGGCCGCGATCGAAGCAGGCCTCGTGCGTGCAAACGATGCGCCGGTGCGTAAGCCGTCCGAAGAAATCGCAGTGGATGCGAGCTTGCAGGCCAGCGCGGCGCATCCCTATGTCTCGCGCGGCGGCTTGAAGCTTACGGCCGCGCTCGACCATTTCCATTTTGATCCGCGCGGCCGCGTTTGCCTCGATGTCGGCGCCTCCACCGGCGGCTTCACGCAGGTGCTGCTCGAACGCGGTGCTGCCCGCGTCTATGCGGTCGATGTCGGGCACGGGCAATTGCATGAAAGTTTGCGCGCGCGGCCCGAGGTCGTGTCGCTGGAGCAAAGCGATATCCGCACGCTCTCCCCTGCCCGCCTTGGCGAACCGCCGGATCTGGTCACCGTCGACGCGAGCTTCATTTCGCTCAAGTTGGTTCTGCCGGCCACGCTTGCGCTCACAGCTAGCCCCGCGCAACTGGTCGCGCTGATCAAGCCGCAATTCGAGGCCGGGCGCGCCCAGTTGAAGAAAGGCATTGTGCGCGACGAGGCGGTCCGCGCCGCCGTCTGCGACGACATCGCGGCGTTTGTCGCCTCGCTCGGTTGGCGCGTTCTCGGCGTCATCCCCTCGCCGATTAGCCGGCGGCGACGGCAATGCCGAGTTCCTGCTCGGAGCTACGCGTGACTGAGCAACTCATGATTCATCGCCTCGGCCATCGCGGCGACGGCATTGCCGACACAGCCGAAGGGCCGGTCTATGTGCCCTACACGCTGCCGGGCGAAACGGTCACGGTCGAGCGGGTCGCCGGCCATCCCGACCGGCGTCACCTGGTCCATGTCGATAAGCCCAGCCACGAACGAGCGACACCGATCTGCAAGCATTTCGGCCAATGCGGCGGCTGCGCCATGCAGCATTGGTCGCTGGCCGAGTACCATTTGTGGAAACGCGGACTGGTGGTTGAGGCGCTTGGCCATGCCGGACTTGTTCGCGCCGGTCGAACCGCTGATCGACGCCCATGGACTGGGCCGCCGGCGCGCGGTGCTGCATGCGCGGCGCGGCACGCATGATCTGCTGGAAGTCGGCTTCACCGCGCCACGCGCGCATCACATCGTCGCCATCGATCGTTGCCCGATCCTCGCGCCCGGCCTCGACGGCGCGATTCCAGCCGCCTGGGCGATCGCCGAGATTTTAAAGCCCGCGAACAAGCCGCTCGATATTCATGTGACCGCGACCGATTCCGGAATGGATGTGGACGTGCGCGGCTCCGGCCCGCTGTCGAGCGGGCGCACGACGACGCTCGCCAACCTCGCCGGCAAGCACAAGCTCGCGCGGCTCACCCGCCACGGCGAACTGGTGGCGCAGGCGGCGCAACCGCTGCTGAAAATCGGCAGCGCCCACGTGCCGCTGCCGCCGGGCGCGTTCCTGCAAGCGACGGCGGAGGGTGAAGCGGCGCTGGCCCGGCTGGTGATCGCTCATGTTGGCGCGGCCAAGCGCGTCGCCGACCTGTTCGCCGGCATCGGAACCTTTGCCTTGCGGCTGGCCGAACGCGCGCGCGTCACCGCCGCCGATAACGAAGCCAGCGCCGTCAAAGCGCTGGAGCGCGCGGCGGCGACCACCAGCGGCCTCAAACCGGTGGAGGCGCAAACGCGCGACCTGTTCCGCCGCCCGTTGATGGCCGCAGAACTCAAGGGCTTCGATGCCGTGGTGTTCGATCCGCCGCGCGAAGGCGCCGAGGCGCAGGCGCAAGAACTCGCCAAAAGCAATGTGGCGACGGTCGTGGCGGTGTCGTGCGATGCAACCACATTCGCGCGCGATGCGCGCATCCTGATCGACGGCGGCTATAAGCTCAGCCTCGTCACGCCGGTCGATCAGTTCCGCTATTCGTTCCACGTCGAGCTGGTGGCGAAGTTCGAGCGATAGGCCTACTTGAAATCGAAGCCGGTGCCGCCCCAGCGGTCCTGCCACAGCTTCTCGCCGATGGTGCAGGAAATGCGCGGCGCTTCCGCCGAGGCCGGCAGCACGCGCGGCTCCGGTTCGCGGCCGGCGATTTCCAGCACCAGCTTGGTGCGCGTCGCCTCGATGAATTTCGCGCGTTCGCGGATCGGCACCACGAAGGCGCCCGGGCCGCCGATGACGCAATCCTCGTAATAGATGTCGAGCTCTTCGATATCGAGCGTGCCGGGATTGGCGCGCTTGAGCATGATCGGCAACCCGTTGATGGTGATGCCGGCGGCGAGCACGTCGTCGCGCGTCGGCACCACCAATGGCCCGCTGTTGTTGGCGCCGTCGCCGGACACATCGATCACGCGGCGCAGGCCGCGATAGCCGCTGGTGTCGAACAGCGGCTTGGCGAAGCGCAACGCGCCGGCAATCGAGGTGCGCGAGGCGCGCCGGTAGGGCGCCGCAGCGATCTCGGCGGCGACCGCGTCGGCCGCTTCCGGGCCGTCGATCAGCCGCCACGGCATGATGATCTTCTGATCGAACTGGCCGGCCCATTCGAAATAGGTGACGGCGATCTTGCCATTGGCGCCCTGGCGCAATGCCTGCAGGAATTCGCGCGAGGTCAGCGCCAGGATGTAGCCCTCGCGCTGCAGCGCCTGCTCGTCCGGGTCCATCGAATAGGAAACGTCGACGGCGATCACCAGTTCGACGTCGACCGCAACGGCGCTCGGGCTCTTGTCGGCGAGGCGCGGCAGGTTGGGCGCGGCCAGCGCGCCAAGCGCAAAACCCGCCGCGATCACCGCGCCGGCGATGGCTAGGATGGACTTACGTCGCCCCATATCCGAATGGTCGCACGGGACTGCTGCGAAAAAAAGGCAGTGCGCTCACCCCTCCAGCGCCTCGGTCGCCACGATCTCGATGCCGAAGCCGCCGAGGCCGACGTAAGTGCGCTTGCTGGAGGTGAGCACCCGGATCGAGGATATGCCGAGGTCCTTGAGGATCTGCGCGCCGAGGCCGATCTCGCGCCATTGCCGCGAGCGCGCGGCGTCGGTGCCGGTGTCACTTTCGTGCGGGATCTCCGCCACCGGCACGCCGGCGGTGCCGTCGCGCAGATAGACGATGACGCCGCGTCCGGCCGTCTTGAAGCGCGCGAGCGCGGCGTGGATCGATTTGGCGCCGCCGAACACGTCGCCGATCACGTCGGCGCGGTGCAGGCGCGCCGGCACGTTTTTGCCGTCGCCGATCTCGCCATAGACAAACGCCATATGATGCACCCGGTCGAACGGGGTGACGTAGGCATAGCCGTTGAGCGTGCCGATTTCCGACGCAAGTTGGAATTCGCCCACCCGCTGCACCAGTTTGTCGCGGTTCTGCCGGTAGGCGATCAGCTCGGCGATCGAGACCTGCGCGAGCTTATGCTTCTGCGCAAATGCCGCGACGCCCGGCCCACGCGTCATCGTGCCGTCTTCATTCATCAGTTCGGCCAGCACGCCGACCGGCGGCAGCGAGGCCAGGCGGCAGAGATCGACACAGGCCTCGGTATGACCCGAGCGCATCAGCACGCCGCCTTGGCGCGCAACAAGAGGAAACACATGGCCGGGACGCACGAAATCGGAAGCGCCGCTATTGTCGTTGGCGAGCGCACGCACGGTGTTGCAGCGCTCCTCGGCCGAGATGCCGGTGGTGAGGCCATGGCGCACGTCCACCGACACGGTGAAGGCGGTGCCAAGCGGGGCTTCGTTCGCCGCCACCATCGGATCGAGATGCAGGCGGCGCGCCAGCTCGGCGCCGAGCGGCGCGCAGACGATGCCCGACGTATTGCGGATGACGAACGCCATCTTTTCCGGCGTGCAGAGCGAGGCGGCGACGAACAGGTCGCCCTCGTTCTCGCGGTCGTCGTCGTCGGTGACCACGACGATCTCGCCCTTGGCGAAGGCCTTGATCGCCGCGTCAACGCGCTGGTGAATATCGGACACGGATGACCTCGAACGCGGCATCAGGCGGGCGGCTTGAACGGCCACGCCGTGCCCTCGCCGACCTGGCCGCGATGCATGAGATAGTGATCGGCCAGCACGCATGCCACCATCGCTTCCCCGATCGGCACCGCGCGAATGCCGACGCAAGGATCGTGGCGGCCCTTGGTCGACACCTCGGTGTCATGGCCGTAGCGGTCGACGGTCTTGCGCGGTGCGAGGATCGACGAAGTCGGCTTGACCGCGAAACGCGCCACAATCGCCTGTCCGGTCGAGATGCCGCCGAGAATGCCGCCGGCGTGGTTCGACAAAAACACCGGCTTGCCGTCATTGCCCATGCGCATCTCGTCGGCATTGTCCTCGCCGCTCATCGCAGCGGTGGCAAAGCCGTCGCCGATCTCCACGCCCTTGACCGCATTGATGCCCATCAGCGCCGAGGCGAGATCGCCGTCGAGCTTGGCATAGACCGGCGCGCCGAGACCCGCCGGCACGCCTTCCGCCACGACTTCGATCACCGCGCCGCAGGACGAGCCCGCCTTGCGCACGCCGTCGAGATACTCCTCGAAAAATTTCGCCTGCTTGGCGTCCGGGCAGAAGAACGGATTTTTTTCCACCTCGTTCCAGTCCCAGCGCGCGCGGTCGATCTTGTGCGGGCCCATCTGGATGAGCGCACCGCGCACGCTCAGGCCCGGCACGATCTTGCGCGCGATGGCGCCGGCGGCGACCCGCGCCGCGGTCTCGCGCGCGGAGGCGCGCCCGCCGCCGCGATAATCGTGCAGGCCGTACTTGACGTCGTAGGTGTAGCCGGCGTGGCCCGGCCGGTACTTGTCCTTGATCTCGGAATAATCTTTCGAGCGCTGATCGACATTCTCGATCAGCAGCATGATCGGCGTGCCGGTGGTGACCTGCTTGCCGGTGCGCTCGTCGGTGAACACGCCGGACATGATCTTCACCGCGTCCGGCTCCTGGCGCTGGGTGGTGAAGCGCGACTGTCCGGGCCGCCGCTTGTCGAGATGGGCCTGGATGTCGGCAACGTCGAGCGGAATTCGTGGCGGGCAGCCGTCGACCACGCAGCCGATCGCCGCCCCGTGGCTTTCGCCGAAGCTGGTGAACCGGAAAAGATGGCCGAACGTATTGAACGACATGACTGTTTCCACTGGCGCGAGGTTTGGTACTCCGCGCCAAGGCGGCGGTCAAATTCTGCTTAATTGCGCATGATGCGCTCAAACATAGCGCGTGAGCTGCTCGCCCTCGAACACGTAAACCACCCCTTGCGCGATATCGAGCAGCGGCGCTGCGGCCGGCTTGGCGATGCCGAGGAAGGCGATCAGCCCGCGCGCGGTGCCGCCATGCGCGGTGACGACCGTGTCGCGGCTCAGACTTTCGTACCAGGCGCGCATGCGCGCCGACACCATCTCGTAGCTTTCGCCACCCGGTGGCACGAAATGCCATTTGTCGTGCTCGCGCGCGGCGATGCGCTGCGGATCGTGCGCGTGCAATTGCGCGATGGTGAAGCCTTCCCATTCGCCGAAGGCGATTTCACTCAGCCGCGGCTCGATCCGGTAGCCCTCGGCCGGCAGACCGAGCGCAGACCTGGCCAATTCCATGGTCTGCCGGGCGCGGCCGAGCGGACTCGATACGTAATCGAGGCCGGCAGGATCGCGGCCTTCGCGCGCGAACAGGTCGCGCAGGATTTCGCCGCAATGCGTGCCTTGCGCGCGGCCACGCGCATTGAGCGGCACGTCGCGGCGGCCTTGCAGGCGGCCGGCAACGTTCCAGTCGGTCTCCCCGTGACGGATGTAATAGACGGTCGGCCGCGGCATTGCGGCCGTTGACTCGCTGGCGCATGATCTTTCCGAAAACCGGTCCCACTTTTCGGGATCATGCGTTGACTCGACCGCGATGTCCGGCGCGTCGGGATGCTTGATGCCGACGATGTGGTAGCCGGCGTCGACGTGGTGGATTTCTCCGGTCACGCCGCTCGACATGTCGGAGAGGAAATAGACCCCGGTCTTGCCGACATCCTCCAGCGTCACGTTGCGCCGCAGCGGCGTGTTGTATTCGTTCCACTTCAGGATATAGCGGAAATCGCCGATGCCGGAGGCGGCCAGCGTCTTGATCGGCCCGGACGAGATGGCGTTGACGCGGATATTCTTGACGCCGAGATCGGCGGCGAGATAGCGCACCGAGGATTCGAGCGCGGCCTTGGCCAGCCCCATCACGTTGTAGTGCGGCATCCACTTCTCGGCGCCGTAATAAGTGAGCGTGAGCAGCGAGCCGCCATTGGTCATCAGCTTTTCGGCGCGCTGAGCGATGGCGGTGAACGAATAGCAGCTCACCACCATGGTCTTGATGAAATTGTCTTCGGTGGTGTCGACGTAGCGGCCGTCGAGCTGATCCTTGTCGGAAAACGCGATGGCGTGCAGCACGAAGTCGAGCGAGCCCCAGGCCGACTTTACGGCGGCGAACACCGCATCCATGCTCGCCGGATCGGTGACGTCGCAATGGCCGACCACCAGGCCGTCCACCTCCTCGGCCAGCGGCTCCACCCGCTTCTTGAGCGCCTCGCCCTGGTAGGTGAAGGCGAGGTCGGCGCCATGCTCGCGGCAGGCGCGCGCGATGCCCCAGGCGATCGAGCGGTTGTTGGCCACGCCCATGATCAGCCCGCGCTTGCCGCGCATCAGCCCCGAGGTTTCCGCCATTACCGTCCCTGTCTTGCCGGCGAGCACCGGCCGCTTTCGTATGGCATAGGGTCTAAGGGCCATCAAGCAAACCGGCACGCTTCGTCCGGCTATCTTCGTTAATTCAATTCGTTTCCGGGAATATGATCGGGATTGAGGGGTTTTTTCTTGCAGTTGAGGGCGCCGAACGGCGTTCGGGGGCGGACGCGAATACGCTACAATTCGTCCCTCAGTCTAAAGTGCGGTTTGATGACGGAGGGTCGGCTTGGCCACGTTCCAGCAGAACGTTGAGGCGACAATTCCGGCGCTGCGGCGCTATGCGCGGGCGCTGACCCGGGATTCCGACATCGCCGACGATCTGGTGCAGGACACGCTGGTGCGGGCGTTGCGCTCGGAGCATCTGTTCCACGGCGGCGACGTGCGCAGCTGGCTGTACACGATCCTCACCAATCTCAACCGCAACCGGCTGCGCTCGCTGGCGCGGCGGCCGATGCTGTCGCCGCTCGAGGACAACGACGCTCCCGACCTTGCCGGGCCGGAAGCCGGCGGCCGCGACATCGAACGCGCGCTCGCCACGCTGGTGGAGGACCAGCGCAATGCCTTGCTGCTGGTGGTGCTGGAAGGCCTCACCTACCGCGAAGTCGCGGACGTGCAAGGCGTGCCGATCGGTACCGTGATGTCGCGTCTGGCGCGTGCGCGCGTACAGATCAAAAACTATCTCGACGGCGAGCGCCCGACGCTTCGCCGCGTGAAATGAGAGAGAAAGGTGAACCCATGATCGATCGCGATTCACCCGTGACCGAGGAAGAGCTGCACGCTTTTGTCGACGGCGAATTGCCGGCCGACCGCAAGGAAGCCGTCGCCGCCTGGCTTGCCGCGCATCCCGAACAGGCCGCGCTGGTCGCCGCCTGGCGGGCGCAGGCCGACAGCATCCGCGCGCGCTACGGCGCGGTCGCCAACGAGCCGGTGCCGGATCGGCTCAAGCTCGACCAAGTGATCCGGCGCGACCGCTCAAGCGGGCGCTCCTGGGCGGCGATGCGCCGCCGCTGCCGCGCTCGTCGCCTTCGTGGTCGGCGGCGCCGCCGGCTGGATGGCGCGCGGCGCGTCGGCCACGGCGCCGACCGGCTTCGACACGTTCACCGCCGATGCGCTCGACGCCTACAAGCTTTACGTGGTCGAGGTGCGTCATCCGGTCGAGGTGCCGGGCAGCGAGCGCGCGCACATGACGCAATGGCTGTCGAAGCGGCTCGGCTCCGAACTGCGCATTCCCGACCTGCAATCGATCGGCTTGAAGCTGGTCGGCGGCCGGCTGCTGCCGGGCCCGACCGGCGCCGCGGCCTTCTACATGTATGAAGGCGCCTCGGGCGAGCGCTTCACGATCTATTGCGCCAAGGCCGACGCGGCCGAGACCGCGCTGCGCTACCGGAGCGACGACAGCTTTGCCGCGTTCTACTGGGTGGACGACAAGATCGCCTATGTGGTGAGCGGACCGGCCGACCGCGAGCGGCTCGAGAAGGTCACCAAGACGATCTACGAGCAGGTCGACAAGACCGGCGCGCGGAAGTCGTGACCTTCATCTCATCGCTCAGGAGCCGCGAAGGCGCCGTCTCGAAGGATGAGGTGAATAACACTAGCGCTCATGGTTCGAGACGCGCCGCTAAAGCGGCGCTCCTCACCATGAGGGCACTTACTCCATATCCTTGCGCGGATCGTAGGGCTTCTTGTCGCGCAACTTGCGCATCAGCTCCTTGAGCTCGTCGTCGGCGCGCTCGGGCAGCACGATGCGCACGGTGGCGAGCAGATCGCCGGCGCCGCCCTTGGGTTTGAGGCCCTTGCCCTTGAGCCGGAAGGTGCGGCCGGAATCGGTGCCGGGGGGAATCGCCAATTCCACCGCGCCGTCGAGCGTCGGCACGCGCACCTTGCCGCCGAGCACCGCCTCGTAAAGCGTGATCGGCAGTTCGAGCCGCAGGTCGGCGCCGTCCGGCTTGAACAGCGGATGCGGCGCGACGTTGACGGTGATCAGCGCATCGCCGGCCTTGCCGGTCGCGCTCGGCCAGCCCTGGCCTTTGAGCCGGATCTGCTGGCCGCTGGCGAGCCCGGCCGGGAATCTTGACCTCGACGTCCTTGCCGGTCGGCAAGATGCACGCGGGTCTTGGTGCCCTTGGCCGCGTCGGCAAGCGTGATGGTCAGGCTCGCCTGCAAGTCCTGTCCGCCGGCCGGCTGCGCCGAAATCCTCCGGCTCGAACTGCGTGCCGACCGCGCGCCGCCGCGCGCCGCGCCGCCGAACATGCCGCGCAGAAGATCCTCGAAGCCGCCGGCGCCGCCGCCAGCGCCCCGGCGCTGGAATCCGTCCGGGCCGAAGCTGAAGCTTTCGAAATGGCTCGCGCCCGGGCGAAAGCCGGCGCCGCCGCCCGGCTGCGCGCCTTCGAACCCCTGGAAGCGCGGCTTGCCTTCGGCGTCGATCTCGCCGCGATCGAAGCGCCTTGCGCTTCTCGTCGTCGCCGACGATCTCGTAGGCGGCGTTGAGCTCGGCAAAGCGCGAGGCCGCCTTGGGATCGTGCTTGTTGGCGTCGGGATGCAGCTTCTTGGCCAGGCGCCGGTAGGCGCTCTTGATCTCGGCCTCGCTCGCACCCTTGGAAACCCCCAGAATTTCGTAGGGGTCGCGCATCCGTCCGAACTCCTGTGAAAAATCCCCTGCCCGCCGGGCAACACCGGCGACTCGTTCGCTCAATGTGGGGTTCCAGCGTCCCGGATGCAACGCATACGCCGGGCGGGCGCGCTGTAGTTCAGGACCGCTTCCAGGGCTTGAGCGCGCGCACTTCCCAGACGCCCTTGTCCTGCTTGCAGGCTTCGCCCTGCAGCCAGGCTTGCGACTTGCCGCTCACATAGCTTGCCAGGAAATCGCGGCAGGTCTGGCCGTCCTGGGTATAGGCCGAGGCAATCGGGGTGACCGTGCCGCGCGCGCCGGAGCGCGGATTTTCCCACGGCTGGCTGGCGTCCTTGCCGCCGCGGCTGAGCACCTCGCTGACGGCGGCGCGCGCAAAAGCGAGATCGGCGTCGGGCGGCAGTTCGGCGGTCTGCTTGGTGCCGGGCGGCGGCGTGATCGATCCGGTCTGGTCGGACTTGTCGCTGCCGCCGAACAGCGAATCGAACTGGCCGGACAGGCTGCAGCCGCCGCCGGCCAAGGCCAGCGTCAAGCGCCGCGGCAACGGCCAGCGCCGCGCCATAGGCGCGAGCGTGCACATCCACTATAAAGGCACCGATGAAAATGACGGGTCTCGGGACCGACCACGTGAGCACTCCGCAGATGTCCGATACGGCTCCGATTGAACACCCAAGTTGGTTAACGAGTGGTGATTTCACCGCCGCGGACGAGCCTTTGCGGCTGTTTGCCGCCTGGCTGAAGGACGCCACGGCCTCGGAACCGCGCGACCCGACCGCCATGACGCTCGCCACCGTCGACGCCGACGGCCTGCCGAACGCCCGGATGGTGCTGCTGAAGGGCGCCGATGAACGGGGATTCGTCTTCTACACCAACATGGACAGCCAGAAAGGGCGGGAATTGGACGCCCACCCGCAGGCGGCGCTGGTGTTTCACTGGAAGTCGCTGAACCGCCAGGTGCGCGTGCGCGGGACCGTCGAGCACGTCAGCGAGGCCGAGGCCGACGCCTATTTCGCCACCCGCCCGAAGCAGGCGCAGATCGGCGCCTGGGCCAGCAAGCAGTCGTCGCCGCTGGAAAGCCGGCTCGCCTTCGAGAAGGCGGTGGCGCTCTATGCCGCCAAATACGCCATCGGCGAGGTGCCGCGGCCGCCCAACTGGTCGGGCTACCGCATCGTGCCGCTGCGCATCGAATTCTGGCAGGACCGGCCGTTCCGCCTGCACGACCGCATCGAGTTTCGCCGCGAAAGACTTAAGCGCGCCGTGGAGCAAGACGCGGCTCTATCCGTGAGCTAGGATTAAGCGCGCGCCGAACACGCTGTTCGGAATTGTTCCAAGGACGGAAATGCCGAATTCACCATCGAACCAGCCGCGCCGCACGCTTCTTCTCACCGGAGCAAGCCGCGGCATCGGGCATGCGACGGTCAAGCGCTTCTCGGCCGCCGGCTGGCGCGTGATCACCTGCTCGCGCCATCCGTTCCCGGAGAATTGCCCGTGGGAGGCCGGCCCCGAGGATCACATCCAGGTCGATCTCGCCGACGAGGCGCAACACGGTGGACGCGATCGCCGAGATCAAGCGGCGGCTCGACAAGCAACGAGCTGCATGCGCTGGTCAACAATGCCGCGATCTCGCCCAAGGCCGACGGCGGCAAGCGGCTCGGCTCGCATCGATACCACCATCGACGTCTGGCAGCAGGTGTTCCAGGTGAATTTCTTCGCGCCGATCATGCTGGCGCGCGGGCTGGTCGATCGAACTCAAGGCGGCCAAGGGCTCGGTGGTGAACGTCACCTCGATTGCCGGCTCGCGCGTGCATCCGTTCGCCGGCGCGGCCTATGCCACCTCGAAAGCGGCGCTGGCTTCGCTTACGCGCGAGATGGCGTCCGACTTCGGCCGGCTCGGCATCCGCGTCAACGCGATCGCGCCGGGCGAGATCGACACCGCGATCCTGTCGCCCGGCACCGAAAAGATCGTCGAGCAGATTCCGCTGCAGCGCCTGGGCACGCCCGACGAGGTCGCCAAGATCATCTACGTGCTGTGCACCGAGACGAGCTCTTACGTGAACGGCGCCGAGATCCACATCAATGGCGGGCAGCATGTGTGAATCCCTTTCTCGTCATTCCGGGACGGCGCGTTTGCGCCGGACCCGGAATCCAGAGCCACGCGCTGTGCCGGCTTCTCTGGATTCCGGGCTCGCTCGCGTTGCTCGCGCCCCGGAATGACGAATGGGCGCGCACCATCGCCCGTATTCTTTGCGGCGCCAGCTCTTGCCCTCGTGCTCTTCTTCACGCCGCCGATTTCGAACGCCATCGATACGATCATCAACACGGTCACGTCGCTCGTCCCGGCCAACATCGGCAATCTTAGCTTCATTTCCCCCGCACAGGGTCAGCCGGCCGCACTCACAAAATCACAGTCGAATGCGCTCAAAACATACAACGATGCAGTAGACGACTTTAGGTCGATCTTGGCCGAGCGGCGCGCGCAGATCAATGCGAAGCAACGGCTACCGAACTTACCAGGACAAGCGCTCTACCTTGCCCGTGTCAACATGATGAGCGCGTATAAAGATCTCACCGACGCGCTTCCGTCCAAAATCGGACGACCCAATAAATTCGGAATTCCTCCGGCGTACTTCGATGCCGACAATGAGGCGCTAATTGATGAGTATAAGAATCTCTTCGCCATCATGGAGGCGCCACCCGCCAACGCGCAGAAGCTCAGATACTCCATTCAAGGACGTTGTTGACTTGGCAATCGGCATTGCGCGAGCCAAGGGCCTCGATGCTACAAATGCTGAAGCGGCAGGTCGTATCAGCCTGGGACTCTTCTTTGCCGAGACAAATGGCAATCAAAACGTGGGGAATGCGCGCTCGAATACGTACATAGGAAGTTTGCAAACAGGTCCATCTGAAGATCAAAGCGGTCAAAAGAAATGGGCGGCGATCAAAAAGTCGATAACAGCCTTTGATCCTGCACTGAGCGCTCGCGACGACAAGGAAGAGGCGAGGGCCGGCAAATTAGATCATCGGCTCAATCACTGGACCGCCGTGAGAGATGCCCTGATGCAAGCACACGCAGACCTTTTCCCGCAGATACCGGCGATCGTGGAAACACTGCCAAATCAGATCGATCAAATGAAGCTTTTTGAACTCATCCAGATTATCCCTAGTCCGACCAGATCCGCTCTCAAGTCTGGCAACTTGAGCCGACTATAAAATTTCTGACCCGACCATCATGAAATATCTGCGGAACAATAGCATCTTCACCTTTGGACAAAGCTGACAGGGCAAAAACATCTGCAACCTTCCGCGAAATTCTCGATGCGATGTGGCTCTTCAATGACAAATTTGAACGAGCGCTGTCCATATTCAACGAGATCACGGCCCGGCAAAAAGGGTGAAAATCAGCAGATGCGAAGACGGCGCTTCGCGCCTTTAGCCCGGCGATGACAAAAGCCTACAGCCACTTCTTCCACTTGAAGAACAGCAGCGGCAGCACGGCGACCAGCACCATCAACAAGATCGCGAACGGGTAGCCGAACTCCCAGTCGAGCTCGATCATGTTGTGGTGAAAATTCATTCCGTAGATCGAGGCAACAAGCGTCGGCGGCATGAACACCACCGCCGCGATCGAGAAAATCTTGATGATGTCGTTCTGCTGGATGCTGACAATGCCGAGCAGCGCGTCGAGCAGGAAGGTGATCTTGTTGGCGAGATAGGTCGCGTGGTCGGACAGCGAGGTCACGTCGCGTTGCATCGACAGCAACTGCGAGCGGATGTCCTTGGCCCATTTCATGCCCTCGGCTTCGTTGGCGAGGAACGACAGCAGGCGGCCGACCGACACCTGGCTCTCGCGCACCTTGGAGGTGAGATCGCCCTTGCGGCCGAGCGCCTTGAGCACGTCGTTGTAGGACGGCGGCTCGGCCTCCTCGTCCGGCTCGAAGATCGAATGCGAGACCTGGTCGACCTCCGCGCCGATGCGCTCCAGGATGTCGGCGGAACGGTCGATCACGGCATCGAGCAGGTCCATCAGCACCGAGTTCGCCCGACACCTTGGGCGAGCACGAGCGCGCCAGCTTGTGCTCGACGATGGCGAACGGGCGCGGATCGTCGTAGCGCACGGTGGCCAGACGATGGTTGGAGAGAATGAAGGTGACCGGGGTGGTCTTCGGCGTCGCGGTGTCGGACTGGCACATCAGCGTCGCGGTCATGTAGCGCGCGCCGTTCTCGGAATAGAGCCGGCTGGAGACCTCGATCTCCTGCATTTCCTCACGCGTCGGAACCGCGATGCCGAGCAGCTGCTCGACCACCTTGTCTTCCTGCACGGTCGGCGTGACCAGATCGATCCAGACCGCCGCCTCCGGCGGGGCTGCGCCGGGTTCGATCGGAATTCGCTCGAGCGAAGTACCACGCGGAACATAGACCGAAAGCATGAACTCACCATCTCGCGCATGGGATCATGCGCCGCTCAGATCATCTCTCAATGACCCGATCACGCACGATTGCGCAAGACAAAATTGCCTTGGCGCGCACGGGTGGCCGCACGCCTCGTCATGCTCGATGGTGATGTTTTGCGGGCCGGTCCCATGTCGCGGCCGGCGGCCGCAGCCGCTCAGTCGCGGTCGTGGGCGGTGAAGTGCGTCTCGCTCGTGTTGCGCAGATCGCCCTGGTGGCACACGGCGGCGGCGACCGCCGAAATCCCGATCTTGCCGTAGCGGTTGTCGAGGTCGCTGTATTGGCGCAGGGAGTCTTGGCTCTGCTCCGTTGCCTTCGATGCGTGCATTGTCTTGTACTCCGGTCCGTCCTTGGGTCGTCCCTGAGGTTGAAACTGGCCGCCGAGTGGGGCGGAATTGCGCGGCAAATCGTGTCCTATCGTGGCATTTGCCGGAGGCCGCCCGATATACGCGCCACGTTCGAGAATATACCGGCGGTTAAGGTAAACCCGGCTTTAAGATGTTCCGGGCTAAATCGATTTCGCCGCTGACCGGGCACCGGAGAAGCGCCTAATGTCGAGTGCGGCATTCCTGCCACAGGTCCACAGGAAGCCGCCGGTGGATGGCGCGGAAACCATAGCAATCTCGGGGCTTTTTCGGTTAATTGCGGGTTGAATAAACGTGGGCTGCGGGCGCTGCGGGTAGCGACTGAGAAAGAGTGAGAAAGAGGAAGTAAATGGCGATCAAGGGATTGTTGGTGGTTCTGTTTGGCGCCGGCATCGTGCTGGGCGGTTGCATGCAGTCCACGATCGAGCCGGCGTCGCAAGCGAATTTGAGCCCGCGCGACAAGAAGCTGCTGGCCGCGGCGCCGTACGATAGTTCGCCGGTCCCCGAGCCGTATCGGCGGCACATTGTGCAGTATCATCGCCGGGAGGCGCCCGGAACGATCGTGGTCGATTCCGATGCGCGCTATCTCTACTACGTGCTGCCCGCGGGCAATGCGATCCGCTACGGCATTACCGTCGGCGAGGAAGCGCTGGCTTGGTCGGGCGTCGCCAAGATCGGGCGCATGACCGAATGGCCGACCTGGACGCCGACCACTGACGAGAAGAAGCGCATGGATCTGCCGAACTTCGTTGCCTCCGGACCACAAAATCCGATGGGCGCGCGCGCCATGTATCTGTTCGACGGCAAAAAAGACACGATGTACCGTATCCACGGCACCAATCAGCCGGAATATATCGGCCAGGCGATTTCCTCGGGCTGCATCCGCATGACCAACGAGGACGTCATCGACCTCTACAAGCGGGTCAAGCAGGGCACCGTCGTGGTGGTGCTGGCGCCGGGCCAAGGCGACTCGCCGATCAACCCGCGGGTCGCCGCCAACAGCTTCTCGCTGCGCTGACCAAAGCGCGCAACGTTTAATTCGAACGGCGCCGGGCGAAAGCTGCGGCGCCGTTTTCGTTTGTTGTGTTTGCGCGCTAGGCGCCGAGTTGGATGCGCACGATCTCCGGCGGCACGCCAAGCCGCAGCGGCACCTTGCTACAGCCAAGCCCGCCCGACACGATCATGTGGCGGCCCTGCTCGACGATGTGCCCGTACGCGAAACGCGCGCCATAGGCCGACGGCGCCCAGATCGGCGCCATTAGCGGCAGCCGGATCTGGCCGCCATGGGTGTGGCCGGCAAGGGTCAGGGCGACGCGCGGCGGCACCTGCAAGAAGATATCCGGCTCGTGCGCCAGCAGGATCACCGGATCTGAGGTCGTGACGCGCGCCAGCGTGCCCGGCAGATCGTCCTCGCCGCGGAAACGATTGGGTCCGAGCCAATGGGCGAGCTGGTCGCCGAGGCCCGCCAGCCAGAAGCGGCGGCCCGGCTCGCCCAGCAGCACGGCGTCGTTTTCCATGACCGGGATGCGCACGTGGTCGAGCGCGCGCCGCACGCCGTCGATGTCGTACCACCAGTCGTGATTGCCCAGGATCGAATAGACGCCGAGCGGCGCCTTCAAACGGGCCAGTTCGGCTGCCCAGGCGGCGTGCGGCACGTGTTCGGTGATAAAACGATGGGTGGCGAAATTATCGCCCAGGATGACCGTCAGATCGGAGCCGAGCGCATTGGCGGCATCGACCACCTGGCGCACCCGTTCGATCCCCATGTTCGGGCCGCCGGCATGCAGGTCGGCGACCACGGTGATGCTGAGCCGATGGCGTATCGGGCCAGGCCGGCGGCACCGGCCGGTATTGGGTGATCACCAGATCATTGGCGGCTTCCGCCGCCGCAAAGGCGGCGGTTCCCGGCATCACCAGGCCAACTCCGCTGAGGCCAAGCCCGGCCTTGAGCAGGCCGCGCCGGGTCAAGCCGCTGCCGGGGTCCGGCATTGGCCGAATGAAGCTGTTGGGCACGCCGATGGTCATAGGGAATTTGTTACGCCGGAACTATGAACGGAGGGTGGATTTGCATCACAGTTTGCGGTGCCCGTTTGTCGCTGCACCCGGAATGACCGGCCGCGGGGTCGGCAGCGGCACCTGTTCGCCGGCGATCTGGGCGCTGGCGACCTCGGCAGGGGGCGGCGGCGGTTCGCGCACGTCCCATTGGCAGATGCGATAGCCATTGTGGCGCGCGGCGATCATCGAGATGGATATGGCTTTCGTGGTAGCCGTCGGAGCCGGGACCGAGCACCGTGGTGAAGCGGTGGCAGGCGCTCTCGCGTAACGACGCGCGCAAATCCTTGGGCGCGGTCATGTCGGTCAGCGACGATCACGTGGCCGTCGACGAATGTAAAGGCGCGCACATCGACGGCGTTGCCCTTGCCGTGCTCGCTGATGATGGCGCCGACCACCCGGTTGCGGCCGCGGCATTCGTAGTCGTCGTAGGTGTTGACGTCGCGCAGAGCCAAGCCGGCTTTGCTCACTTGCGGCGCCGCCTCGTCGCGCACCCATGACGCCAGCGACTCCGCCATGGCGCAGCGCAGATAGGGCGCCGGCTTGATGGCGATGCGCGCATTGCCGGCGAGCAGCACCGCATCGAGGCGCACCATGTCGCCGCCGCCGCAGACGCCGGGCCCGATCAGGCGCGGCATCGGTTCGATCGCGGCGATGGTCTCCAGCCGCTTGCGGCAGTCGGACGGTTCGCTGGTGACGTCGGCGGAGTTGAAATCGGGACCGGCCGCTTCGCGGAAGGATTGCGGCTCCACCCAGATCGGCGGGCGCGGACGCGGCAGGGGGATGATGTCCTCGGCCACGGCGATACCGCCGCCCAGACCTGTGACAAAGCCCGCCAGCCCAAGAAACGCGATCAGCAGCCTCATGGCGGCCATGTCGGGCGGGAATACGGCATTTCTGCGGGACACGCCATGAAGCTAACATGGCAGCCGTAGCGTAAGTGATAACGAGACCGTTGCGCCGCCGCGCGCGGCCGTTAACCTTGGGTTTGGCTGGCGAGGGGCGCCGGTCCAAAAGCCATACGAACGCTGCCAGGAGGGGAATGCCATGCTCGGGCTGATGCAGGATTGGCCGCTGCTGCTTCACCGCATCATCGACCATGCCGCCAAGTTTCACGGCGAGCGCAAGGTCATCACCCGCTCGGTCGAAGGCCCGATCGTCGAGACCAATTACGCCGCAATCCGCGCCCGCGCGCTGAAGGTGGCGCAGCGGCTCGACAAGGACGGCATCAAGCTCGGCGACCGGGTGGCGACGCTGGCCTGGAACACCTGGCGGCACCTGGAGACCTGGTACGGCATCCTCGGGATCGGCGCGATCTACCACACCGTCAATCCGCGCCTGTTCCCCGAGCAGATCGTCTGGATCGTCAATCACGCCGGCGACCGCGTGATGATCATCGATCTCACCTTCGTGCCGCTGTTGGAAAAGATCGCCGACAAGCTGCCGACCATCGAGCGCTACATCATTCTCACCGATGCCGCGCATATGCCGAAGACCACGCTGAAGAACGCGGTCGCCTACGAAGACTGGATCGGCGAGGTCGACGGCGATTTCACCTGGGCGCAGTTCGACGAGAACACCGCCGCCGGCATGTGCTACACCTCCGGCACCACCGGCAATCCCAAGGGCGTGCTCTATTCGCACCGCTCCAACGTGCTGCACGCCTTCATGGCGGCGCTGCCGGATTCCAAGAACCTGGCCTCGCACGACGTCTGCATGCCGGTGGTGCCGATGTTCCACGCCAACGGCTGGTCGCTGGCGTTCTCGACGCCGATGGTCGGCGCCACGCTGGTGCTGCCCGGCGCCAAGATGGACGGCGCCTCGATCTACGAGCTGCTCAACACCTACAAAGTCACGTTCACCGCCGCGGTGCCGACGGTGTGGCTGATGCTGCTGCAGGATCTCGAAAAGACCGGCGGCAAGCTGCCTTATCTCAAGCGCGTGGTGATCGGCGGCTCGTCCTGCCCGCGCGCCATGACCAAGACCTTCCAGGACGTCTACGGCGTCGAGGTCGTGCATGCCTGGGGCATGACCGAGATGAGCCCGCTCGGCTCGCTCTGCACCATGAAGCCGGAATATGCCGGCTTGACCGGCGAGGCGCGGCTCGACGTGCAGATGAAGCAGGGCCATCCGCCGTTCGGCGTGGACATGAAGATCACCGACGACAACGGCAAAGACCTGCCGTGGGACGGCAAGACATTCGGCCGCCTGAAGGTGCGCGGGCCGGCGGTGGCCAAGAGCTACTACAAAGTCGAGGGCGATCCCGTGTTCGAGAAGGACGGCTGGTTCGACACCGGCGACGTCGCAACAATCGACCGCTACGGCTACATGCAGATCACCGACCGCGCCAAGGACGTGATCAAGTCCGGCGGCGAATGGATTTCCACCATCGATCTGGAGAACCTGGCGGTCGGCCATCCGAAGGTGGCGGAAGCCGCCGCCATCGGCGTCGCGCATCCGAAATGGGACGAACGTCCGCTGCTGGTGATCGTCCTGAAGAAGGGCGAGAGCGCGAGCAAGGAGGACATCCTCGGCTTCATGCAGGGCAAGATCGCCAAGTGGTGGATGCCGGACGACGTGGTGTTCGTCGACGAAATTCCGCACACCGCCACCGGCAAGATCCAGAAGATCACCTTGCGCCAGCAGTTCAAGGATTACGTGCTGCCGAGCGTGCAGGCGGCGGAATGAGATTGCCCGCGCGCCTGCTTCCCATTATCCCTGCTCCCCATGACCAGCTTCGAGGCACAAGGAACCGCGGCGGGCGGCGGCGTTAGGTTCCTCGGCAACGCCCGCGCCTATTGGCGGTTGCTCATTCGCGGCGCGGTGCTGCTGATGGTCACGCTCGGCATCTATCGTTTCTGGCTCGCCACCGACGTGCGGCGCTTCCTGTGGGCGAACACGGAAATCGCCGGCGAGACGCTGGAATATACCGGCACGGCGCTGGAGCTGTTGATCGGCTTCCTGGTCGCGGTCGCCATTCTCATTCCGGTCTATGCGGCGTTCTTCCTCGCCGCGCTCGATCTCGGCACCATCGGGCAGATGTCCGGCCTGATCGGCTTCTTAGCTCTCGGCGTGCTCGGCCAATACGCGGTCTACCGCGCCCGCCGCTATCGCCTCACGCGCACGATCTATCGCGGCCTGCGCTTCAGCCAAGGTGGTTCGGCTTGGACGTTTGCGTTCCGCGCGGTCCTGTGGTGGATCGCGAGCCGCCCTCAGCTTCGGTCTGGCCTATCCGTTTCAGCTCGCCAGCCTGGAACGCTACAAGATGCGCAATACCTATTACGGCGACCTGGCCGGACGCTTCGAAGCCTCGGCTTTGAGCCTGTTCCTGCGCGGCCTGCCGATGTGGTTTCTGGTCATGGCGCCGCTCGTGGTCACGGTCGGCGCCTTCATCGACGTGGTGGACTGGCAGGCGTTCGCCGACGCGCTGAACGCCGGCGGCGATGACGTGATGAGCCGCATCGAGACCGGCAATCCGGCCTTGGCCGGCGTGGTCGTGTTCGCCATGCTGATGACGGGCGCATCCGTCACCATGGCTGCCCTGCTCTATCCGGCGTTCCAGGCGCTGGCCTTGCGCTGGTGGTCGTCGGGACTTCGTTTCGGCGAGATCGAGATGCGCTCGGCGCTTGCGCACGCGGCAGGTTTACGGCGCCTATGTCCGCTTCCTGTGGTACGCGATCCTGTTCTGCGTCGCGATGGCGGTTCCCGGCGTCATCGCCTTGGCGGTGATCGGCCTCATCGCCGGCAACGATCAGGCCAGCGCCGCCGGCGAAATCCTGGCGACCGGTGTCCTGCTGGTCGGCTATGTCATCGTCGCGCTCGGATTTTCGACCATCTATCGCGCGACGGTGAAATTATCGCTCTGGCAGTTGGGCATGGAATCGCTGCAATTTTCCGGTCTTTCGGCGCTCGACCGGGTCAAGGCCACCGGCGCCCCAAGCTCGGCGCTGGGCGAAGGCTTGGCGGATGCACTCAATGTGGGCGGGTATTAGCGCATGATGACGTCCGGTGCCGGGATTTATTTCGACGGCAAGACCAGCGCGCGCCGCGAGGCGACGGTGACGCTCGCCGCCTCCGGCCTGCAAATCGCGGCCGGACAGGAGCGCACCGAATGGCCCTATCGACGAGATCGAAAGCCTTGCCGCGCCCGACAACGTGTTGCGCCTCGGCCGCCGCGGCAGCGCAGCGCTCGAGCGCCTGGAGATTCTCGATCCCGCTTTTGCCGCCGCCATCGATGCGCGCGCGAGCCACGTGGACCGCACCGGCACGCAGCAACGCCGCCAGCGCGCCAGCGTCATCGGCTGGAGCGTGGTCGCCACCATATCGCTGTTGCTGGTCGCCTATTTCGGCGTGCCGGCGATTGCCGAGCGGCTCGCGCCCCACATCCCGGCCGTGATCGATCGCAAGCTGGGCGATGCGGTGAACATGCAGGTGCGCGGCATTCTGGACACCCGCGGCACCGGCGCCGCCTTCGAATGCGGCGCGGCCGATGTGGAGAAGCCGGGCCGCGCCGCGCTCGACAAGCTGGTGCGCCGTCTGGAGACCGCCGCCGCGCTGCCCTCGCCGCTGCGCACCTTCGTGGTCCGCAGGGACGAGGCCAACGCCATGGCGTTGCCGGGCGGGCAGGTTTATGTATTCCGTGGCCTGATTGCCAAGGCCGATACTGCCGACGAGGTTGCTGGCGTGATTGCACATGAGATCGGCCATGTCGCGCATCGCGACGGCACCAAGGCGGTGTTGCAGGCCGGCGGTCTGTCGTTCCTGTTCGGCATGCTGCTCGGCGATTTCGTCGGCGGCGGCGCGGTCGTCATCGCCGCCAGGACGGTGCTGCAGTCGTCCTATTCGCGCGAGGCGGAAGCCGCGGCCGATGTCTACGGCGCGGAACTGATGAACAAGGTCGGCGGCAACGCGCGCGCGCTGGCCACCATGCTCGCCAAGATTGGCGGCGCGACCGAGCCCGGCATGAAAATCCTGCTCGACCATCCGGAGACCAAGGCGCGCGTCGCCGCTATCAACAAGATCGCCAGTGCGCACGCCAGTTCTCCGTTTCTCAATGGCGCCGAATGGACGGCGCTGAAACGAATTTGCGCGGGATAACGAGCATGGCGCAACGCCCCTACACCGCTGAGCCGATGTCACGGCTGGCCGCCTGGTCCGGGCGGCTCGGACTGTTCGCGCTCGCGGTGGCGACGCTCTCGATCATTATCGTGCGTTCCGGCATGCTGGAGATCGTTCCGTCGCTCGCGACCTTCGCCGCCGCGTTGATTTTCGCAGGCCTCGCGATATTGCTGGCGTTCGCGGGCTTTGTCGTGATCTGGCGGCAGGGCCGGTCCGGACTTGGGCGCGCGGTTCTGGGATTGCTGCTCGGGCTGATGCTGCTCGCCTATCCGGGCTATCTCGGCTATCGCGCCATCAAGCTGCCGCCGATTTTCGATATCACCACCGACCCGGCGAACCCGCCGCGTTTCGACGTTCTGGCGCGTTTGCGTCCGAGCGATCGCTCCACCTATCCGGGCGCGGCGGTCGCCGAACTCCAGCGCAAGGCCTATCCCGACGTCGCACCGCTACAACTCGACGTGGCACCCAAGGCCGCTTACGACACCGTGCTCGCGCTTGTCACCAAGCGCAAATGGTCGGTGGTCGATGCTCGCTCGCCGGCGGCCGGCCGCCGCGAAGGCGTGATCGAAGCGGTCGCCCGCACGCCGATCATGGGCTTCCGCGATGACATCGTGATCCGCGTCAGCCCGGCCGGGCAAAACGCGCGCGTCGATATGCGGTCGGCGTCACGTTACGGCTTGCACGATTTCGGCGCCAATGCCTCGCGCATAAGGTCGTTTCTCGAAGACGTCGATGAAGCCGTCAATTCGGCGCCGGAGCCGCGCCCCGAGCCGAAGAAGAAGGAACCGCCGCCCAAGCGCCCGAACGACAGGCGGCGCTAGGATCAGATTTTCTTGCGCGTGATCTTATCCGAAAACCGGTTCCTACATTTCGGGATCACGCGCTGGCCAAACGGTAGACGCCATCGATCGCTGGCGGCCCGTCGGTCTCGACCAGCCCGCGCGTCACCAGGTCTTCCATATGCGCCAGCACCGACAGGCCGGCCGCGCCGGTCAAGCGCGGATCGATGCCGATATAGATCGAGCGCACGATGGTCGGAATGTCGGTGGCCCCCTTCGCCAGCCGATGCAGGATCGAGGCCTCGCGCGCCTTGCGATGCAGGATGTAGTAGTTCACGAACCGCGCGGCGTCGTTGATCGCCGGGCCGTGGCCGGGGAAATAGATCGTCTCGCTCCGCTTCGCGAGCTTTTGCAGCGAGGCCATGTAGTCGCTCATCGCGCCGTCGGGCGGCGCCACGATCGAGGTCGCCCAGGCCATCACATGATCGCCGACGAACAGCGCGTTTTTCTCCTTGAACGCGTAAGCCATGTGGTTGGCGGTGTGGCCCGGCGTCGCCACCGCTTCGATGGTCCAGCCGTCGCCGGCAACGATCTCGCCATCCTTGAGCGCGACGTCGGGGCGGAAGTCGTGGTCGCCGCTGGAATCGAGCGGATTGTGCTCGCCGATATGCAAGCGGCCGCGCGGCGCGATGCGGACCTTCGGCATAGACGGTCGCGCCGGTCGCCGCCTTGATCGCCGGCACCGCCGGCGAATGGTCGCGATGGGTATGGGTGACAAAGATGTGCGTCACCGTCTCGTTGCGCACGGCATCGAGCAGCGCGCCGATGTGGCGGGGATCGTCGGGGCCGGGATCGACAATGGCGACGCGACCGTTGCCGACGATGTAGCTGAGCGTGCCTTTGAAGGTGAACGGGCCCGGATTGTCGGCCATGATTCGCCGCACGCCGGGCATCACCTCATCCACCCGATCGGGCGCGAGATCGAGATTCTTGTCGAACGGAATGTCGTCGCTCATGCCGACAGCAAATGCCCGCTACCAGCCGGCCTCGTCAATGGTTTTCCCAATTTGATACAGGTTGGGTGCTAGCGCCGAACGAATTATGCAATCTTCTCGCCACGACTTCGCCTAATCCCGCTCACGGAATTGCCCCAGCCGCTTGATCAGGTCGGCGCGCCCAGGGGGAACGACGCGCTGGCGCAGGTAGCGATTTTCCAAATCGTCACCATGGCGCCAAACGCGGAAGCGGAGGGGACATGCGCTGCCTGATTGCCGGGCTCTTGGCCCTGCTCGTGTTTGCGCCGGCCGAGGCCGCGCCTTTGCAGCCGACCGATTTTGCCTCGACCGACGCGGTGCTGCGATGGGTCAATGGCTATCGCGCCAAGCCCGATCCCAAAAGCGTGCCGGCCGCCATGCGCGCCCTGAGCCGGTTCGGCGCGTTCGACGACCCGGACCGGTGCGGCGTCTATGTCGGATTCCTCGCCGGAATCATCGGCTCGGATCCGGACGGCGCCGCGGTCCTGATCGGAAAGTCACTGGCGATGCGCCGCGACGATCACTGGGTCATCGTACGCGCGATCGCCTATTCCGGGCTGCCGGACTGGAAACAGCGCTTGCGCAATTACGCCGCCCGGATACCGGCGCGCGTGGCGATGATCGACAAATACATCGCCGGCAAAAGTCCCACGCTCGAGCAGATGGTGGTGTCCCCAGGTCCATCCAGTTACGAGCAATTCAGCCAACACATGCACCTCGACGCGGCGTTCGGCAAACCGCAACGCAAGGTCATGCTGGAACCGAGCCCGGAAGTGCTCGACATTCTGTGGGGCTATTATTTCGCCACCGGCAGCTACGGCCCGATCATGCGCATCGTTGCGATGCTGCCCTGGTCGGACGACCGCGACGATGTCGAGCGGCTGACCATCGGCAGCATGGCGAAGTACACATTGGCCAGCAACGCCACGCGCGATCAGGAATTGCTCGCCATGCTCAAGGGTTCGAGCAAGGCTCGCAACCAGCCGGAAAAAACGGTCGCTGCAATCAATGAAGTGACGGACGCGGCGGAAACGGTTGAAGTCTCGCGCATTCGCAAACAGGCGCTCGCGGCCATCGACGAACTGAGACGCAAGGGTTCGTCTTTCCGCCGCAATGCCTCGTTGTGGGGATTTATCGGCCAAAGCGCGATTGCCGGCGGCTGCCTCGCGGCCGCCGCCACCGGGCATGTCGAACTCGGCCTGCCCTGTGTGATCGGCGGCGCCGCGGCCTCCGGGGCGATCGGCTTCATGAACAACCAGCCGTAATCGCCGGCCCTTACTCCGCCGTCACGCCGGTTTCCTTGATGACGCGAAGATATTTGCTGCTTTCGGCGTTCACGAAGGCGCGGAACTGTTCGACCGACATGGCTTCGACGTCGGCGCCGTTTTCCACCAGCCGCTGCTTGGTATCCGGCTGGCTAAGCACCTTGTTGATCTCGCTGTTGAGCTGCGCAACGACCGCCGGCGGCGTTCCATGCGGCGCGAAAATTCCCGCCCACAGCGTGAAGTCGAAATCCTTGAAGCCGGGGCTCTCCGCGACCGCCGGCACATCCGGCGCGATCCCCGAGCGCTTGGCCGACGACACCGCCAGCACTTTCACCAGACCGGATTTGAGCAGCGGCATCACCGCCGGCATTCCCGGGAAGTAAAGATCGACATGGCCGCCGATGACATCGTTCAGCGCGGGGCCCGCGCCCTTGTACGGAATGTGGGTTAGATTGGCCTTGGTCTTGGCCTTGAGCAATTCGCCGGCGAAATGTCCCGGCGTGCCGGTTCCGGCCGATGCGAAGGTCAGTTTGGCGGCAGGCAAGGCCTGCAAAAATTCCGCCATGGTCGAATACGGCGCCTTGGCCGGAACGACGAGCGCGAGCGGGACGACCGCAAGCAGCGCAACCGGCATCAGGTCCTTGTCGGGATCATAATTGAGACCCTTGATCCAATGCTGGTTGACGGCCACTTCCGCGGTCTGGCCGACGAGCAGCGTCAGCCCGTCGGGCGCGGCTGTGGCGACGCTGCGCGCGCCGATGGCGCCGCTCGCTCCGGCGCGATTTTCCACCACCACCGTCTGCCCGAGCGCGATCGAAAGCTTCGGCGCGACAATGCGCGCCACCACGTCGCCGGTGCCGCCGGCCGCATAGGCGACGATCAGATGGACGGGGCCACTCGGATAGGTCTGGCTTGAGGCCGGGAGCGCCGCCATCGCCAGTCCAGCGGCAAGAGTTCCTGCGCAAAGTTTTCGCGACATCGATGGCAACATGATGGTCCTCCCAATCGCTTTTGCCCTAGTGAATTTCCGGCTCCGGAATCACCCCAAGCGGCGCCAGAAAATCGAAATCGCAGCCCTCGTCGGCCTGCCCGATATGCTCGGAATAAAGCGCGCCATAGCCGCGCGGATAGCGCGGCGCCGGCTGCTTCCAGGCGGCGCGGCGGCGGCCGAGCTCCTGGTCGCTGACATGCAGATGAATGCGGCGCGCGGCCACGTCCACTTCGATCTCGTCGCCGGTCTCGACGAAGGCGAGCGGACCGCCGACGAAGCTTTCCGGCGCGACATGCAGAATGCAGGCGCCGTAGCTGGTGCCGCTCATGCGCGCGTCGGAAATGCGCAACATGTCGCGCACGCCGGCCTGAACCAGTTTTTTCGGGATCGGCAGCATGCCCCATTCCGGCATGCCGGGGCCGCCCTTCGGCCCGCCATTCTTGAGCACCAGCACGTGGTCGGGGGTTACATCGAGATCGTCGCGTTCGACCTCGCGCGCCATGTGGTTGTAGTCCTCGAAGGCAATGGCCTTGCCGCGGTGTTTCAACAGCCGCTTGTCCGCCGCCGAAGGTTTCATGACGCAGCCGCGCGGCGCCAGATTGCCGGTGAGCACCGCGGTCGCGCCGTCGCGCGAGACCGGATCGTTGCGCGTATGGATGACGTCGCGCTGATAGACTTCGGCGCCGGCGATGTTCTCTCCGATGGTCTTGCCGGTCACCGTGAGGCAGGACAAATCGAGCGCGTCCTTGAGCTCCGCCATCAGCGCGCGCAAGCCGCCGGCATAGAAGAAATCCTCCATCAGGAAATTGCCGGACGGGCGCACATTGGCGAGCACCGGGATCTCGCGCGAGATGTCGTCGAAGCGCTTCATGTCGAGCGACAATGCCCGCGCGCCGCGCCATCGCCACCACATGGATGATGGCATTGGTCGAGCCGCCCATCGCCATGTGCACGCGGATCGCGTTGTCGAAGGCCGCCGGCGTCAGAATGCGCTGCGGCGTCAGATCGTCCCACACCATGTCGACGATGCGGCGGCCGGCGGCGGCGCACATGCGCGGATGCGCGGAATCGGCGGCCGGGATCGACGAGGCGCCGGGCAGCGTCATGCCGAGCGCCTCGGCAATCGCCATCATGGTCGCCGCCGTGCCCATCACCATGCAGGTGCCGAAGGAGCGGGCGATGCCGCCTTCGATCTCCTGCCATTGCTCTTCGCTGATGCGGCCGGCGCGCTTCTCGTCCCAGTATTTCCAGGCATCCGAGCCGGAGCCGAGCAGTTGCCCGTGCCAGTTGCCGCGCAGCATCGGCCCGGCCGGCACGTAGATCGCCGGCATGCCCATGCTGATCGCACCCATGATCAGGCCGGGCGTGGTCTTGTCGCAGCCGCCCATCAGCACCGCGCCGTCGATCGGATGGCTGCGCAGCAGTTCCTCGGTCTCCATCGCCAGCAGATTGCGATAGAGCATGGTCGACGGCTTGACGAAGGGCTCCGACAGCGACATCGCCGGCAGCTCGAGCGGAAAGCCGCCGGCCTGCAGCACGCCGCGCTTCACGTCCTCGGCGCGCGCCCGCAAGATGGGAGTGGCAGAAATTGATGTCGCTCCAGGTGTTGACGATGCCGATGACCGGCTTGCCGGCCCAGTCGGGCGCGTCGTAGCCGCCCTGGCGCAGCCGCGAGCGGTGCCCGAACGCGCGCAGGTCGTTGACGCCGAGCCAGCGATGGCTGCGCAGATGTTCGGGACGTTTACGGGCGGTCATTCGCGCGCTGCCAGGCTCCTTGTGCGCGTCATTCGATCGAGAGGTTGGCGGCGTGCACGACCTTTTCCCATTTGGCCGTTTCGCGGCGACGACCTTGCCGAAATCGGCGGCCGAGCCCGGCATCGGAATGCCGCCGAGGTCCTTGAGCTTCGCCAGCATCTTCGGATCCTTGAGCGCCTCGTTGACCAGCGCGTTGATCATGTCGACGATTTCCTTCGGGGTGCCTTTCGGAACGCCAAGCCCGAAGAACGCGCTCGCCTCGTAGCCCGGCACGGTGTCGGCGACGGTCGGAACGTCCGGCAATTCGGGCGAACGCGTCGCCGTGGTCACCGCGAGCGCGCGCAGCTTGCCGGCTCTGATGTGCTCGATCGACGACGGCATGTTGTCGAACGTCACCTGCACTTGGCCGCCGAGCAGATCGGTCAGCATCGGCGCCGAGCCTTTGTAGGGCACGTGCGTCATCTTCACGCCGGTCATCATCTTGAACAATTCGCCGGACAGATGGATCGAGGTGCCATTGCCCGAGGACGCAACGTTGAGCTTGTCGGGATTGGCTTTGGCATAGGCGATGAATTCGGCGACGGTCTTTACCGGAACCGACGGATTGACTTCCATCACGTTCGGCACGCGGATGAAGCCGGCGACCGGATCGATGTCGCGCAGGAACACGAAATTGAGATTCTTGTAGAGCGAGGCGTTGATCGTGTTGGCCGGATTGACGAGGATGAATGTGTAGCCATCGGGCGCGGCCTTGGTGACCGCTTCGGTGCCGATGTTGTTGCCGGCGCCGGGCCGGTTCTCGACGATGAAGGTCTGGCCGCAGCTTTTCGCCGAGGTATTGACCGAACAGCCGCGCGAGAATGTCGGTCGAGCCGCCGGGCGGATAGCCGACAACGATGTGCGGCTGGCGGGTCGGATAATCGAGCGCCTGGGCGCTCGTGATCGCAAACAGCGCGCAGCAGGCCAAGGCGATGGCCGCACGCGACAATAACGCGGCAAACCGTTGCATGAGCGTCATCCTCCCCTTTGCCGGTCATAAATCCCGCCGGCATCTGTTATTCGTCATCCAAAGTTACGCGCCGCCCCAGCCTCGCACAAGAGTACTTCCAGCGTAGCGGAACTGCCCGCCTAGCCGGCATGGAGAGGCCAGCCGCCGGGCGATGGCCCCGGCGTGGAAATCGGCTTCAAATGTCTGGTTTAATGGTCGGAGTGGCAGGATTTGAACCTGCGACCCCCTCGTCCCGAACGAGGTGCGCTACCAGACTGCGCTACACTCCGACTGACGGCGGCCTTATAACCCCGGCACCGCTTAAAGCCGCAAGCTTGAGAGAAAAGATGACCGCCGAGCCGGGAACGCGGGTGTTAAAGGCCGACGACGCAAGCGATCGAGGCCGCAGCCGCCTGCCTTGGCCAGGGCGGGCTGGTCGCGTTTCCGACCGAGACCGTCTATGGGCTCGGCGCCGACGCGCGCAACGGCGAGGCCATCGCCCGCCTCTACGCCGCCAAGGGCCGGCCGGCCTTCAATCCGCTGATCGCCCATGTCGCGGACATCGAGGCGGCGCAGGCGGCTCGCCCAGTTCGACGCCGCGGCCGCGCGGCTCGCCGCCGCGTTCTGGCCGGGGCCGCTGACGCTGGTGCTGCCGAAGCGGCCGGACTGCGGCGTGGCCGATCTGGCGCTGGCCGGGCTCGACAGCATCGCGGTGCGCGTGCCGGCGCACCCGGTGGCGCAGGCCTTGCTCAAGGCATTCGACGGTCCGGTGGTGGCGCCTTCGGCCAACCGCTCCGGCCACGTCTCGCCGACCAGCGCCGCCCATGTGCTCACCGACCTGCGCGGCCGCATCGACATGGTGATCGACGCCGGCCGCTGCGCGGTCGGCGTGGAATCGACCATCGTCGCGTGCCTCGGTGAGCCGACCCTGCTGCGGCCCGGCGGCTTGGCGCGCGAGCAGATCGAGCGCGTGCTCGGGCGCGCGCTGGCGTTCCGACGGTTGCCGATGACGCGCCGCTCGCGCCCGGCATGCTGGCCTCGCATTACGCGCCGAAGGCGCGGCTGCGCCTCGACGCGACGCCGCCGCGCGCCGGCGAAGCGCTGCTCGCCTTCGGACCGGCGCCGGCCTTTGCCGGCACCACGCTCAATCTGTCGCCGCGCGGCGACCTGATCGAGGCGGCGGCCAATCTGTTTTCGCATTTGCGCACGCTCGATGCCTCCGGCGCCAAGACCATCGCCGTGATGAGCGTGCCGCACGACGGCCTGGGCGAGGCGATCAACGACCGGCTGGCGCGCGCCGCCGCGCCAAGAGCTGGCGACAAAGCCAAGGAGCGCGGTAAATGAATCCGCCGCTTCGCCGCGCGCCCGCTCCCGACCTGCTGCCGCGCTTTGCGGCCATCGTCGGCGACAAATACGCGATCACCGATCCGGCCGCGCTCGAGCCATTTCTGATCGAGGGCCGCGGCATCTATCACGGCCGCACATCGATGCTGCTGCGGCCCGGCTCGGTCGACGAAGTCGTGGCGATCCTCAAGCTCGCCAACGAGACCAAGACCCCGCTGGTGCCGCAAGGCGGCAATACCGGCCTGGTCGGCGGACAAATTCCGTTCGACGGCGAACTGATCCTCTCGCTGACGCGGCTCGACAAAATCCGCGAAGTCGATCCGGCCTCCAATACCATGACCTGCGAGGCCGGCGTGGTGCTGGCGAAAGCGCAGGATGCGGCGGCGGCGGTCGACCGGCTGTTTCCGCTCTCGCTCGGCGCCGAAGGCAGCTGCACCATCGGCGGCAATCTTTCCACCAATGCCGGCGGCACCGCCGCGCTCGCCTATGGCATCGCGCGCGAGCTTGTGCTCGGGCTCGAAGTGGTGCTGGCCGACGGCCGCGATCATGCACCTGCTGTCGAAGCTGAAGAAGGACAACACCGGCTACGACCTGCGCCACATCTTTCGTCGGCGCCGAAGGCACGCTCGGCATCATCACCGCCGCGGTGCTCAAGCTGTTCCCGCGCCCGCGCGCGGTGGAGACCGCCTTCATCGGCGTGCCCTCGCCCGCCGCCGCGGTGAAGCTGCTCAATCTGGCGCGCGCGCGCGCCGGCGGCACGGTCACCAGTTTCGAGTTGATCGTGCGCGACGTGATCGAATTCGCGGTGAAGCACGGCCACGGCGTGCGCGATCCGCTGACCGGCAAGCATCCCTGGTACGTGCTGATGGAAGTGTCGTCGCAGCACAGCGACGGCCTGCGCGAGAGCCTGGAGGAACTACTGGCCGACGCGGCGCAGCAAGGCCTGGTCGAGGACGCCACCATCGCCGCCAGCCTCGATCAGGCCAAGGCGTTCTGGCATCTGCGCCATGTGCTGCCGGAGGTGCAGAAGCCGGAAGGCGGCTCGATCAAGCACGACGTCTCGGTGCCGGTCGCTTCGGTGCCGGATTTCCTCGCCGAGGCGAGCGCGGCGGTCGACAAGCTGATCCCGGGCTGCCGGCCGGTGCCGTTCGGCCATGTCGGCGACGGCAATATCCATTTCAACGTCAGCCAGCCGGTCGGCGCCGACCAGGCGCAGTTCCTGGCGCGCTGGGGCGAGGTCAACGCGGTGGTCGACAAGATCGTGCTCAAATATCACGGCTCGATCTCGGCCGAGCACGGCATCGGCAAGCTCAAGCGCGAGTCGCTGCCGAAGGTGAAGGACCCGGTGGCGCTCGAACTGATGCGCGGCCTGAAGCGCATGCTCGATCCGAACGGCATTCTCAATCCGGGCAAGGTGCTGTGAGGCGTCGCTAAAACAACGCCCCCTGCCCGTCGTCTTTCTTCGCGCGTTTGGCGCGCGCACGCGGCGCGGCGGGTTTCGGTTTCGCCACGGGCGCCGGCTCCGCGCCCGCGGCCATCGGCTCCACCAGTTTCGGATTGTCGTTGGCGATGCGGTTGACGTCGGTCGAGACCGGATAGGCCTCGAGCAGATTCTCCGGCGCCGGCGCGATCAGCGCCGAGGCGGTGGTGGCGTCCACCTTCGCACTGTCGAGCCACAGGTCGAACGCGTCCGGCGGCACGATCACCGGCATGCGGTCATGGATCGGCGCCAGCGTCCGGTTGGCGCTGGTGGTGACGATGGTCGCCGGTTTCCAGCTCCTCGCCGTTCGGGCCGGTCCAGGTCTCCCACAGGCCGGCGAAGGCGAGCGGGCCGCCCGATTTCGCGCGCACGAAGAACGGCTGCTTGCGGGCGCCCACCGCCTTCCATTCGTAGAAGCCGTCGGCCGGGATCAGGCAGCGCCGGCGTTTCATGGCGGCGCGGAAGGCCGGCTTCTCGGCCGACGGATTTCGCCGCGCGCATTGATCAGCAGCGTGAAGGTTTTCGGGTCCTTGACCCAGGACGGCAGCAGCCCCCAGCGCACCAGCGCGAAATGGCGCTTGCCGTCGATCAGCCGGACGATCGGCGATCGGCTGGGTCGGCGCGATATTGTAGCGCGGCGGGAAGTTGGGCTGCTCCAGGTAGCGGAACAGCGCCCGGATCGCTTCCGGCGTCGAGGTGACGCGTGTAGCGGCCGCACATATTCATAATCCCTAATATTGCGCCGCGCTTAATCGCGCTTTAACCCGGACAATAATAACACTGGCCGCCGGTGGAATTCCGGCGGTGGGGCCTCGATGAAATATCAGGATTGCGTCGAAGCGGTGCAAGCGGCGCGACGAGGCCGACGCGCCAATCGCGCCGCGCGGCTGGCCGACGCCAACATCAATCCGGCGACCGGGCTCGCCACCGATTATCTCAACCATTTCAACGAAGCGATCATGCTGCTCGAAATGCTGTCGAGCTGCCCGGATTGCCTCGACGACTTCCTCGGCTGGCGGCCGATGAGCTATCGCGAGCATTTCGCGGCCTCGCGCTTCAAGGGCCGCGACCTGGCGATCGCCGCCTATGACGCCGCCGATCCGAACCTGCGCGACTGCCTGGACACGCTGGCCGGCACGATGACCGCCGTGCTAGAGGCAACCCGCGCGGCGATGAGCGCCGATATGCCGCCGGAAGCGGCGGCCGTCGCTCGCCGACCGCGCCGCCGCCTGGCTCAAGCCGCTGGTCGCGCGCGCCGGCGCGGTGATCAACGGCGAGACCGACGCCGAGCCTGCGCCGATGCGCCGCAGGCGGTGGTCGACGGGTTGATGAAACGATAGATCGCGCATGATCCCGAAATGGGAACCGGTTTTCGGACAAGATCATGCGCAAAGAAATCCATGACGACATCGAACATATCCGAACGCCCCTTTCTCGCCGTCAGCGCGGCCATCGTGCGCGACGGCAAGGTGCTGGTGGTGCGGCGCGCGCGCAATCCGGCGCTCAATCTCTACACGCTGCCCGGCGGCGCGGTCGAAACCGGCGAGACGCTGACCGAGGCGGTCGCCCGCGAGGTGCGCGAGGAGACCGCGCTGAACGTCGAGCCGGTGGCGCTCGCCGGCCATCGCGAGGTGATCGTGCGCGACGCGCAAGGCCGGGTCGAGCGGCATTTCGTCATCCTGTGCTTTGCCGCGCGCTGGCGCTCGGGCGAGCCGGTGCTCAACGAAGAACTCGACGATGCGCGCTGGCTCGCGCCGTCGGAGCTTGCCGGGCTTGCGCACGACCGAGGGCCTGGCCGAGATCGTCGCCGACGCCGTCGAGATTCTCGCCCGGCAAGGCCTGATCCGTCCTGCCTTGCGATTGCCTCAGAGCAAGGGCATATCACCGCAACAGGACGGAAACGCGTGAAGAAGCTCCTCACCATCGGTTCGATCCTGCTGTGCCTGGCGCTGCCGGCGCGCGCGGCGGAAGGCGACCCAGCGCCGTTCGACGGCGACTTGCAGCGGCTCGCCGAAATCCTCGGCTCGCTGCAATATCTGCGCGCGGTCTGCGGCGCCAATGAAGGGCAGAAATGGCGTAACGAGATGCAGGCCTTGATCGACGCCGAGGCCCCCAGTGGCGAGCGGCGGCGCAAGATCGTCGCCAGCTTCAATCGTGGTTACCGCGGTTTTCAGCAGACTTATCGCACCTGCACGCCGGCCGCCGACGTCGCAATTCGCCGATATCTCGACGAAGGCGCCAAAATCGCCCGCGAAATCACCGCGCGATACGCCAATTAGAGCCCGCCGTTATTAACCTTTCCTTTACGTGCGGCTATGCCGGCCCAGTCCCCATGCTAACGTCCGCTTCGGGATTTAGGACTGGTGTCCTTAAGTCGGACGCCCGGGGACGAAGGTGACAATGACGACAGCGGGGCGATCCACTCACACGCGCGAGCCGGTGCCTGACCACGAGCAGAAGCGCGTGGCCTTGGGCTACCTGCATGAAGCCTGGGCCGAAGCGCGCCTCGACGGCATCGACGGCGATTGCCTGGCGCAGGCCTGCCTGTTCGCGGCCCTCGCCGAATTCGTCACCACCTATGGCGAGGAAGCCGCCGCCACCTTCGCCGAAGGGCTCGGCGCGCGCATCCGCAACGGCGAATTCTCGCTCGAGCAGCACGCGGCAATAGGCGCGCCAAGCCGCCGCTTACGATTTCGACTTCTAAAAAATACGACGGCTCAGCCGCGCGGCGCGTGCAGGCCGTAATAGCGCTCAAGCACCGCGTCGATATCGGCCGGATAGAACGGCTTCTTGAGGAAGGCGAGCGCGCCCGCTGCACGCGCGCGGTCGGCGATCGCGTTGTCGACCGTCGAGGTCATCATCACCACCGCCACGTTCGGGATTTCGCGCTTGATCTCCGACAGCGTCTCGAAGCCGTTGAGGCCGGGCATGTTGTAGTCGAGAAACACGATGCCGAAATTGCCGTTGCGCAATTGATTGAGCGCGGCAATGCCTTCCGCCGCCTCGTGAATGTCCAAGGCGAAATCGGCTGGCCGACAGGATCTTGCGCACGATGCTGCGCATGGTGCCGGAATCGTCGACGATCAGCACGCGGGTGGGAATTCTTGGCGCGGATGCAGATTTCGACCAGCTTGCGCGCGTCGTCGACGTTTGCCGGCTTCGTCAGCATGCCGTCGACGCCGTCGATGACGGGCGCTGCCTTTCGGCAGCCGACACGAACACCAGCGGCGCCGGCTGCGCCGCGCGCGCGGCCTCGATCACGGCCGCCTTGTCGGCATCGGGCAAGTCGCCATCCAGCACGCAAATGTCGGCGCCGCCTTTGGCGAGCGCGCCGGCGGCGGAGGCCGCCTCGTGCGTCGCGAAATTCGATCGGAACCGAGGCCATCGCCGCGGCTTGGCGCCATAGCTCCTGATCCGGCCGCGCGGCCGCGATCACCAGCATGCGGAGCGAAATGAGATCGCCGCTCATCGTAGTCCCTGCCCCCGATGTCCCGACGAAGCCCGGCCGGAAAAAGGGGTGCGCGGATACCGTTGATAGCCGGTCATGCGAGGTTTGCAATTCCACAGAACTGCCATGCGTAAAAAGCTTGGGGAAAACTCGGGCTGGCCGGAAACCCCGCAAATCGGCCATTAGATGCGGATCGCAGCAATAACGCCGCTAGCCCGCCAAAGTTTCCAGGAACCGCACGCGTTCGCCTTGTGCCGGCGCGGTCAGGCTGCCCTCCCACATCACCTTGTGGCCGCGCACCACGGTGCCGACCGGCCAGCCGGTCACGGTGACGCCGTTATAGGGCGTCCAGCCGGCGCGCGAGGCGACCCAGCCGTCGGTGATGGTTTGCCGCCGCTTGAGATCGACCACCGTCAGGTCGGCGTCGTAGCCGACGGCGATGCGGCCCTTGCCGGCGATGCCGAACAGCCGCGCCGGACCGGCGCTGGTGAGATCGACAAACCGCAGCAGCGAAAGCCGGCCGGCATTGACGTGGTCGAGCATGATCGGAACCAGCGTCTGCACGCCGGTCATGCCGGAATGGGCTGTCGGATAGGGCTTGGCCTTTTCCTCGGCCGTGTGCGGCGAATGGTCGGAGCCGAGCACGTCGACGACGCCCTGCGCGATGCCGTGCCAGAGGCCGTCGCGATGGACGGCGTCGCGGACCGGCGGATTGATCTGCGCGATCGTGCCGAGCCGCTCGTAGCAGTCCGGCGCCGCCAGGGTGAGATGATGCGGCGTGGCCTCGACCGAGGCGACGTCCTTGTGGCCGACGAGGAACTCCATCTCCTGCGCGGTGGACACGTGCAGCACGTGCACGCGCTTGCCGGTCTGCGTGCGCAGCGCGACCAGCCGCTGCGTGGACATGAGCGCGGCGATCGCGTCGCGCCAGACCGGATGCGAGCGCGGATCGCCTTCGACGCGCAGGCTCATGCGCTCGTTCAGGCGCTATTCGTCCTCGGAATGGAACGCGGCGCGGCGGCGGATCACCTTCAGGATCGCGCGCACGCCGTCATCGTCCTCGACCAGCAGCGAGCCGGTGGACGAGCCCATGAACACCTTGACGCCGGCGCAGCCCGGCAGCCGTTCGAGTTCGGCGAGGTGCCTTGGTGTTCTCGCGGTGGCGCCGACATAGAAGGCGAAGTCGCAATGCATGCGGTGATGGCCGCGCTTGACCTTGTCGGCGAAGGCTTCCGCGCTCGATCGTCAGCGGATCGGTGTTCGGCATCTCGAACACCGCGGTGACGCCGCCCATGACGGCGGAGCGCGAGCCCGATTTCCAGGTCTTCCTTGTGGGTGAGGCCCGGCTCGCGGAAATGCACCTGGCTGTCGATCACGCCCGGCAGCAGATGCAGGCCGCGGCAGTCGATCACCTCGCCGGCCGAGGCGCGCGCCAGATCGCCGATGGCCGCGAAGCGGCCGGCGCGAATGCCGAGATCGCGCACGCCCTCGCCGTCGTGGTTGACGACGGTGCCGCCCTTGAGGATCAGATCGTAGGTTTCGGCCATGTGAAAGCGGCTCTAAACGGGGCTTGAGGCTTAGCCGACAGCGCTTACGTTTCGCCGCGAGTTCTGGCAAGAGACTAATCCAAAGACCGGCTTAGCGAGTTCACATGCAAGCAGCGCTCCTTCCCGAACGAGGCGTGGTCAAGGTCGCCGGCGACGATGCCCGGCACTTCCTCAATGGGCTCGCCACCAACGATATCGGCAAGGTCGCGCCCGGCAGCGCGCGCTTTGCCGCGCTGCTCACGCCGCAGGGCAAGATCATCGTGGATTTCATCGTCGCCGAGGCGCCGGCCGAGGATGGCGGCGGCTTCTTCCTCGACTGCCCGCGCGCGCTGGCACCGGCGCTTGTGGAAAAGCTCAATTTCTACAAGTTGCGCGCCAAGGTGACGGTCGAGGACCTCTCGGAGGCGCTCGGCGTGATGGCGGTTTGGGACGGCAAGCGCGTCGAGAGCGAATACGGCCTGTGCTATCGCCGATCCGCGCCTTGCCGCGCTTGGGCATCGCGCATCATGCTGCCGCCGCATCTCGCCAGCCGAGGCCGCCAGCCGATCTCGGCGCCACGCTCGTCGATGCCGAGGCCTATGACGCGCATCGCATCGCGCTCGGCGTGCCGCGCGGCGGCAACGATTTCAGCTATGGCGACACCTTCCCGCACGAAGCCGACATGGACCAGCTCGCCGGCGTCGATTTCGACAAGGGCTGCTATATCGGCCAGGAAGTGGTGTCGCGCGTCGAGCATCGCGCCACCGCGCGCAACCGCGTGGTGCCGATCGCCTTCGACGAATTCGCGCCGATCCCGGGATTGCCGGTGATGGCGGGCGACAAGCCCATCGGCATGGTCGGATCGTCGGCCAAAGGCCGCGGGCTGGCGCTGCTGCGGCTCGACCGCGTCGCCGACGCGCTCGCGAGCGGAACGCCGCTCACCGCCGGCGGCATCGCCATTCGCGTGGTGAAGCCGGCCTGGGCGACATTCCCCTGGCCGGGCGAGACCAAAGCGGCGTCATGAGCGCAGGCCGTTCTTCATCCCGACGGGCTCACGCGCTGCCCTTGGCCGAAGCAGGATCCGCTCTACGTCGCCTATCACGACGAGGAATGGGGCGTGCCGGAATTCGACGACCGCGCGCTGTACGAGAAGCTCATGCTCGACGGCTTCCAGGCCGGGCTGTCGTGGATCACCATTCTGCGCAAGCGCGAGAATTTCCGCCGCGCCTTCGACGATTTCGATCCGGAAAAAATCGCGCGCTATACGCCGAAGGAAGATCGAGCGGCTGATGCAGGACGCCGGCATCGTGCGCAACCGCGCCAAGATCGAGGGCGCGGTCAGCTCGGCGCGCGCCTATCTCAAGATCATGGAGAGCGGCCCGGGATTTTCGGCGCTGCTGTGGGATCATCTCGACGGCAAGCCGAAGCTCAATAAATTCCGCACGCACCAAGCAGGTGCCGGCGGAAACCGAAATCTCGCGCAAGATGTCGAAGGAACTTGCTCGGCCGCGGCTTCAAGTTCGTCGGACCGACCATCGTCTATGCCTTCATGCAGGCGGTCGGCATGGTCAACGACCATCTGGTGACGTGCCATCGCCACGCCGCCTGCGCCAAGCTCGCCAAACGCCAATGAGCAAACCGCGCACCGCGCACGAAGCGTCACGCGGACGGCAGCCCCGCGCGCCTGGCAGCGCATGCTGTCGGGCCGCCGGCTCGATCTGCTCGACCCCTCGCCGCTCGACGTCGAGATCGAGGACATCGCGCACGGGCTGGCGCGCGTCGCGCGCTGGAACGGCCAGACCAAGGGCGCGCATATCTTTTCGGTCGCCCAGCACTCGCTGCTGGTCGAGGCGCTGGCGCGCGCCAAAGTGCCGCGGCTCGACCGCACGGCCGCCTCGCGGTGCTGCTGCACGATGCGCCGGAATACGTGATCGGCGACATGATCTCGCCGTTCAAGGCGGTGATCGGCGACAGCTACAAGGCGGTCGAGCATCGCCTGCTCGCCGCCATCCATCTGCGCTTCGGCCTGCCGGCGAAGCTGCCGGAGACGCTGCAAAGCCTGATCAAGGCGGCCGACCGCGCCGCCGCCTATCTGGAGGCGACGCGGCTTGCCGGTTTCCAGGAGGAGGAAGCGCGCAAATTCTTCGGCCAGCCGCCGAAATTTTCCGCCGCGCTCGAGCGCGATTATCTGACGCCCTGGCCGGCCGGCACCGCCGAGCAGCGCTTCCGCGAGCGCTTCGAAAAACTCCTGCGCGGTGACCTTTTCGCGCGACCGTCATAGATATGACAAAAGAATCAGGTTCTCATTGTCATCATGATTCACGTCTGCTCGCTCGCACGCCTGCACGCCACGGTCGACGAGACCGGGGCGCGCCATATCGTCACGCTGTTGCGGCTCACCGACCGGGTGGAGCGGCCGAGCCATATCGCGCCCGAGAACCATCTCGTGCTCGCGGTCGACGACATCGCCGCGCCGATGGACGGCTACACCGCGCCGGCGCAGGAGCACGTCGAACGGCTGATCGACTTCGTCGGCCACTGGGATCGCGCGGCGCCGATGGTGGTGCATTGCTTTGCCGGCATCAGCCGCTCGACCGCCGGCGCCTATGTCGCGGCCTGCGCGCTCAATCCCAGGCGCGACGAGCAGCAGATCGCCTGGGACATCCGGCGCGCCTCGCGCACCGCGCAGCCCAATGCGCGCATCGTCTCGATCGCCGACCGCCTGCTCAAGCGCCACGGCCGCATGGTGCGCGCGGTCGAGACCATCGGTCCCGGCCACGCCGCCACGGAAGGCGACCCGTTCCGGCTCGACCTGCTATCTGAGCCCCACCGGGCTGCCTGCCCGCTTTCATATCGTCTTGCGGCCGATTACCATTGCCGTGACCGCGCAATCCGGGGGCGCGCGATGTCTGAAATTCTGGCCGTGCGTGCTGCTGGTTCTGGCATTCCCGGTCATTTCCATCGTCGCTCTGGTGATGGCGCTCAATGCCCGCGACCGCGCGCGCCAGCTGCAAATGCGCGTCGAGGCGCTGGAAGCAGGCCGGCCGGCCTCGCCGATCGCCGCGCCGCCCTCGGAGCCAGCCGCCGCGCCGGCTACCAGCGGCTGCCATCGAAGCCACCGCCCGTGATCGAGCAGACCTGGACCTACCCGGCGCCGCCCGCGGCCACCGCCTGCCGACCCCTGACCGCCTGCCGCCGCGCCGCCATCGACCACGCTGGAAGAACGATTCGGCACCCAGTGGGTGGTGTGGATCGGCGGCCTGGCGCTGGCGCTCGGCGGCATTTTCCTGGTGCGCTACTCGATCGAGCAAGGCCTGCTCGGGCCGGGCGTGCGGATCTTTCTCGCCGCGCTGTTCGCCGGTCCTGCTGATCGCCGCCGGCGAATGGGCGCGGCGCAATGAAATCGCCGCCGGCGTCATCGCCATTCCGACCCGGCACATTCCGAGCATCCTGACCGCCGCCGGCACCGTCGCCGCCTACGCCACCGTCTATGCCGCCTACGCGCTCTACGGTTTCCTGTCGCCGCCCGCCGCCTTCATCCTGCTCGGCCTTGTGGCACTGGCGACGCTGGCGGCGGCGCTGCTGCATGGGCCGGCGCTTGCCGGTCTCGGCGTCGCCGGCGCCTTCGTCACGCCGCTGCTGGTGCCCTCGGACGCGCCGAACTATTGGGCGCTCTACGCCTATCTCGCCGTCGTCACCGCCGCCGCCTTTGCGCTGGCGCGCATGCGGATGTGGCGCTGGCTTGCGATCACGGCCGTGGTGCTCGGCACGATCTGGACGCTGCCCGGCGTCGCGTATCCGCATGTGGATGCATCTCGCGGCGCATCTGTTTCACGTGGTCGCCGGCTTCGCGCTGGCGGCGGCGCTGATCGTCTCCGGCCTGTTGTTCGGTCCAACCGCCGAGCCCGGACAAGATCGACGAGATTTCCTCCGGCGCGATCGGCGCGTATTTGTTCGCCGCGACTGCTGCTGGTCATCGGCAGTCAGCACGATTCCGCGGCGCTCGCGATCTTCACGATTCTCACCGCGGCAACGGTCGCCATCGCCTGGCGCACGCGAAGCCGCGCTGTGGGCGCTGCCGGCGGCCGGCATTGATGACGGTCCTGGTGATGCTGCACTGGGTCGCGCCGACGATGTTCGCGACGCTGGTGCTGCCGCCCGGCGTCACCCGCGGCGCCATTCCCGATCTGCCGACCGGCACCGGATTGCATCTCGTCGCTCGGCGCGGCATTCGCGAGCCTGTTCGGGCTGCCGGGCTATGCCGCGCAAGGCCGCTCCGAAAATCCGCAGGTCGCGCTGCTGTGGAGCGTGACGGCGGTGGTCACGCCGATCGCCATCCTGATCGCGCTTTATCTGCGCATCGCCGAATTCGACCGCTCGATTCCGTTCGCCGGCCTCGCGCTCCTGCTGGCCGCGCTTTACGGCTACGCCACCGACCTGTTGAGCAAACGCACGCCGCGCCCCGGCCTTGCCGCGTCGGCCGCGGTGTTCGCCACCGGCGCGGTCGCCGCGCTCGCGCTGGCGCTGACCTTCGCGCTCGACAAGGGCTGGCTCACCGTCGGCCTCGCGCTGATGGTGCCCGGCATCGCCTGGATCTCCGAGCAGCGGCCGCTGCCGGCGTTGCGCTATCTCGCCGCAGCCGTGATCGTGCTGGTGCTGCTGCGCGTCGGCTACGAGCCGCGCATCGTCGGCAACGACATCGGCACCACGCCGATCTTCAATTGGCTGCTCTACGGCTATGGCGTGCCGGCGGCCTCGTTCTGGTATGCCGGCTATCTGCTGCGGCGGCGCGCCGACGATATTCCGGCGCGCATGGCCGATGCGGCGGCGATCCTGTTCACCGTCCTGCTCGCGGTGCTGGAAATCCGCCACTACATGAACAACGGCGACGTCTTCCGTCAGTCCACCGCGCTGGCGGAGGTCGCCATGCAGGTCTCGGTCGGCCTCGCCATGACCATCGGGCTCGAACGGTTGCGCGTGCGCAGCAAGAGCATCGTGCACGACATCGGCGCGCAGGTGATCGGCGCGCGACATTGGCGGCGATCGTGCTCGGCCTGGTGATGACGCTCAATCCGCAGTTCACCGGCCGGCCGGTCGGCGGCACGTTCTTCAATCTGATCCTGCTCGGCTACGGCATTCCCGCGGTGCTGGCGGCGATCCTCGCGCTGGTCGCGCGCGCGAGCCGGCCGCTCGGCTATCGCTATGTCGCGGCAACGGCCGCGGTCGGCCTGGCCATGCTCTATCTCGGGCTGGAAGTGCGCACGCTCTATCACGGCGCGATTCTCAGGAGCGGCGTGACCAGCGACGCCGAGCAATACACCTATTCGGCGGTCTGGCTCATTTTCGGCGTCATGCTTTTGGTCGCGGGCTTCCTGTTGCGGTCGCAGCCGGCGCGTCTGGCGTCCGCCGCGGTGATCGCCTTCACCATCGTCAAGGTCTTCCTCATCGACATGGCGGGGCTGACCGGCATTTTCCGCGCGCTTTCGTTTATCGGGCTCGGCGCCGTGCTGGTCGGCATCGGCTGGCTCTACCAGCGGCTGCTGTTTCCGGCCCGCGGCAAAACTATAACGCCGGGGGCACCCGGCGCAGGAAGCGGCAATGAATAAAAGGGTGACGAATTACGGCGTGGTGACGCCGGACATTCTCAAGACCTATGACGGGCTCGGCTTCCTGAAGGCGATCATCGACGGCACGCTGCCGCAACCGCCGATCAGCGAAGTGCTGGGATTTCATCTGGTCGAAGTCGAGAACGGCCGCGCCGTGTTCGAGGGCGTGCCGGAATTCCGCCACTACAATCCGATCGGCACGGTGCATGGCGGCTTTGCCGCGACGCTGCTCGATTCCGCGCTCGGCTGCGCGATCTTCTCCACCATCGCCAAGGGCGATGCCTGGACCACGCTGGAGCTCAAATTAAATTTCGTGCGTCCGCTGACCAAGGACAGCGGGCCGGTGCGCGCCGAAGGCCGCATCGTCCATCGCGGCCGCACGGTGGCGACCTCGGAAGGCGATCTGAAGGACCGCGCTGGCAAGCTTTATGCCCACGCCACCACGACTTGCATGATTTTCCCGGCGAAGAGTTAGGTGACGGCTAGCGTTTGTCAGCGGCGAGCGACGGACGCAGGCCGAGCGGCTGCGGACCAATCCGGTTGCGGAGCAAGCGACTGCGGGCCGAGCGGCTGCGGGCCTTGCGCGCTAATTGCCACGGTGGTGCGCGGGCCGCTGAATTCGCAATACGCAAAGCCCAGGCCCGAGATCGAACCGCGGAAGCTGGTTTCGCTGGTGCGATTGAGATTAAAGCACGGCTGAATCGGCAGACCACGCACCGAGGCGCAAACGGATTCGCCCTTCATCCGCAGCGTGCCGGGCGGCAGCGCCGCGTAATGCACATGGCCCTTGCCACGGACTTGAATGGAGCCGACCACCGAGCCGTCGGGAAAAATGCGGCCCTGGCCGCGCGTGCCTTCGAAACAGGTGTAATTGAATGTCTTGCCGAGGACGAAGCGCCGGGCCTCGTCCGCGGTCATCTCGCCGGCAACCGCCGGCAGCGCGGCCAACAGGCCGATCCCAAACGCCATTGCACGCAACATTCCCATCACTCCGACTAACGCAACCCGTTTACTCAACGTGCGGCCCGTTTTTCAAGCCCACGCGATTATGCCCGGCGTTCGTCGACAAATCCTGAACGGGTTTACCCAATCTTGACCACGATCCGGCCGCGGACCTGGCCGGCCAGGATGGATTCCGCAGCCTTTGGAACCTCGGAAAGGCCAATTTCGCGGGTGATCGCGGCCAGTTTGGGGCGGTCGAGGTCGTTTTCCAGCCTTTTCCACGCCTCCAGCCGGCGCGGACGCGGGCACATCACGGAATCGATGCCGTAAAGACACACCCCGCGCAGAATGAAGGGTGCGACCGACGTGGGGAGGTCCATGCCCCCGGCAAGGCCGCAGGCGGCCACCGCGCCGCCATAGCGGGTCATCGACAACAGGTTCGCCAGCGTGGTGGAACCGACCGCATCGACGGCACCCGCCCAGCGCTCCTTGGCGAGCAGCTTCACCGGCCCGGCGAGTTCCTTGCGGTCGACGATCTCGGCCGCGCCCAGGCTCTTGAGGTAGTCGGCCTCGCCGGTGCGCCCGGTAACCGCGCTCACGCTGAAGCCGCGCTTGGCAAGAATGGCGATGGCGACCGAGCCGACGCCGCCGGCGGCCCCGGTGACCGCGATAGGCCCGCTCTCGGGCTTGAGCCCATGGCGTTCCAGCGCCATCACCGCCAGCATGGCGGTGTAGCCGGCGGTGCCGATCGCCATCGCGTCGCGCGTGCTCATGCTCGCCGGCAGCCTCACCAGCCAATCGCCCTTGACCCGCGCCTTCGCGGCAAAGGCGCCGAGATGGGTCTCGCCGCAGCCCCAGCCGTTGAGGATCACCTTGTCGCCCGCCTTCCAGGCCGGACTGCTGGAGGCCTCCACCGTGCCGGCAAAATCGATGCCGGCGATCATCGGGAAGCGGCGCACCACCGGCGCCTTGCCGGTGATGGCGAGCCCGTCCTTGTAATTGACCGTGGAATATTCGACGCGGACGGTGACGTCGCCGTCCATCAGATTGGCTTCGTCGAAATCGGTCAGCGCGGCCTTGGTGCCGGTGTCCGCCTTCTCGATCACGATCGCCTTGAATGTCGGCACTGAGCGCCTCGTTGTTTTGAAACCCCGAGGGCATTCTTGGCGCGCCAAGTTCGTGAGCGCAAGTGTTAGGCAGGCGCTGCAGCGAGCCGCCCAACCGGTTTCTCGACGATGGGCAGATTGATGATCGCCGACAGCACGCCGAACATCACCGACAGCCACCACACCGGATTGTAGGAGCCGTAGCGCTCGAACACGACGCCGCCGAGCCAGACGCCAAGAAAACCGCCGACCTGGTGGCTGAAGAAGGCAAAACCGAACAGCATGGCGAGCCAGCGCGTGCCGAACATGACCGCCACCAGCCCCGAGGTCGGCGGCACGGTCGATAGCCAGAGCAGGCCGGTCACGGCGCCAAAGATCAGCGTGGCAGCCGTGCTCGGCGGCAATAAAATGAACACAGCAATCGCTACGGCGCGGCTGAAATAGATGGTCGAGAGGATGTAGCGCTTCGGCATCCGATTGCCGAGATAGCCGGACGTCAACGACCCGACGATATTGAACAGGCCGATGGTCGCGAGCGTCCAGCCGCCGACCTCGGCCGAAAGTCCGCGATCCAGCAAATAGGACGGCAGATGCACGGTGACGAACGCAAGCTGGAATCCGCAGGTGAAGAAGCCGAGCACCAGCAACACATAGCTGCGATGTCCGAAGGCCTCGGCGAGCGCGTGCCGAAGCGATTGTTGCGGTACTTGCGCGACGGACATATTCGCTGCACCGCTACGCGGCGTGGATAACGCGATCGACAGTGGCAGGATCAATAACATCATTCCGGCAAAGACGGTCAGCGCCGTTTGCCAGCCGTAGGCATCCATCAACGCGACCGCAAGCGGCGAATACAGGAACTGTCCGAACGAGCCGGCAGCCGTGCCGACACCGAAGGCTGTGGATCGCCAATTCGCCGGCACCAGCTTGCCGAACGCGCCGACGATGATGGTGAAAGCACAGCCGGAGAGGCCGAACCCGATCAGCACGCCAGCCGATAACGTCAGCATCCCAGCAGTCGTCGAATGCGTCATCATTATCAGGCCGAGCGCATAGCAGGCGGCACCGGTTGCCAGAACCTTGGGGGCGCCGAAGCGATCGGCGATCGCGCCGGCGACGGGTTGGCCGATGCCCCACAGCAAATTTTGGATGGCGAGGGCCAGTGCGAAAACGTCGCGGCCCCAGTGGTTGGCCTGCGACAGCGGAGTGAGGAAGAAACCGAGCGAGGAGCGCGGCCCAAAGCTGATCGCTGCGATCAAGCAGCCGCAAATCACGATCACGGCCGGCGTGCGCCATGCGCCGACCGCGGGCAACTTGCCTGTCGCTGATTGCACCGACATCGTGAGAATGCCCCGGCCAAATTATTGCAAGTTCCGCGTCATTCCGACGCGGACGGAGCGAAACATATATAGGGCACTTGGGCCCCGCCAAAACGAATATTCGTGATCGTAGCCATTTGCGCGACGCATGGCTCAGGCGGAAGACGCTATTTGCGAGCGTTTTGGCGTGTCCACGCTTCCCCTTCCTCGGACCGCAGCCATTCCCGGCTATGGCTTGGTGGCGCCACTATTTCTTCCTTGGCGGCTTCTTTTTCTGTCGCCACCGGATCTCCCCAGGTCGGCTCGTCGGAGCCATCGCCCCACAGGAGCGGGCGATAGAAGGCGTGCACGCCGAGCTTGTAGAGCTTTTTCATTTCATTGACCCAGTCCGGATGCACCCAGTAGGCGTGATAGTGGGTGGCCTTGCCCACCTCAGGCATCCACAGCTTGCCGTCGATCATGTCGCGGGCAATACGCTCGGCGCGCGCCCAGGCGTCCGGTTCGGTGACCACATCGGGAATGCCGTCGCAGGCGAAGCTGAACTGACAGGCGTTACGGCGGTCCGCGTTCTGATAGACGACGCCGCAGACATCGTGCGGATAGAACGGCGAGAACGTGCGATTTACGATCACCTGCGCGACCGCGATCTGCCCGCGCACCGACTCGCCGCGCGCTTCGAAATAGACCGCGCTGGTGAGGCACTTCTGTGCCTTGGCGAGGGCGGCGCCGGTAAGGCCGAGCCGCTCGGCCGGTGAGTACGGCCGCTGGTCGACGCCGGTGACCTCACCCTTGCTGGCAATCGATTCGCCGCCCTTGTCTTCGCCGCCGAGTTCGGGAGCACGCAGCGCCGACTGTTTGATGTCGGGATCGCCGGATTCGCGCGAGGCCAGCACCATCGGCGCCTCGCCGGGCGCCCAGGGCGCGATCTCCTCGTGTTCCGCCGCCAATGGATCGGCGCCGAAATAGATACGCTCCGCATCCTTGGGCGAGCCGGTTTTCGGCGCGACCGTGGTGAGATTGGCGGGCGGATTTTCGACATGTGCAAATCGACTTTGGGCGCCGCCGGCTGCTCATCCGGGAGTTCGGCGAATTCATATTTCGAATACGGATCGAAGCGCCCGCCCGGCTGTTTCTTTTTCGGTGACGCGTCGGCTTCCGGCACCCGCTCGATCCCGGGCAGCGGCGGCAGCGGCTCGCGCGGGCGCGCCAGCAGAGAATCGCGCTTGGTCTTGCGGTTGACCGTGGGGAATTGCATCGGCGCCATTGGATCGCCGAGCGGCTGCGCGCCGATCGATCCGGTGATGTCGTTCGGATCGAAATTCGCCAGCGCATAGACCGGCGGGTGCGGGATCGTCGTGCCGACCGGCCGCGGCATGCTGAAGGTGGCGGCGTGAATGGTGCCGAACGGCGATGCGATCAGGTGCTGTTGCCAGCGGCCGGAGACCGCCGGCTGGCGCGCAATCAACGCGCCCAAATCCTGAAAGCCGATTTTGCTGGGCAGCATTGCGATGAACAGCGCGCCAAAGCAGATCGGCGCAAGGCTGCGCCGCCGACGCCTACGCAAAACTGGCACTTGACCACTCACGCGACACACAACGCCCTGCCGCCGCCTGCCGCCACGTGGCGACAATGCGACAAGTTTTTTTATGGTCTGATTAACCTTGCGAAGGTGTTAACCGCGCGGCGCGCGGCTCGCATCCAACGCCAGCGTCGTAAATGCTTCGTCAACGGCCGATCACATGCACGGCGGCGGAGAAATTTCCGGCGCGGATTCCGCGTGCCGATGCTGTGGATTTGTGCAGCGGGCGGATGACCGCCGGAAGCTCTTGTTAACTATATCGCAATCGCTCGCGGCCAATATTGCGGTGACCCATTACCTGCGGACCGGCATGTTTTCTTCCATCCTGCCATCGACTGATGCCGGCCAAGCCATGCTGGTCGCGGGCCTTTGCGGCGGCGCGCTGGCGTGTGTCGCCATTTTGTACCGCCGCATGAGTGCGCGAAATCGCCGCCTGTCGAATGCGCTCGACAACATGTCGCAAGGCTTGTGCATGTTCGACGCGCAAGGCCGCATCGTCCTGTACAATCGCGTCTATATCGAGATGTACAAGCTGTCGCCGCAAGTCGTGCGGCCGGGCTGCTCGCTGCGTGAGCTTATTCAGCACCGCAAGGACACCGGCTTGTTTTCCGGCGACATCGAGCCTTACTGCCTAAGACTCCTGGATAGCGTCGCCAAAGGCCAAAATATGCAAATTTATGTGCAGGCCAGCGATGGGCGCATCGTGCTGGCCAAGAACGAGGTGCTGCCGGGCGGCGGATGGGTCTCCACCCATGAGGACGTCACCGAACAGCGCCAGGCCGAACAAGAACGCGCCGCAATCCGCGACCAGGAGCAGCGGCGCGCGACCATCGACAGCGCGATTTCCTCGTTCCGGCCGCAGGCGGAGAAACTGCTTTCCAGCGTGAGCGGCAGCGCGACCGCCATGCGCTCGACCGCGAGCGCCCTGCTCGGCTCCTCCGACCAGACCTCGCAACGCGCCGAAGGCGCCTTGCAGGCGTTCAACGAGGCTTCCGCCAATGTGGAGACCGCGGCGGTCGCGGCCGACGAATTGTCGCATTCCATCGCCGAGATCAGCCGCCAGCTCACTCATACCAGCGACATCGTCGCAGCTTGCGACCGACGAGGCGCGCTCGACCGACGGCGAGATCGCGGGGCTCGCCTCCGGCGCGCAGAAGATCGGCGACGTGGTCAAGCTGATCCGCAATATCGCCGAGCAGACCAATCTGCTGGCGCTCAACGCCACGATCGAGGCCGCGCGCGCCGGCGACGCCGGCAAGGGCTTCGCGGTGGTCGCCTCGGAGGTCAAATCGCTGGCGGTGCAGACCGCCACGGCGACCGAGGAGATCGCCAACCACATTCTTGCGGTGCAGAACTCGACCTCCGGCGCGGTCGACGCGATCCGCCAGATCGCCGCGCGCATGCAGGAGATCAATCAGTACACGTCGGCGGTCGCGGCCGCGGTCGAGCAGCAGAATTCGGCCACCGGCGAAATCTCGCACAACGTCGCCAGCGCCGCGGAAGGCACCGGCCACGTGGTGGCGGTGCTGGGCGAGGTCGCGGGCGCCGCGACCGAAACGCGCAGCTCGGCCGAAGTCGTGCGCGATGCCTCGCAAACGGTGGAGCAGGCGGTCGGCAATCTGCGGCTCGAAGTGGAAGACTTCCTCGCCAAGGTGGCGGTGTAGGCGCTAGGCCTGGCTGGCCGCGGTTTTTCCGAAGGCCGCCTGCGCGGCGGCGAGCCGCGCGATCGGCACGCGGAACGGCGAACACGACACATAATCGAGCTTGGCCTCGTGGCAGAAGGCGATCGAGGCCGGATCGCCGCCGTGCTCGCCGCAGATGCCGACCTTCAGTTTGGGACGGACTTTGCGCCCGCGCTCGACGCCGATGCGAACCAGTTCGCCGACGCCGCGCTGATCGATCGACACGAACGGATCGGCGCCCAGAATCCCGCGCGCGGTGTAGATGCCGAGGAAACTCGCCGCGTCGTCGCGCGAAATGCCGAACGTGGTCTGCGTCAGATCGTTGGTGCCGAACGAGAAGAACTCCGCGCTCTCGGCGATTTCGCCGGCCATCAGGCAGGCGCGCGGCAATTCGATCATGGTGCCGACCTGGTAGTCGAGCTTGGCGCTCTGTTTCCTTGGCCACCGCCTCCGCCATGGCGTCGATGCGCGCCTTCACCAGGTCGAACTCGGCCTTGGTGGCGATCAGCGGCACCATGACTTCCGGCACCACCGGCTTGCCGGTGCGCTTGGCCGCTTCCACCGCCGCCTCGAAAATGGCGCGCGCCTGCATTTCGGCGATTTCCGGATAGGCGATGGCGATGCGGCAGCCGCGGAAGCCGAGCATCGGGTTGAATTCGGCAAGTTCGCGGGCGCGGTCGGCGAGCTTCTTCGGGTCGGCGCCCATGGCCTTCGCGACTTCGGCGATTTCCTCTTCGCCGTGCGGCAGGAATTCGTGCAGCGGCGGATCGAGCAGCCGGATGGTCACCGGGCGGCCGGCCATGATCTCGAACAGTTCGACGAAGTCGGCGCGCTGCATCGGCAGCAGCTTGGCGAGCGCGGCGCGGCGCAACTTCTCGTCGTCGGCCAGGATCATTTCGCGCACCGCCTGGATGCGCTCCTCGTCGAAGAACATGTGCTCGGTGCGGCACAGGCCGATGCCCTCGGCGCCGAAACGCACGGCGGCGTTCGCGTCGGCCGGCGTGTCGGCATTGGCGCGCACGCCGAGCCTGCGCACCTTGTCGGCCCAGCCGATCAGCGTGGAGAATTCGCCGGAGAGCTGCGGCTCGATCATGTCGACCTTGCCGGCCAGCACCTGGCCGGTCGAGCCGTCGACGGTGATGAGGTCGCCATGGTGGAAGGTCTGCCCGCCGGCGGTCATGGTGCGCGCGGCATAATCGACGCGCAGCGAGCCGGCGCCGGAGACGCAGGGCTTGCCCATGCCGCGCGCGACCACGGCGGCGTGCGAGGTCATGCCGCCGCGGGTGGTGAGGATGCCTTCGGCCGCGTGCATGCCGTGGATGTCCTCGGGCGACGTTTCCACCCGCACCAGAATGACCTTGCGGCCATCGGATTTGAGCTGCGCGGCCTCGTCGGGCGAGAACACGATCTCGCCGGTGGCGGCGCCGGGCGAGGCCGGCAGTCCGGTGGCGATCACCCGGCGGTGCGCGCGCGGATCGATGGTCGGATGCAAGAGCTGGTCGAGGGCGAGCGGATCGACGCGCAGCACCGCTTCGTTCTTGGAGATCAGCCCTTCGTTGGCGAGCTCGACCGCGATGCGCAGCGCGGCCTTGGCGGTGCGTTTTCCGTAGCGGGTCTGCAGCATCCACAGCTTGCCCTGCTCGACGGTGAATTCGAGGTCCTGCATGTCGCGGTAGTGACGCTCGAGCACATTGTAGATGCGCGTGAGCTCGGCATAGGCCTTGGGCAGCGTGTGCTCCATCGACGGCTTGTCGGAGCCGGCCTCTTTGCGCGCCGCCTCGCTGATTTCCTGCGGCGTGCGGATGCCGGCGACCACGTCCTCGCCCTGCGCATTGATGAGGAATTCGCCGTACAGTTTCCTCTCGCCGGTCGAAGGATTGCGGGTGAAGGCGACGCCGGTGGCGGAGGTCTCGCCCATATTGCCGAACACCATGGCCTGCACGTTGACCGCCGTGCCCCAGCTTTCCGGAATATTGTGCAGGCGGCGATAGGTGTTGGCGCGCTGGTTCATCCAGGAGCCGAACACGGCGCCGATCGCGCCCCATAATTGCTGGTGCGGATCCTGCGGAAACGGCTGCCCAAGCTCGTCCTTGACGCGCTTCTTGTAGCGCTCCACCAGCTCGGCCCAATCGTCGGCGGTAAGATCGGTGTCGAGGCTGTAGCCCTGCTGTTCCTTGTGGTGGTCGAGCAATTCCTCGAAATGCTCGTGGCCGACGCCGAGCACCACATCGGAATACATGGTGATGAAGCGCCGGTAGCTGTCATAGGCGAAACGCCGGTCGCCGGATTTCTTCGCCAGCGCCTCGACGGTCTCGTCGTTGAGGCCGAGATTGAGCACGGTGTCCATCATGCCCGGCATCGACGCGCGCGCGCCGGAACGGACCGACACCAGCAGCGGGTTGGCCTTGTCGCCGAAGGTCTTGCCGGTGATCCGGCCGACCTGCGCCAGCGCCTTCTCGACCTGGGCGCGCAGCTCCTTCGGATATTGCTTCTTGTGGGCGTAGAAATAGGTGCAGACCTCGGTGGTGATGGTGAAGCCGGGCGGCACCGGCAGGCCGAGATTGGCCATTTCGGCAAGCCCCGCGCCCTTGCCGCCCAGCAGGTTGCGCATGCCTGGCTTTGCCCTCGGCGCGGCCGTCACCGAAGCTGTAGACCCATTTGCCCTTTGGCCGGACGCGCGGACGGCTTGGGCTTCGAAGCTTTGGGCTTCGGACCCTTCCGCACCGCCTGTTTGTTGCGTTTTGCGCTGACGCGCGAGGATTTGCGTTTGGCCATTGCTCAAAGAAATGTTGGACGGGCCGACGGTCCTTAACAACACCGCCAGCCCCGCCAACGCAAGCCCGGATTACCGCCTACTTGATAAGTCCCAGCCCGAGTATCCCGAACAAGATCAGATAGGCCGCGACGATGAAATTGAGCAGGCGCGGCACGATCAGAATGAGAATGCCGGCGATGAGCGCGACGATAGGCTGCAGATGAGCGATGCCGATGACCATGACGGTGTCCCCTTGGGTTGCAGGCTGGATGAAACGGCGTGCGCGGGACGACGAGTTCACTTCTACCCCTCGATCTTGGAGAAATCCGCCACCGCGCGGGTGGCTTCGCGGATTTCGTTGAGCAGCTTGAGGCGGTTTTCGCGCAAGGGCCTTGTCGTCGACGTTGACGGTGACCTTGTCGAAGAAGGCATCGACGCGCGGGCGCAGTTTCGCCATGGCGCGTCATGGCGGCGGCGAAGTCTTCCTTGGCGACGGCGGCGGAGGCTTCCTTTTTCGCCGTGTCGATCGCCTCGGCCAGCGCTTTTTCTTCGCGGCTCGAGCAAGACGCTTGGCATCGGGCGCGCCGGTGTAGCTCTTGTTGTCCTTCTTCTCCTCGATGCGCAGAATGTTCGACGCGCGCTTGACGCCGGCGAGCAGGTTCTTGCCGTCGTCGGTGTCGAGGAATTTGCCGAGCGCCTCGACGCGGCGCACGATCATCAGCAGATCGTCCTGGCCTTCCAAGCGCAAACACGGCGTCGACCAGATCGTGCCGCGCACCCTGCTCGCGCAGTTGAACTTTCAGGCGGTCGGCGAAAAAAGCGATCAGATTCGCGTCAATTGCCTGTCCACGCGTCGTAAGCCGACTCAACTGTTGTCTCGTACGCTATCACTTTGATTCGCCCAGCTTTCGATCGCCGCTTAATGACGGCAAGCGCCCTCGCGTCCTTATCGATTTCGATGGACTGCACCAAGAACAGTCTTCAATCGCAATCGAATTCATTTTCAATGACGATCCGGATGACGCCCAGCGCCGCTCGGCGCAGCGCATAAGGATCCTTCGATCCCGTCGGCTTCTCGTCGATCGCCCAGAAGCCGACCAGCGTGTCGATCTTGTCGGCGAGCGCGACCGCGATCGACACCGGATCGCCCGGCACCAGATCGTCCGGGCCCTTCGGCTTGTAGTGATCCTCGCAGGCATGCGCGACCGCTTCGTCCTCGCCCTGCGCCTCGGCGTAATATTTGCCCATCAGGCCTTGCAGCTCGGGGAATTCGCCGACCACGTCGGTGAGCAGATCGGTCTTGCACAGTTGCGCGGCGCGCTCGGCCTTCGCCGCGATCGGCGCTCGACCAGCGGCGCAAGCTGCTCCGGCCAGCGCCGCGATGCGCGCGATGCGCTCGGCCTGCGTGCCGAGCTTCTCGTGAAACACGATCTGCTCGAATTTCGGCAGCCGGTCTTCCAGCCTCGTCTTCAGATCGGTGTCGTAGAAGAACTTGGCGTCGGACAGCCGCGCGCGGATGACGCGCTCGTTGCCGGCGACAATCGCCTTGCCGCCGTCGCTGGCCTCGATATTGGCGACCAGGATGAATTTGTTGACGAGCTTGGCCGTCTGCGGATCGCGCAGCACGAAGCATTTCTGGTTGGTGCGGATGGTGGCGCGGATCACCTCGCCGGGGATTTCGCAGAAACGCCTGGTCGAACGAGCCCATCAGCGTCACCGGCCATTCCACCAGGCCGGCGACTTCGGCCAGCAGGCCTTCGTCCTCGACCAGTTCGTAGCCTTGCGCGAACGCCAGATTCTTGGCGTCGGCGCGGATCATGTCGATGCGCCGCGCCGGATCGAGCACCACCTTGGCCTTTTCGAGCTTGGCGACGTAGTCGTCGAAGCGGCGCACCTTGAACGCGCCAGGCGCCATGAAGCGATGGCCGCGCGTCTCGTTGCCGGCCGCGATGCCGTCGACGTTGAACGTGACGATGTCCGGCTCTTCGGTTTCCGGACCGAAGGTGGCGACGATGGAATGCAGCGGGCGCACCCAGGTGAGCCGTGCCGCCGCCCCAGCGCATCGACTTCGGCCACGGAAAGCTGCGCACCACCTCGGGCAGCATCTCGCCGATCACCTCGATCGCCGGCCTGCCCGGCTTCTCGATCACCGCGACGTAGAAGTCGCCCTTCTTGTCGGCCTGCACCTTGGCTTCGTCGATCGACGTCAAGCCCGGCGGCTTTCAGAAAGCCGGCGATGCGCCTGCTCGGGCGCGCCGACCGCGGGCCTTTCTTCTCTTCCTTCACGTCCGGCTGGCGCGCCGGCACGCCGTGCACCGACAGCGCCAGCCGGCGCGGCGTCGCGAAGGCCTTGGCGCCCTCATAGACGAGCCCGGCCGCCACCAGCCGGTCGGTGACCATTTTCTTCAAATCGTCGGCGGCGCGCGCCTGCATGCGCGCGGGGATTTCTTCCGACAGAAATTCAAGCAGCAGGTCGGGCATTATCCGAGCTTCTTATGGCTGCCGTCGCAGAGCGGCTTCGGCGCTGCGCTTGCAGGTGCAGAAGAACACCTTCTCGTTCTTCTCGGCTTGAACTCGATCGGCGTGAAGCTCGTCACCTTATGCGAGCCGTCGCAGAACGGCTGCGTCTTCGAGCGCCCGCAGGCGCACCACCAGTAGCTTTTGCCGGCCTCGACTTCGATCGGGATCGGCGCGCGGCCGCCGATGTCGGGTTCGCTCATGCTGATACCCCTCCGCCTTCGGTCGCGAGCCAGGCTTCGCCGCAGGCTTTCGCCAGTTCGCGCACGCGCAGGATATAGCTCTGCCGCTCGGTGACCGAGATCACGCCGCGCGCATCGAGCAGATTGAACACGTGGGACGCCTTGATGCACTGGTCGTAGGCCGGCAGCGCCATCAGATGGCGCTCTTTCTTGCCGTCGGCCCAGCCGTCGGCGAGATATTTCTTGCAGGCCGCCTCCGCCATCTTGAACTGCTCGAACAGCATGGCGGTGTCGGCGAATTCGAAATTGTGCCGGGAATATTCCTGCTCGGCCTGCAGGAACACGTCGCCGTAGGTCACCTTCTTGTCGTCGGTGCGGCCGTTGAAGTTGAGCGCGAACACGTTGTCGACGCCCTGCACATACATGGCCAGCCGCTCGAGCCCGTAGGTGAGTTCGCCGGCGACCGGCGAACATTCGAAGCCGGCGACCTGCTGGAAGTAAGTGAACTGCGATACTTCCATGCCGTCGCACCAGCATTCCCAGCCGAGCCCCCAGGCGCCGAGCGTCGGGCTTTCCCAGTCGTCCTCGACAAAACGGATGTCGTGGATTTTCGGATCGATGCCGATGGCTTTCAGCGAATTGAGATAGAGCTCCTGAATGTCGGGCGGCGACGGCTTCAGGATCACCTGGAATTGGTAGTAGTGCTGCAGCCGGTTCGGGTTTTCGCCGTAGCGGCCGTCCTTCGGCCGGCGCGAGGGCTGCACGTAAGCGGCGTTCCACGGCTTGGGCCCGAGCGCGCGCAACGTGGTGGCCGGATGGAAGGTGCCCGCGCCCACCTCCATGTCATAGGGCTGCAAGATGACGCAGCCCCAGGCCGCCCAGTATTGCTGCAGTGCAAGGATCAGCCCCTGGAATGACCGCGACGGGTCCAGGTTGTCTTGATGCTGCGCGGTCACTGGCGAGAAGATTGGCTTCAGCCATCGTTTGAATACTGATTTTTAAGCACGGGAATGGCCGGACCCTATCGGCGGCCCTATGGGGGGTCAAGTCAGGCTGTTTACGGGATGTTGAACCGAAATGCTACTCCAGCGACCAGCAGAGCAAAAGAATCGGCCGCGGAGCGACACAATGCTCGCTTTTCAACTGGTCGGACTGGTGCTGGTGTTGTTCTTCGGCGCGGTCATCGGACAGCAGATCGTCGGCCGCTGACCCACAGCGTTACGGGCGATATTCGCCGGTCTCGGATCGCGCCGCAAGGTCGGGCGATTTTCCGATCGGCAATCGCCCTTCACGCGCCTGGCCTATCGAGCTCTTCGTTGATCCGGCGCGCTTCCTTGACCACCCAATGCACGACCATGGCGCCGCCCAGCGCGGCGAGCGACCATTTCACCAGCGGCGAGAGCAGAATGGGCGGCATCGAAGTCTCCGTACAGGTGTGGAACCACGGAAAGCTCGGCCCCGAACAAGGCATTTTCGGGGCTGGCGATCGGCTGCACGATCGATCAACGATGAACTATGCTGGCGCGGGGTTATTTCCAAGAGAGCCGGCAAAGGACCATCGTCACTGGCAATGGCCGGTCCGTCGGGTGGAGGACGCCAATGACAATTTCCGTGAAAACAAAATGGGCATTATCGGCGCTGGTCGCCGCATCGCTGGCGCTGCCGGCACCGGCGCAGCGCGCCGCCGCGGAGTCGTGGCCGAACCGGCCGGTGCACTTCATCGTGACGCTCGGGCCCGGCAGCGGCGTCGATATCGGCGCGCGGCTGTTCGCCGACAAACTGTCGGCGCGCTGGGGCCAGCCGGTCGTGGTCGAAAACCGCCCGGGCGGCGACGGCATGGTCGCCATCACCAGCTTCCTCGGCGCGCATGACGATCACACGTTGCTGGTCACGCCGGTAAGCTCGTTCACCGCGCATCCTTATTTCCACGACAAGCTGCCCTATGACCCGAACGACATGGTGCCGATCGCGCGCATCTCCAAGACCGTGGTCGCGGTCAGCGTGCCGACCTCGCTCAACGTCAATTCGCTGAAGGAACTGGAGGCGCTGGCGCGCGCCAAGCCCGGTCAATTGAACTGGACCACCGCCACCGGCTTCACCGATTTCGTGTTCGCCGGATATCTGCACACCGTCGGGCTGAACATGGCGAAGGTGCCGTACAAGAATCCGGCCGGCGCCGTCACCGATCTCGCCGCCGGCGTGATCCAGGTCTACATGCCGGCCTACGCCATCGTGCGCCCGCAGGTCGAAGCCGGAAAGGTGAAGGTGCTCGCCGTCACCAATCACGAGCGCGCGCCCGCGCTCCCCGACATTCCGACCGCGACCGAAGCCGGCTATCCGTCGCTCGAATTCGACGGACTGGTGGGCCTGTTCGGTCCGCGCGAAATGGCGGACGACGTGCGCGCCAAGATCGCCGACGATATCCGCGCCGTCGCCGGCGATCCCGTGATCGTGCAAAGGCTGACGGCCACCGGGCAGATCGTCAGCCCCGGCAATGGCGCCGAATTCGCCGCTTCGATCGCGCAGCAAAAGGCGCAGGTCGCGGCGGTGGCGAAGTTGTTCGGCAACAAGCCGGTGCAGTGATCCGGGAAGTTCGCGGCCGCTACAACCCGTAGCGCGACCATAGCGCGCGCGCTTCCAGCGTCGAGAGCAGATCGTCGCGCAAGGCCCGGATGATTGGCGAGCGCATCGGCAAGGCTCACGCCCGGCTTCTGCCGGCCGAACAGGCTGCGCTCGGCCGCGATCAGCGGCGTGCGCACCTTCTCGCCATAACGCTCGCGCAGAGTCGAGCGCAGATCGCCGATCGTGTCGACCAGACCCAATTCGATCGCGTTCGGCGCGGTCCAGAATTCGCCGGAGAACAGCGCCTTGTCGGACCCATGCAGCTTGGCGCCGCGGCGCTCCTTCACCAGCGCGATGAAGTGCTCGTGGATGTCCTTCTGGATCGCCTTGATGCGCTTCACGTCATCCGGCTTTTCCGGCAGGAACGGATCGAGCATCGCCTTGTGTCTCGCCGGACGTATAAAGCCGGCGCTCGATGCCGAGCTTGTCCATCAGCTTCGGGAAATCCGAACGAGCCGCCGACCACGCCGATCGAGCCGACGATCGAATAGTGATCGCAGATGATCTCGTCGGCGGCGCAGGCCAGCATGTAGCCGCCGGAGGCGCCGACATCCTCGATGAAGGCGAGCACCGGGATTTTCTTCTCCTCCGCCAATTGGCGGATGCGGCGGAAGATCAGATGCGACTGCGCCGGCGAGCCGCCCGGCGAGTTGATGATCAGCGCCACCGCGCGCGCGTTGCGGACCGAAAAGGCGCGCTCCAGCGAACGGGCGATGGTGGACAGCATCAGCCCCGGCCGCAGCGGCGTCGCCACGCCGATGACGCCGGAGAGCCGCACCACCGGCACCACCGGGATATCGGCGCGGAAGCGCGCCGGCACCAAGCAGACGCAAAAGATCGAGGCGCGCGTGAGAAGATTCGGCATTGGCTGCTTTGGGGTGGTGGCCATGCCGATCACTTAGGCAACCATTCGAACCCAAGTCAAAGCCGCCCGAGCCGATGGGTGCCGGGCGGCTCTCAACGCCGTGACAGCCGCAGGGAACCAACCGCATTGCAGCAATAATGACCACTTCGGCCTGGAAATGCCTTAAATTGCCTAATTTTTAACTTTGGAATGGTTATTGCAATGCAATAGGCGCCACAACGACGTGGCGGTTTAAAGAGGCGGGTCGATGGATCCCAAGCTCACCATTCTGTTCATGCTAATCGGCGCCGTTATTGCGCTTTCGCACCTCAGCGACGAAAACCTGGGCCGCATGCGGCGCCAGTTCGTGAGCCGGCGCTGGCGCGAATTCGTGCCGCTGCGGCGCAGATCCTAGGCAACTTGGCCGCCGCCGCTCACATCTCAGTAATGCTCAGCGTTTCGCCACCGCGCAGCACGGCTTCCGCCGCCGCCGTCGGCCGCCCGTCTTCGTCGTTCAGGATCAGCGCCGGATAGTCGACTTGGCTGGCCCGGCCTGCCTTCACCGCGCGCACCAGCACGCGAATCGGCGCCACGCCCGGGCGCGGAAGCACCGGCAGCACGGCAATGCCGCCGAACTCGCCTGACAGCGCGCTCAGCACATCGCTCAGCGCATCGGCCCGCCAGATCAGCGTCAGCACTGCTTGCGGCTTAAGCAGCCACGCGGCGGTCGCGACCCAGCGCGGTAGCAGACCGGGCGGGCCAGCATGGGCAAGACGGCGGCGCGGGTCGGGCGAGACGTTCTGGCGCAACGGGTCGTTGAAGGGCGGATTCATCAGCACCCGGTCGATACTCCCGGGCAGCAGCCCCGCAGCGGCAAGGGCTTGGCAGTTCTCGGCATCGAGGCAGAGCACCCTCACCCGGTCGTCCAACCGGTTGCGCCGCGCGTTATCGGCGGCAAGCGCGCACAGCGCCTCGTCGATCTCGACCAATGTCACGTCAAGCCCGCGCACGCGCGCGGCCAGCGCCAGCCCGGCAGCGCCGACGCCGGCGCCGAGGTCGACCGCCTGCTCGCTCGCGCGGCCACCAGTCGCGGCGGCGAGCAGAATCGCATCATGGCCGACGCGATGACCGCGCAGCGGCTGGCGCAGCCGCAACCGGCCGCCGAGCACGGCGTCTTCGCTGGTATCGACCGTGTCGTGTTCAGTCGGCATGGGGACGAAGTTCATGGCCGAGCCCAGCATCCTGCAACAGTTGCCGCGCCCGAAGCTCATAGCCTTCCGCCACCAGGACCCGGCGCGGCAGGATGCCGAGCGAGCCTTCCAGTACGCTCATGTTCTGATCGAACACCATTGAGCGAATGCCGGCGCCATCCAGCAGCGCCACAATCGCCGAAACCAGGACCGCATCATTGGTGCGAACGATTTCGCGCACGACTATACCCCGCCGATATTCCTCGCCCCGGGAGCACGAACTCCCGTGCCCACCCCTTGCGTCAAATTACAGTGATACGACAATCTAACGCACTTGCCCCTTTAACATAGCGTTTCTATGCTCGCGCGTCTTTCCGCCCGGGAGCCGCATTTTGGCCGTCGTCGTTCCATTTGAAAGTCCGCAAGGCGCGTCGGTCGAGCGGCTGGCCGAGCTGGTTGCGCCGGACATGGAACGGGTCAACACGGCGATTCTGGCGCGTACCGGGTCGGAGGTGGCCATGATCCCGGAGGTCGCCAACCATCTGATCGCGTCCGGCGGCAAGCGGTTGCGCCCGATGCTCACCTTGGCGATGGCCAAGCTCGCCGGCTACACCGGCGACGGCCACATCAAGCTCGCGGCCGCGGTCGAATTCATGCACACCGCCACGCTGCTGCATGACGACGTGGTCGACGAAAGCGACATGCGCCGCGGCAAGCTCGCCGCCCGCATGGTCTGGGGCAACGAGGCGAGTGTCCTGGTCGGCGATTTCCTGCTTGGCCAGGCGTTCAAGATGATGGTCGAGGTCGGCAATCTGCACGCCCTCGATATCCTGTCGTCGGCCGCCGCGGTGATCGCGGAAGGCGAAGTGATGCAGCTCGGCGCCGCCAAGAACACCGCCACCAACGAGGACGAATACATGGCGGTGATCCGCGCCAAGACCGCGGAGCTGTTCGCCGCCGCCTGCGAGGTGGGCCCGGCGCTGGCGGCAAAGAACAAGACCGAGCGAGCCGCCTGCCGCTCGTTCGGAATGAACCTCGGCATCGCCTTCCAGCTGGTCGACGATGCGCTCGATTACGGCGGCAAATCCGCCAAGCTCGGCAAGAACGTGGGCGACGATTTCCGCGAGGGCAAGATCACCTTGCCGGTGGTGCTATCGTTCCGCCGCGGCTCGGACACCGCGCGCGCGTTCTGGAATCGCACGCTCGGCGAGGGCGAAATTCGCGACGGCGATCTCGACATTGCGATCTCACTAATGACCCAGCATCACGCGATCGAGGATACGGTCGGTCGCGCCCGGCACTATGGCGCGATCGCCACCGATGCACTGGCGCTGGTGCCGGCGTCCGAGATCAAGACGGCGCTGGAAGAAACAGTGGCGTTCTGCATCGCCCGCGCGCACTAGCGCATGATCACACGTCAATTATTGTTGTGTGCCGAATAGCCGGTCGCCGGGTCGCGCAACAATTGGAAACGGATGTTGCGATCGGGGTCCTGGCCGACATATTTGCCGTAGGCATAGACCGGCGGTGCGCAACCGTTCGGCTGCGGTTCCGGGTGAATCGCAAAGAAGCTCCAGTTGAAATTGGCCGGGTGGTCGACGCAGCGCGACGCGGCCTTTTGTTTGGCGCGCGCGAACGCGGGATCGGCCGCGATGACGCCCAAGCCTGCGACACACAAGGCCGCGACCGCGATGACGCTCCGCCTGAATTGCATTCTCGTTCTCCTGTTGCGCGCCGTTGCCTAACGTTAAATCGCCAGTCTGGCAACGATTGACGGCAATGGCGGCATTTTCAAGGGGATCATGCGCTAGCCAAGGGTCACGCGACAGACCCACCAGTCCTTGCGCCCGGCCTTGAGCCGTTGCGCCGCGCTGGCGGCTTCGGCCGACGTTGCAAACAGTGCAAAGCAGGTCGCCCCGGACCCCGACATTCTCGCCAGGCGAGCTCCCGGCAAAGCTTGCAGCGTAAGCAGCACCTCGGCGAGGACCGGCGCACATGCAGTCGCGCCTTGCGTCAAATCGTTGCCGTGGCGGCTGAGAAATTCGATCAGCGCTTCACGCTGGCGCGGCACGTCGGCCATATTTGTCTTGCCGCCTTGCGGCACATCGAATTTTGCAAACACGTCACGCGTCGCCAACGCCACGCCCGGGTTAACCAGTACCGCCGCCAATGGCGGCAGTTCTATCGGATCGGCGAGCAGCTCGCCGACGCCGCGCATGATGCGCGGGCGCGACGCAAGACAGACCGGCACATCCGCGCCGACCAGAAGCGCCACCTCGTTAAGCCGCGGATCGTCAAGCGAGAGACCGTTGGCGCGGGCGATAAGCCGCAAGGCTGCCGCCGCGTCGGCCGAGCCGCCGCCAATGCCGGCGGCCACCGGAATATTTTTTTCGAGCCGAAAGCGCCCCGCCGTCAGGCCGTTAATGCGCTGGCGCAGCGCGGCCACGGCCTTAAGCACCAGATTATCGGAGACTCGGCCCGCTCGCCGCGGCGAACGGTCCGGAGATGTCGAGCGCGATCGTGCTGCCCGGCTGCAAGGCGAGCGTGTCGGCAAGGTCGGCAAACGCCACCAGGCTTTCCAGCTCGTGATAGCCGTCCGCGCGACGGCGGAGCACGCGCAATGTCAGATTGATCTTGGCGGGGGCCTGTTCGACCAGCGGTGCGATCACGCGAAGGCCTTAGAGTCGGCGCATGATCTATTCCGAAAACCGGATCCCATTTTTCGGGATCATGCGCTAGCCACCATCGCCAGTCTTCTTGCCCGCCTTGGCCTGCGACGAGGTCTCGTCGGGCAGTCCGGATTTGAGCTTTTCCTCGATCTTCGGCAGGTCTTCCGGATCGGGCTTGAGATCGCGCGCATGCGCCCACTGGAACTTGGCTTCGAGCACGCGCCCGATCCGCCAATAGGCGTCGCCGAGATGGTCGTTGATGGTCGGATCTTCCGGCTTGAGTTCGATCGCCTTCTCGAGCTGCTTGGTGGCTTCCTCGTAATTGCCGATCCGGTAGTAGGCCCAGCCGAGCGAGTCGACGATGTAGCCGTCGTCCGGCCGCTGCTGCACGGCGCGTTTGATCATGTCCATGCCCTGGTCCAGGTTCACGCCCTGGTCGATCCAGGAATAGCCGAGATAGTTGAGCACGTGCGGCTGATCGGGGAACAGTTCGAGCGCCTTCTTGAGATCGGCTTCCGCCTTCGGCCACTGCTTCGAGCGCTCGTAGCAGATGCCACGGAAGTAGAAGTTCACCCAGTTCGACTTCTCGGGATTGCCGATGGTGGCGATGGCCTTGGAATAGACGTCGGAGCATTCGGCGAATTTCTTGTGGCCGCGCTGAATGTTGCCCAGCGCCATGATCGCTTCGAGATCGTCGGGGTGCTGCTTGATCAGATCCTCGAGATGCTTCTGCGCCTCGTCGGCCCGCTCGAGCGCATCGAGATTGGCCGCCATCTGGATGGCGGCGTTGCGGAACAGCGGCGAACTCGCCGGAATGCGCTCGTAGATCTTGATCGCCAGCGCCGGCTTCTTGAGCAATTCATAGAGATCGGCCAGCGACAGCAGCGCCAGCGGATGCGCGGGCGCGAGATAGAGCGAAAGCTGCAGATAGACCAGGCCGAGATCCTCGCCGCCACGGCGGCCGAGCGACGCGCCGAGCCCGTAGAGCGCTTCGGCGGCGCCGGCCTGCGCGTTCGACACCAGCGCCGGCAATTTCTCGCCGGCCTTGAGCTTGGTCATCGCCTCGACCACCAGCGGATGGCGCGGCAGCACCTTGTCGAACGCCTCGAAGATCGCAAGCGCCTCCTTGGGCGATCGCGTTGCGCGACAGCCAGCTTCCATAGGCCTCGACCACGCGCAGCGCGGACGGAGTCGAGCTTGTAGGCGTGCTCGAAACGCTTGCCGGCTTCCTTCTGATTGCCGGCGAGGTCGTAGATCATGCCGGCATGCAGGTCCTTGAAGATCGCGTACCAGTCCGGGCCGGTGAGCTTGTCGATCGCGGCGACGGCGCCCTTGCTGTCGTTGGCTCCAGACATGCTCCAGGCCGAGAGCAGCGTCGCGGTCAGGTCGGTGATCGGTCCGCGGATCGACTGCGCCAGGTCGCGGCGCGCGGCGGCATATTGCTTGCGCTTGAGTCGACTGCACGCCGATCACCAGCCGCGAGACGCGATCGTTCTTGTCGGCCTGCGCGACGCGCTCGGCATACTTCACCGCTTCGTCGATGTCGCCGTCGACCAGCAGCGACAGGAAGGCGCGATCGAGCAGCTCGCCGTTTTTCGGGTCGCGCTTGAGCGCCTCCCGGTAATAGGCGGCGGCGGCCGCCGCATCGCGCTGCTGGCCGGCATGGCGGGCCGCGAGATAGCTGCCCGAGGCGGTAATACCGGCAAGCTCCTGCGCGGTCGGCGCCTGCGCGGCAAGTGCGATCGGTACGCCTGCAAGAAACGCGGCAAGCGCGGTGCCGGCGATGCACCGGGCGAGGCTCGAAGAAGTCACTGGCGATGCTCCAATGAGGCGGGTAGGCGCGGAATTCGCGCGAGCCGCCGAGGTTGGGCCGAGAATGGCCTTTTTGCGCCGCTCCCGCAAGAACGGCCCCGGCGGCGCTCAAGCGATAAGCTTGAAAACCTCGATGTGGCAGCATCGTGGCCGGAACCGGCCGCCGCCTATCACATATTCGGGTAATTCGGCCCGCCGCCGCCTTCGGGGGGAACCCAGGTAATGTTCTGATTCGGGTCCTTGATGTCGCAGGTTTTGCAGTGGACGCAATTCTGCGCGTTGATCACGAATTTCGGGCTGCCTGCCTCCTCGACCCATTCATAGACCCCGGCCGGGCAATAGCGCGTCGACGGGTCCGGCATAGACGTCGTGCTCGGATGACCTTCTGTAGCCCCAAGTCCTTCACCACCAGATGCACCGGCTGGTCTTCCTCGTGATTGGTGTTGGACAGGAACACCGATGAGAGCCGGTCGAAGGTCAGCTTGCCGTCCGGTTTCGGATAGGCGATCGGCGTGCATTCGCGGCGCGGCTTCAGCGTGGCGTAGTCCGGCTTGCCGTGCTTGAGCGTGCCGAACAGCGAGAAGCCGAACGTGTTGGTCCACATGTCGAGGCCGCCGAGCGCGATGCCGATCAGCGTTCCGAATTTCGACCACAGCGGCTTGGCATTGCGGACCCGCCACAGGTCCTTGCCGATCGGCGGATGCGCGCCAGGCCGCGTCGTAATCGGCAAGCGCGTCGTGGCTGCGGCCGCTGCCGAGCGCGGCGGCGGCGGCTTCCGCCGCCAGCATGCCGGACAGCATGGCGTTGTGGCTGCCCTTGATGCGCGGCACGTTCATGAAGCCGGCGTCGCAGCCGATCAGCGCGCCGCCGGGAAATGCAAGCTTCGGCACCGACTGGAAGCCGCCTTCGGTCAAGGCGCGCGCGCCATAAGCGAGCCGCTTGCCGCCGGCGAACGTGTCGCGCACCAGCTGTGGGTCTTGAAGCGCTGGAATTCCTCGAACGGCGACAGATACGGATTGGAATAATTGAGGTGCAGCACAAAGCCGACCGACACCAGATTGTCGTCGAAGTGGTAGAGGAACGAGCCGCCGCCGGTCGCGCCGTCAAGCGGCCAGCCGAACGAGTGCTGCACCAGGCCCTTGCGGTGCTTTTCGGGCGCGACCTGCCAGAGTTCCTTGAGCCCTAGCCCAAATTTCTGCGGCTGGCTTGCGCGCGCAAGATCGAAACGCGCAATCAGCTGCTTGCCGAGATTGCCGCGCGCGCCTTCGGCGAACAGCGTGTATTTGGCGCGCAGCTCCATGCCGCGCGTGAAGCTGTCCTTCGGTTGCTTGTTCTTGCCGACGCCCATGTCGCCGGTGGCGACGCCGGCAACCGCGCCGTTGTTGTCGAACAAGATTTCGGAAGCGGCAAAGCCCGGATAGATTTCGACGCCGAGCGCTTCCGCCTTGGTCGCCAGCCAGCGGCAGACGCTGCCGAGCGAGACGATGAAGTCGCCGTGATTGCCCATCAGCGGCGGCATCATGAAGTTCGGCAGCCGCAATGCGCCGCGCTCGAACAGCCAATAGAAGCGGTCATCGGTCACCGCGGTTTTGATCGGCGTGTCCTCGGTGCGCCACTCGGGCAGCAGGCGATCGAGGCCGACCGGATCGATCACGGCGCCGGAGAGAATATGGGCGCCGACCTCGGAGCCCTTCTCCACCACCACGACAGTGATATCCGGATTGATCTGCTTGAGGCGAATGGCGGCGGCCAAGCCCGCGGGCCCGGCGCCGACAATCACCACGTCGAATTCCATCGCCTCGCGGGCGGGCAGCTCAGCCATGACGGTCTCCTGATTCTTCCAAGTCTAGCGCGTGTTGGCCGCGATGGCTTGCTTGAGAAGGCGGTAGGACGCGTCGAGCCGGCCGGCGATCTCGCTCCAGTCGGCCTCTGTCATGGCCGAGCCATGGCCATCCCGATAGGCCATGGCGCGCGCCCGCAGCACGCCGGAGCGGCGGATTTCGGCGTTATCGATACCATAGAGCAGCGTCGACACCCGCGCGACGATCAGGCCGTAGTCGTCCGGCCCGACGTTTTCCCGGCGCAACTGCCACCAGTCGAGCTCACTGCGCGCCGCCTTATCCACATCGACCTTGGCCGGCGCGGCGCGCGCCAGCAGCGCGAAATAATCTATGAGGTCGGGCAAAGCGACATCCGCTTCGGCGCGCGAACGCGAGGGCTGGAAGCGCTTGGCAGCCCGCGCCGCCAGAAAGGCGATCCGCACGCTGTCGGCGGGCGAAAAGCCCTGCTGATCACGCGCGACGCCGTAAAGATCGGCAAACAGCGGCAGATAGCGTTTCTCGTAGTAATGCCGCCACATCAGCGTCTCAGCCTGCGCCATCGCCGATGGATCGAACACCCGCAAATCGGCCTGACGCGGATAAAAGGCGTAAGCCGCGCCCGCCAGCACAAGAAGTCCGGCGGTAACCAGCGCGATACGCAAGCGGGATGTTTTTGGCGTAGTCGCGGTCATCACGTCCACTATACGGCCGTCCACAGCCCCGGGTTTCAAGTGCGCTTCACAGGTCTAAAGTAATTTCGACATGCCGCAGGATCCAACACAAGCCGCCCGCGAGCTTCTGGCCTTTTACGCCGAGGCCGGCGTCGATGCGCTGGTCGGCGAGCAGCCGGTGGACCGTTTCGCGGTCGCCGCCGAGCCGCCGCCGACCCGCGCAACGCAAGCCGTCGCGCTCCCGCCCGACCTCGAGATCAAGGGACGCGCCGCCGCGCCTGCTCCGCAGGCGCCCGAGGAGGCTGCCATGGCCGCCCGTGCGGCAGCCAAGGACGCCAAAACACTCGAGGAGCTGCGCGCCATTCTCGACAGGTTCGACGGCTGCGCGCTGAAGGCGACCGCGACGCAACTGGTGTTCGCCGACGGCAACCCGCAGGCGCAAAGTGATGTTCGTCGGCGAAGCGCCCGGCCGCGACGAGGACATCGAAGGCCTTCCGTTCGTCGGCCGCTCCGGCAAATTGCTCGACCGCATGCTGGCGGCGATCGGCCTCGACCGCACGTCGGTCTACATCGCCAACATCGTGCCGTGGCGCCCGCCGGGCAATCGCACGCCGACGCCGCAGGAATCGCAGATCTGCCTGCCGTTCATCCTGCGCCAGATCGAGCTCGCCGATCCCGACATCCTGGTTTGCCTCGGCGGCCCGTCGGCGCAGACGCTGCTCGGCATCAAGGAAGGCATCACCAAGACGCGCGGGCGCTGGTTCACGTTCAACACCGGTAAACGCGAAATCCGCGCCATGCCGACTTTCCATCCGGCGTTCCTGCTGCGCAGCCCGTTGCAGAAGCGTTTCGCCTGGCGCGATTTCCTGGCGATCAAGAAAGCGCTGACGACCTGATGTCTCGCTAGCGATAGGCCACCAGCACCGCGGGCGAGGCCTCCGAAAATTTGCCGGAGATCAGCTTGGCCAGCGCATAGGTGATGAAGCCGAGCCCAATGCCGGGGGCGATCGAATAGGTCAGCGGCATGGTGATCGCCGTCACCACCGCCAGCGCGTATTCGGTGATGTCGTCCCAGTCGACTTCGGCCAGGCCGCGCGCTGGCGCAATTGTGCACGCTGTAGATACCGCCGGATGCGCCCCGCTTCGATTTAGCGCAGGCGTGGAACGGGATTGGCTCGTAAAGACTTTACGGTTGGGACTATGATGGGCGCGGGGCGCGCGCAGCGGCGGAGTTCGACAATGGATTTTGATCCTGTCCTGCTGGCCCGTCTGCAATTTGCCTTCACCATCATCTTTCACATCATTTTTCCGAGCTTCACCATCGGGCTCTCCGCCTATATCGCCACGCTCGGCGCGCTGTGGCTGCGCAGCGGCAATGACCGCTATCAGGTGCTGATGCGGTTCTGGACCAAGATCTTCGCGGTGTCCTTCGCCATGGGCGTGGTGTCGGGGATCGTGCTGTCCTACCAGTTCGGCACCAATTGGAGCCGCTTCTCGGTCGCGGTCGGCAATGTGATCGGCCCGCTGCTCGGCTACGAAGTGTTGGCCGCGTTCTTCCTGGAGGCGACCTTCCTCGGCGTGCTGCTGTTCGGCATCGAACCGGGTGCCGCCCTGGCTCTATGTGCTGTCGGCCGTGGTGGTGGCGATCGGCACGGCCATTTCCGCGTTCTGGATCTTGTCGGCCAACAGCTGGATGCAGACGCCGACCGGCTTCGAGCTCAAGGACGGCGTCGCCTATCCGACCGACTGGCTCGCCGTCGTCTTCAATCCCAGCTTCCCCTATCGGTTCGCGCATATGCTCAATGCCGCCTACCTCACCACCGGCTTCGTGGTGCTGGCGGTCGGCGCGCGCTATCTGATCGCCGGCCGCCACATCGAGGAAGGCCGCACCATGCTGCGCATGGCGATCGGGCTCACCGCCATCCTGGCGCCGCTGCAATTGGTCATCGGCGACCAGCACGGCCTCAACACGCTCAAGCATCAGCCGATCAAGGTCGCGGCGATGGAAGCGCACTGGGACGGATCCAAGCCCGGCGACTTCCACATCTTCGCCTGGCCGGATGAAATGGCGGGCGTGAACCATTTCGAGCTGTCGATCCCGAAAGGCGCCTCGCTCATCCTCACCCATCGCATGAACGGACTGTTCGCGGGGCTCAACAGCGTGCCGGCATCCGAACGGCCGCCGGTGAAGACCGTGTTCTTCGGCTTCCGCATCATGCTGGCAATCGGATTTTTCATGATCGCGGCCGCGCTGCTCGGCGCCTTCCTGTGGTGGCGCGGCACGCTGTTCGAGACGCGCTGGTATCTGCGCGTGATGGCGCATTGCTGGTGGCTCGGCTTCGTCGCGGTGATCGCCGGCTGGGTGGTGACCGAGAGCGGACGCCAGCCCTGGATCGTCGAAGGCATATTGCGCACCGCCGACGCCACCTCGCCGGTGCCGGGCGCGACCATTGCCGGCACGCTGGCGCTGTTCGTGCTCGCCTACGGCGTCGTGTTCTGGTTCGGCATCTACTACATCAACCGGCTGATCACGCAGGGCCCGCAGGGGCAAGCGGCAACCGAGATCGGGCATTTTTCACGCCGCCCGATTTCGGCGGCTCACCGATAAGGACTGCGTCATGGAATGGTATCTCCCGGTGATCTGGGCTGGCGTCATCGGCACCGCCGTTGCCATGTACGTGATCCTCGACGGCTTCGATCTCGGCATCGGCATCCTGTTTCCGTTCTCGCGCAGCGAAGCCGAGCGCGACCAGATGATGCGCTCGATTGCGCCGTTCTGGGACGGCAACGAGACCTGGCTGGTGCTCGGCGGCGCCGGATCTGTTGGTGGCGTTCCCGCAGAGCCTATGCGGTGGTGATGCCGGCGTTCTATCTGCCGGTGATCGTCATGCTGCTGGCGCTGGTGTTTCGCGGCGTCGCGTTCGAATTCCGCACCGTCTCGCGCAGCAAGACATGGTGGAACGTCGCCTTCACCATCGGCTCGACGCTCGCCGGCTTTGCGCAAGGCGTGATCCTCGGCGGGTTGATCCAGGGCATTCCCGTGCGCGACGGTGCTTATGCCGGCGGATCGTTCCACTGGGCGACGCCGTTCGCGCTGCTTTGCGGGCTGGCACTGATCGCGGGCTACGCTTTGCTCGGCGCCACCTGGCTGGTCATGAAGACGGAAGGCCCGGTGGCCGAGCGCGCGCGCGGGCACGCCAAGCTGTTGTTGCTGGCGGTGCTGGCATTCATGGCGGCGGTGAGCCTGTGGACGCCGCTGGCCGAGCCGCGCATCGCGGCGCGCTGGTTCTCGCTGCCGAATTTCTATTTCCTGTGGCCGGTGCCGGTGGTGACCGCGCTGGTCGGCTTTCGCTGCCTGGCACTGGATCGAGCAGGCGCCGCGACGTGCCGCCGTTCCTGGCGGCGATCGCGCTATTTCTGCTCGGCTATCTCGGGCTGGTGATTTCCAACTTTCCGTATCTGGTGCCGCCTACGCTCACGGTCTGGGACACCGCGGCGGCGCCGGCCAGCCAGATCTTCATGCTGATCGGCACGTTGCTGCTGCTGCCGTTCATTCTCGGCTATGTCGTCTTCATCTACTGGCTGTTCCGCGGCAAGGTGCGCGAGGGCGAGAGCTATCACTGACAATCATCCGAAACGTTAAGACCCTTGCGGACGCAGCATCGACCATCCGACCCGGATCAGCGGCAGAAAGCCTTGGATCGAACGCGCGAATGAGCGCGGCACTTCCGGCACCATGGCGGGAAACTGCTGCTTTAGCGTCGCCGGCGGCGTGCCGGTATTGTCGGAGGCCGGCCACACCAGGATGCCGCCTTGCGCGGTTATATCGGCGGCGACGCGCCCATGGGCTGCGCTCCGGCGCCCAGGCGAAATAGACATGCGGACGGCTCGACGCGCCGAGCGCGACCAGCGGCGCGAGCCGCGCATCGCCGGTCACGAAGTCGAGCGGCTTGCCGGTGCGGCGCTGGAAATTGTCGGCGAAGAAGCGGCCCTCCACATTGGCCGGCTGCGCGATCTTGAGATCGACCGCCACCGTCCACGGCACCACCACCAGGCCCAGCACGACCAGCGCCGGCGGCGCCACCAGCAGGCCGAGCCAGGCCGACGAAACCAGCCGCTCGCGATAGAGCAGGACCTGGTCGCCGGCCGCGACCACGACCGCCAGGCCCGACAGCACCACCAGCGGCGCGACGCGCTCGAGCGGCCCCAGCCGGCCGCTCGCAAATACGATTGCGATCGCGATCACCGCCGGCGCCAGCGCGAAGACGTAGACGAAAGCCGTCGCGAACGGCTCGACCGGATTGCGGTCGATCTCCGGCGCGCGTTCGTGCCGCCGCGCGCGGCCAGCCGCTCGCCAATGCCACCAGCAAGCACGAGGCCGAGATGGGTCACCACCAGCGCCACGCAAAGCCACAGGCCGGGCGACAGCTTGCCGGCTCGCGGCGCTGTCGTTGATGCCGGCGATGACCAGATCGCGCGCGCTCGTCAGCCATGCGGCATGCGGAAACACCACGATGGCCAGCAGCAGCAGCGCAATCCACGGCTCGGGATCGAACAGCGCGCGCCGCCCGCGCGCAGTCGCGAGCGTGAACAGGATCAGCAGCGCGATCAGGATCAGCCCGACATAATTCGCCAGCAGCAGCAGGCCGAGATCGAGCGCGAGCAGAAACCAGCAGCCGCGCTGGCCTTCGCCGACCGCGCGCCAGTAATGCAGCAGCGCCAGCGCCCAGAGCGGCGCGGCCAGCACGGCCGGGCCGAAATCCGGGCTCGGCACCGTGAAGGCGGCGATGCCGACCATCAGCAGCACGGCGAGCACCGCGTGGCGCGTGCCGACGATCGAACGGCCGAGCGTGAACACCGCCCAATAGGCGACGACGATGCAGGCCTTGCGCCAGCGCGTAGAGCCCGAAGGTGCCGGCGATGCGGAAGGCGATTTCGCCGAACCAGAACGCCAGCGGCGGCCCGAGATAGCTGCCGAGCACGAATTCGTGACCGATGGCGAGCAGCAGCGGCACCTCGCCGGGCGGCGCGCTGTAGAACAGCGCCGGGATCAGGGTCCAAAGCGCGGCTTGCGTCAGCGCCACGGTCCAAAACACCACCGCCGGGCGCCCGCGCAGGAATTCAATAATCAGGGATACGTAATGCATTGGCCCGGACGGGGTGAAAATGGCGGGGCGGACCCGGCCAGAGATAGAGAAGCCGGGCTAAAGAGGCAACAACTCGGCCACGACCTCGTCGGACGCCACGCCCAAAGCGGCAAGCTTGGCCGCCACCGGCGCAAAGGACCGGCGGTGATGGATGGTCGGCCCCAGGCGGGCCAGCGCCTCGAAATGCTCGGGCACGCTGTAGCCCATGTGGCGCTCGAAGCCGTAGCCGGGATGCGCCAGGCCCAGCCGCTTCATCAGCCGGTCGCGGGTGACCTTGGCGACGATCGAGGCCGCGGCAATCGAGGCGACCAGCGCATCGCCGGAAACCACCGCCTCGCAGTCGCAAGCCACATCGATCTTGTGGTTGCCGTCGACGAACACCAGCTTCGGCCGCACCGGCAGCGCCTTCACCGCGCGCGCCAGCGCCCAGAGCGAGGCGCGCAGGATGTTGTCGCGGTCGACGCGCTCGACCGAGCCGAACGCCACCGCCACCGCCGCGCTGGCGCAGATTTTCTCGTACAGCGCTTCGCGCGCCTGCGGCGTCGAGCTTCTTGGAATCGTTCAGGCCGCGCGGGATGCGCGCAGGATCGAGGATCACCGCGGCGGCGACCACCGGACCGGCGAGCGGTCCCCTGCCCGCCTCGTCGCAGCCGGCGATCGGGAAGATGCCTTTGTTGAGCCAGCGCCGCTCGCGCCGGAAGGTCGGGCGCAGGACCGGCTCTCGCAGCGGCAGTCGCGGCGGCGGTTTGGGCTTGCGGGCCATGCCCGCGATGAGTGCGCGGCGCGTGCGCAAAGTCAATCGCGGCTGTGGGCGGCGGTGGATGACCGGGAGAATGCGATCCGTCAGAACAGGTTCAGCTGCTCGGTGCCCGGCTTCGGCGCGCGGAAATGCTCGGTCGAGAGCGAATATTTGGCGGCGTTGAGGCCGAGCTTCTCGCAGGCCATCTCGAAGCGCCGGCCGATCATCCAGGCATAGGGCCCGGTGCCTTTCATGCGCTTGCCCCAGGTCGAATCGTAATCCTTGCCGCCGCGCATGTCGCGGATCAGCTTGAACACGTGGCGATAACGGTCGGGATAATTCGCCATCAGCCATTCGCGGAACAGGTCGCGCACCTCGAGCGGCAGGCGCAGCAGCACGTAGCCCGCTTCCTTCACGCCGGCAGCCTGCGCCGCATCGAGGATGCGCTCGATCTCCATGTCGTTGAGCGCGGGGATGATCGGCGCCACCATCACGGTCGTCGGCACGCCGGCCTGCGCAAGCCGCCGCAACGTCTCCAGCCGCCGCATCGGCGTCGCCGCGCGCGGCTCCATCTTGCGCGCCAGTTCCGGATCGAGCGTGGTCACCGACAGCGCGACCTTGGCGAGTTTGCGTTCGGCCATGCGCGCGAGGATGTCGAGGTCGCGCAGCACCAGCGCCGACTTGGTGACGATGCCGACCGGATGGCCGGCGCGGTCGAGCACTTCCAGGATGCGGCGCATCACCTTGTAGCGGCGCTCGATCGGCTGATAGGGATCGGTGTTGGTGCCGATGGCGATCACCTTCGGCTGATAGCCGGGCGCCGACAATTCGCGCTCCAGAAGCTCGGCCGCCTCCGGCTTCACGAACAGCTTGGATTCGAAATCGAGCCCGGGCGACAGGCCGAGATAGGCGTGGGTCGGGCGCGCGAAGCAGTAGACGCAGCCGTGCTCGCAGCCGCGATAGGGATTGATCGAACGGTCGAAGCCGATGTCGGGCGACTCGTTGCGGGTGATGATCTTGCGGGTGGCGTCGGTCTGCACCGTGGTCTTGAACGGCGGCAGTTCGTCGAGCGTGCGCCAGCCGTCGTCGAAGGCGACGCGCGCGATCGGCTCGTAGCGGCCGGAGGCGTTGCTCTGCGCGCCGCGCCCGCGCCGGCGCTCGAACTCGACCGCGACGCCGAGCAACTCGGTGGCGTCGTCGACAAATTCGCCCGCCGGCGCGGAGGGCAGCTCCTTCACCGGCGGGCGTCTCAGGGCTGCGGACATTCGAGCCATGGTGGCAACCTAACGAGGCGATTTAGAACATAACAAGAACAATTTTAAACAGCCCACAATTTGCGCAGTTTGGGGCCTGATCTCGTGGGGATTGCACCGAATCCCACATGATATGGTGAAAACCCTATTCCTACGGCGACGGTTCCATGTTGAGCGTGATCATTGCCACCCACGAATCGGAACGCACTTTGGTCCCGACGCTGGCCGCGCTGGTTCCCGGCGCCACCGCCGGCCTGCTCGGCGAGGTGGTCGTGGCCGATGCCGGCTCGCGCGACGCCACCGCGGAAGTGGCCGACGTCGCCGGCTGCCGCTTCATAAGCTCCGCGGAGCCGCTGGGCGCGCGGCTGAAGGCGGCGGCGGCGAGCACGCGCACGCCGTGGCTGATGTTCCTGCGCGCCGGAACCGTGCCGGAGCCGGGCTGGATCGCCGCCGCCGACCGCTTCATGGAGGCAACCGACCGGCTCGACGACGCGGCGCGCGCCGCCGTGTTCCGCCCGCCGGGCGCCGCCGACCTGCTGCGGCCGGGCCTTTCCGAACTGATCGCCATTCTGCGCGTGGCGCTTGGCGGCGGCGCCAAACCCGAGCAGGGCCTGCTGATCGCCCGGCGTTTTTACGACACGCTCGGCGGCCATCCCGAGGGCACCGACGCGGAAGCAGCCCTGCTGCGCAAGCTCGGCCGCCGGCGGATCGCCATGCTGCCGACCGGCGCGCGACTGGTGCGGTAGGCAGATAGATACTTGACTGAGTCAAGTAATTGCCCGATCCTGCCCGGATCATGGCAGCCAGCCAGCAACGCACCGCCGCGGTGCGCCGCTTCAACCGCTTCTACACGCGGCAGATCGGCGTGCTGCGCAAAACCTATCTCGGCAGTTCCTATTCGCTGGCCGAGATGCGCGTGCTGTATGAGATCGCGCATGGCAACGCGCTGACCGCCAGCGACATCGGCCGCGTACTCGACCTCGATGCCGGGTATCTGAGCCGCGTATTGCGCAATTTCGAAAAGGCCGGCCTGATCACCCGCAAGACTTCCGATCGAGATGCGCGCCAGAGCCACTTGGCGCTGACCGCGCGCGGGCGGCAAGACCTTCGCGCCGTTCGAACAGCGCTCGCAGCGCCAAGCCGCCGAAATGCTCGGCAGGCTTAAGCCTGTGCAACAGGCGCGCCTGGTCGCAGCCATGGAATCGATCGAGACGCTGCTCGGCGGCGATGCGCCGGCTAAATCCGAAAAGCCGCGCTATATCCTGCGCCGGCCCAAGCCCGGCGATTTCGGCTGGATCGTCGCCCGCCACGCCGAGCTCTACGCGCAGGAATACGGCTGGGTCGAGCCGTTCGAAGGCCTGTGCGCAAAGATCGTCGCTGACTTCGCCAACAAGAACGATCCCAAGCGCGAGCGCTGCTGGATCGCCGAACTAGATGGCGAGAATGTCGGCTCCGTCATGCTGGTGAAGGACGAGCAGCCTGGAGTCGCCCGCGTCCGGCTGCTGCTGGTCGATCCGAAGGCGCGCGGGCTCGGCTTGGGCGCGAAGCTGGTGGACGAATGCGTGCGCTTTGCGCGCGAACGCCGGCTACAAGAAAATCACGCTCTGGACCCACAGCGTTCTCAAGGCCGCGCGCCACATCTACGAGAAGGCGGGCTTCAAACTCACCGGCACCGAGCAGCACAAAAGCTGGGGCCGCGCGGTCACCAGCGAATTCTGGGATTTGGAGTTGTGATTTCCCTCTCCCCGCTTGCGGGGAGAGGGAAGTTCACGCCTTCGCGCTCTTCGATTTCGCCACGCCGCATATGCTCGTCCAGCCGCGGCAGGATCTCCACGAAATTGCACGGCCGGTAGCGGTAGTCGAGCTGGTGCACCAGGATCTCGTCCCAGGCGTCCTTGCAGGCGCCGGGCGAGCCGGGCAGGCAGAAAATATAGGTCGCGTTGGCGACGCCGGCGGTGGCGCGCGTCTGGATCGCCGAGGTGCCGATCTTCTTTTCGCTCACCAGCAGGAACATGGTGGAGAAGCCGTCCATCTTTTTCTCGAACAGCGGCTCGACCGCCTCCGGCGTCACGTCGCGCCCGGTGAAACCGGTGCCGCCGGTGGTGATGACCACGTCGATGAATTTGTCCTCGACCCAGGCCTTCACGTGGCGGCGGATGGTCTTCACGTCGTCCTTCACGATCGCGCGCTCGGCCAGAACATGTCCGGCGGCGCGTATGCGCTCGACCAGCGTGGCGCCGGATTTGTCGGCGGCCAGATCGCGGGTGTCCGACACCGTGAGCACCGCGATCTTCAGCGGCACGAATTGTCGGGTTTCGTCGATGCCGGGCATCTTGCGGGTCCTTACGGCGATCCCGCCACGAACGTATCGCAGGCCGACAGCTTGCCTTGCGTGAAGCCGGTCATGAACCAGCGCTTGCGCTGCTCCGCCGAGCCGTGGGTGAAGGCGTCCGGCACGATCCGCCCCTGCGCCTTTTTTTGCAGCGTGTCGTCGCCGATCGCGCTTGCGGTCTGCAAGGCAGCATCGACGTCGCCGGGATCGAGGAATTGTTTGCGCTGCTCGGAATGGTTTGCCCAAATGCCGGCGTAGCAATCCGCCTGCAATTCGACCCGCACCTGGATGCGGTTGGCGCCCGCCTTGTTGCCGGTGGCCTGCTGGGCGGCCTGCGCCTTCGGCAGACGTGCCGAGCAAGTTCTGCACATGGTGGCCGACCTCGTGCGCGAGCACATAGGCCTGCGAGAATTTGCAGGCGTTGCCCTGGCAACCGTGGAAGCGCGTCTCGATCTCGCGAAAGAACGACGTGTCGAGATAGATGCGCCGGTCGTTCGGACAATAGAACGGTCCCATCGCCGCCTGCGCGAAGCCGCAGCCGCCCTGCTCCGCAGCCGGCAAACAGCCGCAGCTTCGGCGCGCGGTATTGCCGGTTCATCTGTTGGAAGATGTCGGTCCAGGTGTCCTCGGTATTGCCGAGCACCGCGGCGACGAACTGGCCGGCCTGGTCCGTCGGCACGCCGGTGTGCCGGTTGCGTCGGCCGGGAGGGCTGCTGGTATTGCGAGCCGCCGCCGGTGACGATCTCGGCGCCGCCGATCAGAATGCTCGGATCGATGCCGAGCGCCCAGCCGATCAGGCCGAGCACGATCACGGTTCCAATGCCGAGACCGCCGCCCCCCATCGGAATACCGAATTCCGCCGCCACCGCCGCCGTCACGGTCGTCCTCGACATTGTCGCTGCGGCGAAAGTCATCCCAACGCATTTAAAAACCCTCCCACTATCGTGGCCAGATCATTACTGAAGCTTGCGCGAGGCGTCCAACCACGCTGTTTTTGCGCCTCGGCCACACGTCCTAAGCTACGGTTAAATAGGCAGAATTTGCCCAGTTGCGGACGCGGTCCATAAACCTATTCTTCACCTTGAACCGCCATATTGCCGGCCTGTCGGTTGTAGGTCCCGCGTCTGCCGACCGCGTCACCTGAGTCAGAGTTTTGAGTCATGGTTGTGTCGCGTCGCGGGGCGCCCTCACGGGCGCCCCGTGGAGTTTCAGAGAGCACCCAACAGCATCGCATCCTCGTCGGCGACTGCGTCGCCGAGATGGCAAAGCTGAAGGCCGCATCGGTCGATCTGGTGTTCGCCGATCCGCCCTACAATCTCCAGCTCGCCAACGACCTCAAGCGTCCGGACGATTCGCGCGTCGATGCGGTCGACGACGACTGGGACAAGTTCGACAGCTTTTCGGCCTATGACGAGTTCACTAAGGGCTGGCTCACCGCCTGCCGGCGCGTGATGTCGCCGTCCGCCACCATCTGGGTGATCGGTTCCTATCACAACATCTTCCGCGTCGGCGCCATCATGCAGGATCTCGGCTTCTGGATCCTCAACGACGTGATCTGGCGCAAGACCAATCCGATGCCGAATTTCCGCGGCCGCCGCTTCACCAACGCGCACGAGACGCTGATCTGGGCTTCGCGCGATACCGCCAAAGGCTACACCTTCAATTACGAAGCGCTCAAAGCCGGCAATGAAGACGTGCAGATGCGCTCGGACTGGAGCTTCCCGCTCTGCACCGGCGAGGAGCGGCTGAAAGGCTCCGACGGCAAGAAACTGCATCCGACGCAGAAGCCGGAAGCGCTGTTGGCGCGCATCATCCTGGCGGCATCGCGGCCCGACGATCTGGTGCTCGACCCGTTCAACGGCACCGGCACCACCGGCGCGGTGGCCAAGCGCCTCGGCCGCCGCTTCATCGGCATCGAGCGCGAAGCGAAATACGCCAAGGCCGCGGAAAAGCGCATCGCCGACGTGCAACGTCGTGCCCTCGCCGTCGATCGCGCCGTTCGTGACCGCGCGCGAGGCCCCGCGCGTGGCATTCGCGGCGCTGATCGAGCGCGGCCTGGTTTCGCCCGGCGCCCGGCTGGTCGACGCCAAAAAACGTCACAAGGCGACGGTGCGCGCCGACGGCGCGGTATCGCTCGGCGACAACGGTCGGTTCGATCCACCGCATCGGCGCGCTGGCGCAGGGGCTGGAAGCCTGCAACGGCTGGACCTTCTGGCATCTGGAAACGCCGAAGGGCTTGAAGCTGATCGACGAACTGCGCGCGCAAATCCGCTCGGAGATGGCGGAAGCGGCGGAGTAAGCGCCTAAGGTTTGGCGGATATCGCTTCGAAAAGAAGCTCGAACGCGCGTTTCGCGAAAGCATCCATGTTCGCGCGCCGGTCGGCGCTCGCGGTTTCCAAGGTAATCGTCCGCTCAATCGCGCCGGCGATCGTCAGGCAGGTGTGACCCGCCGGATCGCCGTAGCGGTTGCCGGTCGGCCCGCTCGCGCCGGTTTCTCCAAGGCCCCAGGTCGCGCCATGCCGCTCGCGCACACGCCGCGCGATCAATAAAGAATACGCCTCGGTCGCTGGCCGCAGGCCTTGCATGTCGGCATCGCCGATACCGAGCAGCGCCGCGCGCGCGACCTTCGTATAAACCACCGCGCCGCCGACAAAGTAGGCGGACGCGCCCGGCATCGCGAGCAATGCCGCCGCGATCAGGCCCCCGGTTGAGGACTCAGCAATGGCAATGGTCTCGTGACGCTCGATTAAACGGCCCGCGATTTTTTCGACGATCGGCAAGAATCGTCGCATCGCTCAAATATCCCCGCGGCCGAGCTGGCAGAGCACGCGGAACACGCCAACATCGGCCGCTGAAAATTCCTTCGACAAGCGCTGCCCAAGTTTTTCAGCCTCAGCCTGCCGCAACGTATCGACCATCAGGCAGGCTTTGATTTTCTTGTCGCCGCCGCGCAGCTTTTCTTCCATCGACACCGGTTGGCCTGCCGGGTCGACCGCAGTCCAGATTTCGCAAGCCGCGACGCGCGGGATCCTGCACCAGCGTGTTCGACCATCGAGGTCAGCGCGCTGGTGTCCGGGCGATCGTTGAACCGCACCGTGACCGCATACGCACCGCGAAAGCCGCCGCGCCGGAGCGTCCGGCGGCACACCGTCCGGTTCATGTTGATGAAAATCTCCGACATCACCTTGCGCGTCATCGGTGTCGGATTGTCGAGCCGTTCGAGGTAGGGCTTCGATGTCAGGATGTCGGGGGACTCGACCAGATAGAAATTGAAATAACCGGCCGATCCCGAAATCGCCGCATGCCGCCGGCCGAACAGGAAGCCGGGAACCGCGAGCCGTTCCTGCAGATGCTCGCCCTGGAACCAGGCCTCAAATTCGGCCTCGCGGCCGGCGCGGCAATCGTTCCAGATCGCAAGGACGCCGTGCGTACTCACTTCCCCGCCACCACCATGATTTCGACCTTGTAGTCGGGCGACGCAAGCTTGGCCTCGACCGTGGCGCGCGCCGGCGTATGGCCCGGCGACACCCAGGCGTCCCACACCGCGTTCATCTCGGCGAAATTGGCCATGTCGGTGATCCAGATATTGGCCGACAGCAATTTCGTCTTGTCGGTGCCGGCCTTGGCCAGAAAACGGTCGATCTGGCCGACGATGTCCTTGGTCTGCTCGCCGGTGCTTTTGCCCTTCGGATTATCCGCGACGATGCCGGCGAGATAGACGGTGTCGCCGTGCACCACCACCTTGCTCATGCGCGGACCGATGTCGTGACGTTCGATTTTCATGGCGTTCCTCTTTTGTGATCAGTTCATTTCATTTCGAGCGCATGCGCCAGCACCTTGCGCATCACGTTCGGCAGCGCTTCGCCGGCCAGATCGGAAACCTTCACCCAGCGCGCGCCTTTGAGCGCCTTGGTCGCGCGCGGCACCTGGGCGGCGAAGACGGCAAGCTCAAGCGGAAAATGCGTGAACACATGCGTGACGACGCCGGGAACGCGCCGCCATTTCGTCTTTCGCGCGCAGGCGCGGCGCGGCCGCAAGCGCGCGACGCCACATCGAAATCATGCGCCCATTCGCTGCCCGGCACTTCGGTCATGGCGCCGAGCAGTCCTTTTTCCGGGCGTTGGCGCAGCAGCACGCGGCCGTCGGCGCGCAGCGCAACGAAGGCGGCGCCGCGGCGCAATTTGCCTTCGCGCTTGGGCGCCTTGCGCGGGAAGCTTTCCTGGTCGCCACGGGCAAACGCGCGCGCACGACTCGTTCCACGGGCACAGCGCGCAGGCCGGCCGCTTGGGCGAGCAGATGGTGGCGCCGAGATCCATCAGCGCTTGCGCGAAATCGCCGGCGCGGCGCGGCGGCAACAATGATGTCGCCAGCCGTTTGATCTCAGGCTTGGCCGCCGGCAATTCGTCTTCAACCGCGAACAACCGCGACACCACGCGCTCGACATTGCCGTCCACCGGCACCGCCGCGCGATCGAACGCGATCGCCGCGATCGCCGCCGCGGTGTAGTCGCCGATGCCGGGCAGCGCGCGCAAGCGCCTCGATGCTGTGCGGGAAAATTCCGCCGTGGCGCTCGACCACCGCGCGCGCGCAGGCATGCAGATTGCGGGCGCGCGCGTAATAGCCGAGCCCCGCCCAGGCGCGCAGCACATCGTCGAGGCTGGCTTCGCCGAGCGCGGCGACCGTCGGCCAGCGCGCCAGAAAGCGCGCGTAATAGGGCGCGACCGTCTTCACCGTGGTCTGCTGCAGCATGATTTCCGACAGCCACACCGCATAGGGGTCGGCCCGCTCGCCGCGGCGCGCGCGCCAGGGCAGAACGCGGCGGTGGCGGTCGTACCAGGCCAGCAGATCGGCCGGCTCGGCGGCGCTCGCGCCTTTCTTTCGCCTTGGCAATCGGACTGCTACGGTCATGCGCCAACGATGGCACAGAGCCGCATCCATATGAGCAAGCCCTCGCGCAGTTTTCCCCGGCCGCTTTCGGAGCTGCTGGGCGCCACCTTGAGCGATGCGCTCAAGACGCAGGGTTTTGCCTCGACCGAGATCCTCGCGCGCTGGGGCGACATCGTGGGCGCGGAAATCGCCGCCCACAGCGAGCCGATCAAGATCAACTGGCCGCGCGCGATCGGGCGACGAAGCCGCGGAACCGGCCACGCTGGTGCTGCGGGTGGAAGGCCCGGCGGCGATCGAAATCCAGCACCTGTCGGCGGTGATCCTGGAGCGGGTCAACCGCTTCTTCGGCTGGCAGGCCATCGGCCGCATCGCGCTGCGCCAGGCGCCGCTGCGCCGCCGCGAACAGCCCGCCCCGCCTCCGCCGCCCGATCCCGCCGTGGCCGCACGCATCGCCGAGGGCCTGCCCGAGATCAAGGACGAGGATTTGCGCCAGGCGCTCGCCCGCCTGGGCGCGGCCATCAAGCGAAAGTGAGCTTGCCAGCCTTGGCAGGACGGCCCGCCATTGCCACAATTGCCGTATCCAGCTAGCCAATGCCCAATCGGAACCGGCTTTCAGCCTACGGAGCTTCATTTGCAGATCACCCGACGTGAATTTTGCCAGCGCACCGCCACCGTGGCGCTCGCCAGTGCCGTGCTCGGCGTCTCCTCGCTGCCGCCGTTCGAGGGCTTGGCGCTGGCGCGATACCATACCGCCTGCCGAACTGATGAAGCCGGACGCCCTGCCCGACATGGTCATGGGCGACGACAAGGCGCCGGTCACGATCGATCGAATATGCCTCGATGACCTGCCCGCATTGCGCGCATTTCCAGGAAACCACCTTCCCGGAACTCAAGAAGCGCTACATCGACACCGGCAAGGTCCGCTACATCTTCCGCGAATTCCCGCTCGACAGCTTGGCCGCGGCCGCCTTCATGCTGGCGCGCTGCGCCGGCGAGACCGACAAGGGCAAATATTTCGCCATGATCGACACGCTGTTCCGCCAGCAGCGGACATGGGCGGTCGAAAAGCCGCTGCCGCCGCTGCTCGCCATCGCCAAGCAGGCCGGCTTCACCCAACAGACTTTCGACGCCTGCCTGGCGAATCAGAAGGTGCTCGACGGCATCGAAAGCATGCGCCAGCGCGCGGTGAAGCAATTCAAGGTGCAGTCGACCCCGACTTTCTTCATCAACGGCACGACGTATGCCGGCGCTCTCTCGATCGAGGAAATGGCCAAGCTGATCGAGCCCTATCTCAAGGGCTGATAAGGGTTTTTCGGCGCCAGCCGGTACGTCGCCTGAGGCCGTGATCGCCCTAATTTTGCCCTGCCTCCCGCCGAAAGGTCTGGAAAACCGCCCCGGCAGCTTCGCAACTCTGTTGCTCAAGCGCGCGCGACGATTCATTCTCCGGCCCGAAGCGGCACTCGAACGCGTCCGGGCCCAAGCCCCGGAAACGATGTCAACTGTTCAATGCAAAATCCAGCGGGACGACAGGCTTTCATCCCGCGCGGGATTAAGGCCTGAAGCATGAAGCTCACGCGGCTGCGCCTGATCGGGTTCAAGTCGTTCGTCGAACCGACCGATTTCCTGATCGAGCCGGGACTGACCGGCGTGGTCGGGCCGAACGGCTGCGGCAAGTCGAACCTGGTCGAAGCGCTGCGCTGGGTGATGGGCGAATCCTCGCACAAATCCATGCGCGCCTCGTCGATGGACGAGGTGATCTTCTCCGGCTCCAACACCCGGCCCGCGCGCAACAATGCCGAGGTGGCGATCTCGATCGACAATACCGAGCGCTCGGCGCCGGCCGCCTTCAACGACCAGGACTTGCATCGAAATCGCCCGCCGCATCGAGCGCGAATCCGGTTCCGACTATCGCATCAACGGCCGCGAGGTGCGCGCCCGCGACGTGCAGATCGTGTTCGCCGACGCCTCCACCGGCGCGCGCTCGCCGGCGCTGGTGCACCAGGGCCGCATCGGCGAGATCATCCAGGCCAAGCCCGAGCAACGCCGCCGCGTGCTGGAGGAAGCCGCCGGCGTTGCCGGCCTGCACGCCCGCCGGCATGAGGCCGAACTGCGGCTGAAGGCGGCGGAAACCAATCTGCTGCGGATCGAGGACGTGATCGGCCAGCTCGCCGCCCAGATTGACGGGCTGAAGAAGCAGGCGCGGCAGGCGATCCGCTATCGCACCGTGTCGACGCAAGTGCGCAAGGCGGAGGCGACGCTCTATCATCTGCGCTGGACCGCGGCCAGCAACGAAGTGGCCGAGGCCGAGCACGCCAAGGACGTGTCGTTGCGCGAAGTGGCGGCGCGCACCGGTGCGCAGGCGGAAGCCTCCAAACGCCAGGCGCTGGCGGCGGCGGCGCTGCCCGGGTTGCGCGAGGCCGAAGCGCGCGCCGGCGCCGCCCTGCACCGGCTCAACGTCGCCGCGCAAGACCTCGACCGCGAGGAGACGCGCGCCAAGGACCGCATCGCCGAACTCGACTTGCGGCTCAAGCAATTCGCCGCCGACGGCGAGCGCGAGCAGAAGCTGGCCGAAGACGCGCAAGCAGCACTCGCCCGGCTTGCCGCCGAGGAAGAGACCATCCGCGCGTGAAGCGCGCGAAAGCGCCGGCCGCCGCAGCGGGGTCGATGCCACGCGTGGCGGAGGCCGACGGCGAGCTTGCCGGCGCCGAGAAGATTTTCTCGGATTTGACCACGGCGCTCGCCGATCTCACCGCCCAGCGCAACCAGTTCGAGAACGCCGCGCGCGAGCAAGGTGAGCGCGTCGCACAAATCGACCGCCGAGATCGCGGCGATCGAACGCGAGCTTTCCACGCTGCATGGCGCCGGCCATGCCCCGATCACCGCCGCGGTCGAAGGCGCGCACGCGGCGCTGAGCGAAGCGGAAGCCGCCGCGGTCGCGGCCGAGGCCGCGCATAATAACGCGCGCGCCGAACTCGAAGCCGCGCGCGCAGGCCTGGCTGAGTCCGAGACGCGCGTGCAGCGGCTGGAGACCGAAGCCAAGACGCTTTCCAAGATGCTGTCGCTCGAGACCCGCAGCCTGTGGCCGCCGGTGATCGACCACATCTCGGTCGAGAAAGGCTACGAGAAGGCGCTGGGCGCGGCGCTCGGCGACGATCTCGATGCGCCGGTCGATGCGTCCTCGCCGATGCACTGGAGCAAGGTGACCGCGGATGCGGGCGACCCGGCGCTGCCCGACGGGCGTCGACGCCGCTCTCGCGCTACGTCAAGGCGCCGGCGCAACTTGCCCGCAGGCTGGCGCAGATCGGCGTGGTCGAGCGCGAGGCGGGTGTCCGGCTTGCTGCGACGCTCAAGACCGGCCAGCGGCTGGTTTCGCGCGACGGCGACCTGTGGCGCTGGGACGGCTTTGTCGCGGCCGCGCACGCACCGACCGGCGCCGCCCGGCGGCTGGCGCAGCGCAGCCGCTTTGCCGAGATCGACAGCGAATTGGCGAGCGCCCGCGCAGAGGTCGAAGACAAGCGCGGCACCTTGCAAGCCGCGCAATCCGCCTTCGATGCGGCGAGCCACACCGAGACCGAGACGCGCACGCGCGAGCGCGATCTCAACCGCCAGGCGGCGCGCCAGTCCGCGCTGGCCGAGGCGCGCATGCGGCTGACCACCAGCCGCGACGAGGCAACTGCCGCCAAGGCCGAGGCCGAGCGCGCGCATTGCCGCACTCGCTCCCGCCGCCGATCTGGAAACGCGGCTTGTCGGGCGTGCGCGACGACATCACCGCCAAGCGCGCCAAGCTTGCCGAGGTGCACGCCGAGCAGCAGGCGATCGTGCGCGAGGCGGAAATGGCCGACCGCCGGTTGTCGACGCTTTCCGCCGACAAGACCGGCTGGGTCGAGCGCCAACAAGGCGCGCGCAATCAGATCGGCACGCTGGACCAGCGCATCGCCGAGGCCAAGCGCGACCGCACCGAGCTTGAAAATGCGCCACAGCTATTCGGCGAGAAGCGCCGCGCGCTGATCAGCGAAGTTCAGTCCGCGGAAGCCGCGCGGCGCGCCTGTGCGGATCGCCTGCAAGAGGCCGAGAACGCGCTGGCCGAAGCCGACCGCGACGCCCGCGCCGCGCTCGAAGCCGCCAGTGCCGCGCGCGAAGAGCTGGCCCGCGCCGAGGAACGCTTCGAGGGCGCCAAGCGCAGGCTCGCCGATATCGGCCGCGAAATCCACGACATGCTGGAGATCGAGCCTGAAAACGTCGCGGAGCTTGCCGGCTTCAAGGCCGGCGAGCCACTGCCGGAGGTGGCTGACATCGAGGCGACGCTGGAACGGTTGCGCCGCGAGCGCGAGCGGCTGGGTGCGGTCAACCTGCGCGCCGAAGAAGAATTGCGCGAGGTCGAGACCCAGCACACCACGCTCACCACCGAGCGCGACGACCTGGTCGAAGCGATCAAGAAGCTGCGCTTGGGGATTCAGAGCCTCAATCGCGAGGCGCGCGAGCGGCTGCTGGCCTCGTTCGAGATCGTCAACAAGCACTTCCAGCATTTGTTCAGCGAGTTGTTTGGCGGCGGCACCGCCGAATTGCAGCTGATCGAAAGCGAGGACCCGCTGGAGGCGGGGCTCGAGATCCTGGCGAAGCCTCCGGGCAAAAAGCCGGCGACGCTCTCGCTGCTCTCCGGCGGCGAGCAGGCGCTGACCGCGCTGGCGCTGATCTTCGCGGTGTTCCTGACCAATCCGGCGCCGATCTGCGTGCTGGACGAAGTGGACGCGCCGCTCGACGATCACAACGTCGAGCGCTTCTGCGACTTGCTCGACGAGATGACGAAATCGACCGACACCCGCTTCGTGATCATTACCCACAATCCGATCACCATGGCGCGCATGAGCCGCCTGTACGGCGTCACCATGGCCGAACGTGGCGTGTCGCAACTGGTTTCGGTCGATCTGGAAGCGGCGGTACGGTTCCGCGAGGCGTCTTAAACGACCTCATTGCCGGTCGGACGCGCCTGCTTCACCAGCCGCGGCTCATTCGCAAGCCAGGCGGAGCTCATCATCCAGACGTGCTCCTGCCCGCAGGCCGGGCAAAGCATGCGCGAGGCGACCTTCGGCAACCGGCGAAAGTCGCTCGGCTCGGTCTCGATCGCGGTTGAGACCGAACGGCCTGTCGCAGGGCATTTGATCATCACCGAGCTCATGGGCTGAGCCTCCGGTTTCGTCCCCCTCGTCCCGCATGGAACTCGATCGTGACCGCCTCAAGACGGACCGGCCCCCTGTGGATAAAGTCTAAGTGATCGCAGCGAGGCACGGAACCAATCCCAATCGGCGCCGTTAATAGGGCGTGTATTTCAGTCGGGCGGCTCCCCCCTTACCCCCCGAATAGCCGTCTGACGAATAGGCCCCGAGCTTCGGCTTGGGGCCTTTTTTCTTGATTGCCAAGCGGTTAGGCGAATTGCCGCAGCTGGCCGCCGCTTGCGGGCAACCCCTACCCCATTGCCGTTGGCCGCGCCGCACCCATCTAGGCTAGGCTTGTTCGAGTTCCACAGTTTCTTTTCAGGAGCCGCGCCATGTCCACCACCGGCTGGGTCGTTGTCGGCGTCATTGTCGTTTTCGTAATCTGGGCGATCAGCGTCTTCAACCGCCTCGTCGCCATGCGGCAGCGGGTGAACCAGGCCTTCGCCGACATCGATGTGCAACTCAAACAGCGCCACGACCTGATCCCCAATCTGGTGGAGACGGTGAAGGGCTATGCCGCCCACGAGCGCGGCACCCTCGAAGCCGTGGTCAATGCCCGCAACGCCGCCATTGCGGCGCCCGGCGTCGAGCAGAAGGTGGCGGCGGAAAACATGCTCTCCGGCGCGCTGCGGCAATTGTTCGCGCTGTCGGAATCCTATCCGGACCTGAAAGCCAGCCAGAACTTCCAGCAATTGCAGTCCGAGCTGTCGGACATCGAGAACAAGCTCGCGGCCTCCCGCCGCTTCTTCAACAACGCGGTGCAGGAATTCAACACCGGCATCCAGCAGTTCCCGGCGGCGCTGTTCGCCGGCATCTTCGGTTTCTCCCAGCGCCAGTTCTTCGATCTCGGCGAGGGCCGCGCCCAGATTGAGCAGACACCGAGCGTGAAGTTCTAAGACGCGGTTTCCCGCGTCTTTCGCCGAAGGACGGAGCATGGCCGCCTACGGTCTCTATACGCATATCCAGTCGAACAAGCGCCGGTCGATCGTGCTGCTGATCGGCCTGTTCTTCCTGATCTATGTGCTGGTATTCGCCGGGGCGCTGGTGGCGGAAGCGCTCATTGCTAACAACGCGCCGCTCGATTATCTCATCCGCGCGGCGGAATTCGACACCATCAAGGCGCTGCCGTTCGCCACCGCCGGCACCGTCATCTGGATCCTAATCGCCTACCGGTTTCACCAGTCGATGATCGACGCGGTGACCGGCGCCCGCGTGGTCAGCCGGGCGGAGGAGCCGCGGCTCTATAATCTGCTCGAAAATCTCTGCATCTCGCGCGGCATCACCATGCCGAAGCTTCGCGTCGCCGACGATGACGCGCTCAACGCTTTCGCCACCGGGCTGAACGAGAAGCAATATTCGATCACGGTGACGCGCGGCCTGATCGACGCGCTCAACGACCAGGAGATCGAGGCCGTGCTCGGCCACGAGCTCACCCATATCCGCAACGGCGACGTGCGCATGCTGATAATCGCGGTGGTAATCGCCGGCGTGATCTCGTTCTTCGGCGAGCTGGTGTTCCGGATTTTCTTCCAGAACGTATTCTGGGGCGGCGGACGGCGATCGAGCAGCGACGACCGCAAGGGCGGCGCCGGCATCGCCATCGTAATCGCGATTGCGCTGATCTTGGTAGCCTGGATGCTGTCGATCGTCATCCGTTTCGCGCTGTCGCGCCAGCGCGAATATCTCGCCGACGCAGGTTCCGTGGAATTGACGAAAAATCCCGACGCCATGATCTCGGCGCTGCGCAAGATCGAGGGCCGCGGCGAAATCGCCAGCGCCAATTCGGCCGTGATGGAAATGTGCATCGACAATCCGCGCGAGGGATTTTCCAATATTTTCGATACCCACCCGCCGGTCGACAAACGCGTCGAGGCGCTGGTGAAATTCGCCGGCGGCCACGATCCCGGGCCGCTGGAAATTGCTGCGCCCGACGAGCCTGCCCAGATCACCAGCGAGCCGCCGGCCGGCGGCCCCTGGGGCGGCGGCGCGGCGCAACCCGCCGCACCGGGCGGTCCATGGGGTGCTGAGCCGGGCGCCAATGCGCCCGAAGGCGGTCCGTGGGGGCCGAAGCGAAACTAGGTGTCATGCCCCGCGAAAGCGGGGCATTCAGTATTCCGTGACGGTGCGGTTAAATCGAAACGTTGGTGTTTACTGGATCATCCGCTTTCGCGGATGATGACAGCAGAATGTGTCGTGCCGCTAATGCCCCTCGAACGAAATCAGCGTGCGCACCGGCACATCCATCTTGCGCAGCTTGGCGGCGCCGCCGAGCTCGGGCAGGTCGACAACAAAGCAGGCGGCGAGCACGTTCGCTCCCAGTTTCCGCAGCAGTTTGACCGCGCCCTCCGCGGTGCCGCCGGTGGCGATCAGGTCGTCCACCAGAATGACGCGCTCGCCGGCGGCCAGCGCGTCCTCGTGCATTTCCATCTCGTCGAGGCCATACTCCAATGAATAAGCGATGCTCACTCTTTTATGGGGAAGTTTGCCCTTCTTGCGGATCGGGATGAAGCCGGCCGACACCTGGTGCGCCACCGCGCCGCCCAGAATAAACCCACGCGCTTCGATGCCGGCGACCTTGTCGATCTTCATGCCGGCCCAGGGTTGCACCAGCTCGTCCACCGCGCGGCGGAAGGCGCGCGCGTCGCCCAACAGCGTGGTGATGTCGCGGAACATGATCCCCGGCTTGGGATAGTCGGGAATCGTGCGGATCGCGGCCTTAAGGTCGTTATCAAGGGCGGGGTTGGTCATGAGGTATCTCTTTGTATGGGCACGCGGCGACAGGTTAAAGCCATGGATACCCGCTAAAAGCCCGGCCGGGAAGATTGCTTGAACCATCCGGCCCGGCGCAGGCACCCATTGACGATCATGGGCGTCCGCCCTCACGAATGAGGCACCATGCGCGCTATCCTAGCTGTCTTGTTGACAACGATGCTGGCCGGGTCCGCGTTCGCCCAGACGCCGGCAAGCGTCGAGACCGAGCTAAGCGTGAATAAACCTTGCCGCATCATCGACGATGACGGCGAGGTCGGCGACTACACGCTTGTCCGCTGCCCCGGCCTAGCCGGCGCGCGGGTGTACACCACCGCGAGCGTGAGCCATGTGGCGCTGACGTTCCGCTGGGGCAAGGCGAAGGCCGAGAAAGTCGTGTCAGGCTACAGCCTCGGCGACAAGCTCGAATGGCGCGGGATCAGGAGCAAGCAGGGCTTCAAGCCCTATGTGGCCATCGTGCGCGTCATCCAGAGGGACCCGAACGCGCTCACAAAAGAGGAAGGTGCGGAAAAACGCTTCAACGTCCTCGCGGTGCTCCGCATCGAGCCGCGCAACGCCTGCCTGATGGCGGCGGTCGACGAAACCGAAAACAATGACGCGCTGGCGCTTGCGCGCGCGGCGGCGGATACCGAGGCGCCCACGATCGCATGCGAGACGCAAAAGCCCAAAATCCTCGGCACGGCCAGCCGGTGGGCACAGGAAGTGATCGGCTACGAGGGCGACCCGCCGAAGTAATGCCGCGCGCTCAGCCCTTCAGCACCCTGCCCGCCACCGCGTCGAGCTTCTTGATAAGCTCCGGATCGCGCGCCTCCGGCGCGGTGATCAGCGCGGTGTCGAGCGCACGATCCGACCCAATGGGGCACAGCTCGTGCTCGCGCGGGAAGTCGCGGGCGAGCCGCGCCACCAGGCGCTTGGCGCGCTCGGCATTGTCATTCAACACCTGGATGATGTCCTGCACGGTGACCGCGTCGTGGTCCGGATGCCAGCAATCGAAATCGGTCACCATGGCGACGGTGGCGTAACAAAGCTCGGCTTCACGCGCGAGCTTGGCCTCCGGCATGTTGGTCATGCCGATGACGGAATAGCCGAGCTCCTTGTAGGTCATGCTCTCGGCGTAGGTCGAAAATTGCGGGCCTTCGATGCAGACGTAAGTGCCGCCCCAATGCGGCTCGATGCCCTCGGCCATCGCCGCGTTGCGCAAATGTGCGCGCAGCACCGGCGACACCGGGTGCGCCATCGAGACATGCGCCACCAGCCCCTTGCCGAAGAACGAGTTCTCACGCTTGTAGGTACGGTCGACGAACTGGTCGGCTAAGACAAACGTCCCCGGCAGCAAGTCCTCCTTGAACGAGCCGCAGGCCGACAGCGACACCAGATCGGTGACGCCGGCGCGCTTGAGCACGTCAATATTGGCCCTGTAGTTGATGTCGGAGGGCGACAACCGGTGGCCCTTGTCGTGGCGCGGCAGGAACACCACCGGCAAGTCGGTGATCTCGCCGATGCGCAGCGCGGCGGACGGCTCACCCCACGGACTGGCGATGCGCTGCTCGCGCACGTTTGTAAGCCCCGGCAGATCGTAAATGCCGCTGCCGCCGATGATGCCGAGCACCGATTTGGTCATTGAGCTCGCTCCGTCATGGCCGGGCTTGTCCCGGCCATCCACGTCTTGATAGTCGCAAGCTTTAAAGACGTGGATGCCCGGCACAAGGCCGGGCATGACGATTTTTTTAACCGCCGATTAGACTGCGGCTCAGTGCACCGCCGACCACACCTTCTTCTTAGTGAAGTACATGAGCCCCGCCAGCACGATCAGGAAGATCATCACCTGGAAGCCGATGCGCTTGCGCTGCACCAGATGCGGCTCGGCCACCCACATCAGGAAGGCGGAGACGTCCTTGGAATATTGCTCGAGCGTTGCCGGCGAGCCATCGTCGAAGGTCACCTGGCCCGCCTGCAGCGGCGGCGGCATGGCGATGACGTGGCCGGGGAAATAGGTGTTGTAGTTTCCGCCGGACGGAAGCTTGAAGTCCTTCGGCACCTCTCCATAGCCCTTGAGCAGCGCGGCGATGTAGTCCGGCCCATGCTCCTGATACTGGGTGAACATGTCGAACACGAACCAGGGGAAGCCGCGCTCATAGGTGCGCGCCTTGGCCAGCGTCGACATGTCGGGCGGCGCGGTGCCGCCGTTGGCCGCTTTCGCCGCCTGCTCGTTAGCGAATGGCGACGGGAAATAGTCGGCGAGGCGACCAGCCCGCTCGATCGGATCACCCTTATCGTCGAAGTCCTTGATCTTGTAATCGGCCGCCAATGCCGCCGCCTGCGCCAGCGAGAAGCCGGGACCACCGACATCGGCGAGATTGCGGAAGGCCAGCATCTGCATCGAGTGGCAGTTCGAGCAGACCTCTTTGTAAATCTTGAAGCCGCGCTGGAGCTGCGCTTCGTCATATTTGCCGAATGGGCCTGCGAACGACCACTTGAGCCGCGGCGGCTGGGCGGCGTGCTCCTCCTCCTGGGCGAAAGCGGGAAGGCTCAGCACGGCGAGGCTGCCTGCGAAAGCGAGAGCGAGGATGGTTCGTTGCATGGTCATCGCCATCCTCACGCTTTCGCGCCCAGCACCGATTCCGAAATCGAATTCGGCACCGGCTTAGTCTTCTCGAAGATCCCGAGCAGCGGCAGGATGACCAGGAAAAATGCGAAGTAGTAGATGGTGAAGACGCGCGCGAGAATGACGTAGATGCCCTCCGGCGGCTTGGAGCCGAGCCAGCCGAGACCAATGCACACGATCACGAATAGCCAGAAGAACTGCCGGAACAGCGGCCGATAGCGCGCGGAGCGCACCTTCGAGGTATCAAGCCAGGGCAGGAAGGCCAGCACCACGATCGAGGCGCCGAGTGCGAGCACGCCGGAGAGCTTGTCGGGGATCGCGCGCAGGATCGCGTAGAACGGCAGGTAGTACCATTCCGGCACGATGTGCGTCGGCGTCACTGCCGGATTGGCCGGGATGTAGTTGTCGGCGTGGCCGAGAAAGTTCGGGAGGTAGAACACGAACCAAGCAAACAGGATGCAGAAGCACGCCATCAGGAACCCATCCTTGACGGTGGCGTAGGGCGTGAACGCGACGGTGTCCTTGTCCGACTTCGGATCGATACCGGTCGGGTTGTTCTGGCCGACCACGTGCAGCGCCCAGACATGCAGCACCACCACGCCGAAGATTACGAACGGCAACAGGTAATGCAGCGAGTAGAAACGGTTGAGCGTCGGATTGCCGACCGCGTAGCCGCCCCACAGCCAGGTCACGATCGCATCGCCGACGCCCGGAATGGCCGAGAACAGGTTGGTGATCACGGTCGCGGCCCAGAAGCTCATCTGGCCCCAGACCAGCACGTAGCCCATGAAACCGGTCACCATCATCAGCAGATAGATGATGACGCCGAGAATCCACAACACCTCGCGCGGCTCCTTGTACGACCCGTAGTAGATGCCGCGGAACATGTGGATGTAGACGGCGAAGAAGAACATCGCGGCGCCGTTGGAGTGCAGGTAGCGCAGCAGCCATCCGAAGTTGACGTCGCGCATGATGGTCTCAACCGACCTGAAGGCGAAATCGACATGCGGGGTATAGTGCATCGACAGCACGATGCCGGTGATGATCTGCACGCCAAGCATGAACGCCAGAATGCCGCCAAACGTCCACCAGTAGTTCAAGTTGCGCGGCGTCGGATAGGCGACGAAGGACGAGTGAATGAGGCCGCCGACCGGCAACCGCTTCTCGAACCATTGCAGAAGCTTGTTCTGCGGCTGGTAGGTCGAGTGTCCGCTCATGTTCGAACCTTTGAGAAACAATCTGTCGCGGATCAACCGATCCGGATCTTGGTGTCGGAGATAAATGCGTAGGGCGGCAGCGGAAGATTGGCGGGCGCCGGACCTTTCCGGATACGGCCGGAGGTGTCGTATTGCGAGCCGTGGCAGGGGCAGAAGAAGCCGCCGTAGTCGCCCTGGTGCGCAATCGGAATGCAGCCGAGATGGGTGCAGATGCCGATCAAGACAAGCCACTGGTCATGGCCTTCCTTCACCCGTTTCTGGTCCGGCTCCGGATCAGGCAGGCTGGCGACGTCGACCTTCTGCGCCGCCTCGATCTCGTTCTTGCTGCGATGGAAGATGAAGATCGGCTTCGAGCGCCAGAACACCTTGATGATCTGCCCGTCGGCGACCGGCGCCAAGTCGATCTCGACCGGCGCGCCCGCGGCAATGGTGGTGGCGTCGGGATTCATCTGCGCGACCAGCGGCACCAGGGCCGCCGCCGCGCCCACCGCGCCGACGGCGCCGGTGGCGATATAGAGAAAGTCGCGGCGCGTGTGCTCCGCCGAAGACACGGTTGTCACGTCTTAAGCCCTCTCCCCCGGCTGGCTTAGTCTTCCGCCCGCGGCTGGAACCGGCAGGATTAAGTCCCGCGGCGGCGGGGCGGACCCGCTTGCGGCAGCCCTACCGAAAGGCAGGACGGCGCTGCGGTGGCGTTTATTGGCACCCTTGCAGTGAGAGCGCAAGCCCGACAAAGCGCGGTCAGCAAAAGTGGGTACCGGTTTTGCGGCCGACCGCGCGTTTAGTGTTAAAAAAGCGCGCAATCCGGGCGGCTGACCAGTTTCCACTCAGCCTGATTGCGCGCCCGGCCCAACGACGAAGAGTCGCATAAATCGTTCGTCTACAGCGCTTTAGCCCGGACGCGACGGGGAGAAAGGCCGGCCGATGCGGATCGCCCTCTACGAGCCGGACATCCCCCAGAATACCGGCACGATTCTGAGACTTTGCGCCTGCCTTGGGGTCGAGGCGCATATCGTCGAGCCGGCCGGGTTTCCGGTCACCGACCGCGCCTTCCGAAGGGCCGGCATGGATTATCTCGACCGGGTCGCCATCACCCGCCATGGGTCGTTTGCGGCGTTCGACGACTGGCGGCGGCGGGAGCGGCTCACCTTGGTGCTGCTGACCACCCGCGCGACGCGCTGCTACCTCGACCATGTTTACGGGCAAGACCAGGTGCTGCTGTTCGGCCGCGAGAGCGCCGGCGTGCCGGACACCGTCCACAAGGCGGCCGACGCCCGCCTCTGCATTCCCCTGCGCGAAGGGATGCGCTCGCTGAATATTGCGATGGCAGTGGCGATGGTGGCGGGCGAGGCGCTGCGGCAGACGGGGGGCTTGGCGCGATGATAATATCGGCGCCATGACCCGATCGATGGCCTCGTCGAACCGGCTGGCGTTTGCCGCTCTCATCGCCGCGCTCTACCTAAGCGCAAGCGAAGCCTACGCCGCGCGCGCTTTGCTCTCCGAACTGCTCGCGCGGATGCCTGCCGCCGAAGGCCAACCGGCCATGAGTAGCTTGGCGCTGGACGCCTGCCTGCGCCGGGCTGATCAACTTGATGTCACCGGCGTCACGGTCGACATGGAAATATCGGACATCGATCGAATGGCCGCCGAGAGAATGTTTTTACAACGCCAGATCGACGCCGAACTGCCGATGGTGGGCGACTACGACGAAAACGCACTCAATGCCTTCCAGCGCCGGGTGATCCGCCACGAGGAATTGGCGCGCAAATTCAAGATCGATTTTCCCGCCTATCAAGAACACCAGCAGGCCTACAATGACGCGGTCGTCGATTTCGAGCGCGATTGCTTCGGAAATTTCACTGCCGGCGATCTCGCCGCCGCCAAGGCCCGGCTCGGAATAAAGTGAGCGCGATGGATTCCGCCCAGATCGACGATCGCAAGAGCCGCGCCCGCGCCTGGTTCGAGACGCTGCGCGATGACATCTGCAAGTCGTTCGAGGCGCTGGAAGACGCACTGCCGAAGGCTGCGCCGTTTTCCGATCGCGCCGCCGGCCGCTTCGTGCGCACGCCTTGGCAGCGCACCGACCACACCGGTCAACCCGGCGGCGGCGGGGTCATGTCGCTGATGCGCGGGCGCGTGTTCGAGAAGGTCGGCGTGCATTGCTCGACCGTGCACGGCGAATTCGCGCCGGAATTCCGCAAGGAGATCCCCGGCGCCGCTGACGATCCGCGCTTCTGGGCCTCCGGCATTTCGCTGATCGCGCATCCGCACAATCCGCACGTGCCGGCGGTGCACATGAACACCCGCTTCGTGGTCACCGGCAAAGCCTGGTTCGGCGGCGGCGCCGATTTGACGCCGGTGCTCGACAAGCGCCGCACGCAAGACGATCCGGACAGTATCGCCTTTCATGCCGCGATGAAAGCGGCCTGCGACGCGCACGCGACGGTCGCGCCTTACGACAAATACAAGAAATGGTGCGACGAATATTTTTTCCTGAAGCACCGCAACGAAATGCGCGGTATCGGCGGCATTTTCTACGACTATCTCGAAACCGATTGGGACGAGACCTTCGCCTTTACGCAAGCGGTCGGCCGCGCCTTCCACAAAATCTATCCGGAACTGGTGGAAAAAAATTTCGAGAAGCCTTGGAGCGAGGCCGAGCGCGAGCAGCAATTGATCCGCCGCGGGCGCTATGTGGAATTCAATTTGCTCTACGACCGCGGCACGATTTTCGGCCTGCGTACCGGCGGCAATGTAGAGTCGATCTTGTCGTCGATGCCGCCAGTGGTGAAGTGGCCGTAGCTTTCTTCCCTCTCCCCGCTTGCGGGGAGAGGGTGGCGAGCAGCGAGCAACGTGAGATGCGAGCCGGGTGAGGGGCCTTTCGATGCGCTCAGAATCGCGGTGACGCCCCCTCACCCGATTTCCTCGCTGCGCTCGGAAATCGACCTCTCCCCGCACGCGGGGAGAGGTTCATCGCAACGCCCCCACCACCAAAAATACCCCGCCCAGCAGCACTACCGCGTCGAGGATCGCAGTGTGCACATGCACCGGCATGCGCTCGACGAAGGCCTTGGCCAGGAACGCGCCGGGCAGCGCGACGATGCCGATCAGCAGCGCGAAGGCCACCACCTGCGCCGTGATCACGCCGGCCAGCCCGAACACGGAAATCTTCACGATCCCGATTACGATCGAGATCGCGGCATCGGTGGCGATGACGCCGGCGCCTTCGATGCCGACCGCCATCAATAGCGAGAGCAGGATCACGCCCGACCCGGCCGTGCCGCCGACCACCACGCCATAGCCGAGCGAGCCGAGCGCCAGCCCGCCGTCGCCGATTTTGACGCCGTGATATCGCAGCAGCCGCCGCAACGGCACGCTCAGGATCAGCATACCGCCGATCACCAGCGCCGCGCCCGCGCTGGAGAGCTTGGTATAGCCCCAGGCGCCGAGCACGCAGGTCGGCACCGCCGTGGCGAGCACGATCGTCGCTCGCCGCCAGTCGACATAGCGCAGGAACGCAGTGACGCGGCTCGAATTGGTGAACAGCGCCGAGATCGCGATGATCGGCACCACCGGCTCGGCGCCCACCAGCGGCACCAGCACCAGCGGCATCAGCGCGCCGGTGCCATAGCCCGACACGCCGCCGAGGACGGAGGCAAACAGCGCCACGCCCGGCAACGAGCAAAAGCTGCGCCAGCGAGACGTCGGCAAAGCCGGCAAGAAGTTGCATTCAGTGTACGGGGGTGAGATCGGCCGGCGAGATTAACACGCCGAAGCGCTCGCACCAGATCACCACGCTCGGATAATTCTTCAAATCGATGCCGGCGGGAATCGACATAACGCTGGCTGCCCTTGAAGGCGCGCAAGCCGCCGAGATCGATGAACATGGCGTCCTTCACCGCCGCGGCGTTGCGGACATTCGCGTTCGGCACAAGGTAGACATGGAACGCCGGCCCCGGCCCCACCTCGAAGTCAGGCTCCAGAAACACGGTCCGCTCGTAGACGCTGACCTTGCCGCGTCCCCAGTGCACCGGATCGGACGGGTTGGCGTGGATGAACGCACCGGTCGCAACCGGCGCGACGGCCGGCTTCGGCGGACCGCGCGGCGCCAATGTCGCGACATCGGCCTGCGTGAGCTGCTCCATGGCCGGCGGCGGCGGAAACACGATACGGAAAGAAAAAGAATCCGAGTGCGATCGCCGAAACCGGTGCCAAGCACGCCGCCGAGAAAGAAGATCGCGAAGCCGCGCCAGAACTTCCGCATGCCGCCCCCAGTATTACGTGCGCATGATCTTTTTCCGAAAACCGGTTCCCACTTTTCGGGATCATGCGTTCGCGAGCATAGTCCCGCTTGAACGCGGCGTCACGCAGGCTGCGGCTTCGCCGCCGCATCGGAGATTGCAGCGAGCGCCGCCGCATCGCTGGGAAATCCCGCCGCGATCCATGCCTTTTCGGCGGCGGCGATCGCGGCACCCAGCGCCGGCCCCTTCTCGACGCCGCGCTTGATGAAGTCCGCCGCCTTCAACGGAAACACCGGCGCGGTCCAGCGCTGCGGCAAGGTCGCAAGCGCGCGCCAATCGGCATCGTTTGCGGAAGCCTGCGAGCGCGCCCAAGCCGAGCAGCGCATGATCGGTGAAATGCTCACGGTCCCAACCGATAAAGCAGCGCGCGCGCAGCCGGCTCGCCAAACGCAGGCGACATCCGCCGCCAGCCTTCGGCCATCGAGGCCAGCCGCTCGTGCTCGACTATTGGTCAGCCGCAGCTTCTGCCACAGCCGCTCGGCATCCTCCGCGACCGCCACGCCCAGCGCACCGAGCCTACGCACGGGATCGGCCGCTTCCCCGATCGCGACCTCGACCTTGGCCATGTTTTCGAACGAGGCGAGATAGCTCACCCCGCCGAGCATGCGCAGGGAAAGTCCGACATCGGTCATGGCTATCAGCGTCGGAACGGCATGGGGGGCGACCACGAGCTTCATCAGCTCCATGCGCACCCGTTCGCGCGAGAGCTGGTCGAGCCCGTCGCGGCCGGCGATGCAAGCGGCAACGCCGGCCGGATCGGGATGATCGCTGGTGCCGTAGGCGGCGTGAAACCGGAAGAAGCGCAAAATGCGCAGGTAGTCTTCCTCGATGCGTTGCCTGGCGTCGCCGATAAAACGCACCCGCCGCGCCGCCAGGTCGTCGAGCCCGCCGACATAATCGAAGATGGTGCCGTCGCGCGTGGCCGACAGCGCATTGATGGTGAAATCGCGCCGCTCGGCATCCGCTTTCCAGTCGCGGCCAAAGGCGACCTTGGCGTGACGGCCATAGGTCTCCACGTCCTGACGCAGCGTGGTCACCTCGAACGGATGCTTGTCGATGACGACGGTGACGGTGCCGTGCTCGATGCCGGTCGGCACCGGCTTGAAGCCGGCGGCGGTCACGCGCTTGACCACCACGTCCGGCACCGCGGTGGTGGCGACGTCGATCTCGTGGATCGGTATCTCGAGCAGCGCATTGCGCACCGCACCGCCGACCACGCGCGCCTCCTCGCCGTCGCGGTCGAGCACGCCGAGCAGGCGCGGCAGCGCGCCCGAAGTCAGCCAGGCCGCGCCGGCGAGGCTGCGGGAGGTCGCGCCGGCTGGCGGCGCCATCACCGGGTCGTCCCCGGCACGAATTTGCCGTTCTCCATATGCGCCGGCACATAGGTCGAGCCCGGCGGCGCGCCGTAGAAATGCGCGAAATAGATGAAGCTGCCCAGCACCAGCACCAGCGCGACGATGGCAAGCCACGCCACCCGCGCCAGCGGCCAGGATTGCCAATCCATCACGCCGGCTTTGGTCGCCCACAGAAACACGGCGTAAAGCACGAACGGTGCCAGGAACAGTAGGACTTCGGTGGCAACCGGGCGGATCATCGGTGACGCCTTCTCCAGCTGTCATCATCCGCGAAAGCGGATGATCCAGTAATTACCGTCGCCAGCTTTGGGCAAACGGATGCGCTGTGGCTACTGGATGCCCCGCCTTCGCGGGGCATGACAGTCGTTGGATATTGCGACCCCCGGCCCATCGATCAATCCCGATAAATCCGATCATGAAGATTGCGCAGGATACCAGCGGTCACGCCCCAAATGTAGCGCTCGCCGAAGGTGATGGCGTAATAATGCCGCGTCATGCCCTGCCAGTCGCGCGAGTGGCGCTGCACGTTAGCCTGATCCATGAGAAAGGCGAGCGGCACCTCGAAACTGGCGTCCACCTCGCTGGTGTTGAGCGTGAGCTTAAAGCCGGGCTTGATGCGCGCGATCGTCGGCACGATGCGATAGCCGAGCGTGGTCATGTAGAGATCGAGATAGCCGAGCGGCTCGACCGAGGCGCGATCGAGGCCGATTTCCTCCTCCGCCTCGCGCAAGGCGGACGCGAGCGGGCTGTCGTCGCCCTGGTCGATCTTGCCGCCGGGAAACGACACCTGCCCGGCATGATCGGGCAGATGCTGGGCGCGCTGCGTCAGCAGCACCGTCGGCTCGGGACGATCGACCACCGGTACCAGCACCGCCGCCGGGCGGATCGGACGCACCTCGGCGACTTTCTGCATCACCGGATCGGCGTCGTGATCGCCGCGCGTCGGCGTGATGCTCGCATCGGTGAGGCCCGCCGGCACCTCGAGCGTGAGCCGCGCGCGGGCGCGCGCGAAGAATTCATCGGCCGAGAGCGTCGCCGCCGCGTGCTGCATTAGAGCTTAATCCGTTTAGTTTGAATCAATGTGCGCTCCTAACATTTCTGCTTGCGCATGATCTTTTCCGAAAACCGGTCCCCACTTTTCGGGATCATGCGCTAGGCGAACTCCCGCACCGCGCTCGCTTCCGCCATCGCGAAGAACTCTCCGCCCGAGGCGACGCCGAACATTTGCTTGCCTTGAACGTCACGCTCCTCGCCGAGCTCGACCAGGTCGTAGAACAGCGCGCGTGTCACCTTGGCCCACAGCTCGCGGCGGACATGCAGATAGGGTTTGAGGCCGCCGGTCGCCTCGGGGCTGAAACGCAGGGCATGACCCGGCCCCGCCTCGACCCAGTCGTCGACATTGGTGCGGAAGCGCAGATGCTGGCCGCGAGCATCATGCTCGACCTTAAGTTCGACGGCGAGGAACGGGACTTCTTCGACGATTAACCCGACCTTTTCCACCGGCGTGACCAGGAAGTACTTGTCGCCCTCGCGCTTGAGAATCGACGCGAAAAGCTTGACCAAAGCGGGCCTTCCGATTGGGGTCTTCTGGTAGAACCAGGTACCGTCGGTGGCGATCCTCATATCGATATCGCCGCAAAACGGCGGATTCCACCGCTCAACCGGCGGCAATGCCTTGCCACCGTCGCGCGGCAGCGCTGCCGCGATCCCCTCAAGCCCGCCAACCCGCGCCTTGCCCTGCCTTCGCCATTGTTTTCCTTAGGTTTACAGGCTGTCTCGCGCCTGTTCGCAACTTTGTGACTCAAAGGACCTGGCGGCGGAAGATAGCGTAAGCTGGGTCGCAGAATGAGCCAGATTCGACCCAAACGGCGCATCAAAATCGCGTCTGGTGTGTTTGTTGCATAGCGCCTAGGCAGACCCAAGGCGCTCGATGAAAGGAAACGACATCATGGCGGCGGCAAGCGGCGAAAGCCTGGAAAAGCTGGAAGATATGATCGTGCGCGCGGCGGAATCGACCGCCGTCCACGTGCGCGCGGCCAAAGCCGCCATCGGGGCGGTGATCTTCGGCCAGGACATGGTGGTCGAACGCGCGCTGGTCACGGTGCTGTCCGGCGGCCATGCGCTGCTGGTCGGCGTGCCCGGTCTCGCCAAGACCAAACTGGTGGAGACCATGGGCATCGCGCTCGGTCTCGACGCCAGGCGCGTCCAGTTCACGCCCGACCTGATGCCGTCCGATATTCTCGGCACCGAAGTGCTGGAGGAAAGCCCGGGCGGCAAGCGCAGTTTCCGCTTCATCGCCGGCCCGGTGTTCGCGCAATTGCTGATGGCCGACGAGATAAACCGCGCCAGTCCGCGCACGCAATCCGCATTGCTGCAGGCGATGCAGGAACAGCACGTGACGGTCGCCGGTGCCCGCCACGATCTGCCGAAGCCGTTCCATGTGCTGGCGACCCAGAACCCGCTGGAGCAGGAAGGCACCTATCCGCTTCCCGAAGCGCAGCTCGACCGCTTCCTGATGGAAGTCGACGTCGATTACCCCGACCAGGACGCCGAGCGCAAAATCCTGTTCGACACCACCGGCGCGGAAGAAAGCCGCGCCAAAGCGGCGATGACGGCGGAAGACCTGATTTCGGCGCAGCGGCTGGTGCGCCGTCTGCCGGTCGGCGAGTCGGTGGTCGAAGCGATCCTGGCGCTGGTGCGCTCGGCGCGCCCCGGCCCGGAAGCCGGCGATATCGGCAAGCTGATCTCTTGGGGCCCCGGCCCGCGCGCGAGCCAGGCCTTGATGCTGGCAGTGCGCGCCCGCGCGCTGCTCGACGGCCGCTTCGCGCCGTCGGTGGACGACGTGCTCGAACTGGCCGAGCCCGTGCTCAAGCACCGCATGGCGCTGACCTTCGCTGCGCGCGCCGAGGGCGAAACCATTCCCAGCGTGATTAAGCGGCTGAAGGCCCGCATCGGATAATGGCGGAGCCGCGGCTCAGCGATATCGAGACCGGCGCGGTCCGCCAGGCAACCGGCAGCGCGCGTTCGCTCGCCGATGCCATGCCGCGGCTCATTCTGGAGGCGCGCCGCGTCGCCTCAACAGTGATTCACGGGCTGCATGGACGGCGCCGCGCGGGACCCGGCGAGAATTTCTGGCAATACCGCCGCTTCATGTCGGGGGAGCCTGCGCAGAACGTCGACTGGCGGCGGTCCGCGCGCGACGATCATCTCTACGTGCGCGAGCGCGAATGGGAAGCCTCGCACACGATCTGGATCTGGCCCGACCGTTCGCCGTCGATGGTGTTCGCCTCGGCGCTGGTCACCGACAGCAAGCTCGAGCGCGCGCTAGTCGTCGCCTTTGCTTTGGCTGAAGTGCTGGTGCAGGGCGGCGAGCGGGTCGGCGTTCCGGGTCTGCTGCGCCCGACCGCGAGCCGCAACGTGATCGAGAAGATGGCGGAGGCGATCCTGCACGATGCGTCCGAGCGCGCCAGCCTGCCGCCGTCGTTTGCGCCGTCGCCGCTCGCCGAGATCGTGATGCTGTCCGACCTGTGGAGCCCGATCGGCGAAGTGCAGGGAATGATCGCCCAGTTGTCGGCCACCGGTGCGCATGGCCATGTGGTGCAGATCGTCGATCCGGCCGAGGAAGCCTTCCCATATTCCGGCCGCGTCGAATTCATCGAGCCGGAAGGCGCCGGCAGCATCACCGCCGGCCGCGCCGAAACCTGGCGCAACGACTATATCGGGCTGGTGGCGCGCCATCGCGCCGCGATCCGCGCCGAGACCGACCGGCGCGGCTGGAGCTTCGCCGTCCACCGCACCGACCGGCCGGCGAGCGAATTGCTGCTGGTGCTGCATTCGCGCATGGGCACTAATGCGCAACAAACGACCGTCAACAGCCGGCACGCGCCGGCGCAGCAATGGAGTTCGGCGTGATCGGCTCCCTGCCGCTCGGCTTCGCCCAGCCGCTGGTTCTGCTCGGCCTGCTCAGCCTGCCGGTCTTGTGGTGGCTGCTGCGGCTGGTGCCGCCGCGTCCGCGCCGCATCAACTTTCCGCCCACCCGCCTGTTGTTCGAGATCGCGCCGAAGGAGGAAACGCCGTCGCGCACGCCGTGGTGGCTCACGCTGCTGCGCTTGACGCTTGCGGCGCTGGTCATCATTGCCGCCGCCGGTCCGTTGTGGAATCCGCCGCTTGCCACTGCGAACCGAGGCGCGCCGCTGCTGATCATGCTCGACGATGGCTGGGCGGCGGCGGCATCGTGGGACGCGCGCCTGCGCACGGGGGACGAGTTGATCGCGCGCGCGGAGGCCGACAACCGTGGCGTCGCCGTGCTGCCGCTGTCGGAAACCGCGCGCGACATTTCCCTGCAAATCGCCGGCGCCGCCCGCGTGCAGATCAATCAGCTCAAGCCGAAGCCGCATGGCGTTGACCGCAGCGAGGCGCTGCCGCTGATTGAACGCTTCCTTGGCGCAGCGCCGGATGTAGAAATCGTCTGGCTCTCGGACGGCGTCGATCTCGGCAAGGGCGCCGCTTTCATCGAAGGCTTCAAACGCATCATCGGCAGTCATCCGCTCACGATCGTCGAGGGCGGCATCGCCATTCCGCATGCGCTCGCCGCCGCCGACAATGCCGCCGGCGCGTTGACCGTGAAAGTACTGCGCGCGCAGACCGGCAGCGCCGACGCCGGCATCGTGAACGCCATAGATCTGAAAGGACTGCCGCTCGGCGAGGCGCCATTCACGTTCAAGTCGGGCGACCGCGAAGCCGAGGCGGTGATCGACCTGCCGGTCGAGATCCGCAACGACGTGGCGCGGCTGGATATCGCCGGCGAGCGCTCGGCGGGCGCGGTGCAACTGCTCGACAAGCGCTGGCGCCGGCGCACCATAGGCGTGGTGTCCGGCTCGGCCGCCGACCGCTCGCAGCCGCTGCTGGGCGCGACCTATTACCTTTCGCGCGCACTCAACCCGTTCGCCGATGTGCGCCTCGCCGAAGGCGTGGGGCCGGCGGAAGCGGTGACGCGCTTCCTCGACCAGCGCCTGCCGATGCTGATCCTGGCCGACGTTGGAAATGTCGCCGAGGCGCTCGACCGCCTCAACAAGTGGATCGACAATGGCGGCGTGCTGGTGCGCTTCGCCGGCCCGCATCTTGCCGCCGCCGATGACGACCTGGTGCCGGTGAAGCTGCGCCGCGGCGGCCGCATCCTTGGCGGCAGCCTGAGCTGGGACAAGCCGCAGCAGCTCGCCGGCTTCTCGCGCGAAAGCCCGTTTTACGGCATGGCGGTGCCGACCGACGTCACCGTGACGCGCCAGGTTCTGGCGGAGCCGGATTCGCAGCTCACCGACCGCACCTGGGCGACGCTCGCCGACGGCACACCGCTGGTCACCGCCCAACGCCGCGGCAAGGGCCTGGTCGTGCTGTTCCACGTGACAGCCGACACCCGCTGGTCCGACCTGCCGCTATCCGGCGCCTTCGTCGACATGCTCAAGCGCATCATTTCGCTTGCGGGCGCCGCCGCGACCACTGACGGCGAAAATGCCGGCGCGAACAGCCGCGCGACCCAAGTCGTGCCGCCGACCCGCGTGCTCGACGGCTTCGGCGCGTTCTCGAGCCCGCCGCCGACCGCCCGCCCGATTCCGGCCGGCTTCAGCGAGCGTGCCAATGCCGATCACCCGCCCGGCTTTTACGGCCCGCCCGAAGGCCTGGTCGCGGTCAATACGCTTGCGCCCGCCGACCGGCCGGCGCCGCTCGACGTCTCAGCGCTCAATGCCCGCCTCGACGTTTATCGCCACGGCGAGCCGCTCGACCTGCGCGGACCGATTTTCCTCACCGCGCTCGCGCTGCTGCTGCTCGACGCGCTGGTGGTGTTCTGGCTTTCCGGCGGCATCGGCAGTTTGCTGCAACGCCGGCGCGTGGCGGCGGCAACGCTGCTGGCCGCGGGCCTCATGACCGCATTGACGCTGCACCACCCGGTGCAGGCGCAGACCGCGCAACCGCAACCGCCGAAGCTTTCCGCCGCCCAAGAAGATTTCGCCATGAAGGCGTCGTTGCAAACACATCTCGCCTACATCATCACCGGCGATGCGGAAATCGACGCCATAAGCAAGGCCGGATTGCAGGGCCTCACGCTGTTCCTCGCGCAACGCACTGCGCTCGAAGCAGGCGAGCCGGTCGGTCTCGACCCGGCGCGTGACGAACTCGCCTTCTTCCCGGTCATTTACTGGCCGATTTCGCCGGGCGCGCCGAAGCCCTCGCAGACCGCGCTCGAGCGCATCGACAGCTACATGAAGCGCGGCGGCACCGTGCTGTTCGATACCCGCGATGCGGTCGATGCGCCGCCCGGCGCCGGCGGCGAGATACGCGCACCCGGCATGGTGGCGCTGCGCTCGATCCTGTCTTCGCTCGATATTCCCGAGCTAGAGCCGGTGCCGCGCGATCACGTGCTGACCAAGACCTTCTTCCTGCTGCGCGACTTTCCGGGCCGATTCACCTCCGGCCAGCTTTGGGTCGAGGCGCTGCCGGCGGAAACCGAGGAAGAGACCAACCGCCCGGCGCGCGCCGGCGACGGCGTCTCCTCGATCCTGATCACGTCGAACGATCTCGCCGGCGCCTGGGCGATGCGGCCGGACGGCCAGCCGGTGCTGCCGCTGGTGCCGGGCGAGCCGCGCCAGCGCGAATTCGCCTTCCGCGCCGGCGTCAACATCGTGATGTACGCGCTCACCGGTAACTACAAGGCCGACCAGGTGCATATCCCGGCCTTGCTCGAACGGCTGGGGCAGTAGGAGCATGGCGTGAACCTCGGCATCTCATTTGCACCGTTGGTGCCCACCTATGTGGTGTGGGCGGCCTTCGCCGTGGCCGTGCTGATCTCGATGCTGCTGCTGGCGGCGCGCAGCCGCGGCGCGCCGGTCCGCGCCATGGCGATGGCGCTGATGGTGCTGGCGCTCGCCAATCCATCTTTGACGAGAGAAGACCGCGACCCGATCCCCTCGGTCGCCGCCGTCATCGTCGACAAGAGCCCGAGCCAGAATTTTGGCGACCGCAATGCGCAGACCGACGCCGCACGGGCGACGCTGGTCGAGCGGCTCAAGCGCATCCCGGGCCTGGAAGTGCGCGTCGCCGAGGCGGGCGAAGCCGACGGCGAGCATGACGGCACGCGGCTGTTCTCGGCGCTGTCCTCGACGCTCGCCGACGTGCCGCCCGACCGCGTCGCCGGCGCCGTCCTGATTACCGACGGCCGCGTGCACGACGTGCCGGCCGACGTCGCCGCCCTGGGTTTTGCCGCGCCGCTGCATGCGCTGATCACCGGGCACAAGGACGAGATCGACCGCCGGGTCGTGCTCACGCAAACGCCGCGCTTCGGCATCGTCGGACAATCGCAGACCATCGGCTTCCGGATCGAGGACCAGGGCGCCAAGATCGGCTCGGCGCAAGTCACCGTGCGGCGCGACGGCGACGTGCTGGAACAGCGCACCGTCACCGTCGGCACCGACATCAATATCAATATTCCGATCCCGCATGCCGGGCCAAATATTGTCGAGATCGAGGCCTCACCGCTGGAGGGCGAGCTCACCCAGGTCAACAATCGCGCGGTGATTTCGATCGACGGCGTGCGCGACAAGCTGCGCGTGCTGCTGGTCTCCGGCGAGCCGCATGCCGGCGAGCGCACCTGGCGCAATCTGCTGAAATCCGACGCCTCGGTCGATCTGGTGCATTTCACCATTCTGCGCCCGCCCGAAAAGCAGGACGGCACCCCGATCAACGAGCTCTCGCTGATCGCGTTTCCGACCCGCGAGCTGTTCCAGCAGAAGATCTCGGAATTCCAGCTCATCATCTTCGACCGCTATGCGCGGCAGGGCGTGCTGCCGCTGATCTATTTCGACAACATCGCGAAATTCGTGCGCGACGGCGGCGCCGTGCTGATCGCCGCCGGCCCCGATTACGCCAGCCCGACCAGCATCTGGCGCACGCCGCTCGACGTGATCCTGCCCGCGGAGCCGACCGGCGACGTCACCGAGAAAAGCTTCGTGGCGCAGCTCACCGACGCCGGCCGGCGCCACCCGGTGACGCGTGCGCTGGAAGGCTCGGAAACCGATCCGCCGCATTGGAGCCACTGGTTCCGGCTGGTCGATATCAAGCGCAGCACCGGCACCAATGTGATGCAGGGCCCCGACGGCAAGCCGCTGCTGGTGCTGGCGCGCGAGGGCGAAGGCCGCGTGGCGCTGTTGTTGTCCGACCACATCTGGCTGTGGGCGCGCGGCTACGAAGGCGGCGGCCCGCATCTCGATTTGCTGCGGCGGCTGTCGCATTGGTTGATGAAGCAGCCCGATCTTGAAGAAGAAGCGCTGCGGCTGATCGTGAACGGCCGCGACATCACCGTGCAGCGCCAGACCATGGCCGACACCGTCAACGAAGTGACGCTCACCTCGCCGGCCGGCGCGACGCGAACGCTGAACCTTCAGTCGGTCGAGCCGGGCCTGTGGCGATCGACGATTACCGCCAACGAGCTCGGCCTCTGGCGCGCGACCGACGGCAAGCTCACCGCGCTCGCCAATGTCGGCCCCGCCAATCCGCGCGAATTCGCGGAAGTGACCTCGACCACCGAAGTGCTGCGTGCGCTGAGCCAGGCCACCGGCGGCGACTCGCGGCGGCTGGAAAACGGCGACAGCTTGACGGTGCCGCGCGTGGTGCCGGTGCGCACCAGCTCGACGTTCAAGGGCGAGGACTGGATCGGCCTCAAGATGCGCGATGTCAGCGTGGTGCGCGGCATCGGCGTGCTGCCGATTTTCGCAGGCTTGATCGGATTGCTGCTGCTGATCGGCTCGCTCGCTGCGACCTGGGCGCGCGAAGGCCGCTAAGATTTTTCCCAATCCGGCCGGATCAAGCCGGACACGCCCTCGAAGGCGCCGGGCGCCAATTCCGCCACCAGCAATCGCGCCGGATCGACCGGGCCGGGCATTTTCACCTGGCCCTTGGCAATGCGCTTGAAGCCGGACTTGGCGTAGTACGGCTCGTCGCCGACCAGCAGCACCAGTTTGTGGCCCTTGGCTTTGGCTTCCTTGAGCGCGCGCTCGATCAGCGCGGTGCCGACGCCGCGCTCGCGGAATGGCGGCTCGACGGTGAGCGGGCCCAGCAGCAGCGCCGGCGTTTCGCCGACGCAGACCGGCGTCAGCCGCACCGAGCCGACCAGCAGCGTGCCGATGCGCGCGGTGAACGACAGCTCGAGCAAATGCCCCCGGCCCTCGCGAATGCGAAACGCCGTGCGCGCGTAGCGGCCGGGGCCGAAGGTGCGCTCATGCAGCCGTTCGATCGCCAACGCGTCGTCGGCGGTTTCCGGCAGGATTGTCAGGTTAAGTTCGCTCATGACCTTAAATATGGCTGTCCCGGACGAGCGATTAGCATCTGGGTCGATCTGGCACCCGTGGCGTTATGGGCGCGAGCTTATGGTCGCATGGTCCAGTGGGTAGCGGTTATCGGACCAGCGACGCGCTAAATGAATAGCGCCGTAGGTGGAGAATTTGCATGGGACTGCTGGTCGACGGAAAATGGCAGGACGACGTTTCGCGCACCAAGGACGGCCATTTCATCCGGCCGGCGCCCCGCTTCCGCAATTGGGTGACGCCCGACGGCAGCTCCGGCCCATCCGGCGAAGGCGGCTTTGCGGCCGAGGCTGGCCGCTATCACCTCTATGTCTCGCTCGCCTGCCCGTGGGCACACCGCACCATCATCTTCCGCAAGCTCAAGGGCCTGGAGAACGTCATCTCGCTGTCGGTCGTCTCGCCCGACATGCTCAAGGATGGCTGGACCTTCAACAAAAGCGAAGGCTCGACCGGCGACGAGGTGAACGGCAAGAGCAAGCTGTCGGAAATCTATGTGCTGGCCGATCCGCGCTACACCGGCCGCGTCAGCGTGCCGGTGCTGTGGGACAAGAAGCGCAAGACCATCGTCAACAATGAGTTGTCCGAGATCATCCGCATGCTGAATTCGGCGTTCAACGCTTTCACCAATATCCACACCGACTATTATCCCGAAAAACTGCGCGGCGAGATCGATAAGATCAACGATCTGGTCTATCCGAACATCAACAACGGCGTCTATCGCGCCGGCTTTGCCACCGCGCAGGCCGCCTACGAGCTGGCGTTCCGCAACGTGTTCGATGCGCTCGACGAGATCGAGCAGATGCTGTCGCAGCATCGCTATCTCGTCGGCAACGCCATCACCGAGGCCGACTGGCGGCTGTTCTGCACGTTGATCCGCTTCGACGCGGTCTATTATTCGCACTTCAAGTGCAACTGGCGGCACATCTACCAATATCCGAACCTGTCGAACTATGTGCGCGATCTTTACCAGGTGCCGGGCGTGGCCGAGACCGTCAGCCTCGAGCAGATCAAGCGGCATTATTATTTCAGCCAGCGACAGGTGAACCCGACCGGCATCGTCCCGGTCGGACCGCAGCTCGATTTCTCCGCGCCGCACGACCGCGCGCGGTTTGGTTAGCCTCCTTTGCGCGCCCGCGCGAGCGTGATCTTGCCCTTGCCGCGCTTGATCTCGCCGGAACGTTCGAGCGCGGCCAGCGTGCGGTAGAGCGCCTCGTGCGTGAGCCCCAATTCAGCTGCGAGATCCTTCACCGTTCCGCGCAAGGACACCGTGCGGCCGTCGTCGCCGGCATTGACGCCAAGAAAATGGCGGACGCGTTCGCGCGCCGAGCGGATGTTGCGCTGCTCGATGCGGGTGCGCAGGTTCATCACCTGACGGGCGAGCGTCGCGGTGAAGGCTTGCGCGGCCTTGCGGTCTTGCTCGAACGCGGCGAGCACCGCGGACTTCGGATAGATGCGCACGACCGCGTCGCTGCTGGCGATGGCGTCGCAGTGATAGGCGGGCGAAAACAACGACGCCTCGGCGATGGTTTCGCCCGGGCCGGCGACGTGCAGGACGATCTCGTGGCCCGAGCGATCGACGCGCGCCAGCCGCACGCGGCCGGCGATGACTTCGCAGAACCCGGCGGTCTTGTCGCCGAGCCGGAACAGCGCCTCGCCGGATTTCAGTTTGCGGTCTACGCTCGCTGCGCGCACGGCGGCGGGAAGCCAATCCTTCACCGGCATATTTTGTCTCTCACCTTACCCGGCGACATTAACACATCCGGCTCGCCACAATTCGCTGACCGCCGCGCCGCACGATCGGGGAAGGTTTGGGTAGGGATTCTCTGCTGTCATGCCCCGCGAAGGCGGGGCATCCAGTAATCACTGCGCTGTCGGTGTGTACTGGATCCCCGCCTGCGCGGGGACGACAGTGGGAATGGCGGGGACGACACCGAACCTCACCACAACTCACTAACCGCCGCGCCGGCGAACACCTCCGCGATGCGCGCGCGGGTGGCGCGGCCGGTGTCGTCCGGCAGCGCGTTGGCTGCGAAGAATCCGTGCGCGATGATTTCATGATTGGGCTGCGGCGGCGCGTCCTGGCGGAATTCGCGCACGATGAACAGCGCCACGTGGTCGCGCCGCGACACGCGCGCTGTTGAAGAACACGCCGTGCAGTTCAGGCGGCGCGGTCAACTGGATATTGCCTTCCTCGGCCAGTTCGCGCGCCAGCGCCGCCAGCAAGGTCTCGCCGGTCTCCACGCCGCCGCCCGGCAGATGCCAGCCGTCCACGTAGGAATGCTTGACCAGGAAGACGCGGCCCTGCCCGTCGATCACCATGGCGCGCGCGCCCAGCGTCGCGCCGCGCGAGAAGCGCCAGTAGAAATGCACCATCGGCCGGATCAACGGCTCAAGCGCGCGGCGCAGGCGTTGCAAACGCATTGTCTTTCTCTGCCGACTCTAGGTTCTCTAGGTTAAGACATGACCCACATTCCGCTCATTCCCGCCCCCGCCTGCGCGGGGGGTGGGGACGAGCGGATGAGTTAGCAATCACGCGAGCCACTGTCAAACCATACCCTTCCGGATTAGAACTATTCCAATATATAAAGCTCGCACGCCCGCCGTCGATCGATAGGACCTGCCGTGAAGCGATTTTCCGACCTGAGCGAGCAGGAAGTGCTGGCGCTCGCCATCACCAACGAAGAGGAAGACAGCCGCATCTACCGCGGTTTCGCCGAAGGCTTGCGCGCGCAGTTTCCCTCCTCCGCCAAGGTGTTCGACGAGATGGCCGAGGAGGAGGTCACCCACCGCACCTGGCTGTTCGATCTCTACCGCAAGAAGTTCGGCGACTATCTCCCGTTGATCCGCCGCCAGGACGTGAAGGGTTTCATCACCCACAAGTCGTCGCTTTGGCTGATGCGCCCGCTTGGGCTCGAGGAGGTGCGCAAGTTCGCCGAGAACATGGAGTACGAGGCCGAACGCTTCTATCGCAAGGCGGCGGAAACGGCGCGCGACGCCTCGGTGCGGCAATTGCTGGTCAAACTCGCCGAAGCCGAGGCTGGACACGAAAGTCTCGCCCACAAACTGACCGAGCAGATCCTCACCAAAGGCGCGCGCGAGAAGGAAGACGAAACCGCGCGGCGCGTGTTCTTGCTGCAATTCGTGCAGCCGGGCCTGGTCGGCCTGATGGACGGCTCGGTGTCGACGCTGGCGCCGCTGTTCGCCGCGGCCTTCGCCACCCATCATACCTGGGAGACGTTTCTGGTCGGCCTAGCCGCTTCGGTCGGCGCCGGCATTTCCATGGGCTTCGCCGAGGCGCTGTCCGACGACGGCTCGCTCACCGGCCGCGGCACGCCCTGGCTGCGCGGCGCCGTATGCGGACTGATGACCACGATCGGCGGGCTCGGCCACACCTTGCCCTATCTCATCCCAGACTTCATCACCGCGACCATCGTCTCGGTCATCGTGGTGGCGGTGGAACTCGCCGCCATCTCGTATATCCGTTACCGCTACATGGACACGCCATTCCTCGCCGCCACCTTCCAGATCGTGGTCGGCGGCGTGCTGGTGTTCCTCGCCGGCATATTGATCGGAAGTTCGTAGCCATCAACTGTCGTCCCCGCGAAAGCGGGGACCCAGTAACCCCTGTGAACGAGTGAGGCAGAGCCTCGCTTCATTATCCTTGTCAGTGAATACTGGATGCCCGCCTTCGCGGGCATGACAGTCGATGGATTGTTCGATGTTCACCCTCGCCCATCTCTCCGATCCGCATCTCGGTCCGCTCCCCAGCCCGCGCTGGAGCGAGCTGATCGGCAAGCGCGTGACCGGCTATATCAACTGGCAGCGCAAGCGCCGTTTCGTGCACGATCCCGCGGTGCTGGCGAGGATCGTCGCCGACATGAAGCGGCAGACGCCCGACCACATCGCGGTGACCGGCGACATCGCCAATATCGCCCTGGCGGGCGAATTTCCGCGCGGTCGCGACTGGCTCGAAAGCCTTGGGAATGCGCGCGACGTCACCTTCGTTCCTGGCAATCACGACGTCTATGTGCGCGAGGCCGCGCTCTATGCCACGCGCCAGTGGGGCGCCTATATGTGCGACGACGACGGCGTCGATGGCTTTCCGTTTGTGCGCCGGCGCGGACCAATTGTGCTGATCGGTCTTTCGACCGGCGTGCCGACCGCGCCGTTTTTGGCGACCGGCTGGGTCGGCACCAAGCAGCTGGCGGAATTCGCCGCCGTGCTCAACGCGCTGAAGAAGGAAAATGTATTTCGCGTGGTGCTGATCCATCACCCGCCGGTGAGCAAAGCCGGGCGGCACAAACGTTTGCTCGATGCGCCGATCCTGCTGCGCGTGATCGCCGCCCACGGCGCCGATCTTTTGATCCACGGTCACGACCATGTGCCCATGATCAACTGGCTCAATGGCCCGAACGGCACCCGCGTGCCGGTGGTCGGCGTGCCGTCGGCGTCGGCAGCACCCGGCGTCGCCAAAAATGCCGCCGGCTATAATCTCTACCGGATCGCGGGATCGGCCGGCGCTTGGGACTGCGAGCTGATCTCGCGCGGCATCGGCCCCTCCGGCGAGCTGATCGAACAGAAGCGGGTCAAGCTGATTGGTTAGGGACCAGGACTGTTGAACATCGCCAAAACGAACAGCGCGGCGACGCCGAGGATCACCCCAAAGATAAACGTGCGAAACGCGCGCCAGCGCCGCGAGCGTTCCACATGCTGCATTTTCTGCGCGGCGATCTGCCCAGAGGCGGCATCGTCGGCGAGCGCGCGCTCGCGCTCGACCAGCCGGCGCGCCACGTAGTTGGTGACCGCCTGCGCCATCTCGGGAACCTCGTAGGTTTCCGCTAGCACCGTGCGGCCGTAACGGGTGTCCTGCACGAAGCGGTATTGCCGCTTGTCGCGGCCCATCTCGATATGCGCGATCACGTCGATCCACAGCCGCGGCACGTCGCCCCGGCTGATGCCGCGATCGAACAGCTCGACGCCCGCGGGGATTTCCTTGAACAGCGGATCGAGCGCGTCGTTGAGCAGTTCGAGGCGGGCAAGCTCCGCATCGCGCAGGTCGACCACCACGCCGGAGCGCTCGGCCGCCTCGATGCGCGCCTCGCGCACCGCGTCCTTGAGCGGGCTCGGGGCCTCGGGTTTTTCAGCCTCGGTTTTCTTGCGGCGTCCCCACATGGGCGGAATTTAGCAACGCGCGAGCCCCGCGCAAAGCGAAAAAAGCATGGGTTTTCAAGAAGATTGATGGTTAATCGAGGGTTAACGGGCAGGAATCACGCCATAGGGCTTGGCCCAGCCCAGGCCGTCTTCGGTGCGCGCGCGCGGCCGGTATTCGGCGCCGATCCAGCCCTGGTAGCCGAGCGCGTCCACCGCCGCGAACACCGCAGGATAATTCACCTCGCCCTCGTCCGGCTCGTGGCGGGTCGGGACGCCTGCGCATTGCAGATGGCCGATCAGCGGCAGAAACTTTTCGAGCCGGTGGAGCAGATCGCCGCCGACAATCTGCACATGGTAGAAATCGAACTGGATGCGGATGTTCGGCTTGGCCGTCTTAGTTATGATGTCGGCGGCGTGCTCGACCCGGTTGAGAAAATAATTCGGCCGGTCGCGTGCATTGATCGGCTCGATCAGCAGCGTGATGTTCTTGGCCGCGGCGAGATCGGCGGCAGCCTTGAGATTTTCGATGAACACCCGCTCGGCCGCCGGCCGCTGCTCGGGTGGCACTTTGCCGGCCAGGCAATGCACCGCGCTGCCGCCGATCGATGAAATGTATTCCAGCGCGCGGGCAAACAGCGCCTGCCAGTCCTTCTCGCGGCCGGGCACCGCGGCCAGGCCGAATTCGCCGTCGCGATCGCCTGGCAGCGTGTTGATCCCCAATATCGTGAGCTTGTTGCGCTCGATCGCGGCCTTCACCGCGGAGGCCGGAACGTCATAGGGAAATTGCAGCTCTACGCCCAAGAACCCGGCGGCGCTAGCGGCGTCGATGCGCTCCAGCAGCGGGCGCTCAGTGAACAGGTAACCCAGATTGGCGGCGAAACGGGGCATGCCCAACTCTCATCGATGACGGCTTGCGCACGAGCGTGCAGCCGTATTCATTAGCGCATGATCCCGAAAAGTGGGAACCGGTTTTCGGATAAGATCATGCGCAAGTGATAAAGTACCGTTCCGTTCAACGCCATCCTGGAAACCCGCATGTCCGCCAACACCGCCTTCCATGTCGCCGTCTTGGCCGGAGACGGCATCGGGCCGGAGGTGATGGCGCCCACGCTCGACATCCTGCGCCGCATCGAAGCAACGACGCCGAGCCTGAAATTCCGTTTCACGGAAGGTGCCGCCGGCGCCAACCACTATCGCGAGACCGGCAAGTCGATGCCGGAGTTGACCGTCAAATTATGCGAGGAAGCCGACGCCATTTTGCTTGGCGCCTGTGGCTTGCCGAGCGTGCGCTATCCCGACAACACCGAGATCATGCCGCAGGTCGAGCTGCGTTTCATCTTCGACCTCTATGCCGGCGTGCGACCCGCGCGGCTGGTGCCAGGCGTGCCGAGCCCGATCGTCGGCGCCGCCGAACGCGGCATCGATTTCGTGCTGATCCGCGAATCGACCGAAGGCCTGTTCGCCTCCATGGGCAAGGGTGTGGTGACCGAGGACGAGGCACGCGAGACGCTGGTGATCACACGCAAGACCTCGCAACGCCTGTTCGACTTCTCGCTGCGGCTGACCGAGCGGCGCAAGGCGCGCGGCAAACCGGGCCTGCTTACCTGCGTCGACAAGGCCAATGCGTTCAAGGCCTACGCGTTTTTCCGCAAGATCTTCGACGAACGCGCCGCGAAATTCCCGAACGTTAAGACCGACCATGTCTATGTCGACGCCTGCGCCGCCATGATGGTGCGCAAGCCGTGGGATTTCGACGTGATGGTGATGGAGAACATCTTCGGCGACATTCTCTCGGATCTTGGCCGCCGGCCTGATCGGCGGCCTGGGGATCGCGCCCTCCGCCGACATCGGCGACAAGCACGCCGTGTTCCAGCCTTGCCACGGCACCGCGCCCGACATCATGGGAAAGGCGCAGGCTAATCCGACTGCCATGATCCTGTCGGCTGCGATGATGCTCGACTGGCTCTCCGACAAGCACGATCATCCGCCGGCGGCAGAGGCGGCGCAGCCGCATCGAGCGCGCGGTCGACAAGGCTTACGCCGGCGGCATCAAGCCGATGGAATATGGCGGCAAGGACGGCACCTTGCCATCACCAATGCGGTGCTGAAGGCGTTGGATTAGCGCATATACTCATCACGACAGGGAGGCTTTGCCATGCCGTCAAAAATCGACCTCTATTTGCTCGGTGTCTGGTTCTGCGTAGGCTTCTTCACGGGCGCAGGCTGGGCGATCGCCACCTGGCTCGTCGGAAGAATCTTTTCCGCGATCTGACCGCGACCGCCAAAGATTTGGCAGTCTATATGGGGCGCGGCCCGCATTTGCCGCCAAGCTTAGCGTGATGCCAGCTTGTGCCAGGTGTTTTGCACGCCTAGCGACCACCCGCGCCAGTTGCTGTTGACAACGTCCCAGTTCACCATCGGCCGCTGCTCGACGCTGGTCTGAGCCGTCGGGTCGGAAGGATGGGCCGTCGACGCGTCATACACGTAGGCAAACCCAACCGTCAGAAAAAATCCAAGAATGACTCCGAATAATAGGCGCATGGGCTTATCCTTCCTTCTTATGATTTTGTTTTGTAAATCGTAGGAGCAGTGGACAAACGCGCAGCGGCCCTTGCGGTTCCATCATCCGGCCGGCCGAAATCGCTCAGAAGCCGAAGTGACGCCCTCGAAACACCGGGGCCGAGATATCCGCTTTGCCCGCAAATGCGGACTCTCCATTGCAGTCGCGGAATAACCGCCTAGTGCCACAGGCTGCTTCACCTTGCTGCCGCTTAGCTTGCGAGCAGATCGGGTCCGTATTTGTTCGGCCCCACGGTGCCGCCTCGAGGCATATCTCTGGAGCCAATTTTTGTTCGGGCGAAACGCGCAAACAGAGATCAGTAGTCGCAGACATAGATGCGCCGGGCTCGCCAACCGTACGGTGTCCATATGCGGCGCCATTGATAGCACCCGTCATCATAATAGCTGTATGCCGGATAATAGCTGTATGCGGGGCGATAATAGCCGTACGCTGGGCCGTAGAAGCCGAAGCCTCCGCGTCCGCGGAAATGGCCGACGTGGCCGCCCGCGAAGTGGCCTCCGCCGAAGTGACCTCCGCCGAAGTGACCTCCGCCGAAGTGACCTCCGCCGAAGTGACCTCCGCCACCGTGGCCGCCACCGCCGTGACCGCCACCGCCGTGGCCGCGCGCGGATGCATCGGTCGCGATCGACATGATTGCAAGTGCAAATACTGCCGTAAGCGCGAGTAGCGTTTTGTGCCACATCTTGTTCTCCCAATCCTGCGTGCGTCGCCCAGCGTAAGTATGGACCGGTTTCGGGAGCCCCGGGCTAAGTTTTTGACAGAGTGCCGATCACAACAGCGTGCTGCGCGCAACGGGTCTACCGGGAGCGCGCGTATCGGCTTCAACGGCAATAATGTAACCGCTCGAGACAATCCGCCGATATCCAAATCAGTTCATTAGCGGACATGGCGGCATGTCTGCGCCCCGGAAAGACTACAGCCCGACAAATCCCTTGATCGCCGCCAGAAACTGCTCCGGCTGCTCCAGCGGCGGGCAATGGCCGCAGCCCGGCAATTCGACGTAACGCGCGCCCGCGACCTTGTCGGCAATCTCTTTGTTGAGCGGCGGCGGCGTCGCCTGATCAAACTCGCCGCACACCACAAGCGTCGGCACATGCATGCGATGCAACAGCGGCACCAGGTCGGTTTCCTGCAAAATCTTGCAGGCGGCCTGGAACGCCTTGGGATCGATCTCGAGCAAGACCTTCTTGCGCTCCTCGATCGCCTGCGGATGGGCCGCAAGATAGGCCGGCGAAAACACCCGCTTGGCGGCGATCTCCGCGATCGAGCCTAAGCCCGCCTCGGCCACTTTCGTGGCCATCACCTCAAACGCCTTTTGCCCCTCGGGCGGAAATCCGGCGGCGGCATCGCTGAGCAACAGCTTGGAGACGCGTTCGGGATGGGCTTGCGCAAAGGCGAGCGCGACGGTGCCGCCGAAGCCGTTGCCGATCAGCACGGAATCGTTGGCGATGCCGAATTCCTGGTAGCCGTCCTCGATCACCGCCACGTAGGCGTCCATCAGCGCCAGCACCGTCGGCTGCGAGCCGTGGAAGCCCGGCAGATTGATCAGCGTGACGCGATGCTTGGCGGCGAGCGCCGGCAGGACGGAATCGAAGGCGTGGCGATCGGTGAGCAGCGAATGTAGCACCACCAGGTCGCGGCCCTCGCCCGTGCGCACCGCCGTGAGCGAGCCGTGGCCGGCGGTGAGTTGCTCGAATTGCATGACGTTCTCCGTGGCCCCCGACTATAACGCGCAAGTTGGCGGGATGGTCGGCGCATTCGCAATAAATGTAGTCATTCCGGGCGCCGCGAAGCGGCGAACCCGGAATCCATACTCCGCAGCACGGGGGTTATGGATTCCGGGCTCGCGGCCTTCGCCGCGCCCCGGAATGACGAATATTAGTTCCCTTCCCGCCAGATGCCGAGCGCTTCCTGCGCCGGCCGGTCGGAGATCGAGAACAGCACCGCTTCGCTCGCCGCCGTGTGCGAGTATGGCTTCCAGGTGGGAATGACGAAAACGTCGCGCGGACCCCATTCGATGGTCTTGCCGTCGACCTTGGTGACGCCCTTGCCTTCCAGGCAGGCGAATATGGTGCCGTCGGTCGAGCGATAGGTTTCGCCCTTGAAGCCCTTCGGCAGCAGCGAGAGATGCGCGCCCATGGTCGGCCCCGACCAGCCGCCGTTGAACGGGTTGGCGTAGCGCAGACGGTGCCCGTGATGCTTGTCGGCATCGCCGGTGTTCTTCATGCGATCCAGAATCGGCCGCACGCGCTCGTAGGCGTAGTTGATGACCGGCGAGCGGATCATCGAAGTGTCGGTGCCGTCCGGCAGGACGCCGGAGCCAAACCGCCAGAGCGAATCGTTGTCGACGCGAACGGTGTTCTGCACGGCGGAATCGAGATGTTCGGAAAACGCCGTCTCGAAAAAATTCACGGTCGGCACGTCGAGCACGTCGAGCCAGATCATCGCCTGCTTGGATTCGTTGCCGTGGTCGTGCGCCGTCCAGTTCGGCGTCAGCACGAAGTCGCCGTATTTCATGACGGTCTTTTCGCCATCCACCTGGGTATAGGCGCCGTCGCCGTCGAGGATGAGCCGGATGGCGGACGCGGTGTGGCGATGCGCACCGGCGACCTCGCCCGGCAGGATCAGTTGCAGGCCGGCATAGAGCGAGTTGGTGATGCGCGACTGGCCGCGCAGCGCCGGATTCTCCAGCACCAGCACGCGCCGCTCGGCTTCCTCGGTGGTGAGCAGGCGGCCGGCTTCCTCGACCAGCGGCTTGACGTCGTCGAAGTGCCAGATCGCCGGCACGCATTGGGTGACCGGTTGCTTGGTGACGAGATATTTCAGCACCTCCCACAGCGGCGTCATGTCGCGCTGGGAAATACGCTCGTAATATTCCGCGCGCACCGGGTTGGCGCTGCCGTCGTATTTCTGCGCCTTCTTGCTCTCGTTCCTGACGGCCGGGGCCGTGGCGGCATCCATCGTTTCCTCCTGGGAACTATTGATCTCTTATCCCTACAATAAGCGCTGATCGCCGTCGACAACAGAGGTCGAGCGCCCTAGTTATTGACCGAGCCGCCATCGACCACGATCGACTGTCCGGTGACGAAATCGCTGTCGCTCGACGCGAGGAACACCAGCGCGCCGAGCAGATCTTCCGGATAGGCGTCGCGCTTGAAGGCGCGGCTGTTGCGCACCGGAATGCGCTCCTCCTCCACGTGGGTGGCGTTCTCCAGCCCGGTGTCGCTAAGGATATAGCCGGGCGACAGCGAATTGACCGCGATGCCGTATTCGCCGAGCTCGCGCGACAGCGAGCGCGTGAACGCCAGCATGGCGCCCTTGGACGTAACGTAAGGCAGCATGCGCGGTACGCCCTTGTAGGCGGCGCCCGAGGCGATGTTGATGATCTTGCCGCTGCGCCGTTCCATCATGTGCGGCGCGACATGCCGCACCATCAGAATAGGGCCCGCGCACATTGATCGCCATGACGCGGTCCCAGGTCTCGCTGTCCCACTCGTTGAAATTTCTCGGCTTGAGCGCCGAATAGAGCGCGGCGTTGTTCACCAGCACGTCGATCTGGCCGAAGCGATCGATGGTCTGCGCCACCAGATTCTTCACCGCCTTCTCGTCGCTGACGTCGAACTTGATGCTCGCCACCGAATTGGCGCCGTGGCGGCCGGCGATCTCTTCCGCGAGTTGTTTGCCGTCGGCGATGTCGGCGATCATCACGCGCGCGCCTTCGGCGGCGAGCGCCTGCGAATAATGCCGGCCGATGCCCTTGGCGCCACCGGTAACGATTGCGGCCTTGCCCGCAAGCCTTGGCATGGACCTCTCCCTTCGTCATGGCCGGGCTTGACCCGGCCATCCACGTCTTTATGCCGTTCCGTGTATAAAGACGTGGATGCCCGGCACAAGGCCGGGCATGACGGAGAATGCGATCCATGCCGAGCGATACTGCCGACCGCCTGGCCATCCGCGCGCTGATCGAGAACTGGGCGCTCTGGCGCGATGCCCGCCAATGGGACCGCTTCCGCACCGTCTGGCACAAGGACGGCCAGATGTGGGCGACCTGGTTTCAGGGCACGTTCGAGGAGTTCATCAAGGTCAGCCAGGAAGGCTACGACCGCGGCGTGCGCATCATGCACATGCTCGGCGGCATGAGCATCGACATCAAGGGCAAGCGCGCCATCGCGCAGACCAAGATGACGATCTCGCAGCGCGCCAAGGTCGAGGATGTGCTGTGCGACGTGGTGTGCACCGGCCGCTTTTACGACTTCCTGGAAAAGCGAAAGGGACGCTGGGGCATCGTGCTGCGGCGACTGGCTTATGAGAAGGACCGGCTCGATCCGGTCGATCCGTCGGCTACGCTCAAGCTCGACCAGAACCTGCTGGCGCAGTTTCCGGAAGGCTACCGCCATCTCGCCTATCTGCAGACCAAGATCGGCTACAAGGTCAAACGCGACATGCCCGGGCTCGACGGGCCGGAGCTGGACGCGCTCTATGCCAAAGGCGAGGCCTGGCTGAAAGGCCGCAAGCTGTGAGTAGCAGGTACGCGCGGGCGAGGGGTTGGCTCACGCGCCAAGAAGTGCGAATTTGAGCGATACGGTAGGGGATCAAACCATTAGGGGGGCACGATGTCATTTGCCGACAAATTCAATCTGCTCAACGAATTCAATATTCTGCGCCTGATCTGCGGCCTGTTCCTGATCCCGCACATTTACGGCAAGTTCTACGAGCCGGCGGCGCTTGGCTTCTTCGTCGCCGCCAAGTTCAAGCCGCCCAAGTTCTGGATGTATTTTGCCGGCGCCGTCGAAGTGGTGCTCGCGATCGGCCTGATTTTCGGGATCTTTATTACCATTTCCGGGGCGATCGCCGCCGTCCACCTTGCCATCGCCGCGGCCGGCGTCTATCGCGTGACCGGCAAATGGTTGTGGAATATCGGCGGCTACGAATACTGCCTGTTCTGGGCGATCTGCTGCCTGGTCGTGGCCATGCACGGCTATCACACCGGCGGCCTATGGTACTGATCGAATTCTCCATTCTGAAAGGAAGTCAATCCAATGGCTAGCGTCCTGTTTTCTCCGATCACCATGCGCGGTCTCACTCTGCCGAACCGGGTCGTGGTCTCGCCGATGTGCCAGTACAATTCCAACAATGGCTCGGCCAATGATTGGCATCTGATGCACCTCGGCAACATGTCGCTCGGCTGCGCCGGCCTGGTGATGTGCGAGATGACCAACGTCAACCCGCAAGGACGCATCTCGCCGAAATGCGCCGGCATGTATTCCGATGAGAATGAAGCCGCGCTCAAGCGCGTCTACGAATTCTGCCGTCAGTACGGCGTCGCCAAGCTCGGCGTGCAGCTCGCTCACGCGGGACGCAAAGGCCCGACCACGCCGCCGGGTGCCGGCGGCAAGCCGATCCTTGAAGGGCCGGACGCATGGACGCCGGAGGCGCCGTCGGCTCTCCCCTACGACACCGGCTGGGCGGTGCCGCACGCTATGACCAAGGACGACATCAAGCGCTGCATCGGCGAATTCGCCGCGGCGGCGAAGCGTGTCGATCGCATCGGCTATGACGTGATCGAGCTGCACGGCGCGCACGGCTATCTCGCCCATCAATTCCTGTCGCCGCTCTCCAACAAACGCACCGACGAATATGGCGGCTCGACCGAAAATCGCATGCGCTTTGCCATCGAGATGTACGAGGCCGTGCGCAAGGTGTGGCCGGAAAATAAACCGCTCGGCATGCGCGTATCGGCCACCGACTGGGTCGACGGCGGCTGGACGCCGGAAGAAACGGTCATGCTGGCGAAGGAGCTAAAGAAGCGCGGCATGGACTACATGGATGTGTCCACCGGCGGGCTCGATCCGAAGCAGAAGATTCCGCTGGCGCCCGGCTATCAGGCGCCGTTCGCGGAAAAGGTGAAGAAGGAAAGCGGCATCACCACCATGACGGTCGGCCTGATCGCCGGCTATCAGCAGGCCGAGGACATCGTCGCCTCCGGCAAGGCCGACATGATCTGCCTTGCGCGCGGCGCCATGTGGGATCCGCGCTGGGCCTGGCACGCCGCCGAGGAACTCGGCGCCGAGACGCCCTACGCGCCGAAGATGATGGCCTGCCACCCGAAGATGCGGCCGCAATTGTTTCCGAAGCGCGCGGGCGCGTGATCCCGAAAAGTGGGAACCGGTTTTCAGATCAGATCACGCGCAAGGAAAAAGTGGCGGGTTAGCGGTCGCCGAGGAAGTTCAGAATCGCGAAGTTGAACAGGCCGGGATCTTGCAGGAACGCAAAATGGCTTGCGTTCGGCAGTATCAATAGCCCGGCGCCGGGAATCGTGGCGGCCATATATTCGGTGTGGTCCCGCTTGATCCCCTCATCGTGATCGCCATCGACTATCAACACTGGTGACTTGATCGCTTTCAACTGCGCATCGGTCCAGTTCGGCTGATCCGCCCACATTTTGCTGATCTGCTCGACGAAAGCGTCATAGTCCTTCGGCGTTGCCGAGTAGGCCCGATATTCCCCGCCTGCCCGTTCAATGTAGGCCGCGAATGTCGGATTCTTTTCGACACCATCGATCACGCCGGACGTCTTGGTATTGGCGCCGAATGCAAAGATCTTGCCGACGCGATCCGCATAGCGCATCGCGAGATCGAGCCCGATGATGCCGCCGTCGCTCCAGCCGACGATATCGGCCTTGCGGATTTTCAAGCCGTCCATGAGCGCGATCACGTCGTCCGCCATCAAATCGTAGCCATAGGGCCGCGCATCGCGCGTTGTCCGCCCGTGCCCACGGCTGTCCATGACGATGACGAGGTGATGGGGCGCCAGCGCGCGCACCTGGTTGCCCCAGTAGTCGGAATTGGCAAGCCCGCCATGCAGCAGGATGACCGGCGAGCCGCGCCCATATGTGGCGTAATGAATACTGATCCCGTTCGCCTTTAGCTGTCCGCTTCGTGCAGCGGCAATCGGAGCAGGCGTCGGCGGCAGCGTCTGCCAGCGTTCCGCCGCGGTTGCGAGAATCGGCAGAAGGACAATGGCGAATGCCGGCAGAAGACGGCGCATGACAGGAACTCCATCAAGCGGAGATTTCAACGATCATCCTATTGCGGCCGACAGGAGCGATCCAGCTGGATCAATGCTGCCGAATTCGCGCGATGAACTTCGCAAACGCGGCGAGCTGCGCCTTGACGGCGTCCTTGGTCGGCTGATCGATCAGCGCCAGCGTATCCTTGTCGAACTTGCTCGCCGCATTGCCGACGAACACCTCCGGCGTGCCGAAGATGAAGGCCTTCAGAAACGTCATCGACATGCGCCAATGATACTGCATGCGCGCGCCGCCAAGCGGGCCTTGGCTCGCCGATTGGATCGCCACCGGCTTGCCCTCGAACGGTTGCTCCTTCATGCGCGACAGCCAGTCGATGGCGTTCTTCGAGCACGCCCGGCATCGACCAGTTGTATTCCGGCGTCACGAACAGCACCGCGTCGGCGGCGCGGATCGCGTCGGCAAGCGCGTTGACCGGCGCGGGGAAACCGGCGGTGTCCTGGACGTCGGCGTTGTAGAGCGGAAAGCTCTCGATCGACGGCGCCGTGATCAGCTTGATCTCGGGCGGCGCCAGCGCCGGCAAGGCGCGCGTCAAGGCGGCGTTGTAGGACTTTTTGCGCAGCGAGCCGCAAATCACGAGCACTTTAAACTGGTCGGCCATGTCGCCCTTCTTTCCTAATTCAACCTATAACGCTTGAACGCTATTGTGGTTCAAGCCCGGCCTTGTCGCGCACCGATTTCCATTTGGCAACTTCATCCGCCATGTGCTGGCCGAATTCGGCCGGCGTCGAGACGTGCACCGCAGCGCCCGCCTTTGCCATCTGCTCTTTGATCTCGGGGCGCGCCAGAACTTCCTTAAGCGCGGCATTAGTCTTGTCGACGATGGCCTGCGGCGTGCCGGCGGGATAGACCCAGCCATACCAGCCGATCACCGCATAGCCCGGCACGCCGGATTCGGCGACCGTCGGCACATTCGGAATCGTCGGCCAGCGCGTCGGCGCGCCGACCGCGAGCAGCTTCAATTCGCCGGCCTGCACCTGGCCCTGCACCGCGTGCAACAGTTCGACTGCGTAATCGACTTCTTGCGCGCGCAAGGCGGTGACCACCGCCGGCGTGCCGCGATAGGGAATATGCTTCACATCGACGCCGATCATCTGATTCAGCAATTCGCCGGCGAAGTGCTGGGTCGAGCCGAGGCCGACGCTCGCAAGGTTGAGCTTGCCGGGCGAAGCCTTGGCAAGCTGCACAAGTCCCTTGATGTCGTTGGCCGGAAAATCCTTGCGCGCCACCACGACGAAAGCGCTATCGGCAACCAGCGCGACCGGCGCGAAATCCTTGACCGCGTCATAGCGCACCGATTTGACCATGACCGCCGACACAGTGTGCCCGGCGCTGATCATGGAGGCGGTGTAGCCGTCCTTGTCGGCCTTCGCGACCTGATCGGAGGCGATTGAGCCGCCGGCGCCCGGCTTGTTCTCCACCACCACGGTCTGGTGCAGCAGTTCGGACAACGGCGGGGCGATGATGCGGGTGACGATGTCGGTGCCGCCGCCGGGCCCGAAGCCGACCAGCACGCGGATCGGCTTGTCGGCGGGCCACTCGGCCAGCGCCGGCGCGGCCGCCGCCATCAACAAGCCCGCGGCCATGGCCGCCATGATCGTTGCGCGTTTCATTGCTTGTCCTCCCCTTACGCGCCTCCCCCAAGGGGTGCGGCTGTTATTGTTGTCGCCCAAGCAACGCGCCCGGGCGATGCATTGTCAACAGGCGTGGCGTTACGCCTTCTCGTCCTCGATCGGGTTGCGCAGCACGCCAACGCCCTCGACCTCGACCTCGATCGTGTCGCCCGGCTTCATCCAGACCGGCTCGGGCTTGCGCGCATGGCCGACGCCGGACGGCGTGCCGGTGAGGATGATGTCGCCGGGCTCCAGCGTCATGCCCTTGGTGAGATAGACCAGCGTCTCGGCCACCGGGAACATCATGTTGTCGGTGTTGTCGGACTGCATGGTGTTGCCGTTGAGCCGGCTCATGATCTTCAAGCCCTTGCCGCCGGGCGGCAGTTCGTCGGCGCTCACCATCCACGGGCCGAAGCCGCCGGTGCGGTCGAAGTTCTTGCCCATGCCCCATTGCGTGGTGTGGCGCTGGAATTCGCGCACCGAACCTTCGTTGGCGCAGGAATAGCCGGCGATGCAATCGACCGCGTTCGCCATGGTCAGGTGCTTGGCGCGCTTACCGACGATCGCCACCATCTCGGCTTCATAGTCGAGCTGGATCGGATTCGCGCGGCCGGATAATCGGCTGCAGATGCGGCACCATCGACGTCAGCACGCGGAAGAAGATGCTGATGAATTTCGGCATGTTGTCGCTCTGCGGCCCTTCCTTGACGTGGTCGAGATAGTTGAGGCCGAGGCAGATGATCTTGCCGGGGCGCGCGACCGGCAGCGCATATTTCAAGCCGGCGAGCGGGCGGCGCGCGGAGGCCGGCGCTTTTTTGGCGAGGTCGGCGAACGGTTTCAGGTCGCCATTGCTGCGGCGCAAGGCTTCGCCGAGGTCGCCCGGCAGGTTCGCATCCGCCGCTTGCAGATCGATGACGTTGTCGCCCTCGACCACGCCCAGCCGCACGCCATTGCTCGCTTCAAAACCGACGATCTTCATTGAGTCCCTGCCTTGCGGTTAATAACGCGCCGGGCCGCACGTCGGCCAGGCGGCGCAAGGCTTAGCGCAGGCAGACGGCTTCGGGAAGGTCACTCGCGCATGATCCCGAAAAGTGGGAACCGGTTTTCGAAAAAGATCATGCGCAAGGATCAAACCAGCTTGAAGGCCTGGATCGAGAAATACTTGCGCGTGTCCATCCATACGCCGGAAGGCTCCCAGCCGACGCCGCGCGCCAGCGCGCCCAACGATTCCACGCTGTACTTGTAGCTGTTCTCGGTGTGGATGGTCTCGCCGGCGCGGAATTCGACCGTGTCGCCGGCCACCTTCACCTTCTGCCGTTTCAGGCTCGCAAGATGCATCTCGATGCGGTGACGCTCGCGATTGTAGAAGGCGTGATGCTCGAAGGTGTTGAGCTTGAAGGTGCCGCGCAGCTCGCGATTGATGCGCACCAGTAGATTGAGATTGAACTTGGCGGTAACGCCGGCGGCGTCGTTATAGGCGGCGTTGAGCACCTCCACCGGCTTGATCAGATCGACGCCGACGATCAGCGTGGCGCCGGGGCCGAGAATGTTCGCGGCATTGCGCAGGAACGCCGCCGCCTCGTGCGGCTCGAAATTGCCGATGGTCGAGCCCGGGAAAAATCCGATGCGCACCGGCGCGGCCTTGGCTTCCTCCGGCAGCTCGAACGGATAACAAATGTCGGCGGTCACCGGCAGCACTTTGAGCTGCGGGAAATCGGGCCGCAGCTCGATGGCTTCCTGCTCCAGCATTTCGGCGCAGATATCGACCGGCACATAGGCCGCGAGCTTCGGCGCCGCGCGCAACAGAATGCGCGCCTTCTTGCTCGAACCGCTGCCGAATTCCACCAGCGCCGCTCCGGGCGGAATAAGCTTGGCGATGTCGGCGGCATGATCGCGCAAGATGCGCATCTCGCAGCGGGTCGGGTAATATTCCGGCAGTTCGGTGATCTGCTCGAACAGTTGCGAGCCTTTGCCGTCATAGAAATATTTTGCGTGCACACGCTTCGGCGTCGCGCTCAGGCCTTCGAGGATGTCGGTCTCGAACGTGGAAGCGTCCTCAGCTTTCGGCTGCTGGCGACGGGAGCGTGCGAGCGCGACCATTGTGACCTCTCAAACAAACTCAGCGAGCCGCAGGCCGGTGAACTGCCAGCGCGCCGGCGGATAGAAGAAATTGCGATAGCTGACGCGCTCGTGGCCTTCCGGCGTCGCGAGCGAGGAGCCGCGCAGCACCATCTGGCTGACCATGAACTTGCCGTTGTATTCGCCGAGCGCGCCTTCGGCCGCGCGGTAGCCCGGATAGGGCAGATAGGCGCTGCGCGTCCATTGCCAAGCGATGCCGAACGCGTCGGCGAGCAGACCTGCTCGGCTTGCTACCTCCCATTCCGCCTCGCTCGGCAGATGCTTGCCGGCAAAGCGGGCGAAGGCCTCGGCCTCGTAATAGCTGACATGCAGCACCGGCTCGGCCGGATCGACTGGCTTCAAGCCCGCCAGCGTCATGACGTACCAAGCGCCGTCATGCTGCCGCCAATAGCCCGGCGCCTGCCAGCCTTCCGCCTGCGCGAGCGCCCAGCCGTCGGACAGCCAGAGCGAGGGCGTCGCGTAGCCGCCGGCCGCGATGAATTCGAGCCATTCGGCGTTGCTGACCAGATGGCGCGCAATGCGCACCTTCGGGATCAACTCGTCATGCCGCGGCGTCTCGTTGTCGAAGCAGAAACTTGTGCCCTCGTGGCCGATGGCGTGAATGCCGGCCGGCACCTCGACATAACCGCGCGGTCCTTGCGCCGCATGCGGCGGCTGCCATTGCGCGTCGTAGACCGGGTCGGTCGGATTCTGCGCGAAGGCGTGCAGGATGTCGGTGATCAGCAGCTCCTGGTGCTGCTGCTCGTGATGCAGGCCGATCTCAAGAATCGTGAAGACGCGTTCGGCGTCCGCCGCCGGCACTTCTGCGATCAGCCGCTCGACCGCCGCATCGACATGGGCGCGATAGCCGGCGACGTCCTCGCCGTTCGGCCGCGTGATCAGGCCGCGTTGCGGGCGCGCGTGCCGCGGACCGGCGGCGACATAATAGGAGTTGAACAGGAACGGAAAGCGCTCGTCGAATATCTTGTAGGCGGGATCGTGCGGCACCAGCAGGAACTGCTCGAAGAACCAGGTGACATGCGCGCGATGCCATTTGGTCGGGCTGGCATCGGCCATCGACTGGACGATCTGATCCTCGGCCGACAGATGCGAGGCGCGCGCCTCGGTCTCGGCGCGCACCCGGCGGAAAGCGTCACGCCAGACGCCGCGTTCCTCGTCCAAAGATAGGGTCTTGGGCGCACGCGCCGGCCCGCTGGCAGCACCGCGCGGAGCGTGCGACATAGCGGTGCGCGCCATTGGTTGCCTCCGTAACGTTATTCAAAAGGACCCTGCAGCCAATTGTACGTATCGGATACGAACTACGGATGCAATTGTTCCATCGCAGGCAGCCCGGAGCAACCTCGAAATTCCCGGTTCTCCCGATCTGACAAGGTTGTGAATTGCGCGTGAGACGCGCGCAGACTGCGCCGTTCGTGTCCCATTGACGCTGAAATTCAAAGCAAATCCGCCTCAACGCAGACCGTATCGCGGTCGCCGACGGGCCAATACCGCTTCCCCGGACGGTGCGCTAAGCTATCGAGCAAGGACAAGCGGTCCGGGTGTGGGGCAGGGCCCGCGGCGCCGGAACCGCAGGGAGGGCGATCATGGCACGGCAGATCAACACCATCGCAAGCATTTTCACGGCGCTGATCGTCAGCACCGGATCGATCGGCTCAGCCAGCGCGCAAGACTGTCCGCGCGGCGATCTCGATAAGGCCTACTGCGATCGCGACGGCGATCTAGTCGCCGACGCGCCGACTGATGCGAAGCAACTGGTCAATCCGTCCACGCTGATCTTCTCCTACACCCCGGTCGAAGACCCGGCGGTTTACGCCAAGGTCTGGGACGGCTTCATCAAGCACATGGAGAAGGTGACCGGCAAGAAAGTCGCTGTTCTTCCCCGTGCAATCGAATGCCGCGCAACTCGAAGCGATGCGCTCGGGCCGCCTGCATGTGGCCGGCGTCAACACCGGCGGCAATCCGATCGCGGTGAATTGCGCCGGCTTCGTTCCGTTCGCGATCATGGCCGGTAAGAACGGCCAGTTCGGCTACGAGATGGAAATCATCGTGCCGGCCGACAGCCCGATCAAGACGCCCGCCGACTCAAGGGCAAGAAATTGGCGTTCACCTCGCCCACCTCGAATTCCGGCTTCAAGGCGCCGTCCGCGATCCTGAAGGCCGATTTCAATCTCGAGGCGAATCGGGATTTCGAGCCGGTATTCTCCGGCAAGCACGACAACTCGGTGCTCGGCGTCGCCAACAAGGACTACGATGCGGCTTCGATCGCCAACGAGGTCATGTTCCGCATGGTCGAACGCAAAGTGGTCGATCCGGCCAAGATCCGCACGATCTACAAATCGGAAACCTTCCCGACCACCGGCTACGGCCACGCCTACAATCTCGATCCCAAGCTGGTCGAGAAAATCAAGGAAGCATTCTTCACGTTCCAGTGGGAAGGCTCGGCGCTGAAAGCGGAATTCAAGGAGCAGGATCGCTTCGTCCCGATCACCTACAAGAAGGACTGGAGCGTGATCCGCAAGATCGACGCGGCAAACGGCGTCAAATACACCTGCAAGTGACGTTGCGCCGGGCGACGCTGATCGGCGCGGTCGGCATTCCGCTGCCGCGGGGGACGAGGCCGCATGTTGCGCATCAAGGGTCTGACCAAGCGCTATCGCACCGGCGACCTCGCGCTCAAGGGCATCGATCTCGACGTGCCGGACGGCCAGGTGATGGCGCTGATCGGACCGTCGGGCGCCGGAAAGTCGACCGTCATCCGCTGCATCAACCGGCTGGTTGAGCCGACCGCCGGCTCGGTCGCGCTCAATGACCGCGAAATCACCGGGCTCGGCAGCGCGGAGCTGCGCCGCGTGCGCCGGCGCATGGGGATGATCTTCCAGGAATATGCGCTGGTCGAGCGCCTCACGGTGATGGAGAACGTGCTCAGCGGCCGGCTCGGCTATGTCGGTTTCTGGCAGAGCTGGCTGCGCCGCTTTCCGCAGTCCGACATCGATGAGGCCTTCCGGCTACTGCAACGCGTCGGCCTCGACGCCATGGCCGACAAGCGCGCCGACGAATTGTCCGGCGGCCAGCGCCAGCGCGTCGGCATCTGCCGCGCTTTGATTCAGAATCCGGAACTGCTGCTGGTGGACGAGCCAACCGCCTCGCTCGATCCCAAGACCTCCCGCCAGATCATGCGGCTGATCAAGGAGCTGTGCGCGGAGCGCAAGCTCTCGGCCATCATCAATATCCACGACGTCATGCTGGCGCAGATGTTCGCCGAGCGCATCGTCGGCTTGCGCTTGGGCGAGATCGTCTATGACGGCCCGCCCGATCAGCTCACGCCCGCGGTGCTCACCTCGATCTACGGCGAGGAAGACTGGTCCGCCACCATCCGCAAGGCGGCTGACGACGATGCCGACAGCGAGGATGACAATGTGGTGCCGTTCGAGCGCCCCCTCCCCGATCGCGACCGCCTGGCGGGGCTGACCTGATGTGGGCTGCCGGATGAGCATCGCTGTCGCCGGCGCGCGCCACTGGAAGAAACCGCCGCTGATCAAGCGCGCCTGGCTGCGCTGGACGCTTGGCTTGGGCGCGGCGGTTTATCTCGCGCTCGCGCTCGGCACCACCGAGGTCAACTGGACCCGCGTGTGGGAAGGCCTGCCGCGCGGCGCGCAGTTCGTGACCGCGTTCTTCCCGCCCGACTTCGTCAAGCGCTGGGATGAAATCGTCGAAGGCATTTCCGAAAGCCTGTGGATGACAGTCGTTTCCACCGTCGTCGGCATCGCGATTTCGATTCCGGTCGGCATCGGCGCCGCCCGCAACATCGCGCCCGTCCCGGTCTATTACTTTTGCCGCGCGATCCTTGCGTTTTCGCGCAGCTTTCAGGAGGTGATCCTCGCCATCTTCTTCGTCAAGCTGTTCGGCTTCGGCCCGTTTGCCGGCGCCGTGACGCTGTCGCTTGCGACCGTCGGCTTCTACGGCAAGCTGCTGGCGGAAGACATCGAGGACATGGACGCCGCGCAGGCGGAAGCGGTGCGCGCAACCGGCGCGAGCTGGCTGCAATGGATCAATTTCGGCGTCCAGCCGCAGGTGATGCCGCGCATGATCGGGCTCGGGCTCTACCGGCTCGACATCAATTTCCGCGAAGTCGGCGGTGGTCGGCATCGTCGGTGGCGGCGGCATTGGCGCGACGCTCGACACCGCATTCGAGCGCTATGAATTCGATTCGGCCGCCGCGATCGTGCTGGTCATCATCGTCATCGTGATGCTGGCCGAATACTCGTCCGGATATCTTCGCCGCTGGGTGCAATGATGACGGTCGCAGTGAAAGACGGCGTCAAGATTTGGCAGCGGCGCGACCGAAACGCCCAGCTTGCGATCTGGGCGTGCTGGCTCGCGGCCACGGCGCTGTTCGTCTATTGCTTCCAGCTCATTTCGGAAAAGACCATCTGGGCTTTCGTCTGGGACGCTCCCACGCAGGCCGGCGATCTCGCCGCCCGCATGGTACCGCCGGACTGGGGCTACATCCGGCAACTGGGGCGGCCGATCTGGGACACCATCAACATCGCGACGCTGGGCACCGTGATCTCCGTCCTTCTGGCGGTGCCGGTGGCCTATTGCGCCGCGCGCAACACCACGCCGAGCGTGACGCTGGTGCGGCCGGTCGCGTTGTTCATCATAGTCGCGTCGCGCTCGATCAATTCGCTGATCTGGGCGCTGATGCTGGTCACCATCGTCGGTCCGGGCGTGTTCGCCGGCATCATCGCCATCGGCCTGCGCTCGATCGGCTTCTGCGCCAAGCTGCTCTATGAAGCGATCGAGGAGATCGAGGAAGCCCAGGTCGAGGCGGTGCGCGCGACCGGCGCCACGGCTGCGCAGGTTACCGTTTACGGGATCGTGCCGCAGGTGATGCCCGCCTTCGCCGGAATTTCGGTGTTCCGTTGGGACATCAACATTCGCGAGTCGACCGTGCTCGGGCTGGTCGGCGCCGGCGGCATCGGGCTTCAACTCAACGCCGCGATCACCCAGCTGTACTGGACGCAAGTCTCGCTGATGCTGCTGGTGATCATCGGGACCGTGATCGTCAGCGAATGGGTGTCGGCCAAAGTCCGCCACGCCATCATTTGAGCGCACGCAACAGGCGCGGCACGGCTGGCGCGGTCGAGCCTGATCGTCTTTTGCGATGTCCTGGAAGTCGGTAGCGGGGGAGGGACTCGAACCCCCGACCTCCGGATTATGATTCCGCTGCTCTAACCAGCTGAGCTACCCCGCCATTCCGAAACGATGTGCCGGAATGGGCGGATATAGGAAGCCGCGGTAAACACTGTCAAGCAAACCCGTCAAAAAGCCGTTCCATTCCGATCACTTCGGCTGCACCGATTCGTCGCCTTCGGGGCTGCCCGGCGGCCGGATGACCGCGTCGCCCCGTTCATGCCGAAGCACGGCGCTCGCCGTCGGCCAGGCGTTCGAAGCGGATCAGCGAAAAATGGCCGAGCGGCGGCATCGGCCGGCGTTCGATCACGCGCACGCCGCCGTGGCGCTCGGCCCAGTCGGCCAAGCGGCGGAAGCGGAATTCCGGCCGCCAGCCGAGCCGGCGCGCCAGCGGCGCGAAGCACAGCTCGAAGACCCGGCGCGGGCCCGCTCTCGGCGCCGATGTGATTGACCAGCACGATCTCGCCGCCCGGCTTGATGACGCGCGCGAATTCGTCGAGCGTCGCTTCCGGATTGGGCACCGCGGTGATGACGATATTGCGCCACCACCACGTCGAAGGATTGGTCCGGCAGCGCCATGCCGCTCGGCATCCATCACCGCCAGCGCTTCGACATTGCTGAGGCCCTGCTCGGCGACGCGTTCTTGCGCCTTGCGCAGCATCGGCTCGGACAGATCGACGCCGACCAGCCGGTTCGTGCGCGCGTAGTCGGGCAGCGAAATCCCGGTGCCGACGCCGACTTCGAGAATGCGTCCGCCGCCGGGCCCGCAAGCCTGCTCGGCCGCGGCGATCGAGGCGCGCCGGCCGGCATCGAACACCGCGCCGAACACGAGGTCGTAGACCGGCGCCCACAACGCATAAGCGCGCTCGACGCTTGTTTTGTCGATGTCGCCCATGTGGAGTTATTTAACCGCGTACAGCGCGCCGCCATGCGCTCATCGGCCGCATGCGGGCTATCCGCCAGCCGCGACCGCGCTCTTGATGAAGCCGCCGCCGAGCACGCGCGCCTGACCGTCGCCGGCGTCGTAGAACACGCAGGCCTGGCCGGGCGAGACGCCATGCTCGCCGTCCACCAGTTCGACCTCGTAGCCGCGCTTCGCCGTGGCGCAGCCACGCCGCCTGCGGCGGCCGGGTCGAGCGCACCTTCACGAACACTTCGCGCCGGTCGTCGGCGAGCGATTCATTGATGTCGTCGTCGCCGATCCAATTGACGTCGCGCAGCACGATGCGGCTCGTGCGCAGCGCCTCGCGCGGACCGACCACGACGCGGCGCTGCTCGGCATCGAGCCGCACCACATAGAGCGGCGCGCCGGTCGCAAGCCCTAAGCCGCGGCGCTGGCCGACGGTGAAATGGATGATGCCGGAATGGGCGCCCAGCACCTTGCCGTCGAGATCGACGATCGATCCCGGCTTCCGCCGCGCCGGGTTTCAGCCGCTCGATGATGTCGGCGTAGTGCCCGGTCGGCACGAAGCAGATGTCCTGGCTGTCGTGCTTGTCGGCGATCGCCAGCCCGAACTTGCGGGCCAGTTCGCGCGTCTCCGCCTTGGTGCGCTCGCCGAGCGGAAAGCGCAGCACGTCGAGCTGCTCGCGCGTGGTGCCGAACAGGAAATAGCTCTGGTCGCGCTCTTCCTCGCGCGCGCGGTAGAGCGCGCGCTCGCCGGACGGCAATCGCCGCGAGGCGACATAATGGCCGGTGGCCAGCACCTTGGCGCCGAGTTCGCGCGCGGTGATCAACAGATCGTGGAACTTGATCGCCATGTTGCAGTCGACGCAGGGCACCGGCGTCTCGCCGTGGATGTAGCTTTCGGCGAAGCGGTCGATCACCGCTTCCTTGAAGCGGCGCTCGTAGTCGAGCACGTAATGCGGAATGCCGATGCGCTCGGCGACGGCGCGCGCGTCGTAGATGTCCTGACCGGCGCAGCAGGCGCCTTTGCGGTGGCTCGCGGCGCCGTGGTCGTAAAGCTGCAGGGTGACGCCGACCACGTCATAGCCCTCGGCCTTGAGCAGCGCGGCGGTCACCGAGGAATCGACGCCGCCGGACATGGCGACGACGACACGGGTGTCTTGCGGGCGGCTGTCGAGATCGAGGCTGTTTGACATGGCTCTTCTTACTATAGGTGGCGATGCAAGGCGCGCAATGAGAGCCCATTTGGAACAAATCGGGCGGCAAAACTTGCCGGATTGCCAGCAGGCGGTGCCGGGTCGGCGCGCTGATCACGGCGCCGGCCTTCCGATAAGCCATTGATATACATACAAGAATTTAGACTATTCCGGGGCTGGCCTGACGATTGCAGATCAAACAGCGGATATCCGGAGGTCTGCCCGTGCCGCATGTTGCGTCCGATCCGAAAACTCACGCCTTCAAGCATTCGCTGCCGCTTCGACCCGGCCGCCGCAGGCGGCCGACAGGCCGCGGCCACGCCGTTCGAGAGCTTGCTCGACGACAGCGCGCAAGCCCCTGCCGAACAGCCCGCGCAATCGGCCTCAGACGATCAAAACGCCGCCTGCCGCGCGCTCGGATTCCAGCGCAAGCAGCCGGCCAAGGCGACCAAGGCTAATGACAGCAAAGCGGCGAAAGACCGAGCGACAACGCCAAGTCCGCCGACGCCGGCAAAGACGCCAAGGCCGACAAAACCGACAAGACCGATCAAGGCTGCCGGCGACGGCAAAGCCGACGGCAAGGACAAGGCGGCCACGGACGCCAAAACCGCCGAGCAAGCGGCCGCCAGCGATGCCTGCAAACCTGCGAGCGATGGCAAACCGGCGACGCCGATGGCCAACCCGCGCAGCGACGGCAAGCCTGCCGACGGCGTGGCGCCGCCGACGCTGTCGCTGCCCCACTTCCTGTCGATCCCGATTCCGACCATCACGCCTGCCGACGCCATCGCCACCGTGCTCGCGCCCGTGATCGCACCTGACGCCGGCCCAGCAAGCCGCGTCGCCGCCGCCGACGTGCATGCCGCGATCATCGCGACGCCGCAGGCCAAGCCGGATGCGCTCGCCGCGCTGCAAGCCGATGCCGGCAAAGCCGCCGACGACGACAAAGCCGCGGACGATGCAAAACTCGCGGCCAATGCTGCGCCGCAGTCCACACCGACGGCAAGCCGCAGACCCGCCGCCGACGATGCCGACAAGGATGCCGTCGCTCATGCCCGCGGCGAGGTTCCGGCCAACAGCCATCGCGCCGCGCCTGCGGAGGCAGCCGCCGCAATCGGCGCCGACGCCAACATCGCCGCGCCGAAAGCGACGCGGCCACCGACGCCGTGCAGCCCGCGGCCTTGACCGCGCCGTCGCACGTCACACGCGGCATCGGCCGCAACCCCGCCGCCTGCCGCCGCGCAATCCGGCGCCGCAGGCAGCCGCCGATCCCGCTCGCCGGCGTCGCGATCGAAATCGCCAGCAAGGCGCTCGCCGGCAAGAACCATTTCGAGATCCGCCTCGATCCGCCGGAGCTCGGCCGCATCGAGGTTCGCCTCGACGTCGACCGCGACGGCAACGTGACCTCGCGCCTGATCGCGGACCGCTCCGACACGCTCGATCTGCTGCGCCGCGACGCCACCGGCCTCGAGCGCGCCTTGCAGGATGCCGGCTTGAAGACCGCCGACAACGGCCTGCAATTCTCGCTGCGCGACCAATCCATGGGCCGCGATCAAACCAATACGCCGACGCCCGACGCCGCACAGCTCGTCGTCGAAGACGATACGCTGCCGGGCGCCGACACGACGTCAGCGCGGCTACGGCCGCCTCGCCGGACAAGGCAGCGGCATCGACATTCACGTCTGAGGACCAAAAATGACCGCCATCACCTCGACCCCCGTCAACACCGCCGCCGCCACAAGTCCCGCCGCAGCGGCGCCGCGGCGATTCCGGGCGTGGCCGACAACACCATGATCGCCAGCAATTTCACGACGTTCCTGCAACTGCTGACCACGCAGCTCAAGAACCAGAACCCGCTCGATCCGCTCGACACCAACCAGTTCACCCAGCAGCTGGTGCAGTTCGCCCAGGTCGAGCAGCAGATGAAATCGAACGACCAGTTGACCACCCTGGTGTCGCTGGAGAAAAGCGCGCAATCGACCACGGCGCTCGCCTATGTCGGCGCCACCGTGGTGGTGGACGGCTCGACCGCGCAACTCGCCAACGGCAGCGCGACCTGGAGCCTCAATGTCAGCAAGCCCTCGACCGCGACCGTCACGATCAAGGATGCGACCGGGCAGACCGCCTATTCCGGCACCTTCTCGGTCAATCCGGGCAGTCAGAAATTCAGCTGGGACGGCCGCGGCAATGACGGCAAGCTGTGGCCGGACGGCAGTTACACGATGACCGCCACCGGCGTCGACGCCAACGGTCAATCGACCGGCATTTCCACGGAAGTGCAGGCCACTGTGGATTCGGTCGATCTCACGCAAAATCCGCCGCTTCTGTCCATCAACGGGCAGAACTACACCATGGACAAGATCAAGCGGATTATCCGTCCCGGCAGCTAGCCGGTTCTATAAGGCGCGGGCGCGCTTTTGCCCGGTTGCGCGCACACTTCCAATCGCCTGATCGATCGCGCGTTCGAGCGCTGCTAATTCGAACGGCTTGCGCAGGATGTCGAAGCGGCCGTCGGCGGCCTGCGCGGCGTCGGAAAAGCCGCTGACCAGCAGCACCGGGATATCGGGGAAACGCTTGCGGCAGACTTCCGCCAGGCCAAGGCCGTCGAGCGCGCCCGGCATCACGATATCGGACAACAGCAGATCGAACTCGATGCCTTGCTGCAGATGGCGCAGCGCCTCGGCGGCGTTCTCGGCCCGCACCACGCGGTAACCGAGTTGTTCGAGCAGCGCGGCGGTGACGTCGGCGACGTCGCGGCTGTCCTCGACCATCAGCACCGTGCCCTGCGGCTCGCTCGCCGCCGATACCGTGCCGCCTGCGCCCGCCGCCACCTCGACGCGGGCGCGCGGCAGATAGACCGTGACCACGGTGCCGCGGCCGGGTTCGCTGCTCACCGTCACCGCCCCGCCCGACTGATTGGCGAAGCCGTGCACTTGCGAAAGGCCTAGGCCGGTGCCCTTGCCGACCGGCTTGGTGGTGAAGAACGGCTCGAACACCCGCTGCACCACGTCTGCCGGCATGCCGGCGCCGGTATCGATGATGGCAAGCGCGACGAAGTCACCCGCGAGCGAGCCGGCGGCCGAGCCCGGCCTTGAGCACCACATTGCGCGCCGACAGCGTGATGCTGCCGCCGTCGGGCATGGCGTCGCGCGCATTCACCGCAATGTTGACCAACGCCAGTTCCAGCTCGTCGAGATCGACCTCGACCGGCCAGATTTTGTCCTCGACGTCGCAGACGAGCTCGATATTGCCGCGCAGCGAGGGCGCCAGCATGTCGCGCACCGAGTCGATGCGCCGGCGCAGGTCGACGACCACCGGCGTCAATTGCTGGCGGCGCGAGAAGGTCAACAGTTGACGGGTCAGCCGTTCGCCGCGGCCGGCCGCGGCACGGATCGCTTCGATCGCCTGCGTGTCCTTCGGCTCGCTCAGCCGGCGTTGCAGCAGTTGCGCATAGCCGCAGACGATCATCAGCAGGTTGTTGAAGTCGTGGGCGATGCCGCCGGTGAGCTGGCCAAGCGCCTCCATCTTCTGCGCCTGGGCGAGTTGCTCGCGGGTTTCTTCGAGCGCGACCTGCGCCTCGTGCTGCGCGGTGATGTCGCGGACCAGCTTGGCGAAGCCGATGAGTTCGTCGGCATCGTTACGCAGCGCGTCCATGACGACGCTGGCATAGAAGCGGCTGCCGTCCTTGCGCAGCAGCCAGCTCTGCGCCTCGAATTGGCCCTCGCGCGCGGCCTCGACCAGCGCCTGTTCCGCCATGCCGCCGGCGCGAATATCCTCAGGCAGAAAGACGCGGAAATGCTGGCCGACGATCTCGTCGGCGCTATAGCCCTTGATGCGCTCGGCGCCTTCGTTCCAGGTCCGCACGTGGCCGCCGGTGTCGAGCATGTAGATCGCGTAGTCACGCACGCCCCTGAGCAGCAGCCGGTAGCTTTGCTCGGATTCGCGCAGCGCGTTCTCCGCCTGTTTGCGCTCGGTAACATCGAGGCAGATGCCGAGCATGCGGATCGCGACGCCGCCCTCGTCCCGGATCACTTCGCCGACGCTGTGCAAATGACGAATGGCGCCATCCGGCCGGACGATGCGCTCCTCGTGGCTGAAATCGTTGCCCGACTTGAGCGCCTCGCCGATGCTCGCCTGCACTTGCGCGCGGTCGTCCGGGTGGATGAAGCCGATGAATTCGTTGAGCGTGCCTTTGAACCGATCCGGGGCAAGACCGTAGATCTCGAACAATCCTTCCGACCATGACACCTTGTTGTTCACCACGTCCCACGACCAGCTTCCGAGATTGGCGAGACGCTGGGCTTCGAGCAGATGGATATTGGCGTCGGCAAGCTCGGCGGTGCGCTCGCTTGCACGCGCTGGTCGAGCTCAGCCTGGGTGCGGCGGCAGATTGCCCTCGGTGCGCCGGCGCATCGCCACGTCGGCGCTGAGCGCCAGGCTCGGCACCGAGACGCTGATCATGAAGGTGAGCAGCAGCAGGAAGGATTCGTTGAGCCCGATCTGCCCGAACGGCCCGGCATGCTCGATCGTGGACCAGATCGCGAAGCAGGTGATGATCAGGCCGACCGTCGCGGTATCGCGCGGCCCGCGCCGCAATGCCGCCCAGACCAGCGGCAGGATCGCGAGGAAGCCGAGCGGGCTGGTATATTCGGAGCGCGGCAGCAGCGGGCTGAAGGCGATCAGGCCGACGGCCATTGTGCAGGCGAGCAGCGCGGCCATGTCGCGCAGCTCGCGGCCGTTGAACCGAGCGAAAATCGGTTCGCGCCCACAGCACGATCACCGGCGTCACCACCAGCGCGCCGGCGACATCGCCCAGCCACCAGGTGATCCAGATCGGGCTGAATTTCTCCCAGTCCGCGAAGCCCGCCACGCACAGCGTCGCCACGCCGACGCTGGCGCTGATGACGGTCGCCGGCCCGAAGCTGACCAGGGCGAATTTCGCCACCCGCGCGGGCGTCGCAAAAGTGTCGCGGCCGCCCGACCAGCGCTCGATCAGGAAGCCGCCGACCACGCCTTCCAGCGTGTTGCCCAGAGCGATGAAGGCGGAGGTTTCCAGGTTCCGGCGGTGGTGGCATTGGCGGCGAAGGCGCCGACGAAGATCGCCGGCCAGACCCGCAAGCCCCCCAGCAGCACGGCGGCGAGCGCAACCCCGGTCGGCGGCCAGATCGGGCTGGCGCTCGGATTGATCGAGGCGAGGCGCAAGCCGAGCTTGGCCAGCACGAAATAGGCGAGCGCGACCGCGACCAGCGTGGCGGTATAGCGGCCCATGGCGCGCCAATCCGATGATCTGGGCATATGGAACTTTTTCAGCGGCGCACCCCAAAATGCTCGGTCTGGCCCTATATTACCTAAGTCAGGGCCCTTGGCGCCCAAACCGGATGCGGACTCGCGTGGCCTCATCCGTAACCAAAAGGTTAGCAAAAACAGGGCAAACATTTCCCTTTCCGCGCCCGATGCTTAGGCAAATTTTAAGTCGCGGCCTGTAGTTTCCGATCAGTAACTGTCAGTCGAGTCTTGTGCTTGTGAGTATACCAATGACCGAACCCCACCGCCCGAGGGTAAAATACGTCATCGGGCCCGATGGCAGTCCGCTCACGATCGCGGATCTGCCGCCGCCGACCACGAAACGCTGGGTCATCCGCCGCAAGGCCGAGGTGGTTGCAGCGGTACGCGGCGGCCTCTTGTCGCTCGAGGAAGCCTGCGCGCGCTACACGCTGACGGTCGAGGAATTCCTCTCCTGGCAGTACTCCATCGACCAGCACGGCCTCGCCGGCCTGCGCACCACGCGCATCCAGCAGTACCGGCAGTAGCCGATCGCCACACCGAATTCGATTCGAACGCCGGCCCAACGTGGCCGGCGATTTTCGTTTTGGCGCGCTCGCGCGATTGCACGCACGGCGGCCGCGCCGTGCATAGCATCGGCTGCACTTTCGCCGAGTTAACCGGACGCTAACCATAAACTGGGCAAATCTTGCCGGGTGAAGCGCTCAACGCGCGCCTCGGGTGGGACGAACAGCCAGTGCAAGGTTTCTTCGATTTCGTGAAGTCGTTGGGTGCGGCGCGAATGGCGGCGATGGCCGCGGTGACGCTGGCACTGATCGGCTTCTTCTCATTCCTCATGATCCAGATGACGACGCCGCAAATGGTGCCGTTGTTCACCGATCTGTCGGTCGAGGACTAGCGCCTCGATCATCAAGGATCTGGAGCGCCAGGCGATCGCCTACGAGATCAAGAACGACGGCGCCATCGTGATGGTGCCCAAGGACAAGGTCGCGCGGCTGCGCATGAAGCTCGCCGAAGGCGGCCTGCCCAAGGGCGGCGGCGTCGGCTACGAGATTTTCGACAAGTCGGACGCGCTCGGCGCCACCAGCTTCATCCAGAACATCAATCATCTGCGCGCGCTCGAAGGCGAACTCGCCCGCACCATCCGCGGCATCGACCGCGTGCAGGCCGCGCGCGTGCATCTGGTGCTGCCGGAGCGCGCCGCTGTTCTCGCGCGACAAGGCGGAGGCCTCGGCCTCGATCGTGCTCAAGGTGCGCGGCACGCTGGAGCCGCAGCAGGTGCGCGCCATCCGCCATCTGGTCGCGACCGCGGTCAACGGCATGAAGCCCGAGCGCGTGTCGGTGATCGACGAGACCGGCAAGCTGCTCGCCGACGGCGCCGCGCAGGACAATCCGCTGGGCGGCGCCGGCGCCGACGAGCGCAAGATGGCGTTCGAGAACCGCCTGCGCAATCAGGTCGAGGCCATCGTCTCCTCGGTGGTCGGCCCCGGCCACGCGCGCGTGCAGCTCACCGCCGATTTCGACTTCAACCGCATCACCCAGACCTCCGACAAGTTCGATCCGGACGGCCGCGTGGTGCGCTCGAGCCAGACCCGCGAGGAGCAGTCGTCGAGCGGCGACGGCAAGGACAGCGGCGCGGTCTCGGTCGGCAACGAATTGCCCGGCTCCAACAAGCCGGCCGAAAGCGGCGGCAGCAGCGCGCGACCAGAACCAGCAAGACCGAGGAAATCGTCAACTACGAGATCTCGCGCACCACCAAGACCGAAGTGATCGAGGCCGGCCGGGTCAACCGCATTTCGGCGGCCGTGCTGGTCGACGGCAATTACACCAAGAACGACAAGGGCGAGATCGCCTATGCAGCCGCGCGCCAAGGAAGAGATCGACCGCATCGCGGCGCTGGTGCGCTCGGCGATCGGCTTCGACGCCAAGCGCGGCGACCAGGTCGAGGTGGTCAACCTGCGCTTTGCCGAAACCACGCCGGTCGCCGATCAACGAGCCGACCGGCTGGATGAGCTATCTGCAATTCACCAAGGACGACATCATGCGCGGCGCCGAGCTCGGCGTGATGGCGCTGCTCGGCCTGATCGTGCTGTTCCTGGTGGTGCGTCCGCTGGTGCGCCGGATCGTGACGCCGGAAGGCGCCGGAGCCGGCAGTCCGGCGCGCCGGCGCGGCGGGCACTGCCGGCGTCGCCGGCGCCGATCGGCGCGCCGGCGCTGCCATGTCGCGCAGCGAGCGGCGGCATGACCATTTCCGGCGGCGGCAGCGGCAGCATCACCAACAGCGGCGGCGCCAATATCTCGATCGTCGGCGGCGACGAAGCGGTCGCCATCTCCAACCGCACCTCCGCGATGATCGACGTCGCCAAGGTGCAGGGCCAGGTGCACGCCGCAGTCGGTGCAGAAGGTCGGCGAACTCGCCGAGAAGAACCCGCACGAGGCGGTTTCCATCATCCGCAACTGGCTCCACGAGGACGCAGCCTAAGCCATGCCGTCAGCCTATGCCGAACAGAAGAAAGACAAAGGCGCCGCGGTCCGCGAGGACATCGGCGGCCTGATGGCCGAGCTCGCCAGCCGTCCGCAGGTCAATGCCGGCCGGCGCAAGCTCTCCGGCCCGGAACGCGCGGCGGTGCTGATGCTGGCGCTCGGCGAGCAATACGGCGGCAAGATCTTCAGCATGCTCGACGACGACGAACTGCGCGAAATTTCCATCGTGATGTCGTCGCTCGGCAGCGATCGAGGCCGACGCGGTCGAGCAATTGCTGCTGGAATTCGTCGGCGCGCATGTCGGCCTCCGGCGCCCTGCTCGGCAACTACGACGCCACCGAGCGCCTGCTGCAGCAATATCTGCCGACGGAGCGCGTCGGCGGCATCATGGACGAGATCCGCGGCCCCGCCGGCCGCAACATGTGGGAGAAGCTCGCCAACGTCCAGGAAGAGGTGCTGGCGAACTATCTCAAGAACGAATACCCGCAGACCGTGGCGGTGGTGCTCTCCAAACTGCGCCCGGAACACGCCGCGCGCGTGCTGTCGATCCTGCCCGAGGATCTCGTCGCTCGACGTGGTCAACCGCATGCTGAAGATGGAAGTCGGTGCAGAAGGAAGTGATCGAGCGCGTCGAGCAGACGCTGCGCACCGAATTCATGTCCAACCTGTCGCAGACCCGCCGGCGCGACGCTGCACGAGGTGATGGCGGAGATCTTCAACAATTTCGACCGGCAGACCGAAACGCGTTTCCTCACCGCGCTGGAAGAGGACAACCGCGACGCCGCCGAGCGCATCAAGGCGCTGATGTTCACCTTCGACGACCTGATCAAGCTCGATACCGGCTCGGCGCAGACGCTGATGCGCAATATCGACAAGGACAAGCTGGCGATCGCGCTCAAGGGCGCCACCGAAGCCGTGCGCCAGTTCTTCTTCAGCAACATGTCGACGCGCGCCGCCAAGATGCTGGTCGACGACATGCAGGCGATGGGCCCGGTGCGCCTGCGCGACGTCGACGAGGCGCAGGCGCTGCTGGTCAATATCGCCAAGGATCTCGCCGCCAAGGGCGAAATCCTGATCTCCAAGAGCCGCGGCGACGAAGAGTTGATTTACTGAGATGACATGAAATCGACCGCGAAATATATGTTCGACGAGGATTTCGCCACCGGCGAGAAGCCGACCATTACCCTGGTCGAGGCCGAACGCCGGCGCGCGGACGCCGAGGCGCAAGCCCATCGCAAGGGCTTTGCCGCCGGCCAGGCGCAGGCGCAGACCGAAGCCGCCCAGCGCATCGCCACCGCGCTCGGCGCTGATCGCCGACGGCCTGGCGCGGCTCGATCGCGCGCTCACCGGCATCGAGGCGCGGCTGGAGACCGAGGCGGTGGAAGTGGCGGTCGCGGTCGCCGCCAAGCTCGCGCCCGAATTGATCGCGCGCGAGCCGTTCGCCGAGATTTCCGCGCTCGCCACCGAATGCTTCCACCAGCTGGTGACGACGCCGCACATCGTCGTGCGCATCGGCGCCGACATCTACGAGATCGCCAAGGACAAGCTCGAGGAGATCGCGCGCGCGCGCGGCTTCGAGGGCCGGCTGGTGGTGATGTCCGATCCCGCCATGGCGCCCGGCGACTGCCGCATCGAATGGGCCGACGGCGGCGTCACTCGCGACCAGGCCGCGACCTTATCCGCCATCGATGACGTGGTCGGCCGCTATGTGGCGGCCCGCACCACGGCCGCACTAGGAATTCTGGAGACCGACGCAATGAGTGACGACGACAGCAAGGTGCCGCTCCCCGATCTCGAAAGCGGCGGCCGAGATGCAGACGGTCGAGGACGCCGGCGCTGCTGGCGCCGTCCGACACCGATTCGATCAACCGCGGCGCCGCCGACCTGGAAGCGGTGTTCGACGTGCCGGTGCAGGTCTCGGCCGTGCTCGGCCGCGCCCGCATGGATGTCGGCGAACTGCTCAAGCTCGGCCCCGGCGCGGTGCTCGAACTCGACCGCAAGGTCGGCGAGGCGATCGATATCTACGTCAACAACCGGCTGGTCGCGCGCGGCGAAGTGGTGCTGGTCGAGGACAAGCTCGGCGTGACCATGACGGAAATCATCAAGGCGGATCGAAGCTAATCGCGCGTGAACGTCGAACAGAACTCTAGAGGGATATATGTCATGCGACTCCTGATCGTCGGCACGCTGGGAGGCCAGCTCACCACCGCGACGCAAGATCGCGATGGACAAGGGCGCCAGCCGTCACCCACGCCGAAAGCAACGAGCAGGCGCTCGCCGTGCTGCGCTCCGGCCGCGGCGCCGACCTGCTGATCGTCGACGTCAACCTCGACATCCGCGACCTGGTCGACGCGGCTCGACGCCGAGCGCATCCATGTGCCGATCGTGGCCTGCGGCGTCACCAACGACGCGCGCGCGGCGGTCAACGCCATCCATGCCGGCGCCAAGGAATACATCCCGCTGCCGCCCGATCCCGACCTGATCGCGGCGGTGCTCGCCGCCGTCGCCGACGACAGCCGCGAGATGATCTATCGCGACGACGCCATGGCGACGGTGGTCAAGCTCGCCCAGCAGATCGCCGGCTCCGACGCCTCGGTGCTGATCACCGGCGAAAGCGGCACCGGCAAGGAAGTGCTGGCGCGCTACCTGCATTCGCGCTCGCAGCGCGCCAAGAAGCCGTTCATCACCGTCAATTGCGCCGCGATCCCGGAGAACCTGCTGGAATCCGAACTGTTCGGCCACGAGAAGGGCGCCTTCACCGGCGCGCTCGCCCGCCGCATCGGCAAGTTCGAGGAGGCCAATGGCGGCACGCTGCTGCTCGACGAAATCACCGAGATGGACGTGCGGCTGCAGGCCAAGCTGCTGCGCGCCATCCAGGAGCGCGTGATCGACCGCGTCGGCGGCGGCAAGCCGGTGCCGGTCGATATCCGCATCGTCGCCACCTCCAACCGCAATCTCACCGACGCCGTGCGCGAAGGCAAATTCCGCGAGGATCTGCTGTTCCGCCTCAACGTGGTGAACCTGAAGATCCCGCCGCTGCGCGAGCGGCCGGCCGACATCGCCGAGCTGGCGCAGTATTTCGTCAAGAAATATTCCGACGCCAACGGCCTGCCGGTGCGCCCGCTGTCGGCGGAAGCGCGCCGCGCGCTCAACATCAACCGCTGGCCGGGCAATGTGCGCGAACTGGAGAACACGCTGCATCGCGCCGTGCTGCTCTCGACCGGCGCGGAGATCGGCATCGACGGGATTCTGTCGCCCGACGGCGGGCGGCTCGACCAGGCGCGCGGCACCGGCGCCGCCGCGCACGCCGCGATGGCCGCCGAGCAGGTCACGCGCAATCTGGTCGGCCGCACCGTGGCCGAGGTCGAGCGCGACCTGATCCTGGAGACGCTCAAGCATTGCCTCGGCAACCGCACGCACGCCGCCAATATCCTCGGCATCTCGATCCGCACGCTGCGCAACAAGCTCAACGAATATGCCGCCGACGGCGCGCCGATCCCGCCGCCGCACGGCGGCGAAGCGATGCGCGGCGCGGCGTAAACGCCAGCCCGGCCAGCCAAGCAAGCAAAAAGCCCGGCGCAATGGCCGGGCTTTTTGTTTCAGACTGATCGGAAATCTCGGCGCTTAGGACGCCGATGCTTCGCCGGCGCCAGCGGACGGCTTTTTGGTCTTCTGCGCGTGGCAGTGTCGAGTTCGACCGCCTTGGCCATGAGTTCGTTGCTGATGGATTCGAGCCGGGTGATCAGCTCGCGCCCTTCGCGCGCCAGCCGGATACACCGGTCGGCGGTTTCGATCAGGTATTCCTCGGTTTTCAGCATGATGTCCCCGTATGATTTGACCGGGATATGCGGAGCAAAAGCGGCATAAACAAGATTGCGCCGTGGAATTTGCCGTGCATCCCGCAACATCTTTGATTGTCGCAATTCGCCCAAGGGCATAGGCTCCCCTGCGGTATCATTTGCAGGGGGCGGCAATGAACTTTTTCCAGCTCTTGTTCGGCTTTAGCGGGCGCATCAATCGCGCCAAATACTGGCTCGCGGCGGTTATTTATCTTGTCGTGATGCTGATCGCCGTCGGCTTGGCGTTCGCCGGCGATATGGCGACGCTGTTCATCCTCGTCGCCGTCATCATCTATATTCCCATCATCATTTCCGGCATCGCCGTCGGCATCAAGCGGCTGCACGACCGTGATAAGAGCGGCTGGTGGCTGCTGGTATTTTATGTGCTGCCCGGCGTATTGAGTGGATTTGCGGATCAGGTCGGCCTTCAAATCATCTTGTCGCTGGCAAGTTTTGCGATTTCGATCTGGGGATTCGTCGAGCTCGGCTGCCTGCGCGGCACCGCCGGTCCGAACAAATATGGGTCCGACCCGCTCGCGGCATAGCTGATTGTCGTCACCGGGCCGCGCCCCGCCGTCATTGTCGCGACATTGGCAAAGCCTTAGACTTTTCGCCATGAAACGCCGCGCGGCCCTCCGCGCGTGCCTTCGGGGAGACCGTCATGCGTCATCTGTTCGCCGTCAGCGCCGCTGTCTTGCTGTGGAGTGCCGCCACCGCCTTCGCCGCCGATCCGGTCGGCACTTATAGTGTCGAAGGCACTAATCCCGGCAGCGGATCGAAATATACCGGGACCGTGGCGGTCGAAAAAACCGGCGCAACCTATCGCGTGGTCTGGGTGGTGGGCGGGGTGCGTTATATCGGCACCGGCATTGGCAATGAGAAATACATCGCGGTGTCCTACCGCGCCGGCGGCGACACCGGCCTTGCGGTCTATGGCGAGGATGGCGGCAACTGGATCGGCGTGTGGACCTATTCCGACGGCCACGAGGTCGGGTCCGAAGTCTGGAAGCGCCGATAGCGCGCCCCTCCTGATGGACCTCGACGCCAACCGCAGCCTGATCGCCGCCGCGCTCGCCCGCATCCCGGGCGGCGACCGCGCGGCGCTGCAAACCGTCTATCGCCTCACCTCGGCGAAGCTTTTCGGCGTTGCCTGCGTATCTTGGGTGAACGCAGCGAAGCCGAGGACGTGTTGCAGGAGGTCTATGTGACGGTATGGCGCAAAGCCGCCGATTTCGACCCCAGCCGGGCAAGCCCGATGACCTGGCTGATCGCGATCGCGCGCAACCGCGCCATCGACCGGCTGCGCGCAACGCAGGCATAGCCGGCGCATGGAGCCGATCGATGCCGCGGCCGAGGTCGCCGACAGCGGCGTCGATCGCCGACAGCGCGCTGGAAATGACCGCAGGATCATGCGCGGCTGCATGGCTGCCTCGACGGCCTGGCGGCGCATGAACGCAGCGCGCTGCGCGGCGCCTTTTTCGACGGCAATACCTATGAGGACCTGGCCGCGCGCATGAAAGTGCCGCTCGGCACCATGAAAAGCTGGATCCGGCGGGCGATGATCAAACTGAAGAGCTGCCTGGAACCATGACCGACACATTCGACCATAGCGGCATGCCCGGAAGACGAACTGCTCGCCGCCGAATATGCCCTCGGCGTGCTGGCGGGCCCGATCGCGCCGCCGCCGAGCGGCGGATCGCGCGCGAGCGCGGCTTTCGCCGCTGCATGGTCGCGGCATGGGAAGCAGCGGCTGGCGCCCTGGGCGGCGGAAATCGCGGAAGTCGCACCGCCGCCGCAGGTCTGGGATCGCATCGCCGGCGCCCTGCCCGCGCAAAAGCCGCAAGGCGCGGGCCTTTGGCAGAATCTGGCGTTCTGGCGCGGGCTTTCGCTGGCGACCGGCGCATTGGCGGCGGCCTGCATCGGCGCGCTGATCTATCTCGGCAGCCCTGGCGCCGAATGCGCCGCTGATCGCCGCGCATCGATGGCGGCGGCAAGCACCGCCTTTCGTCGCGACCATCGACCCGCGGCGCGGCACGCGTGCTGGTGGTGCCGGCGGCCTTCGCCGCCGCCGCCGACCGGGTGCCGGAACTCTGGCTGATCCCGCCCGACGACAAGCCGCGCTCGCTCGGCCTGATGCGCGCCGGACAAGCGCCGTCGCGCTCGCGATCCCGGCCGGCCTGCTGGCGCAGACGACCACGCAAGGCGGTGCTGGCTGTTTCGCTTGAGCCGCCCGGCGGCTCGCCCACCGGTCAGCCGACCGGGCCGGTGATCGCCACCGGCAAGCTCACGAACCTGTGAGCGCCGCCTCGCATCCATCAATCCTGCGCCTCCGTAGCTCCCGATGTCTCCGCCATGGGGACGTGAAACGAAAGAGCAACGGGAGCTGATCATGAAACGCATTCACCACTGTCGCCTTGGCCGGAGCCGCCGCGCTGGCGCTGAGCCTTGGCATGACCGCGATGGGCACCTGCTTACGCCCAGGAGAAGACCGTCACCGTCGGCGGCGCGCCGATGTATCCGTCCAAGAACATCGTGCAGAACGCCGTCAATTCGAAGGACCACACCACGCTGGTCGCCGCGGTGAAGGCCGCCGGCCTGGTCGACACGCTGCAATCGCCCGGCCCGTTCACGGTGTTCGCGCCGACCAACGACGCCTTCGCCAAGCTGCCGGCCGGCACCGTCGACACGCTGCTCAAGCCCGAGAACAAGAAGACGCTCACCAACGTGCTGACCTATCACGTGGTGTCCGGCCGCATGTCGGCGAAGGACCTGATGGAAGACGGTCAAGGAGGGCGGCGGCAAGGCCATCGCTCAAGACCGTGGAAGGCGCCCCGCTGACGATCCAGGAGAAGGACGGCAAGCTCTGGATCATCGACGCCAAGGGCGACACCGCCCAGGTCACGATCCGCAACGTGATGCAGTCGAACGGCGTCATCCACGTCATCGACACCGTGCTGTTGCCGGGCTGACCCGTCCTCCCCGCCCGCAACAGCGCTGGCGCCTCAGGTCCTCTCCCTCTCCCCGGGGAGAGGACTTTTCTGCCGTTTACCGGCGCTTCCAGGCCGGTCCCGGCCCCCATTAACCCCCCGCTAACCATAAAATGGGCAAATATTGCCTGGGGATACGGGTAATCACTCACCACGATTCTCTACCCGGGCACCGGCCGCGGTGTCTGGCTGCCGTTTAATGACGTTTGTATTGTCCGTGTCCGAGCCTCCGGGGGCGTGGAGGCAGTTGGGCCTGAATGAGCGACATCACCGCCGCACCGCAACCGCGACCAGCGGCTTCAAGCTTCCCGGTCTCGGCGAAATCGGCACGCTGCTGAAGCGCGGCGACCTCGCGCTCGCCGTCGGCGTGCTCACCATCCTGGTGGTGCTGATCCTGCCGCTGCCGCCGGTGCTGCTCGATCTGGCGCTGGCGATCTCGATCATCCTGTCGGTGCTGATCCTGATGACGGCGCTGTTCATCCACACGCCGCTGGAATTCTCCGTCGTTCCCGACCGTGCTGCTGATCGCGACCATGCTGCGGCTGTCGCTCAACCTCGCCTCCACCCGCCTGATCCTGTCGCGCGGTCACGAAGGCACCGACGCCGCCGGCCACGTCATCGAGGCCTTCGGCAATTTCGTGATGAGCGGCAATTTCGTCATCGGCATCATCGTGTTCACGATCCTGGTGATCGTGAACTTCGTGGTCATCACCAAGGGCTCCGGCCGCATCGCGGAAGTGGCCGCCCGCTTCCACCTCGACGCCATGCCGGGCAAGCAGATGGCGATCGACGCCGATCTGTCGGCCGGCATGATCGACGAGAAGGAAGCGCGCCGCCGCCGCCAGGTGCTGGAGGACGAAGGCGGCTTCTTCGGCGCCATGGACGGCGCCTCGAAATTCGTGCGCGGCGACGCCATCGCCGGCCTGCTGGTCGTGTTCATCAACGTCATCGGCGGCATGATCATCGGCATCGCGCAGCAAGGCCTGAGCTTCGCCGACGCCGCGCATTCCTACACCATCCTCACCGTCGGCGACGGCCTGGTGACGCAGGTGCCGGCGCTGATCGTCTCCACCGCCGCCGGCCTGCTGGTGGCGAAAGCCGGCGTGGCGGGCGCCGCCGACAAGGCGCTGCTCAAGCAGCTCTCCGGCTATCCCAAGGCGCTCGGCATGTCGGGCGCGGTGATGCTGGTGATGTCGCTGCTGCCCGGCATTCCGATGTTGCCGTTCCTGGCGCTCGGCGGCGGCGCAGCAGCGCTCGCCTACATCATCGACAAGCGCACCAAGCTCGCGCTCGCGGTCGAAACCAAGAAGGCGGACGCCGTCGCCAAGACCGAAGCCGCCGCGGAAGAGCCGATTTCCACCTCGCTGCGAGATCGACGACCTGAAAGTCGAGCTCGGTTATGCGCTGCTGCCGCTGGTCAATTCGCCCGACGGCACCGACCGGCTGACCGAGCAGATCAAGGCGCTGCGCCGCTCGCTCGCGGTCGAGATGGGCTTCGTGATGCCGGCGGTGCGCATCCTCGACAATGTGCAGCTCGACGCCAACGCCTATGTCATCAAGATCAAGGAGGTCGAGGCCGGCAGCGGCAAGGTCTGGGCCGGCCAGTACATGGTCATGGATCCGGCCGGCGGACAGGTGAAGCTGCCCGGCACCCACACCACCGAACCGACCTTCGGATTGCCGGCCACCTGGATCGACGCCGCGCTCAAGGAAGATGCGTCGATGAAAGGCTACACCGTGGTGGATGCCGCCACCGTGCTGTCCACGCACCTGACCGAGCTGCTCAAGAACAACATGGCGGAGCTGCTGTCCTACGGCGAGGTGCAGAAGCTGCTCAAGGAATTGCCGAAGGAGCAGGCCGAACTGCTCAAGGACCTGGTGCCGTCGCTGATCACCGTGTCCGGCATCCAGCGCATCCTGCAGATCCTGCTGGCCGAGCGCGTCTCGATCCGCGATCTCTCCACCATCCTGGAAGGCATCGCCGACGGCATTGGCGGCTCGCGCAATCCGGTGACGCTGGCCGAGCATGTGCGTGCGCGCATCGCGCGCCAGATCTGCGCCCAGCACACCAGCAATGCCGGCTATCTGCCGCTGATCGCGCTGTCGGCGAAATGGGAGCAGGCCTTCGCCGAGTCCATGGTCGGCCAGGGCGAGGAGCGCACAGCTGGCGATGCAGCCCTCGAGGCTGTCGGAATTCATCACGCTGGTGCGCGAGCGCTTCGAGGCGGCGGCGCGCGAAGGCGAGGCGCCGGTGCTGGTGACCTCGGGCGGCATCCGGCCGTTCGTGCGCGGCATCGTCGAGCGCTTCCGCGCGCAGACGCCGGTGATCGTCGCAGTCGGAAATCCACCCGCGCGCGCGGCTGAAGACCGTCGGCAGCATTTAACGTTTCGCTGTCACGTGCCCCGGAATGACAAGGGTTTTGCCCCTGTTAAGTCGCGAATTCGTGCCTATATAGAATAAAGTCGTTTCATCAATTCGGTTCGCCCGACGGTTTTGGAGAATGTCATGAATAAATTCGATTTCAGCGCGCCGGCCGAGTTGTTTCCCTCGCGCAATCGCAAGGTCGCCAGCAAGATCAAGTATCGCCGCTTCGATCACGCGTCGGACGCCATTCGCTTCGCGGTGGAAGAGCTCCCTGAACCGTTGCTGCTCGGCGCCTACATCGAAATCGACGAGGAGCGGCTCGGTCACAAGGACATTCGCGCGCTGTACGACAGCGAGAGCTTCCCGCTTAAGAAGGTCGCCAACTGACTCCACTCGCGTTGGTTTGACGATTCTCGTCAATTCGTGTACTTGTTCCTTGTTGAAACTAGGTTTTCGGTTTTGCCTTGCTGCGCTGCCCGTTTTGGCCGCTTATCAAGTCACCCCAAAAAACGGATGTTTCGATCGCTCGAAGCGAACAACGCTTTCAGCGCATCTCAACGCAAAGCAGCTGCATCACGCAAGGAAAAGGCATCATGGCCACCGGTACTGTTAAGTTCTTCAATACCCAAAAGGGATTTGGTTTTATCACGCCGAGCGACGGCTCGCGCGACGTGTTCGTTCATATCAGCGCGGTTGAACGCGCCGGCATGAGCACGCTCAACGAGGGCCAGCGCCTCACCTATGACATCGTGACCGAGCGCGGCAAGCAGGCGGCGGCCAATCTGCAGAATGCCTGATCGACGAACTAACGTCGTTTGAAATAACGGAGCGCCCGGCCTCGTGCCGGGCGTTTTCACAAGACTCGCTTCTGCCGAATAACGACAAGAAAGAAAGGCGAGCACGTCCATGACGCACAGATATTCCGCCGGCACCAACGTCTATTACGAGCCGACCTTCGGAAACGCGGCCGCCCGCGGCAAATACAAGATCGTCCGCCAGCTGCCGGTCGAGAACGACAACCGGCTGGCCTATCGGATCAAGAGCGTGGCGGAGACGTTCGAACGGATCGCCGAGGAACACCAGTTGAGCCGCAGCGACTGACGCCGGCTGGCCGTTCCTGACACGTTGACCCAGCCGCCGCCCGGCCCCCCAGGGTGCCTGCAGCCGCTTCCCGCGCTACCCCATGTTGCAGTGCGTTCGGCTAAGTGGCGCCCCGGGACCGGTGTGTGCCCGGCTACGGCCTATTTCCGGCATTTCGCAGCCAAAGCCTCGCCATTCAACGATTTTCACGCCTATTCAAGCATCCGTGATGCGGCCTTTGGAACCCTGCCGCCGTACCTACGTTAGCCCCACGAACGCTTTTGAACCTTTTCCAGGGGCGCGCCGACAGAGTGGCAATAACCTTGGAGGCAGCCATGAACTGGTCAATGTACACCGCAGACCGCACCACCCATCTCAAGATCGTGGTTGTTGGGCTTGCCGCAGCGTTGCTGGTCTCCGTCATCAGCATTTCGGCGCGGGAGCTTAACCTCGGCACCGATATCATGACCGCGCAGGCCCCGACCGTGATCAAGGCCGGCAGCCGGGTCATCGTCACCGACCGCGTGGGCTCCACCATCCGCTAATTTCCGCGGCCCGCAAGGCCGCGACCGACCGATCCGAGCTTGACCTCCACCCCCAACCTCGACGCGCCGTATTTGCGGCGCGTTTTTTTCGTCACATAGCCGAATCGAGAAAAAACGCCGACAAAGGCTGGAAATGCAGCGCCATTTGCTTCGCATGGGCTTGATCTCGTTGTTCGCCGCAGCGCTGCTGACGGCGGCCGCGCCGGTGCGCGCGCAAAACGCGCCGAGCGCCGGAGCAACCGCCGACTACCAGGTCAAGCTCGCACAATACGAGAAGGCCCGGCTCGCTTACGAGGAGGAAGCCTCGGCCTATTGGGATGACGTGGTCGAGAAGCGGCGCACGCGCAACGCCAAACGGCGCGGCAATGAGCCGGTCTTGCTCACCGATTATGTGCTCGACCCAGCCGCCGATCTATTCCGGACCGCCGCGGCCGATCGACCCCGCCGCGCCCGGCCCCGAGCCGGGCGAAAAGCCGCCGATGCCGGTGATCGCCGATTTTCTCAAAGCCGCGGCCGAGCAATTCGGCTTCGTGCCGGAACGGCCAAGCGAGAGTGAATTCAAGCGGGCTTATGCGAAAACCGCCTTGGCCGCGGGGCTCACCCGCGATCAGATCGTCGGCGTCTATGCGTTCGAGACCGGCGGCAACGGCACCTACGACATGCAGGCGGGCGTGACGCCCACCCGGCCGCGCGCGATCTCGCCCGCGGTCGGATATAACCAGCTGCTCAGCACCAACTCGGTCTCGCTCTTGGCCGAACAGGGCAACCGCTTCCTCACGATCTTGCGGCAAAAAGCCAAGCCGCTGACCGGCGAAGCAAAGCTCTCGATGGATACCAAGATCGAGGCGCTCAAGCGCATGATCGCGTTCAGCCGCAGCGTGCCGAACAACTGGAACGACCACGATCGCCTCGCGAAGACAACGCCGGGCGGGCTCGGCATCCACGCCGCGATCCTCGACCGCGACATCGGCCCACTGCTGCAGGTTCAGAAACTGCTGGATTCGGTGCGTTTCGCGCGCGGCAAGCATTACACCGCGCCTTTGGCCGCGGCCGAGCTCGAACTGATGAACCTGACCGGCGACGGCAACGGCATCGACATGGTCATGATGCCGATGGATTTCCGCGCGCGCGTCCCGACCGCAAATTTCTTCCAGCGCTCGGGCTATGAGCGCAATCCGGTAGCGCGGCGCACCGCCGTGGTCGCAGGCCTGCTTGCCGACATCGAAAGCAAGATGAAGAGCGCCTCGCAATCGCCTGGCGCCAAGGATCTGGCGGCGGCGTTCTAGGGCCGGACGGCATGCCGGAGACCGCTTTGCAGCTTTAAGCGGACGTTCCTCGCGGCGAACGGCTAGTAGTCAATAAAGATGGACTGGAACGCGCCACATTGAGGAAGATCAAGCGCACGAACCCATTCCGAGTTACTATTGATCGCCGGGGCCATCGATAGCATTTGGCGCGGAAAATTTGGGGCGTTTCGATAGTGATTTCGCGCATTCTCGATCGTCTGATGCGCTGGATCGAGCGAGGGCTCGCTTATGCCTTTATCGCCGCGGTCGGCCTCAATTTCATCAACGTCGTCGGCCGCTACGGCTTCGGCAGCACCATCCTCAGTGCAGACGAGTTGCAAATCTACATTATGGTGTTCATGACCTTCCTTGGCGCCGCCGTGGTCGCCTGGCGCAATCAACACCTGCGCATGGATGTGGTTGTGAACGCGCTGCCGCCGTCGTTCCGCAGGCTGGTGCGAATTGCCGAACTCGTCGTGATCGTCATTCTCGCCGGCTTCGTGCTGTGGAATTCGACTTATTACGCCATGCAAATGTTCGCCTTCGGCCGCGTCAGCGACATGGCGCGGGTGCCGATGTGGATCCCGCATGGCGTGGTGGCGGTGGGCTTCGGCCTGATCGCGTTCATCGGTTGCCTGCGCCTCGTTCAGATCTTGACCGGGCGCCCGGCGGACGCCGGCAAATCCGGCAACGGAGGTCTGAGCCATGTCGTTTGCGCTCGGCGTGGTGCCGGTCATTCTGCTGCTGTTGGGCTTTCCGATCTTCATCGTGCTGCTGTCGTCGGTCACCGTCGCGCTCGTGTTCTTCATGCACATGCCGCTCGCGGCGCTGCATCAGAACCTGTTCGGATCGATCAATGCCTTTGCGCTGCTGGCCATTCCGTTTTTTGTCTATGCCGGCGAACTGATGGGGCGCGGCAGCGTCGCCCAGCGCCTGGTCGATTTCGTGCAGGCCGGCGTCGGCTACGGTGCGCGGCAGCCTCGCCGTCACCACGGTCGGCACGTCGGCGATATTCGGCGCGATCTCCGGGGTCAGCGCGGCCTGTGTCGCCACCATCGGCCGCATCATGTATCCGGCGATGCGGCGCGCGGGCTATCCGGAACACTTCGCCGCCGGCCTGGTCACCGCGGTCGGCGCGATCGACATCATCATCCCGCCCAGCATTCCGATGATCGTCTACGGCGCGGCGGCCGAGGAATCGGTGCCGCGGCTTTATGCGGCGGGCGTGGTGCCGGGCCTGATGCTGGCGCTCATGCTCGCCGCCTATGTCGTCTGGTACGCCTGGCGCAACGGCATCGGGGCGGGCGAGGCGTTCAAGCTCGACCGTTTCCTGCGCGCGACCGTGCGCGGCATCTGGGCGCTCGGCATGCCGTTCATCATTCTCGGCGGCATCTACGGCGGCGTGTTCTCGCCGACCGAGGCGGCGGCGGTCGCCTGCGTCTACGCCGCCTTCGTCACCCGGTTTGTTTTCCGCGAGCTCGGCTGGCGCGATATCGTCGAGGCCGCCTCCGTCACCGTGCTGTTCTCGGCGCAGATTCTCATCATCGTCGCCTGCGCCGGGGTGTTCTCCTGGCTGCTCACCGTCAATCAGGTTCCCGCGGCGATCGTCGCCTGGCTGCAATCGCTCAACATTTCCGCCTGGATGTTTCTGCTGACGTGAACGTCATCCTGCTGGCGGTCGGCTGCTTCCTCGATCCGCTGTCGGCGATCCTGCTGTTGACGCCGCTGCTGGTGCCGCTGGTCAAGGCGTTCGGCATCGACACCGTGCATTTCGGCATCGTGGTGACGGTGAACCTGGCGATCGGTCTGTTCCATCCGCCGTTCGGGATGAACATCTTCGTCGCCCAGTCCGTGCTCGGACTCGAATTGCGCGCGATCTATCGCGGCATCATTCCGTTTCTGGTGATCTATCTGATCGCGCTGGTGCTGATCACCTATATCCCGGCGATCTCGCTCAGCGGCATGCGCCTGCTGCTCGGGCTCAACTAGAGCGGCCGCACGGCTGCGCCGCCATCCCGGTCGCCCGGGATGACGGCGCAATGTCGCGCGACGATGTCAGAGCGGTCGCTAGCGGAGCTTCTTCGCCGCTGCCATCAGCGTGTCGTAGTCGATCTTTCATCTGCGCGTTGGTCGCCAGCACCGCCGGGATGACCGAGGTCACGTCCTTGAGGTAGCTCGCGGCTTCGGCCGGCGGCAGGGTAATCGCTTCGCCGCCGTTCTTGACCCAGATTTCCCGGGTGCGCTCGACGTCGGCGACGCCGAAGGTGGAGAACACCGTCTCGGCCTTGCGCGCTTCTTCCCGCACGATCGCGGCGAGCTCCGGCCCGAGCGACTTCATGAAGTTGCGGTTGACGACGCCGCCGACCGACGAGGAACGAGCCAGGAAGATAGGTCGTTGTCTTGGTCACGTCATAGTATTTGAACCCGGTCAGCACGTTGAACGACGAGATCGAAGCGTCGATCGTCTTGTTCTGCATCGCCGGCAGCACCTCGCCGAGCGGAATCGAAATCGGCGACGCGCCGAGTTTCTTGAACGGCTCGACATGCAGCGGCGCGGCGCCGGGGACGCGGATCTTCTGGCCCTTGAAGTCGGCCACCGTGCGGATCGGCTTGTGCGACGCCACCATGAGCGGACCGTTGATTGCCATCACCAGCGGCTCGACGCCTTTGGCTTCGCCGAAGGTCGCCAGCCGCGCGCGCACGGCGGGATCGGCCAGCACCTTCTGACCGTGCTCGACGCTGTCGAACAGGCCGGCGGCATCGAACACCTGGAAGCGCGGCTCCATCCCGATCAGGAAGCCGACCGCGGGCATGGCGAATTCGATGGTGCCCATCGCGACACCCTCGACCGTCGCCGGGATTTGCCCGAGCTGGCTCGCCGGATAGATTTCCACCTTGATGCGGCCGCCGGAGCGCTGCTCGACGCCGGCCTTGAACGCCTTCATCCATTCATGCGGCGCGTCGTTGACCGTCGGCGACGACAGCTTCATCGTGAATTGTTGTGCGCTCGCCGCGCCGGCGAGACAAACTACGGCTGCGATGGCAGCCAAGCGACAGAACCAGCTTCTCATCTCGCACCCCCAGTTTTGTTTACACATGATCAGTCAGTCACCGAATTAAAGTCTCGGAAAGAACAGCGGTCAGCGGTGGCCAGAAAGGGCAAGTTGCCGATGACATGCCATCGCCAACGATTTCGAACGAGCAGATTCAATATTCCCGTTAATTTTATCAGGTTAGACAATTCTATAAATGTTGACCAGCGATGTTGATTTGGATCAATTCAATTCGCGGCCCGCCTATAGCAACAGATCGGAAATCCGGGACAATTTATGAACGTGGTAGGCCGCGCGACCGGCCGCTGTCGTGTGGCCATGGTGCCCTTACGCGGACGCGGCGTTGCACCGGCTCGTTATCGTGTAGGCTCTCAGGCATGACACGCGGACAGCATCGGCATCACCGTCACACAGCGGCGCTTTTTTTGCTCTGTGCTGGGGCACTGCTCGCGGCACTGCTGTCGCCCGCGGCCGCCCAGGACATTCGCGGGCTGGAAGTCTGCACCGCCGAAAAGCAGATGGAGCGCCGCACCGGCTGCCTGCAGGCCAATGTCGAGTTTCTCCAGCAGACGCTGACCAAGCTTTCGCGTGAGACCCAGGACAAGATCGCCGCCGCCGGCCGCGATCTCGCCGCTGCCCGGGCCGAGATCGCCGCGCTCAAGTCGGCGATGGAGAAGCTCACCAGCGAGCTGGCGCAAATGAAGAAGAAAGCCGAACCCAGCGGCAAAAAATAGACGGCAAACGAAAACGGCGCCCGATGCGGGCGCCGCCATTAGTCCAGAATTGAAATTACGCGTGCGAGGCGTTAGTGGAGAACCGCATGGCCGCGATGCGGTCGAGTTCGGCCTGCTCGCGCGCATTGTCCTCGGCCTTCTCGCGCGCCTGGTCGCGCTCGTCGAGCATCTCGACCTTCTTCAGCTCCTCGAAGGCCTCGCCCAGCGCCGCCTTGGCGTCGTCCATCTGGACTTTGAGCTCGTCGGCCGAGCGCTTGAGGTTCTCGCGCCGCGCAATCGCGGCCTTGGCATAGGTCGGATAGGCGAAATGGGCGGGATCGTGGATGCCGGCGCGGTCCTGCTCGTGCTTGATCTCGCGGTCGAGCTCGGCCGCGATGCGGTCGAATTCGGCGATCATCGCCTCGATCTGGGCGACCTTGCGCCGCTTCTCGTCGACCTGAAACTTCTTCAGGCGGATGAGGGTTTCGCGTGACTTCATCGACTAAATACTCCCCCGAAGCCCCGAATTCTTCGCCTTTGGAGCCAATACCACCGGCTCCGGGCTTATCCGGACCGTCCAACAGGCCGACTGTGAGGCAATATCGTTAGTTTTCGGTTTCCAGCGCATGATCCCGAAAAGCATTTCCGCGACTTGATCGGGGATGGGAACCGGTTTTCAGAAAAGATCATGCGCAAGCAAAAAAGGGTCCAATCGCGGTCCAATCAGGCCTGATCAGGCTCCTGACCCGCGAGGATTCGCTCGAGCCGCTGATAGCCGTCCGCCATACTGGTTGCTTCTTCCTTAAACTGCGACAGGAACGCCTCCAGCGGCTTGTGCAGGGTGATGGCCTCGTCCACTTCGGGGCTGGAGCCGGGCCGGTAGGCGCCGAGCCGGATCAATTCCTCCATGTCGGAATAGGTCGCCATCACCTGGCGGGCCCGGTTGATGGCCTCAAGGTAGGCCGGGTCGGCCGCCCGCGGCATGGTGCGGGAGATCGACTTGAGGATGTTGATGGCCGGATAGCGCCCGCGCTCGGCAATGGCGCGCTCCATCACGATATGGCCGTCGAGAATGCCGCGCACGGCGTCGGCGACTGGTTCATTGTGGTCGTCACCGTCCACCAGCACGCTGAAAATGCCGGTAATGGTGCCAGCTTCCGTGCCGGGCCCGGCCCGCTCCAAAAGCCGCGGCAGTTCGGTGAACACGGTCGGGGTATAGCCCTTGGCGGTCGGCGGCTCGCCGGCCGAGAGCCCGATCTCGCGCTGCGCCATGGCAAAGCGGGTGACCGAGTCCATCAGCACCAGCACGTCCTTGTTGAGGTCGCGGAAGAATTCGGCGATCGCCAGGGTCAAATAGGCCGCCTGCCGGCGCATCAGCGCCGGTTCATCGGAGGTGGAGACCACCACCACCGAGCGCGCCAGACCGGCCGGTCCCAGGTCGTCCTGCAAGAACTCCTGCACCTCGCGGCCGCGTTCGCCGACCAGCCCGATGACCGAGATATCGGCCGCCACGTTGCGCGCCAGCATCGACAGCAGCACGGATTTGCCGACGCCGGAGCCGGAGAAGATGCCCATGCGCTGGCCGCGGCAGCAGGTGACGAACGTATTGAGCGCGCGCACGCCGAGATCGAGCGGCAAGCCGACCCGGCGGCGGGCATGCGCCGGCGGCGGCGAGGAGCGGAACGGGTATGGCGCCGGCCCCGGCGGCAGCGGGCCCAGGCCGTCGATCGGCTCGCCCATGGCGTTGACCACGCGGCCGAGCCAGCGCTCGGACGGGCGGATGGCGCCGGCGGCGGTGGCGACCACCGCCCGGCAGCCGCGCCGCACGCCCTCAAGGGCTGCAAACGGCATGGCCAGCGCGTGCTTGCCGGAAAAGCCCACCACCTCGCAGGGGATTGGAGGCCCCTGCCCGGTCTCGATGGTGAGCCTGGAGCCGACCGACATGGCGTGGATGGGGCCGGCAATCTCCACCATCAGCCCGCGCACCCCGACCACGCGGCCAAAGATCTCGACGCCGTCGATATCGACGATCTGCTCGGCCAAGGCTTTCATCATGGGGTGTGTCCGCGAACGCCGACGCGCTCCCTCTCCCCGCGTGCGGGGAGAGGGTCGGGGTGAGGGGGCCTATCGAGCGGCTCAGGAATCTGGAGACGCCCCCTCACCCGCCCGCCTGCGCCCTGCGGGCTTCGGCGGGCGACCTCTCCCCGCACGCGGGGAGAGGTAACGGCGCGCCGCGGAATGGCCAGAGGCTGGAACCCCCGTTCACGCCCCCTTAGGCTTACCGCCGCATCGGCGCCTTTAACTCGGTGTTTACCCGGGTCGTTAATCATTGGGTCATCGTCCGTGGGACTTAGCGGTCGAATCGCCCGGCCAGGACGGAAGGGGCGAGTCAGTAGAGTCGGTTAGGCCCAACTCTTAAACTGGAGCATGAACCGGTACGTGGCCAAAAAACCACTCTCTGGCAACATCTTACGCCGATTCGGGCGCTCCTGCCTACGGCAAGCTTGCACCAGAGAATCAGGTTTTGTTAACCATGTCCCGATACTGTCGAATCGGTTTGTCCCACAGCGTTTTTTCACACTCGCCGCCTTTGCGGCGCTGACCTTAAGGGCCCGGTAGCGGCGAGAAGGGGACTGGCATGCGCGTTCTACTCATTGAAGATGACAGCGCGACCGCACAGTCGATCGAGCTGATGCTCAAATCCGAGAGCTTCAACGTCTACACCACCGATTTGGGTGAGGAAGGCGTCGACCTCGGCAAGCTCTACGACTACGACATCATCCTTTTGGACCTGAACCTGCCCGACATGTCGGGTTTCGAGGTTCTGCGCTCCTTGCGCGTCTCCAAGGTGAAGACGCCGATCCTGATCCTCTCCGGCCTTGCCGGCATCGAGGACAAGGTCAAGGGTCTCGGCTTCGGCGCCGACGACTACATGACCAAGCCGTTTCACAAGGACGAGCTGATCGCGCGCATCCACGCGATCGTGCGCCGCTCCAAGGGCCACGCCCAGTCGGTCATCAACACCGGCGATCTCGTCGTCAACCTCGACACCAAGACGGTGGAAGTGGGCGGCCAGCGCGTGCACCTGACGGGCAAGGAATACCAGATGCTCGAGCTGCTCTCGCTGCGCAAGGGCACCACGCTGACCAAGGAGATGTTCCTCAATCATCTCTACGGCGGCATGGACGAGCCGGAGCTGAAAATCATCGACGTGTTCATCTGCAAGCTGCGCAAGAAGCTCGCCAACGCCTCCTCGGGCAAGAACTACATCGAGACGGTGTGGGGCCGCGGCTACGTGCTGCGCGAGCCGAGCGAGGTCGAGGAGCGGATTCCAGCTTAACGGGCTTAATCACGCGGCAACGAGATCCACCCGTTGCGTCTGCGTTCATCTTGACGGAGCCTTCGGGCTCTCTCCTCCCAACTCAAACCCCGCCGGAAACGGCGGGGTTTTTTCATTGCGACGTAGCGAAAGCGCCGCGCGGCATCAGCGCCCTTCGGCGCCCTCGATCCCCGTCATGGCCGCCGCCAAAAACAGCAGCACGAGGACGGCGCCGATAATTTCAATCGTCAGCATTGGTTAATCCTTTGGTCGCGTGGCGAGGCCGTGTTACCGCACCAAACCCTGCATCACGCGTTTGTTCCATCGCGCCGCGGTTCTGCGCCCGCACGCCGCCGAAAGCGCTGGTCGATGACGCGGCGCAGTTCAGATCATCTACCCAACCGTTGAAGGGATAAGACTGTTGAAGGTCATTTCACTTGCGGCCGTGGCAGCCTTGACGTTGGCGGTCACGGTTTCGTCGCAGCCTGCTTACGCGGGTGGCAATGGTGGCGCGATCGCCGCCGGCGTCGTCGGCGGTCTGGCTGTCGGCGCAATCATCGGCTCGCAGGCTAATCGCGGCTACTACAACGGGCCGGGCTATTACCAGGACTCCGGCTATCGCGGCTACAGCGGATGTCACACCGAGCGGCAACAGGTTGAAGACGGGTACGGCAACGTCCGCATCCGGCGCGTTCGCGTCTGCGATTGATCGTAAAAACACTACGTTTGGCTTGATGGAGCCTTCGGGCTCGGTCCATTCAACGAGAACCCCGCCGGAAACGGCGGGTTTTTTCGTTGCGGAGATCGAATTGCCGGGCCCGAGGCAGTCGCGCTTCCCTCTCCCATTATGGGAGAGGTGGATCGCGCGGAGCGTGAGCGAAGCGCGAGCCGGGTGAGGGGCTACGGATTCTCGTGAGGCGCTAACCCCTCACCCGCCTCGCTTCGCTCGGCACCCTCTCCCACAAGGGGAGAGGGAAAAAAGAAACTTACCCTTCGCCGCGAACTTGAGCACGCTGCCGGCCGCGGTGCCCGCGCGCGCGGCGGATCGCTCGGCGTTCGGCACATAAAGCCCGCGCTTGTCGGACATCGGCTTGAACGCGTCGGTGAGGCCGACCACGGTTTCGGCGGCGCCCAGCAGCAGGAAGCCATCGCCGGCCATCTGGCGCGCCAGGCGGTTGAGCACACCGATCTTGGTGTCCTGGTCGAAATAGATCAGCACGTTGCGGCAGAACACCACGTCGAAGGTGCCGAGCGGGGAGAAATCGTTGAGCAGATTGAGCGGGCGGAATTGCACCATGGCGCGGATCTCGGGCGCGATCTGCCAGGTCTCGCCGACCTGGCTGAAGAATTTCACCAGGTTCGTGATCGGCAGGCCGCGCTGCACCTCGAACTGGCTGTAGATGCCGGCCTTGGCCTTCTCCAGCACTTCGGCGCAGAGATCGGTGGCGAGGATCTCGACGCGGAAGCCGGCGAGCTTGCGCCCATGCCCTTGAGCGTCATCGCCAGCGAATAGGGCTCCTGGCCGCTGGAGGCGGCGGTGCACCAGATGCGCAGGCGCTTCTCGCGCGCGCGCGCGTCGATCAGCGCCGGCAGCACGGTGTCGCGGAAATGATCGAACGGAATCTTGTCGCGGAAGAAGAAGGTCTCGTTGGTGGTCATCGCCTCGACCACTTCGGCGGTGAGCGGTCGCGGCGTTGGCTTTGAGCTTGCCGACCAGTTCGGCCAGCGTGCCGATGCCGTGCTTGCGCGCGACCGGCAGCAGCCGGCTTTCGGCGAGGTATTGCTTCTCGGCCGAGAGCACCAGGCCGGAGCGCTCGCGCAGCAGCTTGCGCAGATAGTCGAAATCCTGCGGGGTCATGGGCGCTCCCCGGCGAACAGGCGCTGAGCTTGGGCGCGATCTCGGGCAACGGCAGCACGGCCGAGCAGATACCGGCATGGCGACCTGGCCGGGCATGCCCCAGACCACGCTGGTCGCCTCGTCCTGCGCCACGACGTTGCCCCCGGCGGCGACGATCGCCTTGCGCGCCGTTGAGGCCGTCGGAGCCCATGCCGGTGAGCACCAGCGCCAGCACCTTGGGGCCCCACACCTCGGCGGCGGAGGCGAACAGCGGGTCGACGGCGGGCTTGCAGAAATTGACCAGCGCGCCGTCGTCGATCGCAATCACGGCGATGCCATCGCGGCGCGCGACCGTCATGTGCTTGCCGCCGGGCGCCAGATAGATGGTGCCGGCATTGATCTCCTCGCCGTCGCGCGCCTCGCGCACCGGGCACTTGGCGATGCGGGCGAGATGCTCGGCCAGGATCGCGGTGAAGGTCGGCGGCATGTGCTGGGTGATCAGCACCGGCGCGCGCTCGAGCACGCCGGCGATCTGCGCGACGATGGCATTGAGCGCCTGCGGGCCGCCGGTGGAGGAGCCGATCAGCAGCACGCGCGGCGGCGTCGCCGGCATCGGCGCGCAGCACGATCGGCGCGCGGACTCGTGCGCGGCGGTGCGCGGCTTGGCGCTGCGGCGTTGGCTTTGCCCGCCGCCGGCGCGGCCGGCGCGCGAGCCAAGCCGCAGGCGCTTGGCGCGCAGGCCGAGCTGGCGGATTTTCTCGATCAGGTCGCGGCGGAAGCTGCTGGAGGCGGCGATTTCGTGATTGGCGGTCGGCTTCGGGATGTAGTCGGTGGCGCCGAGCGAGAGCGCCTTCAAGCTGATCTCGGCGTTGCGCCGGGTCAGCGTCGAGGCCATGATCACGATCAGGTCGCGCTTCTTTGCCAGCAGCAGCGGCAAGGCGGCGATGCCGTCAAGCTCCGGCATGTCGACGTCGAGCACCACCACGTCGGGATCGGCGCGCTCGATCTGGTTCACGGCCTCGCGGCCGGTGCGCAGCGAGGCCACCACTTCCAGGTCCGGCTTCGGCTTCCACCCAGCGCGAGAACAATCCGCGCACGACCACGGCGTCGTCCACGATCATGACGCGGATGCGCCGGCCGACGGCGGTGGACGCTGGGTGTGACGGCGAGGTTCATCGGGCTTACCGGGGTTTGCTGACCGTGACGCAAGGACACATTGCGGTGGCGGTCAGATCAGCCCGACTTCCTGGAACTTGGCTTCGACGATCTCCTTGTCGAACGGCTTCATGATGTATTCGTTGGCGCCGGCATGCAGCGCGCGCGCGATGTGCGCGACATCGTTCTCGGTGGTGCAGAACACGACCTTCGGTCCATCGCCGCCCGGCAGCCGGCGCAGCATGCGCAGGAACTCGTAGCCGTCCATCTTCGGCATGTTCCAGTCGAGCAGGATCGCCTCGGGCAGCTGGCGCCGGCAGGCGTCCAGCGCCTGCTCGCCGTCCTCGGCTTCCACGATCTGGAATTCGAGCCCTTCGAGAATTCGCCGCGCCACCTTGCGGATGACGCTGGAGTCGTCAACGACCAAACAGGTTTTCATCGTACAGCCTCGTCTTGTTTACTTGCGGGACCGTTCCCACAAATCATCCAAATTTCGAACGTTCACGCCGCGATCTTCGCCGATCCGATATCGAGCACGCGATCGACATCGACCACCATCAGCAGTTGCCCTTCCAGCCGGTGAATTCCGGCCGACACGCGCGCCAAGCGCGGATCGAGATTGATCGGGTTCGGCTCGCGCGCCGCGTCGTCGAGCTTGAGCACCTCGCCGACGCTGTCGATCAGCAAGCCATAGGATTCCCCCCGCGACTCGACGCCGATCGCCATCGATAGGCCGCCGTTCGTCGCTCTTCCCGAGCCCGAGCCGGCCGCGCATGTCGATCAACGTCACGATGCGGCCGCGCAGATTGAGCACGCCGGCGATCTCCGGCGGCGCCAGCGGCACCCGCGTCAGCCGTTCCGGCATGAAGACGTCCTGCACGCGCAGGATCGGCAGGCCGAACAGCTGGCCGCCGATCATGGCGGTGACGTATTCCTTGAGGCTACGGCCGGCGGTTTCGTTGCTCATGATTTGCCCTTCACGCCGCGCGACCGACGTCGATCTGTTCCTTGAGCGCCGCGATCAGTCCCTGCCGATCGAACTTGGCGACATAGTCGTGAAAGCCGACTTGGCGGCCGCGCTCGATCGCCTCGACCGATACGACCGACGACAGCGCGATGATCGGCAAGTCGGCGGTGCGCTGGTCGGCGCGCACGGCTTCGGCGAATTCGAAGCCGTCCATGTCGGGCATCTCGATATCGGTCACGGCCACGTCGAAGCGGCGGCCACCTTTGAGCATCGCCAGCGCTTCTTGCGCGGAGCCGGCCGCGGTCACGTCGTAGCCGGCGGCCTGCAGCACCGGCGTGAGCATGTTGCGGAAGAACGGGGAATCGTCGATCAGCAGCACCGACGCGAGCCTGGGCGCGTCCCGGCTGTTCCTTGCGGCGAAACCAATCCTCGAAGGCGAGCGGCAGGAAATGGCCGACATCGATGATTTCGGTCGCCTGGCCCTTGATGATGGCCGAGCCGAGCACGCCGGCATTTTCGCTGGCGACCTGAATGTCGAGGCGGTCTTCGACGATATCGACGATTTCGTCGACCACCAGCGCCATGGAGCGGCTGCCGTCGGAGAACACCAGCAGCGGCTGCGCGCCCTCGCCCTTCACGCTCACGGTTTCATTCATGCTGATCAGCGGCATCAGCTGCCCGCGGTACTGCACCATGTGGCGGCCGTTCGACAGCTCGATCTTGCGGGCATCGATTTCCTCGAGCCGCGTGATCAGCGCGAGCGGCACGGCCTTGAGCTGCGTGGAGCCGGCGCGGAACACGAGCAGCGATGTCGCCTGTTCGGCGGACGCGGCATGTCGGCCTTCGGCCGCTTCCGCGGCCATCTGCGAGGTCACCGTGCTGCCGAGCGCCTGAGCGATGCCGTTCGGATCGATGATCATGATCACCGAGCCGTCGCCGAGAATGGTGTTGCCGGAGAACATCGCGATGTGGCGCAGCTTGCTCGACATCGGCTTCACCACGATTTCCTCGGTGTGAAACACGCTGTCGACGACGATGCCGAAGGTCTGGCTGCCGACCTGGGTGACGACGATGAAGCCGCTCTCGACATCGTGGCCGGCGCCCGCATCGGCGCCGAGCAAATAGCTCAATCGGGCGAGCGGCAGAAGCTTGTCGCGCAAGCCGCAGGACCGGGGTGTCCTTGATGCGCTCGATGCGGTGCTCGCCGCCGCTGCGCGCGCGCACCAGTTCGATCACGGACAGCTGCGGGATGGCGAAGCGATCGCCGCCGGCCTCGACGATCAACGCCGCGACGATCGCCAGCGTGAGCGGGATCTTGATGGTGAAGCTCAGTCCGACGCCGGCGACCGACTTCACGTCGATGGTGCCGCCGATCTGATCGATATTGTTGCGCACCACGTCCATGCCGACGCCGCGGCCGGACACGCTGGTGATCTTGGCGGCGGTGGAAAAGCCGGGCGCGAAAATGAATTTGTGAATTTGCGCTTCCGACAGCTTTTCGATCTCGGCCTCGGAGACGAGGCCCTGGGCAACCGCCTTGGCCTTGATGCGCTCGGTGTCGAGGCCGCGACCGTCGTCGGCAACTTGAATGATGATGTGGCCGCCTTCGTGATAGGCCGAAAGCCGGATGCGTCCGTGCTCGGGCTTGCCGGCGGCGCGCCGTTCCTCCGGCGTTTCCAGGCCGTGGTCGGCCGAATTGCGCACCATATGGGTGAGCGGGTCTTTGATCAGATCGAGCACCTGGCGGTCGAGCTCGGTCTCGGCGCCCTGCATTTCCAGGTCGATCTGCTTGCCGAGCTCGTTGGAGAGATCGCGCACGATGCGCGGAAACTTCTGCCAGGCATTGCCGATCGGCTGCATGCGCGTCTTCATCACGCCTTCCTGCAACTCGGCGGTGACATTGGACAGCCGTTGCAGCGGCGTCTTGAATTCGGAGTCGTCGTGGCGGCGCACGATCTCGAGCAGCTGATTGCGCGTCAGCACCAGCTCGGACACCATCGTCATCAGATGTTCGAGCGTATCGACGGTGACCCGGATCGACTGACCGGCGCCCTTGGCCGCCGTCGTCGTCCTTGCCCGGTGCATCCGCCGGCGCCGGTTTGGCGGGTTTTGCCGGCGGCGGCTCGACCGGGGTTTCGCGGAACGCGCGTTCGAGATCGTCGAGCGAATCCTCACCCGGCCGCAGCGGCCGTTCGAGCACCTGCGGCGCCAGCGTTCCGACCGTTTGCCTCGGCGCCGGTGCAGCCGATGAAACCCGCTCGACCATGCGCTCCAGATCGGCGATCAGATCGTCATCGGCGCCATCCGGCTCGCGCTGGTCGCGTTCGAGCAATTCGAGAATTTCCTTGATGCGATCGATGGTGGCGAGAATCAGCGTGACGGCTTCGTTGGTCGCCGGCAGCCCGTCGCGAAACTTGCCCATCAGCGTCTCGGCGGCGTGCGCGAGCGCTTCCAGACGCGGCAGGGCGAGGAAGCCGCAGGTTCCCTTGATGGTGTGGACGAGACGGAAGATGTTATCGAGGATCTTGGCGTTGTTGGGATCCTGCTCGAAACGCACGAGCTCGACGTCGACCACGTCGAGACTTTCGTTGGTCTCGGTCACGAATTCCCGCAGCAGGTCGTCCATGAAAAACGCCTTCGTCGACAGGCTTTGGCCCGTCTGCCGCTCTCCGTCGGGAGCGCGGCCAGTGTGTCGGTGAAGGGTTTAATTTTAGTTGCGGATTGGCGGACGGATTGCGCGGTCTTAATCTTTTGTTAACCGCCGAAATCCAGCCGCCAGCGCATGATCCCAAAAGTGGACCGGCATTATTGGGCGCTGACCACGACCGCCTCGCCGTCCATCGCCATGGCGGCTTTGACGCCGCAGGCCTTGGCCAGCAGACCGGCATAGAACGGCTGGATGCGGTGGGCGTCGAGCGCCTCGCTGCCGGCTTCTCCGGCCAGCAATGACGGCACCGCCGGGGGGACCTTGGCATTGGTGCCGGCGGCGCTGATCTTGAATCCCATGCTGTCGCCCGACCCGATCGGATCGACGCGTCAGCTGGCCGCCGCGCGGAATCGTCTGCGCCGGCGATCAGGAGCATATTGAGCAGCAGTTTGACCCGGTTCTTGGCCAGCAGCACGCGCGGCAGGTTCCAGGCGAGCTTGGTCTTGTCGTCCTCCAGAAACCCGCGCGCGATGGTTTCGGCATCGCCGAGATCGATCTGGGCGCCGGCGGAACCGGCGGCGCCGAAGGCGATGCGGCAGAATTGCAGCTTGGCCGAGGCGGTGCTGGCGCTCTTCTTGATCAGGTCCATCGCGAAGGTCTTGGTTGTCTTCGTCCTTGGCTTCCGCCAGCACTTCCAGCCCGTTGACGATGGCGCCGACCGGGCTGATCAGATCATGGCAGACGCGCGAGCACAGCAACGCGGCAAGATCGAGCGCTTCGATGGACGATCCGGACATGGACTGGTCTCCGCTGGGCGTGCAGGGTGCGAGCAAAACCGGCGAATCGCCGGTCGCATCGGCTTTCGCGGCGTGATACACCGCACCCGTGCAACCGCCAAGGACTGCGAGCTCAGGGAAGGACCTGCATTTTGACGCCCAGTTCCGAAATCCTGCCGGCCCAAGCCGCGCGAGCTGCTGATGGAACTGACCGCGATCGTCGCGCGCGCGTCCGCGCTGATCCGGACGGCCTCGCCGGCCACCGTCGGTGCAGCGGCTCAAGCCCGACCAATCTCCGGTCACGGCCGCCGACGAGGCGTCCGAAGCGGAAATCCTGCAAGGTCTGGCGCGGCTGCTGCCGAGACGTGCCCGTCGTCTCGGAGGAAATGGCCGGCCGCAAGGCGCCGCCGGTGCTCGATCGCAGCTTCATCATGGTGGACCCGCTCGATGGCACGCGCGAATTCCTCGCCGGCCGCGACGAGTTCACCGTCAATCTCGCGATCGTCACGGGCGGCGTGCCGATTGCCGGCATCGTCGCGGCGCCAGCCCGCGGCCAGATCTGGCGCGGCATTGTCGGCGGGAAAGCCGAGCGACTGCGGCTGCTCGCGGACGGCGCCGACCAGGCGCAGCCGATCCGTACCCGGCGCTGGCCGCAGACAAGATGCGGTGGCGGCCGTGAGCCGCTCGCATCTTTGACCCCGCCACCGATGCGTTCCTGTCCCGCCTCGCACCGATCACGCGCAGCCCAGCGGCTCGGCGATCAAGTTCTGCCAGATCGCGGAAGGCGCGGCCGATGTCTATCCGCGGCTTGCCACCACCTGCGAATGGGATGTGGCAGCCGGACATGCGCTGGTGGTTGCGGCCGGCGGCATCGTGACGGCCCCGCAAGGCAAGCCGCTCGCCTATGGCCGCGCGCCCGAGAACTTTCGCGTGCCGGCATTCATCGCCTGGGGCGATCCGGCAAAGGCCGCCTCGGTCAAGAGCTAAAGGATCGGCGCCGGTCAGCGCCCGATCGTGCGCGCGACCTCGGGCCATTTGCGCTCGGCGGCTTCGATAAGGCGGCCCGGTTCGGCGACAAAGGCGGCGCGCGCGCTGTCGTTATAGAAGAGATAAAGCCGCCCGCCGATCACCGCCCAGAACAGCGGGTGACCCGGCACCGAGGTGCCGCGCGCGATCGCCACCGGGTCGTAGCCGCCGAAGCGCGGCGTATAGACGTCCGGGTGGTCGGCAAAGGCCGCCCGATTGCCCTCGTTGCGAAACCGCCAGACCGCGCCGTCTAGGTTCAATTCCATGTCCGGCCGGCCGAATTTCGGTTTGGCATCGGTGAAATAGGCCACCGGATCGAAGCCGCTAATGGCGAGCCCGGTATGTGAATTGACCACGACCTGCTCGTCGGTGGCGGCCTGCAAGCCGACGGGTGCTGAAATACCACCGCACAAAGCAAGCCCGACCAGGGCGGCAAGGCCTGAGTGCGACTTCCGTTGCCGCCGTGCTGCAGTCATAGTCCTTGGCGACATTTGAGCGATTCGGGACCGGTTGTCGCCGTCACATTACGGCCTTCGGCGTGAGCAACCGGTTAAACCGGGCTATGGGGCTCACAATCCAATGGAGCATTCGATGCGCATCCTTCGCCTTGCGGCCCTGACGCTGTGCCTGCTCGTTTTTGGTGCCGCTTTGGCCGCCGCCCAGGGTCCGCCGCCCCAGCAGCAAGACGGCCGCACCTTCGCGCCCAACGAACTGATCAACGAAGGGCATCGCTTCTTCGGCACGGTGTCGCGCGGACTGGCGCAGGTGGTGGAAAAAGCCGTCAGCCACTGGGGCCAGCCCAATGGCTATATTCTCGGCCAGGAAGGCAGCGGCGCCTTCGTGGTCGGCCTGCGCTACGGCGACGGCAACGCTCTACACCAAGAATGCCGGCGACCTGCGGGTGTTCTGGGAAGGCCCGTCGATCGGCTTCGACACCGGCGGCGAAGGCGCCCGCACCATGATGCTGGTCTATAACCTGCCGGCGACCGAAGCGATCTATCAGCGCTTCGTCGGCATCGACGGCTCGGCCTATTTCATCGGCGGTTTCGGCATGACCGCGCTCGACCGCCAGCAACATCGTCGTGGTTCCGATCCGCTCCGGCGTGGGTTTTCGGCTCGGCGCCAATATCGGCTATCTCAAGTTCACGCCGAAGGCGACCTGGAACCCGTTCTGATCGCCGCCTCTCTCATTAATGCCGAACGCAGACCCCCGCCTGGCGCCCGGCGACGAGGCCCCGGGTTTAGGTTAATCTTGGGTTACGCTGGTAGGCTGCTGCTCCCCATGCCATGGTTTCCGCGGGGTTTACGCGGGGTTAGGTCGAGTTGGAGGCGTTCGTTCATGATTGAACCGATCATGTATTTCGGGATCGGGTTTCTGGTCGCAGCCCTGATCGGGCTCGTCGTCGTTCCCCTCGTCCATGGCCGCGCGGTGCGGCTGACCATGCGCCGGTTCGAGGCCGCGACCCCGCTGTCGATGGCCGAAATCCAGGCCGACAAGGATCAGCTGCGCGCCGAATTCGCCATGTCGACGCGGCGCCTCGAAATGAGCGTCGACCAGCTCAAGACCAAGAGCACCAGCCAGCTTGCCGAGCTCGGCAAGAAAGGCGACGCCATCAACCGGCTCAAGATCGAGCTCGGCGAAAAGACCGCCACCATTTTCGCGCTGGAAGCGCGCGACAAGGCGCTGCGCGATCAGTTGCGCGCCACCGAGGAAGAATTCTCGGTCAAGACCAGCGCCATGCTCGACGCCCAGCGCGCGCTGTCCGACAAGGAAGCCGAACTCGCCAAGCTGATGGGCGAACTGGACGAGCGCTCAAGCATCGCCGACGCCCAGAAGGTCGACATCGTCGCGCTCAAGACCCAGGTCGAGGCGCTCAAGGATCGGCTCGACGAGGCCGGCAACGAACTCAAGGCGGTGGAAGATCGCCGCGACGCCGAGCGGGTCGAACTCAAGGCCGCGACCCAGGAACTCGGCGGAAGAGCGCGGCAAGGTCGAAAATCTCGGCCGCCGCGTCTCCGAGCTCGAGCAGGCGCTGGTGGCGCAGACCACCGAAGCGGAAATCCTCGGCCGCCGCGCCCAGGATCTGGAAACCCGGCTCGGCGAGCAGTCGCGGCTGCTCAACGAAAGCGAATTCGAACTCAAGCAGCTGCGCGGCGAGATCGAAACCGCGCGCAAGACCGAAGGCGATCTGCGCACGGCCATCGCCGAAATCGACGGCCGCACCAGTTCGGCCACCGAAAAGCTGCAAGGCCGAGAATGCCCAGCTGCAGGCCGAGACTCGACCGCACCAAGGACGAGCGCGACCGGCTCGCCCGCGACCTCGGCAATATGAAGCGCGAGACCGAGGAGAATCCTGGGCCTCCGAGCGGGTGGAGAACGCCCTGCTGCGCGAGCGCATCAACGACGTCGCCGCCGAAGTGGCGCGGCTCGCCTCGGCGCTGGAAGGCCCGAATTCGCCGATCGACGCCATCCTCGCCGCCGAGACCACGCGCGACCGCGCCAGCAACGGCACGTCGCGACCCGCGGCGAAGCCGCGTTCAGCCGAAGCCGGCTCGACAGCGGCAATCTCGCCGACCGCATCCGCGCGCTGCAGACCCATGCCTCGCGCGTGCCGCATGGCGACGATCCGCAAGAGCCGGAATTAGGCTAGCAACCAGCCGCGGCTTCGCTTGACACCTCTCCGACGCACTCCTTATATCGCCCGGCCGTAACGGCCGGGCGCTTAGCTCAGCGGGAGAGCGTTCCCTTCACACGGGAGAGGTCGTAGGTTCGATCCCTACAGCGCCCACCATTCCCTTTCGCATCATTTGCGTCTTGCCGGCGGATCGCGCGACAAATTCTTGGCGGCAAGTTCGTCGACATAATCCTGCCAATAGCGCGCGTGGTTGCGGCCGAGCTCGCGCAGATAGTCCCAGCCGAAAATTCCGGTCGAGTGCATGTCGTCGAACACCAGCCGCACGGCGTAATTGCCGACCGGCAGCACTTCGATGATGCCGACATTCTTCTTGCCGGGAACGGTCTTGCGCTCCTCCGCCGAATGGCCCTGCACTTCCGCGCTCGGGCTTTTCACCCGCAGATATTCGGCCGGCAGATCGAAGCTGCTCGCCGCCGTCGAAGGTGACGGTGAGCGTCTTGCGGTCCTTGTGCAGACGCAGTTCGCTCGGCCAGGCTTGCGCGTCGGCGGTCATAATTTTCTCTAAGCTCATTTTGTTGGCGCATGATCTTGTCCGAAAACCGGTTCTTACCCCCGGATCAAGTCCGGGGCAAGCTTTCGGGATCATGCGCTAATTCACAAATCGCACGCTGCCGGCATCGCTCAGATCGTAGCCGCCCATTTCCTGGGCGCGCGCGCCAAGCTCATCCGAATGCAGGAACTTGATGCAGCGCCTGCAACGGGGGCCGGAAGTAGTCGCGCTGGCGCATCACCAGGTCGAACGGCTCCCAGACGATCGACACGAAATCGAGTCCGGCGGAACTGGCGACCGAGCGCGTCGCGATCCCGGTGTCGGCGCGGCCGGCGCGGATCGCCTGCGCGATATCGGGACCGGTCGGGCAGACCGGACTGACGGCGGTGAGCTTTTCGAGCGAGGCTTTCGCCCGATGCAGCAAGGCCAGCAGCAGCAATTGCGCGCCGGCGCCCTTCGGACGCATGGCAGATGCGCGCGCGCTTGGCGATCACGTCTTCGATCGAACCGATCTTGAGCGGATTGCCGGGCGCCAGCAGGAAGCCCTGCTCGCGGCGGCAGAAGGCGATCATCACCGCGTCCTGCATGTCGCTGCGGCTCGCCATGGCCGCGGCATTGGCGTCGGCCTTCGGATCGTCCAGCGCGTGCAGAGTGCATGGAGGCGGCGATGGTCTCGCCGGCGGTGAAACGATCGAAGCCTGCTTCGCTGCCGACCGCGAGCGTGGCAAGGCCGGAGCCGCTCTCGCGCAAAGCCCATTCCAGCAGCGGGTCGTGGCTGCCGCCGACGATCGGCGCCGGCTTCGGCCGCGTCAGCCCGGCCGGCCGCGACACGCTGGAGGCCAGCCAGTGATCGAGTTCGGCCTTGGGGAACAGCCAGCGGCCGGTGACCTTGGTGCACGGCACCGTGCCCTCGGCCACCATCTCATAGATCTTGCGTTCCTTGAGGCGGAGATAGGCGGCGGCTTCGGCGGTGGTGAAAAGCTGCATGCGGCTCACCTGCACTCATGTGCATCCTTTCCGAGATTGCCAGAAAGCATGGGATGAACAAGGCGGCGCGCGCTTGGTGCGGGTGCCGCGGCTGCTGCTTGTTTCAGGCGGCGGCGGTGTCCACTTAGTTTCCGCCGACGCGCGTCGCACAGCCAGCAACAGGTTCGACTCGCCTGGACGCCAGCGGTAGCCGAAGCTGAAGTTGATCGGTTTTGCTTGGGCCTTGCGAAAAAACTCATGCATATTCGGCTGATACACCGGCTCGTTAGCGAAAACCGGATCCGGCGTGAGGTAGTTGCCGAACGGCGTGAGCTCCCACCTGTTGCCGTCGAAATACCGCAGCGGAATGCCGCTGTCGTCCTGCAATATGACGGCGCTTTTGCTCAGCAGAAAATTGCGAACGGTCGAAAACCCATCTCTGTGCATGAGATAAGACGCGCTTTTGACCAGGCTGTCGCCGTCGCCTAGCTTGTCGCAAAATGTCAGAAAGCCGCTATTCTTGACGCCCGAATTGCCCAGATCGGTGTTGAAATAATACAAGGTCTTCTCGCGGCCTTCCGCGTCGGCAAAGACGATCTTCACGCCGCGCGCGGTCGATTTCACCTTGGGGTCGCTCTCGGTCTGCAACTCACCCTGGCTGTCGATATTGACCGGGCTGACGTCGCGGATCTGCTTTCCGGACCGCGCCAGAAAAACGTACAGCAGCGGCAAGGTTCCCCGCGTCTGCAGATCGTTTTTCATCTTGTGGGTGATGAAGAAGCTGTACGCCAACAGCGATTGCATGGAATGTTGCAAGCCCGACAGGGTCGACAGGATCGAACCTTGCTGCGTGTGCAACAGATCCGGATTCGGACCGGGCGGCTCAAGGCCGCTCAAGACGTAGGTGGTCGCACGCGGAAAGAACGCGTCGGCATACAGAAAATCCGGCCCGCTGAACATGTAGAACATGACGGGCTTTGGTGAACTCAGATTCGCAGTTACCCAGGCCTGGATTCGCGATACTTGACGCCTGTCGATTTCCGCGAAGGCCTTGTCCATGGACTTGGCGTGCTGTTGCCAGCTGCGGTCCTGCGTCAAGCGGGCCAACGGCGAGTCGGCGGACGGCGGCATGCCGGCAAGGAACCGTGCCGTGTCGTTGGCACTCGCCACCTCGGCGCTATGAGCGGTTCCAATTGCGAAGCTGAGAAGACTTGCGACAACGGCCGTAATCAGACTCAATTTATTCATTTAATTATCGTCACCTTCTCAGTCGCCGGTACGGCCGGGTAGTACTGGGCGATGGCGTAGATGATGAGACCGGCAAGCATCACCAGAACGCCCGACAGCGATTGCACCGGGCGGTTGATGAGCAAGTAGTACATCATGAAGAACGTCACCGATAAGAAAATAATCGGCGTCACCGGATATCCCCAGGTGCGGTAGGGCCGCGGATGCGCCGGTTTGGTGTAGCGCAGCACGATCACGCCCAGCACCGTGAAGAACGAGCAGAAGGTGAGACTGAACTGGATGAAATCGAGCACCGCCTCGAAGCTCTGGGTCAACAACAGCACGGTCGCGGCCAACAGCTGAAATACGATTGCGAACGAAGGCACACCGTATTTCGACTTGTGCGCAAAGATCTGCAGCAGCGGGAAATCCTCGCCCATCACCATGGTGACCCGGGGACCGATCCACATCATGGCGCTGATCGACGAAATCAGCCCGAGACAGATCAACGCGCCAACGATGCCGCCACCGCGGGCGCCGAAAATATGCTCGCCGACGATGGTGCCGACTTGAATCTGGCCGGAAAATTTTTCGATCGGCGTCGTGTAAAGGAACACGGCGTTCAAGGCCACATACAGCACCGATACGATAAAGACGCCCGCGAATAGCGCGCGCGGCAGCGTGCGGTTCGGCTCGCGGATTTCGCCGATGATGTAGGTCGACGCGTTCCAGCCCGAATAGGCGTACATCACAAAGGCCAGGTTGATGGCAAACGCGGCACTGATGATCTGGCTGAAGTCGCTCGCCGTCGGCGCAAACGAGATCGGCTGCGGATGTCCGGCGGCAAACCCGGCAATGATAAAGATAACAATGAGGACGAGCTTGAGGACGGTCGATACGTTCTGGAAGGCCGAGCCGTAGCGAATTCCGGAGAGGTGAAAAAATGTCACCACCCAAGTCACGCCCAGACCGAGCGCCAGCGGCGATACGCCGGGCAACAGCGGTTTGGCATATTCGCCCAAGGCCATCGCCGCGAGCGCGACCGGCGCCGCGAAGCCGACCGTCGCCGACAGCCAGCCCGCGAGAAAACCGAAAACCGAATGGTAGGTGCGCAGCAGGAAATTATATTCGCCGCTCGAGCGCGGGAACATGGCAGAGAGCTCGGCGTAGCAAGTCGCCCCGCAGAACGCCACGACGCCGCCGACCACCCAGAGCAATATCAGAGAGAAGCCGGAATTGATGGTCTGGACCTGAAAGCCGAGGCTGGTGAAGACGCCGACGCCGACCATGTCCGCGATCACGATGGCGGTCGCCGCGAATGTCGTAACGCTCGGGCCTTTGGAACTGCTCAAGTTCGGATTTGTCACCAAACGCCCCTTGAAACCACACGATTAATGCAAAATTGATCATAAACGTGCGATTTATTCTATTTGCCGGATTTCGTTGTATTTTAAAGCAAGCCAAGCATTTTTAAAAGCGACCATATGGCAACGATTGCTGCATGAACTCGCACGAATTGTCCACGTTTCGCCCCAATTATCGGCGAAGAATACCGCCATTGGCACCGACGATGGCATTGGAAAAACCGGAAAACGCTGGCGTTTTTCGAGCACCCAAAACGCACGGGGATCGCCGGCATGGCGGTCGCGCCGGCCGGGCGCAGCCGTCGGCCGCTATGAATTTAACCATGTCCAAACGTAAACGGCACGCGCGCGCATTTGCCATGCGCGTCGCCGGATTCTGCCTGCTGATGATTTTGCCGCTCGGACTGGTCAGCCTGCTGCCGCAGAGCGGCGCCAATTCGCAGCCGATTTCACCGCTTGCCTATAACGTGTTCGCGACGCGCTGGCCGTCCGCGGACGCCTTTATGCACAGCGTCTCGGCCAAATCTGACATTCGCTCTATCCCGTCTGCGGCACAGACAGTGGGCGCGGACGCGCGGCAAGACACCCATCCGGCCGTCGATCGCATTGCGCTCGCTGTGGAAGCCGCGCCGGAGGCAAAAGCCTATGCGCTAGCCTCGCAACATCCGCCGCAGGACGACGCGGCGTCGCGAGCGCAGACCGCGCATAATTCTCAAAAAGTTGCCCGTCTGCTGCCGCAACCCCGCCCAGCCGACATTGCCCCGGTGGCGCAGGCAAAGACCGAGCTGATCGAATTTGCCACCGCGCCGTTCCCTTATGAAGGCGTCGTGCCGGGAACCGAGCAGCCATTCTTGAACGTGGTCGAGGGCGAGCAGAAGGGCCACCGCACGTCGCGCGGCGCGGTGCTCTGGGAAGACGAAACCTTCAACGACAACCGGGTCCTTGTCCACATCCCGAGCGGCTTCGATATCAATCGCCCCGCCGTCATGGTCGTGTTCTTCCACGGCCACGGCGCCAACCTCACCCGCGACGTGCTTGAACCGGCAGAACGTGCCGGAACAGATATCGCTGTCCGGCGTGAATGCCGTGTTGGTCGCGCCGCAATTTGCCGTCGATGCGGCCGACTCAAGTCCTGGCCGTTTCTGGCAGCCGGGCGGGTTCGGACGCTTCGTCAACGAGGCCGGCAAGAAGCTGGCCGGTCTCTACGGCAATCCGGCCAAGGCCAAGCAATTTGCCAAGATGCCGGTGGTCATCGTTGCTTATAGCGGCGGCTATTTGCCGGCGGCCTGGAGCATCCGCAACGGCGGTCTCGGCTCTCGTCTGCGCGGCTTGGTCTTGCTCGATGCCGTTTACGGCGAAATCGACACTTTCGCCAAGTGGATCAAGAAATCGCCGTCGGTCTTCTTCGTGAGCGCCTATACCAGCTCGACGCGCCGGCAAAACCTCGAACTCGCGCATATTTTGAAACGAAGAGAATGTCCGTTACAGCAACGATATCGGCGATCATCTTTGGCACGGCCGCGTCGCTTTCCTTCCGACCGATTCGGATATCAGCCACCAGGATTTCGTGACGCAAGCCTGGACCAGCAATCCGATCGCGGACATTTTGGCCAAGCTGAACTGACGGCGCACCTCGCGCCATTGCAGCCGCTTCAAACTTCAACTTGTTGAAATCATTGGCGCTCCCTAGGGAAGCTCGAACCCCTGTTTTCGCCGTGAGAGGGCGACGTCCTGGGCCGCTAGACGAAGGGAGCTGGGCCAAGGCCTTCGAGATAGCCTCGATCCCACAGGCACGCAAGCAGGCAGGCCGAACAACCGCCGCAGACCGCTTGCGGCCCGTAACACGGCATTCCAACCTGTGCCCGCCGTTTTGCCGGAGCCATGCGTGCGCATGATCTTGTCCGAAAACCGGCACCCACTTTTCGGGATCATGCGCTAGGGCTTCGGTTCAAGCCGCAGGCGGCCGAGCGGCTTCAGCGTATCGGGATCGAATGTGTGCAGTTCGATGACGCCGCCGACATCGACCGTCACCACGATGTGATCGTTGCTGACCGCGGTCGAGATCACCTTGGCGCCGGCGGGGAGCGTGGCCGTCACATCCGCGAAAGCCGGGGCGCTTCCCTCCGCCCTGAAAACGCGATAGCCGATGACGCCAAGCACGACGGCGATCGCGATGAAGGTGGTCGCGCTCGCGATCATCATCAGGCGGCGCACCTGCGCGACGGCGCGCGCCGCTTCGGGTTCGAGTGGTTTTTCGTCGTCGGACATCGGTTGAGCCAAAGATTTGCAAAGCTGACATGACGGACCGCGCCACCGAGACAGTCAGGATCGCCGCCGAGGAGGCCGGCCAGCGGCTCGATCGCGTGCTGGCCGCGCGCATTCCGGCGCTGTCGCGCTCGCGCCTGAAGGCGCTGATCCTCGCCGGCCAGGTCACCATCGAGGCGCGCACGATCCGCGATCCGGCGGCGATCGTCAATTCCGGCGACACCGTCACCGTGTCGCTGCCGCCGCCCGAGCCCGCGAGGCCGGCGGGGGAGGCGATCCCGCTCACCATCGTCTACGAGGACGACGCATTGATCGTGATCGACAAGCCGAAGGGCCTGGTCGTGCACCCCGCCGCCGGTCATGCCAGCGGCACGCTGGTCAATGCGCTGATCGCCCATTGCGGCGACAGCCTGTCCGGCATCGGCGGCGTCAAGCGGCCCGGCATCGTGCACCGGCTCGACAAGGACACCACCGGCCTGATGGTGGTGGCCAAGAACGACCATGCCCATCGCGCGCTCTCCAAGCAGTTCGCCGATCACGGCCGCGAGGGGCCGCTCAAACGCGGCTATCTCGCCTTGGTCTGGGGGGCGCCCGACCGGCCGAAAGGCACCATCGACGCTCCCCTCGACCGCAATCCGAAAGCCCGCGACAAGCGCGCCGTGCGCGCCGGCGGCCGCGCGGCGGTGACCCATTGGCAGGTGCTGGAACGCTTTTCCGGGCGCGACGGCAAGCCGGTCGCGAGCCTCATCGCCTGCACCCTCGACACCGGCCGCACCCATCAGATCCGGGTGCATCTGGCCCATATCGGCCACCCGATCCTGGGCGATGCCACCTACGCCAGCGGCTTCAAGACCAAGGCCGGCCTGCTCGGCGCGCGGACGCCCGCGCCGCTTTGGCGGCCCTTGGCAGACAGGCCTTGCATGCCTATCTATTGGCCATCAAACACCCCGATTCTGGAGAAAACCTGGAGTTCCGCTCGGAACTACCGGGCGACTTGCGTCGTTTACGTGATGCCCTGGTCACGGAAGGCCGTGATGACGGGCGCGAGCGAGGGGAATAAACCAACCAATCCAATGGTTTGTTCGAGTATGCCGGCGAACCGCCGGGTCACGGCGACGTGACGGCGGGACACTTTATTTCGCCGGCCCAGTCCAGTATGCTGCACCTGCGATCAATCTTTCGCGGTCGCAACATTGGATGCGCCGTCGGCTCGGGGAGCGATGGCGACAACCGCCTGCCGATCACTCGGGGGCAACTTAGGAGGGCGCTATCATGGCCCGTTCTGCCGCAATGCCGGCACTCAAGGCCGAATCCGGCCTATCTCACTATCTGGACGAAATCCGCCGGTTCCCGATGCTGGAACCGCAGGAAGAATACATGCTGGCGCGCAGCTGGCGTGAGCACGGCGATCGTGAAGCCGCGCACAAGCTCGTCACCAGCCATCTCCGCCTGGTCGCCAAGATCGCCATGGGCTATCGCGGCTACGGCCTGCCGATTTCGGAAGTCGTGTCCGAAGGCAATGTCGGCCTGATGCAGGCGGTCAAGCGCTTCGAGCCCGAAAAGGGCTTCCGGCTCGCCACCTACGCCATGTGGTGGATCAAGGCCGCGATCCAGGAATACATCCTGCGCTCGTGGTCGCTGGTGAAGATGGGCACCACCGCCAATCAGAAGAAGCTGTTCTTCAACCTGCGCAAGGCCAAGAGCAAGATTTCCGCGCTCGAGGAAGGCGACCTGCGGCCCGATCAGGTCAAGCTGATCGCCAAGCGCCTGGGCGTCACCGAGCAGGACGTGGTCGACATGAACCGCCGGCTCGGCGGCGATGCCTCGCTCAACGCCTCGATCCGCGACGACGGCGAAAGCGGCGAATGGCAGGACTGGCTGGTCGACGATGCGCCCAGCCAGGAGCGCATCCTGGCCGACAGCGAGGAAAGCGACAACCGCCACAAGGCGCTGATCTCCGCGCTCGACGTGCTCAACGAACGCGAGAAGCGCATCTTCCAGGCGCGGCGGCTGGCCGAAGATCCGATCACGCTCGAGGATCTGGCCACCGAATTCGGCGTCTCGCGCGAGCGCGTGCGCCAGATCGAGGTGCGCGCCTTCGAGAAGGTGCAGAAGGCGGTGAAGAACCGCATCGCCGCCATGGAGCAGCCGAAAGGCGCCGAGGCGATCGGACCGCCGACGATGCACTAAATCGATCGGCGTTTCGCCGCATCACAAATGCAAATGGCCGGGCTTATCCCGGCCATTTTGCTTTTCAGCTGACGACGCGTTCCCCGCTCATGCGCGCGAAAGCGGGCTCGATATCCGAGTCGCCAAGGGCTGGGTCCCCGCTTTCGCGGGGACGAGCGGATAGACAGTGCAAAGCTGCCGACCAGCCGCCTACTCCCCCCAGGTCCTGAACGCTTCCTCGAACGCGCGGGCGCCGGGCGTGCCCTTCTCGATCGCCAGGATCCCGCGCTTGCCGGTGGTGTAGACGATCGGGATGTCGAACCAGTCACGCTCCTTGAGCGCCTGGATATTGCGCTCACGTCGGTCTCGACCGCGGACAGGCCGATCAGGAAATAACCGTTGGTCACCTTCACCGCCAGGCCGGCCAGCGGCATGCCGCGCGTCTGCTCGTTCTGCTTCATCAGCACGCCGGGGATGTTGCCGATGCCGCCTTCGGTGAAATCAACCGGCAGCGTGAACAGGATCTCGATGGTGTGGCTCGCCGGCAGCGCCTTGTCGGTGTTGCGGCGAAGCGACCAGGTCACGCGCATGCGCCGGTCGGGGATTTCCACGTCGGCGCGGATCGCGAGTTCGGGCGCCAGCCCCGGCCCCGGCGACACGGTTTCGGTCCGCCAGAGCGCCGAGCCGACATAACGCTTGCCCTGCGGGTCGTTGGGATCCTCGTCGTAGAGCACGACCTTTTGCGCCACCGCCGCGGCCGGCGCATTGGCGGTCGAGGCTTCGCCGGCGGCGCCGATGCGGTCGGCGATTTTCGGCCGGCCGGCGGGTTGCGCCGCCGTCTTCGGCGCCGACTGGGAGTTACGGTAGTTCGCCACCATCGACATAATGGTATTGCGCTTCCAATAGCCGCCGCCGGCCAGGCCCGCGACCACCAGCAAGAACAAGATGTACTTGATGACGCGGCCCCAGGAGCGCGGCGGGCGCGCATAGGGCTCGTCTTCGTCGTCATAGGACGCCGGCTGCCGGCGATACGGTTCGGGTTCATGCCGCGGCTCCGCCGTGGGCGGCTGCTCGAACTGTTCGTCGTAGGGCTGATCGAAATAATGCTCGGCCGGCCGCTGGGCGCTGTCGTCGAAACGCGGCGGCGGCGGACGCTCGCCCGGCACCGCCTCGAAGCTCGCGCGCGCGGAACGACTGGCCTCGGCCGCGGCATCGCCCAGGGTTTCGGCCTCGGCCACGGTTTCGCGGAAGTTGCTGAGGCCATGGTCGCGCAGCGAATAGCGCGGCTCCTCGCCATCGAAGGCATCCGGCCGCATGCGCTTGGCGGCTTCCGCCTCGACCTTGCGGATCGACTCCTCCAGCGCCAGCCGTTCGCGCGTGATCTCGGACTCGTTGAGCGCGGGCTCGACGCTGCGCAGCTGGGCGACCAGCGCGGCGCGCGCGCGTTCGTACAACGCACGGCGCTGCTCGCCGGTGTTCTTGTCGAGCCCGGCGACGGCGCGGGAAACCAGGGGATAATAGTCAGCCATTGTCGCTTTAAAGTGACCATGCTTCGTGTCTTTTTTCCAGCGATCATATCTCGAACGGGTTCTTCATCAGAATGGTGTCCTCCCGCTCCGGACTGGTGGACAGCAGGGCCACCGGGCATCCGACCAGCTCCTCAATTCGGCGCACGTATTTTATCGCCTGCGCCGGCAATTGCGCCCAGGAGCGCGCGTTGGCCGTGGGCTCCTTCCAGCCCGCGATGGTCTCGTAGACCGGCTCCACCTGCGCCTGCGCCCGCTCGCCGGCCGGAAGATAATCGAGGTCGCGGCCGTCCAGACGATAGCGCACGCAGACCTTGATTTCATCGAAGCCGTCGAGGATGTCGAGCTTGGTGAGCGCGAGCCCGTCGATGCCGCAGGTGAGTACGGTCTGGCGCACCAGTACGGCGTCGAACCAGCCGCAGCGGCGGGCGCGGCCGGTGACCGTGCCGAATTCGCGGCCGCGCTCGCCGAGCGTGCGGCCGATCTCGTTCTTCTGCTCGGTCGGGAATGGCCCCTCGCCCACCCGCGTGGTGTAGGCCTTGCAGATGCCGAGCACGTAATCGATCGCGTTCGGACCGAGGCCCGAGCCGGTCGCCGCCTGCGCCGCCACGGTGTTGGACGAGGTGACGTAAGGATAGGTGCCGTGGTCGATGTCGAGCAGCGCGCCCTGCGCGCCTTCGAACAAAATGCGCTTGCCCTCGCGCCGCTTGCCGTCGAGCAGCAACCAGACCGAGCCCATGAACGGGAGCACCTTCGGCGCTATGCCTGCGAGGTACTGATAGACCGCGGCACCATCGAGTTCCGCAAGGCCAAGGCCGCGGCGCAGCGCATTGTGATGCGCGAGCAGCCGGTCGATCTTGGCCGCCAGCGCCGGCAGGTCGGCCAAATCCATGAAGCGGATGGCGCGGCGGCCGACCTTGTCTTCGTAGGCCGGTCCGATGCCGCGCTTGGTGGTGCCGATCCGCGTCGCCGAATTGTCGGCCTCGCGCACCGCCTCGAGTTCGCGATGCAGCGGCAGGATCAGCGTCGCGTTCTCGGCGATGCGCAGATTGTCCGGCGTCACCGCGATCCCCTGTTTCTTGAGCTGGGCGATCTCGTCGAGCAGGGCCTGCGGGTCGATCACCACGCCGTTGCCGATGACCGACAGCTTGCCCTCGCGCACCACGCCGGACGGCAGCAGCGACAGCTTGTAGGTTGCGCCATCGATCACCAGGGTGTGGCCGGCATTGTGGCCGCCCTGAAACCGCACGACGATATCGGCCTGCTCGGACAGCCAGTCGACGATCTTGCCCTTGCCCTCGTCGCCCCACTGGGACCCGACTACCACGACATTCGCCATCCGGATCCCTTCATACTTTTTATCGTGCGCCCTCTTCGGATAACGGAAGCGTCCGGCTGAGGCAAGGCGCTGGCCGCTGCCCGGACTGCAGCCTCAACGAATTGATATTACAACCTTTTTGCTAAAAATGCAGCGGCTTCGCCTGCTGCACTTGCGGCAGCGCGCGCACCTTGGTGAGCACGTCGTTCGGGCAGTTCGCCGTCGATCTCGATCAGCGCGATGGCGTTGCCGCCGGGCGCCTCGCGGCCGACATGGAAGGTGGCGATGTTGATGCCGGCCTCGCCCAGCGTGGACGAGAAGCGGCCGATGAAGCCCGGCTTGTCGAGATTGGTGATGTAGATCATCGAGGCGCCGAACTCGGCGTCCATGCGGATGCCCTTGATGTTGACGATGCGCGGGCGGCCGTCGGCGAACACCGTGCCCGACACCCGGCGCGTCTGCCGCGCGGTCTCCACCGTGACCGTGATCAGGCTGTCGTAGTCGCCGGCGGCCTCGCGCGTGGTTTCCTCGACCGCCATGCCGCGCTCGCGCGCCACGATCGGCGCCGACACCACGTTGACATCGCCGAGCATCGGCCGCAGCAATCCGGAAAGCACCGCCGAAGTCAGCGCCTTGATGTTCATCTGCGCCACCGCGCCCTCGTAGATGATATCCACTTCCTTGATCGGTTCTTCGGTCAACTGCCCGGCGAAGGAGCCGAGCTTCTCGGCGAGCGCGATGAACGGCTTGAGCTTCGGCGCCTCCTCGGCGCTGATCGAGGGGAAGTTGACCGCGTTGGAAATCGCGCCGCGCAGCAGATAGTCGGACATCTGCTCGGCCACCTGCAGCGCCACGTTCTCCTGCGCCTCGCTGGTGGCGGCGCCGAGATGCGGCGTGCACACCACATTCGGCAGGCTGAACAGCGGACTTTTGGTCGCCGGCTCCTCGACGAACACGTCGAAGGCGGCGCCGGCGACCTGGCCGGACTTGAGCGCCTCGTAAAGCGCGGCCTCGTCCACCAGACCGCCGCGCGCGCAATTGACGATGCGCACGCCTTTCTTCATCCGCTTGATCGCCGCGGCATCGATGACGTTCTTGGTCTTCTCGGTCAGCGGCGTATGCAGCGTGATGAAGTCGGCGCGCCTGAACAGATCATCGAGTTCGACCTTTTCGACGCCGAGGTCCATCGCGCGCTCCGCCGAGAGAAACGGATCGTAGGCGATCACCTTCATCTTCAGCCCGATGGCGCGGTCGGCGACGATCGAGCCGATATTGCCGCAGCCGATGACGCCGAGCGTCTTGCTGAAGATCTCGACGCCCATGAAGCTGTTCTTTTCCCACTTGCCCGCGCGCGTCGAGGTGTCGGCCTCCGGGATCTGCCGCGCCAAGGCCAGCATCAGCGTGATCGCGTGCTCGGCGGTGGTGATCGAATTGCCGAACGGCGTGTTCATCACGATGATGCCGCGCGCGGTCGCCGCCGGAATGTCGACATTGTCGACGCCGATGCCGGCGCGGCCGATCACCTTCAGATTTTTCGCCTGCTCGAGAATCTTCGGCGTCACCTTGGTGGCCGAGCGGATGGCGAGGCCGTCGAAATCGCCGATCAATTCGGCGAGCTTGTCCTTGTCCTTGCCGAGATTGGGCTGGAAATCGACCTCGATGCCGCGATCCTTGAAGATCTGCACGGCGGCGGGCGACAGCGCATCGGAGATGAGAACTTTGGGCATGGATTCGGTCCAATCTTTCGTTCGAATGTTTCGGTTGTCATCGTCCGCGACAGCGGACGATCCAGTAATCACGAACGTTCGAGACGAAAGCCGAAGCGTTGGCGATTACTGGATGCCCGCCTTCGCGGGCATGACAGCATCAGTTACGCCGCTTTCGGCAGCGCGGCTTTGGCTTCGTCGAAGGCCCAGTCGAGCCAGGGCGTGAGCGCCTCGATGTCGCGCGCCTCCACCGTCGCCCCGCACCAGATGCGCAGGCCCGGCGGCGCGTCGCGGTAATAGGCGATGTCGTAGGCGACGCCTTCCTTCTCCAGCATGCCGGCGAGGGTCTTGGCGAACGCCGCCTGATCGTCGGCCGACAACCGCGTCACCGCCGGATCGACCACCTTCAGGCACACCGAGGTGTTCGAGCGTTCGTTGGCATTCTTGGCGAGATGGGCGACCCAGGGCGTGACCGCGACCCAGTCGGCGAGCGCCTTGGCATTGGCGTCCGAGCGCGCGACGGTGGCGGCGAGCCCGCCGATCGATTTCGCCCATTGCAGCGTGTCGAGATAATCCTCGACGCAGAGCATCGACGGCGTGTTGATGGTCTCGCCGGCGAAAATGCCTTCGTTGAGCTTGCCGCCCTTGGTCAGGCGGAAGATCTTCGGCAACGGCCAGGCCGGCTTGTAGCTCTCCAGCCGCGCCACCGCGCGCGGGCTGAGGATGAGCATGCCGTGCGCGCCCTCGCCGCCCAGCGCCTTCTGCCAGGAGAAGGTGACGACATCGAGCTTGGGCCAATCGAGCCTTTGCGCGAACGCCGCGGAGGTGGCGTCGCAGATGGTGAGCCCTTCGCGCTTGCCGGCGATCCAGTCGCCGTTCGGCACGCGCACGCCGGAGGTGGTGCCGTTCCAGGTGAACACCACGTCGGTCTTGAAATCGATTTTCGCGAGGTCAGGCAGCTCGCCGTAGGGCGCCTTGAGCACTGTGACGTCCTTGAGCTTGAGCTGCTTCTCGACGTCGGTGACCCAGCCTTCGCCGAACGATTCCCAGGCGAGCATGGTCACCGGGCGCGCGCCCAGCAGCGACCACAGCGCCATCTCCACCGCGCCGGTATCGGACGCCGGCACGATGCCGATGCGATAATCGGCGGGAACTTCCAGGATCTCGCGGGTGAGGTCGATGGCGCGCTTGAGCTTCGCCTTGCCGATCTTGGACCGGTGCGAGCGCGCGAGAACCGCGTCGGTGAGGGCTTGCAGGCTCCAGCCGGGGCGCTTGGCGCAGGGGCCGGACGAGAAGTGCGGTATTGCCGGCCGCACGCCGGGCTTTGTCGCTGTCATGGTCTATCCTTCCAGATAGGCGCCCCTCGTTGGGGAGGGGTGTCCCACTGGCGGGAATAGGCGACTTGCGCGCCGCGGTCAACTATCGCAGATTGGTTAAATAGGATAATGGCGGAGGTATGCAGGCGAAGCAGGCGCTAGAATCTGGCACCGAGGCCGACGCGTCCGGTATTCATATTGCTTAAGATCCCGTCGATCTTCCCGAAGCCGACAAATTCCCATTCACCGCGTAGAAACACGTTGGGCAGCAGCGCCACATCCATGCCTAGCACCGACGGCGAAGCCTGCAACGATTGCGCCGTCTTTGCTGTCGCTGCGCGTTACCGGATCCGAACGTGACTGGACTACCGCCGCCAGAGAGTCTGAACGTCGGTCACGGTCGCGCTGTTCGAATAGTTGAAGCGACCGACCGCTCCGCCGGCAAAGGCATAGGGCAGGAATTGACCAAACGCATAGCCGGCGCGCGCGCGAAGCGTCGCATAGTCGATGAGTTTGAGCGACGACTGTCGCCGAGATGGTCACGTCGTGCTGGACGGCGTCCGAAGTTGTCACGATGCGGGTGATCGAATCGCTCGCCGACGTATCCATTGACATGCAGGCGATTGTAAGCGAGGTCGAATCCGACGACGAGCTCGGTCCATTGACAGTTGTAGCCAAGGAACGCGCCATACTGAACGACCGTTGGTCGTGTTGGACGGCAACGTCGTCCAGCTGGAGGGCGAAGCCTCGTTTTCGAGCGTCGAATTGCGCAGGATATACGCGACCAGCGAACTGGTGCTGGTGCCGAAATCGGTGTTCAAGTTTCCGACGCCGATCTGGGCGCCGAAGTTGACGCCGTCCCAGCGCACAGGCTTCGACGTGAATGGATTCGAAAGCGATCCGCGCAGAAAGCTGTCATCGAACAAGTCCGCCGCCATCGCCGCATCGACCGACCCTGCCGCCAGCAGCCAGCAGACCGCCGCGCCGACGCGCAGCGACGGCCGGCCAGCGCTCGCGGCCGCAGCCCGGCATGAGTTGCCGTCGGCGCTAGTGTGCGAAGTGCAGGTCATCGAAGCTCCAGCGCAGCCCGACTCGCACTTCATGCGCGGCGACGTTCTTGAACGTCATCGCGCCGGCTGAATCGCTCGCGCTCTTGACGTCGCCGAAATTGATGTAGCGATAGCCAACGTCGACCATGAGGTTGGGCGACACGGCATAACCGACGCCGGCCATGCCGGCCCATGCGAAATTCCACTGGCTTTGCGACAAGCCGCCGGTAAACGGCGGAGCAACCGCGCTCGCATAATCGGACACGCGCATATAGGCGGCGCCGGCGCCGGCGCCGATATAGGGCGTGACGTGGTACCAGGTGCCGAGATCGAGATAGCCGTTGAACAGCACGGTGGCGGCGGTGATTTTGGCGGTGACGTCGTCCGGCGTCGCGATCGTGCCCTGGTATTTCAGCGGCGCGCCATAATCGATGGTGACGTCGGTGCGCAGCCAATCGCTCTTGATACCGGCGCCGATGCCGCCAAACAGGCCGTTGTCGAGGCTGTTGCTGGTCGGACTGGCGAAGCCGGGCGCGGCTTCCGCGCCGGTGGTCCTGGCCCCAGCGGTAGCCGATGTCACCGCGCAGATACCAACCGGTATTGGCGTCGAATAATATCCGGGGCTTATCGATGTCCGGCAAAGGCTGATCGCGCGGCAAGGTGTTCGGCATGTCCGCAGCCATGGCGCTCGTGACCTGCGCGATCAGGCCGACAGCGACGAGCGCCCTCAACCAACTCATGACTACAGTCCCTTTGCGTACTCGCTCTGGGTGACGATGCCCGAGAGAAGTTAAGGCTGGATTAACCATGATTTTTCACCATACCGGCGCGCGGTTAACCAGAGCGTATTGGTGAAGCGGCGGCGCTAGCCCCTGCTGCGCAGCGGCGGCTGGCGGCCGGCGGTGGCGTGTAGACCGGCGGCGGCGGCGTGTAGACGTAGTGCACCGGCGGCGGAGTCTCGCAACACGACCAGCGCAGGCCGAGCATGATGTCGTGCGAATGCAGATTGCTGAATTTGTAGGAGTCGGCAATGCAGCCGCCGATGCAGTCGACGGTGTCGGTGATCGAGCCGAGATTGAGGTAGCGATAGGCGAGTTCGACCTTGAAATTCTTGGACACGTTGTAGGCGACGCCGGCGTGCAGCGCCCAGGCGAGATTCCATTCGCTGCTGTTTCGCCCGAAGCCGGCGCCGGTGGTGCCAATTCCCATGTCGACGAAATCGGCCAATTGATTGTTTGCAGCGCCGATGCCGGCGCCGACGAACGGCGTGAAGCAATTCCAGGTGCCGAGATCGACATAGGCGTTGGCGAGGAACACCCACGGATTTCAGGTAGCCTTGATAGGCATCGCCTTGGCCGGTCATGGGATTGTAAACGCCGCGCGCGTTGACTTGAGTCTTGGCGCGATATTCGCCGGTGACGTCGAAGCGCAACCAGTTGTTCAACTCGTAGCCGACACCGCCGCCGATGAAGAACGTATCGGCGTTCGAATTCTGATCGAAGACGAAGCCGTTGCCGACATTGGCCGGGGCCGGCAGATATTCGACCTTGTAGGCTGTCTGTTGATGCCGATGCCGATAAAGCCGCGCAGGTACCAGCCTCCGCTGAAGATCTCGGGCTGCTGCTGGCATGATACGACTCGGCGTGCGGCGGCGAATAGTCGGCCGCGCGCGCCGCGCTTGCGGCAAGCGAGGCGATCGCTGCGAGTATTGGTATCCCGAGACGCGCACTGACCATCGTTTCGTCCCTTGTCGAATCAGTCGTTCGCCCAGACGGCGAAAGGAATGCGGGGACGATGGCAGCAAATCCTTAAGTGCCCCTTAACCCTGTTTTTTAACCACGCTGCTTAACGAAATCGTGCGCGCGGGCGCGCGTTCGCAGCGCCCGAACAAGGCTCGGCTCAAGAGGTTCGGGGATTAAGAAAGCGTTTACGAATTTGGCAGCGCGGCGCCGTTCGACGTTTTAGCCGAGATCGGCCGAAGGCGCTTCAGTCCTTCCTCGCCCTCACCCATCTCGCCGATGTGATGCTGGGCGTAGAGTTCGAGGCCGAGCTTGGCCACCAGATCGAGCTGCGTCTCGAGGAAGTCGATGTGGTGCTCCTCGTCCGACATCAGCTTCTCGAACAGGTCGCGGGTGACGTAGTCCTTGACCGAATGGCAGTGGGTCGCCGCCTCCTGATAGAGTGCGCGCGCCGACATTTCCGCCGCCAGGTCGCAGTCCAGCACCTCTTTCACGTTCTGTCCGATGTGCAGCGGATCGAGCACCTGCATGTTGGGAAAGCCGTCGAGGAAGATGATGCGCTCGACCAGTTTGTCGGCATGCTCCATCTCTTCGATCAATTCCTTGCGCCACTGCTTGGCCGAGGTCCTTGTAGCCCCAATTGTCGAGCAGCCGGTAATGCAGCCAATACTGATTGACCGCCGTGAGTTCGTGGCGCAGCGCCTTGTTGAGGTATTCGACGACCTTGGCATCACCCTTCATGGCGCGGATCCTCTTGGCGGCTTGGTTATGGTGCGGCACGCCGCATATCGCCAATTGTCTTACGGCATTTCAAACAATGGCAATGTTCCACGAATGCGGTCAACAGACGCATGGCGCCGGATACGAGCCGGAATTCAGTCCCGCGGCGGGCTATGCGCGGCGCAGCCGCAACCGGCAGCACAGCCGGCGCCGACCAGCGCTTCGTCCATGATTTTTCGGATGGTGCGCGCGCAGCGCCCGCACTGCGCGCTACAGCCGAGACAGCCATAGACCTGGCCGGTCGTGCGCGGCGCGGCCGCGTTCACGACGCTGCGCACCGCATGGTCGCTCAACACGTTGCAGGAACAGACAATCATCGAGAAACGAAGGCCCCGGCGGTCGCTGACAATCGCAGAATAGCCAATTCGCTATCGGCTTCATTGCGGCAAGTCAAAGCAAAATCGTTCTTTAAAAGCGTTCTAAACTATTGAGGAAAAACGATTTTTCACGTCTGACTCGGGCGCATGCCGGGCCCTGCAACTAACAATTCGCTGCGCCTGGAACGACTTGAAAAGCCTTCGATCAGGCCGCGACCTCGGTCAGCGCCTCGACCACGTCATCCACAACCGCCTCGACCAGCGTCTTGTCGTCGCCCTCGCCCATCACCCGGATCACCGGCTCGGTGCCGGACGGGCGCACGATCAGGCGGCCGCCGTGGCCGAGCTTCTTCTCGGCGCTGGCGATGGCCGAACGCACGCCGGCATTCTCCAGCGGCTTGCCCTTCTGGTAGCGGACGTTCTTGAGCACCTGCGGCAGCGGCTCGAAGCGGTGGCAGACCTCGGACACCGGCTTGTTGCTGCGCTTGATCACGGCGAGCAGCTGCAAAGCGGCGACGAAGCCGTCGCCGGTGGTGGTGTAGTCGGAGAGGATGATGTGGCCGGAGGGTTCGCCGCCGATATTGTAGCCGTGCGTGCGCATATGCTCGAGCACATAGCGGTCGCCGACCGGCGTGCGCACCAGCTCGATGCCGAGACGGCCAAGATGGCGCTCGAGGCCGAGATTGGACATCACGGTCGCGACCACGCCCGGACGCTGCAGCCTGCCGTCTTCTTTCCAGCTCTCGGCGATGACGGCGAGCAGCTGGTCGCCGTCCACCACATGACCGCGTTCGTCCACGATCATGACGCGATCGGCGTCGCCGTCGAGCGCGATGCCGATATCGGCGCGCATCTCGCGCACCTTGCGCGTGATCGCGGTGAGATCGGTGGAGCCGCAATCCTTGTTGATGTTGAAACCGTCGGGGTCGACGCCGATGCTGATCACGTCGGCGCCCAGTTCCCACAGCGCGCCGGGCGCCACCTTGTAGGCGGCGCCATTGGCGCAATCGATCACCACGCGCAGGCCGGCGAGGTCGATGGCCTTCGGCAGCGTACGCTTGGCGAATTCGATGTAGCGGTCCTGCACGCCGTCGATGCGCTTGGCGCGGCCGAGTTCCTCGCTCTTGGCCAACCGCTTGCTGAGATCGGCGTCGAGCAGCGCTTCGATCTTGCTCTCGACCTCGTCGCTGAGCTTGAAGCCGTCGGGTCCGAACAGCTTGATGCCGTTGTCGACGAACGGATTGTGCGAGGCGGAGATCATCACGCCGAGATCGGCGCGCATCGAGCGCACCAGCATGCCGACGCCCGGTGTCGGAATGGGTCCCGTGAGCAGCACGTCCATGCCGACCGCGGTGAAGCCGGCGACCAGCGCGTTTTCGATCATATAGCCGGAGAGGCGAGTATCCTTGCCGATCAGCACGCGATGGCGATGGTCGCCGTTCTTGAAGATCAAGCCGGCGGCCTGCCCGACCTTGAGCGCCAGTTCCGGAGTAATGACCCGGTTGGCCCGGCCGCGAATGCCGTCGGTGCCGAAATAACGACGAACCATGAACTGCCCCTCAACGCCCACGATACTGGTTTAGAGCCCGATCGGTTCTGATGAATTTAGAACCGAACCCTAACATATTGTTTGCGCGTGATTTTTTCCGAAAACCGGTTCCCGCATTTCGGCATCATGCGCCAGCCCCTGATTAACCGGCTTTTGGCGGGTGGCCAAGCCTGTCCCGCAGGGTTGTATATAGAGCCGATGCGATGACTTTACTTCAAAAATTGTGAGTAATCATTACTGGCCCGGTTAACCGGCGGCCAAAGCCTAAGTCTTTCCACTGGGAAGGGCGCTGGAACCTCCCATTTCGCAGCCCCAGCCCCTGTGCTACCCGATTGATCGAGCGCCGAGCCCAGAGCCCCCATGAAGAATGTCACCTGCATCGAGGATTTGCGCACGCTTGCCCGCCGCCGGGTACCGCGCGCCTTCTTCGATTACGCCGACAGTGGCTCCTATAATGAGGAAACGCTGCGCGCCAACCGGGCCGACCTGGAAGCGATCAAGCTGCGCCAGCGCGTGCTGGTGGACGTGTCCCAGCGCTCGCTCGCCACCACCATCATCGGGCAGAAGGTATCGGCGCCGATCGCGCTCGCCCCGATCGGCCTGTGCGGCATGCAGCGTGGCAATGGCGAGATCCTGTCGGCGCAGGCCGCCCTCGACGCCGGCATTCCGTTCACGCTCTCGACCATGTCGATCTGCTCGATCGAAGACGTGGCGGAGGCGACCCGCAAGCCGTTCTGGTTCCAGCTCTACGTGATCCGCGACCGCGGCTTCTCGAAGGACATCCTGGCCCGCGCCACGCAGGCCAAGTGCAATGCGCTGGTGCTCACCGTCGATCTGCAGGTGCTCGGCCAGCGCCACCGCGACATCAAGAACGGCATGACGGTGCCGCCGGAAATCCGCATCAGGAACATCATCGACATCGCCGGCAAGCCGGCCTGGGCCTGGGGCATCTTGACCGGCAAGCGCAAGACCTTCGGCAATCTCGCCGGCCACGTGAAGGGCATGGACAACGTCAACGAGCTCGCGCAATGGACCGCGCAGCAGTTCGACCCGGCGCTGAACTGGAAAGACGTGGAGTGGATCAAGAAGATCTGGCCCGGCAAGCTGATCCTGAAGGGCATTCTCGACGTCGATGACGCCAAGACCGCGGTCAAGCTCGGCGCCGACGCGATCGTGGTGTCGAACCACGGCGGCCGCCAGCTCGACGGCGCGCCGTCATCGATCTCGGCATTGCCGGCAATCGCCCAGGCGGTCGGCTCCGACACCGAGGTGCTGTTCGACGGCGGCATCCGCACCGGTTCCGACATCATGCGCGCGCTGGGGCTGGGCGCGCGCGCCTGCCTGATCGGCCGCGCCTATATCTACGGGCTCGGCGCCGGCGGAAAGCCCGGCGTCGCCAAGGCGATCGACATCCTCAAGAAGGAATTCGACGTCGCCATGGCGCTCACGGGCACCAATCGGATCGCCGATATCGGCGGCCATGTGCTGGTGGGCGGCGAGGCGAAGAAGAAAGCAGCGCGCAAGCGGCGCTGAGCCTCACTCCTCCTTCAATCCATACGCCATCGCATTGCCGGTAGCGCCGTAATATTTGTACGGCAGGAATTTGCCCGACATGGTGATCTTCACGCGGTCGCCCTTGGGATCGGGCAGCCGCTCCATCACCATGTCGAAATCGATCGCCGACATGATGCCGTCGCCGAATTCCTCCTCGATCAGCGCCTTCCAGGCCGGGCCGTTGACCATCACCAGTTCGTAGAAGCGGTAGATCAGCGGATCGGTCGGCGGCATCGGCCGTGCCGGTGCCGCGCATCGGCACTTCGTTGAGCAGCGTCTGTTCGCTCTTCGACAGGCCGAACAGCTTGGCGGCGGCGGCGGCCTGCGGCTTGGTCAATTTCATCTGCCCGAGGATCGCCCCCGTCACCATGATCGGCGACATGCCGCCGATCTGCTCGCAGATGTATTTCCAGGTCCAACCCTTCTCGCGCTTGAGGTCGAGAAGTTTTTCGGTGAGTTCGGCGCGTGTCATGGATGTCTCCTTTCCCGGTTTAGCGTTCATTGTTGCTCGTCATGCCCGGCCTTGTGCCAGGCATCCACGTTCTTCACTGGCCAAGACGTGGATGGCCGGGACAAGCCCGGCCATGACGGTGAAGCGCGATCGAGGGCTCCGGCAGGCCGGGCCGCACGATCGCGACATTGCGCGGGTCGTAGCCGCCGCCCGCTTCCTCGATGAAGCTGCGGCTGCGGCTGACCAGGAAATCGATGATGTGGTTGCGCACCGCGTAATAGAGCGGATGCTTGTGGACGTCGCTGCGCGCGCGCTGCTTGGGCAGCGGGTTCTCGACGATCTCGGCCAGCACCGCGCCGGGCCCGTTGGTCATCAGCACCACGCGGTCGGCGAGATAGATCGCCTCGTCCACGTCGTGGGTGATCATGAACACGGTCTGCCCGGTCTCCTGGCAGATGCGGCGCACTTCGTCCTGCAGCGTGCCGCGCGTGAGCGCATCGAGCGCCGAGAACGGCTCGTCCATCAGCATGATCTTCGGCTCGATCGACAGCGCGCGGGCAATGCCGACGCGCTGCTTCATGCCGCCGGAAAGTTCGGCCGGGCGCTTGTGTTCGGCGCCGGTCAGGCCGACCAGATCGATGAAATTTCTGCGCGTGCTTGGCGACCTCCGCCTTGCTCCAACCGCGATGTCGCGACGACACCGCATAGGCGACATTGCCCATCACCGTGCGCCACGGCAGCAGCGCGTGGCTCTGGAAGATCACCGCGCGGTCGAGGCTCGGGCCTTCGATTTCCTTGCCGTCGACGATCACCGTGCCGGCCGACGGCGTGTCGAGGCCGGCGAGAATGTTGAGCACCGTGGTCTTGCCGCAGCCGGAATGGCCGATGACGCAGACGAATTCGCCGCGCGTCATCGACAGCCACAGATTTTCGAACACGGCGGTGGTGCCGCCGTCCGCCGCCGGAAAGCGCCGCGATATGCCTTCGATGGAGATGAAACGTTCGGCCATCGCTCACTCCGGAAACGTCACCAGCCGCGTGAGCCGCGCCAGGATCAGGTCGAGCAACATGCCGACCACGCCGATCAGCAGGATCGCCGTGATCACATTGGTGATCGACAGGTTGTTCCACTCGTTCCAGACGAAGTAGCCGATGCCGGTGCCGCCGACGAGCATTTCGGCCGCGACGATCACCAGCCAGGCGATGCCGATGGAAATGCGCATGCCGGTGAGGATGGTCGGCGCCGCCGCCGGCAGGATGATGGTGAAGGCGCGCCGGAACGTGCCGACTTCCAAAGTCTTCGCGACATTGAGCCATTCGCGCCGCACCGAGGCCACGCCGAAGGCGGTGTTGATCATGGTCGGCCACAGCGAGCAGATGAAGATCACGAAAATCGACGACAGGCTAGAATCCTTGATGGTGTAGAGCGCGAGCGGCATCCAGGCGAGCGGCGAAATCGGCTTCAACACCTGGATGAACGGATCGAGCGCCTTGTTCATCAGCGGCGACATGCCGATCATGAAGCCGATCGGCACCGCGACCGCGACCGCCAGCAGATAGCCGAGCATCACGCGCGCGATCGAAAAGCCAAGCTGGATGCCGACGCCCTTGTCGTTCGGGCCATTGTCGTAGAACGGACGCCGCGCGTGCTGCCACAGCTTGGCGCCGACATCGAGCGGGCCCGGCATCGCCGATTTACCCTGGGTCGCGGTGACGCCCATCAGCTTGGCGTATTCCGGGCTCATCTGCTGGACGGAGCCGGTCCCGCGCGTGGCGAGATGCCAAGCGAGGATAAAGCTGGCGAACAGCACCAGCGACACGATCGCCGCGCGCCACGTGAGCGAGACGGTCATGGCTTGCCTGCGGTGTTTGTGCCCGGCGGCACCGTCATTACACGGCCTTCTTGATCTTGAAGCTCTTGATGTAGTCCTCGGGCTTGGCCGGATCGAAGGTCTTGCCCATGACCACGAAGGTCTTCGAGGTCGCGGTCGGCGGCGTCAGGCCGACTTCCTTCATCAGCTTGGCGGTGTCGGTGGCGAGATAGACCTCCTGCGCGATCTTGTCGTAGTCGATGTCGCCCTTGATCTGACCCCAGCGCTTCATCTGCGTCATGATCCAGACCGCAAAGGACTGCCAGGGGAACGGATCGAAATCGATGCGGTCGGGCACGATCTTCACGTTGCCGAGGCCGTCGGCGAAGGTGCCGGTCAGACACCTGCTCGACCACCGTCACCGGCTGGTTGAGGTAGTTGGCCGGCGCGATGGCTTCCGCGATCTGCTTGCGGTTCTCCGGCTTGGTGGCAAACGCGGTGGCGTCGATGATCGCCTTGAGCAGCGCGGCATAGGTGTTCGGCGTCTGCGTGACGAATTCCTTCGACGCCGCGAAGGCGCAGCACGGATGCCGGTCCCAGATTTCCTTCGACAGGATGTGGATGAAGCCGACGCCGTCATAGACCGCGCGCTGGTTGATCGGATCGGGCGCCGAGGAAGCCGTCGATATTGTCGGCGCGCAGATTGGCCACCATTTCCGGCGGCGGCACCGCGCGGATCTGGATGTCCTGGTCGGGATCGATGCCGTGCTCGGCCACGTAATAGCGCAGCAGATAATTGTGCATCGAATAGTCGAACGGCACCGCGAACTTGAAGCCCTTCCAGTCTTTCGGATCGCGCTTGTCCTTGTGCTTGATGGCGAGCGTGATGGCCTGGCCGTTGATGTTCTCGACCGCCGGCATCGTATAGGGGATCGGATTCGAGCCGACGCCCATCGTGATCGCGAGCGGCATCGGCGACAGCATGTGGGCGGCGTCGTATTCCTTGTTGATCGTCTTGTCGCGGATCACCGCCCAGCCGGCGGTCTTGATCACGTCGACGTTGAGCCCGTGCTTCTCGTAGAAGCCCATCGGCTTGGCCATGATGATCGGCGTGGCGCAGGTGATCGGGATGAAGCCGACCTTGAGGTCCTTCTTCTCGATCGGGCCGGTGGCGGCGAACACTTCGGTCGCGGTCTTCAGCGGGAAAAATTGCGAGACCGCGGCCAGCGCGGTCGAGGCGCCGAGCGACTGCAGGAAGGCGCGGCGGCCGGCGTCCTTCGGGAACATCGCGCGCATGACCGCGGAAGCGACCACGCCTTCGTAGCGCTTCTCCTCGCTTTCGACCGGCACGCATTGCAGCTGCGCGTCGCGCGCGTGCTCGGCCTCGCTGACATGGCGGCCGCAGGAGCATCCGGCGCTGTTCAATGAACGTGACGGGTCGAATGGATTGTCGAATGTGGACATGGCGACGTCCCCCTGTTGGGCCGGACTCGGACCGGCGTTTTCGACAGGGAATTGCAATGGGCGTGCCAGCTTGGACAGCGACATTTTGCAAGGCGATGCATGAATACTTAAGCCAGGCAATGGCGTTCAAGGACGGCAAAGCCTGCCTTGTTCTTGGGCAAAAGCTCAATTCTTCGGCATGCTTGTCAAAACTCGCCGCTGCATGCGACCGGGTGGAGCAATGACGCGGACGTCACCATCAAGGACGGCGCGCGGCTCACCCCGCATCCCCTGCGCGCGGCCGTGCTGGGCGAGGTGCATGCCCGGCCCTTCACGCCGGTCGAGACGCCGCGCCGCATCCTGCATTTCGCCTTCGATACCGCCGGCGACGCCGCTAAAGCCGACCGCGCGGCGCTGGCCGATTTCTGCACCCGGCGCGAACTCGAGCCGCTGAAGCCTTCCGCCAAGCAGCACCGCGTCACACTCGGCGGCGCCACGCTGCGCTGGGAGCAGCACTCCGAATTTACCACCTACACCTGGGAGCTGCCGTCGCAACCGGGCACGCCGTTCCGTCCCGCGGCCTCGCTCGCTGGCGGCGCCGATGGCGGCGCTGCCGCAGCCGGGCCCGCTGCTGGTCGCGCTCGACCTGCATCTCCTGGGCGACGCCGAGACCACGGCCACTACCGACCGGCTGTTCGACCGCGCCAGCCTCGCGGTGGCGGAGAATTCCGAAGGCGACGCGCTGTTCGCGACCGATTTCCAGGCCGACCCCTCCGGCTTCGTGCGCATCCTGCTGCTCGACCGCGGCCTCGGCCCCGAGCGCGCCGGCGCGCTGGTGCAGCGCATCATCGAGCTGGAAACCTATCGCACGCTGGCGCTGCTCGGCCTGCCGGAGGCGCAGCGGCTGCAGCCCTCGATCAACCGCATCGAGAAGCGGCTGGCCGAGGTGACCGAGGAGATGCGGCGCACCGAAAAGCTGGTCGACAATCACCGCCTGCTCGACGAACTGACCGATCTCGCCGGCGAGCTGGAAGCGGGCGCGGCGGCGAGCCTGTTCCGCTTCGGCGCCAGCCGCGCCTATAACGAGATCGTGCAGCTTCGCCTGCAGACCATCGGCGAGCGCAAGGTCGAAGGTTTCCCCACCTGGTCGTCGTTCCTGGCGCGGCGCATGGCGCCGGCGATGCGCACCTGCGCCACCACCGAGGACCGGCAGGCCAATCTGTCGGAAAAGCTCGCGCGCGCCGCCAATCTTGTTGCGCACGCGCGTGGACGTCGAGCTCGAGCGGCAGAACCGCGACCTGCTCAAGTCGATGAACGAGCGCACGCGGCTGCAATTGCGGTTGCAGACCACGGTCGAAGGGCTCTCGGTCGCCGCCGTCAGCTATTACGTGGTCGGGCTGTTCGGCTATCTGGTGAAGGGCGCGCACGACGAAGGCGTGCCGGTCGACATCTCGCTCGCCACCGCCCTGTTCGTGCCGGTGGCCGTGCTGGCGATCTGGTTCGTGGTCCGCCGCATCCGGCGGCGGCATGTCGTTGGCGACAAATGAGGCGCGATTCGAACTCGGAATTCATAAAACAGGCGAGGCGGTGCCATGAGCATCATGTATCACGACGGTAACCGGCAATTGCAGGACCGTTTCGACAGCCGGCGCATCTCCGACAAACTGGAAGAAAAACTGACGCGCACGGCGTTCACCGCCGACGACAAGGCCTTCATCGAGAGCGCCGCCTATTTCTTCCTTGCCACCGCCGACGCGCAAGGCCGGCCCGATTGCTCGTTCAAGGGCGGCATGCCGGGTTTCGTGCGCGTGACCGGCACATCCGAACTGGCGTTCCCGGACTATGACGGCAACGGCATGTTCAAGAGCCTCGGCAATCTGGTGGTGAACCCGAATATCGGCCTGCTGTTCATCGCCATGCACGGCAAGCCGAAACGGCTGCGCATCAACGGCAGCGCGCGCGTGAGCGACGCCGATCCGTTGCTCAAGCAGACCGTCGGCGCGCAGTTGATCGTGCGGGTGCAGGCGCGCGCCATTTTCCCGAATTGCCCGCGCTACATCCCGGACATGCAGATGACCGGACCGTCGATCTATACCCCGCAGCCGAAAAGCGAGCCGCCGGAGCCGGCCTGGAAAACCTTCGACGATTTCAAGGGCCACGTGCATCCACGCGCGCCCACCTGGAAAGGCTAGCCATGCGCAGCGAGCGTTTCGATTTTCCCAATGCCAAGGGCGAGAAGCTTTCGGCGGTGCTCGACTTGCCGCTCGGAAAGCCCGCGGGTTTCGCGCTGTTCGCGCACTGCTTCACCTGCGGCAAGGACATCCTGGCGGCCAAGCGCATCGCCGAGCGGCTGGCGATTTGCGGCATTGCCGTGCTGCGATTCGACTTTACCGGCCTTGGCTCCAGCGAAGGCGAGTTCGCCAACACGCATTTTTCGTCGAACGTGGACGATCTCGTCGCCGCCGCCGATCACTTGCGCAAGGCGCGCGCTGCGCCCGCGATTCTGATCGGCCACAGCCTGGGTGGTGCCGCGGTGCTCGCCGCCGCGCACAAAATTCCGGAGGCGCGCGCGGTGGTCACCATCGGCGCGCCGTACGATCCCAGCCACGTCGTCGGCCTGTTCAAGGATCAGGTCGACAAGATCCGCGACGCAGGGCGAGGTCGAGGTCGCGCTCGCCGGGCGGCCGTTCCGCATCAAGCGCGAATTCCTCGACGACGTGGCGGAAAAGAAATTGGATGCCTGCCTCGCCAATCTGCGCAAGGCGCTGCTGGTGTTTCATTCGCCCACCGACGACATCGTCGGCATCGACAACGCCTCGCACATCTTCACCGCCGCCAAGCATCCGAAAAGCTTCGTCTCGCTCGCCGGCGCCGATCATCTGCTCAGCAAAAAGAGCGACGCCGTCTATGTGGCGAACGTGATCGCCGCCTGGGCCGAGCGCTATCTGGATCAGCCGGCGGAGCACAGCGAAGCCGAGATCGAAATCGGCACCGTGTTGGTGCGCGAGACCCGCGCCGGCAAATTCCAGCAGGAGGTCATGAGCGGGCCGCACCGTTTCCTCGCCGACGAGCCGGTCAAGGTCGGCGGGCTCGAACTCGGGACCGGGGCCTTACGATCTGCTGCTGGCGGGGCTCGGCGCCTGCACCTCGATGACGCTGCGGCTTTATGCCGACCTCAAGAAGCTGCCGCTCGAGCGCGTGTCGGTGCGGCTCAGCCACAACAAGATCCACGCCGAGGATTGCGCGAGCTGCGAGACCAAGGAAGGCATGGTGGATCGCATCGACCGCAACATCACGCTGGAAGGCGCGCTCGATGCCGAGCAGCGCAAGCGGCTGTTGGAAATCGCCGACAAATGCCCGGTGCACCGGACGCTGGAATCGGAAATCGAGATCCGCACCTTCGAGCGGCCGGCCTCCGTTTGAAGCAGACCGCGACTGGGTGTAAATTCGAGTCGCCATGCAAGACGCCGCGCACGCGCTGACGCAGCAATTCCTCGCCTGGGTGGACGAAGCCCCGCGCAGCTATGCCGACGCGGAAGCCTGGCGCCGAAGCTGCCCGCATCTGTCGATCTGGGAAGACGCTATTTCGGACGGCCTGGTGCGCTTCGAGAACGGCAGCAGCATGCAGCAGTCGCGGCTCATGCTCACGGCGCGCGGACGCGCGCAGTTGAAAGGCTCGCTCGCGTAAAATTGTTCGCGCAGCAATGTTTGACCAAGGCCGCGGCGCCGTTTCCCTGGTAAACTGATGTAATGAACACGAATCGCGCCGACCCTTGGCTGGTCTGGCTCGCTGCCGTGCTGGCAGTCTCGGTGGTCATCATCTACGTCATACACACCTAGGCGTGGTGCGCCTCCCTCCCCCGCATCCCCATTCCCTTGCGGCTTGACGGCTCAAGGGTCCTCGGTCACATTAGAACAAATCATGAACACAAGAGACCGCGCGGCGGTGTCGGCTGGGCCCGTTCTCTCCGCGTCTTCAGAGGGTTACGACCATGATCGAGCAGCTTCGCCAGCGCCTGCAGGCCCTGCAAAGAGCCGCCGGGATTGGGGACGGTCCCGGCGCCCTGCCCCTCGGCATTGGCGCCATCGATGAGGCGCTCGGCGGCGGTCTGGCGCGCGGCGCGCTGCACGAGATCGCGGCGCCCAGCGAGGCCCATCTCGCCGCGGCGACGGGGTTTGTGCTGGGGCTGGTGTCTTCCCCCTCGTCCCGTTTGCTCTGGATCGCCGAGGACATGGCGCTCGTCGAAAGCGGCGCGCCCTATGGCCCCGGTCTCGATCCATTCAACCTCGTGCCCGAGCACCTGCTGACGGCTGCCGTAGCGCATCGCCGCGACCTGCTGTGGGCGATGGAGGAAGCGCTGCGCTGCCGCGCCATCGGCGCGGTGATCGGCGAATTGCGTCCCGGCACGATCGACCCGGTGGCGGTGCGGCGGCTTTCGCTGGCGGCGGCGGACAGCGGCGCGCTGGCGCTGCTGCTGCGGGCTAAGCCGATGGACGACGCCTCCACCGCCGCCACCCGCTGGATCGTCGGCGCCGCGCCGTCGGCGGCGACGCATGGGCCCGGTCGCCCACGCTTCAAGGCGCATCTCGTCCGCAACCGCCGCGGCCCGACCGGGTCATGGATTCTGCAATGGAGTGACAGCGATGAACGTTTCCTGCTCGCAACGCATGCTCAGCCTGTGGCTGCGCCGGCTTTCGACCGACCGGATCGCAAGATCGCGTGAATCTCTTGCTCTTGCAGCAGGCCGCTCGTCATCTACGGCAAGCGCGGCAATGCCGAACTGGTCGTCGCCGTCGACGATGCGGCGGAACGGCTCGGCCTGCACGCGGGTCTCGCGCTGGCGCAGGCGCGCGCCATGCATCCCGCGCTCGATGCCGTCGCAGAAGACGCCGATGCCGACGCTAGCCTGCTTGAGAGCATCGCCGACTGGTGCCTGCGCTACACGCCGCTGGTGGCCTGCGATCCGCCCGACGGCCTGCTGCTCGACATCAGCGGCTGCACGCATCTTTACGGCGGCGAAAACGAATTGGTCGCCGATCTGGCGGCCCGCATCGAGCAGGCCGGCTTCGCCTACCGCATCGCCATTGCCGGCACCATCGGCGCCGCCTGGGCCGCCGCGCATGTCGGCGAGCCGGCAAGCTATGCCTGCGGCGAGGAACGCAAGCTGCTCGCGCCGCTGCCGCTCGGCGCGCTGCGGCTTGCCGCCGGAGACCGTCGCGGCGCTGGCGCGCGTCGGCCTCAAACGCATCGGCGATATCGTGGATCTGCCGCGCGCGCCGCTCACCGCCCGCTTCGGCGCGGACTGCTGCGCCAGCTCGACCGCACGCTTGGGGTCGAACACGAGCCGCTCAATCCGCGGCTGCCGGTCGCGCCCTATGTGGCCGAGCAGCGTTTTCCCGAGCCGATCGCGCGCGAAGAGGACGTGTTGCGAACCGTCGAGCGGCTGGCGGGCGCGGCTCGCGTTTGCCTTGGAACGGCGCGGCGACGGCGCCCGCCGCATCGAGCTCACATTGTTCCGCACCGACGGCGCGGTGCGCCGCATCGCCGCCGGCACCTCGCGTCCGTTGCGCGAACCGGCGCATATCCGCGCGCTGTTCGTCGAGCGGCTCGCCACCCTGGCCGATGCGTTCGATCCCGGCTTCGGCTTCGACATGGCGCGGCTGTCGGTGGTGGTCGCCGAGCCCTGCGCCGCCCGAGCAGATCGGCATCGGCGGCGGCGAGGATGAGGCCGAGATCGACCGGCTGGTCGATCGCCTGAGCGCGCGGCTGGGCGGGCGCCGCGTGCGCCGGCTGATCGCCCAGGACAGCCACATTCCCGAGCTGGCCGCGGCAAGCGTGCCGGCGCAAATGACCAGCGCCGATTCCGGCTGGGACGCGTTCCGCCGTTTCCGCGCCGAGGCCGAGCTAGCCCCCGGCCACTGCGGCTGCTGACACGGCCGGAGCCGATCGAAGCGGTGGCCGAAGTGCCGGACGGCCCGCCCTTGCGATTTCAGGTGGCGGCGCGCGCTGCACGAAGTGATCGCCGCCGAAGGCCCCGAGCGCATCGAGGGCGCCTGGTGGAGCGAGCACGGCGGCCCGGCGCGGGATTATTTCCGCGTCGAGGACAAGAGCGGGCTGCGCTTCTGGCTGTTCCGCGCCGGACTCTATCGCGACTTGATGCGGGGAGATTTGGCGCAAGGCGCGGCGGCGCCGACCTGGTTCCTGCACGGAACCTATGCGTGAGGTGCGTACAAGACAGTAAGCGTTGAGTAAATGCGTTACATCGAATTCGCCGTCGCCTCGAATTTCTCCTTCCTGCGCGGCGCCTCGCATCCGGAAGAGCTGATGGTGCAGGCGGCCCATCTCGGGCTCGCCGGCTCGCGCTCGCCGACCGCAATTCAGTCGCCGGCGTGGTGCGCGCGCATCTGGCCAAGCGCGAGCAGAACCTGGCTCTGAAATATCACCCGGGCGCGCGGCTGGTGTTCGCCGACGGCACGCCCGACATCCTCGCCTACCCGCGCGACCGCGCCGGCTGGGGCAGGCTTTGCCGCCTGCTCACGCTCGGCAATCTGCGCGCCGAGAAGGGCGGCTGCATTCTGCATCTCGACGATCTGCTGGCGCATGTGGAGGGGCTGGAACTGGTCGCGATAGGTGCGAACGCATCGACGCTTTCGCGCCTGCGCGACGCCGCGCCGCGCCGCGTGCGGCTCGCCGCCAGCATGCTCTATCGCGGGCGCGACCGGGCGCGGCTCGCGCGCGCCAAAGAAATGGCGCATGCGGCCGGCGTGCCGCTGATCGCGGTCAACGATGTGCACTATCACCATCCCGACCGGCGGCCGCTCGCCGACGTGCTCACCTGCATCCGCGAGAAAACCACCATCGACCGCGCCGGGCGCAAGCTCGCCGCCAATGCCGAACGTTTTCTGAAACCGCCCGGCGAAATGGCGCGGCTGTTCCGCGACGCGCCGGAGGCGATCGAGGAAACGCTGCGCTTGAGCGACGCGCTCGGCTTCTCGCTCGACGAGTTGCGCTACGAATATCCCGACGAGACCATTGAAGGCTTCGCCAACGCGCAGGATGCGCTGACGCACCTGACCTATGAAGGCGCCGCCCAGCGCTATCCGCACGGCTTGCCCGCCAAGGTGCGCGCCACGGTCGAACACGAACTGGCATTGATCGCACAGCTCGCAATACGCGCCCTATTTCCTCACCGTCTACGACATCGTGCGCTTCGCGCGCATCGCAAGGCATCCTCTGCCAGGGCCGCGGCTCGGCGGCCAATTCCGCGGTCTGCTTTTGCCTCGGCGTCACCGAGGTCGATCCCGACCGCGCTGACCTGTTGTTCGAGCGCTTCATCTCGCCCGAGCGGCGCGAGCCGCCCGACATCGACGTCGATTTCGAGCACGAGCGGCGCGAGGAGGTGATCCAATATATCTACGGCAAATACGGCCGCGAGCGCGCCGGCATCGCCGCCACCGTGATCAGCTATCGCGGCCGCTCGGCGATTCGCGAGGTCGGCAAGGCGTTCGGCCTCTCCGAAGACACCATCGGCGCGCTGTCGTCCTCGATCTGGGGTGGCGGCGGCGATGTCGCCAAGGCCGATCTCGCCCGCGCCGGGCTCGACGCGCAGAGCCGCGCGTGCAGCAGATCGCGGCGCTGGCGCGCGAGATCGTCGGCTTCCCGCGCCATCTGTCGCAGCACGTCGGCGGCTTCGTCATCACCCGCAGCCGGCTCGACGAGGTGATGCCGATCGGCAATGGCGCCATGGCGGAGCGCACCTTCGTCGAATGGGACAAGGACGATCTCGACGCGCTCGGCATTCTGAAGATCGACGTGCTGGGCTTGGGGATGCTCTCGTGCCTGCGCAAGGCGCTCGATCTGGTGGAGAAGAAATACGGCGAGCACCTCACCCTCGCCACCATCCCGGCCGAGGACCCCGCCGTCTACCGCATGCTGCAACGGGCGGATTCGCTCGGCGTGTTCCAGGTCGAGAGCCGCGCGCAGATGACCATGCTGCCGCGCCTGAAGCCCGCCAATTTCTACGATCTGGTCATCGAAGTCGCGATCGTGCGCCCCGGTCCGATCCAGGGCGACATGGTGCATCCCTATCTGCGCCGCCGGCAGCGGCTGGAACAGGTTTCCTATCCGTCGAAGGAACTCGAAGCGGTGCTGCATAAGACGCTGGGCGTGCCGCTGTTCCAGGAGCAGGCGATGAAGATCGCCATCGTCGCCGCCGGCTTCACGCCGTCGGAGGCCGACAAGCTGCGCCGCGCCATGGCCACCTTCAAGCGCGTCGGCACCATCGGCACCTTCCAGCGCAAGATGATCGACGGCATGCTGGCGAACGGCTACGAGCGCTCCTTCGCCGAGCGCTGCTTCCAGCAGATCGAGGGCTTCGGCGAATACGGCTTTCCGGAAAGCCATGCGGCGAGCTTCGCGCTGCTGGTTTACGCCTCGGCCTGGCTCAAATGTCGCTACCCGGACGCGTTCGCGGCGGCGCTCTTGAACGCGCAGCCGATGGGCTTCTACGCACCGGCGCAGATCGTGCGCGACGCGCGCGAGCACGGCGTCGAGGTGCGCGCGCCCGACGTCAATCATTCGCAATGGGACTCGACGCTGGAGCCGGGCGCGCGCGCCGCCGATCGCCTGCACGAGTTGCATCGCGAGATGCGCGACGACATTCGCGCCAGCCATGCGATGCGTCTGGGCTTACGCGAGATCAAAGGATTGAGCGAACAGGATGGCAAGCTGATCGTGGCGCGGCGCAATGCTCCCTACGACTCCGTGCGCGATGTCTGGTTGCGCACGGGGCTTGCCCCGCGCGTGCTGGAGCGGCTGGCGGATGCCGATGCTTTCGGTTCGCTCGGCCTCACCCGCCGCGAGGCGCTGTGGGCGGCCAAGGCGCTCGGCCGCGTCGGCGACCGCGACGACGATTTGCCGTTGTTCGGTGGCAGTCCCGAATCCGCGCCGGCGCGCATCGTGTCGCGCGAACCCGACGTGCACCTGCCGCCAATGCCGCTGGGCGAGGAAGTGGTCAACGACTATCGTTTCCTCAGATTGTCGCTGCGCGCGCATCCGGCGCAGTTCCTGCGCGCCGATCTCGACGCCCGCGCAATCTTGCGCAACGAAACGCTGCGCAGCATCGCTTCCGGCGCGCGCGTGCGCATTTCCGGGCTGGTCACCTGCCGGCAGCGGCCGGGCTCGGCCAAGGGCGTGGTGTTCATGACCATCGAGGACGAAAGCGCGGTCGCCAATGTGATCGTGTGGCCGAAAGTGTTCGAGCGCGTGCGCCCGGTGGTCTTAAGCGCGCGCTATGTGGCGGTGAGCGGCCGCGTGCAGGAGGAATGCGGCGTCATCCACGTGGTGGCGGACGAACTCGAGGATCTCACCTTCCTGCTGGCGCGGCTGGCCGAGCACGGCGCCGACATCGAGGGCCTGGCGCGCGCCGACGAGGTGCGCCGCCCGATCGAGGATCAGCGCGAGGCGCGCGCGCATTGGCGGCCGCCACAGCCGGCTGCGTGCGGCTGATGCGCGAGATGCCGGAACTGCTCGGCGATCTCGACGTCACCGCGCCCGGCTCGGCCCATGCGCCGACCCGGCGGGCGAACGCCGCCACGCCTATTGGGGAACCACGTCGCCGCGCCCGACATTGACGCGGTTGGCCTCCAGCGAGCTCATCCGGTTTTTTCAGCGCGCGGACAATGGCAACGTGCGCCCCCGGCTTGAGTTCGTCCTTGCTGCCGACCGCATAGGCGAGGATGACGGCGTCCGGCGGGATCACGATCTTCTTCTCGCCGTCCTTGTACTTGACCATCACCACCTCGCCGTCGACGCCGGCCACCACCTGCTCGACGGTGCCGTTGGTCATGGTGCTGTTCGGCCGCGCATCCCATGGACGGTGGCCCTCGCCCTGCCCGCGCTGCACCTCGGCGAACACCGTCACCTGGATCGCGCGCTGGCTGCCGTCCGGCTGCGGCATGGCGCCGACGCCGATGAAGGCGCCGGGCTTGATGTCGGCAATCGTCGCCTTGCTCACGCCGAACACCGCCGCGTCACCGGTGAGGTTGATCGTTACATCGCCGGACTTGGCCGACTTGACCGACCAGCACGCGGCCGTCGAAGCTCTCGACCGTGCCGGCGACGCGCATGGTCTGTTGCTGCCCATGCGCCGCCGGCGACGAGCGCGAGAAGAACGGAAGCGAACGCGATGCGTGCGATCATGCCGTTCACATCGCCGGAGCGACGTTGCGGCCGACATACATGACCTTCGCCAGCACCGAGCCGTCCGGCTGCTTGTCCCAGCCGAAGATGATGATCTGCGCCCCGGCCTTGAGTTCGTCCTTGTTGCCCGGCGCGGCCGCGGCGATCACCGTGTCCTTGGTGACAATGATTTTCTTTTCGCCGTCCTTGTATTTCACCGTCAGCGTTTCGCCATCCTTGGATTGCACCATGTCCTCGACATAGGCGTTGGTCATGGTGCTGCCCGGCCGCGCGTCCCACGGTCCGTGACGATCGGGCACCACGCCGCGCTGGGCCGGCAGGAAGATGTGAATCGAGAACGCCTTGATGCTGCCGTCGGCTTCCGGAACGCCGGCGATACCGATGAAGGTATCCGTCTTGATGTCGGCGAGCGTGGCCTTGACCAGCGCCGACACGCGCGCGTCGTCGGCGACCTTCACGTTCAGCATGGTGCCGTCGCGCGTCTTCAGCGACAGCATCGGCGCCGTCGGCCTTCTCGATCTGGCCGCGGATGCGGCCCGGCTGCTGCGCGAGCGCGGCGGTGCCTGCGAAAACCACGGCCATCGCCGCCGCGCCAAGGGCGCGCCGCGTCATATTCATCTTATACATTGTGTCCTCCCCAATCTGTCGGCCGGCTTATGACGCCGGTCAGTCAAGCAGATAACCCCACGCCCCGGCCAGTTATTCCGGCGGGCCGGCGCGGCGGAACTCCCGTCACTTTTTCTTGAGCAGATCGGCTTCGACCAGCGCCCGCAGTTCCGCCGTCACGTGGGGCGCACGCCGAACCAGCAGTTCGAAGCCGCGCACCGCCTGATGCAGCAGCATGCCGAGCCCGTCGGCCGTGCGCAGGCCGCGCGCGCGCGCCGTCGCCAGCAGCCCGGTCACGCAGCGGCGCGTAGACCAGGTCCGCCACCACCAGCGAGGCCGGGCCGCGCAGATTGATCTCGAGCGGCGGCTGGCCGACCATGCCGAGCGTCGTGGTGTTGACCAGCAGGCCGGCGCCGCCGAGCAGCGCGGCGATCTCGTCCCAGCGCGGCGGCTGCACGCGCGCGCCGAATTGCTTCTGCAACGCTTGCGCCCGCGCCGGCGTGCGGTTGACCACGGTGATGCGTTTGACTTCGCGCGCGATCAGCGCGAACACCACGGCGCGCGCGCCGCCGCCGGCGCCGAGCACCACCGCGCTTTCGAGGCCGCGGTCCCATCCGGGCGCCGCCTCGTCGAGATTGGCGAGGAAGCCCTCGACGTCGGTGTTGGTCGAGCGCAGCGTGTCGCCGTCGTACCACAGCGTATTGGCGGCCCCGACCGCGCGCGCGCGCTCGTCCGGCTCGGAAAGCGTAAGCGCAGCCTCCTTGTGCGGCACGGTGACATTGCCGCCGACATAGCCGTGCGCGCGCATGCTGCGGACGAAATCCGCGAACTTCTCCGGCGGCACCGCCTCGCGCCGGTATTCGGCATTGAGCTTGTGCTGCTTGATCCAATAATTGTGGATCAGCGGCGAGCGCGAATGGCCCGCCGGCCAGCCGATGATGCAGGCCGCTTTGCGATTGTCGTTCATGCCGCTTTCGTTTCCGAGGCAAACGGGCCCGGCGCATGTAAGTCTTCGCGCGCGTGGCCGTCAACGCTCGCGGCAAGATGCTGCTCAAATGACGTTGATTATTTTATTCCGCCGCCATCGCCTGCTTGCGCTTCGGCAGTTCGAGCCGGTCCCAGACCTCGACCAGCGCTTCGGCGAGCGCGGTCGATCAGCGCGTCGTCGTGATGCGGCGACGGCGTGATGCGCAGGCGTTCCTCGCCGCGCGGCACGGTCGGATAGTTGATCGGCTGGATGTAGATGCCGTGCTCGGACAGCAATACGTCGCACGCCGCCTTGCACTTCTCTGCGTCACCGATCAGCACCGGCACGATATGCGTCGTGCTCGGCATCACCGGCAGACCGGCGGCATTGAGCACCGCCTTCACACGCGCGGCGCGATCCTGATGGCGCTCGCGTTCCCAGCTCGACGTCTTCAGGTGCCGGATGGCGGCGGTCGCCGCGGCGCAGATCGCCGGCGGCAGCGCGGTGGTGAAGATGAAGCCCGCCGCATAGGAGCGCACCGCGTCCACCAGATCGTCGCTCGCCGCAATGTAGCCGCCGAGACAACCGAAGGCCTTGGCCAGCGTGCCTTCGATCACATCGACGCGTTGCATGGCATTGTCGCGATCGGCGATGCCGCCGCCGCGCGGACCGTACATGCCGACCGCGTGCACCTCGTCGACATAGGTCATGGCGCCGTAGCGCTCGGCCAGATCGCAGATCGCGTGCACCGGCGCCACGTCGCCGTCCATGGAATACAGGCTCTCGAACACGATCAGCTTCGGCCGCTTCGGATCAGCGGCTTTCAGCAGTTCCTCGAGATGGCCGAGATCGTTATGCCGCCAGATCTGCCGCTCGCAAGCCGACTGGCGCACGCCCTCGATCATGGAATTGTGGTTGAGCGCGTCCGACAGCAGCAGGCAATCCGGCAACAGCTTGGCGATGGTGGCGATGCCGGTCTCGTTCGAGACATAGCCGGAGGTGAACACCAGCGCGGCCGGCTTGCCGTGCAGATCGGCAAGCTCGCGCTCCAGCTCGACCAGTGGATGGTTGGTGCCGGCGATGTTGCGGGTGCCCCCGGCGCCGGTGCCCATGCGGGCGGCGACGTCGACCATGGCGCCGATCACCTTCGGATGCTGCGCCATGCCGAGATAGTCGTTCGAGCACCAGATCACGACCTCGCGCGGGCCTTGGCTGGAATGCCAGATGGCGTGCGGAAAGCGGCCGGCGATGCGCTCGAGGTCGGCAAACACCCGGTAACGGCGCTCGTCCCGCAGCTTGCCCAGGGCGGACGCGAAAAAAACACTGTAATCCATGCGAATTTTCTAAGCGGTTCGACCAGTCGGAACTTTGATCTAGATCACTTTTGCTGCATTGTAGTGCGCTATTAGCGCGGCAAAATGCATGTCACATGGGGAACTTGTATATCGATGCAAATTGGTTTTTATCGTTTTTTGCCCCTGCTAGGTTTTTCGGGCAACTATCTGAATATGCGGCTAGAGTAGGTTTATGACGCTCTGGTTTGTGCTTGCGTTGATGACCGCGGCTGCAATTGCGGCCGTGCTGTGGCCGCTGAGCCGGCCCGGGTCCGAGCGCGGCGGCAGCGATACCGCAGTCTATCGCGACCAATTGGACGAAATCGCGCGCGACCGCGTGGCCGGTCTGATCGGCGAGGCCGAGGCGGAGGCCGCCAAGGTCGAAGTGTCGCGCCGGCTTATCGCCGCCGCCGATGCCGCCGAGGCGGAAAAATCAAGACACGACCAATCGCCGGTCTGGCGGCGGCGCTGGACCGCGCTTGCCGGGCTCGCGCTGCTGCCGGCTGGCGCCGTCGCGTTCTATCTCATGCTCGGTTCGCCAGAAATGCCGGGCGAGCCGCTGGCCGAGCGAATGCGGGCCCAGTCGAATGAAGACCGCTCGATCGGAGCCATGGTCGCGCAGGTGGAGGCTCATGTCGAGCGCAGTCCCGACGATGGCCGCGCCTGGGAAGTTCTGGCACCGGTCTATATGCGGCTCGGCCGTTTCGACGACGCGGTCATGGCTTGGCGCAACGCGATCAGGCTGAATGGCAGCAGCGCGTCGCGCGAGGCCGATTACGGCGAGGCGCTGGTCGCGGCCGGCAACGGCGTTGTCACCGCCGAGGCCAAGGCTGCCTTCGAGCGCGCCCTCGCGCTCGACAAACAGGACGTGATGGCTCGCTTCTACATGGGCATGGCGGCCGATCAGGACGGGCGGCGCGCCGATGCCGATGCGATCTGGAACGACCTGCTGGCCAATGCTCCGCCGGGCGCTCCCTGGGTGGAGGTGGTCCGCCACGCGATGGCGCGCAAGGCTCCGGCAGCGCAAGCGCCCACGGCCGCGGCGCCGGGCCGGGACCGAGCGCGGCGGACATGGCGGCAGCGGCGAAGCTGCCTCCCGGTCAACAGGATCAGATGGTCGCCGGCATGGTGTCGCGCCTCGCCGAGCGGCTGAAACAGAACGGCTCCGATGTCGAGGGCTGGCTGCGGCTGGTGCGCTCCTACCGGGTGCTTGGCCAAGCTGACAAAGCGCAAGCAGCCATCGCCGACGCCCGCCGCGCGCTGGCCGGAGAGCCCGATAAACTCCGTGACTTTGCCGGACGCGTCGAAGGCGGCGAAGCGACTGCGCCCGCGGCGCCACAGACACCCCCGGCCCCGGTGGCCGCTGCGCCCGGCCCGAGCGCGGAGGACGTCGCCGCTGCCTCCGGCATGGGCGAGAAGGACCGCGGCGAGATGATCCGCAGCATGGTCGCGCGCTTGGCCGACCGTCTGAAGGTCAACGGCGACGATATCGAGGGGTGGCAGCGCCTGCTGCGCGCCTATATGGTCCTCGGCGAGCGCGACAAGGCGCATGCCGCCGCCAGCGATGCCAAGCGGGCGCTGGCCAGCGATCCGGACAAGCTTCGCCAGATCGAGGACATGATCAAAAGCCTGGGGCTCGAAGGGTGAACAGGACGCAATGACCCGCAAGCAGCGACGTCTGATTCTGATCGGCGCCAGCCTCGGCGTGCTGGCGATCGCCGCCGCGCTGGTGCTCAGCGCGCTGCGCGATTCGATCGTGTTCTTCAATTCGCCGACCGACATCGCCGAAAAGCAGCTTGCCCCCGGCACCCGCATCCGGGTCGGCGGGCTGGTCAAGCCCGGCAGCCTGCAGCGCGGCGAAAATCTCAACATCCGCTTCGCGGTGACCGACGGCAACAACGACATCGCGGTGCGCTATCAGGGCATCGTGCCGGACCTGTTCCGGGAAGGACAGGGCGTGGTGGCCGAGGGCAAGATCGAGCCCGGCGGCAGCTTCGTTGCCGATACCGTGCTCGCCAAGCATGACGAGCGTTATATGCCGCGCGAAGTGGTCGACGCGCTGAAAAAGACCGGCCGCTGGCAGGAAGGCGAGGCGCAAGGCGCCGGAGGCAAACCGCAAATGATCCCGGAACTCGGTCACTATGCCCTGGTGCTGGCGCTGGCGCTCGGCCTGATCCAGTCGGTCGCGCCGGTGATCGGCGCGCGCACACACGATGCCGCGCTGATGCGGCTCGCCTCTTCCACCGCGCGTGATGCAATTCGCTGTTCGTCGCGCTGTCATTCCTGGCGCTGACGATCTGCTACGTCACCTCGGATTTCTCGGTCGCGACCGTGTCACGAGAACTCCCACTCGATGATGCCGCTGATCTACAAGATCACCAGCGTGTGGGGAAACCACGAAGGCTCGATGCTGCTGTGGGTGCTCATCCTGTCGCTGTTCGGCGCGATGGTGGCGCTGTTCGGCGGCAATCTGCCGGCGACATTGAAGGCGCATGTGCTGGCGGTGCAGTCGTGGATCGCCTGCGCCTTCTATCTGTTCATCCTGCTCACCTCGAATCCGTTCCTGCGCGCTCACCGCAGGCGCCGTTCGAGGGCCGCGATCTCAATCCGATCCTGCAGGACATCGGCCTCGCCATCCATCCGCCGCTGCTCTATCTCGGCTATGTCGGCTTCTCCATCGCCTTTTCCTTCGCCATCGCCGCGCTGATCGAAGGCCGCATCGATGCCGCCTGGGCGCGCTGGGTGCGGCCGTGGACGCTGGCCGCCTGGATGTGCCTCACGGTCGGCATCGCGATGGGCTCGTACTGGGCCTATTACGAGCTCGGCTGGGGCGGCTTCTGGTTCTGGGATCCGGTGGAGAATGCCTCGCTGATGCCGTGGCTCGCCGGCACCGCGCTGCTGCATTCCGCCGTGGTGATGGAAAAGCGCAATGCGCTGAAGATCTGGACGCTGCTGCTGGCGATCCTCGCCTTTTCGCTGTCGCTGATCGGCACCTTCCTGGTGCGCTCGGGCGTGCTCACCTCGGTGCATACCTTTGCCAGCGATCCGACGCGCGGCGTGTTCATTCTCGCCATCCTGGTGCTGTTCATCGGCGGCAGCCTGGCGCTGTTCGCCTGGCGCGCGCCGATGCTCAAGCAGGGCGGCCTGTTCGCGCCGATCTCGCGCGAAGGCGCGCTGGTGTTCAACAATCTGTTCCTGACCACCGCCTGCCTCACCGTGTTCGTCGGCACGCTCTATCCGCTGGCGCTGGAAGCGCTGACCGGCGAAAAGATTTCCGTCGGCGCGCCGTTCTTCAATCTGACCTTCGCGCCGCTGTTCATCCCGCTGATGTTCGCGATGCCGTTCGGCCCGCTGCTGGCCTGGAAGCGCGGCGACGTACTGGGCGTGGCGCAGCGGCTGATGGCGGCCTTCGGCGTCGGGACTGGTCGCGATCGCGGTGACGTTCGCGGTTGCAGGCGGCGGTTCGGTGTTGGCGCCGTTCGGCATCGGCCTTGCGTTGTTCGTGATGGCGGGCGCGCTGATCGATCTGGCGGAGCGCACTGGGCTGTTCCGCACGCCGCTTGCGACCGTGCGCATTCGCGCGGCCGGTCTGCCGCGCTCGATCTGGGGCACGGCGGTGGCGCATTTCGGCATCGCGGTGACGCTGCTTGGCATCGTCTGCGCAGACCTGGGGCAACCGAACGCATCATCGCGCTCAAGCCGACGCAAACCGTGACGCTCTCCGGCTACGAGCTGAGCTTCGACGGCCTCGTGCAACACGTCGGGTCCGAATTTTCGCGAACTGGCGGCGAAATTCACCGTGCGCAGCGGCGGCGTCGCGATCGGCGTGATGGAGCCGTCGAAACGCAGCTTCGCCTCGCGCCAGATGACGACCACCGAAGCGGCGCTGATGACGCGCGGGGTCGAGCCAGCTCTATCTGTCGCTCGGCGACACCAATGACGACGGCTCGATCGCGATCAGGCTCTATTACAAGCCGATGGTGCTGCTGATCTGGCTCGGCGCGGTGGTGATGATGCTCGGCGGCGCGCTGTCGCTGTCCGACCGGCGGCTGCGCGTCGGCGCGCCGAAGCCGGCGGCGAAGCCGGCGCTGCAGCCGGCGGAGTAGGGCAAATGCGCCGGCTTGGTGCTGATCGTCCTGTTTGCAGCGCTGGTCGCTCCGACCGCGGCGCTCGCCGTGCAGCCGGATGAAATGCTCAATGATCCAGGCCTGGAAGCGCGCGCGCGGCATCTGTCGAGCGAATTGCGCTGCATGGTTTGCCAGAACCAGTCGATCGACGATTCCGAAGCCTCGCTCGCTCGCGACCTGCGGCTGCTGGTGCGCGAGCGGCTAACCAAGGGCGACAGTGACCGCCAGGTGCTCGACTTCCTGGTGGCGCGCTACGGCGAATTCGTGCTGCTCAAGCCGCCGATGGAATGGCACACGCTGTTGCTCTGGGGCTTGCCGCCGGCGACGCTGCTTGCCGGCATGGTCGCGCTGGTCGTGTTGGCGCGGCGGCGCAAGATGTGCGACCGTGGCGCCTGCAGAACTCAGCGATGCGGAACGGCGCAGGCTATCGACATTTGGTCGAGCCGGGCGAATAGCCTTAAATTCAATCGTCTACCGCCGATGACGGCGCCAATGCTGGCAGCGGCAGCGAACCGGTCAATTATCTTTCGCGCCTTCCCGAATCCACGATCGAATGGCGTTGCGGTCGCATGACGACAGCTGCTTTTTGCCGTGCGGCATTCGCAGCTCGGGCGAAGCGCGCCAATCGAGCAGCAACATCAGATTGCTGCTCTCTGGATCGCCCGGGATGACCATGGGCCCAAACTTGGTGCCCTTCATCACGCCCGCATAAGAGGTCAGGTCCAATCCGCTTTTCGCGGCTCCTTCACCGCCCGCCTGATGACAGCTTTCGCAGCGGCCCTTGAAAATTGGCACGACGTCTTCGCTAAAGCTCATCTTCGACTGGCTGGTCTGCTGCCTCTGCTGGCTGTTCTGCGGCGCGCAAAAAGCGGTGGATGACGTGGTGATCTGCATGCCAGCGACCGCCACAACGGCCAGCCCGGCAGCGGCTGCGAATATAAGAGGTTGCCGCTTCATAGCCGGTCTCCTGCGATTTCATATGATCTCTTTATAGCCGATCACCGACTATTTCGTATGGTTTTTTACGTCAAAAATTGGGTTTGATTTTGACGCACGTCAACAGCCGGTCCGGCAGGCGTGTGCCTGGCCCAAACGAAAGGAGCGGCCCGAAGGCCGCTCCCGAATTACATCACACCGAGCTCGGCGCGGTTACCATTTCAAGCCGAGCGACGCCCCGATCAGCTGAACATTGTAGTTCGGGTTGTTGTAGGCCATCCAGGTCATGAAGCCGGTGTTGTTGATCAGCGGGTTCATGTAGGCCTGCATGATGTCTTGGTCGAAGTTATTGACGCTGTTGCGCTCCCAGACGTAGCGCAGCTTGGCATAGGCCTCGCCGTTGAAGCCCATTGACGCGGACCGCGTCCTTGTCGAAGGTGTACTTGGCCATGGCTTCCAGCCGCGTCCATTGACCTCTGACGTCGGGGAACTGCCCGCCTGTCGCGGCTGTCTGGCGTGCGGCTGCGCGCCAGCGTCGGAGTTGATCGGCTGGCTGTCATTGGACAGTGACACCGTATAGCTCAGGCGGAAGTCGAGCTTCTCGGGAATGGCCGCCCAATTGACCGCGGCCATAAAGGTGTTGACGTTGTCCCTGATGTCGGCGTGCCAGGTGTTCGCGGCGGTGACCGCCGTGTCGCCAGATGCCGTCGTGAATTTCAGGTTCTGCCGATACTGCTCGTTCATGTAGGCGAGCAGGAGGGTGGTCCCGGGATGATCGCATAGGCCAGCTCGACCCCGCTCTTGATCGACTGCGAGCGGGTCAGGCCCGCCTCGGTCGAGCTGATCGAGTAGTTGTCGTCCTGGTAGGCGAAGGTCGGCGTAATCGTCAGGCCGCGCACCACGTCGACGGCGACCGAGAACTTGCCGATGTTCCGCTGACGATCGTCGAGATAGAATTGCCGCATGGCGGTCGAGTACTGCGTACTGCAGCCCGCGGCGGTCTGGCAGCCTGGATTTGCCCATTGGAAGTTGCCGACGAAGCCCCGGTAGTTGTAATTGTCATAGTGCCGGTCGGAAACGACCCAGCTGGCGCGCGCCGTGAGCCAAGACCAGGGCTTGTAATCGGCGAAGACCTTGCCGGAATTCTCGTTGCGTCACGTCGGCATCTGCCCGCGTCCACTTGTAGCGCTCGTAGCCGTAACCGGCGCCGATATTCCATTGGCGGGTCGGCGACCAGACCAGGTCGGCGCCGGCGTTCTGCTTGTTGTAGGAGATCGAGAGGCTGTTGACTGGCGCATAGGTCGCGGTGGTCGATGTCGGCGCTGTTTGACGTCGGTCAGCGACCCAGTCAGGGAACAGCAGCTCGGGCGTTTTGTTGTCGTAATCGTAGTAGCGGTAGGTGAGTTTCGATTTCAGCTCGGGCGTAATCTGCGTCGTCACCACGTTGTTGGACAGGAACGTGTTGATCGCGCCATTCAGGCTCGAGGCCGGCAGTGCCGGCGGCGCAGCGCTGATGAACCGGTGTTAGCCGGCGTTGCGTGAAGATGACCGGGCTGATGCGTGGGTACGAATGCCTGATTTTGCCGCATCATGGTGTAGGCGACGGTACCCATGTAGCGGCTCTTCATCGGCAGATCCGCGCCGAGTCGTCGCGTTGAAACCGTTCGCCTGGTTGTCAGGCCACAGCGTCATGAGAGCGAGCGGGCTGGACGGCGAGCCGTTGCCGCCGCGCGCATTCGCCGGGACCGGAGCCGGTGGCGCAGAACGGATTCTGCACCGTGTAGGAATTCCAGGTCTTCCTGATAAGATCGATCCGGCATAGCCAACCTTGAAGGTGAAGTTCTTGCCCCAGGGCGAGGTGCCCTTGTATTCGCCGTTGATGCCGAAATTCTGCGTCGTGTCATCGACCGGCTTCGGCACTTGCGCGGCGACACCCGAGGTGCCCGGAGAGAAGACGACGCCTTCCACCTGCGTGCCGTGGCGGTGCATGTGGCAGTAGTCGACGTTGATGTCCCAGGCGTCGGTCGGCGTCCAGCGGAACGCGGCCGCACCGGTGTCGCGCCGGATGCCGATGTCGGTGATGTAAAGATTATTCGTGATGTCGCGCTGGATAGCGGCTGACCTGCGCCGCCGTCGGATTGCCGCTGGTGCAGCCGGTCGGCTGTTGGCCAGCGACACGCACGCACCCGGCATCGTTGAACAATGTGTTCGAGAGGCCCGCGGGCAACGTCAGCGCACCGGTGCCGAGGCCGCTGTACAGCGTCAGCGCATTGGTGCTGTAGATGTGCGGCGTCTCATCCCAGACTGCCGGTGAAGTAGAATTGGCCAGCCTTCGATGCGCCGAACTCAATGCGCTGGTCGCTGTAGCCGACATTGTCGCCCCACAGGTCAACTCTATAGAGTCCGTCCTTGGTTCCGGCACTGAGCCAGCCATTGACGAATGCGCCGGGCTTGATCGTGCTGTATTCGTAGTATTTGCCGAGGCTGCTTCTGGCCCTGGCTGGCGATACCGTCCTTGGTCGGATTGTTGACGAAGAGCGCCCGCCGACTTCGATTTCGCCGTGGAAGGTCCACCAGTAGGGTACGGCCACCGACGGCATCGCCTTACCGGCATGCCGGTTCCGCCGTTGACGGTGGACATCATCGCCGCCGCCAGGATCAAGTGATCCCGTCACGCAATCAGAAGCAACTCGCCGTTTCATGTTACCCGCCCCCTGGGCCCTATCAACGTTATTCGCAACGTAGACGCCGTTTGCCTCACACGTACTTCTACCGATGCAGCAGCGGACCCGACGGACTGTTGGTGCCGTGCACTTCGGTATGGCAGTTCTGGCACTGACGGCTGATCGACTGCACGGCCAGCGGACCACTGGTCGTGCCGTGACCGAAGGCGTGGCACTCGGTGCACAGCCGCGGGCGCGAGATCTTGAGCATGTACTCGTTGATCGAACCATGCGGATCGTGACAGTTCACGCAGTTCTCGCGCACCGGCGCGTGTTCGAACAGGAACGGACCGCGCTTCTCGGCATGGCACTTGTAGCAAGTTGTCGTTGATCGAATTCGCCCGCAGCAGACCTGCAGTCGCGCTGCCGTGCGGATTATGGCAATCCGAGCATACAATCTTGCCTTCGCGCAGCGGCATGTGTGACGAGCGGAACATCTGCGCGCGCCGGTCCTTGTGGCACTGGAAGCAGGTGTCCGGCTCGAACGCGGTCTTCAATTGGCGCTTGCGCGACACCTCTTTCATGATGGTGTGGCAATTCGTGCACATCAGGCCGCGCGTTTCGTGGGTGCTGCCGTTCCAATAGGTGCGGTCGCCGCTGCTCATGGCAGGTGAGGCAAATGGCGTTGTTCTCTTCCGCCGTGCGCGCCTGGTCTTCCGGCCGGAACGAGATGATGCCGCCGACGCCGCGGCCGCCGCCGGCCTTCACGTGCGCCGATCCCGGACCGTGGCAGTTCTCGCAGTCGAACTTGCCTTTTTGAGTCTTGCCGATCCGGCCCATCAGCGTCTTTTCGAAAGCCGCAGCCTGGGTCGCATGGCAGGTCATGCAAACCTTCGCGCCGACAATGGTGGCCGTCGACCGGCGCCCTTGAACTTTTAGATCCCCCGGCGACCGGGCCGGACTTCGGGGAGGACGGTTGCGGAGCGGCGCCCTGCTGCAGGAATTCAAGCAAGCTACCCGCCTCAGCCAATTTCAGTTGCGACTTGATCGCTTGCGGCTTGTCAGCGCCAAGGCGCTGCGCGAATTCCCGCAGCGCCGCAAGAGCATGGTCGTCGAATTGGCGACCGGAACTCGGAGCCGCCGGGATTTGTTGTGCAAAGCTATTTAGTGCCGCCAACGCCGCATCGTCAGCATAAGGCTGGCGTGTTTGGTCGGCATTGAAGGGTTTCTGTTCGCCGCTCAGCCTCGACTTGATGCTCGCTATCGTCAAAGCATCGTCGGCACGTGCGGATTGTGGCAATCCAATTAAGGCGAAACAGATGAGTGCTGAAGCTGCAGCAAACGTAAGTTCTTTATGCAGTCTAAATTTGAATTTTCGCGTATAGTTCGATGCAGATGCTTCGCTGGACGCGAAATTAGCTACGACACTGCTATATTTCTTCACGAAACGCCCCCGCGCGTCATACTACACTACATCAGGCGTCGCCGAGACGCTGACTGTGCGACTGAACCATCAGGAGCAGAATCCGGAACTTTTTAGCTATTGTCGCAGGCTATCTTTAAAGTCGCCACACCCCGCCCCCAGCAAAAATGCTCCACTGCCCCTTATTTGAAGCATTTCGTTTTTTTAATACCAACACAAGTAGATTCTGCTACTTTGATCTGAATCAAATTGGAAACTATAACTTTTATGCAACAGGTGGATCTTGAATTGACTAGGTCAAAGTTTCTATACTTGAAAAAAATAGAATATTATGTGTTTAGCGTCGTGATCTTGACAATGATCAAGAAGCTGAACGCTGTGTTCTTTCGACCGAGCGTCAAGAGATCGCGCACCTAGAAATGCAGCCTGTCGACAAATCTTTCCAGGCTGTCGGACGTCAGTAACCGAGAGAACGAAAATGAAAGCGCAGGCAGAATAAAGTCTTTGCGCTTGTTTGCGGCACCGCGGCCGCAATATTGATCGCGGGCACGATGTCCCTGGTTACGTCGCAAACCGCCAATGCAAGACCGGAATTCGCCGCTCAAACCGGTAAGCCGTGCGGGACATGTCACCAGAACCCGGCCGGCGGCGGCGCGCTCAAGCCGTTCGGGCAAAAATTCAAGGCGAATGGCTATAAGCTATCAAAGTAATGGCTTGAAATTGGCTTTGGCCGATGCAATCCGTGCGTGCGGGAGGCTTGCCGTGCGTTGCCCACACCGCAATCGTAAGACCGCAAAGAGTCAAACGCTCGCGTCCGCAAGAGCTTGACGAATGCGACGGCGAGTAGGCGTTATACATTCGTTAGAATCACACATGATGGAGCACAACAATGAATCGTACGACGTTGGCCGCGGTGACTGCCTTTGTATCGCTTGGAATTGTCGGTCCAGCCTATGCAGCAGGGGATGTACCGGCAGGTAAGGCTAAGGCGGCTGGTTGTGTCGCTTGCCATGGTGCCAATGGTCAAGGGGTGGCACCAAATCCCCCGTTGGCGGGCAAGAAAGAGGATCAGCTTATTCAAGCCCTGAACGACTACAAATCCGGAAAGCGCGACAATCCAGTTATGAAAGGGATGGCAAGTTCGCTCAGCGACCAGGATATCGCAAATGTGGCCGCGTACTATGCGTCACTCAAGTGAGACATCTGTCTTCCTACTGCGGCGTGCGGCAGAAAATCTTTGCTACGGCTGACAACTGTAATTGATCAGGAGATCAACAATGGCTAACGCAGATCATTCGAGAACTTCCAGCTTGATGATGAAAACGATCCTTGCCGGAGTGGCTGCCGTCGCAGGTATATTGTTGATCGCCGGCGCAACACTCGTTGTGACGCATCGAGCCGCCGAAGCCACACCGGCATTCGCTCAGCAGACCGGTAAGGCGTGCGGAACATGCCACGAGAACCCAGCCGGCGGCGGCAAACTCAAACCGGCCGGGGAAAAATTCAAAGCGAATGGCAACAAATAGCTTCAAGCTGCCGAAATAATCGATGACGGTCGACGAATAGATTTTGCTTATGTTGCCTCGATCGGCATCGAGGGCGGGTCCAATGCCATGACGCATGGCAGGATCACCCTCAATTGGGCGAAGCAGCAGGGCCGCAGATGTTCACCGAAGGTCGGAGCGAAAGCCCGCCGGAGGTGGCAATATCTGCGCGGCACAATATGCCGCGCGTTCGTCTGCCGGACACCCGTCGATATCCGAAGGCGCGGACGGTGAAGTGCCTCTCTGTGGCGGCGGCGTTGGTGCCGGCCGAGCATGAACCAGGTCAGAGTGACAATTGATGCAGGTCATCCGCCTTTTCGCCCAGGTCGCGCCCATGAACGCGATTGAATTGGCACTAGGATGACCGGCTCCTCTGTGTACCGAAAAAACTCATTCGGCGACGATTTTATTCTTGTCGATTGAAATTCCCTTTTGTTGAGTAAGGCTACTATTAGAATAGTGTTAGTTCCGTTCTTTGACCACACTTCGCTAATTGAAATCAATTAGATGACAATTCATATTCACTCCCCTGCTAGCCAGAAATTTTCGGAGTGGAAATGGGTTCGAATACGCCCACCACCATTCTCCGCATGCGGGGCGCTCGATGTCGACGATCAACCGCAGCCGGGTCGCTGCACTTTATTATGCAACGCGCGATGGACAATCGCGGCGCATTGCCGAGCATATTTTCCATCGTCTAGCGGAGAGCGAAATGCTCGCCCCGCCACAGGACGTGGCGGCGGCGGCGCCAGCGGATCTATCTGCGGCCTCGGTGGTCGTACTCGTGGCTGCCGTCCGTTATGGCCGCCACTTGCCAGAGGCGGATCGGTTCTTGGCGGCCTACCGATCGCTTAATTTTCCGCCGCCGCTTGCGCTCGCGTCAGTAAATCTCACCGCCCGCAAGCCCGCTAAGACCACAGCTATGGCCAACCCCTATCTTCGCAAGGTAATCGCGCGCCATCGCCTCACGCCCGCTTTGGCCGTCGCATTTGCGGGGCGGCTCGACTATCGGCGCTATGGTTGGCTTGATCGCCAGATCATCCGCTTCATCATGCTGGTGACGCGGGGGCCGACCAACCCAGACACCTGCGTCGAATATACGTCATGGCACGCGGTCGACGAATTCGCCGCCAGGATCGCCGACCTTGTGCGTGCCGAAAACCTTATCCGCGTTGGCGTGGTGGCTTAATCGCCTAAGCTAGCGCAATGATCGGGCTGTTGAGCATTTTGTTCTAGACCGACGGCTTACGCGAGATGTGGTAGGACATGGCGCCGGTGAGAAAGCTGCGATTTTCGATATCGACGAAGCCCACTCCGTCGAGAACCTCGCTCAATTCACGCGGCGTATAGAAATGTCGAATCGCATTCGCAAAATAGCCAACACACTTCATGCTCTCGGACGAACTCCCGAACAGCTTTGCGGTAAACCATACCGAGAAACGTAAATAGATCAGGTATGGCATTTCGACGATCCTTGACGCCGGGCGAAGCATGTCATTATGGCAGAAGATGCCGCCCGGTTTGAGAACCCGATAAATCTCCTTGAATGCTCTAATAATCTCGAGATGGCGCGAAGCGAATTGCAGCGTCACGGCATCGAACGAATTGTCAGTAAATGGTAGCACATGGGCGTCGCAGACACGTGCATGGATCGTCAAATTGCGCTCGTGCGCGCGGCGCTGACCCTCGGCCGTCATGTGCGGGCTGCCGTCGACGGTATGGATTTCGAGCGTCGGATCGAGCGCCAGCAACCGCAGCGGGATATCATGGGTGCCTGAACAAACATCAAGCACCTTGGCGCCGTGCGGCAGATGGCGTTGGATCGCTTGCGCGAAGATGTTGCTCCAGCACGCGCAAGTCCCGAGCGAGGCTACCGCATTGCCTTTATCATAATAAGTCGGCACATCTCGAAAGACTTCTGGGATCGAGGTGCGCCAGGTCTCGCCGAAAAGATGCGAACGAAGATATTCCTTTTTCAATATATCTTCTGAGATGCTCATCCGGTTTCCCTTTGAGTAGTCGGGGGCATTATATCGCTATTCGTATGGCTTTAGATCACATTTGCGTACATGCTGGCGCTCGCCTATCTCGCGTCCGTTGTTCCCTACAACAGTGCAGTCGGCTCACAACGGGCTAGAGCGCCTACCGGTGTTTCGCGTTGTGTGCTGCGGTGCGAGACGAATGCAAATTATCGCTGCGACGCCGGCCAGGCGCAATGCGGCGGTGCAGTAGACGAACCGGCGCCCGCCATGGCCACTCATGCCGCCTGGGTTGCATCGTCCCAAGGCGGAAATAAGCGGACCAGTACTGACAACAAGATCATCGGGGTGACCAGCACTATGCCGGCCGCCAATAAACCCTCTCTGCCAAAAATGGTCGGATGATAAGCGATCAATCCTTTCGCGGTCTTCGAGATTTCCTGTCCGCCGATGACGACATTATAGCGCATCATCAATACCGCGAGCAGGACTAGAATCGCGCTTCCGGTAATTCCAACGACCAGCGCTGTCCCACTGGTACCGCGCCAAATCAGCAAGGTGATGATGGCGAGCGGCAGGACGGAACCGACACCAAATTGTAAAATGAAAAAGGGAACGATAAGTGGCCCTTTGACAAACTCCATAATCACCTCGATGCCTTCGCGGCCCCGATAGACCAGGCTGGCGAATTCCACCCCTTCTATTAACAGCGTGAACATCATGAAGCCCCACAGCGAATAAGCCATGACCTTCAGGCACGATAGATCAACTGACACTTTGCGCAGCTTACAAGACAACACATAGAGCACGATCACCAGCGCGGTACCGGAGATGATCGCGGAAAACAGAAAAATGACCGGCATAAGATCGGAGGACCACCACTCGCGCGACTTCAATGAACCGAACACAAACCCCACGTATCCATGCAGGCCGTGTGCGCCGGGAATGCCGATGACCGCTAAAACGAATAGCCATTTTCGGTCGTACCTCATCGCCTTTTCGGATACGTCATTGGATCCGAGCGACAAGATGCGATAAAGCCATCGCAATACGCCTGTCTGTTGCTGCGCCTGGTGCACGACGTGAGGTCGAAATACAAACCAAGTTTCCAGGCTCAGTAAAATTACGTAGAAAGCAGCCGCATACCCAAAGACTGCAAAGGCGGAGGTCGCATGCGGCGTTATCATTGCATTAAATGCGCGCTCGGGATGGCCAAGATGTAACAGCAAAGGCATGGGAACAGTGACCATACAACACAGCGAGATGAGCAATGCAAAATGTGCCACCGGCTTCAACTGCTTGAAGCCAAACACCTGATACAAACTTGAAATAGTAAAAGCGCCGGCGACCAATCCCGTGAGATAGGGATAGACCACGATCAATACAGTCCACGGGATTACCGTTTCATTGGGGTAAACGTAACCAGTGAACGGCGAGGCGTGAAAAAGGGAATCCATTAGCTCACGTCCTTGTCTATGCCGACATAGAAGACATTCGGAGCATTGCCGGTCTCGGGTCTAAGCACCTGCACTCGATGGTTTTGGATGAATTGGCTAATCAGACTTTGTTTGTCATTGCGGTCGCCGAAGATGCGCGCACCAACCGGACAAACCTCCACGCAAGCGGGCTGCAAGCCTTTAGTGATACGGTGATAGCACCAAGTGCACTTGTCTGTTACGCCCTTTTCCTCGTTGAAATACCGCGCGCCATAAGGACAGGCCTGCACGCAGTATTGGCAGCCGATGCAATAGGTGTGATCGATGAGGACCACGCCGTCTTCGGTTTTATAGGTCGCGCCGGTCGGGCACACCTGCACGCAAGCCGGGTGCGTGCAGTGATTGCATAGCTTGGGAACAAAAAAGGCTTTTTCGACCGTTGCATCCTTGTAGCGATTGGCGAATCGGAATTGCCCCTCGGCGCCGGAAGCCTCGATATTCACGGGATCCGCCTGGCTGTCGATTCGGGCCTTGTCTTCGCCCTCCAACGTCGCGTAGCGCTCGACCCAGGTGCGGAAGTGATGGGCGTCAGGGGGAACATTATTTTCCCGTTTGCACGCCTCGACGCAGCGCAAACAGCCGATACATTTTTCAGCGTCAACGCCGAATGCCCATTGATGCTTGCTCCAATCAAAGTCCGGAATGGCGGGCACCGCACCGCCGGCCGTGGCGGCCATGACCGCCGGTGAGGCGGCGCTCGCCACCACCGTTGCCGCGCCGCAGGCGATAGTGCTGCCGAGGCAACTCAGAAAATCGCGGCGCTCTCTCTGTTGCTTCTCGAGTTGTTCTTTCTGTTGGTTCTCGAGTTGCTCATTCTGTTCCATTTTGCAGTGCCCCTGGCCAAACTTCAGTTTTGCCGTGTCTCACTTGCATGTTGCATTGGCGTAGTATGCCGCCACATTATCCATGTCTGCGTCACTCAACTCCTTGACGATCCCAGCCATCATGCCGTTCTTGCGAGCGCCGCCCTTGTAGGCTTTCAGGGCGTTGACGAGATAAACTTTGGATTGTCCGATGAGGCTCGGCCACGAGGGATTGGCGCTACTTCCATCAGCGCCATGACAGGCTGCACAATTGGCTGCTGTCGCCTTGCCTGGCAAAGTGGCTTGCTTTGCCGCATCCAAAGAACTTACGCATTTCATGCCAGCGAAATAAGCCGCGATATTCGCCATATCGTCATCGCGCAACCCCTGAAGCCCCGCACTCATCATCGGATCGCTGCGCCCGGCCGTGATGTAGGCCTTCAGAGCATCCAGTAGATAGGCTTCGCGCTGTCCGGCGAGGGTGGGGCCGGGAAGGTTTACGCTCACGCCCGCAGCGCCGTGGCATCCCGCGCAAGCCGCGGCCTTGGCCTTGCCCGCCGCCGCATCGCCGGCCTGTGCCAACGATGCAGCGGATACCAAATTAAGCCTCGGTGAGTGCGGATTGTGGCAAACGATGCATTGTTGCGTTCCAGCATGCTCGGCAACCACGATCTGACGCTGCTGCAATGGTCTGCCAGTCATCCGCTCATGGCAAAGCGTGCACAGCTGTCGCGTATCGGTTGGCACGACCATTTTTAGATTTTTCGGGTGATCCGGACCTGTCGACGAATTTTCGAACATGCCGCGAACATCGCGCGCACCGCCGGCGCTATGGCATGTCTCACACTTAACGATCTTGCCGATATCAGGCCTGTTGTGCACGCCGTTGGACCATTCCGCGATCTGTGCCGCATGACATGACGCGCAATAGGCTGTGCCTTTGTACTTTGGTTTGTCCGACGCGATGTCGGCTACGGAATTTCCTCGATAATGTTCGTATTGATAAAATGAATCGACTGTAAAAAACTGTTTCGCCCCATACGCCAACACACCGAAGCTGACCATTATCAGGATGAGCCGAACGATATGACGCGGCATGGCGTTCCTGTTCCTTTGCGTTTCCGGTCAACCTCAAATTTTTTTATTGTCGCGCCCGTGCGTCGTTCTGTCGTCGGGTAAGCTTAGCGAACTAATTTAGTATCACCGGAAACCAATTAACCGCGTTTGATTTATGTCAACGTGCATGCTTTTTTGAGGCAACAAAGGTTTCCTCGAGTCAGCAAAGTTGGTTTGCGTTGCGATGGCATTGGCGAGATCGTGCCCTTGCGACGCAGATACCGCGTCGAAAAAGCACGTTATTGATTTTTATCAAGACTGAGAATCGTTGTGAGAAGCGTTTCAAATTCTATTGGGGCAGCAATTACGGCGGCCATGAAGAAAACGTCATGAAGGACGCAGACACTTCTTCACCTTCAAGCGCCGCAAGGATGACAATTGTTACCGGGCTAGCCACGCCGGCCATTGGGATCGTTGTCGCAGCTGCGACGGGCTGAAGCTTCGCGCGTTCCCCTTTTCCTTCGCGACTTCAACTGGGTGAAGATCGAACAATTAAGCGTCAATCACGCCTCTTGTCTGACGGTCATCAGCCAACAGTCGGAATATCGACGCGCTCTCTCTCCCTGACCATCGACGGAGGTGGCGAGAACCACAGCTGATACATGGTCACCAGCCACATGAAGGCGAAGGACAAGCCCATCAGAGCGCCGCCCGCTATCACGACCCAGGCAAATGGATGATAGAGCTTGGTGAAATACCAGGAGCTGACATCGAGCACGATGGCCACGAAGGGTAATGCAACAACGGTACATTTCAGCCAAATCGGCCGCAAATAGGCATGACTGAACATCAGCCCGACAATGAAGAAGATGAAGGTTAGTCCGAACAAGTGAATGTGCGATACGCGGACCAACGTGGCGATATTGGCGCCGGTATCCTTCTCCGTCATTTTCTTCAGATTGTCGTAGCCATTGAGATTGGGCAGATGCGGATTGCTGCCGTCGTGGCAGGCCATGCAGCGCTTCTCGAGCAGGGGCGCGACCGTCTTGTCGTATGCCGGACGCGCGCCGCCTTCGACGGCCCAGGTGAGCACACTATTGCGCTCGTCGGCCGGCAACATGCCCGCCATCGGCCCGCGTAGCGCGGATTCCAAGCGCGAGCCCTTACCGCTGCCGGAATAGGCGACGACGATGTCGTCGTACGACAGCATGAGCGGATTTCCCCCCGCCCGTCCGGCGTAGGTGAAATACAGGTTGAGCAAGGCGAAGAAATAGGCCATGCCGAGGATGAGAAGCGTCGCCGTATAAAGAACGCGCTGGCTGTACGGCAGCTCCGAGTAATGCAGATAATGCCGGTGCAGTGGAAAATCACTCATCGTCGAGTCCATTGGTTATCTTGCCCCACTTCACTTGCTTGGCAGAGGCAAGAACACGACGGCGCGCGCTTTCTGGCGCGAATAATGGGCCGCAAGGCCCTCGATATCCTGCTCAGTCAGCACGTCGGCCATTGCGGCCATTTGTGGGCTCTTGCGCGCGCCCGTTCGATAATCATGCAGCACCTTCTCCAGATAGTCTACGCGCTGGCTGGCTAGCATTGGCAGGCGCGGATCGGTGCTGTTGCCATTGAGGCCGTGGCAGCGGTCGCAACGCTGGGTCCATTCGTCGGTCGTCAGCGGCTTGCGCACGTTCGGCGCCTTCGGCTCCTGCGCCGCGTAGAAGGCCGCAAGGTTCTTCATCGCATTGTCGTCAAGTGCTGCGACCATACCCTTCATCGTTTCGTCGGCGCGCAATCCGCTCTTGTAGGCTTGCAGCGCTGCCGCAAGATATTGGGCGTCCTGTCCGGCCAGGCTCGGCGTCGCCGGACTTCCGCTCACACCCTGCTCGCCGTGGCATCCGCCGCAACTCGCGGCGGCGTCTTTGCCGGCGGCCTGGTCGCCGGCGGCCGGAGTCTTGGCACGTGCTGGCTTTTGCAGTGCGTAGAACAGCGAGACATTGTTCATCGCCGCGTCGCCCACCGACGCCAGCATCGCCTTCATCGTGTCGTTCTTGCGCTGGCCATTCTTGTACGCCTTCATCGCGTCGACCAGGTATTTCGGGTCGAGTCCAACCAGACTCGGGATGCCAGGGATTTGGCTGATGCCGGTGTTGCCGTGGCAGCCGGCGCAGGCAGCCGCCGCAACGGTCTTGCCGGCCTGCACCGGATCGAGGTTGACGGGTCCACCGGCAGCAGGCGGCACCGTCGGGGGATCGAGGCTCGCGAAATAAGCCGCCACTTTGACCAGCGCGTCGTCGCTCAGGAACTTGACGGTGTTGTTCATAGCGCTGTCGCCGCGGGCACCTGATTGGTAGGCCTTCAGCTCGATGTAGAGATACGCCGCGCGCTGGCCTGCAAGATTGGGCACGCCGGGGTTGGTGTTGATCCCGTTCGCGCCATGGCAGCCAGCGCAGGAAGTACTCGCGAGCCGCTTGCCTTCCGCAACCTCCTCAGGCATGGCGGATAGAGGGCGAAGGTCGTCAGCGCCGCCAGAAGTGACCGGGGCGGGTTGAGCCGCTGCGCGTGGGCAATAATCCACGATCATTGCGCCCGCAACGAACATGAACCCGATCAGGAAGAGAGACGGCACGCTTCGTTTCATCAACATTCCTCGATCTGCGTTTTCGTCATGCCAACGCTGCCAACACGATTTCACCCCCGGGTCTTTGTCAACAGGGCACAGCGAGATTGCCCCCGTCGCAAACCCGATTCGCCTACCTCGCCGGCTGGCCCGCGTAATACGACGCGATGCTCTCGATGATGGAATCGGTGTAGGGCATGCTCATATTGTGCATCATGGAATTTCCGCGCTTGTCGTCGCGATAGGCCCGCAACGCCAGCGTCAGATAGTCCTTGTCCTGCCCGTTGATGATCGGGATCGCCAGCGCCGGATTGTCCCTGTCGCCGGCGTGGCAACGATTGCACTTGTCGGTAATCTCCTTGATCAGCGTCTGCCCGTTTTCCGCGGGCTTCGACTTCTGCGTCACATAGAACGCGACAATGTTGTCGACGTCTTGATCGCTGAGATCCGCGACCAAGCGCCGCATCAGGTCGTGCTTGCGCGTGGTCCGGTAGGCCTTGATCGCGTGCGCCAGGTATTGCGGATCCTGGCCGGCGAGACTTGGGGTCGCCGAATCCGTGCTAACGCCGTGCGAGCCGTGACATCCGCCGCACACGGCGGTCCGCGGCTCGCCCGCAGCCGCATTGCCGGCCGCTGGCGCGCTACGCTGTGCCGGCGTCTGTGATGCGTAGTACAGTGCCACGCTTTCCAGATCGAGCTTGCTCAACTTGCGCAGCATCGGATCCATTGGCGCCGATTCACGCGTGCCGGTCAGATATTCCTGCGTGGCGACGACGAAATAGCGCGGCTGCTGGCCGGCGAGGCTGGGAGTGCCGGGGGTCTTGCTGTTGCCGTCCGCGCCGTGGCAGCTCGCACAGGCCGCCGCCACCGCCTTGCCGTTCTCGTAAGGAGAGAAGACGTTCGTCTTAACTGCCGGGATTGGCGGCAGGCTGGCGTAGAACGCGGCGACACCGCGGGTATCGGCCTCGCTCATGGTGGCCGCGATCTGCCGCAACGCGGCGTGGACGCGGACGCCGTCCTTGTACTCCTTCAACGCGGCCATCAGATAGCGCCCGCGCTGCCCGGCGAGATTCGGAATGCCGGCAGCGGCGCCCTTGCCGTCGAGACCATGGCAGCCTTTGCACTCCTTGTCCGCCACGACCTTGCCCGCACTAATGTCCGCCGCACTTTGCTTTTCGGGCGCGCCGTTATCCGAACAGCCAATCAGCGCTACCGACAAGAACATGGCGAGCAGGAGATGTTTCATGGGAAGCCCCAGTATTGATACGTTGTTATCGTTTTTCGCGGCACAATCACCCAACAAGCAGATGGTGGGTGAACCCGTTGATCACCAAGGCGAGCAGCAGCAGGCCACAGGCCATCAGCGTAAAGCCCAGGATCTTGGATGCACGCGTCATCGGCTGCGATGGCGCGTCGACTAGATACTTCGACAGCTCCCCGCTCTCGACCAGGCGATTGTACTCGACGAGATGTTCGCGCTTGAACTCCTCGAGCGGCATCACGCCGGTGAACATGAGGATGTCGAGCGGGAATTTGTCGGGCCGCCAGTGGTTGTTGAAGAAGTGCACGGTGAACAGGAACCCGGCAGCCAGAACCGCTTCCTCGCCGTGGAAGATGGTGGCGAGGTTGAACACCCAGCCCGGCAGATAGGTGGCAGTCAGGCCCTTGAACCATAGCATGGCACCGCTCGCGCCGATGATGGCGACGCCCCAGAACGGCGCCCAGTAGTCGAATTTCTCCCAGTAGGTCCAGCGATCGAGCTGCGGCTTGGGCGCGAGACCAAAGAACCACTTGAACATGCCGATGGCGTCTTTGAGATCAGAAAAGCTGGGGATCATCGAATCGGGACCAAACCAGCGGAAGGTCTTCCAGCTACGCCCGATGCGGAAGGTCACGTAGGCGAGGTGCCAGAAGAAGATTCCGACGAAGGCGGCGGCAAAAATGCGGTGCACCAGGCCGGTGACGCGCGGGCCGCCGAACAACTTGCTGATGATTGGCGCCCACGCCGTCTCGGAAAATAACAGCGTCATACCCGTGAGCACCAGCATGATCACGCAGATGGCGAAGGCCAGGTGCGCGATGCGCCAAATAGCGGGCCAACGTCGGTAGTACTGCGACCGGCGCGCCGCCGTTGTCTTTCAGCGCATCGGTGCGCACATGCGGTCGGCTCGTGTTCTGCTGATGGTCGCGCAGTTCGCGGTAGTACCAAAGCGCCGAATGCGTCCAGAAGAACGTGAACACGCCGCCAAGCAGCACCAGCATGAACTTAGACGCGAGCCAGGTGTAGGGATAACGAATAAGGTCGTGGTCGTTGGCGTGCGGCTGGAACTTCGCGAACCCCGGCGTCGCGTCGAGATGGCACTTCTGGCAGGTCTCCAGTCGATTGTTCGGATGCACGCTCGAGGCCGGATCGTCGACGCGCTTGATCGTGTGGCTGCCGTGGCAATCGAAGCACTTGGCGGTGTAGGCGAAGCCCAGCGTGTTGACCTGACCGTGGTAGGTCCCCATGTAGGACTTCAATTGCTCCTCATGGCAATTGCCGCAATTCTTGGTGATCAGCAGCCGGGTCGTATCGAGCGACGCGTTTTGGACGTCATGGGTGGTGTGGCAGTCCGAGCAGATCGCCGCATTCGGATTGCCGTTCTGCAAGGCCTCCTTGCCGTGCACCGAGGTCTTGTACGCCTCGAGTTCCTTGGTGTGGCATGCGCCGCACGCATACGGCAGATTGAGCCGCCACCAGTTACGGTTGGGGCTGCCCTTCGGATAGATGTAGTGGGCTTCGTGGCAATTGTAGCAGGTGGCGTTGGTGCGCGACTGATCTGCCTTGTTGGGCTGCGCGTGGATCGACTTCATGTAGCGGTCGATCATCTGGACGACGCCGCTCAGCTTGGCGACCACGTCGGGCTTGTCCGTCGTCCTGCGCGGTTTCCAGCAGCTCGCGATGGCAATTGACGCAGCTGACCTTCACCTCGACCTTCTCGTGCGGAACCTTGGTGATATTGGTGTGGCACTCGACGCACTGCCGCTTTCCGTGCACGCTGCCCAGGAAGCGGTCTTTCAGGACCATCGGGAAATTCCCCTGCCCCGGCGTCGGCGCCGGCGCGAATCCCTCCTGGCCGTGACAGCCGAGGCAGATTTCGGCGGTGAGCTTGGGCGTTGCCTGATCGGTCGCGGCGCTTTGCGCCCGCACGTCCGGTGCCCACAGACCGGCGACTGCCATAAATGAAAAGAGGCCGGCGGCGATCCAAGTCGCACGACGTGAAACGCGCGCCCCGACGCCAAAATCTCCGGCGGCGGGGCTTTCGTACGGCTTGGTCATACTTCTCCTACCCAGGCTGGTCGCTCGCAATCTTGAATTTCAATCATGATCGAGAAATCGACCGATTGCTACTCCCGCCTGATCGAATGTTACATAGTCGGTTCCCGCCATTAGGCTTATTGATTGAAATCAAACTGGCTTTTTGATTGAAATCAAAAAGCGTCCTGTTGTTCCGCAAAATCCGCGCTGGCGCCGTGCGGCGCAGTTGTCTGGTCATGGATCAGCATAGGCAAACAGCTGCAGCGCAAATCATGGCTGAAACAATTAATAATGGCGGGACCTATATTGAATGATACAAAGCCATCGCGCACCACTTTCGCAAGTTCCCTAATGAGGACGAGTCCGAGGTAAAGAAAGAAAGATGACAAAAAAATAAATACTCGCGTCTTTACCGGCCCTCATAAGTGAAATAGGTTCGCCCGACAATGCCTGTGATCGATCTCGCCAACCCGACGCGCTTTTTGGCGCTCGTCGACCGCGCGTTGCCGTGGCTGGCGGCGGCGACGGTGCTGGCGTTCGCGTTTGGGCTTGCCCGCGTCATGAACGCGCCCGACGATTATCAGCAGGGCGCGACCGTGAAGATCATGTTCCTGCATGTACCGGCGGCCTGGCTCGCAATGATGTGCTGGGGGGTGATGAGTCTCGCCGCGCTCGGCACGCTGGTGTGGCGGCATCCGCTGGCGGATGTAGCCGGCAAAGCGGCCGCGCCGATCGGCGCGGCATTCACGTTTGTTTGCCTGATCACCGGCTCGCTCTGGGGCCGCCCGATGTGGGGCACCTATTGGGTGTGGGACGCCAGACTCACTTCGATGCTGGTGCTGTTCCTGCTCTATCTCGGCGTGCTCGCGCTTTATTGGACCGCGGAGGATCCCGGCCGCGGTTCGCGCGCGGCGGCGATTCTGTCGCTGGTCGGCGCGGTCAATATCCCGATCATCAAGTTCTCGGTGGAATATTGGAACACGCTACATCAGCCGTCCTCGTTGTTTCGCAAGGGCGGCTCGGCCATCGATCCCTCGATCCTGATGCCGCTGCTGATCATGGCCGGCGCGTTCACGCTGTTATTTCTGACGCTTCATCTCGCCGCCATGCGCAATGAGATTCTGCGCCGGCGCGTGCGAACCATGCGGCTGATGCAGGCGCAAGGGCTGGCAGAGGCGCGATTATGAATCTCGGCCCGCATGCCGATTTCATTGTCGCCGCCTATGCGGTAACCGTGTTTGTGATCGCTGCCCTCATTGCCTGGGTCGTGCTCGATTATTCGGCGCAGCGGCGTATCCTCGGCGACCTGGAAGATCGCGGCGTGACGCGGCGGGCGCAGCGCCCGCGCAAGGACAAACGATGAGTACCGCGTCCGGCGACAGCTCCGGCATCAAGCGGCGCAATATTCTGGTGCTGCTGCCGCTTGTGGCCTTTCTCGCGCTGGCGGCCTTGTTCTATTTCCGACTCGGCGCCGGCGATGCCTCGCACATTCCGTCAGCGCTGATCGGACATCCGGCGCCGCCAACCGACCTGCCGCCGCTTGCCGGCCTCGATCGCGACGGCAAGGCAGTGCCAGGCTTGAGCAATGCGACCTTCCAGGGCGCGGTGACGCTGGTCAATGTGTGGGCCTCGTGGTGCGTGCCTTGTCACGACGAGGTGCCGTTCCTGGAGCAGTTGTCGAAGGACAAGCGCATCCAGCTGGTCGGCATCAACTACAAGGATGCGCCCGACAATGCGCGGCGCTTCCTCAATCGCTATGGAAACCCGTTCGTGGCGACAGGCGCCGACGCCAGCGGCCGCACCTCGATTGACTGGGGTGTCTATGGCGTGCCGGAAACATACTTGATCGGCCGCGACGGCCGCATCGCCTATAAGCTGGTCGGGCCGATAACCGCCGACAATCTCGTCAGGGTGCTTGAGCCGGAAATCGCGAAGGCGTCGATCGGCCGGTAATTCGTCTCACAACCGATCATTTGCACGGCTGGCCGGTCTGTGGCACCACCCGCTGCAACGCCTTTATTCGATTGGTGTGGGTCGAGCGGACGTGTCGCACCTCACGGTCCCTTGATCCCTTCGTCCTCACAACCCGAGTTAGGCTTGGCGAATTTCGGGCGCCCCGAAATTGTTCTCAGCCAATGAAAAGATTTTTGTCGAAGGAGAGCCGACTGCACGGACAGTGTGGTCTGTCCGTTGTTGACCCCCGAACAAACTTCATCTCAGGCCGATATCGGCGAAGATGGCCGACCGCACTGGCGCAATGGCCAGCCCTCAATCAATGTTTAGGGGGCTTATTTGGCGGGTGACAGGAACCGCACGGCTTGCTGGCTGTCACATATGCCGGTTTCGCATTTGCCGGCTCCCAAGTGAAGCTGAGCGCCGTGCCGGCGATCAGGATTGCGGCAGCAAATCCGGTTGCGCGGACCAACCGCGTCGGCGTACCGCGATTCAAAGGTCTTGATAGCCGCTTGATGTTGCATGGTTGATTATTCTCCGATTTGTGGCAGCGAGCCGACACCGGCTTCGCAGCTTGCTCATCTCTAACGCATGCTAGCGGCGGTAGATTATTGATATACATCAATGTAGGCATCTTTCGGATTGAACCAGCAATTTTTGAATGATGTCCTTTTAGTTGCGTAACACAAGCTTCTCGTGTGCTTTACAGGGGAACATTGCCCAACTTAAACCCGGCGATGCCGGGTTCTTTTCGCCACCTCAGTTGGCGGCGTCTTTCATTTCAAATCAAGCGTACGATGTCGTTTCTTGGCACTTCGCGTCAATTCGCACTCATGCCTTGAACGGTCATTTTTGGCGCATAGCGGACGTTAGTCGGCACTCGCGAGGGATGCATCGGTGGCGATTGACCCCAAGCGGACATTGCCATTGCGCTGCGGCCGGGCGCGGCGCCGGCGCCTTGCTATGGACCCCCAAAGCAACTATTTTTCGTTTGGCATTTCGCCAAAAGCGGCTGAACTCTGGAGAACGGACATGACGTATCGCGAGCATCAGCGTGATTTGAAACCAGTCGCAGGGGCAGTGTACGGTTTGGCTGGGGCGGGAGCGGTGGCGTTGATAGTAGGCTTGGCAGCTTTTGCTGCCCCGCGACCGGCAGGCGCACTACCGGCGTATGCTCAACAAACCAGCCTGCCCTGTGGTCGCTGCCACGTGAATGCGGCGGGAGGCGGTCCGCGCAATTCGTTCGGCAGTGCCTTCGCCGCGAATGGCCACAAGTTGCCCTCAGCGGCCGGGCCGGGCAAGGCGGGCGACAAGGGGGCCTCAGCGGCTAAGCCGGGCAAGGCGAGCGTCGGTGGCGGAGCGCCCGCCGTCAGCGTTGCCTCTGGCGGCGGCGGCTATTCTGGGCCGGCGTTTGGCTATTCGAACGCGCTCTTCTTCAGAATCTATCCCTAATACAAGCCACTAATAGCGTTTCAAGCCGGTCAGCCTCAGTCGGCCTTCATCGTAAGCCGTCACGATGAAGCGGGCCTGCCGTGTGAGATCGAGTCGATGGCAATGGGTAAGTCTCGGACTTGAGGATCACAGCTTGTGCTGCCACGCCGCCTTGAACGCCGCCATCGCGTTCTGATGTCCGGTTCTGGCCCAAAGCGGATATGCGTCTCACGCCGAGCAATGTCCGTTTTGGCACTTCACGACAATTCGGACCCATGCCTCGAATGGTCGCTATTGCAGTAAAAACGGACAAAGGTCGGCACTTGCGCCGAACGGATCGGTCGCTAGTGACCCTAAGCGACATTGGACGAGCAATAGCGGGCGCGATTAGGCAGCGACCGAGCTACTGATAGTTCGTTCGCTCGCCCGACGTATCGTACCGTCTCAGTGCCAGCGTAGGTCTGTGAGCGATTGGCAAGCTGGCCGTCGACCTTGGTTCCAAGCAATGCTCTGACAATGCCCGGTTAAAAAAGCCAGGTCCGGTCAAGATTTCAATTATTTCTTCTTGAAGCTGTGGCCACTCGCTGCGTAGGCATTGCCTCTGCCATTTCGTGCGCCGCCACCGGCTGGATTGACGTGGCAAAATCCGCAAGCCTTGCCTTCTTTTTGCGCATAGGCGGGTAGTGCTTCGGCAGATCGCGGGGCAACCGTGAGTGCTGTTGCGACACACAATCCAACGCCCAGCGCTGCAATGCCCACAATTATAGTCGTTCTCCCCACGTCACGCATTTGGCCAATTCCTTCCTTTGATGGCTGCCATGGCGGCATTTGCCGATACAGCTAAATTATCGAGTTTGATTCGGCGTGGGGTATTGATCTGCGTCAAATTGAGACCGCGCCAAAACCGCAAGCTATCGGAGGCATAGCGGACATCGCGGTCGCAGGATTTTCTTTCGACGCTGACCTACGCCGCACTCTGGCGTCAGTTAGGGCGCTGGTTGCCGCCGCAATTCTTCTCAATAGTCTCGTAAAGACCGACACCGCCGATGGTGAAAAACCTGGGTGGAATTTCAAGATTTTGCAGAGTTTTGTTTTCAGCGCTGCCAATATCAAAGGTGACTGGCCCTTTAACGTACCAATTCCCGCGTTCATTTTTTGTGAATGCTTTACAGGGAATTGTGTTTGACCGAAGCGTTGACCCATCGTCCGTCTTTTGCGTGTCCTGTTGTCGTTTTCTCCCTTTGCCATTTCCCGACCACTGGGCATCAGCGGGCACCGTCAGCAATGCAATTGAAATTGCCGTTATGAGGATGCGCATTTTCGATTCCTCCCAATTTAGGCGTGCTCCTAAGTGGGTCGGGTAACTAAGGCGCCTTTTTGGTTGAACTAAGACATATTCCGCCGTGCTCGATCAGGCGCGCAAGTCAGTTATTCATCGAAGCGTGCTGCGCACGCTGAAGAATGTCGGTTTATGGCAATTACCGGACGTGCCGACCCATCTGACGCATGTCCGTTATCGGAGATTATTGCGGTATGATTGGCATACCCGCTTGGGGGTGCTGGATAGGGGTGAAGCGGGCCGAATTGAAATATTTTGGAGCGGAATGGCTGAAGAATGCCGCCATTCTTCTGACTATTGGAATTGAAGTCGCTACGCCCGCTAAGGGGATGGAGGGAACTGGTCCGGACGCACAGCCAGCTTTCACGCTCCATTTATCTGCGGTGGCGGCGATGCGATCTGCGCCGTTTGGTGCGATGCCCCGAACGGCGCTTGGTGCGGTTGGCATTGTCCGCTATCCGCTCCAACCTTTTTTGCAGACGCGAAAGATTTACGCTCTGCCGGAATGCGGACTTCCAAACATCACCCTTGCCGTTCAGGCGCCGGAAAATGGTCCGCAGCGTGAAGCGCGTGGGGCGCAAACTATTGGTCAGTTCGCGCCATTCAACCGGCGTGGAGACCGTAGCGCCGGGAAATGCCCGCAACGAATAAGGCGCCGCCAGCGTCTGCCCGACGCTATTGCGGACGTAGTCGATATAGATCTTTCCCGTGCGCCTGCCGGCGTTGGGCCGCGGGGTGGTGAGGCGCGGCAAACGCCGATTGACGATCCGTGCAATCGTCTTCGCGACCGCGCGCACTTCGGCAAATTCATAGCTCGCGCGCAGGGGCACGATCACGTGAATGCCGGTCTTTCCCGACGTCTTGACGAGCGAGGTTCCGCCCGCCGCCTCGATCACCTTGCGCACCGCGCGCGCGACCGTGACGACCTCATTGAACGGATTTCCTCCGGGATCGAGATCGAGGGACAGAAAATCCGGATTGTTGATGCTAGCCGTGCGTGAATTCCATGGATGCATCTCGATGCAGCCGAGATTGGCCAGGTAAAGCAGTGTCTGCTTGTTGTTGCAGACCACATAGTGAACATTTCGCCCGGTACTTTTTGCCCGGATCGTGACGCTTTTCACGAACGGCGGCAGATATTTCGGATTGACATTCTTCTGGAAGAAGCTCGCACCCCGAATTCCGTTGGGATGCCTATTCAGCACCATCGGGCGATTTCGCAGATAGGGCAGAATCAAATCGGCGACCCGTTCGTAGTACCGGATGACATGGCCCTTGGTGAATCGTTCTTTCGGCCAAAAAATCTTGTCGAGATGGGTGAAGTGGCCTTTTGCACTTTTCGTGCGGCTCTGCGTGGCTCGTAACTTTTTTCTAACCCTCGCGGCAGCACGCCGATGATGCACAGCCTTTGCTCGGCGCCTGGACTTTCTTCGAACGCGTCTTCTCGACCTTTTCTTCATTTGCGCACCACGTTACGCGCGCGCTCACGCACGACTTGTGCTGCGGGCTTATCGGTTCGCAAACCAATGAAAGCCGGATGGCGCATTTTCCCGTCCTTCGTCCATTCGGTGAACTTAACCTCGCCCACCAACCGCGGCTTGACCCAGGTCGTTGCGCGCGCGTTCGGCACCTTGTCGGCGACCGGCTTTCCGTCGCGCACCAGCTTTTTCAGCCTTGCGTGAATCGCCTTCAAGCTCGCTGCGTTGAAACCGGTGCCGGTGTATCCGACAAAACGCCACGATTTGCCCTGCCGAACCGCGAGCGCGAGCGCGCCAAAATATTTCCGCGACCGCCGTGGCGGCGTAAATCCGACAATGACGACTTCCTGCCGTTTGGCTGTCTTTATTTTCAACCATTCGCGCGTGCGCCGGCCCGACCGGTAATGCCCGTCGGCCCGCTTTGCCATGATACCTTCCAAACCCTTTTGCTCGGCGGCCCGAAAGGCGCGGATCCCGTTGCGCTTGATGTGCCGGCTGAAGCGGATCGAGGCGCCGCCCCGCAAAATTCGGCGAAGCCTGTGTTTGCGCTCCACCAGCGGAAGGCTCCGTAAATCTTTTCCATCGAGGAACATCAAATCGAAAACGCAGTAGCGCAGGCGTCCGCCTGTTTTCTGCACCTCCTGCAAAAGTTGAAAACGGGAGCGTCCTTTTTTGTCGAGAGCCACGAGCTCTCCGTCCAACACCGCATGATGTCGGATCTTGGCAAGCGCCTTGGCGATACTCGCATAGGTCTTGGTGACGTTTTTTCCGTTGCGCGACAGTAAGGTCACAACGCCATGGTCGATCCGGGCAACGACGCGAAAGCCGTCCCATTTTGTTTCGAACACCCAGTTGCGGTCGTCGAATGGCGCATCAATCATCGTCGCCAGCATCGGCCGCAGCACCGATCTTGGAATTCGAACCGAATGTTTTCGCCGCTGCATATTATTTTCCGGCCGTCCGCCGCCGCAAAGGTTTCTCGTCAGACAACCTGCGCCCCGACTTGACCGAACGGTCATTGCGCCGGATGTCGCGCGCGCTCGCGAACGCGTCGTTCTTCTTGATGAGCAACCATTGGCGCGGACGTTTGAGCCGAACTAGCGAGAAACCGCCTTTGAGCTTGCGGCCATGCAGCATGAGGCTGAGCGCCCCTTTGCGCAGACCGCTCAGCGCGACGTCTTCGCCGCCGCCATCGGCCAAACGATAGCTGCCGCGATCCCAGACGATAACATCGCCCGCACCGTATTCACCCGCAGGAATGCTGCCTTCGAAATTTTTGTATTCGTAAGGGTGGTCCTCGACGCGGATCGCGAGCCGCTTGTCATTCGGATTGAGCGAAGGACCTTTGGGTACTGCCCAGCTCTTGAGCACACCGTCCATCGCGAGACGGAGATCGTAGTGCAGATGTGAAGCGCGATGCTTCTGTATGACGAAGATTAGACGCTTGCGACCGCGCGCGTGCGCTCCCTTAGGCTCGCGCGTTCTGGCGAAATTTCTTTTCCTTCGATACGCTGTTAATGCAGTCATTGGACGATACTCAGCGAAATTCGCCGAACCTTGACCGCTTACGAGCCGATCCAGCGTATTTCCGGCTCTTTTCGAGGAACCGGCGGTGGCGCGGTTTTCGGATGCCCCACAATGATCGGAGCAACCGGTACATAACCTGTCGGAAGACTTAACGCGGCTTTTCCCTCGGGCGTTCCAAGCCAAGTCTGCGCGAACCCGATCCAGCATGTCCCCAATCCGGCGGCGCGCGCGGCCAGCATCAGGTTTTCGGCCGCCAGCGAGCAATTCTCGACCGCCCACGGGCTCTCCGCCACGCTCGAGATCACGACGAGGGCGGGCGCATGGTATAAAATATCGAATTTTGGATCGGTCAAAATTTCCTGGAAATGATGCGACAGCGCCGCCGGCGAGGTTCGCAGCATATGCGTTTTCGCGTCGCGCGATATGCGCGCAAGCAACTCCTTGTCGCGCACCACGCAGAACGACCACGGTTGCTGATTGACCGCGCTCGGCGCCTGTACCGCCGCGTCGATCAGCTGGCGGAGAATTTTTTCATCGACCGGATCAGCGGTGAATTCCCGCACCGCGCGCCGTGTATAGATCGCTTCCTTAAGGTCCATGGCCGGCCCGCCTATGCCAATTTTTTGTAATTATAGGCAGCCGGCAATGACACGAATTGATTCCAATCAATCGACATTTCCCGTCTGATCGTCGACGCAACGAACCGGCTCTTGCTGCCGACAAAGCCGCCAAGCCTGGTGTCAAACACCGAATCCACGGATCAAGTAGCCGGGAAAATGCGAACTGCAGGCCATCACGTGGGTGATCGCCTCGCGGTCATACTCGTCGTGCGACCGGTAACGATCGAAAAAGGCATTCAGCCGTGGCACCCGTTCAGGCATCGCGTCCACCGCTTGCAGACCGACCGAAACGCCGTAATTTGTGAAGGCAAACTTGACCTGCGGGAGATTGGGCTCGCGGCAAAAATAGCCGTCTTCACGCCACATCCGGTCGAGCATGGCGAGACTGCGCCACTGTTGCAACACGGCCCAATCCTCGGCCGGGAAAAAATGGGTCAGCCACAGCATCATGCCGAGGCCAAGGTCCTGCGTGATGGCGAGGCTCGCGGCGGTCGCGTCGATGAGCATCCGCATTTCGGCGATCTCGCCGGCTAAGGCCTGCTCATCGAGCCATCGATAAGAGACATAGCCGTCAAAAGCATCAAGCGCGCCGAAGCCGTAGCCCGGATAGGGCCCGCTCAAATCCTCCCTCATTTTCCAGATAACGCCGCGCCCGGGCACGACAAATGCACGGTGAATTTGATGCACGAGATCGACGCCCTTGCGTCGATAGGCCGGCACATGGCGCGCCAATACGGAGAGCGCGTACAACCACATCGCGAGATAATGGAAATATTGTCCGTCCCGGTCCGGCGCCTCCCCGATGCGGATCCCGCGCGGACGCCCGAGCACCTTGTCGACTTCGGACACTACCCACTCCGCTTCATCGAGAAATTGCGGCTTGCGCAATTCCGCATAGAGCGAAACCAGCAGCACGACGCCGAATGCATCGGTCCAAGTATAGCGCAGCCCGTTTGGCCATATGCGCTCCGCGCGCATCCAGTTCAGCTTGTCGAGAACGTAAACGATGTCCTTGCAAGCGGGCATGACGACGCTTACACGCCGAACGGATAGGTATCAGGCAGTCCCGCCAGCTCCCCAGTATCGAACGGCGTGACGGCGCGCGTGTCGTCGAACCAGATGTACTCATCGAATTGCCGCGGCAGCACCGCCTGGAAATAATGACTGGCGCGCTCGGTCTCTGGCCGGTAGATCACTCCGATCGCGCGCTCAAGCTGCGGCTTGCCCAAGTCCTGCGCACCGCTGAGGTCGGCGCGATTGCGCAAGCCCAGCGCAAAGCGCGAATGTCCGGTCGCGTGACACAACCGCTCGTAACTCTTCGGCAGCGCCGGCCGAACCGTCTTGATCTCCATCGGCCCGTCCCAGTCGGACGCCGCCGCGACAGTTCCGCTATTGGTGCCGAAGCCGACCAGATAGGCACTGTTGCCAAATTCCTGCCGGCACAGGTGGCCAATATTATGCTCGCCGCGCGAGGCCATTTCGGTTGCGGCCGAGTCGCCGACGTGGGAATTATGCGCCCACACGATCGCCTTGCTGGCCGGGCCGTAGAATGCCAGCAGGTTCTTCAGCGTCGTGAACATGTGCTCGTCGCGCAAATTCCATGATGCACGCGAGCCATAATACATTATTCGATAGTAGCGCTCGGCGTTGGCGACGAGACGGGCATTCTGCACCGCGTCGAAAAAGCGTTCGCCGTCACGCTCGGCATAAACAATACGCTTTTCCAATAGGTCCTTGAGGGCGTGCGCCACGTGCTGCTCGCATGTTCGATAGCTGCCGGTCAGCGCGGCATGGCCGTAGGTCGCAGGATCCCCCTGCCACGGCGTCAGGCAACCATAGCGCTGACGCGCAATCTTGGCGGCGTTCGGGTCGACGTTGTCCAGATAATCCAGAACCGAGCGAATCGACACATACAGGCTGTAGAGATCGAGACCGTGGAACGCCACCCGCGCCTCTTGCTTGATCGCGGCATTATGCTCACGCAGCCAGTCGACGAAAGCGCGCACCTCGTTGTTGCGCCACATCCAAGTCGGGAACCGGGCAAACGCCGTCCACTCGGAGGCGGGATATTCGAGATGCCGGATATAGTGGTCGACGCGCGCGGCATCCGGCCAATCGCCCTCAATGGCGACGAAACGGAATCCTTTCTTGACGATCAATTCGCGCGAGATGCGTTCGCGCATCCGATAGAATTCCGAGGTGCCGTGGGTCGCCTCGCCTAGCAATACGACGCGCGCGTCGCCGATCCGTTCGAGCAGCGGGCCGAGATCGGCCGTGTCGATCGAGTCGAACAACTCGGCCGCACTGGCGATTTTCTTGACCAGCTTTTCATCATCAAGTGCGACTGTGGGCGGCGCGCGGCGAACGCGGGCCGGCTCCGCCTTCTCCGGTGCCCAGCCTTCCTCGCCGAGCAGCGGAACAAATCGCACGTCAGCGAGGTCTTCGCGGCGGTATTCGCTCTGCGAAACTCGCGTCACCCGCACCAGCTCTTGGCCGCGCAGATCCGCCCCGACCGGAATCACCAGCCGGCCGCCGATTTTAAGCTGGGCTTTCAGCAATTCGGGAACCGTGGGCCCGCCCGCCGCGACAATGATCGCGTCATAGGGTGCGTGCGCGGCCCAGCCCAGCGTCCCATCGCCGTGCATGACGTGGACATTGTCATAGCCAAGATCGGCCAGCGTGGCCGCGGCCTTCTCGGCCAACGGGCCATGCCGCTCGACGGTGTACACGTTGCCGGCAATTTCGGAGAGGACCGCCGCCGCGTAGCCCGAACCGGTACCGATTTCGAGAACATTTTCCCCGCCCCGAAGCACCAATGCCTCAGTCATGAACGCGACGATATAGGGCTGAGAGATCGTCTGCCCTTCCTCGATCGGCAAGGGAGCGTCGTCGTAGGCGAACTCGTGAAGCTGAGCCGGCAGAAAGGATTCACGCGGCACGCTGCGCATGGCGTCGAGAACCAATTCGGATCGCACGCCTCGCGCGAAGATGGCCTTATCAACCATCTCTTCTCTAAGCTTGGTGAAATCTGGACTTAAGGAAGCCTTCATCGGCCAACTCCCGAATTCAGCTTACAAAAGTATATAATGTACGGCGACGAACGACTTGACCCAGATCAACGGCCAAATGCGGTCGCGGGCGCCAATGCGGCCAACTTTGATGGGCCTCTTCGGAATAAAAATTGTTGCAACGGGCCGCTGCTTTCCGGCCCGGGCCGGTTCATCACTTCACGTCTTGCGCGCTCTATTTGAACGAAAGGCAAGACTGCAAAAAACGCCAAAATGATCGGACACAAAATCAAGGCCATTGCTGCCGTCAAAAACAACCTTGCAATCCTTTGGCACTAAATTGCCACTGGCAAAAATGTAGTCAATTCGTTGGTCTTCGGTCGAAGACGGATCGACGTATGGATTTTGAATTGAATATGTAAATCCAGGACTGTTCGGGCGACACTTGGCATAGACATCGTAAAACTTTTCGCCGCTGTTCAACACCAAACGCACCGCCGGCGAACCCGGGACATCGTTAAAATCCCCGCAAAGTATTTTCGTTCTGCCTGTGCCTGTCGGACGATAGCGTTTGATCGCGGCCAACAGCGTCTCTGTCTGTGTTTTCCTCTCCTGAACCATTTCCGGCCGATACGCCAAATGGGTATTTGCCACCAATATTGGGCGGCGTTCGATAAGAAATTCCGCCAACAATACTGCTCGCGGCCAATCTCCCGAAAACTCGGGCAATGCCGTGCTGTCTGATCCGACGACGGGGTATCGGCACAGTATCGACAATTCATCTTTTTCAACGCAGTGCGCGAGGTTACAATATTCGGCAATAAGTTCAGACTGGCTGCACGCCGATTGCGGATCACGGGATACTTCCTGCAAACAAACAATGTCGGGGCGCAATAGCTTTAGTCCCCGCGCGAGAGCAGAAAAGCGCGCCTCAATTGGCCCCTCGATATTCCACAGGTTCAGAGTCAATACGCTTATGCTCATGGTGCCGCAGGATAGCTAAAATGGGTCTATGGGTGCAAAATTGATCGAAACGGCTGGATAGTGCACGCGATGAAACGCATCATTGTCGCCACCGATGGCTCACCCGGCGCAAATCGCGCCGTCGATACCGCTGCCAGCCTTGCAAAGGCCGTGCGGTCCGAACTTCTGATCTTGACGGTTGGCGGGGATATGACAGGGGCGGAATTAAGACGACTTGCGAGCGTCGGGGGAGATGTCAGCGCGGCATTGGAATCGGCATCGAATCAAGTTCTCAAGCGGGCCAAAAAGCGCGCCCTCCGCCTTGGCGTTGCCGCCCCCAAACTGCAAGCCGAATGGGGCGACCCCGCAGAAACAATCATCGACGCTGTTCGGCGCGAAAAAGCCGACATCGTGGTTGTCGGTCGACGCGGCCGAGGCCGTCTTTCCGCTCTACTCCTCGGCAGCGTCTCGCAGAAAGTGACGAACTTGGCGCCCTGTATCGTAATGGTGGTTCCCTAGTCGTTCGGCAATGTCGCGTTGCCTCGCATGTTACGGGCGGACGACTGCCCCGAGCAGCATCGAGACATTTCCTCCGCCCCACATCGGCAACAGCAGCCGCATAAACCCGTTCCGATAATAGGTCGGTTCGGCGGACTCCACGGTGGTAATGGCTTGAGCCAGGAAGTACTCAAGCGGCCCTTTGGCTTCAATCTCATCCACAAATTTGCCAACTAGATCGGCGCCATACCATTCGCGGATTTGATTGCCGACAGTGTTTAGTCGAAACCTTTGTGGACTCTCGAACACATCAATCAGCACCAGGCGATCATCAAGTCCGGGTAGCGCCGACAGCTTCACATCATCCCAGAACGGAACTTTATTCTCATGGCGCTTCAGGCCGTTCCAATAATCCCGGACCCGACGCAGCTCAGGAGAGAGACTTGCCGGCAGCGCAAAGGGATGCGGTGGTTTGCTCATGGCTTGCTCGTTCGTTGATCCATAAGGCCGACTGAGGGGTCAACTCGCTCTAGGAGGCCGTTGTACGGATGGGCTGTACGCATAGTATTCATACCATTCCCGCGCGACATTAGCACCGGACGCATGCGCCTCTTGCATCAGATCTCTTTGATCCTCGATCAGAAGCACCTTCTGGCCCGCTTCTGGCAATCCGCCTCGCAATTTTGGCGGGTACGGAGAGCGTGGGCCGCATGTCTCGTCATCTACCTCATTGTCGTGGTGCTCCTGCAGTTGCTGCTGCAGGTCTTGCTCAATCTGTGGAATCGCAACTTCTTCGATTCACTTGAGCGCAAGGATGCGCAAGCGCTTTGGTTCCAAGCTCAATTATTCGTTCCGCTGGCTGCAACAAGTATCTTTCTTGCCGCCGCATCCGTATGGGGACGCATGACGGCGCAGCGCAGTTGGCGCGAGTCATTGACCCGGCATGTCATTGAAAAATGGCTCGACAAGGAGCGGTTCCGCCGCCTCAATCATCTTATGAAAGGGTCGGAGAATCCCGAATACCGGATCGCCGTCGACATCCGGATCGCCACGGATGCGCCAATCGATCTCACGCTCGCGCTTTTTTCATCGCTATTGACCGCGATCACGTTTTTCGGCGTGCTATGGACCATCGGTGGCAGCATCGACCTTGTCATATTTGGTCTGGCGGTGACGATCCCCGCCTATTTGGTGCTTGGCGTCATTGTATATTCCAGCGTCATGTCCGCGCTGATGGTATTTTTCGGCCATCACCTGACAAGCGTGATTGAACGCATGAACCAAACCGAAGCGGAATTTCGCGCTGCGGCCGACGCCTTTCGCGAGGAGGCAGAACATGCGGAGATCAGGACAAGCGATAGCGACAAACGTAACACGCTGTGGCTCAAGCTGCAGGCCGTTCTGCTCTGGTGGCGCGAGTTCTGCTGGCAGCTCATTCGCACCACGCTTGTTTCGCATGGAAACTTTCTTCTTTCGCCGGTGGTCGCGTGGCTCCTGTGCGTGCCAAAATACCTCAGTGGCGCAATGTCGCTGGGGGAACTCACGCAAGCCGCGGCCGCATTTGTCACCGTGCAGGGCGCATTTAACTGGCTGGTCGACAATTATCAGCGCTTGGCCGATTGGCGATCCTCGGCGCATCGTGTCGCGACTTTGCTCATCGCCCTTGATGAACTTGAAGCAAAGGAATCGTCCGCGAGCTCGCCATCTCACGGGCAATGATTTCAAACGGACTCGATCGTCACCAGAGAACGCAGTCGATATACATCCGCCGGTCGGCAGAGTTCGGTCCCCTCATGGGTCAGTGCCGCTGAGCCGGCCGCCATGCCAAGCCGAAACGCATCGGCAAGGCTATCGCCCTTGGCCAGGCTGAAAATCATCGCGCCAAGAAAACTGTCGCCCGCCCCAACCGAGCTGACCGGCTTGATCGCCAGCGGTTGCGCTCGCAATGCCTGATCCCTGGTGACGAGAAGCGCACCGAGATGGCCGAGCGATAGTGCGACGACTTCGACCTTGCCGGCGTCGATGTACTGGCGCGCCGCGATGATCCAGTCATTCTGATCGAGAAGTTCCACCCCAGCGAGATCGCGCATTTCTCGCAGGTTCGGCTTAATCAGATAAACGCCGTGCTCTAAGGCTGCGGCGAGCGGGGCACCGGACGTGTCGAGGACAAATTTGGCCCCGAGCTTGCCGCGCGATCGCGGCCGCCTGCGCGTAAAAATCATTTGGCACGCCCGGCGGCAGGCTGCCACTGCCCACGACAAATTTAGGCCGTGGCGTGGTGGCAGCCAGCTCATCGAGGCAGGCACGCCATTCCGTTTCGCGCAGCGGCAGCCCGGGCAATACAAATCGGTACTGATTGGCCGTGCTCAGCTCGGAAACCGAAAAGTCTTCGCGCGTTTCGGCTTCGGCGTTGATGATGCGATTTGGAATATTCTCGTCATCGATGAGCCGTCGCAGCAACTGTCCGGTGAAACCCGCCAACCGGGAGGATCGCCTCGACATCGCCGCCGAATCTCTTGACCACACGCGCAACATTTACTCCCCCGCCGCCGGGGTCGCGCCTTTGCGCCGTGCAACGCAGCTTGCGCATCGGCACGACGCGGTCGACCGACGTCGATAGGTCAACCGCTGGGTTTGGCGTCAAGGTGACGATTTCCGCCATCGTCATCGACCTCCGGTTTCCCATGCGCGCAGCGCGGCAAGCGACCGCAGACCGATGAACGCCGGATCGTCGCGCAGGATCAGGTACACCGGGATCGCCTCGACATAACGGCTCATCCGCCCCTTCGCCTCGAAGCGGGAGCGAAACTGCGTTCGGGGCAGGTAGTCGCAAAGGTGAGAAATAATCCCGCCGGCGATGAACACGCCACCCTGCGCGCCGAAACCGAGCGCAAAATTTCCGGCGACCTCGCCGAGCATGGCGCAGAATATGTCGAGAGCGGCGCGGCTGGCCGCGCAGCTCCCGTCCACCGCGGCTTGCGTGATCTCGGCCGCGGTGCGCTCCGGCGCCGTCAGCGCGTCAATCGAAGCGACGGCGCGGTAGAGATTTTCCAGGCCATGCCCGGATAGCACACGTTCAGCGGATACATGCCCGAACCGCTGCCGCAAATTCTCGATGATAGCGTCCTCCCGCAACGAGCCGCTCGGCACCGTGGAATGACCGCCTTCGCTGCGCAAGACGAACCCGCTCGTCTCGCGCGGCACATAGGCCGCAACGCCGAGCCCGGTACCGGGCCCGAGCACAACCATCGGCGCTTGCGCCACCGGCGCTTGGCCACCGATTGTGCGGAGGTCATTGCGGGTGAGATGCGGCAGCGCCCAGGCGATTGCTTCGAAATCATTGACGATATGGATACCGGTGAATCCGAAGCGCCCACGAAGCTCGGCCGCATCGACAACCCACGGATTATTGGTGAGGGCGCAGCGCTCCGCTTCCACCACGCCCGCCACCGCAAAGATTGCGCGGCGGATAGCGGCGCGTTCCGTTTGACGCGATATGAAAGTTGCAAGCGCATCGATAAAGCGCTCATGGTCGCTGACCGCCATGTGTTCGATCGGGCCCAGCGCATTGTCCTGTCAGCACTGCAAACCGCACATTGGTGCCCCCGACATCCGCCAGGACGACGCGCTCGGCACCGTTTCGAACGGACGCATCAGTCATGGCTCGGGCTGCCCGCGCGCCGCCTTGATCAGATCGCGATACCAATGAAACGACGCTTTCGGGATGCGCCGCTGGGACGGATAGTCGATATAGGTTAGCCCAAATCGCACGCCGTAGCCCGAGTCCCATTCGAAATTATCGAGCAGCGACCAGACAAAATAGCCGCGAATGTCGGCGCCGGCGGAGACCGCATCGTTCATCGCCCCGATATAGGCGCGCAAATACGCGATGCGGTCATTGTCGATCACTGCGCCGGTCTCGTCAGGCTTGTCGTGTCCGCCGAGGCCGTTTTCGAGCACATAGACCGGCAACTCATAATGCTTGGCGACCGTCAGCAACGTGTCGCGAAAGGCATCGGGCATAATCGGCCAGCCGATAGGCGTCATCGGAATACCGGGCGGCTGTTCACCAAAGCCGAAACCGAGGCGCGCGTTCGCGTCGGCCTTCACAAACGTCGGCGAATAATGATTGAGGCCGAACCAGTCGACGCGGGCGGTGAATGCGCGCGAGATCGCCGGCCTGCATGTGCGGCTCGATCGCCGCTTGCAAAAGGGGCGGATATGAGCCGAGGCATTGCGGATCGGGATATGCCCGGTTCCAATAAATGTCGCAGCGATCGGCCGCTTGGGCATCGGCCGGCGTTGATGGCACGCAACTCTGGACGTTGTGGATGGCGCCGATCGAACTGCCCGGCACACGGGCGCGCACGACATCGACCGCCGCGCCATGGGCAAGATTCACGTGGTGGATGATCCGGTGCAGCTTGTCGACGATGTATCGCCGCATGCCGAAGCCGTGGCCGAACAGCGTGAAGATCGACGGTTCGTTGAAGGTGGCGAAGCGCTTGACCCGGTCGCCATAGCGGTCCGCGACGAGCGCGGCATAGTCGGCGAACCATCGAACGCAGTCTCGCGTCGTCCAGCCGCCGAGATCGTCGAGCGCCTGCGGCATGTCCCAGTGATAGAGGCATAGCCACGGCTCGATGCCGGCGGCGAGGATGGCATCGATCAGCCGGTCGTAGAATGCCAGCCCGAGCTCATTCGGCGTCCCGCGCCCCTGCGGCAGCACCCGCGGCCAGGCAACCGAAAAGCGGTAAGCCTGAACGCCGAGCCGCTGCATCAGCGCGATGTCTTCCCGATAACGATGGTAGTGGTCGCAGGCGACGTCACCGGTGTCGTGGTTGGCGACTTGGCCGGTTTGGCAGTAGGTATCCCAGACGCTGGGGCCGCGGCCGTCCTCGCGGGTCGCGCCCTCGATCTGAAAGCTCGAGGTCGATACGCCCCAGATGAAATCGCGCCGCAGAGCAGCAATCGGCGCAAGTTCCGGCGCGCTCTGCTGCTGGTCAGCGCCGGCCGATTTGGCGGCACCATCGCCTGGGCCCATGAATAATCCCTGCCCCGTTCTATGTTGCTAAATTAGACCTAATGCGCGGCGCTTTGTTGAGACAAGTCAATTGATTGCGCCGCATTGCTGGCAATCTATCTGCGTCATTTAATTCGAGCCGCTGATGCCAGCTCAAGTGCCAAGAACCCGATGGGGCGGCATTGCCGACGGCCGTTTCCGGCCGAGCGGATTCTTTCGCGTCGACAAACGCGATGGCGATCTTCTGGCTGGTCGACCCCGACGGCGGCCGCTTCCTGTCGAAGGGCGTCAATACGGTGCGGTTCGACCAGGACCAGATTCAAAACAGCGAGCGCATCCCTTACGCGGAAGCGTGCCGGCGGAAATATGGCAGCGAAGATACGTGGCGAACGCGCGGCAGCGCGAACGGCTCGCGAGTTGGGGCTTCAACACGCTCGGCTCCTGGTCCGACGAAGCGGTCGCGGCCGCGGGCCCTGCGCCGCTTGCCGTGACGCCCAATCTCGATCTCGGCATGTCGTTCGCATGGCAGAAGAACGATCAATCCGGAGCGGGCACAAGCAAGATTTCCCGGACGTGTTCGATCCCGGACTTCGACACTCACATCCGCCGCAGGGCGCGCGAACTGTGCGCGACGCAAAGCGGCGATCAAGGCCATCATCGGCTGGTTCATCGACAATGAATTGCGCTGGGGTCCGGACTGGCGCGGTCCCGACGAACTGCTGACGCTGTTCCTCAATTTGCCGCCGGCAAGCCCCGGCCGCGCCGCTGCCATCGCCTGGCTGCGCGAGCGTCATCATGCGTTCGAACAGTTCAATTCATCGTGGCGCACGCCCGCGCGGTCCTGGGATGATCTGGCTGCATCGGAGCGCATCGAGCCGCCCTATCGGCGCAAGCCGCCTTATGAACGCAGCGAGCGCAGCGAGGACGAAGCCAATCGCGCCGATCCCAAGCGCGGCGGCTTCGCCGCCGACTGCGATGCTTTCGCCGCGTTGGTGGCGGATCGCTATTTCGCATTGACGACCGCCGCCATCAAGGCGGCCGACCCCAATCATCTCGTGCTCGGCTGCCGCTTCGCCTACCCGCCGCCGGCCGCCGTGATCGATGCCGCCGGACGCCATGTCGATGTCATCTCGTTCAATTGCTACGACCCCGATGCCGAATGCCGCGATCGACGCCTATGCCGTCACCGGCAAGCCCTGCCTGATCGGCGAGTTTTCGTTTCGCGCCGCCGATTCCGGCCTGCCCAACACCAACGGCGCCGGGCCGAAGGTCGAGACCCAAGCCGAGCGCGCGGCCTGCTTCCGGCATTACGTCAGCGCGGCGCTGCAAAAGCCGACGCTCGTCGGCTACCACTGGTTCGAGCACGCCGATCAGCCGGCCGAGGGCCGCTTCGACGGCGAGAACTCCAATTTCGGCACCGTCACGATCGACGATCGCGTCTACGAAGAACTCGACGCGCGCGATGACCTCGATCAATGCCGAGGCCGAAGATCTCCACGCCACGGCGGCGGAAGCCGCGACATGACCAGCAGACGGGAACGGCGATGACCAATCAGACCAAGATCGTCTTCATCGGCGCGAGCAGCATGTCGTTCGGGCTGAGCATGCTGCGCGACGTCTTCAGCAGCGACGAGTTGCGCGGCAGCACGCTGACGCTGGTCGGCCGCAATGCGCAGACGCTCGCAAAAATGACGGAACTCGCCACGCTTGCTGAATGCCAAGACCGGCGCCGGCCTGATCATCGAGCAGACGACCGACCGCCGCGCCGCGTTCGACGGCGCCGGTTTCGTCGTCAATGCCACGGCCATCGACCGCAACCGGTTATGGAAACTCGATTGGGAAGTGCCGCGCAAATACGGCATCCGCCACACGCTCGGCGAGAACGGCGGCCCCGGCGGGCTGATGTTCACGCTGCGCACCTTGCCGCTGGTGTTCGACTTCGTGCGCGAGATGCAGGAGCTTTGCCCGCAGGCGCTGTTCCTCAATTTCTCCAATCCGGAAAACCGCATCATCCTTGCGCTCGGCAAAGTACAGCCCGATCCGCGCGCTCGGCCTGTGCCACGGCATTTTCATGGGACAAGGCGACGTCGCGCGCATCATGGGCCTGCCCTACGAGCAGGTCGAGGTCTGGGGCGCCGGCCTCAATCATTCGCAATGTCTGCTGCAAATCCGCCATCGCGTGACCGGCGAAGACCTTTATCCGCTGCTGCGCGCCAAGGAGAAGAACTTCGATCCCTCGTTCGCGCCGCTCACCCGGCGGCTGTTCCGCGCCTTCGGCTACTGGATGACCTGCAGCGACGATCATCTCGGCGAATACCTGGCCTATGGCTGGGAAGGCGGCGAGCACGGCTACGATTTCGCCGCCGACGAGCGTGGACGCGCGGAATTCAGCAGCGCGCTCGATCGCGTGCTCGCCGGCGCGCCAATGCCGCCCGATTGGCTGACGCCGTCGGGCGAGCGCGGCGCCGCGGCGATCGGCGGCATCCTGCACAACAAGAAGCGCGTGCTGGAATCCGGCATCGTGCCCAACCGAGGCGTCATTCCGAACCTGCCGGCGGACGCGGCGGTCGAGGTGCCGGTGATGGCGGACGCCGCCGGCATTCATCCGATCTCGCTCGGTCCCCTGCCCGACCCGATCGCCAAGCTTCTCACACACGCAGGTGAGCGTGCAGCAACTCGCGGTCGAGGCCGCCGTCCACGCGCTCCAAGGAGATTGCATTGCAGGCGCTGCTGATCGATCCGGTGGTGAATTCCGCATCTGCCGCCGTCAAGCTGCTCGACGAATTGTGGGAAGTGAACCGTCCCTATATTCGGCCTTGTATCTGAACGCGCTTGGCTACTCGGCGGCCTTGGGCGGCATATCATTTGCGGCGGCGGCATTTTCGGCATCGCTGACAACCTGCATCGTGCGCAAGATGCTTGACGGATTGACGCTGATCGAGTCGATGCCGAGCTGGGTCAGGTAGCGCGCGATTTCCGGATAATTGGCGGGCGCTTCGCCGCAAATGCCAACATGACGCCGATTGCGCTTGGCGCCGAGCACCGCCAGCTTGAACATCTCCAGCATGCCGGGATCGCGTTCGTCGAAATCGAAGGCGACGATCTCGGAATCCCGATCGACACCCAGCGTGAGCTGCGTCAGATCGTTGGACCCGATTGAGAATCCGTCGAACAGTTTCGCAAACGCATCGATCTGGATGACGTTATTTGGAATTTCGCACATGACGTAAATATCGAGACCATTTTCCCCGCGCTTGAGACCGTGACCAGCCATCGCATCAAGGACACGCTGCGCTTCCTCCACACGCCGGCAGAACGGCACCATGATGCGGACATTGGTCAGGCCCATGTCCTGCCGCACCCGCCGCAGCGCGGCGCACTCGAGCGCGAAGCCGGCGGCATAGGCCGGATGCGCGTAGCGAGCGGCGCCGCGGAAGCCGAGCATCGGGTTTTCCTCCTTGGGCTCGAAGCCTTCGCCGCCCAGCAACCGCGCGTATTCATTGGTCTTGAAGTCGGAAAGCCTGACGATCACCGGCTTGGGGTAGAACGCCGCTCCGATCATGCCGACGCCTTCGGATAGTTTCTCGATGAAGTAGTCGGCCGGCTTCGGATAATTTCGAACGAGCCGCTGGATCTCCTGTCGCGCCTCAACCGAGACGACCTTCTCAGGACTGACCAGCGCCATCGGATGGACCTTGATGTGTTCGCTGATGATGAACTCCATCCGCGCCAGGCCGACACCGTCATTGGGGAGCATCGCGGTGCGGAATGCCAGCTCCGGATTGCCAAGGTTCAGCATGATCTCGGTGTGTGGACGTTTGACCTCGCTCAGCTCCACATGCGTCGTCTTGATCGGAAGCGCGCCCTCATACACGCGGCCGATCTCGCCCTCTGCGCAGGAGACCGTCACGGTAGCGCCAGTCTTCAGGGCAGTCTTTGCACCCTCCGCACCGACCACGGCCGGGATACCAAGCTCGCGCGCGACGATCGCCGCATGGCAGGTTCGCCCGCCGCGCTCGGTCACGATCCCGGCGGATATCTTCATCACCGGCTCCCAATCGGGAGTGGTCGATTCCGCAACGAGGATCTCGCCGGGTTTGAAATTCGCAAGATGATGCGCATCGGTGATGACCCGCACCGGACCGGCGGCGATCTTCTCGCCAACCGCGCGCCCCGTCGCCAGCACTTTGCCTGACGCGCCGAGGGCGTAGGTTTCAAACCCGGTCGGCACCCGTTGCGATACCACCGTTTCAGGCCGCGCCTGCACAATGTACAGCCGACCATCATCAGCATCCTTGGCCCATTCGATATCCATGGGCATCGGATGACCGGCATTTTTTGAGTAATGGTCTTCGATCTTGATCGCCTGGTCGGCAAGCTCAAGCACTTCGCCATCGGTGATGCAAAACCGTTCGCGCTCCGCCTCGGGGACCGGCACGTTTTTCGTGCCACCGCCACGGTCGGCATAGATCAGCCGCATCTGTTTGCGTCCAAGCGACCTGTTCAGGACGGCCCGGTGGCCCGCACGAAAAGTCGGCTTGTGAACGTAGAACTCGTCGGGGTCTACCGTTCCCTGCACGATGTTCTCGCCAAGCCCATAGACGCCGGTCACAAACACGACGTCACGAAATCCGGATTCGGTGTCTAGTGTGAACATGACGCCGCTGGCGGCGCGATCCGACCGCACCATCTTCATCACGCCGACCGAGAGCGCGACCTTGAAATGATCGAACCCGTTATCGGTGCGATAGGAGATCGCGCGGTCGGTGAAAATGGATGCAAAACAGCGGCGATAGGCTTCGAACAGGTCTTTGGCGCCGCTGACATTCAGAAAACTCTCGTGCTGGCCGGCAAAGCTCGCCGACGGAAGATCTTCCGCCGTGGCCGAACTGCGAACCGCGACGGCAACGTTCGCGCCGTACTCCGATTCAAGCTGCTGGTAGGCGAGGCCGACTTGTTCGCGGAGCGCCTCGGTCGCGGTCGCCTGGTACACGATCTCGCGCGCTTCGGCGGCACGCTTGGCGAGCACATCGACGTCCCGCTTATCCAGACTTGTCGAGAAGCTTATGCAACCGCTCCCACGCCTTGGCGGCGGTGAGCGCGTCCCGATACGCCTCCGCGGTCAGAGCAAACCCGTTGGGGACACGCACACCCTGTTTGGAAAGCGCCGAGTACAACTCGCCCAACGACGCGGTCTTGCCGCCGACCAGCGCCACATCGCCAAGGCGAATGTCGGAAAACCAGCGGACATAGTCTTTGGTCGACATCCGGGCCCTCTCTCGCGGGCAGTCATGGAACGCAATGAACCCCTTGCCGGCATTGATTTCCATCAAAGCGAAAAGGCGTAAGGTACGACGCAATAAAACAAAATTGGCAATATATCGGCTTAACAGCCTGGAACCACGCCGTGAGCACATGACAGTTGGCGCTGACCCGATGCCTGAACAAGGCGCGATACAATGCGTATCATTTATGCGGTTACGGTCGCCGACGTTATGGCGCTCGACCACCCCACCGCCTGGCAGCATTACGATCGAACTTTCGCCGGGCGCAATTATTTTAGGGTTGAAGAAGGCAGCGGGCCTTGCGTTGGCGCCGCTCCAAAAGGACTTTCCAATAGGCTGCTTGTCTGATGACATCGTAGCGAAGCGACGCACGGCCCAAGAGATATCGACGAACAACGGCATAACAAGCGAGGACAAAATGAAACGTGATCTTCCGTCTGGTGCAGGACGCGTGGCTGACCGTCATCCGAAGGTATGGGCTGCATACGAACAGCTTGGGGAAGCAGTTGCAGAAGGCGGGCCGCTCGACGCGAAGACACGGCGGCTTGTCAAGCTGGCGTTGGCGATTGGCTGTTCGTCCGAAGGGGCCGTGCATTCACATGTCCGCCGGGCTGTCGCCGAAGGAATGAAGCCCGACGAATTGCATCACGTGATGCTGCTGGCAATTCCTACGCTGGGGCTTCCTGCGGCGGTTAAAGCTATGACTTGGATGGATGACATTCTTGACAAATAGATGCGCTATGCACCGCGGGCTTGGGCCGTAACACGTGCCGTAAATCCGATTGCGTAGGTCTCTTTTTTTAACCGTCGATAAGTGCATTAGGCTTGGCAAAACGTTCCAGTGCCGATGTATCTTCAATGCGAATATCGCGCCCGGAACTTTTTACGCCATATTTTGCCAGGAATGCGAAATTTCGTGACAAATTCTCCGGCGACATCCCCAGACGAGACGCAAGGGTGCGCTTGTCGAACGTCAATTCAATGCTTCGCTGATTGCCCTGCACGGCATCGACCTGCAGGATCCAGTTCGCGAGCCGCTCGGCGCTGGTGCGCAATTTTTCGTTTTTGAGCGCCCGCACGACCGCGCGATAGCGGTCGGCGAGTTCATTGACGATCGCGCGGGCGAAGGCGGCATCGCGGTCGAACACGTCGCGCACGGTTTGCGCCGGTATCATGAGAATTTGCGAAGGTGTCAGCGTGCGGGCCGACTTGAGATAGACCTCGTCGCGGATCACCGCAGCCAGGATGAATGTCGTCACCGGCCGGATGATATCGATCGTGGTTTCGTGTCCGTCATGAGCGCCGAACAGTTCGACCGAACCTTCGACGACGATGTGCAGAAAATCCGGCAAATCGCCTTCGCTGATCAGGGCGACGTGCTGCGGAAAGCGCTGCAGCAATGCGGCGTTCACCAGCTCATCGAAATTCGCCTCGCTCATGTCGCAAAACAGCGGCAGCGCGCGGATGAGTTTGCAATCGGATTGGCGCACGGCTTTTCTCTCCCAATTTGAAAATTCGCAGCGAACATCGATCATTAAAACCGAAGCCGTGGCTCGCACCTTGATAAATATCAATTGGATGTTTTCCTTAAGTCAAAACGGCAAGCAACATAAGTAAAGCCAAATTGTCGCGGGAAAACCCCTAGTAATATTGATCAACGTCAAAGCATTCATGGCGCGCCCCGGCTTTTGTCGACGCTGACAATTAGCGATCGACAGGACGGGCACCACCATGCAAGCCAAAACGGTTACCAGCGTCGCAGGCCAAGGCCGCGCACTCTGGATGTCCACCATCGCCTTCACCGTGTGCTTCGCGGTGTGGACCATCTTCGCCATCATCGGCGTGCAGATTAAGCAGGAACTCGGCCTCAACGAGACGCAGTTCGGTCTCCTGGTCGGCACGCCTATTCTCACCGGCTCGCTCGTCCGCATCTTCCTCGGGGATCTGGACCGACCAGTACGGCGGACGCCGTATCTACACGGTGGTGATGCTGGCGGCCGCGGTCGCGACCTTCCTGCTGGTTTACGCCCACACTTACATCCAGATTCCTGATTGCGGCGCTTGGCGTCGGCATCGCCGGCGGCTCGTTCGCGGTCGGCATCGCCTATGTGTCGCGCTGGTATCCGCCCGAGAAGCAGGGCACGGCGCTCGGTATTTTCGGCGCCGGCAATGTCGGCGCGGCGGTGACCAAATTCTGCGCGCCGTTCGTGCTGGTCGCCTATGGCTGGCAAGTGACCGCGCAGGTCTGGGCCGCGGCCATCGCGCTGATGGGCATCGTGTTTCTGGTTCTTCACCAAGGAGGATCCGGTGCGAGTTGGCGCGCCGCGCCAAGGGCGCGCGGCCGCGCAGCGCCTGGCTCGAGCTCGAGCCGCTCAAGAATGTCCAGGTCTGGCGCTTCGCGCTCTATTATTTCTTCGCCTTCGGCGCCTTCGTCGCGTTGTCACTATGGCTGCCGCGCTATCTGATCGGCGTCTACAAGCTCGACATCGAAACCGCCGGCATGCTGGGCGCCGCCTATTCGATTCCGGCAAGCTTGTTCCGCATCTATGGCGGCGTTCTCTCCGACCGCTATGGCGCGCGCCGCATCATGTACTGGATGTTCGGCGTATCGGCGCTGATCACCTTCATCCTGGCCTATCCGCCCACCGACTATGTCGTGCAGGGCATGAAAGGCCCGCATCCACTTTCACATGGCGACCGGTGTCGTCACCTTCACCTGCCTGATTTTCGTGCTCGGCTTCTTCATGAGCCTGGGCAAGGCGGCGGTCTACAAGCACATCCCGGTCTACTACCCGAACAATGTCGGCGCGGTCGGCGGACTGGTCGGCATGATCGGCGGTCTCGGCGGCTTCGTCCTGCCGATCGCCTTCGGCGCGCTCAATGATCTCACCGGCATCTGGACCAGCTGCTTCATGCTGCTGTTCCTTGTCGCCGGCGTTTCACTGGTCTGGATGCATATCGCTATCCAGCGCATGGAACGCGAAGCGCTGGAGCCCGGGCTGCGCAAATTGCCCGAGTTCCCGGAAATGGCGCCGATCCACGAGCCGAAGCACGTCGGCGCGCTCTCCGGGCACGTGCTGGCGGAATGGAAGCCCGAGGACCCGGCATTCTGGGCCAGCAAGGGCCGCGCCATCGCCCGGCGCAATCTCTGGATATCGATCCCGGCGCTGTTGCTGGCATTCGCGGTCTGGATGGTGTGGTCGGTGGTCGTCGCCAAACTGCCGTCGGTCGGCTTCAAGTTCACCACCGATCAGCTGTTCTGGCTGGCGGCCATGCCCGGACTGTCGGGCGCGACGTTGCGCATCTTCTATTCGTTCATGCCGCCGATCTTCGGCGGGCGGCTGTGGACGTCGGTGTCGACTTGGTCGCTGATGATCCCGGCGGTCGGAATTGGTCTCGCGGTGCAGAGCCCCGATACGCCCTACATCATCTTCTTGTCGCTCGCGCTGCTGTGCGGCTTCGGCGGCGGAAACTTCGCCTCCTCGATGGCGAATATCAGTTTCTTCTTCCCGAAAGCCGAGAAGGGCAACGCGCTCGCGCTCAATGCCGGACTCGGCAATCTCGGCGTGAGCGTGGTGCAGTTCGTCATTCCGCTGGTCATCACGACCAGCGTGTTCGGCTGGTTCGGCGGCGATCCGCAGGTCATCGCCGATGCCAGCCGGCACCACCAGGCTCTGGCTGCAGAACGCCGGCTTCATCTGGGTGCCGTTCATCGCGGCGTCGGCCTTCGCGGCCTGGTTCGGCATGCATGACATCGCGGACATGCGGGCCTCGTTCGCCGATCAGGCGGTGATCTTCAAGCGCAAGCACAATTGGCTGATGTGCTGGCTCTATACCGGCACCTTCGGCTCGTTCATCGGCTATTCGGCGGGCTTTCCGCTGCTGGCCAAGACCCAGTTCCCGCAAGTCGACTCGCTCAAGTTCATCTTCCTCGGCCCACTGGTCGGCGCGCTGTCGCGCTCGGCGACCGGCTGGCTGTCGGATCGCTACGGCGGCGGCCGTGTCACCTTCTGGGTGTTCGCGCTGATGATCGCGGCGGTCGCGGGCGTTCTCTACTTCCTCGGCATCAAGGATCAGCCGGAAGCGTTCTGGGGCTTCTTCGCGATGTTCATGATCCTGTTCTTCGCGACCGGCGTGGGCAATGCATCTACCTTCCAGATGATCCCGGCGATCATGCGCGCGGAAATTCCGCGGCTCGAGCCGGGCATGAAGCCGGCCGCGCGGCAGAAGCAGGCCGAGATGGAATCCGCGGCGATCATCGGCTTCACCTCGGCGATCGCGGCCTACGGCGCCTTCTTCATCCCGAAGAGCTACGGCACGTCGATCTCGCTGACCGGCGGGCCGGAAGCGGCGCTTGTGGGGATTCCTGGTGTTCTACGTGACCTGTCTCGCCATCACCTGGAGCTTCTACACCCGCCGCGGCGGCCTGCTGCACGACATCGAGCGTGGCCGGCCGCTGCCGCCTGCCGCCGCGCAACCGGCCGAATGAAGGACAAAAGACTATGAGCCACTTTCTCGATCGCCTGACGTTCTTCAATCGCGCTAGCGCAAGCTTCTCGGATGGGCATGGCATCACCACCAACGAGGACCGGCGCTGGGAGGACGGCTACCGCAAGCGCTGGCAGCACGACAAGATCGTGCGCTCGACGCACGGCGTGAATTGCACCGGATCGTGTTCCTGGAAGATCTACGTCAAGGGCGGCATCGTCACCTGGGAGACGCAGCAGACCGACTATCCGCGCACGCGGCCCGATCTGCCGAATCACGAGCCGCGCGGCTGTGCGCGTGGCGCGAGCTACTAGCTGGTACCTCTATTCCGGCAACCGCGTGAAATATCCGCTGGTGCGCTCGCGGCTGCTCAAGCTGTGGCGCGAGGCGCGAACGCTCATGACGCCGGTCGCGGCCTGGAAATCGATCGTGGAAAATCCGACAAAGCGCGCCTCCTATGTTCAGAAGCGCGGCCTTGGCGGCTTCGTCCGCTCGACTTGGGATGAGGTCAACGAACTCATCGCGGCAGCCAATGCTTATACGGTGAAAGCCTACGGGCCGGATCGTGTGTTCGGCTTTTCGCCGATCCCCGCGATGTCGATGGTGAGCTACGCGGCCGGCTCGCGCTATCTGTCGTTGCTCGGCGGCGTCTGCATGTCGTTCTACGATTGGTATTGCGACCTGCCGCCGGCTCAGCCCACAGACCTGGGGCGAGCAGACCGACGTCCCCGAAAGCGCCGATTGGTACAATTCGAGCTTCCTCATCTTGTGGGGATCGAACGTCCCGCAGACGCGCACACCCGATGCTCATTTTTATACCGAGGCCCGCTACAAGGGCGCCAAGAGCGTCGTGATCTGCCCGGACTATTCCGAAGCCTCGAAATTCGCCGATCTTTGGATGTCGCCGAAGCAGGGCACCGATGCCGCGCTCGGCATGGCCATGGGCCACGTCATCCTGCGCGAATTCCATGTCGACCGGCAGGCCAAGTATTTCCAGGACTACGCGCGGCAATACACCGACATGCCCATGCTGGTGCGCCTGGTGAAACAGGGCGCGCATTATGTGCCGGAGCGCTTCATTCGCGCTTCGGATGTCGTGAAATCGTGCGGCGAGGCCAATAATCCCGAATGGAAGACGCTTGCCTATGACGAGACCACCAACACGATCGTCGTGCCGAAAGGCTCGGTCGGGTTTCGTTGGGGCGAGAAGGGCAAGTGGAATCTCGAGGAAAAGGCCTCGGACGGTCAAGAGACGAAGCTGCGGCTATCGCTGGCCGACGTCAAAGACGACGTCGCGGCGGTCGGCTTTCCTTATTTCGGCAACCGCGAGCACGATCATTTCCTCGGCACCGATCATCCCGGTGTGCTGGTACGCAATGTGCCGGTGAAGAAACTGCAACTGATCGAGGGCGAGACGCTGGTCGCGTCGGTGTTCGATCTGTTCGTCGCAAATTACGGCGTCGATCGCGGCTTCGGCGGCAAACATCTTGCCAAGAGCTACGACGATCTGGAGCCCTACACGCCCGCCTGGGCGGAAAAGATCACCGGCGTGCCGCGCGATCAGATCATCACGGTGGCGCGCGAGTTCGCGCTCAACGCGGAGAAGACCAAGGGACGATCGATGGTGATCGTCGGTGCCGGTCTCAATCACTGGTACCACATGGATATGAACTACCGCGGCATCATCAACATGCTGGTGATGTGCGGATGCGTCGGCCAATCCGGCGGCGGCTGGTCGCATTATGTCGGCCAGGAAAAGCTGCGTCCGCAATCCGGCTGGTTGCCGCTCGCATTCGGTCTCGATTGGGGTCGTCCGCCACGGCAGATGAATTCGACCTCGGCGTTTTACGCGCACACCGACCAGTGGCGCTACGAGACGCTCGATGTATCCGAGATCATTTCGCCGACGGCTCCTGCGGGTCCGTGGGACGGCGCGCTGATCGACTACAATGTGCGCGCCGAGCGCATGGGCTGGCTGCCGTCGGCGCCGCAGCTTCAGGCCAATCCCGCTCGAAGTCTCCAAACAGGCTGCCGCATCTGGTCTGGAAGCGAAGGACTACGTCGCCAAGGCTTTGAAATCAGGCGAGTTGAAGCTGGCCTGCGACGACCCGGACAATCCGAAAAACTGGCCGCGCAATCTTTTCATCTGGCGCTCCAATCTGCTGGGGGCGTCCGGCAAAGGCCACGAGTATTTCCTCAAGCACCTGCTTGGAACCAAGCACGGCGTGATGGGCAAGGATCTCGGCGAGGACGGCAAGAAAAAGCCGACGGAGGTCGTGTGGCACGATGAAGCGCCGGAAGGAAAGCTCGACCTGCTGGTTACGCTCGATTTCCGCATGTCCACGACCTGCATGTATTCCGACATCGTGCTGCCGACGGCGACCTGGTACGAGAAGAACGATCTCAATACCTCCGACATGCATCCCTTCATTCATCCGCTGACGTCGGCGGTCGATCCGGTTTGGGAGGCGCGCAACGATTGGGAGATTTACAAAGGCATCGCCAAAGCATTTTCGGCGGTCGCGCCGGAAGTGCTCGGTGTCGAAAAGGATGTGGTGCTGACACCGATTCTGCACGACACGCCGGCCGAAATTGCGCAGGCGTTCGACGTCAAGGATTGGAAAAAGGGCGAAATCGATCCGATCCCCGGCAAGACCATGCCGTCGGTGACCGTGGTCGAGCGCGACTATCCCAATCTCTACAAGCGGTTCACGTCGCTCGGACCGTTGATGGCCAAGCTCGGCAACGGCGGCAAGGGCATGAGCTGGAACACCGAGCACGAAGTCGACTTCCTCAAGCGGCTCAACGGCGCCGTCACCGAGGAGGGTCCGACCAAGGGTTTCGCGCGGATCGAAAGCGATATCGATGCCTGCGAAGTCATCCTCAGTCTTGCGCCGGAGACCAACGGTGAGGTTGCGGTCAAGGCATGGACCTCGCTCGAAGGCTTCACCGGACGCGAGCATACGCATCTTGCGGTGCCGAAAGAGGACGAAAAGATCCGGTTCCGCGATATCGTCGCGCAGCCGCGCAAGATCATTTCCTCGCCGATCTGGTCGGGGCTCGAATCCGAAAAGGTCTGCTACAACGCCGGCTATACCAATGTGCACGAGCTGATCCCGTGGCGCACGCTCACCGGCCGCCAGCAGCTCTATCAGGACCATTTGTGGATGCGGGCCTTCGGCGAAGGCTTCTGCGTCTATCGTCCGCCCATCGATACCAAGTCGGTCAATCCGATCATCGACCGCAAGCCGAATGGCAATGACGCGGTCATTCTCAACTTCATCACGCCGCACCAGAAGTGGGGCATCCACTCGACCTACACCGACAATCTGCTGATGCTGACGCTGTCGCGCGGCGGACCGTGCGTGTGGATCAGCGAGATCGACGCCAAGAAGGCCGGCATCGTCGACAACGACTGGATCGAGGCGTTCAACACCAACGGCGCGCTGGTCGCGCGTGCGGTCGTGTCCCAGCGCGTCAAGCAGGGCATGTGCATGATGTATCACGCGCAGGAGAAGATCGTGAACGTGCCGGGCTCGGAGATGACCGGCCAGCGCGGCGGCATCCACAATTCGGTGACCCGCACGGTGCTGAAGCCGACCCATATGATCGGCGGTTACGCCCAGCAATCCTACGGCTTCAACTATTACGGCACGGTCGGATCCAACCGTGACGAATTCGTCGTCGTGCGCAAGATGTCCAAGGTCGACTGGCTCGACAAGCCGACCGCCGATCAACCCGAACCGCTGCCCGTCGCGCCCAAAATGGAGGCCGCAGAATGAAAATCCGCGCTCAAATCGCGATGGTGCTCAATCTCGACAAGTGCATCGGGTGCCACACCTGTTCGGTGACTTGCAAGAACGTTTGGACCAACCGCGAAGGCATGGAATACGCCTGGTTCAACAACGTCGAGACCAAGCCCGGCATCGGCTATCCGAAGGACTGGGAAAACCAGAAGCGCTGGAACGGCGGCTGGCGCCGCAAGAAGAACGGCAAGATCGAGCCGAGAATCGGTTCGAAGTGGCGGGTGCTGGCGAATATCTTCGCCAATCCCGATCTGCCGGAGATCGACGACTACTACGAGCCGTTCACCTTCGACTACGAGCACCTGCAGAAGGCGCCGGAAATGGCGGCGATGCCGACCGCGCGCCCGCGCTCGCTGATCTCCGGCGAGCGCATGGAGAAGATCGAGTGGGGTCCGAATTGGGAGGAAATTCTCGGCGGCGAATTCGCCAAACGCTCGAAGGACTACAATTTCGAAGGCGTGCAGAAGGACATCTACGGCCAGTTCGAAAACACCTTCATGATGTATCTGCCGCGGCTGTGCGAGCACTGCCTCAATCCGACCTGCGTCGCGGCTTGCCCCTCCGGCGCGATCTACAAGCGCGAGGAAGATGGCATCGTTCTGATCGATCAGGACAAGTGCCGCGGCTGGCGCATGTGCGTGTCGGGCTGCCCCTACAAGAAGATCTATTACAACTGGTCGAGCGGAAAATCCGAGAAATGCATCTTCTGCTACCCGCGCATCGAAGCGGGCCAGCCGACCGTATGCTCGGAAACCTGCGTCGGCCGCATTCGCTATCTCGGCGTCGTGCTCTATGACGCGGATCGCATCGAGGAAGCGGCGAGCGTTCCGAACGAGCAGGACCTCTACGAGGCGCAGCTTTCGGTCTTCCTCGATCCGAACGATCCGAAGGTGATCGAGCAGGCGCGCGCCGACGGCATCGCCGAAAACTGGCTCGAGGGCGCGCGCCGCTCGCCGATCTGGAAAATGGCGATGGAGTGGAAAGTCGCGTTCCCGCTGCATCCCGAGTACCGCACGCTGCCGATGGTCTGGTACGTGCCGCCGCTCTCGCCGATCCAGTCGGCCGCGGCTGCCGGCAAGATCGGCCACGATGGCGAGATGCCGGACGTGCGGTCTTTGCGCATTCCGCTGAAATATCTCGCCAATCTGCTCACCGCCGGCAAGGAAGAGCCGGTGGCGCTGGCGCTCGAGCGCATGCTGGCGATGCGCGCCTATATGCGGGCCAAGACCGTCGACGGCGTGATCGACGAAGATATCGCCAAGCGGGTGGGGCTCACGGCGCTCGATATCGAAAACATGTACCAGACGATGGCGATCGCCAATTACGAAGATCGCTTCGTGATCCCGACCGCGCACCGCGAGGTCAACGAAGACGCCTTCGACCTGCGCGGCTCCTGCGGCTTCTCGTTCGGCAATGGCTGCTCGGGCGGCACCACCGAAACCAATCTGTTCGGAACGCCCAAGCGCGCCAAGACGCCGATGGAGGTCGTGTGATGAGCAAGACCTTCAAGGCGCTGTCCGCGTTGCTCGTTTATCCGACCGCCGAATTGCAGCAGGCGTGCGGCGAAATCGGCGAGACGATCGAGCCGGACGGGCGATTCCAGTCGCCAATCCGCAAGCAGTTGCACACGCTGCTCACCGAGCTTGCCACCGGCGATATCTACGACTCTGCAGGAGCGCTACGTGCTGCTGTTCGACCGCACGCGCACGCTGTCTCTGCATATGTTCGAGCACGTGCACGGCGAGAGCCGCGATCGCGGGCAGGCCATGATCGACCTCAAGGCCCAATACGAGAACCACAACCTGTTCATGAGCGCGGCCGAATTGCCGGATTTCGTGCCGCTGTTCCTGGAATATCTCTCGATGCTGCCGGCGCAGGAAGCCTGCGACACGCTGGGCCAGCCCGCGCACATCTTTGCCGCCATGGCGGAGCGGCTGCGCAAGCGTAAGTCGTCTTACGAAGCGGTGTTCCGCGCTTTGGTCGCGCTCGCGGCGGCCAAGCCGAAGGATGACGAAGTCTCGGCTTTGCTGACGTTGCCCGATCCGGACGCGAGCGATCTTGCGGCGCTCGATGCCGCCTGGGAGGCCGAGGCTGTCACATTCGGCCCCGGCGCTTCCGATGGCTGCAAGGACGGGCTGATTGCCCGTGTCCGCGGCGGCTTGCGTCCCGCGCCGGACATGCCGGCCGCAACCCGCGCCGTCCCGCCACGCCAATAAGGAAACGGTCATGCGCGAACTGATCACCTACATCGTATTCGGCTGGTATCCCTATTTGTGCCTGACCGTGTTCCTGCTCGGCAGTTGGGTCCGCTTCGACCGCGAGCAGTACACTTGGCGCAGCGGATCGAGCCAGCTTCTGCGCCGCCGGCAATTGGCGTGGGGCTCGAACCTGTTCCATGTCGGCATTCTCGTCATTTTCATCGGCCATTTCGTCGGCCTGCTGACGCCGATCTGGGTGTTCGACACGCTCGGCATCTCGCACACCTTCAAGCAGTGGATGGCGATCGCCGTCGGCGGCGTCGCCGGCGTCTTCTGCTTCATCGGCATCACGCTGCTGGTGCATCGCCGGCTGTTCGACGCGCGCATCCGGACGACCTCGTCGTTCGGCGATATCGCGATCCTGCTGATGCTCTATGCCCAGCTCACGCTCGGGCTTTTGACCATCGGCGTCTCGCTCGATCACCTCGACGGTCATGAGATGGTGAAGTTCATGACCTGGGCGCAGGGCATTCTCACGCTGCAGCCCGGCGTCTCGGCGCTGATTGCCGACGTGCATCCGATCTTCAAGCTGCATCTCTTCCTCGGCATGACGATCTTCCTGGTGTTTCCGTTCACCCGCCTCGTGCACGTCTGGAGCGCGCCGATCTGGTATCTCGGCCGGCGCGGCTATCAGGTGGTGCGCACACGGGGCCCGCGCGGGCCGGTGCCGGCGGAGTGGCCGCGATGACAACCTGCTCGGCCCACGCGCAAATACCGGTCGGCAAGCCGGCGGCCGTCAGCGTGAACGGCATTTCGATTGCCCGCGACGCGATCGTGCGCGAAATGCAGCATCATCCGGCGGCCAAAGCCGATCGCGGCCTGGCAGCAGGCCGCGCGCGCGCTCGTCATTCGCGAACTGCTGCTGCAGCGGGCTCGCATGATCGACCTTGACGCCCGAACCGATCAGCGACGACGGCGGGACGGCGCGAGACCGACGAAGAGGCATTGATGCGCGGGCGTCGTCGACCGCGAAGTCACCGTTCCCGAACCGGACGATGAAACCTGCCGGCGCTATTACGACCGAAACGGCGCGCGTTTCCGCTCGCCCGACATCTACGAGGCCGCGCATATCCTGTTCGCGGCATTGCCCACGGACACGTGAGGCTTATGCGCGAGCGCAAGCCGATGCTGCCGGGGTGCTGGCGGCGCTGAGTGAGCGCCCGGAATCCTTTGCCGACTATGGCGCAGGCCTATTCGCGCTGTCCGTCGGCGGCGCAGGGCGGCAATCTCGGGCAGATCACGGCCGGGCAGACGACGCCCGAGTTCGAGCAGGCGCTCATGGCGCTCGCGCCCGGTCAAATGTGCGAGGCGCCGGTCGCGACGCGTTACGGCTTCCATATCATCCGGCTCGATCGCAAGCATGAGGGCCGGGTGCTGCCCTATGAAGTCGTCGCCGACCGCATCGCCGACTATCTGCGCGAGAGCGTGCGGCGGCGGGCCGACGCGCAATACATCGCGCGGCTGGTGACGGCGGCGAAAATCGAAGGCATCGAACTGGCTGGCGCGGATGCGCTGCGCGTGCATTGAGGAGCAGCCATCTATGCTCGGTGATATTCTGGCCAGGTTGACCGACGAGACGACCGCGGTCGAAACGATTCTCGGGGCGGGCGATTTGACGCTGCTGGCGGCGGTGAAAGAACAGGCCGCTGCCGACGGGCTCGATCTTGCGGCCTGCGTGACCCAAACCGTGCAGCGCTACACAAACGAAGCCAACGACGAGGAATGGGTCACGTTGATTGGGCTGCTGAACCGTTCACCGGATCCGGGCGCCATTTGCCTCAAGCGGGCCTTCGAGCACGCCGTGCGCGCATAAGCGTGACGGCGTGGAGATGCTATGAACGGAATTCCTCGTCTGCGGGACTATCGCGGCCCCGTTTTGCTGTCCTACGGGTTCCGGCCGTTTTTCCTGTTCGGCGCCATCTATGCGGGGCTCGCCGTACTCGCTTGGCTGCCGATGTTCAACGGCGAGCTGGAACTGTCGACGGCACTTCTCGCCAGTCGACTGGCACGTCCACGAAATGCTCTACGGCTATCTGCCGGCGGTGGTGACCGGCTTTCTGCTCACCGCGATTCCAAACTGGACCGGACGGTTGCCGATCCAAGGCATGCCTTTGCTCGTGCTGGTTTCGGTATGGGTCGTCGGCCGCGCTTGTGTCACTTTTTCCGCTGAGACCGGCTGGCTGTTGGCCGCGATCGTTGACGTCTAGCTTTCTGGCGCTGGTCGTAGCAGCCACTGCGCGCGAGATTGTTGCCGGCAAGAATTGGCGAAATCTCCGGGTCGTGGGTCTGGTCACGTTGCTCCTCGCCGGCAATATCGCGTTTCATGTCGAGGCCCATGTCCGGGGCACGGCTGAATACGGCGCCCGCATTGGCATCGCCGCCATCGTGTTGCTCATCGTGGTGATCGGCGGCCGTATTGTTCCCAGCTTTACCCGCAACTGGCTTGCACGGGAGAACCCGGGCCGGCTGCCGGCACCGTTCGGGCGCTTTGACGTCGCGGTGATTGGCGTCACTGCCGCGACGCTGGCGCTGTGGACCGCGCAGCCATTCGGACGGCTGACCGCTGCCGCGCTCGCCGTAACGTGCCATGTTGAATATCGTGCGGCTGGCCCGATGGGCCGGGGATCGGACTTGCCGCGACCGGTTGGTGCTCATTCTGCACGTCGGTTACGCATTCGTGCCGCTCGGTTTTCTGCTCGCAAGCGCGGCGGCGCATCGACATCGTTGCGACAAGCGCCGCGGTCCATGCCTGGACGGTCGGGGCGGCCGGCACCATGACACTTGCGGTGATGACCCGCGCCAGCCTGGGTCATACCGGCAACGCGCTCACCGCTTCGGCGATGACGCAGGCGATCTATGCGGCCATCGTTATTGCTTCGCTCGCACGTATCTGCGCTGTCTTTAGAACCGGCATGGAGTGAGGCGCTGCTGCACGTCACGGCCTTCGCTTGGTGCGTCGCTTTTTTTGGCTTCGCCGCATCGTTTGGGCCAATGCTTGTGGGAAGGCGGCGGGCGACAGCATCGACGCAGTAGCAAAGCGGACATACTCCCCTTGTGGGAACGGGCAAGTGAGTGCGCCGCGCCGATTGAGAAACTCATGAAATCCATCTTCCTCGATTGCAACGATCAACTGGCACCGGTGTGGCGACAAATCATCCGCGCCGGCGATCCGCCGATCGACGTCAACACGACGCCGTTCGCGCGCGAGGAACTGCCGCTGGTGCTCGCCGGCTACGACATCGCGCTCGACGATCATTCCTACATGCCGACCAATCTGGTGGCGCGCTGCAAGCAGCTCAAGCACATCGTGTTCCTCGGCACCGGCGCTGCGAGCTACATGAATGTCGACGAGCTGAAGGGGCGCGGCGTCACCGTGCACACCATCAAGGGCTATGGCGACACTGCCGTGGCCGAGCATTCGATCGCGCTGATGCTGGCCGCCAGCCGCGACATCGCGCGCATGGACCGCGAGGTGCGCGCCGGCATCTGGACGCCGCAGGAAGGCGTGCAGCTGTTGGGAAAAACCTTGGGCGTGATCGGGCTCGGCGGCATCGGCCGCGAAGTGGCGCGTATCGGCAAGGGCATGGGCATGCAGGTGATCGGCTGGAACCGGACGCGGCGTGCCGGCGTGCCGCTGGTGGATATCGATACGCTGCTGGCGAGATCGGACGTGGTGTCGCTCAACCTCGTGCTCAACGATGAAACGCGCGGCTTTCTCAATGCGGCGCGCATCGCGCGCATGAAGCCGGGCGTCATTCTGGTCAACACCGCGCGCGGCGCGCTGGTGGACGAGGCCGCGCTGATTGCCGCTCTGCAAAGCGGCCACATCCGCCATGCCGGGCTCGACGTGTTTCACGCCGAGCCGCTGAAGCCGGATCATCTCTTGGCGAAGATGCCGAACGTGACACTGACCTCGCACGCCGCTTTCCGCACGCTGGAAGCCTCGATGACGCTGCTGCGGCGGGCGATCGATATTGTGAAGACTCTCGCTTAGTCCCGCATTGACGCGCCCGCGTTCCCGGTCACAATAAGAAAAACACGTCGGGGGGACGCGTGAAGCCGGCGCCATTTTCATACACCAAGGCGCACACGCTCAAGGAAGCGGTAGCGCTTTTGGCCAAGCACAAGGATGACGCGCGGCTGCTCGCCGGCGGCCAGAGCCTGATTGCCACTCTCAATATGCGGCTGTCGGCGCCGGAGCTGCTGATCGACATCAACGGCATCAAAGGCCTCGACGGCATCGGCAAGAAAGGCAAGTTCGTCGAGATCGGCGCGCTGGCGCGGCACGCCCAGGTCGAGCGCTCCGAATTGATCGCCAAGCACGCGCCGCTGATCGCGCTCGCCATGCCGCATATCGGCCATGCCGCCATCCGCAACCGCGGCACCTTCGGCGGCTCGATCGCCTTTGCCGATCCGGCGGCGGAGTTGCCGGCCTGCCTGCTCGCGCTCGGGGCTGAGATCGAGATCGCCGGCCCCAAGGGCAAGCGCAAGGTGAAAGCCGACGCGTTCTTCAAGGGATTGTTCGAGACCGCCCTGCGCCCGCAGGAGGTGCTGACGGCGGTCCGCTTCCCCGCCGCCGACAAGAACTCGCGCGTCGGCTTTGCGGAATTGGCGCGCCGCCACGGCGACTATGCCATCGTCGGCTTGGCGGCGAGCGCGCGCGCCGACGGCAAGCGGCTTGCCGACGTGCGGCTGGCTTTTTTCGGTGTCGGCGCAACGCCCATGCGCGCCAAGAAAGCCGAAGCGGCGCTGGCTGGCGGCAATGTCGACGCCGCGGTCGCCGCGCTCGATCTCGATCCGCATGACGACGTGCAGGCCACCGCCGCGGTAAAAAAACATCTGGCCGGTGTGCTGCTGCGGCGGGTGGCGAAGCAATTGACTGGAGGCGCGTTGATGAGCGATCGCAGCCTCGACATTTCCCTCACCGTCAACGGTGAGAAGGTCGCCGAGCGCGTGGAGGCGCGCACGACGCTGGTCGATTTCCTGCGCGAGGACTTAGGGCTTACCGGCAGCCATGTCGGCTGCGAACACGGCGTCTGCGGCGCCTGCACCGTGCGCGTCAACGGCGAGATCGTGCGCGGCTGCCTGATGCTGGCGGTGCAATGCGACGGCGCCAAGGTCGAAACCATCGAGGGGCTATCGGACTCCGGCGAGGTCGCCGACCTGCAGGCCGCGTTCGAGCAGCGCAACGCCTTGCAGTGCGGCTATTGCACGCCCGGCATGCTGACTGCCGCGCAGGAGCTGCTGCTGGATGCAAAAAAGCACGGCGGGGTGCCGAGCCGCGACGAGATCCGCGAGCATCTGTCCGGCAACTACTGCCGCTGCACCGGCTACCACGCCATCGTCGATGCGGTCGAAGCCGTGGCGCAGGCGCGCGCGGGAGGCAAGCCATGAAAATCACCGACGACTCCCCGCCCCTGCTGAGCGCGCTCGACCGGCCAAACTCGTATATCGGCCGTTCGGTGCCACGGCCCAATCTGCAACGGCTCACCCAAGGCCGCGGGCAATATGTCAGCGACGTCACGTTGCCGCGCATGGCGCATGTCGCCTTCGTGCGCTCGCCGCACGCGCATGCGCGCATCAAGTCGATCGCCGCCGGCGCGGCGAAAAAATCGCCGGGCGTGATCGCGGTCGTCACCGGCGCGGAACTTGCGAAGGTGATGACGCCCTGGGTCGGCGTGCTCACGCATTTGAAGGGCCTGAAATCGGCGCCGCAACATCCGATCGCGGTCGATCGCGCCTGCTGGCAGGGCGAGGCGGTCTGCGCCGTGGTCGCGCGCAGCCGCGCCGAGGCCGAGGACGCCTGCGAACTGGTCGACGTCTCCTACGAAGCCTTGCCCGCGGTCACCGATCCGGAAACCGCGCTCGCGGCCAAAACGCCGGTAATCCATTCATCGCTCGGCGACAATCTCTGCTTCGAGCGCAAGCTCGATGTCGGCGCGGTCGACAAGGCCTTCGCGGAATCCGACGCGGTGGTCGAGACCACCTTCATGTTCGGCCGCCACACCGGCGTCACCACCGAGCCGCGCTCAATCGTGGCCGACTGGAACGCGAGCGAGCAGCGCATGACGGTCTATCAAGGCACGCAGGCGCCGCACATGATGCAGAACCTGTTCGCCAAGCATCTCGATCTGGCCGAGCAGCAGGTGCGCGTGCTGACCAAGGATGTGGGCGGCTCGTTCGGCATCAAGGTGCACACTTACGCCGACGAAATGGCGACGGTGGCGCTGTCCAAGCTGCTCAAGCGGCCGGTGAAATTCGTCGCCGACCGCATCGAAAGCTTCGTCACCGACATCCATGCCCGCGATCACCGCGTGAAAGCAAAAATCGGCGTCAACAAGGACGGCACCATCACCGCCTTCGAGATCGACGATCTGACCGGCATCGGCCCCTATTCGGTCTATCCGCGCACCAGCGGCATCGAGGCGAACCAGGTCGTCAACCTCACCGGCGGCCCCTACACCTGCCCGAACTACCGCGCGCAGGCGCGCGTGGTGTTCCAGAACAAGAACGTCATGTGCCAGTATCGCGCGGTCGGCCATCCGATCGCGGTGGCGGTGACGGAAGGGCTGGTCGATCTCGCCGCCGCCAAGATCGGCATGGACCCGCTGGAGATCCGCCGGCGCAATCTGATCGCCGACGACGCCTATCCGGCGCAATCCGCGGCCGGGCTCAAGTTCGAAAAACTGTCGCATCACGAGTCGCTCGCCCATCTCGACAGCATGATGAATTACGCCGGCCTGCGCGCCGAGCAGAAGAAATTGCGCGCGCAAGGCATCCACCGCGGCATCGGCTTTGCATCGTTCATCGAGGTGACCAACCCGTCGGCCGCCTTCTATGGCGTCGGCGGCGCCCGCATCACTTCGCAGGACGGCGCCACCGTGAAGCTCGATGCGCAGGGCGCGATCATCATCCACAGCGGCGTCACCGAGCAGGGCCAGGGCGCTGAAGCCGTGCTGGCGCAATGCGTCGCCAGCTCGTTCGGCGTTTCCATCGACAAGGTGCGCGTGGTCACCGGCGACACCGACAACACGCCCTATGGCGGCGGCACCTGGGCTTCGCGCGCGGCCGGCATCGGCGGCGAAGCGGCCTGGCAGGCCGGCAAGGCGTTGCGTGGAAATGTTCTCGCCGTCGCCGCCTCGATCCTGCAGGCGAAGCCCGAGGATCTCGATATCCGCAACGGGATCGTGGTGGACAAGGCGAATGGCACCGAGCGGCTGCCGCTCGACGAGCTGGCACGCGTCGCCTATTTCCGCCCGGACACGTTGCCGCCCGGCTTCCAGGCCGAACTGATGGCGACGCGCCATTACGTGCCGCGCGCCTGGCCGTTCGCCTTCACCAACGGCATCCAGGCGAGCTATCTCGAGGTCGATACCGACACCGGCTTCGTCAAACTCTTGAAGCATTGGTGCGTGGAGGACTGCGGCACCATCATCAATCCGCAGCTGGTCGACGAGCAAATCCGCGGCGGCGTGGTTCAGGGCATCGGCGCGGCTTTGTTCGAGCAATGCCTCTATGACGAGCGCGGGCAGATGCTCAACGGCAACATGGCTGATTATCTGGTGCCGATGGCGGCGGAAATGCCCGACATCGAATGCGGCCACGTGGTGTCGCCCACCGCCGACAGCGAGCTTGGCGCCAAGGGCGCGGGCGAAGCCGGCACCGCCGGCGCGCCGGCCTGCGTGATGAACGCGATCAACGACGCGCTGCGCCCGCTCGGGGCGAAGCCGCTCACGGATATGCCATTCACGCCCGGAAAGATTCTCCGCGCATTGGGCAAAGTGTAGCGCCTGACGCTGCGACGTATTCAGGTCGCGCGGGACGGCGCGCCAAGCTGCTCCTTAAAGAACGCCAGCGTCCGCTCCCACGCGAGATCGGCGGCCTCCTTGCTGTAGCGCGCTCCGCCGGTGTCGTTGTTGAAGGCATGGTTGACGCCCGGATACATATAAATCGTGTAGCGCTTGCCGTTTGCCTTCAGTGCCGACTCATAAGCCGCGATACCGGCGTTCACGCGCTCGTCCAGCCCGGCATAATGCAGGAGCAGCGGCGCGCGGATGGCCGACACTTGGTCTGCGGGGACCTGCAGGCCGTAATAGACCACTACGGCTTTGAGCTCGGGGTTCGCCGCCGCCATGCGATTGGCCACGCCGCCGCCGAAGCAGAATCCGACGACGCCGACATTGCCGTTCGATTCGGCATGCGTCAAAACAAATGGCACCGCCGCGACGGCCGCCGCGGTGATATCCTTCGGATCGGTTTTGCTATGAAGCTCGCGCGCCTTGTCCTCGTCAGGCGGCGTACCGCCGGACACCGACAGCAAGTCGGGAGCGAACGCCAGGAAACCCTCGATCGCCAGCCGTCGGGCAATATCCTCGATGTGCGGATTGAGACCACGATTTTCCTGGATGACGATGACGGCGGGACGCTTGCCCTTCGCTTTCGGGCGCACCAGGTAGCCGCTGATCTTGCCCTTGGGCGAGTCATAGGAGACGCGGTCGATCGCCAATCGCGCATCGTTTTCCGCCACGACGGCGGCTTGCGCATAGTCGTTCTTCAGGAGCGGCAACAGCGCCGCGGCGGCCGCGGTCGAACCGGTCAGCGTCGCGAGCCGGTCGAGGAAGTCGCGGCGGCTGATATCGCCATGCGTAAAGCGGTCGTAGAGATTGATGACGCGTTGATCCATAGCTGCTCCCTGTAATTAGTGGCCTGCGCTTGAGTGGCCGGCTGGCGTGATGAATAGGATCAACGACGCGCTGCGCCGATTACTCAGAACTTGATCATATCGATCTTGGTCAGTGTCACATTGGTGGCGAGGCCCGGCCCATTGGCCAGATGCCACGCCGTGTATTGCTCCGTATAAAGCGTATTGGCGTTTGGAGAAGACATGCCGTCCACCGGGACGATGACTTTAAATCCTCGAAACGCGGCCTGGCTGGCGGTATGCAATACGCCGCCGTTCGCCAGCGTCCCCACCATGATCATGCCCGTGATGCCCTTGTCCTTCAGTATCTTCTCAAGCTCGGTGTTGACGAACTTGTCCGCCCCGGATTTCACAATCGGCTCACCGCTCTTCGGCGCCAGCGCCTCCAAGATCTTTATTTCCGGCGATGCCGAGCGAATAGATCACCGCCATGCCTTTCGCCCGCGCGTCGTTGAGAAGTTTCTGGATCGCGGGGATTGTCTCGACGCAGCGCGGCCGCGCCTTGTCATTGCAGGTTTCATTGACCATGTCGATGACAAGCAGGGCATAGGTCTTGCTGTCGACGGTTGCCGGCTTGAGTGCGGGCGCCGCCGGCACTTTTACGCTTGCCCAATCGTCGATGATATTGCCCGCCTGCGCAGACGGCGCGAATCGCTGCAACCAAAGCGGCAGCCGCCGCCACAATCAGATAGCGTTTCATGAATGTCCTCCCGTCTCGTTGCCGGAACTTTAGCGTCCGGCTTGTGCCGGCGATCTTGCTCAACTCACGACGGCCCTGTCAAAGGCCACCGCGACGCACCCCGCTTGAAGAAACACCGGCGTCCGGCGCAATATTGCATACGCACCGGGCGGGCGCGTTCGACAGTCGGCCGCCGTAAATAACAAAAAACGCAGGAAGGAAACGCTTCATGAACATCAAGGTCGGCAAACAGGCGATCGCCGAGGCCTCGAAAAAGCTGAGCAATTGGGGGCGCTGGGGCAAGGACGACCAGATCGGCACGCTCAACCACGTCACGCCCGAGGATATCGTGAAAGCGGCGAGCCTGATCCGCACCGGCAAGGCGTTCGCGCTCGGCATCCCGCTCGACCGCGAAGGGCCGCAGACCGGCCTGTTCGGCGGCCGCTTCAACCCGATCCACCAGATGCTCGCCACCGGCACCGACGCCATCGCCGGCCGGCAGGACTGGAACAAGATCCGCTACGCCGACGACACGCTGATGCTGTGCGTGCAGGGCGCCACCCACTGGGACGCGCTCGGCCACATCTTCTACGAGGACAAGGGCTACAACGGCCACGAGGCCAAGATGGTCGACGCCAGGGGCCTCAACGTGCTCGGCATCGAGCATTCCAAGAACAGAGATGGTCGGCCGCGGCGTGCTGCTCGATATCGCGCGCTTCCGCGGCGTGAAGTGGATGCAGGACGGCGAGAGCATTTCCAACGAAGAGCTCGACAAATGCGCCAAGGACCAGAACGTCTCGATCGGACGCGGCGATTTCGTCATCGTGCGCACCGGGCAGATGGAGCGCTGCCTCGCCGAAAAGCAATGGGGCGGCTATGCCGGCGGCGACGCGCCCGGCGTCAAGTTCGAGAACTGCTACTGGTGCCAGGACAAGCAGATTGCCGCGATCTGCACTGACACCTGGGGCGTCGAAGTGCGGCCGAACGAGACCACCGAGGCCAACCAGCCCTGGCACTGGGTGGTGATCCCGGCCATGGGTCTGTGCATGGGCGAGATTTTCTATCTCAAGGAACTGGCCGAGGATTGCGCCGAGGACGGCGTCTATGAGTTCTTCTTCTGCGGCCCGCCGCTGATCATCACCGGCGGAACCGGTTCGCCGATCAATCCGCAGGCGATCAAGTAGTCTAATAGCGCCCCGAAACTGTCATGCCCCGCGAAAGCGGGGCATCCAGTACTCCCGGCGTTTGCGATAAGATCGAAATTCAGTGGATACTGGGTCCCCGCTTTCGCGGGGATGACAGCATTGCGAATGGAGACCCCTCATGCCTCGCCACCTCAAACGCGGAATGGACGCAAGCGCGATCAAGGCCGCCGACGCCAAGGTGCGCGAAACGGTCGAGAATATTCTGGCCGACATCGACGCGCGCAAGGATAAGGCGGTGGCCGACCTGTCGAAGAAATTCGACAACTGGTCGCCCAAGGATTTCCGCCTATCGCCGCCGGAAATCGAGCACGCGATTGCGCAGGTTCCGAAACGCGACCTCGACGACATCAAGTTCGCGCAAGCGCAGGTGCGCAACTTCGCGCAAAAACAAAAAGACACCATGCACGACCTCGAGGTCGAGACACTGCCCGGCGTCGTGCTCGGCCACCGCCACATCCCGGTGAACTCGATCGGCTGCTATGTGCCGGGCGGCCGTTATCCGATGGTCGCTTCCGCGCATATGTCGATCGTCACCGCCAAGGTCGCGGGCGTGAAGCGCATCATCGCTTGCGCGCCGCCGTTCAAGGGCGGACCTCATCCGGCGATCGTCGCCGCCATGCATTTCGGCGGCGCCGACGACATCTACGTGCTGGGCGGCGTGCAGGCGGTCGCAGCCATGGCGCTCGGAACCGAAACGATCAAACCGGTGGACATGATCGTCGGCCCCGGCAACGCCTATGTGGCGGAGGCCAAGCGCCAATTGTTCGGCCGCGTCGGCATCGACCTGCTGGCCGGCCCAACCGAAACGCTGATCATCGCCGACGACAGCGTGGACGGCGAAATCTGCGCCACCGATCTGCTCGGCCAGGCCGAGCACGGGCCGACCTCGCCCGCCGTCATGATCACCAATTCCGAGAAGCTCGCGCGCGACACTATGAACGAAGTCGAGCGGCTGCTGAAAATCCTGCCCAGTGCCGATCTCGCCGGCCAAGCCTGGAAGGACTACGGCGAGGTGATCGTGTGCGACGACATCGACGAGATGGTGCGCGAAGCAGATCGCGTGGCCTCCGAGCACGTACAGGTGATGACGCGCGATCCGGATTATTTCCTCAACAACATGAAGAACTACGGCTCATTGTTTCTTGGGCCGCGCACCAACGTGGCCTATGGCGACAAAGTGATCGGCACCAACCACACGCTGCCGACGAAGAAGGCGGCGCGCTACACCGGTGGCCTGTGGGTCGGCAAGTTCATGAAGACCTGCACCTATCAGAAAGTGCTCACCGACCAGGCTAGCGCCAAGATCGGCGAAGTCTGTTCGCGGCTGTGCATCCTGGAAGGTTTCTCCGGCCATGCCGAACAGGCCAATATCCGCGTGCGCCGCTACGGCGGCCGCAACGTGCCCTATGCGCAGGCAGCGGAGTGACTGTGGATCTGACAAAAACGCCGTCGTTCCGCCTCGACGGCCGGCGCGCGCTTGTGACCGGCGCTGGGCGCGGCATCGGATTGGCGGCGGCATCCGCGCTGGCCGATGCCGGCGCCCATGTCACGCTCGCCGCCCGCACGGCGAAGGAGATCGAAGAAGCGGCCGAAGCGATCCGCGCGCGCGGGCAATCGGCTGAGCCGCTCACGCTCGACGTGCGCGACGTTGAGGCGGTGAAGACAACCATCGCCGCACAGGCGCCGTTCGAGATTCTGATCAACAATGCCGGCACCAACCGGCCGGCGCCGTTCGTCGACGTGAAGGTAGAGGACTTCGATTTCGTATTCGGCTTGAACGTGCGCGCCGCCTATTTCGTGGCGCAGGCGGTGGCGCGCCGCCTGGTCGAGGCGAACAAGCCCGGCGCGATCATCAACATGTCGTCGCAAATGGGCCATGTCGGCGGCCCGACCCGCACGGTCTATTGCGCCACCAAGCACGCGATGGAAGGCTTCACCAAGGCGATGGCGATCGAGCTCGCGCCGCACAAGATTCGCGTCAACACGCTGGCGCCAACCTTCATCGAGACGCCGATGACGCGGCCGTTCTTCCAGAACGAGGCGTTCCGCAAGGACACGCTCGCCCGCATCAAGCTCGGCCGCCTCGGCCAGCTCGAGGATCTGACCGGCGCGATCGTGTTCCTGGCTAGCGACGCCGCCGCGCTGATCACCGGCACCTCGCTGGTGGTCGACGGCGGCTGGACGGCGGAATAGTTATTTCAGCGCCGGCAAATCGGCGAAATATTCCGGGTGCTCCTTCTGCACCTCGGCCATGAACTTCGGCCGGAACAGGCTCGGCACGTCGAGGCGGGCGGCGCCCTTGAGCGTGTTCATCAGCACTTCATCTTCCGCGTTTTCGAACGCGCGCATCACGTTCGGCGACAGCCGCGGATCGAAGCTGATGTGCTTCACCGCCTTTTTGCCGATCGCCACATCGGTGCCCGGCACCCATTTGGCGAAAATCTCCACCGCTTCGTCGCGATTGTTGCGGGTGAAATGCGAGGACTGCGCCAGACCGGCGGCAATCGCCTTCACGAGCTGGGGCTTCGCCTCCACCGTCGGGCCATGTGCGGTCGCCACCATCACATAAGACATGTGCTGGCCGCCGCGGATGACCGTATACGAATCCGGCACCTGGGTGAGCACCTGCGTCACGTAGGGCTCCCATGACACCACCGCGTCCACCTTGCCTTCGGCCAGCGCCGGCGCCAGACCAAACTGCGACCAGATGTTCTCGATGGTGAGCTCCTCGTATTTCATCTTGGCGCGGCGCAACACCATCTTGAAATACTCGTCGGAGGTCTGCCCGCGCGCGAGCCCGATCTTCTTGCCCTTGAGATCGCTGAGTTTGCCGGCCTCGATGCCGCGGCCCTTCTTGGTGACGATGGCGAGCGGATCGTCGCAATTGTCGCGGGTGGCGTCGTTCATGATGAGGCCGATCACCTTGAACGGCTCGCCGGCATGCACCGCCTTGAGGTAGGTGGTGGTACTCATGTCGCCGATCTGCGCGCGGCCGTCGTGCATGGCGTTGACCATGTCGGTGCCGGTATCGACCACCAACATCTTCGCGTCGACCCCGTGCTTCTTGAAGAAGCCCTTTTCGGCGCCGATGAACATCGGCAGATGACCGAAATTATTGCCGATCACCACGTCGAGCCTGGGTAAATCCGCCATGACATTTCTCCCGATCTGGCAAGCGGCAGGCGCCGGATGCCGAAATATTCAAGTCCCGAAGCCGTGGGATTGCAATTACGTACTTGCCCTCAGGACGGTTTGCGTAAGACTTGCGGATTGACGCAGTTCGGCGGAATGCGGCCGTCGATCAGCGCCTCGATATTGTCGACCACGATATTCGCCATCTGCTCGCGGATGTCCATCACCGCGCTGCCGAGATGAGGCGTGAGCACCACATTCTTCATGGTGCGCAGCGCCGGCGGCAGTTTAGGTTCGTGCTCGAACACGTCGAGGCCGGCGCCGGCGATTTTCTTAGTCCTGAGCGCGCGCATCAGCGCCTTCTCGTCGATCACGGCGCCGCGCGCGGTATTAATAATGAAGGCACTCGGCTTCATCATGGAGAACTGCTTGTCGCTGATCATGTGCCGGGTCTCGGCGTTGAGCGGCGGATGCAGCGATACGAAATCGGATTCCGCCAGCAGCCGGTCGAGCGTGACGTGCTCCATGCCGAGCTCGTGCTCGGCATCGATTTTGCGGCGCGGACCCCAATAGAGAATTTTCATGCCGAAGCCACGCGCGCGCCGCGCGGTGGCCTGGCCGATGCGGCCGGCGCCGACCAGGCCGATGGTCTTGCCGTGCACGAAGCTGCCGGCGAGATGGTTCGACTGCGAGCCGGGGAACTTGCCGGCGCGCACCATGCGATCGCCCTCGATCATGCGGCGCGCCACCGCCAGCATCAGCCCGAAATGGATATCGGCGGTCGCCTCCGCCACGATCGGCGGCACCACCGTCACCACGATATTCCGCTTGGTCGCTTCCGCCACGTCGATATTGTCGGGCGTGATCGACATCGAGGCGACCGCGCGCAATTTCGGATTGGCGGCCAGCACCGCGCGATCGACCTTGTCGTGCAGCAGCGACAACAGAATGTCGCATTTTTTCACCGCCGCGATCAGTTTCGGCTTGGCGATGATTTTGCTCGAATCGGTATTGATCTTCACGGTGGCAATGGCGCGCAGCCGCGCCAGCGCGCTGGCGCCGATCGGCTGGGTGACGAAGACGCGCGGGCGCGCCGTCACCGCAGCCACCGCACAATGCCGGCGACGCCGTCCACCGCGCATTGCGCGCCGTCGGGTATCTTGCGGGTGGCGTCGAGCACGCCGAGCACCATCGGAATGCCGCGCTCGCGCGCGAGCGAGGCCAGATGCGAGGTCGAGCCGCCGAGTTCCGCCACCACGCCGGCGACCCGCGGCAGGATGTGGCTGAGCGCAGGCCCCGCCACCCGCGTCACCAGGATGTCGCCGGGCGCCACGCGCGCCAGCTCGCATTCGCAGTTCACCACCACCGCGCGCCCGGCGCCCCAGCCGATGCCGGCGGGATGACCGTTGATGCCGGGATGTTGCAACCAGATCTGATCGGGCACGATCGCCGGCTCCACATGCAGCGGCCGCGATTGCAGCAGCTTGAAGCCGCCCTCGTCCATCGCCCATTCGATCTCGACCGGACCGCCGGCGAGCTGTTCGCATTTCCGGAGAAGACGTCCGAGCGTCACCGCCTCGCCCGGCGTCAGACACGGCTCGTTCACCAGATCGTCGGGCACCAGCTGCGGCGCCGACACGCCGTGCGCGCAGGTGTCGCGATGGCCCTTGCGGCCGGCTTCCACCGTGCGCAGGAAACCGTTGCGGGACAGCACGACGCGGTCGGGCACCACTTCGCCCTGGGCAATTGCCGAACCGAGGCCCCAGGTGGCGGAAATTAGCATGTGGCCTTCAGCGGTCTCACTCAAACCGCCGCCCGAGGCGCGCGCCGAAATCAGCGGCTGGATCAGCACCGCCATCGCAGTGTCGGCGGGCGACAGGCCATGATTGTCCATGTAGCGGCGCGCGTGCGAGGTCCACAGCGCCGCCCAGCAGGCGCGCACCGCGGTGAGGAATTCGGTTTCGTCGGAGAGCCCGAAGAAGCTTTCGAATTGGCCGGCGAAATTGGCGCCCTTGCGGTCTTCGATCAGCGCCGAGGAGCGCACCACGCCGAGCGGGCTTTGCGCCTGTTGCGCGCGCCAGGCCGCGAGCAGCGGTTCGAGGATTTCCGGCGCGATCGGCTGCTCGTAGAGCGCAAGCCGAATCTCAATCGACAGCTTGCGCGAGGTCGGCAGATCGGCGTCGTTGTATTGCGCCAGCAACTTATCGATGCCGAGATGGCGCGTTTGCTGCCGATAGGCTTGCGCCGTGAGCGAAAAGCCGCCTGGCGTCGGCAGGCCGGCTTGCGTCAGCGCGGCAAGATTGGCCGCCTTCGGCCCGACGTTTTCAGGGTCGGTCGCCGCGGGATCGGAGAGCGGGAGGATGAAGGCGGTCATGCGATTTCAAGACTCAACATTGCCGGTGGCTCGGCGCGCTCCCTCTCCCCGCCTGCGGGGAGAGGGGTGGGGGTGAGGGGCAGATGCTAATGCTCAGAATTGCCGAAAGGCCCCCTCACCCGGACCGCTTCGCGGTCCGACCTCTCCCCGCACGCGGGGAGAGGTGAAGCTCACTTCACGTGATCCCCATAGCCCGGGATTGGATCGACCACGGTGATCTGCTTCACGGGGAAGTTCGACACGATCTCGATCTCGTTCTTGTGCACGATCAGCATTTCCTCGATGCGCACGCCGTAGCGGAAGCGCTTGCCGTGCTGGGTCTCGAGCGCGAAGGTCATGCCTTCCTTGATTTCGACCGGATGGTCGAGCGACCAGATGCGCGAGATCACCGGCGGGTCGTATTGCGCCAGCCCGAGCCCATGGCCCCACAGGTTGGCGGCGGCCTGGTCTTCGTCCTCGTAGCCCCAGGTCTCCATCGCCGACGGCCACTTCAGCGCGATGTCGCGCGTGGTGGCGCCGGCCTTCACCGCGCCGATCGAATCGTACAGCCACTTGAGCGCGATGTCGTAAGTTTCCTTCTGCTCCTTGCTCGGCTCCTTGCCGACGCAGTAGGTGCGGTAATAGCAGGACTTGTAGCCGTTCCAGGTGAGCGCGGCCAAATCCATGAACACGATGTCGCCGGGCTGAATGATGCGGTCGGAGAAGTTGCGCCAGTTCGGCCAGGTGTTGGGGCCGGACGACACGATCACGTCCTCGACGTCCTCCATGCCCGGGATGTCGTAGAGATATTTCATCAGATGCGCGGTCACCTGGTTTTCGGTGATGCCGGGGCGCAGAAACTTCATGCACTCCCAGTGCGTGGCGTCGCCGATGGCGCCGACGATGCGGAAGCATTCCTGCTCGTCCGGGCTCTTGACCGCGCGCGCTTCCATCATCGGGGTCATGCCGTCGACCCAGTTGATGTTGTTCTCCTTGAAGATCTGAATCATGTTGATGTCGACGAAGTCGACGCCGAGCTTCTGCCCGGCAACGCCGTTCTCCTTCATCGCCTGCAACACCGCCTTGGTGAACTTGGTCACCTGCTGGGTCGAAGCGGGACCGGCAGCGCCTTTGATCCAGGCGAAGGAGTGACGCACGTTCTGCTTCGGGATCCAGGGCGAGTGGCGTTCGATCTGAAATCCAAGATCGCCTTGTTCGAACAAGATTGGCCGTCCGTCGCCGCACAGCATGGCGTAGCGCAGGCCGGGCTTGAGCCGGTTCCAGCCCGGCGTCAGCGTGCCGGTGATGTAGCGCACGTTCTCGTCGTACATGCAGAGCATGGCGCCGAGGCCGTGCTTCTTCATCATCTGGCGCGCGCGCTCGATGCGGTATTCGCGCAGACGTTCCCAGTTGACCCGCTGCTGCCAATCGAGACCGACGGTGCCGAAATTCGCTGTACCCATGGCGTCCTCCCGAGCGGCGCGCGGACCGCGCCGTTTGTTTATGTGATTGGACGAAATGTTATGCGGGTGGCGGGCCTTACAGAAATAATATATTTTGCATCCAGTCATTATTTTTTCTAATAGTGGTCGGTCATGCGTAATATCCCGCTCAGCCAAGTGCGCGCCGTTATCGCCGTGTGCGAGGAAGGCTCCTTCACCCGCGCGGCCGAGCGGGAAAACGCCACCCAATCGGGCATTTCCCAGCACGTGGCGGCAGTCGAGCGCAAACTCGGGGTCAGGCTGTTCGAGCGCTCGGCCGGCCGCGTGGTCGCGACCCCGGCGGGCCTGCGCTACTACAAGAGCTGCGTGGAGGCGGTCGGCGCTCTGGAAAACGCCGCCGAGCAGGCGCGCGCGCTGGCAGGCCAGGTAGCCGGCGAATTGCGCATCGGGCTGATGCCGACCTTCACCCGCGCCGTGCTGGCGCCGGTGCTCGACGACTTCGTGCCGCGCTGCCCGGAGGTGCGCCTGCACATCGTCGAGGGCTATAGCGGGCTGCTCACCGAAATGGTGCTCGACGACGAGCTCGACTTCGCGGTGGTGCCGGCCTTCGAGGGCACCATCGGACTGAAATCGCGGCTGCTGGTGCGCGACCGCGAAATGCTGATCTCCGGCCCGCGCGCCGGCTTCACGCCGCTGGCGCCGGTGCGGCTGTCCGAATGCAAGCCGCTGAAAATCGTGGTGCCGGGACCGGAGAACATTCGCCGGCGCAACCTCGATACCTATTTCCAAAGCCACGGCGTCGAGGTGGAAGCGATGCTGGCCATGGACGCGATGATCGCGACGCTCGAATTCGTCGCCCGCTCCGACTGGGTGACCGTTTTGCCGAGCGTGATCTCAGTGAACGACATCGGCCGCGGCGAATTGATCGTCAACCCGATCGTGGAGCCCGAGCTGCACGCCGAATTCGTGGTGATCCAGCCGGCAAGGCGCACGCTGTCCACCCAGGCGCGCCTGTTCCTGCAACGCTTCGAAGCCGAAGTCGCGCATATTCACGAGGTGTGGGACGAGGCGATTGCTCAGACTCGCGTGCCCCGGACGCGGCGCAGCGCGAACGCGCAGCGGCAATCGTGAGCCTCAGCCGCTCGTCGTCCGCACACGATAGGCTTCGATCTTGTCACGCAACGGTTGCGGCAATGGTACCGGCTGGCGCGTCTCACGCGACATCATGGCGGTGACCATGCGGGCACGCAGCCGCTCGAGCCCATCCAGGTGGCATACGATGGCAATGCCCAGGGAGGAGCGGCCGATGCGCTCCACCAGCAAGGTCAGGTCGATGATATCGCCCATCCGGCTCGGAATCTTGAAATCGCACTCGATGTGAACGAATGGAAATCCATACTGGCTGCCCATGATCAGCTCGGCATAATCGAAACCGAGCTCTTGCCCGTACCAGTCTTCGATCAGCCCGTTGAAAATGTCGAAGTAGTGCGGGAAGTAGACGATGCCGGCGGGATCGCAATGCGAAAAACGGACGGGAACGCTGCGGGTGAAGGCGCCACTTGGCGGCACAAAGCGATCCTGAAGCATGTGATACCGTCCTGATGCGAGGTCCCGGCGCGGCCGAAATTCGCTGTAGCAGGGATTCACACGGCCATCCACTTCCCGTCCGCATCCACCGACTTGAACACCGCTTCCAGCGCGGCGGCCGTTTGCAAGATGCCAGCGGACGAAATCGGAAACGTGCCCTGCCCGAGCGCGGCCTTGGCGAAATAATCCAGATTGCGTCCGAGGTGATTGTCGGCCGGCTTGTCGATCGTCTCCGGGTCCTTGCCGGCGCGGCGCACGATCGCGCGCGTCTCGCTCACGCTTTCGGCGCGGCAATTTTCGCCATAGACCGCGATGCGCCAATCGAACGGCGTCTTGATGGTGGTGGCGAGCGTGCCGGTGGCGCCGCTCTCGAATTCGATCAAGGCCGCGGTGGTGTCGCCGGTCGGCAGCTTCATGGCGCGCGCCTTCGACAGTGCGCTGATACGTTTCATCGGGCCGGCCAGATCGCGGAAGCAGTCGAGCACATGGATGCCCATGCCGGTCATGCCGCCGGCGCGGCTTTCCGCCGCTTGCATGCGCCAGCTATCGGCCGGATAACTCGCCAGCCAATCGTGGCTGTAATTGCCCTCGACATGCATGATGGTGCCGAAGGCGCCGCTCTTCGCCAGTTCGTCGAGCACGCGCATCGACGGCATCAGCCGGAAATGATGGCCGACCGCGATCACGATGCCGGCGCGCTTGCAGGCTTCCAGCATGGCGATAGCGTCGGCTTTGCTGAGCGCGAACGGCTTTTCGCAATAGATGTGCTTTTTGGCCGCTGCCGCCGCTTCGACCTGCGCGCGGTGTTTGCTGTGCGGCGTCGCCAGGATCACCGCCTGCACTTGGCTGTCGGCGAGCACCTCATCGAACGAGGTGCCGAGGGCGATTTTGTGCTCAGTGGCGAAGTCGCGCACCGTATCGGGCTCGAGCGACACCCCGCGCACAATACGGATCGGCGCGCCGAACTCTTGCGCCGCCTTCACCAGCGTCTTGCCCCACCAGCCGAGGCCGACGATTGCGGTGTTGAGCATGAGGCCGATTACACCGACGCGGGCGCGCCGGGCTGCTTGAGCGGGTGGGCGCGCGCGAAGGCGTCGAGCTTGTTGCACTCGTCGACGATGCGCTTGACCGTCGGGTACGGCGCCAGATCGACCTTGAAATAATAGGCGCCCACCCCCTGCCCGGCGAGGCAAATGTCGGCGATGGTGATCTGGTCGCCCTGGCAATAGCGTCCGGTTTGCGGGTTACCCGCAAGATTGGCTTCCAGCGCCTGCAATGCCGCGACGTGCCAATGCTGGCCCCATTTCATGCACGCCGTCGGCATCGATCTTGTAGGCGTGCTCGAGATGCTCGCGCACGCGCGGCACGATCAGCGGATGGGTGTCGCAGGCGATGATTTGCGCCAGGGCGCGTACCCGCGCGCGCGCCTTCGGCTCCTTTGGCAACAGCGGCGGCTTGGGGTGGGTCTCGTCGAGATATTCGAGGATGGCGAGCGACTCGAACAGCACCGTGCCGTCGTCCTCGATCAGCGCCGGGATCGCCATCATCGGGTTGATCTTGCGAAAGGCGTCCTCGCGCTGCTTGCCCTGCATCAGATTGACCTCGATCACCTCGGGCGTCGAGCCCCTTGAGGTTGAGCGCGATGCGCACGCGATAGGTCGCCAGCGAGCGCCAGAACGAAAAAAGCTTCACGTTTGCCTCCCCAATCTTTTTGTTTCGGCCGGGCGGGTCGAAAAATTATTTCTTGGCGCCGCCCGGATCGGCTTTCAGCCCGGCCGCCTCGATGCCGGCGACGGCGACAATTTCATCGTTGTCGGCGGTGTCGCCGGAAATCCCGACCGCGCCGAGCAACTTTCCGCCCGCATCGCGGATCAGCACGCCGCCCGGATTGGGCACCAGTTTACCCCCGCTCGCCGCTGCGATGGCGGTGAGGAAGTTCGGATTTTGCGCCGCGCGCTCCATCATGGTACGCGAGCCCCAGCCCATGCCGAGCGCGCCATAGGCTTTGCCGACGGCGACTTCGAACCGGATGATGCCGGAGCCGTCCTCGCGCTTGGCGCAGACGACATGGCCGCCGGTGTCGAGCACGACCACGGTCTGCGCCATTTGTTTGAGCTCCCGCGCCTTCTTCAGCGCGGCATCGACGATGGACGAAGCTTGAGCGAGCGTGACCGACATGGAAGCTCCTTGCGAGTTTGGAATTATTGAGAGTTCATTTTTTGCGTTGCGCCCAATAGACCGATTGGCGCGAGCCGTCGCCGCCGCCGAAGCCGTTCTTGTTGGCTTCCTCGAAGGCCGCGAGCGTGGCCTTGGCGGCGGGCATGTCGACGCCCTTGCCGACCCCGGTGTCGATCATGGTGCGCAGGTCCTTGCAGGCATTGGCGATGCTGAAGGTGGTCGGGCCCGGATCGCGGCCCTCGAACATGGTGACGATCATCTCGGCGCGGTTCTTCAGCGCCGGATTGGCGCCGTTGGTGTCGACGAACAGATCTAGCAGGCGCTTGGCATCCCAGCCGACGTCGCGGGCGATCGCGAAGGCTTCGCCATAGGCTTGCCAGGCGATCATCAGCGGCAAATTGATGGCAAGCTTCATCGACGCGCCGGTGCCGACCGGTCCGCAATGTTCGAGCCGCCGGCAAAGCTGGTCGAGGATCGGCTTGGCACGAGCGGCGTCGGCGGGCTCGGCGCCCATCAGTCCCAGCAGCTTGCCCTGGCGCGCCGGGGCGATCGAGCCGCCGACTGGGCAGCCCACAAGTGCTGCGCCCTTGGCGCGCACCTTGGCAGCCAGATCGGTTTCCACCTTCGGCGGCACCGTGCTCATCTCGATGAACAGCTTGCCCTTGACGTCGCCCGACAGCAGGCCGGACGGCCCGCTGTACACGGCGTCGATCGCCGCGCCGTCGGTAAGAATGGTGATCACGGCCTCGACCGCGCCCGCAAGCTCGGCCGGCGTCTTCGCCACCTTGGCACCGGCCTCGGCCAGCGGCTTGGTCTTCGCCGGCGTGCGATTCCAGACGGTGACCTGATGGCCGACTTCCAACAGCCGGGCGGCAATCGGCGCACCCATCGCACCAAGACCCGCTACTCCGATATGCATGGCTCCTCCCGGGATGCTTTTACAGGCGACGATATGCGATCACGGCGCAGCATGAAAGCGGGATTGCAGGCCTTCCCCACTCGACAGCACCGGCCTCGGCCGCTTAAGTGGGAACAGCGCAAACGCGCACGTATTGTGTCGTTTAATTTCCACGACCGGGAGAAATTGGAATGGTTGCGGCAAAGAAGAATAAGGGCGCGGTCGGCGTGATCGGTCTCGGCATCATGGGCGGTGCATTCGCCAAGAACCTGACCGCTGCCGGCTGGCGCGTGGTCGGTTACGACATTAGCGCGGCGCGGCGCCGCGAAGCCCAACGCGCCGGTGTCGAGATCGCCCGCAATGCGGCCGAGCTTGCCGCCAAGGTGCCGACCATCCTCACCAGCCTGCCCAAGCCGCAGGCGCTCATGGACACCGTGCGTAAAATCGCCGCCGCCAAGCTGAAGCGCAAGGTGGTCGTGGAAATGAGCACCTTCTCGATTTCAGATAAGGAAAAAGCCGAGCGCGTGCTGCGCAAAGCCGGCCATGTGATGCTCGACACGCCGGTCAGCGGCACCGGCTCGCAGGCCAAGAACCGCGACCTGATATTTTACGCCAGCGGCGATGCCAAGATCATCGCGCGCTTGCGCCCGCTGTTCGAGGCCTTCGGCCGCCGCGCCTTTAATGTCGGCGTCTTCGGCAATGGCTGCCGCATGAAATACGTGGCCAATTTGCTGGTCGCGATCAACAACGTGGCGACCGCCGAGGCCATGGTGCTCGGCATGAAGTCGGGCCTGCCGCCGCAGATGATCTACGATTTGATCAGACCCGGCGCCGGCAATTCGCGCGTATTCGAGCTGCGCGCGCCGATGATGGTGAAGGGCCGCTACGACGACGTCACCATGAAGATCTCGGTGTGGGACAAGGACATGCAGGTGATCGGCGACCACGCCCGCAGAATCAAAGTGCCGACGCCGATGTTCAATGCTTCCAAGTCGATCTACATCAAGGCGATGAAGAGCGGCCGCGGCGCGCAAGACACCGCCGCGGTCTGCGCCGTGTTGGAGAAAATGGCAGGCGTCAAGCGCGGCAAGCGCTGACACCTGTCATCTGCCCGCGCAGGCGGGCGATCCAGTAATCGCCGAGGGTCTTTGCTTAACCGCAGCGACTGTGGATACTGGATGCCCCGCCTTCGCGGGGCATGACAGAAGATTATTTGCCAGGAGGGCGTGATGGCGGCGCTGCAAGAGCGATCGGAAGTCCGCGACGGCATGCGGATCGATTGGAACGTGCCGATCACCATGGACGATGGCCTAGTGCTGCGCGCCGACATTTTTCGCCCGGTGAAAGACGGCAAATATCCGGTGCTGCTGACCTACGGCCCCTACGCCAAGAATCTCGCCTTCCAGGACGGCTACCCCAGCGCCTGGCAACGCATGGCGGACAAGCATCCCGACGTCACCGCCGGTTCCAGCAACAAGTATCAGAACTGGGAAGTGGTCGACCCGGAGAAATGGGTGCCGCACGACTATGCCTGCGTGCGCGTCGATTCACGCGGCGCCGGCTGCTCGCCCGGCGTGATCGATCATTTTTCGCCGCGCGAGACCAAAGATTTCTACGACTGCATCGAATGGGCCGGCGTGCAGCCCTGGTCGAGCGGCAAGGTCGGACTCAATGGCATTTCCTACTACGGCATGAACCAGTGGCACGTCGCGTCGCTGCAGCCGCCGCATCTTGCCGCCATTTGCATCTGGGAAGGCTCGGCCGACTGGTATCGCGACATGACGCATCACGGCGGCATTCTCTCGACCTTCTGGGAGAACTGGTTCGACATGCAGGTCAAGACCGTGCAGTACGGCGTCGGCGAACGCGGCGGGCGCAGCCGCGTGCACGGCGAGCTGGTGTGCGGGCCGGAGACGCTGCCGGATGCGGAGCTCGCCAAGAACCGTTCCGATTTCGGCGGCAACATCCTCGCCCATCCGCTCGACGACAAATATCACCGCGATCGCTCGCCGGTCTGGGAGAAGGTGAAAACGCCGCTGTTCACCGCCGCCAATTGGGGCGGCCAGGGACTGCATCCGCGCGGCAATTTCGAAGGCTTCGTGCGCGCCGCCGCCAAGGAAAAATGGCTGGAGGCGCACGGCATCGAGCATTGGACGCATTTCTACACCGACTACGGCCGCGAGCAGCAGCTCCGCTTCTTCGACTATTTCCTGCACGGCAAGAAGGAGGGTTGGTCGAAGCAGCCTCGGGTGCTGCTGCAGGTGCGCCACCCCGGCGAGAAATTCGTCGCGCGCGCCGAGAACGAATGGCCGATCAAGCGCACGAAATGGACCAAGTTCTATCTCGATCCGGCCGGCATGACGCTGACGACGAAAAAACCGTCCGGCAACGCCCAGCTCAAATTTACCGCCATGGGCGACGGCCTCACCTTCCTCACGCCGCAGCTCACACAGGAAACCGAGATCACCGGCCCCTCGGCGCTCAAGCTGTTCGCCTCCTCGTCCACACCGGACGCCGATTTCTTCATCGTGCTGCGGGTGTTCACCGGCGACCTGAAGGAAGTCGTGTTCCAGGGCGCGATCGACCCGCATACGCCGATCGCACAAGGCTGGCTGCGCGCCTCGCACCGCAAGCTCGACAAGAAACTGTCCACGCCCTACCGCCCCTATCACACCCACGACCAGAAGCAGCCGCTCACCAAGGGCAAGCCGGTCGAACTCGATATCGAGATCTGGCCGACCTCGATCGTGGTGCCGGCAGGCTATCGCGTGGCGCTATCGGTCCGCGGCAAGGATTACGAATATGGCGGAGCGAGCGGCGGCAAGCTGTCGAATTTCAAGAACGAGCTGACCGGCTGCGGCCCGTTCCTGCATAACGATCCGCGCGACCGGCCGCCCGCCATATTTAACGGCACCACCAGCCTGCATTTTGGCCGCGGCAAAGCGCCCTACCTGCTGCTGCCGATCATCCCGCCGAAAAAGCAGGCAGGCGGCAAATCCGGACGCAAATAGCGCGCGCCGTCATTCCGTCATTCCGCGGAGCGGAATCCGTGCCATATGCAAGGCCGCAGTTTATTCGGGTCCCCGCTTTCGCGGGACGACGGAATCCTGACGACAGCTGCGGCCATTCGGGGTGTTCATTTCCATCCAACCTAAGATAAGCTCTGCGCAACCTTCGGCGTAACAGAAGGATCAGGGGGGAAATGAATACGCAATTCTGGGTAGTCCAGGCCTTCAACGGCGTGTCCTACGGCGCGCTGCTGTTTCTCGTCGGCAGCGGCTTGTCGCTGATTTTCGGCGTCATGCGGATCGTCAATCTGTCGCATGGCGCCTATTTTCTGTGGGGCGGATACATCGCACTGTCGGTGATCCATACGACCGGATCATGGGCGCTGTCGCTGCCGGCGGCGGCGCTCGCCGTTGCCTTGATCGGCATGGCGATGGAGCGGCTATTTTTGCGCTCCGAAGGTTTCGAATTCCTCCGCAACGCGGTGATCGCAATAGGGTTGGGCGTCCTGATCAGCTTGGCGATCGCACGCGGCACTCAGTTTACCTGGACCCAGTTCATTGTGGGCGCCGCGATCGCCACCGTCGCATCGTATGCTGTGTTGAATCGTATTTCCATCATCCCGATCGACAACGACGTGCTGCGTCAGGTGCTGCTCACGGTCGGCTTCGCCTTTCTGTTCCAGCAAGGCGCGCTCGACATCTGGGGCGGCAACAACATGGACATCAATCCGCCCGGCGCGTTCACGCAGAGCATCGTGGTCGGCGGGGTGTATTTTCCGCTCTATCGCGTGTTCATGATCGGCACGGCGGTGGCGATCGGCATCGTGCTGTGGCTGGTCATGGAAAAGACCCGCATGGGCGCCGCAGTGCGCGCCACCGTGGACGACTCGCAGATGGCGCGCGGCGTCGGCGTCGACACCAACCGCATCTCGATGTTCATTTTCGCGCTCGGCGCGTTTCTCGCTGCGCTCGGCGGCGTGATCGGCGGCGCCTTTCTCGGCATCTATCCGGGCCTCGATTTCGAAATGCTGCCGCTCGCTTTCGCCGTTGTCATCATCGGCGGCATGGGAAGCCTGGGCGGCGCCGCGATCGGCGCGCTGGCGGTCGGCCTTGCCGACAATTTCGGCAAGGCGCTGTTTCCGGAGATCTCATACTTCACGCTTTACGCGCCGATGGTGCTGATCCTGGCGGTGAAGCCGACCGGCTTGTTTGGACGAGAGTGAGCAACGAGCGATGGTGAGCCAAAATATAAAAATTCTGATGGTCGTCGCCGGGCTGATCGTTCTCGCCTATATCGTCCCGCAGTCTGGCTCGTTCGTCATTCTGCTGGTGACGCGCGCTATGGCGTTCGCCATCCTCGCCATGAGCGTCGACCTGCTGCTCGGCTACACCGGCATGTCCTCGATGGGCCAAGCGGCCTATTTCGGCGTCGGCGCTTATCTCACCGCGGTGCTCGCGACCAAATTCCATATCGGCATGGGGTGGGATTTCTGGCTGGTGGTGGTGCTCGGTATCCTGATCGGCGCGGCTCTGGCGGCGCTGTTCGGTTTATTCGCGATCCGCGCCGGCGGCGTCTATTTCCTCATGATTACGCTTGCGCTCGGGCAATGTGTCTGGGGCCTGGCCTATCGCTGGAATTCGCTGACCGGCGGCGACAACGGAATCAATATGAGCGGGCGGCCGAGTTTCGGTCTCGATCTCGGCAATGAAGTGACGTTCTTCTATCTCGTGTTCGCATTCTTCGCCGTGTCGATGATCATGATGTACGTGCTGGTCCGCTCGCCGTTCGGACAAAGCCTGGCCGGCATTCGCGAGCGCGAATTACGCATGCAGATTCTGGGCTACAATACCTGGCTGCACAAATACATCGCCTTCATCATCGCCGGCGGTTTCGGCGGTCTTGCCGGCGTGCTGTGGGCGCACACCAACGGCCATGTCAGCCCGGAAACGGTCGTGTTGACCACATCGGTGGATTCGCTGTTGATGGTTGTACTCGGCGGCGCCGGCACGCTGGTAGGCGCCACTATCGGAACAGCCATCGTGTTTGGCTTGCGCGAATATCTCAGTACACTGGTGCCGTGGTGGCAGTACGCGCTCGGCGGCGTTTACGTGCTGACGATTCTCTATCTGCCGATGGGCTTGATGGGTATCCCGGCGCGTCTGCGGCAGCGGTTCTCACAAGACAAAGACGAAAGTTCAAAGAAACTGGCATCGAAGCCTTCCTAACCAGCAACGGGAAGGCCACGACAACAATGGAGGAACGGCAATGACAAACAGACTGCAAAAAATTCTTTTGGGCAGCTGCCTGGCGCTCGGTCTCGCTTCGACCGCGCCCGCCGGCGCAGAGGAATTGCGCATCGGCTATATCTCACCGGTCACCGGCATCTTCGCCCAGGTTGGCAAGGACATGGTCGACGGCTTTCAGATGTATCTCGACGAGCATGGCGGCAAACTCGGCGGAATGGACGTGAAGTTCATCGTCGAAGACGACCAGGGCAAGCCCGACGCCGGCGTCACCAAGGCCAAGAAACTCATCCTTCAGGACAAGGTCCACTTGTTCATCGGCGGGCTGCTCGCCTCCACCGGCTACGCACTCGCCCCGGTGAGCACCGCCGAGAAGACGCTTTACATTTCGTCGGTCTCCTCGGCCGACGACCTGACGCAGCGGCAGCTCGGCAAGTATCCCTACTTCCTGCGCACCAGCTGGACCTCCTCGCTGCCGCATCACCCGCTCGGGCAATGGGCCTGCGACAACGGCGTCAAGAAGGTCATCGTCATCGCCGCCGACTATGCGTTCGGCTACGAAACGGCGGGTGGCTTCCAGTCCGCATTCGAAGCTTGTGGCGGCAAGGTCATTCAGAAAATCTGGCCGCCGCTCGGCACCAAGGACTTCGGGCCCTATATCCCGACCTTCAAGGCGGACGCCGACGCCATCTTCACCACCATGGTCGGACCGATGGCCTTGCAGTTTCCCAAGCAGTTGCGCGCGGCCGGCAACAAAATGAGGATTCTTGGCAGCGGCGTGAGTTACGACGAGTTCGTGCTGCCGTTCATGGGCGACGAAGTGATCGGCGACGTCTCTGCGCTGCACTACAGCGCGGCGATCGATACCCCGGCCAACCAGACTTTCGTGAAGGCCTACCGCGCCAAGTTCGGCAAGGTCCCCGGCTACTACTCGGAGAACAACTACACCACTGCCATGTGGCTCGATAAAGCGATCCAGAAGGCCGGCGGCAAGTATCCGGGGCCGGAAGAGTTCATCAAGATCATGGCGAGCATCAAACTCGACGCGCCGCGCGGGCCGGTCGAACTCGACGACATGCGCAATCCGATCGAGAACGTCTACATCAAGAAAGTCGAGAAGAAGAAGATGTTCGGCTACGACAAGGACGAGCTCTGGAACACCGTGATCAAGACCTACCCGAAGGTCTCCCAGTTCTGGACCGAGGGTAAGGACAAGTTCCTGGCGCATCCGGTCTATGACCGCGACTACCCGCCCTGCAAGTACTGCGAATAAGGACGACAACCGCGCCGGGGCTCCGCCAAAGGGCCCCGGCGTTTCTTCTTGAATCCTGAGGGTTTGCGCGTGACCGCCATGAACGGCAACGACATCCCGGTGCTCGAGCTCAAGGCATTGTGCAAGAGCTTCGGCGGCCTGCAGGCGACACGCGACGTCACCCTGCGCATCATGCCGGGTGACCGCAAGGCCATCATCGGCCCGAACGGCGCCGGCAAGACCACGCTGTTCAATCTCATAACCGGCATTTACCCGGTGACGTCCGGACAAGTACTGCTGTTCGGCCAGGACGTCACCACCTGGCCAAGCCACCGGCGCACCGCGCTCGGCATGGCGCGCACATTCCAGGTCACTCATCTGTTTCCGAAATTGACCGTGCTCGACAATGTGCTGCTGGCGATCAAGGGCCTGCGGCCGTCGAAATTCGTGATGTGGCGGTTCATGTCGTCGTACAAAGACGTCTACGACAAGGCCTATCATCTGCTCGAACAGGCCGGTTTTCTCGACCGAAAGGACACCGAGGTTCGCAATCTTTCGCACGGCGAACAGCGCCAGCTCGAAATTGTCCTCGGGCTCGCCAGCGATCCGAATATTCTTCTTCTCGACGAACCGGCGGCCGGCCTGTCGTCGGGCGAATCCACCGAGATGACCGAGTTTCTGATGAAGCTCGATCCCAAACTCGCGATACTTCTGATCGAGCACGACATGGACGTGGTGTTCGACGTCGCCGATGAGATATCGGTCCTGCATTTCGGCGAAGTTCTGGAAACCGGATCGCCCGAAGACATCAAGAAAAGCCGTCGCGTGCAGGAAATCTACCTGGGAACCGACTGACATCATGGCTATCCTCGAAGTCCAGGACATTCACACCTATTACGGGGACGCCTACGTCCTGCAGGGATTGTCGCTGCAACTCGAGCAGGGCCAGATTCTCGGCCTGCTCGGGCGCAATGGCGTCGGCAAGACCACGCTGGTGAACTCGATCGTCGGCTTTAATCCTCCGCGCCGCGGCAAGGTCGTGTTCAAGGGCGACGACATCACCCGCAAGGCCTCGTTCGAAACCGTGCGCAGCGGCATGGGCCTGGTGCCGCAGGGCCGCCGCGTGTTTCCGACCTTGGGCGTGGAAGAAAACCTGCTGGTCGCCGAGCGCAGCCCGGACCGTCATGGCTGGAACCTCGATCGCGTCTACGCGCTGTTCCCGCGCCTGCACGAGCGCCGCTACCAGCGCGCCAAGACGCTGTCCGGCGGCGAGCAGCAGATGCTGGCGATCGGCCGCGCGCTGATGACCAATCCGGATTGCCTGATCATGGACGAGCCGTCGGAGGGCTTAGCGCCGATCATCATCCAGGGCCTGTGGGAAGCGATCGGCAAACTCAAAGAGCAGGGTCTGTCGATCCTGCTGGTCGAGCAGAACGCGCACCTCGCCCTCAAGCTGGTCGACTACGTGCACGTCATGAGCAAAGGCCAGGTGGTCTATTCGGCCAAGCCGGAAGAGCTCAGGGCCAACGACGAGATCAAGTCGAGTTATCTCGGGATTTAACGCGGCTTGTCGCCGGCCAGCGTCACGCGATGCATGACGCGGCGGAACCCATGATAGTCGTTGATCGGATTGTGCAGCACGCAGCGATTGTCCCAGAACGCCAGTGAGCCGACGCGCCAATTGAAGCGGCAGGTGAATTCAGGCCGCGTCTGGTGCTGGAACAGATAATTCAGAATCGGCGCGCTCTCCTCCTCGGTCATGTCCTTGAAGCGCACCGTGTGCCCGACATTGACATAGAGCGCCTTGCGCCCGGTCTCCGGATGGGTGCGCACCACCGGATGCTCGCTGATGTATTCCTTCTTGGCTTCGGCCTTGGCGCCGTCGCGCACGCGGTCCTCGCGCGTGCGTGTGACGTCCGCCTTGGCCGAGTGGTTGACCGCGATCACCCCCTCCAGCATGCGCTTCATGCCGTCGGACAGGGTTTCGTAGGCGAGATAGGTGTTGGCGAACAGGGTGTCGCCCCCGCGCGGCGGCACCTCACGCGCGATCAGCATGGTGCCCATCGGCGGCTTGTCGAGATAGGCGGTGTCGGTATGCCAGATGCCGCCGAAATTTTTCGTCTCGTGCTCGAGCTTGACCACCGGAATGATTTCGGGAAATCCCTCGATGCCCTTGATGAAGGGATATTCGACCACGTCGCCGAAACGTTTCGCGAAGCCGAGGAATTTCGCCGGCGGTAGGTCCTGGTCGCGGAAGAAAATGACGCCGTGCTCGAGCCACGCCTGGCGGATGGCGGCGATCATGTTGTGGCCGGGCTCCGCGCCAAGGTCTATGCCCAAAATTTCAGCGCCGATCGAACCGGAGATCGGTTTAACGTCGAATCCGTTCGTTGCCATCGCACCCCGCCGATGATCGCCGGCATCATTCTTGCGGACCGGAAATCTAGCACGGCCGGCCGCCGCCTGCCCATCGCTACAGAATGGGTTAGACGGCACAACGCTACTGCCGGGCTTTACATCATGCACGGCATTGGCCGATGATGGGCATGGGTTGGTCCGCCGTCGTGGGGCGGGCGGGTTCGCGACGAACACCTTTTTGCGTCGAATACGGCCGCGCTGGCCGATCAAAAATGGCCCCATAAGGCCGGTCAAAAATATGAGCCCCACCAGGGGCGATAAAGGGAGGAAAGAAATGTCTCGCAAGGTCACCCGTCGTAAATTCATGGCCGCAACCGCCGCCGGCGCAGCGCTGGCGACGTTCAAATTCCCGGCGCCGGCGATCGCGCAAGCGGCGCCGTTCAAGCTCGGCCTGCTCACCGTCAAGACCGGCCCGCTCGCACAGGGCGGCATCCAGATGGAACAGGGCCTAACCACCTTCCTGAAGGAAAAGGACTTCACGCTCGCCGGCCGCAAGGTGGAGCTCGTCTCCGCCGACACCGGCGGCAGCCCGGCCGGCACCAAGACCAAGGCGCAGGAGCTGGTCGAGCGCGACAAGGTAGACGTCATCACCGGACCGCTCGCCGCCTTCGAGCTGCTCGCCATCACCGACTATATCGCGCAGCAAAAGATGCCGCTGCTGAGTCTCGCCGCCGCCGAGGACGTGACGCAGCGACGCCCGAATCCGTATTTCCTGCGCGCCTCGGCCTGCTCCTCGCAGGCGATGCACCCGATGGCCGACTACGCCGCGAAAGAGTTGAAGCTCAAGCGCATGATCACCATCGTCGAGGACTTCGCCTTCGGCTACGAGCAGATGGGCGGCTTCCAGCAGACCTTCGAGGATAACGGCGGCAAGATTCTGAAGAAGCTATGGCCGCCGCTCGCCACTCCCGACTACACGCCCTATCTCGCGCAAATCTCAGATTGCGACGGCGTGTGCCAGGGTTTCGCCGGCGGCAACCCGCTGAAATTCATGAAGCAATACACCAGCGCCGGCCTCAAGTTCCCGGTGGTCACCGGCCAGACCGGCGGCGACGACGCCTTGCTGCACAGCTTCGGCGACGAGGCGATCGGCCTCGTCAGTAGCTGCCCCTACACGCTCGACGCCGATACCGAGGCGAACAAGCGCTTCGTCGCTGGAATGCAGAAAAATTTCAATCTGGATCCAGGCTTCTACGCGGCCGGCCTCTATATCAACGGCATGGTGATCGAGGCAGGCCTGCAGAAGACCGGCGGGAAAAGCGACAACAAGGAAGAGCTCATCAAGATGCTGAGGTCGGTGTCGCTCGCCGATACGCCGCGCGGCCCGATCAAGTTCGACCATTTCGGCAACGCGATCGGAAACTTCTATATCCGCCGCTGCGAAAAGGCGAACGGCAAGCTCGTCAACAAGACGCTCAAGACCTACACCAATGTGAGCCAGTTCTGGACCTACGACGAGAAGAAGTTCCTCGAGCAGCCGGTCTATTCGCGCGACTTCCCGCCCGTCAAGTCGTAACGAAAACCGATCCGCGGGCGCCGCTTGAGGCGCCCGCGGTCCGCTGGCGCATGATCCCGAAAAGCCTGTACCCGGCCTCGACCCGGGTGCGGGAACAGGTTTTCGGAAAAGATCATGCGCATGCAAAAATGACTAACGCGGGAATACTGCGGACATGAACTTTTGGCTGGTGCTGGGGGTCAACAGCGTCACATTCGGCGGCCTGTTGTTTCTGCTGTCGGCAGGTTTCTCCCTGATCTTCGGGCTGATGCGGATTCCAAATCTGACGCACGGCTCGCTGTTCATGGTGGGCGCCTATATCGGCGCCACCTTCGTCTTGGGGCTGCTCGGCTTCCGCTTGAATTTCTGGCTGGCGGCGATCCTGGCGACGCTTGCGGTGGCGTTGCTGGGCGCCCTGGCCGAGCGATTGCTGCTGCGCCGCTTGCCGGGCGATCAGCTGGCGCAGGTGCTGGTGACGCTCGGCGTGTCGTTCATGGCCGCCGATGCCTGCCTGATGCTGTGGGGCGGCGACCCGATCTCGGTCACAACGCCGGACGGGCTCGACGGCTTTGCGCGCTTCGGCGTGCTGGTGTTTCCACTCTACCGGCTGGCGATCATCGTCATCGCCATTGTGGTCGCCATCGGACTTTGGCTGCTGCTCGATCGCACGCGGCTTGGCGCCATGATCCGCGCCGGCGTCGACGATCCCGACATGGCGCGCGTGGTCGGCATCCGGGTGTCGCAGTTATTCACCATCGTGTTCGCGCTCGGCGCCGGGCTTGCCGCCTTCGCCGGCATCATCGGCGGGCCGATCCTGTCGGTCTACCCGGGCCTCGATCAGGACATGCTGCCTTTGGCGCTGGTGGTCGTCATTCTCGGCGGCACCGGCAGTTTGCTCGGCTCGTTCGTCGGCAGCATCATCGTCGGCTTCATCTATAATTTCGGCCAGGCGCTGCTGCCCGAGCTTGCCTACTTCGTCCTGTTCCTGCCCATGCTGCTGGTGCTGATCCTGCGGCCGCAGGGCCTGTTCGGCAGGCACGTGCCGTGAGCGCGCGCTTCCTCGCATCCGGCATCGCATTGGTGGCGCTCGCCACTCTGCCCTATTGGATGCACGGCATCTATTACATCAATGTCTCCAGCCAGATCCTTTTCTTCGCCATCTTCGCGCTCGGGCTGAATGTGCTGGTCGGCTATGCCGGGCTGGTGTCGCTCGGCCATGCCGGACTGTTCGGCGTCACGGCCTATGTCACCGGCTACATGTTGCAGCTTGGATTTGGCCACACCACGGCGATCGTGGCGGCGCTGGTGCTCAGCATGGGCGCGATGGCCATCTTCGCCGCGCTGTCGCTACGCTCGACCGGCATCGGCTTCATCATGATCACGCTGGCGCTGGGCGAAATCCTGTGGGGCCTTGCCTATCGCTGGATCAGCCTGACCGGCGGCGATAACGGCATCAGCCTGCACACGCGGCCGGCGCCGTTCGGATATTCGCTGGCCGAGCCGAACACGTTCTACTACGCGACGCTGATCATTTTCGTGTTGTCGGTCGCGACGGTGGCGGTGTTCGTGCGCTCGCCGTTCGGCGCCGCGCTGATGGGCACGCGCGACCAGCCGCGCCGCATGAATGCGCTCGGCTATCACGTCTGGATGATCCGCTTCTATGCCTGCCTGTTCTCCGGGCTGCTAACCAGCGTGTCGGGCATCTTGTTCGTTTATTACACGCAATTCATCAGTCCGCAGACGCTGGCGCTCACCTCCTCGGCCGAAGTGCTGCTGATGGTGATCTCCGGCGGACCGGGCACTCTGCTCGGACCGATCGTCGGCGCGGCGCTGGTGGTGACGGTCAAGACCGTGGTCAGCGGATTCATCGAGCGCTGGAACTTCCTGCTCGGCGCGATCTTCGTCGCCATCGTCATCCTGATGCCGGAAGGCCTGGTGCCCGGCACCGCGCGGCTGTGGCGGCTGGCATGGCGCAAACGCGAACGCCGCAGCGGCGTCGTTCCCGGCACTCCGGAGCCGGCACCATGAGCGCGCTCACAGTGACAGGTCTTTGCAAGGCGTTCGACGGTCTGCACGTGACCACCGAAGTCAATCTCAATGTCGAGCCGGGCGAGCGGCGGCTGATCATCGGCCCCAATGGCGCCGGCAAGACCACGCTGTTCAACCTGATCACCGGGGAGCTCACACCCGACAGCGGCTCGATTCATCTGTTCGGGCAAGACATCACCAAGACGCCAAGCCGGCGCCGCCCCCATCTCGGCATGGCGCGCACCTACCAGATCATCACATTGTTCCCGCGCGACACCATCATCCACAACGTCTCGCTGGCGCTTCTGGGCTTATCGCCGGCGCGCTGGAATCCGCTGATCGACATCAAGCATCAAGGCCATCTGATCGACCACGCACGCGCGGCGCTGGAACGGGTCGGCCTTGCGCACATCGCCGACCGGCCGCTGTCGCAGACCTCTTATGGCGAACGCCGCCGCGTCGAAATCGCCATGGCGCTCGCGCAAAATCCGAAAGTGCTCTTGCTCGACGAGCCGTTCGCGGGCTTGTCCATCGACGAACGGCGCGACGTGAAGCAGTTGCTGCTGGCGATCCCGCGCGACGTCACCATCGTGATGATCGAGCACAACATGGACGTGGCGCTGGAATTCGCCGAGCGCATCACGCTGCTGCATTTCGGCGAGGTGATCGTCGAGGGTAACCGCGCCGAAGTGGTCAACAACCCGCGCACGCGGGAGGTCTATCTTGGCCACTAGCGCACTCAGTCTCGAGCATATCGACGCCTTCTACGGCGACAGCCACGTGCTGCAGGACGTTTCGTTCGAGCTCGGCGAGGCGCACATGCTCGGCCTGCTCGGGCGCAACGGCGCCGGCAAGTCGACCTGCATGAACGTCACCATGGGCCTGCTGCCGCCGCGCCGGGGCGAGGTCAGAATCTTCGGCGCACCGGTCGCCGGCATGTCGCCGGAAATGATCGCCGCCCGCGGTGTCGCCCTCGTCCCGCAGGGACGCCGCATCTTCAAGAGCCTGACCGTGCGCGAAAACCTGATGGTCGCCGCGCGCAAGCCGGACGCCGGAAGCAAGCATGCGCCATGGACCGCCGACACCGTGTTCGCGATGTTTCCGCGGCTCGAGGAACGGCGCAGCCAGATCGCCGCGCATCTGTCGGGCGGCGAGCAGCAGATGCTGGCGATCGGCCGCGCGCTGATGGGCAATCCGCGCGTGCTGCTGATGGACGAGCCGTCGGAGGGGCTGGCGCCGCAGATCGTCGCCGAGGTCATGGCCACCATCCGCAAGCTCAAGGAAAGCGGGCTGTCGATCGTGCTGGTCGAGCAGAACCCCAAGCTCGTGTTCGACGTCGCCGACGACATCGTCATCCTCAACACCGGCCACGTCGCGGTCGTCTCCACGCCGGTGGAATTGAACAAGGACGGCGTCGATCTGCGCCAGCATCTGGGCGTGTTCTAGCCGCGCATATTGAATATCGAAGCGCGAACGGTTACTGGATCATCCGCTTTCGCGGATGGTGACAAACGAGGGAATTGCAATGGCGGCGATCTGGAACAAATACGCTAACACCGCGGCGCGCAAACACGGCAAGCCGGGGCGCGAGCTGCGGCCCAAGTCCGTGACCATCGACGCCCATACCCACATCGCCGTTCCGGAAGCAGCGCAATTCATCAAGCCGCATCTCGACGTGTCGACCATTCCGCTCGCGCATTTCGCGTCCGCCGAGACCAAGGAAATCAACGCCAAGCAGGAAGCCGACATCCGCGGCTGCATGACCGGCTATGACGAGCGCTTCGCGACCATGGACAAGATGGGCGTCGACATGCAGCTGGTCATGCCGCCGCCGCCGCAGTGCTATCACACGGTCGCGCTCGAATACGCGGTGCCGGCCGCGCGCATGATCAACGACGGCGTCGCCGAATTCGTCTCGCGCCACAAGGACCGTTTCATTCCCACCGGCACCGTGCCGATGCAGGACGGCCACGAGGCCGCCAAGGAACTCGAACGCTGCATGAAGACGCTCAAATTCAAGGGCGTCGAGATTCTCACCAATGTCGCCGGCAGGGAACTGTCCGATCCCGCCTTCGCGCCGTTCTGGAAGAAGGCCGAGGAGCTCGGCGCGCTGGTGATCATCCACCCGAACGGCTTCACCGAAGGCAAACGGCTGTCGCGATTCTATTTCAACAACATCATCGGCAATCCGTTCGAAACCACGCTGGCCTTGCATTATCTGATCTTCGACGGCGTGCTCGAACGGCATCCGAAGCTGAAGATTTTCGCCATGCATGGCGGCGGCTATCTCGGCGCCTATTCCGGCCGCATCGATCACGCCTGGGGCGCGCGTTCGGATTGCCAGGCCAATCTGCCGAAGCCGCCGACCAGCTATCTCAAGCAGGTCTATTTCGACACCGTGGTGTTCACAGCCCTGCAGCTGGAAGCGCTGGTGAAGACCTTCGGCGTCGACCACATCATCATGGGCACGGATTATCCGTTCGACATGCTGGAATTCGATCCGATCGGCCACATTGCATCGGTCGCAAACTTCGACGACTCGACGCGCGCGGCGCTCGCCGGCGGCAATGCGAAGAAGCTGCTGGGGCTTTGACCGCTAGGCGTACAAAAAATCCAGTACCGCGGTTTCCGCGATCACCGCGCCGTCGGTGCTGTGCAGGCCGGCGCGCGCCTTTTCTTCCTGCGTTTGCGTTGCCTGCAAATAGGCGCCGAGATGGCGCGCGCGCTCGATGATGCGATAGTTCTCGCGCAGGCGCGCCGCCTCGAAACGCTTGAGCGCGCGCTCGACGTCGCTCTCGGCCTGCAACGCCTCCGCCAGCGCCGCCGCATCATCCGCCGCCTTGGAGACGCCGGCGGCCACATGCGGGCGCGCGACAAAGGCCGCGTCGCCAAGCACCGCCACCCGGCCGAACGCCATGCGCGGGGATTCGAGATCGTAGATCGGCTGCAGGATCGGCTCCTCGATCAGCCGCACGATCTGGCGGAATTGCGGAGCCAGCAATCGCTCGGCATCGGCGCGCATCTCGGCGATCGCCTCGCGCCGGATCAGCGGCGGCGGGATCGAGATGGCGTGGGTCGTGCCGCGTTCGTCGGTGAGCAGCCATTGCAGCTTGGTGTTCTCGTCCGCCGGCCGGTACCACACCACGTTGAACCGGCGCTTGCCCGGCCGCAGATCGTTGTCGGGCCCCGCCACCGGATAGCCGAGAAACTGCTCGCCCGGCGGCAAGCCGAACGACATGAATTCGAACAGGTCGCGGTGGGTGTCGGGCGGAATGGCGTCTTCCGCGATCAGCGCGCGCCAGGCGGAATAGCCGGCATAGCGCGGCGCCACCTCCGGCAGGCATTGCTGGCGAACGGTGGAGCGGATGCCGTCGGCGCCGACCAGCAGGTCCGCCTCGACGGTTTCACCATCGGAAAAATGCGCCAGCACCGAGTGCGCGCTTTGGGTGAATTTGGCGAGCCCGCGGCCGCGGTGATAGCGCTCCGGCGGAAAGGCGTCGCGCAGCAGCCGGTAGACCCGCTCCCAGGCCGTGAGCACTTGCGGGCATTCGATCTCCTCGGTCAGCCGGCCTTGCGCATCGAGGATCTTGCGGGTGGTGATGTGGACGCCGAGCGCATCGGTGGCGAGCCCCAGCTTGCGCAACCGCTCGATCAATTCCTGTTGGGCAACGATCCCGGCGCCGCGGCCGGAAAGTTCGCTGTCCACCCGCTCGTAGATATCCACGTCCCACCCGGCCCGGCGCAGCAACAGACCGCTGAGCAGGCCGCTCATCGAGCCGCCAATGACAACAGCAACGCCCGCCCGGGACCCGGCCAATTGATCTTCCTCAATCTTTCCGTTTACCGAAATATGCTATATATGACGGCAAATAGCATCGGAGGAAATTCCATGGCTCTGACCATGCTCGATAAGACCGCCGAGAAGAAGGACAAGTCGCAGTGGCCGGCGGACATCGCTGCCGAATTCGCGCGCGAGGCCAAGAACCCGAACCCGTGCGTCGGCTCCACGCTGCTGTCGGAGAACGAACGCACGCGCGTCTGGATCATCCGCCTCACCCCCGGCGAGCGCATCGGGTTCCACCGCCATGTGCTGGATTATTTCTGGACCTCGGTGTCCGGCGGCCGCGGCCGTCAGCATGTGCATGATGGCACCACCGTCGAATACACCTACCAGCCGGGCGAGACCCGCCACGAGACCTACGGCAAAGGCGAATTCAAGGTGCACGACCTGGAAAATCTCGGCGACCACGAAATGGTGTTCATGACGGTCGAGTTCAAAGACAGCGCCAACAAGCCGATGCAGCTTCCGGAAGGCGTGCGGCGGCAAGCGGCCGCGGCCTGACCGACCGAACATCGCAGCGCCCGCCGCGTGGGCATGAGGCCCGGCGGCGGGCGTTTCGTTTTGTCGCGGGTGGGCAGGTTCGGCCAGTCGATCTATAGGCTAGCCAAGCCCTTGGGCTTCCTGCAAACTGCCGCGCAACATCGCATGGCGGCCGGCCGGCCGCTGTGAGATAAATAAAAACACGTGAGTTCAGAGGGGAAGAAACGCCGGTAATTTCGACGCTCCGATGGTGGCCGCCGCATCGCACCGGGCAGATTGCCCGGTGAGAAGGTTCAATGCGATGCGCCGCCGCGGTGATGCCGGTTGAGACGCGTATGGATATTTCCGCCGATCTTCTGATCAACGCGATTGTCGCCGGGCTTTTGCTCGGCGGATTCTACGCCGCCGTCACTGCCGGCGTGTCGATCTCGTTCGGCATGCTCGACATCGTCAACATCGCGCATCCCGCCTTCATCATCCTCGGCTCCTACATCGCCTATTTCTTCAATATCAACTACGGCGTCGATCCAATTATCGTGAGCATCGTGGCGCTGCCGGCGTTCTATGCGCTCGGCGCGGCGGTCTATCAGGTCTATTACCAGTCGTTCGAAAAGCGCGGACAAGAATCCCTGCGCGGGCTCGCCTTCTTTTTCGGCCTGTTGTTCGTCACCGAGGTGTCGCTGATCCTGGTGTTCGGCGTCGACTATCGTTACGTCGAGGCCGCCTATATCGGCCCCAGCATTCATATCGGTTTGATCGACATGCCGCTGCGCATGCTGGTGCCGTGCCTGGTGGCGCTGGCGATATTCGGTGCGCTCGAGCTGTTCGTCACCCGCACCTTCATCGGCCGCGCGATCATGGCGGTGTCGCAGGATCAATTGGCGCTGCAACTGATGGCGGCCGATCCGATCCGCATCAAGCGCATCGCCTTCGGCGTTTCGATTGCCACGGCGTCAATGGCGGGCGCCCTGCTCATCATCATCCAGCCGGTCGAGCCTTCGGTCGGGCGCGAATATATCGGACGGGTGTTCGCCATCTGCGTGCTGGGCGGGCTCGGCAGCATGCCGGGAACCTTGATCGCCGCGCTTCTGCTCGGCGTAGTCGAGAGTTTGACCTCGACATTTTACGGCCCGTCATGGGCGCCGGCAGTGGCGTTCGGCCTTCTCCTTCTGACGCTGGCCTTCCGGCCGGCGGGACTCCTGGGACGGTAGCCTCGTGAACACGTTTTCATTCTCCGTCATCGCCACCACGGTCGGCCTCGCCGTCCTGGCCTTCGCCCATTGGCTCGGACTCGATTACTTCTATTTCGCCGGCTACACGATTCTGCAATTCATCGTGCTGGCGACTGCCTGGAATATTCTCGGCGGCTACTGCGGCTACGTGAATTTCGGCTCGGCCGCGTTCTTTGCGATGGGCGCCTACAGCTCGGTGTTCATGCACAAGTTCTATCCGCTGCCGGTTCCGGTGCTGGTGGTGATCGGCGCCGTCGTGACCGGCATCGTCGGCTTCGGCATGGGCTACCTGACGCTGCGGCTGCGCGGCGCCTTCTTCGCCATTGCCACGCTGGCGATGGCCGTGGTGCTGCAGACGCTGGTGATCAACTGGGACTATGTCGGCGGTTCGCGCGGCGCCTACATCATCCGGCCGGAGCGCTTGGAATTCGCCGGGATCACGATCAATTACATCGAATATCTGTTCGTGTTGATGCTGATTTTGACCGTGATCGCGCTGGCGACCGCGCGGGCAATCGAGCGCTCCCAGCTCGGCTTCGGCTTTGCCACCATCCGTGACGACGAGTTGGCTGCTGAAGCCTGCGGCGTGCCGACGTTGCGCCTGAAGCTGATCGCCACCACGCTCTCGGGCGCCTTCATGGGCATGGCCGGCGCGCCGTTTCCCTACTACATCGGCTATTTGCAACCGCAGTCCGCCTTCGGCCTGGAATATGCGGTCAATTCGATCGCCATGCCGATGATCGGCGGCACCACCAGTTGGGTCGGACCGCTGATCGGGGCCATCCTGCTCGGTTCGGCGCAGCAATATGCCACGGTGACGATCTCGTCCGCGGTTAACCTGCTGATCGTCGGATTGATGCTGGTTGCCTTCGTCATCATTGCGCCCAACGGACTGATCGGGCTGGTGCAGGAACGCTTGCGCCGGAGGCAGCCATGACCGCGCTGCTGCACGTCGACAATATCAGCAAACGCTTCGGCGGATTCGTCGCCCTCGACGGCATCGATCTCGAGGTGCAGCCGGGCGAGCGGCTTGGGCTGATCGGACCGAACGGATCGGGCAAGAGCACGCTGGTCAATTGCATCTGCGGCACGTTGCAGAACGAGAGCGGCAGCGTGCGCTTCGACGGCCAGATCGTGGACGGCCTGGCCGCCCATCAGCGCACCCATCGCGGACTTGCCCGCAGCTTCCAATTGCCGCGGCCGTTCCACAGCATGTCGCTCGCCGACAATCTGCGGATTCCCTTGCTCTATACCGTGCATGCGCGCTCCGGGCCGCTGCGCTCGGTGGGCGACCTCGATGCGCGCTGCGGCGAGCTTCTGGAAACGGTGGGGCTGGCGAAAAAGGCCAAGCACATGCCGCGCGACCTCACGCAGGTCGAAATGCGCAAGCTCGAGCTTGCGCGCGCCATGGCGGCGGAGCCGAAGCTGCTGATCGCCGACGAATCCATGGCCGGCCTGTCGCATTCCGAGATCGAGGACATTCTGGCGCTGCTGGTGCGCCTGAGCGAACGCGGCATCACCATCATCCTGATCGAACACATCATGAGCGCGGTGATGAGCTTCTCACAGCGGCTTGCCGTGCTGGTGTCGGGCAAAAAGATCGCGGACGGAAAGCCGGAAGACGTGGTGCGCGACGAGCAAGTGGTGAGGGCGTATCTTGGCCAGTAGCATCACCATCGAGAACGTGCATGCCGCCTACGGCGCGGTGCGGGTGATCGACGACGTCTCGATCAACGTCAATGCCGGCGAGACCGTGGCTCTGCTCGGCACCAACGGCAACGGCAAGAGCACGCTGATGAAATGCGTGATGGGCATTGTGCGCCCGACCGCCGGCCGCATCGTCGCCGAGATCGACGGCGAGAAGCACGACCTGGTCGGCCTCGCCACCGAGCAGATCGTGGATCTCGGCATCGCGCTGGTGCCGGAAGGCCGCCGGCTGTTCCCGAAATTGACGGTAGAAGAGAACCTGCTGCTGGGCGCGTTCCGGCCCAAGGCGCGCGCGCAGATCAAGCGCAATATGGAATTCTGCTGCGAAACTTTTCCGCAACTGGCCGAGCGGCGCCGCCAGCTTGCCGGCAGCATGAGCGGCGGCGAGCAGCAGATGCTCGCGCTGGCGCGCGCGCTGATGCTGGCGCCGCGCATCCTGCTGGTGGACGAGCCGTCGGTCGGGTTGGCGCCGCAACTGGTCAGCCGCACCATCGACGCAATCAAGCAGCTCAAGGATCACTACCAGCTCACGGTGCTGATGGCCGAGCAGAATTTCACGCAGGCGATCCGCATCGCCGACCGCGGCTATGTCATCGTGCACGGCAAGATCGCGTTCGAGGGCGGCTCGGCCGCCGAGCTCAACAACAACGATTTGATCCGGCAGTTCTATCTCGGGATGTAGACGGCCAACGGCCGATCAAATGAAAACGGCGCGGGATCGCTCCCGCGCCGCGTTTATTTTGGATCGTTCCGTCCGAGCTTGCCTTACTTCGCCTTCTCGTAAGGATAGATCACGTTGCCGGTCTTGTACGGAGCAGGGGTGAGAACGGTCTGATAGTCCATCCCCCTCCAGGTATCGAGGCCGGCGCCCGGCTTGATGTCGTGATATTGCACTTGCAACATGCGGCCCTCGACCCATTCGCCGTTCTTGCCGAACTTGATATCGCCCATGATGGTCTTGAACAGGTTCTTATCGATGTACTCGGCAAGCTTGTCGTCGTTGAAGGTCTTGGTTGCTTCAACCGCGTCGCCCAGGATCTGGATATAGGCATAGCCCCAGCCTCCCAGATAATAGCCGAGCGGATCGACGCCTTCCGCGGCTGCGCGCGCCTGATATTTTTTCAGGAATTCGGCCGTGGAGGGCAACATCATTTCCTTCGACGGCACCCAAGTTTCGTAGTTGACGAAACCATTCAGCGCCGGTCCAAGCTTGCTCTTGAACACGGTGGCCTGTAGCCCGACCATGGCGCCGCCGATCAGCTTCGGCTTGTAGCCAAGCTCGTTGACCGCGAGCACCATGCCGACCGAATCGAGCGGATAGGAGCAAATGCAGACGATGTCGGGATTGGCCGCCTGGACCGCGCGTACGACCGAAGTGAAGTCGGTCATCGTCGGCGGATAGGTCTTGTCGTAGACCGTCTTGAAGCCGTGCTTCTTGATGTTCTCGCGCGCGCCTGCGCAAGCATTGCGCGAGAATTCGGCATCGGCAGCCACCAGCGCAACCGTCTGCGGTGTCGGAAACTGCGCCGCGGCCGTGTCGAAGAACCCCTCGGTGAACGACGCCTTGGTATTCTGTCCCGTCGGGAGCATCGAGAAATACTTCGGATAGTTGAACTCGCTGTTCACCGCGAGCGAGAACAGCGAGATAAAGACCTTGCCCTTTTGAATGATGACAGGCATCGCGGGCGCCGACATGTTGGTCGCATAGGGTCCGATCACCAGATCGACTTTGTCGACGTCGAGCAGCTTGGTGTAGATGCCCGGAACCGTCGACGGATTGGACTGATCGTCGTAGTAGACCAGCTTGACCGGACGGCCGAGCAACCCGCCCTTGGCGTTGATCTCTTCTTCCCAGATCTTCATGCCGACCAGGGCCTGCTTACCGTTTGGGCCAAGCGGGCCGGTCTGCGCCATGCTGAAGCCGATCTTGATCGGCTCCTTGTCTTGCGCGGTGGCCGAGAACACGAACATCGCACAGGCAACGAGGGCGACGGCTGCCCCTGCAATCCAGGCGAATGTCCGCGATTTGATGTTTCGCATGTTGCTCCTCCCGAAAGACGTCGTTGCGTCGGATTTCATTATTATTAATGGCCAATAATGACAGCGTCGGGCGCAATGGTCTACCCGCGCGGCGCGGCGAATGAGCCCGATTTTGTCCGCGTCCGAGGCGCCGCGGCTGATGGCGGAGCCGGATTTTAGGCGCAATTCCACAGCCCACGCCAGTGGGCTGCGCCGCATGGTGGGCGGTCAGACTCCCTCGACCATGATGGTTTCGACCTCACCGGAGCCGCTGCGCCGGAATGCCGCGGCGCGGTCGTATTCCGGCGAGGTGAAACAAGCGACGCCCTGCTCGAGGGTCGGGAATTCAATCACGATAAAGCGATGGAATTTGTCCGGCCCTTCCATGATCTGAAAGCGTCCGCCGCGCGCCAACACCTTGCCGCCGAACTTGGCGATGATCGCCGGCACTAGGTCGGTGTACTTTTTGTACTCGACGGGATCGTTGATCTTCGATCGTGCAACCCAATAGGCAGGCATGTGTCACTCCTCACTGCATCGTGGCCGGGCTTGTCTCCAGCTCGTTAATGCTGCGGAATATCCAGGACGTCGATGCCAGGCACAAGGTTTACATTCGGGCCGTCCGAAGGCCGGACCCCGAGTGCGGGCATGAAAAGAAAGGCTCCCGGCCATGCCGCGCAAGCTGATAGATATCTCGGTGCCGCTGGAAAACGACGTAGCCGCCGATCCGCCGGGCTATGGCCCCTCGATCGAGTATCAGACCCACCGGCAAACCACGTCGGACTTGCTGAAGTTTTTTCCCGGCTTGACTGAGGACGATCTGCCCGACCGCGAGGGCTGGGCGGTCGAATGGATCAGGCTGCAGACCCACTGTACCACTCATCTCGACGCGCCCTATCACTTCGCTTCCACCATGGATGGCGGCAAGCGCGCCATCACCATCGACGAGGTGCCGCTGGAATGGTGTCTGCAGCCCGCCGTGAAACTCGATTTCCGCCGCTTCCCGGACGGCTATGTGGCGACCGCGGCGGACGTCGAGGGCGAACTCAAGCGCATCGGCCATACGCTTTCGCCACTTGAAATCGTGGTGGTGAACACCAGTGCTGGCCTCGCCTATGGACGCCCCGATTATGTCGCCAAAGGCTGCGGCATGGGCCGCGAGGCGACGCTTTATCTGCTCGAACGCGGGGTGCGGGTCACCGGAACCGACGGCTGGAGCTGGGACGCGCCGTTCGTCTATACCAAGCAGAAATACGCCGAGACCCACGATGCCAGTCTGATCTGGGAAGGGCACCGCGCCGGGCGCGAGATCGGCTATTGCCACATCGAGAAACTGCACAATCTCGAGGCCTTGCCGGCCACGGGCTTCATGGTGAGCTGCTTTCCGGTGAAGGTGCGCGGCGGCTCCGCCGGCTGGACGCGGGCGGTAGCGATCATTGATGCTTGATTGCCCACCGCGCCGGGCGATAGCATCCCCGCACCAACAACAAGGCCGGTAAGCCGCCGGCAAATCACGCTTCGCCAGGGAGGATTCACGTGGACAGACGCCATTTTGTCGCCGGCAGCGCCGCGGCAGCCGCGAGCCTTGCCGTTCGCCCATCGTTCGCGCAGGACGCCTATCCGTCCCACGCCATCACCTTCATCAATCCGTTCCCGCCCGGCGGCGCCGCCGACGTGGTCGGACGGCCGCTCGCCGCGGTGCTCGAGCCGATCGTCAAGCAGCCCTGCGTGATCGAGACCAAGGCCGGCGCGGCCGGTGCGGTCGGCGCACAGTTCGCCGCCAGCGCCAAGCCCGACGGCTATACGCTGCTCCTCCACATCACCTCGATCTCGGGCTTCGCCGAAGTCGACAAGCTGTTCGGCCGCGCAGCCGAAATTCACCCGCGCCGATTTCATTCCGCTCGCGCGTTTCGTCGCCGATCCGATGCGTGCTGCTGGTCAACGACCAGCAGCCGTACAAGACGCTCAAGGAATTGATCGACGACGCCAAGAAACGGCCGGACGAAATCATTTTCAGTTCGTCGGGCCTTTACGGCGCGCTGCATATTCCGACGGCGCTGTTACATGAAAGCGGCCGGCGGCTTGAAGATGCGCCATCTGCCGACCAATGGCGGCGGCCCGGCGCTCACCGCCTTCCTCGGCAATAATTCGCAGGTGCTGGTGTCGTCGATCTCCGCATCGCTCGCGCCAAATCAAGGCCGGCAAGGCGCAAGCCGCTTGCGATGTTCGGCGCCACGCGCTCGAAGGCGCTGCCCGACGTGCCGACCTTGAAGGAGCTCGGCTACGACGTCGAATATTATCTTTGGGTCGGTTTGTTCGCGCCCAAGGGCACGCCAACCAATGTGGTGTCTTTCCTGCGCGACGAGCTCGGACAAGGCGGCGCATACCGACACGTTCAAGACCGCGATCACCAATCTCGGGCAGGAGCTCGGCTATCTCGACCAGCCGGAATTCGCCAAGTTCTGGGACGCCGATGCCACGCGCATCGAAGGCGCGGTCAGGCAAATCGGCCGCGTGCAGGGATAACGGAGCCTCACGCTCCGATCTGCCGAATGGCGCGCGCGTCGCCGTCCGTCGATCGCGCGCCGCCGAAAAACAATGACCGGGAATAACCGGCGTCAATACTCTGGGAGGAGCACATGGATCGCCGCAGTTTCGTCATCGGCACCACGGCATCGGCCGCCGCGCTTGCGGCCGGACCGGCATTCGCGCAAGAGACATTTCCCTCGCACGCGATCACGATCATCAACGCGTTTCCGCCCGGCGGCGCCAACGATATCGTGACGCGGCCGCTCGCGGCGGCGCTTGAGCCGATCCTCAAGCAGCCGGTGGTGATCGAGACCAAGGCCGGCGCCGGCGGCCAGGTCGGCGCCCAGGTCGCGGCCTCCGCCAAGCCGGACGGCTACACGCTGTTGTCGCACAACACCGGAATTTCCGGTTATGCCGAAGTCGACAAGTTGTTCGGCCGGCAACCAAAATTCACCCGCGCCGATTTCATTCCGCTGGCGCGTCTGGTCGCCGATCCGGTCGTGCTCCTGGTCAACGATCAGCAGCCGTACAAGACGCTGAAAGACTTCATCGACGACGCCAAGAAGCGCCCCGACACGATCATCTACAGCTCGGGCGGCCTTTATGGCGCGACCCATCTGCCGGTGGCGCTGCTCGCCAAGGCAGCCGGCGGGCTGAAGCTTCGCCACCTGCCGACCAATGGCGGCGGCCCGGCCATCACCGCCATCATCGGCAACAATGTGCAGTCGAGCGTGCAATCGGTGTCGGCGTCGCTCGCCCACATCAAATCCGGCAAGCTGCGTCCGCTGGCGCTATTCGGCGCCAAGCGCTCGAAGGTGCTGCCCGATGTGCCGACGCTGAAGGAACTCGGCTACGACGTCGAATATTATTTGTGGGTCGGAATTTTTGCACCCAAGGGCACGCCGCCGCAGGCGGTGTCCGTTCTGGGCACCGGCATCAACAAGGCCGCGCATTCCGATCTGTTCAAGACCGCGCTCACCAATCTCGGGCTCGATCTCGATTATCTCGACCAGGCGGGGTTCGCGAAATTCTGGGACGCCGACGCCAAGCTGATCGAGGCCGCGGTCAAGGAGATCGGCCGGGTGCAGGGTTAAGCGAGGCAAGGGCAAGTTGGGGTTTCAAGAAAATAAGCCGGATACAACCGGCATACACAGAGGGAGGAACCACATGGACCGACGCAGTTTCGTCATCGGCACAGCCGCATCTGCCACCGCGCTCGCGGCCGGCCCGACCTTCGCGGAGGACGTCTATCCGTCGCACACGATCACTTTCGTTAATCCGTTTCCGCCGGGAGGCGTCGCCGATGTCATCGGCCGTCCGCTCGCCGCCGCGCTGGAGCCGATCATCAAGCAGCCGGTGGTGATCGAAACCAAGGCCGGAGCCGCTGGCGCCGTCGGCGCGCAGGTCGTCGCGTCCGCCAAGCCGGACGGCTACACCCTGCTCGTCCATATCACCTCGATATCGGGCTTCGAGGCGGTCGATAAATTGTTCGGGCGCCAACCGAAGTTTACTCGCGCCGACTTCATTCCGATCGCACGCTTCGTCGCCGACCCGATCGCGCTGATCGTCAACAGCGAGTTGCCCTATACGACGCTGAAGGATCTCGTCGACGACGCCAAGAAGCGTCCGAACGACCTCATCTTCAGTTCCTCGGGGCTCTATGGCGCCTCGCATGTTCCGACGGCGCTGTTCGCCAAAGCCGCAGGCGGACTGCAATTCCGGCATTTGCCGACGCCCGGCGGCGGTCCGGCGATCACGGCAGTGCTAGGCAACAACGCGCAGTTTTTCATGTCGCCGTCGTCGATCGCGCTGAACCAGATCAAGGCCGACAAGGTGCGGCCGCTGGCGGTGTCCGGTACGGCGCGTTCGCGGACGCTGCCGGACGTTCCGACCTTCAAGGAGCAAGGCTACGACCTCGAATACTATTTCTGGGTCGGCTTGTTCGCACCCAAGGGCACCAGCAACCAGGTCATCGCGACCCTGCGGAGCAACTTGGACAAGGCCGCGCACGGCGAGCAGTTCAAGACCTCGCTGAACAATCTGGGCCAGGATCTAGCCTATATGGATCAGCCGGAATTCGCGAAATTCTGGGCCGCGGACGCCGCGCGTATCGAAAACGCCATCGCCGATATTGGCCGCGTGCAAGGATAACCGCCCGATTGCCGTAAGGCCGGGATGAAAGGAACGTTGCCAAGCGCATGCGATACCCGATAAGCCACAGACGACCCGGGCGTTCCGGGTCGGCCTCTTTCCGTTCGCCGGAAGAGGCGGAGACAAACCGGCGCAACGCCGTAAAGGTTCAACAATGACTTTGCGTACCGATCATATCGCCGGCGGTTTTTTTGTCGCATTCGGCCTGTTGGTGATCGCGCTCAGCGGCGATCTGCCAATCGGTGGCCTGTCGATGCCCGGCGCCGGCTTCCTGCCGAATATCCTTGCCGCCTTGACCATCCTGTTCGGTCTCACGCTGGCGGCGCGGGCATCGGAGAGCAAACCCTTCGTCACGCTCGGATGGAGCGACGCAAGTCATGCCGGCCTGGTGGTCTTGATCGTCGCCGTCGCCGTCGCGGTTTTCGATTGGCTTGGCTTTCTCACCACGATGGTGCTGTTGATGTTCGGGCTGCTGGCCGTGATCGAGCGGCGACATATCCTCCGCGCCACCATCTATAGCCTGGGCGTGGTCCTGATCACTTACGTCACCTTCGAATACGTGCTCAAGACGCCGCTCGTCACCGGTCCGTTCGGTTTTTAGGTTCGCACGTGGAAACCACCCTCCACAGCCTGGCGCATGGATTTGCCGTCGCCTTCCAGCCCGACAATCTCTGGTACGCCTTCCTCGGTTGTCTGGTCGGCACCCTGGTCGGCGTGCTGCCGGGCATCGGACCGCTGTCGGGCATTTCCATCCTGCTGCCGGTGACCTTCGGCCTTAACGCCACGCAGGCCATCATCATGCTCGCCGGCATCTATTACGGCTCGCAATATGGCGGCTCGACCACCTCGATCCTGATGCGCATCCCGGGCGAGGCGTCCTCGGTGATGACCTGCATCGACGGCTACGCCATGGCGAAGAAGGGCCGCGCCGGCGCCGCGCTCTGCATCGCCGCGGTCGGTTCCTGGATCGGCGGGACATTCGGCGTGCTGGTGCTCACCGTGGTCGCGCCGCCGCTGGCGACGCTGGCGGTCCGCTTCGGGCCGCCGGAATACACCGCCTTGCTCATCCTCGGCCTGATCTTCCTCGCCTATATGTCGTCGTCCTCGCTGATACGGACATTGCTGATGGCATGCCTCGGGCTGCTGCTCGGCATGATCGGCATCGACAACATGACCGGGCATTTCCGCTACAGCTTCAATCTCAACGAACTCGGCGACGGCATCGGCATCGTGCCGGTGGCGGTCGGGCTGTTCGGGCTCGGCGAAATCCTGTCGACCCCGAGCGCAGGCGCGGTCAAAGATATCATCTCGCCGAAGCTGCGCGACCTGTTGCCAACCGCGCGCGAGTGGCAAGAAGCCGCCATGCCGATCACGCGCGGCACCCTGCTCGGATTCATCATCGGCATCATTCCGGGATCGGCGCATATTATTTCCAGTTTTCTCTCCTATGCGCTGGAGAAACGGGTTTCAAAACATCCGGAGGAATTCGGCAAAGGCGCGGTCGCCGGCGTCGCCGGACCGGAAACCGCCAACAACGCCGCCTCGACCGGCGCGTTCGTGCCGATGCTGGCGCTCGGCATCCCCACCAGCCCGATCACCGCGGTGCTGATCGGCGCGTTGATGCTGCATGGCATTTCTGTCGGGCCGCAATTGGTGAACGAACAGCCGGACGTGTTCTGGGGCTTCGTCGCATCGATGTATGTCGGCAACCTGATGCTGCTAGCGCTCAATTTGCCGCTGGTCAGCGTGTTCGTGACCGTGCTGCGCATCCCTTACGCCTATCTCTATCCGCTCATCATCATGTTCTGCATTATCGGCGTCTACGAAGTGAACAATTCCATCGTCGACGTCTGGATCATGCTGATCATGGGCATCCTCGGCTATGCGCTGCGCAAGTTCGAATTCGATCCGGCACCGCTGGTGCTCGGCCTGGTGATCGCACCGATCCTGGAGCAGAGCCTGCGGCAATCGCTCATCATGTCGAACGGCAATTACCTGATTTTCTTCAGCCGTCCGATTTCGCTCGGCCTGATGTGCATCAGCATGCTGCTGCTTGCGCTCTCGGCTTACGCGTTCCTGCTCAAGCGCGCCGACTGGCGCGCCAAGCTGGCCGCGGCGGAAGCGGGCGAAATGGAGACGTAGCGGCCGGGGTCTTACTTGCGCGCGTGCAGCGCCATGGCAATCAGCGCCGATCCGCCGAACACCATATTGATGCCGACCAGGAGCCCGATCGCCCAGGCCGCCGTGCTCGGCAGGCCGGCAAAGATCATTCCGCTTAAAACCAGATCGACGATGCCGCTCACCAGCATCCAGCCCCACTGGCCGGACAATTCTCGCTTATGTTCGAGCGCGAACATGATCGAGGCGATGCCCTCGATGATGAAGAAAACGATCAGCACGAGCGTGAGCGAGAACGCGCCACTCAACGGCGATGCCAGCAGCAGCGTGCCAACCACGATCCCCAGCACGGCCGAAAGCAGCGACCACCAGAAGCCCGGCGCCTGCCGCATCCAGAAACTCGTGATCAGGCCCATGACGCCGCTGAGCAGGAATACCCATCCGAAGATGATGGTCACCGCCAGTGTGGCGAGCGGCGGCATGCCGATGGCAGCCGCGCCCAAGATGAGCAGAACAACGCCTTCGAACAGGAACAGCTTCCAATGCGCGTGCAGCGCGCTTGCGACCGCGCGCTGAAATCCCTTGATGTCAGGTTGATTGGTGGACATGGGCTCCCTCCGTCGTTCGCCCCGATAGCATACCTCGTTAATCAGTCGCGCGGCGCAAAAGTTCCGGCGCGCCTCACGCCCACAGCCGCTCGTCGTCCAGGCCCTTGTAAATGTCGGCGACGAATTCGCCGTAGCCGTTGAACAGCAGCGTCGGCCGCCGCTCGCCGGTGCCGATCACTTCCTCGCTCGCCTGACTCCAGCGCGGATGCGTCGACCTGCGGATTGACGTTGGCCCAGAAGCCGTATTCCGACGCCTGCAACGCCTCCCACATCCCCTTCGGCCGCTGGTCGGTGAACGTGAAGCGCACGATCGACTTGATCGACTTGAAACCGTATTTCCACGGCACCGCCAGCCTTAAGGGCGCGCCGTGCTGCTTGGCCATCGGATGGCCGTAGGCGCCAGTGGCGAGGAAGGCGAGGTCGTTAGTCGCCTCCGCCATGGTGAGCCCTTCTATATAGGGCCACGGATACCAGCTCTGCCGCAGGCCGGGCGCGACCTTGGGGTCATTGAAAGTTTCCATCCGCACATATTTGGCCGAGCCCAAGGGCTGCGCGAAGCTGACCAGCTTGGCGAACGGAAAGCCGGTCCAGGCGATCGCCATGCTCCAGGCTTCCACGCAGCGATGGCGATAGGTGCGCTCCTCCAGCGTCATCTTGCGGATCAGCTCGTCGATGCCGATCTCCTGCGGCTTTTCCACCATGCCGTCGATCTTCACCGTCCACGGCCGGATCGGCAGCGCCTGCGCCTGCTCGGCCACGTGTTTCGACGAGTTGAATTCGTAGAAATTATTGTAGTTGCCGTTGATCTTCTCGTCGGTGATCGGCCGGTCGAGCGCGTATTTCTCGTTGCGCTTGGCCGGATAAAGATCGGCGGTCGGATCCGGCAGAGTGGCGAGATCGCCGATGCGTTGCGCCAAAGCGTTACGTGGCGCCAGCGCCAACGCGGTCGCACCGCCCGCCAAAAATGCCCTGCGGTTGAAGACCAGATGTTCGGGCGTGGCAAAACGCTCGCGGATTTCCCAGCCGCGGCGGCGAATGACATTCATCGGCTAACCTCTCGGATTCGATATCCAAGAGTTACGGCGCGCCGCGTTCACAGGCAAGTCACGGATGCGGGAGGGCGCCGATCCGCAGACTCACTCCGCCGCCCTTCTTGCCGCGATGATCTGATCTGCCGTGCGGCCGGTGAGTTCGGCCATGTGGTCGAACTTGTAGGTGAACGAGCCGACGCCCGCGGTGGCCGAGCGTACCTCGATGATGAGGTCGCCGATCTCTGCTTCCGCCATCTGCGCGCGCACCATGTCCCAGCCCGGCCAGCCCTCGCGGGTGTCGAAACCGAGAATATGCCCACGCCGGCCGGACAGGATGGCGTTCATCTTGGCGGTGGCGTCGGTCGGGCAGACGATCTCGACCAGATGGATCGGCTCCAGCAGCACCGGCTGGCACTGCGGCAGGCCTTCCACGATGCCGACGCGGCCAGCGATGCGGAACGCCATGTCGGAGGAATCCACGGTGTGGTAGGAGCCGTCGACCAGCGCCACCGCGACATCGACCACCGGGAAACCGAGCGGCCCGTGCTTGAGCCCGTCGACGACGCCCTCTTCCACCGCCGGGATATAATTGCGCGGCACCACACCGCCGGTGATCTTGTCCTCGAACTTGAAGCCGGAGCCGCGCGGTAGCGGCTTGATCTCCAGCACCGTGTCGCCGAACTGGCCGTGGCCTCCGGACTGCTTCTTGTGCCGGCCGCGGATGCTGATCGGCTTGCGGATGGTCTCGCGATAGCCGACGGTCGGCGCACGGGTTGAGACCGGAACCGCATAGCGATCGCCGAGCCGCTCGGCCGCCACGCGCAGATGCATCTCGCCCTGGCCCCAGATCACCACTTCGTGGTTCTCGGCATTGTGCACGACCGAGAGCGAAGGATCCTCTTCCGTCAGCTTGGTGAAAGCGACGCCGAGCTTGACGTCGTCCTTGCGTTCCTTGGCCTGCACCGCGTTGGCGAGCACCGGCGCATAGGGTTTCACCTCGATGAGCGAGGCATGCGGCTGCTTGCCGGACGACAGCGTGTCACCGGTCTTGGCATGATCGAGCTTGCCGAACGCCACGGTTTCGCCGGTGGTGGCCTGGCCGCGCTTCTCGAAATGCTGACCCATCAGCTTGAACACGGCGGCTACGCGACCGGCCTCGCCTGCGGGCGTGTTGAAGGTGGTGCCGTCGCCGGCTTGCCCCGCCAGCAGGCGGACGACCGACATCTTGCCGCCGTGGGTGGTGTGGAAGGTCTTGAGCACTAGCGCCACTGCGTCGCTGCCGGCCTTGACGCCGAGACGCGCAGCGGTTTCCGCGACGCCGGGCGCTTCATGCCGCAGCGCTTTCAGCAGGCGCAGAACGCCGTTGCTGCGGGTGGCGACGCCGAGCAGTACCGGGCAGACGATGCGGTCGCGCAATTCCTTGGCGAGATCGTCGAATACCTTGTCGCGCGGCGGCTCGATATCTTCGAGCAATTGCTCCATGAGCTTGTCGTCGTGATCGGCCAGCGTCTCCAGCATGGTGAAGCGCGCTTCCTTCTTGCGATCGAGGTCTTCGCCCTTGATCTCGATGATCTCCGACGGCGCGTGCTCCTTGTAGACATAGGCGCGCTCGAGCGCGAGATCGACGAAGCCGGCGATGATGTCGCCGTTCCAGATTGGAATCTGACGCAGTAGCAGCGGCACGCGCGACGCCGGCTGCAACAGCTTGAGCGTCTCGCGCACGCGCTTGTCGGCCTTGTCGATCTTGTTGAGAAACAGGAAATGCGGAATGTTCTGGTCTTCCAGCTCGCGCAGGATCAGCTGCAGCTGCGGCACCTTCTTCTCGTCGGCCTCGCAGACCACCACCGCCGCGTCGACCGCCGGCAGAACGCTACGCATGTCGTGGATGAATTCGATCGAGCCGGGGCAATCGATGAAAGTGTAGCTGTCGCCCATGAAATTGGTGGTGGCGAAAGTCGCCTCGACGCTCATCTTGTGATGGCGCGCTTCCTTGCTGGCGTCGCCGACCGTGGTGCCGGCGTCCACCGTGCCCTGGCGCTGCACCGCGCCGGTGCGCGCGAGGATCGCCTCGAGCAGCGTTGTCTTGCCGCTTTGGAATGGGCCCACCAGCGCGATGCACCGGGGACCCCTGGGACCTGTGCCGTTCTGTCCCATCAATACCTCCCTTTGCTGGCCCGGGAGTTGGACCAAGTTTCCCGGCCCTGTCGAGGTATCGTCTCAGGCTAGGCGCAAGCTGGCAAGGGCGGATTCCGCGTCACTTGATAAAGCGCAATCCACGATCGCCCGCTGCAAGCGCGAGAGCTTGACACTCACCGCACGCGGTTAAGCCTCAGCAAGGCGACGCCGGCCGCGATATTGAGACCGGCCTGACCGGTGACCGAAAGCGGCTGCAATGCGATCGTGCGGTCGGAGCCGCCAACCAGCACGTTGGCCCCGAGACCGACCGCCACCGTCGCTTCTGCCGTTGCACCGCCATACTCGCCCTCGAGCGCGCCCCGCGCCGGGCTGCCGCCGGAGAACACCGCCCACACCATCTGGCTGCCGGAGGTGGCGCCGATGTCGATCCCCAACTTGCTGATCGACCCGTTATAGAGTTCGGACGGCCAGCCCGGCGCCGCCGGCTCGAACCGGCAGATCACCGACTTCTGCGAGCCGATGATCATCCCAATGCCGCCCTCGACGTCGCAACTCAGCGTGCCGGCCTTCACGCGTCCTTCTGACTGCGCGGCCGCGCCGCTGATCGCAATGGCGAGCCCCAATGCAAAGGCGCCAAGCCGCAAAAGCAAGCGATGCATTCTAACCTCTCTGGTGATGGTGATTTTATAGTCCCGCCCGATCGCGCGAATTGTGAGCGCAAAGTTCAGGCAAGTCAAAAGACGACGACGGAAGGTTGCTGCTATTTCAAGTTGCCGCAGAAGCGCTGGATGCGGCGGCAGGCTTCTTCCAGGTCTTCGGTCTTGGTCGCATAGGAAATACGGAACGCCGGCCCGAGCCCGAACGCCGTGCCCTGCACCACCGCCACGCCTTCGGCTTCCAGCAGCTCGGTGACGAAATCCTCGTCGCTGCCGAGCTTCTTGCCGGTCGACGCCTTTTTGCCGATGGTGCCGGCGCAGGACGGATAGACATAGAACGCACCCTCCGGCGTCGGGCACTTGATGCCGTTGGCCTGGTTGAGCATCGACACCACCAGGTCGCGCCGCTCCTTGAAGATCTTGTTGTGCTTGGCGATGAAATCCTGCGGCCCGTTGAGCGCTTCGACCGCCGCCCATTGCGACACCGCCGCCGGGTTCGAGGTCGATTGCGATTGCACCGTCGCCATCGCCTTGATCAAAGGCTCCGGCCCGCCGGCATAGCCGATGCGCCAGCCGGTCATGCAATAGGCCTTCGAACAGCCGTTGATGGTCAGCGTGCGCGGATAGAGCGACGGCTCGACCTGCGCCGGCGTCGAGAACTTGAAGTCGTCGTAGACCAGGTGCTCGTACATGTCGTCGGTCAGGACGTGCACATGCGGGTGCTTCACCAGCACGTCGGTCAGCGCCTTCAACTCGGCGCGCGTATAGGCGGCGCCGGTCGGGTTCGACGGCGAGTTGAGCAGAAACCATTTGGTCTTCGGCGTGATCGCCTTCTCGAGCGCGGCCGGCTTGAGCTTGAAGCCGTCCTCCATGCGGGTGACGACCTCCACCGGCGTCGCCGCCGGCGAGCAGCACCATGTCGGGATAGCTCACCCAATACGGCGCCGGGATGATCACCTCGTCGCCGGGGTTCAGCGTCGCCACGAACGCGTTGTACAGCACCTGCTTGCCGCCGGTGCCGACCGTGATCTGCGACGGCTTGTAGTCGAGGCCGTTCTCGCGCTTGAACTTCTTGGCGATGGCGTCCTTGCAGTTCGGCAATGCCGTCGACGTCGGTGTATTTGAGGTCTTGCCGCTCTCGATCGCCTTGATCGCCGCCTGCTTGATGTTGTCCGGCGTGTCGAAATCCGGCTCGCCGGCGCCGAGCCCGATGACGTTGCGGCCGGCCACTTTGAGCGCGCGCGCCTTGTCCGTGACCGCGATGGTCGCCGACGGCTTGATGCGCTTGAGCTGGTCCGCCAGGAAGGCCATCGAAGCTCTCCAATTCCTGCCGCAGCATAGGCGGCGCCCCTGTCGTAATGCGGGGGCCACTGAGTCCATCAAGGGGCGGGTTGTTGAAGAAAATCGATGGGTGCCATCGGCCACACCGATCATTCCCGCGCCCTTGGAAACGACCCCAAAACCCCAGCGAACGCGCATTTTTCAGGTTGGATTAACCGGCGGGCAACCCCGGCCATGCTAGCAGCAGGCGCAACGACAGAGCGCTCACAGGACTTGTTCATGACCTGGCATGCCGCGGGATTGCGCCGGCTGGACGGCATCATCTGGGCCCTGGTGGCTGCGGTTGCCGGGCTCGATCTGATGGCCGCCGTCTTCGGCGGCTTCAGCGTGGCTCTCGGTACCTATGCAATCCCGGCCGGCACCTGTCTGCTGCTGTGGCTCGCCGCCCGCTACTATATCGGCCAGCGCAACGACCCTAATATCGCATCGGCGCTGGAAAGCACGGCGCAGGTGATCGCCTTCGCCGCGGTCGCAGCGCCCTTGTCCTATGTCGCCGCCGCCGCCGCGCTGCCGCTGCACGATGCGGCCTTCGACGGCATGGACCGCGCGCTTGGCTTTGATTGGAAGGTGCTGCTGGCGGTGATGGAACGATGGCCGGCAATCTACATCGGCATGCGCGTGGCCTACATCTCGCTGACGCTGCAAATGACCGTCATCGTCCTGCTGCTGGGCTTCAGCGGACGTTTGCCGTGGCTGCGGGTCTATACCTTGGCGTTTGTGTTCGCCGCTCTGGTCACGATCGCGGTGTCCGCGCTGCTGCCGGCGGAAGGCGTCTGGTTGCATTACGGGATCACGGCGGCGGACCCGGCATTGGCGCCGGTGAGCAGCACCAGCTGGCCGGTGTTCCTCGGGCTTCGCGACGGCACGTTCCGCATGCTGATGGCGGTCGGCTCGGAAGGCATCATCACCTTCCCCAGTCTGCATTCCGCGCTGGCGGTGATCCTGATCGCCGCGTTCTGGCCGGTTCCGGTGCTGCGCTGGATAGCAGCCTGCATCAATTCGCTGATGCTGGTGGCGACTCCGGTCGACGGCTCGCATTATCTCGTCGATGTGCTGGCCGGGATCGCCATCGCCGTCCTGTGTCTGATCGCCGCGCGCGCGCTGGTTGCCCGGCTGGCCGCCCCGGCGGGCGCCGCGGAAAGTCTTGCCATCGCTCCCGCCGCGGCCGAATACGCCCGCGCGCACCGGGTGGCGGCGGAATAGTTCTCCGTTTTATTGCGCTGCGGTAGTAGGCAGCTTCGCCACGCCGGCGTGATCCGCACGATTTTATTTTTTGATGACGCGGCGCACCGCACCAGCCTTTTTATTGCCGGACTTTGGTCGCCATATCCGGACTTGGCCAAGCGCTTCGGGGCATTTCTTATGTACACGCTCTATTCGATGCAGCGTTCCGGCAACTGCTACAAGGTCCGCCTGGCGCTGGCCCGCCTCGGCATTCCTTACACGCTGGTCGAAGTGGACATCCTGCAAGGCGAAAGCCGGACACCCGAATTCCTCGGCAAAAATCCCAACGGGCATGTCCCGCTGCTGGAAGTCGCGCCCAATCGCCATCTCGCGGAATCGAACGCCATCCTCTGGTACGTCGCCGGCGGCACAACGCTGGCGCCGGAGGACCGCATCGAGCGGGCCGAGGCGCTGCAATGGATGTTCTTCGAGCAGCACAGCCTGGAGCCGAATATCGGCGCGGCCTATTTCTGGCTCGCCTTGATCAAGGGCGGGCGCGACCTGCAGCAGCACGCGCTCGAGGACTGGATGGAAAACGGCTATCGCGCGCTCGGCGTGATGGAAATGCACCTCGCCAAGAACCGCTATTTCGCCGCCGACCGCTTCACCATCGCCGACATCGCGCTTTACGCCTACACCCACGTAGCGGACCAGTGCGACTTCGACCTGACGCGGTTTCCGGCGACCCGCGCCTGGCTCGAGCGCATTGCTGAGGAGCCCGGCTACGTGGCGATGGATTGGCAGCCGGCGCAGCTTGCGGCGGTGCAATAAGAAGCGGCCTTCGCGCACGCGGGAAAGCCGAATCCCACTAATTGGGATTGCGCGCACTCCGTTCACTATTCGTTGAACGCCGTCACGAAAACGCCTCGGTTCATCACCGGCTATGCCGCAATCGGGTCGAACGTTTGCCGGTTTCAAGCGTTATTCCGGCACCATTGGAAAAGCGATTGCTTTGCAGGTTCGTCATGCGCCAGCACATTGAAGGCACCGGCTTCATACCGCCCTCCGGCCGCGCGCTCGGCAACGAGCGCCGCTCCGTCGCCCTTGCAGCCCTGATTGCCACCGCCGCGCTGGCCTTTTCCACCATCGTCGCCGCCACCGTGGTCTCGATCGGGATCGCGCGCGCGAACGTCATCGGCAACGTCGTCGACAATGAAGGCAGCCTGTTCGCCATCGCACTGGTGCTCGGCCTGCTCTTTATCGGCATGGGCGGTCTGACGATTCTGACGCTGCCGGGCGACAAGCTGAAAAATCAGAAATCGTCTAATTCAGCCCCCAGCAAAACGACCCTCGCTTAAGGACTATCGGAACCCTCCGCGATACCGCACAGTTGAGGCGGCGCCGATGGAGAGGGCCATGCGATCGACCTTTGCGCTGACGGTATGGCTGCTGGCATTCGCCGGCCCTGTCCAGGCCGCCGATCCAACCTTTCCCAGTTCGGCGGGCGACATCACGGTCGAAACCGTCGCCGGCGGGCTGGTGCACCCCTGGTCGCTCGCGTTCCTGCCCGACGGCCGCATGCTGGTCACCGAGCGGCCCGGCCGCATGCGCTTGGTCACGCGCGACGGCAGACTGTCGCCGCCGCTGGCCGGCGTGCCGCGCGTGTTTGCCTCCGGCCAAGGCGGCCTGCTTGACGTAATCCTCGACCGCAATTTCGCGCAAAACCGCACGATCTACTTTTCATACGCCGAGCCGTTCGACGGCGGTGGCCGCACGGCGCTGGCGCGCGCAAGGCTGGAGGCGGGCGAAGTTCCCGGCCTCAGCGACGTCACGGTGATTTACCGCCAGCACGGTCCCGCCTCGCGCGGCAATCATTTCGGCGGGCGCATCGTGCAGGCGAGCGACGGCAATCTGTTCCTCACCAATGGCGAGCATTTCACCGACCGCGACTTGGCGCAGACGCTCGACAGCGATCTCGGCAAGATCGTGCGCATCACGCCCGACGGCGCGGCACCGAACGACAATCCGTTCGTGGGCAAGACCGGCGCGCGGCCGGAAATCTGGTCCTATGGTCACCGCAACCCGCAGGGGCTCGCGATCAACCCGACGGACGGCAAGCTGTGGGAGCAGGAGCACGGCCCCATGGGCGGCGACGAGATCAACATCATCACTGCGGGACACAATTACGGCTGGCCGCAGGTCAGCTACGGCCTCAATTACGACGGCACGCCGGTCGGTACCGGCAAGGCGCAGATGGCCGGCATGGACGATTCCGTTTGGCATTGGACGCCGTCGATCGCACCGTCAGGCATGACGTTCTACACCGGCGATTTGTTCCGCGGCTGGAAAGGCAGCCTGATCAACGGCGCGCTGAAATTCCAGATGATCGTGCGGCTCACGCTCGACGGCGACAAGGTGGTGAAGGAGGAGCGCATGCTGCAAGGCCTGCACGAGCGCATCCGCGACGTGCGCCAGGGCCCGGACGGCGCGCTCTATTTGCTCACCGACAACAATGCCGGCCGCATTTTGCGGCTGGCACCAGTTAAGTAATCCTCACAACTCTTGGAACACGAAGAACGCGCCGGCCGCGATCAGCGCGAAGCCTAGCCCCTGGCTCCAGGTCAGCGGCTCCTTGAGATACCCATATGAAAAGACGGCGAACACCACGAGCGTGATCACCTCCTGCATAGTCTTGAGCTGCGCCGCCGAATAGACCGTGTTGCCGTAGCGATTGGCTGGCACCGCCAGACTGTATTCGATGAATGCGAGCGCCCAGCTGATGAGGATGACGCTGAATAGCGGCACTTCCTTGTAGCGCAGGTGCCAATACCAGGCGGTGGTCATGAACACGTTGGAGCCGACCAGCATCGCGATCGGCAGCAGATAGGGCATGATGACGGGCATGGATCTCTTTCGGAGGGATTAGGATTTTCGCGTCGCCGCGCGGAGGACGGGCGTGTTTAACGGTTTCGCAGCGCGGAAGTCCACAGGCGGCGGCGGTGTCGTCTATGCTAAACTCCCGGCCGCCTCGGCGCTTGCTGTTTCGCATTCGCCGGTCCGTGCATCGAGGAAAATTCGGATGCGCCACGTCCAGTTTACATTGGCACTCGCCGCCTTGCTGATGGCCTGCCTGCCGCCGGCCGCCGCGCAAAAACCGTCCCGCGGCGCGCCGCCGCCCGCGCCGGCGCGGCCGTACAAGCCGATCGCGATCGCGTTGCCGAAGCCGATGGCCGACGCCGGCTTCGATGCCTTGCGCAAGCAGATCGGCGAGGCGGCCGCGCGCAAGGATCGCGCCGCCTTGGCGCGCCTGGTGGTCGCGCAGGGTTTCTTCTGGCAGCGCGAGAACGGCAACAGCGCCGACAAACGCAAATCCGGAATTGACAATCTTGCCAACGCGCTCGGCCTCAACAACAAGGACGGCGCCGGTTGGGACATGCTCGCCGGCTATGCCGAGGATCCGAGCGCGTCGGCCGCGGCCGAGCACAAGGGAGCGGTCTGCGCCCCGGGCGATCCCACCTTCGACCGCAAAGCATTCGACGAGCTGACCAAGGCGACGCAGACCGACGCCGTGGACTGGGGTTATACGGTGTCGGACGGCATCGAGGTGCATGCGACCACGCAGGCGGATGCGCCGGTGGTCGAAAAACTCGGCCTCGGCTTCGTGCGCATCAGCCCCGACACCAAACTCGGCTCCGCCAGCTACATGCGCATCGTCACGCCGGGCGGCGCCACCGGCTATGTTTCGGTGGATTCGATTGCGCCGATCGGCAACGATCAGATCTGCTACGTCAAGGACGGCGGCGCCTGGAAGATCGGCGGCTATATCGGCGGCGGCGATCCGCAATAGTGCATGATCCCGAAAAGTGGGAACCGGTATTCGGAAAAGATCCATGCATAATAAAATAAATAATTGGGCTAGCCGTAGCGCAGCTTCATGGCGAGGATCACCGCCATCAGCGCCAGCGTGACCGCATTGGAGCCGATCAGCGGCCAGTCGCCGATCGCGACGCCATAGATCAGCCAGAGCGCGACGCCAAGGGTGAAGGCGGCGGTCGCCGTCAGCGACAGTGCGCGCGTCTCCTTCTCGTGGATGACCTTCAGCGCCTGCGGCAGCCAGCACAGCGTGGTGAGCGCGGCGCCGGTGACGCCAATGACGTCGATCAACGAAGCATTCGGCATGGCATTGCCATACCGCTGATTCGGATATGCAATGTGACAGTCATTGCAACGCGGGCGACTGCAATCGGGTTCAAACCATGACGGCCCCCTCGCCGAATTCGCCACGCCGCCTCACCTGCGCGCGCTGCGGCGTTTCATTCGAATGCGGGCTCAGCGCCGACTGCTGGTGCGCGGCCGAGCCTTACCGGTTACCGATGACGACCGCCACGATCGAGGATTGCCTGTGCCCCGCTTGTCTGCGCAAGGCGGCTGTCCACTCTTCGTCAGTTGAGTGAGGACAAGCCCGCCTTGTTCGTCTATAGAAGGCCGCCGCGACAGCGCCACTGACGACGCCAGAAATCGCTTTTTCGCCCGCGGCAAATACGCCCGCGCATAACGGAGCACATCATGATCATGGAAATCGCGCAGATCGACGTGAAGCCCGGCATGGAAAACGACTTCGAGGCCGGCGTGAAGAAAGCCGCGCCGCTGTTCAAGCGCGCCAAGGGCTGCAAGAGCATGGCGCTGCAGCGCTCGGCCGAGAAGCCCGCGCGCTACCGGCTGTTCGTGCAATGGGACACGCTAGAGAACCACACTGTCGACTTCCGCGGCTCGGCCGATTTTCAGGAATGGCGCAAGCTGGTCGGCCATTGCTTTGCTTCGCCGCCCGAGGTCGAGCATGTCAGCGAAGTGGTGAAGGGCTTCTAGTCATGAAGCGCAGTATCGACCGCATCCTCACCACCCACACCGGCAGCCTGCCGCGCACGGGCAAGGTCGTCGAGCTGCTGCTGGCCGAGCAGGACAAGCCCGGCACGCGCCGCGCCGAACTGGCCGCCGCGGTACGACGAGGCGGTCGCCGGCGTGGTGCGCAAGCAGGTCGAATGCGGCATCGACATCATCAATGACGGCGAGCAGGGTCGCACCGACTACACCGTGCACGTGATGGACCGGCTCACCGGCTACGAGGGCGAAAGCGCAGCGCCGATGGGCACCGGCGACGAGGAGTTTCCCGAGCTCGCGCAACTGCTCAAGCAATTCGCCTCGCCGTTCCAGCATCGTCCGGCCTGCAACGGGCCGGTGGACTGGAAGGACTGGCCGGCCGCGCTTGCCGACATCACGCGCGCCAAGCAGGCGACGAGCGGCGCCAAGGCGGAAGAAACATTCATGACTTCGCCCTCGCCCGGGCAAATCGCGCGCTATCTCAAGAACCGCTACTACAAGACCGAGGAGGCTTACGTCTACGCGCTGGCCGACGTGATGCGGCGCGAATACACGGCCATCGTCGAGGCCGGCTTCGTGCTGCAGCTCGACTGCCCCGATCTCGCGATGCTGCGCCACATGGTCTATCTCGACAAAAGCCTCAGCGAGTTTCGCAAGATCATCGCCGTCAATGTCGCCGCGCTCAATCACGCGGTGCACGACCTGCCGCCCGACCGCATGCGCATGCATGTGTGCTGGGGCTCGACAGTCGCGCCGCACCACACCGACGTGGAGCTGAAGGACATCATCGACATCGTGCTGTCGGCACGGCCGCAGGCGGTGTCGTTTCCTGGCGCCAATCCGCGCCACGAGCACGAATGGAAAATCTGGCGCGCGGTGAAATTGCCGCCCGGCAAGATCATCATTCCGGGCGTGATCGAATTCGACCTCGAATTTCGTCGAGCACCCGGAGCTGGTGGCCGACCGCATCGTGAACTACGCGAGCGTGGTTGGGCGCGAGAACGTGATCGCCGGCGTCGACTGCGGCTTCGGCACCTTTGCGGGCCGCGTGCAGGTGGACAGCAAGATCGTGTGGATGAAGCTCGCAGGCGCTGGCCGAAGGCGCGCGGCGGGCGTCGGAGAGGCTATGGAAGAAGGCGGCGTGAGAATGCGCCTTCAATAGCGCCCTTTCCTCTCACGCGTGACTCGCCCCATATTCTGGAGGCAATGGCGAAGCCCCCCAAAAAACCGAAAGACCCTGCGCACCCGACGCGCGCCAAGGCCGCGCGGCCGCGCACGCCAGCCACGCCGGCCGCCCTCGCCGATCTGCTCAATCCGGCGATCAACAAGGGCACCGCGGGCTGGGCTCGGGCACTGGCTTGCAGCCGCCGCCGGATAATTCGTTCGACCGCCGCGCGGATTTTTCCGCCGCCCACAAGGCGCGCAAGTCGGCGCGCGAGGGATTCAGCGAAGCGCCGCAGAGCGATTACACCGGCTCGCCGATCAGCGGGCTTGATCCGGCGGTTGGCGCGCGAGCTTGGGATTGGTGATGACGATGACGTGTCTCCATCCTCCCCTGAGGCCTCTTCTCCCTCTCCCCGCTTGCGGGGAGAGGGTCGGGGTGAAGGACAAGCTTCAAGCGCGGAGTTCGCGGAGATACCCGCTCACCCGGATCGCTGCGCGATCCGACCTCTCCCCGCCCGGCGGGAAGAGGTGAAGGAAGAGAAGCGGGCAGAGGTAAAAAAAGACGATCCGAAATACCGCCTGCCCCGCGCCGATCTGCCGACGCAAGGCGGCGGGATCAGCGGCTTCGGCGGCATGGCCAGCCAGCAGTCGCTGGAAAAATTGCTGCGCGAGGGCCGGCCGGAATTTTCCGCCGGCCACGGCAAGGTCTGGATGCCGCACCGCCCGCCGCGGCCGGAGAAATCCGAAGGCGGCAAAAAACTGGTGATCGCCTCCGACTTCGAGCCGAAGGGCGACCAGCCGCAGGCGATCATGGAGCTGGTCGAGGGCGTCATGCGTCACGACCGCACCCAGGTTCTTTTGGGCGTCACCGGCTCCGGCAAGACTTTCACCATGGCCAAGGTGATCGAGGCGACGCAGCGCCCCGCGATCGTTCTGGCGCCGAACAAGACGCTGGCGGCGCAGCTCTACGGCGAGTTCAAGTCGTTCTTTCCCGACAACGCGGTGGAATATTTCGTCTCCTATTACGACTACTACCAGCCGGAAGCCTACGTCCCGCGCACCGACACCTATATCGAGAAGGAATCCTCGATCAACGAGCAGATCGACCGCATGCGCCACTCGGCCACGCGTTCGCTGCTGGAGCGCGACGACGTCATCATCGTCGCCTCGGTGTCGTGCATCTACGGCATCGGCTCGGTGGAGACCTATTCGGCGATGACCTTCACGCTGAAGCAGGGCGGCAAAATCGACCAGCGGCAATTGCTCGCCGACCTGGTCGCGCTGCAATACAAGCGCTCGGGCGGCGATTTTTTCCGCGGCTCGTTCCGCGTGCGCGGCGATGTGATCGAGATATTCCCGGCGCATTACGAGGACCGCGCCTGGCGGCTGTCGCTGTTCGGCGACGAGATCGAGTCGATCCACGAATTCGATCCGCTCACCGGGCAAAAGACCGACGAACTCGACTTCGTCAAGATCTACGCCAACTCGCATTATGTGACGCCGCGCCCGACGCTGATCCAGGCGATCACAACATCAAGAACGAATTGCGCGAACGCCTCGCGCAGCTCAATGCCGCCGGCCGGTTGCTGGAAGCGCAACGGCTCGAGCAACGCACGGTGTTCGACCTGGAAATGATGGAAGCCACCGGCTCTTGCGCCGGCATCGAGAATTATTCGCGCTATCTCACCGGCCGCAAGCCGGGCGAGCCGCCGCCGACGCTGTTCGAATACGTGCCCGACAACGCGCTGGTGTTCGCCGACGAAAGCCACGTCACCATCCCGCAGCTCGGCGGCATGTTCCGCGGCGACTTCCGCCGCAAGGCAACGCTGGCGGAATACGGCTTCCGCCTGCCCTCCTGCATGGACAACCGGCCGCTGCGCTTCGAGGAATGGGACGCGATGCGGCCGCAGACCGTCGCGGTCTCGGCCACGCCCAGCCACTGGGAGATGAACGAATCGCGCGGCGTGTTCGTCGAGCAGGTGATCCGCCCGACCGGGCTGATCGATCCGCCGGTCGAAGTGCGCCCGGCGCGCACGCAGGTCGACGACCTGGTCGGCGAGGTGCGGCAGGTGGCGCTGGCCGGCTATCGCGCGCTGATCACCGTGCTGACCAAGCGCATGGCCGAGGACCTGACCGAATATCTGCACGAGCAGGGCATTCGCGTGCGCTACATGCACAGCGACATCGACACGCTGGAGCGCATCGAGATCATTCGCGATCTTAGACTTGGCGCGTTCGACGCGCTGGTCGGCATCAACCTGCTGCGCGAGGGCCTCGACATTCCGGAATGCGCGCTGGTCGCCATTCTCGACGCCGACAAGGAAGGCTTCCTGCGCAGCGAAACGTCGCTGATCCAGACCATCGGCCGCGCCGCCCGCAACGTCGACAGCAACGTCATCCTCTATGCCGACAGCATGACCGGCTCGATGCAGCGCGCGATCGAGGAGACCAATCGGCGGCGTGAGAAGCAGGTCGAATACAACACCGAACACGGCATCACGCCGGAGAGCATCAAGCGCTCGATCCACGACATCATGGACAGCGTGTACGAGCGCGACCACGTGCTGATCTCCACCGGCGGCGCCGGCGAAGGCGAGTTCGCGGATGCTGCCACCATCGGGCACAATTTCGAGGCGGTGATCGGCGACCTGGAGACGCGCATGCGCGAGGCCGCCGCCGATCTCGACTTCGAAGAGGCCGCGCGCCTGCGCGACGAGATCAAGCGGCTGAAGCAGACCGAGCTGGCGGTGGTGGACAATCCGACCGTGCGCAATGTGATCGCGGCGCAGACCAAGGGGTTGCGCGGGCGCAAGCCGACGCTCGACGAGATGGGGCCCGGGGTCGAAGCGATTCCCTCGCGTCCAAACTCGCCGCGCAGCAAGCTCGGTAGGCCCGGGATGCGGGGTGGGTTTAAGAAGAGGGGGCGGTAGGCCACTCCACCGTCATGCCCGGGCTTGACCCGGGCATGACGACGGAGAGCGGTGAACGCGAGAGCGCGCGACGACACACTCAGCTGTCGTCCCGGCCGAGCGAAGCGAGGGCCGGGACCCATAACCCCGGTGGTCAAGATACGGACAGACAGGGGTTATGGGTCCCCGCCTGCGCGGGGACGACAGCGGAAATACAATCTCCAACACCAGACCCGAAATCAACCCGGAGGAACCCATGCCAGTGATTCAATGCGACATCCGCGAAGGCTGGAGCGACGAGCAAAAACGCGCGCTCGCGCAAGGCCTCACGAAAGTGGTTGCCGAGGTGGGAAAAGTGCCGGTAAAGAGCATCCACATCGTGATTCGCGAGGGCCGCGGCCTGCATTACATGTTTGGCGGCGAGCATGTGCCCGAGTTCAAGCCCACCGGCTGACCGCAAATGGGAATCCGCAACGATGACACGTCCGAACTCATGCGACCCGCAACACCGCCCTGGCGCGCGCCCTGCTGCTGGTCATCGCCGCCGGGCTGCTGTCCGGCTGCGAAACCACCGGCGGCGGGCCGATGGCGCAAGCCTCCAAGCCGCCGGAACCGATGACCCGCTCGCGCGCCGCCACGGAATGCTGGATGCGGGCCGAGAAGGATTACGCCAAGACCGATCTCGACCGGCGCGCCGATTTCGTCACCAAATGCATCGAAAATAAAATGCGGACCGCGCAACTGGCGCCCAGAGGCTGAACCCTCGGGCGCTGTCCACATCCCCTTGCGGGCGGGCTTGCGCCGTATCACCATTCGGCATTGGTGCTGCACCCGCGCATGATCCCGAAAAGTGGCTACCGGTTTTCGGATAAGATCATGCGCCACGCAACATGGAGGTCGTCATGGCAAAGGGTCAGATGCGCGTTCCCAAGGAAAAGAAGAAGCCGAAGGCCGACAAGGACAAGCCCAAGCAGATGTCCGCCTACAAGCTGGCGCAGATGCAGGGCACCTCGGCCAACCCGTTCGGCACCCCGCCCGGCAAGAAGTCCTGAGCGCTAGCGCTTGAGCGCGCCGCCGTTCATCCGGCTCTCGGCGGGCAGCTCGCTGGCCGCCTTGGCAATCTCGAGGCAGGTGAGCAGTTCGACATAGCTGGGGGAGCCGCCGGCCGTCGACAGCGCCAGGCAGTGCGAGCGCTGCTCGTCGTTGAATCGGCCCCAGTCCTGTTGCAGCTTGTCGCGCGCCGTTAGTTCATCGCGCTTGCAGATCTCCTCGTTGCGGCCTTTCACCCCGGTGGCGGTGGCGGCGCGGCAGCTCGGCTCGATATTCAGCTCCGGCATCCGGTCGGCCGCCAGCACGATGTGCGAGCCGGCCAGGATGATCGGCAGCAGCCCAGCCATGGATGTCCTCCCCTGTCGCGGTTGCTCGCCCCGGGGCGACGCGCCGCCACCGGGGCAGTTTCAACCCGCCATCAAATAACGCAAGCCCATTGAACCTGCCCGCCGGCCCGCCCGACCCATGGTGAACCACTGGGGGGCCGTTCCGTGCTGAAACGCTTCGTTCTGGCCTTTCTCGCCTTCATTGCGCTGATCGTGCCGGCGGCCTTGCTGCTGGCGCTGCTGGCCGCGCCGGCCAGACCCCAGCCGGTGGAGCGGAACGGCTGCGAACAGAACGTCGCTGATTCCATGGCCAGCGTCGCCGCCATGCAGGCGCGCGTGAAAAGCATCAACGCCGCGCGCGGCCCCGAAATCTGCAATGCCACCCGTCTGTATTTCCTCGAAGTGGTGAAGGCGCGCGCCGTCATCGCGCTGTGCAAGACCGGGCCGGACCGCGAGCGCGAGCTCGGCCGCTTCGATGCCGACGTCGAGCATATCAACGAGGCGATCAGCGCGCGTTGCAGCTAGCTTCGTCTCGGAACCGGCCAAACGCTTACGAACAGCGCCGCAAAACGCCCATACCTTTGCCAAAGTTCCATGCCAGAAGCGCAACCATTGTTTAACCGGTTGGCGCCGACCATGGCGCAACGGAACAAATCGCAAATTACGTCGGGGAGAAATTCGGGATGCGAATTCACGCGATCCATTGGTCGATGCTCGCGCTTGCTGGCACGCTCGCCGCTGCGCCGGTCGCGGCGCTGGCGCAGGATGCCGCGGACTATGCTTCGGCTTCGCCGCCGTCGAACCCCACCGGCGACACCGCCCCGCCGGCGGACGGCGCGCCCGGTCCCGACGACAGCGCGCTCATCGGCAATGCGCTGGTGTTCGATCCGGCCACACTCGCGGGCAACAAGCCGGCCAAATCGCCGAACCTGCCCCGCTTGGCCGACCCGAAAGGCCTCGATGTCAGCCGCACCGAAAAGCCGGATGGCTCCAGCAGCGTGGTCGTGAAACAGGGGCTGCCGGCGGAATGGGATGCCAAGCTCGGCGCCGATCTCGGCTCGACCTCGCCGGACAGTGCGCGGCCGTACAAACCGCTGGCGCGAACCGATCCCGGCGGCGGCGCCGCATGGGCATCGCTGGGCGTGTCCAATCTTGCCACCATCGACGCGCGCATCGATCCGGGCAACGATCAGAGCAAGCTCGGCACCACGCTCAAGAAATCAATTCCGGTCGGCGATAATTTCTCGGTGACGCTGCAGAACACCTACTCGGTGACCGATACGCTCGGACCGCCGTCGGCGGCGTCATCCGATGTGCCGCTGATGAAGGCGCCGCCGCCTGCGACGACGCCGGCGGCACCGCAGTTCTGGGGCAACGAGAAGGCCGCCAAATTCGACATCCTGCCGACCGGCACCACGTTTGGCGCCAGCATGGCCACCACAAGCACCGATCCGGTCACCCACAACACGTTCAGCGCCGAGCAGAAGCTGTACGGCCCGCTGCACGTGACCACCGCGGTGACCGATATCGGCCAGCCGACCGTCAACAAGAAGATCACCGCCGGCTTCAAGCTGAATTGGTGAATTCCTCCAGGCCGCTTTGCCCTGCCGCAATCGGCTGCAAGCGCGCCCCGATGCCGCCCTCGCCCTGCCCAACGGCCGCCCCAGTAACATGCGGCAATCGCTCCAACTGGGGAGCGTCAGCGCAACCAATTCTGCGCCTCTGGAGGAGAAGAGCATGACGGCCATCAGACCCGAGCGGCTTGGTGCGGACAGGCTTGGTCCTGACAAACGCGGCGGCCCGGAGATATTCGCTCCGAGCCGGAGGGTGCCGGAACGACTGAGCGATGTCGATCAGGCGGCGGCGGCCACGTTCGAGGGTGAAATTCGTGAATTCGTCCGACGCGACGTCTCGATCATGCGCCGCCAACGCAGCGAGTCGGAGCCGGCTCCCGATCCGGGTGCCGATAACGTGAATGGGCTGATCCGGCGCGTCTCCGGGGCGTCGATGGAGGAAATCGACCGGGTCATTCTCGAGCTGCAAAGCGTGCGCGAGATGCTGCGCAACGAGGGCGACCGCGTGAGCCGCGAGGTCGCCGGCTACGCCAGCTTGAGCCATGCGTCGATGACGGCGATGAGGGTGATCGCCGAAAGTCTGGCGCATTGGAAAGGCACACCGAACGGGCAAAGCCAGCGTTCGGCAAACTGACCTTGCTCCCGCGCAAATACGCCATCGCCGGACAATTCCGGCGATGGCAATTCCTTTAGTTGCGGCCTTAAGACGTGATCTGCTCGACCACGATGCGGGTCGAGGGCTCGACCAGCAGCACCTTGTTCTTCGCCTTGACGTAATCCAGCGATTTCGCCGCGGCGATGCCGCTCACGCTCGCCGGCAGCGGATGCATTCCGGTCAGGGCCTGGCTGGTGGACAGTTCACTGGCCGGCGCAAGCGCGTCGGCGCCATCCGCCGGCAGCGATTTGTCTGCCATCACCGCCTGATAGATTTGCTGGCGCTCCTGATCACTGAGCGCCAGCGGCCAGGCCATGATCGGCACGCGGTCGAGGATGTCGTTGCGCTCGGAGAACTTCGCCGGAATGGTTTCGCCGACGGAGCCGATCGGTCCGGACGGCGGAACTCCCGCTGTGGCAGCCGGGGCCGGGGCTGGGACGGAAGCGATGGACGAAGCCGGTTCGGCGCCAGCCTTTTCCGATGTTGCTGCGGCGCCGGTGGTCGCCAACGGCTCTTGACCCGAAACGCCCTGCGCGGCGGCGGGCGCGTTCGTATTCGCGCTGCCTTGCGGTTCGCCGGCTGGCGGCGCGCCGGCCGATGGCTGCGTGGAGATCGGCGTCATTTTCGCCGCCCGCGCTTCGGCGGGTGTCGGAATTTTCCGTACGTCGTTTGAACTCGACGGCGCTTGTTGCTCAACGCCGGGATTGATCTGTCCGGTACCAGGATTGAAGCCCGGATCGGTCGGGCGCGTGGCGCTTTCCTCGGCGTGGACGGGGCCAATCGCAAGCGGAACGGCGACGGCGAGGCCTGTGGCCAGCGCGGTCGCCAGCATAAGATGACGATGCAAATATTTCATGGGAAGCCTCCTCGGCTATGCCGGGACAACGGCCGAGAGGGCATTCGGGTTGCATGAAATCGATGGCTAAAAATCCGGTGGGTAAACCAGCCTTCGGCCCCTCCCGACCTGTGGATTGCCGGGACAGCGGAACCGGGCACCACCGCAACGCTAATTGGGGAACCTACAGTGCCGCTTGTTCGAAAGCGGTCGAGTCGTCGCATGACGCCGCTGATACCGGGTTCGCCGCGACAATACCTCAGAGGCGGCCTCGGTTTCGGGCAATCCTCCCACCAAACTCAGCCCCGCTTCGGCGGGGCCTTTTTGCGCCGGCGCGCGCCAAACGAATTCCAAGCCAGCCGGGACGGCGGCCGCTCATCCTCGATCGGCGGGCGGATTTGAGGTCAGTTGGCGGCGACGGCCTTGGCGGGTTTGGCGGCCTTGCGCGGCAGCGGATAGTCGGCGCTCTCATAGAGCTGGCGAATGCCGTTGCCATCGAAGCGTTTTTCTTCGACCTCGAGATAGGCGCCGAGCAGCAATTCCGGCGGCAATTCCTCGATGGCGAAACGGATCGCCTCCGCCGCGGTCGGAAAGCGCTTATAGCCGATCGGACGGCGCGACTTGCGGCTGCGGCTGGGAAACAGTTCGGACGGGGCGCGGTAGTTGATCATCGACATAACGATAGGCTCCTAAGCGCCTAATATGGACTTTAAGGAGCGGAAAATCCAGCGTCTGCGGGCACGTGCATAACTGCCCGGCATGGGCAAGGTAAACGCTGCGCACCGGAAAAACTGCCGAAACGGCCCGGCGCGTGACGCGCCAGGCCGTTATCGCCGTTCGCGGCTTAGTCCGTTAACTCCGCCACCACTTCGCTGGTGGCCGGATCGACCAGCACCATGCGGTCGTTTACCACCATGTACAGGTAAGGCCGGACGGACGGCACTTCGACGGCAACGGTATCGGGCACCGTATAAAGCTGCGCGGTCGCTGGCACGCGCATGCCGACGCGATATTCGATCGTGGGCCGCGCCGGCTGCACGCGTTCGCGCACGATGGTGCGGTAGACCGTCTGCCGCTGCACCGGCTCACGGGTGATCGGCGTGGTTTGCGCGTTCGCCGCCGCACCGCGCGTTCCGGCGTTAACGATTTCAATCTTATCTCGACCGCCAAATCAGCCATTGCCGCCGCGGACTCGCGCGTTGCTTTGCGAAAACATCCGCGTTCTGAATCCCTTAGCGCGGTTCGGACTCCTTTCGTTCCGCCTCGCCCTGTGTGACTCAGAACTCCACAGCACCGGCGAACCCATGCGGGGGATTCAAGATTTGCGTGCGGCGCGACTCCGCCTGCGATACCAGCGTTAGAGACTCTGATTCGCGAGGCGCAAGGGATGATTCTGAAATCACTGTTCGGATTGTCGCTTGTGTTAACAGTCTCGCTTGATGCCCCCGCTCCCACCTCCCCCGATCCGGCCACTTGGCTGCAGCTGTCGGTGCGCCAGAAGGATGCCGCGCTGTTGCCATTGGTGCGCCGCGCAACCGACTGCGTCGTGCGCAAGGTTACCGGCGATCCCCGATACAGCGCCGACATGCGGCCGGGCGACATCAACGACCTGATTGTGGATTCGATTACCGCCTGCGCGCGCCCGGTGCGCGCGATGATCGACGCCCATGACCGCATGTATGGCAACGGTTCCGGTGAGGCGTTCCTGCTCGGGCCCTATCTCGACGTGCTGCCGGCCGCCGTCGTGCGGCAGGTCAAGGCGCCGCTGCGCTAACTTTTCGACAGATGCGCCGCGAGTGCCGGGCGCAACAGCAGCGTGATCGGCAGCGTCAGCAGCACGCCGGCCGCCGCCACCATCAGCGCCGACGGCACGCCGACCGCATCGCCGAGCAAGCCATAAATCGCCGGCGACACCGCGCCGGCGCCGATGGTCCCGGTATAGAAAATGCTGAAGGCGCGCTGGCGCCGTGCCGGCTCCACCAGCTCCGGCACCGAGCCGTAAAGCACCGACGAGGTGCCATTGAGCGCGATCCCGACCACCGGCAAAAGCACCAGCGCGGCTTCAAGCGACAGCGGCAGCAGCGCGACGATGCCGAGCGCCGTCACCGCCTCGGTCAGCCAGACCGTCGCCACCGCGCCGATGCGCGCGCCGATGAAAGCACAGACCAGTTTGCCGGCCGCTCCGCCCGCGAACACCAGCGTGAGCGCGAGGCCGATGGTCGGCAGACTGGCTCCTTTTGCAGTGAGCACGAACGGCAGGAAGGTCAGAAACGCCATGCGGGTGGCGCTGTCGATCACGCCGACTGACAACAGCAGCGGAAATCCGTAACTGCGTACGGCGGCGACCGTGCGCGCGGCGTCTTCGGTCTTGCGCGGCGCGGCCGGTTGATCGCGGAAGCGCGGCATGGCCAGATAGATCACAATTCCCGCCAGCAAGCCGATGCCGCCGAGCAGCGCCACCGCCTCGCGCCAGGGCAGCACCACGAACAACAGCGAGGCCGCCGCCGGCAGCGTCATCTTGCCGATATCGCCGGCAAAATTGTAGGTGCCGAGCGCTTTCAATGAGCGCGCGCCGGCGAAGGCATGGGCAATGAGAGATGACGCCAGCGGATGCTGCGTGCTGGCGCCGAGCCCGCCGACGAACAGCGCCGCCGCCAGCAGCATGACGCCGCTGCTCAAGCCGGCGAGGCAATAGCCGAAACCGGCGAGCGCAGTGCCGAGCGCGAGCACAATGGGTGCGCCGAACCGTTCGGCCAGGAAACCGGAAGGGATTTGGAAGCCGGCGAGCGTGCCGGAGAACATCGTGCGCATCAGCCCGAGTGCGGCATAACTCAAACCGAATTCGCCCTGCCAGATCGGCAGCATCACATAGACCAGATCGGTGTAGCCGTCGTGCAGCGCATGCGCGCCGCAGGCAACGCCGACCGCGCGCCGTTCCTCGCCTTTGCGGAGCGCGGCTGACGCCTCGCTGCTACGGTCGGCTGACGCGGTCATGGCTTCTCCGGACGGCGTTCGACGAATGTGGTGCTCACGAACGATATCACCGGCTCGCCGTTCTGATTGACGCCGGTCGAGCGAATGGCCATCAGGCCGAAGCCGGGCCGGCTGTTGGATGCGCGCGTCTCTATCACCTCGCCCTGGTACTCGATGGTATCACCGACATAGACCGGCTTGAGCCATTTCAGCTCGCGAAAGCCCAGCGCCGGGCCGATGCCGGCGACCGGCTCGCCGCGCGCGCGCGCTGCTTCAATCATGCGGCGGCGATGATCGACCATCAGCCGCATCCAGGCAACGGCCGTGTGCCAGCCGGAGGCGCACAGCGCGCCGAAATGCGAACGCTCGGCCGCCGCGTCATCGACATGGAACAGCTGCGGGTCGAAACGCCGGGCGAAGCCCTTGATGTCGCCGGCGGTGAAGGTGTGGCGGCCGACCGTGAACGTGTCGCCGACGCGGATCTCCTCGAAATATTTCATTGCCGCGCCCCCGGCCGGCGGCGGCCGAACATCAAGGTCGTGCTGAGCGTCGTCAGCGTCGCGTCCGCTTCGTCGAGCACCTCGAACAGGAATTTCACCAGCCCCATGTCCGGGCGGCTGTTGGAGGCCCGCGTGTCCAGCACGGTCGAGCGGACGCGGATGCGCGCGCCCGGCCGCAACGGCGCAAGCCAGCGCACCTCGTCCACGCCGGGGCCGCCCATGGAACTGGAGTCGAGCAGGAAGCCGTCGGCGATCATCCGCATGATCAAGCAGCAGCTATGCCAGCCGGAGGCGCCGAGGCCGCCGAGCATGGTGGCGCTCGCCGCCGCCTCGTCGAGATGCATGGGCTGCGGGTCGAATTCGGCGGCGAAGGCCACGATCTCCTCGCGCGTGACCAGCCGCGGGCCGTAAACGGCAACCGCGCCGGGCTGAAAATCTTCCCAATGGAGCATGAATGCGGACAATCGCGTTGATGCGGCAGGCTGATCCCTATCGTCCGGAATGACGGCGCGTCAACCGCCGTCGACCGCATGCCAGCGCGGCACTCAGTACTTGCTTAAAATCGCTAGATAGGCCGGTTCGGCGGCTTTGAAGGCTTCGCGGGTGTTGGCGGACAAGGTGATGGTCACGACGAATTGGTTGCCGTCCTTGTCGTCGTCGATGGTGACGGACTGAAACTCATAGCCCTGTTCATCGAGGCTGGGCGCTTCGAACTTATGGCGCTGGAACGCCGGTTTGCCGCCGCCGCGCTGCAAGTCGTCGAGCTTGGTGATCTTGGCGTTCTCGGCCCGGCTTTTCCAATCCTTGATGCTGTCAGGCATGAAGTCGGAAATCGGCTGCTTGTCGCGGTTATAGCGCACGACGACATAGATCTTGGCCGGCGCCTTTTCGAAATCGAGGCCCTTGGGCAGCAACATTTGAGCATCGAAATACTCGCTCGCTTCCTTGTCCTGCACCCAGCCTTGCGGGATCGCGATCGAGGCGCGGAACGACGCGCACAGCTTAACTTTTTCTTGCTTGTCGCCGCACGGCGTCATGAATTTTTCGATCTCCGCTTTCGCCGGCGCGGCAGCAAAGAGACCGATGAACAGCAAGGTCGCACCGAGGCGGCGCACCGAGGCGGTGGACGGCATGGTACCCCCTGGGTCAAAGCGTAGAGCCGATTCTCTATAGTCGCGCGAATCCGTTGCGCAGTTCAATCGCTCAGGTGGCAAAGCGGAAATGCATCACATCGCCGTCGGCGACCACGTAGTCCTTGCCTTCCAGCCGCATCTTGCCGGCGTCGCGCGCGCCGGCCTCGCCGCCGCAGGCAATGTAGTCGTCATAGCCGATGGTCTCGGCGCGGATGAAGCCACGCTCGAAATCGGTGTGGATCACGCCGGCCGCCTGCGGCGCCTTGGTCCCTTGCGTGATGGTCCAGGCCCGCGTCTCCTTCGGTCCGACGGTGAAATAAGTCACCAGATGCAGCAGCGTATAGCCGGCGCGAATGAGGCGATCGAGTCCGGTTTCCTTCAAGCCCACCGCAGCGAGAAATTCCGCGCGTTCCGCCGCCGGCAGCGTGGCAATCTCCAACTCGATTTTGGCCGAGATCACTACTGCGACCGCGCCCTCTTCCTTGGCCCGCTGCTCGACCAGCCTCGAAAAATCGTTGCCGGATGCGGCCGATGCTTCCGCCACGTTGCAGGCATAGAGTACCGGCGCCGATGTCAGCAGGCCGAGCGAGTGGAACAGCTTTTCCTCCTCGGGCTTGCGCTCGACCAGGCGCGCCGGTTTGCCCTCGCGCAGCAGCACAAGCGCGCGATTGACCAGGTCGAGCATTTCCTTGGCCTGCTTGGCGTCTTCGCCGGTGCCCTTGGCCTTTTTCTCCAGCGCGTCAACGCGCTTTTCCAGGATGTCGAGATCGGCCAGCATCAATTCGGTCTCGATGGTGTCGATGTCGGCGATCGGAGCGATCTTGCCTTCGACATGCGTGACATCGCTGTCCTCGAAGCAGCGCACCACATGCACGATGGCGTCTACTTCGCGGATGGTGGCGAGGAACTGGTTGCCGAGGCCCTCGCCTTTTGAGGCGCCGCGCACCAGGCCGGCGATGTCCACGAAGGTGATGCGGGTCGGAATGATCTGTTCCGACTTCCCCAGCACCGCCAGTTTGTCCAGACGCGGATCCGGGACCCCGATCTCGCCGACATTTGGCTCGATGGTGCAGAACGGATAGTTCGCCGCCTGCGCCGCCGCTGTCTGCGTGAGTGCATTGAAGAGCGTCGACTTGCCGACATTCGGCAGGCCGACGATGCCGCATTTGAATCCCATGAATTTACGTCCGCGTCTTTTGTCTCGTTACACCGTCAATCGTCGGAGCCGGGCGGCTCCTTCTCGTCGACAAAGCCCTTGGCTGACATGGCGAGATGCACCTTGTTTTGAAACGTCGAATCCTTGCCCTCGACCAAGAGCCCGGCATTGTCGGCGACGACGTCGCACAGCGCTTCCAGCCAGGGCCAATCGCTCTTGGCGAAATCGCCGAGCACATGCATCGGCACCAGTTCCTTCACGTCCGGCTTGCCGATGCCGATGCGCACGCGCCGGTAGTCGTTGCCGACATGCGCGGTGATCGACCGCAATCCGTTGTGGCCGGCGACGCCGCCGCCCGCCTTCACCCGCACCTTGGCTGACGGCAGATCGACCTCGTCGTGGAACACCACGATCTGGCCAGCGTCGAGCTTGTAGAAGTGCGCTGCTTCAGCCACCGCGCGCCCCAACTCGTTCATAAAGGTGCCGGGCAGCAGCAGCAAAACGCGTTCGCCCGCAATCATCCCTTCCACCGCCACGCCCTGGAAGCGCCGGCGCCAGGGCGCGATGTTGTGGCGGCGCGCGATCGCTTGCACGGCCATGAAACCGATATTGTGGCGGTTGGCGGCGTGCCGCGGTCCGGGATTGCCGAGGCCGACCAATAGCAGCATGGCTTCAACGGCGTCGCCGCCTCAGAGAGTTCCGCGAACGAGGAGGCGCGAGAGCATGATCCCGAAAAGTGGGAACCGGTTTTCGGATAAGATCATGCTCCAGCAAAATATTATGCCGCCTCACTTCTTGTCGGGCTTCGCCGGCGCGGCGCTTCGCCGGCGCGGCGGCGGCAGCGGGCGCAGCGCCCGCGGCTGGAGCGGCACCGGGCGCGGCGCCGGGGGCGGCACCTGGCGCGGCACCGGGAGCAGCACCTTCGGCGCCGGGCACGACGCCAGCCGCGGCAGCGGCAGCCGCGGCGGCGGCAGCGGCGGCGGCCGCTTCGGCGGCGGCCTTGAGTTCTTCCGCGTAGCCGGACGGCGGCACGACCGTGACCAGCGTGATGTCGCCATGCGCGACCACGCGTACATTCGGCGGCAGCGTCACCTCGCTGAGGTGCTTGGAATGGTTGATGTCGAGCTCGGAAATATCGACGTCGATGGATTCGGGAATGGCATCGACCGGGCACATCACGTCGATCGTGTGGGTGACGATGTTGACCGCGCCGCCGCGCTTGACGCCGGGCGACTGGTCGGCATTGAGCACGTGCACGGCCACCTTCACGCGGATGACGGCGCCTTCCGCCACGCGGAGGAAATCCACATGCATCGGCAGGTCCTTCACCGGATCGAGCTGGAAGTCGCGCGGGATCACGCGATGCTTGGTGCCGTCCACATCCAGGTTATAGAGCGTGGTGAGAAAGCGCCCGGCATAGATCTTCCTGCGCAGCTCGGTGTGGTCCAACAGGACCATCTGCGGGGGCTTGTTCTCTCCGTAGATCACGCCCGGCACCTGGCCGGAGCGACGCGCAGCCCGGGCGGCCCCCTTGCCGCCTTTCGGGCGCACCGTCGCCTTCAGTTCGTGGACGGTCGCCATGGTAAAACCTCATCTAACCCAATTGAAAAGGCGGCTTTTTCCGCCGCCCGCGAACGCGGCAAGCCTCCAGGGGTGCCGGGGGCCGCGTATCGCGCGGGGTTATAGCGGCGCGGGTCGCAAAGGGCAAGAAAGCCCTCGAACGGCGTAAATTCAGTCGGATGCGGCCGGGCCTGAACTTTTCTTGGCCGCGGGCTTGGCTTCCAGCGCCGCGATGCGCGCCTTCAGCGCCTCGTTCTCCTCGCGCGCCAGGCGGGCCATCTCCTTGACCGCCTCGAATTCCTCGCGCTGGACCACATCGAGGTCGCGCAGGATGCGTTCGGCCTGGGCGCGGAATAGAGTGTCGAATTCGCGCCGCACCCCTTGCGCGACCCCGGCGGCATCGTTCATCAGGCGCGCCATCTCGTCGAAAATGCGGTTGCTGGTCTGGGTCATGATTCGCCTCCGGCGCGGTTAACATTTTGCTTGCGCATGCTCTTTTCCGAAAACCGGTCCCCACTTTTCGGGATCATGCGTTAACAATGGCGATCCGGTCATCCCGCCGCAAGACCCGGCATGCTACGACCTGATAACATCGCCGCTCTCATTCAAACCGGAATCCGCCATGCCCTTGTTCGTCATTCCGTTCCCCGACTTCGATCCGGTGCTGGTGCATATCGGACCGTTGGCCATCCGCTGGTATGCGCTGGCCTATATCTTCGGCATCCTGCTTGGCTGGGCTTACGCCCGCGCCATCATCCGCAACGAGAAACTATGGGGCGGCAAGGCGCCGATGACCGTCGTCGACTTCGACGATTACATACTCTGGGTGACGCTCGGCATCATCCTCGGCGGCCGCATCGGCTACGTGCTGTTCTACAATCTGGAGCATTTCGCCGAGTATCCGCTGGAGATCGTGCAACTATGGAACGGCGGCATGTCGTTCCACGGTGGCTTTACCGGCTGCGTCGTGGCAGCGATTCTGTTCGCGCGCAAGCGCGGCATACCGACGCTGTCGCTCGGCGACATCACCTGCGGGGTCGGAACGATCGGCCTGTTCCTCGGCCGTATTGCCAATTTCATCAATGGCGAATTGTGGGGACGCCCCGCCGACGTGCCGTGGGCCATGGTTTTTCCCGGCGGCGGTACGCTGCCGCGGCATCCGAGCCAGCTCTATGAAGCGGCGCTGGAAGGCCTGGTGCTGCTCGCCGTGCTGACGATTCTAATGCGCGCGGGCGCGCTGAAACGGCCAGGGCTGATCATCGGCTGCTTCGCGGTCGGCTATTCAATCGCGCGCACGACGAGCGAACTTTTCCGCGAGCCCGATGCCCAACTCGGATTCCTATGGGGCGGCCTGACCATGGGCATGCTGCTGTCGGTGCCGCTGCTGCTCGCCGGAATCGCCCTCATCGTTTATGCGCTGAAGCATCCGCCGCTGCGGAGCGCATGATCCCGAAAAGTGAGAACCGGTTTTCGGAAAAGGTCATGCGCAAAAAAATAATGTTAGGGACGGCAATGATTCAATGTGAATGGATCGGACCCTAATGGATGACGGTTCGCCGCTGGAAGCCGAAATCCGCTGGCGCATCGAAGCGGCGGGTGCGATGCCGGTCGGCGAATATATGGCGCTGTGCCTCACCGATCCCAAGCACGGATATTACACCACGCGCGATCCGCTGGGGAGCCGCGGCGATTTCATTACCGCGCCGGAAGTCAGCCAGATGTTCGGCGAGCTGATCGGGTTATGGATGGCGGCGGTCTGGAAGCAGATGGGGGCGCCCGAACATGTCCGCATCGTCGAGCTCGGCCCCGGCCGCGGCACCATGATGAACGACGCGTTGCGTGCGGCACAGGTCGTGCCGGCCTTCCTCGATGCCGTGGTGCTGCATCTGGTGGAGATCAGCCCGGCGTTGCGGGCGCAGCAGCAACGCGCGCTGGAAGGCCTGCCGGCACAGATGTTTTGGCATGCCGCGCTGGACGAGGTGCCGAAAGGTCCCGTTATCGTCGTCGCCAACGAATTCTTCGATGCGCTGCCGGTCAATCAGGCGGTGAAGACCGAGCGCGGCTGGTTCGAACGCCTGATCGAAATCGATTCCGTCGGCAATCTCGCTTTCACCGTCGCGCCCGATCCGCTGCCGCATTTTGAGGCGTTGCTGCCGCCGGCCGTGCGCGCGGCACCCGCGCTGTCGATCTTCGAATGGCGCAACGACACGATGGCCATGGAACTGGGACGGCGGATCGCCGGCGAAGGCGGCACCGCGCTGGTGATCGACTACGGCCATGCCGCCGGCGACGTCGGCGACACTTTTCAGGGCGTCGCCCAGCACGCCTATGTCGATCCGCTGATCGCGCCGGGCAACATCGATCTGACCGCGCATGTCGATTTTCAGGCACTGGCGCGGGCGGTGGAATCGATGGGCGCGAATGCATTCGGCCCGCTCGAGCAGGCGCAATTCCTGCGCCGCCTCGGCATCGAGACGCGCGCCGACAAGCTCAAGGCCAAGGCCTCGCCCGTCGCTGCGGCCGAGATCGATTCCGCGCTCGCACGTCTGATTGGCCAAAGCCGCACCGGCATGGGTAGGCTGTTCAAGGCCGCCGCCTTCGCACACCCGTCGGTTGGCGTGCCGCCCGGCTTCGAGTAAAGGACCGGGGCCATGTTGCAAGCTGCTTCGCTGTCCAAGCTCGCGCGCATTCGCCACGCGTTCTTCACGCGCGAGGGCGGCGTGTCGCAGGGCGTCTATGCCACGCTCAATGGCGGCGTCGGCTCCAACGATGCGCAGGACAAGGTCGCCGAAAATCGCGCCCGCATGGCCGCCGCGCTGGGCGTGACGCCGGATCGCTTGCTTACGCCCTATCAAATTCATTCGCCCGACGTCGTGATCGCCGAACAGCCTTGGACGCGCGATAACCGACCGCGCGCTGACGCCATCGTCACGCGCGAGGCGCGGCTCGCGATCGGGGTGTCCACCGCCGACTGCGGGCCGCTGCTGTTCGCCGACGCCAATGCGGGCGTGGTCGGCGCCGCCCATGCCGGATGGCGCGGTGCGTTCAGCGGCGTGATCGAGGCAACGGTCACGGCGATGGAGACGCTCGGCGCCGAGCGCGCCGATATCACGGTCGTGCTCGGCCCCACGATCAGGCAGCCGAACTACGAAGTCGGGCCGGAATTCGTCGAGCGCTTCCTGGCGGCGGACGCGGCCAATGCGCGGTTCTTCGTGGCCTCGGATCGCGCCGGGCACGCCATGTTCGACCTCACCGGCTATATCGCCGACCGCATTCGACGCGCTGGCATCGTCAAATTCGATGACCTCGGCCTGTGCACCTATGCCGAGCCCGACCGTTTCTTCAGCTATCGCCGCACCACGCTCCTGGGCGAGCCGGATTACGGCCGACATATCAACGCCATCGCGCTCGCCGACTAGTTTTCCTCAAAAGCTGCTGCCGGCCCGCCTCTCGGCTGGACTCAAGGGCGCCCCTGCCGCTAAGGTTTGCCCCGGCCGCGGGAGCTGCAAAGACCAAGAACAAGGCCGCAGGGGTTTCCATGGTGTGGGGTTGGGGCCGTCGCGCCTTGGGCGCCGCGGCATATTGCGTGGCGCGTTCGCGTTTCGTGTTGGCGGCCGCCGGCACGATGACGCTCGCCGGCTGCACCTTCGACGGCCCGCCCAGCATGTCGGCCGCGCTGCCGCGCGGCGCCACCGTCGCGTTTGAATCGATCGACGGGCCGCCGCCCGCAAAATTCAAAAAGCTGGTGCAGAATCTGAACGACGAGGCGCAGAGCCGCCAGATCGCGGTCATTTCGCGCGAAAGTCCGTCGGCCTATCGCGTGCGCGGCTATATCGCCGCCAAGGCGGTGAACGGTCAGACCACGATCTCGTGGGTGTGGGACGTGTTCGACGGCGACGAGCGCCGCGCCTTGCGCATCACCGGCGAAGAGACGCCCAAGGGCCGCCACCGCGACGCCTGGACCGCCGCCGACGACGCGATGTTGCACCGGATTGCGCGCAGCAGCGTTGAGGAGCTCGCGGCCTTCCTGACCTCACCCGAGGTCGTGCCCGGCACGCCCACTGCGGCCGCCGAGCCGCAGATCGCGCTGATCGGACAACACGACTTCACGCCCGAGGCGTCCGGGATTTTCCGCATATTCCGCGCACAAGCCGATCCGAAGCCGCCGGAGACCGCCGAAGCTCCGGTCGCGGCCGATGCAAGTGCCGAGCCGGTGCCACTGCCGCGCCGCAAGCCGAGGGCAGCGATGTCGGCCCGGGAAACGCCGACGCTGACCGCATCGAGCCAATAAAGCCCTAACGCCGCATTCATCCTGCCGGCAAAAGCTTCGGGACAACGATTTCGAGTCGTATTGCCGGGCCCTCCCCGCCTTGTTATGACGACGCCGCCGGCGCGCATGATCCCGAAAAGTGGGTACCGGTTTTCGGAATAGATCATGCGCTGAGCAAAATGCCGGGCAACACGAGGATCTTGGGATGTCGGGCAAGAACGGAGCGATCAAGCTCGTTGCCGGCAATTCCAACCCTGCGCTGGCACAGCAGATCGCCGAATACCTCAAGACCACGCTGACCAAGGCGGTGGTGCGGCGCTTCGCCGACATGGAGATTTTCGTCGAAATCCAGGAAAACGTCCGCGGCGCTGACGTTTTCGTCATCCAGTCCACGTCGTTTCCGGCCAACGACCATCTGATGGAATTGCTGATCATCATGGACGCGTTGCGCCGTGCCTCGTCGCGCCGCATCACGGCGGTGATCCCCTATTTCGGCTATGCCCGGCAGGACCGCAAACCGGGTCCGCGCACGCCGATCTCGGCCAAGCTGGTCGCCAACCTGATCACGCGCGCCGGCGCCGACCGGGTGATGACGCTCGACCTGCATGCCGGCCAGATCCAGGGCTTCTTCGACATCCCGACCGACAATCTCTATGCGTCGCCGGTGATGGTGCGCGACATCCGCGAGCGCTTCCAGCTCGACAATGTCATGGTGGTGTCGCCCGACGTCGGCGGCGTGGTGCGCGCGCGCGGGCTCGCCAAGCGCATCAACGCGCCGCTCGCCATCATCGACAAGCGGCGCGAACGCGCGGGCGAATTGGAAGTGATGAACGTGATCGGCGACGTCGCCGGCTACACCTGCATATTGGTGGACGATATCGTCGACTCCGGCGGCACGCTGATCAATGCCGCCGATGCCCTGCTCGAGCAAAAGGCCAAGGCGGTCTACGCCTATATCAGCCACGGCGTGCTGTCGGATGGCGCGGCCGGGCGCATCGCCAAATCGCGGCTGAAGGAACTGGTGATCACCGATTCGATTCAGCCGACCAAGGAAGTGCTCAACGCCGGCAATACCCGCGTGTTGCCGATCGCCACACTGATCGGCGAGGCGATCGGGCGCACCGCGTCCGAAGAGTCGGTTTCGAGTCTTTTCGACTGAGCATCGCGCGGCCAGCAAAAGTGGGAACCGGTTTTGCGTCCGGCCGCGCGATCAATGTGATTCCACACGTCGAGCGTGACTTGAGTTATCCACCACTGATTCAATTTGCCACAGCATTGCCTGTGGAGAGTTGACTCAGGCCGATTGCCTAACACCCCCAAATCACTGCTCATTAGCACCCGATGATGCCTTTGGCGGGCGGAATCGAGCAGGTTATAGTCAGTTTGCCCAGTGATTCGTTGTCGCCGTCAAGGCACCCCGTACCCCCTGCGTCAAAATGCGGTTCGGACCCGTTTCGGGTGATTCCCGTGCCGTGCGCGTGCGGTGGCGTGCGTTTCCTCTCGCTCCATTCGGCAAAGCGGAGACGTCATGTCCCTCGGCAGCTATGCGGACGAGCAACGAATCAATCCCCTCGACGTGGTGGAACGTTTGGCGGCCGTCAACGACTGGTCGTTCGAACGCGCCAGCGACGACGAGATCACCATCCTGGTCACCGGGCGCTGGACCGAATACCAGATCTCCTACACCTGGATGGGCGACATCGAGGCGCTGCATCTGGCCTGCGCCTTCGACCTCAGGGTGCCGGAGCGCCGCCGCGCCGAGGTACAGGCGCTGATCTCGCTGATCAACGAGCGGCTGTGGGTCGGCCATTTCGACCTCTGGACCAATGAAGGCATCGTGATGTTCCGCCATGCGCTGGTGCTGGCGGGCGGCACGGAAGCCTCCGGCAAGCAATGCGAGGCGCTGCTCGCCACCGCGCTCGACACCTGCGAGCGTTATTTCACCGCCTTCCAATTCGTGGTCTGGGCCGGCAAGGCCGCGCGCGAGGCGCTCGACGCCGCCATGTTCGAGACCTCGGGCGAGGCGTAAGGCCGCTCATCGGCCATGGTCATCGGCAACGCACGCACGTTGAAAAATTTCCGGGGCTGCCTCGTCCTGGTCGGCGCCGGCAAAATGGGCGGCGCCATGCTCGACGGCTGGCTGGCGCGCGGGATCAATCCGAAAAAGCTGGTGGTGATCGAGCCGCAGCCCGGCAAAACCGTGAAGGCGCTCACGCGGCGCGGGCTCAAGCTCAATCCAAAGGGCAAAGCCGCCGAGGCTGCCGCGATCGTGATCGCGGTGAAACCGCAGACCGCGCCGCAGGCGGTGCCTCCGCTGAGCCAGCACGTCGGCAAGTCGACGCTGGTGCTCTCGATCATGGCCGGTCGCACGCTTCGTTTTCTGCAGAAATCGCTGCCGGCCGCAACGGCGATCGTGCGCGCGATGCCGAACACGCCGGCATCAATCGGCCGCGGCATCAGCGTCGCGGTCGCCAATGCAAACGTCTCCGCGCGCCAGCGCAAGCTCGCCTCCGACCTGCTCGCCGCCATCGGCAAGGTCGAATGGGTCGGCGACGAGACGCTGATGGACGCGGTAACCGCGTTGTCCGGCTCCGGCCCGGCCTATGTCTTCCTGCTGGCGGAGGCCATGACCAAGGCCGGCATCGCAGCCGGACTGCCCGCGGAGCTGGCGGCGCAGCTGGCGCGCGAAACCGTCGCCGGCTCGGGCGAACTGCTGCATCGCTCCGACCTCGATGCCGCCATGCTGCGGCAGAACGTCACCTCGCCGGGCGGCACCACCGCCGCCGCGCTGGACGTGCTGATGGGACCGGGCGGCTTCGACGAGCTGCTTACCAAGGCTATCGCCGCCGCCACGCGGCGCGGGCGTGAGCTGGCGGGCTGACATATCTCAATCCTCATCCTAAGGAGGCTGCGAAGCAGCCGTCTCGAAGGATGAGGATTCCAACCATCTCACCCTTCGAGACGCGCACTTCGTGCGCTCCTCAGGGTGAGGCAGGTTCCATGCCCTAGAACAGTCGCCTTTGCGGGCCTAGATTAAGGACAACCGAACAGCCCTGAGGGAGGCCGCCATGGCCCGCAAGCCGAAACGTGAACGCAAGGCGCCCACCGCCCCGCCACCGCGCGGCACCAGCGACCGCGACAAGGCGGTCGACGCATTGATGGCGTTGCTCGCCGAACATTCCTTCGAGCAGATCGGGTTGGCCGAAATCGCCGGCCGCGCCGGCCTCAAGCTCTCGCAATTGCGCGCCGAATTCGGCTCGACGCTGGCGATCCTCGCCGCTCACATCAAGGACATCGACCGCGCGGTGCTCGCCGGTGGCGATGCTGAGATGGCCGAGGAGCCCGCGCGCGAGCGGCTGTTCGACGTGCTGATGCGCCGGCTGGAGGCGCTTGGCCCCTACAAGGATGGGGTGCGTTCGATCATGTGCTCGGCGCGGCGCAATCCGGGCCTGGCCTTCGCCCTCAACGCCATGGCGGTGCGCTCGCAGCGCTGGATGCTGGAAGCTGCCGGCATCGGCGCATCGGGCCCGAAGGGCGCGCTGCGCGCGCAAGGCGCGGCGCTGATGTTCGCGCGCGTGCTGACGGTGTGGATCGATGACGACGAGCCCGGCCTCGACCACACCATGGCCGCGCTCGACCGCGGGCTTGCCAGCGCCGAACGCTGGGCCGGATTTGTCGACGACCTGTGCGCGATTCCGAAATGCGTGCTGCGCGGTCCGCGTCGGCGCCGCCGCGCGCGCGACGAGGAAGAAGCCGAAGCCGCTTAGCCCCTCGTGTCCCGGACGCGGTGCAGCGCGTAAGCCGTGCACCGCTGATCGGGGACCCATCTTTTTCTATGCTTATTTCTGGATCCCGGGTCTGCAGCGCACCACTTCGTGCTAGGCTGCGCCCGGGAAACTACACCGGCACCCGCACGGTAGCGCGCAGGCCGCCAAGCGGGCTGTCGCCGAGCGTGATGTCGCCGCCGTGCGAACGCGCGATGTCGCGCGCAATCGCCAGGCCGAGGCCGGTGCCGCCCTCGTCCTGATTGCGCGCATCGTCGAGCCGCAGGAACGGCTTGAACACTTCCTCGCGCAAATCTGCCGGAATGCCGGGCCCGTCGTCATCGACCGTGACGGTGAGATAGCGATGGTCGCTGTGCCCGCTGATCGCGATCGATGGCGCGAAGCGCGCAGCATTCGACACCAGATTGGCGAGGCAGCGTTTGAACGCCGCCGGGCGCACGGTGACGATCGGCGGCCCATGGAACAACACGCTCGCCTTGTGGCCGTGGCGCTCGGCGTCGAGCCGCAATTCCTCAAGGAATTCCGCCATGTCGGTCGGCGCCGCGCTCTCGCCGTAGTCGCCGCGCGCGAAGGCGAGATAAGCCTCCAGCATGCGCGCCATCTCGTCCACGTCCTTCTTCATCGCCTCGATTTCCGGACTTTCGTCGATCAGCGCGAGTTCGAGCTTGAAGCGCGTGAGCACGGTGCGCAGATCGTGCGATACGCCCGCGAGCATGGCGGTGCGTTGCTCGATCGCGCGCTCGACGCGGGTTTTCATCTCGATGAAGGCCTGCGCCGCGCGCCGCACTTCGCGCGCGCCGCGCGGGCGGAAGTTCGGCACCTCGCGGCCCTTGCCGAAGCTTTCGGCGGCGTCGGCGAGCCGCAAGATCGGCTTGATCTGGTTGCGCAGGAAGACAATGGCGACGGCGAGCAGCACGGTCGAGGTGCCGACCATCCAGAGCAGGAAGATTTCCGAATTCGACGCGTAGGCCGCGCCGCGCCGCGCGAATACCCGCATCACGGTATTTTCGAGTTGCACGCGGATCTCGACCAGCGCCGACTTCCCGACGGTGTCGATCCAGTACGGGCGGCCGATCTGCTTGCGCAATTCCTCCGACAGCGCCTGATCCAAGAGCGAAAAGAACGGCTTCGGCCCCGGCGGCGGCATCTCGGTCAGGGGCAGGAAATCCACCACCAGGCCGAGCCGCTCCTGCGCGATGCGCCGGATCTGCGCCCGGTCGGTATCCTGCGGATAGCCGCTATAGATGTCGATCAGCGCCGCGATGTCCTGCACCACGCCGGCGGACAGCCGCTGGGTGACGACGTTCCAGTGCCGCTCCATGAATACGAAGGCGACCACCGACTGCAGGATCACCATCGGCAGGATGATGATGAGCAGCGCGCGCGCATAGAGGCCTTTCGGCATCACGCTGTTGAGCCACCGGCTGAGCCGCCGCCACCCGTCGCCGATGCGTTCGAAACCGGTGCGGATGGTGCGGACCGCGGCGATATCGTTGAATCGCTGCCATCGCTCGACGATATGGACGAGCGCCGTGCGGATCGTACGGATTGTGGCGATGCCGATGTCGAGGCTGGTCATGTGGTGATCACCAGCCGGTAGCCGATGCCGCGCACGGTCTGCACGAACAGCGGATTGGCGGGATTGCGCTCGATCTTGCGGCGCAGGCGGTTGACCTGCACGTCCACGGCGCGCTCGCTGACCGAGCCGCCGTTACCGGCGAATGCCAGGCGCGACACGGTTTCGCCCGGCGTCGCCGCCAAGATGCGCAGCATCTCGCGCTCGCGGTCGGTCAGGCGGATGATCTCCTCGCCGCGGCGCAATTCGCCGCGCGCGAGGTGATAGACGAACGGCCCGAAGCGCACCGATTCCACCGGCGGCGTGGCGGCCGGCTGCGCGCGCTTGAGAATATTGGCGATGCGCAGCGCCAGTTCGCGCGGCTCGAACGGCTTCGACAGGTAGTCGTCGGCGCCGATCTCGAGGCCCTGGATGCGGCTCTCGGCGGCGTCGCGCGCGGTCAGCATCAGGATTGGCACGTTGGACGTGCCGCGGATCGCCTTAGCCAAATCGAATCCGGACTCGCCCGGCATCATCACGTCGAGAACGAGCAAATCGAAGCTCAGGTTTTTAAGCTTGGCGCGCGCATCGGGAGCGGTCTCGGCGGTGGTCACGCGATAACCCTCGCCGGCGAGGAAGCGCGAGAGCAGGTCGCGGATGCGGCGGTCGTCGTCGACCACCAGCAGATGTGGCGCATTGTCGGGAAGCGTGGCGGGCAGTGTCATCGGCCAGGCTCTCTCAATGATTTAACTGAACACGCCACCTCAGCCGCGCGGCTTTGCGGTACGGTCGGCGCGGGCGATCAGTCGCAGCACAGCCTCGCGATCGTCGCCGTCGATCATGGCGGTGAGAAAACGCCGCGCCGCCTCATGCGCGCCCGGCCCGAGCTCGGCGAAGGCGCGGTTGATGCGCGTGGTCTGCAAGTTTGCGAGCTTAAGCGCCAGCGCCTCGCCCTTCGGTGTCACATACAAAAGCCGCTGACGGCGGTCCTGCGCGCCTTCCTTCTGCTGCACATAGCCCTGATCGACCAGTTGCTTGAGCACGCGGCCGAGCGACTGCTTGGTGATGTTGAGGATGTCGAGCAGGTCGGCCACCTTCATGCCGGGATTGCGGTTGACGAAATGCAGCACCCGGTGATGGGCGCGGCCGAAGCCGAGCTTGCTGAGCACTTCGTCCGGGTCGCCGACGAAATCGCGGTAGGCGAAGAACAGCAGTTCGATGATGTCCCAGACCGGCTCTGCGGACGCAGGCGTAGGCGCGGCGCTCCCGATCGGGCGCTCGGACAGGCCCGTGCTGGCGGTAGCGGTCTTGGCGTTCACATTTATGTCAGCCATGTTGACATATTTTGGTTTTATGTTACAAAAACACCGCTAAGGACGAAAGGATCGTGCCCAAAGGCCCTATCGAGGCCGCATAAGCCCGATCCAGACAGGCGCTCCGGCGGACTGCCGCCACTCATACCGGGTGTTGCCCGGCGACGCAAAGTGTTGGAATAAGCGCGAAAAATGCGCCATCACAGCGGTAGAAGTGGCCAGCAAGGCCCCGAAAGACGACGAGGCGAAGGAGGATATCATGGCTGCCCAATCCTATGACCGGCTCGAGGGGGTCATCTGGTACGACGGCAAGCTGGTGCCCTGGGCCGACGCCAATCTGCATGTACTCAGCCACGGCCTGCACTATGCGAGCTGCGTGTTCGAGGGCGAGCGCGCCTATGGCGGCCAGATCTTCAAATCCACCGAACATTCCGAGCGCCTGAAGCGGTCGGCCAGCACGCTGGATTTCGAAATCCCTTATTCGGTCGCCGAGATCGACGCCGCCAAGAAGCTGGTGGTCGACAAGAACGGCAAGAAGGAAGCCTACGTCCGCCCGGTCGCCTGGCGCGGATCGGAAATGATGGGCGTCTCGGCGCAGAACAACACCATCCATCTCGCGATCGCGAGCTGGGAATGGCCGAGCTATTTCGATCCCGAACAACGGCTCAAGGGCATTAGGCTCGACTTGGCCGAATATCGCCGGCCCGATCCGAAGACCGCGCCGTGCCGCGCCAAGGCCGCCGGCCTCTACATGATCTGTACCATCTCCAAGCACCGCGCGGAGCGCCGAGGCTATGCCGACGCCATGATGCTGGATTGGGAAGGCCGCGTCGCCGAATGCACCGGCGCCAATATCTTTTTCGTCAAGGACGGCAAGATCCACACGCCGCTGGCCGACTGCTTCCTCGACGGCATCACCCGGCAGACCGTGATCGGCTTGGCGCGCAAGCGCGGCTTCGAGGTGATCGAGCGCCGCATCCTGCCTGATGAACTTATCCAATTCTCCGAATGCTTCATCACCGGCTCGGCTGCGGAAGTCACCGCGGTGTCGGAGATCGCGCAGTGGAATTTCAATCCGGGCGGCATCACCAAGCAGCTGATGGAAGATTACACCGCGGAAGTGAATCCGAAGGGCAAGGCCGCCGCGGCGTGATGTCTGGTCAGCCGTTCTTTTTGGCGGCGACCGCGCCGGCGGCTGGCTCTTCCGGCCGCAGCAATGTGACATAGCGCACTCGATTTTGCGCGACGAAGCGGTCCACGCGTTCGTCGAGCACGCGATGCCGGCTTTGCGACGCGTGCCGCAGCAGCAGTTCGCCGCCGCGATCGAAGGCGATAAAGCCGGTGTGGAAATAATCCAGATTCGGTCGCATCGATACAAAACCGACGATGTCGCCGTTCGCGAGCTGACGCTTGTTCGCCAGCAACGTGGCGCCAGGAATGACGGTCATCGAAAATCGCCGTTGGCCGAGTTCGCGGTGCCAATAAACTGTCTTTTCCAGCACGACCGAGCCATCCATGGCGATGGCGCGGCAGGTCTTGTTCTCGATATTGTGCTGGCTCCACTCGAAGAAATAATGATTGCGCTCGCGCCACGCCATGACGCCGTTGTGATAGCGGATCGCACGCAGGTTCGCCTCGAATTCGCCGAGGTCGCGCCCGATCGCGGCGGCCAGCACCGTTTCGCAAAAAGTGACGCAATCGAACGCGTCGTCGCGCACGACGAATTGTTCCGGCTTGCGCGGGCCGCCGATCAGGGTGTTGTCCCGGTATGTCGTGCCGAGCAGCGCGCGCGAGATGAAATCGATGCGCTGCGAAATCGTCGGCAGATCTTTTGCCTCGCCGATCAGGCGGCCGATGCGCGCTTCGGCGGCGAGCGCCGGCCGGCCCGTTGCCGCCAAAGCCGCGCCGCTTGCGAGAATTTGCAAGATCTGCCGGCGGCTGATGGTCGAATCGAACGCCATATCAATATCCTGACTAGCGCATGATCCCGAAAAGTGGAAACCGGTTTTCGGACTAGATCATGCGCAGACGTTATAATGTGGCAACACGTCAATACCGCACCACCACCAGACGATCGGTGCCGGATTCCGCGCCCCACAATTCGCCCGGCCGGCCGAGAATCTGGCGCACCGAGGCGCCGCGCCGGTCGCTGGGGAAGCTTTCGAACTTCTCGCTCGCCGGGTCGAAGCGCAGGATCGCGTTGGCGACCCAGTCGGTCAACCACACCTTGTCCTTGTCGTCGACATAGACTGCGTAGCAGCCGCCTTTGCTCTTCGGCAGGCTCCACACTTTCCAGCTCTTGTTGATCGGATCGTAGCGGCCGACTTCGCCAGTATTCCAGAAGCTGACCCACAACAGGCCTTTGGAGTCCGACCAGATGCGGCGCGGACCGACGCCGGGTTTGGGCGGCGGCACCATCAGCGCGTCGCCGCTAACGGTATCAATTTTTACAATATGGTCGCCGGCGAGCGAGGCGTACCAGACGTCGCCGTTCGGCGTGGTGGTGATGCCGTAGGGCCCGGCGCCCTTCGGCGCCTTCCAGGCATCGACCTTGCCACTCGCCGGATCGACGCGGCCGTACACGCCATTCTGGCCGGTGAACCAGAGGATGCCTTTGCGGTCGAAGGTCGCGGTGTTGAGATTGGCGTTGGGAAATTCTTTCGGCAACGGGAACAGCTTCACCGCTTTGGTCGCCGGATCGAAGCGCGCAATCGCGTTCTGCCCGCCTTCGGTGATCCAGGCCGCGCGATCGGGCCCGACGATGACGCCATGCGGCGCGGCGCCTTCGCCAAGCAACACCTGCGTCACATTGCCGGTCTTCGGATCGAGGATGCCGAGCGCGCCTTTGGATTGCGCGGTGTACCAGACGGTGCCGTCCGGCGCCGGCGCCACGTCATGCGGATGCGCGCCGCGCGTCACCTCGTAATAGGTGACGTCCGCGGCCGGCGCCTGGTTGATACCGAGCGCAATGACCGCAACGGTCGCGACCACAATGGGAACCATGTTGCCTCGTTGTGCTTGGCGCATAATCTTATCCGAAAACCGGTTTCCACTTTTCGGGATCATGCGCAGTCATTCAGCCGCTTCACGTTTGCTGCGCGGCGCGGACCAGCGCGCGGCCGCCGCGTCATCGGTCGCTTTGGCGTCCACCCAAGTTTTACCGTCCGCCTTCTCGACCTGTTTCCAGAACGGCGCACGGGTCTTCAGGTAATCCATCAGGAATTCGGCCGCCGCGAACGCCGCCTCGCGATGCGACGACGTGGTGACCACCAGCACGATGTCCTCGCCCGGCACGATGCGGCCGTAGCGATGAATGACCGTGACGCCCAACAGTGGCCAGCGGCCGACCGCCTCCGCGACGTGACGCTCGATCTCGGTCTCCGCCATGCCTGGATAATGCTCGAGCGTCAGCGCGGCGATCGGCTCGCTTGCCTCGTTTCCGCGACATATCCCGGTGAAGGCGACCACCGCGCCGACATCGGTGCGCCCGCGCGTGAGCTTCGCCGTTTCCGCGGCGGCGTCGAACGGCTCGCGCTGCAGGCGCACGGTGGATGTCGCTGTCATGGCGCTAATCTAGCCCGCCTGACGCAGGCGCGCTATCCGCCCGTCATCGGCGGAAAGAAGGCAATTTCGCCGGCGCCCTTGATTGGCGTTTGTGGCCTGACATGGGTGCGATCGATGGCGGCGCGGATCACCTTCGGATTGGCAAAGGCATGCGCATACTCCTCGCCGCGCGAGGTAAGCCACACCATCAGTTCGCCAACCGTGGCGATACCGGCGGGAACTTCGATGTCTTCCTCAGGAATCCCGACGCGCTCGCGCACCCAGGCGAAATAACGCAGTTTTATGCTCATTTAATCCTCGCGCATGATCTTGGCGAAAACCGGTGCCCATTTTTCGGGATCATGCGCTAGTCGATCATATAGCGCAGGCCGGCGCGCATATAGTCCCAGCCGGTATAGAGCGTCAGGATCGCCGACAGCCACAGCAGCGTGATGCCGATCTGGGTCACCACCGGGACAATCCGATCGCCGGCGTCGCCCGCGATCAGGAATCCGACCGCCACCATCTGGACGACGGTCTTCCACTTGGCGAGTTTTGTCACTGGCACGCTGACCCGCAGCTCGGCGAGGTATTCGCGCAAGCCCGACACCAGGATTTCGCGGCAGAGAATGATCACGGCGGCGAGCAGCGTCCAGCCGCGGATGGTGTCTTCGGCCGCCAGCATCAGCAAGCATGATGCCACCAGCAGCTTGTCCGCGATCGGATCGAGCATGCGGCCGAGCGAGGACTGCTGACCCCACATGCGGGCGAAATAACCGTCGAGAATGTCGGTAACGCCGGCGGATATGAAAACCGCGAGCGCCACCCAGCGCAGCCACAGGCCGCCGTCGAGAATGCTCTGCCAATACAGCAGCCCCACCACCACCGGCACGGCAGCGATGCGCACATAGGTCAACACGTTCGGCAACGAGAACCGGCGCACCGGCAACGGTCTGGAGCTGACGGTATTCATGCGCGACAAAGGAACACCCGGGCCGCGGCAAGGTCAACCGGGCGCACCCGGCGATCCCCGCTGATAACCGGATCCGTGCGGCTTATTGGATTGGAGGTTTGGGCAGCCGGCTCTTGCCCGGCTCCATGACGAAGGTCTGGTCGAGCGAATACCATTCGCCCTTCACGTCGCTGGCCGGCGCCTTGCCGTCGTGGCGGACATAATTGCCGACCAGTGCGCGGGTGACGCCGAATTGCACGTCGGTCTCCAGCCGCTCGTCGTCATTGACGTAGACCTGCGAGATCAAAGTCTTGAAGCCTTGCTTGAAGATCAGGAAATGCAGATGGGCGGGACGGTAATGGTGCCGGCCGGTGGCACGCACCAGATCGCCGACCGGTCCGTCGATCGGAATCGGATAGCCCGCCGGCTTCACACTGCGAAAGCCGAAATGACCCTGCGCGTCGGTCACGAACTTGCCGCGCAAATTCATCGGCGCCTGCTTGGGGTCCTGCTGCTCATAGAAGCCTTCCGGCGAGGAATGCCAGACGTCCACCTCGGCGCCTTCGATCGGCGCCCCTTTGCTGTCCTTTACCCAGCAATTGACGAACAGCGCCGGGCCCGGCGTCGGCGAACGCATGATCGAGCCGCCGTTTTCGGTGCGCGGCGAATTCATGCGCCAGAACGGCCCGAGTTGATTGGCGGTGGTTTCGGTCTGCCCGTTGTTGCCGTTGTTGAGCAGGCAGATCAGCGTGGAAAAGCCGAGCGAGCCGGACATCAGCACTGCTTCGTTGTGGGTGTCGTTGGTCATTTGTCCGAGCCTGACGACATATTGCACCGCCTTCTCGAATTCCTCCTCGGTCAGATGCACTTCGCGTGCGAACCCGTGCAGATGTTTCACCAGCGATGTGAGGATTTCCCGAATGCGCGGGTCCGCCGTGTTCTTGAATGCGTCCACCACGGCGTTGGTGACGTCTTCCTGCCGCTGGATGATCATTGCCGTTTCCCTGCTTATTGCTTGCGCATGATCTTATCCGAAAACCGGTTCCCATCCCCGATCAAGTCGACGACAAGCTTTTCGGGATCATGCGCTTTCATGGAAGAACTCATATATCTTTCGCGCCGTCTCCGCATTAATTCCGGGCACCTGGGCAAGGTCGGGCAAGGACGCCCGCTCGATCGCTTTCACAGTGCCGAAATGCCGCAGCAGTGCGCGCTTGCGGGTTGGGCCGATGCCCGGGATTTCCTGCAATCCGGCCTCGCGGATGTCTTTCTTCCGACGCGTGCGGTGCGAACCGATGGCGAAGCGGTGGGCCTCGTCGCGCAACCGCTCGACGAAATAGAGCAAAGGATCGCGCGGCGGCAGCTTGAACGGACTGCGGCCCGCCATGAAAAACGTCTCGCGGCCGGCGTCGCGGTCCGGGCCTTTGGCGATGGCGACCAGCGGCACGTCGGTCACGCCAAGCGATGCAAGCGTCTCCTGTGCCGCTGTGAGCTGGCCCTGCCCGCCGTCGATCAGCACCAGATCGGGCCAGGGCTGATCGTCGCCCTCGCCCAACTCGCCGGTAAGCGCGGCCATCAGCGTTTCTCCGATCGACGCGCGCGGGTTCTCCTCGATCAGCCGCTTGAAGCGCCGCTGCAACACCTCGCGCAACATGCCGTAATCGTCGCCGGGCGCCAGATCGGCCGAACGGATGTTGAACTTGCGGTACTGGTTCTTGCGGAAGCCCTCCGGGCCGGCGACCACCATGGCGCCGACCGCGTTGCTGCCGCTGATGTGGCTGTTGTCGTAGACCTCGATGCGGCGCGGCTCGCGCGGCAGCGCGAAAGTCTCGGTCAACGCCTTCAGCAGCTTATGCTGCGACGAAGTGTCGGCGAGCTTGCGCGCCAGCGCCTCGCGCGCATTCGCAAGCGCGTGCTGCACCAGTTCCTTTCGCTCGCCGCGCTGTGGCACGCTGACCTCGACCTTGCGGCCGCTTTTGGTCGAAAGCGCCTGGGCGAGCAACGTCGCGTTCCTCGAATTCATGCGACACCAGCACCAGCCGCGGCGGCGGCTTGTCGTCGTAGAACTGCGCCATGAATGCGCCCAGCACCTCGGACGCGCCGAGCGCGCGGTCGGCTTTGGGGAAATAGGCGCGGTTGCCCCAGTTCTGCCCGGTGCGGAAGAAAAACACCTCGACGCAATTGTAGCCGCCGGCCTGATGCAGCGCGAACACGTCGGCTTCCTCGAGCGTGCGCGGATTGATGCCCTGGTGCGATGTGATCGCCGACAGCGCCGACAGCCGGTCGCGATAGATCGCCGCGCGCTCGAAATCGAGATCCGCCGAGGCCTTGTCCATCTCGGTCGCGAGCTGCTTCTGCACCAATTGGCTGCGGCCGGAGAGGAATTCATTGGCCTCGCGCACCAGCTCGGAATAGCCGGCGAAATCGATCTCTTGCGTGCAGGGCGCCGAGCAGCGCTTGATCTGATAAAGCAGGCATGGCCGCGTGCGCGCCTCGAAGAAAGCATCCGAGCAGGAGCGCAGCAGGAACGCGCGTTGCAGCGCATTGATGGTGCGGTTGACCGCGCCGGCATTGGCAAACGGCCCATAGTATTGCCCGGGACGCGTGCGCGCGCCGCGATGCTTGAAAATCTGCGGCGCCCAGTGGTCGGACGTGATCAGGATGTAGGGGAACGACTTGTCGTCGCGCAGCAGGACGTTGAAGCGCGGGCGCAGGCGCTTGATGAGATTGGCCTCGAGCAGCAGCGCTTCGGTTTCGGTCTTGGTGGTGACGAACTCCATCGTCACCGTGCCCGCGATCATGCGGGTGATGCGGCTGTCGTGCCCGGTCGGCCGCGTATAGGCGGTGACCCGTTTCTTGATGTTCTTCGCCTTGCCGACATAGAGCACCTCGCTCTTGTCGTCGATCATGCGATAGACGCCGGGCGCCGATGGTGCGTGCTTGACGAAACGCGCAATCGCCGAGCGGCCGGCGGCGAGCGTGCCGGCCGGCGGCTCGTTCAAATCCAGTTCGGGCAGCGAGGGTTCCTCGTCCTCCTCGCGGAGTTCGCTGGCCGGGTCGATATCGTTTTTTGTGCCGTTCATGAGAACAAGCTAGTGCGCGCGTGCGAATCCGGCGGTGTCAGGTCGCGATCCGGGCAACCACGACAGTTATAGTAAATAGAAGCTGAGCCGACATGGTAAATCCATTTGAAGAATAGCGCGAAACTAAGAGTTCCTTAGGGATAAGGACTACTGAGTACTTAGCGATTCATAACCGTTTAACTTAAAATGCCCGATAAATCTTCCACGAAAATGCCGAACTTTCGCCGATCGGCCGGCTCACCCGCTCCATCTTTGCGCGCCCAATTCGCGTAACGGGAGCAGCCGCTAGAAACGCGAAAGACGGCCAGCTGAGTTCCGCCATGCGCTTCGGCGCGCACGCGGGGACAAGTGGAGGGTTTGAGATGAACAAGACGATCCTTGCGTTGATGGCAGCGGCCGTGGCGGCTGCCTCAGGCGCGGCCAACGCTGCCGACCTCCCGCGCGGCCCGGCGCCCTATTATCCGCCGGCACCGGCCAGCGTCTATAACTGGGCCGGCGCCTATGCTCGGCCTAAACGCCGGCTACGAGTGGGGCAAGATCACGGGCTCCAGTGTGCAGCCGAACGGCATCGCGGGCGGCCTGCAGGGCGGCTACAATTGGCAGAGCGGGTCGTTCGTGTTTGGCGGCGAAACCGACATCCAGGTGAGCGGCGCCGACGACACTTTCGCGCCCTACAAGTTCTCCAATCCGTGGTTCGGCACGTTGCGCGGGCGCGCCGGCTATGCGTTCAACAACATCCTGTTCTACGGCACGCTCGGCCTCGCCTATGGCGGGCTCAAAGGCGAGATCGGCGGGCTCGACGAGAACAAGACCCATGTCGGCTGGGCCGGCGGTTTCGGCGTGGAATTCGGCTTCGCGCCGAACTGGTCGGCGAAGGCCGAGTACCTCTACATGGATCTGAGCGACCGCGCCTATTCGATTACCGGCGTGAATAATGGCTTCGAAACCAACATATTGCGTTTTGGCGTCAACTATCACTTCTAAGGGGTGCGTTTGAGGGGCGGAAAATCCCGGGCTTCACCGCCCGGGATTTTTCAATGGTGGAAACTGCGCAGGTGGAAGTTCCATCTTTCGGGTTCCAATTGCCGCTTCGGTGCCGCTTTGGCGCCTCAAATGTAGCTGGTTCCCCCACTACCCGCAGCTGACGCAAGGCGTGTTGCTCCTGGGTTACGGCGGCCGCGGCCCGCAGGGCCGCATACGGAACGATTGTCATGAGCATTGCGTTGTTTGGGCAATCGGGGGACGGCGCATTCGCGTCCGTCCGCAGTGATGTGGAAGTGAGGTGCGTCATGAAAAAGTTTTTGTTGGCCAGTGTCGGCCTATTCGCTCTCGGCGTTGCGTCGGCAACGGCGGCGGATATCGCGCGCCCGGATGCCGATCAAGGCGCCGGTTTATGTGGCGCCATACTATAACTGGACCGGCGCCTATGTCGGTATCAACGGCGGCGGCGGCTGGGGCCAATCGACCTGGGACAACGTCTTCGGCACGGCCGACGCCAAGCTCTCCGGCGGCCTCGTCGGCGGCACGCTCGGCTATAATTATCAGATGAATCACGCTGTGTTCGGCATCGAAGGCGATATCGACTGGAGCAATATCCGCGGCAGCACGTCGAATGGCATTTGCGCCGGCACCAACTGCGAAACCCGCAATTCGTGGCTGAGCACGGTGCGCGGCCGGCTCGGCTACGCGGCCGACCGCTTCATGCCCTACGTCACCGGTGGCGCGGCCTTCGGCGACATCAAGGCCACGCCCGCCGGGTTCGGCACCCAAACCACCACCAAGGTCGGCTGGACTGCCGGCGCCGGCGTCGAGGCGGCGCTCGCCGGACCGTGGACTGCCAAGGTCGAATATCTCTATGTCGATCTCGGCAAGGCCAGCTGCGACGTGGTGGTCTGCGGCGTTCCGACCAATGTCGACTTCCGCAGCCACGTTGTGCGCGTCGGCGTCAATTACCGGTTCTAATCGCTGATTAGACGACGCAAAAATGCAAAGCCCCGGAGCCAGCTCCGGGGCTTTCGTTTTTGATCGCAAGCGCTACGCCGCGACCTTGGTCTGCGCGAAAGCCGGCACTTGCGCGGCGAATTTGTCGTGCCAGGCCAGCAGCCGCGGATGGTCCTTGCGCCAGCTTCCGGCGAAACGCAGATCGCGATAGCCGAGCACGCAAGCGAGCGCGATCTGTCCGACGTCGGGAACCGGATCGAGCTTCGGCGGCGCGGCTTCCAGTGCGGCAAGCCCGCGCGCGACCTTGCCGTCCTGGCGGTCGATCCAGGCCTGCACATGTTTATCGGCGGGACGGTAGCGGCCCTCATAGACCAGCAGGATGCAGGCATCGAGGATGCCGTCGCACAACGCCTGCAGCCGCAGCGCCTCAAAGCGCGCCTTCGACTCGCGCGGAATGATGCGGCCGCCGCCGGCCAGATGATCGAGATATTCGAGGATCACGCGCGAGTCGTAATAGGCGGTGCCGTCTTCGAGGATCAGCGCCGGAATCTTGCCGAGCGGATTCTGCGCGCGGATCGAGTCGGCCGGATCGTTGAGATCGGTATCGCGCACCTCGATCTTGTCGGCGAGCCCGAGCAGGCTGATGGCAATGCGGACCTTGCGGGCGAACGGCGAGGCGGGTGAGGAGCGCAGGATCATCATTGACAAAATGCGTCGCCGCGGCAGGAGCGGGCTGAATACCCGCGGCTGGTGACTGTCCAACTTAAGGTGCGGGCGCACGCCGACGGCGCGCGCCGTTTTACTCAGCCGGTGACGACCAGGTTCACGGCCTTCGGGCCTTTGCCCTTCTTGTCGGGTTCGACGTCGAAGCTGATCTTCTGTCCTTCGTTCAGGCTCTTGAGCCCGGCCTGTTCGACGGCGGTGATGTGGACGAACACGTCGCGTCCGCCATCGTCCGGCTTGATGAAGCCGTAGCCCCGCTCGCTATTGAAGAACTTGACGACTCCGGTTTGCGCCATCGGGAAAACTCCTCTCCCCGCACTGCTCCGCCGCCGGCCCCACGCACGGCGGCTCGGCCGGACATTCACAGTCGGGGAAAGCGTCGGCCGCGGTGGCCTCAGTCACTCCGCCGGCCCCCCAAGACCCGGAGGCGGAACGTCACTGCCAATGCTGGAACTACACACCAACTGGCCCGCTGTGGAAAGAGGGACGCCAGTCTGGCCGCTTCGCGCTGACTCAAATACAGCGCCTAACAATTTGTTTGCGCATGATCTTTTCCGGCCGTGCGGGATCGTGCGCCGAAATCAGCGGGCGGCCGGCGCCGCTTCTCCGGCCAGCCAATCGAGCTTGAATCCGCCTTTGGCCTCGCGCCCCAGGACGCCCGCCAGCGCCGGCAGCAGGGTGCGAAGCTCGCCTTCCAGAGTCCAGGGCGGGTTGACCAGGATCAGCCCGCAGCCGTTGAGCCGGGCTCGGGTCGCTGAGCGGAGAAACGGTGAGCTCCGCCCGCAGGATCTTGGAAAGCCCGAGCCGGCGCAGGCTCTTCGCCAGCGCGTCGCGTTCGCTAATGCCCTTAATCGGATACCAGAGCGCATAGATGCCGGTGGCCCATTTGCGGTGCGCGGTGGCGAGACCGCGCGACAGGCGGTGAAAATCGCTGTCCTGCTCGTACGGCGGATCGACCAGCACCAGGCCGCGCCGCTCCGGCGGTGGCACATAGGCCGACAGCGCGGTCCAGCCGTCGATTTCAAGCGTCTTGATGCGGTTGTCGCCGCGCAGATGTCCGGCCGAGCGCGGTTGCCGCCTTCGGCTCAAGCTCGCAGGCGATCAGCCGGTCCTGCGGCCGCAGCCAGGCGCGCGCGATCGCCGGCGAGCCGGGATAGACCTTGAGGCGGCCGCGTTCGTTGAGCGCGCCGATCACCTCGAGATAAGGCGCCAGCAGCGCGGCGACCGGCTCGGAAACCGGCGCGGCGAGCAGCCGCTCGATGCCGTCGTGCCATTCGCCGCCGCGGCTCGCTTCCGAACCGGTCAGATCGTAGAGGCCGGCGCCGGCATGGGTGTCGATCACGCGGAACGCCGCCGGCTTGCCGCGCAGATAATGCAGAATGCGGCAGAGCACCGCATGCTTGAACACATCGGCGAAGCTGCCGGCATGGAATGCGTGGCGATAATTCACGGGTTGGCTCGCAGCTCCGCCGATCGCGCGGCCGATACCGGCCGCGTCGACGATGCTTATGCCACATCCTCGTTTGCTCGCGCATGATCTTGTCCGAAAACCGGTACCCACTTTTCGGGATCATGCGCTGGCGCTCAATGCGGCATGCCGCGCAGGCCGAAATGCGTGCGCGGTTTGACCGGCCGAAGCGGTTGCGTCGGCTTTTCCCGCCGCGGCGGCGGAGACGCGACCGGCATTCGCGCGGCACGCGCGGACGCATCGGTGGCGACGCCGCCGGCGGTGCGCCGCGAGCGCTTCACCGCATGCAACAGCAGCCGCACGGTGACGAACGCCGCCGACAAAAATCCGATCGCGTGCAGGGCCGGCGGCAGCACCAGCGGATGCGCCGAATTGCAGAGCAAATCCAGCAGGCTGGGCGAGCCGTCGCGGCAGAAGATGGACGCGCCAAACGGCTTGCCGCTGAAATCGGGCGAGGTCAGCGGCCACAGCACGATATAGCCGAGCCCCACAAACCAGGCCGCAAAGCCGCTATAGTCCCTGATACGATTCACGTCCGCGCTTCCCCGCGCTTAATCGCGCGCGGAAGGATTGCGGAATTCCCTTACGAGAATCTTGCGTGAATTCTCGACGCACGGGGGTTATCCCCAATTCGTGCGTGGCCATCGTTAGTGGCGGCTTAACGCGATCGCAGATTCAAGGGCACAATAAATAACCTATCAACCGCCGCGCACCGCCGGCATTGCGAGCTTGTCGCGCCGGCAGGCACGTTTTGTGATCTCGCCACAATCGTGAAAGGAAAAGTCCTTGCCGAGACACACGCGCACCTCGCTCAACCGCTTGCTGTAGCAGGCGACCGCCACGCTCGCGCGCGACAATCCCGGATTGGCCTTGACGAAGGCCTCGGCCACGTCGTCGGGCGTCACGGTGATCGGCTTGTCGAGCTCGAGATAATCCGGCGGGATCTTCACCACGGCGCGCGCCTTGCGTACCGTTTCGAAATAGGCGTGCTGGGAGAGCCCCGAACAGGTGCCGTGGCGATCCCATTCATGGAAGATCAGGCGCGGGCTCGGCATCAGGTCGAGCATGCTGCCGACAATGTTCCGGTCGAGCCGTGGCGCCGGCACCTGGCAGTAGGACGGGAACCCTCGCTCATATTGCGGCCACAGCCCATGCACCACGAAGGAAAACGGCCGGCCGGTGCATTGCTGGTCGGGCTGGCGTCTGGACGCGCGCTCCTGCGCAGCCTCGCAATAGGACGGCGACCAGGACAGCGCCAGCACGTAGAAATCGAAGCTCCCCGGCTCGTTTTGCCAGCGGTCTTGCGCCCGCTCTTGGGCACTATCTTGGGCCAGCGCGACGATCGCGAAAATGAAGACAAAACTGAAGGCAACGGCGGCAATATGCGCGGCCCGGTGAATGCGATGACGAAGCATGGACGCCCCCATTTGACGCTGACATCCGCCGTCGAGAACAAATGCAAAACTGACCTGGATCAACGGTTCCATATAACCGTACCAGATAAATAAGAACATATCAAGAACAAAATAGCAATAAACCGCGACCGGCTAGGATGCCTGCCGTCAGGGCCGCGCCATCTTGCATCTCGGATTATAGGCCCAGTTGCGGTCGAGGCCTTCGACGCACCATTCGACGCCCCACTTCATGCCGATCATGCCGGTGTCCTCGCCGATCCAGTAATACACCGGGTGCTTGCTGCCGTCGTTGACATGGGCGACCGCGCTGCAGAAGCGACGGGGAATGGTGTTCTCGGCCCAGGCCCGGTGAGGGGTCTCGCGCACCTGCTCGAAGGCGACGAGCTGCAGGCTGGAGTTCCAGAACCGGCTTTCCTTCTGGGCAAAGCGAAAGGCGATGGTGCTGAGCACGGCATCGCAGGCCGGCAGATAGCCGTCATAGCGCGGGCCGGTCATGTAGATGGATTTTTCCAGCCAGTTCGCCGCCTGAGCGGGTGCCAGGGCGCCAAAGCCAATCAAAACGGCGGCTATCAGGGGCCGAATGCAACGTAACGCGCGCACCATGACCGAACTCCTGCCGGCGCATGATCCCGAAAAGCGGGAACCGGTTTTCGGAAAAGACCATGCGTAAGGAACAACAGCTGTGACTTTAACACAACTTTTTCCCGCCGCAGCCGATTCGTGCACAGCTTTGCACGCCTTGGGACTCGTGACTCCGTTTGCGGCGCTGCATCATTTCCCTCGCGAATCGGGCTGGTGAGCGGCGTCGCGTATGTATGCGTTCGGCGTGCCGCTGATGATTGCCCGAAGCAGGAGGAGTCATGACCGCGGCACTGCGGCGGCCCGAGTTGGCCGATCCGGTGTTTGGTCTTGAGTCTGCGGCGCGATTGCTGGCCGAAGTTCTGCCCCCCTGGGTGCAGGATCTTGGGCTGGTGATCGAGAAGGTCGAAGCCACTCGACCGGCGGGGGCGCCGGAGGATTGGCAACCGGGGGCGCTGTTGCGTTTGCCCTTCGCCGCGGGGAACTGCCGTGACGGCGGCGTGGTGTGCGGGCCGGCGCTGATGGCGCTGGCCGACAGCGCGATGTTGTTCGCTTGCGCGGCAGCGTGGAACGGTTATCGGCCGATAACGCCGATCGATCAGACCATGCATTTCCTGCGGCCGGTGAGTTTCGACGTTCTCGCCGATGCGCGCGTTGTGCGGATCGGACGGACGACAACCTTCAGCCGCGTGGCGTTGTCGAGTGCGACCGACCGGCGTCCGGTCGGGATGGTATCGGCCGCGTATGCGATGTTGTGAGTTTGTTGGTAGATTGCCTGGTTGGCCGTTTTGTCTGCGTTCACGGCGTCGGTTGCCGGCCAGTTGCCGGCAACCGCGCCGCAACGGGCCCCGGGCTGACCGGAGCAAGCCAAGGGACGCTCAATCCCTGGCGGCCGGTCAGCCGGGCGCTCGCCAATCGCCCAGCACCGCCTGTACCAGCGCGAGTGCCGCCACCGCGGCGGTGTCGGCGCGCAAGATGCGGGGCCCGAGCGCAATCCGCACCATGTTCGGCCGCTTCAGCAGCGCCTCCCGCTCCTCGTCGGCGAAGCCGCCTTCCGGTCCGATCAACACCGCGAGCGGCAAGGCGAGTGGATTGGCGGCGCGCGCGGCCTCGACCGGCAGCAGCGCCTTCGCCATTGGGCGCGCCGCGGCCAGCGCCGCCACCGGATCCTTCACCTCGGCGTCCTCGTCGCAGAACACCAGCAGGCGATCGGCGTCGGTGTTGCCGGCGACCGTCTTGAACGGCACCGGCTCGGCGACCTCCGGCAAGGTCAAAATGCCGCACTGCTGGGCGGCCTCGATCGCATTGGCGCGCATGCGCTCGAAATTGACCCGGGCGACCTGGGTGTGGCGGGTGATCACCGGCTGCAGGCGCGAGGCGCCCATTTCCACCGCCTTCTGCACCAGATAGTCGAGCCTTGCATGCTTGAGCGGCGCGAACAGGACATGCAGGTCGGCCGGCCGCGTCTGCTCCCGGATGCGCTTCCCGACCGTGGCGATCAGCGCCCGCTTGGGCGTTCCGGCGAGGCTTGCCTGCCATTCCCCGTCGCGGCCGTTGAACAGCAGGACCTCGTCGCCGCGTTTGAGCCGGAGCACATTGAGCAGGTAATTCGCCTGGTCGCGGTCGAGCGACACCTCGGTCCCGCCGGCGAGCGGCGCATCGAGGTAAATGCGGGGGGTGCGGAAATCGTAGCGCGGCATGGGACATTCGTTAAAGGTGCGGCCGATACCGGTCTACGCCGGCCCGGGGGGCTTCGCGAGGGCGTCAATTTCGGGCTTATTGCCGCCTTCCCGACGCAATCCGCAGGTTGTTAGTTATATGCCACCGGTCGGCCAACCGCCTGTATAATGCGCCGGGGACAGGAGAGGATCAGCCCATGAACTTGCGCCGGGCATTGTTCATTGCCGCGTGCATGATTCCGGTCGCCGCAGCGCCGGCTGCGGCGCAGTTCGGGCCGCCGCCGCAGCAACAGCAGCAGGCGCCGCCCTGTCTCGCGGAATTCACCAAATTGCGCGACGACGCGCAAAAGAAGGCGGCGGCGATCAAGCTGGCGAGCGAGCGCAAGGCATCGGCGAAAGAAGCCTGCGCCTTGTTCACGTCATTTTCCGCCGCCGAGGTTAAGATGATCAAGTACGCGAGCGACAACGCGGTCTGGTGCGGCATTCCCCCGCAAGTCCTGACGGGCTTGAAGCAGGGGCACGCCAAGACGTCGGAAATTCGTACCAAAGTCTGCCAGGCGCGCCGCCGGCCCCGCGCCACCGTCGGCGCCAAGCTTGAGCGACGCGCTGGCCGCCCCCGTGCCTGACTCCAACAACATCAAGACCGGCCGCGGCACCTTCGACACCCTGACCGGCACCCCGCTCGGCAGGCAATGAGCGAAAGCACCGGACGCGTCGCCGATGCGACCGGAAACTGGGTCGACGGTCTCGCGCCCGCGTTCGCCCGCCCCTATCTGCGGCTCGCCCGCCTCGACCGGCCGATCGGATCATGGCTGCTGCTGATGCCGTGCTGGTGGTCGGTGGGCCTTGCCGGCATGCAGGCGGGCAAGCTGCCGAGCCTGTGGCACATTTTCTTGTTCTTCATCGGCGCCTTCGCCATGCGCGGCGCCGGCTGCACCTGGAACGATCTGGTCGATCGCGACCTCGACGGGCTGGTCGAGCGCACGCGCTCGCGCCCGATCCCGTCGAAACAAGTGACGGTCGCGCAGGCCACGCTGTTCATGATGGCGCAGGCGCTGATCGGCTTCCTGGTGCTGATCCAGTTCAACCGCTTCACGGTGTTCTGCGGCCTCGCCTCGCTGTCGGTGATCGTCATCTATCCGTTCATGAAGCGGATCACCTATTGGCCGCAGATCGTGCTCGGCCTCGCCTTCTCCTGGGGCGCGCTGATGGGCTGGCCGGCCGCCTTCGGCCGCCTCGATTGGCCGGCGATCGTGCTCTATGCCGGATCGATCTCCTGGGTGATCGGCTACGACACCATCTACGCGCACCAGGACCGCGAGGACGACCTGCTGATCGGCATCAAGTCGACCGCGCTGCTGTTCGGCGAGCGCACGCCGCCGATGCTCGCCGCCTTCTACGCCGGCGCGGTGGTGCTGATCGGCATCGCCGGACTGATGGCGGGCGGCCGGGTCATCTTCGTGCTCGGGCTGATCGCCTTCGCCGCGCATCTGGCCTGGCAGGTGATGCGCCTCGATATCAACGACCCGGCGCATTGCCTCAAGCAGTTCAAATCGAACCGCGACGCCGGCCTGATCCTGTTCGGCGCCATGCTGCTGGAGGCGGCGTTCTGAAGCGCGCCAGCGCGCTGGCGGCGTTTCGTTTTGCTATTGCTGCCCGATGCCGGATGCCGATTGCTGCGCCATGCCGGGTTGCGGTTGCGGTTGCCACACTTGGCCCGCTTGCGATTGCTGCCCGACGCCCGCTTCCATTTGCTTCGCCGCCGCGATGTCGGCCTGGCCGCCGGTTATGTCGCCCTTCTTTTGCTTGGCGAGGCCGCGATTGTACAAGGCGCCGGCGTATTTCGGATTGAGCGTGATCGCCTGATCATAGTCGGCGATGGCGCGGTCGAACTCGCGCTTGCCGTCATAGGCGTTGCCGCGGTTGTTGTAGGCCACCGGGTTTTTGGCATCGACCTTGATCGCCTGATCGTGGTCGGCGATGGCGTGTTCAAAGTCTTTCTTAAGGGCATATTCGACGCCGCGATTGGTATAGAGCAGCGAAAGAACTCGCTTCTTAAACTTTTTGGATGCGATCGCACTGCTACAGGCCTCGATGGCCACGTCGCCCGACGCCGTCTTGCAAGTCTCCCTGTCGTCAGCCGCCGCAGATCCGCAAAAACCCAGTACCGTCACAGCCGCAATCGCGATGACGGTAAATGCCGCGCATGGTCGAGATTGCATGTCCGCCCCCCAGTCCAGACCGACATGCGGTAAGCCTATCACCTCGGCGAAAGGGCGTCACGTGGGCCGCGACGGTGTTTGGGTCGGCCTCAATGCGCGGTCAAACGGTCTTCGGCCGGAGCGGGTTTTTTGCGGACCGGACGTGACGGCGCGGCGATCGAACCGGTGATATCCGCGCCGTCGAATTCGCCGTCGATGCCGGGGGTCGTCACATGGCGCTTGGCAGACGCTCCGATCGAGCCGGTCACCGCCTCATCGCCATCTTCATCCGCGACATAGCCGTCGTCGCCGGGAACGGCGACCGGCGGCTTGCCGCCTTTTTCGGCTTGCGACGCGATCGAGCCGGTATAGCGCGGCCCGCGCTGCTTGCTGGCGTAGATCGCGCGCGCCTTGGCGGCGGCCATCTCGCCGGGAACCGCATCCGGCCGGCACGGACGCCGCCCGGCCTCGCGCCGCATCAGGTCGACGTGAATGTGATCGTAGTGCGCGGCGTTGTAGCCCGGCGCCAGCACCGTGCTGAAGGTCTCACAGGCGTAAAGATGCACGTCGCGCAGGAAGCCCTGCTCTTCCGGCGTGCCGTGCCAGCCGTCCTTCACCGTGACCTTGCGGCCGTCGGCGAAGGTGAAGGCGGCGATGTCGAGCGCATTGCCGAAGGCGTGTTCGGAAATATGCGAGGTTCCCGCCCCCACCATGCTGCGGCAGGAATAGGCCGAGATCTGCTTGATCTCGACCACCGGCGCGCGGAACCAGTGCAGCGCCGCCGGCTGCACGCCGTCGGTCACCCAGCGGTCGAGCGCGGAGACGATCGGGCAGGCGAGCGTCGCCGGAGGCATTACCGCCGCCGGCATGATCGCCATCGTCGATTGCGGGCCGCGCATCGGTCCGAGCGTCGGCAGCGCGCGGTTCTGTTGCTGCTGCTGTGGCGGCGCCTGATAGACCGGCGCGTTATAGGCCGGCGCGTGTGCGCGGAGACTCGGGCACAGACTCGCGGCCGGGCGGCAGAACGGCGTCGTCGGGAATATCGTCGTGGTATGGCGCCACACCCGGCGGATTGAGCGACATTGGCCGCCCCGCCGTCGCGCTCGTCTCGGGCCGTTCAATCCCCGGCGGTCCAGGCACCCAACGCATTGACTGGCCTTGCGCCGGCTGGTTTTGCACCGGCTGACTCTGCACCGGCTGAACTTGCACCGGCTGCACCGGCGCAGGGTTGGCGTAGCGCGGCTCGTTCGCTGGCCAGCGCGGCATCTGCGCGGACGATACGTTGGGGATCGCGCCGGGCGGACGCAGCTCGTCGGCGTAGCCGATCATCGAACTTGCGCCCAGCGCCGACACCTTGAGCGGAAAATCGGCGCCGCACATGCCGGGGCCTTCGATCGGCTGGATCTGCACGACGCCGGTGCCAATCTTGACACTGCCCGACTTCAGGCATTCGACCTCGGCTTCGTGCCGCCAGGATGCGCGCTCGCCATATTGCAGCATGCTGCGCCCGCAGCCGGCGAGCGCCAGCAGCAGCAGCGAGCCGGCAAGATAGAAACGCGGTCCGCCTTTCATGCCCGCGAAAATGCGAGCAGTTCCTTTAACGAGGCTTCAACGCTGACCGGACCGAATTCGTTAAGGATAAGGAATCGTTGCCGGCGCCCGACCCCGGATGGCGGGAACCGGTTTCCCGATCAAATCATGCGGCAAGCGTGACTTAATTACTTCGCCGGCGTCAGCCCGAGCGTCTTGCCGATGTTCGCCACGGTGGCGCGCTGATCGTCGATCTCGGCGGCGAATTCGGCCGGCGAACCCGGACTGATGACCTGCCCGGTCTGGGAAAGTCGCGCCACGATGGTCGGATCGGCGGCGATCGCGCGAATATCGGCGGCAATGCGCTCGCGCACGGCGAGCGGCATGTCCTTCGGCCCCAGCAGACCGACCAGACCGTCCATTGACAGCGACTTGAAGCCGGCTTCCTCGGCGGTCGAAATATCCGGCAGCGCCGCCGCGTGTTTCCGATTGGTAATCGCCACCACCTTGACCTTGCCGGCCTGCACCTGCGGCCGCAGGATCGCATAGGCGGCGACGAAGGAATGGATGCGACCTTCCGCGAGATCGTTGATGGCTTGCACCGTGTCGCGATAGGGCACCTTCGCCATATTGAGACCTTCGGTTTTCAGAAAGCTGGCGAACAGCAGATCGTTGGCGCCGGTCACCGACGCATAGTTCAGCTTGCCGGGATCTGCTTTTACCTTCTGGGCCAATTCCTTCACCGAATTGGCGCCAAGCGATGTCGGCACGCCGACGCCGATCAGCGTGTTGGTCACCCGCGCGATCGGCACCAGATCTTTGATGTCGTAGGGCAGCTTGTCGTGCAGATAGGGATGCGCAGTGAAGGTCGATGTGGGCGCGAACAGCAACACATGATCGTCGTGCGCGCTGATCACCGAGGTGATGGCCACGATGGCATCGCCGCCGGGCCGGTTCTCCACCACCACAGTCTGACCCCATTTCGCCGACAGCTTGTCCGCGAACAGCCGCGCCGTGATGTCGACACCGGCGCCGGGCCCGAGCGGAATGATGAACTTGACCGGCCGCGTCGGCCAGGCCGGCGTCTGCGCGGAAAGCGGCGACGGACGACGCCGCCAGCGCGACCATGAGGCCGATGACGGCAAGTGACGACCGAAGGCTTGGCATGGCTTCTCCCCGGCGATGACTTTGAAGTCTAAAAACGAACGCGGATGCGTTTTGTGTGGTCGGAACGCAATGCCGTCATAACCGATTTCGGCCGATAAATATCGAATCCTAATCTATTTTGAGTCAAGTTCGCGTGGCGGGCGGACGCGACGCGCGTTATGGTCGCGATGATCGAGCGCGCGGTTCGCTGGCGCGCATGCAATTTTTGCGGCGGCGGAATATCGCGGCGTCGGAAACCGCGGGATTTCGTCCTGCTTTCGGTCAAATCGTGGCGAAAATTCGATTATGCACCAATACTGCAGTGCAACTTTTTTCCGCAATCCGTTCTTTTGTATCGGGCGATCAAACGGTTGCCGCCGCCATGCCCGCAGCGCATGACGCTGCATGCAAATTTATCGGCGCAGGCACGCAACCGGCTTCGGCGTGTTGGCGTTGTGTGCTAGATCTAATCTACCTCAACAAGGGAGGCACCTGCCGTGGACCTTTCCTTGAAGCTGAATGTACTGGCGGTGTGCGCCGTGTTCGTTTTCGTCGGCGCGATTTTGCTGGGAGCATTCTGAGTTCAAGAGGCCGACGACGACGCCAGACCAAGCAATAATGCCGGCATCATTCCGGCACGACTGATACGACACCGGAGAGGGCAACTTCTCCGGTGTTGTTGTTGTGAATTGAAATACCGCTAAATTATCCTCTCCGGCAGATAAGGCCGGCGTAGACAAAACATTTTATCGATGCGCCCCGCCATGCCCCGTTCATGCCGCTTCGTGCTCGCCGCCCTGCTGCTGGCAGCCATTGGACCCTGCTTGGCAGGCGACGACGAATTCGTTCGCGCCGAAAGCCTCAAGGCTGGACCGTTCGCGCCTTGCCCGAACGACCGCGACAAGGAGGCGCCAGCTTGCGTGAACGGCTCGCTCGACCGCCTGGCGAAGAACGTCGAGGCCGCGGCCAAGGCGGCGCTCGCCAAGGCGAGTCCGATAACGATCCCGTTGCTGAAACGCGATCAGGTCTGGTTTCGCGACGTCATGGAGAACTACGCGGGAGAACTCGGCGGCCTTGCCGAAAAATCGCAGAATGTCGACAAGATGAGCGCGCTGCTGAACCAGCGCATCGCGGTGCTGCACGGGATCGCGCAAGGTTTTGGCCGCACCGGAATTGCCGGACGCTGGGCCAATGTTTTCGGCACCGTCGAGATCGCACCGGCGAAGGACGGCGCCTTCAACATCACATTGGCAACCGACTCGCGCTACGGCGATGACGACGATCAGCGGCAAATTTGCAAATCCGCGGCGCTGGTGCGGCCCGGCACCGATGGCTGGCTCATAGGCACTCCGGTAGCGGATGGCGAACCAGCCCGGCCTGACGACGGAAAGCCGGCCGGCGCGGAAAAGCCGGCACTGTTGAAGGTCCGGCTGCAAGGCGAGACCTTGCGGGTGGTGGCAGGCGATGAGACCCGCGACGACGTCGACAACCGCGGTCTCAATTGCAGCGTCCTCAATCAATTGACCGGCAGCTACTTTGCCTCCGGCACGGCCAGCGCAATGCACGAGCCGGCCGCGGCGGCCGCGCCCTTCGCCGCACCCACGTTCGATTGCGCGCGGCCCGCGACCGCCAGCGAAGAGGAAATCTGCGCCGATCCCGATCTCGCCGCCAACGACCGCCGCCTCAATCAAGCATGGCAAAAGCTGCTGCCGCGGCTCGATGCGGTCACGCGCAAGCTGCTGACCGAGGATCAGCGCGGTTTCGTCAATTCGCAGCACAGCCAATATCCGGAATTCCTGCATCCGGCCTGGAACAAGCGGCTCTATTACGTGCATCAAACCGGGCACGGACGCGACAAGCTCTACCGGCTGCAGCTCGAACGGATCGCGGTGCTGGAAGGCTTCGACGAAAAGCGCCGCGGATTCGAGGGCCTGTGGATGGCGTACAACGCCACGCTGACGGTGACGCGCGCGGACGGCGGCACGTTGAAGGCGCTTGGACATAAGTGGGATCAGGGCGACTGGAAGGCCGGATGCGGCTATGAATTCGGCGGCAAGGCGTCCGGCGACAATTTCCGCTCCGACGACGGCGGCAAAAATCCCGACACGCTCGAGCGCGACCATGCGACGCTGATCGTCAACCGCGCCGACGATGTTTTAGTCAAGAAGCGCGAAGCAGCCGGCGGCGAGCGCGATCCCGATGCGGACGAGCCGAAATGCCGGCGAATCAAGTCGTCGACCGCCCGCTTATTTCCGGTCCGCCCGTCGCCCGACATCAACAATCTGGGCGGCAGCATCCGCTGAGCCGGCGCGCGGCGGTCACGCCGCCACGATGCTGGGCGCGGCGATCGCATGGTAGTTGAGGATCGGCGCCAGCCAGCGTTCGCATTCGGCGATGCTCCAGCCCTTGCGCCTGGCGTAATCTTCGACCTGGTCGCGCTCGATTTTGCCGACGCCGAAATAGCGGCTCTGCGGATGGCTGAAATAGAGCCCGCACACCGCCGCGCCCGGCCACATGGCGAAGCTTTCGGTCAGCTTCACGCCGATGCGCTCGCTCTCCAGCAGACGAAACAGCGTGCCCTTCTCGGTGTGGTCGGGCTGCGCCGGGTAACCGGGCGCCGGACGGATGCCGCGATATTTCTCGCCGATCAGGTCTTCGCTCTTGAGCGTCTCGTTCGGTTCATAGCCCCAGAATTCCTTGCGCACGCGTTGGTGCAGCCGCTCGGCAAAGGCTTCCGCGAGCCGGTCGGCCAGCGCCTTGACCATGATGGCGGAGTAGTCGTCGTTGGCGCGCTTGAAGCGATCGGCGACCTCGTCCTCGCCGATGCCGGCGGTGACGGTGAAGGCGCCGATGTAATCGGGCAGCCCGCTGTCACGCGGCGCGACAAAATCGGCCAGCGCGGCATTGGCGCGGCCCTCGCGCTTGGCGAGCTGCTGGCGAAGCGTGTGCAGCACCGCGACCGGCTTGTCGCGCGCCTCGTCGGCGAACACCAGAATGTCGTCGCCCTGCGCATTGGCCGGCCAGAAACCGGCCACCGCGCTGGCCTTGAACCAGCGCTCGTTCACGATCTTGTCGAGCATCGCGCGCGCATCGCCAAAGAGCGAGCGCGCGACCGGGCCGAATTTCGTATCGTCGAGGATGGCGGGATATTTGCCGGGCAGTTCCCAGGTCGAGAAGAATGGCGACCAGTCGATATAGTCGACCAACTCGGCAATTGGGTAATCGTCGAGCACCTTGCTGCCGATAAATGCCGGCTTCGGCGGCAGGTAAGCGCCCGACCAGTCGAGCTTGAGCGCATTGCCGCGCGCGCCAGCCAATGGCATCCGCACTTTGTCTGCCTGCGCACGCGCATGGGCGGCGGCAAGCTTGGTATATTCGCCGCGCAGGTCGGCGACATAGCCGGCTTTGGCCTCGGCCGACATCAGCGCCTGCGCCACACCAACCGCGCGGCTGGCGTCGTTGACATAGACCGTCTGGCCGCGCCGGTAATTGGGATGGATCTTCACCGCGGTGTGCACGCGGCTGGTGGTGGCGCCGCCGATCATCAGCGGCAGGTCGAAGCCCTGCCGCTCCATTTCGGCCGCCACGTGGCACATCTCGTCGAGCGACGGCGTGATCAGGCCGGAGAGCCCGATGATGTCGGCCTTCTCGGCGCGCGCGGTCTCCAGGATTTTCGTCGCCGGCACCATGACGCCGAGATCGATCACCTCGTAATTGTTGCACTGGAGCACGACGCCGACGATGTTCTTGCCGATGTCGTGCACGTCGCCCTTGACCGTCGCCATCACGATCTTGCCGTTGGAGCTGTTCTTGGTGATGCCGCGCTCGATCTTGTCCTTCTCCATGAACGGCATCAGATAGGCGACCGCCTGCTTCATCACCCGCGCCGACTTCACCACCTGCGGCAGGAACATTTTTCCCGAGCCGAACAGGTCGCCGACGATGTTCATGCCGTCCATCAGCGGGCCTTCGATCACGTCGAGCGGGCGGGTGGCGCAGCTGCCGCGCTTCTTCGACATCGGTCTCGATAAAGTCGGTGATGCCGTGCACCAGCGCATGCGCCAGCCGCTTTTCCACCGGCCGCTCGCGCCAGGCCAGATCGACTTCCTTGGCCGCCTGGCCAGCCCCACGGAATTTATCGGCCAGCGCCAGCAGCCGCTCGGAGGCGTCGGGACGCCGGTTGAGCACCACGTCCTCGCAGGCTTCGCGCAATTGCGGATCGAGATCGTCATACACCGCCATCTGCCCGGCATTGACGATGCCCATATCCATGCCGGCTTTGATGGCGTGGAACAGGAACACCGAATGCATGGCCTCGCGCACGCGGTCATTGCCGCGGAATGAGAACGACAGGTTCGACACGCCGCCGGAAACATGGCTGTCCGGCAAATTCTTGCGGATCCAGCCTGCCGCCTCGATGAAAGCGACGCCGTAGCCGTTGTGCTCCTCCATGCCGGTGGCGATGGCGAAGATGTTCGGATCGAAGATAATGTCCTCGGGCGGAAAACCGACCTGGTTCACCAGGACATCGTAGGCGCGTTTGCAGATTTTGGTTTTGCGCTCCAGCGTGTCGGCCTGGCCCTGTTCGTCGAACGCCATCACCACCACCGCGGCGCCGTGCCGGCGCACGATCTTGGCGTGTTCGATGAAGGCCGCCTCGCCCTCCTTCATCGAGATCGAATTCACCACCGGCTTGCCTTGCAGGCATTTCAAGCCCGCCTCGATCACCGAGAACTTCGATGAATCGACCATCACCGGCACGCGCGCAATGTCCGGCTCGGCCGCGATCAGATTGAGGAAGGTCACCATCGCGGCTTCCGAATCGAGCAAGCCCTCGTCCATGTTGACGTCGATGATCTGCGCGCCGTTCTCCACCTGCTCGCGCGCAATACTCAACGCGCTCGCATAGTCGCCGGCGGTAATCAGCTTGCGGAACTTGGCCGAGCCGGTGACGTTGGTGCGCTCGCCGACGTTCACGAACGGGATTTCCGGCGTGAGCGTGAACGGTTCCAGCCCCGACAACCGCAACTGCCGCGGCAACTCGGGAATTTTCCGCGGCGCCTTGCCGGCAACGGCTTTCGCAATCGCCGCGATGTGTTCGGGCGTGGTGCCGCAGCAGCCGCCGACCACGTTGACCAGGCCGGCAGTGGCGAATTCGCCCAGCAGCTCCGCCATGTATTCCGGGCTCTCGTCGTAATAGCCGAATTCGTTCGGAAGACCGGCGTTGGGATAAGCGCACACGTAAGTATCCGAGAGGCGGCCGAGCTCGGCGATGTGGGCGCGCATTTCGCTTGCGCCCAGCGCGCAGTTGAGCCCGATAGTGATGGGGTTGGCGTGCCGCACCGAATTCCAGAACGCCGCCGGCGTCTGCCCCGACAGCAGGCGACCTGAGCGGTCGGTGATGGTGCCGGAGATCATCACCGGCACGTCGATCTTGCGCTCATCGCAAATTTCCGTGATCGCGTAGATCGCGGCCTTGGCGTTGAGCGTGTCGAAGATGGTCTCGATCAGCAGCAAATCCGCGCCGCCATCGATCAGCCCGCGGATCTGCTCGCCATAGGCCGCGCGCAACTGGTCGAAGGTGATGGCGCGGAAGCCGGGATTGCTGACGTCCGGTGAAATCGAGGCGGTGCGGTTAGTCGGGCCCAAGGCGCCGGCGACGAAGCGGCTGCGCCCGTCCTCCCTCTCGGCGATGCTCGCGGCCTCGCGCGCCAGTGTCGCGCCGGCATGGTTGAGTTCATAGGCGATGTCCTCCAGGCCGTAATCGGCTTGTGCGATCTTGGTGGAGGAAAACGTGTTGGTGGAGACGATGTCGGCGCCGGCGCGAAAGTAAGCGAGATGGATCTCGCGCACCGCGTCCGGCCGGCTCAAGTTGAGCAGATCGTTATTGCCGCGCACCTCGCGGTTCCAGGCATCGAAGCGCGCGCCGCGATAGCCTTCTTCGTCCAGTTTGAGCGCCTGGATCATGGTACCCATGGCGCCGTCGAGCACCAGGATGCGCTGCTTCATCAGCTCGAGGAACACAGTTCGGACGCTGGTGTGGGACTGGACCATGGGGACTTGACTCAAAAACTCTATGTCGTCGGGCATATGATGCGGCATCGGGTCGGCTCGGAGCCGGTCTGGCGGCATTCGTGCATGCCGCCGTCGCGGCCGTCGTGGAAGGCGTCGACCGGATCCACGCTGCACCCTTTGCGCAGATCGATCGCGTGATCGGTGCCGTCCGAATAGACGCAGGTGGCGAATGTTTTCGGGTCTTTGACCGAGAACAGGTAGAGCACCTTCACCACCGCCGCGTTCGCGCGCGCGGGACAGCGGAGCTCCTCGGCGCGCGCGGGCACGAACGCAAGCGCGACGAACACGGCGATGACCGGCAAGCGCATCATGCAACTCTCTCTTCCTTGCGAGGCGTCTGCCGCGGCCGCAGCCCCAACAGGTGGCAGATCGCGTAGACGAGGTCGGCGCGGTTCATGGTGTAGAAGTGGAAGTCGGTGACGCCGCGGTCTACGAGGTCGAGCACCTGCTCGGCGGCGACCGCGGCGGCGATCAGCTTGCGCGTCGCCGGATCATTGTCGAGCCCGTGGAAACGCTCGGCCAGCCAGTCCGGCACCGTGGCGCCGCAGCGCGCGGCGAAACCGGTCGCCGCCTTGAAGTTCTGCACCGGCAGGATGCCCGGCACCACCGGGATATCGATGCCGCGCGCGCGTACGCGATCGAGATAGCGGAAATAGAGATCGTTCTCGAAGAAGAATTGCGTGATGGCGCGCCCTGCCCCGGCGTCGACTTTCGCTTTAAGCATGTCGATATCGGCGTCCACGGTCGGACTGTCGGGATGCTTTTCCGGATAGGCCGAAACAGAAATCTCGAAATCGCCGATGCGCTTGATGCCGGCGACCAGATCGGCCGCGTTCTGATAGCCGCTCGGATGCGGCGCATATTGGGTGCCGGCGCCACCGGCCGGATCGCCGCGCAGCGCCACGATGTGGCGCACGCCGACGCTATAGTAATTGCGCACGATGGCGTCGATTTCCTCGCGCGTGGCGGCGACGCAAGTGAGATGCGCGGCCGGCGTCAGCGGGGTCTCCGCTAGAATGCGTTTCACCGTCGCGTGGGTGCGTTCGCGCGTGGTGCCACCGGCACCATAGGTCACCGACACGAAATTGGGCGCCAGCGGCGCCAGCCGCTCGATCGAGTCCCACAGAATCTTTTCCATTTCCTCGCTGTTGGGCGGGAAGAATTCGAACGACACCGAAATGCGGCGGCCGTCGCCGCGCTGGAACCGGCTGGCGCGGACGTTCATCACGCCACCTCCCGCCGCGCTGAAGTCGCCATCAGCGCGCGGGCATCGCGTGCGAGCCACAGCGACACCGCGATCTTGCCGTCGGAGCCGGGCTCGGGCGTGAGACTCTTGTGCATCACCGGCTCGAGGCCGGACGCCGTCATCCATTGCGCGACGGTCTCGGGCGGAAATCCCAATCGCCGATGCGCATGCTGCTCGCGCAGAAATTCCATCTCGTGCGGCGCGAAATCCACCACCAGCAGCCGCCCGCCCGGGCGCAGCACCCTTGCCGCCTCTTTTATCGCGCGCGCGCCGTCGTCGAGGAAGTGCAGCACCTGATGCAGGATGACGACGTCGAAGGAATCGTTGCCGAGCGGCAGGTCGTAGATGTCGCCCTGCCGCACGCTGCAATTTTTGAGGCCGGCGCGCTCCAGCCGGTCGCGCGCCAGCAGCAGCATGTCGAGCGAAAGATCGAGGCCGAGCCCGCGCTCGATTTCCGAGCCGAACAGTTCGAGCATGCGCCCGGTGCCGGTGCCGAGATCAAGCAGCGAGCGGAACGGCTTGTCGGCGAGCGCGACGCGGATCGCTGCTTCCACCGCTTCGTCGGTCACATGCAGCTTGCGGATGCGGTCCCATTCGGCGGCGTGCGCCCGGAAGTAAGCCTGCGCCGCGGCGGCGCGCGCCTGCCGCACCGAGGCAAGCCGGTTGCGGTCGCGCGATATGGTCGGATCGGCCGGATTGAGCCGCGCCAGCAGCGCGTGGGCGACCTCGGCCCCGCCGCCATGCTCGGACAGGCGGAAGAACGCCCAGGTGCCCTCGCGAAAGCGCTCGATCAGCCCAGCCTCGGCCAGCAGTTTGAGATGGCGGGAGATACGCGGCTGCGACTGGCGCAGGATGTCGGTAAGGTCGGACACGGTCAGTTCGGCTTCCGCCAGCAGCGCGAGCACGCGCAGGCGCGTCTCCTCGCCCGCCGCCTTGAGGGCGGCGTTGAGGGCATCGAAACCGAGCTGGGCGTTGTTATTGCTCATGCGCTATGGGCCGCTTCCCACTATATAAAGATATCTTTATACGTTGAAACGGTAGTCCGCAAGCCCGGCGAGCCGCACGGTGCCGACAGCTCGGCACGGTATCGGGATAGGAAAACACGTCGGCGTTCCCGGCCCGTTTAGCTACTGTTCTTGCCTGTAATCGCTCCTTAGTTGCGCTAAGGAACAGATACGAACGCGCGGAGCCAGCCATGACAGGGAAGGATTTCGGCGTCCGCGACGGCGAACAAACGGTCGAATTGCCCGCAAAATCCGATGCTTCGCTCTATTTCATCGGCCGCATCCATACGCCCTGGAAAACGCGCAAGGACTGTCCGAAAAACGCCCGTGAATCCGACGCGGTTTGCACGGTCGAACTCGATCCGCGCTGGGCCAACGCCCTTAAAGACGTGGAGACCTGCAGCCACATCATCCTGCTGTACTGGATGGACAAATCGCCGAGAAACCTTGTCCGGCAGGTTCCTGGCCACTACGGCGTGCAGCACGGCACCTTTGCTCTGCGCTCGCCGGCCCGCCCCAATCCGATCGCGCTCAGCGTGGTCAAGCTTGAGCGGGTCGAGGGCCATAGGCTCTCGGTGGTGGGGCTCGACTGCCTGGACGGCACCCCGCTGCTGGACATCAAGCCCTATTTCGCCTCCACCGACAGCGTGCCGGAGGCCTTGGTGGGCTGGCACAAGGGCAAAAAAGGCAAGGATTAGGCCCCCAAACGAGCCCCGGCCTTTGGTTCCCTAATTTCGCGATTTATATGTCGCGAACCGCCCTGAACCTTTGAACCTCCCCGCCGCTTAGCCCGACGAATGAAGGCTAAACAACGGGGAAGTGCCATGTCCGACAAGTCCATTTCGCTGGGTTTAACTGTAGCTCTGGTCGCCGCCGCCTTTCTCGCCCTGTCGGCCGCAGCCCACGCCGAGCAAATGTTCGCCTACAATGGTTCGGCGATGCCGCAGTACCAGGCGACGCCCGATCAAGACGAGGCAGACGCCAGCGCACCCCTGGATCCGCGCCTGCAGCGCCAGACGGTCGCCTACGCCACCAACGAAGCGCCCGGCACCATCGTGATCGATACCCCGCACACCTTCCTCTATCTCGTGCTCGGCAACGGCAAGGCGATCCGGTACGGCATCGGCGTCGGCCGCGAAGGCTTCACCTGGTCGGGCGTCAAGACGATCGCGCGCAAGGCCGAGTGGCCGGATTGGTATCCGCCGCAGGAAATGATTTCCCGCCAGCCCTATCTGCCGCGCTTCACCGCCGGCGGCCCGGGCAATCCGCTCGGCGCGCGCGCCATGTATCTCGGCAGCAGCGAATATCGCATCCACGGTACCAACAATCCGGCGACCATCGGCAAGCAGGTTTCCAGCGGCTGCATCCGCCTCACCAATGACGACGTGAGCGATCTCTACGAGCGCGTGCAGGTCGGCGCCAAGGTGATCGTGCTGCCGCAGGTCGCGCACGCCGCGCATCCGCCGATGACCTCGTCCTATGCCCCGGCGCGCGAGAGCCGCGCGCAGGCGACCTGGGCCACCATCCGTTAATCCGCCTTTACTTCTTTAACCTCCGCCAACCTTGCCCGGCCGCCGTGCCGGGCAATTTTTTTATAGGTTGGTATTGTCCGCTTCGGCCTGCAGCCGACATCGCAATTGTCCTGGCGGCGGGTCCGGCTGGAGGGCATATGATAGGATCCACGGCGCGAGAATGCGCGGCACTCCTTTGGCGGTTGGATGACGATGAACAAAGATCAATTAACGCACGATCAAAAACACAAGATACCCGAACCTCCTCACCCGCACCGGCGGCGCGAGCCATTGCCGTGGCAAGTTGCCAAAGCAACTGAGGAAGATCCCGACGCGCTGCATCGCATTCAGGCGATATTGAACAGTCCGAGCTATCGGCTGGCTGAAGAGGACGTCGATTTCCTCGCGCGCGACGACGTTCGCGGCGTGCGCCTGCTCATCGACTACCTCAAGCCGGAATTACTGCTTGCGGAACATGGAATTCGTAACACCATCGTCGTCTTCGGGGGCACGCGCATCTATGAGGCGGCTGCCGCGCGCCGCAAGGTCGAGACGCTGCGGCGGACATTGGCGGCCGACGCCGGCAATAAAAACCTCGAACGGCAGCTCGCAATCGCCGAGCGAATTCTGGCGAAAAGCCATTACTACGAAGTTGCCCGTGAGTTCGGACGGCTGGTCGGCGCGGCCAATAGCGGCGACCCGAAATCGCATATGGTTATCATGACCGGCGGCGGCCCGGGCATCATGGAAGCGTCCAATCGCGGAGCTTTCGACGTCGGGGCCAAGTCTGTCGGTCTCAACATCAGCCTGCCGCACGAACAATATCCCAATCCTTACATCACAACCGATCTTTGTTTCCGCTTTCATTACTTCGCGCTGCGCAAGCTGCATCTGCTTCTGCGGACGCGCGCACTCGTTGCTTTTCCGGGCGGCTATGGCACGCTCGACGAGTTGTTCGAGGTCCTAACCTTGATACAGACACGTAAGATCAAGCCAATCCCGGTCGTGCTCGTGGGTGAGAGCTATTGGCGGCGCATCGTCGACATCGATTACATGGTCGATGAAGGTGTCATCGATCCGGAGGATCGCGATCTGTTCTGGTTCGCTGAAACCGCACAAGAGGTCTGGGACGGCATCTTGCATTGGCATAAGCAAAGCGGCGAACCTCTGCCGTCCTTGGGTTGACAAACTGTCTCACGCAGCTGCGGTCAGGTTGTTCTCGGCAATCTGAATTTTTGGAGAAATTTCTTGAAGCTGTCCTTTCATGGCGCCGATCGAGATGTCACAGGCTCTTGCCACCTGGTCGAATGCAATGGCCGCCGTGTGCTTATCGATTGCGGCCTTTACCAAGGCGGACGCGACATATCAGAGGAGAATGCGGGCCCCTTTGGTTTTGATCCGGCGCAAATCGATTATGTGCTGTTGACGCATGCCCATCTCGATCATTGCGGACGCTTGCCGCTTCTCGCGAAAAAAGGTTTCCGCGGTGAAATTATCACGACCGCTGCAACGCGTGAGCTCGCCCGGCTGGTATTGCTCGATGCGGCACACTTGCAAGAGGAAGAAGCGCGCTCCCATGCCCGCAGCGCAGCGCGTCATGGCACCAACCAGGAAACGCCGCAGCCGCTGTACTCGATGGTCGACGCGCTCAGCAGTTTCGACCGCTTCGGGCGGACTGCGGCCTATGGCCAATCGATCGCGATTGCCCCCGGTATCCAGGCGACTTTCAACGATGCCGGCCACATCCTTGGCTCGGCGAGTATCTTCCTGGAAATCGTGGAGAGTGGCCGCAACTGCAGAGTTCTTTTTTCCGGCGATCTCGGTAATGCCGGCCATCCCGTGCTGCGAAGCCCTGCGACACCGCCCAAGACGGATGTCGTCGTGATGGAGACGACCTACGGGGACCGCTTGCACAAGCCGCTCCCTCCCTCGATCGATGAACTCTACCAAGCCATCAGCGATACGTTTGCGCGTCAAGGCAACGTAATCATTCCGACATTCGCTCTCGAACGAGCGCAAGAATTGCTTTATTTCTTGCGCCAAGGCCTGGAACAAGGCCGCTTGCCAAAATCAATGCATGTGTTTCTGGACTCGCCGATGGCGATTTCGGCGACCGAAGTCTTTGAGCATCACCTCGAATGTCTCGAACCAAAAGTCGCCGCGCTGCTTCGAAATGGCACCGATCCATTCAATTTTCCCGGGTTGCACTTCGTTCGGGAAACCTCGGAATCCATTGCTCTGAACAACATCACAAGCGGGGCCGTTATCATGGCCGGGTCGGGGATGTGCACCGGTGGGCGAGTCACCCATCATCTCAAGCATAATCTTTCGAGAGCGAATTCGAGCATCGTATTTGTCGGCTATGCCGCCGTCGGCACGCTGGCTCGCCGCATTATCGACGGGGCAAAGCAAGTCAGCATCTTTGGCGAGGATACCCCGGTCAAAGCCCGGATTTACACGATCAATGGATTTTCCGCCCATGCGGATCAGGCCGAGTTGCTGGCATGGCATAAACAAACCGGCGCCAGCCGCACATTCCTAGTTCATGGCGACGAGAACGTTATGCGGTCCTTTGCAAACAAACTGGCCGACACGCGCGTCGAGATGCCCTCACTAAACGAAACTTTTGACCTGTAACGAGGTATATTTTACGCCCATTCTGAAGGAGCGAGGCGATGCGAATTGCGGCAATGGCGGCGGGCGCGGTCGGCGGCTATTTCGGCGCCCGCATGGCGGCGGCGGGCCACGACGTGTTCTTCATCGCGCGCGGCGCCAATCTCGCGGCCATCAAGAAAAACGGTCTCAAGATCGAGAGCGTGCACGGCGACGTGCATCTGCCGAAGCCGAACGTCACCGACGATCCAGCCAAGGTCGGCCCGGTCGACATCGTATTGTTCGCGGTCAAGCTGTGGGACACCGAGAAGGCTGCCGAACAAGCCCGCCCGCTGATCGGGCCCGATAGCCGCCTCATCACCTTGCAGAACGGCGTCGACAGCGTCGAGCGCATTGCGCCGATCCTGGGGGCGGACCAGACCATCGGCGGCGTCGCTTACATCGCCACGGTGATCGCCTCGCCCGGCGTGATCAAGCAGACCAGCCAGTTCGCGAAGATGCGTTTTGGCCGCGCCGACAAGAAGCCCGACGAAAAGCTGCAAGCCTTCGTCAATGCCGGCAAGGCGGCCAAGATCGACGTCAATATCTCCGCCGATATCCAGCGCGAGCGTTGGGAGAAATTCGCCTTCCTCACCGCCATGGCCGGCTCGACCGCGGCGTTGCGTTCGCCGATCGGCCCGATCGCCGCCGATCCGGAACTGCGCGGCTTCTTCCGCCAACTGATGGAAGAGGCCTTCGCCATCGCCAAAGCCAAAGGCGTGTCGCTCGATCCCGCCTATATCGAGGAGCGCATGACGTTCCTGCAAACCAAGGTCGAACCCGGCATGAAGGCCTCGATGGCGCACGATCTCGAGCGCGGCAACCGGCTCGAGCTCGACTGGCTCGCCGGCAAGGTGCGCGAACACGGCCGCGCGCTCAACATCCCGACGCCGGCGAGCGACACGGTCTACACCGTGCTCAAGCTGCACCGGATGGGTTCATAGCCTCCGGCGTCGCGCCTTCACTTGCGAGAGCATGAAGCCAAAGTGCTGGACGAATGCGAAGCTGGCCTGAATGAGAAACAGCGTCAGCGCCGCCGCGTAGACCGCGGGTGCCGCGCGGAACTGCCCGGCTGCGTTCGCCAGCAACACGATCGCGAACACCAGCCCCACGCCGCAGTGCAGCCAGACGTGCAGAGGCGTCGACTCGCCGGTCGCCCTCACCCGCAGCAACGGGTAGCCCCCATTGATGGCGACGAGCGACAAGCCGGCAATGATACTCGCCGCTTGCCAGATCACCGGTGCGGTCAAATCATAAGCCGCCAGCATCATTGGCAGCATGGCGGTGTAGGTGATGGTAAATCCCCACACCATGAACAGACGCGCCACCAAGGCGTCGATCGGCAAAAAGGCGCTGCCGAGGCTCTGCCGCAGGATCACCACGATCGCCGTAAAACCCACGAAGGTGATAGCGAGCATGGCCAGCGTGAAGAGATAACCTGAGTTGGGTAATTCCATGGGCGGCCTCCACGCTGCATAAAATGCGTCGCCGCGGTTCTTGCCGCAAGCACCCTGTCGGCGGCACGGCTCGCAGCGTTGACCGCTTGCATGCCCACCGCCTCTTGCGGTGGACACCCGAGAGCTGCGCGAATTCGACGGGCGCGATTTAAATTCAGCTTCGGTGCATCCGCCGTGAATCCGCGGCTGTCTCGGCCAGGAGCCAATCGCGAAACGTCGAAATTTTCGGCAGCGCCGCGGTCGGCTTGGGACAAACAACCCAATACGAGTAAGGCACCTTGAGTGACAGCGTGAAGGGGCGGACCAGGCGGCCGGCGCCGAGGTCCCAAGCGGTCAGCGCGCTGCGCGCGAGTGCGATGCCTTGCCCGTCGATGGCGGCGTCGATCGCCATGCTGGCCTGATTGAAGATGGGGCCGTGCGAGAAATCGATATCGGTGACATTGGCCGCCTCTAGCCATGTGCCCCAGTCGCGCCGCTCGTTGATATGCAGGAGTGTGTGGTGCGCCAGATCCGCCGGCGAGCGCAGGGCGTGACGCCCGCGTGCGAGCGCCGGGCTGCAAACCGGAAACAGTTCCTCGGCGCACAGCCTTGTGACGTGCAGGCTCGGCCAATTTCCGTCACCGTGCCGGATCGCCAGATCGAAATCCTCGCGCGCGAAATCGATGTGTTGAAGTGTCGCCGCCACCCGCAGGTCGATTGCCGGGTGCTGCTCGGCGAACCGTCCGAGCCGATGCACCAGCCATTTGCTGGCAAAGTTGGGAGACGTGCTGACCGTCAGCACACCGGCATTTTGCCGCTGCAACAGATTTTCGGTCCCCAGCGCCAGCCGATCGAATGCATCGCGCACCACCACCAGATAGGACTGCCCGGCCGACGTGATGACGAGACGGCGGTGTTCGCGGTTGAACAGCCGGCAGCCCAGTTCGTCTTCCAGCGCCTTAACCTGGTGGCTAACGGCGCCTTGCGTCACGCAGAGTTCTTGCGCCGCTTGGGTGAAGCTTTCATGGCGCGCGGCGGCCTCGAAAGCCTTTAGGGCGTTGAGCGATGGCAACCGGCGCGGCACGGCCAGCCTCCGTTACATGAGAATAACTAATGCATGCGCGAGAAAGCATGCTTTGCGGGCAATTGCAGTAAGGCCCAATAGACCGCTCCAAGAGCGGCATCCGAAAGATGCCCAGCAGCTCAGGAGCAATAGATATGTTGAGCCAAAATTGCAATACCACGACCTCGTCCTATCACTGCGGCAAGGCGAAAGCCCCGCTATTGCGGGACGATCACATCATTATTCTGGCCATCGACGCGCTAGTGGCGGCGCATGCCGCAGTCAGGCGGTGGTTGGAGCGCCGGCGCAGCCGGCGGGCCCTGGCCGAGCTCGATGACCGTCAGCTCCGCGACATCGGCGTCACCCGCGCCGAAGCCATGTGCGAGAGCGCTCGCTGGTGGCCGGGCCGCGACAAGAGCCGCCGCGCACTGGCCGAACTCGATGACAGCCAGCTCAGCAATCTGAGCGAACTCGGACGCCATGTACGCCGTGAAGAACGGCGTGCACGCAACACGGGTTAAGCCCATGATGATTACTTCGCCAATATAATTCGACACCATCCTCAGGAGGAACCGCATGAAATGGATTACCCGCGAATACGTCAAGGTTGATCGCGTGGCCTGTCCATGGCTCATCAAGAAGTTTGTCGATAAGGAGGCTGAATTTTTCTTCGTGCCTACCGACAAAGTGATGGAAGAAGCGAAACGTCTCGATGCAATCCCTTACGACGTAAAGAACGTTGAACTAGGACATCATGGCAAGGAGTGTTCATTCGAGGCGATCTTGAAGAAATACAAGCTCACGAACGATCCCGCGCTCGTGCTCCTGGGAAAAATCGTCAATGGCGCCGACACGGACAACACGCTCTATCGTCAGCCGGAAGGGCCGGGGCTCGAAGCCGTCGCCGAAGGTTTTCGGCATCTCGGTTTCAAAAATGACCACGCGGTCAATGCTGCCGAGTGGATCGTCTATGATGCGCTCTATGCTTATTGCCAAGAGATGGTACGCCAGGGAAGACCAAACGGTGAATTCACGAAGTGAAGCTTAGTGATAACGATACGGCGAACCGGCTTTCGGCGACGGGAACAATGTCAACCGGTCAAACGCACTCAACGCGCATCGACATCCTGTTGCTCTACGCCGCGCGCGGCGCGCGGGGATTCGGCGACGGCTTCGCCATCATCATTTTGCCGGCCTATCTGTCGGCGATCGGCTTCAGCCCCGGCCAGATCGGCATCGTCGCCAGCGCTTCGCTGCTCGGGACCGCGCTGCTGACGCTTGCCGTCGGGTTCATCGCGCCGCGGCATGACTTGCGCAACCTGCTTTTGGGCGGCGCGGTCTTGATGGCATGCACCGGTCTTGCCTTTCCCAATTTCGATCAAATCGTTTTCATCGCGATCGTGGCGTTCGTCGGCACCGTCAATCCATCGACCGGCGACTTGGGCATATTGGTGCCGCTCGAGCACGCCATGCTGGCGCACGGCGCGCCCGACCATGAGCGGACGCGCACATTTGCCCGCTACAGCCTGATCGGCGCGCTTTCGATGGCGGCGGGATCCTTGGCCGCGGCTGCGCCCGATTTCATGGAACTGGCCGGTATCGGCAGACTGAGCGCCTTCAAGTTGATGTTCTACGCCTATGCCGTCCTGGGACTGGTGAGCGCCGCGCTCTACCGGCGTTTGCCGCACGCGCGCATGGATGAGGCGCGTCCCAGTGCGCCGCTCGGACCCTCGCGCGGGGTCGTCTACAAACTGGCGGCGCTGTTCAGCCTCGACGCCTTCGCAGGCGGCTTCGTGGTCCAGTCGCTGCTGGCGCTGTGGCTATTTGAGCGTTTCGACTTGTCGCTCTCCGCCGCCAGCCTGTTCTTTTTCTGGGCAACTACGCTGAGTGCGTTTTCCTATCCGGTCGCGGCCTGGCTGGCGAAACGCATCGGCCTCATCAACACCATGGTCTATACCCACATCCCGTCCAGCATCTTCCTCATCCTGGCGGCGTTCTCGCCGAATTTGATCCTCGCGCTCGGGCTGCTGCTGGTCCGCTCCGCGCTCTCGCAAATGGACGTACCCACACGCACGTCTTACGTGATGGCTGTCGTCACGCCGGCCGAACGCACCGCCGCGGCCAGCGTGACCGCCGTTCCCCGCAGCCTGGCATCGTCGATCAGCCCGGCCATGGCCGGCGCGCTGCTGGCGACGCCGTTTTCGTGGTTGCCGCTGGTGTTATGCGGAGTGCTCAAGATCGGCTACGACGTGGCGCTGCTCTATTCATTCCGGCACGTGAAGCCGCCGGAGGAAAAGAAAACGCAACAAGCCTCGGTCTAGCGGACTGAGTCTTAAGGCCAGCGTTTCGTTCGAAGAGCGGGAATGGAACCGAATGCTTAATTATTTGCGGGCTGGTGCGCTCGCATTTCGCCTGTGAAGTTCCCTGACCGGTATCCCGATGCGGGCGCGCTGGTGTTCGCGGCAGACGGAAGAAGCCCCAGCGCGAGGCTGGGGCTCCCCGTGCGGCATCGGCTGGAAAGGGGCAAACCAAACCAGCCGCCCGGCACACCGCGTCCGGCGTCCCCGCAGCGTCCGACTCTACCCAAATACGATTCAGGTGAAAATTCCATAGCCGAACATCGCGGCGATACCGGCGATGATGATCGATGCGACCACCTTGGCGGTCTTGTCCCCTTGCTCGATGCTTTGTTCGTTCTTGTCCATGCTCATCGGTCCCCATCTAAAAATGGCCGCACCTGAGCGGCGCGGCCATTTAGCAAGGTCAAGTTGGGTGTTTCAAGCCACTCGGTTCAGAGGGGAAGAGTGGCGGCATGATTTGAGCGGCTTTCGCGGACGGGCGCCTTGGTCAGGATCATTGATTCAAATTAATGAACGGGGCTAGGCTGGAGCATGATCCCAAAATGGGGGAACCGGTTTTCGGATAAGATCATGCTCAGCGAATAGAGTTATGCTGGTTACCGTCATGGATCTTGCGCCGTCACGCAGCCCTTTGGATCGGCATCCGTTCGTCACGCGGCTTTCGCAGTACGTCGAGCTGACCGACGCCGACCTGAAATGCCTGGACGCGATCATCGACGGCGAATTGCTGATCCGGAAGCGGCGCGATCTCATCGTCGACGGCTATGAATATCGCAAGCTGTGCTTCGTGAAAGACGGCTACGCCATGCGCTACAAACTGCTGCGCAACGGCAAGCGGCAAATTCTCAACGTGATATTGCCCGGCGACATCGTCGGCCTGCCGGGTAGCTTTTTCGAGCGCGCGGTCTATTCGGTCACCGCCATCAGCGACCTCAAAATGCACGTCTGTCCGCTCGATGCCTACGTGCAGCTTTGCTACCAGCGCCCGCAATTCGCCTTGGCGCTGTGCTGGACCGCGGTGCAGGAAGCGGCCACCTATGCCGAGCACATCATCGACGTCGGACGCCGCACGCCGATCGAGCGGCTGTCGCATTTTCTGCTGGAGCTGCATGAGCGACTCAAGACGGTCGGGCGCGCCGACAAGGACCGCTTTACCTTGCCGTTCTCGCAGGAGGTGATCGCCGACGTGCTGGGATTGAGCGTCCCCCATCTCAATCGCATGATGCAGCAGCTGCGTTCGGAAAGATTGATCGCCAACAGCGAGCGGCTGGTCGAATTCCTTGACGCCGGCGCGATGCAGGCGCTCGCGCATTACCAGCCACAGGCGCTAGCGCCGATTCCGCCGCCGGCGAAATCGGCTTAGCGGGCCGGCCGCGTGTCCGCGGATTTTCGTCTTCGGGCTCTCTTGTAATCCGGCGACTTCGCGCGCGGCACCATCGCCATGACGGTCACGGCGCCCGCGACCGAACTCGCGGCGGCGGCGATCAGCCCGGCCTGGTAGCCAAGCGAATATGATGCGACGCCTGCCGCCAAGGCAACGCCGGCAAGCTGGGCGGCGCGCGCCACCGCATTGTTGACGCCGGAGGCAAGTCCTTCGTCGGAATCCGGCACGCTCGACATCACCGAGGCGGTGAGCGGCGCCACCAGCACGGCGAACGAAATTCCCAGCAGCGTCATCGGCGCGATGACGCCGAGCGTCAAGGCGGCGGTCTTTCCCAGCGCCATCCAGACATAGGCGAGCGCGGCGCCAAGCGGTCCGGCGATCAGCATCGTCCGCGCGCCAATCGAATCCGCGATGCCGCCGAAAATCTTCGAAAGAAGACCAACGCCGAGCGTGAACGGCAAAAATGCCAGGCCGGCATCGATGGGCGACAGGCCGCGGCGGTCGATCATGTCGAAGGACAGCAGAAAAAACATGATGGATAGTCCGGCATAGATCAGCACCGTCGCGGCATTCAGTCCGGTGAAAGTCCGATTGCGCCACAGCCGCGGCGGCGTCATCGGATGCCGGCTCGTGCGCTCCCAGAATGCATAGACGACCAATGCAACGACACCGAGCCCGGCGACGACCGCAATCAAGATGCCATGCACTGACCCATCGGGGCCGATCTGACTGAGCGCCCAGGCCAGCGCGCCCAGCGCCGAAGCAATGATGGCGGCGCCGGCAAAATCGAACTTACGCGGCTCGCGCCGATCGGTAGGTGCGAAACCCGTAAGCAATGCGACCGCGATGAGCGCGAGCGGCGGGTTGATCGCGAACACCCACTGCCATCCGTACGCCTCGGTCAGCCATCCGCCCAGCACCGGACCGCCGGCGGTGGTCAGCGCCGATGCCGCCGCCCACACCCCAATCGCTTGGTTGCGCTCTTTCTTCGGAAACGTCGCGCCGATGAGCGCCAGACTCGCCGGCGTCACAATCGCGGCGGCGATCCCCTGCACGACCCGGAATGCGATCAGCCACAATGCGGAAGGCGCAATCGCGCACGCCGCCGATGCCAGACCGAACAACAGGCAACCGATCGAAAGCATGCGCGCCTTGCCGTAGACGTCGGCAATGGCGCCCCCGATCAAGGTCAGAGATGCGAGCGCGAGCACATAGCCGTTGAGGATCCATTGAACGGAGGTGAGGTCGGCCCCGAAATAAGCGCGCAGCTTCGGCAGCGCCACGGTCAGCGCCGAACCGTCGATGAACGCCATCGAAGACGCGAGCACACAGGCCGCGAGCACGATTCCGCGGCGGGAAACGATCTTGCGCCCGCGCGCACGCGGATATGGCGCGGCTGCAATAATTCCGCGACTGCACGGCTCCACAAATGGCTGGGCCATGGCGATCCGCGCCTTCAGCGCAAATATGCTCGCATGTGCGGTAGCAAGCGTATCACCGCGTTTTTTTGCGTAACACGCAAGAATGTCAGCGGGCAATATTGCTCGCGACCGCACGGACGCTGGCGCTGCGCAGCACAGCACCCTAAAGTTCCGCATCCGACGAATCGGGCGGGGCTGGCGATGCGGTTGCTCGATACGATCATTTACACCGTCACGGCGCCGCTGCGCCTGTTCGCCCGCTCGCGCCGGTTCCGTTTGATCCTCGGCGCCGGCTGCGTTGTCGCCGTTTCGTTCACCGCGGCGCTGTGGGTATTGGACCGCTTCTTTCCCGGCGACGCCGGCGGCGGCAGCGGTGACGATATCAATGCATTGCTGGCGAAATTCCCGATACAGGCGCCGCTGCAACCGGTGAGCCGCGCCTCCTACGTGATCGCGCCGGTTGCGGTCGCGCTCAACGCCATCCGCCAGCGCATGGACGCCGCCGCCCCGCGCGAGCTGGTCGGCAAGAACGACAATCCGGTGAGCAGCCTTCTCTCCAAGGCCGACATCGGCATCACCGTCGGGCGCGGGGCGATGGCGGTGAGCGGGACGCCCAACGAATTGACCATCTCCACGCCGCTCAACGGCAGTTTGAAAGTCACCGGCCAGATCGCCACCCAAGCCGGCAACCTCACCGGCGGCATCACCGGCCTGCTCGACAGCGCGGTCGGCAGGACTGTCGGCAATCTCACCAACAAGGTGCTCGACCAGCGCGCCGACGTGCACGGCCAGGTGACCGTGCATTCGCGGCCGGCGCTCACGGCCAATTGGCGTCTGGAGCCGAATCTCACCGCCCAGGTCGTACTCGGCGACAGCGCGGTCTCGCTCGCCGGCATCAAGATCAACATGGCGAACGAGGCGCAAGCCCGTGATCGACCGCATGGTCAATGATCAGATGTCGGCGCTGCAGACGCGGCTGCGCAACGATCCGTTCATCGAGCGCACGGCGCGCGAGCAATGGGCCAAGATGTGCCGCGCCATTCCGCTCGGCGGCGGCCAAGACCGGCCTGCCCACGCTGTGGCTGGAAATGCGCCCGGTGCGCGCCGCCGCCGCGCAGCCGCAGGTCGACACGCGCAACGTGACGCTGACCATCGGCGTGCAGGCGGAAACCCGTATCATGCCGAACCGCACCACGCCGAACTGCCCGTTTCCGGCGAACCTCGAACTGGTGCCGGCGATGGACAATGGCCGCATCGCCGTCGGCGTGCCGATCGACATGCCGTTCACCGAACTCAACAAGCTGCTGGACACGCAACTCAAGGGCCGCCGCTTCCCGGAAGACGGCAGCGCGCCGGTCGAGATCGAGGTGCGCGGCGCCAGCCTCGCTGCCGCCGGCGACCGGCTGCTGATCTCGCTGCGCGTCAAGGCGCGCGAGCGCAAGAGCTGGTTCGGCTTCGGCGCGCAAGCGACCGTGCAGATCTGGGGCAAGCCCGCGCTCGACCAGAAGGCGCAGATCCTCCGCCTCACCGACCTCTCGCTGGCGGTGGAATTGGAGGCGGCCTTCGGCCTGCTCGGCGCCGCCGCGCGCGCCGGCATGCCCTATCTGCAACAGGCGCTCGCCGACAACGCGGTGCTGGATTTGAAACCGTTCGCCGCCGACGCCAAGATCCAAGATTGGCGCGGCGTTGGCCGAGTTCCAGAAGGACAGCGACGGCGTGCGGGTCGACGCCGTGGTGAACGACCTGCGCCTCACCGGCATCGAATTCGACTCGCAGACCCTGCGGATCATCGCGGAAGCCGGCGGCACCGCCCGGGTGGCGGTGAGCGAATTGCCGAAGATGTGAAACTTTGGTCCCTCATGGTGAGGAGGGCCACCAATGTCGGGTTTACCCGACATTCGCATTTTGAATAGGCCAAGTCGGCTACAGCCGACTTGGATGGCGCGTCTCGAACCATGAGGCCTGCATCCTTCGAGACGGCCGCTTCGCGGCCTCCTCAGGATGAGGATCACGCATACAGCTATGCACTCCGCGCATTGACACCTCTCGCCTTCGGCCTACATTAGCCCTGTTCCGAGGGGTGCCCTGAAAGGGCTGAGAAAAACCCTTTGAACCTGATCCGGGTCATGCCGGCGAAGGGACAGGGACTTGCTCTTGCCCCAGCAGCCGCGCCCCGGAACGCATCGCGCGATTTTGCGCCGGAGGCAGCCATGCTGACATCGATATTTATCGCCAAGCTGATGGGTCCGATCCTGTTCGTGGTCGCAGTTTCGATTCTGATCAACGAAAAATCCACCCGCGCCATGGCGAAGGACGTGCTCGGCAGCCCTGCGCTGATCTACATTTTCGGCATCCTCGATCTGCTGCTCGGCCTGGTGATCGTGGCGGTTCATAACCTGTGGGTGTTGGACTGGCGGCGTGATCATCACCCTGATCGGCTGGATCAGCATCGTGCGCGGCGTCGTGCGCATCCTGTTCGCGCCCTACATCATGAAAAACGCACCCAAGCTGCTCAAGACGCAGGGGCTGCTGATGGGCATTGCCATCGTCATGCTCGTTCTCGGCGCGGTGCTGAGCTATTACGGCTATCGGGTTTAACGCGGCGCTTTAAGCCGCGATTTGGAGGAACGTCATGGAACGCTCGACCTATCTCGCCAAACTCATCGGACCCGTCTTCATTGCCGGCGGTCTCGGCATGCTGTTCAACACCGCGATCTACCGCGCGATGTTCGAACACGCGCTGCACGACCACATCCTGATCTATCTCTCCGGCATCCTCGCACTGCTGGCCGGGCTCGCCATCGTGGCCGCGCATAATGAGTGGAAATGGCACTGGTCGCTGATCATCACCCTGCTCGGCTGGTGCGCGATCATCGGCGGCGCGGTGCGGATGATCGCCCCGCAAGTCATTGAATCGGTCGGCATGTCATTTCTGCACATATCCGAACTTTTTCATGATCGACGGAGTGGTCGCCGTGCTGCTCGGCGTGCTGCTGAGCTATTTCGGCTATTTCGCTCCGCGGGGCCGCACGGCGCGCAAGCGCGGCAGAAGGTAAAGTCAAAAGGGTACGCCATGAACATCCACGATCCGAACGTCACGGTTCCCAAGGTCACCACCGGGCCGCTGCCGGCCTCGCGCAAGGTCTATTGCACGCCCGAGGGCGCGCCCGACCTGCGGGTGCCGGTGCGCGAGATCGCGCTCGATGCCAGTTCGGGCGAGGCAGCCTCTGCCGGTCTACGACACCACCGGCGCCTACACCGACCCGGATGTGACGATCGACGTGGAGCAAGGCCTTTCGCGCACCCGCATCGAATGGGTGAAGGCGCGCGGCGGCGTGGAGCAATATGACGGCCGGCCGATCAAGCCGGTCGACAACGGCAATGTCACGGGAAAACACCTGGCGCGCAATTTCCCCAACACGCCGAAGCCGTGGCGCGCTTTGGACGGCAAGCCGGTCACGCAATACGAATGGGCGCGCGCCGGCATCATCACAAAAGAGATGATCTACGTCGCGACACGCGAAAATCTCGGCCGCAAGAAAATGCTCGAGCGCGCCGAGGCCGCCCTTGCCGACGGCGAGCAGTTCGGCGGCGCGTTGCCTGCTTTCATCACGCCGGAATTCGTGCGCGACGAGATCGCGCGCGGCCGCGCCATCATCCCGTCCAACATCAACCACGCCGAACTGGAGCCGATGATCATCGGGCGCAATTTCCTGGTGAAGATCAACGCCAATATCGGCAACTCCGCCGTCACCTCGTCGGTGGAGGAAGAAGTCGAGAAGATGGTGTGGGCGATCCGCTGGGGCGCCGACACGGTGATGGACCTCTCGACCGGCCGCAACATCCACAACACGCGCGAATGGATCCTGCGCAATGCGCCGGTGCCGATCGGCACCGTGCCGATTTATCAGGCGTTGGAGAAGGTGGACGGCGATCCGGTCAAGCTCGACTGGGAATGCTACAAGGACACGCTGATCGAGCAATGCGAGCAGGGCGTCGATTATTTCACCATCCACGCCGGCGTGCGGCTGGCCTATGTGCCGCTCACCGCCACACGCGTCACCGGCATCGTCTCGCGCGGCGGCTCGATCATGGCGAAGTGGTGCCTGTCGCGGCACAAGGAGTCGTTCCTGTACGAGCGCTTCGACGAGATCTGCGACATCATGCGCAAATATGACGTGTCGTTCTCATTGGGCGACGGGTTGCGCCCCGGCTCGATCGCCGATGCCAACGACCGCGCGCAATTCGCCGAACTGGAGACGCTGGGCGAGTTGACGCAGATCGCCTGGAAGAAAGGCTGCCAGGTGATGATCGAAGGTCCCGGCCACGTGCCGATGCACAAGATCAAGATCAACATGGACAAGCAGCTTAAAGAGTGCGGCGAGGCGCCGTTCTATACGCTGGGGCCGCTCACCACCGACATCGCGCCCGGCTACGACCACATCACCTCCGGCATCGGCGCCGCCATGATCGGCTGGTTCGGCTGCGCCATGCTTTGTTACGTCACGCCGAAGGAGCATCTCGGCCTGCCCGACCGCGACGACGTCAAGGAAGGCGTCATTACCTACAAGATCGCGGCGCACGCGGCGGACCTTGCCAAGGGCCACCCGGCGGCGCAGCTGCGCGACGACGCGCTGTCGCGCGCGCGCTTCGACTTCCGCTGGCAGGACCAGTTCAACCTCGGGCTCGATCCCGACACCGCGCGCGAATATCACGACGAGACGCTGCCCAAGGAAGCGCACAAGGTGGCGCATTTCTGCTCGATGTGCGGGCCGAAATTCTGCTCGATGAAGATCACGCAGGACGTGCGGGACTATGCGGCGACGCTCAATGACCAGCAGCAGGGAATGGCGCATATGAGCGAGAAATTCAAAGCCATGGGCGAGCAGGTCTATGTGGATGCGGAGAAGGTGAAGGAGAGCAATAAGGCGTTGTAGTTGCAGGTTGCCCTCCGCCATTGCAAATTCCGCCACTCGATCAAGCGCTCGCGGCGGGTTACGCCTTCGGCTAACCCGCCCTACGAGCTTGCCCCGGGCATCCAATATGAGGCGCAGCGCGTGAGAGCCTTACCGTAAATTTTTCAGTTTGGATTTGCATCATAGATTGCCGGACCATCCTCGGGTCGAGCCCGAGGACAGGCGCCACGCGCTTACCTCACCGTAATCGCCAGGCCGTTGAGGTCCGCGCTGACAATCGCGCCGACGGATCTGCCGGTGAGCGTGAGCACCGCGCCATGCTGGTTGGTGAGCACGATCGCCTGCGCGCCCCGGCCGATCGCCGCGCCGACATTGCCCGCCGCATAGACGCCGGCGACGTCGCCCGGGCTGCGGATGTTGCTCACCGTGCCGTGGAACCGCGTCTCCGAGGCGCCGAAGGTGAAGCCATAGCTGATGCCGCCGATTCCGATCGGGTAGCTGCGGCCCTGGAACGTCAGCGTACCGCTGCCGCCGGAGCCGCCGACGACGAAGCCGGCCTTGATGACCCGGAAGCTGATGCTGCCGCTGTCGGCCTTGGCCGCGGACGCAACGCTTAAGCCCGCTAGGGCGACAAACGCGATAAGACCTGCACGAAACCCGGGCGAAATTTTCATGGTGTTGTCCTCTGCAAGAACCTGTTGGTTGGAAGCGTTCCCTCACCCGATGACTGGGCGGCCATAGAATCGGTCGATCGCAAAGCGATAATACGCCAAAGCGTCCCACGTTCCATACGCCCTCGCCCGACGCCTCGATCGTCGCCAGGAATCGGGTGCCGAAATCGGGTGGTTTGGCGCCGCCGCTCTAGCGATCGTCCTCATTATACCTGCGCATGATCTGGTCCGAAAACCGGTTCCCACTTTTCGGGATCATGCTTTAAGCCACACGGAGGACAGCATGAACTTTCGCATTCGCGGCCTTGAGGCCGGACAATTCGCGCACCTTTTCGGCCTTTCGGATGCCGAACTGGCGGCGCACGGCGCCATGCGGCGGATCGCGGATGGGCCGCGCCCCTGCCGCATCAGCCTCACCGATGCGACGCCGGGCGACGAGGTCATCCTGGTCAACTACGAGCATCACGCCGTCGCCTCGCCCTACCGCATGCGCTTTGCGATCTACGTGCGTAAGGCTGAGGAAACCTACGACGCCATCGGCGCCGTGCCCGATCAGTTGCGCCGGCGCACGCTCGCGGTGCGCGCCTTCGACGACAAGGCCATGATGACCGGCTGGGAGTTGATCGAAGGCATCTGGCTGGAGGAGGCGATCGAACGGCAGTTCGCCGATCCGGCCGCGCAATATTTGCACATCCATTTCGCCGCGCCCGGCTGCTACGCGGCGCGGGTCGAGCGGGCCTGACCCTTCACCTCTTGAACAACCCCATGATCGCCGCCTTCGCCAGCGTATTGAAATGCAGATTGAAACCGACCACCGCCGCCGAAGTGTCGGCCTTCACGTCGAGCTTGTCGGCGCCGACCGCGAACACCGTGAACAGATAGCGGTGCGGGTGGTCGCCCTCCGGCGGGCACGGGCCGCCATAGCCGGGCGCGCCGAAGTCGGTGCGCGTCTGCAGCGCGCCGGCCGGCAGTTTGCCGCCCGCACTGCCGGCGCCAAGCGAAAGCTCGGTCACGTTGGCCGGAATGTTCACCACCAGCCAGTGCCAGAAGCCTGAGCCAGTCGGCGCATCCGGATCGTAACAGGTGACGGCGAAGCTCTTGGTGCCAGCGGGCGCGCCGGTCCACGCCAGATGCGGCGATTGGTTGCCGCCGGCGCAGCCGAAGCCGAAATCGGCCGACAGGATGTGGTCCTTGCCGAGATAATCGCCATCCTTGAAACTCTTGCTGCTGACTGCGAACGCCATGGTGCGTCTCCTTGAGTTCCGCCCGTGCAAAGCGTAGTCCGGTTCGGACAAATCGCAATGGGCTCCTGGCCGATGAACCTCTTCGACGCCGCCATTTACCTCTGCCTGCTCGTCGCCATCGTCGCCGGCTTCCGCTCCGGCCTGTTGCGGAGTCTCGCGACGATTTTCGGCTATGTGTGCGCGGCGCCGCTGGCAGTGGCGGCGGCGCCATACCTGACGCCGATCCTGACCGGCCAATTGCATCTGCCCCCGGCGCAGATTTCGCTGGCGCTGTTCGGCGTCTTTGTCGCGATCGGCATGGTGCTGAGCGCGCTGTTGCGCATGGCGGTCGGCGAATTGGTCGGCCCCGACGTAAGCGCCCCGGACCGCGCCGCCGGCGCCATGCTCGGCGCCGTCCGCGTCGTGCTGCTGGCCGTGCTGATGGTCGTCATCTTCGACCGCATCATCCCGGCCGGCCGCGAGCCGGCGTTCCTGGCCGGATCGCAATTGCGGCCGATCCTGTCGCAAGCAGGCCTAGCCGGCCTGAAGTCGCTGCCGCCGGATATCACCGATTACATCGATCGATTGAAGCGCGAGCGCGGGATTTGAGGGCGCTCAGCGCCTCTGCCGATCCGCACCGAATTGCGCTAGCGTCGTCACTGGCGCGCAACGGGACACGGCAATGCCATCGGGCTGGATCACCGGCGAGCGCGTTATCCGCCTTCTGGTCGCGCTGTTGTTCACCGCCTACAACCTGCTGCCGCTCTACGGCCTGTGGGCATGGAACTGGGACGCGTTTCAGCTGCTGATCCTGTACTGGTCGGAAACCGTCGTGCTCGCCGGCTGGACCATGGTGCGCCTCGCGCTGGTGCCGTCCGATCTGCTCGGCGACATGACGATCAACGGCAGGACCGTCAAGGCCACCCATGGCAAACTGATCGGAGTGATGTCGATGACCGCGGGCATCTTCTGCGCCGGGCATCTGCTGTTTCTATGCGTGATTTTTTCCGGCGACTGGTTTCGCCGGCTGCACGGCGTCGGCGATTTCCTGCGCACGTTCTACATCGCCTCGGATGCGTGGATTCCGTTGTTGCTGGTGACGCTCGCCGGCGGCGCCGATGTGCTGACCGGGCAGTTCCGCCCGCAATTCGTGGATGCGATCGCGCTGCGGCTGCGGATCACGCCGGCCCCGGCCACGCGGCCTGCTGCGGGCGACCCGTTCGGCAACATTACCGGCGCGCTGCTTGGCCGCATCGTCGTCATGCAGGTCGCCATCATCGGCGGCGCCTGGGCGGTCAAAAGCTGGGGTTCAATAGCCCCGCTCGCGATCATGGTCGGAATAAAAACTTTATTCGATTTCGGCCACCGCGCCGCGCGTTAGCGAACCGCTGCTATTCTGTCTTGGCTTTCTTCGCCGCTTTCTTCTTCGCCGGCGCAGGCGGAGCCGCCGCTTCGGCGGCCGCCAGCTCGGCGTCGCGCGCTAGCCGCAGCGCTTTGAGCCGCGTCGTCTTAGCGCGGTTGGCGGCGGCGGTGTTTTCATAGTCCAGCATCGCGCGCCGGCCTTCTTCGGCTTGCCGCAATTTCTTGAACTGATTGTTCGCCACGTTCTTCTTGCTGTCGTCGGCCAATGCAGTCTCCGTCGGTGAAATATCTGAAACAGGATGGTCGGGCCGCTCGCGCGAAACGCCGCGCCTTAAGCGCACGAAAGGGCTACTTGCCGGCGGCTTTTCTCAGCGCGGTATTGATCCGCTCTTGCCAGCCCGGGCCGTCCGTTTGGAAGTAATCTAAGACGTCGCGGTCGATGCGCAAGGAGACCAGCTCCTTGGCGCCGGGAATAGATGGTGCTTTCGGTGCGGATTCTGCTGGCTTGGTGGTGGCCTGCTTGAAGGCCGTTTCGGCCGCATCCCGCGAATCGGTGGTTCGCCGTGTCATCGCGGACCTTCTAGCACGCCTGCGGGCCTTTTGCTTGATGGGAATTAACTCCGCCCGTCCGCTCCGCCGGGGGCCTTCGCGGCCTTTTTACCGGTGCATTTATTGCGCTAGGCTGATGGCTCGAAAGCGTCATCCAACCCGGCAGGTGGACCCATGTCTGAAGTCACGTATGAGATCGTCGAGCACGATGGCGGCTGGGCCTACAAGGTCGATGGCGTGTTTTCCGAGCCGTTCCCCACCCGTGCCGACGCGCTGGCGGCGGCGCAGTCCGCCGCCGAGGAGCAGACCTTGCCCGGCGACACCGAGATCATCGAGTTCGAGGACGAGAAGGGCAAGTGGCACACCGAAACCGCCCGCGGCAAGGATCGTCCGGTCACCGTGGTCAAGGACAAGGGCTGAGGCGCTCGCAGTTTAATGCGCCGTCTAGTGCGCGAACTCGCCGAGGATCTGCGCCCAGACGATGACATCGGCGAGCGCGGCGAGAGCGGCAAGTGCGGCGCCGATCTGCGCCGCCAACGTGAACCACCATCCGACGACGCCGAGGATCAGCGCCGGCAGCACCAGTGCTAGAAAAATGATGGTCATCGGGACCACCGCCAGCCATTCCATGCCGTCGCCCATCGGGTTGGCGTGGCTGTTGATGTAAGAGAAGGTGTAGAGCCAGAAAAGCGTCTCGGCGGCGGCGAGGCCCAACGTGGCACGGCTCAGATTGGCGTTGCTGATCATCGCCGGCTCGGGCGTTAGGCGCTCACTGATACAGGCCGTACGACGCCCATTGCGTTTCCGGAATTTCCGCCCCGATCGTGTACTGGAACGAAACAATCGCCATGTGGTCGGGTGTCGCGGTGCAGTCGTAGGACAGCGCGAACCATTTTTTGCGACTGCGGAAGGCGCCGCCGCTGGCCTTGATCGTGTCGCCGCTCACCTTCGGCTCGGCCATCGCGTTCGCCACCGCGCGTTCGGGGCGAAACTTGCGATCGTCCTTGCGGATCTGCGCCATCGCGGTGTAATCGCAGAGCTGCTCGAGCCGCTCGGAGGGATCGAGCATCTTCAGGCTCTTCTCGAACCGATCATCGGCCGCCACGGCCTGCGCCACAATGACCGCGGCCGCGCCAATCGCCAGACCAAACCTACGCACGCAACGCCCCCTACGAATTCGATAACGCCCCGGCGCATTTAAGCCAGCGCACCCGCCCAAGGCAACCCGGGCATGCCCGCTTATCCCGCGGAATCAAAATCCGGGCGGGCAATGACCCGCGCGTTCAGGTCCATTTCGGATCGCGGTCGAGCAATTCGATCGAGATGCCCTGCGGCCCGCGCAGGAAGCAGATCTTGATGCCGGGACGTGGGCTATGTGGCTCCTTGGTGAACTGCACGCCCTTCTTCTTCAGATCGGCGGCGATCGCGTCGATGCCGGTGACTGCGAAGCCGAAATGGTCGAGTCCCTGATAGGGCGTGGTGGGCGGCGGATTGACGCCGTCGCCGGGCTTGACTTCGGCGATGAAGATATTGGCGCCGCCGAGCTTCATGTCGATGCGCGGCTTGCCCTGCTGCGTCGAGCGGAGCACTTGCGCGCCCAGCATGCGCTCGAACCATTGCGCCGTGCCTTCCGGGTCGGGCGTGCGCAGATGAATGTGGTCCCAGGTGTAGGTCGGCATGACGTTCTCCCGTTGTGGCGTGTTGCCGCAATTTAGGACACGCCGTCCGCGTGCTTGCAACAGACTTGTGGCCGGCTGCGCCAAGCCGTGGCATCATCGGCCGAGGCAAAAAAACATTGCGCCGTAATCGCGCCGGCGCTGCACGGAATTTGGAGGATTTGCAATGACCACGAGCAATCGCCGCCGCTTCTTGACTCTCACCGCCGCCGCGCTGGCCACGCCTGCGCTGCCGCGCATAGCCTCCGCGCAAGCCTGGCCAGCGGGCAAAACCATTCGCGCCGTCGTGCCGTTCACCGCCGGCAGCACCATCGACATTCTCGGCCGCGTCGTGCTCGATCCGGTTTCGCGCCAGCTCGGGCAGACCATCGTGATCGAAAATCGCGGCGGCGCCGGCGGCAGCATCGGCTCGGCGGCGGTCGCCAAAGCCGAGCCCGACGGCTACACGCTGCTGGTCAACGCCGCCGCCCATTCCGCCGCGCCGGCCGCCTATCCCAACATCAGCTACGATCCGGCGAAGGATTTCGCTGGCGTCGCCATGTTCGGCGTGGTGCCGAATGTTTTCGCGGTCGCGCCGACCGCGGGGATCAAGACCTTGCAGGAACTGGCGGCGAAGTTGAAAGCCTCCGGCACCATGACCTTCTCCTCCGCCGGTGTCGGCAGCGCCACCCACTGGGCGGCCGAGCGCTTTTTGCTGAGCGCCGGTGCCAAGGCGACGCATGTGCCGTTCCGCGGCGGGGCAGAAGCCCTCACCGAAGTCATGACCGGCCGCATCGATTTCTGCTGCATCGGCATCCCGCCGACGCTGCCGCTGGTGCGCGACGGAAGGCTGGTGGCGCTGGCGGTGAGCACGCCGAAGCGCTCGTCGGCGCTGCCCGACGTGCCGACCACGCTGGAAGCAGGCTTCAGGGATTCCGACTACATGTTCTGGAACGGCGTGCTGGTGCCGGCCAAGACCCCGCGCGCGATCGTCGACCGGCTGCACGCCGAGACCACGAAGGCGGTGGCATTGCCGGAAGTGCAGGCCAAGCTGATCCAACAGGGCGTCGAGCCGCTGCCGCTCAAGCCGGACGAGATCGACGCCATGATCGTCAAGGAGATCGCCGCCAACCTCGCCCTCGCCAAGGCGGCGGGGCTGAAGTTTAATTAATAATCTTCCTTGTCGTCCCGGCCGAGCGCCAGCGAAGACGGGGACGGCAGCCCTAGCTCGTTGATCCACATCAACACGCCTTTCGCCCACCACGCGCATCCTGCTGCATCGATAGGAGGATGCCATGATGTGGTGGAGCGATATGTGGTGGAACGATTATGGCCCGGCGCCGTGGATGTTCTTCGGCCCCATGTTCATGATCGCGATGATGGCCGTCTGCGTCGTCATCATGTTCTTCATGATGCGCGGTCATCGCGGCGACAGTCGCGGCGACTCCGCGGCGCAGATCCTGAAGGAACGCTTCGCGCGCGGCGAGATCGACAAGGCCGAATACGACGAACGCCGGCGCGTGCTGGAGGCGTGACGCCATGAGCCGCCAGCAAAGCGGCGGACAGGTCTACACCTGCCCGATGCACAAGGACGTCCGTCAGGCGGGCCCCGGAAAATGCCCGCACTGCGGCATGGCGCTGCTGCCGGAAGGCACGCGCTTCGCCCTCGTCCGCCACATGCTGTCGAGCCCCATGCACATCGCGATCATGGCGGCGGTGATGGTCGCGCTGATGGCGGCCGCAATGATGATGATGCGCTGACGGCCTGCCGCGCGTCCTTGCATTAGGGCCCGCTCCCGATCCAATCTGCCCTCCGGTCGATCAATTTCGCGCAACCGGGAGACGCCATATGAAAACCACCGTCGCAGTTCTCGCCGCAGCATTTTGCTTCACCACCACCGCCGCCTTCGCCGCCACCACCGACGACGTCAAGTGGATCAATGCCTGCGTGAAGGACAACAAGGGCGGCGCGGCGGACGAGGTGATCCTGAAATACTGCACCTGCATGAACAACAAGATGAGCGACAACGAAACTCAGTCGATCACCCAGTGGGAAAAGACCCACGTCGAAGAGCGCAAGGCCTGCGACAAGGAATCTGGCTGGAAGTAATCGCGCACCGACTCATCTCCGCTCGCGATCCGTCGGCGGCAATGCTGCGATCGATCACAACAGATTTGTGACAAGCCGCGCATGCCGCGCGCCGAGCAAGTTGCCCACAAGCGCCGCGTTCGATCGCGCATTTTCGCTCCATGCGCGCACGCAATTTTGCTAAACGAGACGCGCTGACAACGGATTCGGGCGAGCATGGCGCGCAAGGCCATTCAAGCGGCGGGGGGCATTGTGGTGCGCGGCGGCGGGCGGCCGCTGATCGCCGTCGTGCAGCGCAGCAAGGACGAGCGTTGGGTGCTGCCGCGCGGCAAGCTCAAGCGTGACGAAAACCCGCGCGCCGGCGCCCGCCGCGAGGTGGTGGAAGAGACCGGCCATCGCGTGCGCGTGCGCGAGTTTCTCGGCGCCATCACCTACACGGTGCGCGGCCAGCCCAAGGTGGTGCAGTTCTGGCGCATGCAGGCGGAGGTCAATCCCAGTCGCGACGTGATGAAGGACATCGCCGCGGTCGAGTGGCTGCCGCTGGGCGCGGCGATACGGCGGCTGAGCTTTTCACTGGAGAAGCTGTTCCTGCGCAATGTCGGCCGCCGCATGCTCAAGCGCCACAAGCGCGGCGCAGCGCGCAAGCCGCGCGCCGGCAAGGCGAAACGGCAGCGCCGCTCGTCCATGCTGCAACGCGTGTTCGGGCGTCTCGGACGGTGAGAGGCTGCAAGCTGCGCGAAGCGAACTCAATTCCCCTCTCCCCTTGTGGGAGAGGGTGGCGAGTGCGGAGCGATAGCGAGCACGAGCCGGGTGAGGGGGTTACGGAATCTCGTGAGGCAGTGACCCCTCACCCGCCCTCGCTTCGCTCGGGCACCCTATCCCACAAGGGGAGAGGGCAAGAAGAAACGCCGCCGCAATCGCGCCTTGAGTCTTGCCTAAATTTAATCCGCGCTGGCGGCGCCAAAGGCCAATTCCGAACGCGCCATTCACCGGCCATTCACCCGCAAAGACGGAACGTCGCGCTCAGCCAAACGTTAGCGCTACGAACCAAAAGCACAGGAAACGCCTAGCTCAGTCGTTGAAACGATACGGACAACCGAATTGAACGAAGGTGCGTCATGACCAAGATGCCCAAGATCCTGACAGCTCTCGCGGCCGCCGCGATCATCACCGTCGCGGCCGTCGCCACTCCGCAACCGGCCGAAGCGCGCGGCGGAGCCATCGCCGGCGCCATCATCGGCGGGCTTGCCGTCGGCGCCCTGCTCGGCGCCGCGGGGGCATATGGCCCCTATTACGGCGGCTACTACGGCTACGGCCCCGGCTACTATTACGCGCCCGGCCCGGCCTATTACGGCTATGGCCCGCCCTGCTACTGGAGCCGTCACCGGGTTTGGGACGGCTATGGTTGGCGGCTGCACCGCGTGCGGGTGTGTGGCTAGGCAAGGCGCGTAAAATCGCGATATATAAAACCGATGCCGAATCGGAAATGCCCGGAATTGGCAATTGTTCGGGCTTTTTCGGCGGAGGCTTGAACCTAGGTCATCAAATTTTCGACATATTAGGCCTGCCTCATTCACTGGAGCCGGGAGAGGCTTTAAGTTCTTCACCTTGCGGTCGGCCCCGGCCGACTTGCACCCTGGAGGGAAACCCAATGAAAAAGACTATCTTCGCTCTCGCGGCGGTCGCGACCATCGCTGCAGGCACCCTGACTGCCCCAGCCCCGGCCGAAGCAAGATGCATCGGTTGCTGGGTCGGCGGCGGCATCGTTGCCGGCGCTATCGCAGGCGCCGCGATCGCCAACAGCCAGCCGCGCTACTACGCGCCGGAGCCGGGCTATGTTGAGTACCGCGGCTACAATGCCGCGTATCCGGTCGATTGCCCGGGTGGCCATTGGAGCCGCCGGCCGGTGGCCTTCGATGCCTATGGGCATCCGGTGGCCTGGAGCCGTCCGCGCTTCGTCTGCCCGTAATCGTCGCATACGGGCTATGGGTGCGTGATCGGCGCCGATTAACATCGGCCCAAGAGGGCACCCGTAAAACAAAATATTGTTACGCTCGCCGCGGTCACTTTAGTGGCCGCGGCGTTGCCGTCTTCGGCGCAAGCCCGCGACACGCATTTCCAGTAATTCAGCGCCGAATGTGGCCGAGCACTTCCGCGGTCGGCCAGCAGTCGACCTTCAGGGCATTCTTCTTCTGATAGACACCGAGTGCTGCGCGGGTGAGCATGCCGGCCTTGCCGTCGATCTTGTCCTTGTAGAGCCCGAGCGCGGTGAGCCGCTTCTGCATCGCCTCGACCTCGGTGGTCTTGAGCTGCGCGTTCTGACTCCAGGGCGTCTCGAAGGCGCGTGAACCCGCGATGCGGTCGCTCAAGTGGCCGACGAACAGCACGTAGAGATCGGAAAAATTGTAGTCCTTGAGCACGTAGTAGTTTTTCGGCGTGAGGAAGGCCGGCCCGTAAGTGCCCTCCGGCAGCAGCAGCGAGGCCTCGATACCAAGGTCTTTCGGAGTCGAGTTTTCGATTGTAGGCCCGCGCAAGGCCGCGCTTGAGCCATTCGCCGATGCTCAAGGTCACGCCCGGCTCGGCGATGGTGCAGTCGATCGCGGCCGGCACGCGCACCTCGATCGCCCACGGCTGGCCCGGCTGCCAGCCCTTGCCCGCCAGTTGCTTGGCCGCGGAGGCGAGCGCGTCCGGCACCGAACGCCAGATGTCGGCGCGGCCGTCGCCATCGAAATCGACGGCGTATTTGTAGAACTCCGACGGCAGGAACTGCGTCAGCCCCATGGCCCCGCCCCAGGACGAGCGCATGTCGGCGCGCGGGATGCCGTCCTGCAGCATCTTCAGCGCATACAGAAATTCGTTGCGGAAGAAATCCTTGCGCTTGCCGACATAGGCTTGCGTCGCCAGCGTGCGGATGGCGTCGAGCGGCAGCTTGTAGCCGCCGTAGTCGGTCTCACGCGCCCAGATCGCCAGCACCACATTACCGGCCACGCCGATTTCCTTCTCGATGCGCGCCAGCGTGTCGCGATATTGCGCCGCCAGCTGCTTGCCGCGCGCGGCGAGACGGTCGAAGGTCGGCTCGCGCAGATATTGCGCGGGCGTCTGCACGAATTCCGGCTGCCCCGGCGGCGCCTGTTCGGGCTGGCCGGGGATGGCGAGATCGGGCAGCGAATAATCCGGCTCGAGGTCGCGGGTGGCGGCATCGAAGGTGGCGTGCGAGACGCCGAGTGCTTGCGCCTGCGGCCAAACTGATTGCAGCCATTGCTGGAATGCGGCATCGGCGGCGGGAGCGGGCGCCGAATACAGAAGTACGCCAATAAGGACTGCAAGAAGTCGAATCATTTTGCGAGGGTAGCCCTCACGGCTGACAGCGTCATCCGCATCTCAGCGGCTGAACTTCTTATACTTCACCCGGTGCGGAATGATGCTGTCCTGCCCCAGCCTACGCATCTTGTCGGTTTCGTAGTCCTGGAAATTGCCCTCGAACCACTCCACGTGGCTGTCGCCCTCGAACGACAGGATATGGGTGGCGATGCGATCGAGGAACCAGCGGTCGTGGCTGATGATGACGGCACAGCCGGCGAAATCCTCCAGCGCTTCCTCCAGCGCGCGCAATGTTTCGACGTCGAGGTCGTTGGTCGGCTCGTCGAGCAGCAAGAGGTTCGCGCCGGAGCGCAGCATCTTGGCGAGGTGCACGCGGTTGCGCTCGCCGCCCGACAGCGTGCCGACTTTCTTCTGCTGGTCGGCGCCCTTGAAATTGAACGAGGCGCAATAGGCGCGCGAGTTCATTTCCTTCTTGCCGAGCAGGATAATGTCCTGGCCGTTGGAGATTTCCTCCCACACGGTCTTCTTACCGTCGAGTGAGTCGCGCGACTGATCGACATAGCCGAGGTGGACCAACTCGCCGATCTTGATGGTTCCCTTGTCCGGCTTTTCCTGGCCGGTGATCATGCGGAACAGCGTGGTCTTGCCGGCGCCGTTCGGGCCGATCACGCCGACGATGCCGCCGGGCGGCAGCTTGAAGGTGAGGTCGTCGATCAGCAGATTGTCGCCGAAGCCTTTGGTCAGGTGGTCGAAATCGACCACGTTCTGGCCGAGCCGCTCGACGACGGGAATGGTGATCTGCGCGACGGTGTTCTGCTTGGCATTGGCGATCTTGAGCAGCTCTTCGTAGCGCTGATAGCGCGCTTTCGACTTCGCCTGCCGCGCCTTGGGCGAGGACGAAATCCATTCGCTCTCGCGCTCGAGCGTGCGCCGGCGCGCCTCGTCCTCGCGGCCCTCCTGCTCCATTCTTTTTTGTTTTTGCGCGAGCCAGGAGGTGTAGTTGCCCTCGTAGGGAATGCCGCGGCCGTGGTCGAGTTCGAGAATCCAACCGGTGACATGGTCGAGGAAATAGCGATCGTGGGTGACGATCAGGATGGCGCCCGGATATTTGCGTAAATGGCCTTCCAGCCAGTTCACGCTTTCGGCGTCGAGATGGTTGGTCGGCTCGTCGAGCAGCAGCAGATCGGGCTGGTCGAGCAGCAGCTTGCACAGCGCGACGCGGCGCTTCTCGCCGCCGGAGAGTTTCGTCACCTCGGCATCGTCGGGCGGGCAGCGCAGCGCGTCCATCGCCAGATCGACCTGGCTGTCCAAGTCCCACAAATTCTGGCTGTCGATCTTGTCTTGCAGCTTCGCCATCTCGTCGGCGGTCTCGTCGGAATAATTGGTGGCGATCTCGTTGTAGCGATCGAGCAGCGCCTTCTTGGCGGCGACGCCCTCCATCACGTTCTCGCGCACGGTCTTCTTGGCATCGAGCTGCGGCTCCTGTTCCAGGTAGCCGACGCGCGCGCCCTCGGCGACCCAGCCTTCGCCGGTGAACTCCTTGTCGATGCCGGCCATGATGCGCAGCAGCGTCGATTTGCCGGAACCGTTGACGCCGAGCACGCCGATCTTGGCGTCCGGGTAGAACGACAAATGGATGTTTTCCAGCACCTTCTTGCCGGCCGGATAGGCCTTGGTCAGACCCTCCATGTGATAGATGAATTGACGACCGTTCATTGACCTCTGAAACCCCTGTTCGCTGGCCCCGAATCCGCCCGCGCGCGCTCACGCGCTGCCGGACGCCATGTCGGGAAATTCGAGGCTGATGTAGCGGCCGAGGGGCAGAAGGGCAAGCCGCCTCGGTAAATCTCTGGAAAGGCTGATTGCATTTTTTTGCCGCAACAAGACCGTCCGCTGACCCGGTTTTAACCCCTGTCGGGCCAAGATCGCCGTCCATGAACCCGGCCGCCGGTCGGGCGGCATAGGGACGAGCGGGCAGACGGCGCCCGCGTTGTGGTGGGGATTGCGTAATGGGTCGGGCCATATTGGCCATTTCGGGTTCCGCGGCGGCCTTGTTGCCGCGCCCGTTTGCCGTCATCGGCCATGCCCTCGCCGGCTTCTGGCGGGAAATGACCCGCGACGCGGTCCGCCGCTACCGGCCGGAATTGCACTATATGCGCGGCCCGGGCCCGGCCTGGCGCGCCAGACACGGCCGGCCTCCCTCCGCCTAAAGACCACTCCCCCACCTTGTCGCCGAGCCCGGCCTGTGGTGAGTCCGCAGGTCATCAGCCGGCCGAACGGGGGGCGCCATGAGCCTGCAGGGAGCTATTCTCGACGACTATCAGAACGTGGCGATGAAGGTCGCCGACTGGTCGCCGCTCGCCAAGGACGTGAATTTCAAGGTCTTCACCGAATCCCTTGGGGGCCGCGACAAGGTGATCGCCGCGCTCAAGGACTGCGCCGTGGTCTGCCTGATGCGCGAGCGCACGCTGTTCGGCAAGGACGTGATCGACGCCCTGCCCGCGCTCAAGCTCATCGTCACCAGCGGCATGCGCAACGCCGCGATCGACGTGGCGGCGGCGGCGGCCCGCGGCATCCCGGTGTGCGGCACCGAATCCCTCGGCAGCCCGACTGCGGAACTGACCTTCGGGCTGATGCTCGAACTCGCCCGCAAGATCGGCTTTGAGAACGCGCGGCTGAAGGCAGGCGCGCGCTGGCAGAGTACGCTCGGCATCGACCTGCACGCCAAGACGCTCGGCATCATCGGCCTCGGCAAGCTCGGCACGCGGGTGGCGGCGATCGGCAATGCGCTCGGCATGAAGGTGGTGGCCTGGAGCCAGAACCTCACCGCCGAAAAAGCCAAGGAAGGCGGCGCCACGCTGGTCACCAAAGAAGAATTACTCCGCAGCGCGGATTTCATCACCGTGCATGTGCAGCTCAGCGCCCGCACCAAGGGCCTGATCGGCGCCAATGAGCTCGCGTTGATGAAGCCGACCGCGTATTTCATCAACACTTCGCGCGGGCCGGTCGCGGACGAAAAGGCGATCGAAGCGGCGCTGAAGGCCAAGAAAATCGCGGGCGCGGCGATCGACGTCTACAATGACGAACCGCTGGCGCTCGACCATCCGTTCCGCAAGCTCGACAATATCGTGATCACGCCGCATCTCGGCTATGTCACCGCCGAGAACTACAAGCGCTTCTACGGCCAGATGGCGGAGAACGTCCGCGCCTGGCTGGACGGCAAGCCGGTGCGGGTCATTCCGGCGAAGTAGGCCTCAGAGCCCCAACAACTTCGCGGCATTATTGTACGCGATATCCGCGCGCAGGGATTCGTCGAGTGGCATCGAGTCCATGAATTGCCCGGCCCCTTCCGAATCAAAAGGATAGTCGGACGAGAACATGACGCGGTCGCGCCCCAGTGCATCGAGCGAGCAGCGCACCGGCGGGGCATCGTACATACCCGACATCGTCACCCAGACGTTCTCTTTAAGGTATTGCGACGGCGGCTTCGGCAAATCCCAGCCATAGGGTTTCGAGCGGCTGTCGAATCGCCAGAGCTGGAACGGCAGCGTCTCGCCGAGATGACCGAGCACCAACTTGGCTTTCGGATAACGATGGAAAACGCCGCCACAGATAATGCGCAGGGCATGCGAGCCGGTTTCCACGCCCCAGCCCCACATTGGGCGGACTAACACAGGATAACCAGCAAGCACCGGCATCGGCGCCACCGGATCGGCTGGGTGCAGATAGATCGCCGCGCCCAGCGCCGCTGCACGTTCCCAGAACGGATCATAAGAACGGTCGTCAAGATATTTCCCGTTTGTGTGGCCGTCGATCATGGCGCCGCAAAATTTGAGCTCGCGCACACAGCGTTCCAGCTCGTCGGCGGCGGCTTTCGGGTCCTGCATGGCAAGATGGGCAAAGCCAGAATAACGGTCGGGGCGCCTTTGCACTTCGCGGGCCAGGAAATCGTTCGATGCCCGCGCCCGACGCATCGCCGTGGCGGTATCGCGCTCGACCTGCACGCCCGGCCCGGCGATTGCCAGCACCGCGCGCGCGATCCCGGCCTTGTCCATCATCTGCAGCCGTTGCTCGCCGAAATCGGTGAGGCTGGCATAGAGCTGCGCGGTTTTTTGCGGAGCCACGTCCACCATCGTCGGCCGCCAATAGGGCTCGGTGGCGGGATCCAGGAAATGCTCTTCCAGGGCTATCTTTTTGACCATGTCGTTTCCTCACGCGTTTTACGGCGGCGCGGCAGCCCGCCAATTTTTTTCGTTTTTACCTGTACCGCATATTGGGCTAACGTGTACCATGATGCAAGGCGGCCAAGCGTGGGGCGCCTCCGTCCGTGAGTACGCGTCGATGTCGATCAACCGTCACGTCACCAACGACAAGAGTCAGGTGCAGGTGATCGCGCGCGCGGCCACCATCCTGCGCGCGCTGGAAGAGGAAAACGCCGGGCTCAGCCTCGGGCAGATCGCTCAGCGCGTGAATCTGGCGCGCTCGACCGTGCAGCGCATCGTCTCGGCGCTGGAAACCGAAAAGCTGGTGATCGCCGCGACGCCGAACGGACGCGTTCGGCTCGGTCCCACCATCATGCGGCTCGCCGCCTCGGTGCGCAGCGATTTCATCGCGCTGGCGCGGCCGTTCCTCGAGCGATTAAGCGAGGAACTGCACGAGACTGTCGATCTCTCGACGGTGAAGAAGGACCACCTGGTGTTCATCGACCAGGTGATCGGCTCGCAGCGCCTGCGCACCGTGTCGGCGGTGGGCGAAACCTTTCCACTCTACTGCACCGCCAATGGCAAGGCCTATCTGGCTCAATTGTCCGATACGGCCGTCGAAGCCCTGCTTGGCCGCACTTACAAAGCGCGCACGCCGAAGACGCTCACGCGGATCGATGCGCTGCTGGCGGAACTGAAATCCGTTCGCCGCAACGGCGTTGCCTATGACCGCGAGGAGCACACCCTCGGCATCTGCGCCGTCGGCGTCGCCTTGCAGGACCCGCTCGGCAATTCCGTCGCCATTTCGGTTCCGGTTCCGAGCCAGCGCTTCCCGGACCGGCACACGCTGATCGCCGAACGGCTGCTGGCTACCAAGCGCGCATTGGAGACCCACATGAATGCCGTCGCCGCCTAAGGGCGGTGGCCCCAGACGTCAAACCGTTTCGAAGAAACTAAAAAAGGGAGGATGCCGTGGCCAAGAAAATTCGCGGCGTGATGTTCGAAGAAAACCTCAAGAACAGCATGGGGCTGGAGTTCTACAACCTGTCCCACCGATTCGGCTATCAGTCCCCGAACTGGCCGTATTTCGAGGACGTCAAGATCGAGCGCATCCACTACATGGCGAAGTCGGGCGTGCTGTCGCAGCGCATCACCACCTCGATGCACAACACCACCCATATTGACGCGCCCGCGCATGTGATCCAGGGAACGCCTTTCATCGACGAAGTGCCGCTGCCGCATTTCTTCGGCTCCGGCATCGTGGTGTCGATCCCGAAGAAAAAATGGGAGCCGATCACCGGTGACGATCTCGAGCAAGCCTGCGGCAAGATCGTGCGCCCGCGCGACGTGGTGATCGTGAATACCGGCTGGCATAAATTCTACGACGACAGCGAGGATTATTTCTGCCGCGCACCCGGCTTCGTGCCGTCGGCCGGCGAATGGTTCGTCAAGAAAAAAGTCAAGGTGATCGGCCACGACACGCAGGCCAACGACCATCCGCTCGCGACCGCCATCGGCCCGCAACGCAACGGACCGCTGCACCCGCATCTGGCCGAGGAATACAGGGAATGGTCGGGCGGCCGCGACTGGAAGGACGATTTTCCCGAGTGGGAGCCGGTGCACCGCATCCTGTTCAAGAACGGCATCATGGGGATCGAGAACGTCGGCGGCGACATCGACAAGGTGACCGGCAAGCGTTGCACCTTCGCCTATTTTCCCTGGAACTGGGATCGCGGCGACGGCTGCATCGTGCGCCTGGTCGCCATCATCGACCCAAAGCAGAAATTCCGCATCGAACGTGGGGAGAAGTTCAAATGATCGTCCGCAAGCTCTCCGAGGCCAAAGCTTACGACGCGCCGAACCATCGCAAATACAAGTCGCTGCGCCTGTTCGGCGCGGAGATGGGCGGTTCGCAGGCGCTGATTTTCGGCATTTCGCATTTCGAGCCAGGCGGCGGCGCCGGGCCCGACGCTTCGCCGCCCGAGAAGATCTATCACGTGCTCGAAGGCGAATTGACCGTAATTGCCGGCGGCAAGGAGGCGGTCGTGAAGCCGGGCGACACCTGCTACATCGCGCCGAACGAAAATCGCGAGATTATCAATCGCGGCAAGGGCGTTTGCACCATCCTCGTCGCGGTTGCCGCGCCGCCGAAGTGATTGCTTCTCCCTCTCCCCGCACGCGGGGAGAGGTGAAAAAGAAACGACGGAGGAGATAATGTCCGAAGTCTTTCTGAAAAACCCACTCGCTTTGTTCGATATCAAGGGCAAGACGGCCATCGTCACTGGCGCATCCGGCGCGTTCGGCGCATTGGCGGCGAAGACGCTGTCCGGCGCCGGCGCCAACGTGGTGCTGGCGGCGAGCAAGGCCGACGAGCTCAAGAAGGTCGCGGCCGAATGCGGGAAGCTGGGCGGCAAGACCGAGATCGTCGCACTGCGGCCAAGCTCGGAAGAAAACTGCGACAAGATCGTCAAGGCCGCGGTCGACAAATTCGGCCGCGTCGACATCCTGGTGGTCGCCTCCGGTCTCAACAAAGTGGCGAAGATCGTCGATCAGAAGCCGGAAGACTTTCTCGATGTGATGGACGCCAACGTCACCCAGTCGTGGCTGATGGCGCGCGCCGCAGGTAAGCAGATGCTCAAGCAGGGCCAGGGCGGCAAGGTGATCCTGACCTCCTCGGCGCGCGGGCTGCTCGGCCATCCGGCCGGCTATTCGGCCTATTGCGCCTCCAAGTCGGCGGTCGACGGCATCACCAAGGCCTTGGGGTGCGAATGGGGCGACAGCGGCATCACCGTCAATGCATTGGGGCCGACCGTCTTTCGCTCGCCGCTCACCGCCTGGATGTATGAGGACACCGAGCGGGCGCAGACCGTACGCAAGGGCTTCCTCGCCCGCGTGCCCAAGGGCCGCCTGGGCGAGCCGGAAGATCTGGCCGGGCCGCTGCTGTTCCTCGCCTCCAAGGCGTCGGATTTCTACACCGGCCACATCCTTTACGCCGACGGCGGCTATACGGCGGGATGACCCATGGCCAAAGCGCGCATCGCGGTGATCGGGGCCGGGCTGATGGGCCACGGCATCGCGCAGGTGTTCGCGCTCGCCGGCCATGACGTCACGATCTACGACTCGGTCGCCGCCAGTCTCGACAGCGCCAAGGCGCGCATTCTCGCCAATCTGAAAGACCTCGGCGACGACCAGAAAGCGATCGAGCGGGTTACGCCGATTGCCGATCTACCGAAAGCCGTGCGCGACGCCGACTATGTGGTGGAAGCGGTGCTGGAGGATCTGCCGCTCAAGCAGAAACTGTTTGTCGAGATAGAAAAACACGTGCGCCCGGACACGATTCTCGCCAGCAACACGTCCGTCATCCCGATCACCAAGATTATGCAGGGTCTACAGAAACGCGAGCGTGCGCTCGGCACCCATTGGTGGAACCCGCCGTTTCTGGTGCCGCTGGTCGAGGTGATCGAGACGCAATGGACGAGCGCGCAGGCCGTCGACTTCACCATGAAACTGCACGCCGCCGCCGGCAAGAAGCCGGCGCATGTGAAGAAGGACGTGCCCGGCTTCATCGGCAACCGCCTGCAACACGCGCTCTGGCGCGAAGCGATCGCGCTGGTGGAGCAAGGCATCTGCGACGCCGAAACGGTGGACAATGTGATCAAGGCGGCGTTCGGCCGCAGGCTGGCCGTGCTCGGGCCGCTGGAGAATGCCGACATGGTCGGGACCGATCTGACGCTGGCGATCCACAAGACCGTGCTGCCCGACATCGACAGCCGGCCGGGCCCGTCGCCCTATCTGGAAAAGCTGGTCAAGGACGGCAAGCTCGGTTTCAAATCGGGCGAAGGTTTCCGCAAGTGGAGCCCCGAACAGCAGGCGGCATTGCGTTCGAAGGTCTTGCAGCATCTGAAAAAGGCGCGCGCCCAGGACGCCTGAACGGCGCGCAAAAACGAGAGGGAGGAGACGATGACCGACATCAAGACGATTTCACGCCGCACCTTGGTCAAGACCGGCATCGGCGCGATTGCCGCTCCCGCCGTGCTGCGCGTGCTGCCGGCGCAAGCGCAGTCGCAGGTCATCAAGATCGGTCATGTCAGCCCGAAAACAGGTCCGCTTGCCGGCTTCGGCGAAGCCGACACATTTATCCTGGAACAGGTGCGCGCAATCCTGAGCAAGGGCCTCGAAAACGGCGGCAAGAGCTACAAGGTCGAGATCATCTCCAAGGACAGCCAATCGAGCGGCAGCCGCGCCGCCGAAGTGGCTTCCGAATTGATCCTCGGCGACAAGGTTAACTTGATCGTTGCCTCGGCGACGCCGGACACCACCAATCCGGTCGCCGACCAGGCCGAAGTCAACGAAGTGCCCTGCATCACGACCAATTGTCCGTGGCAGCCTTATTTCTTCGGCCGCAAGGGCGATCCGAAGAAAGGCTTCACTTGGACCTATCATTTCTTCTGGGGCCTCGAGGACGTGATCGCGTCGTTCCTGGCGCTGTGGGACACACTTCCAACCAACAAGGTGGTCGGCGGCCTGTTCCCCAATGACGCCGACGGCAACGCCTGGGGCGATCCGCAGCGCGGCCTGCCGCCGGCCTTGGCCGCGGCCGGCTACAAGCTGCACGATCCCGGCCGCTACCAGCTCATGAACAACGACTTCACCTCGCAGATTTCGGCGTTCAAGGCGGCGGGCGCCGAGATCGTCACCGGCAATATGATCCCGCCCGACTTCGCCACCTTCTGGTCGCAGGCGGCACAACAGGGTTTCAAGCCGAAGATCGTCACCATCGGCAAGGCGCTGCTGTTCCCCTCGGTGATCGAGTCGCTGGGCGAGCGCGGCAATGGGCTGACCAGCGAGATCTGGTGGACGCCGAATCATCCGTACAAATCGGGCCTCACCGGCCAAGGCTGCCAGCAGCTCACCGACGCCTATACCAAGGCGAGCAACCGGCCATGGACGCAGCCGATCGGCTTCCAGCACGCGTTGTTCGAGGTGGCGATCGACGTGCTCAAGCGCGCCAAGAACCTGAGCGATCCGAAATCGATCCTGGAGTCGATCGTGGCGACCAACTACCAATCGATCGTCGGCCCGATTCAATGGACCGGGGCGCCGGTCAAGAACGTCACCAAGACGGCGCTGGTCGCCGGGCAATGGCAGCGCAAGGCCGGCAAGTTCGACCTGGTGATCGCCGAGAACAAGACCGCGCCGAATATTCCGCTCGGAGGCAAACTGCAGCCGATTTCCTGACGCCTAAGCGTTCAACCCATGGCCCCGATCCTTTCGCTGGACAACATCTCGAAGCGGTTCGGGGCCGTGGTGGTTGCGGACGGAATCGACCTCGCGCTGAGCGACGGCGAGGCGCTCGGCATCATCGGGCCGAATGGCGCCGGCAAGACCACGCTGTTCGGTATCGCCGCCGGCACCGTCACGCCCGACTCCGGCCGCGTGCTGTTCGCCGGCGAGGACATCACGCAGGCTTCGCCCGAGCGCCGCTGCCGCTTGGGCCTCGCGCGCTCGTTCCAGATCCCGCAGCCGTTTTCCGGCATGACCGTGTTCGAGAACGTTGTGGTGGCGGCGGCATTCGGAGCCGGCGAACGCGAGACCGCGGTCTACGACCGCTGCGCGGAACTGCTCGATCGCTGCGCGCTGGCCGACAAGGCCAACCTTCGCGCCGGCGGCCTCACGCTGCTCGATCGCAAGCGGCTGGAACTCGCACGCGCGCTGGCGACCCGGCCGCGCGTTCTGCTGCTCGACGAAGTCGCCGGCGGCCTGACCGAGCACGAATGCAGCGCGCTGGTTAAGCTGATTAAGGACGTGCGCGCCGAGCGGCGTGTCGATCGTGTGGATCGAGCATGTGGTGCACGCCCTGCTCGCCGCCGTCGATCGCCTGGCTGTGCTGCACGGCGGCAAGTTCATCGCCGAGGGCGATCCGCACACCGTGATCCGCAGCCCGCAGGTGGCGGAGATCTATATGGGGATCGCCGCCGATGCCTGATCCGCTGCTCGAGGTCGAAGCGATCGACGCCTATTACGGCGACTTCCAGGCGCTGTTTGGCGTGTCGCTGCGCGTCAATACCGGCGAGGTGGTGGCGGTGATCGGCGCCAATGGCGCCGGCAAAAGCACGCTGTTGAAAAGCATCGCCGGCCTGATGCATCCGCGCCACGGCGATATCCTGTTCGATGGCGAGCCGATCGCGGCGGCGCCCGCCTTCGAGGTGGTGGCGCGCGGCATCGCGCTGGTGCCGGAAGGCCGAAGGCTTTTCCCATCGCTGACGGTGGAAGAAAATCTTCTGATCGGCGGCCAGGCGCGCCAGGCCGGCCCGTGGACGCTTGATCGCATCTACGAGTTATTCCCGGTGCTGGCCGAGCGGCGCCACCTTCCCGCGCCCGCGCTGTCCGGCGGCCAGCAGCAGATGTGCGCAATCGGCCGCGCGCTGATGTCGAACCCGCGGCTGCTGCTGTGCGACGAGATCAGCCTGGGGCTGGCGCCGATCGTGGTGCGCGACATCTATGCGCGGCTGCCGGCGATCGTCGCGGACGGCTTGTCGCTGATCATCGTCGAGCAGGACATCGCGCAGGCGCTGAAGGCCGCGACGCCAAGTCTATTGCCTGCAGGAAGGCCGCATCGCCTTGCAAGGCGCCGCGCGCGAGCTGACGCGCGAATCCATTTCCGCCGCGTATTTCGGAGTGTGACGGCGATGGAATGGATCAACGTCATCCTGCAGGGCGTTCTGATCGGCGGCCTTTACGCCATGTTCGCCGCCGGCCTGTCGCTGATCTTCGGCGTGATGCGGCTGGTCAACATCGCGCACGGCGATCTGATCGTGCTCGCCGCCTATGTGGCGCTGATGGTGACGCAGACGCTTGGCATCGATCCGCTCACCTCGCTGTTGCTGGTGACGCCGATCATGGCGGCCATCGGTTATGGCTTGCAGCGCGGCCTGCTCAATCGCACCCTGGGCGAAGACCTGCTGCCGCCGCTGCTGGTGACGTTCGGTCTTTCCATCATCATCCAGAACGGGCTCTTGGAACTGTTCACCGCCGACAGCCGCAAGCTGCAGGCGGGCGCGATCGAAGTTCAAACTTTCCAGCTGATGCAGGACGTCTGGGTCGGCCTTCTGCCGCTGGTTCAATTCGCCGTCGCGGTCGCGGTCATCGCCGCGTTGCAAGCGCTGTTCTACCGTACCGCGCTCGGCCGCGCCTTCCGCGCCACCTCCGACGACCAGGCGGTGGCGCAACTGATGGGGCTCGACACCCGCCACGTGTTCGCCATGGCGATGGCGCTGTCGCTCGCCGTCGTCGCCATCGCCGGCGTGTTTTTGGCTGTACGCACCAATTTCGATCCGGCGATCGGCCCGGCGCGGCTGATCTTCGGCTTCGAGGCGGTGATCATCGGCGGGCTCGGCAATATGTGGGGCACGCTCGCCGGCGGCGTCATTCTCGGCGTGTCGCAGGCGATCGGCGCGCAAATCGATCCGGGCTGGCAATTGCTCGCCGGCCATATCGTCTTTCTCGCCATCCTGGCGGTTCGCCCGCAGGGCCTGTTTCCGAAGGTGTCGGGATGAGAGTCGAACACGCGACGCGGTCGAGCCGCATCGGCATCGCGATCATCGCCGTCGCGCTCGTCGTGCTCGCGCTGGCGCCGTTCTGGGGCGACCGGCAGACGCTGCGGCTGCTGGCCGAGATTTTCACCTTCGTCGCGCTGGCCAGCCTGTGGAACCTGCTTGCCGGCTATGCCGGGCTGGTGTCGGTCGGCCAGCAGGCCTTTGTCGGCCTCGGCGGCTATCTGTTGTTCGCGCTCGTCATGCTGCTGGATGTGCATCCGATCGCGGCCATCCTGATCGCCGGTCCAGTGGCCGCGATTGTCGCAATTCCGGTGGCGGCGCTGATTTTCAGGCTGCGCGGCGCCTATTTTGCCATCGGCACCTGGGTGGTGGCCGAGGTGTTCCGGCTGCTGGCGTCGCAAATCTCGGTGCTCGGCGGCGGCTCCGGCATCAGCCTGCCGGCCGCGGTGGTGGTCGCCATGGCGCCGAGCCGGCAGATGCGGGAATTCGAAATTTATTGGCTGGCGCTGGCGCTGACCGTCACGGTGCTGGGCGCGATCGTGGCGTTGTTGCGCTCGCGTCATGGCCTGGCGCTCACCGCGATCCGCGACAATGAAGTGGCGGCGCAGAGCAGCGGCATCGACGTGACCCGCATCAAATTCATCGTCTACGTGCTGGTCGCCTTTGGCACCGCCATGATCGGCGCGCTCATCTTTCTGCAGAAGCTGCGCATTTCGCCCGACACCGCCTTCAGCGTGAACGACTGGACCGCCTTCGTGATCTTCATCACCGTCATCGGCGGCATCGGCCGGATCGAGGGACCGATCATCGGCACCATCGTGTTCTTCGTGCTACGACAGGCGCTCGCCGATCTCGGCAGTCTCTATTTGCTGATGATGGGTGCGGTCGCCATCGTGGTGATGCTGTGGGCGCCGAAGGGACTTTGGGGCCTGATCGCGGAACGGTTCGGCTGGCAGGCCTTGCCGTTGCAGCGGCGTCTGGTGCTGGCGCCGAAGTCGGAAGGAATGGGGAGGAAACCATGAGCACGATCATCGACATTTATTGCCACATCTTTCCGGACCGCTACTTCCAGGAAATGACCAGGGTCGCGCCGAAGCTGGAAAATATCGGCAAGCGCCTGCGCGGCGTCACCAAGCTGTTCGACCTCGACGCGCGCTTCAAGGAGATGGACCAGTTCGGCGACTACCGGCAGATCATCTCGCTGCCGAACCCGGCGATCGAGGATATCGCCACGCCCGATGTCGGGCTCAATCTCGCGCGCATCGCCAACGATTCGATGGCCGAACTGTGCCGCAAATATCCCAAGCGCTTTCCGTCCTTCGCCGCCGCACTTTGCATGACCGATGTCGCAGGCTCGGTCGCCGAGGCGCGCCGCGCCGTCAAGGACCTCGGCGCGCGCGGCGTGCTGCTCTACACCAATGTCGCCGGCCGGCCGCTCGACGATCCTGAATTCGAGCCGATCTTCGCCGCCATGGCCGAGCTCGATCTGCCGATCTGGCTGCATCCGGTCGGCACTGCGTCGATGCCGGACTATCCGTCCGAGAAGAAATCGCGCTTCGAGATGTGGTGGTGCTTCCATTGGCCGTATGAAACCTCGGTGGCCATGGTGCGGATGGTGTTCAGCGGACTGTTCGACCGCTATCCGAAGCTGAAGATCATCACCCATCATCTCGGCGGCATGATCCCCTATTACGACGGCCGCGTCGGACCCGGCCTCAAGGTGCTCGGCCAGCGCACTTCCGACGAGGACTATTCGAAGATCCTGCCGTCGCTGAAGCGGCCGCACATGGATTACCTGCACGACTTCTACGCCGACACCGCCATGTTCGGCGGCGGCGTTGCATGCGACGCGCTGCGGCTTGGAATTTTTCGGCGCCGATCAGGTGGTGTTTGCGACCGACACCCCGCTCGGGCCGATCGCGCCCACCATCGAGACCGTCAAAAAACTTGAGCTTGCGCCGGCGGACCAGCGCAAGCTGTTCTGCGGCAATGCCGAGAAACTGCTGAACATGACGTTCTAGGCCGCGGATCGCGCGCGCAATTGGCGGACCCTGTCGTTTTCAAGGCGACGGGTGAGTATCAGTTGGCTTTCTCGTTCGCCGCCTTCAAAATCGGATTCCAGTGCGCGATATCGGCCTTGAGCAGTTCGGCGAGGTGCGCCGGACCGCGATCGCCCTGCGGCGGCACGGTGCCACCAAGCTCGACCAGGCGCTTGGCAACCGCCGGATCGTCGAGCGTCTTGTTCAACGCGCCGCTGAGTTTGGCAACAATATCCTTCGGTGTACCCTTGGGTGCAAAAATCGCGCTCCAGATGCTGATCTGAAAGTCAGCAACACCCACTTCCTTGGCAGAGGGAACATCGGGCAGCGCGGGCGACCGGTTATTGCCGGATACGGTATAGGCCTTGATCGTACCGCCTTTGACCGCACCCTGCACGCTGACAATCTGCTCGCAAAAGAAATCAACGTGGCCGCCGATGACATCATTCAGCGCCGGCCCGGTGCCACGATAGGCGACCAAATTCGGCTTTACGCCAAGCGCGGAGGTGAAGAGCAAGCAGGCCATATGCGAGGACGAGCCAACACCGCCATGCGCCTGCTTCACGTTGTTGCCGTTCTTCTTCAGATAGGCGACAAATTCCTTGAAATCTTTGGCCGGAAAATCCTTGCGGGCTACCACCGCGGCCGGCGCGTGCGACGTCAATCCGATCGGCTCAAAGTCTTTGGTCGAGTCGTATTTCAAATTCGGGAACAGCGCCGGAGCGGACACATGCGAACCCATGCTGGCGGCCAACAGCGTATAGCCGTCCGGCTCCGCCGTCGCAGCGCGTCCGGTTCCGATTGTGCCGCCGGCGCCGCCGACATTCTCGATCACAATATTCTGGCCGAGCTGCCGGCCCATGCCCTCGGCCATGATGCGCGCCACCACGTCGCTCGGGCCGCCGGCCGAATAGGGCACGATCATGGTGATCGTGCGCGTCGGATAATTCTGCGCCTGCGCCGGCGCTACCCCGATCAACACCGGTGCGCTCAGTGCGACCATCCATGACAGCATATTGCTCATGGTTTCCTCCCGCTCAATCGTTTGCCAGGATTTCCGCGACTTCAACGCGGCGCCCCTCGCGCGCGGACAGGATGCCCGCACGAACCACCGCGAGCGACGTTGTTGCGTATTCACCGCCTACTTCCGGACGCACGCCGCCACGAACCGCGGCGGCGAACTCCTCGAGCTCCTCGACGAATGTATCCGTGTTCGCACATGGGACATCGACCGGCCGCTCCTCGCCGCGCTTGAGCATCCTCAGGCCCCGATGCATGTCATAAAAAGCGGTCGCTTCCTTGCCGTAGATATTCATCAGATAGTATTCGGAGGCGGAGGCATAGCTGGCATTGAGCGTGGAAAGCGCGCCGTTCTCATGCTCCAGCACGAGACTGGCGACGTCCGGATTGTCGCCCGGCAGCACCAGCCGCACGAAACGGCCGCTCACCGCCGTGATCGGCCCGATCAGATAAACCAGCACATCGGCGTAATGGATGCCGATCTGCAGCATCACGCCTCCCGGCATCCCGGCGGCTTGGTAGCGCCATGAATTCAGATCGATCTTGCCGAGACGATCGCGGCTGATATTGGCTTCGGCATTGACCAGTTTGCCGAATACGCCATCGTCGATCTGGCGCTTGACCCAGCGGAAATGACTCTCCCGGCGGCGTTGATAGCCCAAGGCGAGCACGACACTTGCTTTACGGCAAATCTCGGTGATCGCGCGGCCGTCGGAAACCGTGTTGGCGATGGGCTTATCGAGAAAAACATGTTTGCCGGCAGTGGCCGCGGCGCGCGTGGTTTCAAGATGCGCATCGTTCGGAGTCGTATTGATAATGGCCTCGATTTCCGGATCGGCGAGAATGGCCTCATAACTCGGCAATGCGCGGCAACCATATTTGCTGGCGAAGGCCTGGCGCTTCTGTTCGGAGCGCGAATAGCAAGCGATGATATTGATTTTGTCGGATCGCTTGATCGCGTCGGCCAGCACGTCGGACCACCAGCCTATGCCGATGCAGGCGACGCGTAACGGCTCACCCACGCCCATCAGTTCGAACCCGCGCGCCAGCTGGCGCCAATCAATTCGACCGCCTGTTGTGCGATGCGCTCGTCCGTCGCCCAATCGCCGCCGGCGACACCAATGCCGCCGATGCATTCGCCATCCGCGATGATAGGACAACCGCCTTCCATCGCGGTCCATCGTTCCGGACCGGCAGCGAGCGCCAGACCAAGCGCATGTGCAACATCGAGTTGCTGCGCCTGTGCCCCGCGCGAGGAGGTGGGACGCTTGTTTGACGCCGCGCATACGGCTTTGGTCGTGGCCGAATGCACCGAGTGAAACCGCCCGTTGTCCATGCGTTCGAGCAAAATAAGATGCCCGCCCGCATCGGTAATGGCGACCGAAACTGCGATACCGGCTTGCTTGGCTGTTTCGATGGCAGTCGCCATCATCTTCTTGGCGCCGTCATTGGTCAGGTGCTTGCTACTCGTGACATACATTTGAACTGAAATTCCCCCAATAACCAAAGATGCGTAAAGTCTAGCACTTTGCTATCGGGCGGCGAGTCAGAAATGGCACAGGACAGCACATAAGTCCGCGCCCTGGGCAACCGGCGCGACGGCGTCAGGCGACGACGGACGGTTTCTTCTTTTTCTTGGTTTCGCTCGAGCCGACACCATGCACCGGCGTCCAGCTCGGTGCATCGCTGGCCGGGAAGCTCTCGTCGGAATTGATCACGACATCGTCTTCGTCGCGCTCGATCCGGCTGCGCTCCTTATCCGCGTGCTGCCTAGGTTTTTCCATCATATGAAACTCCGAATCCCTGGTATGGCTGCCGCAGGCATTTTGGCGGCGGCATTCATTCCCACTATCAATTGCCGATGGGGCCGGTCGGTTCCATGGGCCAGGAATCCCGCCGTTGACGGCCGCGACCGGCTCCTGTTGGGTTCCCGACTGTCGACGGGGGACCAGATCAATGCTGCGCGCGGCCATAAGCGGTGCCGGACACTGGGGAACGCGGCTGATCGAGTCAGTTCAGGGCAAAAGCACCAAGATCGGCTTCGTCGCTGCGGTGACCCGCAATCCGGCGGGCAAGCGCGCCCTCGCCGACCGCTTCGGTCTCGCCTTGACTGCGAGCTACACCGACGTGCTGGCCGACCGCGCCATCAATGCGGTCATCCTGGCCACGCCGCACTCGCAGCACGCCGGCGAGATCGTCGCGGCCGCGAAAGCGGGAAAACATGTGTTCTGCGAAAAGCCGTTCACACTCACGCGCGGTGACGCAGAAGCCGCCATCGCCGCCTGCCGGGCAGCCGGCATTACGCTGCATGTCGGCTTCAACCGCCGCTACGCGCCGGCCTATGCCGATATGACGCGCCGGATCGCGGCCGGCGAGATCGGCTTGCTGCGCCATATTGAAGGACAGTTCTCCGGCCCACCCAGCTATCAGACCGAGCCGGGCAACTGGCGCTCAAATCAGTTCGAGAGCCCGGGCGGTTCGATGACTGCGCGCGGCGTCCATGTGGTGGACAGCATGGTGCACATCTCGGGGCCGGTGAGCACCGTGTTCGCCTTCAGCGACCGCCTGCAACATGAGATCGATGTCGACGACACCACCGCGTGCCTGCTGCGTTTTGCCGGCGGCGTTACTGGCACGCTTGGTACGTTGCACGCGACCAGCGCGTTCTACCGCATCCATGCGTTCGGCTCAAAAGGGGCGCTGGAAATGCGCGGTGAGACCGAGCTGCTGGTCTCCGACCTCGCCGGCAATGTCCAGCGCATGACTTACGACGCCATCGACAAGGAACGCGCCGAGCTGGAGACTTTCGCCGACGCGGTGGCGAAGGGCATGAAATTCGTGATCGCGCCCGAGGAGATCGTCAACACGGTGGCGGTGACCGAAGCGGTCGCGGCCTCGGCGCGTACGGGTAAAGCGGTGACGATCAGTTCGTGACGGGCTGCGGCTGCGCGCTGGGTTCGCCAAATTCGGCGGACAGCGCGCGCGTGGCGGCGCAGATCTCATCGCGTATTAGCGCAATGTGCTCATCGCTGGCGCGCATGTTCGGCGTCGAGGCGCTGATTGCTCCGATCACGGTGCCGGCCTGATCGCGGATGGCGGCGCCGACGCAGATCACGCCCGGCAGAAACTCCTCACGGTCGATGGCATAGCCGTTGCGCCGCACGATGCGCAGCAATTCGACCAGCGCCGGAAAGTCCGTGATCGTGTTGTCGGTGAGACGTTTCATGCCGTGAGCGACAATGCGGCGGATCTCGTCCTCGGGCAGCCAAGCCAGGATGGCCTTGCCGACCGATGTCGCGTGGGGCGCTTCCAGTTTGCCGATCTTGCCGGTATCGACCCGCACGGCGTGCCGCGCTTCGCGCACGGCCAGGGTGACCACGGCATCGGCCTGCAAGGCCGCAAGGTGAACGGTTTCGCCGGTCGCCTGGTTGACCGCTTCCAGATAGGGCTGCGCACGGCGCGGCAGATCAACCTGCAGGCAGGCATGCCCGAGATAGAGGATGCGGGCGCCTAGCGCATAGAGCCGCCGCCCCGGCACCTTGGTCGCAAAGCCGCGCTGGATCAGGGTCGCCAGCAGGTGGTGGCAGGTGGAAATATTGAGGCCGGTGCGGGTGGCGAGCTCGGTCAGCGTCGCTTCACCGCCGGCCTCGGCGATGGTTTCCAGCAGGAACAACGCACGGTCCACCGATTGAAATGTTGTAGCGGTCGCCATCGGCGCGTGCGCGCGGTCGACGGGCCTTAACCCCCGGCCCGGGCAGGATGGTTGCGTCCATTGGTTCGTTTCTCCCTGGGCGCAAAGGAAATCGCCTGGCCAGATTGAGTCAAGATTATTTTCAGCATTTGGAACGCTATTTTCGCAGCTTGAAAAGACAAAAAATAGCCCGCGCAAATGGCGGGCTATTCCCGATGGCAGCCGCTAGCGGCCTGAGGCCAGTCCCAGCTCAATTTCCAAGGCGCCGCAGAGCATTTGACCCAAGGTTATGTGCATTTCCTGGATCCTGGCCACGGTTTCGGACGGCACCGCCAGCAAATGATCGGCGAGAACGGCCATGTCGCCGCCCCCCTTGCCGCCCATAGCTGCGGTCACCAGTCGCATTTCCTTAGCCTGCCGCAACCCCGTGATCACGTTCGGGCTCCTGCCGGAGGTCGAAAAGGCAATCGCCACATCCCCGGCTTTACCCAGGGCCTCGATCTGCCGGGCAAAAATCCGCTCGAATCCGAGATCGTTGCCGGCAGCGGTGAGTGCGGAGGTATCGGTGGTGAGAGCGATCGCGGCAATGGCGGCGCGGTCGCGCTTGTAGCGGATGGTCAGTTCGGCCGCGAGATGCTGGGCATCGGCCGCGCTCCCGCCGTTGCCAAAAAACATGAGCTTATTGCCGGCGCGGATCGATGTGACGCAAGCCGCAACCAGGCCGGCAAAGGCGCCGGACAATTCCGCTTCAGTACGACGGGCGACGTCGTGATGTTCAGAAAATTCCGCTTTGAAAAATGCTGCTAGGTCCACAGACATACCCCCTAAGCGGCCTCGCCGCTAAATTCCGGCACCGCGTCGCGCAGCACAGTGTATATGGCTGCACGCTCGTTGCGTGCCAAGCCTTGCTCCAGCGTTGCCACCCAGCCCCGGATCGCCTCGAGCGAAGGCTGCGCCGGTTTGGCGGCAACGATGCCGGGTATTCCGACATCGGTCATCTCTTCCTCGCGGGCGAATAGAATTTCGTGCAACCGCTCACCAGGACGGATACCGGTGAATTCGATTTTTATGTCGCGGCCGGGCTCAAGTCCGCTGAGACGAATGATGCGTTCCGCGAGATCGACGATCTTGACCGGCTGGCCCATGTTGAGCACGTAGACGGAAACATTGCTGCTCTCCGGAGCCAGCGCATGGCTGGCGGCGGTGACGACCAGGTCGCAGGCCTCGCGGATGGTCATGAAGTAGCGCACCATATCCGGATGGGTAACGGTGACCGGACCACCGGCTTCGATCTGGGCCTTGAATTTCGGAACCACCGAGCCGTTTGACGCAAGCACGTTTCCGAACCGCACCGAGATCAGGCGCATGGCGCGTTGACCGCCACCGCCGCGGCGCGAAAATTCATGATCGAGCCCCTCGCAATACATTTCCGCCAGCCGCTTGGTGGCGCCCAGCACCGAGACCGGCTCGATCGCCTTATCGGTCGAAATCATCACCATGGCGGCGGCGCCGGCCGCCGCCGCGGCATCGGCGACATTGATCGAGCCAAACACGTTGGTCTTGATGCCTTCGTCCCAATCCCGTTCGAGCAGCGGAACGTGCTTGAGTGCGGCGGCATGAAAGACAATATCGGGCTTGAATTGCGCAATCAGATTCATAATCCGCTGGCGGTCGCGAATATCGGCAATCCGGCCGGAGATTTCCGCTTCGCTCTGCTTGCCGGCCAGCGATTCAATCACGGCATGGAGCGCGGATTCGGAATTTTCAATCACCAGCAAACGATCAGCGCCGAAGGTGACAACGCGGTCGCAGATTTCCGCGCCGATCGAGCCACCACCACCGGTGACGACAACTGACTTGCCGCTCACAAATTCCTCAAGCCGCCGATAATCGATCCTCACGCTCGGCCGCAGCAGCAGATCCTCGACCGCAACCGGCGCAAGCTGGACCGCGGGACCGCCGGCATCGAGCGTCGGCATCTGGCTCATGGTCAGGCCGAGCCTGCGCGCGCGCATCAAAATCGCTTCCGGCCGCGCTTCCGGCGACAATGCCGAAGGCGCCATCACGATCCGCGTCACCCGATTGCCGCGGCCGGCAAGATCGGCGACAACCCGTTCGAGATCATCGACATTACCCAGAACCGGAATGCCGCGGATCGATTGTCCGAGATCGTTCGCCGACGGCGAAAGAACGCCGATCGGCCAGATCTTCTTCACCGCGCCACTCTCGATCGAACGCAAAAGAACTTCCGCGTCCGCTGCGCGACCGAGAACCAGCGTTGGCGTTGCGTCCGCGATTTTGACGCGTTGGAGCATGCGCGCGTAATGGAAATAACGATAGGCAACCCGGGAGCCCCCCAGGAAAGACATCTGCAGGATCCAGTACAGCAGAATGGTGATCTTGCCGAAAAAGAACGTGCCGTAGAAGTTCGGCGAGAGCAGCACATAATCGAGTGCGAGGAGCGATACCGCCAAAATGGTGGAGACGCGGAAAATATTGTAGAGATCCGGTACCGAGGTGAACCGCCACTTATTGCGGTGCAGGCCGATGGTGAAATAAACCGCCGCGGCGTAGATCAGGAAGATCGGCAAGAAAATCTCGAGGCCGGCCAGCCGCTCGTACAGGCGCTGATCCTCGAAACGCATAACAAATGTCAGGGCAATCGCCGCAACCGTGGCGAGGAGATCGTGCAACACGATCAAGATCTGGCGCGATGTCAATTTCGGCAGCCGTATCATTTCGCGGCCTTCCAAGCCGTTCGCTGCTTTACGCTATTGGCCGGCAGGCGCAAAAACGTGGTCGCGAAGGCGTACAAATACCAGCGCAGATAGGCCGGCACCCATTTCAGCAACTTGAAACGGCTGGTGCCGTGCTTGCGTTCGAACCATTTGGCAGGCACGTCGGCGACAGGCCATCCGAGCCGGTGGCACTTTACCAGCATTTCCAAGCTGTAGCAGAAACCGCTCTCGGATTCGATCTCGATGCTGTCGATCACCCGCCGCGAAAACAAACGGAATCCGCTGGTCGGATCCCTGGTCGGCAGGCGCGCCCCATAATAGAGCGTGAACGCCGCGGTGCGGACCAATATCGCCTTCAGCCAAGGGCAGCCCACCATGCAACCGCCGGGGATAAACCGGCTGGCGCACACGATATCGGCGCCCTGCTCGGCCTTGGCGACCATCGTATCGATGATACCGGCGTTGAAATCATCATCGGCGGGGAAAACCAGCACGAATGACGCCCGGCTTGCGGCAAAACCGCTCAGCACCGCAGCGTGCGGGCCGCGCGACCGGTTGCGGACGAATTCAATATTGAGACCCTCGACGCCTTCTGGATGCGCTTTGATCGTGGAGAGCGTGTCGTCATCCGGCCGGTCGTAACATATGAGTATACGCGACGGTGTCCGAACCAGCCGCCGAAGCTCCGAAAGCGTCGCCAGGATATTGCGCCCCTCATTGTAGACCGGGATAACGATGTCGAGCTGGGTCGTCATGCTCAGTAGACGACGTTGGCGTTTTTGAGAAAGCCCCAAACGTCCACCACCGGCTTCCCCTTAAGGTCGGCATCCGCGTATGCGGAATGCGGCGTGCACAGGATCAGGATATCGCTGCGTTCGACCACCTGATCGAGCGGCAGGATTGCCGGATCGGTCGTTACGAATGGATCGGTGGTGAGGACTTCGCGGGCGCACATTTGCAATGCACGTTTGAGCTTATAGCTCAACGATGCGCGCGTATCGTCGATTTCCGCTTTGAATGCCATCCCCAACAGCCCGACGGTCATGGTCGAGAGACTATAAGCGCGCCGCAAATCGTCGACCAATTGCAGGACCAGGCCCTCGTTCACCTGCATCGCCGCGTGACCGATCCCGAATTGATTGCGCGCATAGGCGGCAAGCTGCATCGTGTCCTTGAACAAACAGGGGCCCGCCGCAAAGCCTGGGCCCGGCAACGTGCGGGCGCGCGGATAGTTGTGCTTCATCGCCCGCATGATCGCCTGATAATCGGCGCCCGCCGATTTCGCTATCATGTAAAACTGGTTGGTGGCGGCAAATTCGATGTAGCGATAGGCGTTGTTAAAGAGTTTGGCGAGCTCGGCTTCGAGCGGCGTGACGGCCACGACCTCGGGCGCAACACGGCTGAATAGCTCGGTGGCTTCTCGCACGGCCTCGGGCGTCGTGCCGCTGACGATTTGCGGCATTTCAGCCAATTCCTTGACGCCGTAACCTTGCACGACACGTTCCGGGCAGAATGCGACCTTGTTCTTGCGACCGAGCCGCTTGAGGTAGTCGTTCAGCCAATCGGTGGTGCCGGGATAAACGGTCGAGCGCAATACGAGCAATTGGCCGTCAGACAGATGCGGCAACAAATCGTCGATGCAATGCTGGACCGCCGCCTGCACCGGATTGAGGAATTCATCGACCGGGGTACCGATCGTGACAATGACGGGTCCGCTACGACTGATCCCGCTCGGCGATGAGGTGAAGATCAGCCGGTTGTCCGCCAGCGCCTTGGCGAGCAACGGCGCCGCGCCATGTTCGATGAACGGCAGCTTGCCGGACCGCAGCGACGACAACGCCGCTTCGTTGAGGTCGTTGACGTTGACCGTCATCCCCGCCTTGACGAAGGCAAGCACCAGTGGAATCCCGACATGGCCGGCGCCGCCAACCACGGTGAGATCCGCCTGGTCCTTGCTGCGCTGGGCGGCGGGCGCCGGTTTGCTGGATGGCTTGTTCAATGGCCGCCTTTCCTCAAATTTTTTCTCCCGACGTAATGACGAAGGACCTCAGGGCCCTTACGATATCAAATTTGAAAAACTGGGCATCGATAAAGTTATATACGCTTAAGAGCCTGCGTACCCTGGCCGATGCGACGTAACGATAGGAAAGACCGGAGAGATAGTCCGTGGTGACGGCAAAACCAGCCTCGCTAAATACGGCGCGAACCTGCCCCGCCAGCACCGGACGCTCATTCTCGGTAACCCCGACTGAACTATAGAACGGCGAGGACCGATCGCGATACAGCCACATGAACGGATTGCATCGGTTCGGGTCGAAGGCCATGAATTTACCGCCTCTGCGGAGAACACGGTGGACTTCCGCCACGCAGCGCCGCGGGTCCGGGAAATGATGGACAACGCCGCTCAGCAATACGCCGTCCAGCGTTTCATCGGCAAACGGCAGGTGCTCGATATCGCCTTCAAGTAGTTCGAGGCCGGGATATTTCAGCTTTCCGATGGCGATCAACTTCGGGCTTATGTCGATACCGACCGCCTTAAAGCCAGCCTGCTGCAAAAGATCGGAAAATACGCCGGACCCGCAGCCAAGATCGGCAACCCGGGCGCCGGCTTTAAGACCGGTCAGTCTCTTAAACGTATCGATCAGAAGTGCATTGGATGAAGGCGTGAAAACATTGTAGTCGTCAGCCGCCGCATGTCGATCAAAGAACTCTATTTCCTTCGCCTTGTCTTGATTGCCACTAATCGATTTGGCCATTTACCGGTTGCCCGCTTCTGACATCAACATATCCCGGAGCCCTTTGTCCGAAAGCAGCTTCTCGAAATAACTGATCGTTTTTTTAAGGCCATCTTTTAATGCAATACGCGGCGACCAAGAGAGCAACTCGCTCGCTTTGGAAATGTCGGGCTGGCGCTGGCGCGGATCGTCCTGCGGCAAAGGATGCTGGATGATGCGCGAGCGCGAGCCGGTCAGGTCGATGATGGTGGTGGCAAGCTCACGGATTGAGAATTCGTTGGGATTGCCAAGATTGATGGGGCCGATAACGGCGTCTGGCGTATTCATGAGACGGATAAGTCCGTCAATGAGATCGTCGACATAACAAAACGAACGTGTCTGCGAACCGTCGCCATAGATCGTAATATCGCGCCCCAGCAACGCCTGCACGATAAAATTTGATACGACGCGGCCGTCGTTGGGATGCATGCGCGGCCCGTAGGTATTGAAGATGCGCGCCACCTTGATGCGCAATTTGTGCTGGCGCCAATAATCGAAGAACAGCGTCTCGGCGCAGCGCTTGCCTTCGTCGTAACAGGAGCGCGGACCGATCGGATTGACGTGACCCCAATAATCTTCCGTCTGCGGATGGACGGTCGGGTCGCCATACACTTCGGACGTCGAGGCTTGCAGAATCTTCGCCTTCACGCGCTTGGCAAGACCCAGCATATTGATCGCGCCGTGCACGCTGGTCTTCGTGGTCTGCACCGGATCGTGCTGGTAGTGGATCGGGCGAGGCCGGACAGGCGAGATTGTAGATCTCGATCGACTTCGACATAGAACGGAAACGTGACGTCGTGCCGGATCAGTTCGAAGCTCTTGTGGTCGAGAAGATGTTCGATGTTGCGCTTGGCGCCAGTGAAAAAATTATCAAGGCAGAGCACATCGGCACCGCTGGCCAGCAGGCGCTCGCAGAGATGCGACCCGAGAAAACCGGATCCTCCGGTCACCAACACGCGCTGCTGAAGATGCATTATTGCCCCCGCCTAATTCCAATTCATTATATCATGACTGCAGCAATTCTGCGCGCGCCGCAATGCCGTGCGCCCCCTAGCCTTGCGGTGTCAGATTCGGCTCGGGCTTCAAGTGGTCCTTTGCAAGCCGATTCTATCACGCCCGCGCTTGCCAATCACAGAACCGACGTTGCGAATGCACGAGAGAGCCTCACGGGCTATCCCAATGCCTCCGAACCGCGTGATACCATGTGCATGATGGCATTGTAGAGTGACGTCGTGGTATCAACCGGTGGCGCGGGAGTAGTCTTGATGGCCGCCGCAAACGCATCCTGACTGAGGCACGAGGGGGCCCATAGTGTCGGCCAGAGAAGGGGCAAATGTGGAAGGCATAGTGCCTATACTGGAAGAATTGATCACGGCCAATCGGATTTTAGCGGCCGAAAGGGTCCTTGATTCCTTCGGTCATGTCAGCATCAGGCATCCGCAGAAGCCCGACCGCTTCTTGTTGTCGCGGGCGCGGGCACCCGAGCTGATCCAGATCGAAGATATCATGGAGTTCACGTTGGACGGCGGGAGCGTCGGTCAGAAGCAGGGCAAGCCGTATTCAGAACGGTTCATCCATGGCGCGCTGTACGAGGCGCGACCGGACGTGGGATCAGTCATTCATAATCACAGCCCGAGCGTTATTCCGTTCAGCGTCACTGGGCGAAAGATGCGCCCGATCATGCACATGTGCGCACCGATCGGCAACGACATCCCGAACTGGGATATCCGCGACAAATTTGGCGACAAGACCAACCTGTTAGTGACCAATATTGAGATGGGACGCGACTTTGCGCGGTGCCTCGGCCACCGTACCGTTGCCCTCATGCGCGGTCACGGTAGCACGCTTGTCGGCCGTAGCTTGCGCGAAGCGGTGTTTACGTCGGTATATATGGAAATCAATGCCGACCTGCTGATCAAAAGCCTCTTGATGGGCGATATCGTGTACTTGTCCGACGGAGAGATCGAAACAATTACGAAAGCGCGTGCCGGATTCACTTTCGAGCGCGCGTGGGAGAATTGGTGCAATCGAGTTGGACGGCCTTACGTCTCGGGCGAGTGGAGTACCGGCGAAGGCTACTCGCGCTCGGAAGGGTAGTTCAACAGGTCAACGCGTGGGCAGCTTTCAGCGGTCCCGCCGGATGAAAATCCAAGCGTAATATTTTGCCGAGGGCTTCCCGATAGCCCTAGCACGTTCAGCTTCCGGCGCGTTCACTCAGTGGATATTCCCGCTTGCGTGATGACGTTCCGCCATTTCACGATATCCTGCTTGATGAAATCGCTCAGCTCCTTGGGACTGCCACCGACCGGTATTAAACCCTGTTTGTCTAATGTTTCAACGATTTCAGGCGAGCGAAGAATTTCATTTATAGCCGCATTGTAGCGGGCGACGACATCGGATGGCGTCCCTGCTGGCGCGAGCAGGGCGTACCAAAGCTCAACTTCGATTTCTGGAAAGCCTTCTTCGGCGAATGTCGGCACTTTTGGTGCCACCTCGATGCGTTTCTTGCTAGCGACCGCCAACAAACGCAATTGGCCCTGAGCCGCCAGCTGCAAAGACGTGTGAGGCGGCACGAACCCCATCTGCACGTGTCCGGCAATCAAATCCTGCAGTGCTCCGGCAGATCCTCGATATGGAATGTGTCTCACCTCAATACCCGTGCGAAGCTTGAATAGTTCCATGGCGAGGTGATGCGGGCCGCCAATTCCCGGCGAGCCGTAGTTGATTTGATCCGGACGTTCCTTGAGGTACTTGATCAACTCCGCGAGGGAATTCACGGGTATTGACGGGTGCACGGCGAGGGCGAGCGCTGCGACACCGACGTAAATGATCGGCGTAAAGCTTTGCACCGGATCGTATGGGATATTCTTGAGCAGACTGGTATTTGCGGTAAATGGATTCGAGGTCATCATCAGCGTATGACCGTCAGGCGCTGCGCGCGCAACCGTTTGTGCACCGAGGTTGCCAGTTGCACCGGGCTTGTTTTCGATGATGAAGGTTTGCTTCCAGCGCTTCTGAAGCTCTTGGCCGATTATCCGCGCCAGTATGTCCGGGCCGGTGCCGGGTGTGAACGGCACAATGATGGTGACCGGGCGATCCGTCGCAATTTGTGGGATTGCCTCGGTGTATGCGCTTACGAGGATTGCTGCGCCAGCAAATGCGGCAATGATGCTCCTGCGCGCCACCATGTTTTCCTCTCCTCGTCTTCGATCGAGTTCGCGCCGGAGAAACAATGCACACGGAAACCTGCGCGATGTGGATCTTTCGGCAGGTCAATTGTCATCCTTACGACGAGCTCACCTTCTATCTGCTCTCACTTTGCTTCGCCCGGTTGCTTGCCGGGTTCGAACCCGCCGACTTCGTGATAAATGACTTTGCTCTCGGCTTCGAATGCGCGGACTTCTGGAATTTTTCCCGGCAGCCCGAGTTCGTTCCAGCGATTGGCGACCTTGTCGTAGACATTTTTGCGTAGCGTGGTCCGCTTGGAGAACACCGGCAAATGCCGATGTTCTTTGCAGGCGTTGATCAATGCCTTCGACCCATAAGGGCGCTTTTCCGGCGGATTCTGAGTTGGATCGAGCCAGGTGCTCCAGGTATTTCGCAGAATATCGATGTCGTCGATCGGGTTGCAGCGGCTTGCCATCGCCCAAATCACCTGGTCCATATCAGTCGGGTCGACGTCTTCGTCAACGGCGACAATCCACTTGGTGTAATATGCCCCGCCTGGACACTGTGCGGCCAGCGCTAGCGCCTGTGCCGCATGGCCTGCGTAACGCTGCTCCAGACTGATCACGGTCATTCCGAATCCGCCCGCTGCCGCCGGATGCGAATAAACTCCGGCAATTCCGGGAATTCCCAGTTTGTCAAAATCGTCCCAGATCTTGGCGGAACGGATCACGGAGAAAAAGCCGCTCTGCTCGCATGATGGATAGTCGGCCATCAGTGCGTTGGTTAGGACGGGTTTCGATCGGTAATGCACGGCCGTGATATTCACGAGCGGGCATCCTGCTTCGGGCCTGCCGTAATAGCCTGGGAACTCGCCGAACGGGCCCTCCGCTCTTACCGAATTTAGATGAATTACGCCTTCGACAACCAACTCAGCATTGGCCGGGATGAGGAGGTCGGTTGTCTTGCCGCGTACAACTGGAATCGGTTGACCCTTGATGCCGCCGGCAAATTCGTATTCAGACACGTTCTTTGCAAATGTCTGCGAGCCGACCATCATAAAAAGCGGATCGATGCCCCAGGCCGCCGCGACTTCGATCGATTTACCTTGCTGCCACGCACGCGTGATATGGAGGCGCGCGTCCTTGCCCGGCGACAAATAAAGACCAGTCTCCGCTTTGCCTTGCTGCATCATCCGATAGGTCCCGATATTGAGGTAACCTGTATCGGGATCGCGCGTAATCACCGCATCCGCCGTTCCTGCATAGCGCCCGCCATCGAGCGGCCAGTGCCGGGGGATCGGCAGCTGATCGAGATCAATGTTATTACCCGTAATGCTGTTTTCGAAGATTGGCGCCTTGTCTGCCGGAATCTCACTGGGTGGGATGCGTTGTTTCAACTTGTTCTTGCACCGCCGAATCAGTTCGACAGTCGGCGTATCCGCAGGCTCCTCGAGGGTGAGCGCAATACGTTTGATACTGGGGCCGAGAACGTTCCATAGCAGCCGAGCACCAATCGGACTTTTGTCAAATCCGCTTGCACGCTCGAACAAAACCGCAGGCGATGGCTGTTGCTTGGCTAAGAGATAAGCGATCGCGCTCATCTCTTCGTCCCGATCAACCGGTTGTTTAACGCGGATGAGCTCGCCAATTTCTTCAACGCGCGCAAGCCACTCGCGCAGGTCCTGGATCGGCGCTGCGCTTGTCGCAGTTGTCGATTTTATTTTGGGAATGATCGGTTTGTTCATCATTGACCCCCCGGCCAGAGTTCAAAATGAGAAATGCAGCAGCGCACACGATCTGCGCCACCATCACGACCGAACTGGCGTTTCCGATGTCGATCGTAAACGTAGCAACCTGCCGTGAGTAAGCGGCTCAAGTCGAAGCGGCTCGATTCATGGTCGCGATCAAACGGGATTTGCCCAAGCGCAAGTCTAATTACAATTTCAACCCTGCACGGGTTTGTCCTTGACTTGAATCAAGCCTTGTCGCCGCTATCAATGTGGCCAAGGCGCACGGCATGGGCCAGGTAGCTAAGAAAGCCGACTTGAACTGGGAGAGCCTAAATATGGCCCTCAGCGAGACAGGCAATTCCGAGTTCAGCACGGTATTGAGTGTAATGCGCGCTCTGGGGCTTACCTTGGCTGCTCGCCCTGCGAAGACAAAGCGTACACCCAGGAAGCACCCGCTCTGAAATAAAGAAGCCGCCAAATGAGGCGGCCCCTTATTTTAGTCAGCCGTATCGACACTATTTAAGCTGGGTAGAGACGCTCGTGAACGTCGTGCTGAGCTGGCTGCCCAGTGAATTCACGGCGGCGATGATCGCAATCGAAATACCGGCAGCAATCAGCCCGTATTCGATGGCGGTAGCCCCTGACTCGTTTCTCAAAAAAAGGACAATTCTCGTCATCACGCAACTCTCTTCTAAGGTTGCCCGTCACGCAGATTTTGTTCCATAATTTTTAAAACTTCGTTCTTGAGTTGTCTGTCTATTGAGACAAATACTGATGCGTTTCGGCCGCCAATTCCAGTGGGTTGGGCATGGCCAACTAAGGCCACCTATATCACTCTAAAATGTTGAAGTATCATCATGGCCATCTGCCAAATGGCATCCGTATACTTGCCATTATACAGGCAGAGATCGAAGCTGACCGCAAAGGCCAGCGCGGCCATTATGCGAAACATTCTTGGATCATGAAGCTTCGTAATTGAAGGGCAGTAATTTAGGTCATTACAATTTTCAAAACCGCCGATGTCGTCCTGCCGATTTCAGTAAAATTAAACTCAATCATTTAAGCGGGCAGACATATCTGCCGGACTAACAATATGCGCGTCAACCTGACGAGGTCTCTCGTCAACATTGGAGCTACGACATGAACAAGCTTGTGCTGCGTTTCTTGAAAGACAATTCCGGCGCAACCGCCATTGAGTACGGCCTAATCGCGGCTGGCATTTCGGTCGCGATTATCGCGGTCGTCAACGGCCTTGGCTCAAAACTTAACACGACCTTTACGAGCGTTTCGACGCAGCTCAAGTAAGAGCTGACCCACACGTCGCAACTTGGGCCCTAGTCAATTGCTAGGGCCTTTGTTTGTTTGCTGTCTTGAAAAGACAAGCATTTGCCACCGTTGGAAGTTCAGCAACATCGATCGATGAACGTTCCAGACCAAACTAATGGCAGTTAACAAATCAAGACTTAGCACCAAGATAATTCTGTAATGCGCCTAAGATTTTATCAGTCTCGATAAGCTGAAAACAATGGACGGTTTGTAAGGTTATATTCGCAAACATCCGGAGTGACACATGAATCGGTTTTTCTTTGATGTTGTGAATACACAATCCAGGTCCTATGACTACCATGGCCGCCATTTTAGTAAGCAGGAAGACGCTGCCAACGTGGCGGAGCTAATTGCGATGGACCTCGGGTGTTCAGAAACGTGCGATTGGATTGGCTCGCATGTGCAGGTCAGGAACGCAGCAGGAGACACGCTATTCTCAGTTCCAGTCGTCCTCGCAGCCTAAAGATTAGTGCCGTTCCGTTACACGCTCAAACTCGTACCGTCTCGCAATCCTAAAATAAAAATGCTTTCGTTCAAGCATTCGATATCCTTTCCGCGAGCGTGACCATCGCTGCGACGCTACGGCTCGCTAGGTCGAGTGCAATTCAATCGATGAGATAGCGGTCAAGCCATTCTGAGCCTTGCGCAATTGAATCTGGCTTCAAATGCTGATTACGTCGAATATCTGCATTGGATCAGAAGCGGATATTCGGAAGCGCAATTAGTAGAAACAGACACCGAGCCTGTCAGTTTGATGCCATACGATGCGGCAGGTGCGGGCGGACCGGAAATTATCGAAGGTCAATTCAAACGATTCCGGGAATTGCATCGTGGTTGCGAATTGAAGACACGCACCGTCGCTCGATAGATTGCATACTGTGCAATCAATCAGTGAAGATTGGTTGTTGATCAAGATTTTGGCGCTCTTGTGCACCGCTTGTCTTGGAATCCGGCGTCTTTCCTCCATAGCGATCCCTTTCGATCGCTAGACCACTATCCGACCTTCCTTGCATACTACCTAAAATGATCTGCAGTTTCCGGGGGTGACAACATACGCAATTTTAACCGTGCATTGTCGCCACAGCGAAAACCGAAAAGAGCATCTGGCATCTACATTTTTTGTTTGGTTCCGGGGTGTCCTCGCGTCCGGTGGAAGCCGAGAATCTGCTGAGCGGTCGGTTGCTTCAAACGCTGGAACGCGGCCAAGCATTGCTCTATATCGCCCGCCGAGCGCCAGTGTTTTCTGGTGCTAAGCGTGAGAATGGTCCTGGTCGTCTCCCAGGAAAGACCGATCGCTTTGGACAAGACAATTAGAGATTCGGCATGCGCATCATTCACTGTGCGTTCGACGAAATCGGTCGGCATGTCCGACATAAGGGAGAGCCCGACCACGATCTCCTCGAACCGGCCGGCTTTGGCAAACGTCTCCAGTTTGGCGGCATTCAATTGTCCGGCTCGGTTCAGAGAGTTAATGAGCACCTGCGCTGCCGCGTATTCGGGCGATTGGTTGATGGCATGGGTCCGGATCCGGATGGTCACATCGCTGACAACCCGATGGATGTCTCGTTCGGCGCCGGGACTCTCGGCTTCAAGCTTGGAGCGAACTGTTTCTGATGCGGCTTCGAGCAGTTGCTGGAACAGTTGCGGGGGAATATCCGGCCGGGTCCCCACACATATAGCAAGCCGGTCGTCACCGTCCGAGCGCTTGACGAGAATAGTGAATCCCTTACTTGAAAATTTTGCACCGGAATTATTGACCGTGCTCAGCACAACTTGCTGGTCTCCGCGTTCGACGAGAACGTCGGTCACCGCCTCGGCAAGGGTTTCGCGGCGCGAGATTGCAAGCAGATGTTCCTGGCTTTTGGTCTTAGCGCATTCGATCAAGCTCGGATCGTCGAGCTGCTTGGATTGGATGAGGATAGGGGAAGCTACATCGATTGCGTTATCGCACGCTAAGATGCGAAGGATCTTGGGAGGAACCTTGGATAGTGGCCCAAGACGGATTGCCAGCAATGCTCGTGAGGAATTCTTCTATTGTTTCAACGAGACGGACAAAAACTTCGTCAATAAGGTCAATCTCATCGTCGGAATATTGATCTGAGCCGACTATAAAAAAATCCGTTAGGTGACGAAGTATCGCGGCACGCCGATCGCCTGAACTTTGCGCAATCGTGCTGTTGATCTCGTCGATGTAGGCTAGTGAGGCACCCATGTTACTCGGGACACCGTTCTGGCTGGCCAGAGATTGGCGGATTCGCCGAAAAGTAAATGTCGATTCAGAGGGTAAGGTAGTTTCGTTTAATAATCGCTAAAGCATAGTTGACGCGCTGGCTGGTCACTAAATGCGTGATTTAGGGGCTTGGCTGTGATCCGCCCGCATTGAAGTGGTCCGACTTGAAGTGTGTCTTTTGGGACCTAGCGTCAGTTTCTATTCGAATATGCATTCGATTTTCGATACACATCACGCAGCAATTCATATGTCACCGCGCCGGAAAGGTTTACTCGCTGATCGAGAAATCCGTTTTGAACGAGTATGCCCCGGGGCACTCGTCAATCCTGGACTTTACGTCTCATTATAATATAATAGACTTTGGTCGTGGCAAATTTTCAGAATAAGTTCGAAGTTGCGGGAGAGAACTATGCCTAAGATCCTTTTGATGTTGGCTGCGGCGTTCATGATTGTTTTCAGTAGCGTTTCCGTATCGTTTGAAGCCAAAGCGGACGATGCACCAAGGCTGAGCCGAAGCCGCGTTTCAATGGCCAATCGCAATTGCCAAGAAATCTGGCGATGCGGCCCCCGCGGCTGCGACTGGTATCACGTTTGCTCGAGACCATGCCCCGATGGCTATTCTTGTTCTCCGTTGTATGGGGCCTACGGTCCCTACGGCGGTGTCGGTTATTGGGGTGCCTATACCGACAGCGGTTGGGGTTCGGGTTATCGACACTAGTGATTGAATCAGTGCTGGGAGACCCATGAGCCGGCGATTGATGTGCAGGGTCACTGATAAGCTATCGATGCGCATACTAAATTTGTGGCCTCGGGACTGCTACAACCCAACGATACTATCGCAACGAGAGGGCCGCCCATGGCATACGTGACGAAGGGTTTTGGCGCGCTTATGACATTTACCCTTGTTGCCCAAGCAACCCTTGTTGTCCAAGCAGCGATCGCCCAGCCACCTAGTGTCACTGCGGATCTTGCAAAAAAGTGTCGGCAAATGGCGGTAAAGGCACATCCGAACGCAAAACCAGGCAGCAAACCGACTGGGGCCGAGAAATCCCAACGCGACTACTTCAGCGCATGCGTCGCCAAGGGCGGCAATGTGGAAAATTGAATTACCTTTAAAACGGCAGGCAAATTTGACTTCGTTTTGCCGGTTCCTGACAAGCTAAAGCGGTATCGTTGGCGGAAACAAAGGCGCGCACTGCCCTACTCCTTCAATTTCGCCTCGGCCCCAGTATTTCCCGAGAGGCCCTTTGCGCAAATTTCGCCACTGATTTGTACCCGCTCCCGTGACTGGAACCATTGATTTTCGTAACGCTCATCACATTTGTGACTGCTGAGCCTGTGCCATATGATAGATGTCTGCTCAATCGCGAGGAGGAAAATAATGACAAGGGCAAAAACATCCTGCCTACTAGTGACATTGCTGGTGCTTGGAAGCAGTGCAAGCGCCTATGCGCAGGGCATTGGAGATACCGGCCGTGTTTCCGTTAGCCAAAATTCAAATACCAGCACCGGTAGGGGCGGCACGGCGAGCAGCGGGACTGGCGTTAGTACGGGTCAAGGCCCCCTATCACAGCCAATCCCTCCAGCAACAAGCACAATAAATCCTCAGAGGAATTTTCAGCAAAATCCTCAACGCCCACAAAATATTCCGGGCCCCGCGCAGACCAATCCACCACAGCAACCGTTTGGATCGCGATAAAGCGCTACGCGTGTGACGAAAATGAATCGCGCCGAGCGTAGTGCCAGAAATTCAGACTGAGGCCGGCCTCACGCACATTAAAAACAAGACCTCCTAATGCTGTATTCGCCAAGGCTGGCAACATAAATTAGTCCACTAATCCGAGAGCGACCCGGTGATTGGCCTCGATTTGCCGAGCAGATTCCGGATGCCACTTTATCGTTCGGCTCGCCCGGCTCGCGCTTAGTTCGCGCCGACGGTTAGATCACACGGCAAGATATATAGTTTCAGGTCCACAAAGAGACGACTCTGCTTGGTTTCAGTGCGAGTTGCGATGAACGGACCAACGTCATCGCTGCCACTGGCGAGTCTCTTTGACGCCATGACCTCATCTCCGGGTAGTAGGCGGCCAAGCCAGCGAAAACGTGCAGCAATGGGAATTTTCGTTTGCGCGTTCGTTATCGCTCCATCCACGTTAATGACGGAAATTTTTGGAAAGCCCCGCTCGTGATGGCATTGGGCATCCTTCCACACTTCCTGCTCGCGAGAGCCTTTGATCGGATCAAAATCGGACACCGTCGCGGGCACATCGCCGTAGAAATTGGTCTCCTGCGAATGGGCGGAGATTTGTGGTTTTGACAGTCAGCGTTGCCGTGATCGCTCCGTCTGCGCTCTGTTGTAGAAAGCGTGAGTCGGGATCCGATTTAATGGTGAGGTAGAGGACGTGTCTTATGCCGCGCGAGCTCGCACTGTGGATGCTCGACGTCTGTTGAGCGGCGGCGCAATTGGGCCCAGCAACAATCAGGGCCGCGGTCAAAGCAATCGCTGGCGCCAAAAGCGGCAAACTCCAATGTGGCCGTCGTCGCATTGAAACCGGCAATGCCCCCTCCTTTCATCATCATGGCAAACTAATATTCTTTATTTGGTTCGACCGTAATTTGATAGCGTGAGAAAATCCTTAACGAAACACCTCGCTAGACGTATAGCACTGAATAATCCAACTTATTTTGAGTTTTTCTGTCACACTGAGATTATGTCAATGTTCCGGATTTTCCGTGAGATAGCTCGAGTAGTGGCCATGCTGCCACTTCCGGCTAAATTTCTAGTCGCGCTCGGTATTTCGGTCATATTTGTTGTTGTGACTTAACGGGAACGTCTAACCCTTAAGCTGTTTGATGTTCCAGCTTCCCCTCAGGTGGCAACCTCATCCCAGCAACCTGAACAGCGCTCTTTTGATTTTCCAGATACGTCGCCCGCTGACAAAACTCACGCGGCCGAGGTTGAAGCATATCTTATTAAACGCATGGAGCGCCTCGTCATTATCGAGCCGAAGGTGCAAACCAATGGATCGATTATTGGCAATGGTCAGACATTATACCTTTATGGAATAAAACCATTCGATTTAAAGAAAGTGTGTACCCGGTCATCAGGAGAACGATGGGCATGTGGCCTGCATGCCTATGCCGCGCTTCGCAATACAATCTCGGGCAATACAATAATTTGTGATCCGAAGAGAATTTTGCAGAACGGGATAAGCGCAACCTGTCGCCTAGCAGAATCCGATGTCGCACTTATGCTGCTTCGCGATGGATTGGTTGAGCTCGATGCCAATATTGAAGATGTCGAATTGGTAAGTGCGCAAGCTATGGCTAAAAGCTGGAAATTGGGAATTTGGGATCATTAGATTTATGCATGGCATATGATTGTTCGCATTGTTGGAATGACGTGATGCGCTTAAATTAAGACGTCCGCATTTGCCCCATTAGCGGACATTGCTCGGATGAACTAATACGTCTGTTAAGTGCCAACAGCCGGCATCGCGCCTGCGGCCAGCTTAAAATAAAGAGGCCACCTCAGAAGGCGGCCTCTCGATATGAGCGGTTCCGGTTAATAGCCGCGATACGGATTCCAGACGCCGTCTTGCACTATTTATCCGTAACGGCAAAAACGGTAGGGGCCACCATAATAACCGCCATAATAATCACCGTAATGAGGACCGTAATAAAAACCGTAATATCTATAGGAGGAATAATTTCGATACGGGGAATTGAACCAGCGGTAGTAGACATAAGGTCGCCGGTGATAGCGTCGATGTCCGTTTGGGGCCACTACGGGGCACTGGTCGTAATATCCTTGAGCCATGACCGGGGCTGGTGCACTTACAGCCATCGTGCCGACAAAGCCAAGCGCGAGCAAAGCGTTTGTAATCGTTCGCACGATACCGCCCTTTCCATTGCTGAGTGCCATTCCGCAGGGGTCTTTCTCAGAAAGAGAATGCGACATAACGCCGTTATTCTATTTTGTCAGTCTACACGCTAGCTGCGATTGCTTCAATGCTTGATTGACCATCCGCTCAGCGTTGGCCGGATAATGCCCTTGCTCACCAGGGTCAGGGGTTTGATCAGGCGGCTGCGATGCCAGCAGCACTCTTCCGCTTCCCGCTGGCCTATTTGCCCAAAAATACTTTGTGCCACGCTTCGTTAGACACCTCCGTTTTAGCTCGCATCCAGCACTTGACCATTTCGCTCGATTGATCTCGCCCTGAATATGGTTTGTTATTCTCGGACGTTCTTGCGTTCTCGAGTCTGGTATCGGCAGAATTTATTTTTGCCGCGTTGAATGACGGATCACATTTAGCTCCGACCCAGTCCCTCATTTCTGGTATGAAGCCGTGCAAGTCCGAATCAAATTCACTCTGAGTGATCGTCCGAATTTCATTCGGAGAGGCAGAATAAATCAGATCGACGTATTTTTCTGGAACATCCATCTCTTTGAGATATATTTTTATTAAGTCGCGAACTCGCCCCAGTTAGATTTAAAGTCTCGTCGTCACTAAGGATCTTTGCATTACTTTCCGATCGAACCGGTCGATGAATTCCCAGACGACCAACCCAATTCATGTTTCTATAAATGCCCGCAACAAATAGAAAAAAGCAGGCGCTGGTACATAAGTAATTAGTTTTCGGATCTACTAAATCATATGGTTGAATGAGGGATTTGCCAAACTTGGGACTACCTTTCGGAGTACCTGATGGTGCATCTGTGCTCAATCGTAACGCTCTTATGAGGCGTCCAATCTTTATCGTTTCAGCAACCTCACCACCCGGAGACGCAAGAAAGACACCGCCGCTGATTTTGTCAAAATTGGACTTGTTGCCAAGGAAATTTCGAAGTTTATCGTAATCTCCGGGAACAATTTTTCCTTCTAAAACAAGAACGCCCCTGTAGACCTTCAATTTTTCGAGGGCCTTGGACGCGTCGATGCCAATCATAAGATTAAGCGCCAAAGCTCCAAGAATAATCGCCAGGGCATTTTTTAAAGCGACATTCACAGCGGCTCCCCGTCATCGTTTTTAGGCGCGGATGAGCGTATTTCCGTGAACCTGTTTTATGGTCGAATGCAAGTCGCTGTCCATTTTCCATTAACCAGGGGCTCCCCCACGAACCTCGAATTGACGTGAATGATAGGTATATTCTGAACTGACCAATAGCTGCAGCTTGCGTCTGAAACAGAAAGACCGCCTCGCGGCGGTCTCTCCGAAATTCGATCGGGCGTTTTGATCAGGCGGCTGCGAGGGCTGCGGCATGCTTCCGCTTTCTGCGCCGTGCAAGCAGACTCACTACGCCGAGGCCACCGACGAAGAGCGGTAGCGCCGCGGGGAGTGGAGTTGCAACTGCTTCTCCTGATAGAAAATAGCGCCCGGTTGTTGGATCAAATCCGTTTGTACAATAACCGCCTAAGCCGACATCGCACTCGAAGGAGTTCCCGGCATTCGCAAAACCAATAAGAATTGGATCTACTACTCCTGCGCCAATAGGGTTCAAGAATGTGATCTGCAGAGTCGGGCTGTAGTTATATGTGAACTGAACGCTAGAAGCGAAGGTGATGGGTTGGAAATTCGGATTTAGGGGCGGAATGGTGTACGCTTGCCCGCCCAACACACTGCCAGGAGTTGTCGTGACGCTCGTGGGCGCCGAAAGGTAGCCGTATACGTTAATTGTGAACTCACCGGACACCGTTCCACCATCGTTCAATGTGCCGGTCACGATGTATGTGCCGGGGACGGGATATGTGACCGCGTTCGCAGGCGCACTCGCGCCGCGGTAGACGGCAACTGTCGTTGCTGCCACCAGCGCCAGCCGCACAGCAGCTACACGATTTGTCGTAGAAACCTTTGCAGCCATAATCGTCCCTTCGGCGAAAGCCTAAAAATCAAACGCCACAAGGAATACGCTACTAACTGTCTGAATTTCCGTCAATTAAGCGGTTTGGCTTTCAACTAGACAAATTACGCCTTGTTTATATCGCGTAGCCAGCCATTAGAGTGAGTTTTAAGCGCGTCTTGCTAGCCCTTGAAACAGAAAGACCGCCTCGCGGCGGTCCCTCCGAAATCCAATCAGATATTTTGATCAGGCGGCGGCGATAGCAGCGGCGTACTTCCGCTTCCTGCGCCGCGCAAGTAAGCCAATCACGCCGAGGCCACCGGCAAAGAGCGGGAGAGCGGCTGGCAGGGGCGTAGGAGTAGGTGAAAAATTGTCGAGGAAAATGAAATCGGCGCTCGGCGGATCGCCGTTGAAAAATACGTTAACAAAGAAGTCCTGACCGGGACTGAGATAGAAAGAGGGGTCCTGCGCCAGAAATTCGATAGAACGTGGCCCTGTTTGGAACGCTAGCCAAATATCAGACGTAAACGGACCGATCGTGCAGAAGGTCGTCCCGCCGAACGTGGATCCCTCGCAACCGGCGCCGTTTCCTAGGAGAATAGAATTTGGGTCAATCGTCCCCGTCCCGGTAAAACTAACGTCTAACCCGTACGCGGGCACGGTTCCGAGATAGGGCGTTATGCCGGCGCTGACACCGGGGATGCCCCAGTCCTGCTGTATGCCGAAGGCGCCGCAAATTGGATCAAAATCGGCATTGAAAATGCCTGTCGCAGAGCCCGGGCAGAGTGCAGGTATAGCAAAGGCGTTTTTGGTCGTGACACCAAAGGCCAAGGCCAATATGGCTCCGGCGAAAACAAACTTTGAGAGGGACCCCCACTTCATAGCCATTACCCCATACAATTGGCCACGATCTTAAAATGAAATCCGTTTGAAAAACGAAAGTCAATATACCAGTTCGGCCATCAGCCAAAAGATACGCCTGTCAATATTGCTTAAGTCACTGAATTATTTTGCGGATTTTAAAGAAATTTGATGTGCGAGATTTGGCCGCCCCTGAAACAGAAAGACCGCCTCGCGGCGGTCTCTCCGAAATCCGATCAAGTGCTTTGATCAGGCGGCTGAGAGAGCCGCGGCGTTCTTCCGCTTCCTGCGCCGCGCAAGCCAACCCATCACGCCGAGGCCACCGGCGAAGAGCGGTAGAGCCGCGGGGAGCGGCGTTTGGGAGCCGGTCGAGATAGCACTCAGGTTGAGGTCGTGCATGTCTGTGAACGAGAGCAGACCACCCGAAGTTTGAACATCAATGAACACATCAAAGAAGCTGCTAATGGGCGCACCAGAAAACGAATTTGTGCTGGTCAAAAGCGCGAAATCAGAAGGGGAAAAGGTGAGTTCGAGTAAATTTGCTCCCCCTGACTGATAGCCAAAGAAAGCAAAGTCAGGGGTAAAATGTATGCCGATATGCATGAGGTCGGAAAAAGTATTGGGCACATTACCGTCAATAGAGACGGTTGCGGTGGTTAGATTGACAACGTTTGTATTGCTGTCAGGTCCAACCAGAAAAAGGTCAAAAGGGACGTCTGTGAAATCGGTTCCGCCGAGAGTGCCCGTGCCGGTTCCCGTAATATCCACGGTTACGATGCCCGAGTTGGCTGGGCCGACGACGGCAAGCATCGAAACAAGAATACATCCAATAAGAGCAGACAAAAACCTCATAATATACTCCCCCATCGCACTATAGCTTATCTTGTTGATAGGTCTACCTTGAAGTCAACTCTAATGTGTCCCGGGTACACCGTACACTGTGTATGCTCGCTCCTAAAAAAGAAAAACCACCTCGTGGGCGGTCTCTCCGAAATTCGATCCGATGTTTTGGTGTCATGCGGTTGCGAGAGCCGCGGCGTTCTTCCGCTTCCTGCGCCGCGCAAGCCAACCCATCACGCCGAGGCCACCGGCGAAAAGTGGGAGTGCGGCTGGGAGCGGAGTGGAGGCGATGGCGCTAATGTTGTCGATGAAGACTGTGCTGTCGGGGTTGGTAAAGAGGCCCTGAAATGCAAGGGTATTAGAGCTAGCCAACAAGACATTGAGGGTTACAAGCGTAAAGGGCCCATTAGTACCCGAAAATGTTCCCAAGAGAACATTATTCAGCAAAGACCTCATAAGATTCGATGCCACCAAAGCTAGGCCGATTAGCTTCTAGCCAAGAAATAGTGCCTGGCCCCGGCGTGGCCGAGAAGGTCTGTTGAAACAAACCAGCGTTCTGTACAAACGCGAATTGATTGCCGCCATACCCCGTTGGCGGTGACGCGCCGTAAAACGGGTTGAAGCCCACGGTCGTGTTGATAAGACCGCCACCACCGCCACCTGCGGTATTCGCAGGATCCGTGTAAGTCCACGGACCTGCTGTAGCAGTTGAGTTTTCACCACCAGGCACATAAACGTAGCTCGGGGGAACCCAGTAGGGAGGAGCGCTGCTAAAGCTCGAGACCAGCGTACCCTCGAAGCCACCATCGCTAATAAGCGTTGAAGCTCGCGAAATGTTCGGGACGGACAGCATTGCCGCTACGACGGCCGTCGCCAAAGCGGCGTTAGACATGTACCTGCTCATACGCATAATCGTCCCTTTTTCGGCGAACGCCGAAACCGCCACAACTGATCCTATAGTATCTCCTTAAACACCCGTCAATGCAGCGTTTTGGCCATCAACCAAAAATACGCTTTGTTTACATCGGTTTATACCGCCTAGCTCCAATTCTGCAATCGTCGGTAGTGTCCTAATCTTACATTCGGCCGCCGCCGGTTATCCATTTGATTGCGGCAAGTGCCGCCAAAGCGCCAATCGGCACGCCAAATGTGATTGCAAGAATCTGAGTGTAAACCGAGGTCAGCGGTTGTTCGGCTCCCCAGTAAGCGCACCATGGGTCCGGTTCAAAAAAACACGAGAAATCAAGAAAGCAGAAACAACCCACTATCCAAACAATTGAGAAAACTATCCAAGCTCGGAAATGTCCGCGCCGAACGTTCATCGTTTCCGATGCTCCGCAACAATTCGTATCTCAATTACGAGTGCACTGATCCGGTTCAAGGCGACGCATTAATCCCCTGGAATTACTTATACGTGCCAATCTACATCGCAGCCGCCGACATACGCCACGCTGAGAGCACCAGCCCCAAGCCAGCAAGATCGCTGGTGACTATATGGTGCCCTATGCGAACTAGAATAGAATTGCTTCGCCATACTAACCAATTGACAGGGCAGCCGATGCGCTTAGCTGCGTGGCTCGGCGTCGTTATTATCGCCGCAACTTGTATATCTGTGCCTGTGCGAGCACAGAGTCTCGACGGTTCCTTAAGCCCTGACGATTCTCTGAGAATTTATGCAGTCAACGTAGTCCATGATCGCCCACTGGAAGAACCCTTCACCGGTTACGGCATATATCTCGGCCGCGGGGCGGTGATCACGGCAGCTCACGTATTGGGCCGCTGGCCATCTTTTATTTCAAATCCGCGAGTGCTGATTGCCGGTCAAGAGCTTCCCGCCAAAATTATCAAGCAAGGCTCATTTGAAACGATAGACTTGGCGGTTCTTTCCGTGGACGAAGCGCGCCTACCTGTTAGCTTGCAGTTGCGACGGAATCCGCTGTGTAAAGAACCTCCACAGGCTGGTGAGAATGTCATTGTCGTTCTTTCGTATGGGACTGCACGCTCTCAAATCATATTTCCGCAACTACTTCCGCCGAAGTATCGAGCTAATTTCAATAGCTTCATCACTGATGTGTGGTTAGCTGGAGGTTCTGGATCGGGTGTTTTTCATGCGGAGAGAAAGTGCCTCCTCGGCATCTTATCCAGTAAAATATGGGAATATAACTTTCGGATAGAAAACGGGCGCATGGTTAGAGATTTAGCGAGAAATACTATTGATATTGCGAGGCACTTTGTACCAGCATCCGAGATCGTTGAATTCTTACCGCCAGAATTTCGGTTTTAATATTTTTGTTCGTTAGCTGATGGACTTATGATTGGATTGACCAGTGATAACACTGTTCGACTACGTGACGGTTGCCTGTTTCCTTGGAATGGCCGGCGCTTTTCTCATGCTGACGGCCAGACAGCCCCGAACACTATTGCATGCGATGCTTGCGGGGGTCGCATTCGCGATCGCCAACCAAGTTGGTAATGCTGGTTATTTCATTTTTGGATCAATTCTGATCGTCGCCGGCATTGGATACGCCATCATTGTTATTCGACAGGGATAATCCGGGCTCAGTCTACTAAACTCTTTCTGGTTTTCTTCTGTTCATTGAGCCGAACCTCGATCCCGCCCCCCGGCTCGTTGTCGAGGAAGCGGATCCCAGCCCGTTCGAAGGCTGATTGGATCCGCATCAGGGTCGAGAGACATAAAAGGATCAAACAAACCTTAGGCGGCTAAAATATCGTTGGATTCGGCACGGGCGCATGGTTCATAGTCGCTACGTTTGATAGACAACGCGCTTCGGTGGACATGCTGCAATGACGGTTCTGATCACTGGCGGTGCGGGCTACATTGGCAGCCATATGGCCTATGAATTGCTGAGTTCCGGCGAAAAAATTGTCGTCCTCGATAACCTCTCGACTGGGTTCGAATGGCTGCTCCCACATGGAGTTCCGTTCATCAAGGGAAATGTCGGCGATGCAACGCTCCTTACTAGTATCTTCAAGCAGCATGCTATCAATTCAATCATTCACTTCGCGGCATCTATTGTTGTCCCGGAATCTTTTGCGGATCCGCTTGGCTATTACCGCAATAACACGATAAACGCTCACGCGTTGATTGAATGTGCCGTCAATCATGGCGTTCGTTATTTAATTTTTTCGTCGACATCTGCTGTCTACGGCAGCACGGTCCCAACTCCAATAACAGAGGAGACTGCGACCGAGCCCGAGTCGCCTTATGGCTGGTCGAAGTTGATGACGGAGCGAATACTCCGCGACGTGGGCGACGTCACCGGCTTGCGATACGCGATCCTGCGGTATTTCAACGCCTCCGGTGCTGACCCTGGTCTGCGGACCGGACCATCAACTGTAAACCCCACCCATCTTATCAAGATCGCTGTTGAAACCGGCCTCGGCAAACGGCCCGAGATGGAAGTTTACGGCACCGATTATCCGACACCCGATGGCACCTGCGTTCGCGATTACATTCATGTCAGCGACTTGGTGGCTGCTCATGCTGATGCATTGCGCTATTTGCGCACGGGTGGCACCTCGCATATTCTCAATTGCGGTTATGGCAACGGCCATTCGGTTTTGGAGGTTATCGATACGGTGAAGCGAGTAATCGGGTCAGACTTCAAGGTGAAATATGGTCCGCGCCGGCCAGGCGATCGCCCGATCAGCATAGCGGCGTCTGATAAGATACGATCATTGCTGGCGTGGAAACCTCGATACGAAAATCTCGATACCATCATCGCGCATACAGTCGCGTGGGAGCGTCACCTCTCCAGTCGGAACAGCGCGCCCGCCCAGCGCCTGCCTGCCTGAACTACCATATTTTATCGGGCCATGAGAGGTCTGGCCGGAGAAATCACGGGTTTCAAAGCCGCGGTTGACGATGTGGCTGGCTGAATCTACTTCGCAAATGTTATCTCCATCACATCATCTCGGCCCTGGACCATCCCCTTGCCACCAGCAGAGCCAACGTATATACATAGTATCTACGTTGTGGAGAAGGCAGCATGATCGTCGAATTTTGCAAGTGGGGCAACAGTCTCGCAGTGCGCATTCCCAAGGCTTTGGCCGATGCCGTCAAAGCCAGCGACGGCAAGCGCGCCGAAATTAAAGGTTGAAAACGGCACGTCTGGTGTTGCGCCCCATCGTCAAACCAGCACGCAAATCGCGCTACACGCTTGATGAATTGCTTAGCGGAATGACGCGGGACAACGTGCCGCAAGAAGTTGATTGGGGTCCGCGGCGCGGCAATGAGGCATGGTGACGTGGTCGCCTATTGTCCCGATGCGGGCGATATAATTTGGCTCGATTTCCTGCAGACCGGTTGCGAATGAGCAAGCCGGACGGCGACCGGCACTTGTTCTGTCGCCGCGCGTTTTTAATGAGCTGACTGGTCGCTGCATCGCCTGCCCGATTACGCGGCGTGATCGCGATTGGAGTTTTCACGTACCGATACCGGACGGCCATGAGATCAGCGGCGTTGTGCAAGCCGATCAATTGCGCAGCGCCTCGTGGGAGCAGCGCGGATCGCGGTTTATATGCAATGCTCCGGCTGGCGTTCTTGACGAAGTGCGAGCCAAGACTCAAACCGTTGCTTTCGCTTTAATAGAGCCGCCGAGCTACGACCGGGGCGATTATTTGGGCTGTTTTCGCCGCTGACGTTTACGCAGTCGCACTCCAGGGCCGCCGCCGTTCTCATCGATGAATTCGATGCCGGCCGCGATAAGCGCCTTCTCGATCTTTTGCAGCGTGGCCGGATCTCCCGTGTATCGGCCGACCTCGACATTTAAGTGCCAAAGGCCAACATCGCTTTTAAAAATTTCAACTCTCGAACTGCAGCTCCTGCGGCCAATCAGGGTGCATCTGGATCGGCTGCATCGGGGTTGGGCCCCATCGGTTTGTCGCACATTTTCCAATTTGCACATTTGACCGTGGCTATTACCCGACGCACATGAGATGGCTATGGTTGCTTTCACGAGGGCCGACGATGTCAGGGAGGGGGCGATGAAAGGTCAATGGATTGCGGCAGCGCTTCTGGTGCTCGCCGGGATAAGTGGCGCGCAGGCTCAGGAATACCCGACGAGAACTGTGACGGTGATCGTGCCGTTTGCGGCCGGTGGACCGGCCGACATTACCGGCCGGATCGTGGCAGACATCTTCTCGCGTCATCTCGGCCAGCAATTCGTAGTCGAGAATGTCGGCGGTGCCGGTGGCACACTTGGATCGCTCCGCGCGGCGCGCGCCACTGCCGACGGCTATACCATCATCTCGGGTCACATGGGTACGCACGCCGCGGCGCCTGCGTTCTATCCCAACCTGGGTTATGACCCAGAGATGGATTTCGAGCCAATCGGACTGATCGCCGAACAGCCGGAACTGCTCGCGGTCCGCAAGGACTTCCCTGCTAATAACCTCAAGGAGTTCGTCGCATACGCCAAGGCGAACGAGAGCAAGCTTAACATGGGGCACGCGGGCGTCGGCTCCGTGTCATACGTTGGCTGCCTCCTTCTCAACTCAGCCATCGGTATCAAGCCGGTCATGGTGCCATTCACCGGCACAGCGCCAGTGATGAACGCTATCCTTGCGGGCCAGATCGACTACGACTGTGATCCGATACTCGGACCGCTGTCCCACGTGCGCGCGGGCACCGTTAAGGCGCTGGCCATCGCCACAAAGAAGCGGAGCCCGCTTCTGCCGAACGTGCCAACCTCCTATGAGCAGGGTCTGCCCGAATTCGACTGCGCACCTTTCTATGCGTTGTTCGCGCCGAAAGGCACGCCGAAGCTAATTATTGATAAGCTCGCCGATGCTCTAAACAAGGGCCTCAATGAGGAGGCCGTGCAGAAGCGCCTGACCGATCTCGGCGCCGACATCGCAGAGCCGAACCGTCGCGGACCAAAAGCCCTATCCGATCTGGTGAAGAGCGAAGTCGCGCGGCTGACGCCAATCCTGAAAGCTGCAACTGCCAAATAATCTGGAGTCCGCTAAGGGTCAATAGCGGACAACCCATACGCGGGCCGAAATCAACACATTTGTCCGCTATGGTCCAATAGCGGACAAATTGTGGGCCGATGGATTGTCCGCTAAGTGCCAAAAGCAGACATTTCGATTATATCAACTAGCTAAGATCGGCTATGATTTTCGCGCCGGTTCGGGAGGCTATCTGGAGAGCCCGGTTCAGCCGAATTTATTGGTTTCGTCCGTACAAAATTAGACGTTCGTTCGCCATGGAAATTTAGCCAATGTCGTTCTTCGTAGTTGAACAACTTGCAAGCGTGACAGATCGCTAGAAAGTTTTTCAACGTAATCCGGTAACTTAAAACACCTTGCTCGTTCATTCGCCGCTGCATGCCGTCCAAATTATAGAGTGGGACACCAGGCGCGTAGTGGTGAGCGGTATGCTCCATGATGAACAAAAACGTATTTTGAATATACCAGGGCATTTCGACATGTGCGGTGCCGTTGATGGTACCGTCGTCGTCCTCCCAATCATTCAGTGTGGAATACCAAGGAATATCCGGGTGGGTGTGATGAAGGAAGGTGGCCACCGATAAGAGGGCGGTAAAGATCGCGAAAGGCAACAGCAGGCCGATCGTGATAGATATGGCAGCGCCTTTGCCAAACCAACTTCCGACCGTAGCCAGTGCGGTGACATCGGCCACGAGAAATGCCCATACGAGCAGGCTGTCTGCAACATGCACCGGCTGCACTTCTCCGAGCACAGCGCGTCGTGCTATGATCATTTGCTGCGGCCATATCTCGAACAGATAGTAAAATCCGGCGCCAACTGGATGACGGTACATCCGGTACAACCAGCGCCGCGCTGGGCTCGCCTTGGCAAATTCATCTGGGCTCATCGGAACCCAGTAACAGTCCAAGTGTCTGATGTTGTTGAAGCGATGATGACGCTGATTGTGCTGACGACCCCACAAACTGAACGCATGCAGCGACGGCAGAAATGCGATCCTGCCGATTACGTGATTGAGCAGACTGGATGAGGTGAGACTCTGATGGCATGCATCATGGCCGATTACGAACAGCATGCTCACCAGAACGCCGGTGACGGGAACAAGCATGATGGAAGCCCATAATGGACTTGCAAGCGCGGCTACGATCAGCATGCCGTAGACTAGAAGGGTGAAGACAAAAATCCCAATTGGCCAGGCAATGCCGCGCCTACTGAATGATAGGCGCTCGTGGCGCATCATCGGTTGCTCGATCAATGACAACTTGTCGCTGCCACGCAGCTTTTACATGACCAGAATTTATCCGACATTTATTAGATCACTCAAAATTTGACGCTTTTTTAGCACCGCACCGGCTTGTTTAAAAGACCAACAAAGAACTGTAAACCTCGCATTTTGCGACCAAGCGGCGATTAAAAAATCATACACACCCGGCCTTAGACGCCGATTAAATCTAATGTCCGCTTTGGGTCATTAGCGGACAAATCATCGCAGACCAAAATCCATGTTTGTCCGCTGTTGGTCCAAAAGCGGACAAACGCGGGCACGGTTGGATTGTCCGCTAAGTGCCAAAAGCAGACATGGCGGTGAGTCCGCGGGTTGTCCACTATGTTCCCACAGGAACATCGCTCGCGTTACGTCCGGGCGGCGGGCTTGCCAGGAGCGATGGGGGTCGCGACAATTATGGGTGGCGTGTGTTCGTGTTTCGCTCAGGGTAAATCGTGACGCGCATACTTGTGACCGGCGCATCGGGCTTCATCGGACGCGCCCTGGTCGCCGAACTCGCCAACGCGGGACATTCCGTGCGAGCGGCGATGCGGCAGCCGGCGGATATATTCCCACGGTCGGTCGAGGTGATTGCGGTATCGGATTTGACGCGCCCGGTCGAGTGGCGCGCGTTGCTCAAGAGACGTCGAGACGGTGGTTCACCTCGCCGGCATCGCGCATGCTGGACCGGAGATTGCCGAGCAAGCCTATGACCGAGTCAACCGCCTGGCGACCGCCGAACTGGCAAGCGCCGCGAAAGCCATCGGCATTCGCCATCTCGTTTTCATGTCGTCGATCCGCGCGCAGAGCGGACCGTCGTCCAATAGGGTTCTGCGCGAGACCGATGCGCCACATCCGACCGACGCCTACGGCCGCTCCAAACTTGCCGCCGAGGACGCCGTGCGCGCCGCCGGCGTGCCGTTCACGATCCTGCGGCCGGTGTTGATCTATGGCCCCGGCGTCAAAGGCAATTTCGCGCGTCTGATCGAGCTTGCGCGAAAACCGTGGCCACTGCCGCTCGGCCTTTGCCGCAACCGCCGATCGCTGCTGGCGCGGCAAAATCTGATCGACGCCATTCACCTCGCGTTGGCGTCGCCCGCTGCCAAGGGCGAGACATACGTCGTGGCGGATCCGACGCCGCTGACGCTGGCCGAGATCGTCACGGCGTTGCGCGCGGGCGAAGGGCGACGACCGGGATTGTTGCCTGTGCCTCCGGCGCTGATTGCGCTCGCCTCAAGCGCTATCGGCCGCGCCGAAGAATGGCAGCGTCTCGGGGGAATGCTGGTCGCCGATCCCAGCAAACTTATGCACGCCGGGTGGAAGCCGCACTCGACACGCGCGCCGGCCTTGCGGCGCTGGCCCGCGCAATCTCGCCTCGGAATGCGAATTAAATTAAATGTCCGCTTGGGCTCATTAGCGTCCGAGCCATCCCGCGCCAGCGCCGACCAATGTCTGCTATTACTCCAATAGCGGACAAACGCGGGTGCGGTTGGAATGTCCGCTAAGTGCCATAAACGGACATCCTGATAGATTGTATCATCGGCAAGTGATGACACCTGATCAACGTGAGGGCGACACAATGGCAGTTTTGCCCAGGACCCAGTTCGGCGATGCTTGAGCATTTCCTGTCCATGCTTGTGTCCTGGATCATCGAGGTTATTTCGGTCGCAGGTTATTTCGGTGTCGTCGTCCTTATGGCGATTGAGTTGGCATGCATCCCGCTTCCCTCCGAGGTGATTATGCCTTTCGCCGGTTACCTGGTTTCCATAAACCAGTTCAGCCTACTCGGTGCCGCGACGATGGGCGCACTCGGCTGCAATATTGGCTCAACCCTAGCCTACGTCGTGGCTGCCAAGGGCGGCAGAAAGGCAATTGAACGCTGGGGAGCCTACGTGTTCATCCGCCCTGTCGAGATTGATCGCGCCGAACGGTTTTTCGCCCGATACGGCGCCGTTACGGTCTTTATTGGACGTCTGCTTCCGGTCATACGAAGCTTCATCGCCTTTCCGGCGGGGCTTGCGCAGATGCCGATGATGAAATTCCAGATCTACACGTTTCTCGGCTCTTGGCCGTGGTGTTTTGCGCTCGCTTACGTCGGGTTCTTACTGGGCGAGCGCTGGCACAGCGATCCAAACTTTCGCAGACTTTTCCATCAGTTCGATACATTCATTGCGGTTGGTCTTTTGGCGGGCCTCGCATGGTTCGCCTGGTCGCGATTGCGCGAGAGCCATCGAAACCGATAATTTGTTTTTGCGAATACCACTTGTTGTCCGCTGTTACCCCAATAGCGGACAAACGGCGGTGCGCATGGATTGTCCGCTAAGTGCCAAAAGCAGACATTGATTAGTGGTTCTCGCACGCCATAATCGGAACCCTAGCTGCGCTTCCGGCTGTGTCGCGGACCGCAAGTGCTCGAACCCAATGGTAAAGGAGATCGCACTGTGCCCTACCTTCAGCTCGACGTTCCCAACCACTACCCAGTCGATGTGAAGCGACGCTTGGCCCAACGCTTCGGCGATATATTCGCGCGCATCATGCAGACCACCCCCGACTACGTTACCGTAGCCATTCGCGAGCTGGCTGAAGGCGGCGTGTGGCGTTGCGGCGACGGGGAGCCCGAACCTGCCGCCATGCTGACGTGTGATATTCGGCGTGGCCGTCCGCCCGAGCAACGGGCCGCGCTGGCTGAGGCTCTCATTGACGCCTGTGTCGATGCGCTGGGTTTGCAGAGCGATCGCTTAGGCGTGGAGTTCACTCAGCACACCGGCGATGAGCTGTTCCGCGTTGGACGCGGAATGGCCCCTGACTGGACGCCAGCCGAGGCCGAGAGTCTGGCATAAGTGCAATTTAAGTTTTCACTCGCGCGTCGGCCTCGAATGTCCGCTTTGGGTCATTAGCGGACAAACTATCGCAAGCCAAAATCCGCATTTGTCCGCTGTTGTCCAAAGGCGGACAAACGCGGAGGCGGTTGGTTTGTCCGCTAAGTGCCAATAGCGGACTCATGCAGCGCAGCATAAAATGGTCCGCAGCAGCGACATCAGGAACACACATTCGCGATCTGGCATCGTTCGTCAAACAAAAACCCCGCCGCAGCGGGGTTTTGCGTTGGTGGGGGTCTAGTTTACAGCATGGCACGCCCGCTCCACATTACGACCTCTCGAAATGCATTCGTACCGCTTGCCGTTGACTTCGAACACACCGCTCGAGTCGCCAGGATGGCGGATCATATTCAAGCCGGTGGCTTTGGCCAACGAAAAACAGTTCAAAACAGAATTGGTAATTTTCCCGCCCTGATTCTCCATGATCTGATTGCATTCGGCGACACTCGGCGTGTGATCCCAAGCACGCGCCGTTGTGAGCGCAGTTTGCGCAGACGAAACGATCACTAATGTGATAAGAAAGAAGGGTGAGAAAAGATTTGTAGTTCATAGGATTGCTCCCATAGAACGTCCGAATGCAGGGCGGGATTCAATATCTGCGGGTACGGGGGGTCTTTCCGCTTGTACTGATCCATGCGCGAATGGAACGGTGTTGACCGGCGAAAGGCTATCACATTCGGCGTCGGGCAAAAAGATAAATAGTGCGCTATTCTCAGTTATTCATACAAGGGAAAGCCGATGCGCCGCATCTCCTTGCAGCTCAACGAATACTCAAGTCGCGCACGGCAGAGATGGGTCATTAGCGGACAAACCATCGTAGGCCAAAATCGACGTTTGTCCACTTTGGTCCAATAGCGGACAAACTCGGGCGCGGTTGGATTGTCCGCTAAGTGCCATGAGCAGACATTCTATAAACGCGCGCTATCCAGGTAACTGCGTCATTCCCATTATCCTCACTGTACCCATGTTAGGGAACGAGTGGCGCAAGCGCATGCCGCAGCGGCTCACTGGAAATCTGCAATAACCCTGCCAAAGGCTGATCCATTTCCAAGATTAGGAAAATTGAACCAGTCACAGAAAGCGTACCGACAAAAAATGTGATGATCACGATCGGATTGACCCGTACGAACAGGCCGAAGCTTGCAAAAATAATTGCGAGCCAAAAAACGAGGATTGCAAGAAATGGGGCCGGAATCGAATCGTGCGCCTGAGTGAACAGTGACAAACGTGCTTGTGCTAAATCGGCGACGGCACTTAGGACTCGCGCTTGAAGAGAACGTTTTGAATTGTTGTTAGGTTCGAGTTCTTGGATTTTATTGACAAGTGCCTGTGCTTCGGCGGTTACCGCAAATGGTGTCATCTTACCACGATCGCCTTCGTTCCAGATCCGATCGGCCATTGGGGGGACTGCACCGCGCAGCATAACGCGTAAATTACGCGCGTCCGGCCCATATTGCTCAAGCAGGCCATCGAGAAGAATAATGTTGGCGGTGATCTGTTTGATCTGAGTACTTCTCGCATCGTACGAGCTCTTGGCCGATGCGATCAGCAGACCAAGAACAAGCGCGGCTATCGTCCCGATGAGACCTGTACTGAGCCTTACAACGTCTCTTACGTCTTCACGGAGATGGTCGTCCGATAGGGCATTGTGAAAGTACATACCGAGCAAAGCGCCACCGAATACAATCGCAAACGTGATTATCGAGATTAGTAGCGCACTCACGACCAATCACCTTCTTGCCCGATAAATTAAGTGGTTCGTCTAAGTTTTTGTGATGCAAAGAACAATACCCGTCAATGTTTTTAAATGATAGCCAGTCAGCTCGAACAAATCTTTGCTTTGGGTCATTCGCGACCAGGCCATTCAGCGCCAGTTGCAATCAATGTTCGCTATTGGTCCAATAGCGAACAAACGCGGGTGTGGCTGGATTGTCCGCTAAGTGCCAATTGCGGTCATCCGGTGCCACGCGATGGTACCGTAGAGAAGGACTTGCAGCGGATTTCAAATCGCTATCGTCGATCGACGCCAGATTTCCGTATGAACCCAATGTAGAAGCAAATCAAAAAGAGTACGAAGTGGATGATGCTCCCCAGTCCCAGCAATTCTGGCGAAACGAAAACGGTAAACCCAAAAAAAGGAACGGCCAGGTGAGTTTGAGTAACATAGAAATACGCGTTTACCCCCGCGCTAACAAAAAACGCACCGGAGAGAAATTTACAGACCTCTTTCCAATTAATACTCACAACTCGATATTCCCCAAACGAACTCTGGAACGGCGTGAATGATATCAGACGGAAACATTCTCCACATGTCTCTTATGGGTCATTAGCGGACAAACCGTCGTGGGCTAAAATCCACCGTTGTCCGCTTTGGTCCAATAGCGGACAAACGCGGGGGCGGCTGGATTGTCCGCTAAGTGCCATTAGCGGACAAAGGGTAGTGGCAAGCGGGTAGACGAAATGAAGTCGAATGTCCCGATTGCAGGGCGGCACTATCCGGCGTCACCTACGCACACATAGCAGAGAAATTGTTTGAACCAATGAATCTTTAAAATGCGTCAGACTATTTCTTTTCGCACGAGAACATGAAGGATTTTCGTTCGCGAGGCGCAATCTTTTCAGTAACTGCTCGTTTTCTGCACTCCTCCCTTTTTTCTTTCGCTTTCGACCGCTTTTCTGCAGCCGCTTTTTCTTGCGCGTGAAGCTTGGCTGCAGGATTTGCCGGAGGCCCAATTGTATAGTTTTGGCTTTGCGCAATGGCCGCGAACGGCCACGCTGCCGCCGCGCCGCCAAGAAGCAAGATGAACTCGCGCCGCTGCATGTGCCCCACCTGTGCGGGTCACGCCCTATGCAATGCCAATAGTCTACCATCTTGCGACTGGGCGGCGAGTGAGAAATGGCACACAGCCAGCCTCAGATACTGATCAGGCTCAATGTCCGCTGTTGTCCAAAAGCGGACAAACGCGGGCACGGTTGGATTGTCCGCTAAGTGCCAAGACCGGACTCATGCACTGCAACATGATCGGCGCGATGCTTGGCATATCGCGGTGGTCTTCGGCTTAATCGCGATACAACCATTCCCAGGCTTTTCTCGCCAGAATCCACTTGCCCGACGAGTTTGCCTTGGCTGGATTTTTCGGCTTGTGCGGCGATATGACTTCAAGGTCAGCGTTGAACTTCTTATCGCGGGCCTCAAGGTTGGCTTTGAGCTTGGTCACGTCCGCAGCAAATCTGGCGCGGCTAGTCTCAAGGTCGGCTTTGAGCTTGGCGGCAACCTCGTCAAAGTTGCCTGTCGGGAGTTGTTGTGCCATCTCATTCCCTCTGCCAGATCCGTGGGTAACGTAGGCAATAATCATTAAAAATTCTTCGATTCGAGATTCACGGCTTAGGTGACCAAGGCCGACGTCCTTGTTTGTGCGCTGTTAGTCCGATAGCGGACCATTCGACGGATGAGTGTGTTTGTCCGCGAAGTGCCAATAGCGGACAAAATGAAAAAGGCCGCCAACTGAGGCGGCCTAATATTGGGGTCTTGAAGGATATTATCCGCAACCCAATTCGCGGATTGAGTTTTTAATCCAATTCAGAGCTTCGTATTGGTTTCTAAAGCCCGGGATGATCTTGGGGTCTTTAGCGCCCCAGAAAACATGGACGCACCAGCCATCGCCCATTAGGCCAGCCGGTCGCGCTTCGAACCGAGGTTGAGAATCGGACATTTGGCCCGATAGACCTTGCCAGAACTTTGTATTCTCAAGGGCGGCCGGTATTTAGATATTGATCTAAGTAAAAGTCAAACCTCAAACGGCAAACTCCAGGACCGGGCCCTATTGGGGGCCGTGATGTCCGCTTCAGGTCATTAGCGGACAAACCGACAAGGCCGCTCGATGTCCGCTTTACCCCGAATAGCGGACAAACGCAGGTGCGGTTCGATTGTCCGCGAAGTGCCATTAAGCGACATCGCGGCCCTGATCCGAAAACGAAAGATGCCGCCAACTCAGGTGGCCTAAAAAAGAAACCCCGGCCTGATAAGGGACCGGGGCTTCCGTCACTGTCGGAGCAACTTCCTGGAGGAGAGGATGTTCGGCGATGACAGCGATTAAATAAGCGGATTGGAACGGAACCACATTGAGGCAAATCAATAAACAGCCGCTTCCTATTTTTCTTTCTTAGGCGTTCGCGCGATGGTGATGGTTAAACCGCAACGCTGACAATGATGGATGATTCCGTTCTCTGTACTTGTCGCCTGCATTGCAACGTCACAGACGGGACAAGGCTTTGGCGGTTTAGGTCGCTAATCCATAAATCAAAAATCCCGCTATCAGACCGGTCAATTTGATTTACATCACAACGTGGCAATCCCACAGCAGCCATAAAAGACCCCGCCTGGGCGGGTAACACCTAGGCGGGGCCACCGGCGCGCTTGGGGCTGACTTGGGGTCAGCCTGGGACAATGGAACGCGCCGGCGGTGTATCTAATTGCTCCGCTGGGCCAGTGGTCAATCAACAGAAGATAAAAACGGGCCAGCATCCAGGCTTTTACGGAGCTGATGTCCGCTTTGGGTCATTAGCGGACAAACCGTCCCGGGCTAAAATCCGGCTTTGTCCGCTTTGGTCCAATAGCGGACAAAATGTTGCGGTGCCGCGAATGTCCGCTAAGTGCCAAAAGCAGACATTCCGATTATATCAACTAGCTAAGATCGGCTATGATTTTCGCGCCGGTTCGGGAGGCTATCTGGAGAGCCCGATTCAGCTCGAATTTATTGGTTTCGTCCGTACAAAATTAGATGTTCGTTCGCCATGGAAATTTAGCCAATGTCGTTCTTCATAGTTGAACAACTTGCAAGCCTGACAGATCGCTAGAAAGTTTTTCAACGTAATCCGGTAACTTAAAACACCTTGCTCGTTCATTCGCCGCTGCATGCCGTCCAAATTATAGAGTGGGACACCAGGCGCGTAGTGGTGAGCGGTATGCTCCATGATGAACAAAAATGTATTTTGAATATACCAAGGCATTTCAACATGTGCGGTGCCGTTTATAGTACCGTCGTCGTCCTCCCAATCATTCAGTGTGGAATACCAAGGAATATCCGGGTGGGTGTGATGAAGGAAGGTGGCCACCGATAAGAGGGCGGTAAAGATCGCGAAAGGCAACAGCAGGCCGATCGTGATAGATATGGCAGCGCCTTTGCCAAACCAACTTCCGACCGTAGCCAGTGCGGTGACATCGGCCACGAGAAATGCCCATACGAGCAGGCTGTCTGCAACATGCACCGGCTGCACTTCTCCGAGCACAGCGCGTCGTGCTATGATCATTTGCTGCGGCCATATCTCGAACAGATAGTAAAATCCGGCGCCAACTGGATGACGGTACATCCGGTACAACCAGCGCCGCGCTGGGCTCGCCTTGGCAAATTCATCTGGGCTCATCGGAACCCAGTAACAGTCCAAGTGTCTGATGTTGTTGAAGCGATGATGACGCTGATTGTGCTGACGACCCCACAAACTGAACGCATGCAGCGAAGGCAGAAATGCGATCCTGCCGATTACGTGATTGAGCAGACTGGATGAGGTGAGACTCTGATGGCATGCATCATGGCCGATTACGAACAGCATGCTCACCAGAACGCCGGTAACGGGAACAAGCATGATGGAAGCCCATAATGGACTTGCAAGCGCGGCTACGATCAGCATGCCGTAGACTAGAAGGGTGAAGACAAAATCCCAATTGGCCAGGCAATGCCGCGCCTACTGAATGATAGGCGCTCGTGGCGCATCATCGGTTGCTCGATCAATGACAACTTGTCGCTGCCACGCAGCTTTTACATGACCAGAATTTATCCGACATTTATTAGATCACTCAAAATTTGACGCTTTTTTAGCACCGCACCGGCTTGTTTAAAAGACCAACAAAGAACTGTAAACCTCGCATTTTGCGACCAAGCGGCGATTAAAAAATCATACACACCCGGCCTTAGACGCCGATTAAATCTAATGACCGCTTTGGGTCATTAGCGGACAAATCGTCGCGGGCCAAAATCCAACTTTGTCCGCTGATGGTCCAATAGCGGACAAACGCGGGTGCGGCTGGATTGTCCGCTAAGTGCCAAAAGCGGCACTCATGCGGTGCAACATGATTGGCGCAAAAAGAAAGACCGCCAGTGCGGTGGTCCTTCCGAAATCTAATCAGGTGTTTTGATTAGACTGAGAGCGAGCGGCGTGTGTACCCTCGCCTCGTGGTGCCTAGGTAGTGACTGTAATCACCGCTAAGCTGACCCCATGCTTGTTCTGAAACGCACCCCTGGTGGCGCGGGAGCGTGAGCCATGATCCTTAAACTGGCGTTAGCAACGGCGACTGATGCAGGCGCGGTTGCATATCGTTGCCCTGCATGGATGCGCTCCGCAATGGGGGATAAACGCGGTGCAGTTCGGCGGGGTCGATCTGCCACTCGCCGTTCTCGTCCTTAGCAACTGAAATCTTTCCGGCTTTGATTGCCCGCAGGACCGCGGTTTTATTCCGGCCGACCGCCGCTGCGGCTGTTGCGATGGTGTACATGGGGTGTTGTCTACCGTTTCAGTGAGCAGATACGGTGCAACCGCCCTGGTTAAAAAAACGTGTCTGGGGGAGCACCCCGCTCTTCGGCACCAACGCATCCAGAAAGACCGAAATCCGATCAGGTGTTTTTGATCAGGCGGCTGCGGCCAATGTCCGCTGTTACTCCAATAGCGGACAAACGTGGGTGCGGCTGTATTGTCCGCTAAGTGCCAAAAGCGAACTCATGCACTGCAACATGATCACTGCAAACAGAAAGACCGCCTCGCGGCGGTCTCTCCGAAATCCGATTAGGGGCTTATCAATCTCCGAGCGCGTCTTTCTTGTCGAACTTGTCTGGTCTGTTCGTCCATCCTATCTGGCCCTTCGCGGTTTTAATTTGCACCCACCAGACTTGTTTCGACCGCTTGACGATGACACCAGCGCAACGGTTCGGATCAGTGGCACAAATGTCATTAAAGAACGCCGTGGAGCCGTCGACCTCGTCGTAGAAATTCCCCTTGAACCAGGCCTTCGCAAAACCCTCGCCGCGATTAGTCAGTAGATACAATGTTTCGCCCGGTTCGACACGGACCGAACCTGAGAGGCTGGAGAGATCGAACGGCTTGCGGAAACGCACTTGCCCAGGTGAGGTCGTTACGACGACCCCGGTGAGGGCAGTGATGGCTTCCCCCTTGCGAATGGTAAACGCGATCGGCCCATTCTCAGATCGCGTCCTCCGCGCAATCACGGCGTCGTTTGCTCGCCACTCGCGGTAAACGCAGCCTTCGAACGGGCACGCTCCGGCGTCTTCATAGGGCATTGGCGGCCCGGAGGGCGCAGACTGACCAGCCCTAACGATAGTTGTCGGGGCCGCAGTGAGGGTGATGACAGCGATGACGAAAAGATTCAAACGCATCATATGACCGGTATTAAGAAGTAAATCATCGCGAGGCTTTGCAGTGGCAAGTGGCGGCCGGGTATTCAGCGCATCCGGCTATTAGTCATTTATAGCCTAATCTAGAGCCGTGCCAGCGAGCCGCAAAAGCAAGGCGGTCGGCGGATTAAAGGCGGCATCGAGGTGTCGTAAGGCGTGATGGGCAACGCATGGCTGCGGTTATTCTACCGGAGGAGCGGAGAGCCCATGGACTACAAGGTCCTGCAATATCCGTTGTGGGTCATTAGCGGACAAACCATCGCGGGCTAAAATCCAAGTTTGTCCGCTGTTGTCCGAAAGCGGACAAACGCGGGCGCGGTTGGACTGTCCGCTATGTGCCAAAAGCGGACATAAGGCAACGAGGTAGCATGGGT
>CAWAHP010000010.1:0-331784 GCA_963781875.1 uncultured Alphaproteobacteria bacterium
CGGTGGCGCGCAGCGGAGAGGCGCCGTTTTCCAGATTGCGGAACATGTTCTCGATCATCACGATGGCATCGTCCACGACGAAGCCGATGCTCACCGCCAGCGCCATCAGCGACAGGTTGTCGATCGAAAAACCGGCAGCCCACATCGCCGCGCAGGTGCCGGCGAGCGACAGCGGCACGGTGATGCCGGCGGCTATGGTCGCTGCCGTGCGCCGCAGAAACAGGAACACCACCATCATCACCAGCACCGCGGTGGCTGCGAGCGTGAGCTGCATGTCGTGCACGCTGGCGCGGATGGTCTGGGTGCGGTCGGTGAGGATCGAAATTTCCAGGCCGGCCGGTATCCATTGCCGCAGCTCGGGCAGCAGGTCGTAAATCCGGTCCACCGTCTCGATGACGTTGGCGTTGTTCTGCTTGGTGATGATCAGCAGGACCGACGGATCGCGGTTGAACCAGCCGGCGGAGCGGCTGTTGCGCACGCTGGCGCGGATCGAGGCGACCGTGGAGAGACGGATCACCGTGCCGCCCACGGTCTTCACCACCAGCGGATCGTATTCGCCGGCGGTGCGCAGTTGATCGTTGATGCCGATGGTAACGGCGCGCTTAGTCGCCGTCGAAGGTGCCGAGCGGGCCGACCGCATTGGCATTGGCGATCGCCGTGCGCACGTCTTCCATGCTCAGGCCCATGGCGGCGAGCCGTGCCGGATCGACGCGCACGCGGATCGCCGGCTGCTCGGAGCCGGCGACGGTGACATCGGCGACGCCGTCCACCTGCGACAGGCGCTGCGCGATCACGCTGTCGGCGGCGTCGTAGATCGCGCTCGGCTGCATGGTCTTCGAGGTCAGCGCCAGGATCAGGATCGGCGCCGCCGCCGGATTGGCCTTGCGGAAGGTCGGCAGCGTCGGCAGGTCGCCCGGCAGATCGCTGAGCGCGGCGTTGAGCGCCGCCTGCACGTCGCGCGCGGCGCCCTCGATGTTGCGGCTCAGATCGAACTGGATCGTGATGCGCGACAGGCCGAGCGAGCTGACGGAGGTGAGCTCGGTGACGCCCGAGATTTCGCCCAGGCGCCGCTCCAGCGGCGCCGCCACCGTCGCCGCCATGATATTGGGATCGGCGCCGGGGCGGCTGGCGCTCACGATTGATGGTCGGAAAATCGACGCTCGGCAGGCTGGCGACCGGGAGGAAGTGATAGGCCACCGCGCCGATCAGGAACAATCCGATCGCGAGCAGCGTGGTGCCGATCGGCCGGCGGATGAATGGCCAGGAAAAGTTCATTGGAAATTCATGACCGCCCTCGTGCCGGGCGGAGTTTGCGCGGCGCCGGCGGTGGTGACGGAGCGGGCGCGAGCCGCGCGCGCAGCCGCTCCATGTAGAGGTAGATTACCGGCGTGGTGTAGAGCGTGAGCAATTGGCTGAGCAGCAGCCCGCCGACAATGGTGATGCCGAGCGGATTGCGTAGCTCCGAGCCGGTGCCGCCTTCGAGCGCCAAGGGCAGCGCGCCGAACAGCGCGGCCAGCGTCGTCATCATGATCGGGCGGAAGCGCAGCAATGCCGCCTGCACGATCGATTCCTCGGGCGACATCCCCTGTTTGCGTTCGGCCTCGAGCGCGAAGTCGATCATCAGAATCGCATTTTTCTTTACGATGCCCATCAGCAGCACGATGCCGATCAGCGCGATCACCGAGAGGTCGTAGCCGAACAACATCAGCGCCAGCAGCGCGCCGACGCCGGCCGAGGGCAGGGTGGAGAGAATGGTCAGTGGGTGGATGAAGCTTTCGTACAGCACGCCGAGGACGATGTAGATGGTGATGGCGGCGGCGAGGATCAGCCACGGCTCGCCGGCGAGCGACTTGGCGAATTCGGCGGCGTCGCCCGCATAGCTTCCGGTTACCGATGTCGGCATGCCGATGTCCTGCTGCGTAGCGCCGATGACCGAGACCGCGTCGCTCAGCGCGTAGCGGGGTGCGAGATCGAAGCTGATGGTGACGGAGGGGAATTGTTCCTGGTGTGCGATCGCCAGCGGCGCCGAGGTGTCGACGAAGTGCGCAAAGGCCGCGAGCGGAACCTGGGTACTGCCGGTGACGCTATTGGGCGTTGCGGTGGTGTTGGTATTGGTAGTGCCGGTCGCGGTGTTGGCGACGGTGGCCGTGGTGCCGGTCGAGGTGCTGGCGCCGGTGACATAAAGCTTCGACAGCGAGCGGGGATCCTGCTGGTAGTGTGGCTGTGCCTCCAGAATGACGCGATACTGGTTGGCCTGTCCATAGATGGTCGAAATCTGCCGCTGGCCGAAGGCGTCATTCAAGGTATCGGTAATGCTCTGCATGGAGACACCGAGGCGTCCGGCCTGCTCGCGGTCGACGGTGACCTGCACGCGCGGGCCGCCTTCCTGCGCTTCGGAGGCAACCTCGCGCAACGCCGGCGAGCCGCGCAATCGGCGTGTCAGCTTGTCGGCCCATTCGATCACCTCGCCCGCATCGGTGCCGACCAGCGTGTATTGGTACTGCGCGCGGCTCGAGCGCGTGGAAATCTGAATGTCCTGGGTCGCCTGGAAATAAACCGTCATGCCGGGAATGCCGGCGACCGCGTCTTTCAGCCGCGCCACGATCGCGTCGATCCGCGAGCTGCGCTGATTGCGCGCCTTCAAGGTAATCGCGAGCCGGCCGGCGTTCGGCGTAGCGTTGAGCGTGCTCACGCCGATGATCGAGACCACGCCGGTGACGTCCGCGTCGGAGCGGATCAAAGCTTCAACCTCGCGCTGACGGCGCTGCATTTCCGCGAAGGAAACATCGGTGCCGGCTTCCGTCACCGCGGTGATCAGGCCGGTGTCCTGCAACGGCAGGAAGCCTTTCGGGATGACGATGTACAGGAGGATGGTGGCGGCAAGCGTCGCCAGCGTGACGATCAGCGTCTCGCGCTGGTGGCGCAGCACCCACATCAGACTGCGGTGATATTCCTCGACCGTGCGTTCGATGAAACCTTGAAAGCGGCGGGTGAGCGCGTTGTCGCCGCCGCCGCCGTGGCGCAGCAGGCGGCTGCACATCATCGGCGTCAGCGTCAGCGAGACGATGGCGGAAGCGACCACCGCGATGGTGAGGGTGAGCGCGAATTCGCGGAACATGCGCCCGACCAGGCCGGTCATGAATAGTAGCGGGATAAACACGGCGATCAACGACAGCGTCAGCGAGATCACCGTGAAGCCGATTTCGCTGGCGCCGCGAAGGGCCGCGTCCAGTGGCGACTTCGCCATCCTCCATGTGGCGGACGATGTTCTCGATCATCACGATGGCATCGTCCACCACGAAGCCGGTGCCGATGGTCAGCGCCATCAGCGACAGATTATCGAGCGAGAAGCCGCAGAACCACATCACTCCGAAGGTGGCGACCAGCGACAGCGGCAGTGCCACGCCGGCGATGATGGTGGCGCGGATGGTGCGCAGGAAGATCAACACCACCAGCACGACCAGCGCGACGCTGAGGATCAGCGTGAACTGCACGTCGTGGATCGAGGCGCGGATGGTGTCGGTGCGGTCGTTGACAATGGTGAGCTTGGCGCCGGCCGGTATCGAGCGCCGCAGGCGCGGCAATTCGGCGCGTACGCGCTGCACGGTTTCGATGACATTGGCGCCTGGCTGGCGCTGAACGTCGACCACGATCGCCGGGCCGCCCTTGTAGAAGGCGCCGACCTTGGTGTTCTCAAGGCCCTCCAGCACATCGGCGACATCGCTGAGCAGCACCGGCGCGCCGTTGCGGAACGCCACGGTGATCGGTTTGTATGCGTCCGCGCTCGCGATCTGGTCGTTGGCGGCGATGGTGTAGGACTGGTGCGCGCCGTCGAGCGCGCCCTTGGGGCCCGCCACATTGGCGCTGACGATGGCCGTGCGCAGGTCTTCCAGTGCGATGCCATAGGCGGCGAGCCGCGACAGATCGGCCTGGATACGGATCGCCGGGCGGATCCCGCCCTGGACCGAGACGTGGCCGACGCCGGTCACCTCGGAGAGCCGCGGCGCCATGACGGTATCGGCCATGTCGCTGAGCGCGCGCTGGTCGATGGTGGTCGAGGTGAGCGCCAGCGTGATGATCGGCGCGTCGGCCGGGTTCACTTTGGAATAGAGCGGCGGATAGGGAAGGTTGCGCGGCAGCGTCGAGCCGGCGGCGTTAATCGCCGACTGCACGTCCTGCGCGGCGGCATCGATATCGCGGGAAAGATCGAATTGCAGCGTGATCTGGCTGATCCCGAACGAGCTCGACGAGGTCATGGTTTGCAGCGCCGGAATCTGCCCGAACGTCCGCTCCAGCGGCGCGGTCACCAGCGAGGCGATGGTGTCGGGATTGGCGCCGGGAAGCTGGGTAGTGACCTGTACGGTCGGGAAATCCACCTGCGGCAGCGCCGAAACCGGCAGCCACCAATAGCCGAGCGCGCCGCCCAACATCACCGCGACGCCGAGCAGGGAAGTGGCGATCGGCCGATGAATGAATGGAGAGGAAACGCTCATTGCTGCGCGTTCGGCGTCGCGCCCGCGGGTCGTTTGCCGCCGCGCTGACGAGCGCCTTGCGGCTGGGCGGCGGGCGCGCCATCGCCGCTGCTGATCGAAACCTTGCCGCCATCGGTGAGACGGGCAAAGCCGGTGGTGACCACGCGCTCGGGCGGTGCAACGCCGTTTGAGACCACCGTCTGAGTCTCGTCCTGCTTGGCGACCGTGATCGGGCGCATCGCCGCCGTATTGTCGTCCTTGACCACAAAGACGAAGGTGCCGTTCGGGCCGCGCTGCACCGCGCCGGTCGGGATCACCACCACGTCTTTAAGCGTGTCGATCAGCAGGCGGACATTGACGAACTGGCCGGGCCAAAGCTGCAGATCGACGTTGGGAAATTCGGCCTTGAGCTTCACCGTGCCGGTGGTCTGGTCGACCTGGTTGTCCACCACACGCAAGGTGCCGCGGTCGATCACCGCATCGTTGTCGGAGCGCTGCGCGTCGACGCTGAGCGGACCCTTCGCGAACGCGGTGTTCACTTGACCGAGTTCCTGCTGCGGCAAGTTGAACAGCACCGAGATCGGCTTGACCTGGGTGATCACCACGATCGCGGAAGTAGTGTCGGAGGCGTGCACGATATTGCCTTCGTCGACCATGCGAATGCCGGTGCGCCCGTCGATCGGCGCGACGATGGCCGTGTAGCTCAGCATTGCCTGCACGTTATCGATGGCCGCCTGATCGGATTTCACCAGCGCGGCGTATTGCGCGACCAGCGCCTTTTGGGTGTCGGCCTGCTGACGATTGATCGCATTGGTCGCCGCGAGTCTTTCATAGCGGTCGAGGTCCATCTTCGCATTGCTGAGCTGTGCCTCATCCTGCGCTTTCTTTGCAATCGCCTGATCGAGTTGGGCCTGATAGGTGGTCGGGTCGATCTGCGCCAGCAGGTCGCCCTTCTTGACGTCATCGCCTTCCTTGAAGCCGACCTTGAGCAGCTTGCCGTCGACCTGCGGGCGCACGGTCACGGTGTTGAGCGCCCTGATGGTGCCGACGGCGTCGAGATAGACCGGCACGTCGGCCTTTTGCGCGCTGGCGGCCAGCACCGGCACCGGGCCATTGTCGGCGCCGAAGCGGCCGGCGCGGCGCTGCTGTTCGGTCGAGCCGGTGAAGAAGTAGGTCAACGTCGCCGCGGCCACGATGACAATCAGCCCGATCGCCAGATAGCGGCGATTGCGGGTGCTGGTCTTTGCCCAGATCTGTTTTGGCAGTTCACCGTGCATCGGCGGCTTCCAGCGGTTTCGGCAGCCAGCCGCCGCCGAGCGCCTGATAAAGGCTCACGATCGCCTGCAAGTGCTCCAGCCGTGCCTGCACATGCGCGAGTTCCGCCACATAGAGCGTCTGCTGGGTTTGCAGCACGATGACGAGGTCGATGGTGCCCTGCTGCAATCGCTGCTCGGAAATTTCGAAAGCCCGCCGCGAACTCGTCACCACGTCGAGCTGCAGCCGCTCGCGCAGCGCGGTCTGGCGGATGCCGTCAAGCGCGGTTTCGACGTCGGAGAAGGCGGAGATCACCGTCTTTCGATAAATCTGCAACAGCTCGTCCTGCTTGCCTTTCTGCAGGTCGAGATTGCCCAGCAGCAGGCCGCCCTCGAAGATCGGCTGGGTCAGGCCGGCGGCGATATTGAAGAACACCGACTCCGGCCGAAACAGTATTTTGAGGACCGAGCTCTCATAGCCGCCTTCGCCGGTGAGCTTGATGCTCGGCAGGAACTGGGCGCGGGCATTATAGACATTAGCATTGGCGGCGGCGAGATTGGCCTCGGCTTCGCGGATGTCGGGCCGCTGCGTCAACAGTTCGGACGGCAGGCCCGGCGTCACGCGCGGATACCCGATGCTGCGCAACGATCCGCCGCGGATGCGCACATACTCAGGCGAGCGCGCGATCAGCACCGCGAGAGCGTTGCGGTTCTGCGTGAGCGTCCGCTGCAATGGCGGGATCAAGGCACGCTGGGTGGCGACCAGGCTCTCCTGCTGCGCGGTATCGAGCGCCGAGGCGGTGCCGGCTTTGAGCCGCTGCTGGATGAGATTGAGCACGCGCGTGGCGCTGGCCAGGTTTTCGCGCGTGACCTTCAATAGGTCCTGTGCTGCGAGAACCTGGAAATAGGCATTGGCGGCGGCGACCACGATAGTTAAGCCGACCACCTCGCGGTCGTAGCGGCTGGCGACCGCGGTCGATTCTGCGGCGCGCATTAACGCGCGGTTCTTGCCCCAGAAGTCGACCTCATAGCTCGCGGTGAGCGAGGCGGTCAGTGTGTTGCTCACGGCAAAGCCTTTGTCATCGATGAACGGCTTGCCGTTCCCGAGGCCAGTGGTCTTAGATGCCTGCGATCGTGAGGCATTTCCGTTAAGACCGATGCTCGGCAACAGCGGCGCGCCGGCAACGCGGGCCAGCGCATCAGCCTGCACGATGCGGGCGACAGCCGCAGCAATATCGAGATTGGAGACCCGCGCCTCTTCGATGATTTCGCTCAATTCCTTCGACCGGAAGCCGCGCCACCAGTCGAGCGGCGGCACCGCCATTTCTGCCACGACCGGGTTCTTCGGGCCGCGGTCATAGTCGTCGGGAATATCAAGCCCGGGCTCCGGCTGGTCGCCGGTAAGCATGCACCCGCCAAGGGGCAGCATCAGGCTCAATCCGAGCAGCATGGACCCAAACGGGCTTGCCCCCGCTTTGGTTCCCCACCGCACCCTTTTGCTGCCGCGGCACATACAGAAAACTCGCAATACCACTATGGAAAAAGGAATCAGGGCCTAGGTTAGCGCGTGCGCACGGATTATTGCTGATTGCCTGTGGATTGTCGCCCCGGCGGCCAGTCGGCCAGTGCGTGGCGGCCGGCGGACGACATTTGCGCTGCCGTGGCCGCGAATATGCCCTGAATGGCCTGGTCGAAGGCCTGCCGCGCCGCGCGGGTTTGCACCATGGCCGCGCGCATGGCCCCGACGTCGAACGGCTCATGCCGCAGCGTTTCACGGATCACGTCCTGTGCGGCGCGGTATTTCGTCTGGGTATCCTCGATTGTCTCGCGGTCGGCCTTGATCAGCCCGCGCAGCATGTCGGCGTCGGCCGGCGGCAAGGTGGCGGCCAGACGCTCGACGCGTATGAATACGTTGCGGTCCCACGACGGCAGGGTCGGGCTGCGGACCGCCAGCGCCGCGGCGACGCCGATGAAGAACAGATTGAGCGCGAGCGATCCGAGCAAAAGCCAGCGCGATGAGCCGCGCGCCATCGACGGGGCGAGTTGGGCGACGCTCATGGCCGTGCTCCGGTCAGCGGTTCAGGCTCGAATACGATCGAGCCGAGATCGGCGGGATTGCCGACCGCAAAGGGCGCCTCCAGCCGGCCGTAACCTCGGTCGAGCCCGGCGATCCCGACGAAGAAACCGAGCGCGGCGCAGCAGGCCAAGGCGGCGACGCGCGGCCAGGCCGGCGCGAACTGCCAATCGAGCAGCACCGCGGGCAACCGCCAGAGCGGGACTTTCTGCCGCGGCAGCGGGCCACTGAGCCGCTTAAGCACGCGCTCGACAGCAGCCTCGTCGCCTTGCGGCGCTTTGGCGTGGCGCTTGAGCGCGGTTTCGAGAAAAGCCTGGAACTGTTCGTTGTTCATTTTACTCATCCTCATCGATCACGGGTCTCAATGCGCGGCGCAAGTTCTGCTTGCCGCGCACCAATAAGGTCTCGATCGCCGACACCGACGTATCGAGAATGTCCGCCACCTGCGCATTGCTCATGCCCTCGCTGTAGGTGAGCATGATCGCGGCGCGCTGGCGCGCGGGTAAATCGGCAATCGCGGCCGTGAGCAGCCGCTCGCGTTCGTCGTGTTCGGCCATCTCTCCGGCGCCGGGCGCGGGGTCCGCGATTTCGCCGGCCACGTCCAGCGCGACCCATGGTGCGCGCCGCTTACGGTCGAGACAGAGATTGACCACCACGCGGGTGAGCCAGGTGCGAACCAGCGCCAGCGGCTGCCAGCGCGACGCATGGATCCAGACCCGCAGCATCGCCTCCTGCGCCACGTCCTCGGCGTCGGCGGCGTTGCCAAGGATGCGGCGGGCAAGCCCCAGCATGGCCGGCAGTTGGCGTTGCGCGAGCATACGAAACGCGCGCTCGTCGCCGCGCGCGACCCGGGCCATGAGCGCTTCGTCGCTGTCATCCATTGCAGTGCGGCGGTCGCCATCGGGAAGTCCCGTCCATTGTAGTGCTTGGCCTATCTGATTAACGGACGGCGGGGCTAAATCCTGTGCTGGCGGGAAAGCGGGGATAATCAGGCCGGCAGTACGGCCTAACCTATTGTATCACCTGGGTTTAGCAACCCGCGCTTGGCCTGCGAACTCCAGCCCTTTTACCAACCGATAAACCGCCTTGCAGTTTGGCGTCGGCACCCCCAGCCGCTCGCCCTCGCGCACGATGAAGCCGGTCAGCTCATCGATCTCGGTCGGGGCACCGCGTGCGATGTCGAGCGCCATCGAGCCGGCATGCTTGGACATCGGTAGTTCGCCGGAGCGGGTCTTGGCCACGAATTCCATCGGCTCGAAGGCAAAGCTGCCGCCGAGCGCACGCACGACCGCCATGCATTCCGCCGCCATGTCGTCGATCAGCGCGCGCATCTCGGGGGCGTTGTGACGGGCGGCATTGTCGCCCATCATCAGCGCGCCGACCGGGCTCATCACGCAGTTGAACACGAATTTCGACCATACCGCGCCCATCGGGTTGGCGACGATGTCGGTCGGCATGCCGGCGGCATTGAGCAAGCGCCCAAGCGCGCCAATATCCTCGACGCTGCCGCGCGTCGGTCCCAGCCAGGTCTTGCCTTCGATCAGGTTTTCCACGCAGCCCGGCTCCACATAGCGGCCGGCGTTCATGGTGACGCCGCGCACGACCACGCAATCGGGCACGCCGAGCAGCACCTCCGCATTGCCCATGCCGTTCTGCAACGTCACCAGCATCGGATGACCCGAGAGCAGCGGGCGCAGTTGCGCGAGCGCGCTGCCGGTCGCCTTCGACTTGGTGAGGAAGATCGCGGCATCGAAACCCGCGCCCTTGAGCGTTGCGGGATCATCGGTGGCGTCGATGCGTGCCGTTCGCGGATTCTTGCCGATCACGCGCAAGCCCTGGGCATTGATCGCGCGCACATGGTCCGCATTGGCGTCATAGGCGGTGACTTTGGCGACCGTCGACAGCGCCGTCGCGAACAGCCCGCCGATGGCGCCGCAGCCGACGATCAGGATGCGTGCGGACATGGGTTCTTGTGCCTAGCCGTTTGTCGCGCGGGGAGAATGGACGAAATCGGCAAATCTCTGTCAACATGGGGCGCAACCGGCGGAATCATCCGTCGATGGGGAGGATAAACACCATGGATAAGGCAGTTTACGACCGCGGCATGGCCATGCGCCGCAAGGTGTTGGGCGATGAGTATGTCGATCGGGCGGTCAGCAATATCGACGATTTCAACCGCGACTTTCAGCTATTGCTGACCGAATACTGCTGGGGCGCGGTGTGGGGCGACGACACCTTGAAGCCGCGCGAGCGCAGCATACTTAATCTCGGCATGATCGCCTGCCTCGGCCGAATGCACGAATTCGAGGCACATTTTCGCGGCGCCCTGCGCAATGGGCTCACCCCCAAAGAGCTGAGCGCCATCCTGCGGCAGATCGCGGTCTATTGCGGGTTCCCGGCCGCGGTCGATTGCCACCGGGTGGCAAAGCAGGTACTGGCGGCGGAGACCAAGAAAACCTGAAAAAAGCTGAGTCGTCAGGGCGAAATCACGATACTGAGATAACCCTATTCTTGTCTTGAATGTGCCTTCATCCCGGGGCAATCCAGGGCCAGATAGGGCGGGTTGGCCACCCTGGTGGCCACAGGTGGACGATGATTCAACGCTTCGGCCTTTTGCTGCTGACGCTGCCACTCGCGGCCGCCATTCCGGCGGTGTCCGCCCAGGCGCAGTATTATCCCGCGCCGCCGCCGCCCTATTACCGGAGTGCCCCGCCGCCGGGGGTCTATCAAGACCGGTTGCCGCCTCCCGGCTATTATGCCGATGATGATGACGACGTTCCGGTGACGCGCCAGCCGGGGCGCAGCCCGCAGGCGAGCCAGTTGCCGCCGGCGGTCCAGCGTGGCGCCCCGCACCGCATTCTGCCTTACCCGGACGACGAAGCCGACGCCGCTCCGCCGCCGCCAGGCTTCGGCTCGCCCGACCGCCGGCCGCCGGCCTATGGCCATCAGCTCGACCCGCAGCGGCCGAACGCGCGTTCTCCGTCCGCGGCCCAGTACGAGCCCGATACAATCCGCCCGCCGGCAGGAATTGACGTCGCGCCCAACGCCGCGCCGCCGCCGATCCCGCCGGCGGCGGCCTCGGCGCTGCCGCCGGAGGATCAGCCGGAAGTGGGCCAGCCGAAAGAACTGCCGGCTAACCTGAAAAAGCAGATGGTGAACTATCAGACCCGGGAACCGGCCGGCACCATCGTCATCGATACGCCGAACACCTACCTCTATCTGGTGCTCGGCGGCGGCCAGGCCATTCGCTACGGCATCGGCGTCGGCCGCGAGGGCTTCACCTGGGCGGGCACCGAACGCATCAGCAAGATGTCGGAGTGGCCCGACTGGCATCCGCCATCGGAAATGATCGAGCGCCAGCCCTATCTGCCGCGCTTCATGGCGGGCGGCCCGGGCAATCCGCTCGGCGCGCGCGCTCTCTATCTCGGCAAGACGCTGTACCGCATTCACGGCACCAACCAGCCCTCGACCATCGGACAGACGGTGTCGTCCGGCTGCATCCGTCTGATCAACGAAGACGTCGAGGATCTCTTCAGCCGCGTGCAGGTCGGCACGCGCGTGGTGGTGCTGCCGGGCCAGATGCCGCCACAGACCGCGGCGAACCTGCCGCCCGCCGTGTCTGCCCCCGGCGCGCCGGACAGCTCGCCGCCGACGCTCAACGGCATCACCGGCCGCCCGCTTCGGCCGGCGCGCTAAGCCGGCTGCTTTTCTGAAACGCTGATTTTCGCCAGCCGCGTGATCGCCTCGATCATGGCGCCGGCATCGGCCTTGCCCTGGCCCGCGATGTCGTGCGCGCTGCCATGCGCGACCGATGAAAACAGAATCGGGCTGCCAATCGAGAGCCCGGCGGTGCGGTTGAAGGCTTGCAGCTTGGCGGCGATATGGCCCTGGTCGTGCAGCATCACGATGAAGGCGTCGCAGCCTTTTTTCCGGAACATGGTGTCAGCGCCGAACGGACCGGACACATCGATGCCGTCTTTCGCCGCGCGCGCGATGGACGGAATGATAATGTCGATTTCCTCGCGGCCGAACATGCCGTCCTCGCCGGCATGCGGGTTGAGCCCACCCACAAAGATGCGCGGCTTGGCGATGCCGAGCTTCTTGAGCGACGTGTCGACCACGCGGATCACGCGCTCGACCCGTTCCGGGGTGATCAGGCTCACAGCCTCGCGCACGCTGACATGCAAGGTGGCATGGGCGATGCGCACATCGTCGAAGCAGATCATCAGATAGACGTCGTTCACCGGCGTTTTCGTTTCGCGCGCGACGAACGACGGATAGCCGTCGAAGGCGATGCCGGCAGCCGCGATCGAGCGTTCGGTCTGCGGCGCCGCCACCACCGCATCCACATCGCCGGCGAGCGCGGCGCGGATCGCGCGCCGGGCGCTGGCGAGCGAGGCGCGGCCGTAAGCGGCGTCGATGGTGCCGATTTTGACCGGCGCATTGCTGCCGTCGCGGGCGTCGAGCAGGTTGACTGCGCCGTTGGCCCAGTCGGCATCGGCGGCCTCCGCGATCACATGCAGGCGCGGCGTGAGATCGGCAGCGCGCGCATGCATTTCCACCACATCTGGATCGCCCACCAGCAACGGCCGACATGCGGCGCTGACGCGCGCATCGAGCGCGGCTTTCAGCGCAATCTCCGGGCCGATTCCGGCCGGGTCTCCGGTTGCAATGGCGATCCGCGGCATTGGCATGGCGGTCAGCTTCCTTAGGCAACGCGAGTGCCTATAATGGTCGGAACAATAGCCTAGCGCATGATCCCGAAAAGTGGGAACCGGTTTTCGGATCAGATTATGCGCCACCAAGAAACCTACGGGGAAACGTCGCCATGATGTCGCGTGAACAAAATGACCAGCTCAGCCGCATCGGCCCGGGAACGCCGATGGGAAAATTGCTGCGGCGCTACTGGGCGCCGTTCCTGCTGGCGGCGGAAATACCCGAGCCGGATTGCCCGCCGGTGCGGGTCAAGCTGATGGGCGAGGAGCTGATCGCCTTCCGCGACAGCAAGGGCTGCATCGGCTTGCTCGACGAATTCTGCGCCCATCGCGGCGTCTCGCTCTGGTTCGGCGAGAACGAGGAATGCGGGCTGCGCTGCCCTTATCACGGCTGGAAATACGACGTGACCGGGCAATGCGTCGATCTTCCCTCGGAACCGGAGGACAGCGGCTTCCGCAAGAACGTCAAATTGAAATCCTATCCCTGCATCGAGAAGGCGGGGCTGGTCTGGGCCTATCTCGGGCCGCCGGCCTTGCAGCCGCCGCCGCCGGCGCTGGAATGGACGGACGTCGCGCCCGAGCAGCGCTTCGTCTCCAAGCGGTTGCAGGAATGCAATTTCCTGCAGGCGATGGAAGGCGGCATCGATTCCAGCCACGTGTCGTGGCTGCACGGCAGCGAGCTCGACAAGGATCCACTGTTCAAGGGCAGCAAGGGCAACGAATACAACGAGAAGGACCGCATGCCGCTGTTCGACGTGGAAGAATTTCCCGGCGGGCTGTTGATCGGCGCGCGCCGCAACGCCGACGCCGGCAAATACTACTGGCGCATCACGCCCTGGATCATGCCCTGGTACACCATCATCCCGCCGCGCGCCGGGCATCCTTTGGGGGCACACGCCTGGGTGCCGATCGACGACGAAACATGCTGGGCCTGGAGCATCAACTACCATCCCAAGCGCGCGCTCACCAAAGCGGAAATCTCGGCGATGCAGGACGGCGAGGGCATCCACGTCAAATACGTGCCCGGCACGTTCATTCCGCTCGCCAACAAGTCCAACAACTATCTGATGGACCGCAACGCGCAGCGGCACGGCCATTCCTCGACCGGCGTCGATGGCATCGCCATGCAGGATGCCTCGATCCAGGAAAGCATGGGCGCGATCCAGGACCGCACCAAGGAGCACCTGTGCGCGACCGACAGTGGCATCATCATGACGCGCAAGGTGCTGCTGCGCGCGGCCAAGGCCGCGGCCGAAGGCAAGCCGGTGCCGGCGACCGAGCCCGACGCCCAGCGTGTGCGCTCGGTGGCGATCGAGCTCGACCAGGGCGTTTCGTTCACAAAAGGAGCCAAACACGGTCTCTACGCCGCGCTCGGCACCGATCCGCTGTCGGTTTAGGATGCGGGCGAAAATACTTAGCTGCAGCACCGAGGTACTTTGAACATGCCGAACTACACCGCGCTGGTCACATTGTTGGCGGTCGCTCTCTACTTCTACACCGGGCTCTTGGTCGCCCGCGCGCGGGCGAAATTTGGCGTCGTTGCGCCGGCGACAACCGGGAATCCCGATTTCGAGCGGGCATTCCGCGTTCAGCAGAATACGCTGGAGTGGATGCCGATCTTCCTGCCGCTGCTCTGGTTTTTCGTGCTCTATGTCAACGATTGGGGCGCCGCGCTGTTGGGCCTGGTCTGGCTCGTCGGGCGAGTGCTCTACATCCGCGGCTACACCGCTGCGGCGGACAAGCGCCACAGAGGTTTCGCGATGCAAGCCTTCGCATGCGGCGCGTTGTTGATCGGAACTCTTGCCGGCATCGTCTGGCGTATGGCGAACGGATGGTGACGCGAACTATCGTCGCGCCCTTCACTCCGCCGCGGTCTTAGCCGCCTTGCCGATCGCCGCGTTGACGCGCGGCATCACCTGCTCGGCCATCAGCTGCATCGAGCGCTTGGCGAGCGTGGGATCGACCCAGTCCATGCCGGCATAGACCAGTTCGCCGAAATCGCCGGTCTGCTCGTGCATTTTCAGGATGGCGTCGACCACCTTGTTGACGCTGCCGTGGAACACGCAATGGTTCATGACGTAATCGTCGGTGATCTCGTCGTCCGGCTGCTCCTTGTGACTCTTGAACACGTAGAGCCGGTTGCCGCGCTTCATCTTGGCGCGCATCTGCTCGAAATAGAATCGGTAAGGACTTTTGGCGTCCTCGCGGCCGTAACGCAGCGCGGTCTTGTCGTCGTCGGCGACGAAGATGGTGCGCGCCACGCGCCAATCGGCGATGTCGGCTTTGGCGCCGGCCTCGGCCTTGCCCTTGGCATAGTTCGTCCAGTGCGACTTGAGATGCTTCGCCAGCAGGAAGTTCGCCGACAGCGGATGGAAGTCGCGCTTGCCCATCAGCACGACGCCGGGCGAGAACGGCGCCACCACGGTGCCGACGATTTCCGGCCGCGGCTTCTGCAACGGCTTGGCCAGGATGCCGACGCCGAGTTCGAGCGCGGCGGTGCGGGCAAACCCGACCTTGAAACGGTTGTCCGGAAAATCGATGTCGTAGGGCGGATCGCGCTGCCAGATCGCCAGGATCACGTCGATCGCCTCGGCGAAGATCTTGTTGCGATCCTCGTCCAGAATCCCGATCGCTTCGGAATCGGAGGTGAGCGCGCCGGCGCTCACGCCCATGATGAAGCGCCCTTGCGACAGATGGTCGAACATCGCCGCGTTCACCGCGATCAGCACCGGATGCATCTGCGCCAGATTGGTGGTGCCGGTCGCGAGCTTGATGGTCTTGGTGTCGTGGATCAGCGTCGCCTGGAACAGCATGCTGTTGGTGATGTTCTCGCAGGCGTCGGTCAGGTGCTCGCCGACGAAGGCGTCGTGGAAGCCGAGCTTGTCGGCGAGTATGATCGCCTCGCGGTCCTCGCGCAGCGTCTGCGACCAGTCCCGGCCCATCGGATGCACCGGCATGGTGAAGTAACCCAACCGCATTCCCAACCTCTCAGCGTAATGTCGCGTATGCCGCAAACTAACCGACCCGGCGCGCCGATGCAGCAAATCTTCGGTTGCGGATGGCAGCCATCCCTCGGCCAAGGGACCGGGTTTAGCCGCTTGATTCATTGAGCATTATCAATTTTGAGGGGGCGAAAATTTTGAACCCCCGGCGTGACTGCCCCGTCAACCGCGTACCGCCGGCGCGGCCGCGGGTTTGCGAGTTTTACCCATTGTTCCCACAGGCGTCGGCAGCCCGTATCGGAACTGCCCGCCAACAGACTAGGTTGGCCGCACGACCCACTCGATTCGGCCGGAGTCCGCCATGATGCGCTGGTTTCATGCCTTGATGCCGAAGGAGGAGCGCTTCTTCGATCTGTTCGCGCGCCATTCGCAGGCCGTGCTGGCCGGCGCGGAGGCCTTGCGCGCCATGCTGGAGGGCGGCGCGGCGGTGCAGAAAAACTACCAGATCGTGATGGACCGCGAGCAGGACGCCGACGACGTCACCCGCGAGGTGCTGATCGCGGTGCGCCGCACCTTCATCACCCCGTTCGACCGCGGCAACATCCGCGACCTGATCACCTCGATGGATAACGCCATCGACCAGATGCAGAAGACCGCCAAGGGCATCAAGCTGTTCGACGTGACCGAGTTCACGCCGCAGATGAAGGAGATGGCCGACGCGATCGTGAAATGCGCGCAGCTGGTGCAGGAAGCCGTGCCGTTGCTGCGCTCGATCAGTGTCGGAGGCCGTGCATATCAGCTCGCTGACCGAGCGGATTTCGCAGCTCGAAGGTCGCGCCGACGAGTTGCACGATGTCGGACTCACGACGCTCTATAAGACCCACGTGAACTCAAATCCGATGGCCTTCTTCGTCGGCAACGAGGTCTACGACCATCTGGAAAAAGTCGTGGACCGCTTCGATGACGTTGCCAACGTCATGCACGGCATCGTCATCGAGCACGTGTAAGAAACCGCTCCGAGGCCGAACGACGATGGACGCCGCCGCGCTCACTTTGCCGTTCCTGTTTGCGTTGATCGTTGTCGCGCTGGCGTTCGATTTTCTCAATGGCATGAACGATGCCGCCAACTCGATTGCGACGATTGTCTCGACGCGGGTGCTGCGCCCGCAATACGCGGTCGCCTGGGCCGCGTTTTTCAATTTCGTCGCGTTCTTGGTTTTTGGGCTGCACGTCGCGGAAACGGTCGGCCGCGGCATTGTCGAGGCGGACGTCGTCAATTCGCGCGTGATCTTCGGCGCGCTCGCAGGCGCGATTGTCTGGCAAATCTTAACGCAGCGGCTGGGCATTCCGTCGTCGAGTTCGCACGCGCTGATCGGCGGGCTGGTCGGCGCCGGCATCGCGAAGGCGGGTGTCGATGCGGTGGTATGGTCCGGCGTCACCAAGACCGCGGCCGCTATTTTCTTGTCGCCGGGGCTGGGCAGCTTGCTCGCCTTGCTGCTGATGCTGGTCGTGTCGTGGCTTTTCGTTCGTTTTACTCCGTACGCTGTCGACAATATTTTTCGCCGGGTGCAATTCGTGTCGGCTTCGTTTTATGCGCTCGGCCACGGCGGAAACGATGCGCAAAAGACGATGGGAATTATCGCCGTCTTGCTTTTCTCGCAAGGGCAACTCGGAAATAATTTCTACGTTCCATTCTGGGTGGTGATCGCGTGTCAGGTCGCGATGGCCGCCGGCACGCTGGCCGGGGGCTGGCGAATCGTGCGCACGATGGGATCGCGCATCACGCGGCTGACGCCGATGCAGGGCGCGTGCGCGGAAACGGCCGGCTCCGTCATGCTGTTCGCGGCGACGAGCCTCGGCATCCCGGTTTCCACCACGCATACGATCACCGGCTCGATCATCGGGGTCGGTGCGGCAAAAAAGGTGTCGGCGGTGCGCTGGGCCGTTGCCAAGGAAATCGTGACCGCCTGGATCATCACGATCCCTGCGTCCGGCTTGCTCGCCGCGCTGTTCTATTGGCTGTCTGGCTTGTTTAGCGCTGATCCCGAAAAGTGGGAACCGGTTTTCGGAAAAGATCATGCGCAAAAAAATCTAATCGCGCCGCGTCAGGCCGCGACGCGCGCGAGGAATCCCTCGACCTCGCGGCGCAACTCGGCGGCGGCGGCTTCCACCGCCTGCGAGGCGGTGAGCACGCTTTCCGCCGACGTCGCGGTATCGGTGGCGGCGCCGGCGACCTCGCCGAGCACGGACACCACCAGCTTGGCGCCGTCGGCGGCGCTGGCGACATTTTGCGAAATCTCGGCGGTCGCGGCGTTTTGCTCCTCGACCGCGGCCGAGACGGCGGTGGCGCAACTGTCGATTTCCTGCATGCGGCTCGATATGCGGCCGATCTGCGACACCGCGCCGCTGGTCGCCGCCTGCACCGACATGATCAGGCTTGAAATATCCTCGGTCGCCTTGGCGGTCTGCACCGCGAGCGATTTAACCTCGGACGCCACCACCGCGAAGCCCTTGCCGGCTTCGCCGGCGCGCGCGGCCTCGATGGTGGCATTGAGCGCCAGCAGGTTGGTCTGCCCGGCGATGGCGCGGATCAGCTTGATCACGTCGCCGATCTTCTGCGCGGCTTGCGCCAGCGCGGTGATCTGCTGGTTGGTGCCTTGCGCTTCGGTGACCGCCCCGCGCACGACGTCGGTGGTCTTGGCGAGTTGGCGGCCGATCTCGCCGATCGATCCGGTCAATTCGTCGGCGGCGACCGCGGCGGTCTCCACGTTCGCGGATGCTTCGTTCGAGGCCGTCACCGCGCTCTCGGCGCTTTTCGAGGTCTAGCCCGGAATTGGCGAACAGCGTGGTGGCGGTGGCGCGCATGGCCATCGCTCCCTCGGTCACCGTGCGCAAGTGGTCCTCGACGCGCTGGCGGAAGGCGGCGATCGCCTGCTCGATCACCGCGCGCCGCTGCTGCTGCTCCTGCATCGAGGCGCGTTCGCGTTCGGCATCGCGCCGCTCGGTGATGTCCTCGTGGGTCGCCACCCAGCCGCCGCCGGCCATCGGCCGGTTGATGACCGAGATCGATGCGTCCGTCGGCGGATTTGACTTCCGCGTGGGTGATCGTTGCCTTGTTCCATGGCGGCGACCAGTTCTTGCCGGTATTGATCGGGATCGCGCGAGAAGCTGCCGTTGGCGATGCGGAATTCGAGCAGGCTCGGCGAGCGTGCGGCCCGGCTTCACGATGTCGTCGGAGAGCTTGTACAGATCCTTGTAGCGCTGGTTGCAGATCGACCAGCCGCTCGTTGCCGTCGAACATGCACAGGCCCTGCGACATGTTGTTGATCGCGACGCGCATGCGCAAGTTGTGCACTTGCATCCGCCGGGTGAGGACGATGCCGGCGAACAGCATCGCCAGCACCGTCGTCAGGCCCGCAAAAAAGGCCGATACGAGGAGTTCGGGCGCCGATGCGACCCATGCGCCGACCGGCAAGCCGTAGTAGAACAGGGCGAAGCTCGCCGGAAAGAAAGCGCAGCCGATCAGCGCGACCAAACGCCAATCGCGCGCGGTTGCGGGTGCAGACGAAGAATTGGCCATGTTTACGTCCGTGTCGGGGCCAACGGTATTCCCCTAGCCGTTTTTTTGCAGTTAATTGTTTGCGATCGAGTGGTTAAGCAAAGCTTAATGGGCGGTTTGCGGGAGGGCTACGCGGATGGCGAAATTGCGGGCGGTCGAGTGCCGCGAATTCATCAAGGCGGTAGTCGAAAAGGCCGAGGAGATGGGCGTGCCGGTTTCGGTCGCCGTGGTCGGCCCGGAAGGGCATCTGATCGCGGTCGAGCGCATGGACGAGGCCGGCTTCATCACCCCGGATACGGCCATCGCCAAGGCCTATACGATGGCGGCGTTCCGTTCGATGAGCCCGCGTTTTCCCGACGGGCTGGTGATCCAGCAGTGGTTCAAGGAGCGCAATCCGCAATTGCTCACCAACCTGGCGGCCCTGACCAACGGCAAGATCGCCGCCTCCGGCGGCACCGCGCCGGTGTTCAAGGGCAACGAGATGGTCGGCGCCTATGGCGTGAGCGGAGCCACCTCCCACCAGGACGAAGTGATCGCGCAATATGCCCGCGCCAAGGTCGGCTGGGCGCAGGTGCCCGAAAGCGACGAGCCGAAAGCGAGCGTGAAGGAGCACATCAACGAGCTCTATGCCAAAGCCGGCATCACCGATCGCAAGCTGTAATTTTTTCTCTCGCCGGAGTTCCACAATGGAATCGACCGCCGCTCGCAAAGCTGACTCTATCCGCATGGGCCGGCCGCATCGAGGATGACGCGCTGTTGCGCGGGCAGGGCCGCTTCGGCGACGACGTCAAGCCGGCGGGAGCCTTGGCTGCGCATTTCGTGCGCTCGCCGCATGCCTTCGCCAAGATCGAGCGCATCGACACCTCGGCGGCGAAGAATGCGCCGGGCGTGGTCGCGGTGTTGACCGCGGCCGATCTCGAAGCCTCGCACTACCACTCGATATCGCATCCGCATCCAATTCCCGGCCGCGGCGGCAAGGTGGCGGTTTCGCCGCATCGCCCGGCGCTCGCCGGTGAGCGAGTGATGCATGTCGGCGAGCCGGTGGCGATGGTGATCGCGATAAACGCTGCGGCGGCGCAGGACGCCGCCGAAAAAATCGCGGTCGATTACGAGCAGCTCGACGCGGTGACCGACCTGCGCGCCGCCGTCGCTGCCGGCGCGCCGCAGCTTTGGCCGGAAGCTCCCGGCAATATCGGCTTCGACTGGACCGCGCCGCCGGACCCGGACGGCAAGAAGCAGGCCGCGCTCGACCGCGCCTTCAAGGACGCGGCGCATGTGGTGCGCGTCGAACTGGTGAACCAGCGGCTGGTGGTCGCCTCGATCGAGCCGCGCACCGCCACTGCGAGCTACGACGCCGATAAGAAGGTATTCACTCTGCGCTGCGGCACGCAGGGCGTCGGCAATGTGCGCGGCCAGGTCGCAGGCAGCCTGAACGTCAAGCCGGACGAGCTGCGCCTGCTCAGCGACGATGTCGGCGGCGCCTTCGGCATGAAAGGCGCGGGCTACCCGGAATATGTCGCGATGCTGCATGCCGCGCGCGCGCTCAACAAGCCGATCCATTGGGTCTCGACCCGCTCGGAAGCGTTCGTCACCGATAACCAGGGCCGCGACTCGTTCTGGACCGTGGAGCTTGCGCTCAACAAGCGCGGCCGCTTTCTCGGCCTGCGCGTGAATTGCCTGGGCAATGTCGGCGCCTATTTCACCGGCATCGCGCATTTCATCGTCACCACGCACATCTCCGGCTGCCTGCCGACGGTCTATGACATTCCGCACGCGCAGGTGAACACCCGTTGCGTGTTCACCAACACGCTGCCGACCGGCCCCTATCGCGGCGCCGGGCGTCCGGAAGCGACCTATCTGATGGAGCGCGTCATCGATGCCGCCGCCGACCAGACCGGCATCGATGCCGCCGAACTGCGCCGCCGCAATCTGATTCATCCCGACAAAATGCCCTACACCACCGCCTTCGGCACGAGCTATGACAGCGGCGATTTTCCGGCGATTTTCGAGCGCGCGCTCGCGCTCAGCCGTTACGCGGATTTTCCCGCGCGCAAGAAGGCGGCGAAGAAGGCCGGCAAGCTGCGCGGCATCGGCATCGGCTGCTATCTGGAGATCGCCGGCGCATTTCCGGAAGAGGCCGCGCGCATTTCGTTTCCCGGGAATAAGACGGTGCATGTGAGCGTCGGCGCCGGCGCCAGCGGGCAGGGGCACGCAAGCGTGTTCGGCCGGGTGGCCGCGCGCCGTCTGGGCATCGAGCCCGCGGCGGTAACGATGCTCTCCGGCGATTCCGCGCGCGACGTTCCGGGTTTCGGCGCGGTCGCTTCGCGCTCGGCCATGATGACCGGCGGCGCCATCGCACGCACCGCAGACGTGGTGCTGGAGAAGGGCAAGCGCGTGGCGGCGATGTTGCTGCAAGCCACCGAAGGCGATGTCGATTACCGCGACGGAAAATTCAGCGTGAAAAATTCCGGGCGTGAAGTGTCGCTGTTCGAGGTCGCCGAACGCGCCGCCGAACTCGCGCGCCAGGGCACGATCCCGGAAAGCCTCGACACGCAAGCCGGCATCAAGGTGCCGCCGTCATTCCCGAACGGTTGCCACGTCGCCGAAGTCGAAATCGATCCCGACACCGGGGCGTTGTCGGTCGTCTCCTACGTGGCGGTCGGCGACTGCGGCAATGTGCTCGATGACGTGATCGTCGAAGGCCAGATCCACGGCGGGGTGGCGCAGGGGATCGGCCAGGCGCTGACCGAGAACACGATCTACGATGGCGGCGGCCAGTTGGTGTCGGGATCGTTCATGGACTACGCCATGCCGCGCGCGGATCTGATGCCCGATATGACGGTCGAGCATTACGCCATTGCGTGCCGCACCAACCCGCTCGGCGTGAAGGGCACCGGCGAGGCCGGCAGCACCGCCGCGCCGCCGGCGGTGATCAATGCCATCCTCGACGCGCTGCCGAAGGGCGCCGCGCTCGACATGCCGGCGACGCCGGACCGGATCTGGCAGGCGCTGCAAAAAGCGCGCTGAGGCGGACGCCTTTTACCTCTCCCCGCATAGCGGGAGGAGGTCGACATCCGAGCGTTAGCGAGGATGTCGGGTGAGGGGCCGTGCAATGCCCCTCACCCGGCTCGCGCCAACCGGCGCTCGCCACCCTCTCCCCGTAAACGGGGAGAGGGAAAAGATTACTGCGCCACGTCGATCTTCACCGAGGTGGTGATGATTTCCCAATGCTTCATTTCGTCGGCGAGCCAGCGTTTGGCATCGTCGAGCGACTTGTTGGGCACCACATTGAAATTCTGTTTTTTGAGTTTTTCCACCGTCTCGGGCGACTGCAAGACCTTGCTCATCGCCTGAAACAGCGCTTCAAGCACCGGCTTCGGCGTGGCCGCCGGCGCGAACAAGCCGTTCCAGGCCACCGTGCCGACGTCCGGGAAGCCGGCCTCCTGCATGGTCGGGATGTCGGGATATTCCGGCAGCCGCGCGTGATTGACCAGCGCGAGCGCACGGAACTTGCCGGCCTGCACCTGGCCGGCGGTGCTGGCAACATTGAGGAAGGCCGCCTGCACGTCGCCGCGCAACATGTCCTGGATGACGCCGGAGGCGCCGTTCTTGTTCGGCAGGCCGGCCAGGTCGAGATCGCCCGCGCGCTTGGCGAAATAGGCCATGTCGTAATGCGGATATGAGCCGACGCCGACGGTGCCGTAGCGCACCTTGCCCGGATTGTTCTTGGCATAAGTGACGAACTCGGCGACGGTCTTGGGCGGAAAATCATTGGCCGTCGTCACCAGCAGAAACGCCGGCACGTCGATGAGATTGGTCACCGCCACCACGCTCTTCGCATAATCGACCGAAAGCTTCTTGGCATAGATGATCGGCGTGATGGCGTTGGTCGAGACATTGCCGATCATCAGCGTGTAGCCGTCGGGCGGCGACTTCACCATTTCCTCGATTGCCAGCAGGCCGAAGGCGCCGGGCTTGTTGAGCACGACAAATCCCTGGCCGGTGATCTTCTGGAATTCATCGCCGACGATGCGGGCGACGATGTCGGTGGCGCCGCCCGGTGCATAAGGAACGATGACCTTGACCGGCCGGTTTGGATATTTGTCCTGCGCCGGCGCCGTGCCGGCGCTCAAGGCCAGGCACATGGCGGACAGCAGGATCAGGCTCAGACGTTTCATCGGCATCCTCCCCGAGTTCACGCGGCTTTGTTTCCGTGCAGGCTGTGCGAGGCATCCTTGACCGTGAAGAACAGCACGTCGGCGTCCGGCGTCGCCTTGCCGGCATGCACGGTGTTGGCCGGGATGTAGACCACCGAGCCCGGCTTGACGTCGATTTGCTTGCCGTCGATGGTGGCGCGGAAGGTTCCCTCCAGCACGTAGATCCATTGCTCGTTCGGGTGCGAATGCGGTTCGGCGCCGGTGCCCGCGCTCATGCGCATCAGGCCGACGATCATGCGGTCGCCTTCGACGCACGGACCGTGCGCGGTCGAATAGGCGGGTCCGCCCATGATCTTCTGCACGCTGGCGAGGTCGAAGACATATTCGCCCGGCGCGGCGCGCTTGGCGCCCGGCGTTCGTGCGGCCGGCTGGCTGGACATGACATTTCTCCCTGGAGTCTTGCAAAAGCTTGTTTTGCGGCGATGTTAGTTGACCGTTAATGGGCGCGCCAGTAGATGGCAGGCTGCGCCTGTATCGCCATGCGGGCGGAATGCTTGGGTGGACTGCCTGGTTTCGCAGCTATTATCGATTCGGAGACCGTTGCCGATGACGCCGGTTCGATTGAGCGTGCTGATCTTCGCCATCGTCGCGCTCGCCGGCTGCGCCAGCGATGGTGCGCCGAAGACCGAGCCGAGCTTCTATCGCAAGTCTCGCGCAGCCGGACGCGCAACTCGACGCCGAAGCCGCCGCCTCGATGATCACCGGCTATCGCGCCAACAACAGTCTCGGCGCCGTCACCATCGACCCCGAGCTGATGCGGCTGGCCGAGGCGCAGGCCGCCGCCATGGCCAAGCGCGACAAGATCGAGCGCAGTGCCGGCAAGCCGTTCGCCGCGAAGCTCAAGGCCGCCGGCTTCGATCCCAAGATTTCGGCGGAGAATGTCGGCGCCGGCTATCACACGCTGGCCGAGGCGTTCTCCGGCTGGCGCAATTCCCCGCCGCACCGCAAGACCATGCTGCTGGCGGGCGCGACCCGCATGGGGATCGCCGCGGTCTACGCGCCGACCTCGAAATACAAAGTGTACTGGGCGCTGATCCTGGCGGAGCCGGCGGAGAAGAAGGGCTAGCGGTCAGACCTCTGGCTTATTTCTTTTCATCCGGAAACGCATCGGGCGCGCGGGTCAGAATCTTCGACATGGTCCAGCGGTTGCCCATTTGCGTCGCGCGGACATCGTCGATGACCCAGCGGCCGTCCTCCACCACCAGATCGAACAACTGGTCCTGCTGTTCCTTGAAGTTGAAGAAGCGCGCCCGCACCTGCGCCTGCGTCGCGGATTTCGACACCAGCGTGATGGCGAGCTTGCTGACCTGCCAATCATTGCCGTTGACGAACACATCCCAGTCGATCTTGCCGCCGTCGCCGTCCGGTGCATCCTGGGAGTCGGAATCGACCAGCGCTTGCAGGCGTTTGCTGTAGACGTCGCTATAGCCGGGCGAGGCCGTATCGGTCGTGTAGGCCTTGTAGATGTCCGTGATCAGCGCCACGGGATCGCTGGCGTCCTGCGCCTGCGCGAACGAAGCGCAAAGCGCAAATACCAGAATCAGCGCAAGGCGGCGCATTAAACTCTCCCGGTTACGATTGGGTCACGGCAAACGCGCGCGAGGTTCAAACGCGCCGGTCACTCTTTGTCGTTGATGGTGATGATAAAGTAGTGCTCGGCCAGCCAGGTCTTGTCGTTGGCGCGGATCGCCTGTTGCAGCGCGCCGACGAAGGCCTGCTTTTTTGGAATCTGGTCCTCGGCGTGGCCCGCCGTCATCAGCAGCAGTGCGAGCCATGCGGCCAGGCAAAGTTTGATCGCGGACGTCATTCGGTGGTGTCCTCGGTGCGGCGGCGATGGGATGCCTAGCATGTCCGCGTGCCGCGATTCCAATGGCTTGCTCGTAGCTCTGGACCTCGCGGCATCCACTGACTAGCGTTGCGCCGCCATGCCGGTGCTGCCTCGCCTTTCCAACTACGACGACATCTATCGCCAATTCCGCTGGCAGGTGCCGGCGCGCTACAATATCGGCGTCGATGTCTGCGACCGCTGGGCCGCGAACGAGCCCGGCCGGCTCGCCATCCTGCATGCGCGGCCGGACGGCGCTGAGGACGCCATCACCTACGGCTGGCTGCGCGAGACCTCCAACCGGCTCGCCAATGTGCTGCGCGCGCATGGCATCGCGCGCGGCGACCGCGTCGCCATCCTGCTGCCGCAGGCGCCGGAAGTGGCGGCCTGCCATATCGCGATCTACAAGCTCGGCGGCGTCGCGCTGCCGCTGGCGGTGCTGTTCGGCACCGATGCCTTGAGCTATCGCTTGCAGAATTCCGGCGCCACCGCGCTCATCACCAATGCGCAGGGCGTCGCGCGTATCGCCGAGATCCGCGAAAGACCTGCCCGATCTCAAGCTGGTGCTCTCGCTCGACGGCGCGGCCGACGGCGCGCTCGATTTCGCAGCGACGCTTGGCGCGCGCCTCGCCGGATTTCACGCCGGTCGATACATCCGCCGACGATCCGGCCATGATGGTCTACACATCGGGCACGACCGGCCAGCCGAAAGGCGCGCTGCACGGGCATCGTGTGCTTGATCGGACACTTCCCCGGCGTCGAGACGCATCACGATTTCTTCCCGCAAGCCGGCGACCGCATCTGGACGCCGGCCGACTGGGCCTGGGCCGGCGGGCTGCTCAACGTGCTGCTGCCGGGCCTGCATTACGGCGTGCCGGTGGTGGCGCGCCGATTCGAGAAGTTCGATCCGGAGGAAGCCTTCGCGCTGATGGCGCGCACGAAAATCCGCAACGCCTTCATCCCGCCGACCGCGTTGCGCATGCTGCGCGCGGCGCCGAACCCGCAAGGCCGCCACGACATCAAGATGCGCTCGATCGGCTCGGGCGGCGAATCGCTCGGCGCGGAAACCTACGAATGGGGCAAGTCGGCGTTCGGCCTCACCATCAACGAATTCTACGGCCAGACCGAATGCAACATCGTGCTCTCGGCCTGCAGCGCCATCGGCGTGTCGAAGCCGGGCGCGATCGGCAAGCCGGTCGCCGGCCACACCGTGGCGGTGATCGACCGCGACGGCCATCCGCGCAAAGCCGGCGAGACCGGACAGATCGCGGTGAAGCGTCCCGATCCGGTGATGTTCCTGGAATACTGGGGCAACGCCCAAGCCACGCGCGACAAGTTCATCGGCGACTGGATGACCACCGGCGACCAGGGCGTGATGGACGAGGACGGCTATGTCAGCTTCGTCGGCCGCGACGACGACGTCATCACCTCGGCCGGCTTCCGCATCGGGCCGGGCGAGATCGAGGATTGCCTGATCCGCCATCCGGCGGTGGCGCTGGCCGCCGCGGTCGGCAAGCCCGATGCGCTGCGCACCGAGATCGTGAAGGCCTTCATCGTGCTCAAGAAGGGCCATGCGCCGTCGGATGCGCTCGCCGCCGAGATCCAGAGCTTCGTCAAGACGCGGCTTTCGGGCCACGAATATCCGCGCGAGGTCGCCTTCATCGACGACATGCCGATGACGACGACCGGCAAGGTGATCCGCCGGTTGCTGCGCGAGCGCGCCTGAAAATCAGGCGCTCTGATTGCCGAGAATGAAGACGTGGAAGCCGAGCCGCCGCTTGGCCACGCGATAAAGCATGATCGATTCGGCAACCAGCGCGGTCGAGGTCGCCACCGCCGCGCCTTCGATGCCGATGCGCGGAATCAGGATCACGCAGAGCACGAGATTGATCGCGAAGGCGATGGCATAGACGACGGCGCATGGCTTGCGCTCGCCCAGCATGTTGAGCAGCCGCTCGGCCGGACCGACCGCGGCGCGCGCCAGCATGCCGACGGCGAGGATGAACATCACATCGTAGCCGCGCTCGAAGCCCGCGCCGAACAAGCCGAGCAGCGGCCGTCCGAAGCGCGAGGATCACCGCGCAGGCGGCCAGCGACGGCCAGAACGTCCAGCGGATGGTCTCGGCGAAAAACGACGCCAGCCGCTGCTTGTCGCCGGCCACGTGATATTCGGTGAACTTGTGGGTGGTGGCGCCGGCGATGGCGAAATAGACGAAGGCGACGATCGCGAGCAGGCGCGCGCCGGCATAGTAGACCGCGACCTCGTCGGGCGAACCGAAATGCTCGAGCGCGAGGATGTCGACGTAAGTGAGCAGCAGGTAGAAGCCCTCCACCACGAATATCGGGATCGAGGTGGCCAGCCAGGTCTTGGTCTCGTAGCGTTTCGGGCCGTCCGGCACTTTGTCCTTGAGGCGGCGATTGAGCACGAACATCTGGCCGACGGTCACGGCCCAGGTCGTCACAACGGCGACAATCATTGCCGTCACCGCGTCGGTCGGCGCGCCGAACAGATAGGCCGCGCCCATCAGAACCGCGATGGCGAGCTGGCGTATGATGTAGAACGGCATCAGCGCGAGATTGGGCCAGTCGAAGGATTGCGCGATGCCGGCCTGCGCCTGCACCAGGCCGTAGATCGGAATGATGACGCAGGCGAGATAGAGCGGGATGACCGCGAAGTGATCGAGCCAGGGCGCGAGCAGCGTCACCCCGAGTGCGCCGACGGCGCCGATGGCCGTGGCGATGCCGAACGCCAGCCAGCGCGAGCCTGCGAGAAATCCGCGTAACCGGTCGAAGGCTTTCAGTTCGATATATTCAGGGATAAAGCGCCGCGCCGCCGACGACAGGCCCATGTCAGAGAGCGAGCCGATCATCAACACCCAGGTCCACACATAGATGTAGATGCCGAATTCGAAGCTGCCCATCCAGCGCGCCAGCAGCACCTGCGTGGCGAGCGCGAGCAGCGCGTTGCCGACGCGCATCAGGAAGACTTTTCCGGCGATCAGTTGCGCCAGCCGGCTGTCGCTGCGCTCGGCGAGAATGGCCTTGACGCGCGCGATCGCGCCCGCAAGCGGCGACGGCGTGGGGGAAACGTTTTCGGAACCGACCAGGGCCGCGGGTTCTCCCCGCGCCGGCGGCAGCCGGGATGCAAGCGACGGCAAGGCCATCGCGCCCGATTAGCAAGGAATCGTTAAGAATAGGTTGGGTGAGGCCGCTTAAGCCGGTAAATCAAGGCGTTTCGAGCTGCGCCTTGTTCCCTCTCCCCGCGTGCGGGGAGAGGTCAAGGAAGTGCGGCCAGAATCGCTTCGACCGCCTTGCGTTCGTCGGCGCTCAAGGCGGCCTGCGGCGGCACCGGATCGCCGACCGCGTAGCCCTGGATCTGCAGTCCGGCCTTGATGCAGGCGGCGAGATTGAAGCGCGCGAACGCCTCGTTGATGCGCCAGAGCTCGCGTTGCAGTTTCATCGCCTCCGGCCATTGGCCGGCGCGGCAAAGATCATAGAGCCGCACGCTCTGGCGCGGCACGATGCAGGCCGGCCCCGCCATCCAGCCGACGCCGCCGATCAGCATCACCGCCGCCGGAATATGCGCCGAGGCCGAGAATACTTTCATCTGCGGACAGCGGTTCATGATCGAGAGCAGCCGCCCGGTATTGGTCGAGGCATCCTTGATGTATTGGATGCGCGGGTGGTCGGCGAGACGCGCGATGACGTCGAGCGTCAGATCGCTGCGCTGGAATTGCGGGTTGGTGTAGAGCACCACCGGAATATCGACAGCGTCGGCGATGGCGCGGAAGTAGGATTCGATCTGCGCATCCTTGAGCGGAAAGTAAGCTTCGAGGATGGCAAGTATGCCGTCGGCGCCGAGCTTCTGATAATTCTTCGCTTGCTCGACCGCGTCCGCCGTCGATGTCGAGGCCACGCCCGCCACCACCGGCACGCGCTTTCCCGCCGCCTCGATGGTCGCCTGCACCACCGCCTGGCGCTGCTCGCGCGAAAGGTACGCGAACTCGCCGGTGGAGCCGAGCGGGGTCAGCCCATGCACGCCGGCCTTGATCAGATCGGACGCGAGGCGCCCCAGCACGTCGGTGAGAATCCGGCCGCTGTTGTCGATCGGCGAGACGAGATAGGGAAAAACGCCGTGGAAGTCCGTCATCTCTTGCTCTGCTGTCATGCCGCGCGAAGGCGGGGCATCCAGTATTCAGTAGCATAGCGGTCGTGCTGAAACATTAGAGGCCGGCGTTTACTGGGTCCCCGCTTTCGCGGGGACGACAGGCTGCGCTAAAACACCCACAGCGCCTCGGGCGGGAATTCGACGAAATGCTCGCCCGGCTCGAGCGGCGCCGAGGCATAGGCGCGCACGGTGAGCTGCTCGCGCGCGAACACCAACTCCCAACGCTCGCCGAGATACATCGGCGCCTTCAGCTGCATCTTCAGCCGGTTCGGCCCCGCGCTCGACGCGCAGCGCACACGCTCGAGCCGGATGATGCCGACCGCCTTGGCGCCGGCGGCGGCTTTGGTGCGCGCCATGCCGGTGATGCGCTCGCCGAATACCTGCATGGTCGCGCGGCCGCCGGACATTTTCCACCAGCGTGCCGTCGAGCCGGTTGTTGCTGCCCATGAATTCCGCGGTGAACAGCGTCGCCGGTTCGTTGTAGAGCGCGGTCGGCGCGCCCTCCTGCGCAATGGTGCCGGCGTCGAGCAGCACGATGCGGTCGGCAATCGCCATCGCCTCCACCTGGTCGTGGGTGACATGGATCGCCGACAGGCCGAGCGTGACGATCAGCGTGCGCAGCCAGGCGCGCGCTTCCTCGCGCAGCTTGGCGTCGAGATTGGACAACGGCTCGTCGAGCAGGATCACCGGCGGCTCATAGACTAATGCCCGGGCTATGGCGACGCGCTGCTGCTGGCCGCCGGAGAGCTGATGCGGATAGCGCTCGGCCAGATGCGCCGAGCCCGATCTGCGCCAGCGTCTTCTCGACCCGCGTCTTGATCTCGGCCGCGGGCGTGCCGCGCAATTTCAGGCCATAGGCGACGTTGTCGAACACCGTGCGGTGCGGCCACAGCGCGTAGGACTGGAACACTAGACCGAGACCGCGTTTTTCGGCCGGCAGTTCGATGGCGCGCGCCGCATCGTAGAACACATTGCTGCCGATCGCGATCGAGCCGGCATGCGGTATTTCAAGCCCGGCGACGGCGCGCAACAGCGTGGTCTTGCCGCTGCCGGACGGTCCCAGCAGCGCCACTACCTGGCCGGGGGTCACGCTGAGCGAGACACCTTTGAGAATCTCATTGTCGCCGAGACGCAGACGGAGATCCTTCACCACGAGATCAGCCATGCAGGCGCACTCCAAGCCGGATCGCGACGGCAAGGCCGGCGCCGATCATCACCACATTGACGACGGAAAGGGCGGACACCAGATCGATCGCGCCGGTGCCCCACAGCGACACTAGTAATGAGCCGATCACTTCGGTGCCGGGCCCGAGCAGATAGATGCCGGTGGAATATTCACGCACGAAGATCAGGAAGATCAAAAGCCAGCTCGCCAGCATGCCGTATTTGATCAGCGGTATGGTGACGTCGCGCTTGACGCGCAGATCGTTGGCGCCGGCGACGCGCGCGGCTTCCTCCAGCTCGGGCCCGACCTGCAGCAGCGTGCCGGACACCAGCCGCATGCCATAGGCGAGCCAGACGATCGAGTAGGCGAGCCAGATCGAAAACATCGTCGATCGCAGCGGCGACAGCGGCGGAAAAAATAGGAATACCCACAGCAGCGCCAGGCCGGCGACCAGGCCCGGCATGGCGCGCGGCACCATCACCATGTAATCCACCAGCCGCGTCCAGCCCGAGTTCCAGCGGTGCACCGCGAGCGCGATGGCGGTGTAGCAGGCCATCGACACGGCGCCGCCGATCACGCCGATGCCGAGCGTATTGAGGATGCCGCGCACCACGTTCGGATAGTCGGTGAGTTCGCGATAATGGTCGAGCGTAAGCACTTCCGAGAGTTTGACGCCTTCGCCCCAGGTCACCACGAACGAGCGCAGCGTGATGCCGAACAGCGGCACCACCACGGTGACGCACAGCCAGAATATGATTGCGGCGAAGGCGAACCAGCGCCAGCCGTGCAGCCGGAGCGGCTGCGTCTTCAGTCCCTTGCCGCGCACCGAGACATAGCGCTGCGCCTGGCGCAGCAATAGGCGCTGCATGAACACCAGCGGCGCGGTGACCGCGATGATGACGACCACGACCACCGCCATCAGCTGGTACGACGGCACGCCCAGCTTGTTGGTGAGCTTGTAGAGATAGGTCGACAGCACCAGCACGTCCTGCGGATCGCCGAGCACCAGCGGCAGGCCGAACAGTTCGAAGCCCAGGAAGAACACCAGCACGCCGGCAAACAGGATCGCCGGCAGAATCATCGGCAGGCTGACATTGACCGCGACCTGCAGCGGATTGGCGCCGGACACGCGCGCGGCTTCCTCGAGATCGGTGCTCAGGCCGCGCAAGGCCGCGGCGCTGTAGAGATAGACATGCGGCACGTGGGTGAGCCCCGCGATCGCGATCAGCGAGAACAGCGAATAGAGGTTCCAGGGCACGAAGCCGAGCAGGTCCTTGGCGAGCGTCGAGAAAATCCCGACCGGGCCGATCGCCACCACATAACCGAAGGCGATCACCACCGCCGAGACGAAGATCGGAATCAGGATCAGCGGCTCAAGGTAGTCGCGGCCGGGCACGTCGGTGCGCACCATCAGGAAGGCGAGCATGGCGCCGAGCGGCACCGCGATCCCCGCCATGCCGCCGGCGATCGTGATGGTGGTCCAGAACGCCTGCCAGAAGTCATCCTCCGCGAACACGAAGGAATAGGCCGAGAGGCTCAGGCGCGCCGAATGATCGAAGAACGGCGCGGTGAGGAAGCTCTGATAGACGACCAGCGACAGCGGCATCACCACGGCCAGCGCGGTGATGCCGAGCACGATGAAGCGGTAGACGGCGATGGGCATGGGTGCCCTTGTCAATTCCCCGACTTCAAGACCGGCATGGCGAAACGTTCACTGTCCCTTTTTCGCCGCCTGCCACTTGGACAGGAAGGCAAGCCGCTTGGTCTGATCGAGATTTTCCAGCAGCGTCTGGCGTCGATCGGAACCGGGCGCGCCTTGTCGCCGATCAATTCGGTGACGCGCTTGAGCGTCGCCTCGCCGTCGACGTCGGAACGCAGCGAATAGAGATCGGCCTTGTTGGCGACGATCTCCTGCCCGCGCTTGGACAACAGATAGTCGAGGAACAGCTTGCCGGCGTTCGGGTTCTTGGCGCCCTTGGGGATGAAGGCGACGCGCGACGTCACCATGGTGTAGTCCTTCGGCAGCACGATGCCGAGATTCGGATCCTTCTTCGAGCGGCCGAGCGCATAGGAGCCGAAAATGCCGTAGGCGATCAGGTGCTCGCCGGAGGTGACGCGCTCCATCATGGCGCCGGCGCTGGTGTAGAGCTTGGCCTGCACCTTGCCGAAGGCCTTGAACAGGTCCCAGGCGGCCGGGAAATTCTTCACGTCCTCGTTACAGAACAGATAGCCGACGCCGGACCGCTCGGGATCGTAGGCGGTGATCTTGCCTTTGTAGAAGTCGGGCTTGGCGTCGAGCAGCTTCAGCAGATCGGCGTGATCCTTCGGCACGTCCTCCGCCGGCACCAGCCGCTTGTTGTAGACGAAGGCGATCGGCTCATAGGTCGTGCCATAGGCCGCGTCTTTCCACACCGCCCATTTCGGCAGCGCCTTGATTTCCGGCGAGGCGTATGCCGCGGCCTGGCCGTCGGCGACCAGCTTGACCTGCAGGTCCATGGCCGACGACCACAGCAGGTCGGCGGTGCCGTTGTTGGCGGCGGCCTCGGCGATGAAGCGATTGTACAGCTCGGTGGAATTGAGGTCGGAATATTCGACCTTGATGCCCGGATAGAGCGTCTCGAAATCCTTGATCAGTGGATTGGCGGCCACCGCGTCGGTGGTGGAGTAGATCACCACCTTGCCTTCCTTCTTGGCGGCATCGACCAGCTTGCCGTAGTCGGCCGGGTAGCCTTGCGGCGTTTGCGCCAGCGCGGGCGCGCCAACGGCGAGTGCGGACGCGATGATTGTGGCGGATACGACGTTTCGCATGACAACTCCCTATGTAAATTAGTGGCGGCCTCAATGCCCGCCCCCGAGCGGCCGTTGGCCGCGATGCTACTCCAGAGCTTCAGCGCCCGCCTAGGGGATAGCGACGTTTTGCTTGCGCATGATCTTTTCCGAAAACCGGTTCCCACTTTTCGGGATCATGCGCTCAGCCGGCAAAGCCGCCGCCGTCGAGGAAAGCCTGTTCCTCCGGCGTGGTGGCGCGGCCGAGCACGGCGTTGCGGTGCGGGAAACGGCCGAAACGGCGGATGATGTCGGCGTGAATTTCCGCCCATTTCAGGCCGTCGGCGTCGCCGATCGCCTTGTGAAACGCGACGGCACGTTCCTGATCGGCGAGATCTTCCGAATGCTCGAACGGGAGATAGAAAAAGCCGCGTAACTCTTTCGGCACCTGGCTGTCGAAGCCGCGCACGATCGCGCCCGCCGCGACCGCAAGCGCCAGCGAATCGCTGGCGAAGGCGCGGCGGTCATTGCGGAACATGTTGCGCGGGAACTGGTCGAGCAGGACGAGAAGCGCCAGCGCGCCGTCCGCGTTTTGCTCCCAACCGCTGAGTTTGCCGGCTGCGGCCGCTTCGTGGAGGCTAAGGAAGCGCTCCCGAATCTCGTCGTCGAAGGCGGCGTCCTTCTTGAACCAGCGCTCGGGACCGGCCTCGCGCCAGAACGAAACGACATCGGCGGCGCTCGCCAGCGGCGCGTTCATACCCGCACCTCGCCCTTGCAAATGCGCGCATACAGCGCCGGGTCGAGCCGCACGAAAGCGCGGCGTTCGGCATCGTTGAAATAAATCGCGTCGGCGGTGAGCGACGGGTCGAAGCCCTGTCTCACCAGATCGAGCTTTTTTTGCTTGAAGGTCGAGGTCATTTCGATCGAGCCGCGGATGTGCAGGAATAGCGGGCGCGCGTAGTCCGGCAGGCATTTCACCAGATGTTCGTGCAAGCGGCTGAGGTCGAGGTCGCCGTCCACCACCAGCGCCGCCATGCCGGCGCGGCCGTCCTTGCCGGGCACCGGCACGCCATAGACATTGGCCTCCACGATCCCGGGATAACGGCAGATCGCTTCCGCCACTTCCGACGTGGATACGTTCTCGCCCTTCCAGCGGAAGGTGTCGCCGATACGGTCGACGAAATAGAAATAACCGTTCTCGTCCTTGCGCATCAGGTCGCCGGTGCGGAACCAGGCATCGTCCGGCTCGAACACGTTGCGCAGGATTTTCGTGTCGTCTTCGCTCTTGCGTGCATAGCCCTCGAAGCGCGCGCCCGGCCGCTTGGGATCGTGCACGATCTTGCCGATCGCCTCGCCGACTTCGTTCGGCGCGCAGGCGATGCAGAAGCCGCGCTCGTTGCGCACCGGCTGCTCCCGCTCGACGTCGAAGCGCACCAGCGCGGTCGGAAAGCGATGCGCCAGGAACCAGGGCAGGCGGCCGATGGCGCCCGGTTTGCCCTCGAAATTGAACATCGTGACGTTGCCTTCGGTCGCCGCGTAGAATTCGAGGATGTGCGGGATGCGGAAGCGATCCTTGAATTCCTGCCAGATGTCGGGCCGCAAACCGTTGCCGCAGGCCAGCCGCAGTCTGTGCCGCGTCTCATTCGGGTTGGGGGCTGAGTGCTGGAGATAGCGGCAAAGCTCGCCGATATACTGAAACAGCGTGCAATCGTTGCGCACCACGTCGTCCCAGAATTCACGCGCGGAAAAGCGCTCGCGGATCACCACCGATCCGCCGTTCACCAGCAGCGCGCCGGTCGCCAGCAGTCCGCCGGCGGTGTGATACATCGGCAGGCAGTCATACATGCGGTCGGCGCTGGTGGTGTCCATCACGCCGGCAAAGGCGAAGCAGGCCAGCATCACCCGGTAGTGGTTGACGTTTGCCGCTTTCGGCATCCCCGACGTGCCGGAGGTGTAGATGTAGAGCGCGCGGTCTTCGATGGTGAGCGGACGGCGCTCGGACGCGGTGAGCGGCACACCGGACAATTTATCGACCGCGCGATCGATGCGGGCGCGCGCCGTGGCGGTGTCCCAGTGCTCGCCGTGCAGCCAGATTTTCGGTTTGCACTTGATCTGCGTCTCGATGGTGGCAATGCCGTCCATCAGCTCGGACGCGACGATGACGTGCTTGGCCTCGACCACGTCGATGCAATGGGCGAGCGAAAATCCGACCAGATTGGTGTTGAGCAGGGCCGCCGCGCCGCCGGCATTGATGATGCCGATCCACACCGCCATGTATTCCGGCCGGTTCGGCATCAGCAGGCCGACGGTCTCGCCCTTGGCCAGGCCTTGCGCCAGCGTCCAGCGCGCGTAGCGGTTGGCGCGCTCTGCAAGCTGGCGGTAGCTGAAGCGTCTCGCGCGCGCCGATCAGCGCCGGCGCATCGCCGTAGCGCTCGGCCAGTTCCTCGACCAAATGCGGAAACACGCGCGCCGGATGTTTGGCGATCGGCGTCGTCAGCCGCAGCGTGCGCAGCGCGCCCTTGAGAAAAGTGACGTCGCCTTTCAGGCGCTCGAACAGGCCCATCGAAGTGATTCTCCGGCCGCACGAGCATCGGAGAGATGGCCTTGGGTGACAAGGCCCGCGCGAGATTGCCTAGTGGTCAGCGCCGCCGAAGGGAATCAGCGGATTGTCGATCAAGGCGGCGCGGTCGGGCCGGTCCGGCGCGGCCGTGCCGATAAAGGCCTCGAACAGTTCGCGCACGGTGTGCTCGGACAGATCGCGGGTGATGAACACCAGCCGGGTGCGGTGGTCGTCGTCCGGCCAGCGTTCCAGCTGCGCGGTCGGGTGGAAGACATGCTGCACGCCGTGCACCACGACAGGGGTGTCGGGCATTTCGGCCAGCTTCACGATGCCCTTGATGCGCAGCAGCTTGTCGCCATGGGTCGCGCGCAGGAGTTCGAGGAACATCTCCAGGGTGCCGGCCGGGATCGCGGTGTCGCTGGTGAGCACGAAGGCGCCGATGTGATCGTCGTGGCGGTTGGCGTCGTGATGATGGTCGTGGCTGTGCTGCGCGTCCGCATAGGCCTCGGCGGCGAGCCATTTCTTCACGTCCGGAGTCTTGCGCGCGGGATCGTACAGCCCGCAGTAGAGCAGCCGCTCCGCCGTCGCCTCGCCCTTGGCCGCATCGAGAATGGGAGCGGCCGGATTGAGCGTGCGCAGCCGCGCGACGATGCGCGCGCGCTGGCTTGCGTCGGCCAGATCGGTCTTGGTCAAGACGATGCGGTCGGCGACCGCCGCCTGTTTCACCGCCTCGGCATGCGCATCGAGCGTGGCCTCGCCGTTCATCGCGTCGACCACCGTCACCACGCCGTCGAGCCGGTAGCGCAGCACGAGATAGGGATGCGCCATGGCGGTGTGCAGCACCGGCGCCGGATCGGCGAGACCGGTGGTTTCCAGCAGCACGCGGCGGAATTTGCAGCGCCGGTTGTCGAGGTCGCGCAACAGCGTTTCCAGCGCATCGACCAGGTCGCCGCGCATGGTGCAGCACAGGCAGCCGCTTTGCAGCAGCACCATGTTGTCGCCGACATATTCGACCAGCAGATGGTCGAGGCCGACGTCGCCGAATTCGTTGATGATGACGGCGGTCTCGGCGAGCGCCGGATCCTTGAGCAGGCGGTTGAGCAGGGTGGTCTTGCCGGCGCCGAGGAAGCCGGTGAGCACGGTCAGCGGGATTGGCACCGGCGGCTCGACGCCGCCCGGCGCTTGGCCCGGCCTCGCTCATGGGGCGGCCGAAGAGACTTTCTTCTTGGCTGGTTTGGCCGCCTTGGCGGTCTTGGCCGACGAATCGGCCGATGCTTCCTTCGCCCCGCCCTTGTGTTTCTTCTTCTTCGGCGAGTCGCTCGCGATCTGCTCGGCCTTGTCGGGATTGTTGGCCGGCCCGGTGAACACCACGACCGGCGGCGTGGTATCGACCGCAGCCCCAAGCACGAATTTGCCGTTCGAGGGCTTCAGGCTCGAGAGCATGAAGCCCTGCCCTGAATCCGATTCTCCGCCCGCAACCGGGGTAGTCGATGTCGGCTCTTCTTCTTCCTCGTTATCCTCGGACGGCGGCTTGCGCCGGTGACCACCGCACATTTCCTCGCGCAGGTTGGGCGGCTGTGCATCGATCGGCGCCAGCGCGTCGACGGTGCCGAGCGAGGGCGTGAGCCAGGACAATCCGCCGCTGTTGAAGCCGCGCTCGAGCAATTGCGCGGCCTTCTGCGCGCGCACCGCGCCGGAATAGGCGCCGAGCACGACCGCGATCAGCCGCCGGCCGTTGCGTGTGGCGGACGCAACCACGTTGTACCCGGAGGCGCAGATGAAGCCGGTCTTCATGCCGTCGGCGCCGCGATAGCGATCGATCAGCGAATTGTAATTGTGCAACACGCGACTGCCGTAGCGGATCGAGGAGATGTGCCAGTAGGAATCGCTTTCCGGGAATTCGCGGATCACCGCGCGCGCCAGGATGCCGAGATCGCGCGCCGAGGTGATGTGATTTTCCGCCGGCAGCCCGTTCGGGTTGACGAAATTGGATTGCGACATGCCAAGCCGGCGGGCATTGGCGTTCATCATGTCGGCGAAGCCCTCGATCGAGCCGCCGACGCCTTCGGCGATGGCCACCGCGATGTCGTTGGCGGATTTGACCATCAGCATCTTCAGCGCGTTGTCGACGGTGACTTGGGTGCCTTGCTTGAAGCCCATCTTGGTCGGCTGCTGCGCCGCCGCGTTGCGCGACATGGTCAGCGGGGTGTTGAACGCGATGCGGCCTTCCTTGATCGCGCGCAGGGTCGTGTAGGCGGTCATCAGTTTGGTGACCGAGGCCGGATACCAGGGATAGGTGGCGTTCTCGGCATGCAGCACCTTGCCGGTGGATGCCTCGATCAATAATTGCGCTTCGGCATGGGCGCGGGTGGCCGGGGCCATCGACAGCAGCCCGGCGGCGAGGCCGAGGAGCAGGGCGCGGGAGCGTAGGGTCTTTAAATGGGTCACTGTTCGCGGTCCGGTCAGGTTGCTCGGGCCTCGGGAACGGGTGGGTTCCATAGGCGGTAGCGCTAGGCTATCTAAGCTTTGGACGGGAGGCAAAGCCGACCGGCCCCCCAGTTGACGATATGGTGACTTACCGCTCATCGCCGACTATTGCGACTAAAATTCGGCAAAGGAGACCTCGATGACCGCCTGTATCGTCGGTTGGGCCCATACCCCCTTCGGTAAACTTAATGGCGAGACCGTCGAAAGCCTGATTGTACGGGTCGCCGGCGAGGCGCTTAGCGATGCCGGCGTAGCGCCCAAGGACGTGGACGAGATCGTGCTCGGCCACTTCAATGCGGGCTTTTCCGCGCAGGATTTCACCGCCTCGCTGGTATTGCAGGCCTCGCCCGATCTGCGTTTCAAGCGCGCCATGCGGGTCGAAAATGCCTGCGCGACCGGTTCGGCGGCCGTGCACCAGGGGCTGAAGGCGATCGAGGCGCGCTCGGCCCGCATCGTGCTGGCGGTCGGAGTCGAGCAGATGACGACGACGCCCGCACCTGAGATCGGGCGGAACCTGTTGAAGGCATCTTACGTGCGCGAGGAGGCCGATATCGATGGCGGCTTCGCCGGCATTTTCGGCAAGATCGCGGGTCTTTATTTCCAGAAATGGGGCGATCAGTCCGACGCGCTGGCCATGATCGCGGCCAAGAACCACAAGAACGGCGTCGGCAATCCCTATGCGCAGATCCGCAAGGACTTGGGGTTCGACTTCTGCCGCACCGAGAGCGAGAAAAATCCGTTCGTCGCCGGCCCGCTCAAGCGCACCGATTGCTCGCTGGTGTCCGACGGCGCCGCTGCGGTCGTGCTCGCCGACGTAGAGACCGCGCTCAAGCTCGGCAAGGCGGTCGCCTTCCGCGCCGCCGAGCACGTGCAGGACTTCCTGCCGATGTCGAAGCGCGACATCCTCAAGTTCGAAGGCTGCGCGGTGGCCTGGCAGCGCGCGCTGCAAGAAGCGGGGCTCAAGCTCGGCGATCTGTCGTTCGTGGAGACGCATGACTGCTTCACCGTCGCCGAGTTGATCGAATACGAAGCCATGGGGTTGACCGCCGAAGGCCAGGGCGCTCGCGCCATCAAGGAAGGCTGGACACAAAAGGACGGAAAATTGCCGGTCAATCCGTCCGGCGGCCTGAAGGCGAAAGGCCATCCGATCGGCGCCACCGGCGTGTCGATGCACGCGCTCGCCGCCATGCAGCTCACCGGCAGCGCCGGCGATCTGCAGGTGAAGAACGCCCGCCTCGGCGGCATCTTCAATATGGGCGGAACCTCGGTGGCGAATTACGTGAGCATTCTCGAACGCATCAAATAGCTGCCTATGATCCGCAGCCGTCCGCCGAAATTCTTGACTTTTGCCGCCGATGCCGGAACGGAAATCCGTCCGGGCGATTGATAAATCGCAAAGCAATCTTCCCGCAAAACCGCAAAATTGATCGTAAGGCGGGACGTGTTACAGTTTTGCGGTGTTACACATGGTTGTTGGTGTGCATACGACTTTATAGCGTCGTGCGCGCAGCTAAGTAGGCGCATATGACCAATATTCCGACCGATCTGCTGCGCACGCTTGTCGCTGTCGTCGATTTGCGCAGCTTTACCAAGGCTGCGGCTTCGCTCGGGGTGACCCAGCCGGCGGTGAGCGCACAAATCAAGCGGCTGCAATATCTGCTCGGCGGCGACCTGTTCGATCGCAGCAGCCAGGGCGTCAGTCTCACGCCGCACGGCGAAACGGTGGTCAGCTATGCGCGCCGGCTGCTATCGATCAACGATCAGATCGTGGAACTTGGCGGCCCGAGCCGCAGCAATCGGAGCTCGTCATACGCGTCGGCGCGCCCGGCGATTTCGTCGCGTCGATGCTGCCGCGCACGCTCGCGCGATTTCGCGAGCGATGGCCGGGTGTGCGATTCATCGTACGCACCGGCACCTACGAGCCACTGATCCGCGACCTGCGGCAAGGCGATCTCGATCTTTTCGTCGTGCCTGTCGGCGACGCCGCCGATCGACGCGCGCCATAGCTGGCCGGAAGAGATGGTCTGGGTGCGCGGCAAGACCACGACAATCGATATTCGCCGGCCGATTCCGCTGGTGTCCTATGGCGAAAAGCGTCTATCAACCGCTTCCTGGCGGTGACGGCGCTCAAAAATGCCGGGCTTGAATGGGAAGATGTTTTCACCGGCCCGAGTCTTCTCAGTCTTTCCGGGGCGGTCGCGGCCGGGCTCGGCGTCATGGTGCTCACGCGCAGGCGCGTTGACCCGTTCGGTTTGATCGCTTGGGATGACGCGCCGCTGCCGAAATTGCATAATATTTATTGCGGGATTTACGTTCGCGAGGGCGGCAGCCGTGCCGCGCTTGAGCAACTCGCCGACTCGATCGCGAACGTCATGCGCCCCGAGGCCGATAAAGCCGCGACGCTATCGGATGACTATTTCCCGTCGGTCAACCGGATTCGCGCCACCAATTCGGCCGCCTAGCCTCAGCGTTGCGCCCAGGCGGTCGCCGCCGCTCCACTAATTGAATTTGCGGTCGGCGGCGGGCGGCAGATACGAGGCGTCGAAGATGTCTTCCGGCTTCGGCTTGCCAGCCTTGAACTTGTAGGTCAGGCCGATCTGATCGATGGCGCGGGCAAAGCGCGTCGCTGTCGATGCCGCCATAGCCGTTCGCCTTCACCTCGGGCGTGACGATGTTGTCGCGGATCGCCATGTTCAGCCGCTCGAGCTCGACATCCTTCTTGGCCACTTCGTTGCGCTTGAGCACCGAATCGACCGCGGTCGCCGGCTTCTTCACCGTTTCCTTCAGCCCTTTCACGAAAGCGCGCAGGAAGCCTTTCACCGCGTCGGGATGCTCGGCGGCGAATTTCGGGTTCACGATGATCGCATTGCCGTAAAGATTGACACCGTAGTCGGCCATCAGCAGCACCACGATATCGTCGACCGGAACGCCCTTGTCCTTGAGATTGATGAAAGACGAGAACGAGAAGCCGGTGATGGCGTCGACCTGGCCGGCCGCCAGCATCGGCTCGCGCACCGGGAAGCTGACATTCTCGATCGTCACCTTGGATGCATCGATGCCGTTGGCCTGCACGAAGATCGGCCACTGCGCATAGGCGCCGTCGGCCGCGGGCGCGCCAAGTTTCTTGCCTTCCAGATCCTTCGGCTTGGCTGATGCCGCGGCTCTTGCGGCCGACGATGGAGAACGGCGGCCGGTTGTAGACCATGAACACCGCCTTGATCGGCGTGCGCCGGATTGGCGTCGCGGAACTTGATCAGCGAATTGATGTCGCCGAAGCCCATGTCATAGGTGCCGGATGCCACGCGGTTGATCGGCTCCAGCGAGCCGGCCGCCGAGTCGATGGTGACGTTGACGCCTTCGGCCTTGTAGTAGCCCTTGTCGAGCGGCAGCAGGAACGGCGCCGACGGTCCTTCGAACTTGAAGTCGAGGCTGAATTTGATGGCGGTTTCCGCCGCCGTGGCGCCAGTCGCCAGGGTTACAGCCAGCAGAGTTCCAGCCCAAATTCCCAGCCTTGCCGATCGGCCGGCGTTAAGGACACTCATAACAACACGGGTCCTTCTGTAGCGGCGCCCGGCGCACCCGGCGATGCGTATTCCGGCCGTGGCTGAAGTGTTGATCTTTGCGCAGCAAAGAACATGCCGTTGCAAAGAGCAAGATATCGGCGCGCAAATGCAAGACACTGCGCGGCCTATGGCTAACAGCTGCCGGTTCCTTGAGCAAGGCGTTGATTGAGTCTCAGGCCGCGAGAATCGCGCGGTTGGGGTAATCTTGAACTAGGTCGGAGGCTTGATTCATGCAGGCCGCAAAGCCCGCGAAAGCCGCGCGCGACATTTTGTCCTTCCGGGCGCCCTACGCGCCGCCGGATGAGGCGATCGCCGCCCGCCTTATTGGCCGCCGCCGGCCGGTCGGAGGAGGCCGAGGCGCGCATCGATGCCCGCGCCACCCGCCTGGTGCAGCGCGATCCGCGCCCGCGTCGGCGGCCTCGGCGGAGTGGAGGATTTCCTGCACGCCTATGCGCTCTCCACCAAGGAGGGCCTGGCGCTGATGGTGCTCGCCGAGGCGTTGCTGCGCGTGCCCGACGCCGACACCGCCGACCGGCTGATCGAGGACAAGCTCAAGGCCGGCGACTGGACCCACCACGATGCCCGCTCGACCGCCCTGCTGGTGTCGGCGTCGGCCTGGACGCTCGGCATCACCGCCCGCGTCATCCATCCCGGCGAGACGCCGGAAGGCATTGTCGAGGCGCTGGTCAAGCGGCTCGGCCTGCCGGCGGTGCGTGCCGCCACGCGTCAGGCCATGCGGCTGCTCGGCTCGCATTTCGTGCTGGGCCAGACGATTGAAGAGGCGCTGGCGCGCGCCGGCGCGCATCCGCGAGGTCCTGTACTCCTTCGACATGCTGGGCGAGGGCGCGCGCACGGCCGCCGACGCCGAGCGCTATTTCGGTCTTACGCCGACGCCATCGACGCGATCGGCAATCGGCAACGAAGGCGCGGGCAATGCCGCGCTGCCGAAGCGGCCGGGCATTTCGGTCAAGCTGTCGGCGCTGCATCCGCGCTACGAGCCGTTATCGCGCCAGCGCGTGCTGGCCGAGCTCGTCCCGAAGCTGCTCGAACTCGCCCGCATGGCGAAACGTCATGAACTCAATTTCACCGTCGACGCCGAAGAGGCCGACCGGCTGGAATTGTCGCTCGATGTGATCGCAACGGTGCTGCGCGATTCTTCATTGAGTCGATTGGGACGGCTTTGGGCTTGCGGTGCAGGCCTATCAGAAGCGCGCCGGCAGCGTGATCGATTGGATCGCACACGCCGCTGAGGCACTCGACCGCCGCCTGATGGTGCGTCTGGTCAAGGGCGCCTATTGGGACACCGAGATCAAGCGCGCGCAGGAGCGCGGGCTTGCCCGACTATCCGGTGTTCACCCGCAAGGCGATGACCGATCTCTGCTATCTCGATTGCGTGCGCAAGCTGCTGGCGGCGCGGCCCAGGCTCTATCCGCAATTTGCCACCCATAACGCACTCACGGTCGCGAGCGTAATCGAGGACGCCGGCGGCGCCGGCGATTACGAATTCCAGCGGCTGCACGGCATGGGCGAGGCGCTGTATCAGGCGCTCATCGCCGAGCTGCCGGATTTGATCTGCCGCGTCTATGCGCCGGTCGGCGGCTATTCCGATCTGCTCGCCTATCTGGTGCGCCGCCTGCTGGAGAACGGCGCCAATTCGTCGTTCGTGTCGGTGGCGGCCGATCCGACTGTCCCGGTCGAAACCATCCTGCGGCGGCCGCAGAGCTGGATTGCCGATCCCGGCCACGCGCGCCATCCGCATATTCCTTTGCCGCGCGATCTGTTTGCGCCGACCCGCCGCAATTCGATCGGCATCGAGTTCGGCGATTGCGACAGCACTCGACGCGCTGCTTGCCGAGATACGTGCGGCGCCACAGCAGGCGAATGCGGCGCCGCTCATCGACGGCGTCGCGCTTGCCGGGCGTGAACGAAGCGTGCGGTCGCCGATCGACGGAAAACCCATCGGAACCGTGCAGGACGGCGATGAGGCGATCGTTGCATCGGCGATGTCGGCGGCCGCCGCCGGCTTTGCGTCCTGGGACGCGAGCGGCGTGGGGCCAAGGGCGGCCGTGCTCGAACGCGCCGGCGATCTGATCGAGCAAAATCGCGGCCGCCTGATCGCGCTGCTGCAAATCGAGGGCGGCAAGACGCTCGACGATTGCGTGTCGGAAGTGCGCGAGGCCGCGGATTTCTGCCGCTACTACGCGGCCAACGCGCGCCACGCGCTTGGCCCGCAGCCGCTGTCGGGGCCGACCGGCGAAAGCAATGAGCTGCGCTATCGCGGCCGCGGCGTGTTCGTCTGCATCAGCCCGTGGAATTTCCCGCTGGCGATTTTCACCGGCCAGATCGCCGGCAGCGCTCGCCGCCGGCAACACGGTGGTGGCGAAACCCGCCGAGCAGACGCCGCTCGTCGCCTTTGAGGCGGTGAAGCTTCTGCATGCCGCCGGCGTGCCGGCGAGCGCGCTGCATCTGGTGCCGGGCGACGGCAAGATCGGCGCCATGCTGGTCGGCCACGCCAGCGTCGCCGGCGTCGCCTTCACGGGATCGACGGAAGTTGCCCGCATCATCAACCGGGCATTAGCAGAACAAGGACGGCCCGATTCCGCCGTTGATCGCCGAGACCGGCGGCATCAATGCCATGATCGTCGATGCCACCGCGCTGCCCGAACAGGTGACCGATGACGTGATCGCCTCGGCATTCCGTTCCGCCGGCCAGCGCTGCTCGGCGCTGCGGTTGCTGTGCGTGCAGGACGATGTGGCCGACCGCGTGCTCGACATGGTGAGCGGCGCCGCGCGCGAGCTTGCGCTTCGGCGATCCGCGCGATCCGGCGATCCAGATCGGCCCGGTGATCGACGCCGAGGCCAAGGACAAGCTCGAGCGCTGGATCGCGGACATGGAGGCACGCGGCGCGGTTCGGTTCCGGCATGAAACGAAGCGGCCGCCGCCGGCCGGCGGCACCTATGTCGCGCCGACGATCATCGAGCTTTATCGCGCAGACGACTTAAAAGAAGAAGTGTTCGGTCCAGTACTGCATGTTGTTCGTTGGCGAGCAAAGGAGATCGATCAACTGCTCTCCGACCTCTCCGGCAATGGATATGCGCTCACGCTCGGCATCCATTCGCGCATCGACGCCACCGTCGCGCGCATCGCCGCCCGTCTTCCGCACGGAAATGTCTACGTGAACCGCAACATGATCGGCGCGGTGGTCGGCAGTCAGCCGTTCGGCGGCAGCGGCTTGTCCGGCACCGGCCCGAAAGCCGGCGGCCCGAATTATCTGCACCGCTTCGCGCGCGAGCAGGTGGTGACGGTGAACACCGCCGCCTCCGGCGGCAACGCCACACTGTTGGCCGAGGAAGAGTAGCCGCCGCCTTGCGGCCAAGATGGCCGGTATTGCCGGTCCTGACCTTGGGCCGGCAAAGGTAAGCATAATGGCCATTTTGCCGCGTTTTGCGCTCGTCGTTAACCGGTTTGGCGCGCGGATCGGGTATTGTGGCCGGCATGACTGATTCGGTCGCCCGGCTCTACAATGCCGTGATTGCCGTTCGGGGCACTGACCCGACGAAGTCGCGCACCGCCCGGCTATTGCGCTGCCGGCCGCGCCAAAATGGCCAAAAAGCTCGCCGAGGAAGCGGTCGAGGTCGTCATCGACGCCATGCACGGCCAGACCGAGGCCGTGGTCCGGGAAAGCGCCGACCTGCTCTATAATCTCGTGGTGCTCTGGGTTCATGCCGGGGTCCATCCCGACGATGTCTGGGCCGAAATGCGCCGCCGCGAGCAGATGTTCGGTATTGCCGAAAAAGTGCCAAAGGATCTGGTACAAGGCGCGTCGCGGCGTAAAGTCGTCGCGCTGGAGCCCAGGCGCGTCCGCAAGCGCCGCTGATCCGCCATCCTTCCTCGCGAGTATTCTCATGACCGTTCAGGCTTCCGAGCCGCGTTCTTTGCTTCGCCGTCTTTACGACTGGTGCATGGACGCCGCCCACAAACCGCACGCCATGTGGACCATGGGGGCGGTTTCGTTCGCCGAAAGCTCGTTCTTTCCGGTGCCGCCGGACGTGATGCTGATCCCGATGGCGCTGGCGCGCCCCGAGCGGGCCTATGTGATGGCGGCCTGGTGCACGGCGACCTCGGTCGCCGGCGGCATCGCCGGCTATGCGATCGGCGCGCTGCTTTATGACTCGGTCGGCGGCTGGCTGATCCAGCTCTACGGCTATGGCGACAAGGTCGAGGCCTTTCGCGCGGCTTACGCGCAATGGGGCGCCTGGATCATCCTGCTCAAGGGCCTGACGCCGATCCCCTACAAGATCGTGACCATTACCTCCGGCTTTGCCGGCTACAATATTGGGCTGTTCATCGTCTTTTCGATCATTGCGCGCGCCACGCGCTTCTTTGTGCTGGCATTCCTGCTGCACCGCTACGGCGAGCGGGCTCGCCACATCATCGAAAAACGGCTGGGCTTGTGGGTTCTGCTTGGCGCCGCCGTGGTCGTCATCGGCATCGTGATCTGCGCTATACTTAATTTGATCGAATGGCCATTCCTCAATTTCGCCACCTGGCGGGGCTAGAGGGATGCGCTGGCGCGAATGCCGTAAGTGCGACTGACCAGTCGCCAATTTGACCGGCTATGGGCACCAAACAGACTATGATCTCCGACCCAAAATACACTGCGGCCAAGTCCGCGGTCGCCGTTCTGTTCGCGGGCGCCCTCGTTTTGATGTCGGCGCTGGCCGCGGCGCAGGATGGCGCATCGGCGCCGAAAGCTCGCGAGGACCTGGGCTTTTTCGGCAACATCGGCCGCTGGTTCGATGAGCAGGCCGCCAACATGAATTCGACATTCAAGGACGCGGGCAACAAGATCGTGAACTTCGGCCACGAAGCCGGCATCGTCGCCAAGACAACGGTCGAAGGCGCCAAGGACGCGGCCGGCGCGGTGGCGCGAATTCCCAATGCCCGCGTCGTCATCGGTCACGAGAAATGCAAGAACGCGCCGAACGGCGCGCCCGATTGCGTGGCCGCCGCCAATACGGTGTGCAAGGCAAAAGGCTTCGAATTCGGCAAGAGCGTCGATATGACCACCGCCGAGGTCTGCCCGCCCAAGTACTTGGATGTCCGGCCGCACGAGCGGCACCGAGTGCAGAACTGAAACCTTCGTGTCCCGCGTTCTCTGCCAATAGTTTTTACAAGCCAGGCTTGAGCCGGCTGGCGGGCGCTTGTGCCGCTGCCGTGCTTATGTTTCCGTCGCGCGTGTAAACGGAGCGCGTAAGCCTTGAACCTCCACGCAAAACTTCTCGAACGCCACGCCGCCGGACGGCCGGTCACTGTCGGTCTCATCGGGGCCGGCAAGTTCGGCACCATGTTTCTGTCGCAGGCGCGTCTCACGCAGGGGATGCATGTCGTTGGCGTGGCCGATCTCGATGTGACGCGGGCGCGCAATCAATTGAAGACCGCCGATTGGCCAGCGGAAGCATTCGCCGCGGCCTCACTCGCCGACGCACACAAGCGCCGCACGACTTTCGTAACCGACAATGCCGAGGCTCTGATCTCCGATCCGCGCATCGAGGTGATCGTGGAAGCGACCGGTGTGCCGGGCGCCGGGATCCATCACGCGCTTAGTGCGATCGCCAACGGCAAACACATCGTCATGGTGAACGTGGAAGCCGACGCGGTGGCGGGCCCATTGCTGGCGCGCCGCGCCAAGGCTGCCGGCGTGGTCTATAGCCTGGCCTGGGGCGATCAGCCGGCGCTCATTTGCGAACACGTCGATTGGGCGCGCGCCGCCGGCTTCAAGGTGATCTGCGCGGGCAAGGGCACGCGCTATCACCCGACCTATCACAAGTCGACGCCCGACACGCTGTGGGACATTCTCGATCAATACTTGCAAATCAAGGATCGCAATTCGATCAATCCCAAGATGTTCAATTCCTTCATCGACGGCACCAAGTCCGGCATCGAGATGACCGCGGTGTGCAACGCCACCGGCTTGGTGCCGCAGAGCGACGGCCTGGGCTTCCCGCCGGCCACGCGTTTCGAACTCGCCGATATCTGCAAACCGAAGAGCGACGGCGGCACGCTGGAGAAGGCGGGCGTCACCGAGGTGACCTCGTCGGTCTATCGCGACGGCCGCGACGTGCCGCATCACTTGGCGCTCGGCACCTATGTCGTGTTCGAGGGTGAGACCGAATACGCCCGCCGCTGCTTCAAGGAATACGCCATGCTGCCGGACAGAACCGGCAAATACGCCGCGCTGTACCGGCCGATCCACATGATCGGGCTCGAGCTCGGCATTTCGGTGGCGAGCGCGGCGCTGCGCAACGAACCGACCGGCGCGCCCACCGGTTTCCGCTCCGACGTGGTGGCGACCGCCAAGCGCAACCTGAAGGCTGGCGAAATGCTCGACGGCGAGGGCGGCTTCTGCGTCTGGGGCAAGCAGACGCCGGCCGACGTTTCGCTCGAACGGGAATTGCTGCCGCTGGGTCTCGCGCACAACGTCAAGCTCAAGCGCGATATCCCGGAGGGCGGCGCGCTCAAATGGTCGGACGTCGCCTACGATCCGAACGATTCCGCGGTGAAGGTGCGGCGCGAGATGGAAGCCGCCTTCGGCCGGCGGAATGTCGGCCCTGAGGCGGTCGCGTCCGCGTAACGGCGCAAACCGCGTTCATTCAAGCTCGATGCTGCCGTCGATCTTGTGATTGAGGCCGACCTCGCCGATGGTAAGCACCATCTGGGCGGAGACCGCCTTTTTGCCCTTGAGCCGGCCGGCAGCCGCCGCGGCGCGGATGGATTTTTCGATCTCCTGCTGCGAGGTTACGCCCACAACCTTGAGGAATTTGCGCAGCGACATGTTGAGGGCTTCTTCGTTCATCGCGGGCTCCTTAAAAGGGAATCGTTGAACGCCGAGCATAGGCGCGCCGCGGCAGCCGTGAAAGCGCCTTATCTAGCCGCCACAAGCGGCAGCCGTTGACCCTTGGCGATGCCTCGCTATATGATCCCGGCATTGCCCCTGTGGCGGAATTGGTAGACGCGCCTGACTCAAAATCAGGTGATGCAAATCGTGCTGGTTCGAGTCCGGCCAGGGGCACCAATCTCGTTCTATCGTAGTGTTGGCGGGCGTATGGAGCGCGCATGACCTCGGATTATCTGGCCCTGGCCCGCAGAGACCCGCCGCTTGCCGCGGCGGCGATCGTGGCGATCGTCGGCGCGCTGACGATTTGTGGCTTCTTTTTCTTCCAATACGTCCTGGGCTATCCGCCGTGCCCGCTCTGTCTGGAGCAGCGCAACGCCTTTTACTTCTGCGTCCCGCTCGCAGCCTTGCTATGGCTCGGCGCCAATTACGGGGCATCGAGCAAAGTGATGATCGCGGGCTTCGTCCTGATCACCGCCGTCATGCTGTGGAACACCGAGCTTTCCGCCTATCACGCCGGCGTTGAATGGAAGTTGTGGCAAGGGCCGACCGACTGCTCCGGGCCGATCGAGAAACTCGGTTCGGTCCGCGACATGATGAACCAGTTGCAACGCATCAGCATCGTGCGCTGCGACGAGGCGGCCTGGCGTTTTCTCGGCATTTCGCTGGCTGGCTATGACGTGCTGGTGTCGCTCGGCCTTGCGGCAGTCGCCGCCTGGGGCGTGAAGGGGTCGCTCGCGCGGCGAAATCGATCCGGTAATTAGAATGACGGCACAAGGATTGTTTCCATGGAAGTTCTGATCATCGGTGCCGGTATCGGCGGCTTGACGCTCGGCCTGATGCTGCATCGCGCCGGCATCGCCTGCCGCGTGTTCGAGGCGGCTCCCGAACTCAAGGCGGTCGGCGTCGGCATCAACATCCTGCCGCATGCCTCGCGCGAGTTGTGCGCGCTTGGCCTTGAGGATGCGCTGGCCAAGGTCGCCGTCACCACCCGCGAATACTGCTTCTACAATCGCTTCGGGCAGTTCATCTACAGCGAGCCGGCCGGCCGTTTTGCCGGCTACGATGTGCCGCAATTCTCCATCCATCGCGGCGACCTGCAGATGGTGCTGCTCGATGCCTTCATCGCACGCGCCGGCGCCGACAAGGTGATCACCGGCTGGCGCTGCACCCGCGTTGAGCACGACGGCAACGAGGCGATCGCCCATTTCGAAGACGCCGGCGGAAAACCGTTGCCGTCGCAGCGCGGCGCGGTGGCGGTGAGCTGCGAGGGCATCCATTCGGTGCTGCGCAAGCAGCTCTACCCGAATGAAGGCCCACCGAAATATTCCGGCATCAACATGTGGCGCGGCGTCACCCGCTGCAAGCCGATGCTCACCGGCGCCAGCATGATCCGTGTCGGCTGGCACCATCCGGCCAAGCTGTTGATTTATCCGATCCGCAACAATATCGACGCCGAGGGCCGGCAACTGGTGAATTGGGTGTGTGATATCGAGACGCCGCAATATCAGGCGCGCGACTGGAACCGGCGCGGCCGGCTGGAGGATTTTTTGCCCGCGATGGCGGACTGGCATTTCGACTGGCTCGACGTTCCGGAATTCGTCCGCAGCGCCGATGCGATCCTGGAATATCCGATGGTCGATCAGGACCCGCTGCCGCGCTGGAGCTTTGGCCGCCTGACGCTGCTCGGCGATGCCGCGCATCCGATGTATCCGCGCGGCGCCAATGGCGCGGCGCAAGCCATTCTTGACTGCCGCGCGCTGGCCGATGCGCTCAAAGCGCACGCCGACCCGGCGTCCGCGCTCAAGGCCTACGAAGCCAAGCGTCTACCGGCGACCAGCGAAGTCGTTCTCGCCAACCGCAAGGCGCCGCCCGACGCGATTTTGCAGGAAGTCTACCGCCGCACCGGCGACAAGCCGTTTAAGAATATCGACGACGTCATCAGCCATGAAGAACTGGTCGCGCTGTCGGAAAGCTACAAGCGCGTCGCCGGCTACGACAAGGAACGGTTGAAGGTGCCTAGCGCATGATCGCGTAAAATGGGCGGTGCTTTTAAAAACTAACGACCACGAAAACGAGAAGGCGCGCGTACATCCGGCGTCACCCGCTTCATTTCGTGGCCGCGCGATGATGGAGCCTTTCGGCTCGACATCACCATGGTAAATTATATAGGTAGCGCGCGGTTCCCGCGCAAGGATTTACCTAAAATCATGGCGAAGATGGACGAGAGCGCCGGCTATTCCGGCATGGCGAAGCTTTTGCATTGGGCGATCGTCGTCCTGCTCATCGTCCAATTCATCGTCGCCTGGACCATGCCGCATATCGGCCGCAACACGCGGCCCGATACGCTCATCAATCTGCACTTATCGTTCGGCGTGCTGATCCTCGCGTTTGCGATTGTGCGCCTGGGCTGGCGCTTGATCCGCGGCGAGCCGGAACCGGCTGCTGGCCTGGCGCCGTGGGAGCTGCTCTCCTCGCGCACCGTCTATTGGCTGTTCTACCTGCTGCTGTTCGTGCTGCCCGTCCTGGGTTGGATCAGCGCCTCGTGGCGCGGCTTTCCCGTCACGCTGTTCGGCCTGATCGAATTGCCCAAGCTGATGGCAACGCGCGCGCCCGGCTGGAACTGGACCGGCGACGTGCATGCGTTGCTGTCGAACTATGGTGATGCTGACGCTGGTCGGCCTGCACGTCGCGGCGGCGCTCTACCATTGGCTGGTTCGCCGCGACCGCGTCATGCAGCGGATGTGGCCGGGCGCATGATCCCGAAAAGTGGAAACCGGTTTTCGGATAGGATGATGAGCAAGAAAAATGCGGGCGCAAGGCTATTCGTAGCGTAATGCTTCGATCGGATCGAGATGCGCGGCTTTGCGCGCCGGGTAGAATCCGAAGAATATTCCAACCGCAGCGGAAAACAGGAAGCCGCCGGCGATCGCCGCCGGAGCGATCGGCGTTGCCCAGCCGGCGACGACCGAAATCACCTCGGAAAACACGATCCCCATGATGATCCCGGCGATCCCGCCGGTGACGCTCAGGAATGACCGCCTCGCCGAGGAACTGCATGAGCACATGCAGCCGGCGTGCGCCGATCGCCATGCGCAGGCCGATCTCGCGGGTGCGCTCCGTCACCGATACCAGCAAGATGTTCATGATGCCGATGCCGCCGACCACCAGCGATATCGAAGCGACCGCGGCGAGCAGCAGCGCCATGATGCGGCCGCTGCTTTCGGCCGTCTCCGCGATCTGACTGAGGTTTCGAACGGAGAAATCATTCACCTCGCCGGGACGGATGCGGTGCCGGCGCGCGAGAATTTCCGTCACTTGGACGATCGCCGGCTGAACCTGGCTCGGACCGACGGCCTGTACGTAGATCTGGTTCACGTAGCCGACCAGCCGCTGCTGAAGGTTGTAGGGGTTGGGTGGCAACGGATAGACCCAGTTGAGCGGCGCCTGCTGTTGACTTGGCGCGGCGACGCCGAGGACCTTACGCTGGGCGGTCGTGAAGGTGATCATGACGAGATCGTCCTGATCGGTACCGAATGGTGTTTGTCCTTTCGACGCGAGAACGCCAATCACACGCAACGGCACGCTTTTGACCTGGATGACCGCGCCGATCGGGTTGGCGTTGGCGCCGAACAACTGGCGGGAAACGGTCTGGCCAAGGACCACGACCAGCGCGGCGTCGTTGTCGTCGTCTTGCGAAATGCCGCGACCCGCGGCGATTTGCCAGTTGGTGATGGGCGGATAATTGGGACTGACGCCTTGAATGTTGGTCGTCCAGTTCTGATTGGCGTATTGCACCTGCCCCATCTGGCGGATGAGATAGCTCACACTGCCGACCGAGCGGAGCTTCGCGGCGGACCGCCTCGGCGTCGGCGACAGTGATTGTGGAAGCGCTGCCTAGCCCGCCTCTGATGCCGCCCATCGTGGTGGCGCCCGGCACGACCACCAGCAGGTTGGTGCCGAGGCTCTCGATCTGTTTGCGGACCGCTTCGTTGGCGCCTTGGCCGACGGCCACCATGGCGATGAGCGCGGCCACTCCGATGAATACCCCCAACATGGTGAGCGCCGATCGCATCTTGTTGCGCGCGAGCGCCTGCATGGCCGCCGCCAGGATCATCGCGGCGAAAGCCCAGACAGTGCCTGATCCGCCCGACGATTTGCCGAGTGTCGATAGTTGCTGTGCGAAGGCCTGCAGCCTTCGACGCGGCTTGCGGCGCAAGCCCTGGCCGTTTTCGCTCGTCCGATATGACCTGCCCATCGCGCATGGTGATGACGCGGTCCGCATAGGCCGCGATATCCGCTTCGTGCGTGACGACGATGATGGTGACGCCTTGTTCGCGGTTGAGCGTTTGCAGGGTCTGCATGATGTCATGCGACGTCCGGGTATCGAGATTGCCCGTCGGCTCGTCGGCAAGGAGCAATCCCGGCTTGTTGATCAACGCGCGCGCGATCGCAACCCGCTGCTGCTGGCCGCCGGAGAGCTGACCCGGCGTATTGCGCTCGCGATCACCGAGACCGAGCAGACCGAGCGATGCTCGTGCACGTTCGATCCGCGAGGCACGGTCTGACCGATTCGATACCGCATAGAACAGCGGCAGCGCCACGTTCTCAATTGCGCTCGTACGCGCGAGCAGATTGAAGCTCTGAAAGACGAAACCGAGCCGCTCGCTGCGGATGCGCGCGAGTTCCGGTTCGCTGAGGCGCGCCACATCGACGCCTTCGAAATAATAATCGCCGCTGGTCGGCCGGTCGAGGCAACCGAGCAGCGACATCAGCGTCGACTTGCCGGATCCCGACGATCCCATGATGGCGACGAACTCGCCGCGCTCGATGGTCAAATTGACGCCGCGTAACGCATGCACGTCGATATCGCCGACGTGGTAAACCCGCGTCACATTCTCGACCCTGATGATCGGTTCCGGCATTTTCGGCCTTTGGGTTCGGCTTGGCGCCGGTCAGAGGCGCAGCCGCGGCGTGACGGTTTTTTTGCTGGCCGCGACCTGTTCGGCGGTGATGACCTTGTCACCCGCCTTTAGGTCTCCGCTCACGATTTCGGTGAAGTTATCGTCTTCGAGTCCGATAACGACCGGGACGGCCACCGGCTGACCGCTTTGCAGAACCCAGACTTGCGCCTGACCGGACGTCGTGTCGCCCGCAAGTCCGCCCGGGGTATACCGGAGCGCCTGGTTCGGCACGCGGATCGCATTGTCGCGCTGATCGACGACGATACGGCTCGCAGCCGTCATGCCCGGCATCAGCGCCAGATCAGAATTGTTGACGCTGACCACGACATCGTAGGTCACGACGTTCTGAACGGTTTGCGGGGATTGGCGAACCTGGCTCACAACTCCTTCGAACGTTCGCTTGGGGAATGCGTCGACGGTGAAAGTCGCTTTATTGCCGAGCTTGATACCGCCGATATCGCTTTCGCTCACATTGGTATCGACTTCCATCTTGGTGAGATCGCTCGCAATGAGAAACAGCGTCGGGGTCTGGAAGCTCGCCGCAACCGTTTGCCCCATGGTCACGTTGCGCGAAACGACGGTTCCGTCTACCGGCGATGTAATGTCCGTGTAATCGAGATTGACCTGCGCGGCATCGAGCGCGGCCTGGCGTTGCTGGATGGTCGCTTCATCGAATGTGATCTGCGCCACGGCCTGATCGTAAGTGTTCTTGGCATTGTCAAACGTGTCTTGGGAGACCGCATGGGTCTCGATAAGTTTGGCGGCGCGGTCCAAGCCAAGCTTGGTATAGGTGAGGCTGGCCTTGTCCTTTTCGAGCTGGGCCCGCGCGATCGCCAGGTTCGCTTTGTTCTGATCGACAATGGTCTGATAAGGGCGGGGGTCGATCTTGGCGCAGACCTGTCCCTTTTTCACTTGCGTGTTGTAGTCGCAGTAAAGCTGCTGGATGACGCCGGAAACGTACGTCCCGACGATAATCGTGAGTTCCGGGTTGACCGCTCCGGTTGCGATCACGCCGCGGGTAACCGCGCCCTGCGTCACGGGCGTAGTCACGTAATGAACGTTATTGGTGGCGCTCAGCGTCCACCATGCGATCACCCCCGCTACGAGCAGCAGCGAAAGCAGACCCCCAATGAGCCATATTTTTTGAAGGCGTAACCCGCCCGGCGCCGCGGTTGGCGGCTTAGCAACGGGAGCCACGGGCGCTAACGGCTCAATTCGCGTGGTCGCGATTTCGACGGGTTTGTTCATATGCGAACACTACCGGGCGCAAGCGGCGACCGGTTTGATAAGCGTCAAATCCCTGCAAAATGGAACAATTCGGCTGAAAACGGCTCAAATCGCCTTGGGCCTAGCGGCTGATCCTTACGGCTTTCCCATCGCCTTGCGCTTCCAGGCCTCCCAGGCGCGGCCAAGGCCGTAGCCTTCCCGCGCCTCGATCTTTTGCGCTTCCTCGGGATCGAGATAGGTGACTGGCCCCCCCAGCGCCGCCGCCTGCATCTGCAAGGTCGCGTTGAGCGGCAGGAAGATGCTGCGGCCGACCACGCGCTGGAGCGAGGGGCCGACGATCACCGCGCCGTGGCCGCGCATCAGCGCGGCGGGATGGTCGCCGAGGGCATCGGCGAGCGCGCGGCCGAGCGCCCGGTCGCGGATCAGCATATCCGTCATTCCCGCGCGTTCGCGGATTTCGAACACCGGCACACCGGCGCTCACGAATGCGGAGCGGTGATAGACCGGCTTGAGCGGCACCTTGCTGATGCCGAATGGGATCAGCGCCGGCGCGTGGCTGTGCACGATCGCCATCACGTCGGGCCGCGTCTTGTAGATTTCGCCGTGGATGAAGCGCTCGGTGTAGAGCGGGCGCCCCTTGGCGTCGACCGGGTTGCTGTCGAGGTCGAATTCCATGATGTCGTCGGCGCTGACCAGCTCGGGCGCGCGTGAGCGCGACAAGAGATAGCGGTTGGGGTCGCGCGGGTGCCGCACGCTGACATGGCCCCAGCCGTCAAGCACGCCCTGATCGGCGAGGATGCGGTTGGCGGCGACCAGGTCTTCGATCAATTGCGGATCGGCCGGCCCGGCCGAGGCGGGCGCCTGTTGCGCGGACGCCGCCTGCATGGCGAAAACGCTGAGCGCCACGCAAACGACGAGCAGCGATCATTCGCCCGCCGCGACGATGATGCAGCGTGTCGATCATGGCAAACTCCGATGCGCGGAAAAGAAGCGGCGCTTCAAGGCTCGAGTTCGGTATCCCAATAGAGATAGTCGAGCCAGCTTTCGTGCAGGTAGTTCGGCGGGAACAGCCGCCCGTTCCTGTGCAGGTGATGCACGGTCGGCTGGAACGGCATCTGCGACGGCCACATCTTGGCTTCGTGTCGGCGTCAGGCTGCCCTTGCGCAGATTGCAGCCCGAGCAGGCGGCGACCACGTTGTCCCAGGTGGTGTGCCCGCCGCGCGAGCGCGGCAGCAGGTGGTCGAAGGTGAGGTCCTCGCGGTCGCCGCAATACTGGCAGGAAAAGCGGTCGCGCAGAAAGACGTTGAACCGGGTGAAGGCCGGGTGGGTCGAGGGTTTCACAAAGGTCTTGAGCGAAACCACGCTCGGCAGCTTCATCTCGAAGACTGGGGCTGTGCACCGCGCGGTCGTAATTGGCGACGATGTTCACGCGATCGAGAAAGACCGCCTTGATCGCGTCCTGCCACGACCACAGCGACAAGGGGTAATAGCTCAACGGCCTGAAATCCGCGTTGAGCACCAGGGCCGGAAAACCACTGGGCGAAACGTGTATGTTCAAACGACGCTCCCCGACCTCCTCGAGGCTGCCGCCACGCAGCTGACGCCCTAGTAATAGGGCAGGGTGACGGGATTGTGAAGGCGGGTCCGGGAGTTACCCGCAAGGCACTACTTAAGCCGGGCTAACTGCCGCGCCAGAAATTCCCCGCCATGGCGCAGGCCTTCCTGGTCAATGCCGTGGCCGATGCCGGCCGATATGTGCCATTCCGCCGGTACCTCCAGCGCGGCCAGCCCTTGCGCGGCGTGGAATATCGCCTGCACCGGGATGAGTTCATCCGCGTCGCCGTGAATCAACAGCACCGGCGGCTTGCTGCGGATCTCAGCGGCAAATTTGTCGGGATCGATATTTTCCGGCACCACCAGCATGCCGGAATAGCCGACGATGGCGGCGGGCGCGGTACTGCGCGGCGCAAGCCGACATGCAGCGCCATCATGGTGCCCTGGCTGAACCCGACCAGCGCCAGCGCCGACGGGGCTAAGCTTTCGCCGCTGCAATTCGGCGTCGAGGAAACTATTGAGCGCGGGCGCCGCCTGATTGACGCCGGTCCAGCGTTCGTTCGGATCGCGAAACGTGAGCGGAAACCATTCGCGCCCGACCGGCGCCTGTCCGCATGGGCGCGGCGCGTGCGGCGACACGAACGCGGCGTCCGGCAACAGTCCCTGCCAGGCGCGGCCGATGTCGATCAGGTCGTTGCCGTCGGCGCCATAGCCGTGCAGGAAAACGACAAGTTGTTTCGCGGTGCCCGAGCGCGGCTCAATGCGCGGGCCGTCGAGTTCAGCCATTCCCACGTTTCCTTTTCACCGGTTTCTTTTTTGTTGTCTTCTTCGTCAGGGTATCCGGCTGAACTGGCACTACGTCACGCTTTTTCACCGCGTGATAATAGGCCCATAGCAGGTGCGCCGCCACACCGCGCCAGGGACGCCAGAGCTCGGCCATTTTCGTAAGCGCTTTCGCGTCCGGCCGCTTGCGCAAGCCGAAGGCGATGCGGGCGGATTCCTGCACGGCGAGATCGCCGGCCGGAAACGCATCGGCGTGGCCGAGGCAGAACAGCAGATAAATGTCGGCGGTCCACGGTCCGATGCCGTGCAGCGCGGTGAGCGCGGCGTGCGCCTGATCGGCGTCCATCGCGCCGACTTGGGTCAGATCGATGCGTCCCTGCGCGACGGCTTTGCCGATCTCCCGGATCGATTTGATCTTGGGCGCCGAGAGGCCGAGACGCTTGAGCTTGTCGGCGCGCGCCCGCCGCACCGTGTCGTGATGAAACGGATCGAATGCCTTAAACAGCCGGGCGCGGATCGCGGCGGCGCTCGCAGTCGAGAGCTGCTGGCCGCAAACGATGGCGCACAGCCCGGCATAGCCGGCTTCGCGGCGACGCAGGCTGAAAGCGCCGGCTTTTTCCGCGACCGGCTTGAGCCGCGGGTCGGCAAGGATCAGCCGCGCGAGCCCGGCCTGCAAATCGGCGTCGGTGTGGAGGAAATAGGTCATGCGCTATCCGTGTAGCAAGCAAGACGATAGATAGAAAAGCCATGCCACCCGTTTTCCGCTTCGCGCCCTCGCCGAACGGCTATCTGCATATCGGCCACGCGCTGTCGGTCTTGCTCAATGCGGATAGGGCGCGGGCAGCGGGCGGTCGGCTGTTGCTGCGCATCGAGGACATCGACGACGCGCGTTGCCGGCCGGAATACGAGGCGGCGATCTACGAGGATCTTGCGTGGTTCGGGCTCACGTTTGAACAGCCGGTGCGGCGGCAGTCCGAGCATTACGACGACTACCGCGCTGCGCTCGCGAAACTCGATGCACAGGGGCTTGTTTATCCGAGCTTCGAGAGCCGCGCCGAGATCGCGCGCCTAGTAGCGGACCACGAGACGCGAGGGCCGTGGCCGCGCGATCCCGACGGGGTGCCGCTTTATCCGGGCGACGCAAAATCGGTCCAACCTGCCGAGCGCGCCCGCCGCATGGACGCTGGCGAGCCCTATGCGCTGCGCCTCGACATGGTGGCCGCGCTCGCGCGCGCCGGTTCGCTCACCTGGGCGGAGACCGGCGCAGGCCCCGCGGGCGAAACCGGCACCATTACCGCCGATCCCGCCGCCTGGGGCGACGTGATCTTGGCGCGCAAGGATACGCCGACCAGCTATCACCTCGCCGTGGTGGTGGACGACGCGAGCCAAGGCGTCACTGACGTGGTGCGCGGCCGTGATCTGTTCCACGCAACAAGTGTGCATCGCCTGCTGCAAACGCTGCTCGATCTGCCGCAGCCGCGCTATCATCATCATCGGCTCATCCTCGACGCCGACGGCCGCAAACTGTCGAAATCGACATCAGCGACCGGCTTGCGCGAACTGCGCGCGCGCGGGCTCAAGCCCGCCGACATCCGCAAGCTCGTCGGGCTCGATTGAGCGCGGCTTCCGTGGCATTGTTCGGATTCGGGGCGCGGGGGACGAATGGCGAAGCTCAGGCGCAGGAAAGCGGGCGCGCCGGCGGCCGCGGAAAACGCGTGCGCGTCCGGGCAAGGCGCCGGCGGGTCGCGCGATCGAGGCGGCGCTTGCCGGTATCGCGCACGACATCCGCACGCCATTGACCGGCATTGTGGCGCTGGCCGAATTGCTCGCATCCTCCGATCTGGGCCCGCGCGAGCGCGAATGGGCGAACGCCGTCAAAAGCAGCGCCGACCACCTGGCCGCGCTCACCACGCTGATCGTCGATGCCGCCAGGGCCGACGCGGTCGGCCTCGTACTGCGCAACGAGCCGTTCTCGCCGCGCGCGCTCGCCGAAGCGGTGGGGCAGGCGCTGATCGCGCGCGCCGGCAACCGAAGCGTCAAGGCCGAGATCGCTATTTCGAACGACTTGCCGGCAATGGTGTCCGGCGATGCGTTGCGCCTGCGCGCGGCGCTCGAAAACCTCGCCGATAACGCGGTGAAATTCACCCAACACGGCACCGTCAGCTTCAGCGCCGGCGCCGAGCAGACTTCGCGCGGCCGGGTGCGGCTGATCTTCAGCGTTGCCGACACCGGCATCGGCATGAGCCCTGGCGAATTGAAGCTCTTGTTCCGTCCGTTCGCGCAGGCGAGCGAGCAGATTGCCAAGCGCTATGGCGGCGCGGGACTGGGGCTGACGTTCGTCAAGCGCATCGCCAAGGCAATGGGCGGCGATCTTGCGGTCACCAGCAAGAAGGGCAGCGGCTCGACGTTCCGTCTCACCGCGCTGGTCGAGCGTCTCGATGTGCAGCCCTCCACCGAGCACAGCGGCGCGCGCGTGGCGCCGGCGCGGCCGCTGTCGATCCTCTGCGCCGAGGATAATCCCTACGGACGCGTGGTGATGAACACGATCCTGCGCGAGCTTGGTCATCGCGTCGATTTCGTCGAAAGCGGCGAGGCGGCTGTGAAAGCGGCCGAGCGCGGCGGCTACGACGCGGTGCTGATGGACATCACGCTCGCCGGGCTTGATGGGCTTGAGGCGACGCGCCGCATTCGCGCCCTGGCGGGAAAGAGCGGCCAGGTTCCGGTGATCGGCATTTCGGGACGGACCGGCAGCGGAGATGAAGGCGTGGCGCGCGCGGCCGGCATGAATTTCTATTTCACCAAACCGGTGAGCCCCAGCAAGCTGGCGCAGGCGCTGGCGACATTTGTTCCCTCTCCCCGTTTACGGGGAGAGGGTGGCGAGCCGCATTAGCGGTGAGCCGGGTGAGGGGGCCTCGATGTCGAACACAACATTGATACCCCCTTACCCGACATCCTCGCTTCGCTCGAATGTCGACCTCTCCCCGCCCGGCGGGGAGAGGTGAAGAAGATCACACATTGCTCGCGCCGTTCGCCCGTTCGACGATGCGCACCACGTCCGACATGATGCGGTTCAACTCGAAATCCTTCGGCGTATAGACCGCGGCGACGCCGGATTTCTCCATCGCCGCGGCGTCCTCCGGCGGAATGATGCCGCCGACGATCAGCGGCATGTCGAGCCCGGCCTCCTTCATGCGCCCGACCACGTCCGCCACCAGCGGCAGATGGCTGCCGGAGAGCACGGAGAGCCCGATCACATGCGGCTTTTGCTTGCGCGCGGCATCGACGATCTCCTCCGGCGTCAGGCGGATGCCCTCATAGACCACTTGCATGCCGGCATCGCGCGCGCGCACGGCGATCTGCTCGGCGCCGTTGGAATGGCCGTCGAGGCCGGGCTTGCCGACCAGGAAGGTGAGGCGGCGGCCAAGCTTGCGCGACACGCGATCGACGTCGGCGCGGATGTCGTCGAGACCGCTCACGTCGTTGCGCATGGCGCGGCCGATGCCGGTCGGCGCGCGGTATTCGCCGAAAGCTTCGCGCAGGGTCCAGCCCCATTCGCCGGTGGTGACGCCGGCTTTGGCGCACTGGATCGAGGCCGGCATGATGTTGCCGCCACCGGTGGCGGCGCGTTTCAGCTCCTTGAGCGCTGCGGCGACCGCGTTACTGTCGCGCGCGGCGCGCCAGGCCTGCAACTTTTCGATTTGCCCGCGCTCGGCATCCTCCGACACGGTCAGGATCGCCTCGGCGGCATCGGCGAGCGGGGAAGGCTCGCTCTCAAGATATTTGTTGACGCCGACCACAATTTGCTCGCCGCGCTCGATCGCTTCCAGCCGCGCGGTGTTGGATTCCACCAGCTGCTGCTTCATGTAGCCGGTATCGACCGCGGCGACCGCGCCGCCCATGTCCTCGATGCGCTTGAGCTCTTCCTTGGCTTCGCGCTTGAGCGCGTCGACCTTGCGCGCGATCTCCGCCGAGCCGTCGAAAATGTCGCCGTAGTCGAGCAGGTCGGTCTCGTAGGCGAGAATCTGCTGCATGCGCAGCGACCATTGCTGGTCCCATGGCCGCGGCAGCCCAAGCGCCTCATTCCAAGCGGGAAGCTGCACGGCGCGGGCGCGGGCGTTCTTCGACAGTGTCACTGCCAGCATTTCAATGAGAATGCGCGCGACATTATTCTCCGGCTGCGGCTCGGTCAGCCCCAAGCGAGTTCACCTGCACGCCGTAGCGGAACAGCCGCTGCTTGGCGTCGCTGATGCCGTAGCGCTCGCGCGTGATCTCGTCCCACAATTCGACGAAGGCGCGCATCTTGCAGAGTTCGGTGATGAATCGAAGACCGGCATTGACGAAGAACGAGATGCGCCCGACCACTTCGCCGAATTGATCCGGCGGCACCTGGCCGGAGGCTTTCACCGTGTCGAGCACGGCAATGGCGGTGGCGAGCGCGAAGGCAAGCTCCTGCACCGGCGTCGCGCCCGCCTCTTGCAGGTGATAGGAGCAGACGTTGATCGGATTCCATTTCGGAATCTCTTTGGTGGTGAACAGGATCACGTCCTTGATCAGCCGCATCGACGGCGCCGGCGGAAACACGTAAGTGCCGCGCGAGAGATATTCCTTGATGATGTCGTTCTGGATGGTGCCTTGCAGCGCGGTCGCGCGGCGCGCCCTGTTCGTCGGCCACCGCGATGTAGAGCGCCATCAGCCACGCCGCGGTGGCGTTGATGGTCATCGAAGTGTTCATCGACGAAAGCGGGATACCGTCGAACAGCGCGCGCATGTCGCCGAGATGGCAGATCGGCACGCCGACCTTGCCGACCTCGCCCTTGGCCAGCACGTGGTCGCTGTCGTAGCCGGTCTGGGTCGGCAGATCGAAGGCGACCGACAAGCCGGTCTGTCCCTTCGCCAGATTCTTGCGATAGAGCGTATTGGAGTCCGCGGCCGTCGAATGGCCGGCATAGGTGCGGAATATCCAAGGCTTGTCGCGTTGAGTTTTGTCGCGCATCGGTCGCCTTAAGGCGACAGTGTGGACCGTCTCTTGTTGCAATGCAACAAAGAGACCGCATCCTGGGGCGGTCGGCCCCGGAATGTCCACATGTCAAAGACTATCGCTAAGCCCGCGCGGGCCGCTGGCGGCGTCAGGCCCGTTTCACTAGGCCGATGATCACCAGCAGGATCACCGCGCCGATGGTGGCGTAGATGATGGCCCCGATAATGGCGCCGCCGATCATCGGGAAGCCGATTTGCGGCAGTAGCCAACTCGCGATGAAGGCGCCGACGATGCCGACGATTATGTTGCCGATCAGGCCGAAGCCCATCCCTTTGACGATCATCCCGGCGAGCCAGCCGGCAATCGCGCCGACAATGATGAGGATGATAATTGCTTGCAGTGCCATGACGCCCTCCCTGACCGCGTCCTTGCCCCCGATGGCGGCCGCGGTTCCGTGCGATTGAATAGGAAAGCAGCGGCTGCGTCGACCGCCCCGGACGCGGCTGAGAATTTGTCAGCGCCGGCGCGGCGCGGCTTTTATGCCATCCAAAGGCTTATATTGCGTTGCAACATATATTGCGTCACACTGTTTCAGGCCTCGCTTCAATAGAGGCCAGGAGATTGGCGATGTCGGCTGTCGCACAGGTGAGGAGCGTCGCTCCACTCAAGGATCTTTATGCGATCGGCGAGATCCCGCCGCTCGGCCATGTGCCGGAGAAGATGCACGCCTGGGTGATCCGCAAGGAGCGGCATGGGCCGCCCGACAAATCCATGCAGCTCGAAGTCGTGCCGACCTGGTCGATCGGCGAGGACGAGGTGCTGGTGCTCGTGATGGCGGCGGGCGTGAACTACAACGGCGTCTGGGCCGGGCTCGGCCAGCCGATTTCGACGATCGACGTGCACAAGCATCCGTTCCACATCGCCGGCTCCGATGCCTCGGGCATCGTCTGGGCGATCGGCAACAAGGTGCATCGCTGGAAGGTCGGCGACGAGGTCATCGTCCACTGCAATCAGGACGACGGCGACGATGAGGATTGCAATGGCGGCGATCCGCTGCTCTCGCCCTCGCAGCGCATCTGGGGCTACGAGACGCCGGACGGATCGTTCGCGCAATTCTGCCGCGTGCAATCGCGCCAGCTCATGCACAAACCAAATCATCTCTCCTGGGAAGAGTCGGCCTGCTACACGCTCACGCTTGCCACCGCCTATCGCATGCTGTTCGGCCATTCGCCGCACACGCTCAAGCCCGGCGACAATGTGCTGGTGTGGGGCGCCTCCGGCGGGCTCGGCGTGTTCGGCGTGCAGCTGGTGGCGGCCTCCGGCGCCAATGCCATCGCCGTCGTCTCCGACGAGTCGAAGACGGAGTACGTGCTTAATCTCGGCGCCAAGGGCGTGATCAATCGCAAGGACTTCAAGTGCTGGGGCCAGATGCCGGCGGTCAACACGCACGGAATACAACGACTGGACCAAGGAAGCGCGCCGCTTCGGCAAGGCGATCTGGGACATCACGGGCAAGCGCGACGTCGACATCGTGTTCGAGCATCCGGGCGAGCAGACCTTCCCGGTTTCCTGCCTGGTGGTGAAGCGCGGCGGCATGGTGGTCTTTTGCGCCGGCACCACCGGCTACAATATCACCTTCGATGCGCGCTACGTCTGGATGCGGCAGAAGCGCATCCAGGGCTCGCATTTCGCGCATTTGAAGCAGGCGTCGGCGGCCAACCGCTTCGTGCTCGAGCAGCGCATCGATCCGTGCATGAGCGAGGTGTTCGCGTGGGACAATATCCCGCTCGCGCACATGAAGATGTGGAAGAACCAGCATCCGCCCGGCAACATGGCGGTGATGGTCAATGCGCCGCGCCAGGGCTTGAAGACTTTAGAGGATGCGCAGGAAGCGGCGGGCGCATGATCCCGAAAAAGCCTGCCCCGGACTTGATCCGGGGTGGGAATCGGTTTTCGGTTTAAGATCATGCGCAAGGAAGATGCTTAGCGCGCGCGGCCACGTTTCTGGCGCGGTGTTTTGCGCAACTCGGCACGCGCCTTGGCGATGACCGTATTCAACTCGCCGCCGTAGATGAAGATCGACGCGCAAACATAGAGAAACACCAGCGCCACCATCGCTGAGGCGAGCCCCGCGTACATCGACACATAGGTGAAGGCGTAATCGGCGAGATAGCGGCCGAAGGTGGCGCCGCTGATCAGCCATAGCAGCAGCGTCGCGATGATGCCGGGCGCGACGTCGGCAACGCGCCGCCGGCCTCCCGGCAGCCAGAGGTGCACGATGGTGAGCGCGATCACCAGCACCACCGCCGCGACTGCATAGCGGGTGCTGAGGTCGGCAAGCGGCGCCAATATCGGCAGATATTGCAGGAGCCGCTCCCAGATCAGCGGCGCGAACACCACCAGAAATGAAAAGGCCAGCATCGCCACCGCGCCGATCAGCACATAGCCGATCGACTCCAGCCGCAGCAGCCACCAGGGCCGCTGTTCGACCGCGTCATAGGCGCGGTTGAGGCCGATGCGCAGCCCTTCCACGCCGCTCGAGGCGAAATAGAGCGCAAAAACCAGACCGAGGGTGAGCACGTCGCCGCGCGTATTGGTGAGCACGCCGGTGATATCGAGCGCGATCGGCCCGGCCACTTGTTTCGGCCATGCTTCCAGCAGGATGCGCGCAGCCTCGTCGGCAAGCTCTTTCGAGCCGAAGAAGAAGCCGGCCAGCGCCGTGATCACGATCAGGAACGGGAATAACGCCATCAGCGAGGACAGCGCGATATGGCTGGCGATCGCCCAGCCGTCGTCGGCGAGAAAATGCCGGAATGCATCAGCCGCAATTCGGAATGCCAATGTGAGAATGCGCAATGCGCTCGCCCCAAATCGCCTCGTCCGCTCTTTGAGATCGGCTATCGTCGGGCGCTTTGCAAGGGGGAAACTTTTCATCTCCCCTCGCTTTGAGGGAGAAGGAAGTTACGCCACCTGGACGTTGGTGAGGAACTGACGCACTTCCGCTTCCAGGCCCTCGGCCTCGATGGCGACGGCGTCGGCGAGATCCTTGACGTCGGACGCGGTGGCGCGGGCATCGGCGGTGACGCCCGCCACTCGGCTCATCGCCTCGGCGCCGCCGCGCGCCTCGCCGGAGGCGCGGCTGACGCCTTCCGCGATCGAGGCGATCGCCGAATTCTGCTGACCGACAGTGGCCGCCACCATGGTGGCGATCGACGACATGTCGCCGATAATGGTGTTGACCTGCTCGATCGCCTGCGCCGCGTCGGCCGCGGCCGATTGGATCGAACCGATATGCTCGGCGATCTCCTCGGTCGCTTTCGCCGTTTGTCCGGCCAGCGATTTCACTTCCGATGCGACCACCGCGAAGCCTTTGCCGGATTCACCGGCACGGGCTGCTTCGATGGTGGCATTGAGCGCCAGCAGGTTGGTCTGCCCGGCAATCGCCTGGATCAGTCCGACCACCTCGCCGATGCGGGTGGCGGCGCTGCCGAGTTCCGACATGGTGGTAACGGTCCGCTGGGCTTCCGATACCGCGCGTCCCGCCACGTCGGTGGATTTCGCAGCCTGCGAGGCGATCTCACTGATCGAGGCCGCCAATTCCTCGACCGAACTCGCGGCCACCGTCACGTTGTCGGATGCGGCGGCCACGCGCTGCTCGGCGGTGCGTGCTTCCGACGACACCGTATCCGCGGCTTTGTTGAGATCGCTTGAACTCATTTCAAGTTTCATGGCCGCCCCGCGCAATTTGCTCAGCGCGCTTTCGACCGAATGCTTGAATTGGCCGATCGTCTGGGCAATCGTGTCACTGCGCACTTCCTGTTTGTGGCTGGCTTCGGTCTGCGTCTGCGCCAGCTTTTCACGCTCGATCATGCTGTCGCGGAAGACGATCACGGTGCGCGCCATTGCGCCGATCTCGTCGCGCGCATGGGTCGCTGGGATGCGCGTGCTGGTGTCGCCGTCGGCAAGCCGTTTCATCACGCCGGCCAACCCGTTGAGCGGACGCGTGATGCTGCGCCCGATCAGCCAGCTGAAGCCGAGGCCGAGCGCGACCATGGCGATGCCGACCGCGATGATGCCGGTGCGGGTTTTGGTCTGCGACGCGGCAAGCCCCGATGAAGCCTCTTCCGCAGTCTGGCGCGCTTGGCTGATGATTTCATCGGCCCGCGGCAGCATGCGCTGGCTGTCGATATCCATCACGGCGCGCAGCGGACGGACCCGTTCGATGCCCTCGATCCATTGCGCGAAGGTGTCGGCATATTTTTTCACTTCGCGCTCGAGCGAATTCTTCATCTCGGGCGTGCCGTCAACCAGGTCGAAGGTGTGAGTGAATTTCTTGTAGGCGCCGACGAATTGCTGTCGCAGCAACTCGCTCTGAATGAGCCGATATTCCGCTTCATACGCCCGCATCGTCAGCAGCGACATCATCAACTTGCCGGCGTCCGCTTCGGCCAGCCATGTCATGTTTTCGTTGATAATACGCTCGACCGCATTGCCGGCATCGCGAAGACTGCCGCGCAGGCCCGACGCTTCGTCGAATCCGAGACTCTCCTGTTCCCGCACCATTTCGTTGAAGTTTTTGCGCATCTCCATAACGTCGTTGCGCAGGCCCACGATATTCTCGGCGTAGCGGTGATCGACCGAAGCCGCGATGGTATCGAGGCTTTTTAGCGCGAGCGCATGCGCCACGTCGAAACTCGCCAACAGGCTGTTGCTGGGCGTGAGGCCGAAGTCCTTGACGGCGATCCGCTCCGCGGCGATGGCGATCTTGAAGTCGCGGCTGGCGTCGGCAAGTCCGCCGGAGCGCTTGACGGTCTCGAACGCGGTGCCCACGTCGCCTTCGCCGGCGACGTAAGTGAGTCCGTTGGCGAGGAATCCCACCACCGGGATAAGCGCCAGCACAATGATGCGGGTGCGCACCGATACCGAGGCGAGCAGCCGCGCCGGTCGAGTGAATGGAATCAATAGATTTGTGAAACGCATGGAGCCGGTTCGGATCTCGCCGGTGGCATGGGTCACTGCGCAGTGATACCGCCCCCAACAAAGCGTGAAATGGTTAATTTTGTAGCAATTTGCTAACGCAACGCCGCGTAAACGTTCGGAAAACCCGCGAATTCCAGGTCACTTTGCTTTTGTGCACTGCACGCGTAATGTCAATAGCGCAGCCGGCACAATCGATATCGCCCGTACCCGAGGAGCCCATGCCGATCGCCGCTTCCCGCCCCGCCGCCGAACACGAATTGGTCGACCTCAGCCGCGAGGCGACCGCCGCGCTTGACGCCTTGTTGGCCGATGCCGTTGCCAAGGTGCGTGAACGGGTGGTGGTGGAAGGCCACCCGGTGAGCCGCCTGTTCGATCGCGAGCAGCGCGCCACCCACGGGCTGGCCTGGCTCGCCACCTATGTGGAGGCGGTGCGCCAGCTCGCCGCCTATACCGATCGCATGGTCGGCAACGGCTCGCTCGGCGAACTCGAGGAACATCTCGTGCGCATCGGACTCGGCGAATTTCTCGCGCAGATCATCGGCGGCATTCCGATGAGCCAAAGCGAGGTGGTACGGCCGAGCGACCTCGGGCTTTCATCGGCGCAGGTTGCCGCGCGCATCAATCCAATGGTCGAAGGCCTGATCGCCAGCGGCAACACCGCGGAGCGGCGCGCCCGCCTGGTCGAACTGATGCGCGCGAGCCACAACGCCACGGTCGGTCAGTGCGGACTCGACGAGACGCTGGAATCGATCCGCGAGGAAATGCGCAGATTTGCTGATAGCGAAGTGATCGGCCATGCGCAGGGCTGGCATCGCACCAACAGCTACATCCCGCTCGAGATTATCGCACAGATGTCCGAGCTCGGCGTATTCGGACTAACTATTCCGGAGGAATTCGGCGGCATGGGGCTCGGCAAGGAGTCCATGTGCGTGGTCTCCGAGGAACTGTCGCGTGGCTATATCGGCGTCGGCTCGCTCGGCACGCGCTCGGAGATTGCCGCCGAATTGATTCTCGGCAGCGGCACCACCGAGCAAAAGGCAAAATGGCTGCCGAAGCTCGCCTCCGGCGAGGTGCTGCCGACCGCCGTGTTCACCGAGCCGAACACCGGCTCCGACCTCGCCTCGATCAAGACGAGAGCGGTGCGCGAGGGCAACGTCTACAAGGTCTACGGCAACAAGACCTGGATCACCCATCCGGTGCGCGCCGACCTGATGACGCTGTTGGTGCGCACCAATCCAAAGGAATCCGGCCATCGCGGGCTGTCCATGCTGCTCGCCGAAAAGCCGCGCGGCACCGACGAAAGGCCGTTCCCGGTGGCGGGTATGAGCGGCACCGAGATCGAGGTGCTCGGCTATCGTGGTATGAAGGAATACGAGATCGCCTTCGACGGTTTTGTGGTGAAGGCGGAAAACCTCTTGGGCGGCGCCGAGGGTCTGGGCTTCAAGCAGCTCATGCAGACTTTCGAATCGGCCCGCATCCAGACAGCTGCCAGAGCGATTGGCGTGGCGCAAGCGGCGATGGAGCAGGCGCTCGGCTATGCGGAAAACCGGCTGCAGTTCGGCAGTGCGATCGTCGGCTTCCCGCGCGTCGCCGACAAGATCGCCATGATGGCGGTGGAAATTATGATCGCGCGCCAGCTCACCTATTTCGCCGCGCGCGAGAAGGATTCCGGCCGCCGTTGCGACCTGGAAGCCGGCATGGCCAAATTGCTCGCCGCGCGGGTGGCATGGGCCGCCGCCGACAATGCGGTGCAGATCCACGGCGGCAACGGGTTCGCGCTGGAATTCCCGGCGTCGCGCATTCTGTGCGACGCCCGCATCCTCAATATTTTCGAAGGCGCTGCCGAGATCCAGGCCCAGGTCATCGCCCGCCGGTTGCTCGACGGCACCAATTGAAGCGGCCGCTGAAATAAACCGCGAAATCAGCAACGAGATTGCGGTCGTCGCGTTTGATCCAGAGCAAAACGCGACAAGCGCGGCTGCATTATGGTTCCATGTAATTTGAGGAGAATGACATATGTCCGAGTTATTGATCCACCGCGGCGAATGGGTTGTGGTGTGCGACGGCGCCAAGGCGCTGGTGCTGGAAAATACCGGCGACGCCAAGGTTCCCAATCTCAAGACCGTCAAGGTGTTCGAGCAGAAGGATCTGCCGACGCACTTACTCGGGTCGGATGTGCCGGGCCGGGCCTTTAGTCCGGGCGGTCACGGCAGCCGCAGCACCATCGAGCAGACCGACTGGCACGACCAGGCCGAGCGGGCCTTCCTCACGCAACTGGCCCAGCATCTCGATGCCGCCATCGCCGCCGGCAAGACCAAGTCGCTGATCATGGTGGCGCCGCCGCGCGCGCTCGGCATGATCCGTCCGGCCTATTCGCATGCGCTAAAAGCCGCCGTGCGCGCCGAGGTCGACAAGGATCTGGTCAAGCACCCGGTGCATCAGATCGAGAAGCATCTGACCGGCGCCTGAAAGCGTCATTGCTGCGGGCTCGCCCGCGCTTTGCGATTATGACTGGCTTGCCACAATGGCGATGCTATGTTCGCCTCGAAACTTGTTTCGAGGACGGCGAATGATCTTGACTTGCGGTCAGTGCGCGCGCAGCGTGCTTACATTCGATGCTCGCCGCGATGTTGGCTGCGACCACGATCGCGCTGGCTGGCGCGCAGCCGGCCAAGCAACCGGCAAGTCCGCCGCCGGCCGCGAACCCGGCTCCACCGCCGCCGCCCGCCGCCAACCAAACCGCCGAGCCGCTGGCGGTGCCCGGATTCTGGGATCCGCGGCGGCGGCCGGAACGGCCGGATCTCTCGCGCATCAACATCATCCGCTTCCTTACCGAGACCGATTATCCGCCGTTCAACTATACCGGGCCGGACGGAGCGCCCGCCGGCTTCAATGTCGATCTGGCGCGGCTGATCTGCGAGGAGATCAAGGTCGCCTGCACGGTGCAGATGCGGCGGTTCGACACGCTGATCGGCTCCTTGAACAGCAACAATGGCGACGCGGTTATCGCCTCGATCGCCGAGACGCCGGAGATGCGCCAGCGGCTCGATTTCAGCGATCCCTATTACCGCACCCCGGCGCGCTTCGTGGCGCGGCGCGACGTCGAGATCGACGAGGTGAGGCCGGAGGCGCTGGAAGGCAAGAAAATCGGTGTGGTCGCCGGCACCGCGCATGAAGCCTATCTCAAGACCTTGTTCACCGAAGCCGAGCTGCACCCTTATCCGAATGCGGACGTCGCCCGCTTCGCGTTGAAGAAAGGCGAGGTCGAACTTTTGTTCGACGACGGCATTTCGCTCGCCTTCTGGCTCAACGGCACGGACTTCGGGGAACTGCTGCGAATTCCGCGGCGGGCCTTATCTGGAAAGCCGCTTCTTCGGCGAAGGCGTCGGCATCGCCGTCAAGCGCGGCAACGAGGTACTGCGGCAGGCGTTCAACTGGGCGCTGTTCCGGCTGTGGGAGAAGGGCCGCTTCACCGACCTGTGGCTGCGCTATTTCCCGATCAGCCCGTATTGAGCCGCAAATTTGACCTTGGCGCGTGGGATTCCTACTGTTCCCGCGTCCGGAGATCATGATGTCCGTTACCGACAGCGCCGCATCGTTGCGCGAGCTCGCCGAGCAATCGAATGCCTGGCCGTTCGAGGAGGCGCGCAAGATCGTCGCCCGGCTGAAGACGCGGCCGAAGGACGAGGTGATCTTCGAGACCGGTTACGGCCCGTCCGGCCTGCCGCATATCGGCACCTTCGGCGAAGTGGCGCGCACCACCATGGTGCGTCACGCCTTCCGCGTGCTCACCGACGACAAGATCAAGACGCGGCTGATCGCCTTCTCCGACGACATGGACGGCCTGCGCAAGGTGCCGGACAACGTGCCGAACAAGGAGATGCTGGAACAGCATCTGGGCAAGCCGCTGACCAAGGTGCCCGATCCGTTCGGCACGCATCCGAGTTTCGGCGAGCACAACAATGCGCGGCTGCGCGCATTCCTCGATCATTTCGGCTTCGAATACGAGTTTCTATCGTCGACCGAATGCTACACGTCGGGGCGGTTCGATTCCGCGCTGCTCAAGGTGCTGGAGCGGTTCGACAAGGTGATGGCGATCATGCTGCCGTCATTGCGCGAGGAGCGCGCGCAGAGCTATTCGCCGTTCCTGCCTTTATCGCCGAAGACCGGCATCGTCCTGCAAGTGCCGGTGCTCGCGCATGACGCCAAGGCCGGAACCATCACCTATGAAGACCCGGACACGAAACAGCAGGTGACCACGCCGGTCACCGGCGGGCGCTGCAAGCTGCAATGGAAGCCGGACTGGGCGATGCGCTGGGTCGCGCTTGGCGTCGATTATGAAATGGCCGGCAAGGACCTGATCAACTCGGCGAAGCTGTCGGGCGAAATCTGCCGTGCGCTCGGCGGCCAGCCGCCGGAAGGGTTCATCTACGAACTCTTCCTCGACGAGAACGGGCAGAAGATTTCCAAGTCGAAAGGCAATGGGCTGACCATCGACGAATGGCTGCGCTACGCCGGCACCGAGAGCCTGTCATTGTTCATGTACCGCGAGCCGAAGGCGGCCAAGCGGCTGCACTTCGACGTCATCCCGCGCACCGTGGACGAGTATCAGCAGTTCCTCGACGGCTATCAGCGGCAAGACCCGAAGCAGCGTTTGTCGAACCCGGTCTGGCACATCCATTCCGGCAATCCGCCGAAGGTGGAGATGCCGATCTCGTTCTCGATGCTGCTCACGCTGGTGTCCTCGTCCAATGCCGAGAACGCCGAGACGCTCTGGGGCTTCATCGGCCGCTACCGGCCGGGCGTGACGCCGCAGACGCACCCCAAGCTCAAGGCGTTGGTCGAATACGCCATCCACTATTTCCGCGATTTCGTGCAGCCGGCGAAGAAATTCCGCCAGCCGATCGACGTCGAGCGCGCGGCGCTGAACGATCTGCGCGACGCGCTGTCGAATTTGCCGCCGAACGCGACGGCGGAAGAAATTCAGGACGTCGTTTATGAAGTCGGGCGGCGCGAGCCGTTTCTCGACCAGAAGAAAAAAGCCAAGGACGGCAAGCCGGGCGTCTCGCTCGACTGGTTCAACATGCTCTACCAGGTGCTGCTCGGCCAGGAGAAAGGCCCGCGCTTCGGCTCGTTCGTCGCGGTCTACGGCTTGCAGAACACCGTCGACATGATCGACGGCGCGCTGGCGAGGTCGGCCTAGGCGCGACGGGCGTTACGAGCTGAGCACGAAGCGGCGGTTATCCTTCTGCGCCGGCCGCGCATTCATCGGAAACAGTTTGGCGAAGCGGTCGATATCCGCCTTCGCCACTTTGATCGGATCGCGCAGCAGCAGCCAGTCGACCACTTCGCTGCACGGCGGCGTCGTCAGCGAACCGGAATAGCGATAGTAGCCGCGCAACGCCGGCAGCAGCATGTTCGGGTCTATGCCTGCGGCAGCCTTGACCGGCGCGCCTTCTTTTGCCGGCATGCTGGCGACGATTTTTCCGAACGTCGAATTCGTTCCGTCGGCGGTCATCAGCGCGCCGACGACCGCGAGATTCCCCGCGAAATTGCGATGCACGAAGTGCACCTCCATCGGAAAGCTTTTGCCGCCGATCAGGTGTTCGCTCGGATGATGAAAATGGAATTGCAGCAGCGCGAAGGCATCCTTACCCGCCGTCAGCGTGCTGCCTTGCTCGAAGTTGAGCTGGATAGTGTGGCCATTGTTGACGATCGTGTCGGCATTCTTCGCCCAGACCATCTTCAGCGGCGGCAGTTGCGACTTGATCGACGCGGTGATGTCGATCGGCGACTGCTGGCTGCCGGCCGAGCAAACTTTGCTGGCGGCATCGATATCGCCCCAATGGCCCGGTCCGGTCGCGCCTTCGTAGCTCCAATGTGCGCCTTCGGCGGCAAAGCCCGCCGACGTGCAAATCGGACACAGCGCCAGCCCGGCCAGCGCTTTCAATGCATGACGACGGTTCATTGAGTGCCCCTCCGTTCCGCTACTGGCTCGACCATACGATGCGCGTGATCCACAGAACGTCGAACACCGGCAGCGTGCGGTCGCCGTGAAACCTAACTATGCGTTGGCAGCTGGCCATTCGGCGTGAGCTTGTCCACGACCCCCGGAAGAATTTGTGACAACTGCGCCGTCAATTCCTGCTCGGAAAGTCCGGTCTTCGCCGCCAGAGCCTTGATCACTGTGGGGCCAAGCACCGAACCCAGTTGCGATGCCGAAATCGGCAGGTTTTGACCGGTGCCGATCCACGATTTGATGATATCGCTTTGGCCGCTTTCCTGGAATCGATTGATCAGGCCGCCCAATCCCGCAAGCAAACCGCCATCGGGTGCGCCAGGGGTTGTTCCACCAGCCTGTTTGTGCAACGCGCCGGACGCAAGCAAAGCGCCAAGCCCGATCATCAGTGGCGTTGCGAGATTGCCCTTGGGAACGCTGGACTTGAGCACGTCATCGAGTAATCCCATTTGTCATCTCCGTTGACTTACCTGGCGAAACTTGGCCACGCGAATTCTAAGCGATTAATATATCATGTTAGCGATATCTTCGAAGCCATGCGACGCTTGAATTTTGACTGTCAAATGGCGAAACTTCGAATTGCCGCATCTTTCAAGAACGTAACCGGGAGCGCCTATGTCCATTATCAGCTGGATCATCCTCGGTCTTATCGCCGGGTTTATCGGCAGCAAGATCGTCAACAAGCAAGGCGAAGGGCTATTATTAGACATTGCTTTGGGTGTTGTGGGGGCCGTTGTTGGCGGCTTTCTCTTTAGTGTACTCGGCGCCCAAGGCGTCACCGGCCTCAATCTTTACAGCTTATTTGTCTCGGTCATAGGCGCCATTGTCGTGCTTGTGGCCTATCACGCGCTGGCTGGACGCAGCGGAGCCTGAACGCACGGATTTTCGAATGCGTTTTGGAAAAAGATTGAGACAGTAACCGCTTCGGCCTGTCTCAATCGGTTCCGGCGTCGATCATTCAGTTTGGATAAGGCTCTCTCGCTAGTGCTTGAGAGAATCGGGAACCTTTCCGCCGTTTTCGGCCAGTTTTTGCATGACCTGCTTATGCAGCCAGACGTTCATCGTGGCCGAATCATCCTTGTTGCCCGTGTAGCCGAGCTCCTGAGCGAGCTGTTTGCGGGCATTCAAGCCGCTGTCCAGGTTCAACAGCTTCATCAGGTCGACGATCGACGTCCGCCAGTCGAGTTTTTCCTTTTGCTGCGAGGTCAATTTCGTGAGGGTGGCTTCGACATCGACCTGAGACATCGGCTGCGATGCCGTTGCCGCTGCCGCCGACGATACGACGGCGCCCACGGTCTTCGCGGCAGAAGTGATCGCTGACATAATACTTCCCAGAATACTCATGGTTCCTCTCCCTTTATATGCACGCGAGATCGCTGACGAACGGCCCGGAATTCGGAGTGCCGCATTCCGGGCCGCATGTCAGAAACCCTTGGTCGGAAAGTATTAGGTTCCGACCGCGTCAGTGACGCACTTCTTGGTGAAACTATCCTTGGCGGCGCCGGCGAGCTTTTTTTCCGCCGCCGACTTGTCGCACGCCGCCTTGGCATCGGTTTCGCACTTCTTCATGAAGCTCGTCATTGCGGCGCCAGCAAGCTTCTTGCCTTCCGAATCCGCTTTGCACGACGCCGCGTATGCGGGACCGCAGATCAGCAACAGAGCAACCGATATAGTGATAGCCTTCATGGACTTTCTCCCTGGTTACGATTTATTTGCAGAATGGCGATGCTGATCGCCATGTGACCGCGTCGTTCACATCCCCGCCGCTTTCTTACGCTTGTTGCACTCGCTCCAGTACTTCGGCCAGGTCATGCCCGCAGGCACTTTCCCGGCGGCCTTTTCAGCTTTCCAATCCTGGCCGCAAGCGCGTTCGCGCGCGTATTCGGCTTGGCGGCCGTTCGAGGGCTTGCTGGCGGGTTTCGCCGCTGGCGCAGCCGGTGTCGCGGCCGGTGTTGCAGCCGCTGCAGGCGTTGCCGCCGGAGCTGCTGCCGTACCCCCGCGGCATTCAGCGATAAAATCTTTTTTCTTCTTTCCGCTTTTTTGAATTTCTGCTTTTCCAGCTTTCCATTCGTCTTCGCACGCTTTTGCGGTTTTCTGCGCCATTGAAGGCGCTACAGAGAATGCGAGAACCGACGCGATCACCGCGGAGCACATTACAAACGATGCCTGGCGTTTCATTCTCCAACTCCATTTCTAACGGTCGTGACTTTGGACGGCGCTTCGACCTCAAACAGAACATACACTATACACAACTATATATATCCTGAACACGCCGCCTAACTCTCATTCATGTGATCGCACCGCGGCCATATGAGTGAGGTCTGCGCCAAAGAAGAAAATCTAGTTGCTCATGGAGACCGGTCACAACTAGCCCTTGGGGGTCGCTAGCGATACCTAGCGGTGATGCTTTCTGAGATAATCATGCAGAGATTTGCACCGCTTGCGCTTGAGCAGCGTATGAAGGTGCATGTCGGCGCGGAATCCTTTCGCGAAGGTTGCACCGTAAGTCTTGCGCAAGCTGCCGACGCGCGTTTTTCCGCTCTTGTGGCGAATTTCGCCGCTCTTGTCGCGGCGGCGATGATCAAGACCCATTCGGGAACGTCGTTTGGCCATTTATTTAAGCCTCCCTGCGGCTGATGTTCAGGCTATTCAATCCAGTGGCCCGGCCAAAATCGCGTCAGTGGGCCACAATTTTGAAATTATGATAGGTTCAATCGGCATTCTTGCCTAGTGCTGTTGGAATTTTTCTATACGCACTTTGATCCGTTCGCGTTGCCGCGTTCGCCAATCGCGTCGCTATATTGCGGTTCGAAGAACTACTGGCTGGCCCAGACGATGCGCGCGATCCACAGCACCTCGGACATCGGCAGCGTGCGGTCGCGATGCTCGGCGTTGAGCGATTTGAGCTCGACGCTCTTGCTGGTCTTGCGCTTGAGTTCCTTGACCATCACCTCGTCGTCCTTGGTCTTGACCACAACGCGGTCACCGCGGCGCACCGGCGCCGCCGGCGAGACGACGATGACGTCGCCGTCGCGATAGGCCGGCTTCATCGAGTCGCCGGAAATTTCCAGCGCATAGGCGTGCTCGTCGGTGACCGACGGGAAGGCGATCTCCTCCCAGCCCTTGCCGACCGGGAACCCGCCGTCGTCGAAATAGCCGCCGGCGCCGGCTTCGGCGAAGCCGATCAGCGGCACGTTCTGGATCGCCACTTTGCCGCTGTCGGTGATCAGGTGCACGAAGGCGTCGACCTTGGTGCCGGTCGCCTGCAGCGCCTTGGCCACCGATTCGGTGGACGGCCAGCGCGGCCGGCCTTCCGGGGTGATGCGCTTGGACTTGTTGAAGGTGGTCGGGTCGAGGCCCGCCTTCTTGGCAAGTCCGGATGGCGTCAGCTTGGCGCGGGCGGCCAGCCGGTCGATGGCAGTCCAGATCTGATTATGTGTCAGCATGGCAAAGCCGAAGCTGTTGGGGGGTGCATAAGACTGCAAGTCCAAGTTATAGGAATTATAGCCTTGAGTCGCCCGCTTGTCACACAACAGTTTCGTGAATGGCCGCCTTGAACAAACCTCAGTAGGGTCGATACCAACGCAACCCCGGAGCCGCATTTGGTGATCGGTCTCATCGACCGCCTGTCCCGCCCGCTGCTGCGGGCCCTCGATCCGGAGGATGCGCATACACTGGCGATCAAGGCCTTGCGCTTCATGCCGCTGGCGCGGCCGGCACTCGATGCCGGCGAACTCGGCGTCCGCGCCTTCGGGCTCAATTTCCCCAATCCGGTCGGCTTGGCCGCCGGCTTCGACAAGAACGCGCAGGTTCCGGACGCGATGTTGCGGCTCGGCTTCGGCTTCGTGGAGGTCGGCACCGTGACCCCGCGCGCGCAGGCCGGCAATCCGCGCCCGCGCCTGTTCCGGCTCGAGGCCGACGAGGGCGTGATCAACCGGCTCGGCTTCAACAACGAGGGCGCGGCGGCGGTGCTGGCGCGGCTCGCCGCGCGCGCGGGCGAGGGCGGCATCGTCGGCGTCAATATCGGCGCCAACCGCGATTCGACCGACCGCGCCGGCGATTATGTGCGGCTGATCGAGACCTTCGCGCCGGTGGCGAGCTATTTCACCGTCAACGTGTCGTCGCCCAACACGCCCGGCCTGCGCGACCTGCAGCAGGCCGAGCGCGCTCGACGATCTGCTGGCGCGCGTGATCGATGCGCGCGAACGGGTGCGCCCGCGCGCCGGCCCGACGCCGGTGCTGCTCAAGATCGCGCCCGACCTCACGCTGTCCGATCTCGACGACGTGGTCGGCATCGCGCGCAAGCACCGCGTCGACGGCATGATCGTCGGCAACACCACGATCGCGCGGCCCGGCTCGCTGCGCGAGCGCGACAAGGCGAGCGAGGCAGGCGGGCTGTCGGGCCGGCCGCTGTTCAAGCTCGTCGACCCGCATGCTGGCGGAGACCTTCGTGCGCGCCGAGAGCGCCTTCCCGCTGATCGGCGTCGGCGGCATCGACTCCGGCGCCACGGCCATCGCCAAGATCAAGGCCGGCGCCACGCTGGTGCAGCTCTACACCGGGCTGGTGTATCGCGGCATCGGCCTGGTGTCGGAGATCAAGGCGGATCTGGTGACGGCGCTCAAGCGCGGCCACCGCAATTCGCTGGCCTCGATGATCGGCTCGGATGCCGCCGACATGACGGCGGAGAGCTGGCCGGGCTGATTATTTCCCGCGCGGCGCGTTGACGGCGCGCATGATCAGCCAGATCGGGATCACGATCACCGCGCCGAGCAGGAAATAGCGCCACAGCCAGCGGAACGGCGTCGAAGCCCATGTCCCAGATCGAGCGGATCAGCCGCTCGATGCTGTGCACGATGTCGAACGGGTCGAGCCCGAGCGCCGACAGGACGACGCCGACCAGGATCGACACCAGGATGAGGCGCCCCAGCACCGCCAGCGGCGAGCCGCCGAAAACCCTGGTCACGGTGTCGTTGCTTTTAGTCACGGCGTTGTTCGTTCATGGCCATCTCTGTCCTTCTCGCGCTGGCTTCGATCCTAGCACGAATTGCCGCGCTGCGTTTACATATGCCGTAAAATCGCTCCGCGCCATCCCTTGAGGGCCGCATTGCAGCCGCAGCCGATCCATCTGTCGTCCGGCAACCTGATCGCCGACCGCCGCTTCGAATGGGCGCGCGACCTCGAGGCCAAGGGCGATCTCGCCGGCTGCCGCCGATCTGCTGACGCAGGCGCTGGAGCTTGCGCCCGACTATGCCTCGGCCTGGTTCGCGCTCGGCGAGGTGCGCGAGAAGCTGGGCGATCGCGCCGGCGCGGTCGCGGCGTATCGAGAGGCGGCGCAAGCCGACCCGCAGGACCGCCACGGCGCCACGCTGCATCTGATCCGCCTCGGCGCTGCGCCGGCCAGCCGCCATGCCGGAAGGCTATGTGCGCGCGCTGTTCGACGGCTATGCGCCGGGTTTCGATCGGGCGCTGACCGAAGGGCTCGGCTACCGCGCGCCGGAACTGCTGCTGAACGCTGTGCAGGCGGCGCGGGCCGGCGAGCGGATGAAGTTCGGGTCGCTGCTCGATCTCGGCTGCGGCACCGGCCTGGCGGGCGCAGCGTTCCGGCCGTTTTGCGATTGGCTGGTGGGCGTCGATCTGTCGCCGGCCATGCTCGCCCAGGCGCGGACGAAAGGACTTTATGACCGGCTGATCGAAGGCGAGGTCCTGGGCTTTCTTGGCCAGGAAGCCGCCGCCAAGGCGCGCTATCATCTCATTCTTGCCGCCGATGTGTTCGTGTATTTCGACGATCTCGAGCCGGTGCTGATCGCGGCGGCGCAGGTGCTGGCGCCGTCCGGCTTGATCGCGTTCAGCGTGGAGATGAACGATGGCGATGGCGTAATCTTGCGCGAGACCTTGCGCTACGCTCATGGCGCGGCGCATGTCCGCGCCGCACTAGATGCGGCCGGGCTTGAAACTCGTCAGCCTCGATTCCGCCGCGACTCGCACTGAAAAGGGTATGCCGGTGCCCGGGCTGATCGTGGTGGCTGGACACTAACTCGATGGAACCTGCAACCGCGCTCGACCTCCCTCCACTGCTGCCCGGACATCTTCGCCCGCTGGTTCGCCAGCCGCGGCTGGGCGCCGCGCGCGCATCAGCTCGAATTGTTGGCGAAGGCGCGCAATGGGCGCTCGGTGCTGCTGATCGCGCCGACCGGCGGCGGCAAGACGCTCGCCGGCTTCCTGCCGACGCTGGTGGAGCTGAACGAATTCAATACGCGGCCTCGCCGGTTGACATCGACCGGCCGCGAACTGCGCCGCTCGCACGGTCTGCACACACTCTACATCTCGCCGCTCAAGGCGCTGGCGGTCGACATCGCGCGCAATCTGGAAATTCCGGTACGCGAGATGGGTCTACCCATTCGGCTGGAGACACGCACCGGCGACACGCCCGCCTCCAAGCGGCAGCGCCAGCGGCGCGATCCGCCCGATATCCTGCTCACCACGCCGGAACAGCTCGCGCTGCTGCTCGCCAGTGCCGACGCGCCCTATCTGTTCGGCACGCTCAAGCGCGTGGTACTCGACGAATTGCATTCGCTGGTCACCTCCAAGCGCGGCGACCTGTTGTCGCTGGGCTTAGCACGGCTGTTCGCTTGGCGCCGCAGACTCACCACCGTGGGCCTCTCCGCCACCGTGGCCGAGCCGCGACGACCTTTGCCGCTTTCTGGTGCCGCAGCCGCTTGCGGGCGAAGCACGCGCCGATCTGGTGGTGGCGCAAGCCGGCGCGCCGCCGCACGTCACTATGCTCGATACCGAGGAGCACTTGCCCTGGGCCGGGCATTCGGCGCGGCACGCTCTCGGCGAAATCTACGCGCTGATCAAGCGGCACAAGACCACGCTGGTATTCGTCAATACCCGCAGCCAGGCCGAATTCCTGTTTCAGGAATTGTGGCAGGCGAACGACGACAATCTCGCCATCGCGCTGCATCACGGCTCGCTCGACGTCGCGCAGCGCCGCAAGGTCGAGGATGCGATGAGCGCCGGGAAACTGCGCGCGGTGGTGTGCACCTCCTCGCTCGATCTCGGCGTCGACTGGGGCGACGTCGATCTGGTCATCAATATCGGCGCGCCGAAGGGCTCCTCGCGGCTGATGCAGCGGATCGGCCGCTCCAATCACCGGCTCGACGAACCTTCGCAAGCGGTGCTGGTGCCGGCCAACCGTTTCGAGGTGCTGGAATGCCGCGCCGCCATCGATGCGGTGGCGGAGAACGCGCAGGATACGCCGCCGCTGCGCACCGGCGCATTCGATGTGTTGGCGCAGCATATCCTCGGCCGCGCCTGCGGCGAGCCGTTTCTGTCCGACGACTTGTATGCGGAAGTGCGCGCTGCCGCGCCCTATGCCGCGCTGGCGCGGTCCGATTTCGACGCGGCAGTCGATTTCGTCGCCACCGGCGGCTATGCGCTGAAGGCCTACGAGCGCTTCGCCAAAATCCGGCAGGGCAAGGACGGCCGCTGGCGCATCACCCATCCGCGCGTGGCGCAGCGCTACCGCATGAATGTCGGCACCATCGTCGAAGCCGACATGCTGAAGGTCCGGCTGGTGCGCTCGCGCGCGAGCGGCGCCTTGATTCCGCGCGGCGGACGGCTGCTCGGCCAGGTCGAGGAATATTTCATCGAGATGCTTCGGTCGGCGACACCTTCGTGTTCGCCGGCGAAATCCTCAAATACGAAGCGCTGGTCGAGGACGAGGTCTATGTCTCGCGCTCGACCGCCACCGATCCGAAGGTGCCGACCTACGAAGGCGGCAAGTTTCCGCTCTCGACTTATCTGGCGGCGCGCGTGCGCGCGCTATTGGCCGAGCCGCGAGCCTGGCGCGCGCTGCCCGAGCAAGTGCGCGAATGGCTGGAAATCCAGCAATGGCGTTCGCTGCTGCCGCGGCCCGGCGATCTCTTGGTCGAGACCTTTCCGCGCGCCGCCAAATATTATCTCGTCTGCTATCCGTTCGAGGGGCGTCTCGCGCATCAGACGCTCGGCATGCTGCTCACGCGCCGGCTCGAGCGTGCCGGCATGAAGCCGCTCGGCTTTGTCGCCAACGAATATGCGCTCGCGGTCTGGGGCCTAGGCGATCTCGGCTTGCGCATTACGCGCGGCGATCTGTCGCTCGCCGCAGTTGTTCGACGAGGACATGCTGGGCGACGACCTGGAAGCCTGGCTCGCCGAATCCGCGCTGATGAAGCGCACCTTCCGCAGTTGCGCGATCATCGCCGGGCTGATCGAGCGGCGCTTTCCCGGCGAGGAGAAATCGCGCCGCCAGCTCACGATTTCCACCGATCTGGTCTACGACGTGCTGCGCAAGCATCAGGCCGACCATATTCTGCTGCGCGCGGCGCGCGCCGATGCCGCCACCGGCCTGCTCGATATCAAGCGGCTCGGCGAAATGCTCTCGCGCATCAAGGGCCGAATCGTCCATAAGGCTCTCGACCACGTCTCGCCGCTGGCGGTTCCGGTGATGCTGGAGATCGGGCGCGAGACGGTCTATGGCGAGGCGGCGGATGCGCTGCTGGCCGAAGCCGCGGATGAATTGGTGAAGGAGGCGATGCAGTGAAACTGGCGGCGCAAAACGTTGCAGCGGGACAGGGCAACAGTATTGTCGTCGCCGGTGTCTCCCTGCTCGCCGATCCGGCTGGCGCGCTTTATTGGCCGGAGCAGCGCCTGCTGGCGGTCGCCGATCTGCATCTGGAAAAAGGTTCGAGCTTCGCCGCGCGCGGCGTATTGTTGCCGCCCTACGACACCGCGGCGACGCTTGTCGCGCCTCGCCCGCTTGATCGCGCATTACGCGCCGCGCTGCGTGGTCGCGCTCGGCGACAGTTTCCACGACGGCGGCGGTCCGGCGCGGCTAGCCGATGAGGATCGCGACACCCTTGCACGACTGCAGCGCGGCCGCGACTGGATCTGGATCACCGGCAATCACGATCCCGAGCCGCCCGCTTGCGGTATCGGCGGCACGTTCACCGAAACGCTGGCAACGTCGGTGCATTGACCTTCCGCCATCTGCCGACGGGCGACAGCCGGCGAAATCTGCGGCCATCTGCATCCGGTGGCGCGCGTATCGCCCATCGCGGCCGCGCGGTCAGCCGGCGCTGCTTTGCGGCCGATGCAACGCGCATGGTGATGCCGGCCTTCGGCGCCTTCACCGGCGGGCTCAATGTGCGCGACGCGGCATTCGCCGATCTGTTCGGCACGCTCGCCTTCACCGCGCATATGCTGGGCGAGGACCGGCTTTACCCCTTTGCCGCCAAGCGCTGCCTGCCGGACTAAAAAATCATTCGCGCCGGAACACCACGCTGGCGAACCAGCCGATGAGCAGCGCCATCAGCGTGGTCACCAAGCCATAGAGCAGGCCGTGGTCGCGCGCGGCGTCGGCGACATATTGCTCGAAGCCGGTCTTGATCACTTCCAGCGCCGAATTGGTGCGCGCGACCAGCGCGCCGTCGGCGAACAGCTTGACGTCGATCGCATAGTTGCCGGTCGGCACATTGGCCGGCAGCGGGATCGCGGCGCGGAACACGGTCGGCGTCAGGAAGGTCACCGCGCTGCCGGATTCCCGGTAAAGGCCGAGCTGACGCTCCAGCCGCACGAACGCGACGCGGAACGGATCGTCGCGCACGGTATCGGCGATGTCGGGGCCGATGCGCTGCGGCAGCAGAAAATTGTCGAGCCCGACCTGCAATCGCCGCAAAGTAGTCCTGGTCGGCGATGTCGCCGACCGGGCGGTTGCTCAGCACGGCAAGATAGGACGGCACGCGCACGAATTCGCGCGAGTCGACATTGACCCAGATGCCGAGCACGCGCTGCTTGCGCCGCGTGCGCAACGTCTCGCGCGGCCCGGTCACGGTGACCACGAGATCGTAGGCGGACCGCAGCGCCGTCTTGCCGGCGTCGGGCTCGACGGTGCCGAACAGCACCAGATCCTCGCCGACGAAACTCGAGGTGACGGCGACCCGGTGATTCGACAGCGACACCACCAGCCGTTCGGCGGCGGCGGGCCTGAGGCCGCAGGCCATCAGCACGATCGGGATCGTGAGCGCGAGCCGCCGCATCATTCGCTCCCCACGTGGCGCAGCGAGAACAGATCGTCCGGCTGCACCACCAGCTCGATAGGCGAAACGCAGGCCGACCGCGAAGACCAGAAGACCGAGCAGCAGCCGCAGCCGCTCGCCGCGCATTTTCTGTCCGGTGCGCGCGCCGAATTGCGCGCCGATCACGCCGCCGACCATCAGGATCAGCGCCAGCACCGCGTCGACCAGATGGTTGGTGGCCGCATGCATCACCGTCGCCGACGCCATGGTGACCAGCGTGAGCACCATCGAGGTGCCGATCACGGTCGCGGTCGGCACCCGCAGGAAATAGATCAGCATCGGCACCAGCAGGAAGCCGCCGCCGATGCCCATGATGGCGCCGACGAAACCGATGATGAATCCGATCGCCCAGACCGGAATCGCCGACACGTAGATTTTCGAGCGCTTGAAGCGCAGCTTGAACGGCAGCCCGTGCAGCCAGGTGTGGCTGCCCGGCCGGCGCAGCGTCGCCGGCATGCCTTGGCGCGCGCGCATCTCGGCCCGCACGCTCTCGTAGATCATCAGGGCGCCGACCACCGTGAGCAGCGTGACGTAGGACAGCCCGATCATCAGATCGAGTTGGTCGAGTTCGCGCAGTTTGGTGAACAGCCAGACGCCGGTCGCGGTGCCGACGATGCCGGCGCTGAGCAGCATCATGGCCAGCGCGACGTCGAGTGCGCTCTTGCGCCAATAGGTGATCGCGCCGGTAAACGAGGAGGCCGCGATGTGGCTCGATACGCTCGCCACCGCGACCGCCGGCGAAATGCCGATGAAGATCAGCAGCGGCGTCATCAGGAAGCCGCCGCCGATGCCGAACATGCCGGAGATGAAGCCGACCGCAAGCCCCATCCCCAGCACGAGGAAGATGTTTACGGGCAGGTCGGCGATCGGGAGGTAGATTTGCAAGCGGCGTCGTCCGGCGTTTAAGGCCAATGTTCGGGCCGGTCCGCGCCGGCCGGCGGCTCACCTTGCAGTTAACACCATTGCGCGCGGAATCGTCAGCGAGGCCGGTCGATGACTTGACCGGCGACGACTTAGATCGATCTTAGCGATGAACGCGCGCGCGTTCACGTCTTTGGACAATACGCCGCGCTTGTTCACCGTTTTCCCATCTCGAACGAGCCGAGCGATAGAGGTCCGGCAGGTCGCGGCTTGGCTTGCGGCGGCGGCGCGGCGCCGGCGTGATCCCAGCCGCCGGGCGGCTCGGGAACGACGGTGGCATCGTCTGGCTGCGGCTCGGCCACGAAGCTCTTGACCGCGAGTTGGGCGGCGTCGAGCGTCGTCGGCGTCCAGGTGGGCGGCGACTTCGTCGCGCTTCTTGGCGGCTTCCCGGTCGCCTTGGGCGGCCGCGAGCGCAAACCATTTGTAGGATTCGGCTAGGTTCTTCTCGGTGCCGAGGCCGCGCGCGCACAGGACGCCGAGATTGTACTGGCTGTCGGCGATGCCCCGCTGCGCGGCCTTGCGGAACCATTGCGCGGCGGTGCCGTAATCCGGCTTGCCGTCGATGCCTTCGGCATAGAGCACGGCGAGGTTATGCATCGCCTTGCCGTTGCCCTTGGCGGCGGCGGCGAGATAGAGCCGGCGGGCTGGCGCCGAGGTCCTTCTTCACGCCCTGGCCCTTTTCCAGCAGGCTGGCATAGCGGAATTGCGCGGGCGCCAGGCCTTTGCTGGCGGCGCGCTCGAACCAGTGCGCCGCTTCTTCCAGATTGACCGGCACGCCGCGGCCTTCCGCGAAGCGCACGGCCACCTCATAGGCGGCCGCGCCATCGCCGGCGATGGCCGCGCTGCGCAGGCGGTGCCCGCCGATGGCGATCGGCAGCCGATCGGTATTTTGGACGTCTGGCTGCGCTGACGGCGCCGCCGGTCGCGCGGGCCGGCCGGTGCCGGCGGTGCGCGGGATCGATCCGGTGATGTCGCTCTTGGCTTCCAAGGCCGGCATGTTCAGGACCGGTGGGTCGAGGGGCGGGGCGGGTTCAGCAGCGGCGGGAAGTCTTGCGCGATCGGGCTCAGATCCTGCGGCGGCGTGGTGACGGGGACATTGCTTCCAAGCGGCGGAGCCATCGGGATGAGCCTGGGCAGCTTCGTGCGGCTCAAGCGGATTGGCGGCTATAGTTGTCAGGCGCAGCCGGTTTGGCGCCCGGCATCGCCGGTTTGGCGCTCGTCGTGTCATTTTTGATGGCGTCGGAGTCGGGGGCTTTCGCGGTCGTGACGTTGGGGGCCTCAGACTTGCCGAAGTCGAGGACATTGCCCGCGATCTGGATCGAGCCGACCACGACGGCGACGATGCTGGCGGCGATGAACAGCGATTTGACCCGCTTCATCACTTTGTCGCGCAGCGATGGCGGCTCGGTCTCGTCCGCCTCGATGAATTCGGCGCGGCGGCACGCGCACGCTGGGCGCCTGCGACCGCCGCCTGCGCGGCGCGGCGGGCGGCGGCGATGAAACCGGATTTGCCGCCGGGGCGCCCGCGGCGGGCCGGGCCGCCCAAGCGCTGCTTCCGAGGCGGCGATGCGCGCGGCCGGATTGGCGCGTAAATCGCGGCGGACCGGAACCGGGCTCGAGCGGCTGATCGGGCGGCAGATCGGGATTGATCGGCAGCTGGCCGGCCGCCGGCAGGCGCTTGGGCGCGGGCGGCGCGGCGGCTGGCGGCGCAGCTTGCGGGGCTGCGGCTGCCGGCGGGTCGGAACTGCGGCTTGCGGCGGCGCATCGCTGACCATGCGGACCGCGACCTTGCCGACCGGTCGCTTGAGCTCGCCGGATGTCGGAATCGGCCGCGCCGCGCGTGCGCGCCTCGCCGCGAATATCCTTTTCGATCGATGACCAGGCGGTCGACGACGTGGCCGAGCGTGCCGTTGACCGCTTCGAGCGCGTCCTGGGTGCGGGCGATGTCGTGCTTTGAGCGAGTCGACGCCCGGCGAATTGTCCGCGCGCAGAGCCCCGCTGTCCTTGTTGCGCGCGCATGTCCTCGATATGCACCAGCAGATCGGCCAGTCCGCGCTCGATCGCTTCCAGGTGGCCGAGGCGGGAATCGGACGCGTCCAGCCGCTCCACCAGCTTGACGATGCGATCCTCGAGATGGCCGACCGCGACATTGTCGCCGCGCGACTGCTGGATCATCTCGATCTTGTCGGACAGCGACTGCACCAGCGCTTCCAGCAGCGGCGGCACCGCGCCGCCGTTCTGCGCGCGCTCGGCCAGCGCATCGGAAAGCGCGGCGATGCGTTGCTCGAGATTGTTGAGCGCATCGCTGCCGCCGCGCGGCCGTCGCCATGTGCTCGACCTTCTCGGCCAGCGTTTGCACCTGGGTCGCAAGCCCGCCCACGGCGTCGTTGGAGGCGACGTGGGTCGCCATCTCGCGCAGCGTGGTGATGGCGTGCTCGAGCTGCTGCGAGCGTCGCCGGATCTTTCTGCGCGACGATCAGATCGATCTTGTGCGCGAGCTCGGCCACCGCCTCGTTGAAGCCGACCAGGTTTTCCGCCGGCGTCAGTCCGCGCAGCGCGTCGCGCACTTCGGCGAGCCCGTGCTCGACGCCGGACAGCGCGCCGCCGTCGACGCCGGCCTGGCGGCCTTCGGCGATGCGCTGGGTCAAGCCCTGGATCTGCTTCTCGATGGTGTCGATGGCGTGGCGCGGCATCGCATCGGTGAGCGCGCGGCCGATCTCGCCGAGTTCGGCGCGCAAGGCATTGATCGCTTCCTCGACGCCCGGCTTGCGCAGCGTCTCGATCTGATTGGTGATCTTGCGAAGTTGATCCTCCAGTCCCGACAGATCCTGTGTCGGCATCGGCGCAACAGGCCGGCGAGCGTGGCGCAGTCGCGGCCTGCAGCGATTGCTGCGCTGCGGCCGGTTGCCCGGCTGGCCGTTGAGCGCGCGCTGGCGGGCGGCGATTTCGGCAACGGCGCGATCGAGCGCCGGCGGCATGCCGCATCGTCGGCATGGCCGGCGGCACATCGGCATGCGATCGGCGCGAGGTGTTGACGAATTGGTCGAGCCGCCGGTCGAGGCGGCCGATCAGGTCGGCGATCTGGTCGTATCGTTGCGGCTGCGCTTGGGCGCATAGGCCGCCGGCCCGGTGCGCGTGAACTGCTCGATGCGGCGCGTGAGGTCGTCGAGCCGCTGATGCACGCTGGAGATCGTCGTCGTCGGCATCGTCGTCATCATAGCCGAGCGGAGGCGCCTGCACGCCGTCTTCCGCGGCCTGATGGAGGATGACGGAGTTGAGCCATTCGCCCAACGACATGCCCGACCGGCGCGCCGCTTCCTTCGCTGTCTCGCGGGCTTCCGGCCGTATGCCTTTGACACTCCACGGGACGCCAAATTTCATGCTCACACCCACATTCGAGGTGGAGGCGCAAAGAGCCTTGATCGACTCTCGTGGAACCGGCACGCGTTAACGGCGGGTGGATACGGGCGCGGTTCTCAGTCCACACACCGACTTTTTGCCGTTCGCGGTAAACAGGCCGTTAAAGTTTGGCCGAAGTGCCGGACTTTCCCGGAGAATTTGCATTCTCCGGCGGCCGGGCGCGGGCTTTAACGCGCCCGAAAGCGGGATGCGGCAATGTTGTGGGAAACCGCCGCCATACGGGGATGGGGGAAACTTGCGCCGCCTCTTATAATTGGCCGCAAGCGTTCATTAGTTAACGAGTTCGTAAATGGCGCTCGCGCGCTGCGGCAGCGCCACGACGGAATGCCGGGAACGTGGACAGTAAGCTTGGACATAGCGCGCATACTGGCGTGGGAAAAACGCGCCGATCTTAAATCGGTCGCAACCGGGTTCACTAGTTAACGAGTTGTAAACGGCGCTCGCGATCGCTGCCGGACGCCGCGGCGGACTGCCGGGGGAGAGAGCCATGCCGACCTATAAAGCGCCCGTGGACGATGCGTTGTTCCTGCTCAACGACGTCTTCCACCTCGACCGTTACGGCAATCTGCCGGGCTTTGCCGACGCCTCGCCCGACGTGGTGGAGGCGGTGCTGCGCGAGGCGGCGAAGTTCAGCGAGGAGGTTCTCACCCCGCTCAATCGCGTCGGCGACAAGGAAGGCTGCACGCGCCATGCCGACGGCAGCGTCACCACGCCGACCGGCTTCAAGGACGCCTACAAGCAGATCGTCGAAGGCGGCTGGATCGGCATTTCGGTGCCGGCCGAATTCGGCGGCCAGGGCCTGCCGGCGACGCTGACCGAGCGTGGTCAACGAGTTCCTCTGCTCCGCCAACATGGCCTTCGCCATGTATCCGGGGCTCACGCAAGGCGCCATCGCCGCGCTGCTCGCGCACGCCTCGCCGGAACTGAAGACGAAATATCTGCCGAAGATGGTGAAGGCGTCTGGACCGGCACGATGAATCTGACCGAGCCGCATTGCGGCACCGATCTCGGGCTGTTGCGCACGAAGGCGGTGAAGCAGAGCGACGGCAGCTACAAGATCACCGGCACCAAGATCTTCATCTCCGCCGGCGAGCACGATCTCGCCGAGAACATCGTCCATCTGGTGCTGGCGCGCATCGAAGGCGCGCCGGCCGGCACCAAGGGCATTTCGCTGTTCGTGGTGCCGAAGATCCTGGTCAACGACGACGGCTCGCTCGGCGCACGCAATGGCGTGTCCTGCGGCTCGATCGAAGAGAAGATGGGCATTCACGGCAATTCCACCTGCGTGATGAATTACGACGGCGCCACCGGCTGGCTGGTCGGCGAGGAAAACCGCGGCCTGCCCGCCATGTTCACGATGATGAACGAGGCGCGGCTCGGCGTCGGCGTGCAGGGCCTGGCGCAATCCGAGGTCGCCTATCAGAACGCGGCGATCTACGCCAAGGAACGCCTGCAAGGGCCGCGCGATTTCCGGCGCCAAATATCCCGACAAAGCCGGCCGATCCGATCATCGTGCATCCGGACGTGCGCCGCACGCTGATGACCATCCGCGCCTTCAACGAGGCGGCGCGCGCGCTGGTGCTGTGGACCGCGCTCAAGGGCGACGTCGCCCACCGCTCCGAGGACGACAAGGAGCGCCAGAGCCGCCGACGACCACATGGGTCTGCTCACGCCGGTGGTCAAAGGCGTGCTCACCGACACCGGCTTCGCCAACACGGTGATGGCGCAGCAGATGTTCGGCGGCCACGGCTACATCGCCGAGCACGGCATGGAGCAGTTCGTGCGCGACGCGCGCATCGCGCAGATCTACGAAGGCGCCAACGGCATCCAGGCGCTCGATCTGGTCGGCCGCAAGCTCGGCAAGGACGGCGGCCGCGCGCTGATGGCGTTCTTCAACGAGGTCGCCGGCTTCATCAAGGAGAAGGGCGCCGACGAGGCGATGAAGCCTTACGTGACGCCGCTCGGCGCTTCGCTCGGCCATCTGCAGCAGGCCACGATGTGGTTCATGCAGAACGCCATGGCCAAGCCCGACAATGCCGGCGCCGGCGCCACCGACTACATGCACATGTTCGGCCTGGTGGCGCTCGGCTACATGTGGTGCAAGATCGCCGAGGCCGCGATCGCCAAGCTGCCGAAGGCGAACGGCGCGACGCCGCGCTATACCGCCAAGCTCGTCACCGCGCGCTTCTTCATGGAGCGCATGCTGCCGGAAACCGCGGCGCATCTCGCCCGCATCCAGTCGGGCGCGGCCAGCACCATGGAATTGCCGGACGAGGCGTTCTGAGCTGCGCTAGGCCTAAGCGAGCACCGGCCGGCGGCGTGAGCGCAGCAGCAGCCAGGTCATGACCGACACGTTCACAAGATTCCAGCCGAGCCCGTTGAGGAACGCGGCCTGGTAGGAACCGGTGAGGTCGAAGACCGCGCCCGACATCCAACCGCCCAGCGCCATCCCCAACAGGCTAGCCATCAGCACCAGGCTGACGCGGGTGCCGGCTTCGCGCGGCGAGAAATATTCCCGCACGATGATGGCGTAGCTCGGTACGATGCCGCCCTGGAACAATCCGAACAGCGCCGAGATCACATACAGAGAAAACAGGCCGTCGAACCAGAGATACAAGAACAGCGCCAGGCCTTGCAGCACCGAGCCGAGCAACAGCGTGCGCACGCCGCCGATGCGGTCCGCGATCAGGCCCGAGATCAACCGGCTGACGATGCCGAAGCCGAGCATCAGCGACAGCATTTCGGCGCCGCGGGCGGCGCCATAGCCGAGATCGCCGCAATAGGCGACGATGTGAACCTGCGGCATCGACATCGCCACGCAACAGGCGACGCCGGCGATGCATAGCAGCACCTGCAGCGCGAGCGGTGAGAGCGGCAGTTCGGCTTGCCGGCGCGCCGCCGAGGTCGTGGCGGCGTCGGCATGGTGCGACACGAACCGGCGCCGCAGGCCGATCGTCAATGGCAGCATGGTGACGACGCAGAACAGGCCGATGCCGATATGGGTCGCGCGCCAGCCCGACGTGGCGATGAAATATTGCACCACCGGCGGCCAGATTGTGCCGGCGAGATAATTTCCGGACGCCGCGAGCGCGACCGCGATGCCGCGGCGGCGCCAAAACCAATGCGACATGTCGGCGATCAGCGGCCCGAAACTGGCCGAGCAGCCAACGCCGATCAGCAGCCCATGGGCGATCGCCACCTGCCACAAGCTCGACGCGCTGCCGGCCGCCAAATAGCCGGCGCCGAGCGCGACCGTGCCCAGCGCCAGCGGCACGGCGATGCCGAAGCGGTCGGCGAGCCGCCCCATCGCCACCCCGCCGCAGGCGAAGCCGATCATGACGAACGTAAAGGGCAGCGACGCGTCGGCGCGGGCAACGCCGAAATCGGCCTGGATGGCGGGCAGTGCCACCACCACCGACCACATGCCGACCCCGCCGATGGTGGAGAGCAGCACGGCCACGCCCAGCCGCAGCCAGGCGGCCGCGGAATCGGTCGGCTCCGGCGCGCCTGCGCCGGCGGTTGCGTGGGATGGAGTCACGGTGACGACAAGCCCGGTTGTTACGGCCGCCGCTGGTAGCATTCCGCCGCCGCCGCGGCCAGTTCGCGCTCCCCGGCTCCGCCAGGCGCCTTGTAATCATTCTAAGCTACTGAAAATGAAAACGTTTTAACTTGATTTATGTCAGTGATTGTCCCAGTTGAATGTGGGAATGATAATTATATGCAGAAGGCAATAGTGACCGACAGCCGTCCAACGCTCGATGCCGAGCAGCGCGTGCCATTGGGTTTGGCGCGAAGGGGATTCAACGGCCGGATCGATGCCATCACGGCGGCCGGCGCTGCATCAGGCATCGCGGGGGCGGAGCTTGAGCGGCGTCTGCTCGAGCTGGGATTTATCGAAGGCGCCAAGATTGAAATTTTGCACGAAGGCCTGGTCGGCCGCGATCCCATCGCCGTGCGGGTCAACGATGCCACCATTGCGCTGCGACGCCACGAAGCGATGGCAATCCTCGTGACGTGATCGGATCGATCGCAATGAGTGCCGCGGCCGAATCGAACCTTTGGCACTTCGCGCTGGTCGGTACGCCGAATAGCGGCAAGACCGCGCTGTTCAACGCGATCACCGGCAGCCGTCAGAAGGTCGCGAACTATCCCGGCGTCACCGTCGAGCGCAAAGCCGGCGTGATCCAGACGCCGTCCGGCCATCGCGTCAACCTGACCGATCTCCCCGGAACCTATTCGCTGCGCGGACGCAGCCCCGATGAAGAGATCACGCGCGATATTGTGCTCGGCCGGCTGGCCAGTGAGGCGCGGCCCGATCTGCTGCTTTGCATCGCCGACGCGACCAACCTGCGCGTCGCCCTGCGCTTGGTGATCGAGCTGAAGCAGGTCGGCTGCCCGATGATGCTTGTGCTCAACATGATCGACATCGCCCGCCGCCGCGGCATCGAGATCGATGTCGACCGGTTGTCGCAGGAGCTTGGGGTGCCGGTGGTCACGTCGATTGCCGTGCGCCGCGGCGGCACCGAAGATCTGCTGCGGCGCATGGACGACATGGTCGCGAACTTCAAAGACGCAAACCCCGCCAGCACCTGGCAGCCGCCGACCTCGTCCGATCTGCGCGCCGCCCAGCGCGAGGCCGATCGTATCATCCGCGCCGCGGTCGGAATGCCGTCGCGGCCGGATACGCTGACCGCGCGGGTGGATGCCGTGCTGCTGCACCCGGTCGCGGGCCTGGTGATCCTGCTCTGCGTTCTGTTTGTCATGTTCCAGGCGGTTTTCGCCTGGACCAAACCGCTGATGGACTTGATCTCCGGCGGCTTCGAATTCCTCGGCGCCGTGGCGCACGATGCATTGCCGGCCGGCCTGTTTCAGAGCTTCATTCAGAACGGCGTCATTTCCGGCGTCGGCAATGTCATTGTCTTCCTGCCGCAGATCCTGATCCTGTTCCTGTTCATCCTGCTGCTGGAGGACCTGGGCTACATGGCGCGCGCGGCGTTCCTGATGGACCGCATCATGGGCGGCGCCGGACTGCACGGCCGTGCCTTTATCCCGCTGTTGTCGAGTTTCGCTTGCGCCATCCCCGGCATCATGGCGACCCGGGTGATCGACAACCGGCGCGACCGGCTGACCACCATTCTGGTGGCGCCGCTGATGACCTGCTCGGCCCGCATCCCGGTCTACACCTTGATCATCTCCGCGTTTATCCCGGACCGGCAGGTCTGGGGTTGGATCGGATTGCAGGGACTGGTGATGTTCGGGCTCTACGCCGCCGGGATCGTCAGCGCGCTCGGCGTGTCCTTCGTCGCCAATCACTTCTTCTGGCGCGAGAATATGACGCCGCCCTTCATGCTTGAACTGCCGGACTACAAGCTGCCGCGCCTGCGCAGCATCATCATCGGCGTGTACACGCGCGCCATGATGTTCCTCAAGCGTGCCGGCACCACGATTTTTTCGATGATGGTGGTGATCTGGTTCCTGGCTTCGTTTCCGCGGCCGCCGGCGGGGGCCACCGAACCGGCCATCAATTTCAGCCTGGCGGCCCTGATCGGCCGCTGGATCGAGCCGATCCTGGCACCGGTCGGATTCAACTGGCAGATCAGCGTCGCGCTGGTTCCCGGCATGGCGGCGCGCGAAGTCGCGGTGGCGGCGCTCGGCACCGTCTATGCGATCGAGGGCGGCAAGGAGGCGGCGGAACAGATCGGCCAGACGCTGGCCGGCAAGTGGAGTCTGGCGACCGCGCTTGCGCTGCTGGTCTGGTACATTTTCGCGCCGCAATGCGCCTCCACGCTGGCGGTGATCAAGCGCGAGACCGGCAGCTGGCGATGGATGGCGATCACCTTCGCCTACATGCTGGCGCTGGCCTACGCCGCCGCCTTCATCACTTACAATATTGCGGTCGCTCTCGGCGCCGGCTAGCGCATGGCTGCTCCCGCTCGCGCCCCATCGGCACAAGCGCTATGGTGAGTCGCGAGCGAGCGAATCACCTCATGAACGCCCTCAATCTGCCGCGACCGGGCGTGGATGACCGAGGACCTCGTCCTGCTCGAGGAGCAGGCGCGGCGCTTCATCGCCGACGAATTCGTCCCGCATATCGACCGCTGGCACGAGGCCGGCATTTATGACCGCGACGTCTGGAACAAGGCGGGCGAGGCCGGTCTTCTGTGCGCGGCAATGCCTGAGGACTATGGCGGCGCCGGCGGCAGCTTCGCCCACGAGGCGGTGATCAACCGGGAATTCTCGCTCGCCGGTTTCGACACTTTCGGCGCGCCGCTGCATTCCGGCATCGTCGCCCCCTACATTCTGCATTACGGCACCGAGGAGCAGAAAAAGCGCTGGCTGCCCAAGCTCGCCACCGGCGAAATGGTCGGCGCCATCGCCATGACCGAGCCCGGCACCGGCTCCGACCTGCAAGGCGTGCGCACATCCGCGAAAAAATCCGGCAATGGCTACGTGCTCAACGGCTCGAAGACCTTCATCACCAACGGCCAGCACGCCAATCTCATCATCGTGGTGGCCAAGACCGATCCCAAGGCCGGCGCCAAGGGCGTCTCGCTGTTCGTGGTGGAGACCGACGACGCGCAAGGCTTCCGCCGCGGCCGCAAGCTCAAGAAGCTCGGCATGGATTCCGCCGATACTTCGGAGTTGTTCTTCGAGGACGTGCAGCTTCCGGCGACCAGCCTGCTCGGCACCGAGGAGGGCCAGGGCTTCTACCAGCTGATGAAGGAACTGCCGCAGGAGCGGCTGATCGTCGCGGTGCACGCGGTGGCGATGATGGAGCGCGCGCTCGCGCTCACCATCGACTATGTCAAGCAGCGCAAGGCTTTCGGCCAGGCGATCATCGAGTTTCAGAACACGCAGTTCGAGCTCGCCGAGTGCAAGACCGACACGACCATCGCCAAGGTGTTCCTCGATCACTGTATCGGCCAGCATGTCGAGGGCAAGCTCGACACCGTCACCGCCTCGATGGCCAAGTACCGGCTCAGCGACACGCAAGGCAAAGTGATCGACCGCTGTCTGCAATTGTTCGGCGGTTATGGCTATATGGACGAATACCCGATCTCGCGCATGTATCGCGACGCGCGGGTGCTGCGCATCTATGCCGGCACCAACGAGATCATGAAACTGCTGATCGCGCGCAGTCTTTGATTTGCGCAGGAGAACGCTAATGCCGGACGCATTTATCTACGACCACGTGCGCACGCCGCGCGGCCGCGGCAAGGCCGATGGCGCGCTGCACGAGGTGACCGCGCTCAATCTCGCGGCGCAGACGCTGGCCGCGATCAAGGACCGCAACAAGCTCGATCCGGCGCAGATCGACGACGTGGTGCTGGGCTGCGTCGATCCGGTCGGCGAGGCGGGCGGCGACATCGCGCGCGCGGCGGCGCTGGTTGCCGGTCTTGGCGACGGCGTGCCGGGCATCCAGATCAACCGCTTCTGCGCCTCGGGGCTAGATGCTGTGAATTTCGCCTCGGCCGAGATCATGTCCGGGCAACATCAGATGACGATCGGCGGCGGCGTCGAATCCATGAGCCGCGTCGGCATCGGCGCCGCCGGCGGCGCCTGGCCGGTCGATCCGTCGATCGCGGTCGCGACCTACTTTCTGCCGCAGGGCATTTCCGCCGACCTGATCGCGACCAAATACGGCTTCTCGCGCGACGACGTGGATGCTTACGCGGTCGAGAGCCAGAAGCGCGCCGCCAAGTCCTGGGAGGAGGGCCGTTTCAAGAACTCGGTGATGCCGGTGAAGGACTGCAATGGGCTCACCATCCTGGCCAAGGACGAGCACATGCGGCCCGCTACCACCATGCAGACATTGGCGCAGCTGCAGCCCTCGTTCGTGCAGATGGGCGAGATGGCCGGCTTCGACGCGGTCGCGGTGCAGCGCTACCCCGATGTCGAGACGGTCAATCATGTCCACACGCCGGGCAATTCGTCCGGCATCGTCGACGGCGCCGCGGCGATTCTCATCGGCAGCAAGGAGGCTGGTAAAGCAGCGGGCTTGAAGCCGCGGGCGCGCATAAAAGCCTTCGCCAATATTGGGTCCGAGCCCTCGATCATGCTGACCGGGCCGATCCCGGTGACCGAGAAGGTGTTGAAGAAAGCCGGCATGTCGACCAAAGACATCGACCTGTTCGAACTCAACGAGGCCTTTGCCTCGGTGGTGCTGCGCTACATGCAGGCGCTCGACATTCCGCACGACAAGATCAACGTCAACGGCGGCGCCATCGCCATGGGCCATCCGCTCGGCGCCACCGGCGCCATGATCCTCGGCATCGTGCTCGACGAGTTGGAGCGGCGCGGCAAATCCACCGCGCTGATCACGCTTTGCATCGGCGCCGGCATGGGCACCGCGACGATCATCGAGCGCGTGTGATTTGTTTTCCTCTCCCCGCTTGCGCGGGAGAGGGTGGCGAGCGAAGCGAGCCGGGTGAGGGGGCCTTACCGTCGCGCGAAACGTCGATACCCCCTCACCCGACTTCCTCGCGTTGCTCGGAAGTCGACCTCTCCCCGCCCGGCGGGGAGAGGTGAAGCAAAAGAGGAAACGAATGCCGAAGGTCGATATCGCCAAGGTGCCGGTGAAGAGCGGCAGTTTCTATCCGGCCGAGTTTCAGGCCGAATGCCAGGGCCGCGACAAGCAGGCGCTGGGCGAAGCGGTCGGTCTCACCCAGTTCGGCGTCAACATCGCGCGCATCAAGCCGGGCGCGGCTTCCGCGTTGCGGCACTGGCACGAGCAGGAAGACGAATTCATCTACATGCTGGAAGGCGAACTGGTGCTGGCCGAGAACGGCGGCGAGGTGGTGCTCAAGCCCGGCGACGCCGCCGGCTTCAAGGCCGGCAGCGGCAATGCCCACCGCCTGATCAATCGGGGAAACCGCGAGGCGGTTTATTTCGAGGTCGGCACCCGCGCCAAATCCGAGCGCGTGCACTATCCGGATGTCGATCTGGTGATGGAGCGTGACGAAAAAGGCCGCCGCTATCTGCACCGCAACGGCGAGCCGTATCCTTCATAGGAGATTAAAGGTCATGCCGAATTTCAAATTCGACGTCGATGCCGACGGCATCGCGCTCGTCACCTGGGACATGGCCGATCGCTCGATGAACGTCATCAATGCCGACGTCATCGAGGAATTGGCCAGGCTGGTCGAGAAGGTCGCCGCCGACGCCGCGATCAAGGGTGCGGTGATCACCTCCGGCAAGCAGACCTTCTGCGCCGGCGCCGATCTCACCATGCTCGAGCGCATGAGCGCGATGTTTGCCAACATGGTCCGCACCCAGGGCGAGGAGGCGGCCGCCGCCTTCGTGTTCGAGGAAAGCCGCAAGCTGTCGCAGCTCTATCGGCGTATCGAGACCTGCGGCAAGCCGTGGGTCGCGGCGATCAACGGCACCGCCATGGGCGGCGGCTTCGAACTCGCGCTCGCCTGCCATCAGCGCATCGCCGCCGACAATCCGAAGACGCGCGTCGGTCTGCCCGAAATCAAGATCGGCCTGTTCCCCGGCGCCGGCGGCACTCAGCGTATCGCGCGCATGCTGCCGCCCGCCGACGCGCTGCAATTGCTGCTCAAGGGCGATCAGCTGAAAACCGACCGCGCCAAGGCGATGAAGCTGATCGACGCGATTGTGCCGGCCGCCGATTTGGTGAAGGCGGCGAAGGACTGGATCAAGGCCGGCGGCAAGGCGGTGGCGCCGTGGGACGTGCAGGGCTTCCGGCTGCCGGGCGGGCCGGTTTATTCCAAGGCCGGCATGATGACGTTCCCGGCGGCGAACGCGATATACCGGCGCGAAACTTACGACAATTATCCGGCCGCGCGCGCGATCCTGCAGGTCGTGTACGAGGGCCTGCTGGTGCCGATGGATGTCGCGCTGCGCATCGAGTCGCGCTGGTTCGCCAAGATCCTGCGCTCGCCGGAAGCAGCCGCCATGATCCGCACGCTGTTCGTCTCCATGCAGGACTTGAACAAGGGCGCGCGGCGGCCGGCGAACGAGCCGGCGACGACGTGCAAGAAAATCGGCGTGATCGGCGCCGGCTTCATGGGCGCCGGCATCGCGCAGGTGAGCGCGGCGGCAGGACTTGGCGTCGTGCTGATCGATCGCGACCAGGACACGGCCGACAAGGGCAAGGCCGCCTTGCACAAGGCGCTCAGCGACCGCGTCGCCAAGGGCCGCATGAAGAGCGCCGAGCGCGACGAATTGCTCGCTTTGATCACGCCGAGCGCCGACTACGGCGCGCTGGCCGACTGCGATCTCATCATCGAGGCGGTGTTCGAGGATCGAAAAATAAAGTCCGAGGTCATCGCCAAGGCGCAAGCCGCGATCGGCGGCAAAGCGATCTTTGCCTCCAACACCTCGACGCTGCCGATCACGTCGCTGGCGGCCGAGTTCAAGGACGCAAGCCGCTTCATCGGCATTCATTTTTTCTCGCCGGTCGACCGCATGATGCTGGTGGAAATCATTCTCGGCAAGCAGACCGGCGACAAGGCGCTCGCGGCCGCGCTCGATTACGTGCGCGCGATCCGCAAGACGCCGATTGTGGTGAACGACAGCCGCGGCTTCTACACCTCGCGCGTGGTCGGCACCTACATTCGCGAAGGCCACCTGATGCTGGCCGAAGGCGTGCCGGCGGCGATGATCGAGAATGTCGGCCGCATGGCCGGTATGCCGGTCGGCCCGCTCTCGCTCAACGACGAAGTGGCGGTCGATCTGGCCTGGAAAATCCTGAAGGCGACCGAGGCCGATCTGGGCGCCAAGGCGATCGATCCGCGCCAGAAGGCGCTGTTGGAAGAGATGGTCGAGAAACGCGGCCGCTTCGGCCGCAAGAACGGCAAGGGCTTCTACGATTATCCGGCGACGGGGCCGAAGAAATTGTGGCCGGGCCTGGCGGACTTACAGCCCAAGAAGCTCGATCCCGACAGCATCGACGTGCAGGAACTGAAAGATCGCCTTCTGGCCATGCAGTCGCTGGAGACCGCGCGCTGCTTCGAAGAAAAGGTGCTCACCGACGTGCGCGAGGCCGATGTCGGCTCGATCCTCGGCTTCGGCTTTGCGCCGTTCTCCGGCGGCACGCTGTCCTGGATCGATATGATGGGCAGCAAGCGCTTCGTCGAACTCTGCCGCAAGCTGGAAAAGAAATACGGCGATCGTTTCGCGCCGTCGAAACTGCTGATCGACCTGGCCGAGCGCAACGAGGGCTTCTACCAGCGCTTCGCGCCGGCGCGGCGGAAAGAGGCGGCGTAAACTTTCTTTTGTCGTCCCGGCCGAGCGAAGCGAGAGCCGGGACCTATGCTCCGCAGTCTTTTTCCGCCTCATCCTGAGGAGCCACGCGAAGCGTGGCGTCTCGAAGGATGGGGCGGCCACATGGTTCGAGACGCGCTGCTGCGCAGGGCTCCTCACCATGAGGCCGAGATAGATGAGTGGCTATGGGTCCCCGCCTTCGCGGGGACGACAGGCGAGGATTACACCACCACCGTCAGCCGCTTCGCCGCTCTTGTCACGCCGGTGTAGAGCCAGCGCTCGCGGCTGTCGGGGAACGCGAAGCTCTCGTCGAACAGCACCACGTCGTCCCATTGCGAGCCTTGCGCCTTGTGCACGGTGAGCACATAGCCGTAGTCGAATTCGTCGTAGGGCTTGCGGCGCTGCCAGTCGATCTGCTCGATCCCGCCGGTGAAGCATTCCGGCCGCACCGACACCTTCACGCCGCGCATTCCTGTCTCGTCGTCGGGCAACAGCCGCATGGTCATGATGCCACTCTTGCGCCCGCCGCGTTCCTTCACGCTCCATAGCCCGCCGTTGAACAGGCCCTTCTTGCGGTTGTTGCGCAGACACACGAGCTTGTCGCCGGCCGATGGCATCACGTCCTCGAAGCCGCGGCGTTCTCTCATCCGGATGTTGTAGGCGCGCCGCGTGGCGTTGCGGCCAACTAACACTTGATCCGCCTCGATCACGCGCTGCGGATCGAGGTCGTCACGCCGCACCACTTGCGTCTCGCCATAGCGGCCGGGCTCGATCGCCTCGCCGGCGCGAATGTCCATCGACAGCCGGATGATCGGATCGCCCTCGGCCTGCCGGTGCACCTCGGTGAGCATCACGTCGGGCTCGGCCTCGGTGAAAAATCCGCCGCCCTGGATCGGCGGCAGTTGCGCCGGGTCGCCGAGCACCAAGAGCGGCACGCCGAACGAGAGCAGGTCGCGCCCAAGCTCGGCATCCACCATCGAGCATTCGTCGATGATGATCAGTTCGGCCTTGGAGGCCGGCGCCTCGTCCCACAGGTCGAAGTTCGGGACTTCCTCGCCGCTCTCGCGCGCCCGGTAGATCAGGCTGTGGATGGTGGAAGCGCCCTTGCAGCCCTTGCCGCGCATCACCGAGGCGGCTTTGCCGGTGAAGGCGGCGAACTTCACCTCGCCGTCGGACTGTTCGGCGATGTGGTTGGCGAGCGTGGTCTTGCCGGTGCCGGCATAGCCGAACAGGCGGAACACCTGCGGGGTGCCGTTCGCGCCGGGCTTGGCTTTGAGCCAGCCGGCGACCGCTTGGAGTGCGGTGTCCTGATGGGGCGAAAAGCTCGGCATTGCGGCGGTTTCTGCAAATCGGAGGCGGAAATCGAGATAGAGAACGAAACTAGAACAATGTCAACCTGGGTGGTGTGGATGTCGGGGCGCTTGCGGCTGGTCATCCGGCCGTCATATCATGTCGATATGTCTCGACATATGGACGCCAAGAAATCGCAAGCCGCCTTCGCCGCCCTGGCGCAGCCGACGCGGCTGAAAGCCTTCCGCAAGCTGGTCGCCGCGCATCCGGACGGATTGCCGGCGGGCGACATCGCCCAATTCTGCAAGGTGCCGCACAATACCATGTCTACGCATTTGGCCGCGCTGATGCGCGGCGGCCTGATCGCGGTGTCGCGCCAGGGCCGCTCGATGAATTACCGCGCCGATCTCGACGGCTTCCGCGGGCTGATCGATTTCATGCTGCGCGACTGCTGCAACGGCCGGCCGGAGATTTGCGCACCGGTGGTCGATGAATTCGCCGCGTCATGTTGCGTGCCCGCGCGCAAGGAAAGCGTCAATGGTTGAACGCGTCTACAATGTCTTGTTCCTGTGCACCGGCAATTCGGCGCGCTCGATCATGGCCGAAGCGATCCTCAACAAGGACGGCCGCGGGCAATTCCGCGCCTTCAGTGCCGGCAGCCAGCCCAAGGGCGCCGTCAATCCCTACGCGCTGAATCTGCTGCGCGCGGCCGGCTACGACGTCTCGGCCACGCGCTCGAAATCCTGGGCCGAGTTCGCGCGCGCCGATAGCCCCAAGCTCGATTTCGTCTTCACCGTCTGCGACAACGCCGCCGGAGAGGCCTGCCCATTGTGGCCGGGCCAGCCGATCACCGCGCATTGGGGCATTCCCGATCCGGCCGCTGCCACCGGCTCCGAGGCCGAGATTGCGCTGGCGTTCAAGGACGCCTATCGCATGCTCAAGCGCCGCATCGATCTGTTCCTGGCGCTGCCGATCAGGAAACTCGACCGTCTGGTGCTGACCACGCGGCTGAAGGAGATTGGCCGCGGCGAAGGCGCGACGGAAAAAGCCAGCCATGTCGACGTTTGAACGCTATCTGACGGTCTGGGTCGCGCTCTGCATCGTGGCCGGCATCGCTCTCGGCCATGTCATGCCGGGCGTCTTCCAGGCGATCGGCGGCGCCGAGATCGCCAAGGTCAACTTGCCGGTGGCGGCTCTGATCTGGCTGATGATCGTGCCCATGCTGGTCAAGATCGATTTCGCCGCGCTCGGAAGGGTGCGCGAACACTGGCGTGGGATCGGCGTCACTTTGTTCATCAACTGGGCGGTGAAACCATTTTCGATGGCCGCGCTCGGCTGGCTGTTCATCGGATACCTGTTCCGGCCGTATCTGCCGCCCGAGCAGATCAATTCCTACATCGCCGGGCTGATCATTCTGGCGGCGGCGCCTTGCACAGCGATGGTGTTCGTCTGGAGCAACCTGACCAAGGGCGAGCCGCACTTTACGTTGTCGCAGGTGGCGCTCAACGACACCATCATGGTGTTCGCCTTTGCGCCGATCGTCGGACTGCTGCTCGGACTTTCGGCGATTACGGTGCCGTGGGGCACGCTGGTGCTGTCGGTCGTGCTCTACATCGTGGTGCCCGTTCTGGTGGCACAGGTGCTGCGCCGGCGCGTGCTGGCTATGGGCGGTCCGGCCGCGCTTGCGGGCCTGCTTGGCAAATTACAACCGCTGTCGCTGGTCGCGCTGCTCGCGACGCTCGTCCTGCTATTCGGTTTCCAGGGCGACCAGATTCTCGCCCAGCCGCTGGTGATTGTGCTGCTTGCGGTGCCAATTCTGATCCAGGTCTATTTCAACGCCGGTCTTGCTTATGTCCTGAACCGGATGGCCGGCGAGCAGCATTGTGTCGCTGGGCCTTCCGCCCTTATAGGCGCGAGCAATTTCTTCGAGCTCGCCGTTGCCGCCGCCATCAGTCTGTTCGGCTTCAATTCTGGCGCCGCCTTGGCAACCGTCGTCGGTGTATTGATCGAGGTCCCGGTCATGCTGACCGTGGTCGCGATCGTCAACCGCAGCCGTGATTGGTACGAGCGCGGCGCAAATTCGGGCGCCGCCGCTCCTACGCGATCCTGAAGGGCCCGCCGCGCCCGCAAAGGCGGCACGACGCATCTTTCATTGCCCTTTCGCGCTGCCCATGTTTAAGGTCGCGGCCCTTTTTTCTAAATGAAGCCGGACGCTTGCATGGCTCGTGACCAGATCGACATGACCCCGATCGAGACGCGCGACGAACTCGTCGCCTGGCTCGAAGCGGGCTGCAAGCCGAAGGCGCGATTCCGCGTCGGCACCGAGCATGAGAAATTCGCCTTCACCGTGAACGACCACCGGCCGGTGCCCTATGCCGGTCCGTGCAGTATCCGCGCCCTGCTCGACGGCATGCACGACCTGCTCGGCTGGGAGCCGATCATGGAAGGCGACAACATCATCGGCCTGTTCGACGTCACCGGCGGCGGCGCGATTTCGCTGGAGCCGGGCGGGCAGTTCGAGCTCTCCGGCGCGCCGGTCGAGACCGTGCATCAGACCGCCTCGGAATTGATGGCGCATCTCGCGCAAGTGCGCGAGGTGGCGAAGCCCCTCGGCATCGGCTTTCTCGGCCTCGGCATGACGCCGAACTGGAGCCGCGCCGACATGCCGATGATGCCGAAGGGCCGCTACAAGATCATGACCGCCTACATGCCGAAGGTCGGCACGCTCGGCCTCGACATGATGTACCGCACCTGCACCGTGCAGGCGAACCTCGATTTCTCATCGGAAGCCGACATGGTGAAGAAGCTGCGGGTGTCGCTGGCGCTGCAGCCGGTGGCGACCGCGCTGTTCGCCAATTCGCCGTTCACCGAAGGCAAGCCGAACGGCTATCTGTCGTTCCGCTCGGAAATCTGGCGCGACACCGACAACAATCGCGCCGGCACGCTGCCCTGGGCGTTCGAGGACGGCATGGGCTTCGAGCGTTGGGTCGACTACGCGCTCGACGTGCCGATGTATTTCGTCAAGCGCGGCGACAAATACATCGACGTCGCCGGCAAGTCGTTCCGCGATTTCTTCGCCGGCAAGCTCGCCGAATTGCCGGGCGAGCGGCCGACCATTTCCGACTGGGCCAACCACCTGAGCACGATCTTTCCCGAGGTGCGGCTCAAGCGTTATCTGGAAATGCGCGGCGCAGACGGCGGACCGTGGCGGCGGCTGCCGTCGCTCACCGCCTACTGGGTCGGGTTGCTCTACGACGACGAGGCGCTCGACGCCTGCTGGGACATGGTCAAGGGCTGGAGCGCGCCGGAGCGCGAGAAGCTGCGCGACGATGTGCCGAAGCTCGGCTTCAAGGCGGAGATCGGCAGCAGCAACGTGCTCACGCTGGCGCAGGAGACGCTGCGTTTCGCCGCGCGCGGGCTGGCGCGCCGCAAGCGCCTCGACCGCAACGGCCGCGACGAGACGCGTTACCTGCGCCCGCTCGAGGAATCGATCGCCCGCGGCATCACGCCGGCCGAGGAATTGCTGGAGAAATTCCACGGCGAATGGAAAGGCTCGGTCGAGCCGATTTTCGAGGAGTATGCGTATTAGCATTTGCAGCCAAAAATAATTTCGGCTGTCATCACCCGCGAAAGCGGGTGATCCAGTAATCACTGAACCGGCTGTGTGTACTGGATGCCCGCTTTCGCGGGCATGACAGCAGTGGCTACTCCGCCGCCTGCGCTTCCGACAGATTGTCCAGCGACGAGATGATGTGCCCGGCGAGCGCGTCGGCGAGCGCCGAACCTTCATGCGCGTTGCGCACCAGCCCGATGCGGCAGCTCGGCAGCTCGGGAAATCCTTCCGCCGCGGCGAGCACGCGCATGCCGGGGCGCAGGCCAGACTCCGGCAGCACCGACACCGAGAGTCCGGCCAGCACAGCAGCGGCGACCGCGCCAGCATTCGAGCTCGAATAGAGCACGCGGAACGGCCGGCCGACCGACTCAAGCCGCTCGATCGCAATCCGCCGCCAGGTGCAGCTTGGCCGCCCGAGCGCGAGCGGAAGCGGCGTCTCGCTGTGGGTCGAATGCCGGCTGGAGGTCACCCACAGCAGCCGCTCGCGCCGGAAGGTTTCCGAGGCGCGCTTGCTCTCGCAATTGGTGACGATGGCGAGATCGATCTCGTTGGCGTCGATGCGCTCGAGCAGATCCACCGACGGTTCACAGATCACCGTCAATTCGACGCCGGGATAGACGCGGGAAAACCGCGCCATGATCTCGGGCAGATAACGGTCGGCGTAATCGTCCGGCACGCCGAGCCGCACCCGGCCGGACAGTTCGGCGTCGGAGAACGCGGCAATGGTCTCGACGTTGAGCTTGACGATGCGGCGCGCGTAATCGAGCAGGCGCTGCCCATCCTCGGTGAGCTTGGAGGCGCGGCCGTCGCGCGCAAAGATCGGTCGCTCCAGGCGCTCCTCCAGCCGCTTCATCTGCATCGACACCGCCGACTGGGTCTTGTTCACCACCTCGGCCGCTTTGGTGAAGCTGCCGGTTTCGGCGATGGCGATGAAGGTGCGCAATTGGTCGACGTCGAGCAGCGCGGTCATGGCGGCAATCCTCGATATCCCGGCCATTTGCGGCTGGAGGACTACATCATATTTACTGATCGATCAGATTAAAAACATTCGTTTCACTAATCAATCCCCGCAGTGCAATATATCCTCGCTACCAGAGGAATCGGGTGGGGATTTCGGGTGGTTCCGGCGGGCGGCCAAAGCGAGTTTGGCGCCTGAAGCCGCGAACTGAATGGAGACTGACATGAGCGCAAATATCCCCGTTTTGCCTATTGCCGGCGGCACTTTGGTGCGCGCCTTGGCCTCCCTGCTGGCCATTGTGACGCGCTGGCTCAAGAAATTGCTACGCACGCGCCGCCACTGGCACGAGGCCAGCACGCTGGCCAGCCTCGACCGCCGCATGCTGGCTGATTTGGGCATTACCCGCGCCGATCTGCGCGATGCCTTCTCGGAGCCGTTCTGGGAAGACCCGACCGCGCTGTTGCGCGAGCGCGCCATCGAGCGGCGCCTCAACCGCGTCGTGACCAGCCCGCAAAGCGAGGCGCGCGTGGAGAACGGGTTCCGCCGTCCGCCCACAAACCGGGCGCGCCAGGCGGTTTAAGGAATTTAGCCAAACGGCCGACCCCTCTCATCGGCCGCTCGATCCGACACCCGCGAACATCCCCTCTCGCGGCCGGATCCCGCGCCCGCCGGCCCCTCCGGCGGGCGCAAACTTTTTTACTTGGCGCATGATCTTTTCCGAAAACCGGTTCCCATCCCCGATCAAGTCGAGGACATGCTTTTCGGGATCATGCGCTAACGTTGACGCGCCAATGCCGGCGCCGCCAGCGCGCGGCGATCCTTGACCACGCCAATGTGCACACCAAGCCGCGAGATGGTCGCGATCACCGTGCCGTCGAGCGCGCGGTCGCAATTCATATGCGTCGGCGCAATGAAGAAGTCCGCTTCATACCAATCCGAAGTCCATCGCAGGCGTGGATTCGCTTCCTTTTCGAACGGCAGCCGCTCGCCGCACACTGCCACCAGGTAACGACGCCCGGAATTGCCGGTGCGATCGAGATCGGCGACGAAGGCTTCGAGATCGTTCACCGCCTCTGGCATGATGTTGACCCAGTAGTCGGTGTCGTAGCGCCGCGATGCACCTTCGAGCCCGCCGACTAGGGGATTGTAGAACAAGTATTGCTGCGGATGCAGGCGCACGAGCGTATCCGCGCTCCAGGCTAGGCCGCCCGCCACGCAAGCCAGCCCGGCGGTGGCCGCAAGGCGGGCTCTGCTTTCCAGCCACGACAGCAGCCAGTCGAATCCGATGCCCGCGAGCACCGCGAGGGTCGGCACCACGAACAGGAAATGGCGCAGGCCGGAGAAGGCGGGACCGCGGTCGATCACTTCGCAGATCACCGGAAAGGCGGCGAAAAAGCCGAGCAGGGCGGTTTCCGCACGGCGGTCGGCCAGGCGTGGCGCGTCACGTCCAGGCCGCACAATGAACATGAGCGCAATTACGACGCCGATCAGGATGATCAACGGCAGCTTGATGAGCAGATAGGCCGGCACATACCAGCGCGGCACGTCGCCCATGTCGTAGATGTGGCCGTCGAGCAGCGTGCGGATGTGATAGTTGAATTCGCCGAAATCGAGCAGCCCGCGCACCGGATTGAGCGGCGCGAGCGCGGACCAGGGCCAGGCCGCGAGCATGATCGCGTAGCCGATCAGAAACGCCGGCGCCAGCGCGATCACCGATTGCGCGAAGAAGCTCAGGCGGTCGCGCATCGGCCCGCTGCGCAGTTGCTGCATGCGCATCACGATCGCGAGGCCGGCATAGCCGATGAGCAACAGCCCGAGCACGCGAATGCCGAGCGCGGCGCCCAGCGCCAGCCCGAGGCCGATGACGGTAGGGGCCCGCGGCCGCGGCAGGTCGCGGGCGGCGCGGCAGAGAAAATAAGTCGCGCCCATCATCGCCGCCGCGAACGGAATGTCCTTGGTGTGGTTGAACATCGCGCCGTACCACGGGCCGCACACCGCGAGCGCAAAGGCGGCGATCGCGCCGGCACGCGGGCCCGCTACCAGCCGCGCGGTCGCGAAAGCTGCGGCGATGCCGGCGATGCCGGTCATTGCGCAAAGCAGGTGGCGGACGGCATAGGGATCGAACATCGGCAGCGCGCGCTCGACCATCACCGCCAGGATGTCGAACAGACCGCCATAGAGATAGAGATTATCGAAATGGAAAAGCTGCTGGTCGGTAAAGCCGCTCAGGTAATAGGCGATGATCAGTTCGCCATAGCGCTGCTGCGCGCCCTCGTCGTTGGAGATCGCATAGGATTCGTAGGTGGCGAACGCGAGCGCCACCAAAGCGGCGAGCAGCGCCAAGACCGCGAGGTCATAGCGGTCGCACGCGGCGAGCCGTCCGCGCATGCGCGCCAGCGCCGTCTGCATCGTGCCGGCTGGCGGCATGATCAGACGTGCCACGCAAACAGTCTGCGACGCGTGACGAGCGGCATGGCCGACGCATCACGGCGCGGATAACGGCAGGTTCCCGGCAGGCAATCCTCCCCCTCCAGCGTGGGGGATTTTGGCTTGGCCGCCGCCTCCTGTCATGCTGCACCTGCACAATTGCCGGCGGGTGCGGTAACATGCCGCCGGGCGTCAATGACGGGGCTGCCAAAATCAAGCGGGCGCGCATGCGGTTTCGGGTCAGTTTAGGGGGCGCGCTCGGGCTGGCCTTTCTGGCGCTGGCAGTTCTTGCGCAAGCTTGCCCTGCGCAGGCGCAGAGCGGGTTCGACCGCCGCGGCAGCGACTATCTCAATTTCCAGATCCGATCCGGCGATCCGGCGGTCTGCGCCGCCCGCTGCGAACGCGAGGCCCGCTGCCGCGCCTGGAGCTTTTCCTATCCGCGCACGGCCAACGCGCTCGCGGTCTGCTGGCTGAAGACCCAGGTGCCGCCGCGCGCGGAGGACAAATGCTGCGTGTCGGGCGTGCGCGGCGCCGGCGTGATCGAGCCGCGCAAGGGTCCGGTGGAATATTCCATCGATCGCGCCGGCGGCGACTATCGCAATTTCGATACCGTGCCCGACCCGTCCGGCGCCGCCTGCAAGACCGCCTGCGAGGGCGAGAATTTCTGCCGCGCCTGGACCTATGTGCGCCCCGGCTATATCGGGCCGTCGGCGCGCTGCTATCTGAAAGACAAAATCCCGCGGCCGCGGCCGCGGCCGTGCTGCATTTCGGGCGTGGTGAGATAGCGGCACGTCATAGCCATGGATGACCAAGCCGCCGCCGAGATCGCGCCGCATGTGTCGGCGGGAGAAAAGCTGATCTGGGCCGGCCGGCCCTATCCGCCGGTCTATATGCTCTACAACGGCGGCGCGATGGGCCTGCTCGCCATCATCGTCGTCATCAACTGCGCCATCGCCTTCGGCGGCCTTGTCCTCTTGCTCATCCCGGTGATCATTTTATTCGCGGTGGTGGCGCGAATGCGTGGCGAAAGCGTGCGCTACGGCCTGACCGACAAGCGTGCCATCATCGCGGCGACCTGGCCATGGCGCTCGCTGCAGATCATTCCAGTCGATCGCTTCAACGTCTGCATCCGCCAGAACTTCAACAAGCAGATCGGCAGCATCATGTTCCACAAGACTCCGGATATCTTGAATTTGTGGCGCGGCACGCCGTTCCGCGCCGATGCCTTCGTGGGCCTCAGCGACGCCGACAAGGTGCAAAAATTGATCGAAGCGTTCAGCCGCCGCCGCAGCGCCGTCGTTTGACGGTTGTATCGCTCAGCCGGTCCCGCCCACCGTAATGCGGTCCATGCGCAGGCTTGGCTGGCCGACGCCGACCGGCACGCCCTGGCCGTTCTTGCCGCAGGTGCCGATGCCGGGATCGAGCGCGAAGTCGTTGCCGATCATCGAAATGCGATGCAGGTCGGTGGGGCCGTTGCCGATCAGCATGGCGCCTTTCACCGGCGCGGTCACCTTGCCGTTCTCGATCTTGTAGGCCTCGGTGCATTGGAACACGTATTTGCCCGAGGTGATGTCGACCTGGCCGCCGCCGAAGCTGACCGCATAGAGGCCGTTCTTCACCGACGCGATGATCTCTTTCGGATCGTGCGCGCCGGCGAGCATGTAGGTGTTGGTCATGCGCGGCATCGGCACGTGTGCATGAGATTCGCGCCTTCCGTTGCCGGTCGGCTTCATCCCCATCAGCCGCGCGTTCTGCCGGTCCTGCATGTAGCCGGTGAGAATCCCGTCCTCGATCAGCACGGTACGGCTGGTCGGCGTGCCTTCGTCGTCGATCGACAATGAACCGCGGCGCGCGGCCATGGTGCCGTCGTCGACAACGGTGACACCCTTGGCGGCGACGCGCTGGCCCATCAGGCCGGCAAACGCGGACGTCTTCTTGCGATTGAAATCGCCTTCCAGCCCGTGACCGACCGCCTCGTGCAGCATCACGCCCGGCCAGCCTTGCCCAAGCACCACATCCATCTCGCCCGCCGGCGCCGGCACCGCGTCGAGATTGACCAGCGCCTGGCGCACGGCCTCGTCGACCGTGCCCTGCCAGGAATGCATTTCGATGAAGCGCTGATAGCCCTCGCGCCCGCCGACGCCGTAGCTGCCGGACTCCTGCCGGTCGCCGTCGCCCACGACGATCGAGACATTGAGCCGCACCAGCGGGCGGATGTCGCGATAGGTCTCGCCGTCGGCGCGCAGGATCTCCACCACCTGCCAGGTGGCGGCGACGCTGGCGGTGACCTGCCGCACGCGCGCGTCCTTGGCGCGCGCATAGGCGTCCATGCTCTCCAGCAATTTCACTTTGGCCTCGAAGGCCGGCTCGCCCAGCGGATTGTCGTCGCCATAGAGCTTGCGGTTGGTGCGGCCGGGCGGCTCGGCATATTTGCCGCTGTGGCCGCCCTTGACCGCGCGCACCGCCTCGGCGGCGCGGGCGAGCGCGCCTTCCGACAGGTCGGATGCGTGCGCATAGCCGACCGCCTCGTCCTTGACCGCGCGCAGGCCGAAACCCTGCGCGGTGTCATAGGTCGCCTGCTTGAGGCGGCCATTGTCGAACACCAGCACTTCGGCCTGGCAGTATTCCAGGAACAATTCGCCGTCGTCGGCGCCGTCCAGCCCGCGCGCGATCGATTTTCCGACCGTGGCGCGGTCGAGACCGGCGCGGTCGATCAAAGAGGAAATGGCTGGGTCCATGGTGTTGCTTTCTGTGCGAGCGCCCTCAGAGGTGTAGATATGACAGCCGAGGCGATTTGGCGAGGGAGGCTGCCACAACATCGAACACGGCCTTGCGACATCAGGCAAGACACTGAACACGTCATGGCAGCGGCTCATGTCCGTTATTCGAGGTAAACCGGACACGATTTGGACACCGCGGAATGTCCGCTAATGACCCAAAGCGGACATCAGGGTTTCAGTTGCGCACCCGAATGGCTGTTTGCAATACCCACACTTCATCAATATTATTGTTTACGCGCGTTCCTTATCCCGATGAGAGATGGCATGAGGACATATGTTTTAGCATTACTTTTCGCAATTCTCAGCGTGTCTGCGGATGCGCAATCGTTGCAGGTGAACGGCAAATTCGGATACCTCGGCGAGTATGAACTCTCAGCCGACGTCGTGGCACAAGCGTCCAACGGAACGATGGAGTTTTCAGGTCCTATGATCGTAAGGCACGTTGGCCTTTGCACTCATGATGGACCAGACCAAAAGGACGGACAAATCAGACTGCAATTTGCCAGTGCGACGTCGCGAATAAAGGCAACCTTATTGTTCGACGGACGTGAATGCACCTATAGCGGAAGACTTTCGGAAACCGATATCGGCGAGATGAATTGTCCCGGTGCGCCCGCGCTTCCCTTCAGCATGTGGTCGAAATGAAATAGTAGGCTGCCTCCGTCGGCGGCCTCTTTGGTTTCAAATCGAACGTACAATGTCGTCTATTGACCCAAAGCGGACATCTCGGTCCTGGTGTTTAGAGGGCATCCGGTGCCAACTCGGAAAATCTTGCATTAGCATAGCGATAGGGGCGCCCGAATTAGTCTCTTGCAAGTCCATCTATGATAACTTTGGCGGCACGAATACGTCCGCCAGTCCTTTTGCAAGTAGCTTGGCCATGTAGCGATAACTCCAATCGTTCATGTGTAAGTCGTCTGATGACAGAAATGTATCGAGCTGAATTCGCAAATTGGTGTGCCAATACTGCATTATTAAGAATCGGCGAAACACGCTTATCTGAAACTGCTGTCCAATAGTCGTCAACAATTTTACAAACGATGGAAAACTTGGCTTAGCGAGCAACGCAGGGGCATATTGCGTATCGATAAGAACTGCTTCCGCACCGATTGACTGGATTCGCTTTAGTCCCTCAATGACCAGACTATTAAATTCCTCAAGGGACCGATCTTGCATTAGCCAGTTTGTGCCGACCTGCCACAAGACCAAATTAGGATGTTCCGCACCAACGCTTTTATCGAACCGAGCAAGATTTTCAGCGACATCCTCTCCGTTCTCGCCACGATTCAAAACCTTAATTCCGACGCCGGGAAACCGAAGCTCCAGTTCAAATTCAAGACGGGCCGGATAAGACGCGGCGGGTGAGCTTGCATATGCTCCCGCTGTTGAAGAAGACCCAAGTGCGACAATTGTGAGTGGCCCGCCCTTAGCAATAATTCGAGCACAACCCGGCAATGGGTACGGCAAGTTGATTAGATCGTCCGGGACATCCAAACCTGAAAGCGGGCTTGAGGTCACTTGATACCTCGTTGAATTCGTCAATCGATCTTCACCGGCACATGAGTGCCATGAAGGTGGGTGCTGCCGAAGTTCTTGTTTAGACTGCCATGGTCGCTAATGGCACTTAGCGGACAATCCACCCGCACCCGCGTTTGTCCGCTATCGGTATAAGAGCAGACATTACGCGGGCTAGCGGCCACGTCCGCTTTTGACAGCCCAAAGCGGACATTCGGGGCTGACTCGGCGAATGATCGACCTGGGGGCCCACTTGTTGCTAGCGCTTTGATCTAAAAGTGAGGTGTATTAAACTTCACCCTTCTATTGGATTCGAACTGTTGGGGAAGGGGTTGATTATATCGTGAACTATTCCCGTTTCTCAGCGGTAGTTGGATTTTGCGGTCTAGCATTTCTATTTGGCCTTTCGGGCAACATCGGCGATCTCAGCTTCATTTCTCCCGCACAGGGCCAATCGCCCGCACTTACGAAATCACAGTCGGATGCGCTCAATACGTACAACAGCGTACTCAGTGCCTTTAAGGCGATCTTGAGCGAGCGGCGCGCGCAGATCAATGCGAATCAAAAGCTGCCGGATACGCCCGGACAAGCGCTCTATCTTGCTCGCATCAACATGATGAGCGCATATAAAGATCTCACTGACGCGCTTCCTTCCAAAATCGGCAGACCCAATAAATTTGGAATTCCTCCCGCATATTTTGATGCCGACGCAGAGCCGCTGATCGATGAGTATAAGAATCTCTTCAACATCATGCATGCGCCCCCCGCCAATGCGCAAAACTCAGATACTCCATTTAAAGACGTTGTTGACTTGGGAACTGTCATCGCACGAGCGAAGGGCCTCGATGTAGCAAATGCTGAAGTGGCAGGCCGTATCAGCTTGGGCGTTTTCTTTGCCGAGACAGATGGCAATCAAAACATAGGGAATGCGCGCTCCAATAAGTACATGGGAAGTTTCCAGACTGGCGTGGATGAAGATAAAATTGGTCAAAAGAAATGGGCGGCGATAAAAAAGTCGATCGCGGCCATTGATCCTGCACTGAACGCTCGCGACAATAAAGAAGAGGCGCGGGTTGGCGATTTAGATCGTCGTTTCAATCATTGGATCGGCGTGAGAAACGGTCTTATGAACGCGCACGCAGACATTTTCCAACAAATACCGGCAATCATGAAAGCCTTGCCGGACCCGATCGATCAAATGAGATTTTTTGAGCTTATTCAGTTCATTCCCAGCCCGGCCAAAGCCGCGCTCAATTCAGGCAACCTGCTCAATTACAGGATTTCCGAGCCGCGAATCATGGGATACTTGCGCAACAACAACATGTTTGCCTTTGGCAAGACTGACCGGGCGAAAACGTCCGCGACCATGCGCGAAATTCTGGATTCGATGTGGCTCTTCAATGATATATTGGATCGCGCGCTGGCCAAATTTGGCGAGATCAAAGCGCAGCAAAAAGGCTGAGCATCGGGCAGCAGCTCTTCGGGGGGCCATGTCGATCGTATCGAGACGAACATTCACCAAGGGCCTGCTTGCCAGCGCTTTGGTGCCGGGTAATTCGGCGGTTGGGCAACCCAACGATCCGGCAAGCATCGCTATTATCGATACGCCGCATAACGCAGCAAAAGTTGCGTCGAAGCTGGCTGCCCAGGATGTGAAGGTTGTCGTGCGGTTTTTCGCGCGAAAGCCCCAGCCTGGTCTGCGCGAAAAGATCATGGCGTCCGATGGCAATATGATCGACGCCGTTCGCGAGCCGACCGTTCTGATAAGAAACGGCCTTTCGATCGTTTCTCTCTACCAGTATCGAAACAATCTCCCCGAGAAATTTCTAAAGGGATTGGAAGACACCGGTTCGGCAAAGGCGGAAGTCGCAGCCGATGGAAAGGCCGCGCTGGATCAGGCCAGGCTGGTCGGGCAGCCCGAAGGATCCGCAATCTATTTCGGTGTCGACTTCAATGTGAATCGCGCCGCCGTGGACTCTGTTCTCGAGTATTTTCGTGTCATCGGTCAGACGGTCGGCAGCCGTTATGCGATAGGAGTTTACGGGAACGGGTTCGTCAACCGTATCCTGCGCGAGGAAAAACTCGTGGCGTACAATTGGATAAGCGCATCGCGGGCACACGAACAAACAGTCGATTTCTACAACAGCGGACAATGGCATCTTTTTCAAAACCAGGTTGATCGTCGCTGGTTTGGGCCACCCGGCAAATGCTCAGATGGCCTCGATGTCGATACGAACCTGCAGAACCCTCGGGTATCCGGCATCGGCGCGTGGGGGGCGGGAGAAGTCGACGCAAACCGCAACCAGAAGATTTTTGATCAGCGCCGCTTCGCGGTCCGCACAACGCCAGTCTCTCGCGAAAGCGGTGGAGGTGGCAGTTTGGTCGACCGTCAAAACTGTAAATCCGACAACCGCGTCCTGCGAAATGCCACTGCTAGAATCCTTTCGCAATCCGGTGGCCGGTCTTATGTTGACATCGACGAAGACGGGAATGCCGACGGTTATGTAATGACCTCTGATCTTACATCCGACCTAATGACGATGCCTCCCTGGAAACCCTCGTAATGCGGCCGCCCCCATCGGTGAGCGCGCATAGGAGCTGTGGCGCTGCGAAAGAAACGAGTTGCTAGACAGGCATCCCATGATATGCCGCGGTCCGCTCTTGGCACAAAGCGGACATTCCATGCGGAAGTCAGAATGTCCGCTTTCGGGGGCAAAGCGGACTTAGTCACGCGTAAAACTCACCGACACCTCGCCAATCGGATCGAGCGCGTGGATCAATTCATGCTCGTCCGGTTCGAGCATCAGCGGCGGCGTGATCGAGCCGGTGATAATGACGTCGCCGGCGGAAAGCTTCTCGCCGAAGGCGGCCAGCGTATTCGCCACATGCGCGACGATGTCGGGCAGCTTGCCGGTCAAGCGCTTCCGGATCGGTGGTGCGCGCCGCCTCCTTCCCGCGCCGGATCACGCGCGAGGTGAGGCCGGCGACGCTGCCGCCCGGCCGCGTGTTGCCGCACAAGATGACATGGCGCTGGAAGATGTCGCCTTCGAGCAGGACGTCGAGATTGTCCGGCGCCGGCAGCGGATCGAGATCGGCGAGCTCGATGGCGGGGAAAATTTCCTTCACCGCGGCCATGGCCGCATCGGGTGACGCGCCGGCGCCGAGCCCGCTCGCCATGCGCACGCAGATTTCCGGCTCCGCCACTGGTCTGACGTAGCCCTTCAGCGACGCCGTGCTGCCGGACAGCAGCAGCGCGCGTTGCATCAGGAAGCCGACCAGCGGCGCGTCGATGCCGACCTTCTGCATGGTGGCGGGCGCGCCCAGGCCTACCTTCCAGCCGAGCGGCTTCTCGCCGGCGGCGATGCGCGCGCGGCGCTTCGCCAGTTGCGCGGTCATGCCTTTCTTGATCAGCGGGTGGTCCCAGGGGTATGTCATTTTAAATGCCTTCGATGGCGATCATCACGTCGCGCGCGACCGCCTGCCGCTTCGCGATCAGCGGCTGATATTCCGGCGCCCGGTACCAGGCCTTCAGCGACGCCATGTCGGGAAACGCGATGATCACGACGCGATTGGGCCGCCAATGGCCTTCGAGCATTTCATGCGTGCCGGGCTTGGTTAGATAGCGTCCGCCGTAGCGCTCGATCATCGGGATCACCTGTTTGAGGTAGTCGGCGAAGACCGCCTCATCCCTGATCTCGTGTTCGCCGATATAATAGGCGGTCATTTGTGGCTGTCGGGGTGCACTTCGTAGCCCGACGCCTCGATCGAGCCGGCGCCCATCCAGCCCCACACCAGCACGACGTCTTCGTTGGAGGTGTTGTTGAAGCCGTGCCAGCAGCCGCGCGGCGAATAGACCACGTCGCCCTCGACCGACGGTGTGTCGCCTTTGTCGGTGTAGATCATGCCGTGGCCTTTCAGCACGATGAAGAACTCGTCGCAATTGCGATGGCGATGGTTCTCGTGGCGCGCGCCCGGCTTGAGCACGGTCCAGCCGACCACGTGGTCGGCGTCGGCGGATTTCTTGTCGATCAGGAATTGCACCTGCATGTCGACCCAGCCGTCGTCGCGCTTGAGACCTTCGACCTTCGGCACGTCGCGTAGGTTGGTGCGGTACATCACGGGGTCTTTTTCGCCTTCCTTCATGATCGCCGCCGCGCCCTTCACGGCCTTGGCGAGAGCGGTTCCGAATTTCTCAGCCGATGACGTCATGATTGTCCTCCAAGACTTATTCTTGCCCACCAAGTCGGCGATAGACTTGATGCGCGACCACAAAATCGTTGCCGTCGATGCCAAGTCCGCGACAGGCATTCATCATTTCGTTGGCGGCGGCGGCGAGCGGCACCGGGCTGCCCAACGTGCGGCCGAGATTGAGCGCCAGCAGCATATCCTTCTGCTGCAAGGTGACGTCGGCGAGCGGCACCTCCGGCATCTTGCCGTCGAGGATGAACGGTCCGCGATAGCCGAGCACCGGCGAGGCGGCGACGCTCTTGAGCACGGCATCGAGCGCGACCTCGCGCGCGACGCCGCCTTTCTCGGCCAGCGCGACCGCTTCGCCGAAAGCGATCACCTCGACCATCAGCAGCAGATTGACCGCGATCTTCATTTGGCAGGCGAGCCCGTTGCCGCCGATCCGCGTCACCTTCGGTCCGATCGATAGCAATATTGGTTTGACGCGCTCGAAGGCGGCTTCGTCGCCGCCGATCATGATCGAGGCATTGCCTTGCACGACGGTGACGGGGCTGCCCGACAGCGGGCCGTCCAGCATGATCGAGCCGGCGCGTGTGAACTCTGCGGCAATACTGCGGCTTTCGTCCGGCTCGATGGTGCTCATGTCGATATAGATGCCGCCTTGGCGCAGGCCGGCGATGATGCCGTCCGACCCAAGAGCAACTGCCTTCACCGCCTTGGCGTCGGTGACGATGGAGAACACGAACTCGGCTTGCTCTGCCACCTCGCGCGGTGTCTCTGCCCAGAGCATGCCCGCTTCTTGCAGAAGAACAGCCTTTTCTCGCGACCGATTCCAGCCGGTGACTTGATGTCCGGCAGCCATCAAACGCGGAACAATCAATTGCCCCATCGCGCCTAGCCCGACAAATCCAAGTTTCACGTGAGACACTCCGCCATCGGCAAATTTTGTCATGCCCCGCGCAAGGCGGGGGCATCCAGTATCCACGGAACGTGAGTTGAAGGCGAGGGTGGGCAGTCGGCTCAGGGCAGCTTGTCGTAGCCCTCGCCGAAACCGGCCAGGCTCATCGGAAAGCCGATGCCTTCCTCGGGCGTCTGGAAGATGATGAAGGTCGCGGTCTTGCCGGTGCGCAGCTTCTTGATCAGTTCGTCGTCCATGACCACTTCGGCGATGCAGCCGTTGGGCAGGCAGCGCACGAAGCCGGCGCGGCCGATATCGGCCTGGTCGATCTTGAGCCCCAGGCCCGACGGCAGCAGCACGCCGAGCGGCGCCACCACCCGCATCAGCCGGCTCTTCGCGTCGGCGGTTTTGAGCACGATCACGGTCAGGCCGACATTGGCGCGGTCTTCCGCGGTCACGCTCTGGATCAGCGCGCATTGCTCGGTCTTGGCGCCGGGCGGCGTGTCGCAGCGGATCTGCCAGTCCTTGTGCACCGACTTGACCGCGCCTTGGGCGAAGACGCGGTCGGCCGGCGCCGCCAGCCCCGCCACCAGCGCCAATGTCGCCAGCCATGTCGAGCGCCGGAGCGCAGGCCTGCCGTGCTCGAAAATGCCCATCCTTCAATCCCTTGGCAGATGGCCGCGCCGCCCCCGGCCGCCATGGTGCGCAAGCCGAATCGCTGGCTCGCCAGCATTTTATTCTGTCCCGTTGGGTCACGCTCGGCCGATCCTGTCAAGCAAGGCTCTGGGCCGAAAACGTGCGGGCGCAAGGTCATCCAAAGCGCTCAGGCCATGGCGTAAATACGGCGTCGCAACGGTCCCCAGGATAAGCCGTTTGTCGCAGGCGAGGCCCGATCAGGCGCATTGCGGCAGGCCCGGAATTGTGGTTTGAGAAGCCGGGATTTCCCCCCGTCCCGCCGCACCGCCCAAGCTGCCACGCCCGTGGCAAACTGCCGTGCTCAGCGGGGCCGAGCCGAACATCTTGCCTGCGGTGGGCGGCAAAAAGGGGCCTGATCTGGGTCGTTTTTCTCGTCGAGGGAGCGCATTCGACAATGCTGTTGCTCAAGCGGTTGATCGCATTCGTGGTCACGAGCGTGACCGTTCTGGCCGGCAGGCGTCGGCGCTGGCCGCGACCGGCCAGCCGGAGCCGTGGCAACTCGGCCTGCAGCAGCGGCGCCACCCCGGTGATGGACGACATCATCTGGTTCCACAATTTCCTGCTGTATCTGATCACGGCGATCACGCTGTTCGTGCTGGCGCTGCTGGTGATCATTGTCGTGCAAGTTCAACGCCCGCAGCAATCCGGTGCCGTCGCGCACCACCCATAACACCACCATCGAGGTGATCTGGACGGTGGTCCCGGTCCTCATCCTGGTGACGATCGCGGTGCCTTCGTTCCGCCTGCTGTTCTATCAGCTCAACATGCCGCAGGCCGACGTGACGGTGAAGGCCACCGGCAAGCAGTGGTTCTGGAGCTACAGCTATCCGGACAACAAGTTCGAATTCGATTCGCTGATGGTGCAGGACCAAGGACCTCAAGCCCGGCCAGCCGCGTCTGTTGGCGGTCGACAATGAAATGGTGGTGCCGGTCAACAAGGTGGTGCGCGTGCTCACCACCGGCGCCGACGTGATCCACTCCTTCGCGATCCCGTCGTTCGGCATCAAGATCGACGCCATCCCCGGCCGCATCAACGAGACCTGGTTCAAGGCCGAGCGCGAAGGCATGTATTACGGCCAGTGCTCCGAACTCTGCGGCAAGGATCATGCCTTCATGCCGATCGCCATCCGGGTGGTGAACCAGAACGGACTACACCGCCTGGCTCGAGCAGGCGAAGAAGAAATACGCCACCGATGACGGCGTTCGTCCGACCGCGGTTGCCGCGGCTGGCGGCGCGCAACTAATGCCGGGCGACAACGACAAAGGTCGAGGGACAATAACGATGGCTAGCAATGCAGCTGCGGCACACGGCGCACACGATGCCCATGACGCCCACGATCACCATCCGACCGGATGGCGGCGTTTCGTCTATTCCACGAACCACAAGGACATCGGCACGATGTACCTGGTGTTCGCGATCGTGGCCGGCGTGATCGGCGGCTTGCTGTCGATCGGCATCCGGCTCGAACTGCAGAACCCCGGGCATCCAGTTCTTCCCGACCCCGCACGAATACAACGTGTTCGTCACCGCCACGGCCTGATCATGATCTTCTTCATGGTCATGCCGGCGATGATCGGCGGCTTCGGCAACTGGTTCGTGCCGCTGATGATCGGCGCGCCGGACATGGCGTTCCCGCGCATGAACAACATCTCGTTCTGGCTGCTGCCGGCCTCGTTCGCGCTGCTGATCCTCTCGATGTTCGTCGAAGGCGAGCCGGGCTCCAACGGCGTCGGCGCCGGCTGGACGCTGTATGCGCCGCTGTCGACCAGCGGCCATCCGGGCCCGGCGGTCGACTTCGCCATTCTGTCGCTGCATCTGGCCGGCGCCTCGTCGATCCTCGGCGCCATCAACTTCATCACCACCATCTTCAACATGCGCGCGCCCGGCATGACGCTGCACAAGATGCCGCTGTTCGTGTGGTCGATCCTGGTGACGGTGTTCCTGCTGCTGCTGTCGCTGCCGGTGCTGGCCGGCGCCATCACCATGCTGCTCACCGACCGCAATTTCGGCACCACGTTCTTCTCGGCCGAAGGCGGCGGCGACCCGATCCTGTTCCAGCATCTGTTCTGGTTCTTCGGCCATCCGGAAGTCTACATCCTGATCCTGCCGGGCTTCGGCATGATCAGCCAGATCGTCGCCACCTTCAGCCGCAAGCCGGTGTTCGGCTATCTCGGCATGGCCTATGCCATGGTCGCCATCGGCGTCATCGGCTTCGTGGTGTGGGCGCATCACATGTACACGGTCGGCCTGTCGACCGGCGCGCAGGCCTATTTCATCGCCGCCACCATGGTGATCGCGGTGCCGACCGGCGTGAAGATCTTCTCCTGGATCGCCACCATGTGGGGCGGCTCGATCGAGTTCCGCACCCCGATGCTGTGGGCGCTCGGCTTCATCTTCCTGTTCACCGTCGGCGGCGTCACCGGCGTGGTGCTGGCCAATGCCGGCGTCGATCGCGTGCTGCAGGACACCTATTACGTGGTGGCGCACTTCCACTACGTGCTGTCGCTCGGCGCGGTGTTCGCGATCTTCGGCGGCTGGTACTACTGGTTCCCGAAGATCACCGGCTACATGTACAACGAGACCATCGGCAAGCTGCACTTCTGGGTCACCTTCATCGGCGTGAACCTGGTGTTCTTCCCGCAGCACTTCCTCGGGCTTGGCCGGCATGCCGCGCCGCTATGTCGACTATCCCGACGCATTCCACGGCTGGAACATGGTCTCGTCCTACGGCTCCTATATTTCGGGCTTCGGCGTGATCATCTTCTTCATCGGCATGGTCGAGGCCTTCGCGAAGAAGCGCGTGGCCGGCAACAATCCATGGGGTGCTGGCGCAACCACGCTGGAATGGACGCTGTCGTCGCCGCCGCCGTTCCATCAGTTCGAGACGCTGCCGCGGATCAAATAAAGCTCAAGAAGCACGTAACCCATGTCGCTCATCAGCGAAGGCGCAGACTTCCGCGGTTCTCTTGGCGCCGGGGCGAAGCTCGCCCGTGCTGAGCCGAGCGTTGCGAGCGTCGGCGACTACATCGCGCTGATGAAGCCGCGGGTGATGTCGCTGGTGGTGTTCACCGCGCTGGTGGGCTTGGCGGTCGCGCCCGGCTCCATCCATCCGCATGACCGGCTTCACCGCGCTGCTCTGCATCGCGGTCGGCGCCGGCGCCGCCGGCGCGCTCAACATGTGGTACGACGCCGACATCGACGCGGTGATGACGCGCACCGCGCGCCGTCCGGTGCCGATGGGCCGCGTGCAGCCGGGCGAGGCGCTGGCCTTCGGGCTCACGCTCGCCGTCTTCGCGGTGGTGGTGCTCGGCCTGCTGGTGAATGTGCTTGCCGCCGCGCTGCTCGCCTTCACCATCTTCTTCTATGTCGTGATCTATACGATCTGGCTCAAGCGCTCGACGCCGCAGAACATCGTGATCGGCGGCGCCGCCGGCGCCTTCCCGCCGATGATCGGCTGGGCGGCGGTGACCGGCTCGCTGTCGCTCGAGCCGCTGCTGCTGTTCATGATCATCTTCTTCTGGACGCCGCCGCATTTCTGGGCGCTGGCGCTCTACCGCACCGAGGACTATGCCCGCGCCGGCATTCCGATGCTGCCGGTGGTCGCCGGCGACGCCAATACGCGGCGCCAGATCCTGCTTTATACGCTCATCCTGGTGCCGCTCGGCGTCGCGCCGTGGCCGCTCGGCTATGCCGGCGCGCTTTACGGCGTTACGGCGATCGTGACCGGCGCGATCATGGTGGTGCTGGCTTGGCAGGTTCTGCGCGAGCGCCGCCCGGCGGAACGCGCCAGCCGGAATCTTTTCGCCTTCTCGATCCTGTATCTTTTCCTTCTGTTCGCGGTGCTGCTGGTCGAGCGCGGATGGGGCGGGCTGATCGCCCGATTGGCGGCGTGAGCATCGGTATCGCCATGAACGAGCAAGCCAAAGACGAGGGCATCGTGCTCACCGAGGCGCAGAAGCGCGCCCGGCGTTCGCGCTCGATCGCCATCGCGCTGTCGCTCGCAGCCCTGGTCGTGCTGTTCTATGTGATGACCCTGGTGAAGGGCCCGATCGTCCTGGTCCGCCCGCTGTGAATGAACAACCCGATGACCGCACCCGCTCCCCGCGATGACAAGAGGCCGCTGCGGCGCGACATTCTGGTCGCAGCCAGCTGCGGCGCCTTCGTGGCGCTGATGGTGGGCGCGGCCTATGCGTCGGTGCCGTTCTACACCTGGTTCTGCAAGACCACCGGCTTTGCCGGCACCACCCAGGTCGCGAGCCAGGCGCCCGATCAGATGCTCGGCCGCACTCTCACCATCCGCTTCGATTCCAATGTCACGCCCGGCCTGCCGTGGAAATTCGCAGCCGGAGCAGAACGAGATCAAGGTCCGCATCGGCGAGGTGGCGACCGTCCATTACAAGGTCGTCAACGAGGCCGCGCGCGAGATCACCGCGCAGGCGTCCTACAACGTCTCGCCGCCGCAGGTCGGCTCCTATTTCAACAAGATCAACTGCTTCTGCTTCACCGAGCAGCGCTTGAAGGCGGGCGAGACGCGCGAGATGACGGTGGTGTTCTATGTCGATCCCGCGATCGCCAAGGACCGCGACCAGGACGATCTCAACACCATCACGCTGTCCTATACCTTCTATCGGCTGCGCGAGCCGGCGCGGCCGGTCGCCGAGGCGCCGGACGCGAATTCGAGCAAGCTATAAAGCTTAAACGAGAGTTGAACGGAGACGACGATGGCCGACGCTCACACCAACGCACCACGACTACCACCTGGTCGATCCGAGCCCATGGCCGGCCGTCGGCGCGATTTCCGTCTTCATCCTGGCGGTCGGCGCCATCAGCTGGATGCATCATCTGTATCGCCGCCGCGCCGCTGGTGTTCGGCGTCGGCGTGCTCGGCGTGCTCTATACCTTCGTCGCCTGGTGGCGCGACGTGATCCGCGAAGCCCAGTACGAGGGCTATCCACACCCGCGTGGTGCAGATCTCGCACCGCTACGGCATGATCCTGTTCATCGCCTCCGAGGTGATGTTCTTCGTCGCCTGGTTCTGGGCCTATTTCAACACCGCGCTGTTTCCCGGCGAAGCGCACGAGATCGGCCGCCTGGCGGTCACCGACGGCGTGTGGCCGCCGAAGGGCATCGAGACCTTCGATCCCTGGCATCTGCCGCTGCTCAACACGCTGATCCTGCTCACCTCCGGCACCACGGTGACCTGGGCGCATCACGCGCTGCTGGAAAACGACCGGCAGGGGCTGAAATGGGGCTTGGCGCTGACCATCCTGCTCGGCCTGACCTTCACCTGCGTGCAGGCCTACGAATATTCGCACGCGGCCTTCCACTTCAGCGGCAATATCTACGGCGCCACCTTCTTCATGGCGACCGGCTTCCACGGCGCCCATGTGATCATCGGCTCGATCTTCCTGATCGTCTGTCTGCTCCGCGCGCTCAGCGGTCACTTCACGCCGAACCAGCATCTCGGCTTCGAGTTCGCCGCCTGGTACTGGCATTTCGTCGACGTGGTGTGGCTGTTCCTGTTCGCCTGCATATATGTGTGGGGCGCCGGCGCCAGCGCCGCCCACGGGCACTGACCGCAAACGGTATTGTCACGAAAGGGCGGCGGCGACGCCGCCCTTTTTGCTTTCGAGGGATCACGATGGTTGAACCATGCACCGCCGACGGAACTGCCAATCGGCAGGGGACTGCGCGGCCGCTGTCCGCGCTGCGGCCAGGGCCGGCTGTTCCAGGGCTTTCTGACCTTGCGTCCGGCTTGCGAGCAGTGCGGTCTCGACTACGGCTTCGCCGATGCCGGCGACGGACCGGCGGTGTTCGTCATTCTGATCGCCGGCGCCATCGTGGTGTTCGCCGCGCTGATGACCGAGGTCGTCTATCAGCCGCCGTTCTGGCTGCATGCGGTGTTGTGGCTGCCGCTGATCCTGATCGTGACGCTGGCTCCGTTGCGGCCGATCAAGGGCCTGCTGATCGCGCTGCAATACCATCACAAGGCGGCGGAAGGCCGCCTCGAGCGCCGGAGCGACGCGTGAGCGAGCCGCGCGCCAAGCGCCGAGGCGGCGTGCTCGAGCCGACGGTATTCGCGATCGTCGGCGTCGCCATCCTGATCGGACTCGGCATCTGGCAACTCGACCGCAAGACCTGGAAGGAAAATCTGATCGCCACCGTGACCGAGCGGTTCGCGCGCGCGCCCGAGGATCTGCCGCCGCGCGCAAGCTGGCCGCGGCTCAAGCCGGACGACAACGAATATCGCCGCGTGACCTTTCCGGCCGAATTTCTCGACGGCGAGGAGGCGCTGGTCTACACCGCCGGCTCGCCGTTCCGCCCCGATGTCAAAGGTCCGGGCTATTGGGTGTTCGCGCCGGCGCAGCTTGCCGGCGGCAGCATCGTCATGATCAACCGCGGTTTCGTGCCGCCGACCGCAAGGATCTCGCCACGCAGCACGGAGGCAAAGCCGCACGGCATCGTCGACATCGTCGGCGTCATGCGCTGGCCGGAGCAAGCGCGGCCTGTTCACGCCCGCCGACGATCCGAACAACAATGTCTGGTATTTGCGCGACCCCAAGGCGATCGCCGCGGCCAAGAAATGGGCGACCGTCGCGCCGTTCTATATCGATCAGGAATCGCCGGTGCCGTCCGGCGGCCTGCCGCTCCCGGGCAAGCTCGCCGTGCAGCTGCCCGACAATCACCTGCAATACGCCATCACCTGGTTCGGCCTCGCGCTGGCACTCTGCCGGCGTCTATGTGGTCTGGCTTGCGGGGCGATTTCGGCGGCGGGGGTGAGCGTTTTCTTGTGAAAGCCCCCGCGCAAGGCTACTGTGGCCTCAAATTACGGCCGTGCCGGAACCATAAAGTCTAGTCAACTCAATGCGTTATGTCTCAACGCGGGGTGAAGCCCCGCCGCTCGATTTCGTCGAGGTCATGCTCGCCGGGCTTGCCCGCGACGGCGGCCTTTACGTGCCGGAATCCTGGCCGGCGCTCGACCGCGCGGCGATCGCGGGCTTTGCCGGCCGGCCTTATGCCGAGGTCGCGGTCGAGGTGATCCGGCCCTTTGTCGGCGACAGCATCGCCGAAGCCGATCTCGCGCGCATGGCGCGCGAGGCCTACGGCAGCTTCCGCCATCCGGCGACCGCGCCGCTGGTGCAGCTCGGCGCCAGCCTGTTCGTGCTCGAACTGTTTCACGGGCCGACGCTCGCCTTCAAGGACCTGGCGATGCAACTGGTCGCGCGGCTGATGGATCATGTGCTGCAGGCCCGTGGCGAGCGCACCACCATCGTGGTGGCGACCTCGGGCGATACCGGCGGCGCCGCGGTCGAAGCGTTCCGCGGGCGCGCGCAGGTCGATGTGGTGGTGCTGTTTCCGCATGGCCGCATCTCCGAGGTGCAGCGGCGGATGATGACCACCGTGCCGGATGCAAACGTGCATGCGCTGGCGATCGAAGGCACCTTCGACGACTGTCAGGCGCTGGTGAAGGCGATGTTCAATCATCATGCCTTCCGCGACCGGGTGCGCCTGTCCGGCGTCAATTCGATCAACTGGGCGCGCATCGTGGCGCAGACTGTTTATTATTTCACCGCCGCGGTCGCGCTCGGCGCGCCGCACCGAAAAGTTGCCTTCACCGTGCCGACCGGGAATTTCGGCGACGTCTATGCCGGCTATGTCGCCTCCCGCATGGGCTTGCCGATCGATCGCCTGGTGGTGGCGACCAATGTCAACGACATCCTGGTGCGCACCTTCGCGACCGGCGCCTACGAGATCCGCGACGTGGTGGCGACCACCTCGCCGTCGATGGATATCCAGATCTCGTCCAATTTCGAACGGCTGCTGTTCGAGGCCTATGGCCGCGACGCGCAAGCGGGTCGCCGCGCTGATGGGCTCGCTGGCGCAGTCGCGCCGCTTCGCGGTCTCCGCGCACGCGCTCGCGGAGATGCGCGCGCTGTTCACCGCCGACCGCGCCGACGAGCAGGAAAGCGCCGCCGACGATGCGCGCCTGGATGCGCGAGGCCGGCTATTGCGCCGATCCGCACACCGCGGTCGGCCTGGCGGTGGCCGAGAAGGAGACGCGCGACCCGTCGGTGCCGATGGTGGTGCTGTCGACCGCGCATCCGGCGAAATTTCCGGACGCGGTCGCCGCCGCCTGCGGCATCACGCCGGCGCTGCCCGACTGGCTCGCCGATCTGCCCAAGCGGCCGGAGCGCGTCACCGTGCTGCCGGCCGATCAGGCGGCGGTGGAACGTTTCGTATCGTCGGCGTCGCGCGCGGCGCGTGAAGGAGCAGCGGCATGACCGTCGAAGTGACTCGTCTTGCCTCCGGCCTGTCGGTGGTGACCGACCGCATGCCGCATCTGGAATCGGCCTCGCTCGGGGTCTGGATCGGCGCCGGCAGCCGCGACGAGAAGCCCGACGAGCATGGCATTTCGCATCTGCTCGAACACATGGCGTTCAAGGGCACCAAACGGCGCAACGCGCGCCAGATCGCCGAGGCGATCGAGGCGGTCGGCGGCGATCTCAATGCCGCCACCAGCGTGGAGAGCACCGCCTATTACGCCCGCGTGCTCAAGGCCGACGTGCCGCTGGCGCTCGACGTGCTGTCGGACATTTTGTCCGATCCGACTTTCGATCCGGAGGAATTGCGGCGCGAGCAGAACGTGATCGTGCAGGAGATCGGCGCCACCGAAGACGCGCCCGACGATCTGGTGTTCGACCGCCTGCAGGAGACCGCGTTTCCCAAGCAACCGATCGGCCGCTCGATTCTCGGCACACCGGACAGCGTGCGCTCGTTCAATTCGGCGCGCCTGCGCGGCTATCTTTCGCGCAACTATCGCGCGCCCGACATGCTGGTGGCCGCGGCCGGCGCCGTCGAGCACAAGGCGGTCGTCGAGGAGGCCGAGAAGCGCTTTGCGAGCTTCACCGGACCGGCCGCGCCGGAGCCGGAGCCGGCGCATTACGGCGGCGGCACTCGGGTCGAGACCCGCGATCTCGAGCAGGTGCATATCGCGCTGGCGCTGCAAGGTGTGCGGGTCCGCGACGAGCAGCTCTATAGCTTGCAGGTGTTCACCAGCGTGCTGGGCGGCGGCATGTCGTCGCGCCTGTTCCAGGAAGTGCGCGAGAAGCGCGGGCTCTGCTACACCATCCAGGCCTTTCATATGCCCTATGCCGATACCGGACTGTTCGGGCTCTATGCCGGCACCGACGAGGCGGATGCGCCGGAGCTGATGCGGGTGGTGATCGACCAGATCGCGAATGCCACCGAGACGCTCAACGAGACCGAGATCGACCGCGCCAAGGCGCAGATGAAGGCGAGCCTGCTGATGGCGCTGGAAAGTTCGGAGGCGCGCGTCGGCCAGTTGGCGCGGCAGATGCTGGCCTATGGCCGCCCGATTCCGCTCGAGGAGATCGTCGCCAAGGTCGAGGCGGTGACGGTGACAGCGCGCGCGCCGCCGGCCGTGCGCTGATCGGACGCAGCCGTCCGGCGATCGCCGCGCTCGGGCCCGGCAACGGGCTTGAAAGCACGGCGGCGATCGCTGAAAGTCTCGTCCGCCGGGCGGCTTGACCGGGGGGCGTTTAGCCGACATTGCCCATGGCGTTTTTCCGCAGCGTCAGTTTCAGCGAAACGGTGCCGGCTATCGCCGGCGCGGGAGTCGTGTTGCGCGCGCCGCAAAGCAGCGACCACGCCGAATGGGCGACCTTGCGCGAGGAAAGCCGCGCCTTCCTCACGCCCTGGGAGCCGACCTGGCCCGCCGACGATCTCACCCGCAGCGCATTCCGCCTCCGGCTCAGGCGCTATGCCGAAGATCAGCGCAGCGACCTCGCCTATGCGTTCCTGATCTTCCGCAGCGACGACCAAATGATGATCGGCGGGTTGACGCTCGCCAATATCCGCCGCGGCGTCGCGCAGGCCGGCAGCATCGGCTATTGGATCGGCGCGCCGTTCGCGCGGAAGGGCTATATGACCGCGGCGGTGCGCGCCCTGATCCCGTTCTGTTTCAAGACGCTGCGGCTGCACCGGCTGGAAGCGGCCTGTATCCCGGCCAATAGCGCCTCGATCCGCCTGCTGGAAAAGACCGGTTTCAAGCGCGAGGGCTACGCCCGCAGCTATCTGTGCATTAACGGAGTTTGGCAAGATCACCTGCTATATGGGCGGCTCAATGACGACCCGGCTTGAACCCCTCCGCCATGGGGTTGCCACGCTTGGTTTGCTATAAGCCGGGGACGCCTAACGACGTGAGCCAGGGGATGGGTGGGGAGCCACACGGACAAACGATGCGAACCACCGCCACGGGTGTGGCCGCGCTATTGAGTCTTGGCGCTGGCGCTGGGCGGTTGCGGCACCAATAATCTTGGCTCGTCCTCCTTGGACCTCTTCAGTTCGTCGTCGAAGGCGACGACCGGTGGCGCGGGTAGCGAAGCCAACGCGTCCGCCACCGACATCGAATGCCCGGAAGTGAACGTGCGTACCGGCGCGGCGACACTGATGATCGGCAACAAACCGGGCGAGGGCGAGCCGGCCGCGCTCGATCTGCGCTATCAGGGCACCATCATCCGCACCGCGCGCGAATGTCACGTCAATGCCGGCATCATGACCATGAAGGTCGGCATCGAGGGCCGCGTCATCACCGGCCCTGCCGGCAGTCCCGGGCACGGTCGACATTCCATTGCGCATCGCGGTGGTGCGCGAAGGGATCAACCCGAAGACCATCGTGTCGAAATTCGCGCGCGAAGCGGTGACATTGTCCAGCGCGGTGGATCGCGTTGGCTTTACCCATGTCGATCCCGACATCTCGTTCCCGCTGCCGCAGCCGTTGGCCGACATCGATACCTACGTGGTCTATGTCGGTTTCGATCCATCGAGTGCGCAGCCGGAAAAGAAGAAGCCCGCGGTCAAGAAGCCGAAACCGAAGACCGTCGCGAAGCCGAAGCAGAGCTGATCTTACCAGCCGCGCAGGTCGATGATCGTGCTCTTGAGTGCGCGCATGTCGGAGATCACGGCCCGCGCGCCGGCATTGCGCAGATGATTGCCGAGCTGGGGTCCGGCGTGGCCGCCGCCGACAAAACCGATCACCGTCATGCTGGCGGCGACCCCCGCGGCGACGCCGACGGCGAATCCTCCACCACGATGCACTCGCGCGGATGCACGCGCATCCTGCTGGCCGCATGCAGGAATAGATCGGGCGCGGGCTTGCCGTTGCGCACTTCGGTTGCCGAAAACAGATTGGGCTCGAAGAAGCGGATCAAGTCGGTGCATTCCAGGCTCACGCGAATGCGGTCGAGCGGGGAGGACGAGGCCACGCATTTCGGCCCGCGCAGCCAAGAGAGCGCGTAGGCCGCGTGCTTGGTCGCGCGCAGCTCGGCGCGAAACCGGCGCAAGGTCGCGCTGGCGACGGTCAAGGCAAAATCCGGCGGCAGCTTGCGGCCGGCGGCAATCTCCACGTCGGCGAACATGTCGGCAGGGCGGCGGCCGGTGAAATAGCGCGCGACAATATCCGGCGTCAGCAGAATGCCGACGCGCATGAACTCTTGCGATACAATCGCGGTTGCCAGCGGCTCGCTGTCGACGAGAACGCCGTTGCAATCGAAGATGACCACGGGTCCACCGATGCTTCGGCCGGTCGTTCCGGCCCACACGCAAACAAAAATGCGGACGAATCAGGTATGGCGAGGATGAGGATAGAGGCGGCACCATGGCAGGCAAAGACCGCGCGTTACAACTGCGGCACTTGTGCACATGGCCGAAATGAATAGCGGGGAAAACATCCGCGCTCGGGTGCGTGGACTGATCGAGCGGCACGGGTGATGCCTGCTAGTTCAGCTTTTTGCGAACGTCCTCAATGCCCTTGGCGACCAGTTCGCTGGCGAGGTTGCCCTTGGCCTCCTGGCTGAGGATTTTCTCGGCGGCGGCGACGGCGGCTTCGGCGGCGGCGCTGCGAACGTCGGCCGCCGCTTGCGCCTCGGCCTGGGCGATTTTGGTCTCGGCCATCTTGGTGCGCCGCGCCACGAATTCCTCGATCTTGGTCTTGGCCTCGGTGGCGAGCCGTTCGGCCTCGGCCTTGGCGCCGGCAATGATCTCCTGCGCCTCGCCTTCGGCCTCCTGCCGCTTGCGCTGGTAGTCGGCGAGCAGCTGGGCCGCTTCGTCCTTGAGTTTGCGCGCCTCGTCGAGTTCCGCCTTGATGCGGGCGCCGCGCTCGTCGAGGGATTTGGCCACGATCCGGTGGACGCCGATATAGCCAAGGCCGATCACGAAGACCACGAAGGCCAGCGCCACCCAGGTTTCCGGTTCCATCAGCATCGACAGATTCACCGTTCATCGCTTCAGCACGTCGGCGACCGCCTCGGCGACCGCCTTTTCGCTCGGCGCTGAGCCGATCAGCCGCTCGACGATGGCGCGGGTGGCGTCCTCGGCGATGGCGCGGACATTGGCCATGGCCGCCTGCTTGGTGGCGGCGATGGTTTTTTCCGCTTCCGCCAGCTTGGCGTTGAGCTCGCCCTCGAGCGTCTTGCGGCGCGCATCCGCCGCGGCCGCCGCCCGATCGCGGGTCTCGTTGGCGATCGCCTGCGCGCGCGCGCGGGCATCGGCCAATGCTTTCTCGTAAGCCGCGACCGCCTCGTCGGATTGTTGCTTGAGCCGACCGGCATCGGCGATGTCGTCGGCGATGCGTTTCTGGCGATTCTCGATGATGGCGCCGACGCGCGGCAGCGCCAGTTTCGCCATCAGCACGTAGAGCAGGACGAAGGCAATCACGAGCCAGACGAGCTGCGAAGCAAAGGTCTGCGACTGGAAAGGCGGAAATGCGCCTTTGTGCTCGCCGGCCGGAACGTGCTCGACGCTCGTTGAGTGTGTCTCTGCCATCGCCAACTCCCGCTGCCTGCCGGCGCGTACTTCTTAGAGCGCGAACAGCAGCAGCAGCGCGATCAGCAGCGAGAAGATGCCGAGCGCTTCGGTGATGGCGAAGCCGAAGATCAGGTTGCCGAACTGGCCTTGCGCGGCGGACGGGTTGCGCAAAGCGGCAGCCAGGTAGTTGCCGAAGATGATGCCGACGCCGACGCCGGCGCCGCCCATGCCGATACAGGCGATGCCCGCACCGATGTATTTCGCTGCCACTGGATCCATAACTAACTCCTTCTGGTTCTAGCCTTGTCCGTCGGGCCTTTAGTGGCCCGGGTGTATCGCATCGTTGAGATAGATGCAGGTGAGGATTGCGAACACGTAGGCCTGCAGGAATGCCACCAGCGTCTCGAGTGCGAACAGGATGACGATCATCGCGAACGGCAGCACGCCGCCGGCCCAGCCGACCATGCCCATGGCGCCGCCCATCAGGACGATGAAGCCGGCGAACACCTGCAGCGTGATGTGGCCGGCCAGCATGTTGGCGAACAGACGCACGCTGTGCGAGATCGGGCGCGACACGAACGACAGGATCTCGATGAAGACGATCAGCGGCAGGATGTAGATCGGCACGCCCTTGGGCACGAACAGGTTGAAGAAGTGCAGTCCATGCCGCCACAGGCCATAGAGCAGCACGGTCAGGAACACTGTGATCGCCAGCGCCGCGGTAATGATGATGTGGCTGGTGACAGTGAAGGTATAGGGAATGAGGCCGATCATGTTCACGGTCAGGATGAACATGAACAGCGAGAACACGAACGGGAAAAATTTCATGCCCTCGGCGCCGGCGGTGCTGCGCACGGTGCTGGCGACGAATTCGTAGGACAGTTCCGCGGCCGATTGCAGCCGCGATGGTACCAGGCCGCGCTTGGCGGTGGCGCCGACGAGGAAAATCGTCAGGCCGGCCACTGCGGCCAGCATGAAGGCGGCCGAATTGGTGAAGGCGATCTCAGTGTGACCGATCTTGACGATTGGAAACAGGTTGACGATCTGGAATTGTTCGATTGGATCGGTGGCCATGATCTCTAATCGCTCAAATGCCTGTCGCGGACGACGCCCGCGGCCCGCATCACGTTAAGAACGCCGGCGGCGAAGCCGAGCAACAGAAACACAATGAGCCCCCACGGCGAAATTCCGAGCCAGCGGTCGAGCAGCCAGCCGATCAACGCACCCACGACCACGCCCGCCACCAGCTCGGTCGAAAGCCGGAAACCGCGGGCGTACGCCGAAGCATCGGCGGTCTGACGAGGACCGGAGTCGTTTTCGGATGGCCGGTTCGCAGTTGCGAGCCGTTCGCCGAGACGCTGGAGCCTCGCGGAGAGAGCAGCCTCGTCGTCCGGCGGTTCTTTGCGATCGTCTTTGTTGCCGCGCGTGCCGTCAGCCATGCTTTCGACCCGCGTGCATTCAAGGCTTCGCTAATGTCCCGCCGCCCTAAAAGCCGCGCGGACCATACTGATCGGGTCTGTGCGAGTCAAGGAACGCTCCCTGCGGCATAAGTGTTTGATATTAGGAACTTAACGCAGGAATTTCCGGCCGCTTTGAAGGCTCGTGCGTGCACTGCGACATGCTCGCCAACAAGCTACGCCGTGCTTATGTTCAGCCAAGGCCTGCGGGGTGATAGGCTCGCGATCCCCGGCGCCGGAATGGGAGGACACTGCCATGCGGACATCGACTCTCACCATCGCCGCCGTGCTCGCATGCGCCGCGGCGCAGGCTCAGGCGCAGGATAGCGCGCCGCCGAATGCGCCGAGCCGCTACACGTTCAACCGCGTCGATGACGGCTTCCTGCGCCTCGATAATCAGTCCGGACAGATCGCGTTCTGCGCCCCGCATACCGCAGGCTGGGCTTGCCAGGCGGTGCCGGAAGACCGCGCCGCGCTTGAGAAGGAAATCGAGCGCCTGCAGGACGAGGTCGCAGGCCTGAAGAAGGAGATTACGGCTCTGCGCGCACCATCGGCCACCGACAAGAACGGCGACGCCAAGGTCAAATTACCGACCAAAGAAGACATCGAGCGTGCCCGTGCCCTCATCGAAGACGTCTGGCGGAATTTGATGGACATGATCGTGAATATCCAGAAGGACATGATGCGCAAGGGTTAACTTGCCTTAGCGTCATGCGCGTCCTGTGCCCGGTCGACTCTCAGCCATCACCGAAGTCACCCCGCAACTGATCGCGACCGCGACGCTGCGCGTGGATACGCCGGGCGCCGGGCTTGACCGAGATCACCGGCAATGCCGCAGGCTTCGTCGCGCAGATCGGCGCCGGCGAGGGGACGTTGCTGATCTATCTGCGCCACACCTCGGCGTCGCTCACCATCCAGGAGAATGCCGACCCCGACGTGCAATCGGACCTGATCGCCGCGCTCGATCGTCTGGCGCCGGAAGACGCGCCCTGGATCCATGACGTGGAAGGGCCCGACGACATGCCGGCGCATGTGAAGGCGATGCTCAACGGCGTGTCGCTGCATGTGCCGGTGACCGGCGCCAAGCTCGCGCTCGGCACCTGGCAGGGCATCTATCTGGTCGAGCACCGGCGCAAGGCCCACAGCCGCGAAGTGATTTTGCAGTTCATCGGCAGCCGGAAATGAAAACGCCCCGCAATTTGCGGGGCGTTCAGTGGAAGAAGCCGGCGGCGAAGCGTTCGCCGCCGGTCGTTGAGCGATTAGCTTCTTCTGGATCGCAACACCTGAGCCGGTCGTGATATCGACGCCCCTGGTGTCGCGCAGGAAGATCAGGCCGATGACGAGCGTCATCACCGCGACAATGATCGGGTACCAGAGGCCGTAATAGATGTCGCCAGTAGACTGCGACCAATGCGGTCGCGGTCAGCGGCAGCATCCCGCCGAACCAGCCGTTGCCGATGTGGTAGGGCAGCGACATCGAGGTGTAGCGGATCTTGGTCGGGAACATCTCGACCAGGAAGGCCGCGATCGGCCCGTACACCATGGTCACGTAGATCACCATGATGATGAGGATCAATTCGGCCATGAACCAGTTGATCTTGGCCGGATCGGCCGACTTGGGAACGTTGACGGCGGTGAACGCGGCGTTCCACTTTGCTGCGTCGAAGCCCTCGACCTTGGTCGAGTTGATCGTCAGGTCGACCTTGTCGCCCGCTCCGGGCGTGTCGATCGTCTTGAACGACAACCCGAGCTTGCTGACGAAGTCCTTGGCCCGATCGCAATTCGAGAACTTCGACCAAGGCCCGACGAAGATGCTGGAAGTGGCAGGTTGCCGGGTCGGCCGACACCGAGATCTGGTTTTTCGCGTGGAAGGCTTCAAGATCCGGGTTGATGTAGTGCGTCAGCCCGGCGAACAGCGGGAAGTAGGTGATCGCCGCGATCGCGCAGCCGGCCAGGATGATCTTGAGCCGGCCGATGCGGTCGGACAGCCAGCCGAACACGATGAAGAACGGCGTGCCGATGATCAGCGAGATACCGATCATGAGGTAGGCCGCGACGTAGTTCATTTTCAGTATGAGGATGAGGAAGAACAGGGCATAGAACTGGCCCGTGTACCACACCACGCCTTGACCGGCGGTGGCGCCCAGCAGCGCGAGCAGCACGTATTTGTTGTTCGGATAGTGGAAGAAGCTCTCGGTCAGCGGCGCCTTCGAGCCTTTGCCCTCCTGCACCATCTTCTGGAAGATCGGCGTCTCATTCAGCCGGAGCCGGATGTAGACCGAGAACACCAGCAGGATGATCGAAATCAGGAACGGAATGCGCCATCCCCATTCAGCGAAGACCTTGGCGTCCATCCATTCACGGCAAGCGGCGATAATAATGAGGGCCAGCAGCAAACCGAGAGTGGCCGTGGTCTGGATCCAGCTGGTCGCGTAACCGCGCTCATGCGGCCGCGCGTGCTCGGCCACATAGGTCGCCGCCCCGCCGTACTCGCCGCCGAGCGCCAGGCCCTGGCACAGGCGCAGCGTGACGAGCAGGATCGGCGCCAGCCAACCCACGGCGGCATATGTCGGCAGCACGCCGACCAGGAAGGTGGCGCTGCCCATCACCATGATGGTGACGAGGAAGGTGTATTTGCGGCCGACCAGGTCGCCGATGCGGCCGAAGATGACGGCGCCGAACGGGCGCACCAGGAAGCCCGCCGCGTAGGTGGCGAAGGCCGACAGCAGCGCTGCGGTGTCATTCCCGGCCGGGAAGAACAGCGCGGCGAAGAACGGTGCCAGCACCGCGTAGAGATAGAAATCGTACCATTCGAATATGGTGCCGAGCGAAGAAGCGAAGATGACGAATTTTTCGTCCTTCGACATGCCTTTCGACCGGCCAGCGGTTCCTGCCATTGCACTCATCGTGAGCCCCCCATTTGTGGCGGTTTTTCCAAATCGACGCCTGGGCCGCTTCAGCGCAGACCCGCGCATGCCGTCGGAAATTCCAGACGGGCAGGCGGGTGCCGGCATAGCGGCGATCCGAAACTTTATGTCCCGGTGGCGGGTTGCCCCTATACGACTTTAGGCCAAACATATGGTCTAATATACGGAATAGTCTTACGTTTTTTCGCACTGCAGCGAAGACGCCCGCGACGCTTATTATGTCGCGCGGTGAAACACTTGCGCCTAACGCGAGCGGGGAGGAACATTGCGCCGCGCGCACCGACCGGCGCGGAAATTTGTGCGGCGCATGGCCGCAGCGAGCGGGAGAAAACCCAAGACGTGCAGTCCACGCAAACCTATCGCCTGGTGATTGCCGACGACCATCCGCTGTTCCGCGGCGCGATGCGCGAGGCGGTTTCCGGTTTGTTGGAGCAAGTCGATATCGCCGAAGCCGGCTCGTTCGACGAGGTTGCCGAACTGCTGGAGCGGGGCGGCGACGTCGATCTCATTCTCCTCGACCTCACCATGCCGGGGGTGCGCGGTTTTTCCGGCCTCATGTATATGCGCGCGCAATATCCGAGCGTGCCGGTGATCGTGGTGTCGGCCAATGACGATCCCGCCGCCATTCGCCGCTGCATGGAGTTCGGCGCCTCCGGATTTATCCCGAAGACGCTTGGCGTCGACGCCATGCGCGCGGCGATTTCGCGCATCCTGAACGGCGGCGTGTGGACGCCGCCGGATGTCGACCTCAGCGCCGGTTCGGACACCGAGGCCGCTGAGCTGATGGCGCGGATGGCGACGCTGACGCCGCAGCAGGTGCGCGTGCTGATGATGTTGTCGGAAGGGTTGCTCAACAAGCAGATCGCCTACCAGCTCAGCGTGTCGGAAGCGACCGTGAAGGCGCACGTCTCGGCAATCTTGCAGAAGCTCGGCGTCGAGAGCCGCACGCAGGCGGTGATCGCGGCCGCCAAGATCGAAGCCGGCCAGTGGCCGCAAGGCGCCATCGCGGAAGGCTAGTGCATGATCCCGAAAAGTGGGAACCGGTTTTCGGAAAAGATCATGTACAAGCAAAATTTTTGAAAGCGGCCTGGTTCTAGGCGAATAAAACTCTAATTCGCGCGCTACTCCGCCGCCGCCACCCGCAGCACCCGCCATTGTGCCAAGAGTGCTCGCAGCGCTGCCGGCTTGACCGGCTTGTGCAGCACCTGGATGCCCTCCGCGCGAGCCTGCTCGCGTACCGCCGGCGAGCGGTCGGCGGTAATCAGGATCGCCGGCAGGTCGCCGCAGAGCCGTCGCAGCGCGACGATCGCCTCGATGCCATTGCCGTGATCGAGGTGATAATCGATCAGCAGACCGTTCGGCATGGCGGGACTTTCGGCAATTGCCGCCAGCGCAATTTCAAGATCCGGCGCCTTGATGACCTCGCAGCCCCAGCCGCGCAGCAGCGTTTCCATGCCGTCGAGCACCGAGGGTTCGTTGTCGATGCAGAGCGCGGTGGTACCCGCGAGCTGGCCGGGATCGATACGCGTATCGTCGCGCGCCGGCAGCTCGACCGGGGCGGCGCTTGAGCGCGGAACGGTAACTGCGAAGTGCGAGCCGCCGCCGGCCGGCGAATTGACCTCCACCGCGCAGCCGAGCACCCGCGCCACGCGTTCCACGATGGAGAGCCCTAAGCCCAGCCCGCGCGCGATCTTGGCGCCCTGCTCGAGGCGGTGGAATTCGACAAAGATGTCGCGCCGCTTGGATTTAGGAATGCCGACACCGGTGTCATAGACGTCGATGCGCAATTCATCGCCGCGCCGCCGGCAGCCGACCAGCACGCGCCCCGACGGCGTATATTTGATCGCGTTGGAGACGAGATTTTGCACCAGTCGGCGCAGCAGCCGGCGGTCGGAACGCACCACCAGCGAGCACGGCACGAATTTGATCCCGATCCCTTTGCCGCCGGCCAGCGGCGCATATTCGAGCTCGATCTGGCGCATGAGCTCGTCGATGCGGAAGCTGGCGAATTCCGGCCGCATCGCGCCGGTGTCGAGCCGCGACATATCGAGCAGCGCGCCGAATATTTCCTCCACCGCTTCGAGCGATGCGTCGATATTGTCGACCAGGCGGCTGTCCTCGCGGCCGCCCTGCCGTTCGATCAGGCTGGTAACATAAAGCCGCGCCGCGTTGAGCGGCTGCAGGATGTCGTGGCTCGCCGCCGCCAGGAACCTGGTCTTGGAAATATTGGCGGCGTCGGCCTCGCCCTTGGCGTGGGCGAGCGCGGCATTGAGTCGGGTGAGTTCCTCGGTGCGCTCTTGCACGCGCCGCTCCAGCGTTTCGTTGGAACGCTCCAGCGCTTCCGCCGCCTCGACGCTGGGGGTGATGTCGGTGAAGGTGGTGACGATGCCGCCGTCCGGCATGCGGTTGGCGCGCACCTCGATGACCATGCCGGCTTCCGCGAAGCGTTCGAGAAACGGCTCGCTGCCCGACACGTAGCGCTCGATCTGCGCCTGCACGAAGTCCTCGACGCGGTCGGGACTGAAATTGGCGCGCCGGCTGTTGTAGCGCAGGATTTCGGCAAGTCCGACGCCGACGCGGATCAGGCTCGGCGGCAGGTCGAGGATTTCGCCGAACTGGCGGTTCCAGCAGATCAGCTGCAGGTCTTTGTCGAACACCGCGATGCCCTGGCGCACGTGATCGAGCGCAGTCTGCAGGATTTCGCGGTTGTATTGGATCGCGGCATTGGCGTCGTCGAGCAGCTTCAAGGCCGCCTTGGTCGAGACCGTGCGCTTGCGCAGCAGCAGCGAGAGCACCAGCCGCGAGGACGCGCCGCCGATCGCCGAGGAGAGGATGTGCTCGGCATAGCGCACCAGCCGGAAATCGGCCTCGTCCTTCGGCTCGAGACTGATGCGGTGGGTGGCCGCGAAACTCTCGAACGCGGTGCGGGTGCGTTCCTCGCCCAGATAGCGCGCGATCGTGGTGGTGAGCTCATCCACCGTCACCGACGAGCGCCAGAGCCGGAAGCTCGGCGCGATCGGTGTGAGGTCCGACGGCACGAAGGTATTGGCCTGCAGCCGTTCGATCGGCGAGGGTTCGCGGCGCAGCGAGAAACCGACATAGCACAGGAGATTGATCGTCAGGCTCCAGAGTACGCCATGCACCAGCGGCGACAGATCGATCCCGAACAAATGTTGCGGGCGCAGCATGGCAAGGCCCCACGGCCCATCGGTGAGGATGTGCTGGCCGACGATGCCAATGTCGGCAAAGGTCGGCAGCAGCAGCGTATAGGCCCATACGAGGGTGCCGGCACGTCATCCCGGCAATGGCGCCGCCGGCCGTGGCGCGCCGCCAGAACAGTCCGCCGAAAAACGCCGGCGCCAGCTGCGAAATCGCGGCGAAGGCGAGAATGCCGATGGAGAATAGCTGGGCCTCGCCGGCGGTGCGGTAATACATATAGGCGAGCAGCAGGATGGCGAAGATCGCCAGCCGTCGCACGGTGAGCAGCAGCGAGCCGACATTCTCGCGGCCGCTAAGCAGCGTCCCGCGCCGCTGCAGGACCAGCGGCATGATGAGGTCGTTCGATACCATAATGGAGAGCGCCACCGATTCCACGATCACCATGGCGGTGGCGGCCGACAGCCCGCCGACGAAGGCGGCGATGGTGAGGATATTGGAGCCGGCATGCAGCGGCAGCGCCAGCACGAACATGTCGCTGTCGATCTTTCCCTCGGGGAAGGTGAGCAGGCCGGCGAGCGCGATCGGCACCACGAACAGGTTGATCAGCACGAGATAGAGCGGAAACAGCCAGGCGGCGCGCTTGATCTCGCCTTCATTATTGTTCTCGACCACCGCCACATGGAACTGGCGCGGCAACAGAATGATGGCCACGAACGACAACAGCGTGGTGGCGGCCAGCGTGTCGAGCGGCGGCTGCCGGTCGAAGATGGCGGCGGTCTGCGGATTTTGTTGGGCGGCGTCGAACAGTGCGCCCGGTCCGCCGAACATCCAGAATGTCACGAAGATGCCGACCGCCAGAAAAGCGAACAGCTTGACGATCGATTCGGTGGCGATCGCCAGCATCAGGCCGTCCTGGTGCTCGGTGGCGTCGATATGGCGGGTGCCGAACAGCACCGCGAAGGTCGCCATCGACAGCGCCACGAACAGCGCGATATCGCCGAACAGCGGCCCGGCGATATCGCCGGCCTGCATGATGTGGGCGAGGATGGTTTCGAGCGACGACGACACCGCCTTCAGCTGCAGCGCGATGTAGGGAATGGTGCCGATGATCGCGATCAACGCGACGGTGGCGGCGACCGTCTGGCCCTTGCCGTAGCGCGCGGCGATGAAGTCGGCGATCGAGGTGATGTTCTGCGCCTTGGCCAGCCGCACGATCCGCACCAGCAGCGGCGAGAACAGGCCGATCATCAGCACCGGGCCAATATAGATGGTGAGGAATTCGTAGCCGGTGCGCGACGCCGACCCGACCGAGCCGAAGAAAGTCCACGATGTGCAATAGATCGCCAGCGATAGCGGATAGATCAGCAGCCGGGTTCGGCCCTCGCGGCCGAGGCCGCGGGTTTGGTCCCCGTAGCTCGCCACTAGAAACAGCAGGCCGATATACGCAAGCGCCACCGCGATGACGACCCAGCCTTGCAGCATGCGAACTCCAGATCGGGACTAAGCCCCCGCTTGGGCAAGGATTTTACCGCGCTAAGTCACCTCAGGATACCCCGAGCGGATTGCCCGAATCGCACACAGCCGTTCGCCGCCGCGACGTGTTCAGGTGCGATATTTTTTTAGCGAAAGCAAAATGATGCCGCACCGGGGTAGCGCCAAACTACCCAATGATACCATAAGCTATTGAAATACCGTCATTTTTAACTACATGCGAGCAATTTCTAGTGCAAACTACGGATCGAAACTGGTCCACCACGATTCGAGGATGGGCGATTATGGGTTCGCAAGTTTTGCCAACGAGCGATTTGTTCATTGTCGATGACGATCCGGTGACGCGTGACGCGCTCTCGATGGTGTTCACGCTCGCTGGTTACCGCGTCACGGTTTTTGCCGAAGGCGAGGCATTCATTGCCGCCGCGCACGCCAGCGTGCCGGCCGCCGTGCTGCTCGACCTGCACCTGCCCGACAAGTCCGGACTGGCCGTGCTCAGGGAACTTAATGCGCAGCTTTATCCCGCGCCCATTTTCATCATATCGGGCGACGGCGAACTTGCTTGCGCGGTCGAGGCGGTGAAAAGCGGCGCGTTCGACTATCTGCTCAAACCGTTCGACGCGCGCGCCATCGTCGCGCGCGTGGACAACGCCATCGCCTGCTTCGCCAAACGCAGCGCTCCCATCAATGGCACGAACGGCGTGGTGTTCGAGTTCACCGGCCGGGCCTTGCTGACGCCGCGCGAGCGCGAAGTGCTGGCGCAGATCGCAGCCGGCGCGTCCAACAAGGAGGCCGGCCGCCACCTCGGCATCAGTCCGCGCACCATCGAGGTGCATCGCGCCCGCATCATGGAGAAGATCGGCGCGCGCAATGCCGCCGATCTCGTGCGCATCGTGCTCAGCGGCGGCAATTCCAGCGCACCGGCGAAACCGCCGGAACTGGTGGCCTGACCGTTTCGGACTACGCTTCGCCATTTGACGTGAGAGCCCGCGCGCGGCATTGATCGCGTTCAACGAGCCGCCGCGCAGGTACGCTTCTTGGCTCCGCGAAAGCCGCAATCCTTGTCCGTGCCATCAGCCATCGACCGCACTGCAATAATCCGCCGGGTTGCGGAAACGCTGGCGATTGCGGCGACCGGCGGCCTTGCCTTGGGCTTGGCCGGAGTTCCCGCCGGCTATCTGTCCGGCTCGATCCTGGCGGTCGCCGGCGCGGCGCTAGCCCGTCGTCCCATGCTTATTCCGACGCGGCTGATGCAGGCGATCTTCGTGCTGATCGGCATATCGCTGGGCGCGGTGGTGACGCCGGAGACGCTGCACGGCATGGCGACTTATCCGCTGAGTATCGCCGTGCTGATCGTCGCCATGGTCTGCGTCAGCTTTGCTGGCGCTGGATATCTGCGTCTGGTGCACGGCTGGGACACGACTTCCGCATATCTCGCGGCGGCGCCAGGCGGGATGTCGCAGGTGATGGCGCTCGCCGCCGAGCTCGGCGGCGACATGCGCGCGATCGCCATTGTCCAGGTCATCCGGGTGGTGATTGTGGCGGTTGGCCTGCCGGCGGGCTTATCGCTGCTCGGTCTGGTTGGCCATTTTACCCGCGGCGTTGGCGGGCCGTTCAATCCCGCGCTGCTCGGCGAGCTTGCGATCCTGGTCGCAGCCTCGACCGTGGTCGGAATCGTCGCCTATCGCGTTCGATTTCCCGGCGGACTTCTGTTCGGAGCGATGCTCACCTCCGCGGTGCTGCACGGCAGTGGGCTGATCCATGCGGTGATGCCGTGGTGGGTGGCGAACACGGCGATGATCTCGCTCGGCGCGGTCACCGGCTCGCGCTTCGCCAACACGCCGCTGCGCCTGCTGTTGAACTTCATTGCCGCCGCGTTCGGCTCGTTCGCGGTGGCGGTCACGATCGCCGCGGTGTTCGGCGCGGGCTTGATCAGCGTGCTGTCGCTGCGCATCGCCGAGGTAATGATCGCGTTCGCGCCCGGTTCGGTGGACGCCATGATGCTGCTCGCGCTCGCGCTGCATCTCGATCCGGTCTATGTCGGCGCGCACCACCTCACGCGCATCTTCTTCGTGTCGCTGACCATGCCGCTGATCGCGCGCCGCGCGGCGCACCGGCTTAAAGCCCCGGACGACGCGATTAAGCCGCCGCTCATACGGCCGCCGTTCGAGGATTGAGGATTAATTGACGCGACTTACTCGGCCGCCATCGCCTGCTTGCGCCTCGGCAGTTCGAGCCGGTCCCAGACCTCGACCAGCGCTTCGGCGAGCCGGTCGATCAGCGCGTCGTCGTGATGCGGCGACGGCGTGATGCGCAGGCGTTCCTCGCCGCGCGGCACGGTCGGATAGTTGATCGGCTGGATGTAGATGCCGTGCTCGGACAGCAATACGTCGCACGCCGCCTTGCACTTCTCCGCGTCGCCGATCAGCACCGGCACGATATGCGTGGTGCTCGGCATCACCGGCAGGCCGGCGGCATTGAGCACCGCCTTGACGCGCGCGGCGCGATCCTGATGGCGCTCGCGTTCCCAGCTCGACGTCTTCAGGTGCCGGATCGCGGCGGTCGCCGCGGCGCAGATCGCCGGCGGCAGCGCGGTGGTGAAGATGAAGCCCGGCGCATAGGAGCGCACCGCGTCCACCAGGTCGTTCGCTCGCCGCAATGTAGCCGCCGAGACAGCCGAAGGCCTTGGCCAGCGTGCCCTCGATCACGTCGACGCGTTGCATGGCATTGTCGCGATCGGCGATGCCGCCGCCGCGCGGACCGTACATGCCGACCGCGTGCACCTCGTCGACATAGGTCATGGCGCCATAGCGCTCGGCCAGATCGCAGATCGCGTGCACCGGCGCCACGTCGCCGTCCATGGAATACAGGCTCTCGAACACGATCAGCTTCGGCCGCTTCGGATCGGCGGCTTTCAGCAGTTCCTCGAGATGGCCGAGATCGTTATGCCGCCAGATCTGCCTCTCGCAAGCCGACTGGCGCACGCCCTCGATCATGGAATTGTGGTTGAGCGCGTCCGACAGCAGCAGGCAATTCGGCAACAGCTTGGCGATGGTGGCGATGCCGGTCTCGTTCGAGACGTAGCCGGAGGTGAACACCAGCGCGGCCGGCTTGCCGTGCAGATCGGCAAGTTCGCGCTCCAGCTCGACCAGCGGATGGTTGGTGCCGGCGATGTTGCGGGTGCCGCCGGCGCCGGTGCCCATGCGGGCGGCGACGTCGACCATGGCGCCGATCACCTTCGGATGCTGCGCCATGCCGAGATAGTCGTTCGAGCACCAGATCACGACCTCGCGCGGGCCTTGGCGGGAGTGCCAGATGCGCGTGCGGAAAGCGGCCGGCGATGCGCTCGAGGTCGGCAAACACCCGGTAACGGCGCTCGTCCCGCAGCTTGTCCAGGGCGGACGCGAAAAAAACACTGTAATCCATGCGAATTTTCTACTTCCCCGCCCCCGATGGCCCAGTTTTAGAAGGGTTCCAGGGGGTTTGTCGAGGCAAAGATTCGTCGCATTCCAAAGTGCCGCATTGACCGAGATCAAAGGGCATTTCTCGTCATTCCGGGCCCGGCCCTTTCGGGCCGTCCCGGAATGCGGGAATTATTTCTTGCCGGATGCTTGGAATGCTCCGAGGTCGATATATCCGCGTAGGCCGGCGAGCAGAATGGCGCCGATATGAAGTTGCAGGACGAATTCGCCGGCCAGGATCAGCGCAGCCAGTTCCTTGGGCGTCACCAGCTTCAGCTCGATGCCCGCCTCGGTTTTTTTATCGGGGGCGTGCGGCCCGGTTTCGACGAAGAATGAATGGATCCAGTTCGACAGCCGGGCGGTGCAGGGCGCGTAGGTGCCCAGTGCATGCACGGCCTCGGCCGGGTAACCGGTCTCCTCCAAAAGCTCGCGCTTGCAGGTATCGGCTGCGTCCTCGCCCTTATCGACCAAGCCGGCCGGCAATTCCCAAGTGAAGCGCTCCAGCGCCGGACGGTATTGCCGCACGATCGGGATTTTCCCATCCGGCGTGCGGGCGACGATGGCGATGTAATCCTGCTGGCCGACCGCGTGATAAAGTTCGACCGGCGCGCCCGGCGCGAATTCGACCTCGCGCTCGATGATTTCCATCCACGGCGATATCTTCGTGGTGCGCCGCGCTTTGATCTTGGGCCAGTCGGTCATGAGCGCGATGCTAGCATGCTGGTGCCGTCCCCGCGAAGGCGGGGACCCAGTAACCCCGGTGGTCACGATGCGGATAGACAGGGGTTACTGGGTCCCGGCTCTCGCGCGAAGGGCGCTCGGCCGGGACGACAGCAAGAGACTCACAAAAACCGCGGCACCGGCAGCGGCGTGATCATTTTTCCGCGGAAGCCTTTGGCCTTGAGTTTAGGCGCAAGCTCGTCGGCTATGTGCCAGGAGAAAATCACCGCGCAGTCGGGCTGGTCGGCGAACAGTCTGGTCTCGTCCACCACCGGAATTTGCGTGCCCGGCATGCATTTGCCGATTTTCAGCGAGCCTGGAATCTCGCACACGTAATCGATGATGCCTTCGTCGAGCCCGACATAATTGACCAGTGTGCTTGCCCGCGACGGCGCGCTGATGCCGGCGATCGTCAAGCCCTTTTCCTTCAGCTCGCGCAACATCGACAGCAACCGCAGCTTGGAGAGTAATGACGTCGTGCCGGAAGGCGGCCAGGCGCTTGGCCATGGCCTCGCCGCGCGGCTCGGACGCCAACATCCGCCGCACGCTGTCCTGCACGGTGTGAACGCCGCGGCGCGCCGCATAAACGCGGATCGAGCCGCCGTGGCTCGGGATCGGCCGGGCGTGGAACACTTCGAGATCGTGCATCTCCAAAAGATGCTTAAGACTTGTCACCGAATAGTAGCGCAGATGCTCGTGATAGACGGTGTCGTATTGCAGCGTGTCGAGCAGTCCAATGAGATAATGCGATTCAGAAATGAACACGCCGGAGGGCGCCAGCATCTCGACGATGCCGTCGACGATCGCGTGCACGTCCTCGATATGGGCGAAGCAGTTGGCGGCGGTGACGACGCGCACCGGTCCATGCTCGCGCTTGACCTCGCGCGCCACCTCGACGCCGAAATAGCGTTTGAGGGTCGGGATGCCGCGTTTGTTGGCGATGTCGCCGACGTCGGTCGGCTCGATGCCGAGCACGCGATGGCCGCCGGTCTGGAAGTTCGACAACAGCGTGCCGTCGTTGGAACCGATATCGACAACCAAGTCCTTGGCCGTAAGCCCCAGCATGGCAGCAGATTCGCGGTGCAGGTCGGCGAAATTGTCGCGCAGTAATTTTGTGGTGCCGCTGGTGTAGGGATATTCCGGCGGGAAAATGATCACCGGATCGACCGCGAGGCCGAGCTGCACCAGCTCGCAGTTGCGGCAATGCAGGAGATTGGTCGGAAACCACGGCTGCTGGCGCGGTACTTGGCCGATCGGCACCATCTGGTTGACCGGCGGCATGTAGCCGAGCGAAAGCACGTCATCGAGCGGCGCGTGGCCGCAGACTTGACAGCATTCGATCGGAACGCTGGCGCCGGTGCCGGCGGCGCGCGCGACTTTGGTGGGGCGCAAAGTTTGATTCTCCTTCGGCGTCAGGCTTTGGGTGCAAGCGCGGCGTTGCGCCAATACCAGTCGAGCGTCGGCGGCAAGGCCGTCGCTCAGCGGCACGCGCGGCTTATAGCCCAGTCGGGTGAGTTTCGAAATGTCGGGACAACGCCGCGCCGTGCCGCCCGGCGCAAGCTTGCCCGCGACCAGTTCGATCTCGCGGCCGGCAATTTTTGCGATCCGCTGCGCCAGGTCGGCGATGGCGACTTCTTCGCTGGTGCCGACGTGATAGATGCCGAGATGCTCGCCCTTCTCGCGCATCACCATGACGCCAGCCACCAGATCGTCGACAAAGCAGAAGCTGCGCGTTTCCTCACCCGTGCCCTGAATCTCGAAACGCAGCCGGCCGGACGGCTGCTGCTTTCCCGCGGCTTGGATGCGAAGCGCGAATTGCGGCACCACGTGCTCCCAGCCCATGTCGGGGCCGTAGACATTGTGCGGGCGGAAGATCAGCACGCGATCGAAATATTTGCGGCCGAAATTGATCGCCATCACTTCGCTGATCAGCTTGCCGGCGCCGTAGGAATAGCGCGGGTTCTGCACATCGGGCACCACCAGCGGCGCGTCCTCTGCGGTCGGGATCTTCGGCGGGGTCTGATAGACCTCGGAGCTGGAGGCCAGGATCAGCGTGCCGACGCCGTGCTTGCGGCAGGCGTCGATCACATTGATCATGCCGCGCACGCCGACATCGAGCACCAGATCGGGCGCGCTGTAGAAGAATTCGGTGCCGTTGACGAAGGCGAGGTGATGCACCTCGTCCATGCCCTTCGCCGCCTTCTCCACCGCGGCGGCGTCACGAATGTCGCCGGCGATGAATTCGATGTCCTTTTCGACGTCGGCGAGCCGCCGCGGACTGCCGCGCGAATTGTCGTCGAGCACGCGCACGCGGTGTCCCGCTTGCACCAGTGCCTTCACCAGGGCGGAGCCGATGAAGCCGCTGCCGCCGGTGACGAGGACGCGTGCGCCGCTCACGATGCGCTCTCCTGGCTGGCGTCCTCGCGCGCAACGTCGATCCAGAGCGCCTGGCTGGTGCGAGCGGCGCGCCGCGTCGATCAGGCGCTGCACGCGATAGCCTTCGGCAAATCCGGGATTCGCCGTGCCGCCGCGTTCGATCGCGTCGAAAAACATGCTTGGCCAGCCGCGACACCGGCGCAATGCGGCCGTCGGGAAATTGCGCGTCGATCGGATCCTCGACCGGAACGCGTTCGAGCGCTGCTGTCGGCCGCTTGGCGTAAAACAGCTCGAAGCCGCGCATGTAGTCGGCGCCGGGATTGTGCAGCACCAGCGTGCCGTCCTCGCCGAAGAATTCGATGCGGTGGCCAATGCCGAGGTAGGACGCGCAGCTCATGGACAGGCTGCACCAGCGGGCCGGCCTTAAATTGCATCGCCATCGCCACCGTGGTTTCCAGCTCGGCGTCGTCCGGCAGGCCCGATATGCGCGCGCCGAGTCCGGCGATCGGTCCGCAGAACCATTCGAGATAATGGAAACAGTGGCTGATGAAATTGCCCAGCACGCCGCCGCCGTCGTCGCCGACGGTTTTCCAGTTGCGCATGCGCAATTGCAGCGCGCGGCTCTCGACGTGCCAATGCACCGTGACATGGCGCAGCGCGCCGATCGCGCCGCGCATCGAGCATCGCCTTGGCGCGCTGCCAGCTCATGATCTGATGAAAGTTGAAATCGATCATGGTCGGCAGGCCTTTGAGCCTCGCCTGCCGCAGCATGGCGCGCGCTCCGGCAAGATCGCTCGCCATCGGCTTTTCGGCGAACACCGGCTTGCCGAGTTCGAGCGCGCGGATCGCGATTTGCGCCTGCAGGCTCGGCAGCGTGGCGATGGCGACCGCTTGCACGTCCTCGTCCTCGACCAGCGCGCGCCAGTCGCCGTAGCCTTTGGCAACGCCTTCGGCGCGGGCAAGCTCGGCGGTGCGGCTAGCGTCGCTGCCGGCGAGCGCGACCACCTGGCAGCGCGGATCGGCGCGGAACGCGGGCAACTGGACGGTGCGTCCGTAATTGCTGCCGACGATGCCTAGACGGATCACGGTGTCAAGCCCCGCACGAAATTAATGGATTGGCGCGCGGCATGGATTTGAGCCAAATCGACATGCTACGCAAGGGTGATTTGGCGCCAGGGACGAAGCCGTATGACAGCAACGCGCGAGGACGATAGCGGCGCCGGATGGCGCAAGCTGGCGGCGCTTGTCTTGGGCGTCGCCGTGGTCGGCCTGCCGGTCAACAATCTGGCCGACTATGCGCTGCTTACGATCCTGGCCGTGGTCATTTTCAGCGGCGAGGTGCGCGCACAAGGCCGCGCCTGGCTGGCCGCGGTCGCCATTGTCGCCGTGGCCATCGCCGGGCAATGGCTGCTGGCGCCGCCGCGCATCGATGAGGGCCATAACGTGTTTCTGCCGGGCGGGCCGCGGCGCGCTGGAGCGCGGACTGCCGGCGGACGTCTATCGCCACCTGGCGGATGAATTCGACAAGCAATATCCGCCGGCGCAGCGCTGCGGAGCCGAACGCGTCCGGCTGCTGGCAAACCGGTGGGCTTCCCGATCGCGCCTTCGCCTTTTCGGCCGACGGGATTTTTCACAAGTCCGACATGTCGCGCTCGGTGACGGCGATCGATTTTTCCGATCCGGTGTGGCTGCGGCTCGGGTTCATCAACGAGATGCAATACAACTGGTATACCGCCGCCCGACGTGCATCGCGCCGAGCGCGACCGGCGCTTCTGGATGGGCCTGCAGCGCTGGCATCTCACCATGCCGTGGTTCGAGATGATCCGCCTGCCCGCGGCGTGGTCGGCGGCGAATTGTGCTGGCGCGGCGAAGTGATGTGGGAAGGCGAGGGCGAGCACTTCTCGCCTGTGGCCCGGCGACGGCTGCCGCACGATCGAAGCCCGCCGATGCCGGCCGGCGCGTTGTCGGCATCGCCATCAAGCCGGATACGCTCGCCATGCATCTGACGCCGCCGTGGACGGTGTGGTGGCTGCAGGTCGCAAGCGGGGCGCTGGTGCTGGCGGCGGCGTTCGGGCTGATCGTGACGCTGGTGCGCTTCAAGGCGCGGCGCACGATCCTGCCGTTCGTCCTGATCGGCTTGGCGATTGCTGGTCATCGCCATCGACGACGCCAGCTTCCTCGGCGGTGTACGGCCGTTCGACGGCGGCGACGATGGGCTGTTCTACGACGGTGTCGGCCGCGTAATTCTGCAGAAGCTGTTGGCCGGGGATATTTGGGGCGCGCTCGAAGGCGGCGAAAAAGTCTTTTATTATGGCGGCCCCGGCCTGCGCTATTTCCGCGCGCTCGAGCACATCGTCTTCGGCGAAAGCTATCTCGGCTATCTGTCGCTCATTCTTCTGCTGCCGTTTTTGGCCTACGGCTGTTCCGCCGCTTCCTGCCGGAGCCCTGGGCGATTGCGCGCTGATTTTGCTGTTCGTCGCGGTCCCGCTCGGCATGCTGTTCGGCACGAGCTTGGCGCAACTACGTCAAATGGGCGGCCGCGGCTTTGCCGATCCGGCGGCCTACATCTTGTTCATCGCCGGCGTACTTCCGATTATCGGCGCGACGCCTGCCGGCCCGAACGGAAAATTTCTGCCCGCACTTTTCGGCGCGCTGCTGCTGGCGCTCGGCATATTCATGAAACCGATCATCGCGCCGGCCGCCGCGGTCCTGCTCGGCGGCGCGGGCCTGGCGGCGCTCTATCGCAGGCAATGGCCGCGGCTTGCCGGCCTGTGCATCGGCTTCCTGCCGGTGTTCTCCATGGCGCTGCACAACTGGGTTTACGGCCATGTGTTCGTGCTGTTCAGCGCGCAATGCGGAGCATTCCGACCTGCTGGTGATGCCGCCATCGGCCTATTTGGCGGCGCTGCGCGAATTGGCGAGCCTCGATTTCAGCGGCGAATATCTCACACGCGCGCTCACGCAGGTCGCGAATTGGCTGAGCGGCCCGGCGGAATCCTACGCCACCATCCCGTTGAACGCCGCCGGTGTCGCCATCCTGATCTATGTCGTGGTGCGCGGCCGCGCGTTCGATCCGTGGCTGCGGCTGATCGGCGCCGCGGCGCTGGCCCAGCATGCGGTGGCGCTCTTCTATAATGCCGCCATCGCCCGCTATCATTATCTGACCTGGTTTCTCACCATGCTGGTGGTCATGGTCTTGCTGCACGAGATCGGAATGGACTGGCTGAAGCGGCGCTATCCGCTACTGTCGGAGCGCATCGCAACCCATCCCTGGTCGCGGCGGCTTGCATCCGGCCTGTCGCGGCTGCAGAAAGTGGCCTCATGAGCGAACATACCACCGGCATCGGACACGGTCTCACCAATTACGGCGACCGGGACTTCTCGCTTTATCTGCGGCGCTCGTTCGCCAAGTCGATGGGCTATTCCCGCGCCATGCTGGAAAAGCCGGTGGTCGGCATCGCCTATACGCCGTCGGGCTTCAACAATTGCCACCGGCATTTCCCCGAATTGCTCGATGCGGTGAAACGCGGCGTGCTGGCGGCCGGCGCGCTGCCGATGGAATTCCCCACCATCTCGCTCGGCGAGGTGTTCCTGTCGCCGACCAGCCTGAAATTCCGCAACCTGATGTCGATCGACACCGAGGAGATGGTGCGCGCGCAGCCGATGGACGCGGTGGTGCTGATGGGCGGCTGCGACAAGACGGTGCCGGCGCAGCTCATGGGCGCGGTGTCGGCCGGCCGGCCGGCGGTCATGCTGGTGGGCGGGCCGATGATGACCGGGCGCCACCGCGGCGAGCGGCTAGGCGCCTGCACCGATTGCCGCCGGTTCTGGGCGCAATACCGCGCCGGCAAGATCGACGATCAGGAAATTATCGAGATCGAGGGCAAGCTCGCCACCACCGCCGGCACCTGCGCGGTGATGGGCACCGCCTCGACCATGGCCTGCCTGGCCGAGGCGCTCGGCATGATCCTGCCGGGCACCGCCGCGATTCCCGCCGTGCATGCCGACCGCTTGCGCGCGGCGGAAGCCACCGGCGCCGCGGCCGTGAAGCTGATCGGCTCGAAGCTCACGCCCGACAAAATCATCAATCAGAAATCGATGGAGAACGCGCTGCGCGTGCTGCTCGCGATCGGCGGCTCCACCAATGCGATCATCCATCTGACGGCGATTGCCGGCCGCGCCGGCATTCCGGTGTCGCTGCAACGGCTCAATGAATTGTCCGACACCACGCCGGTGCTGGTGAACCTGAAGCCGGTCGGCAACGGCTACATGGAGGATCTCTTCGCCGCCGGCGGCATGGGCGCGCTGATGCGCGAATTGAAGGACCTGCTGCATCTCGATGCCATGACGGTGACCGGCGAGACGCTTGGGCGAACGGCTCAGCGCATGACAGCGGGACGTGGGTCGACCGCACCATCATCGCCGAGCGCAAGACGCCGCTGGAGCCGCAGGGCGGACTGGTGGCGCTGTTCGGCAATCTGGCGCCGCAGGGCGCGATCCTCAAACGCTCGGCCGCCGACTCCAATCTGTTCGAGCTCGAGGGCAGGGCGGTGGTGTTTTCCTCGCTCGCCGATCTCGCCGCGCGCATCGACGATCCCAAGCTCGACGTCGAGGCCAACGACATTCTGGTGCTGCAAAATGCCGGCCCGCATTCGGAATCGGCGATGCCGGAGGCGGGCTATCTGCCGATTCCGAAAAAGCTCGCGATCAAGGGCGTCAAGGACATGGTGCGGGTCTCGGATGCGCGCATGAGCGGCACCGCGTTCGGCACCATCGTGCTGCATGTGACGCCGGACAGCGCCTCCGGCGGGCCGCTTGGCTTGGTGCGCAATGGCGACCGCATCAGGCTCTCGGTCAAGGAGCGCCGCATCGATCTCCTGGTCGACGACGCGGAACTCAAGCGCCGCGCTGGCGGCCGCCAAGCCGGCAGCGGAAAAGCCCGCGCGCGGCTATGCCCGGCTCTATGCCCAGGAGATTCTCGGTGCCGATCAGGGCTGCGATTTCGCCTTCCTCAAGCCGCGCTAAACGGCGCCAAAGCGGCAGGTTTATCTGGCAAAATTGACGCGATAATTTACATCTTCGTAGCGCTAATTGCCAATTAACGATTGTAACCCGCAAATATTAACGTGGCGTCATAACCCCTCCTTATACCGTGCTGGCGCAATCGCGGACTGATAGGCAATCGCGCCTCGAGCAGTCCAGGTGCGGAGCCATGATCCGGGTGCTGAAATATCTCGGCAAGATATCGCGACTGGCGCATGGTGAGCATCGCCGGCGTGCTCGGCTTTGCCGTCACTCTCGCCGCGATGGAAATTATCGACGCCTATTCGGTGTCGCTGACCTCGCTGTCGATCGCATTGGCGGCCGTTGCCGGCTCGCTGTTCGGCATGTGTCTGGTCGGATCGCTGTCGCCTTGCGCGTCAGGCAGAAGCTCAGCGAGCAGAATATGCGGCTCGACGGCGCGCTCAACAACATGATCCAGGGCCTGTGCATGTTCGATGCGCAGAACCGGCTGATGGTCTGGAACGAGCGATACCGGGCCATGTACAACATCGATCCGCGCCGGATCTGGCGCGGCTGCACCATCCGCGACCTGCTCGACGCGCGCATCGCAGCGGGAACGTTCCCGCTCGACCCGGCGCGCTACGACGCGCGAACTGCGCGCGGCGCTCAAGCAGGGCAAAACCTTCACGCTCAACATCGAATTGAAGGATGGCCGCATCATCGCCGTCGTCAATCAGCCGACCAAAGGCGGCGGCTGGGTGGCGACGCACGAAGATATCACCGAGCGCAAGCGGGCCGAGCGCGAGCTGGAACATACCCGCTCGTTCCTCGACACGATCATCGAGAACGTGCCTTCGCCGATCATCGTGAAGGACATTCCGAACCTGCGTTATTTGCTGATCAATCGCGCCGCCGAGAAATATCTCGGCGTCGATCGCGAAACGATGCTCGGCAAGATCGCGTGCCGACGTCATGCCGAACGACCAGCGCCGAAACGATCGAGGCGCGAAGATCAGAAGATTGATCGATGTCGGGACAAACGGATTTCCTCGACGAGCACGCGGTCGTCACGCCGGGCAACGGCACGCGCATCGTCACCGCGACGCGGTTGCCGGTGATGGGCACGGACGGAAAACCGCAATATCTCATCAGCGTCATCAGCGATCGTCACCGAGCGCAAACGCAGCGAGCAGCGCATCGCGCACATGGCGCATCACGATTCGCTCACCGACCTGCCGAATCGGGCGGCGTTCAATTCGTGCATGGCCGCCACGATCGATCTCGCGGCGGCTTCGGGCGAAAGCTTTGCCGTGCTCTGCATCGACCTCGATCGCTTCAAGGCGGTCAACGATGTGTTCGGCCATGCGGTCGGCGACGCGCTACTGCGCGAAGTGGCGCAGCGGCTGGCAGACGGCTTGCCAAGGCGCGTTCCTCGCCCGCATCGGCGGCGACGAATTCGCCGTCATCACGCCGACCGGGCCGCAGCCGGCGACCGCCGAGGCGCTGGCCGAACGGCTCATCGCGGCGCTCGATACCGACATCGATATCGACGGCCACTCCGCTGCGGGTCGGGCTGACCATCGGCGTCGCGCATTTATCCGCAAGGACGGCGCACGATGCCATGACGCTGGTCGCCAACGCGGATGCCGCGCTTGTTCCGCGCAAAATCGGAAGCGCGCGGCTCCATCCGCTTCTTCGAAGTGTCGATGGACAAGCAGCTGCGCGAGAAGCGCGCGCTGCAGCAGGATTTGCGCACGGCGATTGCGCGCGAACGAGCTCGCGCTGCACTACCAGCCGCAGGCGCATATCGACGGCGAGATCACCGGATTCGAGGCGCTGGTGCGCTGGCATCATCCGCGTCACGGCCTGGTGCCGCCCATCGACCTTCATTCCGCTCGCCGAGGAGAGCGGCATCATCATCGCGCTCGGCGAATGGATTCTGCGCACCGCGTGCCGCGAAGCGGCGTCCTGGCCGCGGCCGCTGCACATCGCCATCAATCTGTCGCCGGTGCAATTCCAGCACGGCGATCTGCCGAGCCTGGTGCATCAGATTCTGCTGGAAACCGGCCTGTCGCCGGCGCGGCTGGAACTCGAGATCACCGAAGGCGTGCTGATCGGCGATTTCAACCGCGCGGTGGCGATTCTGCGCCGGCTGAAGAATCTCGGCGTGCGCATCGCCATGGACGATTTCGGCACCGGCTATTCGTCGCTGTCCTATTTGCAGTCGTTCCCGTTCGACAAGATCAAGATCGACCAGGCCTTCATCGCCAATCTCGGCCACAGCCAGCAGGCGGCCACCATCATCCGCGCGGTGATCGCGCTCGGCCGCGGGCTCGATCTGCCGGTGGTGGCGGAAGGCGTGGAGACCGAGGAACAACTCAGGTTCCTCGCCGGCGAACGCTGCAACGAGATCCAGGGCTTCTTCGTCGGCCGGCCGATGCCGATCGCCGACTATGCGGAGGTGGTCGGCCGTCGGCCGGCGCCGAGCCAGCCGACGCGGCAGCGCGCTCGCGGCCACCGGCTGAGCGCAACGCCGGGTCGCTTGCCGAATGGGTGGTGCTGCCGGAGTGGATTGAACACTCGACCTCCCCCTTACCAAGGGGGTGCTCTACCACTGAGCTACGGCAGCGAGAAAACGCAACATTTTGACTGCGCATGATCTTGTCCGAAAACCGGTACCCACTTTTCGGGATCATGCGCCGGCCGACATCGACGGCGCGAACGCGGCGGAAACTGCCATAACGGCCCCCATCGGCGCAAGCAAAGGCTGATCTTGCGAAGCCGTGAGCCTGGCGGATAATGCCGCCATGACGCGGGCAGGTGAGGGCGACAAGAAACCTAAGAAGTCCGGCGGCCGCAGCGCGCGGCTGGCAGCGGCGCTGCGGGAAAACCTGCGCCGGCGCAAGGCGCAGGAACGTAGCCGGGACGTACCGCCTGCGCCCGGACCCTCGATAAAGTCGACCCCGGCGCCGCATGATGACAAGAATCGCTGAGAGCTTTTTGACCCTCCCCCGCGCAGCGGTGGGGAGGGTCGGTTAGCATCGCGTCAGCGATGCGAACCGGGGTGGGGGCGCTTCGATATGCTAATCGCGCGTTTTGCCTCCCACCCCCCGACCCCTCCTCACCACTCGCAAGAGCTCGCGGGGGAGGGGAGATGAGCGGGGTCCGACTTTCGCCGCAATATCGCGGCCAGGGTGGTAACCTTGCCGGCATATTAGGCTTTGCAGACGGGCGGCCGGCAGTTCATAGAAACAGGCTTGGCACTCGATAATTGCCGTTAAGCGCGTGGGGCGAGAATGGATCGAATACGCATTATCGGCGGACAGCGGCTGAACGGCACGATCCCGATCTCGGGCGCGAAGAACGCCACGCTGCCCTTGATGATCGCGAGCCTGCTGACCGAGGACACGCTGATCCTCGACAATGTGCCGCGTCTCGCCGACGTCATCCAGCTCCAGCGCATCCTCGGCAATCACGGCGTCGATATCATGATCGCCGGAAAACGCCCGGGCGACGACCCCAATAGCGGCCGCACTTTGCACATCTCGGCCAAGCACATCGTCGACACCACCGCGCCCTATGAGCTGGTCTCCAAGATGCGGGCGAGCTTCTGGGTGGTGGCGCCGCTGGTGGCGCGCATGGGCGAGGCCAAGGTCTCGATGCCGGGCGGCTGCGCCATCGGCACGCGGCCGGTCGATCTGCTGATCATGGCGCTGGAGAAGCTCGGCGCCGAAGATCGAGATCGAAGGCGGCTACGTGATCGCGCGCGCCAAGAACGGCCTGCGCGGCGGCGAAATCGTATTTCCCAAGGTCACCGTCGGCGGCACCCATACCGCGCTGATGGCGGCCGCGCTGGCCAACGGCACCACCGTGATCGAGAATGCCGCGCGCGAGCCGGAGATCGGCGACGTCGCCGATTGCCTCAACAAGATGGGCGCCAAGATTACCGGCGCCGGCACCTCGCGCATCGTGGTCGAAGGCGTGGCCAAACTGCACGGCGCGCGCCATTCGGTGCTGCCCGACCGGATCGAGACCGGCACCTATGCGATGGCGGTGGCGATGACCGGCGGCGACGTGCTGCTGCAGAACGCGCGCCCCGAACTGCTGCAAGCCGCGCTCGATGTGCTGGTGCAGACCGGCACCACGGTGACGCCGACCAACGAAGGCATCCGTGTCACCCGCAACGGCGCTGGGCTTTCGCCGGTCGAGGTGACGACCGCTCCGTTTCCCGGATTTCCCACCGACCTGCAGGCGCAATTGATGGCGCTGATGACGCGGGCCAAGGGCACTTCGCACATCACCGAGACCATCTTCGAAAATCGCTTCATGCACGTGCAGGAGCTGGTGCGGCTCGGCGCCCATATCCATCTCGACGGCGAGACCGCGACCATCGAAGGCGTCGAACGCCTCAAGGGCGCGCAGGTGATGGCGACCGATCTGCGCGCGTCGGTGTCGCTGGTGATCGCCGGGCTCGCCGCCGAAGGCGAGACCATGGTCAACCGCGTCTATCATCTCGACCGCGGCTTCGAGCGGCTCGAGGACAAGCTCGCGCGCTGCGGCGCGGCGATCGAGCGGATCAGCGCTTAAGCGATTATGGCGGCTGAAATCAAAGTCCTGAGCGCCGGCGCCGTGCAGTCGATGGTGACCGCGCTCGGCGCCGAGTTCGAGCGCGAGACCGGCAACAAGCTCAATCTCATTTTCAATACCGCCGGCGCCTTGCGCGAGCGGATCCAGAACGGCGAGCCGGCCGATCTCGTCATCTTGTCGCAATCGGCGATTCGCTCGCTCGACAAGCCCGGCATGTTCGTTGCCGGCAGCGTTACCGATCTCGGGCGCACCGTGACCGGCGTCGTCGTGAGAGAGGGCGCAGCCGTCCCGGATATTTCCACGCCGGAGGCGTTCAAGCGGGCGCTGCTCAACGCCCGCAGCGTGGCCTATACCGACCCAAAGGCCGGCGGCTCATCCGGCACGTTTTTCGCCGGCCTGCTGCAAAGGCTCGGCATCGCCGACGAGATCAACAAGAAGGCGGTGCTCGGCAAGCGTGGCCACGATGTCGCGCGCTCGATCGCCGAAGGCCGCGCCGAGATCGGCACCACCTTCATCAGCGAAGTGCTGCCCGTGAAGGGCGTCAAGGTCGTCGGCCCGCTGCCGGGCGAGTTGCACAACGCCAATACCTATACGGCCGCGATTCCGGCGGGCAGCGCGTCGCGTGACGGCGCCACGGCCTTCCTGCGCAAGCTGACCAGCCCCGCCACCCGCGATCGCTGGACGGCGGCCGGCCTGGAGCCGGCTTTTCCATAGCGCATGATCCCGAAAAGTGGGTACCGGTTTTCGGAAAAGATCATGCGCATACTGATTAAATTCTAGCATCTTGCATGGCTGCACGGCCTTGCCTAACTACCAAGGGACGGGAGCGGGAACGTCCATGGACCAGCTGAAATTGGTTGTCCTCGATGAAGAGGATCTCGAGGTCGTTTCGACCCATTTGCAGGACGCGGTGGCCAAGGTCTCCGATCTGTTGTGGCGGCCGCAGGAAAAGCGCGTGGTGGTGGCGCTCAACCGCTTCGATTGGGAATCCGCGCAAACCGCCAATCCGGAATACCGCCGCCGGCGCGCGGCGTTGCGCTTCGAGCGCGTGTTGTCCTGCCAATGCCGGGACTTGAACCCGGCCGGCAAGGACGCGGTAGTCAATCTGCTGGCCGTCGAGTTCTCCGAGACCGACGCTCCCTCCGGCGTCGTCACGCTTACGTTTTCGGGCGGGGCGGCCATGCGGCTCGATGTCGAATGCCTGGAAGCCGAATTGGCCGATCTCGGGCCGTCCTGGACGACTGCGGCCCGCCCGGTCCACGCGGTCACCGAGGACGCGACGCGGAAATCCGACCGCCGCTGAAGCGTCCGCCGAAGCTGCACCGCAACAATAAATTCGGTATAGAACTTCGCGCCTGACGCCTTCCAGGTCAGGCATGGCTTGATATTTCAGGGCGTAAGTGGCGTACTAGCGCCGCTTCTCAAACAGGGGTGCACCAATGCGCAAAATCGTTATTGTAGCGGGGCTGCTGATGAGCGCCGCGCTGCTCACCGGTAGTCCGGCCAAGGCCGCCACCGTTGGCTGTCTGTGCGGCAAGATCGGCGCGGCTCCGGTCTGCACGGCCACAATCGCTGACTGCAACTTAAAGACCGGCGGCGTCTGCATCGCGACATGCGCCTATGAAGAGCCGAAAAAGGGCAAGAGGCACTGGCGCCGGCACAAGAAGTAATAGCAGTCCAGCTTCATCGTTTTGCGACAAGGCTCCGTCTCGCGGCGGAGCCTTTGTTTTTTGGCGCAATTTCCGAAGCGGACGGCGCAACTGAAACGCGGGACGCTGGCCGTGACTTTCATGCCGGCCTGTATTGCCGCGCTGGAATTAGACGGCGTAAGATTGGACGATAATGAGCCCGGCGTTGCGGGGAACGGCGGATGAAAAAATTGTTTTTAGCGTGCGTTTTTCTGCTCGCCGGCTTGGCTATTTCATATTCACAAGACACCAGCCAAAGGGAAAACAAAGCTGAAACTCCGCAAACGAACGATCAATTAAGCAATCCATTTTTTGGCACAGCGACGCAATTCCCGTCCTGGTATTTCGACAGACCGTTCCCGTTTATTGTCAATATCAATACCGGCAAGCATGTTGACGAAAAAAGTCAGTGCGCGGAGCCCGCGGATTGGCAAGATTGGGGCACGTTTGCGTGGTGTCGCTCGCTCGAATGGATTGATCCTGAGCGCGCCATCGCGATCTTTATCGCTGTTTTGACATTTGCCACGTTTTTCCTGTGGCTATCCATTCGCAGGCTCGCAAAAACCGCCAACAAGACCGCCGAAGCCCAACTGCGGGCTTATATTTCCGTGACGCCCAAGTTGGTCCTCAACTGGGGGCACAAGACCAACAATCTTGGCATCAGCTTCGACATCGTGAATCACGGACAAACGATCGGTTCCGATATCCACCACAGTTTTTCCATGGCGATTTTGGACGCGCCGCTGCCGAATGGCCATGTCTTCCAAAAACCTGAGCGGGAACACGATCAGACTATTTCACTTTTCCCCAGAATGATCGTTCCGGTTCGCCTGTACCTCGACAGCCTGCTGACCGCCGACGAAATCACGGGTATCGAAAAAGGCGATAAGCGATTTCATACCTGGGGTGTGATGAGCTACCGGGATGCTTTCCGAAAAATGCGCACGACCCGATTCTCGTTCTCCTTTGGCGGGCCCGATTTTGCGAACAGCATGAAAAAGGTGCCCGGCGCGACGTGGAGTTGGGAACACGGGCCCCATCATGACGAAGCGACCTAGCGCCCCAATAGCGAGATGGTCCGGCGATAGGGTTGACGCGAACCGGCGTATCACCCATTGACCTGTTGTGCCGGGTTCCGCCCGGTTGGATCAGGCCATGCCGCTTCGACTGGATAGCCAAAGCGCCGATTTTGCCGAGCGTTTCCGCGCGTTTCTTGGCGTGAAGCGCGAGGCGGCACAGGACGTGGAAGCGACCGTGCGCGGCATCATCGCCGAGGTGAAGACGCGCGGCGACCGCGCGCTCGCCGAATTCACCGCCAAGTTCGACCGCGTCGATCTCGCCAAGACGGGGATGCGCGTCACCGCCGCGGACATTGATGCGGCGGCGGAAAAATGCAAGCCGGAGGCGCTCTCCGCGCTCAAGTTCGCGCGCGACCGCATCGAAGCCTATCACCAACGGCAGAAGCCGAAGGACGAACGATTCACCGATGCGCTCGGTGTCGAGATGGGCGCACGCTGGACCGCGATCGAGGCGGTCGGCCTCTATGTGCCGGGCGGCACCGCGGCCTATCCGTCGTCAGTATTAATGAACGCAGTGCCGGCCAAGGTCGCCGGCTGTCCGCGCCTGGTGATGGTGGTGCCGGCGCCGGACGGCAAGCTCGAACCGCTGGTGCTGGCGGCGGCGAAGCTTGCCGGCGTGGACGAGATCTATCGTGTTGGCGGCGCGCAGGCGATTGCCGCGCTCGCCTATGGCACCGAGAGCATTGCGCCGGTCGCCAAGATCGTCGGGCCCGGCAACGCCTATGTGGCGGCAGCCAAGCGGCTGGTGTTCGGCCAAGTCGGCATCGACATGATCGCAGGTCCCTCCGAAGTTCTCATCCTTGCCGACAAGACTGGCAATGCCGACTGGATCGCCGCCGACCTGCTGGCGCAGGCCGAGCATGACGCCAGCGCACAATCGATCCTGATCACCGACGATGCCGCGCTCGCGGCGCAGGTCGAGAAGGCGGTCGAGTCGCAGCTCAAGATGCTGCCGCGCGCCACTGTCGCCGCCGCGTCGTGGCGCGATTTCGGCGCCATCATCACGGTCGGCAAGCTCGACGAGGCGGTCGCGCTGGTCGATCGGCTCGCGCCCGAGCATCTGGAAATCGCCGCCGCCGACGCCGAGAAGCTCGCCGGGCGCATCCGCAATGCCGGCGCGATTTTCATCGGCGCGCATACGCCCGAGGCCATTGGCGACTACGTGGCCGGCTCCAATCACGTGCTGCCGACCGCACGCTCGGCGCGATTCTCGTCGGGCCTGGGCGTGCTGGATTTCATGAAGCGCACCTCGCTGCTCAAATGCGGGCCCGAGCAGTTGCGCGCGCTTGGGCCGGCCGCGATCGCGCTCGGCGAAGCCGAAGGCCTTGACGCCCACGCGCGCTCGGTGGCGATCCGCCTCAATCAGAGATGAGCCCGGCGAAATCACCGCCCGCTGCGGGCAAGCAGCGCCTGGTTTCCGTCACCCTCGACGAGGAGTCGATCGGCCGCTCGAACGAAGACGTCGAGCACGAGCGCGAGGTCGCGATCTACGACCTGCTCGAGCAGAACTCGTTCGCGCCGATTGGGCATCCCGGCGGTCCTTACGCGCTGCATCTGAGCATCAACGGCAATCGTCTGGTGTTCGATATCCGGTTGCCGGACGGCAAGCCGGTGGTCGCGCATCTGTTCTCGCTCAGTCCGCTGCGCCGCATCGTCAAGGACTACTACATGATCTGCGATAGTTATTATCAGGCGATCCGCACCGCGACGCCCGACAAGATCGAGGCGATCGACATGGGCCGGCGTGCCATCCATAACGACGGCTCGCAGATCCTGATGGAGCGGCTCAAGGATAAGGTCGCGCTCGACTTCGACACCGCGCGCCGCTTGTTCACCCTGATCTGCGTGCTGCATTGGAAAGGTTAGCGCATGATCCCGAAAAGTGGGAACCGGTTTTCAGACAAGATCATGCGCAAGGGGATTTAAGACTTCGATGGTTGCGCCCGAGAGCCCCTCGCGCCCGCAGGCGGTGTTGTTCGTCTGCGGCATGAACGCGGTGCGCTCGCCGATGGCGGCCGGTTTGTTTCAGCAGTTGTTCGGGAAATCGATGCATGTCGGCTCGGCCGGCGTGCAAAAGGGCGAGCTCGATCCGTTCGCGGTCGCCGCCATGGAGGAGATCGGGGTCGACATCGCCCGCCACAAGCCGATCACCTTCGAGGAATTGGAGGAACTGGAAGGGCTCAATTTCGATCTGATCGTGACGCTGTCGCCGCCCGCGCACCACAAGGCGCTGGAACTGACCGGCACCAAGGGCGCGGAAGTCGAATATTGGCCGACCGTCGATCCGACCGGCATCGAGGGCAACCGCGAACAGCGGCTCGACGCCTATCGCGAGGTGCGCGACCAGCTGATGGCGCGCATCCGCGAGCGCTTCGGCCCGGTGGGCAGTGGCAACGAGTAATGCAGACGGGCCAGCCGGCGTGGCCGCGGCTTGGGTTGTGAAAATAGTCCGGGTCCGCTAGTTTCCGCAGCCCGCGCAATGGTTTCACCTCAAATCGCAGTCTTACGAAAACATGATTGGCCGCCCCAAATTCGTCCTCGCTTCCGGCTCGCCGCGACGGCTTGCGCTGATCAATCAGGCCGGCATCGAGCCTGACGCGCTCAAGCCCGCGGATCTCGACGAAACCCCGCGCCGCGGCGAAATTCCGCGCGCCTATGCCAACCGGCTGGCCCATGCCAAGGCATCCACGGCGCTGGAGAACGTGAAGCTCGACGACGAGTTGCGCGGCGCCTTCATCCTGGCTGCCGACACCGTGGTGGCGGTCGGCCGGCGCATCCTGCCGAAGGCCGAACTGCTCGATGAAGCGGCGCAGTGCCTGCGGCTGCTGTCGGGGCGCAATCACCGCGTCTACACCTCGATCTGCCTGATCACGCCGAAGGAGGCGTTCCGCCAGCGCCTGGTGGAAACGCGCGTGCGCTTCAAGCGGCTGTCGGATGACGACATCGAGGCCTATCTCGCCTCCGGCGAGTGGCGCGGCAAGGCCGGCGGCTATGCGGCGCAAGGGATCGCCGGCACCTTCATCGTGAAGATCGTCGGCTCCTACACCAATGTGGTCGGCCTGCCGCTGTACGAGGTCATGACGCTGCTCGCCGGCGAGGGCTACCCGATCCGCTTCGGCTGGCTCAACGCGGTATAGCGCGTGATCCCGAAAAAGCCTGTCCCGGACTTGATCCGGGATGGGAACCGGTTTTCGGTCAAGATCACGCGCAACGAAATAGTTGAGACCGGCGCGCCATGAACGAGATCGACCGAAAAAATTCCGCCGCCCCCGCGTGTCCGCTCTGCGGCAAGCCGGTGGAGCAGGCGTTCAAGCCGTTCTGCTCCAAGCGCTGCGCCGATATCGATCTCAATCGCTGGCTGTCCGGCGTCTATGCGGTTCCGGTGAAGGAAGATGAAGACGAGGACGGCGAACGCGTAAAAGACGCGGACGAGGGCGAAAAACCATGACCGCGCCCGCCGCCGATTGGCCCGACCGGCTGTTCGCGACGCTCAAGCGCGCCGATATCCGCCAGGTCGGCTATGTGCCCGATGCCGGCCATGCGCGGCTGATCGATCGCTGCCGCGCCGATCCACACATCCGCGACGTCGTGCTCACCACCGAGGAGGAAGGCGTGGCGCTGGCGGCGGGCGCCTGGCTCGGCGGCGAGCGCTGCGGCGCTGCTGATGCAGTCGAGCGGCGTCGGCAATTGCATCAACATGCTGTCGCTGGCGCGCACCTGCCGGTTTCCGCTGCTGATGCTGATCACGATGCGCGGCGAATGGGAGGAGTTCAATCCCTGGCAGGTGCCGATGGGATCGATCGTCGATCCGGTGCTTAAGCTTTGCGAAGCGGAGGTCTATCGCGTGCGCAACGCAGACGAGGTCGAAGGCATCGCCGAACGTGCCGTGCAGCAGGCTTTCGGTGACGAGCGCATCGTCGCCGTGCTGCTGTCGCAACAACTGATCGGCAAGAAGGTGTGGACGAAATGAGACTTGCGCGCCGCGCCGCCATGGCCACGCTGCTCGCCGATCGCGAGCGACGACCTCCTGGTTGTGCCCGGCCTCGGCTCGACGACCTGGGATCTGTTCGCCGCCGGCGACGACGACCGCAATTTCTATCTCTGGGGCGCCATGGGCGGCGCCGCCATGATCGGTCTCGGCCTGGCGCTGGCGCAGCCCCAGCGCCGCGTCGCGGTCATCACCGGCGACGGCGAGATGCTGATGGGGCTCGGCTCGCTCGCCACCATCGGCATCCAGCGGCCGCGCAACCTCGCCGTCATCGTGTTCGACAATGGCGTCTATGGCGAGACCGGCATGCAGCCGAGCCACACCCAGAGCGGCGTCGATCTCATCGGCGTGGCCGGCGCCTGCGGCATCGAGCCCTGTCTCGACGTGCGCGATGAGGCCGCACTGGCCGACCTCGCGCGGCGGCTGAAAGGCTTCAGCGAGACCCTGTTCGCCCGCGTGTTGATCGAGGCCTCCGAGCCGCCGCGGGTGCTTCCGTTACGCGACGGCGTCGCGCTCAAAGAGCGGTTTCGCGCCGCGATTGGCGTTAAATCATGAGATTGGCGCCGTTCTGGACAGTGTGGAATCGAGCCTTTATAACGCCCGCGCTCTGCTTGCCTGCTCACGTGGAGCGGGCAAGTGTGAGGACTTGTACCAAGACTTGGCGCCCAGGTAGCTCAGTTGGTAGAGCATGCGATTGAAAATCGCAGTGTCGGTGGTTCGATTCCGCCCCTGGGCACCATTACCAAATTTCGATTTTGATTCTCCTTATTTTTTTCCCGAAAAGGTCCCACCGGGTCGTTCGGTGGGACCCGATTCTGACACGCTTTGTTCTCTCGCTTCGAGCATGTGCATGGCGGATTCAGCCAGCCGCTTTTGGTCCGTAGCTCGTTTGTAAAGGTCAGCCATTTTCGAAGAGGAGCAACCAAAGATCGCCATAAGTTGTTTTATCGTCGCGCCGTTATCGGCTGCGATGGTCGCGCCAGCCTTGCGCAGGCCGTGAGCGGAGCAATGGCGAAGGCCGGCCTCATTGCGCCCCGAAGGGGCGCGACAGCGATGAATGGGCAGAACGAACTTCATGCATGTCGTGACCGGTCGTATGTTTACCGATATCCCTAAAATTTTAATCAACGACGCAAATCAATGTTGGAAAACTTGCGCGATACTTTCCGTCCGATGCTCCCATCGTGATCCCACCGGGAGAAAGATCGGGCGGAGGCCATCGTGCTCGAATCATCGAATCCCTGGCTCGAATCCATGCGTTTTGCGTGCGAGGTGCAGGGCGTCATATCGATGCGGCTGGCGCGGCTGGCCCAAGGCGGACCGCAGGCGGCGGCAGAAGCGGACCGTATGATCGCCGAAAAAATCAATGCGTTTGCCGACGCTGAGGTGGCTTTAGCCAAAGCGCTTGCTGGCGGCGAGGGAATCCTGGTCGCCGCGGAGCGAGCCTATGCGCCGGTGCGTCGGTGCGTGCACGCCAATAGTCGCCGCCTCTCACGCGCGATGGCATGACGCATCGAGCACGCTTGCGGCGTTCCTTACAATTTTAACGAATTGAAGGAGAAACGGTTGCAATATCGCAGCTACGAATCGGCGCCATGAGCGTTGCCAGCGCGATTGCGATTTCAGGAATGAGCGTCGCGACCCTGCGGCTGCAGGTATCGGCGAGCAACGTGGCGAACTCATTGTCGGACGGCCCATTGCCTGGATCGAGCCACGCCGCGGGCTTCCCCAGCGCCTACGCTCCCCTGCGCGTCGATCAGGTCGGCGCGGCGAGTGGCGGCACGAGCGCGACTGTCGGCGCGGTCACGCCGAGCTACGTGCCGAAGTACGATCCGAGTGCGCCTTATGCCGACGGGAGCGGGATGGTGGCTAGCCCAAACATCGATCTCGCGAGCGAGATAGTCCAGCAGCTCATGGCCCATTATGTCTTCGCTGCGAACGCGCTGTTGCTGCGAGCTGACGCGCAGTCGACGGCGACGCTCCTCAACATCACTGCTTGAGGCCACGCGATTGAACACCGGCCGCCGATCAGACTGGCCTGAGGGTCGTTAGCGTCGGCCAGTGAACGCGCCCATCGCCGGCCGCGGCCCGGCCTGGCGCCAGTTCGTCGCGGGTCGGTTCCGGCCTCTAGGCCTGCCGGATGATGCAGGAGAGCGCCCGCGGGCCACCCAGGTGCCGACCATTGCCGAACTGGCCCGAGACTCCCCAAGTTCATCTAATAGGAAATGGCCGCCTGATCCCGTCGGGACGCAATCGTCGCCGGCTCGCGCTCAACGGCGGCACGCATAAGCGATGTAATCACCGTAATTTCTGTGCACGCTCGTGATGGCGCCGCGCTTGCCGTAGTAGCCGCAGTTCCTCATCGCTGTGTCCAACGCGACGCTCTCGGCGGCCGGCGACCAGGGAATGATTCCGCCGGTGTCGTTGAACTTTTGCCCGTAGACGCCACACGCGCCCAGCACCAGCGTCATGCCGAGCGCCGCCAACCAAACCGCTTTCCACGCCACGCGACCCTCCTCGAATTACACGGCCGCCGAGCAACGCGCCAATGTTATTGGAGCCTGCCCGCCGCGCGATAGGGGTCGCCATAAATAATCCAACGAAAACGCAACGGAACGAAGGGAGACGAATCGTGACGAGACTCAAGGAATTCATCATCAGCCGGCGTCGAGCACGACGGAAGTCGAGGACGGCGCGTCGTCCAATTAATGAGGACTGCGGCGAGGTCAGGGTCTTGAACTCTATCGGCCTTGACGCGGCGAGCGTCGCGCTGCCGGCGGGGATCGACCTCGAGGACCGGGCGGCTCGCATGAATAATTTTTGGCGCGCGTTGGCCGACGAAACGAATTATTCTGGACAGAAAAATACATTTCAGGTGCCAGCGCGCAGAACCTCGATTTTTCATGCGTCGCAGCTTATGGCACTTAGCTCACATTTCGACCGCAACCGCGTTTGTCCGCTATTGGAGTAACAGCGGACAAAGGTGGATTTTGGCCGGCGATGGTTTGTCCGCTAATGATCCAAAGCGGAAGTTAGCAGGACTAGTATCCGCTTTTGTCTGTCGGCGACAATAATAAGACGTTACGGATTTTGCGGTATTTGGTGTTCACACCAAAATTCAAGCAGCTTTTTGGCTGTCGATTGTGACAGTTTTGTATAGTCACTTTTCAACTTCTTGAGCTCATCTTCGGAAGATATTCTTCCAAATAAATCATCTTGCAATAGAGACCGTAAGACAGGCCATGCGAGACCCGCCGCCTTGCAAGACACTAAAAGTAATTTATGGCAATCGTCATTCAGCATGTGCTTCATCATGTCGATTGGTGCCGAGCATAACGTCGCCAGGGCTGTAACTGTTGCCGCGTATTGGCGCCTCTTTGCAAACTCCAGGAGAGCGAACTCATCGAGCTCGCCGTTTTGCTGCATCAACTGGACAAAACGCGCCGCAGCACCAAAATCAAGATCTACTTCTTCATATTCGATAACATCATTTTCAATTCTTGCCAGCACATCCTTAATGTCATCCCGCTTGTCCTGCACTAACGCCAATAGGCGCGTGCGCACTGCTTCGGTGACGCGCTCCAACAGGCGAAGAAAAATGTTCAGTGGGTATATCAAGGCGTGAACCGAGAGTTTCTAAGAGCGTTTCATCCGCCTCAGGTTGGTCTACAAGATAAGCATATGCTTTTTCAGAAAACCGAGCTCCAGCATTCTCAGCTAATTTGCTGATTACTTCTTGGTCCCCTCGCTCGATCAATACGTCGGTTAAGGATTCGCTGAGGCTACTTCGTTTGGAAATTGCCAATAAATGCGGGTGGCTTTTGGCAATCGCGATTTCAATAAGATCAGGCGTGGTTAGGCGATCAGACATCGATAAAACCGGACCCGCGATGGCGATTTCATCGTCGCATGCAAGCGTGTGGACGACGTTGATCGGAGCGTTGTGAATTGGCGCAAGACGTTCGCTGATTTCTATCAGCGCCGTTAACTCCATCCGCGTAATCAAATGCCCCAAGACCTGGTCGAATACGAGAATTTGCTCTTCGTTGAGCTGTTCATTTGCGCCCAAAAATAGATCGGTGATGCGTCTAAGAGTTTCTACCCTTTTTGCCTGGGAGCCGCGCCGGACAGCATCCTCAAGTTCGGAAATCAGGGACTTGTGGTGATACATAGAACGCGCCTAACTGGGCTGATTAGGTACTGTCTGTGCCGTATTAACAGTAAGTAAATGCAATCTTATTCAAAAAGAGTTTAAAAACTTGACCTAGTGATGAGTGCTCGCGCTGATGGATGTCTGCCTTTGGCACTTAGCGGATAAACCCGTTGCGCCCACGTTTGTCCGCTATTGGCGTAACAGCGGACAAATTTGGATTTTAGCCCACGATGGTTTGTCCGCTAATGACCCAAAGCGGACACGAACAGTGCGATACAATTGAACCAGATCGACACTGCGGACGACAAACGAATAAGATCATTGCGCTGCTGCAATCGGAGGGCCGCAAATGATCAAACTCCTGATCGCAAACTGCTCTCTCCTATCACGCAGAGATATTGCCGCGATCCTTTTCGTCGTTGCCATCGCTGGTGGGTTGCTTTTCGTTCATGTCGTAATTCCAAATTTAGGCCGGTCAAATCAGGGGTTCGGTCCGGACTGGGACTGCACTAATCCGGGCGAAGGCAACTCTATCTGCATCAAGAAACCACCGGTAAAATTGTCCCATTGAGTGCATCGCTGAATGCCCGCTATCGGGGGTAAAGCGGACATGGCGTGGACATGCCGCAATGTCCGCTAATGACCCAAGGCGGACGTGGGGGCGCGATGCCGAGGTTTTAAATTCAATGGTCCCTATCGGGCTTTTGCGTTCGACTTTATTGGGTGAAGCGCCCACATTGAGACATCACTGGGCGGCCCTAGGCATTTTCCGGTGACTGAGAGTTAGGCGCTCCCGCCTCTTAACCAAGTGGAGTAGCCATGACTACTTACCAGCCAGCCACCGCGCACTCCGACACAATTATGCGACCTAACTGTTCCAAATGCGGGACAATCGTGGGATTAATTGACATAGAGCCAGAAAAACTCGGCTACGAATTGCAAGCATTCGAATGTCCTAAATGCCATCACATTGAAACTAGGATCGCTAAAATCGAATAGACGGTCTTGGTACTGGCCCCTTTCGATACCTCAAGGAAATTTGTGGTCCCGTTTGAACCTAGGAGTGGCCCTTTTGATCTAGAACAAATCGACCGGTCCGCTGGGAGTATTTCTTGATCGCATGGATCAGCGACTAAAACTACCAAAGCCGTGTCCAGTCTGTGGTGTAGCGATGCAGGCGACGAGGACAGAGAACGGCATCGTCTATCGCTGTCAGCGATGCGACCTGACCATCGCCATCGCACCGACGCCAAAGAAAGACAAATTGGCCGCTTAAGAGGGTGGCTAAATCATGCCGTATTGCAATAACAATCAAAATTCCAGCGTCAGCGGTTCGAATACGGCAGATACACCAAAGTGCCGGAATTGCGGAAAGCAAATGCGATTAGCCCGGATCGTCCCAAAGGTGGCGGGTCGCCTGGAACAGCGAAGCTTTGAGTGCCGCCGCTGTCGAGAAGTCGTTATCAAGGAAATCGAGAACAAATAATCCGTCGCAGTTGGCGGCCTCTTTCATTTCAAATCAATTGTTCGATGTCGCCGGTTGGCACTTAGCGGACACTCCAGCCACACCCGCATTTGTCCGCTATTGGGGTAACAGCGGACAATTATCGGCATCGGCGCTGAATTGCTTGTCCGCTAATGACCCAAAGCGGAAATAGGCGGGACACACCGGAATAGTTGATAAGTTGCGGTGTTGGTATGCGCGCACACTAATATACTGAGGGAGCACACATGAGAACGACGATCCTGTGGTCCGGCCTGACCACATTCACTTGCATTGTTGTACTTGCGCTTGCCAGCTCATCCATTGCGGCCACGCTCAATCTGAAAGCCGACCTGAAACCTTCCAACGAAGTCCCGCCACCTGACAGCAAGGGTACCGGCTCGGTGACCCTAACCTACGACGAGGCCACTAAAAAGCTGACGTGGAAGGGCACCTATTCCAACCTGACTGGCCCCGCGACCGCAGCGCATTTCCATGGCCCTGGCCAAGCTGGCAAGAACGCCGGCATCCTGATTCCGATCTTCGTAGGTGCGACCGCCAACAGCCCGTTCGAGGGTTCCGCTGAGCTAACCGACGAACAGGCTGGCTATTTGAAGTCCGGCATGCTGTACGTGAACATCCACACCAGCGCCAACAAGGCCGGCGAAATCCGCGGCCAGGTGGCCGAGTAAGCAGGTCGGACAGTAGCGCTCTAATCAACGGTCAAAGGTGGCGTGCGCTGGCACGTTCATACACATTCGTGCGCCGTTAATTAATGGCGATCTCGGGATTTATTCCAGGGCCGTTTTCTGTCGACGGATTGGCGTCTTGGGGGAGTGAGAGGAAAGGCGCGCGTTGTCTACTCTTGGCACTTAGCGGACAATCCAACTGCCCCCGCGTTTGTCCGCTATTGGGGGCATAGCGGACAATGGTCGCCACGGGCGCTGAATTGCTCGGTCGCGAATGACCCAAAGCTAATATCCAATCAAAAGCTGGGCAATGCCTGAAGAATGATAGTCAGCTATTTCGGTAGCAGCGTCGAATAGACGATGTAGTACTTGTAGATATTGCCGACGTATTGAACTGTTTCCTGCCCGACTATTGCCGCCGCGCCGTGCTCGACATTGCCGAACCAGACGTTTGGATCAAAGCCGCCTTGGCGCGCCTTGTCCCGGAAGCGTTTTAGACTTCCCGGTCCAGCGTTATAGGCTGCCAGAGTCATCAAAACCTTTTCCCGGTCCGGTATTGTGGGGTCGTTTAGATATTTCCCAACGAGATAACGCAGATATTTCGCGCCGGAGTGGATGTTGTCCTCGGCACGCGTCACGATGTCGTTGATGCCAAGCTCTTCGCGCGCTGTGGTTGGCATCATCTGCATGAGCGCCGACGGCGCCGCTCTTCATGCGTAAGCTCTGATCGAAATTAGACTCCTGATAGCCTTGCGCAGCGAGCATGTACGGGTCGATCGCATATTGTTGACCGTAGCTTTTGAAAAATCCGACAAGTTCTCGAAACTTTGTGGCTTGATCGGGCGCCAACGCATTCCTGACCACGTTGCCGGAATGGAGATATTGGGCGATCAGGGCATCCGCAAACTCGCGATGCGAGGTGACAAACTCTTCCAACTCGCGCTGGAGCAATGGGCTATTTTTACGAACCGCCCATGCAATCTCGCCGCCCTCGTTCAATATTAGGTCGCCGCGAACCGAGATGCCCTTGAGGATTCGGGCCCAGAATTGGCCTATGTGAATCGACGACGATCGACGGCAGAAGTCCAGCGCTGACCATTTCGAGCAGGTCTTCGTCCTCAAGGTTTTCGTCGGCAGCGACGATCTTCACCGTCGGGCGCTTCTCTCTTTGGAGGCGCTCGTTCAGTTCGACTAGGTGCGTATGATAGCTGCTCGACTCCCGCACCATGACCGTCTGGCCACCGAGATCCGAGATCGCCGCGATAGACGGTGCTGATGGCCCGGTGACCAAAACCTCCTTAACCCCTTTTGCCCAGGGCTTGGCAAAATCGACGAGCACGCTGCGGCCCGCTGTGATCGTAAGATTGGCAGCCGCGATATCACCCTTGCCGTCCTTCAGCTCTTGAAAAATGCGATCCCGTCTCGTGGGAACGAAAGCAACTTTGATGTCGAAAGGCCCCTTTGCATGGCGCCTATTGATCCATTTTTCAAATTCCTGGCCAGTCTCGGCGGTTAGGCCCAGCGTGTCTCCCTTATTGAGGAAAAAGAACGTTTTGCTCGGCACTACAAGAATACGGATGGCTGGCGCTTGAGCATACCGTCGAAGTCACCGGTCCAGGTTTGTACGCTCGGCAGAGCGAGAATTTTGGTTGGTTCTCAGCGCTTACGGTGGTCGAGCCGCATATTAGCAACAAGGCGCAAATCGGACCCGCTTGGCGCATATCTGCCCCCGGATAAACGTTGAGCGGGGTTTATGGTAGCGTTTTGATGGAGCCGGCTCGTTGGTCCTGCTCAAGGCGGCGTCTTGCCGCTCTCAAGCGTTGTACCTCTTTGTCAGCCGTCTCAATTTTCTCGTCGAGCCGCGTGATCTTCGATTTTGGCACATCGGTGTTGCCCAGCTTTTCGAGGACTTGGCCGACGGGAAGTTTAGTTGTTTCTGCCATGGTAGAATATTCTATATTCGCGAATGCCTGAACCATATACAACTAGATTCCGTATGCCATAAGACGCATTGCTATACGTCAATCCGCGACAGCGACTTCCCGCGCCCACGAAGTGATCAAGTGAGACTTGGTTGACGGCAGCTATTGGCACTTAGCGCACAATCCAACCGCACCCGCGTTTGTCCGCTATTGGACCAAAGCGGACATCTGCCGGAATTGGCGCCCGCTGGCCGATCGCCGTAATTGAATTTTTTCGGAAAGAAAAAATCTTTTTCCATTTGAGGGGAGGGCGCCCGGGACCACTGCGTTGATGGTGGGACATTCGGCGCGAAAACCTAGTGATCCTGCGGGACAAATGGATGTCCCACCAATTGATAACGCGTTGATTTTATTGTGCCGGGCAGCCCGCCCCTGGCACCATTTAAATCAAACACTTAGACGAACGCTGTGTGTTGTTAGACACTTCAGACACTGATTGTCGCATGCTCGCAGCGTCAGTACCCGTTTCAAAACCTGTAGCTTGCATCTGAACTGACCAAATTAATGCTGTCAGTATTCGTTCGCAGAATGGCGAATTACGGAATAGGGCGGTTGCTCGGCGAAGCCGAATGTCCGCTTTTGGACAACAGCGGACAAAGGTTGGCACGGGCGCTGAACGGCTCGGTCGCTAATTACCCATTGCAGACATCTGAGCCACACAACAACAGTCAGCCGCGCCGCCTGCAACTCTCACAAAATGTTCTTGTTTTTCGATTTGTTTCTATGGATCGGGTGGTACTTGCTCCTTTCGATCCCCGAATGAAATCAATGGCCCCTTTTAGATTTAGGGGTGACGCCTTTTGATTTTGCTCAAAGAGCGCCGCCTAAAATTAAAGTATAGGCATATTATCACTACGGGGATACTTAGGAGGTATCCATGACAACACATGCCGAAGAAGTCACAACTACCGAAGCATAGGCGTATATGCTGCTAGCGGCAGCAATATTGGGTGTTGCCGCAGTTGCCGCTGTGTGGGTCTATGCTTCATAGCTTCAATCACACACCGGAATGAAGAGGCCGCCTCAGTTGGCGGCCTCTTTCATTTCAAAGCGAGTATACGATGGTCGCGATTGGCACTTAGCGGACAATCCAACCGGGCCCGCGTTTGTCGGCTATTGGACTAACAACGGACAAGGGTCGGCCCTGGCGCGGAATGGGTCGGTAGCCAATGACCCAAAGCGGTCAAGCGCTGGGACTATTAGTTAACCGTTTTAGGCGGGATAAACCGCCCGAGCCCTCAGATCAAACAAGAGCCCCGGATCACTCCGGGGGCTTTTGTAATTTACCGCACCCTCACTGATTGAGCAGTGGGATGCTCTTGTAGTCCGCCGGCTTCGGAATCGACTGCAGATAAGCGTAAATATCGGCGAGATCATCGTTCGACAGAACCTTTTCGGTGTAGGGCGGCATGCCGTTATTGCTTGTACGTACTAACGCCGAGAACCTTTCCCAAGGCAGCGGATTCCGCGCCAGCGCCTTGCCGTCGCTGGTTGCGACCGAGCCTTGACCCTGGAAACCGTGGCATTGCCAGCAGCCGAATTCACGAATGCGGCCTTACCCTTCTCGGCCGACGCCGCGACAGCGGCGCCAGGGCTGAGAACCACGCTGGCCGCGAAGGCAGCCAGCGCGACGAGAAACATATGATGACGCATGATTTCTTTCCGCGGGTTAACGCGGCTGCGTCCAAACGTTGACGAGAGCCGGCGGCCCGGACTTCACGGCTGCCACCGCTTCCTTGATCGCCGGTCCAAGTTGCGCAGGATCCTTAATCGGACCCTTCGCCCACCAACCCATCGATCCGCGAGTTTGTGGTACTCGATGTCCGGATTTATGATGCTAGTGCCGATTGGACCCAAGTCGTTGCCAAGGCTTGCCACGCGATTGCGGAAACTCGACAGCCGCTGCACGTGCATCACCTCCTGATGATAACCGCGATTGTTGTGCATCACTGCGAGCAGCGGGATCTTGTGCTTTGCCGCGGTCCACAGCACGCCTGGCGCGTACATCAGGTCGCCGTCCGACTGAATGCTGACCGAGAAGCGGCCGAGGTCGCGGTTCGCCAGAGCTGCGCCGATCGATGCCGGGGCGCCATAGCCGACGCCATAGCCGCCCGACTCGCCGAGCCAATGGTGATATTCTTCGATCGGCCAGAGTTGTTGCGGCCAGCTGCTGACGTTGCCGGATTGCGACACCAGCGACCAGTCCTGGTCCTTGATATGGTCCCAGGTCTCCATGACGAGACGCGCGGTGCTGATTGGGCTCGCATCCCATGCCAGCGTGGCCAGCTTATTGTTGCGCACCTGGGCTTCGGCTTTAGACTTCTTGGCATCTTCGCCGCGCTTCTTGATTGCGGCCTTGCGATCATCGGGATCGCGATCTTCACCGCCTCGATCAATGCAGGCAATGTCGCTTCGGCGTCGGCGGCCATCGTCATACACGTCGACCGACTGGAAGCGTTGGAAGTCCTGATAGTTCGATTTGGTGTTGAGCTCGACCGAGCTAATGCTGATCAGCTTGGTGTCCGGCTTGATTTTGGTCCGGTTCTGGCCGATGCCGTGCTCGCCGTTATCGACATAGGCGTTAACGACGCCCCAGAAATCGGAGAGTTCCATGCCGATAATAACGTCGGCGTTATTGACCACCGCTACGCCCGCGCTGAGATAGTGTGTCTTCGGGAAGTTCATTCGGCCGCCCATATCGACGACTTGGGCTTGAAGTGCCTCGGCCAGCTGTACCAGAAGCCTCATCCCGTTCTCGGTGCGTGCCGCGCGATCGACGACGATCACCGGACGCTCGGCGCTGGCGAGTAGCCGGGCGGCTTCCTTTGACCGCGCCGGTGTCACCCTGCGGTGGCGAGGTTGGAGTGTACTTCGGAATATAGAGCTTCTCGCCGTTGTCGTGGATCGGCTCCTGCTGGAGGCCAGCGTCGAGTGAGATCATGACTGGGCCGTAGGGCGGGGTCATCGCGATCTTGTAAGCGCGCACGAACGACTGCCCGAAGTGCTGCAACGACACCGCGTGTCGTCCCATTTGGTGAAGTCGCGCACAATCGCGTTAATGTCCTGCGCGCAATGAAACGTCGGCACGCCCGGCCGCCGGTGGGCGGCGTCAAGGTCATTGCCGCCCATGATGATAACCGGGACGCGGTCGCACCAGGCGTTGTAGATGGCCATTGAAGCGTGTTGCAGCCGACGTTGCCGTGACGAGAGAAAGCGATCGGCTTGCCGTCGATCTTGACATAGCCGTGCGCCATGCCGACAGCGGATTCCTCATGGGAGCAGGTGAGGAACTCCGGCATTTTGTTGCCGCCGTAGTTGATCAGCGACTCGTGGATAGCGCGGTAACTAGAGGCGCAGTTCGCCGGCAGGTACTTGATGTCGAGCGTCTTGATCACGTCGACCATGTAGTCGGAACCGGCGATGCCGCCGATCCGCGGCATGTCCGCCTGGGGTATCCCGGTTTCGGCAGCGATGGTCTGCGTGGTCGGCGGTAGCGCAGATGCCACGCGCGCGGTCGTGGCCCCCGCCGCGACAGTCGCATTCGCGGGCTGTGGTGTCATCGCACCGGCTGCGCCAGCGACGGCTACTCCGGACAGAAATTTTCGGCGATCGACATTCGGACCCGAATTCTTCGCGTCCGAAACCTTGCGTGTCATGGCGCCCCCCTCGAAAGAATTATTGACGGCAACTCAAGGCTCGCCGCGTGACAGATGTAGTGGCCGACAGTCCCCAGATGACGAGGGATCAGCTGAAACGATAGCATTCCGCTGGAGCACGCGTAAGCCATTAGGCCGCGTCCGCACCGCGTCGGCGTTGGTCGCGGCCTTGATCATCGTGTTTGTCCGCTATTGGGGCATAGTAGACATTGGTAACGATGTGAAACAAGTATAAAGCCGGTGCATCCTTCGCTGGCTTACCGATGATGCTTCCTAAGATAGTCGTGGAGTGATTTGCAACGCTTGCGCTTGAGCAATGTGTGAAGGTGCATATCAGCGCGATACCCCTTCGCAAAGCCAGGGCCATAAGTTTTGCGCAAGGAGCCGACGCGCGTCTTGCCGCTCTTGTGGCGAATTTCGCCGCCCTTGTCGCGGCGACGATGATCGAGGCCCATCCTAGAATGCTTCCTAGCCATAGACGTTCTCCGTTGTGAAGAATTCGAAAAAGTTGCGTACAGTTTTCAGCAGAGCGCTGCAACAGGACAGTGTGCAGTATCGCCCGAGGGGCGAGCCTCCACTAATGGTCTGCTCGTAGCGTTCAGTAGATTACGTCGTGGACAACGGGCGCGTCGTCAGAGGCGCCCGCCGTCCATTTTCAACTGCTCTGGCGTCAGGCCATCTTGTTTTTGATGAGGCCGACAACCGCCGTAACGATAGCGCCGGCAACGCCACCGCCTACAGCCTGGCCGGCGAGCGCACCAATGTCGACCGTGCTCGCGGTTTGCGCAAGCAGCGGAATGAATGCCGCGAGAATCTGGCCGCCAACGCCGCCTCCGATTGCGCCCGCGATGGTGTTGCCGGCCGTTCCAAGGCTCACATCCTTCGATGCCGCACCCGCCGCATTGCCGCCGATTGCACCGGCAACAATCTGAATGATGAGATTGATGAGCATACCCGACATAAATCCCTCCCTTGCCCCCAAAAAAAGGACGGTTATGGGCTGTTTCTCCGTCCTGCTCTTATACTAATCGTTTTTGAAAGGGCTGTCGCCGGGGCTTGCTCGAAAGCTCAAGCGCGATACGCTTGCGGCTGTCTTAGGCGGCAAATCGAAGCAGACGATGTTGGAAGAATTCAAGAAATTCGCATTGCGCGGGAATGTCGTCGATCTCGCGGTTGGCGTCATCATCGGCGCGGCGTTTGGGGGCATTGTGACGTCGCTAGTCGGTGATGTCATCATGCCAGTCATCGGCGCGATTACTGGCGGGTTGGACTTTTCGAACTATTATTTGCCGATGTCTGCGAAGGTGCAGTCAGGTCTGTCTTATGCGGATGCGAAAAAACAAGGTGCTGTGCTCGGCTGGGGCCAGTTTCTGACTGTCGCTTTGAACTTTCTGATCATTGCTTGGGTCCTGTTCATGGCGATCAAGGGTATAAACAAACTGAAAAAAGAAGAACCTCCAGCGCCTGCCCCGGGGCCGACGCCAGAAGTAAAGCTGCTCTCTGAAATTCGCGATCTACTGAAAAAGTAATACTCGCAGGTCGCAAAGGATGTCTGCTTTTGGCACTTAGCGGACATTCCATCCGCGCCAGCATTTGTCCGCTATTCGGACCAAAGCGGACAAAAGTCTGATTTTGGCGCGGAACGGTTTGTCAGCTTTTGACCCATTCCGGACGCTGCAAGAAGCAATCGACCGGCGCTTAATTCTGGATCGACTGACACCGATGCAATATTCTCATTGCCGCACCAGCTAAAAATCAATCAAGTCACGAGCAGATAGGCGCGAGACGTTTATGGCCAGAATGAAAGTTCTTGTCGTTGGCGGCGGCATAGGTGGCATTACCTGTATGCTCGCCTTGCGGCAACGCGGAATCGATGTGCAGCTGTTCGAGCAGGCTGTCGCATTTGGTCAAGTGGGCGCAGGAATTCAAGTTCCGTCGAACGCCGCGCGCATCCTGCTGAAGTTCGGTCTTGGTGCTGCGTTGAAGAAAGTAGCAACCTATCCCGAGGCCCGCGACTATCGTGGCTGGGATACCGGCGAATGTCTCTATTACACGCCACTGGGTCAGAAAGCGGAAGCACATTTCGGTTCGCCCTACTATGCGGCGCACCGTGCGGAGCTACTCGATGTTCTGCTGAGTGAGTTGGACGAGGATGCGGTCAGGCTTGGTTCGCGCGTCGAGCGCGTCGATCAGGATGGCAGAGGTGTAACGTTGACGCTAGGCGACGGCACGACCGCGCAAGGCGATATTTTGGTCGGCGCCGACGGGATCCATTCAACTGTCCGGGCGCAGCTTTTTGGCAAAGAATTGCCTCGCTACACCGGCAATGTCGCGTGGCGCGGTCTGGTCCCTGCCGAGCGCATTGCGCATCTCAATTTGGGCAACGTGGTTGGTGTCTGGATGGGGCCAAACCGTAGCATCGTTCAGTACTACGTTTCCGCCGGCCGAACTTTCAACTGGATTGGTATCAGCCGCTCGCCTCAGCCCGCACGCGAATCCTGGCTTGCCGAGGGCAAGATTGAGGATGCACTTGCCGAATACGACGGCTGGCATTCAACCATTCGAACCATTATCGCAGCGACACCGAAAGTGCTTCGGCAGGCGCTTTATGATCGCGAGCCCCTGCCAGATTGGCAGGTAGGGCGTATTGTCCTTCTTGGCGACGCTGCGCATCCGATGTTGCCGTTTTACGCGCAAGGCGGCGCACAGAGCATCGAGGACGCGTATGTGCTCGCGGGCTGCATTGCCGAAGGGCAGGATAGGCCACTCGCGGCGCTTGCCCGCTTTGTGAAAATGCGTCTGCCGCGCACCGCATGGATGCAAGGCCTGGCGCGCCGCGAAGAAGAACTTTACCAGACAAATGATGCCGCGACCATCAAGGCGCGGAACGAGAGAATGCGCGTAAATCGAACGCCCGAAACGGCGACCTTTCCGCCGGAGCAAGAACGACTTTATGGCTATGATGCAGATACCGAACTGAGAAATAGCGCGTGAATACCACGTGTCATCGATAAAGCCCCCGTTTCAAAATGTAGAATGCACCGGGAGATGTTGATGCTTTTATACAGAAAGTTGCTGATTGCCGCTGGACTTGGGTTTTGCACCTTTGTTCTTGCAGGCGCCGCAAGTGCACAAAACTATCCGGACAGGCCCATAACTGTGATCATTCCATTCGCTGGTGGCAGCGCCAGTGACGTCGTCAGCCGGGTCATGCTGACCAGGATGTCCAAGTCTATGGGGCAATCCATCGTCGTCGAAAATCGTCCTGGCGCCGGCGGTAACACAGGCACCGCTGTCGGTGCGAAGGCAGCGCCGGATGGCTACACATTGATCGGCGGCGGATCCGGTCCGATCGCCGCCAACATGACTCTCTACAAAAATCTCGGCTACGATCCTCTGAAGGACCTTGAGATAATCTCCCCGTTTGCGGGGTTCACAATCGTCGTTGTCGCCAGTAAAACTCTACCGGTTCATTCGCTCAAGGAACTGATCGCATACGCCAAAGCGAATCCCGGCAAGCTGAACTACGGTTCGGTCGGCATCGGCAGTTCGCAACATTTAGCGGGTGAGTATTTCAGCCAGATCACCGGGGTTAAAACAACCCATGTGCCCTACCGCAACATTGCCCAGTACGGGCCCGATTTGATTGCCGGCATCGTGCCGATTGGATTTAATTGGTACCCGAATATCTCCGGCGCTATCGAGGCCAAGGGGGCAGTCACGTTTGCCGTTGCCGGCGACAAGCGGCTCGCCGCTCTGCCCGATACCCCGACCACGGCAGAGGCCGGGCTGCCGGAATACAAGATGTCCGGCTGGTTTGCGCTGGCCGCCCCGGGGGGCACGCCGAGGGCGATCCTCGAAAAGCTAAACAAGGAACTGACTGCGGCCATCAGCGATCCCGCCGTGCGCCAGAGCTTCGAGAATCTGGGCGCTGAGACGATGTCACTGCCGCTGGACCAAGCCAAGAAATTTCAAATCGACGAGATCAAGAAATATCGTGACATCATCACGAAGGCCGGCATCCCATTGATCGAATAGCCGCGTATAGGTTTGACAATTCAGGAGCGATTCTTCACTGCCGCCGTTAATCTTGTTCAGAACGGCATCCCTGACCTGCGCCCTTGCTGTCGCTACTGCGGCAATGAATATCGCGACCGCGTTTGTCCGCTTTCGGACAATAGCGGGCAAGATTGGATTTTGGCCCGCGATGGCTTGTCCGCTAATGTCCCATCAGTGACAATCTTGGCTCAATTTGCCTGGCTAAGTGGATCTGAATATCTGCGCATAACCCCTTCCTGAGTTCTGCCTTGAGCCGTACGATCCCAAGCTTGAGGGGCGAATGGAAAATCAACATCATCTGGAGTTGTGGCAGAACGTGTTTGTCGTGCTGGGTTCGTCCTCAGCCGCGCTGATTGGGCTGCTGTTCATCGCCACATCGCTGCATCTCAAAGAGATCATTAACAATCCAGTTTTTCACGGCCGGGCATTCAATCATACGCGCTTCCTGTTGATAATATTGGTCGAGACGCTGTTGGTCCTTATTCCGCAACCGATGTTCGTCTTGGGAGCCGAACTGGTTGCCATAAATGTTTTGGGGCTGTGGCTTCCTCTCAGGCTTGTCTACATTTTTTTTCAGAACAACGAAGGCTATCGTCGCGGCGGTGCGGCGCTTCACCGCGCAATAATCTTTAGCATCGGCTTTTTGCTCGGTATCGCTGGAGGAGCGCTTTTAGTCGAACACTTAAGTTGGGGCATATATCTGATCGCCGCATCCTGCGTTATTTTGCTCGTCAGGGTCGTGTTGAGTGCTTGGTCGATCATGGTGGGTGTGGGACAGTTGGAAAAGACGACGAAAACAAAACGAAGCATTGGCTGACAATCTCGTTAATTGGCAGGTCTCATTGAGGCTCCCGTAATTTTTGAACGACATGCAATATCCGCTAATGACGCTGTGGTGGGCTCCGCCACCGACACGTGAGTGCAATAGCCGGTTCATCGGAGGCGCGAAAAGGCTCGCTGCTTTTCTGCGATGCAGCGAATGACGTTATTGGCCTAAATTGAATTTGTGAGTGGTCTAGTATTAATTGAGGGAAGCATTCACCCAAGACGCGGGGCTAGCAAAATGACCTCCGAGGAACAGCTAGAGCGCGTTCGGTCGAGCTTTGCCAAGCAAGGGTTGATGGCCACGATAGGGGCGACTCTCGGCAGCGTCTCGCCCGGCATGGTCGAGATCGCGCTAAGTCCCCATCCAGCAATCTCGCAACAGCACGGGTTCGTCCACGCCGGAGCTGTGAGTGCCATCGCCGACAGCGCGGCTGGCTATGCTGCGCTTAGTCTGATGCCTGCTGACACCGGGGTCCTCACCACCGAGTTCAAGATTAACCTTCTTGCTCCCGCCGCAGGCGAGCGCATCATTGCCCGTGGGCGCGTGGTGAAAGCTGGCCGCACCCTCACGCTGGCCCAAGCGGAGGTGTTCGCGAATACCGGCGGACAAGAAAAGCTGATCGCTCTGCTCACCGCGACATTCATGGTTGTCCAAGGGCGTGACGGCATCAACGACTGAGGCCGCCTAAGTTGGCGGCCTCTATTGTTGCAAACCAAGTATGAGATGTCGCCTATTGGCACATAGCGGACATCGGAAGCTTACCGTCGGATGTCCGCTTCTGGGGTAACGCGGACATCGCGCCGGTGTCCAAGTATCACTTGCGTTTGATTCCGTCGCGGAATGCAATCGCTTCGAGTTCGACTCGGACAGCGTCATCGATTGGAATGACGGGCCGTGCCTCGAATACAAAAGCAGGAAGCATCGAGCAGAACTTGTGAACGGCTGTCGGATCGTCGCAGTCCAGCAACATATACCCGCCCCAATCACCCACGCGTATCACGAACAATTCGATCTTGAAATTGCCGGGTGCCTTCCATTGCGTGAAGACCTCTAGGATCCGCTTCTGCGCATTCTCGTACTCCATAGGCGAACCCTGCGGTCGTTCTGTCCATGTGAGCATGTACTTCAAAGGTATCCTCCCTGTTTGAGCTGAAATCCTCGGAACGACTTAATTCTTGAACAACAGCCTTGCCCGGCTGGGCGTCGTTGACAAGTCGGCTACTCGAATGCGTTGGTCGCAATTGGCACTTTGCGGACAATGCGACCGCACCCACGTTTGTCCGCTATTGGACAAGAGCGGACATCAAAATTCAACGGCCACCATTCCTGACCAATGATTGACCAACGATACGGCGCAACCAAACAAGAACAAACGTCGTCAAACGTGATCGAACGCCACGCTAATCGTCAGATTTTATCAGCTTTTCCGGGGAGGGCGTACCGCTCATAACGGTCTGGTTGAAGGTTCGAGTCCTCCCGGGCCCACCGCACCCTCTTTGTTTTTGCAGTCGTATTTGACCAAATTGTCTAACCGGACTGAAAGTTAGCGGACATCGCTACAACTCTGCCGTTTCATTTTGACGTCCGTTGTTACCCCGAAAGTGGATATTCGCGGGCGCGGTTGAAATGTCTGCTTTGAAGCGTTCGCTTGCCGTCGCGTTCTGTCTGCCCGTGTTGCTTGTTGCCCTTCGGGCATATCCCCAATAAGGTCACGCAATCTGCGCAGCCTCGAACGCTTGCGCAAAAAACTGGTGTCCACTCTTGCTGAACGCGCTCTAGGCTGCGGGCACTACCATGCACGTAAACAAGTCGCGCTCTCTCCGCTTGCTGTCGATAGCGGCGCTTTTCGTCGCTGTGACCTGGACCGTCGCCTCCGCGCAGACGACCGATCTGAAGAAGAAGCCGGCGCCCGCGCGTTCCGCCGCCACCAAGGTCGTCAAACCGGTGAAGCCACCCGTTGCGGCACGCACTCCGCTGCGGGTCGTACCGCCGGTTCGCGAGGTCGGCACCCAGCCGGCTGGTCGCCTGCCGGCGGCCGGCGCTCCATCCTTGCCGACGCGGACGGCGAGGCCGCCGCTGTCGCCAAATCTAAATATCGGCGCGCGGCCGCCGCTCAGCGCTAACGTCAATGTACCGGGTGCCGCGACGGTGCCGGGCAGGATTGCGCCGGGACCCACGAATCTGGGCGGAGCGGCGCGTCCGGCGGCGCAACCGTCGCTCGGCGGTGCGACTGCGCGCAATCCGGCCGCCGGGTTACGGCAGTCATCCCTGCCGCGTCCCGGAGGCGCGCTGCCCCGTCCGGGACTGGCGTTGCCGCGTTCGGCGACGACGCTGCCGCGAGGCGCGGGCCGGTTCGGCGGCAGTGCGGCATGGACCGCGATGCGCCAGCGTTACCTTGTCGCTCCGCCGCGCAGCGCCGGGCCGCCGCCGGGGCTCGGGATCGGCCGTACCCCTCACGAGATGACTTACAGCGGCTTGCCGCCGCGCGGCGAGGTCCGCTTCGTGTCGAATGAGGTGGTGGTGCAGATCGCCAACACTGTACCGCGCGTCCAAGTCGAGACCGTCGCCCGCCAGCTCGGCATCGCCATGGTCGCCTCGCACGACTTCGATGCCGCTGGCCGCACCCTCTATCAATTCCGCTCATCAAACGGCCGCGACGTGCGCGACGTGATCCGCCAGCTTGAGCAGAATCGTATTGTCGCCGCCGCTCAGCCGAATTACGTGTACCAGTTCGCCCAGAGCGCACCGGCGCCGACGAGCCTGCCGTCGCTCGTGCTGCCGGCCGGTGACCCGAGCCAGTATACCATCGAAAGACTGCATCTCGGCGAGGTGCATCAGCTCGTGCGCGGGCGCAACGTCTCGATTGCCGTGATCGACTCGGAAATCGACGCGAGCCATCCCGATCTGCAGGGCGCCATCGCCGAGCGCTTCGACCCCTCGGGCCAACCCAGCCGTCCGCACGTCCACGGCACTGGCATGGCCGGCGCCATCGTCGCTAAGTCTCATCTGCTCGGTGTCGCGCCGGACGCCAGCATCGTCGCCATCAAGGTGTTCGACGACCAGCGTGCGGGCGCGGAAGCCACCAGCTTCAATATCCTCAAAGGCCTCGATTACGCCGTGCGGCGCGGCGTGCGCATCGTCAACATGAGCTTTGCCGGCCCCTACGACGTGATGATGGAGCGCAAGCTGCGCGAGGCCTACGACAAGGGTATCGTGCTGGTGGCGGCGGCCGGCAATGCCGGGCCGAAATCACCGCCGCTCTATCCCGCCGCCGACCCGAGCGTGATCGCCGTTACCGCGACCGACTATTCCGACAAGCCGTTCGCCATGGCCAATCGCGGCAACTACGTCGCCATCGCCGCCCCGGGCGTCGACATCATGGTGCCGGCGCCCGGCGGCGTCTACCAACTCACTACCGGCACCTCGGTCGCCGCCGCCCATGTTAGCGGCGTGATCGCCCTGATGCTGGAAAAGCGGCCGGAGCTCACGCCCGAGGATGTGCGGGCGGTCCTCGTCGGCAGCGCCAAGGCACTCGCCGCTGCGGCGGACAACGAGACCGGCGCCGGCCTGGTCGATCCGGTGCAGGCACTAACCTACGAGCCCCCTGCGGCAGAGACGCCGCCCGTGGCGCAAGTTAATCCCGCTGCGGGGGCCGCTGCGCGATAGCAGCAGATTGCCGATGTCCGAGTCAGGTCATTAGCGGCATCCGCGCGATGTCCGCTTTGCTCCCAATAGCGGATATTGAGCGGCCACCCGCTTTAGCATTCGGCTGGCCGTCTATGAAACTACGCCCAAGTGGTTTTATCGCCCGGAGACTTGTCGAATGCCAACGCGCGGATGACCGCACCACCGGCGGAAGGTTGGACAAGCCCGGAAATTGTCTTTTGCCTCCGGACTGCGCTTTAGGGGCGGTTGGACAAACCAAGTTGTTGAAATTGCAATCCGAGGGCACGCCTCCCGGGCCCACCACGCAGTCCCACGTTTAGAGAGATTTCCCGGCGGCTGGCGAATAGCCCTGAATTGCTGGTGTGTGCTGCGCGCGCTCAGTCTCTGTAAAGGCACAGTTGGATTTGGGAGGCCATTTCGGCGCCTTTGTATCTAGCCTCGAAAATCCCGTTTCCTGGCGGCGGGATCGACGTTGGTGCAGACGCGGTTCGAATGTTGAACTACTGCGCAGAAAGTCCGAGATATGATTTTCGGATGAAAAAGAACAAGTGTTTAGGCATTGATGGGATTGCCATTCGGTCGGCTGATCAGACGAAAAAATGGAATTGGTGATCCTGTCCAGGATTCCAGTTCATACCCGCAAACCCGGCAACTGAAGTGATCGTTATCCTTGAAGATAACCTTTGTCTTGGTGCGCTCATAAACAGCGCCGCATTCACATTTAATCTGATTTTTTTCGTGTGCAAGAATATGCCCAAGAATACGGCGCGATGGGCGATTATCTTCAATAGCACTGTCAAATATCGCCACAATCAAACTGGCCTGCTACCGAAAATGTTACGCGCGTTTTTCGGCGCGTTTGCGAAAGCGAACCAGCGACTGCACCAAATCGCTCAAGCGCGGGTTTGAGATCGCGCAGCCGAGCGTTCCCAAATACATCGTCAAGTAACGCGATTCCCTACGCCAATTGCAGTATTGCAATCATGAATGCTTTCGGTATTCGCGCGACTCGTCTGAGTTTCCTGTCCCCACCGCAAGATCGTCCGGTGCAGGGCGCAAAACTTCTTTTCAATCACGCCGTCGAACAATGGATCATTCTTATTGTTCACTCGTTCGTCGATTTCCGCCCAATCTTCGGGCCGCAAGGCCTTAACGGCGGCTGGAAATAGCAGCCGTTCTTCCTTGTCCATGTGTTGGCGCTGATGTTCGATAAAGTCGTGCACAACATTATGGAAGGTCTGCCGCAGAAACTCGCGCCCCGCCAAAATGTCGTCGACCGCCTGCGCAAATTCGCGCAAACGGTTGGTTTCGACCTGATGCTCGGCTTCCACGTCGCCGATGCGTTTGGCCACGGCCGGATCGCGCACTTTCAGCTTTTCGAAAACCATGTCCTCTTTCGGATGATGGTATCTCTCGGGGTAATCCTGGAAATACTCGATGATGGCCCGCAAGATTTCGTAATCGGGTTGATCGCTGTGATCGAAGACTTGCAATTCCTGCTCCAGAACGAGCAGCAACCTTCTGATGTTGCGATGCTCATCGAGCAGAATTTCAATAATTCTAGACATTGATCGATCTCGACCGCGCGTTATCGGAGTAAGATCATGTTTATGCTGAGCAATTTCGCCTGGCCAACCCCGCTAACATCCTCAAACTAAACGCTATTATCATTTTGGTGCCAGTCCTTGAGCTATATCAAGGCGGTGATTGGACCGGTCACTGAAAGTTTTCTCGCTGAACTTTTTCATCAGTTCGCGAGTCGAAATCGATGGCCGACGCAAATCTTGGTGCCGGTTTCAAAATTCTGGCCCGCGAAGATTTTTCCGACGTGACCTATTCCTTGGTCATCCACCATCCGCTGATGGCGAAAGCCGCGCAGCCGGGTCAATTCGTCATCGTGATGTCGCATGAGTCCGGTGAGCGGATTCCGCTGACCATCGCGGACTTCGACCGCAAAAAGGGCACGGTGACGCTGGTGGTGCAGGCAGTCGGCAAGTCGACCAAGGAAATGCAGCAGACTCTGCTCAGGTCGGGACAACGCTTTACGGGGTGGTGGGGCCGATGGGGGTCCCAAGCCCGCTTAAAGGAAAGAAGAAGGTCGTCTGTGTCGGCGGCGGTCTGGGCGTCGCGCCGATTTTTCCGCAGGCCCGCGGCTTCAAGGAGAATGGCGCCTATGTGATCGGCATTCTCGGATTTCGCACCAAGAAATTGATTTTCTGGGAGGAGAAGTTCAGAGCCTGCTGCGACGAATTGATTTTGTGCACCGATGACGGGTCTGCCGGAATGAAAGGCTTCGTCAGCGACGGCATCAAGCTTGCCATCGCTGGACATAGCGATATCGACGAGGTTGTCGCGATCGGTCCACCCATCATGATGAAGGCGTGCGCCGAGACTACGCGCCCGCATGCGATCAAGACCATCGTCAGCCTCAATCCGATCATGGTCGATGGCACCGGGATGTGCGGCGGCTGCCGCGTCAAGATCGGCGACCGAAGTAAAGTTTGCCTGCGTCGATGGTCCTGATTTCGACGGCCACAAGGTCGACTTCAACGATCTGATGATGCGGCTTCGGCGATACGCCGAAGAAGAAAAAACCGCCCTGGAGCGCTGGTCGGAAAACTGCCGAATGATGAAGCAGGCCGCTCCGGTATTACCCGGCGGCGAGGCGGCTGATGCGGCAATGATCCTGCCCGATCCGTTTGAGGAAGCGCTGGGGGGATAGCATGGGCCCGCATCAAGTGTGTCGGCACGGCACCGGTTGCGCAGTGACACACGCAATATGAACGGCTAGTCGCACGGGATTTTCAGCATGGCCAAGAAGAAAAAAACGATCCGAAGCATTCCGCAGCAGCGGACTCCGGTGCGCGAACAGGACCCGAAGGTGCGGGTGAAGAATTTCGACGAGGTGAATTGCGGCTATACGCTGGAGCAGGCGCTCAACGAGTCGGAGCGCTGTCTTTTGTGCCCGGATCCGGCCTGCATCGCCGGTTGCCCGGTCAATATCAATATCCCGAAATTCATCGAGGCGATCAGCGCCAAGAATATCCGCGGCGCCTATGACGTCATCACCGCAAGCAATCTGCTGGCGGCGGTCTGTGGCCGCGTCTGCCCGCAGGAAACGCAATGCGAGGGCGTCTGCATGGTCGGCGACACGCTCGAGCCGGTCGCGATCGGCCGCCTCGAACGCTTTGTCGGCGACTACGCCATCAAGGAAAAGTGGACCAACGTTCCCTATGTCGAGCCGAGCGGCTTCAAGATCGGCATCGTCGGTTCGGGCCCCGCCGGCATGGCGTGCGCGGCCGACATGGCCAAGGCCGGCTGCGAGGTCACGGTTTTCGAGGCCTTCCACGAGCCCGGCGGCGTGCTCAAATACGGCATCCCCGATTTCCGTCTGCCCAACTCGGTGGTCGATGCGGAAATCGAAAACTTGCGCAAGCTCGGCGTCAAGTTCGAGTGCAATACGCTGGTCGGCCGCCTGTTCACCATCGAACAGATGCGCGACGAACTCGGCTACGATGCCGTCTTCATCGGCACCGGCGCCGGCTATCCGTCGATGCTCGGCATCCCCGGCGACACGCTCAATGGCGTGCTGTCCGCCAACGAACTGCTGACCCGCTGCAACTTGATGCGGGCGAAGGAATTCCCGAATTTCGACACCCCGCTTCCGCTCGGCAAGCACGTCGCCGTGATCGGCGCCGGCAATACCGCCATGGACGCGATGCGCGTCTCGCTGCGGCTCGGCGCCGACAAAGTGTACTGCATCTATCGCCGCTCCCGCACCGAATGCCCGGCGCGCACCGAAGAGGTTCATCACGCCGAGGAGGAGGGCGATTGAATTCCATTGGCTCACCGCCCCGGTCGAGATTCTCGACGACGGCAAGGGCAATGTCCGCGCCATGCGTTGCATCAAGATGGAACTCGGCGAGCCGGACGATTCCGGCCGGCGGCGTCCGATCCCGGTGACGGGCAGCGAGTTCGAGTTCGAGACCGATCAGGTCGTGTTCGCGATCGGCACCAACGCCAACCCGATCATCGGGCAGACCTCGCAATCTGAGCCTCAACAAGCGCGGCTATATCGGCGCCGACGAGACGCTGGCCACCTCGATGGCGGGCGTGTTTGCCGGCGGCGACATCGTCACCGGCGCCGCCACCGTGATCGAAGCGATGGGCGCCGGCCGCAAGGCCGCGCGCGGCATGAAGAACTATTTGAGAATTCGCGATACCGGAGTCGACGATGTCGGCGAAGCCGGCGTCGAGCACGTTCTTCGGAATCGATCTGCGTGAACGCAACTACGCGCGCATTCGCGCCGCCTAAGGGTAGCAAGATGAACGAAATCATGACCGCAACTCCGCAGTCAAGTCTCGCTCACGCGCGAGCAAGCCCGCGCAGACCGCTCCCGGCGGCAAGACGGCCGTGACCTTGAGCGAGCATATCGTCGAGATCATCAGCGATTCCGGCGAGGGCGCCCAGCGCTGCGGCCAGGCGCTCGGCGGCGATCGCCGCGCGAATGGGCAACGGCGTCTGGACCGTCGAGATCATCCCCGCGGAAATCCGCCCGCCCGCCCGCAGCGTCGCCGGCGGCAGCGGCAATCGCATTCGTCTCGGCTCCGGCCGCGTCACCAATGGCGGCAACGAAACCGACCTGGTGATCGCCTTCAACGAGCAGGTGCTGCTCGGCCGCGTGCGCACCGGCGAACTCAAGCCCGGCTGCACCATTTTGCTGGAAAGCATGTGGCGCGAGAGCGCGGACAAGAAGATCGCCGCGACCTATATCGAGACCCACGATCAGCTGGTGAAGGCGGGCTACAAGGTCATCGAAATTCCGATGGAGCGCGAGTGCCGCTCGATCGTCGCCGACGCCAAGCGCGGCAAGAACATGTTCGCGCTTGGGATGCTGTGCAGCATCTACAGCTTCGATCTGCAGCTCGGCCGCGAGCAGATCGCCCGTCACATTCGGCAAGAAAGACGCCAGCGTCATCGAGTCGAACGTCAAGCTGCTGAACGCCGGCTTCGAGTGGGCCGAGAAAAATCTCGAATTCAAGTATCGCATCCCGGCCACCCGCAGCACCGAGCCGCAAATCGTGATCGACGGCAACACCGCGCTGGCGCTCGGCGTGCTGGCGTCCGGCATGGAAGTCTGCGCGATGTATCCGATCACGCCGGCCACCTCGGTGTCGCATTATCTGAGCAGCGTGTTCGAGAAGGTCGGCGGCATCGTCCACCAGGCCGAGGACGAGATCGCGGCCTGCACCTTCGCGATCGGCGCCTCCTATGCCGGCAAATGCGCCGTCACCGTGACCTCCGGGCCTGGATATTCGCTCAAGCAGGAAGGCGATCGGGCTGGCGGTGATGGGCGAAATTCCGCTCGTCGTCATCAATGTGCAGCGCGGCGGCCCCAGCACCGGACAGCCGACCAAGGTCGAGCAGGGCGATCTGATGACGGCGATCTTCGGCAGCCACGGCGACGCGCCCAAGGTCGTGATCGCGCCGGGCACGATCGAGGATTGCTTCTATTCGGTGATCACCGCGCGCAAGATCGCCGAGACCTTCAATATGGTGGTGGTCGTGCTCTCCGACACCAGCCTGGCCTCGTCGCAGACGCCGTTCCCGCGGCCGCAATTCAGCGAGGCTTGGCTCGCGCCGCCGATCGATCAGAGCGAAATACCGGAAGGGCTCAAGCCTTACGACTGGAATCCGACGACCGGATTGGCGCGCCGCTTCATCCCGGGTCAGCCCGGCGGCATGCACACCTTGACCGGACTGGCGCATGACGATCTGAGCCATGTCGCCTATGACCCGGAGAGCAACGAAATCGAGCATTCGCGCGCGCAGCCACAAGCTCGCCGCGCTGCAGAAGACGCTGGCGACGCCGCCGGTGTTCGGCGATCCGAAGGGCGATCTGCTGGTGATCGGCTGGGGCAGCACCAAGGGCGCGATCGAGGAAGCCGTGACGAACCTGCGCGCCGAGGGCCACAAGGTCTCGTCGCTGCATCTCACCTTCCTGCAGCCGATGGCTCCCGGCATCAAAGAGATCATGCAGCGCTTCAAGAAGGTCATCACGATCGAGGGCAATTGGAGCGATGACCCGAACGACGCGATCATCGACGAGAGCAATCGCCGCTACTCGGCGGTCGCGATGCTGCTGCGCTCGCGCTACCTGATCGACGTCGATTGCTGGAGCGAAGTGCGCGGCCAGCCGATCAAGCCGAATACGATCGAGCGCGTCCTGCTCGAAAAATTGAAGAAGTAAGAGGCACGACCATGACCATGCATGCCACCGAATGCCTCTTGCGGATGCACGATCAGCATTACGAGCTGGAGGATTATCAGAGCGGCGTGCCGCGCTGGTGCACCGGCTGCGGCGACAACGCCATTCTGGCGGCGGTGCAGCGGCTGTGCCGCGACGAGGATCTGCGGCCGGAGAAGACCGTGTTCGTCTCGGGCATCGGCTGCTCCAGCCGCTTCCCGCATTACATGAAGACCTACGGATTCCACGGCATCCACGGCCGCGCGCTGCCGGTGGCCGAAGGCGTCAAGATGGCGCGGCCGGACCTCAACGTGTTCGTCAATACCGGCGACGGCGACTGCTGCAGCATCGGCGCGGCGCACTGGATTCACGCCATCCGCTACAACATGAACATGACGGTGATGCTGCACGACAATCAGATCTACGGTCTGACCAAGAAGCAGGCGTCGCCGACGTCGCCGCGTCGGAACGAAGAGCAACACCACGCCGCGCGGCAGCTATCTCGAAGCACTCAGCCGCTGACGGTGACGCTCGGCGTGCAGAACGTGTCGTTCGTCGCGCAGGCGGTCGATTGGATCCCGGAAGTGCTCTACGACATCATCTCGCCGGGCCTATCACCACAAGGGCCTCTCGTTCGTCCGCATCCTGCAGCGCTGCCCGGAATGGCTGCCGAACGTGTTCGAGCCCTGGATGCAGGATCCGCTCAAGACCCTGCTGCTCACGCACGAGAAACGGCCTGACGCTCAGCCCGAACCTGTCCAAGGTCTACAAGAATACCAGGAACAGCACGATCCGCTCAACATCAATCGCGCGCGCGAGATCGCTGGCCTGCACGATCCGATCCCGGTCGGCATCCTTTATCAAAACCCGGAAGTGCCCTGCTACGAAGAGCTGCGCAATGCCGGGCAGCAGCGCTCGACCCGCTACATCAAATCCGGGTCTCGAAGCCGAGTTCGACAAGTTCACGATCTGGCCGCAGGACGCCGACGGCAAGGTTCGGCCGAGCGCCTGAGCATCAAGTATCGACTAACACGATCAAGGCAATTTGAGCATGCAAGCAGAACTTCAGGCGCACATCGCGTTTCATCTCACCGGCCGGATGGCCGCAGGGTGAGTTCGCCGCGCTTGCCAGCAGCGATCTGCATCCCGCGATTTTCGCCGGCTATCGCGATCTCACCGCGCTGCGCTACGATTTCCCGCTCGTGCTGGTGCGCGACGACGAAGCAGTCGGTGCAATCGCTGTCCGGGCTGATCGATGGCGCGCTGAAGGCGCATCGCGGCGGACAGCGACGCCGATCGGCTGAGCAAGCATGCGCTCCGGATCGAGCGCGAAATTCGCCGGCTGGTGGCGGAAGGCGCTGACCGGTTCGCTGACGAAATTGTGGGACCTCGGCGCCGCCCGCATCGGCGGACAAAGGCGACGAGCTGTTGCAGGACAGCCTGAACCGTCTGCGCGCCGCGCTGAAGATCGACGGCGAGCTCGTCGACTGCGATACGGACGATGCCGTTCCGCCTGTTCCAGCATCTCTGGCAGGTCGGACAGGACCGCAAGGCGCAGAAGCTTCCGCGCCGACCTCAACAAGCTGATCATGAAGCTGTCCGACATCCTGAGCGCGGAATTCGTCCGCTCGAAGGAAGGGCTGAGCGCCGAGCGGCTGCGCGCCTCGGTCGGCGCGGCGCATCAGAGCGCGTTCGATTTCGATGCCATGTCGCGCTTGCTGGCCGACAGCGCGCGCGATGTGCCGATGCCGGAAAGCCGGCGCCAGCGGGTGCGCGGCTTGCTGTCGACGCTGCGGGCGCAACGGTTCTATGCGCCGGCCAGCGACGGCGACAAGGGGATCGATGTCGGCGAGCCCTATTCCTTTGTCTTCGAGAAATGCTCCGACGCGGTCGCGGCCTATCGCGAGCGGCTGCCGAAAATGATCGAGCTGGCCAAGGCGATCGCAATCGCCAGGCTCGAAACCGAAGGCGAATACAGCGAAGCGCGTCACGATGCCTTCTTCGCGGAATTCGGCGCCAATGGCCTCGATCCGGAAGACCTCGCGCTGTTCCCGGATTATCTGATTTGCCTGCGCGCCGCCGATCTTGGCGGCGTCGGAGAGCGAGCTGATCCTGCAGGCTTTCGCCGCCGGCATGCCGGCGAAGTTGTGGTGCAGACCGACGATCTGCTCGAGCAGTCGCCGATCGGAAGCGATTTCCTGATCTCGGGGCTGCGCAACCGGCAGCTCGCCAGCACCGCGATCGGTTCCGGCACGAGTTATGTCCTGCAGGCGAGCGCGTCGAGCCTGTTCCAGCTGCGCGAGCAGATCGTGCGCGGGCTTGCCTTTGCCGGGCCGGCATTGTTCAGCGTCTTCTCCGGCGCGAGCGGCACCGGCATTCCAGCCTATCTGACGGCCGCCGCCGCCGCGGAATCGCGGGCGTTCCCGGCGTTCACCTACGACCCCTCGGCGGGAGCGGACTGGGCCTCGCGGTTCTCGCTGCGCGCCAATTCGCAACTCGATCTCGATTGGCCTTCGCAGCGCCTCGACTATGAGGACGCGGAGCAGCAGCTGGTCTCGGAAAACCTTGCCTTCACGCGCGGTCGATTTTGCCGCCTGCGATCCGCGCTGCGCCAAGTATTTCGCCAAGGTTCCGCGCGAGAAGTGGAACGCCGACATGGTGCCGGTGTCCGAATTCCTCGCGCGCGAGCCGAAAGACCTGACCGAAAAAGTGCCGTGCCTGCTGATGGTCGATCGCGATAACCGCCTGCAAAAGGTGATCGTCAACGACAGGCTGGTGCGGGAGGCGCGCCGTTGCGTCGAAGCGTGGCGCAGCCTGCAGGAGCTCGGCGGCGTTCACAACTCGCATGCGCGCCATCCTGGTCGAACGCGAACGCAAAGTCTGGGCGGAGCAGGCCCGGCCGGCGGCCGAGGCGAAGCCGGTCGCTGCCGCGAGCGCGCCGAAGCCACCGGCGGCGCCGGCGGCGGCTGCAGTTGCCGCACCCAGCCGTTGCCGAAGCGGCGCCCGAAAAATCGTCCGGACGAGCCCTATATCGAGACCGCCCGCTGCACGACCTGCAACGAGTGCACGCAGATCAACGACAAGATGTTCGGTTATGACGCCAACAAGCAGGCATCCATCATCAATCCGGATGCCGGAACCTACCGTCAGCTTGTGGAGGCGGCGGAGAGTTGCCAGGTCTCGATCATCCACCCGGGCAAGCCCCGCAATCCGAACGAACCGGGGCTCGACGAACTGATGAAGCGAGCGGAACCCTTCTTGTAGAACCGCCGCTGCGGCGCTGCCCAGGATTTGCCCGAAGGGCCACACAGAGATCGGTTCGATATGACTGCGTGCTTGGCCGTAGTTCGATTCCTCTCAGGACCACCACGCATTTCCGAGGTCGCAGAGATTCCCCGATCGTAGCCGAATAGCCCGAAATTGGTGCTGCGCGTTGCGGGCAAATTAGTCTCTGCGGAATAGGTCCAGCGGATGGAGGGCTATTTGGCGCTTTTGTCTCTGGTTGCGAAATCCCGTTTCCTGGCGGTGGGCTTAGGTATTGCATTCGCAGAATGGCAGGTTACGGAACCTGCGCGGGAAGCTATTCTTTCACCGCGTTTGGTTTAAAAAAATCCAGGTCAGGTCAAGATTACCGGCGGCCGCTTGCCGATGATGTTGACGACCTTGAACGTCATCACGACCTCGCCGGCCTGATTGATGACCTCGACGAACGAGGTGACTGCGCCGCGATCGGGCTTTGATTTCGAGGGTGCGGTTTTGAGGACGGTCACGCGCACCGACAGCGTATCGCCCGGTCGCACCGGCTTCAGCCAACGCAGCTCATCGAGGCCAGGAGAGGCTAGGCTCGCAACGTGGGTGAGATAATGCTCGACGTAAAGCCGCATCATTAGGCCGGCGGTGTGCCAACCGCTGGCGATGAGGCCGCCGAAGGGTGTGTGCTTAGCCGCCTCAGGATCGGTGTGCATCGCCTGTGGATCGAATCGCTTGGCGAAGGTGATTATCTCGTCTGCCTCGACTGCGATGGTGCCGAAGCAATGCACGTCGCCTTCAACATAGTCTTCGAAATAGCGATCGGTGATTGGACGTGAAAACGTCATCTCTGCAATACCAGAATTGGCTAAGTTCAATCAAAAGCCTCGTTGGCAATAGAACGCGCGCCAGAGGCGACGATGAGCCCCCGGCGCGCTTTCGCGTGTCGCGTCGGGCGCGCGCATGCCATCCGGATTACCGCGGCGGAATCTGGATCAGGTCGTCCAGCTGCGCCTTGGTCAGCTCGGTGGCTGTGAACTTCAAAGCGACTGCATCCTTGACGATCGTGTCGAGCCCGACGATTTTATCCGGCTCGATCGACGACCTGCGGGAAAAAGTCATCGCGCGTGCGCTTGGCTTTCGCCTCGGTGATCTTCAGCCAATCCGCATAGACCTTCAGCGCGTTTGGATCGGTGTAAAGGTAGTTGACCGTCTCGCGATAGGCTTTCATGTATCGGTCAACGACATCCTTGTGCGCTTTCAGAAAATTGGCGTTGGCAATGTTTAGCCGTACGGTCTGACCCTTGAAGGCGTCGGCGTCGTTGCCGGTGGCGATAATGCGGATCTGTTTTTGGTCGAGCTGATCGAGACCGAACGGCGGCGCCGCCCAGCCGACATCGATCTGGCCCGACATCACCGCCGTCAGGTTCGCGGCCGGGCCGCCCATCGCGGTCGGCTTGGCCTTGAGCTGGTACTGCTTCATGAAAGCGGTAACGATGCCGTGCGTCGATGAACCGTTGGTCGAGTAGGCGAGTATTTTGTCGTCGGTGTCCTTCAGCGACTTGATCGGCGAATCCGCCTTCACATACCAGTACAGGTCGTTGGCGCCGGTAGTCTCTGCGCCGATCACGCGTACCGGCGCTCCCTTGGAATAGGCGCTGAACACGCCCATCACGCCTGCGGCGATTCCGATATCGACGCTGCCCGAAATCACGGCTTGTTGCGTCTCACCTGCGCCATTGGTGTAGACGATTTCAAGCTCCAGGCCGTGCTTCTTGAAGATGCCGGCAAGCTGGCCGACCTCCGACACCGAGGTGTCCCAGTTGCCGCGCTGGCCGACCGCCAGCTTCAGCTTGTCCTGTCCCGAGGCCGCGGTTGCGGCGCCGAACAGCGTCAGTGCGGCGAGTGCGCAAGCGAGCGTATTCTTTCTCATCGTTTCCTCCCCCTGTTTTTTGCGTCCTTGAACCCGACAGCGATTACGACCCGTGCCAGCCCACTATTGCGTCGGTATCTAGATTAGATCCGCGAGCTTTTTCTCGGTCAGTGGCGCTCGCAAGGCCTTTAGGGTGATTGATCAGCCCCTACTTAGCCCTCTAAGTTAAATTCTAATCCCATTTTGGCCTTTGCGCCAGCGCGAGCGTCGCCGAGGAAGCCGTTCATTTTGGCCGATATTTGCGATCCTGTAAGCGTTCAGCCTGTTCATTGCCGACACCAAATCGCGGCAGGGCGGTCGACCGATATCACGGGGCGGCGAACTCTCGTCAGACGCGGCTCGGGCATGCCAGCACGGACAGTCGGCGAACGGTTGGTTACTTGATTCAAATCAAGGACATGCCCGCACAGAAGATGGAATTCTTCAAATTTCGCACTCAAGAAATTTCTAGTTTGATCCTGATTACAGGACTGGAGAGGGAGAACGCTCATGAATATTGCCCTCACTGACAATCGCCGGGCCCGAGTGCTCTATGACGATCTGCGCGAATGGATCGTCGAAGCTGACAAGCTCGGTGAGCTGGTGCGCGCCAACGGGTACTCCTGGCAGGAAGACATCGGCATGGCGGCGGAGCTGCTGCAACACGACGCCAAGGCGCCCGTGGCGCTGTTCGACGATATCCCGGGCTATCCGAAGGGTTTCCGGGTGCTCACCAACTTCTTCGGCGGCCGGCGGCAGAACATGACGCTTGGCCTTCCGCCCGATCTCAATAAGATCGAGCTGTCCGAAGGCTTTCCTCGCCGACTTCCAGAAGATCTCCGACAAGCCACTGCCTTACCAGGTGGTCGAGACCGGTCCGGTCATGGAGAACGTGATCGAAGGTGACGCGGTGGACGTGACCCGTTTCCCGACCCCAGTCTGGCACGACCGCGATGAGGGCCGGCGATATATCGGCACCGGCAGCTTCAACGTCACGCGCGATCCCGACGACGGCTGGGTCAATGCCGGCACCTATCGCGTGATGATCCATGACGCCAAACGACTTGGCTTCTACATCTCACCCGGCAAGCACGGTCGCATCCATCGCGACAAATACCAGGCGCTCAACAAGCCGATGCCGGTGTGCATCGTCATCGGCGGCGACCCGCTCACCTTCCTGATGGCGTGCACGGAAGTGCCTTATGGTATTTGCGAGTTCGAAATCGCCGGCGCCTATCGCGGGCGGCCGCAGAAGGTCGTGCTGGGCAAGCACACGGGTCTGCCCTATCCGGCCAATGCCGAGATGGTTATCGAAGGCTTTGTCCAGCCGGGCAACGTGCTGCCGGAAGGACCGTTCGGCGAGTGGACCGGCTACTACGGCTCGAAGATGCGGAGCGAGCCGGTGCTCGACGTCAAGGCCATTTACCATCGAAACGACCCGATCCTTCTCGGCTGCCCTCCGCAACGACCGCCGGAGGAGCAGGCGCGTTATCGCGCCGTGATGCGATCGGCGTTGCTTAAACAGGAATTGAAGAAAACCGGTCTGCCTGACGTGGTCGCCACCTGGTGCCACGAGGCGGGTGGATCGCGTCAGCTCACAGCCGTGTCGATCAAGCAGCGTTACCCTGGGCATGCCCGCCAGGCCGGGCATCTCGCAGCCATGTGCCGTTCGGTCGCGTATGCCGGCAAGTATGTGATCGTGGTCGACGACGACATCGATGTATCCAACCTCGAAGAGCTGATGTGGGCGGTGTGCTCGCGCTCGGACCCTGTGACGTCGATTGATTTTATCCGTAACGCTTGGTCGACACCGCTCGATCCGTCAATCCCGCCCGAACGCAAGGCGCAGGGTGACTTCACCAATAGCCGCGCCATCATCGACGCCTGCCGGCCGTTCCATTGGAAGGACCAGTATCCGATTGTGAACATGCCCTTGCCGGAAACGGCGCGCCGGACGAAGGAGATGTTTTCCTGGATGCTGAACGGAAGTCGCGAGAAAACAAAATCGCGCTAGCTTTATTCGCGACCTGCTCTTGTTTGTCTTAGCCACTCACGAACGGTGGGACGAGGGATGCCTTGGTCGACGATGCGTCCAATACGACGTCACCGGCAAATAACACTCAAATGCGCGCGCAACCTCAAGGCCATGAGGCTCACGACACATATCGTCTGCGCTCACTGGTTTAGAGAAGAGGTCAGTGTTCCGAGCTTCGATCAAAATATAGCGCCGTCAATAAAAAGGTCCGGGGGAAGCTAGCGCATCCACGCGGGCACAACCAGCTTGAATATGGAGGACTCCCATGGTGACCGTCGATGCCGGCGCCTTGCCGTCGCCTGATTCCCTCGAGAATCCGAACTCGCGCCTCGTCGTCATCGGACAAATTCTCTGCGTCCTGGTTCCGCTGTTCGTCTGGTTTGCGCCGTTGCCGTTGCAACCGGTCACCCAGCATGCCTTTGCGATCGTCGGCTTCATGGTGGTGGCATGGATTACGCGCGCCATGGATTACGCCTTGGCCGGATTCATCGGCTGCTTCCTGTTCTGGGCGCTTCGCATCGTGCCGTTTCCCGTGGCGTTCAGCGGATTTGCCAATGATACCGCCTGGTTCCTGTTCGGCGCTCTGTTGCTCGGCGTGGTCGCTACCCGGTCGGGAATCGCGCGCCGGATCGCCTATTTCGTCATGCTGCGCGTGGGCGTGACCTATCCGCGTATCCTGCTCAGCCTGATCGTCACCGATTTCCTGCTTACCTTCATCGTTCCTTCCGGCATCGCCCGCGTCGTCATCATGGCGTCCATCGCGCTGGGCCTGGCCGAGGCGTTCAATTCACCTCCTGGGAGTAACGTCTCGCGCGGCATGTTCCTCGTTCTGAGCTACACCGCCAATATCTTTGACAAGATGATCATCGCCGGCGCCGGATCGATCACCGCGCGCGGTCTGATCGAGAAGATCGGTGGCGTCGAGGTGCTGTGGAGCTATTGGTTCATTGCCTTCCTGCCTTGCAGCATCATCACGGTGCTCGCCGCCTGGTGGCTGACGCTCAAGCTCTACCCGCCGGAGAAGGTCGCCCTCGAGGGCGGTTATGATTATCTGCGCGCGGAAATGACGAAGATGGGCTCGCTGTCGCCGCTGGAGAAGAAGAGCGGCCTTGCTGATGACGGCGGCGATCCTGCTCTGGCTGACGGATTTTCTGCATCACATCTCGCCCTCGGTGATCGGCATGGGCGTCGGCCTGTTTGCGCTGTTGCCGCGCGTCGGCGTCCTCGAGATCGAGGACATGAAACGGCTCAATTATTTGCCGGTATTCTTCGTTGCGGCCGCAGTCAGCATGGGCACCGTAATGCAAGCGACGAAAGGGCTCGATATCCTGACCAGTTCTGTGTTCGCCTGGATGCTGCCCTTCATGACTAATATCATCACCACCACGGTCGTCATGTATTGGACCGCATTCGTTTATCACTTTCTGCTCGCCAGCGAGATCTCGATGCTCGGCACCTCGATCCCGCTGGTGATGGAATTCGCCAAGTCGCACGGTCTCAATCCGCTGCAGCTCGGTATGATCTGGACCTTTGCTGCGGGCGGCAAGCTTTTCGCCTACCAGTCCGGCGTGCTGATCGTCGGCTACTCTTACGGATATTTTCGCCGCCCGCGACTTGGTGCGCATAGGCGCATGGCTGACGGTGGTGGAATTCGTTGTGTTGCTTCTGCTGGTCCAGTTCTATTGGCCGCTGATCGGGTTGCAGTAACCTCCTTGGCTCTATTGGTCATTTCTCGGAGTTCAATAGGTGTTTCCAAATTTGAAAATAAAAATTGGTAGCGTGCACACAGAGCCGGTAAATTTGCTACGTTCGGTGCTTGCCTTTTGACGTTCTAGACTGTTCGCAAACAGATAGGAATTGCTCTCAAATATTGGATTGGGTTACCTAGCAATATAATCGGGGTGCGATAATGAAGCGGCCAAAGATGCCGAAAGATCGCGAAACGAACGCCATATTACGGCACTGGCGCGAAGCGGTTCCGAACGATCGTTTGGCTCATCTCGTCAAAGATGCAACACGGGCGCTCCTTCGAGCGCTACAAATGCGACTGACCGAGCATTCCGTATCGTTAGGCCAATGGACGTTTCTGCGCATTCTGTGGGAGAGCGACGGGATCACCCAGCGTGAGCTGAGCGAACTAGCCGGCGTCATGGAACCAACGACCTTCACGGCCGTCACCGCAATGGAGAAGCTGGGATATGTGACACGCAAAAAAATGCACAATAATAAGAAAATGGTTTACGTCTTTCTCACCCCGAAGGGACGGCTGTTGAAGCGCAAACTGGTGCCGCTCGCGGAAGAGGTCAACAGGATCGCGGTCGAAAACGTGAATCCGCAAGACATAACAATGATGCGCCGCGTCTTGCTGGTGATGATCGAAAACCTGGCGCGAGACGAAGCGCAACCGAACAAGAGATTGCGCATTCCGTCCACCCGCGAGTTGGCTCGACGTGTCCACGATGCCGAAGGGAACATCCGCTCGCGGGTGCGAAAACGCGCCTGAGCGGCGCGCGTCCTACGCGTAGCCCTCGATCATGCCGACCATTCGCGATGGCTGCTGGTCCATTGCTCCGCCAAAGCTTTGCGGTCAAGCTTGCCTCGCGCGGTCTTAGGTAAGTGATTGCTGAGCACGATCTGCTTGGGCGCCTTGGATGCTGGCAAAAATGTGCCGCAGTAGCGAAGTAAGTCGTCGACGTCTATGTTGGTACCAGGTCGCGCCACGACAAAGCTGACGACTTCCTCACCGTAAGTACGGTCGGGAACTCCTACCGTAGCGACTTCGATAACCTCCGGCCGCTGCATCAGAATGCTGTCGATCTCGAGCGGCGAGATGTTGATGCCGCCGCGGATGATCAGATCCTTCTCGCGGCCTGTTATATGAAGGTATCCGTCAGCGTCGAGAAAGCCGATGTCGCCTGTTCGTAATCGTCCATGACTGTGGATCTTGATCGTTCCATCGTCCGTGAGATACCGATAGTCGTTGTCAGGAAAGCCTCCCACCTCCACGTGACCAATTTCTCCCATGGACAATGGCTGTCCACGATCATTGACGATTGCGAGTTTATGGTAAGGCGCCGGCTTGCCGACGGTGCCGATACGCCGGTCGGCGCCTGGATTGGTTGCGATCCAGCCAATTTCGCTGCAGCCATAGCTTTGGGCAACGGAAATTCCAAAGTGTTGTTCGAAACGCCGCCAATCCTCGTTCAAGAGCGGTGCTGAACTCGAGATCACGAATCGCAAACTCGCCAAAGCTTTGACGTTCAGCGGATCGGCGCTGTTGAGCAGCATGTTGATCGTGGTCGGATTGCCGGCAGCGATTGTTGCGCCATATTCTGCGATGTTTTGAAAAAATCGGCTGCGCGTGAACTTCCGCCCCATGATCAGTGAAGCGCCCCGGCTGAGCGGCGCCAATGCACTAAGAACCTGGGCTGAACACCAATTAAAGGAACGAAAATCATAGATGCGATCGTCGATGGTCAGGCCTAATCCGTCAGCGGTCGGTTCTACGTTGGACAGCAGCTCGCGAAATGTCAGGACCACGCCTTTCGGTCGGGCACTGGTACCGGACGTGAACAAGATGCAAGCATCGTCTCGCGGCCGGGTGCTCGCAAGATTTATATCCGTCGGTTCGCAATCGGTAACAGATTTGAAAAATCCAACATCGCCATCGTTGTCAAAAGATCCCAACGGCAGACATGGTACTGACGTTTTTGCCAATATGTCGTCGAGTCCCAATCCGGCATCGAACACAGCGATTCGCGGGTTCAGCGGCGGCAGAATCTGCGCGAGGTGGCCGCGGTTCATCTCAACGTGGATGGTGCAAATGGTGGCACCATATGCCATCACGCCGATATAACAGACTAGGTGCTCGATCGAGTTGCCGGCGAGCAGGACGATGCGGTCGTTGGTGCGGATTCCGCGCTCAGCTAGAAACGTCGCAATCTGTCGGGTCAGCCGCTGCAACTGCCCGTAGCTGATCGTTCGTCGATCGTCGACGGAAACAATGTAGGTCTTGTCCGGATCGCGCTCTACCGCTCGATCGATCCAGTTTCGAAGCAGGTTTGGGCCAAACTCAGCTTCTTTCAGCATGGGACCTCAACCGGATACGAGAAAGGATAGACGTCACCCGCATGGCTTGGCATAGCGGATGTCGGGCGCCCACAACGGCGCCCGGCTTATGATTGCGCCTCAGCGTCCGGTCCGAGCCAAGGAGTGGACCCATCCGACCATGCGCGATTTGGCGTTCTCGATGTCCTTCTTCGTGAAGAAGTCCTCCGGCTTGACCCTGTCGACCGGATAGACCGGCCGCAGGAAGTCGCTCTCGTAGCCGAACGGCACCGTGGCATCGATCCCCATGCCGCCCTCGAATTGGGTGTTCGATGCGGTCCACTGTTTGTCACCCGCGGTCATGCGTTCGGCCGGCATGAAGGTCTGGCCGCGCCCGCCGGGAATCGGGTTGAGGATATCGGTGCGCGGATTCACGCGCGTGGTCATGCACCACATGATGTCATCCATGGAGTAGGGATCGGTATCCTCACTCACCGCGATCGCAAGCCGCATGCCCTGCGAGCACGACAGCGCCGCGCCAAGGAAGTTGCGCTGCCAGCCCTCATCGATTTGATGGCGCTTTTTAACCTGGATGACGCAGCCGCCCCAGTCGGTCATGCAGTAAGGGATAACCACGTCCTGGACGATGCCGGGCTGCAGACGTTCGCACAGTTCGAAGATCGCCGCCTCGCGCACCGTCGTGTCGATATTGTGGTCATCGAGGGTATGAACGCCAAGCGCGAAGATGATCGGCTTCGTCTCTGGCTTGCGCATTGTCACGGCGGTGACGTGAAAGGTCGGCGCCTTGTAGGCCTTGCCCATGTAGCCGGCCCATTCAGGATGGAAATGGTAGCGGCCTTGGACGCCGGCGTCTTCCGACTCTTTGGTTTCAAAACGGCGATCACGCGGATGGATATAGCCTTCGAGTACCAGCTCGGCATCGGCGAGCGTGTAGGCATCGACCGTGCGGCACTTCACCATGCGAATGGGGCTGCCCTGCACCGCGCCTGCAATGCCGATTTCGTCGCAACCCATTGGCAGAATTGCGTAGTCAAAGCCGGCGCCCGCGAGCAACGTACAGGCCGGTGGCACGCCAAAACACACTGATAGTCGGGATCGGCTTGTCGTCCTTGTAATATTTGTTCGCCACCTGCCACATGTGTGAGCCGGGCGAAATCTGGAACGTGCCGACATTGCCCCAGCGAAAGTTCATGCGATTGTAGCCCAGGTCTGTACCGCCATCGAACTGATCGAAGCTGATGCAGCGGATGCCGGAACCAACGGTGAGCTCAGTTTCGTAGGTCGTATGCCGGATCGGCACCATGTATTTGTTGACGTCGTCGGGCTTGAGCACCACGTGCTCCTGAACCGGCGCCTGCGTCCTGGGGAATAATCACCGGCTTAAGTGGCTTACGAAATGCTTCCGCAATTCTGCGAGTGCGCTCGATATCGTTCTTCCAGCCAAACATCTTGTTGATGACATTCATGTCGCCGAACAGATTGGTGATGACCCTGTGGTTCGGCTTGCCCTTGACGTTGTTGAACAGGACCGGGCAGCCGCCGTCCATGTGCTTTTGCAGCCCCGTAACCTCGAGATCCGGATCGACTGGCTTGTCGGTTTCGATCAAATCACCTTGCGATTTTAGCCATTCCAGCGTTTTCCGAAGATCGATTACGTCGGCGGTGTCTGGTTGAGGCTTTTCTTTGTGCATCGCTTTCTGCATGACGTCCGAACTCCAATGTTCAAGGGAAGCTGCTTGATTGTCGCTAGATATCGCCGTCGTGATAGGGCCGGGACGTGTGCTCGCGGCTGTCGTGGGCCTTGGGCTCGACAAAGGTTGTTTATTTTAGCTTTAAATCTGCCACCCTCCAATGAGCGCCCGTTACGGCAGCTCGCGGAAAATCATTATCTCTCTAAGGATTTTACGATATAGTATTTTATAGCGAATGAAAAGTACTAACGGATAGGGCATTATGCCGGGCAAGGGCATCGACGGGCAGGGTTGCAGGAGCCGCTGGGGTCCGCGGTAAGGCGTTGGGCGATCATGAATATCGAACTCGGCCAGCAGGTTGGCGCTTTTCTTGCGGCACACCACGTGATGTCGCTCGCCACAATGGGTTCGAGCGGACCACACGCAACGAGCCTGCTCTACGCATGCGACGGGCTGGCGCTCGTCTGGGTATCGGAGCCCGATACCCAGCATTCCCGAGAAATCGAGGCCGATCCTCGTGTTGCAGCTACGGTGGCGCCGGATTATTCCGATTTTGTGGCCATTCGAGGCGTGCAGATCACTGGCGCGGCTCGCCGGGTCGTGGCGGCGGATGAACGAATGCGGCATCTTGCACAACTTGAAGCGCGTTATACTTTCCTCGGGCAATTGGCGGCGGGACCGTCGAAATTGCGTGAAGCCTATGCGCGGACGGCTGTCTACCGGCTACAGCCGGCTCGTCTGGTTCTGATCGACAATACGAAGGGCTTTGGCCATAAGGAGACGCTCGAAATTTCTCCATAGACGGCAGGTGGTGCACGTATGAGAATTTGCGCTTTTTGTAACGACGCATGTGAAGTAGTAGCAGTTCGGCAAAGGAAGGAAGATAAATGCGACGCCTGATTGTCGGTCTGACCGGTGCAACCGGCGCAATCCTCGGTGTGCGACTCCTTGAGGCACTCAAGGACAGTGATGTGGAATCCCATCTTGTCATCAGCAATTGGGCGCGGCGCACGATCGAGCATGAGACGCCATACACCTTCAAACAGGTGTGTGAGCTGGCCACTGTCTTCCATAATTCAAATAACATGGCGGCGGAGATCTCGTCGGGCTCGTTTATTACCGAAGGGATGGTGGTAATACCCTGCTCGATGCGCACGCTGGGCAGCATCGCTCATGGTAGTGGCGAACACCTTGTGCATCGTGCCGCTGATGTCGTTCTCAAAGAACGCCGGCGCCTGATCCTCGTCGCGCGCGAGTCGCCATTATCCGAACTGCATCTCGAAAACATGCTGAAGCTGGCGCGCATGGGGGTAATAATAGTTCCGCCGATGCCGGCCTTTTACAACCATCCTAAATCCATCAATGATATCGTCGACCATATTGTGGCGCGTGTGCTTGATCAGTTCGGCATCTCGGCGCCTTTTGCCAAGCGCTGGGATGGACATATGAATACCTCCAGCACGACAGCATATAGTGAAGAAAAGACTGAAACTAATGTGAGAAAAATATAATCCCTGTTTCTACGCCATCATTCCCTGCTCCACTGAAATAATTGGTGGTTATCCGTAACGGGCGATATTCTGAGGTTATGTGTCGCTCAGCTGGCGGACGCTGGGCATGTTTTTTGTGGATGAAAGGAGAGGGCGCGGTCAGCTGCTGGTGCCAAATGCTTTAGGTTTAAATAGTTTATGCTTGTAATATATTACGACTTGCGGCATGCTGGTTATGAACTATTACGAGGGAGCCGACGATGCGTGCCGCATGTCTCGGGGGCGGTCCGGCCGGACTGTATTTCGCGATTTCCCTGAAACGCCGCGATCCCTCACACGAGGTGGTCGTGGTCGAGCGCAACCGACCGGACGATACGTTCGGCTGGGGCGTCGTGCTCTCCGACGAGACGCTCGGCAACCTCCAGGCCAATGACCCGGAAAGCGCGGCGCTCATACGGAACGATTTCGTCTATTGGGACGACATCGCGGTGCACTATCGCGATACGGTCGTTACCTCGACCGGCCACGGCTTTTGCGGCATCGGGCGCAAACGGCTCTTGAATATCCTTCAGGATCGCGCCCGCGAACTTGGCGTGGAGCTCCAATTCGAAACCGAAGCGCAAGACCTCGAAGCCTATCGCGACTTCGATCTGATCGTCGGGGCCGATGGCGTGAATTCGCGCGTACGAGCGAGCCACGCCGATATTTTTCAAGCCCGATATCGATGTGCGCGCCTGCAAATATGTCTGGCTCGGCACGCATCAGAAATTCGACGACGCGTTCACCTTCATATTCGAGGAAACCGAACACGGCTGGATCTGGGCGCACGCCTACCAGTTCGACGCCGACACCGCGACCTTCATCGTCGAATGTTCGGAAGCGACCTGGCGTCGCGCCGGCTTCGATCGCATGGGCATCGAGGAGACCATTGCCGCCTGCGAAATGATCTTCGCGCGCAAGCTGGGCGGGCACAAATTAATGTCCAATGCGCGTCATCTGCGCGGCTCGGCGTGGCTCAATTTCAATCGCGTGCTATGCGAGCGGTGGAGCTACCGCAACATCGTGCTGCTGGGCGATGCCGCCGCGACCGCGCATTTCTCCGTGGGCTCCGGCTCGAAGCTTGCCATGGAGAGTGCCATCGCGCTGGCGAGCTATCTGCACACGGAGTCCTCCATGGAAGCTGCCTTCAGGCGGTATGAGGACGAGCGAAGGCTGGAGGTTTTGCGGCTGCAAAGCGCGGCGCGCAATTCGACCGAATGGTTCGAGGAGGTGGAGCGCTATCTCCATCTCGATCCGGTTCAGTTTAATTATTCGTTGCTCACGCGCTCGCAACGCATCAGTCATGAAAACCTGCGTCAACGCGATAGCGCGTGGCTTGCCGATGCCGAGAAATGGTTCGAGAAAAAAGCCACGGGCCGGACGCCGCAAGTCAATCATGCGCCGATGTTCGTGCCGTTCCGCGTGCGCGGCATCGAGCTCAAGAACCGCGTCGTGGTTTCGCCGATGGCGCAATACCGCGCGATCGACGGCAATCCGACCGACTGGCATTTCGTGCATTACGCCGAGCGTGCCAAGGGCGGCGCCGGGTTGGTGTTCACCGAGATGACCTGCGTGTCGCCGGAGGGGCGCATCACGCCCGGCTGCACCGGCCTCTATCGTGACGAGCATCGAGAAGGCCTGGAAACGCATCGTGGATTTCGTCCACGCCGAGACCGACGCCAAAATCGCCATGCAGCTCGGCCATTCCGGCGCCAAGGGCTCGACCCAGCTCGGCTGGGAGACGATGGATGCGCCGCTCGCCGCCGGCAATTGGGAGATCATGGGCCCGTCACCCGTGCGTTGGAGCCCCGGCAATCAGGTGCCGCGCGAGATGACCCGCGCCGACATGGACAAGGTGCGCGACGATTACGTGCGCGCCACTCAAATGGCCGTGCGCGCCGGCTTCGATTGGCTGGAGCTGCATTACGCCCACGGCTACCTGATGTCGTCCTTCATCACGCCGCTGACCAACAAACGCACCGACCGCTACGGCGGCAGTCTGGAGAACCGCATGCGGTTCCCGCTCGAAGTGTTTCATGCCGTGCGTGCGGTCTGGCCGAGGACAAACCGATATCGGTGCGTATTTCCGCCAACGACTGGGTCGGGCCGGACGGCATCACGCCGCAGGACGCGGTTGCCATTTCGCGCATGCTGGTTGAGGCCGGCGTCGATCTCATCGATGTCTCGGCCGGGCAGACCTCGACGCACGCCAAACCGGTCTATGGCCGCATGTTTCAGACACCGTTCTCGGACCGCATCCGCAACGAGGCCGGTGTCGCCACGCTGGCGGTCGGAAATATCTACGAGCCCGATCACGTCAACTCCATTTTGATGGCTGGGCGGGCGGATCTCGTGTGCCTGGCGCGCCCGCATTTGGCCAATCCCTATTGGACGCTGCATGCGGCCGCCGATCTCGGCTACCAAGGCGCGACCTGGCCGAAACCGTATCTCGCCGGCCGCGACCAGTTGTACCGGCTCAAGGCGCGCGCCGAAGTCATGACAGGGAAAGTGTGATGGGCGCGCTCGCCGGGCGGCACGCGTTGATTACTGGCGGCGGCACCGGCATCGGAGCAGCGATCGCCCGTGCGCTTGCCGGCGCGGGGGCGGCTGTCTCACTGGCGGGACGGCGGAAAGCGCCGCTAGCGGAAGTTTCGTCGACGCTTGCAAAGGCAACGGCTATCGTCGCCGATGTGACGCGCGAAGCCGACTGCGAGGCGATGGCGGACGCAGCACGCAATGCGCATGGGCCGATCGACTTTGTCATTGCGAATGCCGGCATGGCCGAAAGCGCGCCCGTAGCAAAGATCGACCTTACTCATTGGCAGCGCGCAATCGACGTTAACCTCACTGGCGCATTTCTGACCGTCAAATCCGTGCTGGCCGACGTGACGCGCAAGAATTCCGGCCGGAACAGGGCGCATTATATTAATGGCTTCGACGGCCGGCTTGAAAGGCTATCCCTATGTCGCAGCCTATTGCGCCGCTAAACATGGTGTAGTCGGGCTCGCTCGCGCCTTGAGCGTCGAGTTCGAGGGGGACGGAGTGACCGTTAACGCCGTCTGTCCCGGTTACACCGATACGCCGATGTTGGCGGCGTCGATCGCCAAGATTACCGCCAAAACCGGGCTTTCCGACCAAGCGGCTCGAATCGGCCTGGCGCGCGACAACCAGCACGGTCGACTGATTACGCCGGAAGAAGTCGCGCAGAAAGTGCTGTGGCTATGTTCGCCGGCGGCGGCATCGGTTAACGGCCAGACCATCACGATTTCCGGGGACGGGGCATGACCGCGGCTGTGCGCACCCGCACGAAAATCGCCGCCCGCTCGCTAAGCAAGCAGCGGCTGCGCCTGTGGATCAGACTGCTGCGCACCGCGCGTGCGGTCGAGGCCGAATTGCGCGAGCGCTTGCGCGTGGAATTTGCAACCACGCTGCCGCAATTCGACGTGATGGCGGCGCTAGCCCGCAAAAGAAGCCGGCATGACCATGACCGAGCTGTCACGCTTTCTGATGGTGTCGAACGGCAATGTCACCGGCATTATCGACCGGCTGGTGGCGGAAAAACTTGTGTTGCGACGGGTCTCCGCTGAAGACCGCCGCGCAATCGTCGTGCGGCTGACGCCGAAAGGCGCATCGCAATTCGCTCAAATCGCAAAAGTGCATGAGGGCTGGGTCGACAAGCTGCTCTCGGATTACGACAATGCGGAATCGGAAGCCGTGATCCAACATCTCGACGGGCTCGCCACGCGTATTCGCAATGGAGGATTGCGCGCATGACCATGGCCAATCTCGATCCAAGGCATTTCGACCAACGCGCCGATCGTAGCGTCTCCGTTAGGTGCTGACATGAATGCACCTGCAACGAAAAATGTGTCACTCGGCCCTTCCGCACATGTAGATACGTTCACACGCGATAATCTTCCACCGTTCGATCAGTGGCCCGATATCATTCTGGAGCGGCCCGAATTCCAGTACCCGGAACAGCTCAATATCGCGGTTGAATTGACTGACCGCATGGTGGAGCGGGGCTTCGGCGATCGCGTGGCGCTGATCGGCAATGGGCGGCGGCGCACTTATAAGGAACTGACCGATTGGTCGAACCGGCTCGCGCATGCGCTGGTCGAGAATTACGGCATTAAGCCTGGAAACCGAGTTCTGATTCGCTCCGGCAACAATCCGGCGTTGGTCGCGGCCTGGCTCGCCGCCACCAAGGCCGGCGCGGTGGTGGTCAATACCATGCCGATGCTGCGCGCCGGCGAACTCGCCAAGATCATCGACAAAGCCGAGATTTCGCTCGCGCTAACCGATAGCCGGATCGCCGATGAGCTGGTCGCCGTCGCCAAGACGAGCCGCTTTCTCAGACAGGTCGTCAGCTTCGACGGCACGTCCAATCACGACGCCGAGCTCGACCGTATCGCGCTCGACAAGCCGGTGAAGTTCGACGCGGTGAAGACCGGCCGCGATGACGTAGCGCTGCTCGGCTTCACCTCGGGCACGACCGGCGAGCCGAAGGCCACGATGCATTTCCATCGCGATCTTCTGATCATCGCGGATGGCTACGCCCGGGAAGTGCTGAAGGTGACGCCCGACGACGTATTTGTCGGCTCACCACCGCTAGCGTTCACGTTTGGCCTTGGCGGGCTCGCGATTTTTCCGCTGCGTTTTGGCGCCACCGCGACGCTGCTCGAAAACGCATCCCCGGCCAATATGATCGAGATTATCGAGACTTATAAAGCCACGATCTGCTTCACCGCTCCGACCGCCTATCGCGTCATGATGGCGGCAATGGACAGGGGCGCGGATCTTTCTTCATTGCGCATTGCGGTATCTGCGGGCGAAACGCTGCCGCCGCCGGTGTTCGAGGAATGGACGCGCAAGACCGGCAAGCCGATTCTCGATGGCATCGGCACCACCGAATTGCTGCACATCTTCATTACGAACCGGATCGATGATGCCTGCGCAGGTACAACCGGAAGGCCCGTGAGCGGCTACGAAGCCAAGATTGTGGATGAGCAAATGAATGAGGTTGCGCCGGGTACCGTCGGCCGGCTCGCGGTGCGCGGGCCGACCGGCTGCCGCTATCTCGCCGATGCCCGGCAGAAATCCTATGTGCGCGACGGCTGGAATCTGACGGGCGACGCATTCCTGCGCGATGCCGAGGGCCGGTTTCATTTCGCCGCCCGCGCCGACGATATGATCGTGTCGGCCGGTTACAATATTGCGGGTCCGGAGGTGGAGGCGGCGCTGCTCTTGCATTCCGATGTGGCGGAATGCGCGGTGGTTGGCGCATCCGACATCGAGCGCGGGCAGATCGTGGCGGCCTATGTCGTGCTTAAGCCGGGCGTCAGCGGCGATGCGCTTTGCGTCAAGCGGCTGCAGGATCACGTGAAAGCCGCGATTGCACCCTACAAATATCCCCGCTCGATTAGTTTTCTCGACACCCTGCCGAAAACCCAGACTGGAAAAATCCAGCGTTTCAAGCTGCGACAGCAATCGTGAAATTGGACGTCCATGCGCACGAAAGATTTTGAATTCCTGCACCCCGGCAATTGGGCCGCCGCCAAAGGCTATTCCAACGGCATCGCTGCCGACGGTCGGCAAGTCTTCATCGCCGGCCAGATCGGGTGGAACGCCTACGCCGAATTCGAAACCGACGATTTTGTCGCGCAGGTGGAGCAGGCACTATCGAATATTATACAGGTCCTGCGGGAGGCCGGCGGCGAACCCCACCACCTCGTTCGTCTCAACTGGTATTTGATCGACAAGGCCGAATATGTCGCGCGACAGAAGGAAGTGGGCGAGGCCTATCGCCGGGTGATCGGTCGCCATTTCCCGGCCATGACGCTGCTGATAGTAGCCGGTCTTCTCGAGGCAGGCGCCAAGGTCGAAATAGAGGCGACGGCGGTCATTCCAAAATAATCTGCCGCATCGCGAAGGTGCCGGTGGCCAGCACGCAGCCCCGCACACTCAGCAAGCAACCGGTGCAAATTTGCTCTGCGCCAACGACACTTCAACCTGACGAAGCAGCGTCACAATCTCCTCTGTACTGGACCTCTTCTTCGGTATGACCGGGTCCTTTCCAAGCCATTCCCTCACAACGCTTGGCCTAAGAAAGCCAGGTTAGGTCAACCTATTGCGGCTTACAATCCTTTGCGTACCCGTCAGCATTATTGGCAAATACTTTTTCGACGATTTCGGTTTGGAATTTACCGTCGGCGCGTTTTGCGACCTTCGTCAGATAGAAGTCCTGAATTGGATATCCGTTGGTGTTGAATTTGAACGAGCCCCGCAGCGACTTAAAATCTGCTTTTCTAAGCGCCGCGCGCACTGCATTTTTGTCCGATAGATTTCCCTTCACCGAACGAACTGCGCTATCGATCAGCATGGCGGCGTCATAGGCCTGCATTGCGTACGACGCAGGTACTGCATTGTAGGCAGCTTCGTAGGCCGCGACGAATTTCTTGTTTTGCGGATTGTCGGTATTGGGCGCCCAGGTGAGAGCACCAAAAATGCCGAGTGCTGCGTCCTGCACCGCGGGAAGAGTAGCTTCGTCGGCTGTAAATGCGGAAAGAATCGGAATGCGATCTTTAAGCCCCGCTTGATTGAACTGTTTGATGAGGCCAATGCCCAAGCCACCTGGCATGAAGGTAAACAAGGCATCGGGCTTTAAGGAGCTGAGCTTGCTCAGCTCCGATTGAAAGTCGAGAGTGTTGAGCGGGATGAGAGATTCTTCGACGATCTCGCCTTTGTAGGTACGCTTGAAACCAGCGCTCGCGTCTTTACCGGCCTGGTAGTTCGGGACCAAAACGTAAACGCGCTTGTATCCGCGGTTTTGCGCGACCGTGCCAATGGTCTCAAAAATTTGATCGTTCTGATAAGACGTCACGAAAAAATTAGGATTGCATGCGCTTCCGGCAAACGACGAAGTGCCCGCATTGGTGCTGATTAAGATTATTCCGGCATCCATGACGGGCTTGTGAATCGCCTGCAGCACATTCGAAAAGATTGGTCCGACGACGAAGTCGACTCGATCCCGGTCGATAAATCCCCTAATTTTCTGAATAGCGACGTCGGGCTTGAGTTCGTCATCGGCAATAAAAAGCTCCACGTCCCGGCCGCCCATTTTCCCGCCGAGATCCTTGAGCGCGAGTTCAAAGCCGTTTTTCGATTGCTGGCCGAGCACGCCCGGCGCGCCGGAGAGCGAATAAATAAGGCCGATCCTAAGCTTTTCCTGTGCGCCAACGGTAGTGGTTACAAGAAAAAATGCTGCAGCAGCCATGAGCGGCGTGAATACTCGGTACATTTCCCCCTCCTTCGGAAAAGAACACTTGGCGCATTTCATTCGGCACTGGGCCCACACGACAGGACCGTAGCGTCGATATGGCGCGAAACCCCTTATTCTAAGTCTATATCAATCTTGTGAAGCCCGTCATGTTGGTTTTGGCACATTATCGGGGCCCTCCGAAACTGCAAAAGCAGCACTCCCCGCCTTGGGAGATCGTGTAGCGTTGCAGTCTCGCGATTGAGCATCCCATGTTGACCGCCTCCAGCCAAGCCGAGTTCACAACTTCGGCTCGTTCATGTATGTTGCCTCAAGTGAAATTTTGGCTGGCTTAGCGAGGGAGAGTTGCGTGAGTGACCAGGTCAAATTTGTCTTGGACGAGACACACATTCCGAAGACCTGGTACAATTTGACGGCCGATCTTCCGAAGCCCCTGCCACCTGTTTTGCATCCGGGAACGATGCAACCGATAGGTCCTGCCGACCTTGAGCCGCTGTTTCCGATGGACCTGATTTTGCAGGAGGTGTCGGGGGAGCGTTACATCGATATTCCGCAGCCAGTGCGTGACGTTTATCGGATGTGGCGGCCCTCGCCGTTGATACGTGCGCGGCGACTCGAACAGAAGCTCGGCACTCCCGCCAAGATCTACTTTAAATATGAAGGGGTGTCGCCGGCGGGCTCGCACAAGCCGAACACGGCGGTAGCGCAGGCCTGGTACAACAAACAAGCGGGGATCAAGCGGCTCAGCACGGAAACTGGGGCGGGGCAGTGGGGTTCGTCGCTGGCCTTTGCAGGTGGGTTGTTCGGCATCGACGTGACCGTTTTCCAGGTCCGCGTTTCCTACGATCAGAAGCCCTACCGACGGGCGCTGATGGAGACGTACGGAGCGCGTTGCATCGCTTCACCGTCGAACGAGACGGACTCCGGCCGCGCTATCCTGAAGCAGCATCCGGACAGTCCTGGGTCGCTCGGCATCGCTATTTCCGAGGCAGTAGAGATGGCAGCCAAGGATCCGGCGGTCAAATATTCCCTCGGTTCGGTGCTCAACCACGTGATGCTGCACCAGACTATTATCGGCCAGGAAGCGATCGAGCAATTCGCGATGGCAGGCGATGATCCCGACATCGTCATTGCCTCGGCCGGCGGCGGGTCCAACTTTTCCGGCCTCGCATTTCCGTTCCTCGGTCTGCAACTGCGGGGCGGCCGCAAGCGGCGCTTCATTGCCGTCGAGCCGGCGGCCTGTCCGTCGTTGACGCGTGGCCGCTATGCCTACGATTTCGGCGACACAGCCCACCTTACTCCGCTGGTAAAGATGCACACGCTCGGTTCTACCTTCATCCCGCCCGGCTTCCATGCCGGCGGCCTGCGCTATCACGGCATGGGGCCGATGGTGTCGCATTCCTACGAGCTCGGCCTAATCGAGGCGCGCGCCTATCATCAGAAGACGTGCTTCGAAGCCGGCGTCGAATTCGCGCGTTGCGAGGGCATCGTACCGGCGCCGGAGGCCAATCACGCAATACGCTGCGCATCGACGAGGCGCTGCGTTGCAAGAAGGAAGGTAAGAAAGAGACAATCATCTTCAACCTTTCCGGCCACGGCCATTTCGATATGCAGGCCTACATCAACTACTACGAAGGCAAACTCATCGACCAGGACTACGACGAGAAGGAACTCGCCATGGCTCTCGCCGGCTTGCCGAGCGTCGCCGCTTGAGCAGGTGCCGATCGCCTGGCTGGTCCAACCAGACTAGGCGGAAGCGGTAGCATCGCTCTTTTTACGTTCCGGCTTCACTTTGATCCGAAGAGGAAAACTATGATTGAGCCCTACAACGCCGTCGGTCTGATACCGAGTTTCTGGGGTATTCGTCGGCGCGAGGAGATCAAACACAACATCGAGCATCTCAAGGGCCTGACCAAGGCGGCGTTCTGGCTGTCCAATCTTGATATTCCCGTGCGCCTGCTCGCGATCCCCGAGGGCGCGCTGATGGGTTTCAATGATGAAGTGTTGGATGTCGATCATGCCGACTATGCCCGCACTGTGCTGTATCGATATTCCTGGGCCTGAGACTGACGAGATCGGAAAACTTGCACGGCAATGGAATGTCTTCATTATGGCGCAGGCCAAGGCGCGCCATAAAGATTGGAAGAATCGCTTCTTCAATATCGGCTTCATCGTTGACCCCGACGGAAAAATCATTCTTCAGCACTACAAACTCTCGGCGCTTCTGCCGGTCGAGCGCTCAGTGTCGCCGCATGACATCTATGATTGGTGGATCGAAAAGTACGGTCGCACACTGGACGCGTTCTGGCCGGTTGCCGATACCAAAATTGGACGGCTCGGAATCATGATGGCGATGGAGGGAAACTATCCTGAGAACGGACGGGGTCTGGCCATGAACGGCGCCGAAGTGGTGTACCGCGCGTCGATGCCGGCGCCTTTCACCGAGAATGATATCTTCGAAATTTCTAATCGCGCGCGTGCGCTCGAAAACAACATGTATATCGTGGCGCCGAATATCGGCAGCTATCACTTGGATGCCGATCATCCGGTTGGTATCGACGCCGGCGGCGGCCAGTCGATGATTGTTGACTACCGCGGCCAGCTTGTCGGAAAGCAACGCGACACCAATGGTTCGACATTTGTCGCAGGCGTTATCAATATTGAAGCATTGCGCCATCATCGGGAGTCGGCGCAGGTCACAAACTGGATGAAGGATATTCGGGCAGAACTCGCGCAGATCATTTACGAGAAACCGATTTATCCGAAGAATCGTTATATGAAAAAAGTGCCGCCGAAACACGCTGACTATAAGCGAGATGTAATCGATAAGCAGGTCGCCTTATTGCAGAAGCGGGGAATCTGGAAGAAGTCGTCATACTGAGGCGTGCGATTGTCATTACTGATGTTTATTGAAATCAATAGTTCAGACCTAACCACCTGTCTTTGCGCTTCAAGACCGCCGACACATGAAGCCCTTCAACAGACCAATAGCGGACTGCGTCTGCCACTAACGTGTTTTTGGCGGCTTGAGTCCGAAGCTGACGCCCCGGCAGCGAATTGATAGACTGATTGGCTTTCGATCTTGTCGGTGGTGGACATGCGTTATCGGACATTCCAGTCTCGTTTTCATCGCGGCATTGATCGCCGCCGGACTGTCGCTGGGTGCGGCTGCGCGCGCGCAGACGCCGCAGATCGATCGCAGTCGCGCCGAAAGACTTTATCCCCTTATCGCGTGGGCGAAGGATGGCGGACAAGCCGGATCGATATTGGGCGATGTGGCGGCGACCCTCGGCATCGGAAAGGGAGAAGAAGTTCTAACACTCGCCATGATCTATCGGGACACGACCGGACTTCAGTACTCATTTCATGTCGTCAAAGATCAGCCTAACATTATGATTTTGATCCGATCGACTCCCGACATATCCGATAGCTGGAAGATTGTCGGAACCGGAGCGATCGAACGGTCCGTTCACGTCGATGAGCACGACAAAGTATTTCAGTATAAATTTCAGCCGCGCCTGTTCGATGAAACGCTGAGCTTTTTCGAGGCCAGAGTGCGGGAAGCGCGGCGCGAGGTTCCCGCAAAACCGGCTGGCGCCGTTGATCCTGCCGAAGCGCCAGCCATTCGGCCGCGCCGTGGGCTCAGCCTTCCGATGCGTCGATTGGTCCGGCGAACAGCGTTGCTGAGTTAATCCAGCGCGGCAATCAATACAATCTCAACAGCGACTACGCCCACGCCATAGCGGATTTCAACCAAGCCATCAAACTCGATTCCAATTCAGCGCCTGCCTTCTATGGCCGGGCCGCGGTCTATTACAACATGGGCGATTATGATCGCGCCATCCAGGATTACGACCAGGTGCTCCGGCTTGATCCGAGAAATGGCATGGCCGCCACCTTCAGGGCTCTGACATTCGAAAAGAAAAATCAGCGCTGACGGCGCCAACGCCGTCGTCTGTAATTTTACAGGGTCGAATAAGAGACGGGGCGGGGAAGAATTAGCGCAGAAAACCGCTAAAGATCCGACGAACGTTTTCCAAACGTCGCGGCGGTTTCCACAAGGTCTAAGATCGCGCGACGAAATTTTGCGTCCTTGATACGGCTGTAGGCCTTAACAAGTGAGATGGCTCCGGGCACTACCAAGTAAGACAGCTCGATCGCCTCGTCTTTATGTCCTGAACCTGACTCTGCGTTGCCTCTTCCAAAGAAGGCGCCGATTGGCACGCCGAGAATTTTTGCAATTTGAGTGAGCCGTCCGGCGCCGACGCGATTGACCCCCTTCTCGTATTTTTGCACTTGCTGGAAAGTCAGACCCAATCCATCGGCGAGCTCGGTCTGCGACATCCCGATCGCCACGCGCCGCACCCGGATGCGTCGCCCTACCTCAATGTCGACCGTGCCAATCGCCTTCGTTCTCGGCAAGTGCGCCTCTCAATTGTATTGAATTAGTAACTTATTCGACCCTGTAAGGCAATTCATGAGGCGCCTTCGCTTGTTGGAAAGACAAATCGAGGATGAGAGTTAGTATATGGGTAAGCATCATCCCGACGGAAGGTTGTGGTGAAAACGCATTATGCCGACTACGCAGGGTTGCGTCGCATAATGCTCGGAAGTGCGCAGACGCGGTCACGATTTTTCTAAGCCGTCTTTTCCAGCAGCGCCAACAGTCCGGCCAGCAATGCCTTAGGATTCGGCGGGCAGCCGCGAATGGTGAGATCGACCGGCAGCACGTCCTTGACGCCGCCTTCGACCGCATAGCTGCCGGCGAAATATGCCGCCGTCGACGGCGCAGGCGCCGACCGCGATCACCCATTTCGGATCGGGCGTGGCGTTGTAGGTGCGCAGCAAGGCCTCGCGCATATTTTTCGTCACCGGCCCGGTCACCATCAGCACGTCGGCGTGACGCGGCGAGGCGACAAAGCGCAGGCCGAAGCGTTCGAGATCGTAGAACGCGTTGCTCAGCGCATGGATTTCCAATTCGCAGCCGTTGCAGGAGCCGGCGTCGACCTCGCGAATCGAGAGCGAGCGTCCGAGCCGGGCGCGGGCGGCGCGGTCCACGGCTTTCGCAAGCTCGGCGAGGCCCGCCTTGTCGGGCTTAGGCGGCGGCTCGGTGAGCGGGCCGTGGGTGAAGCTTTCGAACAGCGTCTTGCGCATCAGAGATCGTGTCCCGAATACGAGCAGTTGAACGACTTGTTGCAGAGTGGGAAGTCGGCGACGATGTTGCCCTCGATCGCGGCTTCCAACAGCGGCCACTGGAACCAGGACGCATCGCGCAGGTGGCAGCGCGCGACGCCGCCGTCGTCGTCGAGTCGCACCCAGGCCATGACATCGCCGCGAAATGCTTCGGCCAGCCCGATGCCCTCGCAGGTCTCGCCGTTACCCTTGACCGCAGTTTTGAGCGCGCCCGCGGGCAAGCTGCGAAGAATCTGCTCGATCAACGACAGAACTCTGCTCGACCTCACGAATGCGGATCCACACCCGCGCATTGACGTCGCCGGCGTCCAACACCGGCACCTCGAAGCGGAGGTCGCGATAGGGCGCGTAACCGGGCGCGCGCCGTGCATCGAAGCCGCGCCCGCTGGCGCGGCCGACATAGCCGCCGGCGCCGTATTGCCGCGCCAGCTCCGCGCGCAGGATGCCGGTTGTCACGGTGCGGTCCTGCAATGACGCGGTATTGTCGTAGAGCTCGATTAGCTGCGGAAAAATTCCGCGCAGTTCGGCAAGCAGATCCTTCAATCGCGCGGCGCCCTTGGGCGCAATGTCGTCCAGAACTCCGCCGGGCACGATGACGTCCATCATCAGCCGATGTCCGAAACAGAAGTCGGCGGCGCGCAAACATCGCTCGCGCAGGATTCCGCATTGCGCATGCATCATGGCGAACGAGGCATCGTTGCAGATGGCGCCGATATCGCCAAAATGATTGGCCAGCCGCTCGAGCTCGGCCATCAGCGCGCGCAGATACACGGCCCTTTTGGGCGGATTGATCTGCAATGCGGCCTCGACGGCCTGTGCGAAAGCGAGCGCGTAGGCGACTGTGCTGTCGCCGGAGGTGCGGGCGGCGAGCTTCGCCGCCTGGTCGAGCGAGGCGAAGGCCATCAGCGACTCGATGCCCTTGTGCACATAGCCGAGCCGCTGCTCCAGCCGCACGACGTGCTCGCCATTGGCGGTGAAACGGAAATGTCCCGGCTCGATAATGCCGGCATGCACCGGCCCGACCGGAATCTGATGCAGGCCTTCGCCTTCCGCCGGCAGGAACGCGTAAGGCGCCGCTTTACGCGCGTTGCCACGTTTGCCGAGCGGATGACGGACGCTCCAGAATCCGAGATCGAGCCAGCCGCGGGTATCGGGCGCATCGGTCGCTTCCAGACCGAACAGATCGCGGATCGCGCGTTCGAGACGAATGGCCGGCGGATGGCGCGCGGCGACGCTCGGATATTTCCCGCCCTTGCAGGTGTAGCTGACCACGGCGATGTCGTCGAAAGTCTCAGCCAGCAGCGCCATGTGCACGGCCGGCGCGTCGCCCCACAAGCCCAGCAGCGTGCAGCGGCCGCTGGCGAGAAGATCGATCGCCTGCCGCCAGCCTTCCTCGGTCACGATCGCGCGCGGCCACGGGCGATGCTGTTTGGCCGTTTCGCGATGCGCGATGGTGTCGAGCAAGGCCATTTCGTTATCCCAACAGCTTTGCGACGTTCTGGAAGCCGGTGACCAGCGCCGGCGGCATATAGATGCCTGCCATGAACACGATGGCGAGATGGGCGAACATCGGCACGTAGGACGCCTGTGCCGGCGCGGTTGGCCCGCGCGGCTCGCCAAAAACAATGGTGTTGAGCCGCAGGAACAATCCGCCGAGCGCGACCAGTATTCCGAACACGAGGATAATCACCAGCCAGGGCTCGCGCGCGAAGGTCGAGCTCACCACCAAAAACTCGCTCATGAAAATGCCGAGCGGCGGCAACCCCGCGATGGCGACCACGCCGAGCACCAGGCCCCAGCCGAGCACCGGATTGCTCACGGTCAGCCCACCCATATCGGCGATTTTCTGCGTGCCCTTGACCTGCGCAATGTGGCCGACTGCGAAGAAGATCGCCGACTTGGTCAGCGAATGCATGGTCATGTGCAGCAGGCCGGCGAAATTGGCGAGCGGGCCGCCCATGCCGAAGGCAAACACGATGATGCCCATGTGCTCGATCGAGGAATAGGCGAACATGCGTTTGATGTCGCGCCGTCGGTACAACATGAAAGCGGCGAACACACAGGAGACCAGGCCCATGGTCACCATCAGCGGTCCGGGCGCGAGCGCAACCGGATTGAGCGCGAGCAGCATCTTGAAGCGCAGCAGCGCATAGAGCGCGACGTTCAAAAGCAGGCCGGAGAGCACCGCCGAAATCGGCGTCGGGCCTTCCGCATGCGCATCGGGCAGCCAGGCATGCAGCGGCGCAAGGCCCACTTTGGTGCCGTAGCCGAGCAGCAGGAACACGAAGGCAACGTTGAGCAGCGCCGGATCGAATTGCGCGGCTTTCGTCACCAGCACGGTCCACACCATGGCGTAGAGGCCTTCGCCGATCACCGGCCGCGCCGCCATGTAGACCAGGATGGTGCCGAACAACGCCAGCGCGATGCCGACGCTGCCGAGGATGAAATACTTCCAGGCCGCTTCCAGCGCCTCGTGCGTGCGATAGATGCCGACCATCAGAACGGTGGTGAGCGTGGCCATCTCGATCGCCACCCACATCAGGCCGATATTGTTGGCCACCAGCGCGAGATTCATGCCGAACATCATCATCTGGTACATAGAGTGATAGAAGCGCACGTAAGTTAACTTCAGTCGGCCGATCTCGATCTCGTGTTCGATATAGCTTGCGCTGAATACGCTGGTGGTGAAGGCAACGAAGGTGGTCAGCACGATGAAGACCTTATTGAGGTCGTCCACCAAGAGATAGTTGCCTGACTTCGGTTCGACCAAGAATAGGGACACCGAAGTCAGAAATGTCAGCAGCGCGGCTAAAACATTCAGACGTGACGTCAATCGATAGCCGGGCAGCGCCGCGAGCAGGGCGGCTGCCACGGCCGGAATCAATAGAACGCCGGTGAGCGCGTCGAAGGTCATCGCCGCTCTCCGCGGAACCGGTCGAGCGCCTGCACGTCGACACTGTCGAAGCGTTCTCTGATCCGGAACAGGAAGATGCCGATGACGATGAAGGCGATCAGCACCGAGAAGGCGACGCTGATCTCGACCACCAGCGGCATGCCCTTGGCGCCGGTCGCCGCCAGCACCAGGCCGTTTTCCAGCGACATGAAACCGACCACCTGGCTTACAGCATTGCGCCGAGTCACCATCATCAGCAGGCCGAGCAGCACCACCGACAGTGCGAAGGCAAGATCCTCGCGCGCCAGCGGATCGGCCTCCGCGGTCACCCGCAGCATCACCACCATGGACAACGCGACCAGCCCCATGCCGAGCAGCATTGCCGGGCCGACGCCGACAACGGTTTCGATTTCGCGGTGGATACCGAGCTTCACGATGATCCGATGCAATGCAACCGGGATGATGATGGCCTTGAATACCAGCGCGATCATCGCGGTCAGGTAGAGATGCGGCGCATCCTGGATGAAGGCCTGCCAGGCGACCGACGCCGCCAGGATGAAGGCATGCAAAGCGAATGTATTAAGCAGCGCGTAGAGCCGATCCTGGTAGAGCTGCATGAAGCTCACCAGCACCAGCGAGCCGGCGAGCATATGAGCGATGTCGAAATAAATGCCGCGCATCTCAGAGGCTCCGCGAAACGAACAGCAGCAAAGTGGCGAGCAGGCCGAGCATCAGTGCCGCGCCGAGGAATGCCGGCACCCGGAACACGCGCATTTTGGCGATCGCGGTTTCGAACACGGCCAGCAGCACGCCGCCGACCGCGAGCTTGCCCAGATAGGTGAGTGCGCCGATGGCAGTCGCAGCCAGGCTCGCATCGGGTCCGGCGATGCCCCAAGGGGTGAACACGCAGCCGATCACCGAGACATAGAGCAGCAGCTTCAATTCGGAAGTCAGATCGATCAGCGCGAGGTGACGGCCGGAATATTCCAGCACCATCGCCTCGTGCACCATGGTGAGTTCGAGATGCGTCGCCGGATTGTCGATCGGAATGCGCGCGTTCTCGGCAATCGCCACGATGATCAGCGCGAGCAGGGCAAGGCCAAGCGAAACCCGTAAGCCCTCTTCGGCCCGACTCCATGAACGCGGCCATGGTGGAGAGCTGAGTGGAGCCGGCGATCAGCGCCAGCGTGAATACGATCATCAGCATCGCCGGTTCGGCCAGCGAGGCGATCATCACCTCGCGGCTCGATCCGATGCCGCCGAAGCTGGTGCCGACATCGAGGCCGGCGAGCGCCAGGAAGAAGCGCGCGCTGCCGAGCAGCGCGATGATGGCGATCAGATCGGCCGACCAGGAAAACATCAGTCCGCTGCGGAAGGTCGGCACCAGCGAGGCGGCGACCCAGGTGCCGGCGAAGATGATGTAGGGAATGACGCGGAACAGCCAGGAGGCGCTTTCCGCCAGCACCACGTCCTTGCGCGTCGAGCCGGATCAGATCGCGATAGGGTTGCAGCAGCGGCGGACCTTGCCGGCGCAGCAGGCGCGCCTTCACCTTGCGCACAAAGCCGGTGAGCAGCGGGCTGAGCAAAAGCACCAGCAGCATCTGCGCGCCTTGGAAGGCGAATTCGCGGATCACGGCCATATCGCCAGCACCAAAAGGAGCAACACCAGCGCCGCGAACACCAGCGAGAGATATTGGCGGATGGTGAGGAATTGCAGGGCATTGAGCTTTTCGGCGGCGTATTCGATGCCGACGGCAACCGGCGCGTAAAGCGCATCCCAGATCAGATCGCGCATCTCGACCGTCAGGCGCGCCGGCGCAGTCGCGCCCGGCGGCGGCATCTCGCCGATCTCGCGCGCGTGGAACACGATGGTGCCGTACACGCGGCGGATCGGCTGCGCGAAGCTCGACGCGGTGTATTGCGTGGCAGGGCTGCGAGTCGGGATAGCCGCAATCCCAGGCCGGGCCGCGCCGCAGTTTGTCGGAGGCCAGCCGATGAATGGCAAAGGCCGCGATCGAGCCGGACAGCGCCATGAAGATGAACACGAGCAGCCCGTTATAGGAGCTGCGGCTTTCGGCGATCGGCACGATCGACAGCCACTCTACGCCGGCCTGATGCGGCATGCTGATGCCGACCAGGCTCTTGGTCACCGGCGCCAGCGCGTCGATGAAGAAGCCCGGCAGGATGCCGGCGACAAGGCAGAGCGCGGCGAGGAAGAACATCGCGGCCAGCGAGTTGCTATCGGTTTCCTGCGCGCTCGCGGCGGCGGGCGTGCGGGCGCGGCCCAGGAAGCTGACGCCGAAGGCTTTGACGAAGCATGCGGCCGCGAGCGCCGCCGACAGCGCCAGCAGGGCGCCGACCGCCGGCACCAGGAATTTCAGGCCCCAGGACGGCAGTTGCGGGCTGAGCAGGATGGCCTGGAAGGTCAGCCATTCGGACACGAAGCCATTGAGCGGCGGCAGCGCCGAGATCGCGACGCAGCCGACCAGGAACACGAAGGCGGTCTGCGGCATGCGGTGGATCAGGCCGCCGAGATGCTCCATGTCGCGTTCGCCGGTGGCGTTGAGCACGCTGCCTGCGCCGAAGAACAGCAGGCTCTTGAAGACGGAATGATTGAACACATGGAACAGGCCGGCGGTGAGCGCCAGCGCGGCGGCGAGCGGCATGCCGTGCGCCTTGAACGCGAGCGCGAGACCAAGCCCGATATAGATGATGCCGATGTTCTCCACCGTGTGATAGGCGAGCAGGCGTTTGAGATCGTGCTGCATCAGCGCATAGAGCACGCCCATCACCGCGGTGATGCCGCCGACGGCGAGCACGACCATGCTCCACCACCAGTCGGGCAGTGCCGAGCAGGTCGAACACGATGCGCACGAAACCGTAGACCGCGACCTTGGTCATCACGCCGCTCATCAGCGCGGAGACGTGGCTGGGCGCGGCGGGATGGGCGAGCGGCAGCCAGGCATGCAACGGCACCACGCCCGCCTTCGAGCCGGCGCCGACCAGCACCAGGATCAGCACCAGCGCCGCGAGCCCGGCGGACGGATGCGACGCGCGGATGGCGTCGAACGCGTAGTTGCCGTCGGCGCCGGCGAGCAGGCCGAAAGCGAGCAGCAGCGCCAGCGTGCCGAAGCTCGCCATCAGCAGATAGATGTAACCGGCGCGCAGGTTCTCGCGTACCTGATGATGCGCGATCACCAGCGCCCAGGAGGTGAGCGACATGAATTCCCACGACACCAGGAAGCTGAACGCATCGTCCGCCATCACCACCAGATTCATGGCGGCGAGATAGGCGGGATAGAACGGCAGCACGCGTTGCGGTGAATGCTCGTGCCGGCCATAGCCGAGCGCGAACAGGCTCGCCGCCGCGCCGCCGAGATTGACCACGACCAGGAAGAATGCCGCCAGCGCGTCGATGCGGAAATGCGCGCCGAGCCAGGGCAGGCCGAGCGGCAGCGTGACGACGGAGGACGCGGTCGGAATATTCGAACAGGCTGAGCAGCGCGATCACGCCCAACGTCAGCGTGACGATCAGGCTCGCGCCATAGACCACGCCACTGCCGCGCGGCGAGCCGCCGAGCGCGATCGCGATCGGGGCCAAGGCCAGCAGCGCCGCAACGCCATAGAGCGCGTAAATGACCGTCATTTGAGCCGCACCCCGCGGCCGCCGCCGCTGCTGGCCGCGCCTTCGCCGATCAGCTCGATGCCGCCGGCGGAGAGCGCATCGACCAGCTTCATCAGCGAATCGACATTACCGCGGACCACGCCGTCGCAGGATTCCATGCGTTGGATGGTCGGCAGCGACAGGCCGGAGCGCTGCGCCAGTTCGCGCTGGTCGAGGCCGAGCAGCGCTCTGGCTGCCCGCATTTGCGTGCCTGTTATCATGTATTATACATCAGAATAGATGCTTATTACGTAGTTATTGATGGATACTCCGCCCTAAAACCAATTTCAAGGGCCGGCCGAGGGGTTGTGGTCAAGGGCGCTGCTTGGCTTTCAGACGTTCGGTGAGGCGGGGCATATCGACCACCATGCGCTCGTGGGTGCCGATGCCGATGTCCTCGATCTCGTCGCGCGCGCTCACTTTGAATTCGATGCGCCGGCCGTCGACTTTGGTGACCTCGGCCTCCGCGGTCACCCGGTGGCCGACCGGCGTTGCGGCAAGGTGGCGGACATTCACCAGCGTGCCGACCGCGCTCTCGCCCGGATCGAGATAGTCGCGCACCGCATTGAGCGCGGCATTCTCCATGGCGGTCACCATCATCGGCGTCGCAAACACCTGCGGCAACGCTGCGTCCTTGAACTGATTGGCGAGATGCGCCGGCAGTCACCCGCAGCGTGTAGCTTCCCTTCGCTCCCACCGGTATCGGACGCATGCGTCAGCTCCCAACGGGCCGCACATGATTGATCGCCGGCGCCAGGATGACCAGCAGAATTCCGCACAGCCGCGATCGGCACGAAGGCAAGGCTGGCGACGCCGCTGAGATCCCACAGCCATGCCGCTGATCACCGGCACGATCACCGCGCAACTATAGCTGATCGTGAACATGGCGGCGGTCACGCGATGAACGTCGTCGGGCGGGCTGAGCAGCGGCGGCAGCGCCAGCACCAGGATCAGGATCGCGGCGGCGGCAAAACCTTGCAGCGTGGCCGCCACGACGATCCAGGCGCCGGTGCCGAACACGATGCCGCCGGTCGCGACCACGCAGAGCAGCCCGCAGACCACATAGGGCCAGGCCTTGCGCTCCAACCGGCCGGCGACCGCGAGCAGCAGGATCGACGCCGGCAACTGGCCGATATTCAGTCCGGACAGCGCCGCGCTGATCCACTCGCCCTGGCCGTTGCTGCGTGAGGTAATCGGGCAGGAAGGCGTTGGTTGCGAAATAGGTGGCGTTGATGGTGCCGAGCATGATGCCGAGCCGCCAGATCAGTGTATTGCGCCAATCCGGCCACCAGCGCCGCCGCGTCGCCGCGATCCGTTTGATGCCGACATTCGCGGCGCCAACGTCATCACCATGATCGCAATGATCGCGACCGGCACGCTCCAGACCACGAAGCCCCATTGCCAGCTCCCGCCGACCATCGGGAGTACCAGCGGCAGCATCAGTGCGACGGGGAGGATTTCGCCGATCAGCAGGCCATTGGTATAAACCGCCGTGGCGAAGCTGATATGGTCCGGCAGCCAGGCGCGCACCGTCGGCGGCATGGTCACCTGCATGATTGCAACGCCCGCGCCCATCGCGATGGTCATGGCATAGAGCCACGCCACGTCGGGCAGGGCGCCGCGCAACGCGCCGCCGATCGCGGTGAGCGCAAGGCCGACCACCAAAGCGGTGCGGATGCCGAGGCGGGCGATCAGCAACGAACCCGGAACCGCGGCGAAGGCGAACAGCATCGACGGCAGACCGGTGAGGATGCCGATCTCGGTTGCACTCAAGTTAAGCTCATCGTGGATGAGCGGAATGACCGGCGGCACCGCCAATATGGTCAGCCGCAGCCCGTTGCCTGCGAGCCACAGCAGCAGGAGCGAGGTCAGGAAGCGTGCCCGCGACGGTGCATCGCTGGGCGTGCTGATCGATGATGCCGGCATTCAAATTTAGCTATATAAGCGCCAAACGATGGCACGTCTGCTAAGTATCATTAACAGACTAATGTGCTCGATCTAGCGTCGAGGCACGGGGTCACGGCAATAATTTATACTAGCGGCGCCTTAGCCGCGCGTTCTCGCAACCGGTAGAATTGAATGGCCGTACGCGCCGTTTCCGGCTTCAGCTTTTTGAAGCTTGGCAAGACATTGCTCGAATTCATGGCTCGATTTGTTTCTGGTAACAGTCTGCATCAATAAGATCGCTTTGGTCGTGTCCCAAGACAGACCAATTGACTTGGCCAGCACCAGCACTTGATCGCTGTGGTCATGCACCAAAGCTCGCTCGATCGCCCCGATCGGTAGATCGCTCAGCAGTGACAGCAGCCACTGCGATCTCGTCGAATTTATCAGCTTCCGCGAATTCGCGCAGACGATCCTCGGTCAGCGCTCCCGTTTGGTGCAACAATTGGACCTGTGCTTGCGCCACCTTGAATTCGGGGGACCGCTCGCGCGCTTGCGTTTGAATTTGATCGGAAGCCTGCTTGACCATATCACGGACCAAAGCAGCCTTCCCGCGATCCATGCGCCTCAAGTTTGAGCCGCACTGCCTCGGAGGCTGTTGCGAACAAGGTCAATAAGTGCTCGCGCGGGATTTCCGGACGCGACCAGACTGTGAGCGCAAGCTCGTCATCAGCCCCGGCCCGCGTGATAAGCTTCGAATAGCCGAATTCGGAAAACCGCGCGCCGGAATTCGCCGCCGTGCTGACGACAACCTGCTGATTACCACGCTCGACGAGCACGTCGGTGACGCCTTCGCTCAGCATTTTTCGCTGCGAAATGGCAAGCAGGTGCTCTTGGCTCTTGGTCTTTGCGCCCACGATCAGCGTATCGTCATCGAGCCGCTCGGAATGCGTGAGTAATGGACGGGCCACTTCGATCGAATTCGTCGAGTGCTAGCGCGCAACTGACCTTGGGCGGCGCGTTGGCGATCGTGGAAAGCCTTTCCCCGAACGCGGCACGCGCAGAGCTATCAATCTCGTCGACCAAGCGACCCATGACGTCGTCGAATAAAGCCAGTTGTTCGCCGTCGAAACGGTCGGAGCCGGTCACAAACAGATCAGTTACCCGCCGCAGGATGTCAGCGCGCGAGCCAATGTTCCGATGGGCGACCATTACTTCGAGCTCATCGATCAGCGACTGATGCGCTGTGGCGAGCGCCTCTTGGCCGCTAGACGTGCTGTTGCGTTGGTCCACGGTGTTCGACCCCGACCCGCAGCTATGCGGCATCTTCCATCTCCGGACAGTTGTAAACACTGTCAAAATCGATCTCGGAGGCCGGACCCGGGCGCTTGAACAGATAGCCTTGCAGCGACGTCACGCCGGCCAATCGCAAGAGTCGGTATTGATCCGCCGTTTCGACACCCTCTGCGGTCGTCGCTATATCGAGGCTTTGCGCTAGGGTAAGGGTCGCCGAGATGATCGCAGCGCAGTCGGCGCGTTTGGTCATATTCTGGGTGAACGACTTGTCGATCTTGATCTTGTCGAAAGGGAACATCGTCAACTGACTGAGCGACGAATATCCGGTCCCGAAATCATCGAGTGCGACTGCGATGCCGAGGTTTTTAAATTGACGCAGTGCCGGCAGACATTCCGCGGCTGATTCGATGAGCGCCGTCTCGGTGATTTCAAGCTCCAACCGTTCGGGTGGCAGCCCGGATTGGGCGAGCGCGTACATCACAACGTCGGGCAGATTGGTCTTGCGAAATTGCACCGGGGACAGATTGACCGCGACTTTGACACCCTCCGGCCAGGTCGCTGCCTCAGTGCACGCGGTATGCAGCACCCATTCACCGATCTGTGTGATCAATCCGGTTTCCTCGGCGAGCGGAATGAACTGATCGGGAAAGATCATCCCCTTGGTCGGATGCCGCCAGCGGATCAGCGCCTCCGCGCCGCAAATCTTGCGCGTTTTAGTGTCGATAATCGGTTGATAGTGGAGTTCCAGCTCGTCTTGTTGGATCGCACGGCGTAATTCGTTTTCGAGCTCTTGGCGTGTGCTTGCGGCCGCACTCATCTCCGGGTCAAAGAAGCGATAGCCGTTCCGGCCCGCCGATTTCGCGCAATAGAGCGCCATGTCCGCCATCTTTAAGAGATTATCGGCATCGGTCGCATGCTCGGGCGCCAAGGCGATTCCAATGCTCGTCGCCAATATTAATCTCGTTGCCCTCGATGTTGAATGGCTTGGCAAGGATCTCGATGATGCGGTCTGCAAGTGCGCTCGCGGCCTCGCGCTGGTTGGCCTCACCTGCTCTGAATGATGGCAAACTCGTCGCCGCCAAGCCGCGCCAGAACGTCGGTTTCCCGCAGCAGCGCCTTGAGGCGCGTTGCTACTTCCCGCAGCAGGGTATCGCCGGCGGCATGACCAAGCGTATCGTTGACGTATTTGAAACGATCGAGGTCCAGCAGCAAGACGGTGAACGGATCTCCACGCCGGCGCTGGCGCGCTGCGGCCTCTTCGATCTTTTGCGTCATCGTCACACGGTTAGCGAGACCCGTCAACGCATCGTGATGCGCCATGAAGACAATCTGCTGCTCAGAATTCTTCCGTTCGGTAATGTCATCGATAACGACGATGAGATATTTCGCAACGTCTTTGCGTGTCACGGACGACAATGCGTTTGGTGGCGAAGTTGCGCGAGCCGAGCAGCGGAAGTTCTGCTTCGAAATCACTAAGATTGACGCCAACTCCTTCCTCAACGGATTCTCTGTCAAATTTATCCATACGTTCCGCGTCTTTGGTTTGGTAGATGTCGAACGCGGTCTTTCCGATCAGCTCGGCTTTCGTGCGAATCCAAGCATCGCTTCGAATGCCCGGTTGGTAAGAACAAACTTGCGCGTCTTCGCATCCTTAACGACGACTGAAATCGGAATATTTGCAATGATCGAATCGAGAAATTGCTTAGTTTCAGCCAGCTCCTGTTCGGCGCGCCGTGGCTCGGTGATGTCGTCATGCGTTGCAACCCAACTGCCTCCCTCCATTGGCTGATTCGCGACGGAAATAATGCGCCCGTCGCCCGTCTCGACCTCTTGTTTGGTCATCTTTCCTTCGGCAATCCTCGCCAGGAGGGTGCTGACGTATGACTTCTGGATTTCCGGAAAAGGTTCCGTTCGCAACACGGTATTTGAGCAGATCGATTACCGCGCAGCCTGGCTTCGCAACATCTGGCGGCAAATTGTAGATCTGCCGGTAGCGATCATTGCAAACGACGAGCCGTGCCGCAGAATCAAACATGCACAGACCGCGCCCCATGTTTTCAAGCGCTGAATTGAACCACAAATTCGTCTGTTCAAGTGAAAGCTTGGAACGTTCGAGCGCCTCCACGGTAGAGGACAGCTTTCTTTGCCGCGACGCACCGATACCTATTGCGACAAGCACCATGGCCGTAAGCACAAGCGCAATCAGATAATATTTATATGCCGTCAATGTCGACTGCCGGAACAAATCGGCCTCGGCCAATCCGACGATGGCAACCAAGGGGAACCCTTCAACGACCCGATAGGAAATGAGCCGACGGACGCCTTCGAACTGCTGTGTGGAGTTTTGGAAATTCCAATAGCTGCCTGTGGGAGATTTGCGATAAAGCGAAAATACCTTTGTTTGGGAAATTGCCTGACCAACGAATTCCTTCGCAACGGGATCGCGACCGCTGCGTGCGCGAATAATCCCGTCGAAACCAACGAGCGAAATTATTCCCCCAGGGCCTACATCAATCGAGTTGTAGAACTTCTCCAGTTCAAGAACGTCGACCGAGGCGACAATCACGCCACCGAATGATCCATCAGCCGCTGTTAGCCGGCGAGTTAATTGGACTATCGGTCTGCCTGATAAACGACCAACTATCGGTTCACTTATGTAAAGTTGGTCAGTCGTTGAATTGGCGTGAAAGCGGAAATACTCACGGTCGCTTACGTTTATTGGTGACGGGATCGATCGTATGCTGGCGAGCTTGATAAGCCCATCTGGCCCAATAATCGAGAATTGCATAATTACATTATTTTGGAACTGACTGCGGCTGAGTAAACGCGCAATGTCAAAATTGTGGGAGTTCTGCTCGTAGGATCCCCGCAGCGTCAGAAGTATGCTGTCTGCCCCGCCAATGACGCGCGAAATGTACTCTTCAAAAACGCGGGCTAGATTGCTTCCCTGTCGCACTCCCTCCGTGTAGGCGCGCTCGTGCTCCTCATTCGTGAGAAAAAAGGCCCCGCACCAGATGGTGGCGATCACAGCCACACCGAGATAGGTCGTCGGTTGTGCAAATGCTCGCAACCGTTGGAACATGTGATGGCTCTATATCTGACAGATCGGTCCGCGTCCGCGGATCGATACTCATATCTTAATTTGATTACTTTCTTATTTAGTGCGAACGGCGGTTCGGACAGCATCGAGACGCTGGCATTTACCCGGCATTTACCGTGTTGCTCGCTACAGATACGTGCCGAATGACAATTCGACATTGCTAACTATAAAAGACGGTGGTTCGGCCAGATTTGCTTATCGGTCGAACGATGCAGAGACTTTTTCAGATCAAAGCCTGGCTCTCGATCCTCGGGCCCAATTGTTTTGATCGTCATGTTATCTCTGGACGTTTATCGCTTACAATTTGGCAATTAGATTACCGCGCCGTGTGATGCCGTGGGACGGCTCCTCCACAGGCACATGAGGGCCATAAATTTGGGTGCTGTTAAGGCCCCTACGAACGGAGCAGCCAAACATGTAAGGCGGTCTGATTGCCCAAGTTTAGCACAAAGCGGACGTCGAAAGAGCAGCTGCCCAATGTCCGCTTACGGGGGTAATGCAGACATCCCAATTCAAGGGCGTCACGTCCGCTTTTGACCCGAAGCAGACCAATATTGCCCGTTCGAAAGACGTTGAATTATTGAATTTCAAAGTCGATAGTGAGCCCTAAAGTCGCGATTGTTTCCGGCCGAGGCTCGTTACGGCACCAGCACAGGAGGTTGCTATGCTATCAGTCTTAATCGCGGTTCTGATTATTTGCGTCATCGGTGCAATTTGTTTTTGGGCCATCGATAAGTTTGTTCGCGATGGGCGTTTGGCAAACCTTCTTAAGCTGCTCGTGGTGCTGATTTGCCTATTGGCTATCCTTCAACGGGTGCTGCCGCTGGCGGGAATTTATTGGCTGTAGCCGCGCGGTTCACGACGATGCCGTCGGTCTTGATCAACAGCATCGTCCGCCAAGCCTCAATTTCTGCAATTGGGACGAAGCGGATGTCCCAGTGCATGTAAGCTAATGTCCGCTATCGGGTAATAGCGGACATCCAAGTCAGAAGGCGTAACGGCAGCGCCAGAGTGGCGAGCCAATCGGTATTGGATGTTTGAATTCGGCAACATCGGCCGCGGCAATCAGCCGCCGTGATACCTCGACACGAGCGGCCTCCGCCTCGGCTTCGCTAATTAGGCCTGCTCCCCGGTCGCGGCCAATTTCGTCCAATTGATCACGATAAACCGAAAATTCGCTGCCAGCCTCCACATCATGGCCGAGCGCAAGCGACCACAGCACAGCGAAAATTATCACTGCAATCATCAGCGCGATCACGAACCATAGGATCATGACGGGGGACTATCTGATACGTCGTTAAGAGGTCAAATCATTTTGTCTTGCCCTAATTTACCTTTCGTATGCAATTCAATTGCGCACCCGCTCTAATTGCTAGATGATCCTCATCGGCCGGGGGATAGGTATGTCTGCGTTTGAGAATTTATTGATCCCAGGATCGACTGAATTGCCTGATTGTCGATGCCGGGCTGAAATGCGCCTAGTCGAAGCTAAGCCGTTCGGAGACAGGGAGATTCGCATTTTTAAGTGCGACACCTGCCACCACGAATTACAATTGACGGTTTGGGCAATGCCTGAGACGCGAGTTTGAAAGGGCCGCTATCTGAGGCGGCCTCTTTCATTTCAAATGTGAGCATCAAAAAAATGGGCCGCTGGTTAAGTATGCGGACTTCGGATGGGATGGTCGCGTGGTTGGCGCGTAGCCCGACCCGAAAGTCTATTCAGTTGATGCGGGACGCTTTCACCAACGAAAATTGACCCTTACGCTTGCTGCCGCAAGAAGCTCGTTGTTTTTAGGGTCTTGCATTCCAAAATTGTAATCGAAAAAGGATAGACTGATTTTACCGCGCGGAGCTGCCGGCGTCTGAGAATTTAAATTATAATCTTTTTGGCACCAATTTTTTAACAACAATCCCAAAGAGCCTTTCGTATTTACCGCCAAAGAAATTAATGAAATCTAATCTTACCAGCAAAATCGCGACTAAGCTTGCGATCTCGCGCAAATCGCTGCGCGGATTGATTCCACAAGGACGTGGCTTAATTCATGCCTTCCGCTTATTCCGAAGCATTTAGGGCCAAGAATGATAAGCCGGCCCACAGTGAGATCGGCGGTTTGACGGCCGATCTCGCCCGCCATCCGCAATTTGTGCGTGGGCAGCGCAAGCTCTCTGGCCCAGAACGGGCGGCTGTGCTCATGCTGGCACTCGGCAAGCAATACGGCTCCAAAATCTTCAACATGCTCGACGACGACGAGCTGCGCGAAATCTCCATCGTGATGTCGTCGCTCGGTATAATCGACGCTAACGCAGTCGAGAAATTGTTACTGGAATTCGTATCGCGCATGTCGGCCTCGGGCGCGCTACTTGGAAACTACGACGCCACCGAGCGCCTGCTAAAACAATACCTTCCACCCGAGCGCGTCGGCGGCATTATGGACGAGATCCGGGATCCCGCCGGCCGCAACATGTGGGAAAAGCTTGGCAGCATCGACGAAGAGCTTCTCGCTAACTACCTCAAAAACGAATACCCACAGACCGTGGCGGTGGTGCTTTCAAAATTGCGCCCGGAACACGCCGCGTGCGTGTTGGCGATCCTGCCCGAAAATCTTCTCGCTCGACGTGGTCAACCGCATGCTGAAAATGGAGTCGGTGCAGAAGGAAGTAGTCGAGTGCGTCGAGCAGACGCTTCGAAGCGAATTCATGACGAACCTCTCGCGCGCGCGTCGGCGCGATGCGTATGAAGTGATGGCGGACATCTTCAACAATTTCGACAGGCAGACTGAGACGCGCTTCTTCGCTATTCTGGAAGAGAATAACCGCGAGGCCGTTGAGCGTATTAAGGCGTTGATGTTCACCTTCGATGACCTAATCAAATTTGATACTGTCTCGGCGCAAAAGCTGATGCGCAACATCGACAAGGACAAGCTGGCGATTGCGCTCAAGGGCGCCCCCGAGCCCGTAAGCGAATTCTTCTTCAGCAATATGTCTAAACGCGCGGCCAAGATGCTGGTGAAAGAAATGCAGGAATTGGGTCCAGTACGACTGCGCGAAGTCGATGAGGCGCGAACCTTGCTCGTTAACAGCGCCAAGGAGCTCGCCGCCAAGGGTGAAATTCAGATCGTAAAAGGCGGGAGTGACGATGAGTTAATTTATTGAGACAAGGATAAGCCTGCCGGAAAACGGTCAAGGTCAAAACCCCATCAATCAGTCCTATGAAACGCAGCGAGAGCCCACAACTAAAATCAGCGACTACTTAATGCCCGAGACGCAAAGAAATATAATGATGATAGCGCTCGGCTTGGCGATTATTTTTATCATCGCATCCGCACAATTTGTAAATCGCAGGATGTTGCTACCGAGGCATAGCAACTTCAAATTCTGCATTGATCGGCTGACCCATTCCGGACATGCTTAGCGCGGGCCACATTGATAGCGGCAACTAGGCTTGATTCAAGTCAAGGACAAACCCGTGCAGGGTTGAAATTGTAATTAGACTTGTGCTTGAGCAAATTCCGTTTGATCGCGACCATGAATCGAGCCGCTTCAACTTGAGCTGCTTACTCACGGCAGGTTGCTACGTTTACGATCGACATCGGAAACGCCAGTTCGGTCGTGATGGTGGCGCAGATCGTGTGCGCTGCTGTATTTCTCATTCCGAACTCGGGCCGGGGGGTCAATGATGAACAAACCGATCATTCCCAAAATAAAACCGACAACTGCGACAAGCGCAGCGCCGATCCAGGACCTGCGCGAGTGGCTTGCACGCGTTGAAGAAATTGGCGAGCTCATCCGCGTCAAACAACCGGTTGATCGGGACGAAGAGATGAGCGCGATCGCTTATCTCTTAGCCAAGCAACAGCCTTCGCCTGCGGTTTTGTTCGAGCGTGCAAGCGGATTTGACAAGAGCCCAATTGGTGCTCAGCTGTTATGGAACGTTCTTGGCCCCAGCATCAAACGTATCGCGCTCACCCTCGAGGAGCCCGTGGATACGCCGACTGTCGAATTAATTCGGCGGTGCAAGAACAAGTTGAAACAACGCATTCCACCCAGTGAGATTCCGGCAGACAAGGCGCCAATCTTCGAGAACAGCATTACGGGAAATAAGATCGATCTCGATCAGCTGCCCATCCCCCGGCACTGGCCGCTCGATGGCGGGCGCTATGCAGGAACGGCGGATGCGGTGATTACGCGCGATCCCGATACAGGTTACCTCAATATCGGGACCTATCGGATGATGCAGCAAGGCAAAGCGGAAACCGGTCTTTATTTGTCGCCGGGCAAGGACGCGCGCCTCCATATCACGCGTGCGTGGCAGCAAGGTAAATCGATCGAAGTCGCGGCAGCCTGGGGCATCGATCCACTTTTTATGATGGTCGGCTCGCAGACATTTGCAAAGAACGTGTCTGAATACGAATTTGCCGGCGGCATCAAGGGTCAACCGATTCCAGTTGTACGCGGCAAGACAACCGACCTCCTCATCCCGGCAAATGCTGAGTTGGTTGTCGAAGGCGTAATTCATCTAAATTCGGTAAGAGCGGAGGGCCCGTTCGGCGAGTTCCCAGGCTATTACGGCAGGCCCGAAGCAGGATGCCCGCTCGTGAATATCACGGCCGTGCATTACCGATCGAAACCCGTCCTAACCAACGCACTGATGGCCGACTATCCATCATGCGAGCAGAGCGGCTTTTTCTCCGTGATCCGCTCCGCCAAGATCTGGGACGATTTTGACAAACTGGGAATTCCCGGAATTGCCGGAGTTTATTCGCATCCGGCGGCAGCGGGCGGATTCGGAATGACCGTGATCAGTCTGGAGCAGCGTTACGCAGGCCATGCGGCACAGGCGCTAGCGCTGGCCGCACAGTGTCCAGGCGGGGCATATTATACCAAGTGGATTGTCGCCGTTGACGAAGACGTCGACCCGACTGATATGGACCAGGTCATTTGGGCGATGGCAAGCCGGTGCAACCCGATCGACGACATCGATATTCTGCGAAATACCTGGAGCACGTGGCTCGATCCAACTCAAAATCCACCGGAAAAGCGCCCTTATGGGTCGAAGGCATTGATTAATGCCTGCAAAGAACATCGGCATTTGCCGGTGTTCTCCAAGCGGACCACGCTACGCAAAAATGTCTACGACAAGGTCGCAAATCGCTGGAACGAACTCGGGCTGCCGGGAAAAATTCCAGAAGTCCGCGCATTCGAAGCCGAGAGCAAGGTCATTTATCACGAAGTCGGCGGGTTCGAACCCGGCAAGCAACCGGGCGAGGCAAAGTGAGAGCAGATAGAAGGTGAGCTCGCCGTTCTCACGCAGACATAATTTCGTATTCGCTCCAAGATAATCGGAACGAGAGATCGAGGAATATTCTCGGAGAAGCTGACAACAGCCGCACGCATCTTTCCAATCACGCAGGTTTCCGTGTGCATTGTTTCTCCGGCGCGAACTCGATCGAAGACGAGGAGAGGAAAGCATGGTGGCGCGCAGGAGCATCATTGCCGCATTTGTTGGCGCAGCAATCCTCGTAAGCGCATACACCGAGGCAATCCCACAAATTGCGACGGATCGCCCGGTCACCATCATTGTGCCGTTCACACCCGGCACCGGCCCGGACATACTGGCACGGATTATCGGCCAAGAGCTTCAGAAGCGCTGGAAGCAAACCTTCGTCATCGAAAACAAGCCCGGTGCAACTGGCAACCTCGGTGCACAAACGGTTGCGCGCGCAGCGCCTGACGGTCATACGCTGATGATGACCTCGAATCCATTTACCGCAAATACCAGTCTGCTCAAGAATATCCCATACGATCCGGTGCATAGCTTTACGCCGATCATTTACGTCGGTGTGGCAGCGCTCGCCCTCGCCGTGCACCCGTCAATACCCGCAAATTCCCTCGCGGAGTTGATTAAGTACCTCAAGGAACGTCCGGATCAAATCAACTACGGCTCGCCGGGAATTGGCGGCCCGCATCACCTCGCCATGGAACTATTCAAGCTTCGCACGGGTATTGAGGTGAGACACATTCCATATCGAGGATCTGCCGGAGCACTGCAGGATTTGATTGCCGGACACGTGCAGATGGGGTTCGTGCCGCCTCACACGTCTTTGCAGCTGGCGGCTCAGGGCCAATTGCGTTTGTTGGCGGTCGCCAGCAAGAAACGAATCGAGGTGGCACCAAAAGTGCCGACGTTCGCCGAAGAAGGCTTTCCAGAAATCGAGGTTGAGCTTTGGTACGCCCTGCTCGCGCCAGCAGGGACGCCATCCGATGTCGTCGCCCGCTACAATGCGGCTATAAATGAAATTCTTCGCTCGCCCGAAATCGTTGAAACATTAGACAAACAGGGTTTGATACCGGTCGGGGGCAGTCCCAAGGAGCTCAGCGATTTCATCGAGCACGATATCGTGAAATGGCGGAACGTCATCATGCAAGCGGGAATATCCACTGAGTGAACGCCACGGAAGCTGAACGTGCTAGGGCTATCGAGAAGTCCTCGGCAAAACATTACGCTTGGCTTTTCGTCCGGCGGGACCGCCGAAAGCTGCCGACGCGTTGATCTGTTGAACTACCCTTCTGAGCGCGAGTAGCCTTCGCCGGTACTCCACTCGCCCGAGACGTAAGGCCGTCCAACTCGATTGCACCAATTCTCCCACGCGCGCTCGAATGTGAAGCCGGAGCGCGCTTTCGTAATCGTTTCTATCTCTCCGTCGGACAAGTACACGATATCGCCCATCAAAAGGCTTTTGATCAGCAGGTCGGCATTGATTTCCATATATACCGACGTAAACACCACTTCGCGCAAGCTGCGGCCGACAACCGTGCTGCCGTGACCACGCATGAGGGCAACGGTACGGTGGCCGAGGCAACGCGCGAAGTCGCGTCCCATCTCAATATTGGTCACTAACAGGTTGGTCTTGTCGCCAAATTTGTCGCGGATATCCCAGTTTGGGATGTCACTGCCGATTGGTGCACACATGTGCATGATCGGACGCATCTTTCGCCCAGTGACGGTGAACGGAATAACGCTCGGGCTGTGATTGTGAACGACTGATCCCACGTCCGGCCGCGCTTCGTAGAGCGCGCCATGGATGAACCGTTCTGAATACGGCTTGCCCGGCTCCTGACCCACGCTCCTGCCGTCCAGCGTAAACTCCATGATATCTTCGATCTGGACCAACTCGGGTGCCCGCGCCCGCGAAAGTAAAAAGCGGTCCGAGCTTCTGCGGGTGCCTGATGCTGACATGACCGAAGGAATCCAGGACCCTTTCGGTCGCTAAAATCCGATTGGCCGTGATCAATTCTTCCAGTATTGGCACTATGCTTTCCACGTTGGCTCCATCTCCGGCCGACACTATGGACCGCGTCGTGCCTCGGTCAGGATAAGTTTGGTGCGCGTATCACGATCGCTCCTGCGCCACCGGTTAGTACCACGACGTCGCAACGCTTTGTTCAAAATAACCAAGTCAATACAGATCGCGGGACGATTAGATTAGTTGTATCCAAACAAGTGAATCCACCTCAGGCGCTTGATTTAAATCAATATGGATGTGCGCCATAGAAATTATAATTTATCATCTGGCAGGTGCAGCAGTTGCAACGGCCTAAATCCTGCGAACAGTTGTTCCTTACGAAACATTTGTTTCGCTGGTTTCACATCGGCAGGCGGATCAGCTAGACGCTGAAACAGCACGGAACGAACATAAGCGAAATTCTCAGGCAAGCTTGCTACTCCCGACATTCTCTCTGCGCTATATCTTTTTAACGTGGAGTACCTCGATCATGGCTTCCAATACGCGTCCGAAAGACATGCGGACTTGGATCGAGGAATTGGAGGAAGCCGGAGAGCTCATCCGTATCGCAAAACCAGTCGACCCGCTCACGCAGATGGGCTCGCTACTTTATCAATCGCGGGAGAAGGCGCTTTTTTTCGAAAATTTACCGCATAACTGGCGCTCGCTCGGCCAAGCGCCGGCGAATATCCGACACGCGGCCATCGCCTTCGGCGCCAGTCAGGAAACGATGGTACCACTGATCGCCGAGCGCATGGGCAAATGCATACCGCCGGTGATGGTTGAGGATGGGCCGGTAAAGGAGGTCAAACTCAATAAAAATGAGTTTGACCTCACGCAGCTTCCGGTTCACGTCGCCGGCCAGCGCGACGGCGGACCAGTAATCGGTTCAGGCTTGGTTGTGACGAAGGATCCCGACACCGGACGTCGGAACGTGAGCTTCCATCGCTTGCAGATCAAGGGGCCAAACAAATCGGGCATTTTGCTCTACCCGCGCCACACCTGGAAGAATTACGTCAAATACCAGGCGAGGAATGAACCGATGCCGGTGGCGATCTTCATCGGCCATTATCCGCTCTATTATGCCGCGGCGGCAACGACGGGGCCCTATGGGCTCGATGAATTCGAAATCGCTGGCGGCTATCTCGGTGAGCCAGTACGCCTGGTAAAGTGCGAGACGGTCGATCTCGAGGTTCCGGCTGATGCGGAGATCGTCCTCGAGGGCCATATCCCGCCGCATTATCGCGAGGAGGAAGGACCATTCTCCGAATTTCAGGACTATTACGTCACTGGCACGGGCAAAAATCCGATCGTCGAGTACCAATATATGACGCGGCGGCACGACGCTATCTTCAAAAATCTTCAGAACGGTTCGGAGATGGAGGGCTGCGTCTTTCATAAAATTCCGATGAGCGCAGCCATCTTCCGGCGAACTCAAGGATGTCGGCGGTGGTCCTAATCTGCACAATGTGATGGTGATGCCCGGTGTCTTCGGAGTGGTCGTGCAGATGACGCCGCGGGCCTATGGCGAAGCCAAAAATCTGCTGTTGGCGGCGCTATCCTCCGAATACCAGCATCCGAAAGTTGCCATGGCAGTCGACGCTGATGTCGATATCTTCAATCCGTCAGAACTGATGTGGGCGCTTTCGACGCGGGTCGATCCGCAGAAGGATGTGACGATTATCTCAGGCACGCATAATCACGCCATGGACGCGAGCTTGGCGGAGCTCGGCGCGCCAGGGACACCTCTTTGGCAGCGTTTCGGCTCGAAGATGCTGATCGATGCAACAATTCCACCGCCAGCCGATGCTGAAGCCCGTGCGATGTTTGAGCGCATCCGGCCAATCAATCCACAGCTCCGGCTCGAAGATTTTGCCGCTGAAAGCTCTCTCCCGCTGGTTCGCGCGCTTTCCCCGATGTTTTTTGGATCGAAGCTATTGGGGGAACGCTGAACCTTGGGCAATCGCAATAAAAAGAAACTTTATCGGCAGTGATGTTGTAGTCCGTCAAAAAAACGCGAACTAGCTCGTTCACCGCTGTGGTTCATCTGATTCGTTCGATCCTGCAGGGAGATTAAAATGCCGCACCGGTGGCTTTTCGCGATTGCGCTTTTGATGATGGGCTTTGGCACCCAGTCAGCGGCGGATAATTGGCCAACGAAGCCGATCCGGGCAATCGTCCCTTATAGTCCCGGCAGTGCCACCGACATCATTCCGCGCACGGTTTTTGCCCAGGTCGAAAAGCAGCTAGGCCAGCCGATTATTATTGAAAATCGTGACGGGGGCGCAAGCACGATTGGCACTGCAGCGGTGGCTAAATCCGTACCTGATGGATATACGATCCTGGTCGCGTCCTCAGCCTTCACTACCGTGCCTTTGACTTTCGCTAATCTCCCCTATGATCCGCTGCGCGACCTCTCGGCTGTGGTCCCGTTGGCCAATATGGCTAATGTGTTGGTGATCTCGCCGGCAAAAGGGATAAAAAATGTCGGCGAGTTCGTCACGGCGGCTCGCGCGCAGCGCGGATCGATGAATTACGTCACGATCGGAGCGGGAAGTGCGGCACATCTAAATTCCGAACGGTTTCGACTCGCTGCGCATTTCGAAGCACAGCCGATTCCCTTCAAAGGATCACCGGCAGGGCTGACTGAAGTCATGACCGGGCGAGTCGACTTTTATTTCAGTCCGCTCTTGCCTGCCCTTTCGCTTATTCGCGATGGCAAGCTCACAGCGCTCGCGGTGAGTAGCTTAGAGCGCTCGCCAGATTTGCCCGATGTGCCGACCACCACCGAAGCCGGCTTCCCAAACTCCGAATACAATTTCTGGTTTGGTGTGTTTGCGCCTGCCAAGACTCCGCCTGAGATTATTCTGCGACTTTATGAGGAGATTACCAAGGCACTGCACGACCCGGACGTGCAGGCGAAGCTGGCAAAACTCGGCGTCCAGCCGATGCCAATGACGCCGGCCCAGTTCAATGAATATGTCCGCAAGGAACTCGAGCAGAATGCAATACTTGTGAAGGCCGCGGGCATCAAAGCCCAATAACTGAAAAACGCGGCTGTTCGGTTACAATCGTCCAGAGGACACGCCTATGATTGTCGACTTCCAACACCATTTCACGCCACGCGAATTTTTCAAGGAAGACCTGGGCGACAAACTGATTGTCGCATTTGATGAAACCGGCGCGCCGAGCTACACGTCGCACAAGATGCTTTACGATCTCGATGAGCACATTCGGATGATGGATGTGTCCGGCATTGACGCCGCCTTCTTGACCTGCGCTGCCGGCATGTGCGCTGAACTCGAACGTTCTAAATTCATAAATGACAAGGCCAAGCAGGCCGAGCGCGACTATCCGGGACGTTTTATCGGCGCGGCCCATGCCCATCCGCTGGGCGGCCCGACTGCTTTCAAGGAGCTGGCGCGCTGTGTGCACGAGCTTGGTTTTCCGGGCGTGGTGATCACGTCGGAAACCGACGGTCTATTCCTTGATGCCCCCGAATTCGAACCGTTTTGGACAGAAGTCGATAAACTTGGGCTGTTCGTCTTCGTTCATCCAGCGCTGAAGCTGAATTTCCCGCAACAATATAATGCCTACGATACGGCCCGTTCGGTCGGGCGCGAATTTTCGCTGATCATGGCCACGATTCGTCTCATTAATAGCGGCGTTTTCGACCGCCATCCGTCACTCATTGTGCAGATGGCGCATCTCGGCGGCGGCATCGCTTCGATGCTCGGCCGCATCCGCAGTTATCAGGACAAGGATTTTTGGGGCTTGCGCGGCAATGCCAAACATGGCCGCACATCGGAGAAGGAATTTGACTACTACTTCCGGAATAATTTCATGTTTGACACTGCCGGTTTCTGCGGCGCAATCGGCTGCGTAAAAACGGCATTGGTGGAGATTCCGGCCGAGCGTCTGGTCTTCGCCACCGACTATCCGCAGGAAATTCGCGGACGCGAAGCAGTGCGCGATTTCGCCAATGGTGTCAGGAATCTCGGACCTGTTGGCGAAAGAATTCTATCTGGCAATGTCGATGTGCTGCTGAAAGGACGTTATACGCGTCGCGCAGCCTAAGTCGCGTGCGAGCGCGCTCCCAGCCGGGTGTTTGTCGAACAGAAGCTGCGGTTTTCAGGTAAACGCGCCGCACGAAAGGAGCGCGGCATATGGGCATCGGAGCGAGCGCGGATATCGATGCGCAGCCTCCGGTCACGCCAGGCGCGCAAGCTCAGCCCATCGCGCATAGCCCGCGCACGCGGCTACTATTGAACGGGCCGATCGTTCCTACACTCCCCGCTTTGGGTCATTAGCGGACAAACCATTGCAAGCCAAAATCCATGTTTGTCCGCTGTTGCCCCCAATAGCGGACAAACGCGGGCACAATTGGATTGTCCGCTAAGTACCAAAAGCGGAATCCGCCTAAATAACGAAAAAATGCAGGGCATTCAGACGAGTCACGAGCGCGGTGACCAATGTATTTGTTCCAAGATCGCGAGACGACGGCAGCTTGGCTAATCCCCACAGTGCGGTTACATTTCGAATTTCCAATAGACAGAGATTACCAAGAGAAGATCATCAGTCTTTTTCAGGAGCTACCATTGATATCGTTTAGCAGACTATGCCACGCCGCCGTGCTAGTAATCCTTATCGCTGCAACCGCTTCGGCGAGTGCGCAGCAATATCCAACCAGACCAATTCGAGTGATCAGCCCGTATCCGGCCGGAAGTGCCTCGGACACTGTCACTCGCGTTGTGATGGACCAGGTCTCGCAGGTTATCGGACAACCAGTGGTCATTGAAATGCGGCCAGGTGCCGGCGGAAGCATCGGCTTTGGTTCCGTCGCTAAGTCTGACCCGGATGGCTACACGCTAGTGACCAGCTCGTCCTCGATGGCAACCGAGAGCGTACTACACAAGACGCTACCGTACGATCCCGTCCGCGATTTCGTTCCGGTGGTCTTGCTCGGCACGTCGCCGAATTTGCTGGTCGCTTCAGCCAAGAGTGGGTTCAAGACGGTAGCTGACCTCGTGGCTGCCGCCAAAGCGAACCCGGGCACCTTGACGTTTGCGTCAGCGGGAATCGGCTCCTCCTCCCACATGGCTGCCGAGCGATTTCGTCTTGCCGCCAACATCGACGTTCGCCACATACCGTTTCGGGAAGGTGGCCTTATGCAAGTGATGGGTGGGAATATCGACTTCTATTTCATTCCCTTGGCAGCGGCTGCCTCGGCGCTAGGAAGCGACAAGCTCGTCTTGCTGGCGGTCAGCTCACCAAAACGCACCGCGCTCTTGCCGGACGTTCCTTCGATCGTCGAAGCCGGATTTCCGGATGCAGTGTTCCGTTTCTGGAACGGAATATCGGCGCCGGCGAAAACACCGCGCGACATCGTAAATAAGCTGCACGACGTGGTCGAAACCGCTCTGAAGGATTCTACTCTTCGCGAAAAACTGGCCAAGCTGGGAGTCGAACCAGCGCAGATGAGTGTCGAAGAATTCGGCAACTTTTTCAGAGACGATCTAAACGCGACGGTGGAGCTCGCGAAGAAAGCCGATGTTAAGCCTCTCGACTAAGCTGCGGCCCGCGCGAGGCGGCCCGTAAAATTCGATTTCCTCCTCTCGCAGAGCAAAGTCGTTTACAAAGTTGGGGAACAATCACAATGAATATCAGACCGCCCCGTATCGGCCCCCAGCCTTGGGATGTCGTGCGCACCAAGCTCGACCAGTCGCTTCCATTCGCCAACATGCGCGACACGCCCTATTACCGCGATGCGGTGTGGGAGCAGTTCTCCAAGGCTGAATACGACCGCCGCTATCGCGCACTGCGGCAGAAAATGCGGGATCACAAACTCGATGTGTTGATCGTCCCCGGCGGTCCGAGTCATTGGAGCTTTGGCGGCGGGATGCTGTGGCTGACCGGTCATTGGGAATGGCACGCACTTTCGAGCTATGTGCTCGTCCCGCTCGAAGGCGAGCCGACGTTGATCTATTCCATGGGCGGCACGCACGCGGAAGCTGTGCGGCGGCAAGTCGAGGTCGCGGTCAAGGACGTCCGTCATAGCCGCAACGGCCGCTATGCCGACATCATGGTCGAGCGAATCCGGGAACTAAAACTCGAGGACGGCTGCATCGGCCTTATGGAGATCGATCCGCGACACTCGGACTATCTGCCGGTGAACCAATACAACGTCCTGCGCGAAAATCTGCAGAATGCAGAGCTGGTATTCACCCAAGGCTTTTTGCACGAATTGCTTTCCATCCATAGCGCCGAGGAGCTCGACTGCGTCCGCAAGGCGGGGGTGTTGTGCCGCAATGCCATGGACGCGATGGTCGCGCGGGCTTGTCCTGGCGTGAAAGAGTACGAGCTGCGCGCAGCGGCGGGCGCAGCCATCCTCGAAGGTGGCGGCGATATCGATTTTCTGATCATCGGCTCGACGCCGATGGCGAACCCGACGATGATTTTTGGCAATCCGCGCCCCTCGAGCCGCGTGCTGCAAAAGGGCGACATCATCAATATGGAGCTGGCTGCCGGTTATCGCGGCTATACCGCGCAAATCGGCTCACCCATCTGCGTGGGCGAACCCACTGAAATGGTGAAAAACTTCTGGAATGAAATCACGCTTCCCGGCTATCGGCGCATCATTGCCGAGATCGCGCCGGGAAAGCCGGTGGAAGCCATGCGCGCCGCGAGCAAATTCTTCCGGGATAAGGGGTATCAGTCGCGGCCGACCCAGTGCCACGGCATCGATCTGGTCACCGACAAGCCGCACATCGTCGCCGAGCACGTCTCCGCCGAGAAATTCGAGGAAGTATTGCAGCCCGGCATGGTGATCATGGCGGAACCAAATCCGATTACGCCAGACGGTCTTTTCGGCATCTTCCTTGGCCACACGTTCATCGTCACGGACAGCGGACACGAGGTCGTTGATGACTTTCCACTGAAGATCGCGGTAGCGAGGGGCTGATTCCGCTTTGGGTCATTAGCGGACAACTCAGCCACACCCGCGTTTGTCCGCTATTGGAGTAACAGCGGGCAAACATGGATTTTGGCCTGCGATGGTTTGTCCGCTAATGACCCAAAGCGGACATTTTCGCTGGCCGCTGCCACAAAATTAATGTGCCTCGGACACCGCGACTAAATGCGATGCAGGTATCGCAATGCCCTTGACCACCGCGTAGATCGCCGGAATGACGACGAGTGTCAGCACCGTCGACGATACCATGCCGCCGATCATCGGCACTGCGATGCGCTGCATCACCTCGGCCCCGGTGCCGTGGCTCCACATGATCGGCAGCAACCCCGCCATAATGGCGGCGACGGTCATCATCTTGGGCCGCACGCGCTCGACCGCGCCGGCCATGATTGCGGCATAGAGATCGTCTTGCGTGAATGGACGGCCTTCCGCGGCGCGCTGCACTTGCAGCGCCGTAAGTGCATTATCGAGATAAATCAACATCACGACGCCTGTTTCGGCCGCGACACCGGCAAGCGCGATAAAGCCGACCGCGACGGCGACCGACAGGTTGAATCCGAGCGCCCACATCAGCCACAGCCCGCCGGCAAGCGCGAACGGGACCGACAGCATGACGATCAAGGTCTCGGTTACCCGCCGGAAGTTCAGATACAGCAAGAGAAAGATAATCAAAATCGTGATCGGAACGACGATTTTGAGGCGCGCCTTGGCGCGTTCCATGTACTCGAACTGGCCGCTCCAGGTGACGTAATAGCCGGGTGGGAATTTGACCTGCGCGGCGACCGCCTTCTGGGCGTCGGCGACATAGCCGCCGATATCGCGGTCGCGCAAATCGACATAGATATAAGCGGCCAGTTGCGCATTCTCGGTGCGAATGGTGGACGGGCCTTTTGCCAGTTCGACCTTGGCCACTTCGCCGAGCGGCACCGTGCCCCCGTTAGCCAAGGGGATAAGCACTTGCGTGGCGATCGACTGTGGGTCGCTGCGCAGCTCGCGCGGATAGCGGATGCTCACCGTGTAGCGCTCGCGGCCTTCGACTGTCGTCGTCACCGCTTCGGCGCCGAGCGCGGTGGCGATCACGTCCTGCACGTCGGTGATCATCAAGCCGTAGCGCGCCAGCTGCGCGCGATTGGGATCGATATTAAGATAATAACCGCCCATGATGCGTTCGGCGAAGGCGCTGGTGGTGCCCGGCACGGTGCGCACCGCCGCCTCGATCTGGCGGGCGACATTCTCCATCTCGGTGAGATCGGTGCCGTACACCTTGACCCCGACCGGCGTGCGGATACCGGTGGCAAGCATGTCGATGCGTGCCTTGATCGGCATCGTCCAGGCATTGGACACGCCGGGAAACTGTAGCGCCTTGTCCATGTCCGCGATCAACTTCTCGGTAGTCATGCCAGTTCGCCATTCGCTCTCTGGCTTCAAATTAATCACAGTTTCGAACATTTCGGTCGGTGCCGGATCGGTGGCGGTGGTCGCGCGTCCGGCCTTGCCCCACACCGAGGCAACCTCGGGGAACGTCTTGATGATCTTGTTCTGGGTTTGCAGCAGCTCGGCTGCCTTGGTGACCGACAGTCCCGGCAGCGTGGTCGGCATGTAGAACAACGTGCCCTCGTTGAGATGTGGCATGAACTCGGTGCCGAGCCGCGACGCCGGCCACAGACTGACGAGCAGCACGCCGAGCGCGGTCAAGATGGTCGCGGCTTTATGTTTGAAGAGCGGCGCGAATCACTGGCCGATAGATCCAGATCAGCGCGCGGTTCACCGGGTTCCTGTACTCCGGCATAATGCGGCCGCGCACGAACAGCATCATCAGCGCCGGCACCAGCGTCACCGACAGCAACGCTGCCGCCGCCATGGCGAAGGTTTTGGTGTAGGCCAGCGGCTTGAACATGCGGCCTTCCTGCGCCTCCAGCGCGAAGATCGGCAGGAATGACACGGTGATGATGAGAAGACTGAAGAACAGAGCCGGCCCAACCTCGATGGCCGCTTCGATCAGCACTTCGCTTCGAGGCTTGTCGGGCTTGGCGCGTTCCAGATGCTTGTGGGCGTTCTCGATCATCACGATCGCCGCATCGACCATGGCGCCGATGGCAATGGCGATGCCGCCGAGGCTCATGATGTTCGAGCTCAGGCCCAACAGATACATGCACAGATAGGCGATCAGCACGCCGAGCGGGAGCGTGATGATCGCCACCAGCGCGCTGCGGACATGCAGAAGGAACACCACGCAAACCAACGCGACGATGATGCTTTCTTCGATCAGGGTGCGCTTGAGCGTATCGATGGCGCGATAGATCAGGTCGGAGCGGTCGTACACCGCATCGAGGGTGACACCTTGCGGCAAGCTCGGCGCGATTTCGGCGAGCCGCTCCTTGACGTTCTTAATGACCGACAGCGCGTTCTCGCCGAAACGTTGCAGCACGATGCCGGTCACGGCTTCCCCCTCGCCGTTCACCTCCGTGATACCGCGGCGCTCGTCCGGTGCCAGTTCGACATGCGCCACGTCCCGCAGCAGCACTGGTACACCGCGCTCGTTCTTGACGACGATCTGCTCAAGGTCGGTAAGGCTCTTGATGTAGCCGCGCCCACGCACCACGAATTCAGTTTCGGCAAGCTCGATGGTGCGGCCGCCGACATCGATATTGCTCGAACGCAATGCGTCGCGAACTTTCGACAGCGCTATGCCGAGTGACTGCAGCCGGCGTGGATCGATCACCACGCTGTATTGCTTGACGAATCCGCCGACGCTTGCGACCTCGGCAACCCCCTCCGCCTTGGCGAGGCCGTAGCGGATGTACCAATCCTGAATACCGCGCAGATCCGCCAGGCTCTTTTGCGCGCCGCGCACGACGTATTGGTAGACCCAGCCGACGCCGGTCGCGTCCGGGCCGAGACTTGGCGCGACGCCGGTTGGCAGCCGGCGGGCGGCCGAATTGAGATATTCAAGGACGCGCGATCGCGCCCAATACAGGTCTGTGCCGTCCTCGAAAATCACGTACACGAACGAGACGCCAAAGAACGAGAACCCGCGCACTACCCGCGATTTCGGCACGCTCAGCATGGCCGTGGTCAGCGGATAGGTCACCTGATCCTCGACGACTTGCGGGGCCTGCCCGGGATATTCCGTGTAAACGATGACCTGCACGTCGGAGAGATCGGGGATGGCATCCAATGGCACGCGCGACACCGCGTACAAGCCCGCAAACGTCAGGAAGACGCCGGCAAACCCGACCAGCAGAAGATTGCGCGCGGACCAGCGGATGAGCGCCGCGATCATTTGGCCTGCTCCTGCTCGGTGAAGGTCTTGAGTGCCGATTGCAGGTTGCTCTCGGCATCGATGAGGAAGGTTGCGGTGGTGACGATCTCCTCGCCTTGTTGCAGACCGTCGACAATTTCGACATGGCCATCGCCGCGGCGGCCAAGCTTGACCGGCCGTGGCTCGAAGCGGCCTTCGCCCTTGACCACCAGCACGATTTGCCGCGTTCCGTTGTCGATGATGGCGCTGGTCGGAACGGTGGTGACGTTTGCCTGGTCTCCATCGACGTGGAACATGACGTCCGCGTACATATCTGGCTTCAGCAGTGCGTCCGGATTGGAGACTTCGATTCTGACGCGGACGGTGCGTGTTTCCGGCCTCACCTCGGGGTAAATAAAGGTTACGACGCCATCGACCGGCTTGGTCCGGTAGGCCCTGAACGTCACCGTCGCGCGTGCACCCGGCTTGATGTCGGCGAGATCGCCCTCAGCGACATCGGCGATCACCCAGACATTTGATAAATCAACAATCCGATAGAGTTCGTCGCCAGCGACGACACGTTGACCGTTGATGATTCGCTTGGCGACGATGGTTCCGCCCGCCGGCGCCAGCCAGTCGATGGTACGAGGGTTGGTCCCGCTATCGCGGATTTCGCGGATGCGACTATCAGACAAACCGAGGTTCCGCAGCCGTTGCATGGCGCCGTCAAGAGGTCGTCCGGTGCCCGAGTCGGTGGTGCCTCGCGCCCAGCTCTTGGTTACGAGGAAGTCGCTTAGCGCCAGTTGAATATCCGGGCTGTAGACTCGAAACAGCGGCTCGCCGGCGCGCACGACCTGACCGGTCGTATTGACGAACAAGTCCTCAACATAGCCATCCGACCGCATTGTCACGATGGTCGCCCGGCGCTCGTCGATCGCGACCGTGCCCACCGCGCGCAGCGCACGACTAAGGACACGGGCTTCGGCTCGTTCGGTACGTACGCCACTGCGCTGAACTCGATCGAGACTCACCTTGATGGTTTTGCCGTCGTTCTGGTCGTCGCCTTCATAGACGGCGATGTAATCCATCCCCATCGTGTCCTTCTTAGGCGTCGGTGAGGTGTCGGGTAGGCCCATCGGGTTGCGGTAGAAGAGAATCTTTCGCTCGCCTTGCGCGGCCTTCGGTTGGGTGGGGAGCGGCGGCGGGTCGAATTTTGGCTCCGCATCGTCGTAGACGGGGAGGTACGCGCGGCCTTGCGTATCCTTCTTCGGCGTCGCCGACCAAATCGGCGCACCCGTCGGATCGCGATAATAGAGAATCGTTCGCTCCGCAGCGGACGCCTGCAGGGCAATGCTCGGCAGAGTCGCCGAGCCGGCCGAGCGATGGCTATATCCGTAGCTCGCAACGGCAGCAGCTGCGAGGCCGAGCGTGAGAATGAAAGCGATGCAAATCTTGGTCATGGCTATCTCGTTATGATCAGGCTTGCCTGTGGGTGACGGGGCGGCGGCCGCCGATGCGACCACCGCCAAGGTTTCTGTCTGTGCGCGACGCTGCGGCAGCCGGCTCACTTGAGAGCTTTGAAGATGACGTTGCCGATGACAGTCTCCGGCTCGCCTTGCACCTTGGCGGCCACGCTCAACAAATACCGCCCCGCCATTGGGAGGTCGGTTTTGAAGGCATAGACGCCGGGCTCGCTGCTCGGCATGGAGGCGACCGGCGAGGGCATGTCCGCCATGCCATCGGGCGCCATGTCGACGCGGGTCCGTACTATGACGGCGTCCGATACCGGTTTTCCGGTCGGCTTGTGCAGCAGTCGGACGGCGATAACCACGTCGTCGCCCTTCTTCAATTCCGCGGCGACGGGTTCGAACGCATAGTCTATGGCGGCAGCCCACGCCGCAGCACTGGTCAGGCTCATTGCAACCGCAAAGGCGAGGGCGAGCAAATATTTCGTAGTCATGATTTCCAACTCCTCATGGATCTCTCATCGGCAGCGTCCTCGATGTCATCGAGCGACGGCCGAACATGCACGCGAGCTTGCGGCCCGCGCGTTGCTAGGTAGCTTGAGAGGTGTCAGGCGCGAGGAGGTCGGAAGGGCGGGCTACCCATGCGCGAGGCGACATTGTCGCTGGTGCGAACGGGTTTGAGCGCGGCACTGGCCGGCGATGAAAAGACGATGCCCGAAAAAACACTTGCCGTGTAATTGAAGCAATGCAAGGCGCAGGAAGCCATGCAGGCGGAATCGTCCGCGATTTTTTGCGTCTTGTCGGCCGGCGCGGTGTGGCGGTGGTGCTCGCAGTCCGGCATCGCTGCCGATGCGGACATTTCCGTTGCTGATGGCGCACTGGCGGCAAAGCCAACCGCTGCCGGCAGCGAGGCGACCGACAGGCTGATAATAATGGCAATAATGGTCCGACCAATGCGTTTTGGCATTCTGTACTTCGTCAGAACGGTAACCTAATAAGCCACGAAATTAGCAATTATATATTGGCCCCAATAGGGCGATGAGGCTTTGATCTTCATCAAAATGTTGCCCTTCTGGGATATCCGCTTTTGACCCAAACCGGACATTGGGGTGTACGGCTTAGTCGCCAGATCGGATGCTTTCAGCGCAAAAGCGCGCTAGGCAGCGACTCGCTCGGTGCCGCCGGGCGGGACCAGAAGCAAGGGAAGCCGTATGCGGACGGTCGTTCCGGTTGCTTCTTGTAGCGACGGGACGATGGCGCCGCCAAGCTGACGCACGAAGATCGCCAGGTAGTCGGAGCCGCGTTTCTCCGGAACCTTGGCGGTGCCTTTATCCTTCATACCCACGCCGTCATCGGAAACGACCAGCTCGATCTGGTCGCCGACCTGTTCGACGCACAGCATGATATGTCCGCTCCCGTCCGGAAAAGCATGTTTGACGGCGTTGGTCGCAAGCTCATTGACCAGAAGGCCGAAGGGTACGGCACGATCGGGGTCGATTTCCAACGGCTCGGCTTTAACCTCAATTTTGATGCCCGACGTGTTTCCAAGCAGGCTCGCCGACATGGTCTTGGCGATTTCCCGTAAGTACGCGTCTACGGCGATGGTCCGGCCGCGGCTGGTTTGCGATATCAGATCGTAAAGCTGGGCAATGGCTCCGATGCGCGCCTGCATGGCTTTATAGCCCTGAACGCACGGCGCCGCCGTCCATTTGGCTTCGTAGGCGATCAAGCCGACGATGACCTGCAAGTTATTCTTGATCCGGTGAGAGATTTCGTTCGTCAAGCTGAGCGCGTCGCGTTCGCGCTGCTTGCGGTCGGTGACGTCACGCGCCGCGGCGAAGACGCCCTGCAAACGTGCGATCCCGGTCGTAAAAGGTGGTCGCGTTGTAGGACACCTCCGTTTGCTTGCCGTCGCGGGCGCGCGCCGTCAGCTCGTAGTCGGTGACTTTCTTTTCGCTCAGCACGAGCTTGATCGCCGCCTCGGCCCGCTCCGGATCGGTGAAGTAGCTCTTGAATGGCGCGCCGATCAGCTCGTCGCGCGTGCAGCCGGTGAGCGCCTCCATCTGCTTGTTGACGTCCGTGATGATGCCGGAGGGATCGGTGGTCATCAGCGCGTCGATGTTGGATTCGATCAGCGAGCGGGTGTAGAATTGCTGATCGCGCAGGCGCTGATCGAGCTTTTTTTGCTCGGCTTCGACCAGCTTGCGCGCGGTGTTGTCGGTGCCAATGAGCAGATAGCCGATGATGGTGCCGTGCGCGTCGCGCAGCGCCGTGACGGACACCACCGCCGGGAACCGGGTCCCATCCTTGCGGATGTAGGTCAGCTCGTAGATGTCCTCGATCCCGCGCGAGGCCTTGAACACCAGGGCCTCGAAGCCCGGCGTGATCGGGGTTGCGAGCTCGACGCTCAGCGCTTTGGCGCGCGCGATCAGCTCCTGCGGATCGGAAATATCGGCCGGCGTGATCTTGTTCATCACTTCGGCGGCCGTGTAGCCAAGCATCCGCTCGGCGCCGACATTGAAGATCTGAATGACACCCTTCGCGTCGGTGGCGATGCTCGAGAAGTTGGCGCTGTTGAAGATCGCGCTCTGCAGGGCCCCCGCCTTGAGCAGCGCCTCTTCCGCCTGCTTGCGCGCGGTGTTGTCGGTGCCAATGAGCAGATAGCCGATGATGACGTCCTGCGCGTCGCGCAGCGCCGTGACCGACACCACCGCCGGGAACCGGCTGCCATCCTTGCGGATGTAGGTCAGCTCGTAGATGTCCTCGATCCCGCGCGAGGCCTTGAACACCAGGGCCTCGAAGCCCGGCGTGATCGGGGTTCCGAGCTCGACGCTCAGCGCTTTGGCGCGCGCGATCAGCTCCTGCGGATCGGAAATATCGGCCGGCGTGATCTTGTTCATCACTTCGGCGGCCGTGTAGCCAAGCATCCGCTCGGCGCCGACATTGAAGATTTGAATGACGCCCTTGGCGTCGGTGGCGATGCTCGAGAAGTTGGCGCTGTTGAAGATCGCGCGCTGCAGGGCCCCGGCCTTGAGCAGCGCCTCTTCCGCCTGCTTGCGCGCGGTGTTGTCGGTGCCCTCGGAGACGCCGATCCGCGTCCTCGTCTCGTCGTTTCCATCAGTCATGGTGTTGCCCCGGTAACTTGTATTCGTCCCACTTAGCGGATCGATGTGCGCGACTTCAAAATTACACTGCGAGCAGCTCTTTGACGGAGTTTTGCAGCTGATTTTCCGTGTACGGCTTACTCAGGAAGTGCGTGCCTTCAACAAACAAAGCTTTCATTTTGTCGGTGATGGAATTTCCTGTGGTGTAGAGCACGCGCAAGTTCGGCCGCAGCGCGATGGCCTGGAGCGCAAGTTCACACCCGCCAAGCACCGCGGTTTTGAGGTAGATATCGGTGAAAAGTGCGTCGATGTGTTGCGGCGAGCGCAGCAGCAAAAGCGCCTCGTCGACGTCGCTGGCCGCAAGTGTTTGATGGCCCCAGTCTTGAATCATCATCTCCGCGATTTCGCGGATAAACACATCGTCTTCGACGATCAGGATCACGGCCATCAAAACTCTTTCCGGCCGTGACAACCAGCAGTGCGGCAAACCGAACTCGTCCAGCCGGTATCACGGCTAGCAGAGCCCGTTCCACCGCTATCAGGGCATAGGGATACTCTCAACCGGGGCTTAACGTTCCATCAGGATTGCAATCTATTTTCACGGTAAAGCGTTTATTGGAAATAACCGCATGATATCAATGCTCCGGCTGCATATTCTCAATAACTTCCAGGAGAATTGTCCGCTTATGGTGGAGACGGACACATCAGTAGGCGGCTTGCGGTACTTGACCGGAGCTAGGGCCTGGGTGCTCGCCAACATTGAACTCCCGTTGAACCGTGGCAATGTCTGCAAGAGTTGGCAATCCTGCCTCATTGCCGAGGCGTTGGATCTTGTAGGCGGACGCGGCGCGGGCGAAGCGGAAATGTTCCTCCCAGCTTTTTGAAGCATCGGCGAGATAGGAATAGACGTAAGCGCCGTGGAAGACATCGCCTGCCCCGCTCGTATCGAGAACGCGATTCGACGGCACGGCAAGAGCTGGAAGCGTTTGGACGGTACCAGCCTCGTCGTACCAGACCAGCCCACGCTCTCCGAGCGTCACTCCGCCAATTCTGCAACCCCGACCCTTAAGATAATCGAGCATTTTTGCCGGTTCGAACCCCATCTGCTCGCAAAGGCGCTCAGACACGATCGCGATGTCGATGAAGGCAAGGAGTTCATGCGTGTTTGATCGCAGTCCGCCGCCATCGAGCGAGGTAAGTATCCCAGCGTCGTGGGCGGTCTTGGCATGATAGATCGCCGCATCTGGCTGGTGGCCATCCATATGAACCGCCCGGCAGCCTGGCAGGTCAAGGCGCGGGAAGGGGTCGAGATAATCGTCGTCACGACAGCGGACAATGGCCCGCTTGCCATCGTTCGGCATAATGAATGACAGCGACGACGTTCTAACCTTCCGCGGATGGACCGGAATCTCATACTTCGCGGCCATATCCAGGAACATGCGACCGAGCCAGTCGTCAGCGACCGTCGCCAGCAGTTCGGGCACAAGCCCCAACTTTGCACAGCAGAACGCAGCGGTGACCGCGTTGCCACCGAACGAGATCGCATAGGCCGATGCGACATGCTTCTCGTCTCCGGTCGGCATCCGGTCGGTCAAAAAGGTTACGTCGATGTAAGTCTGCCCGATGAAGAGTGCTTGCATCTATGTAAGATCATTGTTCAAGCTAAAGGGGTCATATTGAGGGCGATAAGTTCTCGTCTAAGACTTTCGAGAACCGAATACACCCCAGGCGGAAACAATCCGTCATAGCGAGCTTCTAGCTGCGCGATCTCGGACCGCAGTTGGTCGGCGCGATTCTCGCTGTCCGTCAATGCTTTCACAGCCGTGTTCTCTGGCGTCCAGTTGCAAGCCCCTTGCAGGCGACCGGAACGCCGAGAAAGTGCCTGAGGAGAGCGCTGATCGTTACTTAAACACGGATTCACATGATGTGTTCGCGATGATCATGCCTATATGGGAACATATAGGCGTCAAAGCCAGGCTTATCTTCTTTTCCCGCTTCTCAGGTACCCCCGCGATATCAGCGATTTCCGAGGCCGTGAGGTGTAATTGAACAGGCTAATTTCAAGATTCCTCCCAAGGATGTCATCGGCTCCGCTCTGGGCCGACGAGGAGGCAATCCGCGAAGAGCTTTTCAGCGTCGAGCGCCTTGAGCAGCACGCCGAGAGTTTGGCGGCGGCACAGTCCGTCGGCTCGCGGCCAGCGCGAGGGCTTCCGCTGGCGAAACGGGTTCGCGACAACGATGAAGCTCTTCTTAAAGCCTATCGAATCATCGCGGCCGCCATTGCGGACAAGCGCCCCATCACGCCCGCGGCCGAATGGCTGATCGATAATTTTCACCTCGCGGAAGATCAGATCCGGGAGATCCGAACCGATCTTCCACCAAGCTATTACCGTCAACTTCCAAAACTGGCGGAAGGCCCGTTCAAGGGATATCCGCGGATATTCGAAATAGCCTGGGCCTTTGTTGCGCACACCGACAGCCGCTTTGAAGCGGAGATGCTTCGACGCTTCGTGTTGGCCTATCAGCGCGTTCAGCCGCTGACGATTGGCGAACTCTGGGCCCTCGCCATTACGATTCGCGTTGTGCTGGTGGAGAATTTACGGCGCCTGGCCGATCTGATCGTGGGCAGCCAGGCATCGCGCGATGCCGCCGACGCTTTGGCCGAGCGTCTGCTCGGTGCAGGGATCAGGTCGCCTGAACCGGCCGCCGCGGCACTGCGGCCATATACACATTCGCCGCTCACGAGATCGTTTGCGGTTCAGCTCGTCCAACGATTGCGCGACGAAGACCCGGCCACGACGCCGGCGCTTCAGTGGCTGGACGAGCGCCTGACTACGCAGGGCACCAACGCCGATGAAATCGTGCGCGAAGAGCACCGCCGGCAGGGTGCGGCGAATGTCACGGTCCGCAATATTGTCACCAGCATGCGGCTCATATCCGAACTGGATTGGGCCGAGTTCTTCGAAGGCGTCAGCCTGGTTGACGAGGCACTGCGGGCTGGCAGCGACTTCGCCAATATGGATTTTCCGACGCGCGATCGGTACCGCCGCGCTATTGAAGAGCTTGCGCGCGGTTCGGATCACTCCGAAATCGATGTCGCTCAAAAAACCATCCACATTGCAAAACGCGCTGACGCCGACCGACAAACCGGAACAGCTGAGCCGGATCAACGGCGGCGGGATCCCGGTTATTACCTGATCGGACAAGGACGTCGGGCGTTCGAAAAGGAGCTTGGCTTTCGCGCTCCGATCAAGGATTGGCTGGTACGCGCGAACGCGGCGGTCGGGGTTGCGGGCTATCTGGTGACTGTCGCGCTCGCGGCCGGGCTGCTTCTCGCTCTGGCGTTGCTCGCGGTCAAATCGCCCGGCACTGATGGATGGGTTCTCCTGCTGCTGGCGTTCCTGGGAACCTTCATTTCCGTCGATGCCGCAATCTCGCTGGTGAACCGCTTGGCCACGGATCGATTCGGCCCGGCCGTGCTGCCCGGGCTCGCGCTTCGCGATGGTGTTTCGAGAGAGTTGCGCACCATCGTCGTCACGCCGACGCTGCTCACGAGCAGCGCGGCAATCGATGAACTTATCGAGGGGCTGGAAATCCATTATCTCGCGAGCCAGGATGGCGATATCCGGTTTGCACTCCTGTCGGATTGGACGGACTCGCTCACCGAGAGCGCGGCCGGTGACGAGGAGCTTTTGGGTGCGACGATCGAGGGAATCGATCGCCTCAATGCCAGGTACGGACCGGCATCGGACGGGCCGCGGTTTTTTCTGCTGCATCGTCGGCGGGTCTGGAACGAGAGCCAAGGCAAGTGGATCGGGTGGGAACGCAAGCGCGGAAAATTGCATGAGTTGAACCGGCTGCTGCGCGGCGCCACCGATACCACGTTCTTGGCGATCGGCGGCCGGCCGCCGCTGGTGCCCCCGGGAGTCCGTTACGTCATCACTTTGGACACGGACACGCGGATTCCCATCGGAGCAGCAAAGCGACTGATCGGGAAAATGGCGCACCCGCTCAATCGGCCAAAACTTGATCCCATGTGTCGCCGCGTGGCCGAGGGCTATGGCGTGCTGCAGCCGCGGGTGACGCCGTCGCTTCCCACCGCGCGCGATGGCTCGCTTTACCAGCGCGTGTTCTCGAGCCCGACCGGCATCGACCCATACGCTGCGGCCGTTTCCGATGTTTATCAGGACCTCTTCGAGGAGGGCTCCTACAGCGGCAAGGGAATTTACGATGTGGACGTCTTCGAGGCCGCGCTCGCAGGCCGTATCGAGGAAAGCACCGTTCTAAGTCACGACCTCTTGGAGGGCATTTTTGCCCGTGCGGGGCTGGTTTCCGACGTCGAGGTGTTCGAGGATTTTCCGTCGCGTTACGACGTTGCTGCGTCGCGCCAGCACCGGTGGGCGCGCGGCGATTGGCAGTTGCTTCCTTGGATCGTTGGCAAGGGCCAGGCCGCCGGCGGCGACCTTGGACGGACGGACATTCCACTGCTTGGCCGCTGGAAGCTCGCGGATAACCTTCGCCGCACGCTGTCGGCCCCGGCAAGTGTCCTCGCGCTATTGACCGGATGGGTCGTGTTGCCGCCTGCTGCCGCCTTGCTCTGGTGCGGCTTCGTTCTGCTTCCTTTGCTGTTGACTGCGTTTCTGCCGCTCGTCGGTCGCGTAATTCCGCGTAGCTCGGGAATCTCGACCGGCAGCCACTTCCGCGCGTTTCGTCTGGACCTCAGAGTTGCCTTGTTGCAGTTTGGCCTGCAGTTGGCGCTGCTCGCGCATCAGGCCTGGCTGATGGTCGACGCAATCGTCCGGACGTTGTCCCGACTATATCGGCGTCGAGAATTGCTGGAATGGGTGACCGCCGCGGCGGCCGGCTCCGATCGGGAACTCGACCTTGCCGGATTCTATCGGCGGATGGCTGGCGCTGTTGTGTTGGCTACGTTGCGGTGCCGTGGCCGTTGCCTACGTCGACCACGAGTCTTGGTTGATCGCGGCCCCATTTATCACGGCGTGGATGCTGTCACCGGCAATCGGATGGTGGGTGAGCCGGGCGCCACGTCCCGATCAGAGCTCGCTGTTGGACGCGGAGCAGGAAAGCCTGCGGCTCACGGCGCGGCGCACTTGGCACTTTTTTGAAACATTCGTTACGGCGGAGGATCACATGCTTCCTCCGGACAATTTTCAGGAGGATCCCCGACCGGTCTTGGCTCACCGGACTTCGCCGACAAATCTCGGTCTCTACCTGCTCTCGGTCCTTGCCGCGCGAGATTTCGGCTGGCTCGGAATTACCTCGGCCGTCGACCGCCTGGAAGAAACGCTCCGTACAATGAACGGACTCGAGCGTTTCCGCGGACATTTCTTCAATTGGTATGACACGCGTGATCTTCATCCACTGGAGCCAAAATACATATCGTCGGTCGATAGCGGAAATCTTGCCGGGCATCTGATTGCGCTACGGAGCGCATGCCGGGAGATGATTGCAGCGCCCGTGATCAGTCCGGAAGCGTTTGGTGGGATCGCAGACGCAGTTAAGCTCGCTCTAGGCTCTCTGGACGCTCTGGGCGGCGATCGCCGAATATCCGAGACCGGATGCAGACATCTTCAAATCGCGCTCGATTCACTTGGTGCAGCATTGAAATCGGTTGCGCAATCGCCGGCGGAATATTTCGATCGATTGTCAAAACTGAAACGACAGTGCGAGGCACTCCCCGACCTAGCCCGCGCACTTTTCGAAGATGGGGATGAGGCGTCATGACATTGCCGGCATAGCGGATGTAGTGATTTGGGCAGAGGCCGTTGCGGCTTCTGTCCAATGCCATCAGCGCGACGTCGATGGCTTGCTCCCTTGGGTCCATCTCAACCCCGGCGAGGTGCCTCGCGGCGCGCTGACTTTGGGCAATTTACCAGATCACTGTCAGACGTTGATTGAAAAACTGGTTCAACAAAGCGCCGACCTCAATTCGAACAAAACTAATGATGGCGTTGCCAAAATCAACCAGATCATTGCGGCGTTGGAACAATCAGCGGCGGCTGCCGAAGCTCTCATGCGGCGAATTGAAAGCCTCGACGAGTGCGCGGCAAGAATGTTCGACGACATGCAATTTGGATTCCTTTTAGATCCGGCAAGACAGCTGCTCTCGATCGGTTACCAGTCTGCCGAAGGCGCGCTGGATCCGAGCTGTTACGATCTGCTCGCATCCGAGGCGCGCCTGGCGAGCTTCATCGCTATCGCCAAAGGCGACATCGCACCGAAACATTGGTTCAAATTGGGGCGTCCGGTGACCCCGATCGACCGCGGCTCGGCTCTGATCTCATGGTCGGGATCAATGTTCGAGTATCTGATGCCGGAACTGGTGATGCGCGAGCCGGAAGGGAGCCTGTTGCATCAAACCGCCCGGCTGATCGTCAGTCGCCAGATCGAGTACGGCGCCCAGCTTGGCGTTCCGTGGGGGATTTCCGAGTCCGCATATAACTTCCGCGATCTTGAACTCACCTATCAATATTCCAATTTCGGTGTCCCCGGACTCGGGTTGAAGCGAGGGCTCAGCGAGAACATCGTCGTCGCGCCCTATGCGACGGCGCTCGCATCCATGGTCGAACCAATCGCTGCGGTTCAGAATTTCGCGCGTCTGGCCGAAGCGGGCGGGTGTGGCCGTTACGGCTGGTATGAGGCTTTGGACTATACGCCGGGGCGTCTCCCGGAAGGCAAAAGTGTTGCCGTCGTGCGCGCCTATATGGCGCACCATCAGGGCATGAGCCTGGTCGCTATCGCGAACACGCTTCGCGACGGGACGATGCGTGCGCGCTTTCATGCCAATCCGATCGTTCAGGCGACGGAACTCTTGCTGCAGGAAAGGCCGCCGCGCGATGTCGCGGTCAAATGGGTACGCGCCGAAGAAGTGAGTCAGACGACCCAGGTCCGTGAACTCGTGCCACCGATGTTGCGCCGGTTCCGCTCGCCGCATGATCGCATCCCGCGCAGCCACCTTCTGTCGAACGGCCGCTACGCCGTCATGATCACCGCCGCCGGATCGGGTTTCAGTCGCTGGGGAAACCTCGCCGTTTCGCGTTGGCGCGAGGATGTTACCTGCGATCCTTGGGGTTCTTACGTTTATTTGCGGGATGTCGAAAACGGAAATGTGTGGTCCGCGGGTTATCAGCCGAGCGGCGCCAGGCCGGACAGCTACGAAGTGTCGTTTTCGGAGGATCGCGCCGAAATTACCAGGCGCGACGGCACCCTTTCGACAACCCTCGATGTTGTCGTATCGCCGGAGGAGGACGGGGACGTCAGGCGTGTGTCGATCTCAAATCTTGGGGTGCGCACGCGCGAGATCGAGTTGACCTCTTATTCCGAGGTTGTGTTGGCGCCTGCGAGCGACGATGCAGCACATCCGGCATTTTCAAAGCTTTTTGTACAAACCGAGTTCGTGCCTGAACTCGGTGCGCTTCTGGCAACCCGCCGAAGGCGGGCGCCGGAGGAATCGGAGGTATGGGCCGCCCATCTGGCCGTATTGGAAGGTGAATCCACCGACGAACTGCAATATGAGACCGACCGGTTGCGTTTCCTCGGGCGCGGCAACGGCGTCCGCTCGCCGATTTCCATCACCAGCGGTCGGGCTCTCTCGAACACCGTCGGGACGGTGCTCGATCCGATTTTCAGCATCCGCCGGCGCGTCCGCATCCCGCCCGGTGCGACCGTTCGCCTGTCTTTTTGGACTCTTCTCGCTCGTTCGCGCGATGAGGTTATCAGCCTCGCCGACAAGCATCACGATGTCGCGGCGTTCGAACGTGCCGCTACCTTGGCCTGGACCCAGGCACAGGTTCAGCTCCATCACCTAGGAATTACGCCGGACGAGGCGCATCTCTTCCAGCGTCTTGCCAATCGCGTCATGTATTCGGATCCGACGCTGCGGCCGTCAGCCGAAATCTTGAAACGGAACGATCTCGGGCCCCCGGCGCTTTGGGCGCACGGAATCTCCGGCGACCTGCCGATTGTGCTGTGTCGGATCGACGAGGCCGAACACCTGGAGACCGTCCGCCAATTAATCCGCGCGCATTACTACTGGCGGATGAAACAGCTCGCGGTGGATCTCATAATCGTCAACGAGCGAAGCACTTCCTATGTCCAGGATTTGCAGACAGCTCTGGAGTCGGTCGTCCGAGTAAGCCAGTCGCGTCTCACTTCGGAGAAGGATGGCGCCCCAGGGACAGTGTTTCTGCTGCGCGCCGACCTGTTGTCGGTCGAGGTGCGAAATCTCCTGCAGACGGTCGCGCGTGTGGTGATCGTGAGCCGGCGCGGTGGTCTCGCCGAGCAAGTCAAGCGTCTCTTGGAAATTGCGCCGGCCGCCGAACCGCCGCAACTGAAGCCGCGAATCGTGAGTCCGCCTGAGTTTGTTGCGCCACCGCCGCTCGAGTTTTTCAACGGCATTGGCGGATTCGATAAGGATGGACGGGAATACGTCACGGTTCTCGACGGGGACCAAGCGACGCCTGCGCCTTGGGTGAATGTCATCGCCAATCCTTCGTTCGGCTTTCAGGTCTCCGCCGAGGGCAGCGGTTACACCTGGTCGGTCAATAGCCGCGAGAACCAACTCACGCCCCGGTCGAACGACCCCGTCAGCGACAGCCCCGGTGAGGCCATCTATCTGCGCGACTTGGATAGTGGCGAGGTCTGGACGGCGACCGCCTTGCCCGTCCGCGACGACGCCTCCCGATACATTGCCAGACATGGCCAAGGGTACAGTCGTTTCGAGCATGATTCGCATGGGTTTGCGCTCGATCTCTTGCAGTTCGTGCCGCTCGACGAGCCGGTCAAGATTTCCAGACTGAAGATCAAGAACGTCTCGGGCCGGCGGCGGCGACTGTCGATAACGGCCTATGCGGAGTGGGTGTTAGGGCCTTCGCGCGCCGCTTGCGCACCCTATGTGGTCACCGAGATCGATCCCGGCACCGGCGTGTTGCTTGCGCGAAATCCGTGGCGCATGGAGTTCGGTTCGCGGGTGGCCTTTGCCGATTTGGCTGGCCGGCAACGGTCGTGCACTGGCGATCGCACCGAGTTCATAGGCCGGAATGGTACATTTGCTTTGCCCGCGGCGCTCGCCAACCGGAATCCTCTGTCCAATCGCGTCGGTGCCGGCCTCGATCCTTGCGGCGTTCTGCAAACCGCAGTGGAGATACCGTCAAACCGCGAGGTCGAAGTAACCTTTTTTCTCGGCGAGGCGGCGACGCGAGCGGAAGCCCTGTCGCTGGTCGAACGATTTCGTGCAGCCGACCTCGATGAGGTTTTCCGGGATGTGACCGGCTACTGGGACCAGACGCTGGGCGCGGTTCAGGTGCGCACACCCGATCGCGCGATGGATATCCTGATGAACCGCTGGCTTCTGTATCAAACGATCGTTTGCCGTTTATGGGCTCGATCGGGCTTTTATCAGGCAAGCGGCGCTTACGGTTTTCGCGACCAGCTTCAGGATGGCATGGCGCTCTACTTGTCGCAGCCGAGGCTGGCACGCGAACATCTCCTGCGCGCAGCCGCACGGCAGTTTACCGAGGGCGATGTTCAGCACTGGTGGCTGCCGTCCTCGGGTAAGGGCATCCGCACGCGTGTTTCCGATGATCTTCTCTGGTTGCCCTACGCCGCGGCACAATATGTGACGGCAACCGGCGATCTGACCGTCCTCGACGAGCAAATCGCGTTTCTCGATGGAATGGTTCTTGCGCCCAACGAGCACGATGCCTTTTTTCAGCCCATGACCTCGGACGAGAGGGCCACACTTTTCGAACACTGCGCCCGGTGTCTCGATCGGAGCCTTGCGGTCGGACACCATGGCCTGCCGCTGATCGGCGGGGGCGACTGGAACGACGGGATGAACCGGGTCGGCGCTGGCGGGCAGGGTGAAAGCATATGGCTGGCTTGGTTTCTTTACGCCACCATTGCGAACTTCATTGCATTCGCGGACGAACGGGGTCAGCACGATCGCGCTGCATCCTGGCGGCGGCACGCGACTTCGCTGCGCGCCGCACTTGAGCGCGAAGGCTGGGATGGTGACTGGTATCGCCGCGGCTATTTCGATGATGGGACGCCGCTTGGGTCGGCATCGAGCAGCGAGTGCCGCATCGACTCCATTGCTCAGTCTTGGGGCGTGATCTCCGGCGCGGCAGATCCCGCGCGCGCTACGCGCGCCATGACGGCGGTCGATGAAAATCTTATCTTGCGTGATGATGAACTGGCGCTGCTGTTCACGCCGCCCTTCGATAAAACCACGCTGGACCCCGGTTACATCAAGGGCTATCCGCCGGGAATCCGCGAGAATGGCGGGCAATATACTCATGCCGCCATCTGGTCAGTCCAGGCATTCGCCAAGCTTGGCGGTGGCGACAAGGCAGCCGAACTGTTGTCGCTGCTTAATCCTATTAACCACGCCCTCACCTGGGCCGCGGCGCAACGCTATAAGGTGGAACCTTATGTGGTGTGTGCGGATGTCTACTCGGCCCCGCCACACGTGGGGCGGGGCGGCTGGACTTGGTACACGGGCTCGTCCGGATGGATGTATCGGGCAGGTCTGGAATTGATTTTGGGGTTCACCGTTGAAGGCAAAACGTTGCGGCTCGACCCTTGCGTGCCCAAAACATGGCGAGATTTCGAAATCATATTTCACCACCAGACGACCCGGTATGAGGTGTCCGTTGAAAATCATGCCGGGGTTTGCCGCGGCATTGCCCGCCTGGAACTGGATGGCCAAGCGGTTCCTCACGGTTCGACCCACATCACACTGGTGGATGACGGCGCCACCCATCATGTCCGAGTGATACTCGGATGATCTGTCTGCAACTTGGTGCACCGAGAGCAACACTAAGTGACAGTCGGAGCGCGGCTACGCCGCCTTGGGGTCCGGCGTATGGCGCACGTTGTGGTTATGGCTCACGGTACACGACTGCTCACGGCCGCACTTTACGCAGATGAATATCTCGTTTTCCAAATCAAGGGTACGATTGGCGGATTCAATCTGCTTGAGTCGCAACTCGCCATCGCAGAGGTCGCAGCGTGATGAGGGCGGCGGTTCGACGAGGGTGCGCATTTGATTTCCTTTCGCCCGACATGCTTCGGAGCGAGAGAACGGGACGCTCGAAAGGGTCCCGATTGAAAGGTTGGATTGAAAGCCCGAACGTCTTGCGTTGACGTCTCGATCAAAATGAAACTGCGCGTTAAAGGCGGGCTTGTCCAGTCACATTTCCGGAGATGCACGGCGAGCATGCTCATTTCCGAAATAAAGAGCTTTAATTGTAGTGATTGCGGCGAAGTACTCACTCAAGCGAAGAAGTACTCACTGAAGCGAAAGAGTAAGAGTAGGCTGCCTCAGTCAATTTTATGCTGGAATACATTCATTAGACGGATGTCCGCTTATGGCACATAGCGGACATTCCAGCGTCGCTACCTAATGTCTGCTATTGAGGGAAGAGCGGACGTGCTGCGACCTTCGCTCCTGATCGAAGTGAACCCTGGCAGAGCTAAGAAAGTTGAGCACTGAGAGGGCCTTTCAGAAAAGTCGGTTTGCATTTACATTTCCTCCGAAATACGCCCAAATTCGCGGGATAACTCTGGACTACGAGGAGGGAATTTTGTTTGCAGTTTCACTCCCTCCGCCACTTTCGCGGAATCTCGCGTCACGGGATTTCGATAAAGCTATCCGCCTTCGGTCGGTGTAATTTCGATCGGGATCGTCGCGGGGCAAACCAATGGCGCAGGTCCGGCTGAGAGCCGCGTTGATTGGCGTCGGCGCCTGGGGACGCGTGCTCGCCAAAGCCGCGAGCCAATCCGCTAAAATCGAATTTGTCTGCTGCGTTGGCCGCAATCCGGAACGGCTCGCCGCGTTTGCGCGCGATACCGGCATTCCGGCGCGCGCAAAATTTCGATGCGGTGCTGGCCGACAAGGCCATCAACGCCGTTGTGCTCGCGCTGCCGAACGAACTGCATTTCGAATTCGCGCAAGCCGCCGCGCGCGCCGGCAAGCACATCTATATCGAGAAGCCGATCGCCAACACCATGGCGGACGCGCTCGCCATCGCGGCGCTGGAGAGCGCGCATGGCGTGCGCATCGTGGTCGGCCATTGCGCGCGGCTGCTATCAGGCGTCCGCGCGATCCGGCAGGCGATCGATGCCGGCAAGCTCGGAAAAGTGAGCCAGATCGAGGCCAATTTTTCCAACGACCGCGGTTTGCGGATCACGCCGCAAGATTGGCGCTGGTATTCGGAAAGTGCGCCCGGAGGCTCCTTGAGCCAGATCGGCGTGCACCAATTCGACACCCTTCGTTATCTCGGCGGCGATATCGCGGCGGTGAGCGCCAGCGCGGGCCGGCATTCACCGGTCGGCGCGCAAGTGGAAGATCAATGGATCGTTGCCGTGCATTTCGTCGACGGCAAATTGGGAACCGTGATTTCGAGCTGGACCAGCCCGGGCACCTTCAATGTGCGCGCGACCGGCGCCGACGCGCTGATGGTCTACGATATCGATCAGACCCATTGGGCGAGCCCGGAGCGGCTGCACGAGAACGCGACGCTGTATCTGCAGGCAAGGGGCAAGGGCCCGGCCGACCGGCAATCGCTCGGCGTGCCCGCCGGCAACATGTATCGCGACGAGCTGGAGATGTTCGCCGACAGCGTTTCCGGCGGCACGGCTTGCGAATTGTCGGCCGAGAACGGATGCCAGGCGGTGGCCGCGGTCTATGCCGCGCTCAAGTCCGCGAAAGAGGGCAGCCGTGCCGTCGCGCTGAGCGAGATCATCGACGCTGCGCGAACGAATGCTTGCCGGAGCAAATGACACGAAGCGGCGCGCGGCTTCACCGTGAGCTGACCCGATGACGGCCTCAGGCCACGTTGCGCGTGGCGATGTTCACGCGATGGCGCCGCACGCGGTCTTCGTCGACATCGATCCCCAAGCCCGGACGATCGAGGCTGTCGACGTGGCCTTTCGCGGTCCGAATCGGCTGCGCGGTCACGTCCTCGGCGAGACCGGTGTGGGTCAGCGTCAGTCCCCAAGCGATATTGGGAATGACGGACGCAACATGCAGCGCCGCCGCACAGGCGATGCTCGATTCACCGGTCTTGCATGAAATATTGACGCTCATGCCGAGGCGGTCGCAAAGCCGGCCGGCCTCGGCCACCGCCCGGATGCCGCCGAGCTTGATCGCCTTCAGGCTGACGCCGCGGGCGGCCTTGCGCTCATGGTGGCGGGCGATGTCGTCGAGCGAATGGATGCCTTCGTCGGCGCCGATCGCGATATCCGTCGCCGCGGCGACTGCTGCCATGCCGGCGAGATCATGGCCGATCACCGGCTGCTCGAAGAAATCGAGGCCTGAGCCTTTAATCGCCTGCACATAGTCGATGGCCTGTTCGGTGCTGAAGCCTTGATTGGCGTCCGCGGAAATCAGCAGACCGCCGCCCAGCACCTTGCAAATCGCGCGCGTGCGCGCGGCGTCGTTTTCCGGCGTATCGATGCCGACCTTAATCTTGTACGCGGTGAATCCCGCCGCTTTCTTTTTTCCGGCGTCGCGCAGATCGCCGTCGAAATCGCCGCCGCCGATCACGCCGAGCAGCGGCATGCAGCTGCGATTTTTGCTCGCCCAGCAGCGCATGCACCGGCTTGGCCGTGGCGCGGCCGGTGAGATCGTGCAGCGCAATTTCGATTGCCGCCTTGGCGCCGTGATTGCCGTACATGCGGCCGTCCATGGCGGCGAGCGCGCCGGCGATGTCGGCGGGATCGCGCCCGCGCAGCGCGGGCTCGAGATAGTGTACGGCGGATACGATGCTCTCGAGCGTTTCGCCGGTCATCACCGGCGCCGATGCCGCCTCGCCCCAGCCGACCAGCCCGTTGTCGGCCTCGATCCGCACCAGCACGTTGTCGGCGCGCCGCACTTCCTCGCCTGCCATGATGACGGGCTTGATCATCGGAAGACTGACCGCGATCGGCTCGATCGATTTGATGCGCACCGTCAATCACCTCTGTCTTTTCGCAGCTGCGCCCGCCATCGTGTTGCGCGACGGCGGGCGCGATTGCGTGAGGCCAGCGCTAAAGTTTCGGGATACCAGCCTGATTGATGATGTCCCGGAACATGTCGACTTCTTTGGTTACGCGCGCCCAGGCGGCGTCAGCGCCCTGCGGCCGCACCTGGAAGCCGGCTTTGTACAACTTTTCTTTCATGTCCGGCAGTATCGAGGATCTTGAGCGTTTCCGTTTCCAGCCATTTGACGTTTTCAGGCGGCGTCTTGGCCGGGGCCAGCAGCACGCAGTCGGTCGCGAATACGAAGTCCTTGTAGCCGGCTTCCTGCATGGTCGGAACATCCGGCATGATCGGGCCAGCGGGTTTCGCCCGTGACCGCGAGACAGCGCAGCGTGCCGGCTTTGATGTGTTGCGCCGCCGGCGGCAGCGAGCCGGAACTCAGTTGGACGGTGCCGCTGAGCAAAGCTTGCAGCGCATCGCCGCCGCCCTTGAACACCACGTCTTCCAGCTTGGGCAGCTTCTCACGGATTTTTAGAACTTCGAGCTGAATCTGCGGCGTCGTGCCGATCGGCGGTGTCGCGCAGTTGAATTTCTCCGGATTGGCTCTGGCGAGCGCGACGAATTCCGCCATCGTCTTCGCCGGCAACTCGGACTTGACCACGAATGTATTGGGCGAGGTTGCCAATTCGCTGACCCCCACGAAGTCCTTGAGCGGGTCATACGGTATCTTGTTGTAGAGAGTAGCGTTGACTGAATAGGCATTGGTCGCGAGCAGGATCGTGTAGCCGTCCGGTTCGGAACGCGCGACATTGCCCATGCCGATATTGCTGCCGGCACCGCCGATGTTTTCGATGATGAACGTCTTGCCGGTCGATTGCTGAAGCGTGGCGGAAACGATTCGGCCGACCAGATCGGATGGTCCGCCCGGGGTATTAGCCACCACGATCTTGACCGGGCGGTCCGGATAGGCGGCATAGGCCGAGCGGATGCGCAGGATGCTCGGGGCGGCGATGCCGGCCGCCAGCGCGCCGGCGCCCTTGATGATACGGCGCCGTGACAGCGCCACGTCTTTGGTGATTTTCGTCATCGTCCTCCCCTCTAGTTTTCGGCATTATTTTCTGATTAGCGCCGTTCGTGTCTTAGGCTAAGCTTTTGCGATTATTGGAGCAATGGTCTCGAACGCAGGTGGCGGCGGGTTTGATCAAAGCACGCGATTTTCACGATATTCAAACGGCGCCGACCCGGTCGCTCGACCCATGACAGATGCGCAAACGCGAGCAACGGCCTGGCACGAGATCGTGCTCGCAACCCTCAAAAGCAATGACGTCAAGCTGGTCGTTTACGTGCCCGACCGGGTGTTCACGCCGCTGATCAAGGCGCATTCACGCCGATCCGTTCTTCATCACTTTCGCCGCCACCCGCGAAGAGGAAGCGCTCGGCATTGTCAGCGGCGCCTGGATGGGCGGCATGCGCGGCGCCGTGCTGATGCAGACCAGCGGCTTCGGCACGATTCCGAACGCGCTCGCCTCGCTGGTGGCGCCATGCCAAATCCCGGCGCTGATCTTCGTGTCCGAGCGCGGAACGCTCGGCGAGTTCAATCTCGGGCAGGCGATGGTGTGCCGGACCATGCGGCCGGTGCTCGATTCGCTCGCCGTCGAAAATCACACGATCACGCGTCATGACGAACTCGGCTTCATCATCGACCGCTCGATCAAGCAGGCGGTGGCGACGCAGGCGCCGGTCACCTTCATCCTCTCGCCGCTGCTGACCGGCGGCAAGGTATTCGAGGGTTGAGGCCGCCATGACCGCCAAGCAAACCGGAGCCGTCGGCGCGCACAACGCCAAAGTGATGAACCGCTTCGACTTGACCAAGAAGCTGGTCGGCCAGCTCAAGCACGACGAAGCGGTGATCGGCGGCATCGGCAACGCCAATTTCGATCTATGGGCAACCGGCAATCGGCCGCAGAATTTCTACATGCTCGGCAGCATGGGTCTCGCCATTCCGATCGCGCTCGGCGTCGCGATCGCGCAGCCGCAGCGGCATGTGGTCGCGCTCGAAGGCGATGGCTCGCTGCTGATGCAGCTCGGCTGCCTCGCGACCGTCGCCATGCGGGCGCCGAAGAATCTCACGATCGTTCTGTGGGACAACGGCATCTACCAGATCACCGGCGCGCAGCCGACCGCGAGTGCGTCGGCTGCCGATCTGGTCGCGATCGCGCGCGGCGCAGGGATCGCCAACAGCGCCTGGGCCGCGGACGAAGACGACTTCGATCACCTAGTCGCATCCGCTCTCAAAGGCGGGGGCCCAAGTCTGATCGCGGCCAGAATCGACCATAAGCCGGCGGTCGCCACCACCGATCGGGATCCGGTGCAGATCCGCGAACGCTTCATGCGCGGTCTCGGGGTCAGGCGCTGATTTGTCCGGGGGTCACCGCCCGCCCTTGCCGGAGTCGTCTAGGATCCCCGCCATCATCGCCATGCGCACCAGATCGGACAGGCTGTTTGCCGCCATCTTGGTCATCAGATTGGCGCGGTAGATTTCGACAGTGCGCGGGCTGATGCCGAGATCGAAGGCGATGTTCTTATTGGCGTTGCCGGCCACCAGACCTTCGAGCACCTGCCGTTCTCGGTTCGAAAGCGCGGCCAGTTTGTCGTGAATCTCGCTAAGGCCCGCCTTGCGCTTGGCGGTATCCGCCTCCTGGTTAAGCGCGGAGCGGACCGCAGCGAGCAACAGTTCGTCATCGAAAGGCTTTTCCAGGAAATCGACGGCGCCGATCTTCATCGCCTCCACCGCGAGCGAAATGTCGCCATGGCCGGTGATTACGATCACTGGAATATCGATTTTGAGTTCCTTGAGGCGGCGCAGCAGGTCGATGCCGGTGATGTCCGGCATGCGCACGTCGGTGATGATGCAGCCGGAGCGTAGCTGCGGCAGAATGTCCAAAAAGGCTTTGGCCGACTCGAAGCTGCGCACCGAGTTGCCGGCCGTTTTCAGCAGGAACTCGAGTGATTGCCGGACGGCGTCATCGTCGTCGATCACATAAATGATCGGCTCAGGCTGCATCGTCGACGTCCCCTTCATTCACAACCGCAAGAGTGAAATGGAAAATTGTCCCGCCGGTGGGATTGGGCTCGACCCAGATGCGTCCGCCATGCGCCTCGACGATGGTGCGTGAAATCGACAAGCCGACGCCCATTCCCTGACGCTTGGTGGTGATGAACGGTTGGAAAAGCTGCTCGGCGATCTCGGGCATGATCCCCGAACCGCTATCGGCCACGCTGATCCTGACGTGGGTGTCGTTGGCAGGGACGATCGCGACCACGAGATCGCGCGTCTGCGACGTTTCCATCGCATCCATCGCATTGCGGATCAGGTTGAGCAACACCTGCTGGATTTGCACGCGGTCGGCGAGCACCAGATCGGCCGCCGGGTCGAACTGGAATTGCACGCGTATGCCGCGGTCCTTCACGCCGACGAGCGACAGCGCGCTTGCTTCCTCGACCAGCTTGGTCACGCTTTCCACCCGGCGCTCGCTTTCGCCGCGCGAGACGAAATCGCGTAAACGCCGGATGATTTGCCCGGCGCGCATCGCCTGATCGGACGCCTTGTCCATGGCGTCGCGCAAGGTCGCCGACCGTTCGTCGCTGTCGCCCTCGAGCAGCCGCTTCGAGCCTTTCAGGTAATTGGAGATCGCCGACAACGGCTGATTGAGTTCGTGCGCGAGCGTCGAGGCCATCTCGCCCATGGCGGTCAGGCGGGAAATATGCACGAGCTCGGATTGCAATTCCTGCAATCGCGCTTCCGTCTGCTGCCGCTCGGTCAAGTCACGGATGAAGCCGGTGAAGAAACGCCGGTCGCCCGATTTCATTTCGCCGACCGCAAGCTCCATCGGAAAGGTCGAGCCGTCCTTGCGTTGGCCGACGACCACGCGGCCGATGCCGATGATGCGGCGCTCGCCGGTGCTCAAATAACGCTGCAAGTAGCCGTCATGGCCTTCGCGATATGGCGAGGGCATCAGGGTCTTGACGTTTATTCCGATCGCCTCGGCGGCCCGCAAGCCGAACAGCCGTTCCGCGGCGCTGCTGAACGATTGCATGATGCCATGCTCGTCGATAACGATCATCGCCTCTGGCACGGTGTCGAGAATCGATTGCAGATGCGCTGCGCTCGCCAGCGCGTCTCGGGTCATGACGATCGCGCGCCGGCGGCTGCTGAGCAGCAGCTCACCTCCCCAGGACACGCCGATGCCGATGCCGGCAAAGGCGATACCGTTGATGACGGCCGGGTTTGCCGTTGCGGCGGTTTGATTGAGCGCGAACAGCGCGGCGGCGATGCTCAATCCGGTCGCCAGCAGTCCGGGGCCCAGGCCGCCGATGCCGGCTGAGATCAGCACCGCCGGCACGAAATACAGAAACACCGTATCGTCGTGGAGATAGGGAAGCAGCAGGGCGCGGGCCGCCAACGACAGCGCCACAGCCGTCGGCGCCACGCCATAGCGCCAAATCTTGCCTCGTTCTGGGGCTAAAACAGACTGATTTTACAATGGCTTCCGGCATACGGACCCTGCCCGGCAAAGGCTATTCGCGCACCCGCGGCGGCGTCCCGGACGCCTCCGGTAAATCCCCTATGGAGTTTATCTGAATTTCGAGTGCTCGGCTCCAGCGGTATCGATGACCATCGAATTTAACCGAGGACGCAAGTGCCATGCTCACTCAGCCGATGATCAACCACAGTTCCTCACGCCAGCCGGCAGCTCGTGTTGCGCGCTCGGTTCCTCCGGTGAGTCCACGCTCGACCAGCAACTCGATCGAACTGATGGGCGCGCCGATGCCGTTCGCCCGCAATACCGAAATCTACGGCGAGAACGAGCCGGCCGAATATCTCTACAAGGTCATCAGCGGGACCGTGCGCACCTACAAGGTGCTCAACGATGGCCGCCGTCAGATCGGCGCCTTCTATCTGCCCGGCGATATGTTCGGCCTGGAAGTCGGCGACGCGCATACGTTTTCCGCCGAGGCGATTGTCGACAGCAAGGTGATGGTGATCAAGCGCAGCAGCGTGATCAGTCTGGCCGCGCGCGAGAACGATGTCGCCCGCCAGCTCTGGGCCATGACCGCCGGCGAATTGCAGCGAGTGCAGGATCACATTATGCTGCTGATCAAAACCGCGCAGGAGCGCGTGGCTGGGTTTCTACTGGAAATGGCCAAGCGTGCGCCCGCCGGCAACGAGATCGACCTGCCGATGTCGCGCCAGGACATCGCCGACTATCTCGGCCTCACCATTGAAACCGTTTCGCGCACGCTGACGCAGCTTGAGAATTCGGCGGCGATCGCAGTGCCGAGCTCGCGCCGCATTGTGCTGCGCAACCGCGCCGCGCTCAACCGCCTGAACGCCTAGCGCCGTATCTGACGCCGAACGTCGTCCTCCCTCCGCCGATTGACCTGAATCAAGGCCGCGGGCGGGCCTCGATGGTCTCATGGCCTCCAAACAATGGAGGTTTGCCATGCAGGCCAAGGACGTGATGACCCGCAACGTTATTTCGGTGGAGCCGGACTCCACGGTGCTGCAGGCGGCACGGCTGATGCTCCTGCATCACATCAGCGGCCTGCCGGTGATCGACCAGGCCGGCAAACTGGTTGGCGTGCTGTCGGAGGGCGATTTCCTCCGCCGCCAGGAAACCCGCACCGAGAAGCGGCGTTCGCGCTGGCTCGAGTTCCTGATGGGGCCCGGTCGGATGGCGGCGGAATATACCCATTCGCACGGCAGCAAGGTGTCCGAGGTGATGACCGATGAGGTGCAAACCGTCGGCGAAGACACGCCGCTCGAAGACATCGTGGAATTGATGGAGCGTCACCGCATCAAACGCGTGCCGGTACTGCGCGCGGACAAGGTCGTCGGAATCGTGACCCGTTCCAATCTCATGCACGCCATGGTCAGCATAGCGCGGACAGTGCCGGCGGTGGCGAAGGACGACGCTTCGATTCGCGAGCGGCTGCTGGCAGAAATGCAAAAAGAGCAGTGGGCGCCGGCGGCGATGACCAATGTAGTCGTGCGTGACGGCGTGGTCGAACTGTGGGGCGTAATCGTCGACGAACGCCAGCGCACCGCGCTCAAGGTCGCGGCCGAAAACAGTCCCGGCGTCAAGGCGGTGAAAGATCACCTGGTCTGGATTGAGCCGATGTCCGGCATGGCGATCGAGCCGAAGGACGCGGCCTAGTCGGGCGAGGCAACACGAAAAGACCGCCGCCTGAATCCAGGGGCGCCGAGAAGGCGTGCCGCCGCGGCCCAACGGGCGCGGGGCGCGCCTTTTCATTTATTGTAATCGTCACAGATAGTTAACCACGCCCTTCGGATCGCGACCGGGCGGCGAAAAACTTCAACACGCTTTGATCTTCCTCAACGCCCGGTTTTGCCCAGGGCCGAATATTACCCTGCATTTGGATTTGCTCTGGAGGTAACCATGGCTACCGCAGCTCAATCGACGGTTCGCGCAGTGGCGCCGCCGAGCTCAACGGAAAAAGGCTGGCTTGCGTCGAACTGGGGCCTGCTGGCCGCGGTCGCCGCGCTGGTTGCTGTTCTATTGCTGCCGACGCCGGCCGGATTGCCGGTCGCCGGCCATCACATGCTCGCCATTCTCGCCTTCGCCGTCATCATCTGGATGACCGAGGCGGTCGACTATGCCGTGTCGGCCATTGTCATCGCCGTATTGATGGCATTCCTGCTTGGCTTGGCGCCGAGCGTCGCCAACCCGAAGGTTCTCCTCGGCACCAGCGGCGCGCTTACGCTCGCCTTCAGCGGCTTCGCCAATACGGCGCTGGTATTGGTGGCCTCGGCGTTGTTCCTCGCTGCCGCGATGACCGCGACCGGCCTCGACAAACGCATCGCGCTCAACATCCTGTCGCGCGTCGGCACTAAAACCAACCACGTCGTGATCGGCACGATCCTGGTCGGCTTCGTGATTGCGTTTATGGTACCATCCACTACTGCGCGCGTCGCCTGCCTGGTTCCGATCACCCTCGGCATCATCGCGGCCTACGGCGTCAATAAGCGCGGCGCTTTCGCCAGCATGTTGATGATTACGACGGTGCAGACCGCCAGCATCTGGAACGTCGGCATCAAGACTGCGGCGGCGCAGAACATGGTCGCCGTCGGCTTCATCGAGAAGACATTCAACCAGACGATCACTTGGCTCGATTGGCTGATTGCGGCCGGGCCGTTCGCCGTCCTGATGTGTATCGCACTCTACTTCGTGATGACGCTGATGATGCCGCCGGAAGTAGCTGAAGTGCCTGGTGGCCGCGAGGGCATCCGCAAATCGCTTGCTCAACTTGGCCCGATGAAGGCTTCCGAGATGAAGCTGCTGGTGCTGTCGCTGACATTGATCGCCTTCTGGGCGACCGAAGGCATCCTGCACAAGTTCGACACCAGCACGACCACGATCACCGCCGTCGCGCTGATGTTCATGCCCGGTTTCGGCATCCTGACCTGGAAGGATGCCCAGAACAGGATCCCGTGGGGCACGGTCATTCTGTTCGGCGTCGGCATCAGCCTCGGTACCGCATTGCTGCAGACCAACGCGGCAACCTGGCTCGCCAACATCGTCGTCGAAGAATTCGGTCTGAAGAACGCGACCGTGCTCTTCATCCTCGGTGTGATGAGCCTGTTCCTGGTCGTGATCCATCTCGGCTTTGCCAGCGCTACCGCGCTTGCCGCGGCGATGATCCCGATTGTAATCGCCGTGCTTAAGGGCGTAGCGACGCCGGGAATTAACGTCATCGGCATGACCTTGCTGCTGCAATTCGTGGTCAGCTTCGGCTTCATCCTGGTGGTGAACGCGCCGCAGAACATGGTCGCCTACGGCACCGATACGTTCAGCGCGCGTGATTTCGTCCGCACCGGTTTCGTGCTGACGATCATCGCGCTCGGTCTCGTAATGCTGCTCGGCGCCACCTATTGGCACTGGCTCGGCTACGCGTGACGGAGGCAAGGCTGTGGCGCGCACATCCATAGCGGTTGTGTTCGCAGGAAGCGGCGGCGCCGGCGCGATGACCGCCGGCGCCGTTTTGCTGCGCGCCGCGGCCACTGCCGGTTACTACGGAATGATGACGCAATTGTTCGGCGCGCAGGTGCGCGGCGGCGAATCGGCGGCGCTGGTGCAGATCTCGACCGAGCCGATCGAAACCCAGCCCGATCGTTACGATCTGTTCGTGGCGCTGGACTGGGACAAGGTCGAGCAGTTCGCAGCCGAGATTCCACTCGACGAGGCGACCGTCATCATCGCCGATCCGGAAGCGGGCACGGTGCCGCCGGGCATCACCAAGTCGAAGGGGCGTATGGTGTCGCTATCGATGAGCGATCCCAAAGCGACCAAGCTCGAACGTGGTTTGCATGGCCGGCGGGTGAATATGTTCGCTGCCGGCTTGGTCTGCGCGCTCATTGGGCTCGACGCGGGCAAAGTGCGGGCGGCGATCGGCAATATTTTTAAGGGCATGGGCGAAGACCTCATCGCCGCGAATGCGAAAGCCGCGGTGCCGGGAGCCCAAGCCGCTGCTGCATTAACGCTCAATTTCCGGCTCGATCCGCCTAACCAGGCGGCGCGCTGGCTGATCAGCGGCAATCAGGCGATCGCGTTCGGTGCATTGCGCGGCGGTGTGCGATTTGTCGGCTGCTACCCGATCACGCCGGCGACCGACCTGGTCGAATGGCTGGCGCCGCATCTGCTCAAGCTCGGCGGCCGGCTGGTATTGGGCGAGGACGAGCTTGCTTCCATCAACCAGACGCTCGGCGCGTCCTATGGCGGCACCCCCGCCATGACGGTCACCTCGGGCCCTGGTTTCTCGTTGATGGTCGAAACATTGGGCCTCGCGGTCGCGGCGGAAATTCCGGTCGTCGTGATCGACGTGATGCGGGCCGGGCCTTCCACCGGCATCGCCTCCAAGACCGAGCAGGCCGACGTCAATCTTGCAATTTACGGCGCGCACGGCGATGCGCCGCGCGTGGTGCTGGCACCGATATCGGTTGCCGACTGCATCAACACCGCCGAATACGCAGTCTATGTTGCAGAGTCGCTGCAGGTCCCGGTCATCGTGCTGTCGGATCAATCGCTCGGCCAGGCAACGGCCGTGATTGATCCGATTGCTGAACGCCCGAAGCCGCTCAAGCGCCGCACCAATGGCGCCGCGCCCGGCAAGCCGTTCAAGCGCTATGCCGTGGGTAGCGATCCGATCACGCCGATGCCGCTGCCGGGAACGCCCGGTTACGAATGGGTGGCCGAGGGGCTGACGCATAATGAAGCCGGATTGCCCGCGAGCGGTGCCGGCATTCACGTCGCCCAGATCAACAAGCGCGCCAAGAAGATCCAGCGCTTCGATCCCGGCAATTATTGGGGCGAGAGCTGGGGCAGCGGCGACGTTGCGGTGCTCGCCTTCGGTTCGACCATCGGTCCTGCGCGCGAGGCGGCGCGGCGGCTGGCCACCGCCGGTCATCCGATCCGGGTCATTGCGCTGCGGGTGCTATCGCCGCTGCCGAAGGACGCGCTCGCGCGCGCGCTCAATGGCGTGCGCCGGATCATCGTCGTCGAGCAAAACCAGGGTGCGCAACTCTACCATCATCTGATCGGCCAGAAGGCGATTCCGCCCAGCGCTGAAACCGTGGCGCGGCCAGGCCCGCTGCCGTTCCGGCCGTCGGAAATCGCTTCCTATGTCGTGTGACGGAAAACAGTCATGAGCGACACATTGATCGATACCGCCGCCCACGAGCAACCGCTTTGCGTTTTGTCGGCCAAGGATTTCTCCTCCGGCGCGCATCCGGTCTGGTGTCCGGGCTGCGGCGACTTCGGCGTGCTTGCCGCGCTCGAACGTGGCTTGGTCAAGCACGGACGGCCGCCGCATGACGTGGTGCTGGTCTCCGGTATCGGCTGTTCATCACGGCTGCCGGGCTATATGAGGACTTACGGATTCCACGGCGTGCACGGACGCGCGCTGGCCGTCGCCACCGGGATCAAGCTCACGCGCCCGGATCTCGAAGTCATTACGGTCGGCGGCGACGGCGACGGCTATTCGATCGGCGGCAACCATTTCATCCATGCCTGCCGGCGCAACGTCGATATGCTCTATGTGGTGATGGACAACCGGGTCTACGGCATGACCAAGGGCCAGCCGTCTCCGACCACCGAGCCGGATTGGGACAGCGACATCGCGCCCGGCGGCATAGGCCTGCGTCCGTTCAATCCGCTGGCGGTCGCGATCGCCGCCGGCGCGAATTTCGTCGCGCGCGGATTTTCCGGCGATCCGAACGGACTTGCCGACTTGATCGTCGAGGGCATCCGCTGGCCCGGCTTCGCGTTCATCGAAGTCTTAAGCCCTTGCATCACCTTCCGGCCCGAGCAGAAACAGTGGAAGACAATGGTGCGGCCGGCGACGCTATCGGTCGAGCAGGACCGCGCCGCTGCGACCGCGCTGGTGCTTGCCGATGACGGCTACAGTCTCGGCGTGCTGTATCGTGGCGACCGCGCGCCGGTCGCTGCCGTGCCGAAGCCGCAAATTTCGGTCGCCGACATCGAGCAGGAATTCGCACTCAGCACGTGAGCGGCTCTTCGAGCCTGTTGACCTGCATCAATGCGGGCAAGCCGGCCGTGCTGCAGGCTGAGCATCGAAAATTCACGATGGCAGGAGATACCGCCATGAAAATTCTTCTCACCTTCGTTGCCGCGATCGGCGTCGCCGGATTGATGCTGACCGCGCCGCTGGTTGCGCAACAGACCGGTCCCGGCCCGGACAATCCGCCGGCCGAACGCGGACCTGGCTATGGACCAGACGGGCCGCGCGGCTACGGCTGGGGTCCCGGCATGATGATGGGACCGGGCATGATGGGCTGGGGCGGCAGGGGTGGTGGGGGCGGATGGGGCGACATGTGCGGCCCGCGCGCGGCCGGTCTCGCCGAATGGCGCATAGAACGCATCGAGCGTCTGGTCAGCCCGAACGAAGCGCAGCGGGCGGCGCTCAACGAATTGCGCACGGCCTCCACCAAGGCCGCCGAAACGGTCGCAACGGCGTGCCCGCGCGAGTTCCCGGCCAGCGCTTCGGCGCGGCTGGAGCTCATGGAGAAGCGCCTCGACGCCATGCTGGTGGCGATCAAGACCGTGCGTCCGGCCTTCGACGCCTTCTATGCCACGCTCAATGACGAGCAGAAGGCGCGCATCAATACCGGCGGTCCACGCCATTGGGGCTGGCGCGGCTGGCGGGGCAACTAACTGGCAGCCGACACCACCGCGCAGGTGGTGACGATGTCGTCCACGCTGGCGCCGCGCGACAGATCGCTGATCGGCTTGGCGAAACCTTGCAGGAACGGGCCGATCGCCTGCGCGCCGCCCAGCCACTGCGTGAGCTTGTAGCCGATATTGCCGGAATCGAGATCCGGAAAAATCAAGCACATTGGCGTGGCCTGCCACCGCGCTCGGTTCTTTCAATTTCGTTTGCGCCACCGCGGGAACAAGCGCGGCATCGGCCTGGAATTCGCCGTCGACGGCGAGTTGCGGCTCGCGCTTGCGCACCAGATCGAGCGCCTGCCGCACCTTGTCGACGCGCGCATGCTGCGCGCTGCCTTTGGTGGAGAACGACAGCATGGCGACGCGCGGTGTTTCTCCCAGCAGAGCCTTTGCGCTGCGCGCCGAGGCGATCGCGATGTCGGCCAGTTCGCTTGGCGTTGGATCGGCATTGACCGCGCAATCGGCGAACACGAACGGCCGCGGGCCTTGCCCGAGAAAATTCGGCACGACGATGAGAAAATAGCTCGACGGCAGCGCGATACCGGACGCCAGCCCGACCGTCATCAGGCCGGCCTCGATCACGCGCCGGGTCGGATTGGCGCAGCCTGCCACCATGGCGTCGGCATCGCCCTGGCGCACCATCATGCCGCCGAAATACAAAGGCTTGGCCAGCAGCCGCGTCGCCATCGCCGGCGTCATCGAGTCGCGCGTCGCCGCCAAATCCGCGCCATAGGTTTGCAACTTTGCATCGCTGCGCGGATCGATCAGTTTGATCCCGTCAAGCGATAGGCCGGCTTCGGCCGCGATCTTGCCGATCGCGTCAGGTATGCCGATCAAAATCGGCTGAGCGATTTTCTCGGCTGTCAGCCGAACCGCGGCGGAAACGATGCGCGCGTCTTCGCCTTCCGGCAAAACGATTTTGCGATAGCGCTTGCGTGCGTTATCAAACAAGCGGTCGATCAAATCCATGCTTCTCACCGTGTGAGAAAACGCTGCGCGAGCCGCGCGCACGATCCCCGAAAAGTGGCTACCGGTTTTCGGACAAGGATCATGCGCAACCGAAGAGGGCATCAATGACCGAAACAGCCGAAGCGATCAAGATTCATCGCGGCCTCAAAGGCGTCTATTTCGATCGTTCGCCCTGCACGTTCATCGACGGCAAGGCCGGCGAGCTGCGCTATCGCGGCTACTCGATCCACGATCTCGCCGAGCATTCGAGCTTCGAGGAAACCGCGTGGCTGCTGCTGCACGGCGATCTGCCGGACGCGCAGCAGCTTGCGAGCTTCGATGCGGAACTCAAAGCGGCGCGCAAGCTTCCCGGCCCGGTGTTGGACATCATCCGCTCCGTCAAGTCGGGTCATCCGATGGACGTGCTGCGCACCGCGGCGTCCGCGCTCGCCGCTTTCGATCCGGACACGTCCGACAATTCGCGCGAGGCGACGCTGCGCAAGGGCGTGCGGCTTACCTCGCAGGTGCCGATGATCGTCGCCGCCCATGCGCGCATCCGCGCCGGGCTTGAGCCGGTGCCGGCTGACGCGACACTCAGTCACGCCGCCAATCTTCTGTGGATGCTCAGGGGCGAAAAGCCGAGCCGCGATGCGGCGCAATTGATCGACCGCGATCTTATATTGCATGCCGAACACGGTTCCAATGCGTCGTCCTTCACGGCGCGCGTGGTCATCGGCACCGAGGCCAACCTGCATGCCGCGATCACGGCGGCGATCGCCGCGTTGTCGGGACCGGCGCATGGCGGCGCCGCCGAGGACGTGATGAAAATGGCGGAAGAGATCGGCGATCCCGCGCGCGCCGCCGATTATGTGCGCGACAAGCGCAAGGCTGGCGTGGCGGTCACCGGCTTCGGCCATCGCGTCTATCGCGCGGAGGATCCGCGCGCGCGCCACATGCGCGCCGGCGTCGAGCGGCTGTCGAAGGAAATGGGCGAGCCGAAATGGTTCGAAATCTTGCAGGCGGTGGTGGCGGCGATGGCGCCTTACGCGCGCCACGGCGTCAATGTGAACGTCGATTTCTATTCCGGCGTCGTCTACCACCTGCTCGGGATCAAGCGCGATCTGTTCGTGCCGATCTTCGCCATCGGCCGCGTGCCGGGCTGGGTGGTGCAGGTGCTCGAGCAGCTCGACAACAACATCCTGATCCGGCCGCTCACGCTCTACAACGGCCCCGACGCGCGCGCCTACGTGCCGCTCGCGCAAGCGCGGGCGCTGAGGCGGTTCTTCTGGCGGATTGCGAAAGGCACGTGCCGCCAGCGTCTTTCGCAACCGTCATCACAAAGTGTGAGGCGGAACGGCTCGGATTCCCCGTTGCGAGCCTAGGGCCATCTGTTACCGTAATGAGAATAACAGTCTCAATTAATGAGACTATGGCCGACGGGATCAACCCGGCCGGCGCCGACAGGGAGGATCAAGTCCATGCGTTCGACCACGCAAAGGTTCGCATTTCTTTTGGCGTTCGCCGTCAGCGCCGCGCTGATCGGCGGCAAGGCGCAAGCGGCCGGCTATCCGGAGCGGCCGATCGAATTGATCGTGCCATGGGGCCCGGGCGGCGGCGCCGATCAATTGGCGCGTCTTGTCAGCAAGCTCGCCGAGCCGCTGCTCGGCCAGGGCCTGCCGGTCGTGAACGTGCCAGGCGGCACCGGCGGCACCGGAATGGCAAAGCTGCTGTCGGCGCCGGCCGACGGCTATTCCGCCGCGATCTACATCGCCGACAGCCATGCGTTGCTCGCCGGCAAAAATCCGCGCTGGACCATGAATGACATCACCCCGGTCGCGGTGATGATCAAGGGGCCGTCCTTCATCTTCGTCAAGGAAGACAGCCCGTACAAGACCTGGGCTGATTTCGAAAAGGCGCTGCGCGCCGAACCCGGCAAGCTGAAGGTGGCGACGCTCGGATTCGGCAGCGTCGACGACTTCTCGCTCAGCGTCATCGCCAAGAAGGGATTGAATTTCGTGCAGGTGCCGTTCTCCAAGCCGAGCGAGCGCTACGTCTCGATCCTCGGCGGCCACGCCGATGCGCTCTACGAACAGGCCGGCGACGTCGCCCAGTTCCTCAACAACAAGCAGATGCGGCCCTTGCTGATCTTCGGCAAGGAACGGCTTCCCGCCTTCAAGGACGTGCCGTCGTCCTACGAACTGGGATTCAACGTCGCGCTGCCGCAGTTCCGCTCGATCGTGGTGCGCGCGGGCACGCCGCCCGACATCGTGAAGAAATTGTCGGACACCCTCGCCAAGGTGGCGGAGATGCCGGAATACAAGAAGTTCCTGCAAGATCAGTACGGCGCGGCCGACAGCTTCGTCGACTACACCAAGGCGACAAAATTCATCGACGAGCAGCTCGACGACATGAAGAAAACGATGGCGGCGAACTAGCGCTCAAATCGTCCAACGCCGAGCATAGAACGATGCAGAACGCGCTGCTCCGCTCGATCCTGCCTTATGTCGTGGGCCTCGCCATCGCCGTGGCCCTCTACATTCAGGCCGGCACGATCGAATACACGGCCCGCGGCGCCGAACTCGGGCCCGCGGCGTGGCCTCGCCTCGCCATTCTGTTGATGGGGGCATCCTGTCTGTTCGAGTTGGGCCGGCGTGTCATCGCCGGCAACAAGGACGCAACCGGGATCATCGAGGCGCTCGATCGAACGGCGGACTCCCACGAAGCGGAGCCGGTTTATCCCAGCCTGCTGATCGGCGGAATCGTGCTGATGGGAATCTACGCCGTGCTCGTTCCAATTCTCGGCTTCATCCTGGGCACGTTCCTGTTTCTCGCGGCGTTCATGTATGTCGGGCGCTACCGGGCGCACGGCGCGATCTGGAGCACCAGCGCCGCAGTGACGATCCTGTGCGGCATCCTGTTCCTGCGCATTGCCTACGTGTCGCTGCCGCGCGGCGATCGCGCCGTTCGATCGCGTCACCGATATCTTTTTCGCGATACCCGGGCATCTAGGCGGTCATGATCGATATCATCACCCAGCTCGCCGGCGGCTTCGTCCACTGCTTCACGCCGATCAATATGACGATGCTGGTCGTCGGCATCGTCATCGGACTGCTGATCGGCGTATTGCCGGGCCTGACGCTGGTGATGGGCGTGGCGCTGGCGCTGCCCTTCACCTACAAAATGGACGTCACCGCCTCGATCGTGCTGCTGACGGCGATGTATGTCTCCGGCACCTATGGCGGCGCCTTCACCGCCATTCTGTTTCGCATTCCGGGCGAGCCGATCGACGTGCCCATGCTGTGGGACGGCTACACCATGGGACGCAAAGGCCAGCCGGCCAAAGCGCTGGGCTGGACGCTGGTTGCCGCGCTCGGCGGCGGCCTGCTGTCGGCCGTGGTCATGGTCGCGCTGACGGAGCCGCTGGCGAAATTCGCGCTGCGATTCTCGTCGCCGGAATATTTCGTGATCGTGCTGTTCGGCCTGTTGAGCGTGGTGGCGATCGGCAAGGGCTCGCTCGCCAATGCCTTCATCAGCATGAGCGTCGGCATCCTGATTTCATCGGTCGGCACCGATCCGATCTACGGCGCCTATCCGCTTCACATTCGGCTCGCCGCTGCTCGCCGACGGCATCGAATTCCTGGTGGTCATGGTCGGCGCCTATGGCGTCGGCGAAGTGCTGGCGCGCCTGGAAACCGGATTTGCCACCAAGCCGATCGACAAGATCTCCAATGCGCGCACCGAGCTGCCGACCTGGAAGGAAATGAACGAGGTCAAGGGCATGTTCTTCCGCTCGGCGGTGGTCGGCGATCTGATCGGCCTGCTGCCGGGCGCCGGCGCCACCATCGCGTCGTTCGTGAGCTACGGCATCGAGGCGCAAGTTCGGCAAGCGCAAGGATCGAGATGGGCACCGGCATCGCCGAGGGCATCGTCGCGCCGCAGGCGGCGGCGACCGCCTCGGTCGGCGGCGCGCTGGTGCCATCTGCTGGCGCTCGGCATCCCGGGCAGCGGCGCCACCGCGGTCATCCTCGGCGCCTTCATGCTGCACGGCATTCAGCCCGGCCCGCAGGTGCTCGTGAGCTCGTCCGCCATGGTCTACACGATCTTCGCGTCGCTGTTTCTCGGCCTCGTGCTGATGTGCGCGATCGGCTATTTCGCCATCCGGCCGCTGGTGAAGATCCTCGATTTCCCCGAAGCCGTGGTGTCGGCCTATGTGCTGATCCTGTGCTTCATCGGCGCGCTGTCGATCCGCAACAACGTCACCGATCTGTGGCTGATCATCGGCTTCGGCGTTCTCGGCTATGGCTTCGAGCGCATGAAATTTCCCGGTCGCGCCGCTGGTGCTGGGCGTCATTCTCGGTCCGATCGCCGAGGAGAACTTTCATGAACACGATGATCAGCTTCTCGAACGATTGGACGGTGTTCTTCACCCGGCCGATCTCGGGCACGATCGTGGCATTCACGATCATCGTTCTGCTGCTGCCCGTTCGTGCAGCGTATCTATGCTCAGGCGCTTCGCTGCCCGCTCAAACCGCTGTCAGGTGACCCATGCGTAGCAATGTTGGTCTTGATGCAAGAGCTGCGGACGCGCTTCGGCGCCCGCCGGCTCACGACGGACGGTGGCCGAACTCAAGCCGGTGCGCGTCCGGCCAAATCCGGCAACGGCGCGAGCAAAAGCTCGGCGCCACCGCGCGCTCCTTCGCCATCCTCGAACACGTCGCCAGTTCGCGCGCGCCCGGTCGACGTGCTCGACATCATCGCCTCGCTCAAACTGCCGAAGGCGACCGCCTACCGTCTGGTCGACTGGTTCGTCGACGCAGGGCTATCTGTCGCGCGAACCGGGACGCCAGCGGCTGATCGTCGGCCCGAAGCTCACCAATCTCGCCTTCGGCGCGCTGTCGTCCTCGATGCGCAACGACACGCCGCATGTCGTGCTGCAGCGCCTGGTGCACACGCTCAACGAGACCTGCAATATCGGCACGCTGCTCAACGGCGAGGTGGTCTATCTCGACCGCGTCGAGGCCGAGGATTGGCCGCTGCGGCTGCACTACACCACCGGCTCGCGCGTGCCGCTGCATTGCAGCGCGATCGGCAAGCTGTTCCTGGCGCTGGCGCCGCGCCGCGCCGCCGCCGCCTGCTGCAGAGCCTCGAGCTGCGCCGCTTCACCGACCGCACCATCACCGACGGAGCGCGGCTCGATGCCGAACTGCGGCAGATCCGCAAGGAGCAGGTGTCGTTCGACCGCGAGGAATATCTCGTCGGCGTGGTCTGCATGGCGGTGCCGGTGATCGGCAAGAACGGCGAGATGCTCGCCGCGCTTGCCATCCAGGCGCCGGAAGCGCGCATGAACGTGCAAACCGCGCGCCGGCATCTGCCGGCGCTGCGCCGCGCCGCCGCCGAACTCGCCGAAATCTTTCAGGCCAAGACCTGAAAAGTACCGTTTCGAAGATCAGCGAATCAGAAGTTAAGGACGAGCGCTATGAAGATGACGACGGAAGAAGCCTTCGTGAAAGTGCTGCAGATGCACGGCATCGAGCATGCCTTCGGCATCATCGGCTCGGCCTTCATGCCGATCTCGGATCTGTTTCCGCAAGGCCGGCATCACGTTCTGGGACGTCGCGCACGAGAGCAACGGCGGCCTGATCTGCGACGGCTACACGCGCTCGACCGGCAAGATGCGCGATGGCGATCGCGCAGAACGGCCCGGGCATCACCAACTTCGTCACCGCCGATCAAGACCGCCTACTGGAACCACACGCCGATGCTGCTGGTGACGCCGCAGGCGGCCAACAAGACCATCGGGCAGGGCGGCTTCCAGGAAGTGGAGCAGATGGCGCTGTTCCGCGACATGGTCTGCTATCAGGAAGAGGTGCGCGATCCCGTCGCGCATCGCCGAAGTGCTGAACCGCGTCATCACTGAAGGCCAAGCGCCTGTCGGCGCCGGCGCAGATCAACATCCCGCGCGATTACTGGACGCAGGTGATCGACATCAACCTGCCGGCGATCGTCGAGTTCGAGCGTCCGGCCGGCGGCGCCCAGGCGATCGCGGAGGCGGCCAAGCTGCTGTCGGAGGCGAAGTTCCCGGTCATCCTGTCGGGCGCCGGCGTCGTGCTCGGCAACGCCATCCCGGAATGCGTCGCGCTGGCCGAGAAGCTCGATGCGCCGGTCTGCAACAACTACCAGCACAACGACAGCTTCCCCGGCAGCCATCGGCTCGCCGTCGGTCCGCTCGGCTACAACGGCTCGAAGGCCGCGATGGAGCTGATCGCCAAGGCCGACGTGGTGCTGGCGCTCGGCACGCGGCTCAATCCGTTCTCGACGCTGCCGGGCTACGGCATCGACTACTGGCCGAAGACCGCCAAGATCATCCAGGTCGACATCAATGCCGACCGCATCGGCCTGACCAAGCCGGTCACCGTCGGCATCTGCGGCGATGCCAAGCTGGTGGCGCAAAGCATTCTGGCGCAGCTCTCGCCGACGGCCGGCGATGCCGGCCGCGAGGAGCGCAAGGCGCTGATCCACACGACCAAGTCGACCTGGCTGCAGGCGCTCTCCAGCATGGATCACGAGGACGACGATCCGGGCACCACCTGGAACGCGGACGCGCGCAAGCGCGACGCCGACCGCATGTCGCCGCGGCAGGCCTGGCGCGCGATCCAGGCCGGGCTGCCGAAGGACGCCATCATCTCCAGCGACATCGGCAACAACTGCGCCATCGGCAATGCCTATCCGACCTTCGAGAAGGGCCGGAAATATCTGGCGCCCGGTCTGTTCGGGCCTTGCGGCTACGGCTTCCCGTCGATCATCGGCGCCAAGATCGGCAACCCGGATACGCCGTGCGTCGGCTTCGCCGGCGACGGCGCCTTCGGCATTTCCATGAGCGAGATGAGCTCGATCGGCCGCGAGGAGTGGCCGGGCATCACCATGGTGATCTTCCGCAACTACCAGTGGGGCGCCGAGAAGCGCAATTCGATCCTCTGGTACGACGACAATTTCGTCGGCACCGAGCTCGACCCGCATCTCAGCTATGCCAAGGTGGCCGAAGGCTGCGGCCTCAAGGGCGTGATGGTCAAGACGCAGGCCGAGCTGACCGAGGCGCTGCGCGCAGTCCTGCGAGGCGCAGAAGAAGCGCGTGACGACCTTCATCGAGGTCATCCTCAATCAGGAACTGGGCGAGCCGTTCCGCCGCGACGCCATGAAGAAGCCGGTGGTCGTGGCCGGCATCAAGCGCGAGGACATGCGCCCGCAGCAGAGTCGCGTGATCGAAGTGGACCGACGATGACTGTGCGCAGTGAAATCGCGCGGTGCGATCCGCAAACGCCAAGGCGGTGGTCGACGAACTGGTGCGGCGCGGCCGCGCGGCGCAGGCGATCTTCGCCAACGCCGACCAGGCGCGCACCGACGAGGCGGTCACCGCGCTCGCCTGGTCGCTCTACAAGCCCGACGCACGCCAAGGAGCTGGCCGAGCTGGCGGTCGCCGACACCAAGCTCGGCAATGTGCCCGACAAGATCACCAAGAAGCAGCGCAAGACCTTCGGCACCTTGCGCGATCTGCTGCGGGTGAAATCGGTCGGCATCATCGAGGAAGACAAGAAGCGCGGCATCGTCAAATACGCCAAGCCGGTCGGCGTGGTCTGCGCCATCACGCCGTCGACCAATCCGGGCGCGACGCCGGTCAACAAGGCGATGATGGCGATCAAGGGCCGCAACGCCATCATCATCGCCGCCTCGCCCGCCGGCCTGAAGACCACGCATGCGCACGGTCGAGTTGATGCGCGCGGAGCTGAAGAAAATCGGCGCGCCGGAAGACCTGGTGCAGATCCTGCCGCCGCCGGCCTCCAAGGACATGACGCAGGCGCTGATGCAGGCGGCCGATCTGGTGGTCGCCACCGGCTCGCAGGACAATGTGCGGCGCGCCTATTCCAGCGGCACGCCGGCGATCGGCGTCGGCACCGGCAACGTGCCGGTGATCATCGACGAGACCGCCGATCTCGACGACGCGGCCAGGAAAATCTGCGCCTCGAAGATTTTCGACAATTCGACGTCGTGCTCGTCGGAAAATTCCGTGGTCATCGTCGACGCGGTCTACGACAAGGCGATCGCCGCGCTCGAGCGCGTCGGCGGCTATATGGCCATCGGCGGCCGAGAAGGCGCAGCATCCAGGCGCGCGCTGTGGCCGGACGGCAAGCTGTAGCCGCACGCTGATCGCGCGCGACGCCGACGTGCTGGCGCGCGGCTTCGGCCTGCCGGCGGCGGCCGAATCGAAGAAGTTCTTCATGGTGGAGGAGACCGGCGTCGGCCGCGACTTCCCGTTCTCCGGCGAGAAGCTGTCGCTGGTGCTGACCGTCTATCGCGCCAAGGATTTCGACGCCGCGGCCGCAGCGCGCAACGACATCCTCGAGCTATCAGGGCCGCGGCCATTCGCTCGGCCTGCACACCAAGGACATGAGCCGCGCCCGCAAGCTTGCCGAGCAGATCCGACGTGGTGCGCGTGCTGATCAACCAGGCGCACACCTTCGCCAATGGCGGCGGCTTCGACAGCGGGCTGAACTTCACGCTCAGCATGGGCTGCGGCACCTGGGGCGGCAACACCATCACCGACAACCTGAACTACATGCACTTCCTCAACATCACCCACCTCGTCACCACCATCCCGGAAGACAAGCCGAGCGAAGAAGAGCTGTTCGGCGCCTACTGGGCGAAAGTACGGCGAAGTGACGGCGGAAAAGGTCGCAATGAACTTCGAGGAACACGCGGCGAAAGCGCTGGTGCTGGCGCCCGCCGGCATCCCGGTGCCGCGCGGCGATTCTGTGCCTGAGCGCCGAAGGAGGCCGCCGATGGCGGCGGCGCAGATCGGCCCCTGCGTGGTCAAGGCGCAGGTGCCGGCCGGAAAGCGCGGCAAGGCCGGCGGCATCAAGCTCGCCAATACGCCGGCGGAAGCCGAGCAGGTCGCCGGGCAAATCCTCGGCATGACGATCGGCGATTACACCGTCGAGCGCCTGCTGGTCGAGGAGCAGGCCAAGATCGCGCGCGAGTTCTACGCCGCCGTGCTGCACGACACCGCCGCGCGCAAGCCGCTGATCCTGTTCTCGACCGAAGGCGGCATGGATATCGAGGAGGTCGCGGCCGAGAAGCCCGACGCGATCCGCCGCCTGCTGGTCGATATCGACGGCGCGCCGCGCGCGCGAACGACATCGCGGCCATGCTCGCCGGCCTCGACCTCGGCGCCGCCGAAGCGCAGATCGCGCGCATCCTGGAGCAGCTTTACGCCGCCTACCGCGCGCGCGACGCGGAGCTGCTGGAGATCAATCCGCTGGCGCTGCTGGCCGACGGCCGCGTGGTCGCGCTCGACTGCAAGTTCGTGCTCGACGATGCCGCGATCTATCGCCAGCCGGAGCTCGCCAAAGGCGGCGCCGCCGGCGCCATGACCGACCTCGAAAAGCGCGGCGCCGCGGCCGGCCTCAAGCTGATCCAGCTCGACGGCAATGTCGGCGTGCTGGCCAACGGCGCCGGGCTGACCATGACCACCATGGACGTGATCCGCCATTACGGCGGCAGGCCGGCGAATTTCCTCGAGATCGGCGGCGAGGCCTACACCAAGTCCGAGATCGCGCTCGATCTGGTGCTGTCCAATCCCGGCGTGAAAAGCCTGGTGATCAATTTCTGCGGCGCCTTCGCGCGCACCGACGTGATGGCGGACGGCGTGGTCAAGGCCTGGCACAAGCTCAAGCCGAAGGTGCCGGTGTTCTTCTCCATCCACGGCACCGGCGAGGACGAGGCGGTCGCGCTGGTGCGCGAGCGAGCTCGGCATCGAGCCCTACGACTTCATGGAAGACGCCGTCCAGGCGGCGGTGAAGGCGGCGCAATGATCGTCCGCAAAAAAGATCGCGTGGTCGTGCTCGGCATCACCGGCAAGCAGGGCACGTTCTGGACCGAGAAGATGATCGCCTACGGCACCAACGTCGTCGCCGGCATCAATCCGAAGCGCGCGGGCGAAACGCCATGTCGGCGTGCCGATCTTCGCCACGACCGCCGAAGCCGCGCAAAGAGTCGGCGCCGACGTCGCGGTCATGTTCATCCCGCCGCCGATGGCCAAGGAAGCCGCCGTGTCGGCGGCGCGAGGCCGGCATCAAACTGCTGGTGGTGCTGACCGAGCACATTCCGGCGCAGGACGTGATGGCGATGCATGCCGCCGCCGCGCAGGCACGGCACCCGCATCGTCGGCCCCAATACCGCCGGCCTGGTGACGCCCGGCGAATGCTTCGTCGGCATCATGCCGGCCTTCGTGCCGAGCGTGTTCAAGCCCGGCCGCGTCGGCGTGATCTCGCGCAGCGGCAGCCTCGGCACGCTGGTCTGTCTCAATCTCACGCGCGCCGGCCTCGGCCAGTCCGCCTTCATCGGCATCGGCGGCGATCCGATGCTCGGCACCACCACGCGCGACGCGCTGGAAGCGCTCGACAAGGATGCCGGCACCGACGCCGTCGTCATCGTCGGCGAGATCGGCGGCGCCATGGAGGAAGCGGCGGCGGACTACGCGCAAAAGATGTCGCAAGCCGATGGTCGCCTTCATCGCCGGCGCCGCCGCGCCGCCGGACAAGAAAATGGGCCATGCCGGCGCCATCGTCACCGGCAATGCCGGCAGCTATGCCGGCAAACGCAAGGCGCTGGAAGCCGCCGGCGTCGTCGTCGTCGATACGCCTTCGCAAATCGCCGCGGCAGTGGCCGCGGGTCTTAGGTCCGCCGGCGCCCGCGTCCCATCCACCGCCAGCCGGCACTAAGGAAAATCGCGTGGCCGTAGAAATCCCGCAAACAGCCGTCCATTCGCCCGACGCTCGCTGATCGACTATCGCGCCCGGCGTTATCGCTGTCGGCCGCGGTCGCAGCCGCCGCCTATCTCGCCGCGCCTTACGTCGCCGCGCGCGCTGCCGATCCCGGCCATGGTGCTGGCGCTGGTGATCGGCATCGCGCTCAATCCGCTCGCCAGCCGGCCGGCGGTGCGGCCCGGCATGGCGTTCTGCGTGCGCACGCTGCTGCGCTGGGCGGTGGCGCTGCTCGGCCTGCGGGTGGCGCTGTCCGATATCGCCGCGCTCGGTCTTGCCACCGGCGTGCATGATCGTGGTGTCGATGATCGTGACGCTGCTGTCCGGATTTTTCTTCGCGCGCCTCAGCGGGCGCCAGCCCGGCTTCGGCGCGCTGGTCGGCAGCGCCACCGCGGTGTGCGGCGCGTCCGCGACGCTCGCGACCTCGACCGTGGTGCCGGACTATCCCGGCAAGCAGGCCGACATCGCCTTCGTGGTGGTGGCGGTCAATGCGCTCGCCACGCTGGCGATGGTGATCTATCCGCCGCTCTGCATTCGTGCTCGGCTTCGATCCGCAGACCACCGGCGTGATGCTCGGCGGCACCATCCACGACGTGGCGCAGGTGGTGGGCGCCGGCTACGCGGTGTCGGAGCCGGTCGGCAACACCGCGGTGATCGTCAAGCTGTTCCGCGTGTTCCTGCTGCTGCCGGTGGTGCTCGGCGTCGGCTGGTATTTCACGCGCGCCGGCGTCAAGCACGGCGCAGGCGCGGGTGCCGGTGCCGGTGTTCGCGCTGGTGTTCCTCGCGCTTTGCCTGCTCAACAGCGCGATGCCGCTGCTGCCGTCGCTGGCGCCTGCGTTCGTGCCGGTGAAGGCGGTGCTGATCGAGGCGTCGACCTGGGGCCTGCTGATCGCGATCGGCGCGCTCGGCCTCGACACCTCGGTCACGACCATCGTCGCGCTCGGCTGGCGGCACGTGGCCACCGTGGTCGCCGCCACGGCGGTGATCTTCGCGATGGTGACCGGCTGCCTGCTGCTGGCGAAGCTGGCTTAATCTTATCTCGCCAGCGTCACCGTCTCGAAATCGGCCGGCAGGACGATTTCCAGCAATTCGCAATCGTCGGAATAGCCGAGCACGGTGTGCTTGATGCGCGGCGGCTGAATCCAGCAACTGCCGGCCTGGAACGTGTGTGCGCCCTGGCCTTCGAATTCGCTGCTGAACCAGCCCTTGAGCACGTAGACCATCTGGAATTCGACGTCGTGATAATGCGGGATCGCCACTTCTTCCACGGTGAACGGTTTGGTCATGCGGATCACATGCGCCTGCACCATGCCGCCGGTCGCCGGCGCCAGGCCGAGATCGCGATAGGCCGAATAGGTGCGCAGGCCCTGGTCGAAATCCTGCCTCGCGGTGATGGCTGACGGTGAATTTGTGTTTCGGCCGCGCCTTGGCTTTCATGCGTCGGCGGGCGGCTGCTTTCCGACCCGCCGGCTTGCGCCGCGCCTGGACTTTCTTTCGTGCCTTGGCCATTGATGCCTCCCTCAATTTCATTCAATTGGATCACGGCGGCCGAACTCATGGAAGAGCCGAAACAGCCCGCGGCCATCCGCATCTTCGTCGATGCCGACGCCTGTCCGGTGAAGCCCGAGATCTATCGGGTGGCGGAGCGATACGCGCCTCAAGGTCTATGTCGTCGCCAATTCCTTCATGACGGTTCCGCGCAGCGACTTGATCGAGCGGGTCGTGGTCGGCGGCGGGCCCGATGTTGCCGATGACTGGATCGCCGAGCGCGCCGGTGCCAGCGACATCGTCATCACCGCCGACATTCCGCTGGCCGGCCGCTGCGTGCGCAACGGCGCGACGGTGATCGGCCCGACCGGCAAGCCGTTCACCGACGATTCCATCGGCATGGCGCTGGCGACGCGGGATTTGTTGACCGATCTTCGCTCCGCCGGCGAGACCACGCGCGGGCCGCCGCCGCTGAGCCGTCAGGATATCTCACGCTTTCTCTCGGCGCTCGATCTGGCGGTGACGCGATTGACAGCGCAAATTAATCGGGGTAATTACTCCGCCGCCGTCGCCACGCCGCCATGCGCCTTCGACCAGCCGGCCGGGTCGTTCATGAACTTTTCCACTTCGGCCAGCAGTCTTGCCGTCGAATTTTCCGCTCGCCTTGGCGACCGCCAGCACGTCCCACCAGGTGGTGAGCGCATGCAAGCGTGACGCCGAGATCGGCGAGGATTTTCTTGCCTTCGGGATAAATGTCGTAAAAGAAAATCACGAAGCAGTGCTCGCATTTGCCGCCGGCCTCGCGCAGCGCCTTGACGAAATTCACCTTGCTGCGGCCGTCGGTGGCGAGATCCTCCACCAGCAGCACGCGCTGGCCGGGAATCAGCTGGCCTTCGATCTGCGCATTGCGGCCGAAGCCCTTGGCTTTCTTGCGCACATATTGCATCGGCAGGTTCAGCCGGTCGGCCACCCAGGCGGCGAACGGAATGCCGGCGGTCTCGCCGCCCGCCACCGCGTCGATCTTGTCGCGGCCGATCTCACGATCAATGCCGGCGACCATGAAATCCATCATGGCGTTGCGCACGTCGGGAAACGAGATCAGCCAGCGCGAGTCGTTATAGACCGGGCTGGCCCAGCCGGAGGTGAAGATGAACGGCTTGTCCTGCATGAAGCGGACCGCGCCGACGTCGAGATACATCTTCGCCGTCTGTTCGGCGATGGTCTTTTTGTCGAGGGATTGCGCGCCAGGAGGCATATGCAGTTGCTCGCCGCGTTACCTTCGCAGGTAACGCATAGTCCACGGCTCGCCTGAAACCAAGAGCCGTTGCGCCGTTATCCTCTCCTCCGTCATGCGCGGGCTTGACCCGCGCATCCATCTTCTTACGAAAAAGGATGGATTGCCGGGTCAAGCCCGGCAATGACAATTGCTTACGGCGCCTTCGGGCCGGTCTTGATATACCAATCCGCGATCTGCGCGCCGGTCCAGAACAGCACGTCCTTCTTCTTGCGGATCTTCTGGAAGATCTTGCGGAAATATTTCGCCCGGTGCGGCGCGCCCATGATGTAGGGGTGCACCGAAATCGCCATCACCCGGGCGGAGCCCTTGGCGTCCTTGTAGATCTGCTCGAACTGATCCATCGCCCGCTCGTAGAATTCCGACGCCTTGTGATGCTGGATCAGCATCATGGCGACGTCGTTGCATTCTTGCGTGTAGGGAATGTTGAGGATCGGCTTGCCGCGCGTCTTCATCCACACCGGCTGGTCGTCGAGCACCCAGTCGGCGACGTAGTCGTAGCCTTCTTCGGCCAGAATATCGGGCGTCTCCCAGGTTTCGGTCAGGCCTGGGCCCAGCCAGCCGCGCGGGCGTTTTCCGGTCGCCTTCAGAATCGCCTCGGCGCTCTTGCGGATGTCGGCGCGCTCGTTCTCCACCTTCTGCATGTTGCGCTGGGTGTAGCCGTGGCCGATGAATTCCCAGTTGCGCTCGACGCAAGCCTTGACGATGTCGGGAAAGGCATCGACCGCCACGCCGTTGATGTTCATCACGCCCGGAATCTTGAACTCGTCATAGACCTGCAGCAGCCGCCAGAAGCCGACCCGGTTGCCGTATTCGTGCCAGCACCAGTTCGGAATGTCGGGCATCGGCGAGCCGCCGGCCGGCGGCGTCAACACCGTGCGCGGCATGGTCTGGGTCGGGTCCCATTCCTCGACATTGGTGATGGTCCACACCACCATGCGCGCGCCTTTCGGCAGCTTGAGCGGCTTGCGCGTCGGGAATCGCGGAATAGGCGAGACGGTCGTTCGGCAGCATGCCGACGGCGGGCTTGGGGAAGTTCATGGTCTGTCAGCTTCCGTTGAGATCGTAGATATCCGGGAAGAAATAATCCTTCCACGACTCAGGCTTCACCTTGAGCGTGCCGACGCTCGCCATGAAGTCGGCATATTTCATGGTGTTCTCCGGCACCATGGTCCAGCGCACCTGCGCGCCGGCGACGATCTTGCCGACCATGTCGGGCGGCAGCTTCGATTTCGAATCCTCGATCCACAGCGCCGCCGCCGCCGGCTTGTCCTTGTTGACGATGTCGGTCGCTTCCTTCAGCGCCGCGATCAGCGCCTTGTACAGCACCGGATTGCCGTCGCGGAATTTGGCCGACGTCCAGGCGGCGGTGAAAGTATGCGAGCCGCCCATGACGTCGAAGGAATTGAGCACGGTGTGGATGCCGGAATCTTCGAGCTGCTGATATTGGAACGGCGGCACGCTGAAGGCGGCGCTGATCTGGGCGCCGCCCTTGGTCAGCGCGACGGTGGCATCCGGCGGCGACATCGAGACGGTCAGCGGATCGAGCTTGGCGAATTCCTTGACGCCGAAGGTCTTGGCCGCCGCCATCTGCAAGGTGATGGCTTGCACCGACGATCTCACCGCCGGCACCGCGATGCGGTCGCTGTCCTTGAAATCGCTGATGGTCTTGATGGCGGGATCGCGGGTGTTGAGCAGGAACGGCTGCGAGCTCAGCGCGGAGATGCCGCGAACTTCCTGCGGGGTGCCTTTGGTTCGCGACCACAGCACCAGCAGACCCGGAACGCCGCCGGAGCCGATGTCGATGTTTCCGGAAATCAGCGCTTCATTGACGGCGGTCGGCCCGTTGAAGGTGAACCAGGAAACCTTGACCTCCGGAATGCCCAGCGCCTTGGCGTGCTTCTCGATGAGCTGCTGATGCTCCATCACGTTGAGCTGCAGGTAGCCCATGGAAAATTGCCGCGCCAGCCGGATTTCCGGCGTCTGCGCCGAGGCCTGCGACACGAGACAAGCCAGCGCAGCGGCGCCGGCCATCACGCGGAAAATCTGCTTCAATCGCATGTTTTGTTTCCTCCACTGCCGCCGTTGATTGTTTATTCTTTTAGGGCGGCTGCCCACGCTATGCGGCGGCTTCGATTTTGGCAACGCCGCGATACCAGTCGAGGATCTGCTCGCCGTTCCAGTGCAGCACGCCCTGGTGCTTGTTCACGTATTTGTAGATCGCCTCGAGATATTTGATCCGGTGCGGCTGGCCGCTGATGTAGGGATGGATCGCCAGCGCCACGAATTTCGCGCGCTTCTTGCTCTCGGCATAGAGCCGGTCGAACTGGTCGATCGTGCGCTTGAGCAGATAGTCGCTCTCGTGGTGCTGGATGATCATCATCGGGATGTCGTTGAGCTCGAGCGTGTAGGGCAGCGTCACCAGCGGCCCCTTGGCGGTGCGGATCACGGTCGGCTCGTCGTCATAGACCCAGTCGCCGATATATTTCACGCCGGCCGCGGCCAGCAGCTCCGGCGTATCCAGAGTCTGCGTCAGGCCGGGCCCGAGCCAGCCGACCGGCCGCTTGCCGGTGAACTTCTGCATGATGTCCATGGTGCGCATGATCATGCCGGCCTGGTCGGCCTCCTTGTGGATCGGCCCCTGCTCGTAGGCATGCCCCATGAACTCCCAGCCGTCGCGCTTGGCCTGCTCGGCGACGCGCGGATAGTCCTCGCAGATGCGCGCATTGGCGGCGAGCGTCGGCTTGATGCCGAGCCGCTTGAACAGCTCGAAGAAGCGCCAGCAGCCGACCCGCATGCCGTATTCGTGGAAGCCCCAATGCACCACGTCGGGCATCAGCGGAACGCCGGTGGGCGCCGGGAGCAATTGCCGCGCCATCGGCTTGCCGATGTCCCATACCTCGTAATTGACGATGGTCCAGAACACGATGCGCGCCTTGCCCGGCAGCTTGAGCGGCGGGCGATCCACGATCGCGGAAAAGTCGCTGCGTTCGCGCGGAATCATCGGATTGGCCATGATTTACCCCATTCTTACCAGGGCTAGAATGTCATGCCGTCGCGCTGACGCGCAACCCGACCAGCCGTTCGAGGGTGGCGAGGTCTTGTCTCAACTCGGCCGACTGTCGCGCGGTGCGCCACGGCGCCGCGCTCCAGAACGATCGCCTCGGCCGTCAACTCCAGCGCGATTTCGGTGTGCTGCTCGACCAGGATGATGGCGATGCTGCGGTCGGACAGCATCAGCTTCATCGCCGCGATCAATTCATCGACGATCACCGGCGCCAGGCCCTCGAACGGTTCGTCCAGCAGCATCAGCGCCGGATTTGTCATCAGCGCGCGGGCAATCGCCAGCATCTGTTGCTCGCCGCCGGACAGCTGATTGCCCGTGTTGCGCCGGCGCTCGGCGAGGCGCGGGAACAGCTTGAACACGGTGTCGAAATTCCACGACCCCGGCCGCGCGGCGACGGTGAGATTTTCGTCGACCGTGAGCGAGGGAAAGATTTCGCGCTCCTGCGCCACCCAGCCGATGCCGCCGCCGGCGCGGGCATGCGGGGAAGTGCGCGACATGTCGCGGCCGCGCCACATAACGCTACCACCGCGCAACTGTGTAAAGCCCATGATAGTGAGCAGCAGCGTCGACTTGCCGACGCCGTTGCGGCCGAGCACGGCCAGGCTGCCGTGCTCCGGCAATTCCAGCGAAATATCGTGCAGGACGAGCGCATCGCCGTAGCCCGCGGTGACGTTCTGCAGCGAGAGCAGCGGTTCAGCCATGTTTGCGCGTCCCGAGATAGACCTCGCGCACGCCCGGATCGGCGGCGATTTCGGCCGGCGAGCCTTCGGTGAAGATGGCGCCGCCAACCAGCACGATAATGTGGGTGGCGAAGCGGAACACCACATGCATGTCGTGCTCGATGAACAGCAGCGTGAGATCGCCGGACAGGCTCGCCACCACCTCGAAAATGTCGCCGCTTTCATCCTGCGGCACGCCGGCCGCCGGCTCGTCGAGCAGCAAAACCTTCGGCTTGGTCGCTAGCGCGAGTGCGATTTCCAGCAGCCGTTGCCGGCCGTATGGCAGCTCGCGCGTCGGCTGATAGCAGCAATCGCCGAGCCGCAGCTTGACCAGGATGTCGTGGGCTTCCTCGATCGCCTCGCGGTGGACCGCGATGTTTTGCCAGAACTTGTCGGCGATGCCGCGGCGCTCGGCCACGACCAGCGTTACCGCTTCGAGCGGATTGAGGCCGGCGAACAGCGTATTGATCTGGAAGGTGCGGGCGAGCCCGCGCCGCACCCGATCCTGCGGCGCCAGACCGGTGATGTCTTCATCGCCTAAAAAAATTCGTCCCGCATTGGGCGCCAAGCATTCCGGTCATCAGATTGATGAGCGTGGTCTTGCCGGCGCCGTTGGGCCCGATCAGCGCGATAGCGCGCGCCGGCCGGCAGGTTCAATTCGATATCGCGGGCGACGATGAGCGAGCCGAAGCTCTTGGACAGACCGCGCGTGGAAAGGGCGGCTGTCATCACGATCGTCTCCAGCGTCCGGCGATCTTCGACAGGCCACCGAGAATCCCGTTCGGCAGGAAGATGACGACCACCACCAGCAGGATGCCGATCCAGAAGTACCAGTATTGCGGTGCGATGCCGGAGAACTGGTCGCGTGCGATCATGAAGATCGTCGCACCGACCAGCCCGCCATAGAGCCGTCCGGCGCCGCCGAGAACCAGCATCACCAGCACGTCGGCGGAACGCTCGAAGCTCAACGCTTCCAGCGACACGGTCGACGTCGTCTGCGCGATCACCGCGCCGGCGGTGCCGGCCATGGCCGCGGCGATGGTGTAGATCTTGCGGATATGCGCGCGGCTGGCGGCGCCGATCGCCGGCATGCGCACCCAGTTCTCGCGGATGCCGCGTAACGCCAGGCCGAACGGCGAATGAATCAGTCGCCGTGCGCCAAGGAAAACCAGAAACAGTACGGCCAACGAATAGGCATAGCGCCGTAGTGCCGTACAGATCGAACTTGAAAGTGCCGAACAGTGGCCAGATTTCGACGTCTTGCAGTCCATCGGAGCCGCCGGTCAGCCAGCCCGCGCTGTTGGCCGCTTCGTTCAGCAGCAGGCCCAAGCCCAGCGTGATCATGATCAGCGTGAGATGGCGGAAGCGCGCGATGATGAAGCTGTCGCATATCCGACCAGCGCGGCCACGCGGCGCCGGCGAGCAGTCCGGAAAACGGCTCGCCCCAGACGAATTTGGAGAATAGGCCGGCGGTGTAGGCGCCGATGCCGAAAAACGCGGCATGGCCGAGCGAGACGATGCCGGCATAGCCAAGGATAAGATCGAGCGAAAGCGCGAATAGGGCGGCGACGGCGATCTGGCTCGCCAGCGACAAGTAGTTCGGAAACAGCACGAATGGCAGCAACGTCGCCAGCCAGAATGTGATCTCGACTCGGATGCCAGCGACTGAGCGATTGCAGATAGGCTTGCGGATTGGCGGGTGTGCCGGCGAGTGCCATGGCATCTTTCGGGATCATGCGCTAGCGCCTCCCGAACAATCCGGCCGGCCGCCACATCAGCACGACGACCATGACCAGATAGATCAGGAATGCGCCAAGTTCGGGCACATAATACTTGCCGGCAATGTCGCTGATGCCGATCACGGCAGGCGGCGGCAAACGAGCCGGCGATCGATCCCAGCCCGCCGACCGATACGACGATCAACACATAGACCAGATAGGTGAAGGCAAAGTTGGATCGAGGCCGACGATCTCGATGGCGAGCGCACCGCCGAGGCCGGCAAGTCCGCTGCCGAGCGCGAAGGTGATGGCGAAGGTGCGATCGACATTGATGCCGAGTCCGTTCGCCATGCGCTGATTGTCCACCGCGGCGCGCACCTGCGCGCCGAAGCGCGTGAATTCTAGCGCGCCGATCAGCACGAGCGTGATCGCGACGCCGATCCCGACCAGAAACAAGCCGATAGAGCCGCAATATTAAGTCCGAGCACATCGAACGAACCGCGCATATAGGCCGGCATGTCGATCGGCTGCTGCGTCGGTGCCGAAGAAATAGGCGGCGGCCGCCACCGAAATGAAGGCGATGCCGATCGTCAGCAGCACCTGGTCGAGATCGCTGGCGCGATAAAGCCGGCGATAGAGCATGCGCTCGAACAGCACGCTCGTTGCCCCCGCGGCGATCAGGAATGCAATCGGCAGCGTTGCGAAAAACGGCCAGTGCAGATCGTTCATCAAGGTCACGGTGACATAGCCGCCGAGCATGGCGAAGGCGCAGTGCGCCAGGTTGACGAAATTCATCAAGCCCAGCGTCACCGACAGCCCGACCGACAGCAAGAACAGCAGCATTCCGTAGGCAATGCCGTCGAACAGAACACCGAGGACGGGAGGGAGCATGGCGGCAGCAGTCCCTCAACGAGCCGATCACGCAAACTGACAGCTGATCGGCGGCGATCCATAGACGCATGCGGGCGGTCCGCCGTCAGATGGCCGCCCCAAGGATTGGCAAGACCGTCCGGCCGAGGCCGGCGATTACTTCTTCACTTCGTCGCCTCATGCACCGGGTCTTTGACGTTCTCGATCTTGTCGACTCGACGTTGACCAGCTTGCCGCCGACTTTCTCGACCCGGTTGATGTAGATGGTCTCCACGACGTCGCGGGTCTCCGGGTCGATCATGATCGGGCCGCGCGGGCTTTCCCACTTCATGCCCTTGGCATCGCGCCGATCAGCTTGTCGCCGTCGGCGTTACCGTTGGTCTTTTTCAGACGCCTCGTAGATGAGGTGCATGCCGTCATAGCCGCCGACCGAGAAGAAGTTCGGATTGGCGCCGTTGAATTCTTTCTTGTAGGCGGCGACGAAAGTCCTGGTTCATTTTTGATTTGAGATTGTGGTCGTAATTTCCGGCGCTGATGATGCCGAGCGCGGTGTCGCCCATGTTCACGAGCGCGCTGTCGTCAGTCAGCTCCTGCGTGCCCATCACCCTGACCTTCTTGGTGTCGATGCCGCGTTCGGCGAGCGCCTTGCCGAGAGCGCGCCGGCTGCGCGCCGCCCGGAATAAACACGAAGATCGCTTCCGGGTTGAGGTCCTTGGCGCGCTGGACGTAAGCGGAGAAGTCCGGATTGGCGACGGCCATGCGGACCGAGCCGACGATCTCGCCGCCGCCGGCCTTGAAGCCAGTTGATGAAGCCTTGCTCCGAATCGTGACCGGGCGCGTAAGTCGGACACCATCGTGTAGGCTTTCTTGATGCCGTTCTTGGCGGCCCAGTTGCCGAGCGATGTCGTGGTCATCGGCAGCGTGAACGAGGTGCGCACGCAGTAGGGCGACTTGTCGACGATGATCGAGGTCGCTGCATTCATGATGACCATACCTTCTTCGCCTCTGCCGACACGCCGCAGCCGGCAATCGCGTTCGGCGTCAGCAGCAGCCGGCGAGAATGTCCACCTTGTCGCGCACGATCAGTTCCTCGGCCAGACGCTTGGCGACCGGCGGCGCGATGCCGCCGGAATCCTTGCGGATGATTTCGATCTTCTTGCCGGCGACAGTGTCGCCGTTCTGCTTCATGTAAAGCTTGATGCCTTCGTCGACCTGCTTCGCGGCGTCGGCGAACTGACCGGAGTAGGGCAGAATGACACCGATCTTGACGGTACCTTGGGCCTGGCCGCTGACCGGCATCAGGCTCGCCGCCAGCAAGGCGGCGCCTGCGAGTAACACGCGTTTCATTGGTATCCTCCCAGTTTATTTTGTTGGCTTAAGAATGCCCGAGGTTGCCGGCAAAGAAAAGCGCCGCGAACGGAAGCTCGCGGCGCGGCATTTTGCCGATTTGGGCCTGATCTGGAATTGTCTAGCCCAATGAGAGGGTGGCCTGCTCGTATCGCCCGCTGCCCATCTTGCCCTCCGGGAAGATGCCGTGGGCAGCGATCCACTCGAAGGATTCCTCGTACACTTCCTTGGTATAGGGCTCGAACACCAGGCGCTCGCCGGGGCCCCAGCGCCGCGTGTCCATCATCGGATGGAAGCGGTCGGGGAATTCGTTCTTGTAATAATGCGTATAGAGCTCCGGCCGCAGATCGATGTCGCGTTGCGCCTTGCGCAGCGCCCGGAAGAACTTGCGCAGATCCTCCGGGTCGGGATCGCCATGGATCATGGTGCCGATCATGAAGGTGGTGTCGATCACTTTGCGGAAGCCGAGCTGCTCGGCGAAGTAATAAGGGCCGCCGAACAGGTGAACCGCCGGCGCCTTGCCCTCGAACAGCAATTCCATGCGTTTGAACAGCATGCCATCGGCGTAGTTGAGATTGATCTGCTCGGGCTTGAGATACTGCTCCAGCGCCTGCACCGTGGAATAGTGGCTGCCGGACTGGTAGCCGACCGAGACCGGCACACCGGCGAGATCGGCGGGGTCTTTCACCTTTGAATCGGCCGGCACGAAGACGCCCGCCGGCGCCACCGAATAGACGTCGGTGTACATCTTGCCGTGACCGTTGGAGGCCGCGACATTGACCGTCCAGTGGCAGGCGCAGCTCACGTTCGACTTGCGGCCCGCCTCGAACGACTGGAAGGCGCCGTTGCTGCCCTTGTCGTGAATCTTGCCATCGGTCGCGCGCACAAGCTCGCGGAATTCGTAGTCGAGGCCTTCTTTACGGAAATAGTCCTTTTCCTCGGCCACCCACTCTTGCAGGCGGAAATGTGGTTCGATCAGGAATTTCGCCATTGTCTTACTCTCCCTAGATTCGTCGGCAGCAGTGTAGCTCAATGCGCCTCGACGTGCGCGTCCTTGATCACCTCGCCCCAGACCTGCGTTTCCTTCGTGATGAAGGCCTTCGCCTCGGCGGGCGTGCCGCCGGCGGCGTGCAGGTTGACCCTGGCGAAGTGCGCCTGCGCCTCCGGGCTCGTGAGCACATCATTGACCGCCTTGTTGAGCTTGGCAACGATCGCGGCCGGCGTCTTTGGCGGCGCGGCCATCGCGTTCCAGGTGCCGGATTCGAATCCCTTCACGCCGGCTTCGTCGAGTGTCGGAATCTCCGGCAGGTTCGCAATGCGCTTGGTCGTCGCCACCGCCAGGATGCGCGCCTTGCCGCCTTCGTGCAGTTTGATTGCGGAAGCGAGCTCCATGAAAATGAAGTCCACGTGTCCCGCGATGATGTCATTGAGCGCCGGCGCGGTGCCCTTGTAGGGCACGTGCACGAGTTTCGTTCCGATGACGCGCTCGAACAGCGCCGCGGTCAGATGCGAAGTGGTGCCGATGCCCTGCGAGGCATAGTTGATCTTGCCGGGATTGGCTTTGACGTAGGTAATGAATTCCTTGTGCGGTCTTGGCGGGAAAATCGGGCCGCACCAGCAGCACATTGGCGATCGAGGTCATGATCGCCACCGGCTCGAACTGCGTCGGGTCGAAATTCATTTTCTTGTAGAGCAGCGGATTGACCGTGAGCGGCGATGGTTGCGCGGCGAGCAGGGTGTAGCCGTCCGGATCGGAATTGAACACCACTTCGGCGCCGATATTGCCGGCCGCGCCCGCGCGGTTCTCCACCACCACGGGCTGGCCGAGGCGTTGGTGCAGCCCTTCCGCGACGATGCGCGTGACGGTATCGACGCCGCCGCCGGCCGGCACGCAGACGATGATCTTGATCGGCTTGTTGGGATAGTCGGCCGCCGCGTCTTGCGCGGATGCAGCGCGAAGCCGAAATAGCAACCGCGGAAATCAAAGCCAGAAATGTGCGCATGCGATTGTCCTCGCCTTGGCGGCGCTTGAAAGTATGGCACCGAACCGCATATGGCGGCAACGAAGCAGGACAGGCTTCGCGAAAATCGTAGCCAGGGTTGCAGCTTTCCCACATTGTGCAAGCGTGCAGCGTCGAGCAAGGTCGCGCCGGCTCTAGGAAAGGACGTGCCGGTGGACTCATTGCCGATACTCAGCGCCACCGCCGGCGCCTTTCTGCTGGCGGGATTCGTCAAGGGCGTGATCGGCCTCGGCCTGCCGACGGTGGCCATCGGCCTGCTCGGGCTGCTGATGACGCCGGCGCAGGCGGCGGCGATTCTGGTGGTGCCGTCGCTGGTCACCAATATCTGGCAGTTCGCGGTGGGTGGCGATCTGCTCGCGCTGGTGCGGCGGATGTGGCCGATGCTGGCCGGCATCTGCATCGGCACCTTCATCGGCGCGGCGTTGCTGCCGCACGATAACAGCGGCCAGGCGACCGTCTGGCTGGGACTCGCGCTCGTGCTCTATGCCGGGCTGGGCCTGATCAAGATTCGAGTTCTAGGTTCCGCCCCGCGCGGAGATCTGGCTGGGACTGCTGATGGGGACGGCGACCGGCGCGATCACGGTGGCGACCGGCATCTTCGTCCTGCCCGGAACGCCCTATGTGCAGGCTCTGCAGTTCGAGCGTGACCGCATGGTGCAGGCGCTCGGCCTGTCGTTCACCGTCTCCACCATCACGCTGGCCGTCGCGCTGGGCTATGCCGGCGAAATGCACGCGAGCCTGGCCGGCCCGTCGCTGGTGGCGCTCGGCGCCGCGCTGATCGGCATGGTGCTCGGGCAATTGCGTGCGCGGCAGGATTCGGGCCGAAACGTTCCGGCTGTGCTTCTTCGTCGGCCTGCTGTTGCTCGGCGCGCATCTGGCGCTGCGCGGGCTGTTATGATCGACTAAACCAACGCTCTCATTATTTTTCACAGGACCATGTGATGAAAATCGTCGATCTCTCCCACGTCATGAACGTGCATACGCCCGGCTGGGTCGGCTATGCCGGCAACAAGATGTATTACGCGCAGAATTTGCAAACCCAGATGATCGTGGCGCAGCGCATCGATACCGCGCTGCATGTCGGCACCCATTTCGACGGCGCCATGCACGCGACCGACAATCGTAAAGGCGATATGGCCTCGCTGCCGCTCGACTATCTGGTCAACCGCGGCGTGGTCGTCGATATCTCGAAGCACATGCACGACTGGGCGGTGATCACGCCGGAGATGATCGAGGCCGCCGGCGCCGACATCCGCGAGGGCGACATTCTCATTCTGCACACCGGCTGGCATAAACATTACGAAGGCCAGCCGCAGCAGGATCTGGTGAAATATTTCTGCTATCACCCGGGGCCCAATCTCGACACGCTGCATTGGATGCTGAAGCGCAAGATCAAGTGGTGGGGCATGGACTGCGGTTCCTGCGACCACGCCATGAACACCTCGATCCGCCGCATGCGGCCGGATCTCGCCGACGAGTTCACCAAGAAGCACGGCAAGACGCCGGCGGAGTTCTTCGGCACGTTCGAATACACCCACAAGAAATCCGGCCGCCGCGTCAGCCAGGACATGTTCCCGTTCCACAGCTGGGCGTTCCAGGAAGGCCTGCTGCACGCGGAAAATCTCGGCGGCGATATCGAACTGATGCTGGGCAAGCGCTGCCTGATCGGCGCGTTCCCGTGGCGCTACGAGGGGCTGGAAGGCTGCCCGTGCCGGATCGTCTGCTTCCTCGATACCGACATGTCGGTGGAGGCGGTCGGCGATGCGGCGAAGGCGATTATGCGGGCGTGAAGCGCAGCCGATCTTCGTTGTTGCCATTCCCGCCTGGCGGAGACTTTACCCACATTCATTAGCGTGCAAATAATTGGCCTCCGCCAACCGGAGCAGGAAATGCCGCATATCACCGCGCGGGACGGCACTCGGCTCTACTACGAAGAGGCGGGCCAGGGCTCGGCCGTCGTCTTCGTGCATGAATATGCCGGCGACTACCGCACCTGGGAGCCGCAGATGCGGCATTTCTCCCGCTCGCATCGCTGCGTCACCTACAGCCAGCGCGGCTATCCGCCGTCCGATGTGCCGGAAGACGGCGCGCGTTACAGCCAGGACATCGCGCGCGACGACGTGATCGCGCTGATGGACGCGCTCAAGATCGACAAGGCGCACGTGGTCGGGCATTCGATGGGCGCCTACACCGCATTGCATGTCGGCATTCATTATCCGAAGCGCTGCATCTCGGTGGTGGCCGCCGGCTGCGGCTGGGGCTCGACCCCGGATGCCAAGAAGCGCGAGGAGATGAAGGCGCTCGCCGCCGAAACCGGCAAGATGTTCGCCGAGGAGGGCATCGCGGCGGCGGCGGCGAAATATGCCGACGCGCCGATGCGCCAGGCGCAGAAGAACAAGGACCCGCGCGGCTTTGCCGAATTCGCGCGCATGCTGGCGGAGCATTCGGCGCTTGGTCATGCGCAGACCATGTTCAATCTTCAGCTCAAGCGCCCGACGCTGTGGGAGATGGAAGCCGCGCTCAAGCGTTTCGCGGTGCCGCTGCTGATTGTCGTCGGCGACGAGGACGAACCCTGCATCGACGGCAGCATATTCCTCAAGCGCACCGCGCCGACCGCCGGACTGCTGATGATCCCGCGCTCCGGCCATAATATTCCGAGCGAGGAGCCGGCCGCGTTCAACGCGGCGCTGGCCGAACTGTTCGCCGCGTCCGAAGCCGGCCGCTGGTTGGCGCATAAGCCACAATAGAAAATTGTAACGGGAGGATTTGCGATGGACCTCAAGCTCAAAGGCAAGACCGCGCTGGTCACCGGCGGCAGCGAAGGCATCGGCAAGGGCATCGCGCGCCTGCTGGCCAAGGAAGGCGTCGATGTCGCCATCTGCGCGCGGCGCAAGGAGCCGCTCGAGGCCACGGCGAACGAAATCGCCAAGGAGACCGGCCGCAAGATCGTCGCCATTCCCGCCGATCTGCGGAAAGACGCCGACGCCAAGAATTTCATCGAGCAGGGCGTCAAGGCGCTCGGCCGCGTCGACATCATGGTCAACAATGCCGGCTCGGCGGCCGGCGGCGTCATCGAGCATCTGACCGAAGACGACTGGGAGAAGGGGCTGCAGCTCAAATTCATGGGCTATGTGCGCTGCCTGCGTTACGTGCTGCCGATCATGGTCAAGCAGGGCGGCGGGCGCGTGGTGAACCTGATCGGCAATGACGGCGTGAAGCCGTCTTACTGGGAAATCTGCCCGGGCGCGGCCAATGCGGCCGGTCAGAACCTCACGCTCTCGCTCGCCGGCCAATACGGCCGCAACAATATCAGCTTCGTCGCGGTCAATCCCGGGCCGGTGCGCACCGAGCGCTGGGCGGGACTGGTCAAGGCCATGTCGCGCGACATGAAGATTTCCTACGAGCAGGCCGACAAGCTGGCGCCCGCCTCGATCCCCATGGGCCGCATCGCCGAGGTGGAGGAAGTGGCATCGCTGGTGGTGATGCTGGCATCGCCGCTGATGGAAATGGTCAACGGCACCATGATCGAGATCGACGGCGGCCAGGACAAGCCGCTGATGGACCGCTTCCGCGATAAGCCCAAAGGTTGAGCCCGTGCGATGGTGCCGCATGGCAGTTCACCGTGCGCTCGCTTGACAAGGAGCGGTGCCGGTCTGACTATTTGTGCACAAACAAGTTCGCCGGCCGGAGGCGGCAGGAAACTGCATATCCAACAGTCGCGGACCCGCGTGCTTAGCGCGGTCAGCCGCTACGCAGGGAGCCCCAGTCATGAGACCGAAGCGTCACGTGTTCACTCTCGCGCTCGCCACCGTCTTCGCCGCAAATCTCGCTGCAAGTCTCGCCTCGCCGGCATCGGCGCAGGACACCATCAAGATCGGCGAACTCAACAGCTACAAGGCGCAGCCCGCCTTTCTCGACCCTTACAAGAAGGGCAGGGAAATGGCGATCGAGGAGATCAACGCCAAGGGCGGCGTGCTCGGCAAGAAACTGGAAGTGATCTCGCGCGACGACGGCGCCAATCCCGGCGAAGCGGTGCGCGTGGCCGAGGAACTGGTGACGCGCGAAGGCGTCGCCATGATCGCCGGCACGTTCCTGTCGCATATCGGTCTCGCGGTCACCAATTTCGCCGGCCAGAAGAAAGTGTTCTTCCTCGCCGCCGAGCCGCTCACCGACAAGATCACCTGGCAGAACGGCAACAAATATACCTACCGCTTGCGCGCCACGACCTACATGCAGGTGGCGATGCTGATGCCGGCGGCGACCGCGGCGAAGAAAAAGAAATGGGCGCTGGTCTATCCGAACTTCGAATACGGCCAGTCGGCGGCGGAGAATTTCAAGGCGCTGATGAAGAAGGCGCAGCCCGACGTCGAATTCGTCACCGAGCAGGCGCCGCCGCTCGGCAAGATCGACGCCGGCGCGGTGGCGCAGGCGATCGACGACGCCAAGCCGGACGCGATCTTCAACGTGCTGTTCGGCGGCGATCTCGCCAAGTTCGTGCGCGAGGGCAATACCCGCGGCGTGTTCAAGAACCGCACGGTGGTCAGCCTGCTGTCGGGCGAGCCGGAATATCTCGATCCGCTCAAGGACGAGGCGCCGGTCGGCTGGGTCGTCACCGGCTATCCCTGGGACAAGATCAAGACCAAGGAACACCTCGCGTTCGTCGACGCCTACAAGAAGAAGTACAACGACTATCCGCGGCTCGGCTCGATCGTCGGCTACGTGACCATGAAGTCGCTGGCCGCCGGCATCGCCAAGGCGAAGTCGACCGATACCGAGAAGCTGGTGGAAGCGTTCAAGGACCTGAAAGTGGACAGCCCGTTCGGGCCGTTCGTCTATCGCGCCAGCGATCACCAGGCCACCATGGGCGCCTATGTCGGCAAGATCGCGCTCGAAGGCGGCAAGGGCACCATGGCCGACTTCAAATATGTCGACGGCGCTTCCGTGCTGCCGAGCGATGCCGAGGTCAAGAAACTGCGGCCGGCGGAATCGAATTAACTTAGACGCGCGGCCTACGTTCCCTCTCCCCGCTTGCGGGGAGAGGGTGGCGAGCAGCGTGAGCTGCGAGCCGGGTGAGGGGGCCTCGATGGTGCTATTCTATCTCGATGCCCCCTCACCCGACTTCCTCGCTGCCGCTCGGAAGCATAGCCGAGGCTTCGCCTCGGCGTTCTTCAATGCGAAAACGGCCGCCGCAGGCGGCCTATGCTCTCCCCGCTTGCGGGGAGAGGTGACATGACTCTCAGCGCATTCCTGTTTCAGGCGCTCAACGGGCTCTCCACCGCCTCCGGATTGTTCTTTGTCGCCGCCGGCCTGTCGCTGATTTTCGGCGTCTCGCGCATCATCAATATCGCGCACGGGTCCCTCTATATGCTGGGGACCTATATCGCCTATTCGTTCGCCACCAATATCGGCGGCGTGCTCGGCTTCTGGGGCGGCATCGTCGCCACCGCGCTCATGGTCGGCGTCATCGGCGCGGTGATCGAGATCGTGCTGCTGCGGCGAATTTATCGCGCGCCCGAATTGTTCCAGCTGCTCGCCACCTTCGCGCTGGTGCTGGTGATCAACGACGCCGCGCTCTGGCTGTGGGGTCCGGAGGATCTGCTCGGGCCGCGCGCGCCCGGCCTGCGCGGGGCAATCGAAGTGCTTGGCCGCCAATTGCCGGAATACGACCTGTTCCTGATCGTCGTCGGCCCGCTGGTGCTGCTGATCCTGCATTTCGCGCTGGCGCGCACGCGCTTTGGCCGCCTGGTGCGCGCGGCGACGCAGGACCGCGAAATGGTCGGCGCGCTCGGCGTCAATCAATCGATTCTGTTCACCTCCGTGTTTGCGCTCGGCGCAGCGCTCGCCGGCCTCGGCGGCGCTTTGCAGGTTGCGCGCGAGCCCGCCAATCTCGCCACCGACCTGGTGGCGATCAGCGACGCCTTCGTGGTGGTGGTGGTCGGCGGCATGGGCTCGATCACCGGGGCTTATCTTGGCCGCCGTCATCATCGCCGAGGTCAAGGCGCTCTGCATCGGCATCGGCGTGGTCGATTTCGGCTTCATCACGGTGAATTTCTCCAAGCTCACGCTGGTCGCCGAATTCCTGGTGATGGCGGTGGTGCTGATCGCGCGGCCCTACGGCCTGCTCGGCCGCGCGCAAGGCGCGGTGCGCTCGATCGCCGAGCCGGAGGAGCCGATGCGGCCGGCGACACCGATGCTGAAGGCGCTCGGCGCCGTGGTGCTGGCGCTGCTGTTGTGCCTGCCGCTGCTGGCGCAGAGCTCGCCGTATCTCTTGATCCTCGGCATCGACGTGCTGATCGCGGTGCTGTTCGCGACCTCGCTGCATTTCATCATGGGGCCGGGCGGCATGCATTCGTTCGGGCACGCGGCCTATTTCGGGCTCGGCGCCTATGGCTGCGGCGCTGCTGGTGAAATGGCTCAGCCTACCGATGGGGCTCGCGCTTGCGGCAGCGCCATTAGTCGCGCTTGCCGGCGCGCTGCTGTTCGGCTGGTTCGCGGTGCGGCTCTCCGGCGTCTATCTTGCGATGCTCACATTGGCCTTCGCGCAGATCGTCTGGGCCGCCGTGTTCCAATGGGAGGCGCTGACCGGCGGCTCGAACGGCGTGATCGGCGTGTGGCCGCCGCCGCCATTCGACCAGGCTTGGGTTTATTTCATGCTCACGCTGCTGCTGGCGGTGATCGGCGTGCTGCTGCTGCGGCGTTTTCTGTTCGCGCCGTTCGGCTATGCCATGCGCGCGGGCCGCGATTCCGCGCTGCGCGCCGAAGCGATCGGCATCGACGTCAAGCGCGTGCATTGGCTCGGCTTCGCCATTGCCGGCGGCGTCTGCGGCGTTGCCGGCGGGTTGTTCGCCTTCGCCAAGGGCTCGATCTCGCCGGAAACGATCGGCGTCGGCCGCTCGATCGACGGTCTGGTCATGGTGCTGCTCGGCGGCATTCAGACGCTGACCGGCCCGATCGTCGGCGCCTCGGTGTTCGCCACCTTGCAGGACACGGTGATGCGGCAGACCGAATATTGGCGCGCGTTGCTGGGCGTCATCATCCTGCTGCTGGTGCTGGCGTTCCCGCAGGGCATCGTCGGCGCTTTCGCGTCGCTGTGGCGCAAGTCTGGGGCTAAGTCATGAGCGTGCTCACGGTCCGCTCATTGTCCAAGGCCTTCGGCGGCGTGCGCGCGGTCAACGAGGTCAGCTTCGCGGTCGAGCAGGCTGAGTTCCTCGCCATGATCGGGCCGAACGGCGCCGGCAAATCCACCTGCTTCAATATGATCAACGGACAGCTGGCGCCGGATTCCGGCGAAGTCCTGTTCGAGGGCAGCGATATCGCCGGGATCGAGCCGCGCGAGATCTGGCGGCTCGGCGTCGGACGCACCTTCCAGGTCGCCGCCACGTTCGGCTCGATGACGGTGGTCGAGAACGTGCAGATGGCGCTGATGTCGCACGCGCGCGAAATCTACCGGCTCTGGCGTCCGGCCGCCGGGCGGCATCGCGAGCGGGCGCTCGATCTGCTCGCCCAGGTCGGCATGCGCGAGGCCGCCGACCGGCCGAGCCGCGAGCTCGCCTATGGCGACGTCAAGCGCGTCGAACTCGCCATCGCGCTCGCCAACGATCCGCGCCTGTTGCTGATGGACGAGCCCACCGCCGGCATGGGCGCGCGGGAACGGCACGGGCTCATCGAACTGGTCAAGCGGCTGGTGGTCGAGCGCGGCATCTCGGTGCTGTTCACCGAACATTCGATGGACGTGGTGTTCGCCTTCGCCGACCGCATCATCGTGCTGGCGCGCGGGCGCCTGATCGCCGATGGCAATGCCGCCGCCATTCGCGACAACGCGCAAGTGCGCGAGGTCTATTTCGGCACCGGCAAAACCTTCGCGGCGGGAGCTGCGTCATGAGCGGCGATGCGATGCTCACAGTCGAAGGCTTGAGCGCCTGGTACGGCGCGGCGCGCATTCTCTACGATTTGAGCTTCAAGGTCGGCCGCGGCGAGGTGGTGGCGCTGATGGGGCGCAACGGCGCCGGCAAGTCCACCACCATGAAGGCGATCATGGGCCTGATCGCCCAGCGCCAGGGCGCGGTGCGCTTCAACGGCGACGACATTTCCGCCTTGAAGCCGTTCGAGATCGCGCGGCGCGGCCTGGGCTTCACGCCGGAGGATCGCCGTATCTTTGTCGATCTCACGGTGATGGAAAATCTCGACATCGGCCGCCAGGCGCCGCGCCGTTTCGCCGATGGCGCGCCCGCTCCGTCCTGGACGCCTTCAAGGCTGTTCGCGCTGTTTCCCAATCTCGCCGAAATGCCGGACCGCCTGGGCAGCCGCATGAGCGGAGGCGAGCAGCAGATGCTCACGGTCGCGCGCACGCTGATGGGCAATCCACTGCTGGTGCTGCTTGATGAGCCGTCGGAAGGCGTGGCGCCGCTGATCGTGGAGCAGATGGCCAACACCATCGTCGAATTGAAAAAGGAGGGGCTGTCGATCCTGCTCTCGGAGCAGAACATCCACTTCGCCCGGCTGGTGTCCGACCGGGTCTATGTGCTCGAGAAGGGCCAAATCCATTGGCAGGGTTCGATGGCGCAACTCACCGATAACGTGGACGTGCAAAGGGCGTATTTGACGGTCTAGGCCCCGGTCGGGGCAGCGCCCGTTATTTTCAAGGATTGGCAAGCAAGCCCCTTTCGCGCGCGCTTAAGACCGGTCATGATTTCTCATCCGGTGAGACTTGTCCGTCGGATGTGGCCGGCAGAACGGATCGACGATGCGGCGTGAAAAATTGAAGGTTGTGGCACCCGCGGCTGATCCGGCCGAGCACGGACGTTATGTGCTCGACGAACAGATCGGCTTCCTGCTGCGCGTCGCCATGCAACGGCACACCTCGATTTTCACCGCGCGCATGATCGAGGGGCTGACGCAGACCCAGTTCGCGGCGCTCGCCAAGCTCTTCGAGGTCGGCCCGTGCTCGCAGAACCATCTTGGCCGGCTGATCTATCTCGACGCCGCCACCATCAAGGGCGTGGTCGACCGCTTAAGCGGGCGCGGCTTTGTCACCGCGCTCAACGATCCGACGGATCGCCGCCGCCGCGCGGTGACGCTTACCGCCCGCGGCCGCCAGGTCACCGAAGCCGCGATGCTGGTCGCCGCCGAGATCACCGCCGCCACGCTGGCGCCGCTGACGGCGGAGGAACAGCGATTGGTGGCGAGGCTACTTGAAGAAACTGGCTTGAGTTTTTCAGTCATGCCGGTGTTCACCCTGGGCCAAGCCACCATCACGCGCATCGAGGAAACCAACGTCCCGAACTATCCGCTGCGCGACATTTTTCCGGACTTCACCGATGCGCACATGGCCGAGCACAAGCACTGGCTGGCGCCGCATCACTACGATGCCGGCAAAGGCCTGATCATGCTCAGCGTGCATAGCTGGCTGTTGCAGATCGGCGGCAAGAAAATCCTGATCGATTCCTGCTGCGGCAACAACAAATCCAAGCCGACGCGGCCGTGGTGGCACATGCTCAACACGCCTTATCTCGAGCGGCTTGCCGCCGCCGGCGCAAAGCCGGAGGAAATCGACATGGTGATGTGCACGCACCTGCATCACGATCATGTCGGCTGGAACACGCAATTGCGCGACGGAAAATGGGTGCCGACATTTCCCAATGCCCGCTATGTCTTTTCCAAGCCGGACGTCGATTATTTCTCCAAGATCGACGCCGATCCGAAGGAGGGGCCGGCGGAACTCGGCACGTTCCGCGAATGCGTGATCCCGATCCTCGAACACGGCCGCGCCGATCTGGTGAGCGGCGGCCCGTACCGGCTCAACGACTTCATCGAGATCGACTCGGCGCCCGGCCATTCGCCCGGCCACGTGGTGTTCAAGCTCGAAAGCAAGGGCGCGCGCGGCGTGTTCATCGGCGACGTCTGGCACCATCTGCTGCAGGTCTATTATCCGGACTGGAATTTCCCGAAAAACTCGGACGCCGCGCAAGCGCGCGTCAGCCGGCGCAAGGTGCTGGACTATTGCGCCTCGAGCGGCGCGCTGGTGTTTCCCGGTCACGTCGGCATGCCGTTCGCCGGCCGCGTCGAGACGACAAAGGACGGATACCGGCCGAAATTCAATCCTGGCATAGGCCATCGTCAGCGCGCGGCGATGATCGCCTTCAGCCGCTGCGGCGAGATCGGCAATTGCGTCACCGCGCCGGGACTGCCGAGCGCGTCGTCGATGGCCGAGGCGATCACCGCGCCGACCGGATTGGCGCCGCCTTCGCCGGCGCCCTTGAGGCCGAGCGGATTGAGCGGGCTCGGCGCATCCTCGGAGACGAGGATGGAAATCTCGGGCACCTCGCGCGCGGTCGGCATCAGGTAGTCGGCGAAGGTGACCGAGAGCGGCTCGCCGTTCTCGTCGTAGAGAAATTCCTCCAGCAGCGCGCCGCCGATGCCTTGCGCCAGGCCGCCGGCGATCTGGCCTTCCACCAGTTTCGGATTGACCGCCTTGCCGATGTCATAGGCGATCACATAGCGCTCGATGGTCACGCCGCCGGTGTCGGCATCGACGCGCACGGCCGCCACATGCACGCCGTAGGGATAGACCATGTGCGCGGATTCGAACGTATCCTCGGCGCTCAAACCGGCCGGCAGCGTGCGCGCAAGTTCGGCGAGCGGCATCGACGGTCCGGACGCGACGCCCGTGCGCACGATCTCGCCGTCGACGATGTCGAGGGCCGAGGCTTCGGTCTGCATCAGTTCGGCGGCGGCGCGCAGCGCCGTCTCGCGCAGTTTGACGGCCGCCAGCCGCGTGGCTTCGCCGCACATCACGGTGACGCGCGAGGCAAAGGCGCCCATGCCCTTGTCGATGCGGTCGGTCTGGCCGTGGATGACGCGGATCTTGGCGTAATCGACGCCGAGCGCGTCGGCGCAGATCTGCGCGATCACGGTTTCGACGCCCTGGCCGATGGAGGCGACGCCGGTGATGACTTCGACCGTGCCGTCCGGGATAACTTCGACGCGCACGGTGTCGAACGGTCCCAGCCCGCTTTTCTCCACGAACATCGCGACACCGGCGCCGACCTTTTCGCCGTTCGGCCGCCGCCGTTGAAGTTGGCGCTGTAGATTATCCCAATCGGCGGCCGCCAGCGCCTTGTCGAGCAGGAGCGCGTAGTCGCCGGAATCGTAAACGATATGGGTGCCGAGCGTTTCGAGCCCGAGCGTGTAGGGCATCGCGCTCTTGGCGATCAGATTGCGCCGGCGGATTTCGACCTTGTCGACGCCGACTTTCGCCGCGATGGCATCGAGCAGCCGCTCGCGCACGAAGGTGGACTCGTAGCGGCCAGGCGCGCGATAGGTGCCGCACGGCGTCTTGTTGGTGAGGCGGATGTGGCCGATGGCGCGATAGGCCGGCACGCGATAGGGGCCGGGCAGCATGGCGGCCGCGAGATCGGGCACGGTGGCCGCGTGCGTGCGCATGTAGGCGCCGTTGTCGTGGAAAAATTCGTCGTCGATGGCGAGGATATGTCCGTCCTTGTCGATGGCGGCGCGGACGCGGTGTCGCTGGTCGCGCGAATGATTGGCCGCGATCAGGTGCTCGCGGCGGTCCTCGATCCATTTGATCGGTTTGCGGAATTTCAGCGCAGCGGCGCAGACCAGAATATCCTCGGGATAAAGTTCGCCGCGGATGCCGAAGCCGCCGCCGACATGGCCTTCGTAGAGCTGCACGGATTCTCTTTTCCGGCCCAGCATTTTCGCGATGTGATCGCGATTCCAGTGCGGCACCTTGGCGGCGCCGTGCATTTCCAAAATGTCGCGTTGCTCGTCGTAGCGGGCGATGGCGCCGCGCGTTTCCATCGGCACGCCGGAATGGCGGCCGACGGAAAGCTCAAGCGAAACAATGGCATGCGCGTTGCGGAAGGCGGCGTCGACGTCGCCATAGCCTTTGCGCACCACGCCCGGCTCGGTGGTCAGGTCATGCTCGTAGAAGCCCGGTTGCTCGGCCGCGAGCAGCGTTGCTCGCAGCGGTTCAATGTCAATCTCGACCAGATCGGCGGCATCTTCGGCGACGTACTGATCGTCCGCGAACACCACCGCGACCGGCTCGCCGACATAGCGCACGACGTCCTTCGCCAGCACCGGCTGCTGGTAGGGCTCGAGCTCTTCGAGGCCGGTGAGGCGAAACGGGATTGGCGGAATATGCGCGACGTCGGCCGCGGTCCACACCGCGTGCACGCCGGGCAGCTTGAGCGCCGCCGTGGCATCGATCGATTTGATTTTCCCGTGCGCGACGGCTGAGCGCACCACGCGCATGCACCATTGGCCGGGAAACGAAATGTCGGCGGCGAAGCGGCCCTGCCCCAACAGCAGCGGCCGGTCTTCCAGACGAGGGACGGAGCGGCCGACGAATTTGGCCGGGGCTGTCATTTCTTCCGCATCTCTTTGGCCGCGGCGCGCACGGCCTTGATGATGTTCTGATAGCCGGTGCAGCGGCACAGGTTCGACGACAGCACGTCGAGCAGATCCTCGTCGCTGATGTCGGGCTCGCGCTCGAGCACGCCGACCGCCAGCATCAGGAAGCCCGGCGTGCAGAAGCCGCATTGCAGGCCGTGGTGGTCCATGAAGGCCTGCTGCATCGGATGCAACTTGTCGTCCTGTCGCCAGGCCCTCGACGGTGCGGATTTTCTTGCCCGCCGCCTGCACGGCGAACATCAGGCAGGAGCGCACCGGCTCGCCGTCGACGATCACGGTGCAGGCGCCGCAGATGCCGTGCTCGCAGCCGATATGGGTGCCGGTCTGCCCGCAATCCTCGCGGATGGCGTCGACCAGCGTGCGGCGCGGCTCGACGCTGATCGCGTGGTCGCGGCCGTTGATGGTCAGCGTGATGGCGGTCTTGTCGCTCATGCGGCTTTCTACCCGTTGCGCGCAACGCCGCGCGAATGCGCTGCGGCGTCGCCGGAATTTCGTCGATCTGCACGCCGAACGGCGACAGCGCGTCGTTGATGGCGTTGACGATCGCCGCCGGCGCGCCGATGCAGCCGCCTTCGCCCAGGCCCTTGGCCTTGGTGATCGAGTTGGTGCTCGGCGTCTCGATGTGATGCAGCTCGATCGGCGGAATTTCGTGCGCGGTCGGCGGCATGTAGTCGGCGAGATTGGCGGTGAGAATGCCGCCGCTCTCGTCGTAGATGATTTCTTCCAGCAGCGCGTTGCCGATGCCCTGCGCGATGCCGCCATGCACCTGGCCGTCGGCGATCATCGGATTGATGATGCGGCCGGCGTCTTCCGCCACCAGAAATTTCTCGACCGTCACGCGGCCGGTCTCGACGTCGACCTCGACGATGGCGACATGGCAGGCGTTGGAGAAAGTGCCGGGCGGATCGTAGGTGCCGGTCTCGGTCAGGCCCGGCTCGATCTCGCCCTTGAAGCGATGCGTCTGCGTGTAGGCCTCGCGCGCCATTTTCGCGATCGTGACGGAGCGGTCGGTGCCGGCGACCTTGGCCGCGCCGTCCTCCAGCACGATGTCGCCGGGCGCCGCTTCCAGCATGTGGCTGGCGATCTTGATCAGCTTGGCGCGCACTTTCTGCGCCGCGATCAGCGTGGCGCCGCCGGAAATCACCAGCGAGCGGCTGGCGAAGGTGCCCCAGCCGTAGGGCGCGCGTGTCGGTGTCGCCATGCACGACCTTGATCACGTCGGGCGTGACGCCGATCTCGTCGGCGATGATCTGCGCCAGCGTGGTGCGCAGGCCCTGGCCGTGCGGCGAGGAGCCGATGCGCGCCTCGACGAAGCCGGACGGATCGACGGTGAGGATGACGGTTTCCCAGCCGGGCGTGATCTCCATGCCGCGCGCGGCGAACGCCGGACTGCCGTAGCCGGTGCGCTCGGAGAAGGTGGCAAAGCCGATGCCGAGATGGCGGCCCTTGGCGCGCGCTTGTTTCTGCCGCGCGCGAAAGGCCGGCACGTCGATGGCCTTCACCGCCATCTCCAGCGTCTGCTTGTAGGTCGCCTCGTCGTACACCAGGCCCATCGCCGAGGTGTAGGGAAATTTGTCGATCAGGTTGCGGCGGCGGATATCGACCGGATCGATGCGCGAAGGCGGTCGCCGCCTTGTCCATCAGCCGTCTCCAAGCGTGAAGGTGATCACCGGCCGCGACACGCCGCGATAGGGCGCCATGGTGCAGGTATTGGTGATGACGCCGCGCGCCAGGCATTGGTATTGCCGCACGTCGTAAGGGCCCGGCATTTCCGCCATCGCCATCAGCGGCTCGACGCCGCAGGTGGTCGGGAAACAGGAATAGGCGCCGATATTGGCGACGATGTCGGCGCTCAGCGCGATCAGCTTGGCGTTTTTGTCGAAGGCGCCTTCGAGCGTGATGTACTGGTCGCGGGCATGAAAGCCGGCGATCAGGTTCTCGCGCCGGTCCTCGGTCCAGGCCACCGAACTTTTGAGTTTGCGCGCCAGCCACACCAGCACGACATATTCGGCGCAGAGCGACATCTTCTGGCCGAAGCCGCCGCCGACATCGGGCGCGATCACGCGCAGATCGGTTTCCGGCATGCCGAGCACGTCGGCGATGGCGGTGCGCATCAGATGCGGCATCTGCGTGGTGCAGGTCAGCGTGACGCGGCCGGTGGAGGCGTCGTAGGCGGCGTGGCCGGCGCGCGCTTCCATCGGCGTCGCGTTCTGCCGGTGCGAGCGCGCATCGACCTTGACGATCTTGTGCCGCGCCGTCCCAGACCGCGTCGAAATCGGGCGTCTTGAACTTGCCTTCGAGGATGACGTTGCCGGGCGCTTCGGCGTGCACTTGCGGCGCGCCGGCTTCAAGCGCGGCGCGCGCGTCGATCACCGGCGTGGTCTCGTCGATGTCGATACATCGACCAGATCGGCGATGTCCTCGGCGTTCTTCCTCGCTCGCCGCGACCACAGCGGCGACCGGCTCGCCGACAAAGCGCACGACGCCGTCCGCCAGGATCGGCTGGCCGACCGGCTTGTAGTTGAACTTGTGCAGCATCGGCGTGATCTTCTTCACGCCCTTGAGATCGGCGGCGGTGATCACCATCGCGCCTTTCGGCGTGTCGATTTTCGTGATCTTTCCGGCAGCGACCGGGCTGCGCACGAAGCGCACCCAATGCGCGGCGGGCAGATCGGCGGTGAAGCGGCCTTGCCCGGTGACCAGCGCCGGGTCTTCCAGCCGGCGGATGGCGCGGCCGACCCATTTCAGCCCGGAGCCTTTGGTGTGCGCGGTCATGTGCGTGGAATGCTCCAGCGCGCGCCGCACCACCGCGCGCACCAGGTCGCGCCGGTATTCGCCCGTGGTCTGATGATCCTCCAGCGGATCGATGGCATTGGCTGCGGCTTCGGCCGCGGCGCGGAAAACCGCGTCGCCCGGCGCCTGGCCGTTGAGCGCGGCTTCGGCCTCCGCAATGCGGCGCGGGGAGGGCTCGGCGCCGCCGACGCCGACACGCGCGTCCGCGATCTTGCCGTCTTGCGAGGCGATAGGTGACCAGCGCCGCGGCCATGGCGAAATCGCCGGCGCGGCGGTTGAATTCGTTGAAGCCGAATTTGGCGTCGGCCGCGAGCAGCGGCAGGCGCACTTCCGCCAGCAATTCGTCCTCGGCCAGCGCGGTCGACATGATGCCTTCGAAGTAATCCTTGGCCGCGATCAGCCGTTCGCCGCGCGTGCTTTTGGCGACCATGGTGGCGTCGAGCGTGGCCGCGACCAGGCACCATTCCGAGGCCGGATCGGCATGCGCCAGGCTGCCGCAGAAGGTGCCGCGCATGCGGATCGGATAATGCGCGATGTGGCGCGCGACAAAGGTGAGCAGTTTGCCGAGCGGATTGTCGACCACGGATTTGTGAAACGCGGCGTGGCGCACGCGCGCGCCGATGCTCAGCATCTTGCCGTCGCTCGCAATCCTGTCGAGGCCTTCGACTTCGTTGATGTCGACCAGATGCGCCGGCTTGGCCAGCCGAAACGCCATGATCGGCACCAGGCTTTGCCCGCCGGCCAGCACGCGGCCGTCCTGCGGCGCAACTTGCGCCAAAATCTTCAGCGCCTCGTCGAGCGTGCGCGGCACATGGCGGATGAAGGGTGCGGGTTTCATGCGGCAATCCGCTGACTTTGCTTGCGCATGATCTTTTCCGAAAACCGGTCCCCACTTTTCGGGATCATGCGCTAACGGGGCTAATTATATGTACGCAAACGATAAACCCCACCCCCGGATTGTCAAACGGCGGCGGCCGCGCCGCGCTCGGTGAACCTATTTCAGCGCCGGCCGACTACATGCCAACGCAACCTAAACCTTGGAGAGCTACAATGTCCCGCAAGATCATCCTGACCCTTGCCACTGCGCTTGCCGCGGCGACTCTCGTCGTCGGCACGGCCGATGCCAAGAAGCCCAATGGCCCGAACAACGGCCCCCACAACGGTCCGCACATGAACGGCCACTGGAACAACCACTGGGTTTTCCGTCACCACGACCGCTTCGCCCATCTTCGCTATGTCCAGCCGGTGGTGACTGACGTCGTGCGCGTGGCCACCCCTGGCCCGTGCACCTGCTTGACCAAGGGCTACACCCCGGAAGGCATGGTGGTGTTCAAGGATCAGTGCACCAAGGAAATGGCGGCCGCGCCAGTCAACGGCCCCGATCAGGCGCAAATCGAGACGACGAAATAACCGATTTGTCCGAACGACAGAACGATCCGATGGGCCGCCCGGCGACAAGCGCCGGGCGGCCTTCGGTTATGGGGATGGCAGGTGGAATTGGCGCAGCGCACCAATTTGGAATGAGTGACCACGCGCGGTCGGCGGCCTTGATGTAATGACCGACCAATCGGGATAAGATCGCGGCATAACCGATCAGGGGAGGATGCGATGAGCCTATTGATCCTCGCGTTTGGCGTGCTGGCAGCGATTTGGATCGTCGTCCTCGTGGGATCGCAATTCTTCGGTCCAAGAAAGATGTAGTCGCACTCCGGGCCTTCGCTTAATCGTTACCCCATCGCGGCTCGCGACCAACGTATAAATTCGGAATGGCGAACAGCGACACCGAGGTCGTGATCATCGGCGGCGGCGCGGCGGGCATTGCAGCGGGCCGGCGGCTCGGCAAAGCCGCCATCAACTGCCTGGTGGTCGAGGCGCGCTCCCGGCTCGGCGGCCGGGCCTGGACCATCACCGATCGCTTCCGGTTTCGCGCTCGATCTCGGCTGTGGCTGGCTGCATTCGGCTGACCGTAATCCGTGGGTGAAGATCGCCGAAACCCAAGGCCGATCGATCGACAAGACGCCGCCGCCCTGGACGAAGCCGGCGCTGCCGGCCGGTTTTCCGCTGGCCGATCAGCGCGAATTCTGGAATGCCATGGAAGAATTCAACCAACGCGTCGACGCGGCCGCCGGGAAGCAGCCTGACGTTGCGGCCGCGATGGTGCTCGCACCCGAACGGCCGCTGGAATAGTCTGATCAACGCGGTCGGCACTTATATCAGCGGCGCCGAATTCGATCGCATTTCGGTGCGCGATTTCGCCAATTACGCCGACACCGGCGTGAACTGGCGCGTGCTCGAAGGCTATGGCGCAACCATCGCCGCTTACGGCGACGACTTATCCGTCGTGCTCGACTGCCCCGTGCTGCAGATCGACCATCACGGCAAGCGGTTGAAGATCGAAACGGCGAAGGGCGCGATCACGGCCGATCAGGCGATCGTGACGCTGCCGAGCGCGGTGCTCGCCGACAAGGAATCACCTGTTCGCGCCGGCTTTGCCGGAGAAGACGGACGCGGCGAAAAACCTGCCGCTCGGTCTTGCCGACAAGCTGTTCCTGTCGCTCGACGATGCCGAGGAATTCGAAAACGACAGCCGCCTGTTCGGCCGCACCGATCGAATCGCGACCGCCGCCTATCACCTGCGGCCGTTCGGCCGGCCGCAGATCGAAGTCTATTTCGGCGGACGCTTGGCGCAGCGAGCTCGAAGCCAAGGGCGAGCGCGCCTTCGTCGACTTCGCGGTGTCGGAACTTGGCACGCTGCTCGGCAGCAATTTCAGCCGCCGGGTTAAACCGCTTCATATCCATCGCTGGGGCGCCGATCCGTTTGCGCGTGGCTCGTATTCCTACGCGCTGCCGGGCAAGGCGGACTGCCGGGCGATCCTTGCCGCAGCCGTCGACGATCGCTTGTTCTTCGCCGGCGAGGCGTGCTCGAAAGCCGATTTTTCGACCGCGCATGGCGGCTGGATCACCGGGGTTGCCGCCGCCGAGCAGGTGATCGCCGCGCGCCGGCGCCGAAGATCTTAAGGGCGTGGCCTCGCGCGGTTGGTTTTGATCTGGCCTTGCATCTCCCGCACATGGTCCTGCAACTGGCGGCGGGCGCGGTGGAACGCGTCGTTGATAGCGAACGGAAGATCCGAATGCCGCTCGTCGGCGTCCGGACTTCGGTCGGCATTGACCTCGCGTCCGCTGGGAAGCGCCAGCCGAACGTGCACCTGATAGATGCCGCCCTTGCGATGGTGTTCGCTCGGCGCCGTGATGTTGATGTGGCACGCGGTGATGCGCCCGAACCGCTGTTCGAGGTCGGCCACATGGGCCGTGATCGCGTCACGGTCGTGCTGGTTTGGCGTCAACCCTTGGAAGGAAATTTGAACTGCTGTTTCCATGATACCTGCTTGTCGAGAATACGGGTTTACATGACTTCGTAAGAACGGCCGAACGCCGCGAGTTCCTCTTCGAGGTGATCCCCCAGCATCGGTTTTGCGAGCAGATACTCGGCCGTGCGCTTGTTGTGCAGGCGGGCCGCTTCCTCGCGCAAATCGTCCCATTCGCTGAGCGTGCCGTCGCCCCGGCCAAGCCAGGTCAACGCCACCAGGTCGATCTGTTCGTCCTCGGTGAGCGCGTTGATGAACGAAGTCATCTCCTGCAAGGTCGGGTCGTCGGCGTGGTCTTCCAGCACGTCGAGCATCATGTCGTCGGCGGCGTTTGATCCGGAGTTGGGATCGCTGATGCCGTCCTTGACGTCAAATTGGTGCGCCTTGCTGATGAAGAAGCAGACTTTTTCCGGCGAGATCGACAAGATCGGTGCGGTAATTGGCATTGAATGCTCCTGCCAAGTTCTCATTGTGTTTTAAGTTTAAGGGCGAAACACCGGGGCAATTTGAGCCAAATCAAACCCTAAACAGGACCGGACCGCTGTCGCCGTCAGGTCTTGCCGCCAACGTCTTCGGCTATCATTTTGTTTCAAATACAGCTTATTGAATATATAGCGGCGATTCTTGAGGGGGTGGGGGAGCCGGGAATGTCGACACCACGATCGATCGCGACGGTCTGTCTCACAACCATTTTGGGCTGGGCATCGTTCTATGGCCGGGTTAAGCCGGAATGCGCGCCAATTTATGGTCGCGCGGTGGGACTTAAGACCAGCCCTCGAGCGATCCGCGCACATGCAGTTGCAATTGGCGCCGAAGAGTTTCATTGATGCCCCGCCGGCTGCGGCGGCACGGCGGCTTGCTTGCGTCGACGCGCTGCGCGGCTTCAACATTTTCTGGATTCTCGGCGCCGACGGGGCGGTCGTGTCGCTCGACCAAATGAGTTCCGGCAAGGGGCCGGTCGTTAGCGCCATCGGTCATTTCCTCGGTACCCAGCTCAGCCACGTCCCCTGGGAAGGGATTCGGTTCTACGATTTCATCTTCCCGCTGTTCATTTTCATCGCCGGCGTGTCGATCGTGCTCGCGCTCCCGCGCCTGGTCGAGCGGGAGGGACGCTCCGGTGCGCATCTGAAGGTGCTGCGGCGGGCGCTGCTGTTGTACGGCTTGGGGCTGATCTATTACGGCGGCATCAGCGAGGAATGGGCGGACATCCGCTATCTCGGCGTGCTGCAGCGCATCGCGCTCTGCTATCTGTTCGCCTCGCTGCTGTTCTTGAACTTCAATCTGCGCGGGATGCTGATTGCGTTCGTCGCATTGCTGGGCGGCTATTGGGCGCTGATGACATTCGTGCCGGTGCCCGGCATCGGCGCCGGCTCTTTTGGCCCGGATGCCAATCTCGCCAACTGGATCGACGCGAATTATCTGCCCGGCCGCCTGTGGGATACAACCCGCGATCCAGAGGGATTGCTCAGCACGCTGCCGGCGATCGGCACATGTCTGCTTGGCGTGTTTGCCGGGCTGATGCTGAAGGACGAGCGGTTTACGGCGCAATCCAAATCGCTGTGGCTGATCGGCGCCGGTGCAGCGCTGGTCGCACTCGGCCATCTCTGGGGGCTGCAATTCCCGGTGATCAAGGCGATCTGGACGTCGTCGTTCGTGCTGGTCGCCGGCGGCTATAGCTTGATGTTGCTCGGCGTGTGGCACCAGATCATCGACGTGTGGGGCATTAAAAGCTGGTCGACGATCTTCGTCTGGATCGGGGCCAATGCCATTACGCTCTATTTCATCAACAACGCGTTGGGCTTCGAGCCGTTCGCGCTCCGCTTCGTCGGCGGCGATTTCGGCGATTTGCTCGACGTCTTGGTGACGCCGGGCACCGGACTTTTTGTCGCTCATGTGCTGGGGCTCACATTCGCTATTGCACTCGCGGGCTTCTTTTATCGGCGCAAGATTTTCCTGCGGGTGTGAGCCGGCGCGGGCGCCCGCGTTTAAGTCCCCACCTTTAATTCCGACACCAGCGCGCGCAGCGCGGCGACCGTGGAGGGCGCCACATTCTTTCCAGTACGCGGGTTTTCCGACGGCACGTTTTCGATGGTCATCGTAAAGCGCATGGTGTCGGCATCGACCGTAATGCTGTGAGTATTCCTGGTTACGGTCGGATCGGCCCAGATTTCCAGCTGCGTGCGGTCCGGCCCGATGCCGGCAAGGCTCAACGCCGCCGCGACGTTTACATTGGTCGGAAAGCCGCGCGCGCCCTCGCGCGCCGTGCCGTCGAACACTTTCAGCGGCGTCTTGAGATCGGTCACCGAAATGCCGCGCTCGCGCAAATAGGGCGCGCCCTCGAGTCCGGCCGGCGGCTTGCGCGTCACCATCTTGACAGAGTGGATGGTGCCCTCGGCGGCCGCGCGCACGGCGTCGAGTCCGATCAGCGCGCCGGTCGGCACCAGGATGCGCGCGCCCTTTTGCTTGGCGCGCTCGATCAGGTCGCCGTTCTCCAGCAGTTGCGCGACCGAGAGCGGCATGAACAGCCGGCCTTTATCGATGGCGGAAATGGCGACCTCGCGGAACAGCGCGGGCGGCAGGCACTCCACCACCACGTCGCAATCGTTGGCGAGCTCGGTCGCCTTGCGCACGGCGATTATGTCGCCGACCTGCGGCAGAGCGCGGCTCGCTTTCTCGACGTCGCGCACCGCGACGGCGGTCAGCGTCAGGCCCGGCACGCCGGCAATCAGCCGCCGCGCCACCTCCAGCCCGACCGCGCCGAGGCCGGCTAAGCCCACGCGTAAGGATGGTTTGTTCGGCAAAAAGTGCTCCAACTATTTTTGCTGCGCCTTTGCGTCCGGCACGAGACTTCCTTCGATGGCGCGAGCATGGCCGCGGAATTCGGCGATCACCGTCCCGTCCTCGCGCTTTACCGTCACATCGTAGATCCCCGAGCGCCCCTGCCGCTGCCGCTCGACCGCATCCGCGGTCAGCCGGTCGCCGCGCTGCGCCGGGTTGAGATAGCTGATGCTGCAATGCTGCGCCACCATGCGCCGATTGCGCGAATTGCTCGCATAGCCGAAGGCGGTGTCGGCCAAGAGATAGATGAATCCGCCGTGGCAGGTGTTGTGCCAGTTGACCATCTTCTCGGTCACCGCCATCGCCAGCACGGCGTGGCCGGGCTCGACCGATATGAGCTGCAGCCCGAGCTCGCGGCTGGGGGCGTCGTCCGCCCACATGGCGTCGGCGCAGGCGCGGGCGAGCGTCGCGGCATCCATCAGCCTTGCCCTTTGCGGCCGGTGAAGTTTGGTTTGCGCTTTTCCATGAAGGCGCGCACGCCCTCGGCATAGTCGGGCGTGAGGCTCGCCGCGCGCTGCAGGTCGCGCTCGAGATCGAGCTGGGCATTGAGATCGTTGCCGGCGGAGGCGTTGAGCGCGCGCTTGATCAGCGCCAGCCCTTGCGTGGGCGCTGCGGCGAAATGCTCGCACAGTTTCTGCGCCTCGTTTGCGAGCGCCGCGTCGTCGACGCATTTCCAGATCAGCCCCCAGTTCTTCCGCTTTTTCCGCGCTGCAGCGGCTCGGCCAGCAGCGTCAGGCCGCGCGCGCGCGCATCGCCGACCAGGCGCGGCAGGATCCAGGTGCCGCCGGAATCGGGAACAAGTCCGACGCGCGCGAAGGCCTGCACGAAGCTCGCCGAACGGCCGGCCAGCACGATGTCGCAGGCAAGCGCGATGTTGCAGCCGGCGCCGGCGGCGACGCCGTTGACGGCGGCGACCACGGGAAGCGGCAGCGCGCGCAATTTGCGCACCAGCGGATTGTAATGCGCCTCCAGCGTGCCGCCGAGCACGACGGTTTCGCCCGGCTTGGCGAGCCGGTCGTTGAGATCCTGCCCGGTGCAGAAGCCGCGGCCATTGCCGGTGATCAGCAACGCGCGACAGGTCGCGTCGGCCTCAAGCTCTTCGATGGCCGCGCGCAGCGCATCGTGCATGGCCTCGTTGAAGGCGTTGAGCCGGTCCGGCCGGTTGAAGGTGATGACGCGATAGCCGTCGCGCCGCTCGACGAGGATGGGTGAATCATTCATGGTTTGATGAACTTATCCAGCTCGCCGGTTTCTTTCTTGTCGCCGTCGACATCCTGCGCGATGCGCTCATAGAACCGGGCGGCGGCTTCCAGCATGGCGTGCTCGTCATGGTCCGCGCCGACGAAGGCGGAAATCTCCTCGAGCTCGGCCACCCAGCGATAGGCCTTCGAATACATGCCCGGCACCTGCCGTGTCAGGTAGCCGAACAGCGCCGGCTGACTTTCGGCAAGCTCGGCTTTCAGCGCCTCCGCCGAGCCGCCGCGCGTGGCGGCGAGCATCATGGCGGCGCCGAGCGCGGTGAAGCCCTTGGTGATGCCGGCATAGGACATCTTCAACGCCGAGGCGGCGGTGAGCGGGCCTTGCAGTACGCGCACGATCAGCCCGTAGTCGTTGAGCCGGGCGAAATCGGCTGCGTGCGGCCCGGAGGCGTAGATTTTGGTGTTGGTGGTGCCCGGCTTCGGCGGTGGGCCAATGATGCCGGCGCCGACGAACGAGCAGGAAGTGGCGGCGATCACGTCGGCAATTCTGGTTCATGGTCTGCGGGTTGACCGCGTTGCATTCGACATAAATTGGCTTCTTGTTTGCGGCGGTGAGCACGCCGGTCAGCCGTTGCGCCAGGCCCAACGCGTCGCCCGGCGGCACGATCGAGAGCAGAAAATCCGCTTCCGCGAGCTGCCGGTCGTCAACGGCCTGCATGCCGGCCTCGCGCGCGCGTTTCGCGCTGTTTTCGCTACGCCCGGTGAGCGAGGTGAGCACCGTCACTTTGTGCTCGGTCAGGCGTTTTGCGACCGCGGCGCCCATATTGCCCGGTGCGATGATAGCGACGGTGGGTGTCATATTTGGCTTTCCGCTATTGAATTATCTGGCCGCAATCCGCAAATAACGCTATGTTTGGTAGCAGACATAAAAAAACCTCGAAACACATACAAGTTGTCGCATCCACCAATTATGAAAGTGCGTGAACGCGGCAGCCCTGCGGCTGGTCGGTCTGTGCCGCAACCATAGCCACAAAGGACATCAGCTTGAACAACAGACAAGGTCCGGCCGATACGGCCGGGACGAGCGACGCCCGCGCCTGGACGCAAGTGTTGTTGGACTACCGCCAACCCAGCCGCCTGCGCAGCATCATCGAGCTTTGCATCAGCTTCGGGCCGCTGGCGGCGCTTTGGGCGCTGATGTGGTTTACCTATTCGGTCGGGCTTTGGTGGCTGACATTGCTGCTCGCCGTGCCGGCTGCGGGATTCCTGGTGCGCCTGTTCATGATCCAGCACGACTGCGGCCACGGCGCGTTCTTCCGTCATCGCCTTGCCAACGACTGGATCGGCCGCGCTATCGGCGTGCTCACCTTGACGCCTTACGATTTCTGGCGGCGATCGCACGCCATTCATCACGCCACCTCCGGCAATCTCGATCGCCGCGGCATCGGCGATGTCGATACGCTGACGGTGAACGAATATCTGGCGCTGTCGCGTTGGGGTCGGCTGATGTATCGGCTCTATCGTCATCCGGCGGTGATGTTCGGTGTCGGGCCGGCCTATCTTTTCATCTTGCGGCACCGGCTGCCGTTCGGCTTTATGCGCGGCGGCTGGCAGCCTTGGCTCAGCACGATGGGCACCAACCTTGCGATCGCGATCATCGTCGCCACGCTGATGTGGTTGATCGGCATCGGACCGTTCCTGCTGGTGCACGGGCCGATCATGCTGCTGGCGGCGGCGATGGGCGTGTGGCTGTTCTACGTCCAGCATCAATTCGAGCATACCCTGTGGGCGCATAACGAGAACTGGAATCGGCACGAGGTCGCGCTGCACGGTAGCTCGTATTACGTGCTGCCCGGCATCTTGCGCTGGTTCACCGCCAATATCGGCATTCATCATGTGCATCATCTGTGCAGCGCGATTCCGTATTATCGTCTGCCGCGCGTGATGCGCGAACATCCCGAGCTCGGCGCTATCGGCCGGCTGACATTGTGGGAAAGCATCAAATGCGTTCGGCTGGTGCTGTGGGACGAGCGCGCCAACAAGCTGATTTCGTTCCGCGAGATGCGCAACATGCTGGCGGCGCAGAGCGCATGATCCCGAAAAGTGGGAACCGGTTTTCGGAAAAGATCATGCGCAGACTATAAGGGTGCGTCGCGCCAAAAAATTTCGAAACCGGCGCAGGCGAGATAGCTGCCGAGGATCAGCCCATGGCGGCCGGCGCCGATGATGATGCCGTCATAGGTTTTTCCAGCGCTTTTGACATAGATCAAACTTCCCTAGGCGCACGGCCCGCACCTAGGGCCAGCGCGGGCCAAGACGGCCGGGCAGCCGTCAAACGGGTCAATGGCCGCCATCGCATGGCCCATAAGCCATATTTCCTGGCCATTTTCGCACTTGCAGCAGGCTACGACTGCAACGCCGGTGGACCTTTTGGCGACGATGCCGGTACATTAGAGTACTCAAAGCAATAGGGCCCAAACGGCCCCGGGGAGGAAGAACATGCGTAAAGCCTTATTGGTCGCGAGCACCGCCTTGATGCTCGCAGCGGGCCCGGCTATGGCCCAGCAAAAAACCGTCAAGATCGGTTTCATCAGCACGTTCAGCGGCCCGACCGCGGTGATCGGCAACGACATGCGCAATTCGTTCGAGCTTGCGCTCGATCATCTCGGCCGCAAGATGGGCGGCCTGCCGGTCGAGGTGATCTACGAGGACGACGCGCAGAAGCCGGAAGTCGGCAAGCAGAAGACCGAGAAGCTGATCGAATCCGACAAGGTCGACTTCATCTCCGGCTTTATCTGGTCGAACGTGCTGCTCGCCTCGCTCAAGCCGATCGTCGATTCCAAGACGATGTTCGTCATCGCCAATGCCGGCGCGTCGCAGGTCGCCGGCGAACTTTGCTCGCCTTACGTTTTCTCGACCTCGTGGCAGAACGACCAGACGCCGCAGGCGATGGGCCTCTACATGAACAAGAAGGGCGTGAAGACGGCGTTCCTGATCGGACCGAATTACGCCGCCGGCAAGGACATGCTCAACGGCATGCGCACGACGTTCAAGGGCAAGATCGTCGGCGAGGAACTGACCAAGTGGCCGGACCAGCTCGACTTCTCCGCCGAGCTGTCGAAGGTGCGCGCGGCCAATCCCGACGCGGTCTACGTGTTCTATCCCGGTGCCGCCGGCGTGCAGTTCCTCAACCAGTACGCCCAAGCCGGCCTGAAGGGCAAAATTGCGCTCTACACCGCCTTCACCATCGACTCGCTGTCGCTGCCGCGGCAGGGCGATCTCGCGCTCGGCGTGCCGGGCGCGCAGGAATGGGTCAACGACCTGCCGAACGCGGCCAACAAGAAGTTCGTCGCCGACTTCAAGGCCAAGCACAAGGCCTATCCGTCGTTCTACGGCGCCCAGTCCTATGACGCCGCCAATCTCATCAACAGCGCGGTGGTGGCGGTGAAGGGCGATCTTCAGCAAGAAGGACGACATGCGCGCCGAGATGAAAAAGGCCAATTACGCCTCGGTGCGCGGCCCCTACAAGTACGGCAACAACCAGTTCCCGATCCAGAACTTCTATATCCAGGAAGCGGTGAAGGATGCCGACGGCGTGCTGACGCTCAAGACCGTCGAGACCATCGTCAAGGACGACCAGGACAAGTCGGCGGCAAAGTGCCCGATGAAGTGACGACGACCAAATCGCAGGACGGCGGGAGCGCATTCGCTGCTGCCGTCCTGTTTCGTTGCTTGTTTGACGCGGCGCGCGTTTTTCCACGAGTTCGACGACCATGCTGCTATTTCTGGAACAGTGCCTGAACGGCCTGCAACTCGGGCTGCTGCTGTTCCTGCTGGCCGCCGGCCTGACGCTGATCTTCGGCATCATGGATCTGGTGAACCTGGCGCACGGCTCGTTCTACATGATCGGCGCCTATTTCGCGGCGACCTTCACCGCCTTGACCGGAAACTTCATTCTCAGCGTGGTGTTGGCGCTTTGCCGCCACCTTGCTGGTCGGCATGGCGGTGGAAGTGATCGCCATGCGCCGGCTCTATGGCCGCGATCATCTCGATCATGTGCTCGGCACCTTCGGGCTGATTCTGTTCTTCAATGAGGTGGTGCGGCTGATCTGGGGCCCGGCCGGCATGAATGTGCCGCTGCCGGCCTGGCTCAACACGCATTTTCCAGATCCTGCCGGGTGTCGAGTATCCGACCTACCGGACTCGCCATCATCCTGGTGACGCTGCTGGTGGCGCTGTTTCTCTACGTCCTGGTGATGCGCACGCGTATCGGCATGCTGATCCGCGCCGGCGCCACCAACCGCGAAATGGTCGGCGCACTCGGCGTCAACATCAAGCTGCTCTATACGCTGGTATTCGGGCTGGGCGCCGCGCTCGCCGGGCTCGCCGGACTGATGCAGGCGCCGATCCTGACGGTGCAGATCGGCATGGGCGAGAACATCCTCATTCTCGCCTTCGTGGTGATCATCATCGGCGGCATCGGCTCGATCCGCGGCGCCTTCATTGCCGCGATCTTGGTCGGCCTGATCGATACGGTCGGCCGCGGTTTTCTGCCCGACATTCTCCGCCTGATATTGAGCCCGCGCGGCGCCTCGGCGATCGCGCCCGCCATGTCGTCGATGCTGATCTATCTGTTGATGGCGGTCGTGCTTGGTGCTGCGGCCGGAAGGTCTGTTCCCGGTGTCGAACAAATGACCGGGCTGTTGACGCGACGCAATATCGTCTTTGCCGCGCTGCTGATCTTTCTTGCCGTTCTGCCGGTCTATGCGACGATCAGCGGCAAGCCGTTCCTGATAACGCTGTTCACCCGCATCGTCATCCTGGCCATGGCGGCGACCAGCCTCAACCTGATCATGGGTTACGGCGGCATGGTGAGCTTCGGTCATGCCGTCTATATCGGCATCGGCGGCTATGTCGTCGGCATCCTCGCGCAGGAGGGGTTTCCGTCAGGCTTCGTGCAATGGCCGGCGGCGCTCGTGGTGTCGGCGTTGTTTGCGCTCGTCATCGGCGCATTGTGCCTGCGCACGCGCGGCGTCTACTTCATCATGATCACGCTCGCCTTCGCGCAGCTGCTCTATTACGTGGCGGTCGGGCTTGATCGCTACGGCGGCGACGACGGGCTGACCATCTACAACCGCAGCCAATTCGCCGGCCTGATCAACACTGTCGAGCAAGACCCAATTCTATTATGTGTGCCTGGTCCTGCTGTTCGGCGTCATCGGTCTCACGTGGCGGATGGTCAACTCGCGTTTCGGCATGGTGATCCAGGGATCGCGCTCGAACGATCGCCGCATGCAAGCGATCGGTTTTCCGACCTTCCGCTACCGGCTGAGCTGCTTCGTCATCTCCGGCACGATATGCGGGCTGTCCGGCGCGCTGCTCGCCAACCACACCGAATTCGTCAGCCCGGCGATGATGCACTGGACCCGCTCGGGCGACCTCATCGTCATGGTCGTGCTCGGCGGCATGGGCTCGCTGTTCGGTCCACTGATCGGCGCGGTGGCGCTGCTGGTGTTCGAGGAAATGCTGCCGTTTGTGATCAAGTTGCTCGGCACCCCGCTGTTTGGCGAGGCGGCGGCCCATGCCTCGGAATATTGGCAGATCATCATGGGCCCGCTGCTGCTGCTGGTCGTGCTGTTCGCGCGCGGCGGAATCTACGGCCTGCTCGGCAGGGGGCGAGCATGAGCTGACGCATTGTTGCAGGTCAGGACCTGGCCAAACGCTTCGGCGGCATCGTCGCCACCGATGATCTCGTGCTCGACATACGCCGAAGGCGAGCTGCACGCCGTGATCGGGCCGAACGGCGCCGGCAAGACCACGCTGATCGGCCAACTCAGCCGGCCAGGTCACTCCTGATTCGGGCCGGATCCGTTTCGCCGGCGACGACATCACCGCGCTGCCGATGTATCGGCGCAGCGCGCTCGGGCTGGCGCGCTCGTTCCAGATCACCTCGCTGTTCCTCGATCTCAGCGTGCTCGATAATGTCGCGCTGGCGGTGCAGGCCCATGCCGGCCATTCGTTTCGTTTTGGCGCAATGCCCGTGGCGAGCCGGAATTGCGCGAGCCCGCGCTCGCCGCGCTGGCCCGCGTTGGGCTTAGCCGATCGCGCCGACATGATCGCCCGCACCATGAGTCACGGCGAGCATCGTCGGCATCGAAATCGCGATGGCGCTCGCCGGCCAGCCGAACATGCTGCTGCTCGACGAACCGATGGCGGGCCTGGGGCCGGAGGGATCGGCGCGCATGCTCAAGATGCTGCGCGAGTTGAAGAAGGAACTCACCATTCTGCTGGTCGAGCACGACATGGAAACGGTGTTCGCGCTCGCCGACCGCATTACGGTTTTGGTCTACGGCCGGGTGATCGCCACCGGCGCGCCCGTCCGACATCCGCGCCAATGCGGACGTGCGCGAGGCCTATCTCGGCGAGGCCGAGGCGGAGGGCGCCGACCATGGCTGACAGCGTCCTCGACGTCGCCGGGATCGAGACCAGCTATGGCCTGAGCCAGGTGCTGTTCGGCGTGTCGTTGACAAATCGCGCCCGGCGAGATGGTGACGCTGATGGGCCGCAACGGTATGGGCAAGACCACCACCGTGCGCTCGATCATGGGGCTGACGCCGGCGCGCGCCGGCAGCATCCGCTTCATGGGCAAGGAGATCCACGGCCTGCCGTCCTACCGGATCGCCCAGCTCGGCATCGGGCTGGTGCCGGAAGGCCGCCAGATCTTTCCCAATCTCACGGTGCGCGAAAATCTGCTGGCGACGGCGGTGGAGCGCGACAGCGACGGCTGGACGCTCGAAAAGGTCTACGAGCTGTTCCCGCGTCTCGCCGAGCGTGCAGCGACAGCATGGGCAACCAGCTCTCCGGCGGCGAGCAGCAGATGCTGGCGATCGGCCGCGCGCTGATGACCAATCCGCGGCTGCTGATCCTGGACGAGGCGACCGAGGGTCTGGCGCCGCTGATCCGCGCCGAGATCTGGCGCTGCCTCGCGCGGCTGAAAGCGGCCGGCCTCGCCATCCTGGTGATCGACAAGAATGTCGGCACGCTGATGCGCGTCGCCGACCGGCATTTCCTGATCGAGCGCGGGCCGCGTGGTGTGGAGCGGCCTATCGCGCGAACTCGCCGCCGCGCCCGACGTGCAGCACCGGTATTTGGGGGTGTGAGGCTACTCCGCCGGCTGCGCACTCGGCGGGCGGCGGAGAAATATAATGGGGCTGGCGCCGCCGAGCTTGCGGTGCAGCCGGTCGAGCAGCAGATAGATCACCGGCGTGGTGTAGAGCGTGAGCATCTGCGACACCAGCAGGCCGCCGATGATGGTGATGCCGAGCGGCCGGCGCAGCTCGGAGCCGGGGCCGGACGCGATCACCAGCGGCACCGCGCCCAGCATCGCCGCCATGGTCGTCATCAGGATCGGCCGGAATCGCTCCAGGCAGGCTTCGTGGATGGCGCGCGCCGGCGACAGCCCGCGCTTTCGTTCGCCCTCGAGCGCGAAGTCCACCATCATGATGCCGTTCTTCTTCACGATGCCGATCAAGAGAATAATGCCGATGAAGGCGATCACGGTCAGCTCGGTGCCGGAGATTTGCAGCGCGAGCAGCGCGCCCAGGCCCGCCGACGGCAGCGTCGAGATGATGGTGAGCGGGTGCGCCAGGCTCTCGTACAGCACGCCGAGCACGATATAGACCGCGATCAGCGCCGCCAGCAGCAGCAGCGGCTGCGCGCCGACGGTCTGCTTGAAGGCCTGGATGTCGCCGGAGAAGTCGGCATGCACCACGTCGGGAATATGCATCTCGGCCGCCGCCTGCTCGAGCGCCGCGGTGGCGTCCTCGATCGTGGTGTCGGGCGCGATATTGTAGGTGATGGTGACCGACGGGAACTGGCCCTGATGATTCACCACCAAGGGCGCTATGCCGCGCTCGACATGCGCCACCGCCGATAGCGGCACCTGCGCATTGCCGTTGCCCGGCGACATAGACCTGAGTGAGGTCGGTCGGATCACGCTGATATTTGCGGTCCACCTCCAGAATGACCCGGTATTGATTGCGCAGGCCGTAGATGGTCGAGATCTGCCGCTGCGAGAACGCATTGTTGAGCGCGTTGTCGATGTCCTGGATGCGCACGCCCAGTTGCGCCGCCGCCTTGCGGTCGATGCTGACATTGGCCTGCAGGCCGCCTTGCTCGCGGTCGGTGGTGACGTCGATCACGCCGGGCACCTGCTTCACCCGATCGAGCACGCGCGGCATCCAGCGCTGCAGCTCGTCGATATCGGAACTCCACAGCGTGAACTGATATTGCGCGTCGCTCTGCCGTCCGCCGACGCGCAGATCCTGCGCCGGCACCATGAACACGCGGATGCCGGGAATCTGGCTCAGCTTGTTGCGCAATCGCGCCACCACGACTTGCGTGCTCACGCCGCCGCGCTCGCTGAGCGGCTTGAGGCTGATGAACAGGCGCCCGCGATTGACCGACGCATTGAACGGCGAGGCGCCGACCGAGGAGCCCAAGCCGGCCACGGCGGGGTCGGCGAGCACGATGTCCATCGACTTCTGCTGCAACAGCGCCATCGCTTCGTAAGGAAATGTCGGTGGACGCCTGCGTGCCGCCGAAGATCAGCCCGGTGTCGTCCTGCGGGAAATAGCCTTTCGGCGTCTTGATATAGAGCTCGACCGTGAGCGCGATGGTGGCGAGGAACACGATCAGCGCCAGCGCGCGGTGTTCGAGCACGAAGGCGAGCGTGCGGTCATAAAACCGGATCATGCGCGACAGCACGCCCTCGACCCGGCGATCGAGCCAGGTGGCGTCGCGGCTCGGCGCCGCACGCACGAAATAGGCGCAGATCATCGGCGTCACCGACAGCGACACCACGGTGGACACGCCAATTGCGAAAGCGAGTGTCACCGAAAATTCGCGGAACAGCCGGCCGACGATGCCGCCCATGAACAACAGTGGAATGAAGGCTGCGATCAGCGATACGCTGATCGACACCACGGTGAAACCGATTTGCTTGGCGCCCTTCA